>NZ_FNBN01000010.1 GCF_900102545.1 Chitinophaga filiformis | reverse complement strand
AAGTCAGAATTTGGTCTGGACCGGTTATTTAAAAACTATGAAACCGCGGCGGCTATAGTAACAGCGTCTATCCGCATCTACAATGAACAAAGGCCTCATGCAAGCTGCGACTACCTAACTCCAAATCAGGCACATACAAAACAAGGGGAATTAGTAAGGAGATGGCGAACGAAGAGAAAAGATAGTCCTGGATCAGGATTAACAGCTGATACTGTCAACCTGATCCAGGACTAAAATCTAAACAAAACAACCTTTTTAGGATTATCTTTTAATATTGTAAAATTCAAACGGATTATCTCATCAAAACTGTAAACCTATACCAGGACAAGACAGTTTGTACGGCATTAATACCTGATTTAATACTGGTTCGGTACCATTCGGGAGCACAGAGATGCCTTCTCTACCGAACCTGAAACAAATTATACCATCCCCCACCAATTTATTTTGTTGTACCCACAGAACGCATATTGTTGCTCCTGATCATGTTAAGATTGTTTTCCCAGGTGACATAGAATTTTTTCAGTGGGCTATCCACGCCGATCGATAAAAACAGTAAGTAACATTCAGCGAATTACTGCATAAAAAAAATTGACCGCTGTTGGTTTTGTAAATCTTTTTATCTATTTTTACTCATATCTTGATAAGATACAAACAGGTCAAGAACGAAAGCCTTATTAATTGAAATTGTTGTAACCTGACTCATATAAAATGTTTTTAAATAACAATGTTCTTAGCTCCAAAGAATTCGTTTTATAAAGAGAACAGTGTATTGTCTAATAATATAAGGCCCGGTTTAAGTATCTGCAAAAATTTCAATAAATAGTCTGATTGTAATACTAAAGTTATTTTGTTTGTGTTATTATACTGATGAGATGTATGAGCCCAATAAATGAAATATTTGATCATTAAATGTATATTATTTCCCTTGTCACTACGGTAATGCCAAAATTGGACATTGATTGATGAGATCATCATCGGGGTTGGGATAGTGTGTGGGCGGGAGCGGCTTTGTTCTAAACATCTAATAGTTAAATTACTATATGGGACCAAAGATGCCAACTGGTTAAGACGGTTTTCATAATTATAAAAATTGCGTGCAAATGAGAAATCCAAAGCAAGAAATGATACAAAACTCAAAGTAACGTAGACAACCCAGTCCAGGAAATTCTAATAAGAATATTGTAATGTGATATTTGAGATTTTCCGGATAAAACCCTAAACAGATTGTCCAGATCTGGACCACAGCAAATTTGTTCTCGTTGTATCAACGGAGCATTTATGTTCATTCTTCATTCTAAACTGAAATATAAAGGGCTAGCCGTTTAGGAAGCTTCTTATATTGATTTCAGTTCTATCAAGTTTCATCACTAAGTCTAATAAAAGAGCAGGATTGTTACTCCCGCTAGCGATAGCTATTTTTTCTATTGTTCGTTTACCTATTGCACTCCATCAGAGATATTCCCGTACTCCAATTTTTCCATTAAAGAATACCCGAAATGACTAATCCACATGAAGGTTGGTATCTGATCTATACCAAGCCATGCCATGAAAAGAAAGTGCATGCCCGTTTGTCGGGTATTAATATCCAATCATTGCTTCCTATGCAAAAGACACTCAGGATATGGCATGACAGAAAGAAATATATAGATCAACCCCTGTTCCCCTCATATATATTTGTGTATCTGATGAACCGGAAAGACTATTATGATGTAATGGACCTGGATGGTGTGTTGCATTATGTCAGATCAGGTAAAGAAGTAGCACGGATCAGTAAGACGGTTATTGAGAATATAATGATAATAACCGAGCAAGGCAGGGCATTGGAAGTATCTGATAGTTATTTTGAGCCGGGACAGCAGGTGATGATCACTGAAGGTGCGCTGGCCGGCCTTACCTGCGAGATTGTTCAAAATAATAATAAAAAGAAATTGCTGGTGCGTGTTGATTTGTTGCAGCGAAATGTTTTGATGACACTACCCGTAGATCAACTGGTCGTTATATAAGTTACCCCTTTTTTCTTACCCGTCCCGATGTAAGCAGTGTTGCCGCCATCTGAAACGCCCGATACTGCCTGCATTACTTACCCATCATTACAATGAACCTCCATAGCCTGCCGGAAGGCATTCACAGGTCCGAAGAGAAACTGCTTCTGGACAAGCTGAATTATATTGGCAATTTTATCGGACAAACGCCGGTAAGAGAGCTGCCGCATGATCAGATACGACTGTTTGTAAAACTTGAATACAATAACTATTCAGGAAGTATCAAAGACAGGGCTGTATATAACATACTGTTAAACGGTATACGTAGTGGTGTTATCAATAGTAATACGACTATAGTTGAATCCAGCTCAGGCAATTTTGCCGTATCTCTGGCCTCGATCTGCAAGTGTCTTGGGCTTCGTTCCATCGTCGTGATTGATCCTAATATCAATCGTAGCTATGAACAGATACTGAGACGAATTGCCACAAGAGTGGTAAAAGTGTCAAAACGTGATGCCACCGGCGGATACCTGCTTACGAGACTGGATATGGTAGAGGAAATATGCCGTCAGGAAGAACATATCTTCTGGACCAATCAATATGGCAACGCAGATAATTATCTCGCTTATTACAATGGATTGGGCATAGAGCTCAACCAGACATTTGATAAGCTGGATTATGTATTTATTGGAGTTAGTACAGGCGGTACAATCGCCGGCATCTCCCGCCGGATAAAACAGAAATTCCCGCATGTAAAAGTGGTGGCGGTAGATGTAGAAGGGTCTGTTATCTTCGGAACACCGCCGGCCAAGCGTTATATCTCAGGACTGGGATCCAGTAAAGTACCGGGTATGATCAAAGAGGCGATCATCGATCAAGTAATACATGTATCAGAAATAAATGTCGTAAGAGGTTGCCAGGAATTATTTGACAGGTATGCCATTTTTGGCGGTGGCTCTACTGGCGCAATGTATTATGCTGTGAAGGATTTCTTTGCGGCAGCACATCCCGGCAATAACCATCATGTATTATTCCTTTGTCCGGATAAAGGATATCCTTATATGGACACTATCTATAATGAGGAATGGGTGAATCGTACGCTCCTCAATGCACCTGTCCCGGTTCCTTAATTAATCATAAAAGAAAACAAAGAATGATCTATCTATCTGACGAACACATAGACAGGATCGGTATTTCATGGCAGGATGTGATCAGTGTGATAGGTAATGCTGTGGATATGGTATCCAGAAAAGATTACAGGCAACCCGTAAAGCCCTATCTCCGGTACAGGAATATGGTGAACAGGATCATTGCTATGCCCGCATTTCTGGGTGGTGAGGTGAACGCTGCAGGTATTAAATGGATCGCCAGTTTTCCCGGAAATATACAACAGGGCCTTGCCAGGGCACATGCTGTTACTATCCTGAACGAAGCCGATACTGGTATCCCTTTCTGTATTATTAACACCAATAAAATCAGTGCTATCCGTACCGCGGGTGTAACAGGACTGATCATCAAATCCTTCCTGGAATCCCGCTCTGCTTTGCAAGCACCGCTTGAAATAGGCATCACGGGTTTTGGACCGATAGGAAGGATGCACCTGGATTTGCTCAGACAAATGTGGTGGGATGATATCGCGAAAGTGAGACTGTTTGATATCAGACCTGTAGATATATCCGGGCTTCCGGAAGACGTACTGGAGAAAGTAGAGATCGTGCATAGCTGGGAAGATGCTTATGTGCCTGCTGACATCTTTATCACCTGTACTGTTAGCAGTGCCCCTTATATTAATCTGCCGCCGAAAAAAGGTTCTCTGCAGGCCAATGTATCGTTGCGTGACTACCAGCCTCAGATGAGGGCATATATGGATAGGATCATTGTAGATGACTGGGAAGAAATATGCCGGGAAAAAACAGATATAGAGGTGATGCATCATGAAAATGGTCTGAACCCTGAAGATACTTTTTCCTTTACCACTCACGCACTGGATGAACTGTTTGCCGGTACCGGAACAGACGATGTAATTATGTTCAATCCCATGGGGATGGCTGTGTTTGACATTGCTACCGGATGGTGGTATTACAGAGAAGCAGAAGAAAAAGCAATAAAAGTAGAACTGTAAAATCAAGTATAAAATCCTTTGTTATGGATCATAATATCTTAGATGTTTCACTTGTTGAAGGAATGCAGACAATGCAATTGTTCAGTAAGGAGACTAATCTCGACGGGCTGGATAACCTTGCCGCCATCCCCGCATCACCTGCCGTATATGCTATTTGCGGGCGTGTAAATGGTAAACCTGCCAATCCCCGTTTTGTAGGTGCTACAATGAATCTCCGGGAAGCAGTGATCGCTCATTTTGGCGATGACGGGAAAGATAGTTGTCTGCAGGCATTCCTTCATTCTATCAAACTGAAAGACCTGGTATTTGAGATCATCTCAGAACCATCGCCAGCGGTGCTGGAGGCAAAGGCTGGTCAGTGGAAGGAAACGTTAAAACCTGTATGTAACGAAATTATCAACAAGGTCTACTGATTTTAAGTTCTGCTGTTATGAATATACTGGGTATTTCTGCATTGTATCATGATGCAGCCTGCTGCATACTCCGTGATGGAGTACTAATTGCAGCCGCACAGGAAGAAAGATTTTCCCGTATCAAGAATGATCCCTCCATGCCTTATCATGCAATGCAATATTGCCTGAAAGAGGCAGGGATTACGATAGATGATGTTTCCCTGTTGTCTTATTATGAGCTGCCCCAAAAGAAATTGTCGAGGCAATTGTATAGTGGTTTGCCGGATGTCAATGATGAGATCTTAAAAAGGATATCTCCTTATACGGTAGAACAGGAAATTGCGATCAGGCTGGGATATGAAGGGCCTGTTTGTTATGTACCTCACCACCTGTCACATGCTGCCAGCAGCTTTTGTTTCTCAGGATTTAATGAAGCTGCTATTCTCACGATGGATGGAGTAGGGGAGTGGGCTACCACCACCTATGGAACCGGGAGGGGAGTAAACATTGATCTGTTCGAAGAGGTGAACTATCCGCATTCCGTTGGCCTGTTATACAGTACTATTACCAGTTACCTGGGATTCAGTGTCAATGAGGGTGAATACAAAGTAATGGGATTGGCGCCTTATGGTACGCCGAAGTACCTGGATCAGTTCAGGCGTTTATTGCAATCACTGGATGAAGGACAATTCCAGCTGGACCTTTCTTATTTCGATTTTATGCGTCAGCAGAAAATGTATGCACCTGCGTTGTGTGAGCTGTTTGGTCAGCCGGCACGTGTAGCAGAATCTCCGTTGGAGCAGTTCCATAAAGATATCGCCAAAAGCCTGCAGGTGTTCCTGGAGGAGCTGATGCTGGAAAAAGCCACCTATCTGTATAACAGGACAGGGTTGAAGAATTTATGTCTTGCCGGAGGGGTGGCGCTGAACTGTGTTGCCAATGGCCGCATATTGCGGGAAGGACCTTTTGATGCGCTTTTCGTACAGCCGGCGGCAAATGATGCCGGTGGAGCCCTGGGGGCCGCTGCTGTGGCTTATATACAGGAAACGGGACAACCACTGCCGGAAGGCAAACTGAAGACCGCCTGTCTGGGGCCGGCTTATAGCGATAAAGAAATAATGAATAGTCTGAAAGGGATCTTCCTGAAGGCGAGTAGTTTCCGCCATGAACCGGAACGTTTGGTGAAACGCGTAGCCGAGCTGATTGCTGAAGGCAAAGTGATCGGGTGGTTCCAGGGCAGGATGGAATTTGGCCCGAGAGCACTGGGCAGCCGTTCTATCTTGGCAGATCCCCGTCATCCTGAAATGAGGAACAGGATTAATGCCATGGTGAAGAAAAGGGAAGGTTTCCGTCCTTTTGCTCCTATGGTGCTGGAAGAGAAGAAGGGAGACCACTTTGAACTGGATCACGCATCTCCTTTTATGCTGGAAACCTGCCAGGTGAAGTCGCCACTGGACCTGCCTGCCATCACACACGTTGACGGCTCTGCGAGGGTGCAGACCGTGAACCGCGAGGTAAATCCCTTAATGGCCTCCCTGCTGGATGCTTTTGATGCGCTGACCGGTTGCCCCATATTGCTCAATACTTCCTTTAATGTAAGGGGAGAGCCTATTGTATGTACTCCGCTGGACGCTATCAATTGTTTCATCAAAACGGATATTGACTGCCTGGTATTGGGCAACTATCTGTTCTATCGCGAGGAGAACAGGATGGACGTGATATCCCAGCTACTGGAGCTGTATGCCCAACAGCCTTCTGATGCTATCAGCTCACAGCTGTATACTTTTCTGTAATGCAGATCTTTTCATCAATTATAAATCCGTTACAACATGAGTGTAACTGAAAGTATCCGTAAAGAAGCTGCCGAACAACTGGCAGCATATATATCCAGGAGAGAGAACAGTATACCGGATATACTGGAAAAAATGGAAGCCTTCAGGATACAGCATGCTACCGAAACACCATCATTGTCTCCGGTAGTACAGCAAATTGGTATCTGGAAAGAGGAACACGGCACAGGAGCCTATGTGAGGGATAAAAAGCAAATGGGAGAATGGATAAAATGGGCCAGCCAACACAGGATATCGCTGACAACAGATAATAAGCGCATATTGCTGACCGGAGAATCTGTGGCCAGGGGCTCTTTTTATGGTAATGAATATGCGCCTGCTGCAGTCATAGAGCATGTACTGTCTTCAGTAGCCGGTGGGGAATTTGAAGTGACTGACCTTGCAAAGTCGGGCATGGAACCAGATGAAATGAGATCAGTGCTGAAGAGTGCCGCTGTTCTGCAACCAGCGATGGTGGTGATCATGGCTGGTAATAATTTCTTCTATAAGTTATATGGCGGGTTCCTGAACACACGCCTGGCATCTGATCTGCCAGTGGATGAGATTTCCTGTAAATGGTTGAAAGAAAAGGTAGACAATGCCTTGTCGCTTATCGTGAAAGATTTCCTGCAATATCTGCAGGAGTTATTTGTACAACGTGGCGTGCCAGTGCTATTTGTCATTCCTGCTTTTAACCTGGCAGACTGGAAAGTGACTGCCCATGAAACCAGTACCCCTGTACTTTCTGCAGGAGATACCGCATTATGGGAACAGCTTTGGAATGCCGCGAGGGAAGCCCATAAACAACAGGATTATGCCGGCGTACAGAAATGGTGTGATCAGCTGTTACAGATGGATGATACACAACCCTCCATATATGAACTGATGGGAGAGGCGGCCATGGCAGCTGGTCATTGGGATGAAGCCCGAAAATACCTGGAGGCAGCGAGGGATTATACCCTGTTATTCCGTTCCGTGGGTAAGCCTCGTATCCTATCCATTGTATATCACACCCTGTTGTCGGAAGCAAAGAAATATGGTATCCATACATTGGACCTGGCATCATTGCTGGCAAGGAATACAGACATATCCATTCCCGGCCGTAATTTTTTCATGGATTACTGTCATATGAACATGGCGGGTATCCAGTTGAGCATGGCGGCCGTAACCGCAGCTATTGCCGAACAGCTGCAGATCCCGGTGGATGATCCGGAAGTCTTTTACCAGCATGCAGCGGCAGTAGTTCCTTCTCCGGAAGCTACCTGCATGGCGCATATTTATGCTGCTATACACAACGCACATTACGGACAGGAATACCCGATTGTCCGGTTCCATATTGAGCAGGCTTTTAAGGCTGTTCCTACACTCACTGCCAGCTTCTGCAGGTCTTATGTCGATATGGCTTCAAGAAGGCTTGCTTCGCCACTAACGAGGAGTTTTTCAGACCTGTTCAACAACCTTGATGCAGGTATTGACAAGTATCCCGAAGCTGTCTTTCATCCGGTCAATGGAAAATTGCTGGACCTGATACTGACCGATGCCATGAATGATGTGCTTGAAGAAGCCGGAGAAATCACATCCGGAGAGTTGTCAGCATTAAGACTGTCTGAGCATGCAGTAGAGCAACATCAGGAAGTTGATCTGCTGGAGTCTTTTTATAGCCGGAGTACTTATGATTATTTCCCCGAGCAGTCAGAATATTATATCTCACGTAATGTCAGATCTGAATTTAATTTTTTCTCCCGGGCCACTGATACGCTTATCCTGAAGATCGTATACAGGAGCAAACATGCACTGGGAGGTAATATAAAGCTGGTGTTGAATGGCCGGCCGTTATACGATCAATTGCCTGCGGCTGCACACTGGATCTCTGATGCATTGCATATACCTGCCAATGACCTGCAGCCAGGGCTGAATAAACTGGAGATCCAATGGCCAGGCACTATTTATCAGCCGCCTCTGGAAGCCGTGCTCACCATGAGGGACGTCCTGGATGTCCTGTCGCCCGTAAGAGGAGAGCTCCACTATCTGACATTAGCAGTTTCAAAGTAATTAGCAGGAATGATGAAGGGAACAGCCCCAGGGTCATTGACCCTACCAGCCAGTCTGCGGCAAACTATCCGTGAGAATGGAAGGGACATTGTTTTTATCAATAGTGGAAACAGGGAAGAGACGCTTTCTTACAGGGAACTGTATGATACTGCGTTACAATACCTGGGAGGTCTGCAACAGCAGGGGATCAGGAAAGGCGATATGGCGGTATTACAGCTGGATGATAACAAGGCCTTTCTCCTCTTTTTCTGGGCATGCCTGCTGGGAGGCATTATCCCTGTACCATTATCCATCGGTACACAGGATGACCATAAGCAGAAGTTGTGGAACGTTTGGAAGACCCTTTCCAGGCCCTTCCTGGTAGCAGACCCCGCGCAGTTTGCGCAGATAGGGAAGTATGCTGTGAAGGAGGGTCTGAGCGATTGGCTGGCAGCATTGCAGGAAAGAAACGTGACGCCTGCCCTTATACAGGCTGCTGCCATTGCTGGCGAAGAATATGATTGCGCCCCGGAAGATGTGGCCTTTATACAGTTCTCTTCAGGTTCTACGGGAACACCGAAAGGTGTTGTGCTAACCCATGGGAACCTGTATTTTAATACCCTGGATATTAGTGAGCGTTGTAAGATAACTGCTGCTGATATTGCTTTAAGCTGGATGCCGCTTACCCATGATATGGGCCTGATCGGCTTCCATCTCACTGCTATGTTACGCGGGATACGTCAATGTATCATTGCTACTTCCTTATTTATCAGAAGGCCCTTGATATGGCCAGAAAGGGCCAGTGCTTTCAAAGCATCGTTGTTGTATTCTCCCAATTTTGGATATGAATACCTGATGGGGGCATTGGAGCCAGGTGCCGGTGCAGGATGGGATCTTTCCCCAGTGCGACTGATCTATAACGGAGCAGAGCCTATTTCCATTAACACCTGCCGGAAGTTCCAGGAACGCATGCAAGCATTTGGGATGCCAGCAGATGTCATTGCCCCCTGTTATGGGCTGGCAGAAGCCTCTGTAGCAGTTTCGATACAGGAGCCAGGGAACCCGCTGGTGGTATATAGTCTTCACCGTCAGTACCTGCATACCGGAGACAGGGTGCAGTATGTTCCCGCAGCCAGCAGGGAGGCCGTTGACTTTGTGGAAGTAGGTTATCCTATCACCCATTGCGCAGTCAGGATCTGCGATGATGGCGGGACTCCATTGGAAGACCTGCAGGTGGGCCAGATACTGGTGAGGGGAACGAATGTTACACAAGGATATTTTAATAACCCGGAGGCTACCAGTGCTATCCTCAAGGAGGATGGATGGTTAAAGACGGGAGATCTTGGTTTCATGCATGAAGGGCGGCTGGTGATTACGGGTCGTTCTAAGAACCTGATCATTGTAAATGGACAGAATTATTATCCCCAGGACCTGGAAAGGGCACTCGAAGATATAACTGGTCTGGAAACAGGCAGGGTAGCTGCAGCGGGAACAGTACATACGGGCAGGGATAAGAGCGGTGGAGAGCTGCTCATCTTTGCATTGTTCAAAGGCACTCCGGCAGCGTTTGTACCTGTAGTACAACAGATCACGCAGCGGTTATCGGAACGATTTGGATTATTGCCAGACAAAGTGATCGCTATCCATAGAATGCCAAAGACCACGAGTGGGAAAATCCAGTATTTTCAGCTGGTATCCAGGTATCTGGAAGGAGAGTTTGATGGATTTCTGGAACAGCTGCAGACCGTGCTGGAAGCCGGCGATAAGGATAAAGGATTGTTGCAGATAGCACTGGATTACGTGAGTGGTATTACCGGTAAACAAGTCAGTGAGGCAGATGCTCCTTTATCCATAGGTTTGAATAGTCTGCAAATGATGACGTTGAATAATCATTTGCAACAAAGAACGGGCAGGCAGATGGATGTAGCTGCGTTGTTTGAGCTGACTTCATTTAAAGATCTTGAAAGGCTGGCAGCACCTGTATCAGCAGAGACACAGGTGATCAGTAGTTCGTTTATATCATCCTGTTCGTTATCACATTCACAGAAAAGGATGTGGATGCAATGTGAGCTACAGGATATGTGGCATTCCTTCAACCTGTCTGTAGCCGCTTTTATTAAAGGGCCGCTGGATGTAGCCGCTCTTGAAAAAGCATTGACTAAGATGTTGGAACGGCATCCCGTATTAAGGGCCGTATTCCGGTATCAGCAAGGGGAACCTATACAGGAATTCCTTCCGGTGGAAGTGTTTGCCATTACGAAGATGCAGGCAGCACCTGAAGCAATATCTTCGCTGACAACTGATTTCGCTGGTCAGTCGTTCGGTCCGGAGAAACAATTGTGTAAAGTATTATTGCTGGAACTACCGGAGAGAGAGTATGTACTTCAGTTCACGTTCCATCATCTTATTTTTGACGGTTGGTCGGTGGGCATTTTCATGAAAGAGTTGAACAGCTTTTATGAAAGTTGCCGGCAACAGCAGGAATGTAATTTACCCTCATTGTATTATTACAGTGACCATGTGGCATGGGAAAAGCAATGCATTGAGAAGGGCTTATTTGAGAATGCCCGTCAATACTGGCAACAGGAGCTGGCTGGGTATGTACCGGAGCTGGGAGCGTTGCGGCAAACGAAAGAGGTGCAAAAAGGGCAGCATCCGGGGGCGACGATTTCTTTGGATGTTCCCACTTCACTTTTTGCTTCCCTGCAGGCATTTAGTCAGCAGGAATCAGTGACGATGATGATGTCCTTATTTACAGGGCTTCAATTACTTTATTACAAGCTTACGGGCAGGCAGGATAACCTGTTTGGCCTGGAAACTGCAGGCCGGACCCGCACAGAATGGGAAGGCGTGATCGGTTGCTTTTTGAATACACTTCCTGTGCGGGTACGTTTTGAAGAAGAAATATCTTTTCGTCAGCTGTTGCAGTTGGTAAAACAACAACTGCTGAACGGCTATAAATATCAGCAATATCCGGTAGACCTGTTAGTGGAGGAGACAGCGGCAGATGCTACTTCCGCTTTGTTCGACCTGTTGATTGTGTACCAGAACTTCGAACATGCACTCGAGATCCCTTCGCTAGGGGAACTACAGGTAATACCTCTTGAAATACCGGAACAGACAGCTATCGTTGATCTGCAGCTGGAGTTCAGGGAATATGCCGGCGGTCTTCGCGCCAACCTGCGTTATGATACCCGGTATTATGACCAGGCATTTGTACAGTTTTTCTTTGAACAGCTTTGTACATTCCTGGAGATAGCTATAGCTACACCGGAAACAAGAGTAGCTGATTTCTCTCTTGCGTCACCTGCATCGCATACATTTAATGCACCTGTTATCCCGGCCGCCTTCTTACCCGTTACAGCGCAGATCAAAACGCAGGATCCTGGCAGTATCGCCCTTATCTGCGGAGCACAGCATATCACTTACCAGGAGCTGGTGGAAGCATTTACCCGTCGTGCATCGTATTTGAACCAACTGTATCACATAAGCGGTGAAGACAGGGTAGGTATCCTGATGAACCGGAATGAGCAGATGATCATTGCTATGCTGACGATCATGGAGGCAGGGGCTGCCTATGTGCCACTGGACATTACTTTTCCTGCTTCCCGTATACAATTTATGTTGGAAGATAGTGGTGTGAAATGGCTGATCACCGACCAGGAGCTGGAGAATATCCCTGCGCATATTATGGTATTGCGCTGGAATGAGATAGAAGAAGTAGCTGTAGTGGGTGAAACAGCTATTCATGAACATGATCTGGCTTACCTGTTGTATACCTCCGGTTCTACCGGACAACCTAAAGGCGTATTGATAGAGCATGGTGCAGTAGCTGATTATGTGATGACCTTCCGGACTTACTTCGATATTGGTCGGGCTGACATTGTTGTACAGCAATCCGCACTCACTTTTGATACCCATATAGAAGAAATATATCCGGCATTATGTAGCGGTGCAGCTGTGCTGGTACTACCCGAAGGAGGAAAGGACATTCATGCGATGGTGACTGCCATACAAAAAGAGGGTGCTACCGTTTTAAGCACCACTCCTTTAGTGATCAGTGCATTGAATGAGCTGCCGGACCTGCCGGCGTCCCTTCGTTTACTTATAAGCGGAGGAGATGAGCTGAAGGCCGCTTACCTTGACAGGATCATTGGGAAAGTACCTGTTTTTAATACTTATGGGCCTACAGAATCTACAGTTTGTGCAGCATATCAGGAAGTAAAGACCTTGTCAGATGCAGCGAAGATTGGTAAGCCTATCAGGAACAGAAATATTTTTATTGTTGACAAAAACGACCGATTACTGCCTGTAGGCATAGTTGGAGAGATATACATCGGCGGCGCCGGATTGGCCAGGGGATATCAACGTTTGGAAAAGGAAACGCTTGCCAGGTTCATACACCTGGATGGGGATATCGCCATGCGTGTTTACAGAACCGGCGACCGCGGAAAATGGAATGCTGATGGCAGCATTACATTCCTCGGCAGACAGGATGACCAGGTAAAGATAAGAGGATACCGGATAGAGTTGACGGAAGTAGAAAAGGCACTTGCCGGGCATCCTGGTATAAAGGCGCTTGCAGCGAAGGTATGGGGCGAAGAAGCAAACAGATTTATTGCGGTGTATTATGTATGCAGGGTAGAAATATCAGAAGATGAGATACGGGAATATGCTGTTAATTGCCTGCCCGAATACATGATACCTGCGGCATTTGTGAGGATTGACAGTCTTCCTGAGAATGCCAATGGTAAAACAGATAGGAAGAAATTACCTTATCCATTATTGGAAAGCGGTGAAGGAACTGCTCCTGTTACTATTGAAGAGAAAGCACTCACTGCCGCCTGGAAAGAAGCATTGCAACTGGATACAGTGCATGTAACCACTAATTTTTTCCATGCAGGCGGTAATTCTATAAAGGCGGCAAAAGTAGCTGGCCGGTTGAGGGAAATGGGTTATGCTTTGCTGCGGATGGGGGATTTCTACCTGTATCCCACTGTCGGTAAGCTGGCAGCCAGGCTGACCCAACAGCCATCGACAGCTCTGCAGGGAATCATTAAAAAAGAAGTATATCCTTTAACCAATGCACAGCGCAGATTATGGTTCATACATCAGCTGGGCAATAAGCCTGCTGCCCTGAATCTCAACTGGGCGTACCGGATAAAGGGAGCACTGGATCTGGCCGCTTTTCAGCAGGCACTTGAAACACTGATTGCCCGTCATGATAGTTTACGTACCGTTTTCATTGAGAGAGATGGTGAGCCGCAGATGATGATATTACCGTCATTCCGCTTATCTGACTGGTTTGAACAGATTGAAGAAAGTGATATTGACCAGCTGATACAGCAGGAAGTGAAACGGACTTTTGATCTGGAGTATGGACCATTGATACATGTGACGCTTACAGTAGCTGCTCCGGATGTTTATATTTTCCTGCTCAATATCCATCACCTGATCACAGATGGATGGTCTATTCAGGTCTTCATCAGGGAGCTTTCTCTTTTATACAGATCATTCAAAGAAGGCACACCTTTATCACTGGCACCTGTTAATTTCCGCTTCCATGATTATGCACTTCAGTATGATCATTTTCTGGATAGCTTTCAGATGCAGGAGCACCGCGACTTCTGGCGCAGTGAGCTACAGGGAGAGATCCCGGCATTGGTGTTTCCTGCAAAAGAAGCCAGCCAGGTTCCTGTTACCAACAGATATACCAGGGTGTTAGGAAAGGACTTTATCAGTGGGCTTGAACAACTTGTCGCGGCAGAACAAGTAAGTGCCTTTATCGTTTTGCAATCATTACTCAATGTACTTTTCTATAAATATACTGGCAGCGAAGATATCCTGATAGCAACAGATACTGCACACAGGCCTTATCCGCAAATGGAAACGGCTATGGGCTATTTTCTGCATGAATTGGTCATTCGTACTGCTATTGATTCGAAAATATCTTTCCGGACTATGCTGCAGGCGGTCAAGCAAAAGGTGATCGAAGCATTTTCACATCAGGTATATCCTTATGATCTGGACACATTACCCGCCGGCTATAACAGAACAGCATCACCATTGTTCAATGTATTGTTATTGGTACAGAACTTTGACCGGAGCGACCGGTTTGAGCTACTGGATAGTGGACTCGAAATAGAACAGCTACCGATATCTTTAAAAGATGTACTGGTAGATCTTCAACTGGAATTCCATCTGAAAGCAGCGGGAGAGCTGGTGTTGGAAGCCAGGTACGATACCGCTAAATTTGATCACGCACTGATCGGACAGTTATTCACGCACTTTGAAGTATTAGGTAATACATTGCTGACGGTGCCGGATACCTTGCTGGGGGCTACAACAACAGGCGACTGGCAGCATAACTGGAATAATACGTTTACAGATCGCAGTCCGTTTATTCCCGTTCACAGAAGGATAACAGAGCAGTCTGTTATTCAGCCGAATGCTATTGCCATTACTTGTGAAAAGATACAGTATACTTATCGTCAGCTGAATGAAGCCGCTAATCAGCTCGCCCATCAGCTGATACAGGAAGGTGGTGCACCCGGGCAATGTACAGGCTTGCTGATGAACAGGTCAGCCTATCTGCCAATAGCGATACTGGCAGTATTGAAAGCAGGTAATACTTATGTACCTATGGACCCTGAGTATCCGGTAGTACGCCTGCAACATATGATCGATGAAACGTCGCCCCGTATTATCCTTACGGATCATGATACAGCTATTATTCCACCCGGTATCGCTGTTATTAACTGTACAGATAGCAGTACTTATCCTACACATGATCCTGAATGTGACATCAGGGAAGAAGATATCGCCTATATCATCTATACTTCAGGTTCGACTGGCATCCCTAAAGGTATTAAGATCAGTCATGGGGCTTTAGCAGACTATGTGCTGACTTTTGGGAAAGCTTTCAACATAACGGCAGCTGACAGGATTATACAACAATCTTCTATTTCTTTTGATGTATTGATAGAAGAAATATTCCCTGTACTGGCGGCAGGTGGTGGCCTGTATGTCCTTCCAGCAGGCGGAAGGGACGTTGATCAGCTAACCATGGTAATGCAGCAGCAGGGTATTACACTGCTTAGCACGACGCCTTATGTGATCGGTGAGCTGAATAAAACCGGGCTTGCGTTTCCTGATCTGCGCGTACTTATCAGCGGTGGCGAAGTCTTACACGCAGGGCATATCAGCAATCTGTTAGGAAAGGTGAGTATTTATAATACATATGGCCCTTCGGAATCTACTGTATGTGCTACTTATCATAAAGTAAATAGTGAAGATGATTGTCAATGGATCGGGCGGCCTATTGCCAACAGGCAAGTGTATCTGCTGGACACCGATCTGCAACAGGTACCTCCCCGGGTGAAGGGGGAGATCTACCTGGGCGGCAAAGGATTGACCACAGGATATGTGAAAATGACAGCAGCCCTGCAGGAAAAGTTTATTGAAAATCCCTTCAGGAAAGGAGAGTTACTGTACAGAACGGGTGACTATGGCATTGTAAACGGACAAGGATATCTGCAGTTCGCTGGTCGTATGGATGATCAGTTGAAGATACGTGGTTATAGAATTGAAGCAGGAGAGATCACTCATGTATGCGGTACATCCGGGTTGACGTCGGAAGTGCTGATCACTGTCTGGAAGGAAACAGCACAGCTGGTGATGTATTACACTACAAAGGATGGATTACCGCAGACCGGCTTATATGATTACTTATCTGCCCGCTTGCCGTTTTATATGGTGCCTTCACAATTTATTCACCTCCAGGCATTCCCTTTAACAGTTACCGGTAAGATAGACAGGAAGGCATTATCCACGCCGCAAACAACTGTGGCAGCGGAAGCGGTGCCTTTCCTGACACGCCAGGAAATAGCATTGGCCGATATCTGGAAAGATGTACTGGGTGTTACCGCCGCAGGAAGGAATGATCACTTTTTCCTGTCAGGAGGGAACTCCCTGAATGGAACGAAGCTGGTGAATAAGGTGCGTCAATACTTTTCAAAGGCGGTGCAGCTGCGGGACCTTTTTATGAAGCCTGTATTCCATCAGTTTGCAGAGGTGATCGCATTGGCGGCTGGCAGCACAGATAACGGGATCATACAGCCGGAGGAACAGGAATATTACCCTGTATCATATGCACAAAAGAGGATGTGGATACTACATCAGCTGGATACGCAAAAGACGGCTTATAATATTTCCTTCCAGACTAAGCTGGAAATGGAAGTAGATGAAAGGTTACTGGAGGAATGTGTACAATTATTGGTGAACAGGCACGAGAGTCTGCGCACTATTTTTCCCGTGGTACAGGGGGCGCCCGTACAAAAAATATTACCTGCAGATAAGTGTGTATTCAAACTGCATTTTAGCGGGAATAGTATGCCTGTTTTTAAACTGGATGAATGGCCATTGCTACAGATTACAATAGTAGATAAGTCTACCGTCGTTTGCACCATGCACCATATCATTGCAGATGGCAGCACCGTGAATATGCTGGCGAAAGAATTGTTTACATTATATAATGTTATAGAAGGTGGATTAGCACCGCTGTCCTATCAATATAAAGAATATACCATTGCGCAACAGCAAAGGATGATAGCTGGCGAGTTGTTGCCACAACGTGACTATTGGTATCAGCGTTTTGCAACGCCGGTAGTGCCGCTGGAACTGCCAGGCTGTACCAAACGCCCTGCAGTAAGAAGTTTTAAAGGAAATACACAGACGATCTCCCTGGATGCAACCCAATTGAAGCAGCTACGAGAAACTGCACAACAGGGGGAGGTGACCCTCTTTATGTCGCTGTTGGGAATAATAGGCGCTTTCCTGTACCGGTATACAGGTACAGAAGATATTGTGCTGGGTGTTCCTGTCTCCGGAAAAACTTTACCAGAGGTAGAGAATGTAGCAGGACTATTTGTGAATTCATTGCCATTGCGATTATCTGTGGAGGGTTCCGCTACGCTGAAGGACTTACTGGCAGCAGTCAGGAAGGTAGCGATGGAGGCCTATGAACACCAGGAATATCCTTTTGATCTGCTGGTTGATGGTTTGCAGCTGAACAGGGACCTGAGTCGTTCTCCGTTGTTTGATGTGATGGTCGTGATGCTGGAAGAGACCGGACAGACCTGGAAGCATGAAGATTACAGGCAGGTAGATGCAGGGATCAGTAAGTTTGATCTGAACTTTGATCTGGAAGAATATACAGATCATCTGAATATAAGAATACAGTTCAATGCAGATATTTTTAGTGAGGAGCTGATGACGCGTTTTACCCGATATTTTCAGCAATTTCTGGAGCATTGCCTGGAACAACCAGAAGTGCCTGTCAGTAGTTTATCTTATTTGCCGCTGGAAGAACAACAGGCTTTATCCGCTTTCAATCCGCCGTTTGTTACAAATGATGATCCTCATCTTTTCCATCTGCTGGAGATGCAGGCTATTTCCCGTCCAATGGAAACAGCGCTGATGTTCCGTGAGGAAAGGATCAGTTTCCACGCATTTAATGCACGTGTAAATCAGTTAGCGCATTATCTGATCGCTGTATATAATATTCAGCCAGGAACGCTGATAGGTGTTAGCCTGGAACGTTCTGCGGAGCTGGTGATCGCTATCTGGGCTATCTTAAGGACAGGTGCTGCCTATGTACCTGTTGATACAGTGTATCCGGCAGACAGGAAGGCCTATATCATTTCAGACAGCGGTATCTCATTACTGCTTACTGATACTGCTGTTGATACACCTAAGGTGTCCTGTGCAGTATGTTATCTTGATACGATTGCGCTGGATGGATATACCACAGAGAATCCTGCTATTTATCCCCGGGAAATGGCGCCTGCGTATGCGATCTATACTTCGGGCACAACAGGAAAGCCTAAAGGTGTAGAAATATCTCATGGCGCATTGCACAACCTGGTCATGTGGTTTGGTGAAATGCTTTACAGGTCTTCTGTCGGTATGCGCGTATTACTGACTGCCTCTGTTAATTTTGATGCATCAGTACAACAACTTTTTGCACCACTCGTATATGGTCATACGCTGGTGATTATTGATGAAGAGGTGAGAAGAGACCTGGCAGCATATACCTCGGTCCTTGCAACAGGGCAGATCACGATCACTGATCTGACACCATCATTCTTACATGTATTGTTGACTGCACTTGAGCAGAAGGTAGTATTGCCTCCGCTACGATATGTCATTACAGGAGGAGAGGCCCTGGATCCTGCACTGGTTAAGCGCTTCCAGGCACTATTTGGAAATACCGCCAGGTTGATCAACGTATATGGTGTAACAGAGGCTACCGTGAATTCTACCTGGGAATGGGCAGATGTCAATAGAAGGAAGAGTACTATTGGAAAGCCACTGAGAAACACAGGTATTTATCTGCTGGATAAGGATCTGCAGCCGGTGCCCGTAGGCATACCAGGACAGATCTGCATTGGAGGAGCTGGTGTAGGTACGGCTTATCTGAATAAGCCGGAGTTGACAGCCAGCAGATTTATCAACACTACCATTGATGGACGTCATACAAGAATATATCTGACAGGAGATACAGGACAATGGCTAGCTGATGGAACGATAGAATTTATCGGCAGAATGGACCGGCAGATAAAATTGCGGGGATATCGTATTGAGTTGGGCGAGATAGAATCGGCTATTCAATCACATCCTCTGATACAACAGGCATATGTAGTAGTGAGGAACGAGGAGCTGGTGGCATTTTATCAGTTAAAAACACCTGGAGATGCGTCAGTCATTACGGCTTTCGTTCAAACGCAATTGCCGCAGTATATGGTCCCATCCAGATGGGTGCAATTGGATGCTTTCCCTGTTACAACCAGTGGAAAGATCAATGAGGCGGCCCTGCCTTTCGATAGAGCGGAGCAGAAGACTGCAGATGTTGCTATAGCTGATCCATTCATATCGCAGATACGTACAGTTTGGAAAGAAGTGTTACAACTTGACCGGATAGGTGTTGCAGATAATTTCTTTTTGCACGGCGGGCATTCCCTGAATGCCATGTTGCTCGCAGCCAGGTTATCAGCTGTACTGCAACAGGAGGTGAGTTTACAGAACGTATTTGCTTTTCAGACCATTCAGGAACAGGCCGCTCATCTTAGAAAACAGGCTGCCACACAGCCACAGCTTCACGTGTTTGAAGAGCAGGAACATTATCCGTTATCCTTCGAACAACAGAAACTGTGGATCATAGATCAACAGGGAGGAAGTGAAGCGTATCTGATGCCTGCAGTATATGTCATAAAAGGCAGCTTAAATATTGATGCACTGGAAGCAGCATTTGCGGCACTTGTAGCAAGGCATGAAGTGTTGCGTACCCGTTTCCGTCTGGTAAACGGGATGGTACGGCAGGTGATAGCTTATGATCCATCTGTGAAAATAGCAATAGCTCAGGAGGGCATGGCTACGGCTGATGTATTGCAGGAAATGTTATCCCTTCCTTTTAATCTTCAGGAAGACCTGCTGATGCGGATGACGCTGTTGCAGCAGGCTCCGGAGCAATATCACCTTATTGTTGTGGCGCACCACATTGTTACTGATGGCTGGTCTGTTGGTATTATTATGAATGAGCTGACAGCTTTATATCATCATCTATTGTTGCCTTTAAAAACACGTCAGTATAAAGATGCCGTGTTAACACAACTGCAATGGATGGATACGCCAGACGCGGCAAAAGCGGCCCGGTATTGGTCTATGCAACTTGAAGCTGCAGCCGGGGCCGCAATATTCCCTTATGATCTTATCCCGGATGTGCAAAAGCAATGGACAGGGAAAACAAGCGTGTTTGAACTTGGTGGAGACCTGAAAGAACTCGCATCCATGCATGGCGTCAGCTTACATGCTGCTGTACTGGCAGGTACTTTTTTACTGATGCATGCTTTTGCCGCTCAGTCGCAATTAGTATTGGGCATACCTGTAGCAGGGAGAAGACAAGAGGATATGGAAGACCAGATCGGTTTTTATGTAAACACATTGCCGGTTGTATTGCAAATAAAAGAAAGCGATACTTTCATCACCCTCATGCAAAAGTTGCAGGACCAGGTAAGAGAAATCCTGCTTTACCAGCATTACCCACTGGAACAGGTAGTAGACGCACGTCGGCTGGAACTATACAATATGCTGGTGGTTTTTGAAAATGAAGACCGGCAGGAAATGGAATTACAGGCAGATGATATCGTCATTACTCCACTTGAAGTGGGCGATGAAACTACTAAGTATGACATGACGATCCTGTTTCGCGAGCATGCAGGAGGTATCCGCGTCCGGATCAAATACAGGACTGCAGTATTCAGCGACGCAAGAATAGCGTTTGTAAAGCAGCGATTGAATGAAATTGTGGAGATAGCAGTACAGGAGCCCTGGAAAACAACAGATGAGATCATTCGGTTACAACAACATACAGACCCGTTAACAGTAGGAATGATTGACATTCCTATTAATCTCTAAACAGGTAGTCGCCACCACGACCTCAATTATTTAACTCTTCTAGTTCGTAGAAATTATGGAAAACAAATTTGAAAAGTACCACCTCGCTGCCAGTGAGCGGATCATTAGTGCAAAGCTTCCTGGTCCAAGATCGGAGGCCATTTTGCAGCAGCAGCAATTGAAAGAATCGGAGATTGTGTCATACAGCAGAAGTATGCCTATTGCTATAAAGCGCGCAAAGGGGGCTGTGGTGGAAGACGAGGATGGCAACTATCTGATCGACTTCTTTTCCTTTGCAGGGGTGGTGAATGTTGGACATTGCAATGAATTCGTTATGCAATATGTGCGCCGGCAGCAGGAGAACCTTATACATGCACTCGATTTTCCTACTGAAAATAAAGTACAGTTCATTGATAAATTGCTGGGGCACCTGGATGCTTCAGTAAGGGATGAATTCAAAGTCGCTTTTACAGGTCCTACCGGTTCTGATGCCATTGAAGCAGCGATCAAGCTGGCCAAGCTCGCAACGGGCAGAACGGGCGTCATCGCTTTTCAGGGTTCCTATCATGGGATGAGCACTACCGCTTTGGCAACCACCAGTAGCGTGACATTCAGAACCGGCCTGGGTGCACTGACCCCCGATGTTCATTTTATTCCTTACAGCTATTGTTACAGATGTGCTTTTAATCAGCAGAAAAGTACCTGCAGATTGCAATGTGCATCCTATCTCAGATCAATACTGGAGAATCCACACTCCGGTATACAGAAGCCGGCAGCGATCCTCCTGGAGCCTATACAGGGTGAAGGCGGCATCGTGATCCCTGAAGATGATTTCCTGAGGGAGGTGGTTGCTATTGCACATGAACATGGCATCGTGGTCATATTTGATGAAATACAGGCAGGCTTCTTCCGTACGGGTAAGTTTCTTTCTTCCCAGCATAGCGGAGTAGTGCCGGATATCTATACGATGTCTAAAGGTATTGGCGGTGTTGGTTTCCCGCTGGCCGCCATTGTATATAACAAACGCATTGAGAAATGGAAGAGTGGTAAACATATTGGTACTTTCAGAAGTAACCAGGTGGGTATTGCCGCAGGTAATGGCGCCTTTGATTTTGTGGCCGGCAGCGGCCTGCAGGAGCATGTGGCTAAAATGTCATCCCTCATCCGGGCAAGGCTGAAAGAACTGGAAGGAAATGTTCCTTTTATCGGTGAAGTAAGGGGACGTGGTCTCTTTTTCGGGATCGAGTATGTAAAGGATAAGGAAACCAAGCAACCCGATAATGAGATCGTAGTGAAGATAAAGGAAGCATGCTTCCAGCGGGGACTATTGTTTGAGATCGGAGGGCAATATAACAATGTGATCAGGCTCCTGCCTCCCCTGATCATCACTGAAACTTTGATTGACAGAGCTCTGGCCATCTTTGAAGCGGTGAATTATTCCATGGCGCCTGCATTGGAAGCAAATGAAAATGTAACTGTTTAATGTTTTTTTGCTATGATCTCAATCGTTGAAAATATCGACAGGCACAGTTTCTACAGGGATTATGTAAAGCCGGGAAGGCCATTGGTGGTAAAAGGCGGCATTAGTGATATGCCGGCAGTACAGAAATGGAACAATGCCTATTTTAAGGAACTAGGCACTTCTGTCAACCTGCCTATCAAAACCGGTGACGTGAGTAAAGGCGAAAAGGTGATGATGTCATTAGCCGCTTATGCAGCACAACTGGAAACTTATGAGCGTGAGCTGGCCAGTGGTGTGACACCCGCTGAAAAGCCTGCTTATCTCCATGATGTTCCCATCTTTCATATTATGCCCCATCTGAAAGAAGATGTATCTTCTTTTCCGGTGTCTCTTTTCCCATCCTGGTATAAAGATAACTGGTGGAAGTTTGTACAGTTCTTCATGGGGCCTTCCAATAGTTTGACCCCGCTTCATTTCGATACCTTATGTACGCACAACCTGTTCTTCCAGATCAGTGGCAGCAAGCGGTTTTATATGGTAGCTGCCAGGGACCGTGATAAATGCTACCTGAAAAGCTGGCGCTGGGCAAAGGTGGACCTGGAGCATCCTGATTTTGACCAGTTTCCCTTGTTGCGTGAAGCACAAAGGGATGATGTGGTGATCGATCCGGGAGATATTCTGTTCATGCCTTCAGGCACGCTCCATCAGGTAAGAGGCTTGAGCGCTTCTATATCCTTTAATATCGACTGGCACACCAATGCGAGTGTATTAGCTGGATTGATATCCGGATTTCAGGGAGCTCCTTCAAAGAATGTATTTTATAATGCGGTTACTGCTGCAGGTCTGTACCTGGGTATCCCTTCCCGTTATCTGTTAAAATATTACCAGTCCTATCTCAACTACGTTTCCTGAGTAACCTTAAAATTTATCGTTCCCCATTATGGATCTGCAACAACAATCTGCCCTTGACTACTGGTTCAGGCAGTGTAAGAATAATAGTGATGGTCCTTTCTTTTTAACAGGCAGCCGCAGTTCAATTGCCTGCAACCTGTCTTCTGCCACCCTCGCGAAGCTGGAACAGGCGGGCAACCGACAGGATATGTCAACACTGGTGATCGTGCTGGCAGCATGGCTGGTACTGCTTAAAAGATACGGGCTTGATCAGCAGGTGGTGTTCATGCCGCCTGTGGTGGGTGGCCCGGTGCCTGTACCGGCAGAGAAAGGACAGCAGCTGTATTTCCGGTTTGACATTCATAAGGATACTGTTTTCAGGGAAATGGTCAATGGCTTATCCCTTGCGTTTAAAACAGCCCTGCAGCACCAGGATTATAACGCCGGGAAACTGGATGAACTGTTTGAAGCGAATGGTTTACCTGTGCGGACGGCTCATTATCAGGTGGGGATCGCACATGATAGCCTGCATGATATTCCTTCCTGTACGGAAAGGGCAGCACTGGCACTGGTGATACTCAAGGATCAGCCATGGCAGCTATATTATCAGGAAGGTATACTGCCAGGGCATTTACTGGACCAGTTGCCATTACACCTGGATCGGATATTATCTTCATTACTACATGAACCGGGGAAACCCGTATTGCAAAGTGCGATGCTTTCGGATGAAGAACTTGCACACCTTTATGCATTATCCGGCGAAGCGCAGCAGATACCTGTGAAAGGCCAGCTGTTACATGAGCTGTTTGAACAGACGGTTGAGGAACGCCCCCATGGTATAGTGCTGGTAGATAAAGAGGATAAGATCACTTACAAAGAGCTGGCAGAAGAAGCCAACAGGCTGGCTGGCTATTTATCAGGCGTGGCAGGTGTTCGCCCGGGTGATGTGGTGGCCCTGCTGATGACACATGATAAATGGGCAATCATCAGCATACTGGGTATCTTAAAGGCAGGGGCCACTTATCTGCCAATAGATACAGCATATCCTGCAGAGCGGATCGCTTATATGATCCATGATGCAAAGGCTGTATTGACGATCAGTAATGTGCCCGTATCCATTCCTGGTATACCGGTGTTGGAAATGGAATGGTGGGAAGGGGAAAGAAACCTGTATCCGTCAAATACAACATTGCCGGTAGTGACAGCTGATACAGCCGCCTACATTATCTATACTTCCGGTTCCACTGGTCATCCCAAAGGAGTGGCTATTACACATGTCCAGGTATGTCAGCTGCTGGCATCCCTGCAACATGAAATGGGCTTCGGAACGGGATTACATTATATATTGAATGCCTCCTTATCCTTTGATGCAGCCGTCAAGGAAATATTCCTGCCGCTGGCATACAAGGGTACGTTGCACTTACCGCCTGATTATCGTAACATCCCTCAGTTGGCAGATTATCTGCAGCAACACCATATCAATGTGCTGCATGCATCTCCACTTTACTGGGAAGCATTATTGCCGTTATTGCCATCAGTCCCCCTGCAATATATTTCTTGTGGTGGAGATGTATTGTCTTCCAGGCTGGCGGCCGACATCCGGAAGCAATTGCCTGAAGCAGTATTTATGAATCTGTATGGGCCTACGGAAACATGTATCAACGCCACCGGATACCGGATAAATCATGTAACGACCTCAGTACCTATTGGCAGCGCATTACCCGGCTATAGTGTGTTTGTCGTGGATAGGGAAGGGAGTTTGTTGCCATTGGGTATGGCAGGAGAATTGTGTATTGCGGGGCAGGGGATTGCAGCCGGATATATCAATAATAAAGCTGCTACGGAACAGGCTTTTGTAAGTCTTGAAATCAACGGTGTGCGGCGCTTATATCGTACAGGCGATAAAGTGAAATGGAATGAGCAGGGCGAGCTGGAATTCCTGGGGAGAATGGATCAGCAGGTCAAGATCAGGGGATACCGTATTGAGCCGGAAGAAGTAAGGCTGGCTATTCTGAAAGACAACAGAGTGGCTGAAGCTTATGTAACGGCCGATAATGGTGCTGATGGTGTACCTGTGCTGGTGGCTTATCTGCGCATGACAACAGCAGAGTCGCCGGAAGTGGTGAAAACTTTCGTGTCGGCACAACTACCAGCTTATATGCTGCCCTCAAAATGGGTGGTAGTGAAACATTTTCCAAGGAATACCGCTGGTAAGATCGATAAAACAAAATTGCCCGATCCGGAAGATATACAACAATACATTGCACCCGTTAAGGCCACGGAAAAAGCGTTGGCTGTAATGTGGAAAGATGTATTGAAGATAGACCATGCAGGGTTGCATGATCATTTCTTTGACCGTGGAGGTCATTCCTTGAGTGCTATCCGCCTGTTATCAGTCATTATTCAGCAGTTACAGGTAAAGCTTGAGTTGAACGATATATTTACTTTCCCCGTACTGAAGGACATGGCGGCCAGGATTGATCAGCAAACAGGTGTACCTGTTCTATCAATTCCTATAGCACCTTCGGCGGCTTATTATCCTGTTTCTCCCGCCCAGCAGCGATTATGGATCATTGACCGGTTGGAAGAAGGAAAGGCGCCATATAATATTCCGCTGGCCTTTCAGATCAACGGCAAACTAGATGAGGCGGCGTTGTTCAAAGCGCTCGACATTATTTCCAGGCAATACGATATCCTGCGTACTTCATTTATTGAAATAGATGGCGCACCTTATATGCAGGTGCAGGACGCAAGTACTTTTCAACCGGCGGTAGAGAAAGTATGGTATTCTGCGCATCCGGAAGAACTTTGTGCTGCAGCCGCCGCACGTCCGTTTGTGCTTGAGCAGTCGCCGCTATGGCGGTTGTTGCTTATCTACGTGGAAGGTGGTGTAGTTGGTATGCTAACCTTCCACCATATCATCGCTGATGGATGGTCAATGCACGTATTTACAGATACATTGTTGTCCCTGTATAAAGATATAGCTACGGGGAAATCCCCGCTTCACCAGCCGCTTTCACTACAGTATAAAGATTATGCGGTATGGATGAGGGAAAATATGCAGTCGGAAAAAATGCTGGCTGCGCAACGGTATTGGGAAGGGGAATTTGAAAAGGGCGTAACACCTGTGGCCTTACCGGCAGACAATACCAGACCTTTAGTAAAGGCATACCAGGGGCATGCAATCTATACATCTTTTCCAGCAGATCTGGCAGATAAGCTCCAGCGGTTTTCACAACAACAAGAGGTAACGCCGTTTGTTATTTTACTGGCAGCTTTCCGCTTATTGTTATACCGGTATACAGCACAGCCGGATATTGTGATCGGGGTGCCTGTTTCCGGCAGGGAACAGGGCGCATTGGATCAGCAGATCGGATTCTTTGTCAACATACTGCCTGTTCTGCTACATATCACAGAAGAAGATAATTTTCATACCCTTATACAAAGGGAAAAAGCGCACCTGCTTGAAAGTTACAGGCACCAGGATTATCCATTCGATAAACTGGTGGAGATATTGAAGATAGAGCGGGATAGCAGTCGTTCTCCTTTGTTTGATGTCATGTTTGGTTCCTGGCCGGGTAATGAACTCATGGATAAAGCATTGCTTCCTGATCAACAATTGTCTTCCTTTGAGATGCCTGTTACTACCAGCAAGTATGATCTGCTGCTGAATGTAGAAACAGTTGAAGGTAACTACCGTATCTACACAGAGTACGATACGGCTTTGTTCAGCGAAATGCGTATCAGGCAGATGATGGATCATTACCTGTTATTACTTGATGCTGCACTGGACCATGCAGCAGATACCATTACCTCCCTTGATTATATTACTACTGCTGAATACAATACCTTATTAAATGACTTCCAGTCACAGCGGCTGGTGTATCCTTATCATCCTTCTCTTTATCACCTGTTCATGCACCAGGTGGCATTAGTGCCTGGTCGCAAAGCGGTGATTGCTGATGAGGGAACATTGGATTACGCCACACTTTCCGGAAAGGTGAACCAATTGGCAGCAGCCCTTATTGCGCATGGGATAACACCCGGACAGCCGGTGGGGATCATTATGAAGCGTTCATCAGTATTGTTGATAAGTATCCTGGCAATCCATAAGGCAGGTGCATTTTATGTGCCGTTAAGTCCTTCATTACCGATACACCGTATCAGTTACATACTACAGGATGCAGCGGTAAAAGTAGTGTTGACAGATGCAGATCTGGTCACAGTTGTCGAGAATGAAGCAGATGTACTTATCCCGGAATTATTGCTGGCAGCCACCTATGAAGGAGAAGAGGTGCCCGCGCAAACAGGAAGTCTTGCCTACATGATCTATACATCAGGATCAACGGGAGAACCGAAGGGTGTGGCTATTACACATCAACAGGTGATGAACACCCTGTGGGCATTGCAGGAGCTTTATCCGTCAGGCGAAGAAGATACCTGGTTGTTAAAAACGAACTATACATTTGATGTATCCGTATCAGAGCTTTTTGGATGGATTCCCGGAGGTAGTAAGGTGGCGATATTGCGGGAAGGAGAAGAAAAAGAGCTGCACCTTTTGCTGGAAGCCATCCGAAGAAAGAAGATTACACATATCAGCTTTGTGCCTTCCTTATTTACCTTGTTCTTTGATACGCTGAAAACAGATAAGGAAGCCTTCAGGTTGCTCAGGTATATATTGATCGCAGGAGAAGCCTTCCCTGAGAAGCTGGTTATGGCTATACATGCCGGAGGCTGGGCAGAAAAGGTATTTAATCTGTATGGCCCTACTGAAGCCAGCATCTATACCACCGCCTTTGCACTGGAAGATTATCAGGAAGGAAAACCTGTATACATTGGCAAGCCTTTGCCTAATGTGAAGGTCTATATCCTTGATGCCAATGATCGCCTGGTGGCGTCTGGTGTCTATGGGGAACTATGTATAGGTGGCCCTGGTGTAAGTAATGGTTATTGGAACAATCCTGCGCTAACGGCGGCGCGTTTTACCCGGGATCCTTTTGGTGAAGGTATTTTATACAGATCAGGTGATCTGGCACGCTGGAGTAATGATGGTAATATTGAATACCTGGGCAGGAAAGATGAACAGGTTAAGATCAATGGGTACCGCGTGGAAACTGGTGAAATAGAACACGTACTGGAAAAAGCACCAGGCATCCGACAGGCGATAGTAGTAAAGAAAACGGATCATGCCGGTAATGCCAGGCTAATAGCATATGTCACTACCGATGGTGTTGCCGACACTACATCCCTCAGTGTATTTGCAGGCCAGTGGCTGCCTTCTTATATGATACCTGTAATGTATGTTGTACTGGATGTTATGCCTGTCAGCAGTAGTGGTAAGATCGACAGGAAAGCACTACCTGATCCTGATTTCAGCGTTGGCAGCGAAGAAGGTAGCTATACGCCGCCGGAAGCACCTTCGCAGGAGCAGCTTGCACGTCTCTGGAGCCAATTGTTATCTGTAGATAAGCCGGGCATCCATGATAATTTCTTCCGGCTGGGAGGAAACTCATTACTAGCCATCAAGTTGAGCGCAGCTATCAGAAAGGAATACAATGTGGTGCTGGCGGTAAAGGATATATTTCGTTTCCCTACCATTGCACAGCTGGATACCTTTATGGGCACCCTGAAAAAGGATTCCACACAGTTGGTAGCAGCGGCTGCTCATGGGCCTTTGCCATTGTCCTTTTCCCAGGAACGTTTCTGGCTGCTGGATAAATGGGGACAGGGAGCGACCTATCATATACCGGTTGTATTGCGACTGAAAGGCGATCTTAATATTGCAGCACTGGAAAATGCTTTGTCTGTCGTTATACAAAGACATAGCGCATTACGTACCCTGGTCCGTGAAAAGAATGGTATACCTTTTCAGCATATTGTTGATGCTGCATCATGGAAACTAACAATAACAGAAGATATTCGTTTTAGTGACAGTGCCTACCTGGACACATATATCCATGCGTTTGTTTACAATGCCTTTGATCTTTCAGTAGACCTGCCTGTGCGCGGCAGCCTGTTAAAGATAAATCCACAGGAGCACCTCTTCCTGCTCACGTTCCATCATATTGCTATTGATATATGGTCAGTGTACCTGATGGGAGATGAGATCGGGCGCTTATATAAAGATGGCGCTGCGCAATTGGAACTATTACCAGTACAATACGCTGACTATGCCCTGTGGCAACGCCGGCAAATGGAGACCGGTGAACTGGCGCAACGATTGCAGCACTGGAAGGAGGAACTGAAAGATATTGGTCCGCTGGAAATGCCTGCAGATCATATCCGGCCTGCCGTAAATGAATACAACGGTAATACTTACAGGGCCGTTATTAACCCCGAAATAACCACTCGTATCAGGCAATTGGCAGCTGGTTATAATACGACACTGTTTGTTGCACTGCTATCTGTATTCAAGGTATTACTGCATCGATATACAGGCAAGCAGGATATTGCTGTAGGTGTTCCGGTAGCTAACCGCGACCTGGAGGATGTCTCTTCCCTGGTAGGCTGTTTTATCAATACCATTGTGTTGAGGAGCCAGGTAAAACCTGATATGCCTTTTGAACAACTGTTGCAGGAGTTGAGCAGGCATGCCGCAATTGCTTATGCCCATCAGGATGTGCCTTTTGAAATGGTCCTGGAACAATTGGGTGGATCAGGTGATCGCAATGCACTCTTTGAAGTGATGTTTGATTTGCAGGATATGCCTGCATCCACGCCGCTGGAACTGGATGGTATTGCAATTGAAGAAGTGAAATTTCAAAGGACAAAGGCTTTCTTTGATCTCAATTTTGCGTTGAGCACTGATCGTATTAATGGTACCATTATACTGGATGTGGAATATAATACGGCTCTTTTTGAAGCGGCCCGTATAGAACAACTGGTAAACCATTACATCACATTGTTGCAATCAGTCATTCAGGATCAACAATGTTTAGTAGGTAACATGCAGTTACTGACAGTTGCCGATCATGTCATGCTGACCACGTTCAGCGGAGAAAAAGTGGTGTTCCCTCAAACAAATTCTATCCTGGATATGATCAGAGAGCAGGGTGTACAACATCCTGATAGAATGGCTGTCCTCTTTAATGACAGGGGAATCTCCTTCAGGCAACTGGAAGAACAGTCCAATCAGCTCGCTCATTATCTGCAGGAGCAGGGCATACAAAAAGAAGCAACAGTGGCCATATGGCTCAACCGTTCGGTGGAGGTGGTTGTAGCTATGCTGGGTATACTGAAAGCAGGAGCCTCTTATCTACCCATCGATCCTGCCTATCCACCTGAAAGGGTAGCTTATATGCTGGAAGATGCTGCTGCCACAATGATGATCACAGATTCCCCGGATGTTGTGAAAGAAAATATCCTTGTGATCCCTGTAGATCAGTTGCCGGTTATAATGAGTCGTTATTCTCCTGATCCGGTAGCAACAGATATTCACCCGCAACAATTAGCGTATACTATTTATACCTCCGGTTCCACCGGACAGCCGAAAGGTGTGATGATCGCACACCGTAACCTGGTCAATATTACTTATGGCTGGCGGTGGAAATTTGACCTGGATAAGCAAAGGACGGTCGTGTTATCGCTGGCCAGCATTGCTTTTGATGTGTTTACCGGCGACTTGTGCAGGGCATTGCCCAATGGCGGTACACTGGTGATAGCTGATACCAGGAACCTTGACTGGGGAGAGCTTTATTCGGTCATGCAAAAACATCAGGTTACCTACATTGAATCAACGCCAGCGGTAATTACGAACCTGTTCAGTCATATTGATAAACATTCTCTTGATATCTCCTTCCTCCGGGTGATGGTTTCCTGTGCAGATGCTTTGCCTGCGGAGAAATATATTTATCTCCGGAAGCGGTTCCTGTCTTCCCGTTTACGTGTTCTTAATAGTTATGGCATTACAGAAACGACGATAGATTGTTCCGGCTATGAACAGGATACACCTATCATCGGAATTACGCCTATTGGCCGTTCTTTGCCCAATATCTTCTATTATATCCTGGATGAGCAGCAGCAGCAGGTACCTGTCAATGTATGGGGCGAACTGTACGTAGGAGGAGATGGTGTGGGAATAGGATACCGTAATAAGCCGGTGCTGACTGCTGAGCGGTTTATCAATATCATGATCGGTGGGGAAATGAAACGTGTATACAAGAGTGGCGACATTGCCAGGTGGACACCGGATGGGAATGTAGTGTTTGGCGGCAGAAGGGACGATCAGGTCAAGGTACGTGGATTCAGGATCGAGTTGTCAGAGATTGTTAATAACCTGTTGCAATACCCGTCTGTGAAAAGCGCAGTAGCAGTGGTACATGCTACTCCGGGTAACACAGCGGAAAAATATATATGCGCGTACTATGTTGCAGATGACAACACTGTTGAATCGCCTACTGTGTCTGCACTCCGTAATTTTCTGCAGGATAAACTGCCCCATTACATGGTACCTCAATATTTCATCCGGCTGGATGCTATTCCTGTGACCTCCAACAAAAAAGTAGATAAGAAGCGTTTGCCACTACCTGAAACCGCAGGGTTGCAGTCGGGTCAGGAGATCGTGCTTCCTGCCAATGAAGTGGAGTCAACGCTGTATACGCTATGGACGGATGTGCTGAAAGGAGTTCCCTTTGGCGTTACGGACAACTTCTTTGAAATAGGTGGAAACTCACTGAAGGCAGTGCAGTTGCTTGCATTGATCAACGAGCAATGTTTCACCGATATTAAAATGAGAACGTTTATTGCCAGCCCGGTGATACGGGAGCTTAGTCAGCATGTGATCAGGTTCTATGAAGAGCAGAAGGAATTATTCGAGGAAGCACTGGAAGACGGCGCCGGTGATCAGGCATAAATCATAAACAACGAGCAATTTATTCTTCATTGATACAATCAGGTAATGAAAAATATTTTCAACGAATTACAGCAACTTACTGCTGAGCAACGGGAAAAAATAAAAGAGAAGCTCCGCCAGAAAGGTGTACAGGGCCAGGATGTAGGGCGTATATCTGTAGCTCCCGCACAGCCTTACTATCCATTGTCTTCAGCGCAGAAGCGCATGTATACCATGTTCAGTATTGAACCGCAAACCACTGTTTACAATATGCCGGTGGTATTGATGCTGAAGGGAATACTGGATGTAGCACGGCTCGAAAATGCCTTTTTGAGTTTAGTTGAGCGCCATGAATCATTGCGTACTTCCTTTCATGTAATAGATGGGCAGGTGGTACAAAAGATAAATGATGTATCCTCTTTCCGCATGGAGTATGAGGTCCGGGAAGGTTGGCAGTCCGGCGGTAAAGAGATTGAAGCAATGATAAAAGATTTTATCCGGCCTTTTGATCTTTCCCGCGCGCCACTGGTCAGGATAAAACTGGTAAAGATTGCATCACAGGAAGGAACGATACACCTGTTGTTACAGGATAAACATCACATTGTTTCGGATGGTACATCAGAGCTGCTACTCAATAAAGAATTAATTGCCCTGTATGCTGGTGAAGAGCTGCAACCACTGTCAATACAATATAAAGACTACGCTGTATGGCAACAGGAACAGCTCCATACTTCATGGTTTGAGCAGCAAAGGAAATACTGGATGAACAGGTTCGGTGGACATTTACAGGTGCTTGATCTGCCTACAGATTTTCCCCGCCCGGGTGTCAAATCTTTCAGGGGCGATTATTATGCATTCAGCCTGGATAAGGAGCTTACTACCTCTCTTAATAAACTGGCTATTGCCGGTAATGTTACCTTATACTCGGTACTGTTCAGTCTTTTCAAGGTATTACTGTATCGTTATTCCGGAGAGAAGGAGCTGATCATCGCTTCTGATACGGCTAACAGGACCCGTCCGGAATTGCAGGAGATCACAGGTATGTTCATTAATAAACTGGTCATTAAATCATTCCCTGCGGATGACCTGCCTTTTGATGTCTTTTTAAAACAGGTACACGAAACATTTGCTGCTGCATTGGAAAATCAGGATTACCAGTTTGATATGCTGGTACAGGACCTGAATATATCCAGAGAAACTTCCAGGAACCCCATCTTTGATATTTCCATGGGATTCCAGAATATGGATAAGCTGGAATCTGTAGTATTGCCTGAAATAGAGATATTACCCTATCATCAGGAAGGGCTTGCTTCTTCGCGGCTGGACCTGCACATGGACGGTTTTGAGCGGGATGGTCAATTACATTTTACGTTTGAATACAGTACCGATCTTTTCAGATTGGAAACTATTTTAAGAATGGCGGGACATTATCAGCAGATAGCCCGCGAAGTAGTAGCTGCGCCTGGAACACTGCTTGGAAAGATCAATGTATTGCAACCGCAGGAAACCAATTTCCTGTTACATGAACTGAACAACAGGACACTACCCTATGAAAAGGACAAGACAATACAGGAAGTATTTGAACGGCAGGTATCGCTTTATCCGGATCATATCGCTGTGAGCAGTGATGAGGAAGTGCTTACTTATACACAGCTGAATAGCAAAGCTAACCAGCTGGCACACCTGCTGAGAAGTAAAGGTGTACAGCGTAATCAACCGGTAGCCTTGCTCATGAGCCGGTCTGTTGAAATGGTGATTGGCAGCCTGGCTATCCTGAAGGCAGGCGCCTGTTATGTACCTGTGGATAGCCGATATCCTCCTGAAAGGATCCATTATATCTTAAAGGATTGTGGCGCAGGTATTGTACTGGCCACTATGAATGATGCCTTCCTGAGAATATTCGACAATGCTGATTTCTTTGGTATTGACTGGGTGATGACTGATGATCCGGATATTTTTTCCGGCGATACCGGCAATCCCGAAAATGTGAACATCCCGGATGATCTGGCTTATATTATTTATACTTCTGCTACTACCGGCCAGTCTAAGGGTGTAATGGTAGTTCATCAGGGATTACAAAACCTGGTAGCGAACAATAAGTATAGCTTTAATATCAGTGCCGAGGATCGGGTATTGCAATTTGCCACCCTGAGTTTTGATGCTTCTGTATTTGAAGTGTTTACCGCTTTGCTTACAGGTGCTGCACTATATATCGTACCTGAGGGCGTGATACAGGATTATGGCCGTTTTGAACAATACCTGAATGAGAAAGGGATCACCATGACGCTATTGCCTCCCGTGTATGCGCAGCACCTTGAGCCTGCAAATTTACACAGCCTGCGTGTGCTGTTTACCGGTGGTTCTGCCAGCAATCTTGAACTGGAAAAGAAATGGAAGAGCCGTGTACAATATGTCAATGCATATGGACCAACAGAAGCCACTGTAGTAGCCAGTTATTTTATCAGTGATCCTATGGTATCGCTGGAAACTACATACGGTGTCGTGCCTATTGGTCAGCCGCTCTATAATACACAGTTATATGTGCTGAACGACCTGCTGCAACCTGTACCTGTAGGAGTCACAGGCGAATTGTGTATTGCGGGGGATAGCGTCGCAAAAGGATATTGGGGGCAGGAAGAGCTGACTGTTGCAGCCTTTGTAGATAATCCTTTTGGAGAAGGTAAGATATACAGAAGTGGGGACCTGGTAGCGTGGTTGCCTGATGGGAACCTCGCGTTCAGGGGAAGAAAGGATGATCAGGTAAAGATCAGGGGATTCAGGATTGAGCCTTTAGGAGTAGAGAAGGTACTCTTAAAACATCCGGCAGTAAAAGAGGGAGCTGTGCTGGCTATTGCAGATGAAAGCAACCCCGGTGAAAAATTCCTGTGTGCTTATTATACATTGGAAGATAACAATGCGCCTAAACCTTCAACTGCAGACATAGCCCGTTTTATGGAGCAGTCACTGCCTGCATATATGATCCCGCAGTACTTTATATGGCTGGAAGAAATGCCATTGAATCTGAATGGTAAGGTAGACAGGAAGCTGTTGCCATTACCTGAAGAGCAACCATCCAATGCTGGCGGAGATGAGCAGGAAATGAGCCCCCTGGAGCAATCACTGGCAGCCATCTGGCGGTCGGTCCTGAAGAAAGACAACATAGGTTTGAATGATAATTTCTTCTCATTGGGAGGCGATTCCATTAAGGCCATTACGCTGGTGAGTATGATCAATAAGGAGATGAACCTGGGGTTGGTGATCAATAACATCTTTGCCAATCAGACAGTAGGATTGCTGGCCTCCTTTATCAGCCGGCAATCCGGAGAGGCCGTAGATATTCCTTCCCTGACAGTAGCGCGGGATGCAATTGCCGGATGGAAAGAACGACAACTGCAAACGGAAACTGGCTGGAAGCTGGATGAAAATGTGGAAGACCTGTACCCGATGAGCGATATTCAGGCGGGTATGTTCTTTCACTATATGGTGGATCGCAGGCTGTACAATAACCAGATTGTATTTGAGATCGTTGACGCTGATTTTCAATGGAGCAGGATAGAGGATACTTTCCGGCAGCTGGCACAACGACATAACATATTACGCACCGGTTTTTACCTGAACGGATTTGAAGGCCCTGCCACCCTGCTTTATAAGGAGGTGGATATTGATAGTAAGCTTCATTTTGAAGACCTGTCACATCTGAACAAGGAGCAACAGGAAAATTACCTGCAGGAATATATGGAGGAAGACAGGCGAATAGGTTTTGAGCTGACCACACCAGGTCTATGGCGTGCTGCGGTATTTCAGATATCATCTGCTGTATATGCCATCATGCTTGCCTGTCATCACGCTATTATGGATGGATGGAGTGATGCGGTATTCCTGACAGAATTCAGCCAGCTCTGTCAGGGATTGAAAGAAGGAGTACCAGTTGCGCTTACACCGTTAAAATGTACTTACAAAGATTATGTTGCCGATCAATGGAGATATAAACATGCACCTTCCGTAAAACAATACTGGGCTGGTTTATTGGAAGGATACGAAAGATTGCCATTGCCATTGAGCAAAAAGGTAAAAGACACCGGAGCGATCTCGAAGAGCAGCCACTATTTTTATGTGGATAAAGACCTGCAGGCAGCCATGCTGCGATTTGCACAGGAAAATGATATGAATTTAAAGCATATCTGCCTTGCAGCTTATTTGTGCATGCTGCAGCTTACTACCGGTAAACAGGACCTGACTATAGGCTTACTGACCCACGGCAGACCTGAATTGGAAGATGCTGTAAAAATACTGGGTTGTTTCCTGAATACGGTCCCTTTCCGTACGAGTTTTGACAGGATCTATTATGCACGTGAAGTCCTGGATATGGTCAAAACATCCCTGGATGCACAACAGGGAGTGGACAGGCTACCACTGACGGATATTGTCGCAGCAACAGGCGAGCGATCCAGTGCCCTGAATTCACTGTTCGATGTGTTCTTCGGTTACCTCAATTTCCATGTATATGAGCAGGCTGCAGAAGGTATACAGGCTGGCTCCCTTTCTAAAGGGTTTGGACTGAATAACACCTGGTTTGATTGCCTTGTACAATACTATGATGAGATATGTATTTCCTTTCATTACCTGGATGGGCTGTATTCTTCTGATGAATTGAAGCGACTGGAAACTTACTATGTGAATTTGCTGAAACGTTTGGTGGGCTATCCGCAGGAGGTGATCCGTAACATCGATATCATCGCTCCTGTAGAAACAGAACAGGTACAGCGCCTATTTAACCTGACGGGTTCTGATGAGGGCCGGCAGGAGACAGTAGTTTCCCTATTCCGCCAGCAGGCGAAACTATCCGGGGATGCTATCGCTGTAATAAGCGGTACGCAACAACTGAGCTATGCTGAACTGCATAAAAGATCAGATCAACTGGCTGCCTTACTGGTAGAGAAAGGCGTAGGACGGGATGTACCGGTAGTATTACTGGCGGCGTATACTGCGGAGATGGTAATCGGTGTACTGGCTATACTAAAGGCGGGCGGTTGTTATGTGCCTGTAGATCCGGCTTATCCTGCCGACAGACAACAGGTCATGATCAGGGAGTGTGGAGCTTCTATTATCGTCGCAGAAGATATACGACAGGCCGGTAACTTCGTGGGGCTGGACGTCATTGCAGTGAATCAGGATCTTACTTCAGCGCATGCCCTACCTGCTGTCGATGTAAAGGCGACCGACCTGGCCTATATCATGTATACCTCGGGAACAACGGGTGTTCCCAAAGGTGTGATGGTAGAACACAGGAGTATTGTCAGGCTGGTGAATGAACCAAATTATGTACAGTTAGGGAAAGATACCAGGATATTAATGACAGGCGCCGTGTCTTTCGATGCCACCACTTTTGAGATGTGGGGAGCCTTGCTGAATGGAGGTACATTACATCTGCTGTCTCATGATGAGCTAATGGATGCCGGTATATTGAAACAATATATTCATGCCAATAGCATCAATACAATGTGGTTCACGGCTTCCTGGTTCAATCAGCTGGTAGATCTGGATGTTACTATATTTAATGGTTTGCAGTATATACTGGTGGGTGGTGAAAAGCTTTCACCTGCGCATGTTAACCGCTTATACAGATCCACTGTACCGGGATCATTACAGATCATTAATGGTTATGGTCCTACAGAGAACACAACCTTCTCACTTTGTCTGCCAGTCAGACATGAATACGAAACAGATATTCCATTAGGTTATCCGATCAACGAAACGCAGGTATATATCCTGGACCCATATCGCCAGCCTGTGCCGGTAGGCGTTCCAGGAGAAATATATCTGGCTGGCGAAGGATTGGCCAGGGGATATTTCCGGCAGCCGGTGCTGACGGCAGAAAAGTTTGTAACGCTTTATCTGCCACATCCTGAAAGAGCATATGCAAGTGGTGATATAGGTTATTGGCAGGCAGATGGAACGGTGGTCTTTGCAGGCAGGAAGGACGAGCAGGTGAAGATCAGGGGACATCGTATAGAGCCCGCCGAGATAGAACAGGTACTCCTGCAGCACCCACAGGTGGCGAATGCTGTCGTAAATGTGTTTGTTACAGACCTGAAAGAAAAAGTACTGGTAGCCTATGTAATTGCGAAGGCAGGTGACGGCCTGGAAGCCACCATACTTAAAAAATACCTGAGTGGCCTGTTGCCTCACTTTATGGTGCCAGAGCACTTCTTCTTTATGGAGAAATTCCCGCTTACTTCCAATGGGAAGATCGACAGGAAACTATTGCCTGATCCGGTCATACATACAGCTGGCAATTATGTGCCTCCACGCAACGAGACTGAAACCCTGCTGGCAGGTATCTGGGAAGAGGTATTGGGTATTCGTCCAATCGGTATTGCCGACAACTTCTTTGAGCTGGGAGGGCATTCACTGAAAGCTTCTCTGACCATTTCCAGGATGACCATGCAGGGCGTGGAAGCGGTCTCAATTCGCGATATCTTTAAAAATCCCACCATTGAATTACTGGCAGAAGAATTAGGTAAAAGGAAACGGGTATCTGCTGAGTTAAAAGTGATCGATCTATGAGAATAGCACAATTGATCAACCGCTTGAAGGATGATGATACCTATATCCGGCTAACAGCCGAAGACCGATTGCAGGTAGTATTTCCCGACGGACATGTACCGGATGAAACATTGCTGGGAATATTGAAGGAGAGGAGGGAAGAGGTGATCCTGTACCTGAAGCATGCGGATAAGAAGATCCCGGTAAAACCATTGGAGGAACAAACAGATTACCCCTGTTCTCCCTCACAGAAACGGCTTTGGGTATTACAACAATTGATCGGCGCATCAGCCGCCTATCATGTTTCTGTCGCTTATCGCTTCTCAGGTGTTATTGATCTGAGCCGGTTCGAAACAGCACTGCGTAGGTTGACAGAGAAACATGAAGTCATGCGCACTTGTCTCATCGTTAAGGATAACGAGCCAAGACAGCGTATCCTTCCTGAAGCAGTGCATTACTTTTCTTTTAAAGACGTGGCTGTCACGGAAGAAGCGCTGATAGCCGAAATACAGGCTTTTAAGGAGCAACCTTTCCAATTAAGTGAAGGACAACTCTTCCGGGTAGGAATGTGGAAGAGAGAGGGTGGGGACTATTATTTTATGCTGGTGATGCATCATGTTATCAGCGATGGATGGTCAGTAGAAGTCTTAATGGAGGAGTTGATCCGCTACTATAACGGAGATATGGCGGTGACTGAGATGCCGGCTGTACAATACAAAGAATACGCAGTGTGGCTGAATGCCTTATCTGAAGCAGGTAGGATGGAGCAACACCGCCAATATTGGCTGGATACGCTACATGGCGAATTGCCCGTATTGAATATACCTACAGATCTGCCAAGACCTGTGATACAAACGTATAATGGACAGCATATACAGTATGAGTTTCCCGTAGCTGTGGTGAGCGCATTCTCCGACATGGTGAAAGGAAAACAAGCTTCTGTGTTTATGGGCATTATGGCGCTGATCAACACACTTTTCCACAGGTATACCGGACAACAGGACATTATTGTAGGAACGCCTATTGCCGGAAGGCCGGACAATGCGTTTGAGCGGCAGCTAGGTTTTTATGTCAATACAGTGGTATTGCGTACCAGGGTTTCCGGAGAAGATTCATTCTTCTCTCTGCTGGAACAGACCCGGGATAATGTACTGGCAGCTTATGAGCACCAGCTGTATCCTTTTGATAAGCTGGTAGAAGAGGTAAGTGTACACCGGGATGTAAGCCGTTCGCCCGTTTTTGATGTTATGATCAATTACCAGGAGGGTAGTTATCTTTCAGATAGAACGCCGGTCAATACTGATCTTGAAGTGGCTGCCCTGGTGATAGAAGACAGGACCAGCCAGTTTGATCTGTCTTTTGATTTTACCTTATCGGGCAATGTATTGAAAGTATTGGTAGAATATAATACAGACCTGTTCATGGCCGACCGTATCCATCGTATGATAGGGCATTTGCAGGGATTGATGGATAGTGTGACCTTACAGCCATCCGTGCATATTAATGTGTTGAATTATATAGGCGCCGAAGAGCGGCGGCTATTGTTACACATCCTGAATGAGCAACAGGAAACTATCAATTGTAATCATACTATGCATGGCCTGTTTGAAGAACAGGCAGCCAGGCATCCACAGCGGCCAGCGGTAATACACGGGGCTAGCGTACTGGATTTTGCCACGTTGAATGAACAGGCCAATCAGGTGGCTCACCAGCTCGTACAGCAGGGGATCCAAAAAGGGCAGTTTGTGGGCGTATTCCTCGAAAGGGGTGCGCAGCTGGCAATAGCCATGATGGCCATTTACAAGGCAGGGGGCGTGTATGTACCCGTTGATCATGGTAACCCTTCGTCCCGCATACAGCTGTTGCTGAAAGATGCTACCCCTTTTGCAGTCATCACCAATTCAGCACTTTTGCAACGGGAGTTGCCTTGTTTTGAACAGATTCAACTGGAAGTGCTGATCCTTATGGATGAATGGACAACGGTATTACCTTATCCCATATTCGATAAATCAGCATGGCGCCAGATGTCCACCTCAAATGTGGATGGCCCTTCCACTCCGGAAGACTGGGCATATATGATCTATACATCTGGCACTACCGGAAAGCCAAAAGGGGCCATCCTGCGACATAACGGGGCGCTGAACCATATGATGAATGAGTTCCATGCGCTGTCATTACCAGATGGCTTCCGTTTCCTGCAAAGCGCCAATATCTCTTCTGATATATCAGTATGGCAATTCGTTGCTCCCTGGATGTTGGGAGGCGCCTGTGTGATTGTGGATAAGGAAGATTTGCAGGTGTATGATCGCCTGTTGCAGATATTAGATCAGCAGGCAGTGACCATGACAGAGTTTGTACCGTCTTACTTTAGCCAGCTGCTTTCTTTCATGGAGCGTTATCCAGACAGCCGTCCTCCGCTACAGCATATGCAATGGATGATGTTGTCAGGAGAAGAAGTGACTGTAGACGCGGTAAATGGCTGGAAAAGATTATATCCGCATGTCAATGTACTGAATGCATATGGCCCTACAGAAGCCTCTGATGATATTACACATTTGCTCATTTATGAACCATTGCGGACGGGCATAACAAAAGTCCCTATTGGCAGACCTTTTATCAACCTGAATATATTCCTGGTAGATAAACAGCTGCAGCTGGTACCTTTTGGATATCATGGTGAAATATGTGTATCCGGTGTAGGTGTAGGCGTGGGGTATTGGAACCTGCCGGAAAAAACGAAAGAAGTATTTGTGCCGAACCCTTTTGAAGGAACTGCGGGCGACAGGATATATCGTACAGGAGATCTGGGAAGATGGCTGCCGGATGGGAATCTGGAATTTGGTGGAAGGATAGACCAGCAGGTAAAGATCCGGGGTTTCAGAGTAGAAGTAGCAGAAATTGAAAGCGTATGCAGGGAGCATGATTTTGTAAAGGATGCCGTCGTATTGCTGCAACCGGGAAAAGAGGGAGAAAAGAAATTAGTTGCTTATCTGCTCCCGGCAGATCAGGAGATGAGCGAGCGGCAGCTCATCGAAATCATCAGGCAATACCTGGCAGAGAAACTGCCAGACCATATGGTGCCGCCGGTATATGTAGTGATGGAACAGTTCCCTACAGGATTGAGTGACAAAGTAGATAGAAAAGCCCTGCCCGGACTTGATGAGATCACAGCAACAGAAGTGCTGGCCCTGCCGGAAGGACACCTGGAAATGCAGTTGCAAAAGATATGGAAACAGGTGCTTAACAAGGAAGCTATCGGTGTACACTCCAACTTTTTTGAGAGCGGAGGCCATTCGCTGAAAGCAATACAGATGACTTCCAGGATCTATCATGACCTCGGAGTGAGACTGGCATTGAAAGATATCTTTATTAACCCTACCATCCGGCAGCAGGCGGCACTGATCGAAGCGTCTGTTGTGGAAAAGCTGCCTGCGCTGCAACCTGCACCGGAAGCTACTTATTATCCGCTGTCAAATGCCCAGCAACGCATCTGGATCTCGGAAAGACTATATGAGAACAGTATGGCGTATAACATGCCGATGAAGTATGTATTTAACGGACAACTGGATACTGCTGCTTTAGAAAAGGCATTGTTCACTATTATCGACCGGCATGAAATACTCAGGACACGCTTCTTTGAACTGGACGGTATTCCCTATCAGCAGGTGATCCCCATGGCGGAAGTGGCGCCATATTTCAGCGTACATGCAATAGGTGAGGCTATTACCGTGAATGATATTGTATGGCAACCATTTGACCTGGAGAAAGGAGTGTTGTTGCGTGTGGATATTTTGCCCGTAACAGCCACACAATACCTGCTACTGATGGTATCGCACCATATTATTTCAGATGGATGGTCAGAAGATATTTTCCTGAATGAGCTCGTGTTATTATATGATCACTTCAGGAAAGGGGAAGCGCCTTCCCTGTCGCCACTTTCCTTACAGTATAAAGATTATGCGGTATGGCAACAATCGTTCCTCCGTAGTACTATAGCGGCAGAACAACTGCAATACTGGCTGCGGCAATTTGCCGGACCTGTACCAATGCTGGAACTTCCCATAGACTTTCCCCGGGCAGAGAAAAAGACATTTGAGGCAATAGATTTCAAGCTGGAGCTGGACCTGGTAACAGCAGAGAAAATAAAGATGCTGGCAACCGCCACAGGTTCCAGTACCTATATGATATTGTTGTCCGCTATCTATGTTTTCTTATACAGATATACAGGGCAAACAGACCTGGTCATAGGCTCACCCGTAGCGGCGCGGAACCATTTGCAGCTGGAAGATCAGATCGGGTGTTATATGAATACTCTGGCCCTACGTGTACAATTAGATGCTAATATATCCTTCAGGGAATTGCTGGAACAGGTGAAACAAAATACGCTGAATGCATTTGATCACCAGGATTACCCTTTTGACCTCCTGCTCAGCAAACTGCAATATGAGCGATATGAGAACCGCCTGCCATTGTTTGATGTAGGATTTACCTGGTTGAATACCATTGGGCATGGAGATGTGGAGCAGGTGTATGAACAAGGCGACTACACGGTACTTCCCTATACAGACGGTGCCGGCACTGTAAAATCTGATTGCTGGATACATGCATGGGAAGATACGGCCGGCGCCATCGGCGTAGTGCTGTCATTCAATAAAGGACTTTTCAGGCCACAAACGGCCAGCTCAATGACAGACGACCTGGGTCAGTTGATCCATCATTTTGTTCATCAGCCCGATAGTGAGATCCATTTGATCACAGATATGCTGGTGGCAGCGCATAAAAAATTAACTACAATGAACAGGAATGAAACCAAGAAAAAGAATCTTGAAAAATTCTTTAACATTCAGACGCAGCCTGCTGCAGAAAAAAGCATCATCCGCGAGTCTGTGATCCCTGGAAATGGTGGTGGCCTGAAGCTGGTAACAGCAGCTATGCCGGGCGTGAATCTTCCAAGGTGGCTGGATAGTAACAGAGCAACTGTAGATAAGTGGCTGGCTGAATATGGCGGTATATTATTCAGAGGGTTTAATGTAGACACCAATGAGCGGGTGCAGGAAACTGCTGATAGTTTTAGCGGACAACAGCTGCGCTATTTTGACCAGACCTCTCCCAGAAGTGCGCTGACAGGTGCATTATATACCTCTACAGATCATCCGAGTGATCAGGTGATACATATGCACAATGAACTGTCTTATTCTTTTCAATGGCCTTTGCATATTATGTTCTGTTGTCTCATACCTTCTGAAGAAGGAGGTGAAACGCCGGTAGCAGACGTGAGGCAGGTATGGAAGTTATTAAGTGAAGAAACACGCCGTAAGTTCAGGGCCAACGGTGTAAAATATGTGCGGAACATGCGGCCGGGAGTAGGACTTTCCTGGCAACAGGTGTTCCAGACCAATGAGAAAGAAAAAGCAGCGCAGCATTTTATTGCCAATAAGATCGCATACGAATGGAAAAGCGATGATCATTTACATACAGAATGGACATTGCCAGCTGTGCAACAGCATCCGCTTACACAGGAAGAAGTATGGTTCAATCATTGCTTTTTTTATAATGAGCATATGATAGAGTCATCCATGTATGAGGTGTTATCGGCCGCCGGAGAATTACCGTTCAATACCTATTATGGGAATGGCGAGCCGGTAGAAGCAGCTACCATACAGGAAATCGTGTCAGCGTTTGAAGCAGCGAAGATCTCGTTTCCCTGGGAGAAGGGAGATGCATTGCTACTGGACAACATGTTAATGGCGCACGGTCGTAACCCTTATAAAGGCAACAGAAAGATAGCGGTTGCCATGTTTAACCCACAGTCTACCCCTATAGCGTAATCCTTCACAGAACAGATCTATGGAAAATATATTTCAAGTTTCTCCTTTACAAAGGAGGCTAATGACGTTGGCTGCCGCCGGACAGGAAGGAATGGGCCATGCATGTAGTATCTACCTGTCTGGTACACCAGATAAAGCACGTTGGGCCACAGCCCTGAACCGCATTGTATCACGGCATGATATTTTCCGGACAGCATTTGTCAGCAGCCCCTATGTAGCGTTTGCCTGTCAGCAGGTGGCGGAGGAAATGCAGCTTATCCTGGAAATAAGATCGGTTACAGCACTTGATGAAGCAGTAAGTACTGCTATCCGGGAAATTGTTGCCGGCAAAGCAACAATAGCGGCAACGCTGTTATTAGCAGAAAACGGGCAATCTGTCCTGGTATTGGGTATATCAGCCATGTCCGGAGATCTGATCACACTACAGCATATTGTCGAAGAACTGATTGCGTGGTATGAGACCGGGGAAGACATTGCTACGGATAACGTAGCATCATATATCCAATATTCGGAATGGCACAATCAGTTGCTGGAAGAAGGTGATGAAGATGCACGTGCTTTCTGGAAAGATAATGACATTCAGCAGCAGCGATATGTTTTTCAGGCCAATACGCTGCATCAACCACCTGTTCATCCGGCTACATATACAACAGGCATTACCGGCAGTTTATTGCAGGAACTGCATGCCTTTTGTGATCAGCAACAGTTGCAGACTGAAGAGGTATTACTGGCATGCTGGTATTTGTTGCTGGGCAGGTATACGGCCCATGCTGATCCTGATCTGGGGAAGATAGAAAGTTGCCGGAGTTATGAAGCGTTTGAAAAGATCAGTGGTCCTTTTGCGCAGATATTGCCGCTACGGGTAGCTATCAGCCGGGAACAGTCTGTGTTGGAAGTGATCGGCTTACTGGCCGGTAAACTGGAAGAAATAAGGCAATGGCAGGATATGTATGCACCTGATGAAGTTACCTCCCTGTTGAAAGGAGCGTATTCCTTTACGAAAGCTGGTTTTGGCTTTACAGATGGGCGGACATGGATACCTGTTGCGTGGCGTACAAAGTATCGTATAGGTGATACATATAGTTATGCTGACAGGAATTTACTGGCATTGAATTGTCAGCAAGGTACAGATCGTCTTTCACTGGTGTGCTATTATGAGCCTGAGAATGTGCCTTCAGTGAATGTACATGCACTGGTGGATTCCCTGAAAGAGCTGTTGTCTGGTGTAGTGAGTGGTCGTATAACTACCGTAGCTCAAGCACAGGATATTTTCCCCGGAGAGTATGAGACTATTGTACATCATTTTAGTAAAGAACTAAGCGGTGTACCTGTTGAAAAGACTTTGCCGGAGGCATGGATGGCACAGGTAAAAGAGCGCCCTCAAGGAATAGCTGTTGTGTATGAAGATACTACCCTCACTTATCAGCAGCTGGATGGGCAGGCCAATCAGCTGGCACATTGTCTGGTAGAAAGCCATGGCTTACAACCCGGTGATAAGGTTGTCGTACAGTTACCACGTAGTGCGGATATGATGGTGGTATTAATGGGTATCCTGAAAGCTGGTGGCAGTTATGTGCCGGCAGATATGACATTACCTGGAGAGCGTTTACAGTATATCATTGAAGATAGTCATGCAAAATTGCTAATCACTGCTCAGGCTCATACCAGTGACCACACTGTTGTAACAACCCCTGCTGCCTTGCTGGCGGCAGCAGCAAAATATGCTACTACTACCCCCGGGATAATAGTATCTCCGGAGATGGTATGCTATAGTATCTATACTTCCGGTACCACCGGCAAACCCAAAGGAGTAGAGGTTACACATGCTAATCTTGCAAATTACCTGCAGTGGCTTGTACGCGAATTTTCCATCAATGCGAATGACAGCACACTTATTTTCTCTTCCATTGCTTTTGACCTGGTCTATACTACTTTGTGGTCTTCCCTGTATGCAGGTGCAAAAATGTACATATTGTCGGATTCAGAGCAGTGGAGCCTGGAAACGCTGGCAGACGCTATTACAGAAAATCGGATCACTTATATAAAGCTAACGCCTTCCCATCTTGGATTGATAGTGAACCATCCTGAATTTGAGAAGGTAGTAGCGGGATTTTCCCTGCGCCTGATTGTTTCCGGTGGAGAAATGCTATCTCCTGCTTTCCCTGAAAAATATTTATCTGCCCATCCTGATTGCATTTTCGTAAATCACTATGGTCCTACTGAAACAACCATTGGCACTGTTTTTACACGCATTGATGCCACCAGTGTTAGCCATTTCCGAGATTTTCCTGTAATAGGAAGACCCATTACCAACAACCAGGTATATATACTGGATGAAGCTGGTAATGTAGTGCCGGCTGGTGTGCAGGGAGAGCTTTGTGTAGCTGGCGCCGGTGTGGCCAAAGGATACATTGGCGCTCCTGATTTAACAGCAGAGAAATTTATTACTCATCCGCTGGTGCCAGGCCTGCGCCTGTACAAAACGGGTGATCTTGCACGCTGGCAACACGATGGAAATATTGTATTCACAGGAAGAAAAGATCACCAGGTAAAGATCAGGGGATATAGAGTGGAGCTGCAGGAAATAGAGCAGGTGTTGAAGAGAATACCCGGTATCGGCAATGCTTTAGTGATCACTTACAAACATGATGGCAGTGATCACGTGGCTGCCTATTACACAGGACAGGAGCTGCAGGCGGTCAGTCTCCGGCAACAGTTGGAACGCTTTCTTCCCGCTTATATGATCCCTGCTGTATTGATCCATCTTGCGCAGTTTCCAATGACACCCAATGGCAAGATAGACAGGAAACAACTACCTGATCCTCGACTGCAGGTACAGGAAGGAAGCGCCATATCAGAACCTTCCTCTCCACGTGAACTTATTTTTGCCAAAGCATGGAAAGAAGTGTTGCGTTATGATCCTGTATCCCTTCGTGATAATTTCCTGCGTAAGGGCGGCGATTCTATAAAGGCTATCCAGCTCGTATCAAAACTGTTGAAAGAAGGTATTGCTATCAGGGTCTTTGATGTGTTCAGATATCCAGAGCTGGAACAGCTGATTAAAAATACAGCTGTGGGACAATCTGAAAATATGACATCTTATGAGACCGTTGCAGCTGCTGGTCTTACTCCTGTACAATCATGGTTGTTACATGGAACGCTCAAAAATGTACATCATTTTAATCAGTCGGTGCTTTTAAAGGGACGGTTTGAAACAGGGCTTATAAAAGCGGTACTTGATACTATTACCACACATCATGATGTATTCAGGGTCACTTTTCGTAAAGAAGACCAGCAATGGATGCAGGTGGTATCAGGACAGTATGCTCCTTTTACGTTGGAGGAAACTGATCTTCGGGAAGTAGCATATCCCTTTGCTGAATTAAGAAAACATGCGAATGCCCTACAGGCATCTTTTGATATTACTACAGGCCCTCTGTTGCGTGTGGGATTATTCCGAATGGCAGATGCGGATCGTTTGTTGATCGTGATGCATCATTTAATTACAGATGGCGTATCATGGCGCATCTTCCTGGAGGATATGGCTACGCTGATAGCACAAAGTGAGAGAAAAGATCAGATGACATTAGGCACGCCATCCAATGCCTGGCTGCAATGGTCTGCAGCCTTACAACAATATGCAACAGCTCCCGTGGTGAAGGAAGAGCTTTCCTACTGGCAGGCACAGGATGAAGCAGCAAGTGTTGCCGGGATTCCATTGAAGGCTGGTGATGGATCTGTAGAGAGAGATAGTCTCAGTTTTACACTGGATACTACTGTGACAGAATTATTACGCACCGGATTGCATGAACGCTGTGACGCTACGATGAATGAAGCCTTGCTGGCTGCTGTATCCAAAGGTCTTTCGTTGGTATACGATATGAAAAAAGTAGCGCTGGCAGTGGAAGGGCATGGTCGTATAGATATTATACCGGGGATGGATATTTCCAGAACAATAGGCTGGTTCACCAGTATTTATCCATTGGTACTCGATGCAGAAAAGGGAACAGATCCTATCGCACTTTTAAAGGCAACTAAACATACTTTAGCGCAGGTCCCTTCCGGAGGTGTGGGATATGGTATCCTGAAATACCTGGACAATCAACCCCTGAATAATGTACCGCAGGTTTGCTTCAACTACCTGGGACAATTCCATACCGGTGAGGATGATGGTCCATTCCAATTTGCTGAAGAGGAAAGAGGTATGGAAAGTGATCCGGAAAACCAGGGCGCCTTCCCGTTGAATATTACATCAGTGCTGAGTGGTGCGCAGCTGACGGTCGAATTCAATTATGATATGGCCCGTTTCAGCAGGAAAGCCATTCAACGTATTGGAGAAGAGATCAGATTAGTATTGCTGGATATTGCACATGCCTGTAATAAGCCTGCAACGGTAGCCTATAAGTACACACTGACGGGGCTCGCTGACCATATTATTCACTCGCTTGAACAGCGGTATCCTGTTGATGATGTTTTACCACTTTCTCCGTTACAGGCAGGATTGTTTTTCCATAGTAAGCAATCCTCGCGGTCAGATGATGCATACTTCCGGCAGCAAAGCTATCGGTTGAAGGGACGACTAGTGCCTTCAAAAGTGCAGCAGGTATTTGATCTGCTATTCCTGCGCCATGAGATATTGCGGGCGCTTTTTGAGGATGAAACTGTCGGACAACCGGTAATGGTCATTCTCAAAGAAAGGAAAGTTGATTTTGTATATACTGATCTTTCAGCAGAGACAGATGTGGAGGCTGCAGCAGCATCCCTCCGCTATGCAGATAAAGAAAGAGGATTTGACCTCGTGCATGATGTGCTGATGCGGGTAAGCGTATTGAAGCTGGCAGAAGAACTGTATGAGATCAACTGGAGTTATCATCATATTATCATGGATGGATGGTCATCTTCCATACTGGCCAATGAGTTTATGGAACTGTACGGCACGAAGGAAGTGACAGCGCATACAGCTGTACCTTATGGTAAGTATATCCGCTGGATCATGGAGAAAGATAAAACAGGCGCGGACAAATACTGGCAGGAATATCTTTCCGGATATGATTCATTGGCTACATTACCCGGGAAAAAGAAAAAGGGGCATGCTTATAAAAAAGCACAGCACACCATACAGCTATCAGCTGAAAAAACGACGGCACTGGCAGCACTGGCAGCTAACGAACAGCTGACATTGAACAGCGTGGTGCAGGTAGCCTGGGCTACTTTATTGGGACGTTATTCCTTGCAGGAAGACGTCGTATTTGGTGTGGTTGTTTCCGGCAGGCCACCTGAAATAGAAGATGTAGAGAGGATCGTAGGATTATTTATTAATGTGATCCCTGTAAGGGTGCAGGTGAAAGGGAACCGGTCGCTGATGGAACTGTGTCGCCAGGTGCAATATGAACAGGCGCAATCACAGATGTACCAGTATTCCCAGTTGGCAGATATTCAGGCTGCTGCGGGACCTGGGAAAGTATTGTTTGATCATTTCATAGGGTTTGAGAACTTCCCGTTTGAAGAAACCAATGCTGATACAGATCTATCAATAGCGTTGTCTTCCAATCAGGAAGAAACAACCTACGATCTGTATATCACCTTTGTTCCCGGTCGTCAGCTGACGGCTCATTTTTCCTACAATGAACATGTCTATGACCCTGCTTTCATCAGCGATATTGCCGGCAGGTTTACCCTGATCCTGGACCAGCTGATGAAAGACCATAGCCTGGGAGCTGGTGATATTGAACTGACAGATGTTACGGAACGCCAGCAGTTGTTGGAGGCACCCGCCGGTTTAATTGCTGCTGAAAAAGACCTGATCGCCTGTTTCGAAGAACAGGTCCTGTATGCTCCCGACTTACCGGCATTTAGTATCCGTCAGCATCAGTTGAGTTATCAGGAGTGCAATGCACAAGCTAACCGTCTGGCCAATTACCTGATCAAAGCAGGTATACAACCAGGACAATGTGTGGCCATATGGATGGCGCGTTCAGAATGGACGGTGATCGCTATGCTGGGTATATTGAAAGCGGGAGCAGCTTTCCTGCCAATTGACCCTGTATTGCCTGAGGATCGTATCAGTTATATGTTGCAGGAGACAGCAGCTGTAGTGCTGATCACAGATATGAATGAGATGTTCCGCGCGATGGGAGTCTTCAGTGGCCATCTGATAGCCCTGGATGTACAAATGGCAGATCTGGATACAGATGATACCAATCCTCAGGTAGCAGTTACGCCAGCAGACCTGGCCTATGTGATCTTTACCTCTGGATCCACAGGAAAGCCTAAAGGAGTCGCCATTACCAGGGGGAATTTTAATTATTACCTGGGATGGGCCAATCAGTATTATTTCTATAATAGCAGCGGGTTCTCATTCCCATTCTTTACCGCAGTAGGGTTTGATCTTACCCTTACCAGTATATTCTCAACCTTAATGAGGGGAGATACGCTTTATATCATGGGAGGGAATGAGACCGGTGATATCTTGCACGAGATATTTGACCAGGGAAGTAATATCAGGGCTGTAAAATTAACCCCCTCTCATATTAACCTGTTGCCTTTCCTGAATATACAGCGCACAGATGTGAGCCATGTGATCGTAGGAGGTGAGGCGCTTACCATAGAGCAGATACGGATCCTGCGCAATATCAATCCGGCTGTTCGCATCTTCAATGAGTATGGTCCAACAGAAACTACGGTAGGCTGTACAGTGTCGGAGATTCCATTCTATCCTTCCGGTATTACTATTGGCAAACCTATTGAAGGAACGCAGGTATTCATACTGGATCAGTATGGCAGATTGCAACCTCCCGGAATTCCCGGTGAAATAACGATAGCTGGTCCGGGCGTCGGAAAGGGTTATTTGCACCAGCCGGAAGATGACGGTCTTAAGTTTACTATCAGTACTTATACGGGGCAACGCATCTATCGTACAGGAGATAAAGGAAAATGGCTGCCTGATGGCGATCTCGCTTATATGGGCAGGATGGATGATCAGGTAAAGATACGTGGGCATCGTATAGAGCCCGGAGAGGTTCAGCAGTTGATAGATGAATGTGAAGCCGTGCAGGCCAGTACGGTGATCGTGGCAGAAGACAGCAAGGGCGAAAAGATGCTGGTAGCCTATGTGGTTTGGAAAGGGGTAGAAGCTGAAGAAAGCCTTATGCAGCAATTACAGGCCAGGGTGCCGGATTATATGCTGCCTTCCCGTTTTATCGCCCTGCATCATCTGCCGCTTACGGTGAACGGTAAGGTGGATAAAGCAGCCCTTCCTTCACCTGAGCCACATGGAGGTGCATCTGGTGGTTATGTAGCGCCTTCATCACTGCTGGAAGAAAGGCTGGTAGCGATCTGGGAAGAAGTATTGGATGTAAAGCATATCGGCGTGAATGATAACTTTTTCCAGCTGGGGGGACATTCGCTGAAGGTAGTGATGGTGATCTCGAAGATCGCCAGGGAACTGGGTGTGAAAGTGGATATCCGGGTAGTGTTCGATCAACCTACTATTGCCAGATTAGCTACTGTGATTCAGCAGATAGATAATACCAGCGTACAGGCTATTCCTTTATTACCTGAATCAGATTATTACGAAGTATCCAATGGCCAGCAACGTTTGTGGTTCATGGACCGGTTGGGGAAAGGAAGTACAGCATATAATATCACTGCACCTGTATACATCCATGGCGAGCTGCATAAGCCTGCACTGGAAAAGGCTTTTGCCGGTCTGATTGCACGGCATGAAAGCCTGCGCACAACCTTCCTGATGGAAGATGATATCCTTTATCAGCAGATACATCCTGTAGATACTTTCAATTTCAATATCGGTTACAATGATCTGCTGACTGTCGAACATAAAGAAGCTGCCGCTATCCGGATACTGGAGGAAGCAATGAATACTTCCTTCCACCTGGAGAAGGGCCCTTTATTCCGGGTACAACTGGTGCAGTTGCAACAGCAGAAAAGCCTGCTGATCATTTCCATGCACCATATCGTTTCTGATGGATGGTCAATGGAAATAATGATCCACGAACTGAGAAGCCTTTATCTTTCCTTCGTTACAGGCATACCTGCCAACCTTGATCCTTTACCGATACAGTATAAGGAATATGCCGCATGGCAGAACCTGCAGTTGCGGGAATCTCATATGCAGGATCACCGTAATTTCTGGCTTCAAAAGCTGGAAGGTGAATTACCGTTGCTGGAATTACCGACAGATGTTTCGCTCTCTAAAGAACAATCATCTGAAGGCAGGACAGTGAAGATCCTCTTTAGCCAACAGGAATCTGAGATCCTGCACAAACTGGGAGAAGAGCACCAGGCGTCTCTTTTCATGACCCTGGTAACGGCGGTGAAGGCGTTGTTATACTACTATACAGGGCAACAGGACCTGATCATTGGTATTCCCGTTTCGGGACGTGATAAAGCGGAGCTTGAATCTATGATCGGCTTCTTTGTGAATATGCTTCCTATCCGTACGAAGATCGGTGATGAAGATACCTTCTCCGCATTGCTGGAGAAGGTCAGGTTTAATATACTGGAAGCCTTCGATCACCAGGTCTATCCATTCGACCGGCTGGTGGAAGAGCTGGACCAGCCCCGGAATAATTTTCATTCGCCCGTGTTTGATGTGATTATTTCCCTGCAACACTCCCTGTTTACAAACAATCATACCGCTGTTCCTGGCGATATCCATATTGAACCGTTTGAGCTGCCTTCCAATTTAAGCAAGTATCATCTCTCCTTTAATTTCTCTGCAACAGATGAACAGCTGCAATTGGAGCTGCAATACAATACTGGTTTATTCCATGACGACAGGATAAGGAATATGATATCGCACCTTAAGCAACTGTTTTTGTCTGTGGCGGCGAACACGCATATTCCATTACAGGACATTAATTATTTATCTCCCAGGGAGATGACCATCCTCGAATCATTTTCGGGTAATACGCCTTTCCCATACCCTTCCACTGCCAGTATCCATTCGCTGTTTGAAGCGACTGCCAATCAATACCCTGAGGCTACAGCAGTAGTTTGTGAAGACAGGACATTGAGTTATCGCATGCTGAACAGTCTTACCAATAAGATGGCCAGGGCGCTGAGAACAACATTCGGCGCAAAAGTGCAGGATCGCATATTGCTACGCATGCAGCCGGGTGAAAATATGCTGGCCTGTATCCTGGCAGTATTGAAAGCAGGCGGCACGTATGTGCCGATAGACCCTGCTTATCCTGATGAGAATGTCCGGTTTATCATGGAAGACGCAGGTGCTGTATTGCAGATCATTGATGGGGATAAGGAGGGGACCCTTTCCGTTGCAGCATTGCTGGCTGCTTCGGAAACCTACCCTGATGATAATGGTGTTTGTGATGTAACCGCAGATGATATCGCATATATCATTTACACTTCCGGATCAACAGGCATCCCCAAAGGGGTAATGGTACCTCATCGTGGTGTAGTGCGTTTGGTAACAGGCAACGTTGTGCCGAGAACAGTGTATGGAAAACAGGCATTGCTTGCTTCCAGCTTTGGGTTTGATGGTTCTGTTGACAGTATTTACGATACCCTGCTGCATGGCGGTACTTTGCATATCGTATCTAAAGATCTTCTGCTGTCAATAGCCGCGCTGGAAGAGTATATCAAACAACAGCGTATCGAAACTATGTTTATTCCAACAGCTTTATTCAACCTGCTGATAGAACATGCGCCAGCCATAGGTCGTACAATGGACTGGATCATCTTTGGCGGAGAAGAAGCCTCTGTATGGCATGTCCGGAAATGTTTAGCAGAAGCAGGACCTCAATTTGTGCTTTATAATGTATATGGGCCTACAGAAAATACAGTTTATTCCACCATTTGTGCGATGACTGATGTTTCACAACCTGTTACCATTGGGAAACCTGTTTCCAATACATCCGTATTCATTTTTGATAAAGGGCTCAGACCAGTGCCTGTGGGCGTCGATGGAGAGATCTATCTGGGAGGGGCCGGGCTGGCTGCTGCTTACCTGAAGCGGGACGAACTGACAAAAGAGAAATTTATTGTACACCAGGGCATGCGTCTTTATAAGACCGGAGATAAAGGGAGATGGAGCCCGACAGGGGATGTTATTTTCAGAGGAAGGATAGACCGGCAGGTGAAAATAAGAGGATTCCGTATTGAGCCCGGAGAGATTGAATATGCCATTAAACAGTTGCCGGGTATACAGCATGTAACTGTGGCGGTGCAGGGTGCGGGGATAGAAAAAGCACTGGTCGCATGGCTCGTAATGGAGCCAGGTATGCCTGCCCCTGATCTGAAACAGGCCTTGGCTGAAAGACTGCCATTCCATATGATCCCGGCTGCGGTGGCTGTTATTGCCGAAGTGCCACTGAACGTAAATGGCAAGGTAGATCTTTCCAGATTGCCGGCCCCGGAAATGGCTCCCCTAAAGCAATATGTACCACCTGTCACTGCCACCGAGCAATTGCTGGCAGGTATCTGGGAGGATGTGTTGGGTATACGGCCTATCGGTATACACGACGATTTCTTTGATATTGGTGGCCATTCATTAAAAGCCACACAGATCATTGCACGTATTGTGAAAATGACGGGTCTTCATATTGATCTGAGAAAGTTCTTTGGGCAACCGAATATCTGCCAGCTGGCGATGCTGATGGATCAGCTACAATCTGAGGCGCCTGTTGCAACTGCTGCCAGGGGAGAGCAGGAAGTAGAAGAGTTCTTCCTGTAACCAACATTATCTGATACAAAACATTTAAAAGTATTATTGATGGAAAGGCTTATTGCTGACTTGAAAAAGCAACAGGTGAAGGTCATGCTGCAGGATGATAAACTGCGGCTGGTAGCGCCAAAAAATACCGTTTCTGAAGTATTGCTGGCAGAGATCAAAAATCACAGGAATGAACTGATTGCCTATCTGGAGAAATATCCCGATGCCTTTGAGGAAAAGGATGGAGTAACGATCACTGAAGAGCAGGATCATTATCCGGCATCAGACGCGCAGCGCAGGATGTGGGTACTAAACCAGTTTGGAGATAATAACAGGGCGTATAATATCCCCATGACATATATCATCCGTTCTCACGTCGAACCTGTCGCTTTTGAGCAGGCATTCAGACGGGTTGTGGAACGGCATGAGAGCCTGCGGACGGTGTTCGTTGAATGGAATGGGGAACTCCGGCAACGGGTGCTTGGTTCTGTTACTACGGCATTCCGTTTTGACTATATTGATCTGTGCCAGGCAAAGGATATAAACGCTGCTGCGGAAAATATCCTGCAACAGGAAGGACTTACCGTCTTTCCGCTGGAGCAGGGGCCATTACTGACAAGTAAGTTGGTGAAGACCGGAGAGCAGCAATTTTATTTCCTGCTCAATATGCACCATATCATTTCTGATGGATGGTCTATTGAAACTTTATTGAAGGAACTGCTTTTCTATTATAATAACCATGTAAATGGTACACAGCATACACTTCCTCCATTGACCATTCAGTACAGGGATTTTACAATCTGGCAACAACAGCTGTTGAGTGCGGGGAAATTGAGTGCTGCAGGTGCTTACTGGAATAACCGTTTCTCCGGAGGAGCACCTGTGCTGGATCTGCCGGCAGACAGGCCACGGCCACCTATTATGACAGCCAGTGGCCGGCAACAATGGTTCTCACTGGATGCCTCTCTCTCGGCTAAATTACAGGAACTGACAAGGCAGGAACGGGTATCCTGGTTCATGTTCTTTGTTGCCTCTTTTAAAGCTTTATTCTTTAAGTATACCGGGCAGGAAGATATCGTCATTGGTACACCAGTTGCTAATCGCACCAGTGAAGATATGAATGGACAGATAGGGCTTTATATGAACACCCTGGCCTTACGTACAAAGATTAGTGCTGAAGCGCCTTTCTCAGCCCTGCTGCACCAGGTAAAAGAAACAATCCTCGATGCCAGCACATACCAGGAGTATCCATTTGACCGATTGGTAGATGACCTCTCCCTAAAAAGAGACCTGAGCCGTTCTCCCTTGTTTGATGTCATGATAACCGTGCCTGCCGATGCTACCAGTATTGATGCGGGGATGTCTGATACTGATACTATGGACATTCATGCTATTCCTGGTAATACGGATACCGCGCAGTTTGATCTATCTATCGACGTGGTAAGGAAAGGGGCAATTTTTGATGTCAGCATCATTTATAACACAGATATCTTTGATGATTGGCGCATTACAAACATGTTCAGCCATTATCATCAATTGTTAGCCGCTATTGTCAGCCAGCCGGCATCTCCTTTATATGCCCTGGAGCATTTAACAGCTGAGGAAAAGGAACAATTGATCTATGGATTTAATGGCTCTGGTCAACATGCACCTGTCCCCGATAAAAGCTATGTTGAATACTTTGAAGAACAGGTAAAGCAAACACCACATCATATCGCGATACAGTGTGGAACAGAAACGCTGACATACAGCCAGCTCGATGCCTTGTCTGACCAGCTGGCCCAATGGCTGCTGGCGCAGGGGTTAAAGAAGGGCGATTTCGTTCCATTATTATTTGAGCGTTCTATCGATACACTGGTAAGCATAATAGCCATTTTCAAAGCAGGTGGTGCATTTATGTTACTCGATCCTGCTTATCCTTTAAAACGCATGATTGACCTGTTGACAGATACCCGGGCAGGTATACTGATCACCCGCTCAGCTAATATCAGCGAATGGCCCGCTTTCTGGGAAAGTGTGGCTGCAGCTACTGAACTGCAAACCATATTATTGCTGGATCGGGCTACATCGTCTTCAGTTGGCAACCTAAGGCTTGCCGGAACGGATGAATATAGCCATCATCCTGCTATAAAGCCAGCGGTAAAGCTCCTGCCGGACGATACCAGTTTTATTATTTATACCTCTGGTTCTACCGGAAAACCCAAAGGTGCACTGAATCTGCACATTGGTATGGTCAACCATTGTCAGATTATGATCCGCCGGTTTGAAATAGATGAAAATAGTGTAGTGGCACAAACAGCACCGGTAAGTTTTGATATTTCCGTATGGCAGTTAATTACAGGTGTACTCACCGGCGCGAAGACAGTGATCTATCCACAGTCATTGATCCATAACCCTGCTGCCTTACTGAGAGAAATGCAAAAGGACCAGGTGACAGTACTACAATGGGTGCCGTCTTACCTGACAGCTATCCTCCAGGAGCTGGCGCAATATCCTGATGAGAACTTTTTCCCTGCCCTGAAATACCTGATCTTATGTGGAGAAGCCATCCGCCCTTTACTGGTAAAGGAATGGTTCAGGTATTATCCCCGCGTGAAAGTAGCCAACGCTTATGGACCTGCAGAAGCTTCGGATGATGTAACAATGAATGTGGTCAGTGCAGCCACCTTTGATGATAAGATCAGCATTGGTAGGCCGGTAGATAATTGCCGTATCTATATACTCGATAAATATCACAGGTTATGTCCTGTAGGACAGATAGGAGAGATCTGTGTGGCAGGTATCGCTGTCGGCGGTGGTTATCTCAATGAACCGCAAAAGACAGCGGCGGTATTTCATAAAGATCCTTTTACATCCGTCGGTCAAATGATGTATTGTACAGGAGATCTGGGATATTGGCTGCCTGACGGCAATCTTGAATTCATTGGCAGGAAAGACCACCAGGTGAAGATCAGGGGCCAGAGAGTAGAGCTGGGAGAAGTGGAAGTGCTGTTGCTCCGGCATCCGGCCATAAAACAGGTGATCGTGCTGGATATAATCGATGAGCAACAGAACACGGACCTGGTTGCTTTTATAGTGGCTGCACCGGAAGCAGAAAATCCTGATACCACTACCATCAAATCATGGCTCGAACAACAGGTACCCGCCTTCATGGTACCTTCCCGGTTTCTTGTGCTGAATGAAATGCCATTGACCGACAATGGTAAAGTAGACCGTAAGCAATTAAGGCAAACCATCCATGATCAGCAATACCTGGCAGAGGAACAACTGGTCGCACCGTCGAATGAGAGAGAAAAACAATTGTTGAAATTATGGCGGGAAATATTGCGCCTTGACCGTATATCTGTGACTGCCAACTTCTTTGATATCGGTGGTCATTCATTAAAAGCGGTCAGGTTGATTTCTGCTATTTATAAAGAAATGGGTTGTCGCCTGGACCTAAAGGATATATTTATCAATGCGACTATTCAAAAGCAGGCGGCATTATTAAAAGACCAGCATATTCATGCATATACTTCCATACATCCCGTTCCTGTACAGGAATATTATGATGTATCTCATGCGCAGCGCAGGATCTGGCTGTCAGAGCAGATCCATACCACTGGTGCGTATAATATTCCTGAATCTTTTGAACTGATAGGTGATATTGACGATACATTGTTCGACAAGGCGTTCCGCTATCTTATTCAACGGCACGAAATATTACGGACAACTTTTATTACCGTTGATGGTGTACCCAAGCAGGTTGTACATCCCGTTGCCAATTTCCCTTTCAGGGTGGAGCTGACAGACCTGCGTACGGTGGCCGATAAAGAGGCCGTGGCGTCAAAGCTGGTAGATCAGGAGGCCTGGCGCCCTTTCCGGCTTGACACAGCGCCTTTAATGTATGCACGGCTGATTCAGATGGAAGATCAGCGGTATATTTTCATCTTTACCATGCATCATATTATTTCTGATGGATGGTCCCTTGATATTATTATACGGGAAGTACTGACTGTTTACAGGGCTTATCTTGCCGGTAAGGAACCGGATCTGGCGCCGTTGAGAATACATTATAAAGATTATAGTGCATGGCAGCTGGCTGCATTATCCGGGGAGCCATATCATGCTCATAAGGATTACTGGATGTCCCGGTTTGCAGACGGCGTTCCTGTGTTGGAACTTCAGACAGACGCGGTAAGACCTTCACGAAAAACATACAATGGGGCAACGGTAAACAGCCGGCTAAGCAGGGAACTCAAACTGGGACTGGAGCAATTGGGAAGAAAGGCTGATGCTACGATGTTTATGTTGATGATCAGCGCAGTGAATGCTTTGCTGTATAAATATACCGGACAGGAAGATATAGTGACGGGGGCATCGGTGTCGGATAGGGATCACCCTGAGCTGGAAGACCAGATAGGGTTCTTTGTCAACATGCTGCCATTGCGCAATAGGTTTAATGGGGATGATAGTTTTATTGCGCTGTTGAATACAGTGAAGGGCACTACTTTGGATGGATTTGCCCACCAGGTTTATCCCTTCGATATGATCGTGGATGATCTGAAGCTGGAAAGGGACCTGAGCCGGAATCCGCTTTTTGATATTGCGATCACCATGCAGGATACGGATACAGGCGAAGATGCTGTGGCGTTGCTGGAAGACATCCGGGTGAATGACTATAGCAAGAAAACCAAGCTGGCAAAGTTTGATCTTACCTTCTTCTTTGCATCGCATGATGGAGGCATAGAAATGACGGTCCTTTACAACACAGACCTGTTTAGTGAACACAGGATGCGGAGGATGACAGCGCATTTTGAGCAGTTGTTGCAGGCGGTGGTAAAAATGCCTGATCAGCCATTACGCTTTGTACCATATCTGACGGCGCAGGAACTGGAAAGGATCATGAGATTTTCTGTTCCTCCGGTACCTGTTACCAATGTTGGTTTGCTGGTGCATGAAATGATAGAAGAGCAGGCAAAACTGCATCCGGATGAGGCAGCGGTTATTTATAAAGGAACGCGTCTCTCTTATCAATCATTGAATGAACAGGCGAATCAGCTAGCGCATTACATGCGCCAGCAACTGCAGATTAAACCTGGTGATCTGGTGGGCGTAATGATGGAGCGTTCTGAAAAAATGATCATCAGCTTATTGGCGATTATGAAAGCCGGTGCTGCATGGCTGCCTATAGAAGTGTCTTTCCCCGATAGAAGGAAAGCACTTATCCTCGAAGATGCGTCGCCCGTATTGCTGATTACGGAATCGAACTATATGTTCAGCCTGGATTATTACAGTGGTCAGCTTTTCATTACCGATATTCAATGGGGTGATCTGCCGCAGGAGAAGGATAACCTTGTCCTCATGCAAACTCCGGAAGATCCTGTTTATGTAATTTATACATCCGGTTCTACAGGCAAGCCTAAGGGAGTCACCATCCCTTATCGTGCCCTTGCGGCCTATGTGAGCTGGTTTAAAACGATATTTGATACAGGTTTGGGCGACAGTACGCTGATGCTGTCTTCTATTGCCTTTGACCTTGGCTATACCAGTTTGTGGGGCGCGCTCACAACTGGGGCCTCTTTGGTAATAGGTAAAGGAGGTGACTATTTTGACCGGGAAGAATTTGTGCAATTGCTCATAGATGAAAATGTCACTTTCCTCAAACTGACGCCTTCGCATCTCGATGTACTGGTGAATGATCCTGCATTTGGCGAAGAGGCTCCCCGGATGAGTTTACGGCTCATTATTACCGGCGGTGAAAGTATCCGTCCGGATGATATTCATACCTTATTGCAGGCATTCCCTCAATGTAAGGTGGTGAACCATTATGGGCCTACTGAAACAACCATTGGTACGCTGGCCGGTGTGTACGATAAAGAGCGTCCTGTCTTAGGCCGGCCGATAGCGGATAACAAGGTATTTATACTCGATTCGGGGTTGCAACACCTGCCGGTGGGGATCACAGGAGAGATCTGCGTAGCGGGAACTGGTTTAGCCATCGGTTACCTGCATCAGGAAGCATTGACACAGCAGAAATTTGTAAGGGCTCCATGGGGAGAAGGAGAACGTTTATACCGGACCGGCGACCTGGGATATTATACAGAAGGTGGTGAAGTCGTGTTTGTAGGCCGCCGGGATAACCAGGTGAAGATTCGTGGATACCGTGTGGAAACAGACGATATAGAGGCGGTACTACTAAGACATGAAGCTATCCGGAATGCGCTGGTGATTGCTTTGAAACAGGAAGAGCAATATTCCCTGGTGGCTTATTATCAGGAGAGTATTCCCCTTACGGAGGATATCCTGAGGGACTATCTGAAGGACACATTGCCGGACTATATGATACCGGCCACTTTTATACAGGTGGAGGAGTTCCCGTTAACAGCAAACGGAAAGATAGACAGACGGTTGTTGCCGTTGCCGGGAGGTGCAAAGAAGATTGTCATGCAGGCGGCCAGAACACTGATAGAAGAAAAGCTGGTGGAAGTATGGAAAGAGGTATTGGGACATGCGGAGGTCAGCACGCTTGCTAATTTCTTTTCAGTGGGCGGCGACTCTATCAAAGCGATCCAGGTGGCTTCCAGGATGAGCCGCGCCGGATTCAGGATAGGTGTAAAAGAGATCTTTGAAAATCCTGTGCTGATCGATCTGGCGAGGTATGTAAAGGAGATTGCCAGAACAGCTTCGCAATTGCCTGTACAGGGTGTGATGCCATTGACGCCTATTCAGCAGCGCTTCCTGGCGTCTGGTTATTTGCAAATGCAGCATTACAATCAGAGTGTCCTCTTCAAAGCCGGGCACCGGTGGTCAGAACAAGGGTTGCGTGATGTCTTTGCTATTATTCAGACACATCATGATGCACTTCGCATCACGTTCAGACAGAATGTTGCCGGTCATTGGATTGCGGAGAATAAAGGCCCTGAGCTGCTACCGGATATTACCAGGATTGATCTTCTTACAGCCGCTGAACCATTGCAGGATATGGCCCTTATCGCCGATCAGTTGCAGGCATCTATTGACCTGGAACATGGCCCGCTGATGAAGGTGGTGCTGTTCCAACTGCCGGATGGCGACAGGTTGTTGATCATTGTACATCACCTGGTGATGGATGGTATATCCTGGAGAATATTGAGTGAAGATATTCAGTCTTTATATGAGCAATATGAAAAAGGACAATCCCTTGCCTTGCCATTAAAGACAGATGCTTATAAATTATGGGCAGAAAAGTTACATGCCTATGCACAAACAGATGATTGCAGGCAGGAGTTGAAATACTGGCTATCGCTGACTGAACAGCCATTGCCTTCTTTGCCCAGGGATCATGAGATTGTGTCTAATACATTGGCAGATAGAGGGGCGGATACTTTTGAGCTGGATGAAGCTACAACGGTACAGTTATTAGAGAAGGTACCCAATGCATTTGGTACTGAGGTGAATGATATCCTGTTGACGGCGCTGAGCTGCGCACTGGAGAAAACATTCAATATCCGCAAATGCCTTGTTGCGCTGGAAGGTCATGGCAGAGAAGAGATATTCGGCGAAGAGGTAGATATCACCCGTACCATCGGATGGTTCACCAATGTGTACCCGGTGCTACTGGATATTTCACGGGCAGATACACTTTCCAGGAAGATCATACATGTAAAGGAATCCCTGCATCGTGTGCCACAGAAAGGGATCAGGTACGGAATATTGAAATACCTGGGAGACGAGGCTACACAACAGGCATTACATACGCAACAGCAACCTGTCATCAGTTTTAACTACCTGGGAGAGTTTAAGCCCGGATTGGCGCTGGCCGAAGAAGATCATGGGCGTAATACGGATGAAAGCTGGAACGCATTTTATTCCCTTGATGTTGGTGGCATTGTCATCAATAAAAAGTTGCAACTTTCCATAGAGTATAATGTAAAGGAATATGATGCTGCTACAATAGATACCCTTATCCAGGCTTACAAAACATCTCTGCTGGAAGTGATCAGCAACTGTCTGCAACAGCAAAAACGGATATTGACGCCCTGCGACCTGACCTTTAAAGATATACCGGAAGCGTTGCTGGAGAAACTGACAAAAGAAATGGATATTGAAGATATATATCCATTGTCGCCGCTGCAGGCAGGTATGCTATTCCTGGCAGGCGTGCAGACAGAAGATGCCTATTACCGTCAGGTATATTATTCTTTAAAGGGGCAGTTGCAGGAAAAGTTTGTGGAGAAAAGCTTACAGGGGCTATTTGTGCGACATGATATACTGCGGACGGCATTCTCAGAAAACCTTACGGATACGCCGCTTCAGATCGTGCTGAAAAACAGGAAGCCTTTCTTTAAATTTATTGATCTGTCAGACAGTGAGCCGGCTGCGCAGCGATCATATGTGGATGCATACAGGGCATCCGATAAATCGCGGGGCTTCAGGCTGGATAAAGATGTTTTGATGCGGATGACGGTGTTCAAATTATCTGACAGTGAGTTTGATATTGTATGGAGTTATCATCATATCCTGATGGATGGTTGGTGTTCAGCTATTCTCATCAATGAATTCTTTGAGCATTATAATGCTCTTTTACAGGGGGTAACACCTGACCTCAATGCAGTAACTCCTTACAGGGATTATATCCTGTATCTGGAAAAACAGGATAAGGCGGCTTCGCTGGCGCATTGGCGCAAATACCTGTCAGGATATACTGAACTGGCTACACTGCCTGCCTGGAAGCAGGTATTAACTACACAGTATGAAGAAGGTAAGGTAAGCTTGCATATTCCTGAGCAGCTGACAAAGACGCTGCATACAATTGCTGCCGGAAAAGGTGTTACACAGAACGTACTGCTGCAATCAGTATGGGGGTTGTTGTTAGGTCTTTATAATAACCGTGAAGATGTGGTGTTCGGCGCCGTTGTTTCCGGAAGACCGGAGGTGATACCGGGTATTGAATCGATGGTCGGCCTTTTTGTAAACACGATCCCTGTAAGGGTTCGTTTTGAAGATGATCAGACATTTTCAGACCTGCTGTATCAAATGCAGGTACAACAGGTAGCCAACGCCCCCTATCATTACTGCCAGCTTGCAGATATCCAGCGGGTATCAGATGCAGGTACACAATTACTGGATCATATCATGGTCTTTGAAAATTATCCGCTGGCGGAAAAGGTAGATGAGCAGGTAGCCACTATCAACGAGCGCGATAAAGGAGTATGGCAGTTTACTATAGACAATCTGGAATACGAAGAACGTAGCCATTATAATTTTTATCTGATCATCACACCGGGAGAAACCATTTCGGTGCAGTTCGGATATAATCAGCAGTATTATGACAGCGCACTGGTAGAACAGCTTTCCAGGCATTTTTCCTCATTACTGGGAGCGATCGCGGCAGATCCCGAACAGCCGCTCAGTAGGTTGTTAGGGCTTACGCTAAAAGAACAGGCATCGCTATATGTTCATTTGCCCTATAATAGAGAATCAACGATTTTAGAGGAGTTCCGGCAGATGGTAACTGCTTATCCGGATGCTGTTGCTGTTATCAGTGAAACCGCCCGGCTTACCTATAATCAGCTGAATGATGCTGCCAGTAAAGTTGCTGCTTATCTGCTGCAACATAAGCAGGTTAGCAAAGGAATGCCGGTGGGTGTGATGACTGACAGGTCAATATACATGCCGATTGCTATTTTGGGCATCCTGAAAGCAGGGGCGGTGTATGTACCTATTGATCCTGCATATCCACTCCAACGGAAGATGAGTATTATCTCTGACACAGGGATGCAATACCTCTTAAGCGATCTGAAAGAAGAATTACCTGCATGCGAGCTGTTATCTGTGCAGGAGCTCATCCAGTCGAATGAACCTGCCACCGGTATCCATGTACAGGCCGATGATCTGGCTTATATCATATATACATCGGGATCTACCGGAGTCCCTAATGGCGTAATGATCCATCATCGGGGTGCTGTCAACATGGTGGTCAGTCAGCGGCATTATTTTAAAATATCACCTGATGACAGGATATTGCAGTTTGCCTCTCTTTCTTTTGATGCCTCTGTATGGGAATGTATGATGGCGCTCCTTTCCGGAGCCTCCCTGGTAATGGCGGACAAAGCAGTGATCGAAGATCCCCGTCGCTTTGCTGATTATATTTCAGCACAGCAGGTGACGGTCATGACCTTACCGCCGGTCTATCTTTCTGTGCTGCCGGAAACGGCCCTGAAAGGGATACGGGTACTGATCACAGCAGGTGAGGAAGCACGTGTCAGGGATCTCACTGCCTATAGTGCCACTATGGATTGTTGGAATGCTTATGGTCCTTCAGAGTGTTCTGTATGTGTGTCTATGTACAAAGTGTCGCCCGAAGACGAAAACAGACCCCGTGTTCCTATCGGAGCGCCGATAGGCAACACCCGTGTATATATCATGGACCAGCATCACCGCGTATTACCTGCCGGCGTTACCGGCGAGATTTGCGTAGAAGGTGATGGTGTGGGAACAGGTTACTGGGGTCGTGAAGAACTAACCGCCAAAAAGTTCATCACTGTCGACGGCAGGCGTTTATATCGTACAGGAGATGTAGGGCGCTGGTTGCCTGACGGAAACCTTGAATTCCTGGGAAGGGTAGATGACCAGGTGAAGATAAGGGGCCACCGTATTGAGACAGGAGAGATCCTGAATACGATCCGGCAATACCCAGGTGTAACAGAAGCCTTTGTTACTACCGGTACCTCAGGTGAGGATAAATACCTGGTTGGTTATTTTGTGGCATCTCCTGTTGTAAAAGATGAGCTGTTGTTTAAATATCTCCAGGATGCCTTGCCTGCATATATGGTTCCTGCAAACATGATCAGGCTGGATAAATTCCCGCTCACACCTAATGGTAAGATAGATAAGAAGGGATTGCCAACCGTGCAGGAAAAAACACATGCTGATACGCGCACATTGCCTGTCACTACAGAAGAAATTTTGCTCGCAGAAATATGGGAGAAGGTATTGGGAAGGACCAGTCCTGTCAGCGCTGATGATAATTTTTATCAGGTAGGTGGCGATTCCATCAAGGCTATGCAGATAGCAGCCCGTCTTCACAGGATGGGATATGGCACGACCGCCCGCGATATTTTACAATATCCTGTGCTGTCGCAATTGGCAACTACTTTGAAGAAAGACAGACAACAGGCAGATCAGTCGGCAGTAAGCGGAGAACTACCTTTAACCCATATTCAGCATTGGTTCTTTGAGAACGGCGGGCCGGTGCATCACTTTAACCAGTCTGTCACACTACGCTTTAAGGAGAAGGTAGCTCCTGATATTTTGAAGGAGGTCCTAAGAAGATTGCAGGTCCATCATGATGCATTACGAATGACCTTCACGTTGCAGAACGGTAAATGGATCCAGCAGAATCAGGGGCCCGAGCTCGCACTGTTCTGGCAGGAGCATGATCTTAGTGGCAGTATAACGCCGCAGGATGATCTGGCAATGTGGTCAGCGCATTATCAACGATCGCTCAACCTGGAAACAGGCCCCCTGATGAAACCTGTTTTGTTCCATATGTCAGACGGCGACCGGTTGTTGATCGTCATGCATCACCTCATAGTAGATGGCGTATCCTGGCGTATCCTGCTGGAAGATATTCATACCTTATGTCTTCAGCTGAAGGAAGGAGAGGAGCCTGTATTGCCGCCTAAGACCCATTCTTACCTCCACTGGGCAACGTCATTATTACAATATGCTGATAACTCCGCATTGTTACAGGAAAAGGCATACTGGTCGCACATTGCTTCACAGTTTAATGGCGAGCGCAGGAAATACCGGTTGGATGAACTTCACCAGCATCGGTTTATCCTGGACAGAGATACTACCACCGCTTTAACCGGAGCGGCCAATGCTGCATTCCAGACAGAAGCGAATGACCTGATAATGGCAGGTTTTGCCTTAGCCATGAAAAAGGTGTTCGGCACGGCCCCCCTGCTTTTATCTATGGAAGGGCATGGCAGGGAACAGATCGTTCCCGGTATTGATGTAGGACGTACAGTAGGATGGTTCACTTCTCTTTACCCGTTGATGATCACCATCGGGGATGATATCAGGAATGCGATCATTCATACTAAAGAGTCGCTGCGGAGTGTGCCTGCGAAAGGAATCGGTTATGGCGTGCTCAGATATCTTACGCCGGGAGCATTGCCGGGAGGTTATCCTGCTATCAGTTATAATTACCTTGGCCAGTTTGATGAAGTGGCCTCCCTTGAGCTGTTTGAGATAACAGGTGAGGAAGGACCAAACTTCAGTAATGACAGGGAATGGGACTTCCACCTTTCCATATCTTCTTTCATTAAGGATGGCAGCTTGTCTTTCAATCTCGCCTATCATTCCGGATTATTTACGCATGAATCGATCCGCCAGCTGGAGATAGCGATAGCTGATGGTTTAAAGGACATTGTTGCCTATTGCGCAGACAGGGAACAGGTAGCTACTCCAAGTGATATGACCCTGAAAGGCTTGTCTATGAATGAGCTGGACCTTCTTAGCAAAGGCCTGCATTAACTCAGATCTTAAAAATATTCTCCCTAATGAGCATCGTTGATGTATATCCATTGTCACCGTTACAAAACGGTATCTTATACCACAGCCTTCGCGAAGAGGCTGCCAGCGTATACCTGTTACAATTTTCCTACAACCTGGAAGGCTATCTGGAGCCGGCCCTGGTAGAAGAAGCTTTTAATGAGCTATTCAGGCGGCACGATATCCTGCGTACTGCTTTTAACTACGATGATCTCAAGAAGCCCGTTCAGCTGGTGTTACGTGAAAGGCAGATCGAGTTTAACCAGGAAGACCTCCGATCATTATCTCATGAAGAACAGCTGGACCATATTCGTCATTTCAGGCAGTTAGACCAGGCCAGAGGATTTGATCTCAGGAAGGATGTGCTGATGAGGGTAGCCTTGTTAAGACTGCAGGACCAGCAATATGAGATGATCTGGAGCTTTCATCATATCCTGATGGATGGATGGTGTATGAGTATCCTGATCCATGAATTGCTGGCTATTTATCATAGTTTGCTGGGAAAGAGCAGACATAACCTGCCGCCGGTCACTCCATACAGACGGTATATACAATGGTTGGAAGAGCAGAACAGTCAACGGGCCCTGGAATACTGGAATCAATATCTGGAAGGTTTTGAAACAGCCACGCCGCTAAAGAAACAGGGAAAACAGCCAGGTTTTTTACAGCAGGAGGAGATCGTAATACTGGATAGGCAACTAACAGATCGCCTGGTACAATATACCGGGAAATTAGGCGTGACATTGAACGCGTTGATACAGACTGCCTGGGGTGTATTGCTGGGCAGGTATAATAATACCGGGGATGTCGTCTTTGGTACGATCGTTTCCGGCAGACCTCCAGGCATTGCCGGAATTGAGACCATGATAGGCCTATTTATCAATGCGATACCTGTACGGGTAAAATTTGACAGCAATGATACCTTTGCGGCAATCGCAGCGCAGGTGCATGGTGATGGCGTAGCAGGCATTAACTATCACTTTAGCCAGCTGGCAGATATTCAGTCATTAACCCCAATGGGTAACCAGCTGATAGATCATCTGCTCGTTTTTGAAAACTATCCCATTGAAGAACAGATTGAAGGGATCGTATTACAGCAACAGGCCACAGATGCTCATTCCTTCCAGGTGGAAAATATCAATATCTATGAGCATTCCAATTATGATCTGAGCCTGGTGATCGTACCGGGAAAAGCGTTGATGTTTAAATTCCGGTATAACAGTTTTGCCTATCCCGCTCCATATATCAAAAAACTGGCTGCTCATTTCACTACTATCCTTGAACAGATTAGTCATGAGCCGGATGTGCATACCGGACAATTGGAAATATTGACGGACAAAGAAAAGGCGGAATTACTGCGAATAGGGAAAGGTACCCTGAGTATGGTTCCGGAACCCGCCACCTTTGTTACCATGTTTGAAAGTATGGTGACTAAAGTACCTGCGCAGCCTGCAGTAAGATGGGATAAAGGTGTACTGACATACAGCGAGCTAAATGAAAAGGCAAATATTGCGGCGCATACCTTACAACATAAATATGGATTGAAAAAAGGAGACCTGGTAGCTTTGATAATAGAACGGTCTGAATGGTCTGTTATCAGTATACTGGCCATACTGAAAGCCGGAGGTGTATATGTTCCCATTGACGTGGGCTATCCTGCACAACGTATCCGCGATATATTAGCGCATACAGATGTAAACCTGTTGATCACTGATTCTTCAGCATTATTCACGGTGATGGAATATTATCATCGGTCACTGGTAGCTATTGATATAGAGCTGAATGAATGGGAAGCGAAGACCGATAATCTTCCTGTGGTAAGTGCTCCTCAGGATCTTTCTTATATCATTTATACTTCCGGTTCTACCGGCAAGCCTAATGGCGTCATGATCACCCATGAAGGGCAGGTAAACATGTTCAGGTCACAAATGGAATTGTTTAGCCCGGGCCCGGATGATCATATCCTGCAATTTGCTTCATTATCTTTTGATGCTTCCGTGTGGGAGATCACTATGGCATTGTTATCCGGCGCTACGTTGGAGCTGATCACAAAAGATAAGATCAACAACGCCGTTGAATTTATCAGATATATTAACCAGCAGCAGGTGACCATCGCTACATTACCGCCGGTATATGTAAAAAGCATAGCGATCCACGAGGCCACAACTTTACGCATTCTGATCACGGCAGGAGAGGAAGCCTATCCGGAAGACGTAATGAAGTACGCTGTACAATTCAGGTATTTTAATGCCTACGGTCCTTCCGAATATTCCGTGTGTATCAGCGCCTATGAGCTTGCGGCAGGAAAGAAGGTGAGCCACATCGTACCAATAGGCAATGCTTTGCTTAACACCAGCATATATATCCTCGATAATCATCTCCGCCTGGTACCTGAAGGTATGCCGGGAGAAATATGCGTGAGCGGAAAAGGAATTTCAAAAGGATATCTGTATAACCAGGAATTAACGGATGTCCGCTTTGTACCATCTCCTTTTGAAGATGGTGAAAAACTATATCGTACAGGAGATTATGGCAGATGGAATGAAGATCATCAACTTGAATTCCTGGGACGAAAGGATGCACAGGTAAAGATCCGTGGCCACCGGGTAGAAGTGGGAGAGGTCATTAATAAGCTGAAAGCCCTGGAGATACTTCAGGATGCGGTGGTTATTACAGATAAGGACCACACTACAGGTACTACCGTGTTGAAAGCTTATTATGTGGCGCCAGAACCTGTCAGCGAATTTTTAATAAGAGAGGAACTGGCTGCTGTGCTGCCTGATTATATGATCCCTTCCTTCTTCACCTGGATCGAAAAGATACCCCTGAACAATAATGGAAAGCTGGATAAAAAGCTGCTGCCGGAAACAGGTCAGCCCACCGGTCAGCAGGAAACAATAACAGATCAGGATGAAAAGGAACTGGCTGCCATCTGGAGTGAGATCCTGGGTGTTCCAGTTGTCAGCAGTCAGCAGCATTTTTTCCATATGGGGGGGCACTCTTTAAAAGTGATCCAATTGATATCGAGGGTGCAAAAGCAGTTTTCCATTTATATGGACCTGAAAGATGTATTTGAGCATCCTGTGTTAAAACAACAGATAGCATTTATTCGCAAAATGCAGCAGGGGGGATTTGAGAATATCAACGTATTACCAGAGCAGCCATACTATCCCATCTCACACGCCCAGAAAAGGCTTTGGATATTACAACAGCTGGAGAAAGACAGTACTGCCTACAACATTCCCCATGCTTATCGTATTGCAAGCGCCGTGAACAGGTTTGCCCTCGAAAAGGCATTTGCTTATATGGTGAAAAGACATGAAGTGCTGCGTACGGTTATCCACAAGGTGGAAAATGAACCTGTACAAGTGGTCCAGGCTCCGGGATACTTCCAGCCAGTGACGCATTTTGAGGACCTGTCTGATAGTGACCAGCCACTGAAAACAGCTAAGGCGATCGCTTCCCGCGAGGGAAGCCGGGTATTCGATATGGAAGAAGGACCGCTCTTCTATTTTAAGATCCTGCAGTTGGGAAAAGAAGATCATGTACTAGTATTAAACTTCCATCACATCATCATGGATGGCTGGTCTATGGACATCTTTGTACGCGAGCTGCTGGATGCTTATACTGCTTACTGTAATGGTATGGAGACAAGTCATGCACCGCTTCGCGTACAATATAAAGAGTATGCAGCCTGGCAAAATAAACAGCTGGGAGGAGCCCTGTTAAAGGAACACCGGAAATTCTGGATGGACGTCTTCAAAACAGGTGTACCCCGCCTGCAATTACCTTTGGACCATCCGCGTCCGGCAGAGCGTTCTTCTGAAGGAAAATGGATGTCTTTCCGGCTGGAAGAGGATGCTAGCCGCGCAGTAGATGCCTGGTTAAAGGAAAAAGATATTACCATGTTTATGGGAGTAAGGGCGATCGTACAACTGCTCTTATATTTTTATACCGGACAAACTGATATCGTAACAGGTTCCCCGGTGGCAGGAAGAAATCATATTGACCTCGAGCATGTACTCGGGTTCATGGTCAATATCCTGCCTGTTCGGGTGGGCGGAGCCGCGGAGAATACTTTTGATCAGTTGCTGGCTGATGTAAAGAAAGCAGTGCTGGATAGTTTCCGTTACCAGTTATACCCGTTTGATCAACTGGTGGAAGATCTTGCCGCGCCTGTGCCTCCGGGGCATTCTCCTGTATTTGATGTAATGGTGACATTACAACATAGCAACGACATACCAGACGGACAGGGACAGGAACTGGTATTAACAGAACTGGATGCCGGGTATGCTGTCAGTAAATATGATATCTCCTTCATCTTCACGAAAGATGCGCAGGGTATTACTGTGTCCATCGAGTATGCCTCTACGCTGTTTAATGAGTCCCGTATCCATTTGATGCAGGAATATCTGAAGAAGATAATGTTGACTCTCCCTGAAGCCGGCCATGAGACTTTACTCTCACTGAAGCAATCCATCATGGGAAAAGCTATCAGGGAAAAAGCAAGGAAGGACCTGTTTTTCGACCTCAATTAATGCTTATAATGTTATGATAAATACGGAAAGAGATATTCACCTCAGTTTGCTGACAGCACTGGAAAAGGTGCATGATCGCTATTATGAAATAACAGCGCCTGCAGACAGGATCTCATTATTACTGGATACCTGCAATAAGGCGGTCAGTAGTATGGACCCGGTCATAGGTAGTAATCTCCAAAGGATCATTGGTCACTATATGCAGACTGCATCCGTGGATTATGAATGGCTGATAGGTTTCCTGTTGGGAAGGATCAATAATCCCATCGATCGGAAAATGATGGAACGGGAGAACAGGGATGATTTTGACGGGAAGTACCAGACCCTTACCAGTGCTATCTTAAGCCAGTATGAGCTGCCCGAAGAAGTCAGTGTTGAAAGATATGAAGGGGCCAATCGTTATAACCCAAGCCCCGTTGTAGCAGTAAAGATAGCGCTGGCAAAGCTGGCAAAATATGGTGTTCGTTTTAGTGACTTTGTATTTATAGACGTTGGCAGCGGAATGGGAAGAGTCCTCCTGCAGGCAGCAGATCATCCGTTTCACAGGATCATCGGAATAGAACTATCCGCGCATCTGCATAACATCGCCTTGTCTAATATAGCAGTCTATCAGCCTCCGGAAATGCAATGCCGTGATATTACCTCACAATGTGTTAATGCGCTCGAATTTGATTTTCCGGAAAAAGACATGGTATTATACTTCTGGCTTCCTTTTGACGAAAATATAGCTGTTGCCTTTTTCAATCGCCTGGAAAGCTTTGCAAAGCAACATCAGGTGAGGATAGTATTGATCTTCCTTGAAGTCTATTATGAATGTGTAGGGAAATCTGCCTTCTTCAGCAAGAGGGAGTCTTTCCAGGTGCCGGTTACGACTGTTAACGAGCACTCTTTCTTCTCAATGACCATTTTCTCCAACTTTTGATCTAAGCCTGTAGGTATGGAATTACAATTGCAAATTGAACAGGCCAGGGAATACTGGCTTTCGAAATTCTCTGAACTGGAAGAAGCCGGGGTTGTTTTTACCGGAGGAAAACAGGGCAATGGCCCCGTAAAAACTTATCATTGCCAGCTAAGCCCGGAGCTGTCCCTGCAAATTGATAAAGTATCAAGAAAAGATCCTGCCGCCATATTTCTGGTGATGCTGGCAGGATTGTATGTGACCGGCAGGTGTTATATGTCGCAGGAAACGCTGATCGTATCCACTTCTTCCTGTATACTGGAAGAGGAGTCGGGTGATGTGGATGGCTTATGTCTGTTGAAGCTCGTCGCCGCGCCTGAGAGTAAATTAAGCGACCTGTTGACCATGTGTAAAGAAGAGCTTTACAGTGCGTTGGATTTCAAAGTAGAAAATATGCAGGATGTGCTGGGTCAGACCACCCGGCAGCATGCTGCAGATGCCCTTAAAATATGGAACATCGGATTGGTGCTGGATGCCTTTAATCATCAGGCAGACATCACAGGTGTATCTAATATTTTCAGGGTATATAGAGAGGATGAAGGTTTTCATATTGAAGTATCGGGTGATAACGGCCATACAGACAGGTTTATGCAGGGGTTTCTGCAGCAATGGGTGTTCCTGCTGGAGAAGATGTTGTCTGATCCCCGGGAAACATTAAATAACCTGATCGCATTACGGCCGGAAGAAACAGCCTATTTGCTGGCAATGGCACATGCAAGCACTGTGCAGCCAGCCTTTAATAACATTCCGGACTTTATCATAAAGCAATTGCGGATGTATCCGCACAAGGTGGCAATTGTATATGAGGAGCAGCATTTGACAAACGAAGAACTGGATCATTATTCAGATAATGTAGCATGCTGGCTGAGAGAAGAGCATGCCGTAAAAGCAGGGGATAGGGTAGGCGTGCTGATGAAGCGTTCAGAATGGATGCCCGTGATACTATTGGGTATCTTAAGATCGGGCGCATGTTATGTACCTATTGATCCGGATTATCCTGCTCAGCGTGTCAATTACATCCTTAACGATTCCAGGCCCGTGCTGCTTATTGCCGGAGAGCGGGAAACAGCAGGCAGGCCAGCTCTTTCCTGTAAAGTACAATCTCTTGAAGTGCTAAAAGATATTATCCGCGCACGTACACCATCTGCAGGCACTTCTCATATAATGCCGGATAACCTGGCATACATTATTTATACTTCCGGTAGTACCGGCGAGCCGAAAGGTGTCATGATCACGCATTATAATGCGGCTGTATTTATTGAATGGGCTTTGCATGAATTTGGCAGCACACCATTTGAGATCACCTTTGCGGGTACTTCCTATTGTTTTGATCTCTCTGTCTTTGAGCTGTTCTTTACACTGGCGGCAGGAAAAACGGTACGTATACTCGATTCCTCGCTGCAGATACCCGATTATTTGCAACAGGATGATAAGATACTGCTGAATACTGTACCTTCTGTGATCGTTGAATTGCTGCATGCAGATGTTGCTTTTGATACGGTAGTGGCTGTTAATATGGCCGGAGAACCATTGCCCTTATTCATTAAAGAGAAACTGGACTGTGATCGCCTGGAGGTCCGCAATCTGTACGGGCCTTCCGAAGACACTACATATACCACTGTATACAGGCTTCGCTCTTCAGATAAAAGCATCTCGATCGGAAGACCTGTCGCTAATACGGATATTTATATGCTGGACGACCATGGCCGTTTGTTGCCACATGGTGTGGTTGGGGAGATATGCATTTCCGGAGATGGTCTTGCAGACGGGTATCTGTTCCGTGAAGCACTGACGAAAGAAAAGTTTGTACAGAACCCTTTTTATCCTGGAAAGCGGATGTACAGAACAGGAGATCTTGGTAGGTGGGAAGAGGATGGGAATATCACCTATATGGGAAGAAAGGATCACCAGGTGAAGATCAGGGGATACCGGATCGAACTGGGGGAGGTAGAAGCCGCCTTAAGTAAATGTGAAGGTGTAAAGGTGGCGCTGGTGATTGCCTGTAAAGATGAGGAAGGCAAGCAATTTCTGGTGGCTTATGTTACCGGGGAGGACCTGCTGGAATCGTCATTGCTCAGGATGCAGTTGTCGGCGATGCTGCCGGAGTTTATGATCCCGGCCACAATCATTGTGCTGCAACGTTTCCCGCTTACACCCAATGGTAAGATTGATCGGAAGGCATTACCCGATCCTTTGCAGATAAATGGGCAGGATAACTCATTCGCGCCGCCTGCTACACCGCAGGAACATACGTTGCTGGAGATCTGGCAGGATGTGCTGAAAAAGAAGACAATTGGCGTACTTGACAATTTCTTTGCCATCGGTGGAGATTCTCTAAAAGCGACGCGTTTGGTTTACCAGGTATACAAACGCCTTCACCTGGACATTACGATCAGGCATGTATTCGACCATCCTACTATCAGAACACTTGCCTCGTTGTTGCGCAACCTGGAGAGAAAAGAGTATATGCCGATAACACAGGTAGCTGAAACTACATTATACGAATTATCGCCATCCCAGAAAGCTATCTGGATCGAAGATTATCTGAATGATGGGCAATTGAGCTCTTTTAACATTCCACGAGCTGTTTTTGTGGATGATATTGATCCGGTCATATTTGCAAAGGCTTTTCGCATGGTGGTAGAGCGTCATGAAACCCTGCGTACGAATATTGTGATCATAGACGGAGAGCCCTGGCAGCAGGTGTGCCCGGTTGAGGCATGTACTAATCAAATGCATTTTGAAGATCTGCGGCATGACATTCCGGAAAAGGATGCCTATCTGCAAATGATCGCAAAAGAAGCGGCTATGCAACCTTTCCGCCTGGATAGTGATCCATTGATCACGGCAGCTTTATGGCAGGTGACTGATACGCGATTCCTCTTTTTGATGAACATTCATCATATCATTTCGGATGGATGGTCACTTGAAATACTCATGTCAGAGTTGCTGGGTAATTATTCCCTATTAAAGGAAAAAGGGATGGTAAAGCGAAAGCCATTACCAATACAGTATAGAGATTATATCGCCTGGCTTTATGAGCAGATCTCCCTGGATAAGATGGGCCGGCATATGGAATACTGGATGAATTGTTTCCGGGAACTTCCGCCACCACTCAACTTTTTATCAGATATCGAGAGGGGGGAGCGGAGATTGTATCGTGGCAGAACTGTTGCAATACTGATCGACAAGCCCACTACTACCCGCATCCACCAGCTGGCTCTTAAAAATGGCGCTTCTCTGTTTATGACGCTGTTGTCTGTCATGAAGGCACTGCTTTTCAGATATACAGGCAGGGAAGATATGGTGATAGGTACACCGGTAGCAGGCAGGGATCATCCTGATACTGAAGAGCTGATTGGCCTTTTTGTCCATAATGTGCTGATCCGTACAAAGTTTTCGGGAAATGAGAGTTTCCTGGACCTGTTACAGAAAGTGAAGGAAAGTACCATGGATGCATTTGAGCACCAGGTATGTCCGGTGGAACAAATACTGGAAGGGCTGAATATAGAAAGAAAGGTCAACCAGAATCCCCTGTACGATGTAATGGTTGTATTGCAGAATGCGGATATCACTTTGCAGCAGGAACCGGTAGAACAAGGTGTTGAAATACAGTCTTACCATGTAGGTGCAGACGTAAGCCAGGTAGACCTGCTGGTGAATTTTACAGAAGAAGCAGTAGGTGTCAGGGCGGAATTCCAGTATGATGCTGATCTGTTCAGGGCTGAATGGATGGAAGCCTTTGTTCGTCACTTTGAAAATCTGCTGCAGGCTGTTATTGCAGATCCTTCCGTGCCTTTATATGCATTCCCGATATTAATGCAGGATGAACAGCAAAGGATCGCCGCCTTTGAGGAGGCGGCAGCTGTTGCAAATAGTCACAGGGTAGCAGACGGATATATGCAGTTACTTCCAATGGGGGTAAGAGGTAATCTATATGCCAGGGCTGCCGATAGTGAACAATGGATGCCTACCGGCGAGCTGGCATACTGGAAAACAGACGGCACTTTAGTTAATCTTGGAAAAGGAGGTGATAATGTCAGGGCGTCTTTAAAAAAGACCGCTCCTGCGAAATTGAAAACGTTTAATGATACACTGGATACGAAAGACGAGGTCGTGCAGATACTTCAGCAGATGTGGAAGGAGATATTAAAGCATGATGGCTTCGGGATCAATGATAACTTCTTCCTGATCGGCGGCCATTCTCTCAAGGCTTTCAGGATGCTGTCGCTGGTAGAGCGTCAATTCAAAGTAAAGCTCAAACTGATGGATGTGTTTATGGCTCCAACCATCCGCCAGCTGGCTGTCGTTATCAGACAGCATGGAAAGAACAGGTTAGCAGATGCGATTGCTCCCGTTGAAGAGCAATCCAGGTATATGGCCGATAACCGCCAGAAGAAGATTTATACCAGGATCCAGTTTGCATGGTCGCCCAGACCCTATAATGTAACCGGGTCTTTCACATTACAGCACATAGATGCTGGATTGTTTGCAGAAACAGTACGGGAATTGATGCGCAGGCATGAAGCTTTGCGGACAAGCTTCGTTTTTGAGGATGGCGATCTTTACCAGGTGGCGCATGCTGCTGCTGACCCTTTGCCGGTTACGTACCTTGATTTTGTCAATATGGAAAACAGGGATGCGCTGCTGGATGAGCTGTTTGCTGAATATCGCGATCATCCATTTGACCTCCACCGGCCATACCTGTGGAAGATAGCACTGGTAAGGATGAGTGAAGCATTATACACGATCATATTATCTGTGCAGCATGCCATTGGCGACGGCGGATCATTGCAGATACTGTCAGATGATTTTAATACCATCTATGAGCAGTTGGAGCAGGGTATACAGATCAGGCAGGAAAAAGGCAGGATACAATTGAAGGATTATTGCGCATGGCAAAATAAACGCTTACAGGAAGAAGGAGAGGCGTTGACATCATACTGGCAACAACAATTGTACCCTTATATCAATAGCCATAGAGGGTATCGTAAGGAGATGGAGACAACAATGGACCAGCATTTTGTACCGCTGACCACTGTACAAAAGAACTTCATCTTCGGGAAGGTAAGCACTGCCCGGCCGTTTACAGGCAGTATGTATACTTCCTTACTGCCAGCTGCAGACTGGCAGACGCTGACTACATTAGCGGCATCTTTAAACAGTGGATATTTCAATGTATTGACTGCCGCTTTATTTGCCTGGTTAGCGCGTTTTACCAACGAACAACAACTGGTGATCGGCGCTCCTGTATCTTACCGCCAACGTGAAGAACTGACAGGCATGATGGGATACCTGGTTGAGATCATGCTGATACCTGTAGCCATCACGCCAGGCATCACCTTTGGAGAGCTGGTGAATAAGACAAGGGCGGTGGCACAGGAGTCAGGTGACCATCTCTATCCCTTCGAGCAGCTACTGGACAAGCTGGACCTGCCACTATCTGCGATCGGTAAAGTATTGCTGCATCTGAGGAACCTGGACCTGACAACGAATAATGAATTCCCTGCTGAAAAGATAGGACAGCATACAGGCAATGCCGCTCCGCAGTTTGAGCTGAATATGAAATGCGACCTGTTTAAGAACGGGCTGGTGATCAATTGTGAATACTGGCCGGAAAAGTATGACAGCAGCTATATTCAGACTTTTACGGAAGGATATATTATCCTCTTACAGCAGCTGGTACATCACCCCGACACAGTTATTATTCCACTTACCTGAACACTTTATAAGCATGACCATTTTTTGTTTCCCGTTTGCAGGGGGAAGTAAACATTCCTTCAGAGGATATCAGCCATACGTGCCTCCCGGTGTGCACCTCGTACCATTAGAATTGCCGGGGAGAGGTGCCAGGATCATGGAACCTCTCATAGATGACCTTCATTTAATGGTAGAAGATATTATGCGGCAGATAAAAAGTGATCTGAATAAGAGCTATTCTTTATATGGACATAGTATGGGAGCCTTGCTGGTCTATCTGGTAGCGCATCGCATTCAACAGGAGGGCTACCATCCACCCCGTCATCTCTTTCTTACAGGTTGCCGTGCACCTGTTACACTAAAAAAAGACAGGACTACCCATCAGTTGCCCGCAGACGAATTCTGGAAAAAAATCGAAGACCTGGGTGGCTTACCGGATGGAATAGTCAAGGACCGCACATTTATGGAATATTTTGAACCGATCCTCAGGTCCGATTTTAAAGCAGTGGAAACATTTGTGTATAACCCGGTAGCCCCGCTGTCTGTTCCGATTTCAGTAATAGTGGGTACAGAAGAAAACATGACAGATGATGACCTGGAAGGCTGGAAGCAGGAAACAACAGCAGCTGTAAAGATCAGAAAACTGCCAGGCAATCATTTTTTCATTTTTCAGCATGAGCGGGAGATCATGAGACAGATCACGCATGAACTGGGAATAGTGCTTTCGGAGATTTAATCCTTAAAATCATTTCGGTAATGGAGTTTTTTAAGTTGCTTTTCAAGCGATCCAAGTTCTTCTATATTTCTATCGCATTGCTGGGAATCATCAACGCTTTATTGAATATAGGATTACTGTTGCTCATCAATAACGCAATCAGTGGTAGTCATACTTTTGCATTCCAGCAATATGAATGGGCAGGTTTCCTTTTGCTCGTCCTTTTGTCTGCGGTCTGTAGCAGGGTCTTTCAGGTACAGATGATCAAACTTACTACACAGGTTAATTTTGACTTTGAGCTGAATATCCTGCAAAAGGTACAGCGTGCCGCTTATCCTGATGTTGTAAAGCTGGGGAATGAACGGATCATCACGGCAGTAAATGATGTACGTACACTAGTGAACCTTCCTGAAGTATCAATGAATGCTATTAATGCAGCCATTACGATGTGCTGTTGTTTTGTATACCTGTTTTATATTTCATGGGCGGGGGCATTACTTATCATGGGATTAATGGTGTCCCTACTTATATTTTATCTGATCAGGAACAGGAAGATCGAGAAAGACCTGAATGAGGTTCGTAGTTTACAGAACCATTATTATCGTTACCTGGGCGATCTGTTAATGGGGTTTAAGGAGATCAAAACCGATGTTATCAGGACAAGGAACATTTATTCCCGGTTCTTTTTAAAGAACCGTTCTGAAGCCAGGGCACTCACTAAAAAGTCCAGCATCAGGTATGCCACCAATGAGCTGATAGGTACCTATAGCTGGTACATTGTAATAGGTGTAATACTGTTTGCCATTCCCCTGGTAGTCAAAACAGACGCGAAACTGATCAGCGCTTTTCTTATCACTATCCTGTACATGATAGGTCCGGTAGCGATACTCGTCACCCTGATACCCACTTATACGAATGTGCGGATAGCCTTGAAAAGGTTGACAGAGTTTAACCGGATCGTTAATAATCAGTTGCCGGATAATGCATGGGCAGAAGAAGGCATGATACAGGGACAAAAAGAATTCTCCTCTATTTCTTTCCGTAACGTCACGTATGCCTATAAGGATGCAAAAAGTGATGTCTCCTTTGGCCTGGGGCCTTTGAACCTTGATATTCAAAGGGGAGAGATCGTTTTTATCAAAGGCGGGAATGGTAGTGGAAAGACCACTTTTGTCAACATCCTCACTGGCCTATATGCACCACATGCAGGTAGCATTTATCTGAACGGAGCGCTTTTACCTGCTGGCGATAGTGCAGCTACCAGACAGCTTATCGCAGCTGTATTTGCCAGCCCTTATCTATTTACAGAGAATTATAATGACTATGATATACGTCCGGAAAACCAGTTCCTGCAGATCTTATTACGACAGCTTGACCTGAGTGAAAAAGCCCGGTTTGAAAATAATACGATCAGCCCACATTTATCCAAAGGACAACAGAAAAGACTGGCACTGATCATGGCACTACTGGAAGACAAGCCTGTGCTGGTACTGGACGAATGGGCGGCGGACCAGGACCCTGCTTACAGGAGGTTCTTTTACGATCAGTTATTGCCCGAGCTGCAGCGTAAAGGGAAAACAGTCATCGCCATCACCCATGATGATCAATATTACCACTGTTGTAACCGCCTTGTCCGTTTTGATTACGGGAAGGTAACAGAAATACAGATCATCAGGGAAGAACCATTGTTACAAACCATTTAATAAAGTAAATATTCATTTTTAAATACTGAAGTCTATGAATGAGAATCCAATGTATTTGTTGCCAAATGTGATCCTGGAACCCCTGTTTGACCGCTGGTATGCCTGGAGCCATTTGATTTCGCCAGCAACAGCTGCCATGAACATTACCGGCAGGCATCTTAAGATCATGAACTCGTATATACAGGCGCCTCAGATACATGCGGCTGCCGTGAAGAACCCTAAAATGCGTGGGGGCCCGTTCATGGATCTGGGTGGTGGAAGAGTGGACGAAGTGAAGGCATTACGCGATAGGACACTAACTGAACACAAAGAACTGGTGGAGCTTTCAGATGCCCTGAAGGAGTTGGATCAATTGCTGATAACCAAAGCGAAGGGATTTACCCTGCAACCATTGTACAGAGAGATCCCTGAAATACTGAAAGGGTATGTAGAACTGGTGTACGACCTCAATAACCAGCCTGCCTATAGGATCTTTGAATCGCTGTTGTATAAGAGTAAATATTATAAGCCTTCAGCGCAGAGTATTGCTATCAGTATTACAAATAATGACGAGCGTCCTTTTGTATTAAGTACCCCTCGTCTGAACGAGCCCGGCGTAATTCATCTGGATATTCCTTTTAAAGATAGTGCGATTGATAAATTGTCCAGGATGAAGCGCGAGGCTGGCTCTGTATCAGAAATTGCGAAGTTGTTGGGTGTGAAAGAAGAGGATATGCCATTGTTCTCTACTTTCTTCACAGATACACCTCCTCAGCCATATAAACCTTACACGGGCAATAAGGTAAGGATGCGTTATTTCGGGCACGCCTGCATCCTGGTTGAGACGAAGGATGTAAGCATCCTGATCGATCCGGTGGTGAGCTATTATGGTTATCCCCAGGAAGTAGACCGCTTCTCTGATATGGATCTCCCTGAGCATATCGATTATGTGCTGATCACTCATAACCACCAGGACCATATCTTGTTTGAAACCCTGCTGCCATTGAGGCATAAGATCGGCAACATCGTGGTACCCCGTACATCTAGCGGTTCCTTGCAGGATCCAAACCTTCGCTATATGTTCAATTCGATTGGGTTTAATAATGTGATCGAGATCGAGGATATGCAAACCATCCGTTTCCATGATTGCAGTATCACCGGGCTTCCGTTTATCGGCGAACATGGTGACCTGAACATCCAGACAAAGATCTGCCACCATGTAAAGCTGGGCGCTTTTACGATGTTGTTTATGGCAGATTCCTGCAATGTATCGTCAGAACTATATAAGCACATTCATGATGCAGTAGGCGACGTGGATGTAATATTCCTGGGAATGGAATGTGAGGGCGCTCCGCTGACCTGGTTATATGGCCCGCTTATGACCAAAGAATTGAACAGGGATATGGATCAGACACGTCGCTTTGCCGGATCAGATTTTGAACAGGGCAGGGCGCTGGTAGAGATATTCCATCCTTCTGAGATGTATGTATATGCAATGGGACAGGAACCCTGGCTGGAATTTATCAGCAGCATAAAATATACGCCTGAGTCACACCCGATTGTACAATCCAATAAACTCGTTGAATATTGCGCTGGTGTAGGCGTTATTGCAGAGCGTTTATTTGGCGAAAAGGAGATATTATATAGTAAAGTGAAAGAAAACGCTACAGCGCTGTAAAAAAGGTCCCTGCTCCTGCGGTTACAGACGGGGAGCAGGGAATTGTACATTGTTTTTCCCTGTATTGATGCAGCGGATCGCCGGAGAAATGTCGGATTTTAGGGCAAGGGAGAAACGGGTGCATTAAAAATTATATATTACAAGACAAGACCCTGATTGAAATCTAAGCGTGAGTGGACAATCTGATGGATAGCGTCCGAATCCTTATAAACCATTTTATATGACCAAATCGTTGACCTTCTTTTGTTTGTTTTTTCTGTTTGTTACCCGTCTGACAGCCCAGAATATTAACAGGGGTGAAATATCCGGGATTTTGGTTGACGAAAAGGCGAATAAACGTAATAATGTTGATCTGAGTCTCCTACTTGCCAAAGATTCTTCTATTTCGAAGATTGGTGTTACTGATGAAACAGGGCATTTTCAGTTTGAGAATGTTCCCTATGGTAATTATTATATAGCTGTCATGGAAGGCGGCATGCGTAAGATTGTTTCTGATGTGTTGATGATATCGGAAGGAAATCCAACACATACGGGAATGACATTAAAGTCTGCAGTATTGCAGCGGGAATTGTCCGGAGTGACTGTGATCGCACAGAAACCACTGATAGAGCGGAAGCTGGACCGGATCATATTGAATGTTGAAAATAGTCCTCTTGCAGCCGGTAACTCTGCATTGGAAGTGATCGGTCGTGCTCCCGGCGTGTCAGTGGATAATGAGGGGCTGATCCGCCTGAAAGGTAAACAGGGCGTCAATGTGCTGATCGACGGTAAGTCTACCTACCTGGCGCCTTCCGATCTGGCAAATATGTTAAGGGCTACCGATGGCAGCAACATCCAGTCTGTTGAGATTATTACCAACCCTTCTGCGAAGTATGATGCTACGGGATCTTCCGGTATTATCAATATTAAACTGAAGAAGAATAAATCATATGGCGTTAGTGGTTCTCTTATTGTGGGAAGTGGTTACGGTAATTATTATAAAGGCAATACTGGTATTTCTTTTAATTACCGGAATAAAAAGGTTAGCTTTTTCGCTACTTATAACTATCTCTATAATAAGCGGAACAGGGATATGAATGTAAATCGTGCGAACGAGACTGCTGAGGAAACTACGTATTTTTTACAGAACAGCAGAACGATCAGGGAATTGTCGAATAACAATTTCAAAACAGGTATAGACTATAGTATCAGCCCCAAAAGTACGGTAGGGTTTATGTTCACCGGGTATGCCAACAATACGAAGACGAAGGGTGGCGCCACTACTTTTATGTTCCGTGATCCTGCATCCAGGGATACTCTTATCACTGACCTGTCTGACGGACAATCCCGTTTCAGAAATTATGCGTTCAATCTCAATTATAAGACAAGGTTCGATTCCCTCGGGCGCGAGTTAACCGTAGACCTGGATTATTCGAAATTCAATAACAAAGACCTGTTCCATTATGATAATCATACTGAAGAATATGTGTCAAAGCGGAAGATCGATTCTTTCTTCCTGCAAAATACAACGCCTGCCAGTATAGAAGTGCGTTCAGCAAAGGCGGATTATGTCCATCCTTTTATCAATGGCCTCCGTATGGAACTGGGTGTAAAGGCAGCCCTGGTAAGGACAGATAATAATCTGGTCGCAGATTCGCTGGTCAATAATGCATGGACGCCAACCAACAGAAGCAACCGGTTTGTGTATGATGAGAATGTGTATGCGGGTTATCTTAACCTCAATAAGGAATTTAAGAATACCAAAATTCAGGCAGGCCTGAGGGTTGAGAAGACACATTCTAAAGGCAATTCCATCACCTTGTCGAAGGTAGTGAGCAGGGACTATCTCAACCTGTTCCCGACATTGTATATCGGACAGAAGCTGGGTAAGGACCATGAACTGACTTTTTCTTATGGCAGAAGAATTAACCGGCCTAATTATGAAGACCTGAATCCATTTATTTATTTCGTGGACAGGTATACCCTTAGGGAAGGAAATCCTTTCCTGAATCCACAGTATTCTGATCAGGCCTCGCTGTCTTATGTGTTGAAGGATACTTATTCTGCTACTCTTGCTGCAAGCAGGACCAATGATGTGATCACCCCCGTATTGCTAACAGATACTATTAACAAGATCCTGTATCAGACTAACCAGAACCTGGCAAAGGAGCTGGAGCTGAACCTCAATTTTGGAATACCGGTCCAGATTGCAAAGTGGTGGACAATGAGTAATGATATTACCATCTTTTACCTGAAGTATAAAACACCTGAATTATTAGGGAGTCCGCTTGATATCGGTAAAAAAGGGCTTTTTGTGAATAGTGCTAACTCTTTCGTCATCAGTAAGCGGATACAGGCAGAGCTGGTGGCTGATTATAAATCGCCCTTTGTATATGGCACCGTTGAGTTCTTTAAGCCCCAGTTTTATATGGATATGGGCATTAACTATTCTCTGTTACAGAAAAGAGCTAACCTCAAAGTTGCCCTCAGCGATATCCTGAATACACAGGAACAGCATTTAAGAAGTGTTATCCCGGCAGTCAACTATTCTATCAAGCAAAAGAATGAGACCCGTGTAGTCAGGGTAACCTTTACTTACCGTTTTGGCCGTAAGGAGGTGAAGGCCGTGAAGAGCCGGAACAGCAACGTTGAGGAAGAGACAAGAAGGGCACAGCGCAGTAACTGATTTTCCATCTTTTTATCTTTTAAGGAACAGTCCAGGCAATCCTGTTGCCGGGGGGACTTGTGTTGCCCATTACTACCATCTGATCATTTTATCCCAAATCATGTTTAATACTGAGTTTATGAAAAACTTTCTGTTTGTCTTATGGATGAGCTGTTATCTTCCTGTGACCGCACAAGTATCTGCGACAACTGATACACTTTGGAAACAACAGTTCAGGGGAAGTGAAGCACGTATCAATGATCTTGTTCACGTAAGGCTGGAGCTGAAACCTGACTTTGTAAGCCGCAGTATGGCGGGAAAAGCATGGATCACCTTAAAGCCTCATTTTTATCCAACGGATTCTTTGTGTCTGGATGCTAAGAAGATGGTTATTGAAAAAGTAGGGATCGTTAGTGACAAGGGTGATATTACTCCCTTGAAATATATCTATAAGGACAGTGCGCGATTGTATATTCGTTTAAACAAGCTGTATGCAGGGAATGAGAAGTATCAGGTGTACATTGCTTACAAGGCGCGAGATAACGAAGAACGTACTGATAATGCGTCAGTAGAACCAGCTTACAAAGGGTTACATTTTATTAATCCGGATGGGAAGGATAAAGAGGTGCCGGCACAATGCTGGACGCATGGTCAGACAGAGTATACCAGTTATTGGGCGCCTGTGATAGATCGTCCCAATCAGCGGGCAACCACTGAAATAGCATTGACAGTACCGGCGAAATTCGTTTCTCTTTCAAACGGTACCCTCGCCGGCAAGCAGGATAACCCTGATGGCACAAGGACCGACCGCTGGAAAATGGAACAGCCGCATGCACCTTTTTTGTTCTTCATTGGTGCAGGGGATTTTAAACTGATAACGGATAAGTATAAGAATATCCCTGTCAGCTATTATATTCCAACAGCGTATGAAAGTACTGCCAACAGGATATTCGGACGTACGCCTGCAATCATGGAATTCTTTTCCGAGAAGTTTGGAATGGAATATCCATGGAGTAAATTAAGCCTGATAACTGGTCATCAGTTTGGTGCAGCAGGCATGGAAAATACGACAGCGGTTCTCTTCACGGATAATATGTTGAAAAATGAGCGTCAGCTTACCGATGAGACGGCAGATGAAGATGTGATAGTGCATGAGATCGCGCATCAATGGTTGGGGGATCTTGTAACGCCTGAAAGCTGGAGTAATTTATTTTTAAGTGAGGCCTTTGCTACTTACAGCGAATATTTATGGAAAGAGCATGTTTACGGGAAAGAAGTCGCGGAGCAGGATATCTATAAATTATTATCGAAATATACAGAAGATCCCAGGAACAGTAAGAAAGCACTGGCGAGGCACTATTACCGGTATAGGGAATCGTTGTTTGATGCTGTCAGCTATAACAAGGGTGCATGTGTGTTGCATCTTTTGCGGAATTATGTTGGAGATGATGCATTCTTCCAGGCGGTGAAACTTTACCTCAAGCGGTACAGTTTTCAATCGGTAGAGGCCAGTGACCTGAGGGAAGCATTTGAGGAGGTAACCGGACAAGACCTGAACTGGTTCTGGAACCAATGGTTTTATAATCCTGGACATCCTGTGCTGGATATTAATTACAGTTATAATGACGTGAAGAAGGAGGTGATGGTAACGGTTAGTCAGACACAACAGACAGGGAGTATTTTTAAATTACCTGTATACATAGATGTATATACCGGAGGACAAAAGCAGCGGCATAAAGTATGGGTGGACAATAACCAGGCGACTTTCAGTTTCCCGGCGGATCAAAAGCCCACCCTGGTGAATTTTGATGGCGACAGGACACTTGTCTGTGAGCGGAAAGAGAACAAAACTACGGCAGAATACGTGTTTCAATATCAGTATTCAGATAAACAGGCAGATAAGATAGATGCGGTGGTGTATGCTTTACAGCATACATCTGATGGCGATGCAGCAAAATTTTTACTGGCTGTTATACAGGATGATAAGGCCAGTTATAGATATAAGGAGTTAATATTGAAGGCATTTAAATCGTCTGGCGTGCCGGATAATTTTGTTGGTGAAACAGAGAAGATAGCTGCTGGTTCCAAACATGCAAGCAACAGGGCGCTGGCAGCGGAGTTGCTGGGAAACCTTCGTCAGCAGAAATACATTCCTTTATTTGAGCAGGCATTGAAAGATTCTTCCTATACTGTAGCAGGGGCTGCGCTGAATGCATTGGCTAAAATTGATCAGGCCAGGGCCATTGCTGTATTGCCAGACCTCAGGAAGGATAACCGCGGAGCGCTGAGTGCGGCAATCGCGAAAGTGGAAGTGTTCACCAAGACTGACGCCGACTTTGATAATATGTATGCCACCTTCACCTCTCAGGACCTGAGGGCGGCGTATGACGAGAATTTTAATACCATGTTCAACTTTATTACCTACATGAAAGGAGTAAAGGACATGGATCATTTTAAAAAGGCGGTGGGGGCAGTAATGGCATTCCGTACCAGGATAACACCTTATTCCATGGAGTTGAAGGGGATGATCGATGACGCGCTGCTGGCAGTAAAGACCAGTAAACAGGAGCAGGGTGTAAAGGATCATGTGAAGTTGATAGAAAAAGAATTACACGATAGTAAATAAAGTAAAAGTAATGGGAAAACCCCGCGCATTTGTGCGCGGGGTTCGTTATTATTTGTGCTAACCCGGAACTTTATTATTTAATTCCCTTCGCCAGATGATGGCAGGCCATCACATATCCTTTACTAAGATATAGCCGATGTGCCGGATGTAAGGCATACCCACTATCCAGGTGAACATTCTCTATTCCCCTTTCTTTTGCCTGCTGATGTACATAATCCAGTAAAGCTCCTGCATAACCATGACCTCTGTATTCAGGTAAAGTAAAAAGATCATCAATGTAAATGATCTTCCCTGTCATGAGGTGGTGCAGCGTTCTGAAGCCCGTAAAAGCCACCGCTTTTTTGCTATCTTCTGATAGAACGTAAACCAGTTCAAATCGCTCCTCCTGCATCATTTGCTGCACTTGTTCTATTAAGGATACCGGATTAACGTTCGGTCTGAACTGAAGGATTGCTTCCTTTGCAAGTTCAATGTCTTCTGTTGTTTGTGCTTTTACTATTTTCATATGGCGTTGTATTAAATTCTACAACGCAAAATTAAAAGTGCAGAAAGTGCGCATCAGGGACCAGATGATTATTATTGGGTGTACCACCGTAATTATTTCCTCAGACTATCTGCTGACTTTCTTAAAATGTGTACGGCCTCTTTCATTTCTTCCTCCTGAAGAGAAGCAAAACCAAACCTGCATGCGTTGAACCCGCCGTTTGTTTCCTCATTGTAAACACTTCCTGTAAAGGTCAGTCCCATTGTGCCGGCCTTCTTAACTATTTTAGATAACGGATATGCTGGCCTGAACTTTAGCCACAAGGCCATGCCACCGGTAGGCTTTGTAAAATTAACAACATCACTTAATTCATTGCTGATCAGATCAGACAAAAAATCACAACGTTGTGCATACAACTTGTTTGCTTTCTTTATATGTCGCGCAAGTTCTCCATTGTCTATCAGCCGGGTGATGGTTTGTTCCATGAGAACTTCTCCTCTTAAATCTATAAGCGCTCTTAGTTTGGCTGCTGACTGCACAAATTCCTGTGTCGCGATCATATATCCCAGCCGGAAGGGTGTACCCAGCACTTTTGTAAGTGATCCGATATAGATGATATTTCCTCCATGGTTTCCACTCGCCAGTGGCAGATAAGGATCATACCGATACCGGAAGTCGTAATCATAGTCGTCTTCAATAACAGCAAGATCATATGCTTTTATCAGCTGCAACAGATGATTCCGCCGCTGAACACTCATTGTAACTGTAGTGGGATGATGGTGATGCGGAATCACATATAGTAATCGCACATCATTGTTTTTGAGGATTTCTTCCAATGGCGTTGTACACATACCTTCTTCATCTACCGGTACGCGGATGAGCTGTGCACCAAGCTGCCCGAAGAGCATACTTGCCAGCAAATAACAGGGATCGCTGACCACTACTTTATCTCCCGGTTGGATGATCAATGATGCTGCAATGTAAATAGCCATTTGTGCCCCGCGGGAAGTAAGCAGGTTTTCCATGCTAATGTCCATTCCCCGTGTCTGGTTAAGGAAGGCACATAGGGACCTCCTGAAATCAGGGGAGCCTTCTGCATGCCATTCTGTACCGATCCTGTTCAGTGTAGTAGATTCCAGCACGCTCCTGTATTCCTTTATGATAGCTTCCGCGGGAAGAATAGAAATATCGGGAAAGCCGTCATTGATGACGATCCGCGAATTAGCAATGGATACGGAAGGATAAAATACTGTTTCGAGTTTTTCAAACCCGAAACCACTGATCCCTTTATATGCCCCTAATCTGTTTGTATTATATGATCTCGGTCTGACCACCGGTAAACGTAAGGATACGGCATAGCCTTTACGGGGTAGATTGTCTATCCAGTCTTCCGTTACCAATGCATTATAAGCTGCCATGATGGTCTTCCTGTGCAACTGCAGATCATTAGCCAGTATACGGGTACTGGGAAGTTCAGTGCCTGGCAGTAGTTTCCCTTCCTGGATCAGCTTAATAAATTGAAGAGCAAGCTGTCTGTATACAGCTACAGTACTCTTTTTATCTATAACTATTAGATTTTTATAAGGAAGCATGTCGGAAAATTTATCTGTCACTCATTGCACAGGTCGAAGATAGGCAGGGAGCAGATGAAATCAAAATGGGTGAAATTTTGATTGAACGTTCGTTCAAAAAAATGCCATCAAAAATTCAGCAGCTGCTGGACTACCTGAGTATATGCTTCTGGTACCTCATGCAGATATCAGAGCGTAATACTTTTGTACCCGTAAAATTAAAAATAGGTAAGAGGAAGACGATTAGATGGTTGGAATTTTATAAATCTTAGAAAATAACAGGAATATGAGTAGAGTACTGGTCATTAATGCAAGCGCAAGGAAAGACAGATCTTTTAGCAGGATTTTAACAGAGATATTCGTTGGCAGATGGAAACAGAAAAATCCGGAAAGTAGCGTGGTGCATCGTGAAGTGGGACAGGAAAACATTCCACATGTTTCCGAAGCATGGATAGCAGGTGCTTTCAAACCCGCTCACTTACGTACAGAAGAAGACGCAGCAGCACTCAGCGTGAGTAACGTGTTGATCAGCGAACTAAAGGAAGCAGATATTATTGTTTTGGGCGCACCAATGTATAACTGGTCAATTCCCAGTTCCCTGAAAGCCTATATTGACCAGGTACTCCGTGTAAATGAGACCGTACTGATCGAACCAGGGAAGCCTGATCCATACACGGGACTTCTGAAAAATAAGAAAGCGTTCTTATTACTTGTACGCGGAAATAAAGGTTACGAACCGGGTGAGTATTTTGAGCATATGAATTTTCAGACGAATTATCTGAAAACTGTATTCCGTATTATGGGGATTCATGATGTTGAGGTTGTTCTGTTGAATGGCGCAGCGCATGGCGAGGAAACATCGTCAGCCGCATTGGCAGCTGCGCGTGAAAAAATAGAGGAAATGATCAATTGATAGGTATTTGTGAGGATCAGATAGGAATATCACTTAGTGGTGACTAAGAAAGGTGAAAAATTGCCGGGCAGGGTTTAGGCTGCCCGGCATTTTTTATAATCAACTGTGTCAATATTCTTCCGCTGCGCCTCTTATGATCTGAAAAATGCCGAACAACACGACAAATACGGCGTAAGGAATGTGAGTGCCCCGGATCACCAGGTTGGGGACGGCAAAAAGGCCAATCCCGACTATCAGGAGTACGACTCCTATCACTAATCTGGCCATAGTTTTTTTAATAAAATTAGGGGCCTGGCGAGTTGCCGGCAATACCAACTAGTTTGTATTTATTACCGGGGAGTCCGGGAATTTTAAAGTAATGTTTCGTTATATAAATTCAGATAGGCGGTGTATATTGTATATCGCTGTTGTTTTAAATAACGAATCAGTATATCATGCTTAAAAAGTTACTTTTCCTGCTGACTTTTATCTGCTTTGAAGCGGAAACCTATGCTCAGTCCAGTTATGACTGGCATGATGCCAAATGGACTATAGGCGTTTGTGAGCAGGATGCCAATCATCTCTTTTATCGCCTGCCTGCGAGGCTGGAAGGAAAGGTGCCTACTGGCGTGTGGAAGCAATCAGTAAATAGCGCGGGGGAGTATCTTCATTTCAAAACCACTGCCCGCAGTTTTATTATAAAATACATAGTGGCTGGAAAGAGCTATGCCCTGCCTCACATGCCTGCTACGGGTGTAAGTGGGGTGGATTTATACGGAAAAGATATGCATGGTGAATGGAACTGGTCGCCGCCCGCAAAATATTCTTTCGGCGATACCTGTGTGTATGAGTATCGTAACCTTAGCATTGCCGCAGGTGCACAGGCTGATTTCTACCTGTACCTGCCTTTATATGCAAGTTTACAGTGGATTACCGTAGGTGTACCGGAGGGACAGCGATTTGAATATACAGGTCCGCATAAGGACAAACCTATTGTGGCATACGGTACCTCTATCATGCAGGGTGCAGTGGCTTCAAGGGCTGGAATGGCATGGACGAATATACTGGAGAGAAAGTTAAGCCGGAAAGTGATCAATCTCGGCTTCAGCGGAAATGGTCGCTTCGATGCACCTGTTTTTGATCTGATGGCAGGCGTTGATGCGAAACTCTATATATTGGATTGTATGCCCAATCTGGTAAGCAAAAAAGCTTATCCGGCTGATACCATCCGACAGCGCCTCATATACGGGATAAATAAGCTGCGGGAGCAGCATCCTGCTGTACCCATTTTACTGGCAGAACATGCAGCAGGTAATATGCCTTTAGGGATGGATACAACTGTTATCAATGCATTTCATGAAGCCAGCAATACCATTACGGAGATTTTCAATGAGCTGAAGAAAAATGGTGTGAAGGATATTTACATGTTAACAGAGAAAGAGATCAATTTTGACATTAACAGTACTACCGATGGTACACATCCTAATGATTATGGCATGATGCAATATGCGGTGGCCTACGAAAAGAAGATACGTGAAATACTGCATGAACCCACCGGTGAGCTGTCAACACAATATCCCGTTGAACAATATCGTGATGGCTTTGACTGGCGGAAACGGCATGAGGATATCATCGCCAATATTGAAAAGAACAATCCCCAGGTAATTATCTTTGGTAATTCCATTATTAACTATTGGGGTGGCGAGCCTAAAGGCGAAAAAGTAGCTGGTCGTGGAGAGGCTGCCTGGCAACAGTACATGGCGCCCCTGCAGGTACAGAATGCTGGTTTTGGCTGGGATAGAGTAGAAAATGTATTATGGCGGGTGTATCATGGTGAGCTGGATCAATTTAAGGGGAATAAGATTGTTGTCATGATCGGTACCAACAATCTGGGCCTGAATACAGATGAGGATATTGTGAAAGGACTTACCTTCCTTTTACAACAAGTCAGATATAGAAAGCCGGAAGCTACCATCTTTTTAGGTGGTATTCTTCCCCGTAGGGATATGCTGCAACGGGTATTGACGTTAAATCCCAAAATAAAAGCAATGGCGGCGGCTAATGGGTATAAGTTTTTTGACCTATCGAAGAGCTTTATGAATGGTAATGCACTGAATGATGGATTGTTTACAGGAGACGGCTTGCACCCGAATGAGAAAGGGTATGAGGTGTTAGGTGAACGGTTGAATGGGGTGTTAAGAAAATAGGAGAGACGGGAATACTTATCTGGTAAAATAAATAGCAGGACATAAAAAAGGACAGCAAATTTTCGGCTGTCCTTTTTTGCATTTATGTGGCTGATGTTTTGAGGGATATGCAAGTAGCAATAACCTCTTTAAACACTATTTTTCCGCTAATAAACGCGCTGCCTTTTCCAGATGTTCTGTTATCAGATTAATCATCTGAGCACGTGTTTCAGGATCGTCTGCAAAGTCATCGGAGGAACTAACTGTTGTAGAGACCGATTCGAGGATTTCCGGCAGGCTTTCCGCATCACTACCGGAGATAATGTCAATCAGATCAAGAATAACCCTATAGAGGTAAATAACTGGTACAACAGCACGGTCATCTGCATAAACGCCGAATTCGTAGGAAGTATTGCCTTTTAATATCACAGAAACAGTAGTCTCGAAAAGCGACTCCGGCGCCATCTCGCTATCCTCTTCTTCTTCCCATGCCTCCTGCTCATCTCCGTTATTCTCAGCCGTTTCCTCCCATTCTTCAGCTTCTTCCTCTTCTTCCTCTGGTTCATATTGCCATTCTGATAAAACGACAATAATACCCTGTTTCAGCATGTTGTTCGTGAAGGCATAGCTTATCTGAGAGCCTTCTTCATCGGTATATGATAGAAATTCTATCCCTTTTTTCGATAATAGTTTTTCCATTGCTTTAAATTTTGGCCGGCAAAATAACATTTTATTTATATATGAAGTGTATTGACATAGCTATGCAGGCCAAATTTTTATTGCGAACAGGGCCGGGTAACGGGTTATTTATATATAAAACAGCATTCACCCTGAAATGCAACATGGTGTTAAATTACAATTGTGGTTTGATAAATTGCAGTAATAGCTTTATACTTGTCGGAAGCATATATGTTATGATAAATTCCCGTAAATCTACCAGGCAGGCCTTGCTATATATGTTGATGTTGTATTCTATCAGTCTTCATGCACAGGATAAACCGGTCTCGGGCTTTACCATCAGTGGCAATATAAGTGGGACGAAGGACGGCTCCCAGGTAAGACTGGTTGACATAGAGCAGCAAAAGATCATTGATTCCAGCATAACCCAAAACGGCGCTTTTATCCTGAAAGGTCATGTTGCCGAACCTACTACCTGCTGGATAGAATGTAATAACGAATATGCAACTATACAGGTAGAAAATACGGTAATGACTTTCTCGTCACCGTTGAAAGACATGAAGTTACATTCAACCACTCGGGGTGGAAGAGAGCAATCACTGCAAAATGAATTAAATAACCTGCAACGGAGATATGAAAGCATCTATACCTACGCATATGACAGCCTGAAGAATAAACTATACAGTAGTGCCAAACAAAAAGAACATTTGATGAAGGTCTTCAATGAGGCGCAGGACACCTACATGAATATCTATGTGGCGTTCGGTCTTAAACACATCGACTCATACCTTGGGCTGGATATTATATTCCGGAATCGTCAAAAAATTTCTAAAGACTCCATTCTGCTACTATACAACAGTTTGCCAGAAATGCTGAAAGGTACCGATAGGGCCAGGGCTTTAAAGATTTATGCCAGTGAAAATCTGGCGCGGAAGGGCGAGCGCTTCCTGGATTTTGAAGTCTGCTCTATTGATGGCAAGCCTTTTAAGTTGTCAGATATTAAAGGCAAATACATTTACCTGGCATTCGGCAGCTTCAGCTGCGGCCCCTGCCGCAAAGAGAACCGGGAACTGGCAAAAATATACGGAACGCTTGGCAAACAATTGGATATCGTGAACTTCTCATTGGATGTAAACCGGAATGAATGGGAAACCGCTGCAAAAAAAGACGGGGTCGTGTGGCATAGTGTATCAGATATGATGGGGATGACAGGAAAGATTAAAACGCTTTATGATGTACAGGGCATGCCCACCTCTTTTTTGATTGATCCTGCAGGTGTGATTGTTGAACGCTTTGACGGCTATCATGAGGACACCATTGAGAAAATAACAAGCATTGTTACAAAGAAGAAGGCTATCATGGTTCAATATTAAATAATTAACAGGTAGAGCAGTAAGTGACTGACCGCTCTGCCTGCACCAGGTATCAATATATCAATTTGCCGACCCGGCTCCAGGTAAACGGCTTCACAGGACAGAGTACAAAAGCCGCCTTTCCTATGATGAGTTCCTCCGGTACCAGCCCCCAGGCCCTGGAATCAGTTGAATAATCTCTGTTATCTCCCATCATAAAATAGTAGTTCTTTCTGAAAGTGTATGTATTAATCATCCTTCTATTGGTCACACTGTGCATGCAGCGTTGTTCCTTTTCTCCAAAGCCTGTAAGTCGTTTGGCCGGTGATATCAAGGCTTGTAATATCATACATACAGATTTCAATATAGCTATTACGAATGTGCGCAACTATTGTGATGCGCGGGAGCATTTTACACTTGATAAACCAACGAAAGTTCAGGTAACCTGTAACGGTGAGATGTTAATTGGTACCACGAATGGAAAGCGGGATGTGTTTGAGCTGTATTTGGATTTGACTGGTGAACGCAAGATGACCTACAACTCTGCTTATAATAAATTCTTTTACTTTTCGGAAGTTGATGGAAGTAGTGAACATACGAAAGTAGCATTTGATAGTATCAGTCCTACACGATATAATATTGAGATATTTCTTCCGGCATCATTGTTAGGTCAGCCGTTGAAAAAAGGACGTCGTCTCGGTTTCGATTGTGCATTGAGTGATAACGATAATGGATTTGAGCAGGAGAAACAGGTGGCCTGGCATTCGTCAAACAGCGATATCTGGTTGGATCCGAGGCTTTGGGGCATACTGATGCTGGCTAAAATAAGGAACCCCGAAATTATTTACAACCCGAAGAGATCAGACATTTAATCATAGATGTGGACACAAAAAAACGGAGAAGATAATGAAATCTTCTCCGTTAGTGTGCGGAAGAGGAGATTCGAACTCCCAAGCCCTTTCAGGCACTACCACCTCAAAGTAGCGCGTCTACCAATTTCGCCACCTCCGCAGGTCTGAAGTGGGTGCAAATTTAAGCGCTTTTTGATAATGAACAAATTTAATTAATAACTATTGTTCATTTTCTGAGCAAAATCCTAAACGTCGTCCCCTTGTTAAGCTCGGATGAACGCACTGTCAGCCTGCCTTTATGGTACTCTTCAATAATGCGTTTGGCCAGTGAAAGCCCCAGTCCCCAACCTCTCTTTTTGGTGCTGAATCCGGGTTTGAAAACTTTTTCAAAGTTGGCTTTGGGGATACCTTTCCCACTGTCGGTGATGTCTATGACGATATTGGCAGGATGATTTTCAATGTAAATATCAATAGTGCCTTTGCCTTCCATGGCGTCCAGCGCATTCTTCAGCAGGTTTTCAATGACCCAGTCAAATAGTGCCGGAGAGATCATGGAGGGAATCTCATGTTCCTGGCAGTGCATGGTCAGCACGACTTTCTGCGGCGCTCTTTTCCGGATGTAGGTCACCATGGCCTCTACCTGGCTCACCACATCACGTTCCTCCAGTTGCGGTACACTGCCTATTTTGGAGAAACGTTCGGTGATAAGTTTCAGCCGGTCCACATCTTTCCGCAGTTCGGCAGCCACCAGTTCATTGGCCTCATTGTCTTTGAGGATCTCTATCCATGCCTCTATGGAGGAAAGGGGAGTACCCAGCTGGTGAGCGGTTTCTTTGGCCATCCCCACCCATAAGAGGTTCTGGATGGCGCGGTTTGAACTGGATAAAGCCACCAGTACAATGCTGATGAACAGCGCTACTACAATGAGTTGTATGTAAGGGTAGTAGCGTACCTGCTTGAGGATCAGTGAATCGCCGTAGTAGATATAATTATAGAGATTGTTTTTCGCATCGATCTCCATGATGAAAGGCGGGTGCTGGTTCTTGAAAGTAGCCAGTTCTTCTTCCATGTATCGGGGATTGCGGGAAAGCCTGGTGGTATCGAGGTTACGGGAGTCGATGATGTGGCCGTTCTCATTGGTGATAATAACGGGAATGCTGGTATTATTTGTAATGATTTCGACAGCCAGATTGAGGTTTGCCTCGTTGGAAGCCTGGAGCAATTCACGGTTGGCGGCCACCCAGGTAGCCACTTTTTTGGTTTCCTCTTCTTCCAGTTTGCTGGCAATGCTGCTTACGTACCAGATCGTACCGACAATGATAATCACTGCCGTGGATACCAGTACAAACTTCCAGCCGATGACCTTTTTAAACATACTGGCATCTAAATTAAGCATAAACCGCAATTAGTGTGAAGGTGCTCCGAAGCTATTATAATTTGTTGCATATTTGTAGCGCAAAAATTATTGTTCACGCGTAAAGAGTTGCTTTTGTCTGTATTACCATCGGTAGCTGTTGTTATTTTGAATTGGAATGGACGTAGTTTTCTGGAAAAGTTCCTGCCTTCGGTATGCAGTTCCACTTACAGGAATCTGCAGCTGTATGTGGCGGATAATGCTTCAACAGATGATAGTGTGGCGTTTGTGCGTGCTAATTTTCCGGAAGTTAAGATAATTCAGAATCCCGCCAATGATGGCTTTGCAGGAGGCTATAATGAAGCCCTGCAGCACGTTAAGGCTGATATATACATATTACTCAACCAGGATGTGGAAGTGGAACCTGGATGGATCGAGCCGGTAGTGGCCCAGATGATGGAAGACGACCGTATAGCTGCCTGTCAGCCGAAACTGCGGTTTTATGATAAGAAGACTGAATTTGAGTATGCCGGGGCGGCGGGAGGCTGGATGGACATATTGGGATATACCTTCTGCAGGGGCAGGATACTGTATACAACAGAGGAAGATAGGGGACAATATGATGATGCCCAGGACATTTTCTGGGCTACCGGCGCCGCTTTATTCATCCGTTCCGCCTGTTTTCATGAAGTAGGGGGCTTTGACGCCGATTTCTTCGCCCATATGGAGGAGGTGGACCTCTGCTGGCGCCTGAAAAGGGCAGGATACAGGATCTGTTATTGCCCGGAATCTGTTGTGTATCATGTGGGAGGAGGTAGTCTGCCACAGGGCAATCCCCGTAAACTTTATCTGAACTTCCGGAATAACCTGATGATGCTCTGGAAGAACCTGCATCCGGCTGACCGCTGGATCATCTTATTCCAGCGCGTTTTCCTTGACCTGCTGGCAGCTTTGAAGAGCCTGGTGGCAGGCAAGCCGAAAGATATGAAGGCCATTTTCAGGGCTTACCGGGATTATTTCCGCTGGAGACGCAGGTACGAGTTCTCGAAAGACCGCCTGCCACAGAAACGATTGCTTGATATGACCGGCGTGTTCCATGGGATTATGATCTGGCGATATTATTTCCTGAATCGCAAGACTTTCGGAACATTGGAAAAATAACTTGCAATATTATTTGACATGATGTAAGTTTGCAATGCGAAATTTTTAGCTATGGAACACAATACTGTTGAAAATAAGAATGACTTTACCGGTAGCTGGGTATCATCTTCCCGTTTCCTGTTTTATGTGACAATCTTCTGCATCCTGTCTTTTGTATTAGGCGGTTGCTATAATCTGTTCAAGCATCGCTATCAGGGTAAACCTGAAGTTGCTGTACCGGAAAATACCCTGTACAATCCAAAGTATAAATAAGCTCACTTAATCATATTAGCGAGAGCCCCCTGGTCTGACCAGGGGGCTTTTTTATTGCCTTCAGCCGTCCTATATGGCTGCCGAAAGGGTCCTGTTGCCGTACTGTTCTCTATTGTAATTCATATACAAACTATAGTCTAACCATATATAAGCCATATATAAGCCATATATAAGCCATATCTCTATAAATATGGGTTATATATGGCTTATATATGGCTTATATATGGGTTATATATGGGTTATCTCACCGAATACACTATGGTAAAGACCTTACAAGGATTATATAAAATACTTGTTTTGTAAGATGTTGGTTGTTAATTAGTATGTATATTATGTTCAACCTGTATAAGAAGGTAGAGAAGCGAAAAACGCATTATTTAAGGCAGATATAGCCGGGAATGGCAGGGCTGGCTGTAAAGGTGGAAAATGACATAGAAACCGCTATTCTGGAGAATTACTGATAGAGAAAACGCTAGGCTCGGTTGGCAGGTGGAAGACCCGGAATATGTTCGTCAGGGAAATGGATCAGGAACCGGAAAATAGCCCCGTACAGGGCAAAAAAAAGTCCTGATGTGATAACACCAGGACTTTTACTGTGGAGCGGAAGACCGGGCTCGAACCGGCCACCCCGACCTTGGCAAGGTCGTGCTCTACCAAATGAGCTACTTCCGCGTATTTGAGATGCAGTTTCTATTCAGCTATTGCTTATTTAAACCGACCTCTATAATTAAGAACTTTTGATGGCCCCATCCGTGTTGTATGCAATTGGCATTGCAGGCTGGAGCAATAAAAAAGTCCTGGTGTTATTTACAGCAGGACTTCTCTGTGGAGCGGAAGACCGGGCTCGAACCGGCCACCCCGACCTTGGCAAGGTCGTGCTCTACCAAATGAGCTACTTCCGCATATCTGAGATGCAATTTTTAATCAGTAATTACCTGTTTAAACTGACCTCTTTAATTAAGAACTTTTTGTTTCCGTTCGCGCTGTTCGCGATTGGGATTGCAAATGTACAATATTGTCCGAAATCGCAAAATATTTGTGCTGTTTTTTTCAAAAAAAGTTGAGACACTTTCCATTACGCTGGAAGGATAATAGTAATGCTGCTTATTTGTCGGGTGATGAAATACAGCAGGAACAAGGATCTTAGAGGAAATAAAATAGTTGTATGATTGACAGTTATTTTTTCTATCTTGTGCCTGTTCCACGTCTTCACTCATGTTGATAAGTCAGTTTATACATAAATTCTAAATTATGAAAAAGAAGCTATCGCTCCTGTTACTGGTGCTTTTCATTTACACGGCAAAGGCACAAAATACGGCAAGCCTGGTGGTACAGCCTAAATCTGATCATACCATCAGCCGTCATATCTACGGACATTTTTCTGAGCACCTTGGGCATTGTATTTATGATGGCTTCTGGGTTGATCCTTCCCTGAATGTACCTAAAAAGGACCGTATACGTCTGGATGTGGTAGAGGCACTGAAAAAGATCCATATCCCTAACCTGCGCTGGCCGGGAGGTTGTTTTGCTGACGAGTATCACTGGCGCGATGGCATAGGCCCAAGAGAACAACGTCCTAAAATGGTCAATACCAACTGGGGCGGCGTAACAGAAGATAACAGCTTCGGTACCCATGAATTCCTGGAACTTTGTGAACTGCTGCAAACCGAACCTTACATCTCTGCCAACGTCGGTAGCGGTACCGTTGAAGAAATGGCCAAATGGGTGGAGTATTTCAACTTCGATGGCATAAGCCCTATGAGTACCCTGCGTAAACAGAACGGACACGAAAGACCATGGAAAGTGACCTTCCTGGGTGTAGGTAACGAGAGCTGGGGATGTGGTGGTAATATGACACCTGCTTTTTATGCGGATCAGTACCGTCGCTATGCTACCTATGCACGTAACTACCCCGGTGCGCCCCTGAAGAAGATTGCCAGCGGTGCGAGTGACTACGATTTTAACTGGACAGAAACCTGCATGAAGCAGATCCCCCTGGGACAGATGTGGGGACTCAGCCTGCACTATTATACCGTACCTAAAACATGGAATGACAAAGGTTCTGCCACCAACTTTACAGAACAGGAATATTTCACTACCATCAAAAAATGCCTGGCCATGGATTCCCTGGTGACGAAGCATTCCGCTATTATGGATAAATACGATCCTCAAAAACGTGTAGCCCTGGTAGTGGATGAATGGGGTATCTGGACAAATGTGGAACCAGGCACTAATCCCGGTTTCCTGTATCAGCAGAACAGCCTGCGCGATGCACTGATAGCCGGCAGCACACTGAATATCTTCAACAATCACAGCGACCGTGTAAGAATGGCTGAACTGGCGCAGACGATAAACGTATTACAGGCCCTTATTCTCACCGACAAGGAGAAGATGCTGCTGACACCTACCTACCACGTGTTTGACCTGTATAAAGTACACCAGGATGCGCAATACCTGCCTATAAAGCTGAACAGCCCTGCTTACAGCTCTGGTAACGAACAGATACCGGCTGTAAATGCTTCTGCTTCGCAGGATTCTACCGGTGCAATACATATCTCCCTGGTGAACGTAAACCCTTCTCAGAAGATTACGCTTACCACCAGCTTCGATCAGGCAAAATGGAAAACCGTGACAGGCCAGGTGTTGACATCAGCAAAAACAACTGACATCAATACATTTGAACAACCTAATAAAGTGCATATTGAGAAATTCTCAGGTGCAAAGAAACAGGGTGATAATCTTGTAGTGGAATTGCCTCCTGCATCAATAGTGGTGCTGGAACTGAAATAGCATAACATATCCTGATAACATACCTAACGGTGGCAATTGCAAAGTACTGCAGTTGCCATTTTTTTATTTTACAACACAAACACCTCATCACAACAGATTGCTGCTCTTTTACCGGCAGGCGCTCCTCTCCATGCTGGCACCTCCTGCTGGCAACGGCCGGTAACGCGTACGAAGCGCGCATGAACGGCCGGTAAGTGAAAACGGTAATTGCGCACAGCCGCTGCATAATCTTCTTCGGCGGCAGGAGTGGTTTGTTGTTGACCTGCAGGTTTGAAGTTGACACCGTCTGCAGAAGTTTCTACAATAATATCAGATGGATTGAAAATATAATGCCGGGCATCCTGCAGGAAGTTCATCTGTACTTCGTTGATCGTCTTTTCTACTCCCAGGTCGATGGTGGCTATCATGTCTTTCCCATAGATGAACAGCCAGTTAATGCTGAAGTCCTTATCGCCCTGCAAACCATCAGTAAGCGTGTGTTCCTTCTTGGCAGGATACTCGTCTGACCATGGATTCACTAAGGAAACCTTCGCCCTGAAAGCAAGACTGTTGATCCATTTACGGGCGAATATAGTATCCCATTCACGCTGATAGCTATCTGCATCACCACCACCTTCTGACAGTTCCTTTACGCCCGCCTGTTTACATTGCACCACAAATTTTTGAACACGCTCCGGCCAGCGGGGATTTACGACAAAGCCAGTTCCTTCCGGAATAAGATACCCGAACTTTTCTGTACCGAAAAAGCGGGATTGCTGCAATACGGTATATTCCAGGGAGAGCCTGGTGTTATATATCCTAGTGAGCAGCTCATTATTACCTTCTGCTGCCTTTTCTGCTTTATCGAGGAAGCTGGAATACTGGTCTATGGCTTCCGGCGACAGATAATTCCTATAATTGTTAACAGGATTACCGTAGATGTCCAGTTGTGTTTTAGTGTTGTGCAGGGTAGTGATCAATGCCTGCAGATATTGTCCAATGAAAGGACCTGCCTTGCCATAATAACCATTCAGGAAGTCGGTGGTCACTGCCTCCGTAGTTAATGATGGATTCCACAGCAGCTTAGCTTGCAGATAGCTGTTGTAGGCGGCCATATCGCCGTAGGTATCGCCACTGCCCTGAGAAAAGATACCTGATACTTTGTGTGCTGACAGGTACTGAAGATTAGGCTGCAGATTATTGTAGTCAGGAAAAGGCGCCAGGTAGTTGGTGAACTGTGTCGTGTAATCCCAGAGGAAAATATGATCTGTCACAGTGCCCCATCCCTCCAGGTCTTTTCTGAATGCCGCTGATGATGGTATCGTACTTAACGGTTCCTGGCGATAAGCATCAATGCTGCTCAGCATGATGTATACATTAGCAGCAGGTTTGGTTTTAAGCGGCGGATGTGCTGTATACTGATAGGCCAGTGTTGTGAACTGCTGATCAGGAAATGCCGCTGCAACCCTGTTCACAAAACGGATCAGTGATCCCTGTGGACCGCCTTCCTCTGCATTGGCTTTACTACACTGATCGCAGGTACAAAAGCCGCCGCCATCCTCAGCGGAAATGGACCAGTAAAGCGCATCAGGATTATCAGCGATGGCTTTACGGAAGTACTCCACCATCGTATTAAACACACCTTCATTACTCAGGCACAACTGGCTGGCCTGCCGCTTCCCGTTTACCAGTGCATAATATTCCGGATGGGCAGCAAAATACGTTTTCGGAGGAAGGATCTTGAAAAAGGAATGTCCCCATACACCCCAGAGATCTTCAAAGCGATGCAGTTTATGCCATTCCAGGTATTCATTATCAAACGCAGCAGGGTAGTAGGTTTCCCGGTATACAAAAACCGGTTCCTGTTTATCCATCAGCTGTTGCGGTACCTGAATATTTTTACTCGAAGGTGTAATGACAGGGATGGCAGCATACTTACGGCAACCGAAATAATTTTCCAGCAGCGTGTACACGCCATAAATAACCCCCTTGCCACTGCCGCCTCTTATGTACAGGTGTTGGTTATCTGTAGCGATAAAAAAACTTTCTCCCTTCAGTTTACCACTCCTGAACTGTTCCACATGTTCAGTGTTACCGATAAAAATACCGGGTTGCTCTTTATATGCTTTTTCCAGTATGATGCTCAGTGATGCGCCGGAGATACGTTTCACATAATCCCGCAGCAGCTTGGCCGCCTTTGTTTCATGCCCTGTAGCTTCATCCGGCAGTACAATCACATACCTGGAACTACCATTGGATACAAGATCAATATTTCCCCGGGTGGACTGGCAACTGTTATAAGTCAGCAGGGTCATTATCAGCAATAAAGTGTGCATCATCCTGAACATGAATAGCGTGATTAAAATTTGCGTTGCAGGGTTACATAAATGTCGTACTGGTTCTGAAAGACAGTGGAGCTGATCTTCTGATTGATCCACGTACCGAAAATGCCTGCAGTAGTACGGTATTTAAATGTCTTCTGGTATCCCGCACCTACGCTGCGGGTCAGTAGCCCCGCCAGTTTAGGGAATTGTATAAGACGGCTTCTGTCATCAGGAGATGTACCCAGTCCTGCGTTGAAAGCAATATAGTCCTGCTGACGGTTCATATAATAACGGGCCGTAAGATTGTAAGAGGTGTAAAACTCCGGCGAATCACTGATGAAATAAGCCCTGAAATTGACCCAGAAGTCTTTCCATGTCTTTGCAATGGAGGCGACCCCGGATACGCTGCTGGTACTGTCTGCATTCAGATAACGGATACCCAGTTCACCCTCTATATCATGTTTGAACGTTTTGAAGAGGGAATAGGCCAGCCTTGTTCTCGGGAAGACAATCTCATTGGAATAAGTGGCCAGCGCATACGAATACAACTTAGGATTGTGCGTGTAATACAATTCCGCTTCACCCTGTAAGCCGGTACCCTGTTCCCTTCCGGCATAGTTCAGACGGCCCGCATAAGAGCCCCGTTTGAAGAAGTGACGGTATTCGAGGGTAGCAATGTTGTACGTGTTATCCTGGTAGTCGTAGCTGGAATGCAGGAAGTACATCCCAAACTGGTTCTTCGTTGTTTTACTATGCAGGTAATCCGCATAGTCTATATTCTCCGGACTGCGGTTCAGCTTTACAACAGAATCAGCCGCAATGGCTGCATCTGCATACATTTTTTTATTCTCCAGCAAAACAGCTCTTTTCTGTATGAACGATGCATTGTCAGGATAGAAGCGAACACCTTGATTGGCATATACCAATGCACTGTCATATTCCTTTTTGTCGCTCAGCAGATTAATGCTGTAGAGCAATGCCAGGGAATCTCTTCTGTTCAGTCCCAGTACCTGCCGGTAGATGGCCAGCGCACTATCGGGCGCATTGTTACGTTGATAGGTAGTACCTGCGGCAATGAGTCCCTCAGTATACGCAGTTCTGTATTTTGTAGTGAAAGGATAACGTTGCATCAGCTGATAAGTGATGGCGTTTGCTTCGTTATACCGTTTTATATCGGTCAGTACCCCGGCTTTCTTTAATAAGATCTCTTTGTTGTCCGGATAATATGCCAATGCCTGGTCAGCATAGAACAGGGAACTATCCGGTTGTCCTACGGCATTCTGCAGATTGATGAGATAGTTCAGCGCATCAAGATTGTCGGGCGATTGTGCCAGTACTGCGCGGAACTCTCTGGCAGCCATATCGTATTCTTCTGCCTGCAGTAGTGTGCGACCTGCTGTGAGACGCAGGTCCGTCAGGTTGGCTGCATATTTCGGATCAGAAGGAGAGCGGTGTAACAGTTGTTCTGCAATTGCGGTTGCTTCGTCATATTGTCCCGTAGCAGCGAGTATACTGGATTTTTTCAGCAAAAAACGGCTGTTGTCCGGGTAGGCCGCCAGCGCTTTATCCAGTACCTGAAGCGCATGTATATTATCTTTCTGATTGATGTAGGTGTTGGCCATCATGTCCAGTGCAGTGGTATCCCGCGGATCTGTCTGAAGGGCCTTATCAAATTCCGCCAGTGCCAGGTCATATTGCTGCTGGGCCAGATAATCACGTCCGCTGGCTATTTTTAAGGCCGTATAACGGCTTTTCAGGTCAGCGCTGGACCTGTTAGCTGCATAGAGCTTTTCTGCCAGTAATGAGGCTTCTGTGAACTTCCTGTCGCTTTCCAGTACATCCAGTTTGAGCGACAATAAATGTTGATCGTTCGGATTATTCTTTAACCCCCTGTTAATCCAGGCAAGCGCTTCACGATAGGCGCCGCGTGACATGCTCAGTCCTATTACTTTATCCAGCGCTTCGCGGTTCCCCGGATTTTTTTCCAGTACGCCCTGGTATAACAGATAAGGATCGGTATTGGCATACCATGCTGCTGCATCCATGCGCAGGGGCGTTTCCATACTACGGGCTTTGGTATCTGATGGCCAGCGTTTCAGGATCTGTTGCAACTGGTCAATGGCTGCGGGATAGTCATGCATATCCTCCAGCAGCCCCAGTTTACGCATCATCAGATCATACGAGTTTGGATTGGCAGACAGTTCTGCATTCACCTGTTCAATCGCTCTTGTATAACTGCCGCTTTTGATATACATGGCGGTGATGGCCGCTTTCGCTTCCTGATTATTATAATCCAGCAGTAATGCCTTTTCATAATTCTGCATGGCAAGTATCTGGTTATTCCTTAGCTGATAATAACGTCCTGCCAGCAGGTAATGACCCATATATGCTCTTTGTACCGCAGTATCAGTACTATACTTTTCCAGCAATGAAGTGGCATAGTTTCCTCCCTGGAAGAACCGTTCGGATGCATCCAGTATACTGAGTTTTTTCAGCATCAGGGCTTTATCCCCCGGGAAGTTATACAATCCTTCATCAACATAACATTCTGCCTCTTCGTACTTCTTCGCACCCAGTTCAATGTTGATGGCATAGAGATAGGCATCGTAATAAGTCGGTGCTTCAGCCAATACTTTTTTTACATAACGTCTTGCCAGGTCTGTACGGCCTGTCAGCATATACAATCTTCCCAGCAATAACTCCTGATCAGTAAAGTCCGGCCTTTTCTGCAGGGCCTCTTTCGACAGTTGTATTGCCTTTTCGTAATGGTTCAGCCGTGTTTCCTTTACTGCTTCATCATACAGCTCATCCGCATCTTTCTCCTTACTGAAGATCTGCGCCTGTGCCTGCAATGAAAAGCAAAGTACGGTAACGGATAGTATGTATTTGGATAACGACATCATCTTATGTATTTGCAGGTTTCCGCTGGCCAAATCCCTGGCGCTGCATATTCCCCCAGCTGTGTTTCCGCCCGGTGATAAAATGGAAATATCCCCTCAGTGCAAAAAACACGATCAGGGGATGATAAACGAAAGGTTCAAGAAAGGCCATTAAAGCCAGGCCTATCACTTCTTTCCAGGTCTTATAGTGTTTGTATGTGATCTGGTCCCATAATATGGCCAGGGTAGTGATCATGACAGAATAAAAATACACGAATGCCAGCAGGATCAGTGCATTCTGCCAGTTGATACTCCCTGTAACGATCTGGTAGATATAATAGAAAACGCCCGTGATCTCAATGATAGGGGCGAGGAATTCAAAAAGCAGGTTGTAAGGAAGTACGATCATCCCCAGCCGCTTATAATGTGGATTGAAGATCACCTTGCGGTGTATGGTGATGATCTCTGCCAGACCGCGTCCCCAGCGGGTGCGCTGACGACTGAATACCTTCATTGTGGGAGGGCCTTCTGTCCAGCATTGTGTAGTGGGAATGTACCTGATCGCATACTTCAGTTTGTTGTCGATCATATAAGTGCACATCCGCGTTACAATATCCATATCCTCTGCAAACGACTTACTATCATAACCACCTGCTTTGATGGCAATCTCTTTGTCAAACAGTCCAAGACCACCGGATACGTTGGGTACACAGTTGATCACACTCCATCCCATTTTACCCAGTACATAAGCCCGGAGGTATTCCATTTCCTGGAAGCGGGGTAACCATTTCTCAGGAGGCCTTACACGGGTGATCACACCTTCATCTACCTCGCAGGAGTTGGCAAGACGTAAGGTGGCACCGGTAGCTATAACGCGTGTACTGTCTTCTACAATGTGTACATAACCGCACTCAGGACAAGGTTCGCCCACCTCTTTGATCCTGTTGTGCTCTTCATCCATAAATGGTTTGATCATGCGCAGCAGTGTATCTTTTTCAATGATACAGTCTACATCCGTACAAAGAAAGTAATCATAGGCGGCAGCATTGATACCTGCGTTGGAAGCATCGGCCTTACTTTTTCCATTCACTTTATCGATCACCACCAGCTTTTCATAAGCAGAGTTGGATGACTTGAAGAGCCTTTTTACCGGCTGTGACTTAATACGTTCGTTATATGCGAAATCGACTACCTGCAGCTGAAATTCGTTGATCAGTTTTTCGAGGGTATCATCTGTACTTCCGTCATTGACAATGATCACTTCAAAACGTGGGTAGTTGAGGGTCAGCAGTGAACGGACATTCTGGATGATGGTCACACCTTCATTGAAGGCAGGTGCAATGATGGATATACCCGGTGCTATAGGAGACTGGAGCATTTTAGTATAATCCACATAACTGTTTTTGCGCTGGAATTTGATAATGCCACGCAGGGAGAGAATAGCCAGCAATGCATACATAAATAGCATGGTACTGCCATATACAAAAACAAAGCCTTCAAAAACATTTCTAAACAATTGCACGGTATCTCCTGGTTTTTATGGATGATGATTTTTATAAGCCCGCTGTTACTTTGCAGCAACAGTAGCTGCTGCCTTCTGCGTAGTCTGGAAACCCCGCCGCTGCATATTTCCCCAGGTGCTTTTCTTACCCGTGAGGAAGTAGTAATAGCCACGAACAGCGAATATTACTATCATCGGGTGGTAGAGAAAGAATTCCATAAAGGGTGTCATGCAGAGGTAGGCCACCTCTTTCCACGTTTTGTAATACCTGAACGTAAGCTGGTCCCACAGGATAGCTATAGTAGTGATCATCACGGAATAAGTATATACGAAAAGCAACAGCACCAGCGCTGTTGGCCAGTTGATGAGGCCAAGACAGGTCATAACGATATAGTAAATAACGCCAGTAATCTCAATGATGGGCGCCAGCAGTTCAAAGAAGAAGTTATACGGGAAAATGATGAGTCCCATTTTTCCATAACGGGGATTCATGAACATGCCGAAGTGCGCATACATCAGCTGTGCCAGTCCCCTTGCCCAACGTGTACGCTGGCGGTTGAAGATCTTGACAGTAGACGGTGCTTCCGTCCAGCAGAGCGTTTTGGGAATATAACGGATAGCGTATTTGATCTTATTGTCATATGCATAACGGCACATGCGCGTCATCAGTTCCATATCCTCACCAAAGGAGCTATGGTCATATCCGCCGGAACGGATGGCTATTTCCTTATCAAACAATCCCAGACCGCCGGATACGTTCGGTACGCAGTTCAGGAGGCTCCAGCCCATTTTACCTAACACAAATGCGCGGATATATTCCACCTCCTGGAAACGGGGCAGAAGCTGGCGGGGCGGACGCATACGTGTCATCACTCCCTCGTCAAATTCGCATGAGTTGGCTATACGTAGTGTGGCGCCGGTGGCAATAACACGTTTCTTCTCTTCCTGCATCACCGGTTTAATCAATTCCAGCAGGGTATTCTTATGCAGTATGCAGTCTACGTCCGTACATACAAAATGATCATATGAAGCTGCATTGATGCCGGCATTTACCGCATCGGCCTTACTTTTACCGTTTACTTTGTCGATGACCAGCAGTTTGGCGTAGGCAGGATTGGTAGATTTGAAGATCTTTCTGACTGGCCTGGTCTGTATTTTGGCATTGTAGGCAAAGTCAACCTGCACGAGTTCGAATTCACTGATCATCTGTTCCAGACTGTTATCCGTGCTACCATCATTGACAATAATGATCTCGTATTTCGGATAGTTCAGCGTAAGCAGGGAGCGCACATTGTAGATGATGGTGAGTCCTTCGTTGTAAGCGGGCGCCAGCACAGTAATACCAGGAGCAAGTGGAGAACTGAGCAGGATGTTTTCCTGGTTGAACTTATCTTTCCTGGCATATGCCCGGACGGAAATCATAGAGAAGACGGCCAACAACGCGTATGTGATCAGCAGTATGGTACCGTAAACAAAAACAGTGGTTTCATAAAATCTTCCTATCGTATCCCAGATATTCCCCATCTCACGGTCAGTATTTAATTAAAGGGTTCATGCTATGCTTAAGGATTAGTTTATTCTCCGCGGTAGCGGTTTCTACCAATTCATCAATAAGGCCTTTGGCAGCCCATTGGTTATTGATAATAGATTTAGCTGCATGTTTACGTACATCAAAATCCGTGGCATGCAGGAACTCCTGACGCAGGAAGTCTACATGCCGGCCGCTGCTGATGCGGCCTATGGCTTTCAATATTTCCAGCTGACAGTTCAGTGGCTGACTGTCGTACATCTGGAGGAGCTTGTCTTCCACACTTTCCGTTTTCAGCTTCCCGAGGCAATTGATTGCATCTGCACGAAGGTAGCGATCTTTGGTATCCAGTAATTTTACTACTGCAGGAATAGCGCTGATCTGGTTGTAGTGAACCACCAGTTTAAGGCAGAAAGAGACAATACTTTTATTGGATGAATAGGTGATCCATTGTGCAAAGTTGGGTATGGCAATATGTTCAGTAGTGGAAATGATCTTAAACAGTTCTACCTGGTCCCACATCAGGAGTGGTTCTGTTACGACATCAAAGAATTTGAACGGCTCATTTTTGCTCAACTTGATATATGCATGTCTGGCCGCAGCGCGTAGTTCACGGTTACTACTGTTAGTAAGGGGCAGAATGGTCACATCAGCGATGGACATATTCATGTTACTGAGTTCTGCCAGGGCCTGCACTTTTTTGTCCCATTTACGGGACTTCATTTTCTTGAGAGAATCCTTGTCCAGTTCCAGCTGTATATACAGGTTACGGAGTTGCTCTCCCATGGCACCCCGTACATTATTCCTATAGTCAATAAGCCTGTCTATCAAAGCCTGCCTGGCCCATCTGTGTTCAAAAACGGGTAAGCGGAAAACTTCAATGGGCAGCGCTACCTGGTCTGCCGGTACGTCACTGGCCAGCTCGTCGTTGAGCAGGATGTGTTCCATGAGCAGGTTGTCAATAACAGGATGAAGGCTGGCCAGTTTCTTCTCCCGCTTATAAGCCCGGTACCTGCCGGTTAATATAGACAGGTAGGCAATAACAGTGAAGGATACCGCAATGATAATGAATATTATTGCGATCTGAATATTCAGGGAAGACCCCCTGAAGTCATATAGGCTATATTCCATACAGGACTGGTCAATTGGTCAAGTTTCATTGGAAGTAACAACAATGGGTTATCTGGCGCCATACTGCATCAGCAAACGCTTTACTCGTATCAGCAGTTCGCCGGGTATAACCGGTTTCTTAAGGAAGTCATCAGCTCCCAGTTTGAAACCTTCAAGGATCATCTCTTCGTTACCTGCATTAGAAACAATAATTACGGGAATTGGTTTACCGTTTGTTCTTGTTTTCACCTTGCTGAGGATCTCAAAGCCGCTTGCATACGGCATCATGATATCCGTAATGATCAGGTCATAATCATAATTGGTGTCTTCAAGACGCTGAAAGGCCTCTTTCCCATTGGTGACGTGCTCTATCTTGTATTCTTCCTTATGAAGTATCCTTTCCATTATTTTAGGCATTACTTCATCGTCTTCGACGAGGAGGATCCTGTTACTCATAAAATTGGCTTTTTTGTGCAATTAGCACGGGTGGAAGATCGGTCTTTCAGCATTGGTGCAAGGTATTAGTGTAAGTTAAGAATGCATTTGAGTTGTATCAGTTTGTGTAAGAACAATCTTTCATAGTATCAATGCTTCAATCCTATACATACTGAAAATCCGCTTGCAGGGATTTATTGCCATAGAGAATTCTCTTCTTTGTTCACATAACAAATAATTATTACTTATTGTAGGTGTATAATATGTACTCCGTACGTTTTTGCGACTCTCTGCCAAAGTTAAGTTGCCGATTCCAAAGATTGCCCATATTAGGCTTAGAAATATATGTGGGCAATGGCGACCCCCGCTGCTAACGAGAGACAATTTGCTATATTTGTTCAGTCTTGTGTCGTTTGAAATCCTATTGGCTGTTTACGCTTGTATAACCATCATCATGAAAAATACCTTAAAATTCCGCCTGTATCTAGGTTTTGCACTCGCTCTTATCCTTGTAGCCGCAGGAGGTATTTTTTCGCATCTGACCTTTATCCATCAGCGGTCTGAAGGGCAATGGGTGGAGCATTCCTACGAAGTGATCACCACTGCCCAACGGCTGAACCGGTATGTGTATGAGATTGAGGCCTCAGTAATAGCTTATAGAAATACGCGGGAAAGGAAGTTTCTGAATCCTTATTATGAGAGTAAACCCAGGATATTGCCAGTGGCGGAGGACCTGCGCAAGCTGGTTATTGATAATACAGCTCAGTTCAGAAGGGCCTCAAAACTGGAGACCGGTGTGATTGCATTGATGAATTACTGGCAGGAGCTGTATGAAGTACGCGATAGCAGTTATTTGTTCGGTAACCAGCTGATGATCACAGAGGAGGAACAGAAATATGTGGATACGGTACATAATATCATCGGAGAGCTTGTTTCGGAGGAAAGGGCATTGCTGGTGAACCGGGCCGCTTCCAACAAGAGTTCCATGGGAAGGGCGATGAATACACTGGTGTTGAACAATGTGTTTATTCTGTTGGTAGCCATCGTTCTGATGGTGGTGTCTTTCCGTGAACTGAGCAGCAGGATGAAGATTCAGCAGGAATTGCGTGTAAAGCTGAAAGATGTGGAAGACCTCCATCGGATAACAACAGATAAGAACTGGCTATTGACCGGTATGTCGAAGATCGCCGACAGTCTGAGTGGGGAGCTGCAAATGGGGGTGCTGGCAAAAAGATGCCTCGATGTAATGGTAAATTACCTGAAAATACCTGCGGGCGCGCTCTATTACTTTGATGAGAAGGCCGGTCTGCTGAAGTTATGCGCGGGTATTGCGCTGCCAGCGAATGTAAAGCAGGAATATGCGCTGGAGGAGGGTATTACGGGTTATGCGGCTACAAAAAGAGAATTGACCGTCATAGAAAATGTGCCAGCTGGTTACTGGAATATTGAAGCCGGTAGCGGAAGGGCTTTGCCAGGCGCCATCGTTTGTCTTCCTTTATGGCACCACGATGACCTGATGGGAGTGATGGAGCTGGTCGTGTTTGGCGAGGTGAACCCGGCCATGCTGGAGTTATTGGGCGCCAGCAGTAATGCGATAGCCGTTGCAGTCAATGCAGCTGATGCCAGAACGAGGATCATGCAGCTGCTGGAACGCGTGCAGGAGCAGAAAGAGACCCTGGAAACACAGCAGGAAGAATTGCGGCAGTCCAATGAAGAACTGACCCGTCAGTCAGAGATCCTGCAGGCCTCCGAGGAGGAATTGCGTGTGCAGGAAGAAGAACTCCGGCAGGTCAATGAAGAAATGAGCATACAGAACAAGGCTTTGCAGATGGCCAGGGAAGAACTTTCTGAGAAAGCAAAAGAACTGGAACAGAGCAGCAGGTACAAGTCGGAGTTCCTGGCAAATATGTCTCATGAGCTACGTACACCACTCAACAGTGTGTTGATACTGGCACGTCTGCTGGAAGAAAATAAGGAACACAACCTCAGTAACAAACAGGTGGAATATGCCGGTATCATTCACAAATCCGGGTCCGACCTGCTGAAACTGATCAATGATATCCTGGATCTTTCCAAGATAGAAGCCGGTAAGGTGGAAATGAACATAGAGCCGGTATCTGTAAGGACGATGGTAAGTGACCTGGAGCAACTGTTCCTGGTAATGGTAGAAGAGAAGAACATTCATTTTACAACGGAAATATTACCTGGTGTACCTGAAGAGATCAGGACAGACAGGCAGCGACTGGAGCAGGTGATCAAAAACCTGTTGTCGAACGCATTCAAGTTTACGCCTGCCGCAGGTACTATAAAGCTTAGCCTGATGTCTAAACCGGATGGATTGCATATTGCAGTCAGCGATTCCGGAACAGGTATCCCGGTAGAAAAGCAGCAACTCATCTTTGAAGCTTTCCGCCAGGCAGATGGTTCTACCAGCCGGAAATACGGAGGTACAGGGCTGGGCCTTTCCATTAGTAAGGAGCTGATGAAGAGACTGGATGGAGAGATCAGGCTGAAAAGTGAGGAAGGAAAAGGAAGTACATTTACGGTAGTGATGAAGACGAATGGCGTACCGGTACCGGTTGAAGCAGCCGGAAAAGAAGAAACGTTACCTGTAATGGAAGATATGCCATCAGTTCCTATCCCCATTCCTGAGCAGCCGGCTACTGAAACAGACCAGGTAGAAGATGACCGGGAGAGACTCAGTAAGCAGGACAAACTGGTATTGATCATAGAAGATGACATCAATTTTGCAGTCATCCTGCGTGATTTTGCCCGGCAGAAGGGGTATAAGACGATCGTGGCACTGAATGGTAACGATGGTCTGTTCTTTGCCCGTAAATACCTGCCGGCAGCTATTCTTCTGGATATGAATCTGCCATTGATAGATGGTAACAGCATTCTGAAGATCCTGAAGAGCAATGAAGATCTTAAACATATATTGGTACACGTGATCTCTGCAGGAGAAATATCGATCCAGGTCAGGGATAAGGTGGAAGGCTATACGCAAAAGCCATTGCAGGTCACTGATATGGAGTCGGTATTTTCAGGTATCAGTGAGCAGCTGCAGTCGCGTTTTAAGAAGGTGTTGGTGGTGTCTGACGGGGTATTGCTGAACCATCCGTCATTGCAGTCGCTTAGTGATAAAAGGCAGTTGCAGACGCAGTACAATCATGTGGAAGACCAGGAAGCAGCCGCCAGCGAGCTATTGCAGAAAAGTTATGATGCCGTGATCCTGGATGCAGGAACGGATATTCAGGCAGGTATTGGAAAGCTGAATACGCTCAGACAGCTGGCAGGCAACAAAGGAATGCCTATAATTGTATATCTTGATCATGATATTTCAGAAGCAGATGAGCTGAAACTGAAAAAGGAAGCGGCAGCTATTGTGAGGAACTCTACGTTTTCTACTGACAGATTGATGGACGAGCTGGAACTCTTTTTGTATAAACTGAAGGAGGTGGCTCCCAGGCAAACAGGAGTTGTAGATTCATCTGAAAAAAATTTGTCAGGGCAAAAGGTACTGTTAGCAGATGATGACATGCGGAATCTCTTCTCTATCACTGCGCTGTTGGAAGAGCAGGGCATGGATGTCATCACAGCCGCCGATGGAAAGGAAGCCCTGGAAAAACTGGAGCAGCATAGAGACATACGTCTGGTGCTCATGGATATCATGATGCCGGAGATGGATGGTTATGAGGCCATGCGGCGCATCAGGGCGGATGTGCGTTATAAACAACTGCCGGTGATAGCCCTGACCGCCAAAGCGATGGCCGGCGACAGGGAGAAATGTATTGCGGCGGGAGCTTCCGATTATATTGCGAAACCGATAGACAGTAGCAAGCTTTTGTCTTTAATACGCGTATGGATGGTGTAAAACCTTATTGTTGCTTATGAAGGAGGTCATATCAAATGCAGATTTCCTGGATATCATCAACATAGTTAAGTTACAATACGGATATGACTTCACCGGTTATGCACAGGCGTCCATTAAACGGCGTTTACTCCGCTTTATGGGACATATGGGACTGGAATCCGTTTTTGAACTGAAGTACAGGTTGGTCAATGATCAGGATTTCTTTTCCCGGTTGATACAGTACATTACGGTGAATGTGACGGAAATGTTCAGGGACCCCGGATTTTACAGGTCTTTACGTGAACAGGTATTACCTAAACTTGCGGCTTACCCTAATATCAAAATATGGCATGCTGGTTGTTCTACGGGAGAAGAAGTGTTTTCCATGGCTATCCTGCTGGAAGAGGCCGGATTGTTAAGCCGGACAAAGATATACGCAACAGATCTGAACCCCGCTAACCTGGAGCGGGCGGAAATGGGAATTCTGCCATTGGATAACATGAAGGATTTTACGCAGAATTATATCCTGTCAGGCGGCCTGGCAGATTTTTCCAATTACTATACGGCGCGGTATGATAATGTGCTGATCAAAAAAGAACTGCGGAGGCATATTGCCTTCTTTCAGCATAATCTGGTAACAGACAAAGTGTTTAACGAGTTCCAGCTGATCTGCTGCAGGAATGTTTTTATTTATTTCAACAGGGAACTTCAGAACTCGGTATTACAGCTTTTCTTTGACAGTTTGTCCTCAAGAGGGTACCTGGCCATGGGACTCAAAGAGACCATGCGTTTTGCTGATATTCATGGCAAATTTGAAACGGTGCACGCATATCATAAAATCTACCGGCGCATAGAGTAGCAAGCTTTTTATTTATTGACAGTCACATTATGAAGAACAGATTTGATGTTATTACCATCGGAGGCTCTGCCGGCAGTCTGCTTGTGTTGACTGACATCCTGGATGTTGTGCCTCATCATCTTGCTGCGCCTGTGATCATTGTGCTGCATCGGCTTCGTAACGTACAGAGTGAAATGGGGCGTTTATTATCGTCCAAAAGAAGGATCATTGAACCGGAAGATAAAGAGCCTGTGAAGGAGCACTGTATTTATCTCGCTCCGCAGAACTATCATCTGCTGATAGAGGCAGAGAAAACCTTTATGCTGGATTACTCCGAACTGGTCAACTATAGCCGCCCGTCTATTGATATGACCTTTAGCAGTGCTGCTGATGTATATGGTCCGAAGACGTTAGGTATCCTGCTGAGTGGCGCTAATAAGGATGGCGCCGCGGGCTTGTGTCAGATTATTGCTGCAGGAGGCCGGGGTATTGTTCAGGATCCGGAAACAGCGGCATTTGAGGCGATGCCGCAATCAGCCATTGAGATGTGTGATGGTGTACAAATATTGTCTATTGAAGATATTAAGAAAATTATTATCGGTGAAACGTAAAGGAGAATTGTTTCGTATATACCTTCAGCATAGCCGTTAAAAGAATAAGAGATGACTAAGAAATTTACGATTCTGTTGGTAGATGACCGAATGGAGAACCTGCTGTCATTAGAACAGATGCTGCTTGCTGAAAACAGGATCTTCCTGCAGGCAACATCCGGAAATGAGGCGTTAAAACAGGTATTAAGGCATGAAGATATCGGGCTGATCATGCTGGATGTACAGATGCCTGATATGGATGGTTTTGAAGTAGCACGGCTGTTAAAGGCAAATCCTAAAACCCGGGATATTTCCATCATTTTTGTAACTGCCATCAACAAAGACGAGTATCATGTGCTGAAAGGTTTTGAAAAAGGAGCGGTGGATTATCTGTACAAACCTTTAGACATCAACATGACCCGCGCCAAAGTAGATGTCTTTGAGCGACTCTACCTGTATCAACACGAGCTAAGAGGGGCATTAAAGGACAAAGAGCTGATCAATGGTCAGCTGGAGCGGTTTATGCATGTAGTAGCGCATGACCTGAAGTCGCCGCTTTCCGGTATCACGGGATTGCTCATGCTAATGAAGGAGGAGGAGGAGATCAGTCAATCGGCTTTCCTGACCGAATATACGAACATGGCCATCAATGCCACGTCCCAGCTGGCAGACATGATCACGGCTATCCTGGATTATAGCCGGGAGCATCAGTTCAGGCATATAGAGGAAGACGTGGATGTGGGAGAGATGTTGCAACAGCTGATTAAATTCCTGTTTCCTCCCGCCCATGTCAGGATCGAGATAGAGGAGGGGTTGCCGGTGCTCCATACCAGCAGGCAGAAATTGCAGCAGGTATTCCAGAATCTGCTGACAAACGCTATTAAATATGGCGATAAACCAGCCGTGGAAATTTCGATCGGGGGAAAACCTGAGGGGGATTTCTATGAATTTTTTGTTAAGGATAATGGCCCGGGGATTGAGGAGAAGGACAATGAACGCATTTTCCGTCTCTTTGAAAAGGTGGACAATGATGACGACAAAGGCACTGGTATAGGGCTGAATATCCTGAAATTGCTGGTAGAAACGCAGGGCGGAAAGGTATGGGTAGAGTCAAAACAGGGACAGGGAAGTACCTTTTATTTCCAGTGGAGGCGATAAAAAGCTGTCAGGTAAGAGAAAAAATTCATAAATTAAATGTTGAATGATAGGAATAGCCCATTCAACATGTGTATGATAGATTTTTATTTATTTAAAGACAGGGACAATGAACAGTCATCCGATACCGGTAAAGAAGAAGAAATAGTACATACCGGGTCCGGAGGAGCATTTGATGAAACAGAATCGGCCACCGATGAAGCAGAGTGGGAATTAAGTGATGAGCAGTTGGATGAGCGCCTGGAAAATCCTGAGGAAACCTCAAAAAAGCCTCCCGCTTACTAGAATCAGTAAAGATATATCCGTTTACGAAAGGACAAAAAAAAACCGGCACTAAACGACTAAAGTACCGGTATTTCATTTTGCATTGTTCGTAAACGAAGGTGATAGTATTCGCAGGCATTACAGCCTTGCGGTACTACTTAATATGTATAGTATCATTTTTGTAGTAATAGTCTGCACCACGGATTACTTTCAGCATCTCCAGGAAGGCCTCTATACCTTCTGGCTTCTTGATCAGCATAGTAAATGTCTTATCAGCTACAGCAGGATGGTCTGTCATGATCTTTACGTCATACCATCTTTCCAGTATAGGTATTATCTCTCTAAGCGGTGTTTCCCTGAACTCATACTTGCCTTCCAGCCATGAAAGTACGTCGTTTTTATCAAATGGATACGTATTGATGCCTTTTTGAGTAGTATATTCTGCCTGGAATCCTGGTTTAAGTACTACATCCTGTTTACCGGCCCGTACTTTCACGGCTCCCTGAACCAGTGAAATAGCGGTTTTGTCCGGATTATATGTGTTAACATTGAATTCGGTACCCAATACCTGTATGGTAGTTGCTGGTGTATGCACGGTAAAGGGCTGGTCTGCCGCTGTGGCTACTTTTACATAAGCTTCTCCGGTAACGGATATCTCCCTGGTGCTGCCTGCAAACCCGAAGGGAAACTGCAGGGTACTGCCGGCATTCATCCGGATTTCCGTACCATCGGAGAGTCTTATGGAATAATCTTTGCCCTGGGGCACTATCAGTTTATTCAGTCCGCTGTTTTCCCTGTCTGCAATGAACGTGAGCCTGTTCCGGCTGTTATTGAGTATAACCTGTCCATCCTCCGTTTTGAGAGATTGTTCGCCGCCGGAGAGGTCGATAATCTGGCCATTCTGCAATTCAAGATAAACACTTTTGGCTGGAATGTTCTTATGAACGGCAGACAGGACTTTAGAGGAATGGTTGGTTTTTGTGATACCGTATACAAATATTCCGATACCGATGACGGTAGCCGCTGCTGCGGCGATCCACTTACTGGTATGGAAGGTAGGCCGGGGTGAAAATACCCTGTCTTTTACGCCGGCCATGATATCGGCAGCTGAGATACTGTCAAAATCAGCCCTGCGCTTTTCATGCAGGAGGTAGTACTCCTGGAGATGCTTCCAGGCCATATTTACCTCAGGGTCTCCCTCAATTAATGCATCGACCTCTGCCTGCTGATCTTCATTCAGACCACCTGTCAGCTTTAGCATTAATAACTCGTGTATGTCGGATCTGCTCTTCATGTACTTCTCATAGTGACATTACCGGTATAAAAGCTTTAGTGCTTACAGGATCTTTTTCAGTTTCTCCTGCAATTTCTTGCAGGCCGTATAAATGTGGACATTGACGGTATTGATGGAAAGGCCCATGTCGAGGGCTACTTCCTTTCTTTTTTTACCTTCAATAAAAACCTGTTTAAAGATGTTGGACGACTGCAGAGGAAGTGTTTTAATTGCGGCAGAGATAGAGCGTTTCAGCTCTTCATTTTCGATGCCGGTTTCTGCTTTGGTAGCAAGATCCTGGCTGAACGACCAGGCATCCTTTTTACATTCCTCCGTATCCTTTGTCTTTATATAGCGGTAACATTTATAACGGAGCGACTGAAAAAGGTAAGACCGTACATTGGTTTGTACATTGGACAAAGAGCGTTTTTCCCATATCTCTATGATCAGCTCCTGAACAATGTCTTTGGCATCCTGGCTATCTTTCAATAACCTGTAGGCTTCTGCCCAAAGCGCCTTTGCATGGTTCTGAAATATATTCTCGTATGTAACATTATCGTCTGCCAGAGGCAGATCGTTAGTATTCGCATGACGCATTATATAACCCTTTACTATTTACGAATGTTATGCTAATCCCCCGGTAACAGATACAGTTTATGTTGTTAAAAAAGTGGGGCGAAAGTACTAAAGACATAAATCTTATTTTGAAATTAACTTATGGGTACTCATGTTAATGATTTGTGAATGCGTCCTGAAGTTAAGTATTAAAACAATGCTACTGCGGTGTAAATGCTTGTCTTTTAGGTCCTTAAGTGCGCCTGCTAGTCGTGGATGTACTTTGTTAAGATTATTATGGCACTGAGTACATATACGCTAAAAATAAATCACTGGTTTTCTCATTTTCAAAAAAAGGTTTCCCGCTTACTAAAGCTTTTTTGGATAAGATGTCACAGTACGATTATAACAGCTACACGTTAGTCAGGTTCAGGCATTGTGCAATTGTAGTAAACGTTTTATTGGCCACTATAATTACTGATAATTATGTTTCACCATCGTTGGGACTATAAAAGATATGGTCTCTGGGTCGTTGTGTTGCTTATTTCCCCATATACTATTTTGTCCGTCCATGCCCAGGACAAAAGCATTCAGCGAAAGATATCCCTGCAATATGAGAACATCAGCCTTACTGATCTTTTCAATATTATAACGCAAGAGACAGGATATACTTTCTTCTACAATAATCAAACTGTTAATGACCGCATCAAAGTAAGTGTACATGAAAGTAATGTGCCGCTGACACAAGTGTTGGAGAGATTGCTGGGATCCAGGGGATATGGATGGGAAGTACGTATGAACAGGATTGGTGTTTTCAGCAAGGAGAAGGCAGCGGAAGTGCCGGCAAAGAAGGAAGAGCTGTTCATCAGGGGAGTTGTAACCATGCCGGATGGTACACCATTGGAAGGCGCAACCATTAATATACCAGGTGCAGTTAACGGAGGCACAAGAACGAATGAGAAAGGAGCTTTTTTTTTGAATAATACAGCGGCCGACAGTCTTATCAGGATCAGTTTTACAGGTTTTAAAACACAGGAGATCAGGGTAAAACCTGCTGCTGTTCTTCGTATAGTATTAGAGCCTGCCATCACTGACCTGGCTGTAGTGGCGGTAAGAAGTAATGGTTATCAGAAGATACCTGCTGAAAGAGCAACAGGTTCTTTTGTACAGATAAATAACCAGTTGCTGAACCGACGGGTAGGACCTTACATACTTGAGCGACTGGAAAGTGTTGCCAGTGGAGTGCTATTTCCAAATAAAAATATTCCGCCATATTCGAATGAAGCGTATATCTCTATACGTGGAAGAAGTACTATTCTCGCTAATGCTCAGCCACTGATAGTTGTTGACAACTTTCCCTTTACTGGTGATATCAATCTGCTAAACCCCAATGATGTTGAAAATGTCACCATCCTCAAAGATGCGGCTGCAGCTTCTATCTGGGGCGCTTTTTCAGGTAACGGCGTGATTGTTATTACTACAAAGAAAAGTAAGCTACATCAGCCGCTTAAAGTAGAAGTGAATACAAATCTTACCATCGGTGCAAAGCCAGATCTCTTTTATAATCCTGCCTTTCTTGGTTCCAATGAATTTATTGATGTAGAAAAGTATTTGTTTGACAAAGGGTTTTATGACGCGGATCTTTCCAATAATTACAGTTATCCCGTTATATCTCCTGTTGTTGAACTGCTGGATAAAAAGAGAAGTGGGCTGGTTTCTGCGGCTGAAGCAGATGCGGCAATTGATCAGCTAAGAAAGAATGATATCAGGAACGATTATAAAAAATACTTTTACAGGAATAGCGTTAGTCAGCAGTATGCGGTGAATATCAGCAGTGGAGGAGATAACTCCGCTTATTTGCTGTCCGTGGGTTATGACAGGATATTGAATAATAAGGTGACGGATGCTTCCAGCCGGTTCACGATTAATAATTATAGTACGTTTCGTTTATGGGATAGGGTGGAGTTGTATTCAGGGGTTTCGTTTGTATTGAATAAATCAAATGCGGATGTCGGTAGCATCTCTATTGCTCCCGGAGGAGGGAAAAGCGTTTATTACCCATATGCACAACTGGCAGACGCCAATGGTAACGCATTACCATTGCCTAAAGATTACCGGTATAGTTTTATCAGTCAGTTGAAAGGCGACGGATTATTGGATTGGACGTATAAGCCATTGGATGAACTGAAGACGATTGATAATGTGGAAAGAAGATACCATATCAGGATTAATCCCGGTGTGAAAATAGATATTATCAAAGGCCTGAATGCGGAGATAAGATATCAGTTTGAGAAACAGATCGGGAAGGCGGAAAACTATAATAGTATTGAGACATATTATACACGAAACCTGATCAATCTGTTCACACAGGTTGACGCAAACGGAGTAGCGCATCCCGTACCCGTCGGTGGCATCTTTGACGAAAGTAACAGGGAACTTAACAGCAATAATTACAGGGCGCAGTTGAATTTCAACAGAACGTTCAACAGAAGGCATCATATTGCCGCTATAGCAGGAGTTGAACAAAGAGAAACGGTTACAAAGGAGACCAATAATCGTTATTACGGATACAATAAAGAGAATGTTTCCTATAATAATCAGATTGATTTCAGCAAATATTATGATGCTTATCAATACCTCGGTAGTGCGGGATATGTTCCTAATGACGGCCTGGTGACCCGTTATAATAATGAGTTCATTTCTTATTTTGGTAATGCTGCTTATACACTAAATGAAAGATATATTGTATCAGCCAGTATACGTCTTGACCAGAGCAATTTATGGGGAATAAATACTAACCAGAAAGGAGTGCCTTTGTGGTCAGCAGGGTTGGGGTGGGACGTCAGTAAAGAACCATTCTATAAGTCTGACTGGCTGCCCTACTTGAAACTAAGAGCAACATACGGGTACAACGGAAATCTTGATCCGGGCCTTTACGGGAAATTAGCGATCATTTATGGGTCCTTGAATATAGCGGGATTGCCAAATGCAAGTATCGCTAATCGCCCGAACCCAAGGCTACGATGGGAGAAGGTCGGAACACTCAACATTGGGACAGATTTTGAAACGAGGAACAAAATAGTTGCTGGAAGTATCGAATATTATCAGAAAAAAGGCGTTGACCTGATAGGAGAACAAACTATTGCAATGCAAACCGGGGCGACAGTATTCAAAGGAAACTTTGCTGACATGAGCGGAGGCGGGGTGGATGTGAACCTTACCTCCTATAATATAAACAGGAAGATTAGTTGGACGACAGATTTCTTGTTTAGTTATAACTGGGACAAAATAACAAGGTATAATTATTTTAAAGGAATAAGCGGTGTTGTTTCCGGTGGAGATGGTACAACCCCTGTCTTGTTTCCGTTTGTTGGCAAGCCCGTCTACGGCGTCTATAGTTATAAGTGGGCCGGACTAGATGGCGAAAATGGCGATCCGCAGGGGTATCTGGCTGGGAAGGTTAGCAAAGATTACGATGCAATAATAAGTAGTGAGGATGAAAATAGTATTATTTACAATGGCCCGGCACGTCCAACCATATTTGGTGCATTACGTAATAGTTTTTCCTATAAGCAAATCACTTTGTCGGTTAACCTGGCTTTTAAGCTGAGATACTATTTCAAACGGTCATCAGTCATGTATAACGATTTGTTTAACGTGTGGCAGGGAGGCCATAAAGATTACGTTTCACGTTGGCAGCGACCTGGAGATGAATTATATACAAATGTGCCGTCTCTGAGCTATCCCGGGAATCCCAATAGGGATTACTTCTATCAGTATTCTAGTGCACTTGTTGAAAAAGGCGATCATATACGGTTGCAGGATCTGAGAATAGCTTATTCGCTAAGCCCGCCACTATTGAATAGAATCGGTGTAAAAGATGTACAGCTATACTTCTATGCAAATAATGTCGGCATTATCTGGAAAGCTAATAAGGCGGGGCTGGATCCTGATTATGTAATGGGATATCCTGCTCCCAGAACTTTTTCCTTCGGATGTAGTGCAAAATTTTAATCATCAATGACTTTAATATGATAAAGCGCATGTTTTTTCCAGCTGTTATAATTTCATTATCAGCATGTACGGGAAAACTGGATATTAAGCCGGATCAGTCATTGAATGTTCCGGAAACAGTAGCTGACTTTCAGGCACTGCTTGACAATGCAGAAATAGTTAACGCTTTTATTCCTTCATATGGAGAGGCGGGGGCCGATAATTATTATATAACAGATACACGTTACAATGGACTTTCAGCAAATAATGAAAGAAATACCTATATATGGGCCAAAGATCTTTTTCCGGTGAATGATATTGCAGCAGACTGGTACTATGGTTATGTAAGAGTGAATTATTGTAATCTTGTACTGGAGGGCCTTGAGCATATTACTACCGGTATAGGTACCACTGCATACAATAATGTAAAAGGTGCTGCACTTTTTTCACGGGCATTGTCTTTTTACACGTTGGCGGGAGAATTCTGCAAGCCATATGACAGCGCCACTGCAGCTACAGATCCTGGCATTCCCTTAAGAATGAAGTCAGACGTACAGATCATTTATCAGCGTGCAAGTGTAAAGGCGACCTACGAACAAGTGTTGGCAGATCTTGCTGCAGCATCTGAACTTTTGCCGGATATAACTACATTTAAAACCCGCCCATCCAAAGCTGCAGCATATGGTTTATTGGCAAGGATCCATCTTGATTTGAGAAATTACCGGGAAGCAAAGAATTATGCCAACCTGTCATTGGCAATTTATCATAGTTTACTGGACTATAATACGCTGGATACTGCTAGTAGCTTACCTTTTGATATGTTCAATGATGACGTATTATTCTTTGCAGGTCTTACTCCTACCAGTTTGTTAAGAATGAGCAGTTCAATTGTTGATTCAGTGTTGTACGGACAATATCAGAATAATGATCTTAGAAAGTCCCTTTTTTTCAGAGATGGGATGGGAAACACCAAATTGTTTAAAGGCACCTATACTGGAAATCCTCTGTATCATTTTGGAGGGATAGCTGTTGACGAAATGTATATTACCCGGGCGGAATGTTATGCCAGACTGGAAGAACCTGTACATGCCATGGAAGATTTGAATACCCTGTTGCGAACAAGGTGGAAATCCGGCAGCTATAAAGATATGATAGCGAAGGATGCGGACGACGCATTGAAAAAGGTATTAACGGAAAGAAGAAAGGAACTGTTGTTCAGAGGACTTCGCTGGATTGACCTGAGGCGATTGAATAAGGATGCCCGGTTTGCCAAAACGTTGACAAGAATAATTAAAGGCTCCATATATCAATTGCCTCCCAATGACGCACGTTATGTATATCCGATTCCTGCTGATGAAATAATACATAGTGGTATAGAACAGAATGCCAGATAAGAGAGATGCTTAAATATTTTCTATTAACAGGGCTGCTTCTTTCATGCGCTTTGCTGTTGCTGGCGCAGGAAAAAGAGCCTTTCTACAGTTATGAAAAGACCTATACTCCTCTGAGTATTGGTGCAGTTGTTCCCGATTACAAACTGCTGGGTGTGTTGAATTATAGGAAAACGGACCTTATTTTATCGGAATTCCATGGCAAAGCCTTATTGATTGATTTCTGGGCCATATTTTGTCAGCCTTGCCTGGCACAATTCCAGAAATTGCAACGTATCCAGGAGAAATATAAGAAGGATCTTCAGGTAATTGCTATCACAAATGATAGCCTGGAGAAGGTGATCGATTTATTTGAGAATATCCGTTATCAGGGTTTTAATTTATTGACCGTTGCCAGGACGAGGGATAGTAAGGTAAATGATAGTTTGTTTTTTGCATTTCCTCATAAATACATTCCGCATTATATCTGGATAGATAAGAACAGAGTAGTAAAAGCTATTACCGGGTATGAGGCATTGAACGATGACAACATTGCATTGTTAACCGGTGGCGGATCGCTGGATGCAATAAGCAATAAGGATGTGCACATTGCTTCCAGTGAGCATCCCGCCATGTACGCCTATCAGGACATTGATATTACGGAGAAAATGATGCTGAACGATTCTATAAAAGGATTGATAGGATATTCCATGTTAAGTGGATACAACAAAAAGTATCCTCCCAGTTCAGCAATAGATTATGCTGGTATTTATGCAGAGAGAAGGATCCGTACATGGAACCTGCCATTGGCCACGATGATACGGATCGCCTATGGAAAACTGGGCAGGGAAGTATGGGAGCAGGAATTAGTCGCTGTACCGAGAGTTTTTTTAAGTATCAGAGATACACTCCTGTTACATAAATTAACGGTTGACTTCAAACAGGCGCCTGACACAACTGCGGATATGTATTGTTACGACCTGATTATTGCCGGAAAGGGCAGGAAGTTGTTAATGGAGAAAATGAAAGAAGATCTCTACAGGTATTTTGGCGTTAATGCCAGAATCGTTCAACGAAAAGTGCAGTGTTACATTCTCTCATTGGTGGATAGCAGCCGGCTCAGGACAAAAGGAGGAGACACATATGTAAGTGGTAACATGTATTATTTGAAATTACAGAATGCTGAGTTTTCTTCATTGTCTGAACATATCCGGACATATAATGAGGGGAGTAAAACGACGCCCTATAAGGGGCTGGAATCTGGCATAATAGTCGACGAAACCAATTTTACATCCAGGATAGATGTGAATATAGCTGCAAGAATGAATGATATTCCTTCACTAAATGGGGAATTAAGCAAATACGGGCTTGCGCTCCTGGCTGGAGAGCGATTAATTGATGTTCTGTTGATAGAAGATTGATAAATGACAGTACTTTGATTGCTATTGCCTTATGCCAAAGATCGTTACCATAGATGAGATATTTCTCCTAATGATAACATTGCTTCCACCCTGGGTTTGCGTCACATACTCACTGGAGCTACCTGAAGCAATATAACAGCACTGTACAGATGCAGAATAAATACATTCTCCATTTATGCTTGGCCCGGAAGTAGTGGGAAGCGTGCTGCATAAACTAATTACATTCGCTTGCTTGTCAGTAGCAAATGCAGCGGCAGCACTCAGCAATAAAGCCACTAAAATGTGGTTTACTTTCAGATGTTTCATCTTCAGTATAATTTTGTCAGATAGACATTCTAACGTGTAAATTTCAAAATGAATTCGAAGTGAGTTTTGTCCATTCGGATAAACATTCTATGCCATTCGGGCATTCTCATTTGCTCAGGCCGGGAAACTCGTAAAGGGCCAGGTGGTTAGTATAAGTAGCTAGTATTTTCCGATTGAATATACAAAACGATTTCAGATGCTGCTTGCTAGGGACAGGAATATAAAAACTTTCCAGATACTTGTCCATATTAGTACTATAGACATCAATCACCGTTTCTGATTGATCTGTTAACAACGTTTCATTATCCGCTTTGATCAGGCTGTTGATGTACAACCGGCCCTCATGCAGGTCGCTTAAATAGTTGATGAGCATACGGCTGCCACTGGGTTTGTACAGAATATCACTACTGCCTGTCTTGTTTTTGCTGAGATACCGGATCTGACTTTGTGTAAAGGTGTCGATACTGTGGGAAGATCTGATAGACCGGAATGCAGTGTCAAAGATAGCGATGTGGTTATTGTAGTGATGAACATAGTAACAGGAGGCATTCTGTTCATTGTAGAGCAGCGTGCCACTTGATGAAAGGTCCTCAGTAAGCAGGTCTGTTCTGATCAGTTGTTTAGTATAAATATTGAGTTTGCAGAATGATTGATCTGTTGAATTACCTGTAAAGTATTTCAGAATGAAAGTGGAGTCCGAGATCTGTACTGCATTACTGTAATTGGATGGCGTAGGAATAACGATATGCTCGCCGGTCTGTAAATTATATGCAAGGATAGCCGCGATATTGTAAGCAAAGATAAATGCATCGGGGTACCTGATACTGGTACTGAACGCATTTGTCAGGTTCCTGTTGACAGTGCTGTCTATGGCAAGTGAGATTGTTCGTATAGTGCTGAATGCGGTGTCAGTGTAAACGACTATGTGAGGATCGTCAGTATGAAAATAGATATTACTACTATCGGAACCCGCAAAATAAAGAGGATGCTGCGTGGGTATCTTTTTAATCAGCCGCAATTTATCTTCCTGATGAAATAGCCTGTTAAAGCCGTGCTTCTTTTCATATGCCTGACGGGAAGTACGCACAATTACAAACATGAAGGCCAATACCACTATTGTGGTAAGTATTACTATAGAAATTCTTGTTGTCATAGGAGTTGTGTCTTAATGGATACTTATTATACTTTGGTCTTGAAACGAAATGTGAATATGCCGGTCAAAGCGATTAAAGTGAAGATGATATTGAACACCAGGTGTTGTTCCCAGTTCATTTTGGATAATATGCCACCGCAGGAACAGGGAATGAAATAGCTGTAATGCAGGATAGCATAGATGTACACGGTAAACAAGAACATCAGCCCATAAGAGAGATAAAACCCTTTCAGTCTTGTGGCCGGGAACATAAGCAGGGCAGTATTGATTAGTTCAATAGCCGGAATGGACCAGGCAATAATACCGGAATAACCGGTGGTAAATGGGGATTGATCAAGCTGAAACCGGAAGGTCTTATACTGTAACAGTTTGCTGATGCTGGCATAAGTGAAAAGAATAGTCAACAGTACCGCTGGCAATTCAAGCAGTAATTTTTTAAACATAGCTAGTCAATATTGTGATAATTGGTATTAGGTGTTCCTCAGACTCCTTCCTGATGTACAGATCAATAAATCATTTTTCCGGTAGTTTTTCATAACGGTCCCGCTTTCCGCCATATTCATTGTGTGGCCACCTGGAGTGACGGCAGTTTGCTCCGGCCTTGTAAAAGCGTACCTGGACCTTAAAATGAGTTTTAAGAATGGGTGTGCCTGCTGTTGGGACTTCTACTGACTTACCTTTGCGGTTTTTACCTTTCCGGGCAACAGGGTTGTCGATAAGAGACGGCATGGGTTGTGGATTAATGGTGAAAGATTTAAGGGAATATGTTGTCTATGGGTTATTACAAGTTGTTACGGTTAACTATGTTATGCTACAATTCGATACCTGTACGAATATAAATAAAATTTCACGGTAAATGCCAGATGACAAACCCGGTCATCACAGAAATTCACACTTGCAAAATCATTTTTATATCTTGGTGCGTAGTATTCAATTTTAACCATCAAATGGAGCAGAAAAAGAACCAGTCCAGAAGGTCTTTCCTGAGGAATAGTCTTGGCACAGTAGCGGCTTTTACCATTGTGCCCCGTCATGTATTGGGACGCGGCTACCTGGCTCCCAGCGATCAGCTGACCAAGGGGGTGATAGGTACCGGCGGGATGGGAAAAGTGCATTTCGGGTATGGCGGTACCAGGGTAGTGGCTATCTGTGATGTGGATAAGTTACATCTACAGGAGGCGAAGCAGCTGCTGGGGGATGGGGTGAAAACTTTTGATGACTACCGGGAACTGATACAGCTGCCGGAAGTGGATATTGTACATATCGCTACACCGCCGCACTGGCATGGAACTATTGCCATAGAGGCCGCCAGTGCCGGGAAGGATATCTGGTGTGAGAAGCCGATGACGCGTACTATTGGTGAAGGAAAAAGAGTGAAGGAAGCAGTACAGCAATTCGGGAGGATGTTCCGGCTGAATACCTGGTTCCGCTTTACAGATAATTTCTACGGAATGAATACGCCTGTAAAACCCATCAAAAAGCTGGTGAATGCAAGACTGCTGGGATGGCCGCTAACAGTAACGCTGAGTCGTCATACTGGCTTTGACTGGAAGCAGCACTGGATAGGGAAGACGGATCTTCCTGTTACACCAGTGCCTCCGGAGCTGAATTATGACCGTTGGTTAGGTCCAGCGCCTTATAAGCCTTATCATCCTCACAGGGTACACCAGACTTTCAGGGGCTACTGGGATTATGACGGAGGTGGTTTGGGTGATATGGGACAACATTACCTCGACCCCGTACAATACATACTGGGGAAAGACGATACGAGTCCTGTATCCGTACAGGTAGAGGCGCCGCAGCAGCATCCGGATGCCGTGGGAACCTGGTCACGTATCATCTATACATACAAAGATGGCTGCCGTGTTATTCTTGATGGGGAAGGAAAGGATGAAAAGGCGGCCTTTATTGAAGGTCCCGCAGGAAAGTTATATCCCGGCTTCCGTTCTGATATACCTGACCTGGAGAAGAAGCTGGCTGCGTATCCGGACCTGCCTCCACAGGTAACTGATTTTATCACCTCTGTAAGAGAGAGGCGAAAGTTTGCGCTGAATGAAGAAAATGGTCATCGTTCCTGCACACTGGTGAATATGGGAAAGATTGCCTTGCAGCTGGGGCGTTCTCTTGAATTTGATCCTGAAAAACAATTGTTCCTGCACGATGATGGCGCCAATAGTTTGATTGATCCACCGGCACGCGCGTTTTGGTCATAGCTGGTCCGATATATAAACATGATGAAGCAATTACTATTCATAATTTTCTTTCTGGCTTGCATTAATGTGAATGCACAGCAGGTGCAGCATCCTTATGCAGCCAGGATCAACCGTATTCTGAAGCAATTGCCGGCAGGCAACCAGCAGCAGCTGGATAGCTGTATGATGCAGATCAGCGCTTTAGGAACTGCAGGATTGGCCGAGATGGCGTTAATGTTGCGCGCTCCCGCTAAGGGCGATAACACCCGCTTACAATTTGCATTGTCAGGTTATGCCGCTTATGTATCAGCAGCTTCACGTGAGGATATGCGTAAAACAGCCATGCTGGCATGGGCAAAGGCGTTGAAGTTAACGACGCAGCCAGAGAACAAAATATTCCTGATTGATCAGTTACTGCTTTTTGGTGATAAAAGCGTAGTGCCTCTGTTAAAGCCATACTTATTGCAACCACATTATTGTGATCCTGCTGTTCGTGTATTAAAGCATATAGCTGGTTCTGAAGCATTGATAGCGATGGAAGCTGCGCTGGAAAAAGCACAGGGGCCGTGCGAGATCAGCCTGATAAAAGCACTGGGCGACTTGAGGTATCTGGCTGCAGAAGGGGCAATTATTAAAAGAGCAAAGTCAGAAAATCCGGTATTGAGAAGAACCGCTTTGTTTGCATTGGCGAATATAACAGGCGGAGATACTGCTCCTGTGCTGGAAGCAGCTGCGGAGAAGGTTGGATACGGGTATGATATAACGGGAGCAACAGCGGCCTATTTATTGTTCGTCGCAAACCTGGGACATCAATGGCCTACAACTCCCGCCATGACTGCGGCTTCTAATTTATTGAGAAGATGCCAGGGGGATAGCCTGGAGTATGTTCGTATTGCTGCTTTGAAAATAGTGGCAGATATACTGGATTATGATGCGACCAATACATTGATGATAGCATCAGACAGTAAGGATCATGAATACAGCGCTGCTGCCCTTGCGCTTGCTGTAAAGATTATGAACGCTGCGAATGCAGAAAGCTGGATACAGAAAGCAGAGCGTGTAGACGGCAGCAAAAAAGCGGCGATTATTAGAATGCTGGCAGATAGTAAACAACGTGCCGCGATTTTCTTGTTTAGCAAAGCGTTAAAAGACAAAGACTCACTGGTAAGAATGGCTGCGATCAATGCGGCGGGACAATTACAGAGTATTGAGATGTTTAGCCCACTGCTGGTTGCAATGAAAACAACGGATACTACAACTGCAAAGGCAATAGGAGAGGTTTTACTGACCATCAGGAGTAGCGAAGTACCTGGCCATATTGCTGTAGCTATGCAACATGCTCCTCCATTTGTGCAGATTATCTTGTTGCAGTTACTGGCGCAAAAACAGGCGGTAGGACAGGAGCGACTTATCCGGTCCTTGCTGAATAGCCCTGATCCGACAGTTGTACAGGCCGCAAAGTCAACACTGGCAGCTATTGGATTGTAAAAACCGTTTGTGGCATCCTATTTGATATTTAATTCATATCTAATAAAGTTTACAATATCAATCTATATTAAATCACAGTTAATCGGCCTATTATGAAATCACTCTTGCTTCTGCCAATGCTGGTGCTGGGCATATTATTCACTAGTTGTAAAAAGGAAGAAATTATTCAACAGGTACAGCCTAACCGAACTATCATGTTTGAAGTTAAGCCCAACGCATGGCAACTGAATGCCCAAGCCAAAACCTATTTTGCGGAGCTTCCAATCGACGAAATAGACGATTACACAAATCAGAATAGTGGCGTACTGGTATATATATCCGCTGACAAAGAACTTTACGAAGCTATTCCTGACGTGATCAATGGATCTACTTATGTTTACACTTACACCACAGGTAGTATTTTTCTTGAAATACAAGGCGCAAACGGATCTCAGCTCAGTGGTCCTCCCACCGGTACCACCTATGTTAAGGTTGTACTCGTAGAATCGGCTCCTATTCCATAATATATAATAGTCTAAAAAAAGGGGAAAGGTGATCATTTCACTTTTCCCCTTTTTTTATGCCTGTCGGAGCTAACCTTTAGGTAAGCAGTATACTCCCGGAAAGTAAGCACATTCCAGGTGCTCATTACTGTATCTTTGTGGAGGTTTATTTATGCACTTAAGCATAGTATAACAGTTGTAGGTTTAAACAGTGCTGGTTTAGTCTTATACCGGCATTTTTTTTTATTCTCCCGCTTTTCTGTTGCCGTCCATCCAATATTGATCCTTCTGTATTTTGATTTTGAACTTTCAACCCATATTTTTGTCTGATTAGTGAACAAAGGGGGACTCACTACCTATAAACTCTCATGCACATTATGGTTCGGAAATTACTGAATGCAACAGGTCTTTTATTAGCACCTTTTTTACCGTTGGCCGCACAAAGCCAATATGAACTGAACAGTGGATGGCAATGTAACAATATTGCGAAGGTCACTGTAAAAGGAGAGGCGCTTTCTGCGCCTTCCTATAAGCTTTCAGGCTGGCTGCCGGCCACTGTACCTGGTACGGTGCTGACAACGCTGCTGAACAACAAGCTGGTACCTGATCCGTTCTACGGAATGAACAACCAGCAGATCCCGGATATCTATACCACTGGGAGAGATCATTACACGTACTGGTTTGTAAAGGATTTCACGGAACAGCAACCGGCTGCCGACGGACAGGTCTGGCTGCATTTCAGGGGAGTAAATGATGGTTGCGATATTTATCTGAATGGTCATCGCCTGAACGCACAGACCCATTTTGGAACATATCTGCGTCATTCCTATAATATTACTAAATGGCTGGCCAAAGATGGTAAGAACCGCCTGGCAGTAGTGGTGTATCCGCCTGCTGTAGTGGGAAATCCTAACGGTGGCCAGGGTGGCGATGGTACCATTGCAAAGAATGTTGGTCCTCAGTATACTGCAGGATGGGACTGGATCCAGCCAATGCGCGACCGTAACACCGGCATATGGGATAAGGTAACCATTGAGAAGACTGGCGCTGTTCACATTAAAGATCCACAGATCATTACGAAAGTGCCCGGTGTTAGGCTGCCGGAAGGGAAACAGGCGCCTGCCAATATCCTCGTGGGCGCAACAGTGGAGAACGCAACAGGCAAAAGTATAGAAGGTACACTGCGCTACAAGCTGGCCGGTAATACCGTTTCCCGTAAGGTTACATTGGCGCCGCATGCCACTGCAACAGTGCAACTGCCTGATATGGAACTGAAACAGCCGGAACTCTGGTGGCCAAATGGTTACGGTCCCCAGCATATGTACAAGCTCCAGCTGGAATTCGTCGATAATGCCGGCGTAGACGATACAGAAGATGTCAACTTTGGTGTAAGGGAAATACAGACTTATTGGAATGCGCATACCAACAGCCGTGAAGTAGCTGTAAACGGCCAGAAAATATTCATCAAAGGGGGGAACTGGATCACCTCCGACGCTATGTTCCGCTTCAGCAGGGAGCGCTATGATGCAGAAGTCCGTTTCCACAGGGATATGAACCTGAACCTGATCCGTATCTGGGGCGGAAGTCTGACAGAGAGACCGGAGTTCTTTGAAGCCTGTGATAAATATGGTATGCTGGTATTCCAGGACTTCTGGATGTCAGGCGATTGTAACGGCAGATGGGTAGATCCTATGAAGAAAGAGGACCAGTGGACCCGCCGCCGCTATCCTGATGATCATAACCTGTTCATCGAATCTGTGGCTGACCAGATAAAGATGCTGCGTAATCACGCTTCCCTGGCTTTCTGGTGCGGCGGTAATGAGATCACTCCTCCGGTAGATATCCTGGCAGCGATCAAGGATTCCCTGCTGCCTGCACTGGATAATACCCGCTTCTTCTTCCATTATTCCAACACAGACAGTATGTCTTACAATACTTTAGGTGGTAATGGAGATGGCCCTTATAATATACAGCCCCTGTCCGTTTTCTGGAACGAAAGAACCTTCCCCTTCAACTCCGAAGTAGGCTCCGTAGGTGTGGGCGATTATGAGTCACTGGAACGTTTCATTCCGGCGGCAAATATGAAGGTACCTGAGAATAAGAAAGGCGGTGTGGATTCCGTATGGGACTATCATAAATATATCCCTTACTTCGATTTTGTAGACCCATATGGCAAACCAAAGGATGTAAAGGACTTCGCCAACAAAGCGCAGCTGGTGAACTACGATCAGTACCGTGGTCTGATGGAAGGCTTCAGTGCACATATGTGGGATTGGTATACCGGCGTGATTATCTGGAAAACCCAGAACCCGTGGACGGCTTTGCGTGGACAGATGTATGATTACTACCTCGATCCCAACGCCTGTTTATATGGTAACCGCACAGGGGCAGCTCCGCTGCACGTGATGTGTAATCCGATAGATGGTAATATATATACTGTAAACAATACCTTCAGATACCACACTGATGTAATGCTGGAACTGAACGCCTACGATATGCAGGGCAATAAAAAACAGCTTACCCAGGTATTTACTGAGATCAGCCCGAAATCATTGCAGAAATATCTCTCTGTAAAAGGAGCGATAGAAAAAATGGGTGCAAAGGAAGGTATGTTCCTGTCAGCCCGTTTAAGGGATAAGGATCAGCAGGTTATAGATGATAACCTGTACTGGTTCCCGGATAGCACAGGTAATTACTCCGGATTGCAGAAAATGGAGGCAGCCAAAGTACAGATAGTGGCACAAAAGGCTGGTACTGATAGTATTAGGGTGAAGATCAGCAATCCTGCCGGTGGACCGATTGCTTTTTTCAACCGCGTATCACTCGTGGATAGCAAAACAAAACAGCGTATCCTGCCTGTCTTCTATAATGATAACTATGTGTCCGTATTGCCAGGTGAAGAGAAGATCGTGACAATCAGTGGAGAAGCGATCGGGAAAAGCAACAATGCTGTTGTGACAGTTTCCGGATGGAATTTATCAGAACAAACGATCAGCATCAATAAATAAAGCTTGATAACTTTTTATGATTTCAGGGGTCGGAAATGATATTCCGGCCCCTTTTCATTTTCATCTGAAAAGGGGTAAATTTTACCTTTTTTGAGCAGGAATGAGTATCCCTGTTCACTAAATGTGAAAAAAGTTTAAAGCGTTTTTTCAGTACGCAAGTCCTTGTTAATGATAGGTATTACATGGTTTTTCTATCTGGTTTTCTGATATGGTCTCATTACATATTAATATAAAAAAATATTAATAAATAAACTATTTACTATATTTATTACTCGAAATACACCTATTCCAAGTATTATGCCAACATTGAGATTGTCGTTTTTATCTGATTTAGTAGATTTTTCCGCGATCAGGAATGTCAGGAGCTGGTCGGCAACCGGAAGGTGTGTACTTATGAAACCATTTAAACGGAATGTTATTTCAAAATATTGTTTGAAATACAATAGTAATAATATTAAGAGTTTTGATGAATATTCACCAATGCGGCAATATTTCTTATTAGTAATTATTGGTATCTCGGCGTTATTAGTGGGATGCGGTGGCGGTGGCGGCAAAGAGACCACATGCCCTACGCAGAACCCTGTGATAAATTCTAACGCTCCTTTAGGTCAGAATGATGTTCTGAAATTATCTGTTTTCGGTATTTCTGAGCCTAAAACCTATACCTGGGAAGGGCCAAACGGCTTTGTATCTCACGAAAAGTCTCCTGAAATACCGAATCCCCCTAAAGGGAATCAGGTATACACGCTCAGTGTGGTAACTAATGGAGGATGTACCTATACGGTTTCCTCAGGTTCCATTATTGTAACTGGTCCCTGGAATCCCTGCGGTCTGGATAGTAACGTGTTAAAGATCAACCAGGTTACCCAGGTATCTTTCACCAGGGTGCAGGGAATGGTCTCCAACTCCAACTATCTTATTCAGGCAGATAATGGTGGTCTGGCTTTAGCCAGCTTTGAATTCCCCGGTAATCAGCCTCCTACTGAAGGACAATATACCGTAACATCAGCTACAGGTGCACTGGCGGCCGGCAAAGCAAGAATAACTTTCAACGTTACTACCCAGTCGCCTTTTACTGCAACTACCGGTACTGTTTATGTAGCACTGAATGGTACCACCACAATGGTGAGCTTCTGTGGTGTGGCATTCACTTCTACCAATAATGGAGCGACCAACACCACCGGTGGCGCCAACATTATGTGGAAGCCCTGATGACCTGATCCAAACGGGACATTATTCTGTCTACAGCTAAATAATTGAGAGCATATTGCCGGGCATTTCTGGCAATGTGCTCTTGTTTTTTATTAATTGCCAGGCAGATGCCTTCTTTTAAGGCTTCGGGACTTTCAGGATCTATCACAATTCCGATATTATTCTCCTTTACGAGTGAATGTAAACTGGTATGTTCCAAAGCCGTTACCAGTGCCAACCCACCTACTGCCAGAATAGTGGTCAGTTTAGAAGGCATAACCAGATCGCCGGCACTGGCTTTCTGGATAACCAGGTGTACATCTGCCATATTCAACAGACGGTTAAATCTATCAAAAGGCTCCGGATCACGGAAATGAACATTGTCCAGCTGTAAGCTGGCTGTCTGCAGCCGGAGTTGTTCCCGGTAAGGACCGGCTCCGCATATCAGGAATTTTACATGAGCGTCGTTTTTCATGCAATCAGCTACCTGAAGAATAGCTTCGAGCCCCTGCTTTTCTCCAATAGCGCCGGCATATAATATCACCTTGTCAGTAACTGCAAATCCATATTCAGTTTTGATCTGCTCCCGGTTTGCCAGCGGATGAAAAAACGAAACATCTACCCAGTTGGGGAAAAAGGATACCTCCCGCCCGGTTTTCTCCTGCACTTTTTTCATCATGCCCTCAGAAATACTGCTGACAACATCCGCATGGCGCAGTATGTATTTTTCCATACGGAACATTGATCTAATCAGAAAAGGGGAGGATATCATTTTCAGATCACGGGCAGCTTCGATCTGTAAATCCTGTATATGATAAAGAAACCTGGCGCCGCGGATCTTTTTGTATAGTATGGCGAGCAATCCAAGATGAAAGGGCGGCGCTACCACCACTACTATGTCTGTCTTGCGTGTGAACAGTTGTTGTAATGATTTCACTGTTACAGACAGTCCAAAGGAGAAGTCCATCAGCAACCTCTTTTTTCCCGAGGGATTGGAAGGAATATATTGCGGACACCTGTAAACAGTAATGCCTGCATCGCCTGTCACTTCTTTTTTGAACCAATACCTGCTTTTCTGATAAGGCGCCTGTATCCTCCATTGCGGATAATGAGGAAACGATGTGATAACAGTACAATCATAACCATTATGCGCCAGCCATCTGATCATCTCGCCGTTATATTTTCCAATCCCTGTAAGCTCCGGTGCAAAATTTCCACCTATCAATAATAAACGTTTGGGCATATAATTGATATCAATAGGCGTTTTTATCTCCTTTTATCATATTCATCAATGTCTGGAAAATGATCTGGCAATCCAGCCAGAAGCTGTAGTTCTCTATATACCAGATATCCATGTCGACACGTTTCTGCATCTGTCCGGAAAAACGGGTTTCCCCCCGGCAACCGTTTACCTGTGCCCAGCCGGTAATACCAGGTTTCACCATCTGTCTGAGCATGTAATGTTCCACCGTTTCCCTGGCTTCAATATGCAGCGGAGTAGCATGAGGGCGCGGTCCTACAAAAGACATGTTGCCCATCAATACGTTGATACACTGCGGCAACTCGTCCAGGTTGGTTTTGCGCAGAAAACGTCCGATACTTGTCACCCGCCGGTCATCGCGTGTGGCCTGCAGGAACTTCCCGTTTTCATCTACGTCTGATGCTTCCACTTTCATAGAGCGGAATTTGTAGCAGGTGATCTTTTTATTTTTATAGCCCCATCGTTCCTGTTTAAACAGGACTGGCCCTTTGGACGTCATCTTAATCAGGATGGCGATCAATACAAACAACCAGCTGAAGGCTATTAAAATAAATAGTGTGAGGCAAATGTCAAAGGCCCGTTTCATGCGCTGGAGACCGGGATCGTCGAGCGCGAATGACCGGATATTTACCAGGGGAATAGAGCCCAGCAGATTCATGCTGGTGGTAGGTGTGCAATACTGGTGTACATCTGCAATGATCTTTACTCTCTTGGCAGCTCTTTCACTGGCCATAATGATTCCCGCTGTTTGTTCCTTTGCCGTTTCGGGCAGTGCTACAATCACATCGTCAATTTCATTGGATTCGAGGATGTGTGTCAGCTCAGAGAGCTTACCCAGATAACGGCCATTTATCTGCGCATTGCTATGATCATCTACAAAGCCAACACAGTTATAACCAAAATGATTATTCGCAGTAATGGTATCATAAAAACTCATACCTGTCTGCCCTGTACCAACAATCAATACATTCGTGGGATTGGTGTGATGTGTTCTCCAGCGCAACAGTAACTTCTTCACGATATACTTCGTCGTAATAATGCCGATGAATAAATAGGAACCATACAGCAAGGTGAAGGTACGTGGATAAGGATATAACTTGAAACAGTAAAAGAACAGGAACGAGAATACACAGATGTGCAGCAAAATATTTTTGAGTATAGCTACAAACTCAAAGGAGAAAGAGCTTGTCTTCTGGTAATCGTCATACAGATGCAGGGAAGTACCGGTTACAGTCCATGTAACGAGACTAAGCACCAGTAAAAATATGTTGAAGTTAGACAGAAACACGTCTCCCTTTGACGCGATGTATTGTCTTGTTAGTAAAAACGCGGCAGTCAATACGATGTAATCAACAGTCTGCCTTAAAAACTGACTTGCATGAATATGTTGTTTCATATGGATGTCGGTTTATAAGCGTTAAGGATAAATCGTCGGGATATAGTGATATGGACGCCTGCATCTGATGATGAGCTTTTGGGATATTGGTAATACAATGCAAATAGCTTTGTTGTGGTGAATGATGTTAATAGTGTTATTGCTTATGTTGGTGTTGCTATTGCTTTCTCTTATACAGGAGATCCATCTGCAGGATCTGTAATTCGTCTGTCTGTAAAAATCCTACTGGCGCTATAAATTCAAAGCCCAGTTCTTTAACGTAATTGTGCATTTCATCAAACAACGGTTCTCCATCGTACATCTGTACAAACGAAGTTTCAAACAGCAGATAGTCTATTTGTCCGAGGCAGTGTACTGCTCCCTTGAGCACCTCCTTTTCAAAACCCTGTACGTCCAGTTTCAGTAATACCGGATGTTTGACAGGAAGACCAGGCAGCAGGTCGTCCATGCATTTTACAGGCACGCTGATCTGGTCTGCTTCTGCTGTCTGGGGGAGGAGCTGTTGCTGCAATGAGGATACATGCAATGCTGAACTGGCGTGTGAATAGTGATTGGCGTAAAAGTCCAGTGTACCGTTGCTGCTACCCAAAGCAAAATTATAAGTGTGTATGCCGGGCATATGCCGGGTATTCTGCTTCAGCGCAGAGTATACAGCCGGTATTGGCTCAAAGGAGTGAATGCCTGCATTGGGATAAAAATACTGGGCCGATAATGCAAACTGTCCTCTGTTGGCGCCTACATCCAGGATAGTGTTTACTTCAGGAATGTAGCGTTTACAGTTGTGCAACAGTTGTGTGGAAGCAATGGATACGCCTTTTTTCAGTAATGACGTTAATCCTCTGCCGGATTGTAAGAAAACTTTAGCAGCTTCTGCTAACTTGAAGATAAGGTTCATAACGAAAATTTATTGTTCCAGCAATCTTTATAAAAACGTATTGTCTCTCTTACGCTCTTCTGCCAGGTAAACAGCCTTGCCTGTGCAATACCAGCCTGTATGACCTGCTGCCGGAATGCCTGATCTTCCAGCAGTAATATTTTTTCTGCGAATGCAGCTGCAGTTATTTCAGTGGTAAGTAAACCTGCATTGCCTGTTACCTCAGGGATAGAGGTACAATTGCTGGCCACAACCGGGCAGCCGGCCTTCATGGCCTCTCCCGGTGGAAATCCAAATCCTTCGTAGCAGGAAGGGTAGAGGAGGCACCAGGCATAATTGTATAGTGTGTTCAGTTCAGAGGGACGCACATGCTCCATGACAACATAACGGCCGCGGATCTTTTCTTCGGCTAGTAATTGTTCCTGCTTTGTCCAGGTACCACCACCAGCTACAACCAGTTTATACTGTGCTGGTAGTTGCGCAATGACATCTAATGCAATGTTGAAATTCTTGTAGTTGTTCCGGCCGCCTACATACAGTATATAAGGCGACGTTGCGGAGGCAGGTAATACATGAACAGAAGGATCTTTTTTATCCAGCGGGAAAAAGGTATCTGCAATACCATGATGCACTACTTTCAGCTTCGCTGGATCAGTATCAGGGTAGAAATGCAGGAGTTCTTTCCTGGTGCTGTCAGAAATACAGATAATGCCATCGGCCCGTTTTATACCATAGGCCTTTTGCCTTGTGTTTGCCAACCCACGGGGAAAAGGAGTGGCTATCCTGCGTTCATGCGCAAAGTCATGTACGGTCATAATATTCACAATATCCTTTTGCGGTGATACACGCAGGTAACCACCGTGAAAGATCGCATTGCGAGGTAAGGTATACCGAAGGGGCAGATAGCGCAGATATTTTGGAGGAATCCAGCTTTCGCGGATACAGGGATGACGCTGGTAATCCAGTTGTTGTTCAAATATATTAGAAGGATTCAGCCCGGCGTTCAGGAAATTGACCGCCAGACCAGCATTGCACATGCCCTGTAGCAGCTCATACCAGTAGACGGATACGCCACCGGCTTTTTGTATAGTGAAAACGATATTGTCGAGAAATATCTGCATAAGCTTAATAAGAATGCTCAGGTTTATATACTGTCAATGCAGGAGATGCATCCGGATCATAAGTGCATAGCAGCGCTGTAATGATCAGGAAGAGATCTATCTGGCTGAAGAAGAAACACACCCATATAAAGGCAAGATAGCTGCTCTGAAAAATGGGAATATCCGGCCTGGTCTGTGTCAGTATCATAAAGAAGATGATCAGGGAGAAGATGCCGAATTCCGCCATGATATAGAACCATCTCATATTGAGGTTATGGCCGCCTATCCCATTCAGCCTGTTCTCATAGTTCATCTGTCCGAAGAAGTATTGTGCCGGAATAAAAGTGCTGTTGCCTGCACCATAGCCTGACAAAAGCAGGTATGGCTGGTCTCTGAAGAAGTCCACTACCGGAAGCTCCATATCCCGCTGAAGCGGCATCCCCAGTATCACATTGTTTTTCTGCCAGATGGTATTATCGTAGCGGTACACAGATCTTTTAAATACCAGCTGATACATGGTACTGTTCTGGTTTTTAGCATATAGCTTGATAAAGTAGTCCTTCGACCCAGAGATGACCAGGAACAGCCCGATAATGATCCCCAGTGTGCCGGCTATTTTGAGCCTGGTGGAAGATATCCGGGATACCGCCATGAAAACCAGCGTAGCCGACAGCATATTGATCCAGAAGGTCTGCGACACTGTCAGTATTCCCATCAGTAAAGCGAGTGCTGCCATCCGGTACTCTTTGTCTCTCATGAACAGTGGGATACATAAAGAGAGAAATGCACTGAACACTTTGGGCTCTCCAAACAATGCCTGTACACGGATACTGAAGATGAATGTGGATGCTTCTAACATATACCTGCGTTGCAGTCCCAGTATCTCTCCAAGTGTTTCATTATGCAAAACGATCTGGCAGAATATCTGCAACAAGGCTATCACGAAAGAGAATTTTGCGATCCTTTTCATCACGTCTGCGAAGAAATCAAAGGATATCTGCGCCCTGTCCTGCAATATCTTGGCCCCGATTGCAAACAGGGGCAGGTATGTTTTTATATAGAAATAGACAGGGCGCAAATAGAAGGCTGCCTGCTTCCCTGGTGGATAGTAGAACGGATCCTTGTAAAACTGGACAATCAGGAATATGACAATACTCGACAGGGCGGGCAGAATCAACAGTAACAGGAATTTCCGGCGTACATAGATCTCCCCTTTTATAAACAGGTGTATCTGCTCAATCAAAAAGGCAACGCTCACAAAGAAGGTTGCGGTAAAGGTAGGACCAACTTTAAGCATTGTGTATGCCTCAGTGGCAAATGCATACAGTATAGCTTCCAGCGCTGTAATACGGTTGTTGTAGTGCAGATGCAACAGTGTGCCGGCAATCAACAGTGGCATGGTTTCTTTGAAAACCTCCACATACACATTGCTGCTTACAAGTATATCGTAGATTGTATCTGCCATAGTATTTATGATATGCGTTTATAGAGGTTATGCAGGAGCGTGTTATTTTTGACGAGCTTTTTTACCATGTAGAAGAAGGGATTACATTTAAATACTGTATTTAACGTATATGCGTCCGCTTCCTGGTCAGCAATAGTTTCGGCCGGATGTAGGATATGATTGATGGTACCGTACACCATCTTTTTAAACCACACTGGTTCGTTCCTGGTGTGTGTAGCCTCTTTCCCATAACCGATATTCCTGATCAGGTTTGTGTTCGGCGTGATGGCAAGCCCTTTATTGAAAAGTACCGTCAGGAACCATTGCGTATCCCAGGTGTCCATTTTTTGCTCATAGAAAGATTCCAGGTCCCATTTGAATGGCGCAGGAAGGTCATCCGACGGGACATTTCTATACCTGAGCAATGTGAAGTCATAGTATTTCCATGCTCTTTTCCAGGTAGCCCATCCCCAGATATGTGCATAACGTGAGAAATAATAAGAAGCATCTCCCCTGGTAATACCGGCCTGATAATTCGTGCCACCGATATGCATCACCTGCGTATTATCGCGGTAACGGTCCAGCAGTATTTCACAGAAACTGTAGAAAGACGGATCGGGCAGGCAATCGTCTTCCAGTATAATACCTTCCTCTACCTGCGAAAAGAACCAGTCTATAGCGCTGCTCACGGCAAAGGCGCAACCAAGGTTCTGATCTCTGAACAATGTATGCACTTCACAGGTCCAGTCCAGCCTTTGCAGTATGGCATCCCTGGTTTCCCTGCACAGCGTAGCTTCGCCTGGTTTGTCGTAACGGGGTCCGTCTGCTGCAATAAATAACCGTGCAGGCTGTTGCTGCCTGATGCTTTCCAGTATCCGTATCGCCTGTTGCGGACGGTTAAATACCAGTAATAAAATCGGTGTATTCACGTTCCGTTATTTTATAGCTTCCAGTGCAACAGCATTTTCAAATCTCGATGCCTCTTCTACAAGCCTGAACATTTCATCCGGACAATCATTAAAGCGACAGGTCCGCACATGACTAAAACCTGCCTGTTGTAATATATTGGAGAGGGACGGCGTATCCCACATATATAGATGTTCCCGGTTACCCAGGGTGGTTTGCAGCAATCCCTTTAATCCGCGTAATCTTTGTTTCTTTCCCAGCATAGTTTTCTCCAGGAACTTAGTATTGGCCTCCTGGTGGTTGTTAATAAGGTCCTGTACATATTCCCTTGCTGCACTTTCCAGGTCAGGTACCACACAACGGAAATAGCCGCCGGGTTTTAGCATCTGCCAGGTATTACGGATGGCCAGCAGGCAGTCATCATATGCGAGGTGCTCAAGTACATGAGAACAGTATACGCCGTCGCAGGAATTGGGGGCAATGCCGGGCAGTTCTTTCAGGATGTCTCCCAGCAGTACATCTTCCGGGAAAGTGACGTGCATCCTGTTTTTTAACAAACTCCCTATCAGTGGCAATTGCTGAAGGCGCAGGGTGGGGGATGCATCAAAATTCTTCCAGCCCTTAGGTGCTGAAAAAGGACCGCAACCGTATTGGACATACAACTTACTCATGATTCATGTTTTTAAAGAAATAGGTATAATAGGTCTTTGCGAAAATGGCATATCCTGCCTGTTGCATGAATTGTCCCAGTTCACAGTGCTGCATGTCAGAAAGCAGGAAAGGATCAGACTCCACCAGTATATAAGCGGGTCTGTACTTTTCCCAGTTGTTGGACCGCAGCACGTCCATGTCCAGTCCTTCAGCGTCAATAGTCAGAAAGTCGATAGACCTGCCGGCAGGCAGATAATGATCCAGGATGTCTGCCAATGGCCATGTCTCAATCTTCTTTTCTTTTATCACACGATATTTTGGATCCTGTGTATACTCTTCCACTTTATGAGCAGAGAAAGTATTTAAAGCTGGTTCATTGAAAATATGATAGGTCAGGTGCTGCCTGGTGGCAGATACGCCCATTTCCAGGTTGACATCCTGTGGCCGGTACCTGTCAAACAAAGCTTTGGAACCGGGCATGGGATCGATGTTAATACCTGTCCATTTCATCTTATGGAACAGGTAGGTATTCGATACGCGGAACGGATGATGTGCTCCAACATCCACATATACACCATTAGTCTTGTTATCAAATATCCTCTTCAGTATAAGATCTTCTCCCTCTGAACTATAAGCAGGCGCGAGATACCGGATCTGTGGGGCAACTCTTGAGGCTAGTGTGGCAATTATTTTTTTAACACTCGTCATTTGGTCAAATGCTTTTCACGTATTACGGTTAGGAAATTGTCTGCAAATAGTTTCAGTGCGTCGATCATATATCTTGTATCCGCCAGTGCCAGCGCCGGTGACAACATCTTTTGTGTGAGTGATATCAATTGTCCTGTTTTATCCATTACCACCAGTGTAGACACAACAACCATATAAGATGCAACGGTGGCTATGGCGGCACCTACTCCTCCCATAGATGGAATGAGCAGGATATTGATGGCAATGTTCACAACAAGTCCGGCGCAGCTGGCATACAGATTCGTTTTGTAAGCACCCTCTATCAGCTGGTATTGCATTAAGGCTGTACTCAGGAACACCGGAATATTGGCCCAGATATGAATGGAAAGAATGATCCCTGACCTGGGAAATTGCACGCCGTATAGTACCTCTGTGACCCTGGCAGATGAAAAGGTCATTACCACTGCAATGGCGAGACTTACCCAGAACGACAGCCGCAACCATCTTTCTATCGCCTGCAGATAAGAGGATGTATTCTCATGCCTTTTGGATATTAATCCGGGTAAAAGGGCCGTAGCCAGTACTGTAGGCAGTGCATACCACAGCTCGGATATCCTTGCTGCTGCAGCATATTCCCCCAGCTGTACAGAAGTGCCCAATGTATCGAGCAATAGCTGATCTGCTTTCACATAAAGCAGGATCAGTATGCCAGTGAACATCAGCGGCCAGCTATGCAGAAAGAGGTGTTTTATCTCTGATAAACTGATCACCGTAAAAAGACGATGTCCCTCTTTCAGGTAGAAGATCAGTATAGTGAGATAGGTGAGCAGCAGTTCGGCAAATGACAGCCATACAAAATGAAGCAGGGAGCCATCAAAGTAGACGAATAGAGTTTTGATGATGCAAAAGGCTACAAAGAAACTGACCTTTGGAATGATGACCTTTTGCACTTCATTCTTCGCCTGGTAGAAATAATCAAATACATCAAAGCTTAGCAGGATAATATTCAACGCTGTGATGATCGTACAATAAAGGTATACCTGTGAGTGCCGTTTGGTGGCAAACACAATAGCTGCGCAGAAAAGGAACGCAACAATGCCGGCTGTAAAACGTATGGCCAGTGTAGAGGCAATGATCCTGTCCTGTCTTTCGGGATGGGATACGACTTCTTTTACGACCACCTTGTCAAGTCCCAGTATAGCAAGACTGCCTACTATCGCTGTTAAGGCAATGGCATAGTTCCATATGCCAAAAGCCTCCGGTCCGATATGCCGCGCTATCATTGCGATAGTGATGAGACCTATGAACAACCTGGCAAGTTTATCTACCAGCAACCAACCGCTATTTTTAAATATCTTATGCAATCCGTTGTTTCATTTTTTTAGCAAATGTTGACCATACGCGGGTTTTATTACCATTCTCAGAATAAGAGTAATGATCGTAGTAATAGTAAGGATAGAAGGAATCCTGTTCAATACCATTGAAAATAACTCCCGTTTTCCGGAAGAAACTCTCCCGCACGTTTTCTGCTACAGCAGTCATTTTGGACTTTAGCGTGAAGTTGTAGCGTACCATGAACAGGGTGCAGTCTACATATGGCGCAAGACTCTTCGAGTCTGATACTATACCGATAGGAGCCGTATCTATAATGATATAATCAAAGCGCTGTTTTAATGTTTCCAGTAATGCCTTCATACGGTTACTTTCAATCAGCTCAACCGGATTGGGTGGAATAGGACCGGAAGAGATCAGGTGTAAGCCTTCTGTACCCGGTACTTTTTTGATGATTTCATCTATTGTTTTGCTTTCCACCATGTAGCTGGTTACACCGATCTGGTTGTCCAGTCCCAGGGAACGGGATAATTTTGGTTTGCGCAGATCCAGCTCCAGCAACACCACTTTTTTATTGTTAACCGTGAGTGCATTGCCCAGGTGTGCCGTCATAAAGGTCTTTCCCTCGCCGGATATGCTGGAGGTGATCATGATAGTAGCAGAGCTGTTGTGTTCACTCAGCAGGAAGCGCAGGTTGGTACGCAGATTGAAGATCTGTTCCAGTAATATCGATCTGTTATGCAGCGACATATCCTTTCCTCTCGTCTCATCCTGGTAGATCTCTGCCATGACTGGTCTGCCAAAGGCCTGTTCTATTTCTGATTTATCGAGTACTTTATTGTTCAGGAAATATTTGACATAGACATATGCCGTACAGAGTACAAGAGCGGCCGCGAGGAAGCTGACATATACCAGTGTCTTTTTAGGCGATTCCGGTTTGGAAGGTATAAATGCCGGTGCCAGCACTTTATTGTCAGTAACATTACTGGCGTAAGAGATAGACGCTTCCTCCTTCTTTTTCAACAGGTGGAGATACAGGTTTTCTTTTACACTTTGTTGTCTTTTGATATTGATGTACTCACGCTCATAAGCCGGGATATTAGCGATCTTGGCCTGTATCTGGTTCACCTTGGTCTGCATCTGGCTCTGCGCTACACCAGCATTGCGTTTGTATCCGGAAATGTAGTTCCTGATCGTATTCTTCGCATCATTGATCTGGGCATCCGTATTCTGCAGGATGATACTGTTCGGTTGCAGGGAGAGGGAAAGCCTTTTTTTCTCTTTCAAAAGTTCCTCATAGCGATTGATCATGCCTGTCAGTGCCTGATCTACATTGCCCAGTACCGGCGCAAACGGATAGTCTGTACCGGGGGCGTTGATATATGATTCCACCTGGTCAAATACAGACAACTGCATATTGGCGTCGTTCAGCTTCAGGTCGGCCTCCTTTACCTGTTCCAGTGCTAATTTTGAACTGCCTTCAATGTCTGTAATACCACGTTGTACCTTAAACTGTTCTTCCTGTTTTTCGAGGAATCCCAGTTCGTCTTTGAGCGAGTCAATACGTACATTGAGGAAACGGATCGTTTTGAGCGCTACCTGGTTCTTGTCGTCGAGGGTGTATTCATTATAGGTGTCCAGCAGTGCATTCAGAAAGTGGGCGGTACGGGAAGCTATCCTGTCTTCATAGCTCACCATCACAACCGTGGCGTCCCTGTTGACCAGGGCAGTACCGATGTCTTCTATTTTCTTATAAGCCAGCTCTTCTACTGAGTCGATCCGTATGCGGTAAGTATTCCTGGCAGCATCAGGCACTGTTGGATCAAAGGTAATACTGAACCGGGTATTGTTCACCATAAAAGGCTCGCCGGAATGTATGTTGAATATATTGCGGTCGTCTTCATTCGGATTATTCACCCACTTTACCTGCAGCAGCTTATTGTCTTCCCTGATATCAAAGGTATAATTGCCTAAATGTGTGCTGTCGCCCAGGAAGTTCAGTGTAAGTGGCCTTTGTTCATAGATCTCCTCGTTGCGGAAAGTGCCTTTCACATAGTAACGTACATTGAAACGGTTGTCGCGGATCACCTTTTCAACAAGGATGGGCGACTTAAGCACTTCCATCTCATTCTCTATGTTTTTACCGCTGTTGAAGAGGGACAGAGACTTCAAAAGATCTGTTTCCTCGCCGTTCTTTTTCTCGTCCTTGAGGTACAGTTTGGCGCTCGACATATATCTTGGCCGTGCGTACTTGAGATAGGCAAATGCACCACCTGCTGCTATCAGCAGCACAATAAGATACAGGGGCCAGTGGAACAACAATTTTTTAAACAGATCGCCAAGATCTATGATAGCATTTTTATTATTCAGTTCTTTATTACGATTCATTTGCAGTATCATTTTACGGAAACAATAACAATGGTGGTGATCAGTGACAGAATGCCGATAGCTGCAGGTAGCAGCTGTACAATCTTCGAAGTATTAAACTGTTTGTTAGGACCTGGCTTTACATATATTACATCATTATTATGCAGATAGTAGTAAGGAGAAGCAAGCGTATTGCCGTTGTTCAGGTTCAGCGATGCATATGTTTTTTCTCCGTTCACTTCACGAATGATCATAATGTCGTTCCGGAGAGCAGTCACATTCATATCGCCCGCCATACTTAATGCATCCAGTACCGAGGCTCTTTCTCCGGAGATCCGGTAGGAACCGGGCCGGGCCACATCTCCCAGTACCGAGATCCTGAAATTGGCAATACGGGTCGACACATAAGGATTGCGTATGGTCTTGTTTAACTCCTGTGTGATGATATCATTTATTTCGGTCGTCGTTTTATTCGCTACGTAAACTTTACCAATCATGGGAAGGGTGATATAACCTGTACTGTCTACAATATATCCGGGGTCCATACCATCGGCAGATACAGGAGATGATTTGACCGCTGCGGGATTTAATATGAGAGAAATATCTTTATCGATCGTTGTAATAGTGATCTGTAGTATATCTCCGGGCTGCACCTTCAGCGCCTGCAACCTGTTAGCAGATTCAGTGCCGGTTGCCTTTTCGAGGTCATTGAAATAAGTGATCTTTTTAGTGTTGATACAGCTTGTAAGAAGGACCAGGGTAATAAATAACAATAAATAGAATTTAGCTATCATATCTGATTTCGATTAATAAAACAAGGAGGTAACAGTTGCTACATGCACGTACTGGTAACCTGCGTTATGTGGTGATCTGATTATTGACAACACTAACAAGGCTGGGCGCTGTTTTTTTGAGTAGCCGCTTTCTGAACATTTCCTGCAGGGGTAATTCAAAATAATAATGAGTAAGAGTACTTGTCGGGATCAGCACTACATAGAAAAGAAGTAGTGTATACGGAGAATGAAAGACCTCAATACTAATTCCCAGTATATCAGCTGCAATAAAGAAAAGCACCATTAAGGGGAAATGGATCAGGTACAATGCATAACTGGCATTCCCTAATACTGTGGCCCATTTTATTTTCAAACTTCCTCTTATTGTTTCCGATAATGCGAGTGTTAGAACTGTGAACGGTGACATAACGGTCCTGAAAAAAGTGTTCCTGGACATATTGTATACCGTCATATCAAAGGCAGCATCCTTGCCAGGTAATACCTTTTTCATGAGTACCAGGGAAAAATCCCTGATATAAGAAAATGCATATTCTGTCAGCACAACAGTCCATAATATCACAGTAGTAATGGTGATGATAGTGGTGATGCTGCGTAAGTTTTTTCTTTTGACAAGCCATGCATAAAGATGGTAGGTAAGTGCTCCGAGAAAGAATGAGTAAATACCCTGCCCTATCATTGAATAATAGTGTTGTATAACAGCTCCGGCCACCGCGATTGCCAGGAGGAAACCTTTATTACGATGTAATTTTTTCCAGCTGACAAGAAAGAATAGCAGGTATAGCAACAGTTCTACTGATACAGACCAGGAGGGACCATTAAATCCATTAAGGGCAGGTGTGCTCTCAAATCCCCAGCTATGTATTACTAACAGATTTAACAGAAAGTGCCAGGCGTCATTATTCTGCGTAATAAAGGTATGACCGGTCATGCTGACCATAATGTGCTGCAGTGCTATCAGCGATAGCAGTGTAATAAAGTGAACAGGGTAAAGGCGGGTGAGCCGGTAACACATGAAGTTACTGAAAGGTGTTTTCCTGTCAGCTATTTTATCAGCATAGAACCAGAAGAAGATGAAACCTGATAGAAGAAAGAAAAGGTCTACCGCATAAAATGCGCGATTATATAACATCGACAAGTAGGGATATAAGGGGAGCCCGAGTTCTTCCAGTGGTTTGGTCTGTGAAGTCTGATCTTTATAAAAATAGAACTGCCAGTGACATAAAACGACAATAAGGGCAGCAAATCCTCTTATAGCATCGAGGCTAAAAAAATATCGTGGTGAAGACGTGTTAGAAGTCATGGAAATAGCGATCAAGTAGAGACAATAAAACACCTTATAATGATTGGGGCACCATTATATGCAAACAAGTTTTGCAGATTTTATTGATTACGCATTCTCAGACTGAGGCAAGTTAAATCAAAAATATCATATGCACAAAATTGCGAAAAAAGTTAAGCAGACAGAACGACTCCTTTGTCACATTGATTATCCCAAAAGAGGCACCTGAACGCATATGTTATAAATTATCGCGAAATGAACAATAATTGTAATTATATGTATTTATGGGGTAATAAATTTAAGGAGAACACTCCCTTACTCAATTCATACCATGTTCCTGATGAAACGAATGACGAAATTGGTGAATGTATTGCACCATTTTTTGTACACCTCAAGAAAAGCACAACAAACAGACCTGCTGTTACTAGGTACCCTTCTCGCCCGGCAGAACAAGGAATTGCCGGTTCTTGACAATATATCATCCGCAGAGTTTAAAGTCTTCTCCCAGACAGGAGATGATGGTATCATTCAATATCTCATTAATAAGGTGTATACCCCGGAGACTACCTTTATTGAGTTCGGCGTGGAAAACTATGTTGAATCCAATACGCGCTTCCTGTTAAAATATAACAACTGGTCCGGACTGGTAATAGATGGATCGGAGAAGAGTATACGGTATATCATGTCTGACGATATCTATTATCAGCATAACCTGAAAGCCCTGCAGGCATTCATCACCGCAGAGAATATCAATGACCTGATCGGTGGGCAGGGCCTGAAGGGAGAAATAGGGCTGCTCTCTGTCGATATTGACGGTAACGACTATTGGGTATGGAAAGCTATTCATGTAGTTGATCCGGTAATAGTAGTAGCCGAGTATAATAGTGTATTCGGTATTGACCGGGCGGTGACGGTGCCTTATAAACCGGATTTTGTAAGAGAGCATGCCCACTACAGTTACCTTTATTTTGGCGCATCCCTGAAAGCATTATGTGTATTGGCCGAAGAAAAAGGGTATGCTTTTGTAGGATCCAATTCAATAGGTAATAATGCTTATTTCGTAAAGAAGAACAGACTGGGAGAACTCAGAGCGCTCAGTGCGGAAGAAGGCTATGTGTATTCCCGCTTCCGCGAAAGCCGTGACAAAAAAGGGAACCTCAACTACTTGTCGGGATCTGAAAGATATGAATGTATAAAAGGATTGGCTGTATATAATGTAATGACAGGACAGGAGGAACAATTATAACATACCACAACAAACTACATGAAGCAATGAATCCATTCACCAATGCCCTGAGAAAGGCATACGTCTTTATTTTCGCGCGGAAGGCGCTTTACCCTATTAACCTACTCCTGTATAAATTAAGTATGAGAGGGTTGGGTATCATGAATCACGAAAACGATCATATAAGTGGCGAGAATGCCTTTGTGAAGTATATGATTGCCACCGGGAGGTTCAGCAGAGGGGTGATCCTGGACGTAGGCGCAAATATTGGCCATTACTCCGTAATGCTGCGTAATAAGAAGGTCTCGCTGCCTATCTACGCGTTTGAACCGCATCCTGTTGCTTACAATAAGCTGACGGAGGCAGCGACAAAGCACCATTTTATTCCTGTGCAAAAGGGAGCAGGGGAGTATGCAGAGACTGCGTTTATCTATGACTATGTGGAGAACAAGGGCTCTGAGCATGCCAGTATGTATAAGGAAGTGATTGCTGATTTCCGGAAGAGTGAGGTGGAAGAGATAGCCATTGACCTGACCACTATTGACGAGTTTATTGAAGATCATCAGTTGTCCGAGATTGCCTTGCTGAAAGTGGATACGGAAGGCAATGAACTAAACGTATTAAAAGGCGCTCATCATGCCATCGCAGGCGGAATGATCAATGTTATTCAGATAGAGTTTAATGAAATGAATGTCATTTCCCGCACCTTCTTTAAGGACATTATAGATATACTGCCGGGGTATGATTTCTACCGTCTGTTGCCGGATGGGCTGAAAGCTCTCGGAGAATATAATGTCGCAGCTTTCGAAATCTTCGCCTTTCAGAATATTGTTGCTATAAGACGTTGAAAATAAGTTTATTCGAAAAAAGATAAAAACTCCTGAGAAGTGCGCAAAAAAAGTGCGCATATTGTCATGAATATTGCATTATTATTATAACCTAATAAATAATGCATATGAACAGCATTAACGGTAAAGATCTGTTAGCTATTGGCTACCCACAGAGCAAAATGCTTGGTTTAGCGCTTGCAATAATTGAAAAACATTATCAGGGAGCTGAACACGAAACCGTATTGGCATTGATGAAAGACCTGCTGGAGAAGCCGGAGACTTTCCTGGATCATGAGATCCTGGAAGAACTGGCCACAAAGATGATCGAGGAGGCGAGGGAAACAGATGAAGCAATCTTCCTGAATGATACTGCAAAGGAGTTCGCTATATACGGATCAGCGCATATTGCGGAGGGTGCATTGAAACAGATGGGAACTGCCATGAGACTGCCGGTTACGGTAGCGGGTGCTTTGATGCCGGATGCGCATCAGGGATATGGGTTGCCGATAGGAGGGGTACTGGCCACAAAGAACGCTGTGATCCCTTATGGTGTAGGGGTGGATATTGGTTGCCGTATGGCACTGTCCATCTTTGATATTACTGAAGAAGCCTTTATTAATAACCAGGATACCTATAAACGGGAATTAATTGCCCATACCCGTTTCGGAGCCGGCCACGGATTCCATGGTAAGCATAGGTCAGAACATAGTGTATTGGACCGGAATGAGTTCAATATGACGCAGTTCATCAAAAGCCTGAAAGATAAAGCCTGGTCTCAGCTGGGGACTTCCGGTGGTGGTAACCACTTTGTAGAATGGGGTATCATTGAATTTGCAGAAGACGATAAACCGCTGAACATACCCAAAGGAAAATACCTGGCGCTGTTGACTCACTCCGGTTCCAGAGGTATGGGGGCTACCATTGCCGGTTATTATACCCGGCTGGCTAAGGAACTGTGTAAACTGCCTAAGGAAGCATCTAACCTTGCCTATCTGGATATGAATACGGAGGCGGGCCAGGAATACTGGCTGGCAATGAACCTGGCCGGTGACTATGCCTCCGCCTGCCATGAAGTGATCCATGATAAAATGGCCAAAGCCATAGGTGGTAACCTGCTGGCCAAAGTGGAAAACCACCACAACTTTGCCTGGAAGGAGATGTGGAATGGGGAAGAAGTGATTGTGCATAGAAAGGGTGCCACGCCGGCTGGTAAAGGTGTAATGGGGATCATTCCGGGGTCCATGACTGCGCCGGGATTCCTGGTCAGAGGAAAAGGGGAGGAAACTGCCATTAACTCCGCTTCACATGGGGCCGGACGTCAGATGAGCCGTACTGCTGCTATGCAGAACATCACAAATCAGGAGATGCGGGCCATGCTGCAGGCCAATGGTGTAACATTGATCGGTGCAGGCCTAGACGAAGCGCCTATGGCTTATAAAGATATCAATATAGTAATGGACGCACAGAAGGACCTGGTGGATATTGTTGCCAGATTCTCTCCAAAAGTGGTAAGAATGGCGGATGACGGAAGTAAAGAGGACTGATTATGGTTGTGTCTGATTGACTCAGCATGAGTTTTGATTAGAAATAACCAGTGTTCATGTTAATTCCGTTCAATATGAAAAAACAACAAGCGCTGGTTAAAATTAAAGCATGCTCAAAGCATGAGTGGTTTTATGTGGCTCCGGGAGTATGGGGTATTCGTGACAAGATCGTCAATATTTATTTCATACATGATGCTTCTACCAATCACTGGGTACTGCTGGATGCAGGTTTATCTACTTCGGCAGCCAGGATCAAAAGAGTGGCGAAGCAGTTGTTCTGGCCCCAGGCTACGCCTGCTGCCATCATCCTTACACACGGACATTTTGATCATACCGGGTCAGTGAAGCAGCTTGCTGATGAATGGGATGTCCCGGTTTATGCACATTACCTGGAGGCGCCCTACCTGACCGGACGTTCTGCTTATCCGCCGCCAGATCCTTCTGCCGGCGGCGGATTGTTTACGACCCTCTCCTTTTTATTCCCCAAGGGGCCTATCGATCTCGAAGGTCGTTTACTAATGCTGCCCGAACAGGGGAATATACCCGGTTTGAAGGAATGGCAGTACTTCCATACTCCTGGTCATGCACCCGGACATATCAGCCTGTTCAGGGAACAGGATGGTGTGCTGCTGGCAGGAGATGCGTTCGTAACTACACAACAGGAATCTTTATTGTCTGTACTGAAACAGGAAAAGAAGCTTTCCGGTCCTCCGCGTTACTTCACCTATGACTGGGGCCTGGCGGAAAAATCTGTTCAGACACTAGCCTCTTTACAACCATCTATTGTAGCTACCGGACATGGTATGCCTATGGAAGGCGAAGCACTAAAAGCATTGCAGGAATTAGCAGACAACTTCAAGGAAAAAGCGGTGCCGGAGAATGGTCGTTACTCACAGGATCCTGCTGTTGCCGGCATCAGTGGGGTAGAATATGTTCCGCCTGCAAATAAGAGACATACATTGCTCAAAGCTGCGGCAGTCCTTGCATTGGTGGGGATTGGTGTACTGCTTGCCGGGGCAGTGAAGAAAAAATATAGCTGAAGATAGAGATAAAATTGATCGGTAGATATCGCTTTGTATACAGCACGAAATAGATGCAAAATGTATCCGGGAACGCTATAATTACTTTGCTATTATTAAGGAATAATCATATATTGTGTATGAATTATTTTTTAACCCGAATCACATAGTTATCTTATGAAAAAAGTTTTCCCGTTTGCATTGTTGTCATGTCTGATCTTGTCTTTTTCCGGTTTAAATGCTGCTAATAGCCACTCAGTAAAAGCTCCTTTAAAACAGGAAGCTGCAAAGCCTTTTGCTTATGAAACTGATGGCGTACTGACCGGTAGTCCTTATGGCAATATTAGCTGGCATATCTTTTACATTGGTACTGCGCCGCAAACCATAACGTACACCAATAACGGAACTACCTATGGTCCTTATACGTTCAGTGGCGGTCAGGCTGGAGGTCCGAGAACCCAGCTAGGTATCATATATGTCGAGGTAGTTAACGGAACGCCCAATTTTGTCACTATCTGGTAATGATAATTCCACTTTACAAGTTCCGCTCCATCATACACAGAGCGAAACTTGCCAAAGTGAAATTCCTGTCCGATGTATGTGCAAATTACTCCCTTATAATGAGTTAAATAAGCGTAGTACCGCTGAAAAAGCTGCGTAGAAGTACGGATATTTCCCTTGTGATATAATTCCGTACAGACAAGTTTTCGATGGCTTACATGTATTTTGATGGTCTGGAAAAGGAGCGTTCTGACGCTCCCTTTCCAGACCACTTTTTTTTAAAGCTTTACAACATTTAAACACCCAAACAAACAGCAAAATCAAAATGACCAGGTTAAAACAGATCATTATGCAGAAAGGCACCTATCGTGAAATATTATGGGCGCTGCTCGTGATCGCTATTATATTGTTTGCAGCATCCCGCTTGAAAAGATAAGGACCCCTCATTATCCATTTTAGTGTATCTTTATATCAGTAGGGCCGGACATTCGGAGCACTACGGGGAAAGCTATTTGAAGACATGCCAATAAGACCTGGCAGCAGTGTATTACCAGCTGAAGCTTAACTGATCGAAAACCGGCTGCTGCCCAGTAATATTATGCTATCGTAGTGATTGCAGATGAACCGGAATTGATAAACAAAAGACACTTCAACCGTATCTAACAAGCACAGAGGTATGCCCCCTTCTACGTTTGGAATGGGCGCTATGGTGAAAAACCGTAGGGAAACCCTCGTATATTAACTTATGATGTCATGACGCTATTTCGCTCTCTGCTCCCCTGCCTCTTCCTGGGGGCAACCGTTTTTGGCTGTTCAACTGTGTATGAAAGCAGGATAACTTCTTTCAATTGTGGTCCGGAACCGGACACTATCATCGCTATTCTGAAAGGTCGTGTATTTGAGCAAAAGATCCTGCCTGATGAAAAAGATTCACTGTTGCCTCTTTCCGGCGTAGTTATCACGCTGGAAGAAGGGAGAAAGACTGTTCTCGCCGACTCCTCAGGCGTCTTTACCCTATACCTGGGTCTGAAGAACACACATCCTTTTAAGGTTGCGAGGCCAGGCTATCAGGCGCTGAAAGTAGAAGGATTCTTCGCGGAAAAGGAAACGCAGGCAGAGATTAATATCGTACTGGCCAAAGGAACAATGGAAAGAACCGGCAGGGTAACGGCCTGTAAAATAGCTTATTGATATCAGGATGTAGTAATACAGTTTGTGTAAAAAAATAAACGGATGTATGATTACATCCGTTTCTACCTAAACCTACAACTGTTTATTACTGTAATTATTTTTCGTGTTTTGCGTCACAAATGTAGTACCTCCCAGGGGTATATTAAATACCAATATCACGGTTTAAGAAACCAATTTTTCTGCTCGCCTAAAATTTTATTGTGGAGCAGAAAAATTGGTTTTTTTATCCGCCTTTTTGGGATTGATGAGCAATGTATCGCGACATAATTTTGTGTCATCAGATTTATACAGCGCTGCGATAAACAGAAGAATAGAACAGGAACAAAGAAGAACAAAAGAAGAATTAAAGATTAATAGAACAAGATTAAAACGAAAGACGATGAAAAAGATGATTAAGACAGGCGTTACAACATTAGCATTATTATTAGCAGTAGCAGTTGGAGTAAAGGCGCAAACGAAAGGCAACAGTGAACCACAGAGACCTTCATTCTCTTTGAGTGCTGGTCCGGAAGCAGGAATACCGATTGGGAATTTCAGTGATTTTTACAAGTGGTCTTTAGGCGGTTCTGTACAGGCAGATTATGCCATTATCAAGAAGACATTATATGTGAATTTGAACGCAGGGTTTGCCAATGTTTTCGCAGATGATGTACCTGGTCTCGATGATTTGCAGTGGATTCCCGTGAAAGCTGGTTTAAGGTATTATCCTTTCCAGAGCAATAATCTGTATGTACAGGGACAGGCCGGTGTCAACTTTATAACAAATGGTCCGACCGGTTATAAGACAGCGGCCTTCACCTACAGCCCACAAATTGGCTACCTGATCCCACTTGGCAAAGGCAGTTACCTGGATGCAGGCGTGAAGTTTGACGGTAACTCAAAATTTGTTGACGGTGGAGACGCAGCTAATCTGATAGGATTAAGAGTAGCATACACTTTCAAATTATAAGCATAAACTTAGGATACATTAGGATAAGCATAGGACAAGTAGGACATAATTGTTAAGGGGTTTATAATCAAATGGAATAGGGCCTTTCATCTGAAAGGCCCTATTGTATTTTTATTATGCGATAGAAATATTATGCTACAGATAATTTCTTGAAATCAGAAGGATTCTCGTCTGCAAACTTTTTGAAGAAACGGCTGAAATGTGAGCTGGTATCAAAGTTCAGCTGATCAGAGATTTCCTTCACACTGAGCGTAGAGGTAGACAGCAGCAGTTTGGCTTCCAGGTATAAACGGCTATGTATGATCTGCAAAGCATTTTTACCGGTTTCCTGTTTCACAATCTCACTCAGATGTTTGGCGGTGATGTGCAGCATATCCGCATACTCCTGCACCGTCCTTTTATGCAGGAAATGCTCCTCCACAAGATCCCGGAAATTGACAAAAGTGGCATACTGTCTTGTCAGCTGATGGTTAGGACGGCTTTCCTGGCATTTTTCAAAAGCACGGTTCACCTCATACAGTAACTCGACCACCTGTAAGCGAACAATCTGCAGAAAGAAAGGATTGCTTTCGCGATATTCCTGGTCTATTCGTTCAAAAAGTAGTTTTGTCTTCTGAAAATGTGGTTCCGACAATGTATATACCGGCGCACAGGAAGGATTGAGGTCTATCAGCGGATCAAGCGCGCTTTGCTTGATAAAGGTATCCGTGATAAACTCCTTCTTGAACATCACCATGTACAGTAACAGGTCATCTGAAGCATTATCAAAAGAAGTAGTATGTTTAGGTGATACGATGTGTAGGGACTTGGGACCTACATTAAAGGTAAAGGCGCCGATCGTTTTCTGGCAGGTGCCCCTGATGCACAGAATAACCGCATAGTGATCAGTCCTGATGGGAGGACCACTCTTCACGCTTCCCTCGTTGCTTAGTACAGCAAAATTGTTAGGGTGAAGCAGCTCATCGTACTTATCCATCCCGAAACTCTGTGTCACTTTTTTGTCAAGCGACAGGTAGTAACGGATTGTCGATGGAATATCGAATATTGGCAGGTTCGTGTTCATAATCAGGGGGCAAAATTACGGCAAATTAGTGTAATCAACTCCGCAAGAACCGGGTTTATGTCATAAACCGGAATGTCTATTTTTGTATTGTAAATGAAATAGATATGATTTCTCAGGAATTAACAAATTATGAACGGATTGCCAGGGCGATTGAATACCTGAAAATAAACTTTAAGAACCAGCCTTCCCTGGAGGAAGTGGCTGAAAATGTATACTTAAGCCCATTCCACTTTCAGCGCATGTTCACCGAATGGGCAGGTGTCAGTCCCAAAAAATTCACACAATATCTCAGCGTAGCCTATGCGAAGTCGCTGTTAAAAGATAAACAGGCTTCCCTTTTTGATACCGCCCTTGAAACCGGTCTTTCCGGAACCGGCAGGTTGCATGATCTTTTTATGAAAATTGAAGGCATGACCCCGGGCGAATATAAAAATGGGGGAGAAGCCTTGTCCATCAACTACAGTTTTGCCGAAAGCCCGTTCGGACCACTTATCCTGGCGGCCACTCCCAAGGGACTGTGTTACCTGGCATTTGAGGAAGACCGCGGGCAGGCGTTCAGACATCTGCAGGAGCAGTTTCCCAATGCCCGGTTCCAGCAGATACTGGATATGATCCAGCAGAATGCCCTGTACTTTTTTACGCAGGACTGGAATACATTGGAGCAGGTGAAGCTGCACCTGAAGGGTACCCCTTTTCAGCTAAAGGTCTGGGAAGCATTGCTGCAGATACCCATGGGTGAACTATCCAGCTACGGACAGGTAGCAGCTGCTGCTCATGCAGAACGGGCTTACCAGGCAGTTGGAACGGCTGTGGGAAGTAATCCGGTGGCTTTTCTCATCCCCTGTCACCGGGTGATCAGGTCAAATGGTGAATTTGGTGAATATCACTGGGGGAGTACCCGTAAAATGGCAATGATAGGTTGGGAGGCATCGAGGACGAGGTAATGCATTGGAGCATCTTTACCTTGTTACATTTTACAGCTGAATATATCCCATCCTATGGGCAGCTCTTCTTCCAGTAGTCCCACCAGCCATTCGTTGCCCGCCAGTATGCCGGTATTTGTACCTATGGGAAAGGCTTCGCCTTCGATGGACTGTACTTTTCCACCGGCTTCTTCTACCATCAGGGCGCCTGCCAGCCAGTCATAAACATCATTTCCATATTCCCAGAATGCATCCAGTCTGCCCGCCGCTACATAGGCAAGTTGCAGCGAGGATGGCCCCAGCATCCTGACTGCGCCGGCCTTCGGGAGTATTCTTTCCAGGCTCGCCAGCAGGAGAGAAGTGTCTTTTTTCTCTTTCTGAGGCTGATTGGGATGAGCTGTTGCCAGAATCGCCTCCTGTATTGAATTGCGGATGTTCACGGCAAGCTTTTCTCCATTCAGCCAGGCGCCTTGTCCCCGAATAGCAGTGAACATTTCATCCCTTACAGGATCATAGACGATAGAGAAAGCAGCGCTTCCATTCTCCATGAGCACCAGCGTCACGCACCAGGGAGAAAAGCCCTGCAGGAAGTGTATGGCTCCGTCTATAGGGTCGCATACCCAGTAAGTGCTGCCCAGGGCTGGATCTTTTTGCCGCGCGGTATCAAATTCCACATCTGACCAGGGAATATCAGGTGCAATGGTTAGTAGTCCTTCCCGGATAAGTTGGGCAGAAAATGCATTGATCGTCCTGAATTGCAGGAGCAGCTTCTCTTTGCTTCCTGCCCTTGCGGAAGGTACCTGTGCATTTTTTAGTGCTTTTCCAGCTTCTTTTATGACTTCACAGCTCTTCTTAAGTAGTGTTTCCATATCTGTGATTTTAAGGCAAAGAAAGGCCGGAAAATGCGGCAATAGTTGGAGACAAACAGGAAGGTATTGGACTATTCGTGGAATTTGTTCCGGAAAGCCCCTGGTGTTTCCCCTGTCAGCTTACGGAAGAGGCGGGAAAAGTAGGTATGATCTTCAAACCCCAGTTCCCAGGCAATGGTCTTGACAGGTTTGTCCGTATAGTATAGTAACCTTTTAGCTACATGCAGCATAGCATACTGGCGCCAGTAGGTAACCGGATAGCCGGTAGTTTCCCGCACGCAATCATTCAGGTGGGCCGTCGTAATGTGCATCTGCCGGGCAAAGTAGGCCGGTGTTTGTCCGGTGGGCTGCTGTTGCAGCAGCTGCATGAATTGCCGGGTAATAACGGCTGGCTGCCCTTTTTGTTGTATCGTCTTATCCTGTGCCATTTCAAGTTCTGGCAGGATGCGGTGGAAGAATGCCTCACCCAGTCCTCTAAGAATAGCCGGTTTATGCCTGTTGGTTATACAGGATGTTTTGAACGCCGTCTGCAAAACAGCCGCTATCTGAAAGAGATCTTCTGCGTTTGTCAGTGGTACATACTGCTGCCTGATGTCCAGACCCGGCAGAACGGCGGCGAGTGCATTAGGAATCAGGAACGGTTCACATGATACAGCCCAGCCTGCCGGGTCCTTTGACTGTGTTGAGAAATGAACCTGTAGCGGTTTAATCACCGCCAGTGCCGGAGCTTCACAATGAAAAGTTTCCTTTTCTATTTCTAATATTGCGCTGCCATGGGTAAGCAACAGGATCAGGTAGTGGTCGTCCTGGTGAGGTTGGGCTCCCTCAGGAAAGTCTATGGGCATTTCTTCTATAAACATTCCGCCGATGGCATATGGTTCCAGCGAATAGAAGGGGATCGGGTGCGATGTCTTTTTCACGTTAACAAGTTGCGGGTCACGAAATTACAAATAACAAGGTACAAATCAATAAATAGCCGGAAGTGTATCTCTATAGTATGTATTCGGTGCGACTATACTACGAACCTTAACCTATAGGCTCTGTAGTCCTACATTAGGCCCACCGTTCTATAGCGTTGGCTATAGAACAGTGCCTGTAATGCTATAGTAAGGAGCCTATAGGTTATAGGTCGAACTATAGTCGCACCGAATACATATCGAATAGATACCCTACAAACACACGACCCTGATGGGCGAATGACCAAAAAACGCCGGCCGCAATCCCATATAGAAATTGTGGCCGGCGTCCCAAAACAAAAAATAAAATTATCAAGGCACTTTAATCGTCTTCCTCTCTACCGTCTGCGCACTGAAATAGCCAACCGCATTCCCTGAAATATTGCTCACAGGATTTGCAGGTGTAGCAGACTCATTCTCACCGGTAGCACTGCTGCTAAGGCTATAAAAATACTTATATACCGCAGCATCAATATTCAGCATCTCCACAGTGATCTCATCTCCGCTGTTGATATCATACTCATGGTCATCATCATCTTCGCCCAGGATGTACAACCGCGCATTGATATCATTACCGTTGGTAAGATCATCATTACGCACATAGTACCGTTTTACTTTGGTACCCCTGATGTACTGCTGGAAACGGTAGTAATTGGTTTCTCCTGCAGGATCTCTGAAGCTGACATTTGCTACTTTGGTCATATCCCCGAAAAGATCTTCCTCTACGATAGACAAAGAATCCATTGGCACTTTTGACGGCATATAAGACGTCGCAGTATATCGTTCACCATCGAGGGTAACCAGCAATCCATAAGTATTGCCGCTGCTGCCGGATAATTCCGGTGCAACATACACACCGGTGGCAGTTTCAGTCAGCAGTGTGGTATCGCCATTATGATAGATCTGCACCTTTGCACCGGATACGCCCACAAAGGAATTGTCTGCCGAAAAATCTTTGGTACGACTGAGCTTCACAACACAGTCGCCTTTGATGTCTGTCAGCACAGCATCGATCACCAGCTTGTTGTCGTTGCCATTCAGATTAAGATCGATCTCCTTTTCACAAGCGGTGCCGAGTAACAGCGCTGCGCCTAGTATAGTATATATAAAACTGTTACGCATGGTCATTAGAACTTAAAGTTGTAAGAGATAGAAGGAATGAATTTGAACAGTGCTGTTTGTTTTGCAACAGTCTTATTCGGATCTTCCTTACTGTCTTCGAAGGTGATAGTGTATGCATTTTCCCTGCCATAAGCATTGTACAGGCTGAAGGCCAGTTCTGACGACCAGCGTTTACGTTTCTTCAGCTGCAGCGTAGCGCCCAGGTCCAGACGGTGATAATCAGGCATACGGTAAGTATTACGACCAGTGAAGTAATATACCGTCTGACCATCTATCTGGTATTTACCGGAAGGATAAGTGACCGCATCGCCGGTGTAATAGATCCAGTTGGCAGATAATGTCCATTTCTTGCTTACCTGGTACATGGCCACAATCGCTATGTCATGTGTTCTGTCCTGGCGTGCATTGTACCATTTGTTGTTGTTGATACCATCTATCTGTCTCTCTGTTTTTGACAGTGTATAGCTCAGCCATCCGCTGAATTTACCCACTCTCTTTTTGAACAACCACTCAATACCATAAGCACGTCCTTTACCAAACAGCAGCTCAGATTCTATTGCATTGCTGACAGTATTAACATTGGCGCCATCACGGTAGTCGATCTGGTTTTGTAAAGACTTGTAATAGGTTTCAACGGTCAGTTCATAGTCTCCGCCGAACAGGTCTTTATAGTAGCCGATAGAGTACTGGTCGGATATTTCAGGTTTGATGATATTGGTGCTGGCCACCCATTTATCTGTAGGACTGCTGGTCGTACTGTTGGAGATCAGGTGAAGGTTCTGAGTATTGCGTACGTAAGATGCCTTCAGTGAAGAGGTGCTGTTTAGCTTATAGCTGAGCGCCAGCCTGGGTTCCAGGTTGAGGTATGTCTTTACAAAATCGCCGCTCTGATAATGCAGGGTATCGACGATCTTTCCATCCTTGTCTATGTTGAAGAAATCACCTTTACCCAGGATGCTGAAGGAAGATAAACGCAAGCCATAGGTCGCGCTCAACTTGTCAGACACTTTCCAGTTATCGGTAAGATACAATGCATTCTCCCAGGAATAACGGTCTTCCAGTGTCCTGGCATTGATCTGTGAAGTTTCAGAAGTAGTAACCTGTCCGGGAGTGATGGTATGATAAATGGAATTGATACCGAAACGGATGTTATGACTGGAAGAAGGATACCATTGTAATTCCTCTTTCAGATTGTAGTCCCTGATCTTCGAATAGATATCTGCATTCACAGAACCACTGTTAATGGAGATAGTATAATCGTAATTACTGTAGATGAGGGAGGTATTTGAGAACAACTTGTTATTGAAGATGTGGTTCCAGCGCAGGGTGGCGGTGGTATTACCCCACTGCAATCCGAACAGATCGCCTACGCCCAGTTTATCTTTACCAAAATAACCGGAGAGATACAATTTATCTTTCTCACCCAGTTCGTAATTCAGCTTGGCATTGATATCATAGAAATAGAGCGTATTGTTGTTGATGCTGGAATCGCTGGACAGTTTTAGGAACATATCAGCATATGTTCTGCGGCCTGTAATGAGGAAGGATGATTTATCCTTCTGAATAGGACCTTCCACGTTCAGTTTGGCAGAAATAAGACCAATACCGCCGCTAACGCCGAAGTCCTGGTTGTTACCATCGTTCATCTTGATGTCCAGTACGGATGACAGACGACCACCGTATTGTGCAGGCATACCGCCTTTGTACACAGCGATGTCTTTAATCGCATCAGAGTTGAAGGTAGAGAAGAAACCCAGCAGGTGAGAGGCATTGTACACAGGCGCCTCATCCAGGAGTATCAGGTTCTGGTCGGCAGCGCCGCCACGTACATACATACCGGCGTTACCGTCTCCGGCCGACTTGATACCAGGTAACAACTGGATAACTTTAATGGCATCTCTTTCACCCAGCAGTACCGGTACATTCTTCATCTCTTTGGTAGTCAGCTTTTCCAGTCCCATCTGAGGCGTACTGAGGCTCCTTTTGGTACTGGTACCGGTAATGGTCACTGCTCCCAGGCTGACAGATTCGTCTTCCAGGGAGATGTTAATAACGGTGTCTTTCCGGAGGAAAAAGTCTAAGTGGTTGGTCTGCAGGCCCATAGAGGAGTATTCCAGCTGATGTTTGCCGTCTGTGAGGGTAATGGAATAGAATCCATATTCGTTGGTGGTTGTACCGCCGCCACCGCTTACTCTTACGGTTGCGCCGATGAGGGTTTCTCCTTTGGCCTTGGATTTAATGGTTCCGCTAATTGTATGTTTCTGCTGTGCTATGGCTTTACCGGCCGTTAGCAAAACAGCAATGAGCAACAATTTTGATTTCATCAGGTGTAAAATTTAGTGCGAAACAAATAATAATAATCTAATATGCAAAAAATGGCGGGGCTGAAACAGACAAAATCGCGGTTGAATTGGACAGGGAAACCTGAATGTACTCAGCCTTTGTACTTAACTTGCAGTTAGAAACACATGAAAAGATTACCTATAAAAAGTCTTGTACGCGTAAGTTTTATCGCAGCGTTGAGTATTGCCATCCTCGTGGGACTGAACTCTTCTGCAAGAGAGTATTCCCTGAGTACAATCCTCGCCAAATCGGGAGTGATCTTCGTTGGTATACTAGTCAACAGTTTGTACAATGTGGGGGTACAGGTGTGGATTTCCAGGCGCTGGAACTATTTATCCGGGCAATTCAGGTTATACCGGACTATAGCCAGCTTCTCAGGAGCATTGCTCCTGAACTTCCTGGTGTTCAGGATGGTGGTGTCTGCTAACCCGCATACTTTCGTTATTCCTGACTGGTATGAACAGGTGAGGAACAAAGCATTATGGCCGCTGTTATTCATGCTGCATGGCATTGTATTTAACGCGTTTGTCCTGATGCTCCACAACTATATCACCCTGGTACATGCCAAAAATAATGCTGAACTGGAAAATGCCCGGTTGAAGTTTACCAATACAGAAGCCATCAACCAGTTGTTGCGGCAACAGATCCATCCACATTTTCTTTTTAATGCGTTGAATACGTTGAAGTCTCTTATACGCCGCCATCCGGAAAAGGCGGAAGAATACCTCATCCATTTGTCAGACTTCCTGCGGGCCAGTATTTCAACGGGACACAGGAATGTTATTTCACTGAAAGATGAAATAAAGTTAAGCGTAGATTACCTGGAGATGCAGAAGATGCGCGCAGGAGAAGCGCTGAAATTCTCCATTGATATCGATCAGCAGGCATTAAGCAATCGCTGGTTACCTGCCTTCTCATTGCAACCTTTGCTGGAGAATGCGATTAAACACAATGTACTTACCAGTGAAGATCCCTTGTACCTGGATGTGATCCAGGAGGGAGATTATCTGAAAGTAGTGAATAACCTGCAGGTGAAGCACCAGACAGAAGCCTCTACCGGCAGCGGATTAATGAACCTGTCAGAACGTTACAAGATGCTGACCGGAGAAGACATTCTGATTGAAGACAATGGCAGAACATTTACCGTAAAAATAAAAATCTTACAGCATGCGGGTAGTGATTATAGAAGATGAAGTGCTGACAGCAGAGGATCTGAAAGAAAGTATCCAGCAACTGGATAATACAGTGGAAGTAGTGGCCGTGCTGAAATCAGTGAAGGAAGCCGTGACGTATTTTCAACAGAACGATATGCCTGATCTTATTTTCAGTGATATACAGTTGGGGGATGGGGAAAGCTTTGATATCTACAGAACAGTAGAAGTATCAGCGCCTGTGATCTTCTGCACCGCATATGATGAATACGCCCTGCAGGCATTTAAGACCAATGGTATCGAGTATATTCTGAAGCCATTCACTAATGCCTCCATTGCAGATGCGATCAGGAAGTACAATAATCTGCGCCGTCAGTTTACCGGAGTAAGCATAGATAACCCTGCCAATACGATCGCTGAAACCGTTCAGCAACATACGTCCAAACCTGCAGCTATATTGGTTTATTACAAAGACAAAATAGTGCCGGTCAGGCTGGAAAGTATTGTATTGTTCTATATTGAAAAGGAGACCTTATGCCTGATGACCTTCGACAGGCAACACTATCACCTGAAGAAATCTCTTGAAGATGCTGAACAACTCTGTGGGAATGATTTCTTCCGGGTAAACAGACAATTCCTCGTTAACCGTAAAGCGATAAAAGACGCTTCTCACTATGTAGCACGTAAGCTAAGTGTGAATCTGTCTGTGCCTTTCAAAGAGGTGATCACCATCAGCAAAGAAAAAGCACCCCAGTTCCTCGCCTGGTTGTCGGGGAAGTAATTTAATTGCTGATGGCTGACATATAATTTTTAAGACTTCGTAGCAGCTTTCTTCTTAGGCGTAGCCCGTTTCTTTGCAGCCGCCTTCTTTTTAGGCGACGCCTTTTTAGCTGTGGCTCTCTTTGCTGTAGCTCTTTTAGCTGTTGCCTTTTTCGCTGCAGCCTTTTTCCCTGGAGCAGCTTTTTTAGCAGCAGCTTTCTTCTTTGGTGTAGCCCGTTTCTTTGCAGCGGCTTTCTTTTTAGGTGCTGCTTTTTTGGCGGCCGCTTTTTTCTTCGGTGTAGCTCTCTTCTTTGCAGCAGCTTTCTTTGGTACTTTAGCACCTTCTTTTCTGGCTTCTGATAAGCCTATAGCGATAGCTTGTTTGGGATTAGTGACTTTCCTGCCACTTCTGCCGCTTTTCAGTTTGCCTTCCTTCATTTCATGCATATTCTCTTCCACCTTGTCCTGGCTCTTTTTTGAATACTTTGCCATAATGTAGAATTTAAAGGTTAATAAATAAACTTATGGTTGCATATCACGTAGTATCTTCTTCATATCAATTCCCTTGCCGAGTACTGGTTTGAATATATCACCCATTTCATTGATCCGGGCAACAGCATTGGCAATATTGAAGTCTTTCATCTGTAGTCCCTTTTTTACTTCTTCCCAATGTAAAGGCATGGACACTGTTGCACCTGGCTTTGGCCGTAAGGAGTATGGAGCAGCCAGTGTAGCTTTGGGCCTGTTCTGCAGGTAGTCAACATATATCTTGCCCCGCCTGTTCTGTGTCATACGCTCTATACTGGTAAATGCAGGCAAGGCAGCATGTACCTGTGTAGCGATCCATTTACCGAACAACTGGCATTCATCGTAAGTATATTTTGCGTTTAAAGGAATGTAGATATGGATGCCGGTGGAACCAGATGTTTTGCAATATCCAGGGGCTTTGATACTGTCAAGAACTTCTTTGGTGACAAGCGCTGTTTCTATTACCTGCTCAAAGGTATTCTTTTCTGTTGGATCCAGATCAATAATACACCAATCGGGGTAATCCGGTTTTTGTATCCTGCTGTTCCAGGGGTTCATTTCAATGCTGCCCAGGTTAGCCATATATAACAGGCTGGCTTCATCTGTACCCACCATGAAGTTTTTGTCTTCCCCATCACTGGTATGATAGGGAAAGGTCTTGATCCAGTCGGGCGCTTTCCCTGTTACATCTTTCTGATAAAAGCTCTTGCCTTTTATGCCGTTGGGAAACCTGTTGAGCGACTGGGGCCGGTCTTTCAGATATGGTACAATGTATTGCGCAACCTGGTAATAGTAATTCAGCATGTCCCGTTTGGTGAATTTCTCTTCCGGCCAGAATATTTTATTAAGATTGGAAAACTTCAGTTCATGTTTATTGATCTTCCTGACTTGTGTATCTTCCGATGGATTGAGTAAGGTTTTACGGTTACCGCCAATCACGGGTGTTAATAGCTGTTGCGAAATAGCGGTACCCGTTTTCTTTGCTGCTTTTTTAACCGGCTGGGGGGCTTCTCTGATTACATCTTTTGCTGCCTTATCTTCCCGCATACCTTCGAATGAAGGGTGACGCATTACACCATCAGAAGTGATCTCTGCATAACTTACTTCGCATACCAGCTCCGGCTTTAGCCAGGTGGCTACTGCCTTCGGAGGATTGGGCCTGAAGCGGGAAGGTTTATTGACATCAGGAACCGTTGTAAAGGGAGATTTTTTGATGGTCAGCGGTTTGAATAACTGCATCATTTCCTTCTGTCTGGCGGAGGAAAACCCAGTGCCTATTTTACCGGTATATTGCAATTTACCATCATCAAACACACCTACCAGCAATGAGCTGAAAGGCTTGGAAGAGTTTTCATTACGGGTGTATCCGCCTATCACTACTTCATGTCTTTTATTGATCTTGATCTTTAACCACTCCGTTGTGCGTATACCGGGATAGTAAAGACTATCTTCCTTTTTGGCAATAATTCCCTCCAGTCCCAGTGAGGTGGCTGCTGATAGAAACTCTGAAGGAGAAGTATGAAAGCCGGCGCTGAACCTGATAATATCCGGAGCCGGAAATAGCTTTTCTAACAATTCCCTGCGCTGTATCAGAGGTAACTGTGTAAGGTCATACCCATTCAGCCACAAAAGATCAAATACATAATAGATCAATTCACCATCGGCTTCACTTCTCCAGTTTTGCAGATCACCGAAACTGGAAGTCCCGCTTTCATTGAGCACCACTATCTCTCCATCAGCTACTGCATTAATGTTCCATGCCTTTAACGCATTGTGCACAGGATAGAATTTCTCATCGAATGATTTATTGTTGCGTGAAATGAGTTGTACTTCTCCTTTATTCAGCAAGGCGATAGCACGATACCCATCCCATTTTACCTCATACATCCATCCCGGCTCTTCTACTGGTTTTTCTACCAGTGTAGCCAGCATGGGCGATACCGTAGCAGGGAACTTAGCCTTTGTGCGTCCCGCGGGTGTTGAAGATGAGGACTTTTTACGCATATACAGATAAGCTCAAAGATCTTACCAGTATATGCTCCAGCAATCTCATGAGCACTCGTTCAGCCCGGTTTTTGAAAGAGAGTTTTTAACAAAGTTCAAGAGAGATGGTAAAACCCAAATTCCACATTGCAGGATTAGGATGTTCTGCGGGATGCCTGGACGTCTTAAGAATATTCTTTAGCAATTTACCGGAAAGAACCGGTGTCGCCTACGTAATCGTACAGCACTTATCAAGAAGTTATAAGAGCATGCTTGATAAACTGCTGCAACCGCGTACCCGGCTGCCGATAGTACGTATAGGTCATGATACGAAAATAGAACCTGACCATATCTATTTGATGCCGGAAGGTAAATTTGTTCAGATTGAAGATGGTGTATTCAAGCTTATTCCACGGAGGCCTGAGCAGATCGTTAACTATGCTGTAAACATTTTTTTAAAGTCGCTCGCTGTTTATGCCGGGTCCAAAGCAATAGGTATTATTCTGGCGGGTATGGGCTGGGATGGCCTGGAAGGGGCAAGGGCGATAGACGAGCATGGAGGTAAGGTGTTTGTACAGGATCCTTCATCTACTTTATTCAAAGGTATGCCGGAGGCGACAATCAGAGGAAATAATCCTGCCGCAGTAATGCAACCTACTGAACTGGCGCGAATGATGGCGAAGCTCTGTCAGGGAAACGAGGATAGTGGCAAGGATATGGAGATCGCAAGTTAATTGTCTGCCTGCAATCCTCTTCTTCTTGCAATGCGATAATAGGCAGATGGGATCAGTATGCGCAGCAAGTACAGTAAGTGTTCGCTTTTGGCAATGATCACATGCTTCTTTTTATGGCTGATGGCCTTCAGTATTCTGACAACGCATTCATTGACAGGAATGCCATTCAGCTGGCCTTTGTCCATCTTGTCATAAGGTGCTCCGTCTCCTGTTAGTGCAGACAGGGATAATCCTGTTTTAATCCTGCCGGGACTTACAATAGTCACATAAAAGTTGTCCAGGGTATGTTCTACCTGCAGGGTTTCAAAATATCCTTTCAATGCATGTTTGGAAGCAGCATAACCACTACGCAATGGAAAGCCCATCAGGCCCGACATACTACTGATGGCTACCACATGTCCATGACCCTGTCTTTTGAAATGAGGTAACAGGTACTGGGTAAGGGTCAAAGGGCCGAAGAAGTTAACAGCCATCAACTGATGGTAGACAGCCAGCTGTGTATCAACGGCCGCAGAGCGTTGTCCCACACCGGCTGAATGAATAACAATATCAATATGTCCGTGGATGCTGATGGCACGCTCTACTACCTGTGGCAGTCCTGCGTTGTCAGTCATGTCAGCTGGCAGTATGGTACAACGGGTACGATTTTCCACCAGTTCTTCCAGTGATTTTAAAGCGGTATAGTCGCGGGAAGTAATGATCAGGTGTGCCCTATGTAACGCTAAGGCTTTTGCCAGTCCGGCCCCGATACCGGAGGAGGCGCCAATGATCCATACCACTTTATGCTCGAAATTCATATTGCTGAATGATTTGAAGGTGCCGCAAAGCTACGCTTTTACTATTGATCGCTGAAACCGGCCACTGGCGGACGGTTTGATCAGGTTCCATATATTTCGTATATTCCTGTTCTGATCGTCGGAATTATGGTGGAGACAAATTACCACGAGAAAGAATTACTGCAGAGTATTGCAGATGGCAATGAAACTTCTTTTACCCGTTTCTTCAGGGCCGTAGCCCCCTTGGTATATGCTGACCTGGCTGTTGTCCTGAAAGGAGATGAGCGCTGTATTAACGCTGTCTTACAGGAAACCTTCATTATTGTCTGGCTGCACAGGGACAAGCTGGCCCTTGTAAAAGACCTGGACGCCTATCTCCGCTCTGTAGCCCTGCAGGAATGTTATAATTATCTGCAGGATACATCCTCCGTTGAACCCCTTCCTATACCACAATATGAGGAGGAAGTCCCTCCCGAAATACAGCATTACAAGGCTTATCAGTCCCTTATCCATGATACGATCCTATCACTGCCGGAGCAGCGGAGGTTGATCTACGAAATGCACCGGCTGAAGGGGATGTCTCCCGCCCAGATAGCAGCTGCCATGCAGCTGTCAGTAGACACTGTGACTTATGCCATCAACGCCGTACATCAGTCGGTGAGGCAATGCCTCAAGGATGTGGCGCATAGCAGTGTAACGTCCCGGCATAACCAATGGGTCGTGGAGCAAACGAAGCTGCTGGAGGAATATCCTCCGGTTATTTTCCCCTTTGATGAGCATTGGATGCCGATGGCATCAAAAGCGATGGCGATTGACCGTCCTATTCCGGCAGATAGTACCCCGTTGATCAGGCGACTCTATTCCCACCGCCTTAATTATCTGTACGCCATTATTGCACTCGTGTTCCTGATAGTGGGGCCAGGGCTTTACCTGATGGTAATGCGCTCGGAGAGATCCGCGTCTTTCAGGGCCATCTCTTCTTCCGGGCAACATAAGTCCAGGAATACCCTGCCTGATGGTACCGAAGTGTGGATGAATACGGGCAGCGCTGTCAGGTATCCTGCTACTTATAGTGTAGCAGGAAGGGTGGTGGAAGTGGAAGGAGAGGCCAGTTTCCGGGCGAACAGCAGCACCGGGCAGCCTTTTCATATCCGCGGTTATGAAGTATATGCAGACGTAACAGGTACTCATTTTAATATACATGCCTATACCACCCCTTCACATTTGGTGATTACCGCCCTGGGAAGTCCTGTCAGGGTGCAGACGGAAGGTAAAGACCTGTCCCTGCGCCCCGGCCAGCAGGTAGATATCACCCAGGAAGGCTCCCTCAAAGTCACCCCGGCCGATACAGCGGCCATTGCCAGCTGGAAAGAGGAACTCAAATAAACGGGGGTTTCAACCCCGGGGATAATAAAACCGGAATAAGTGTAATTTTATGGTAGATAATACCAGGGCCAGGAATAATTTTCTTTTAAAAGTTATTGGTTTATAGTTGTTTATATAGCTGTGGGATTCTTATCTGGAAAATATTTTATACCTCAGGCAACCTTTCTTTCAAGGTTCCGTATTTAGAAGGTATATAGAACAAGTGAGCCTTATTGAAAAGCATTGGAACAACTGACTACCATAATACAGGGGTGCATTAATAAACAGCCCAGATGCCAGAAGTTATTGTATGAGCAATACTATGGCTATGCTTTTAAGATTGTGTTCAGGTACATATACCGGTATGAGAATGCCAAAGATGTGGTAAACGATGGCTTTGTGAAGGTGTTTACCCGTTTTGACAAGTTCAGTTGCGAAGAATCAGAAGACCAGGAAAAGATGTTGATGGGATGGATCAGGAAGATCATGGTCAATACGGCGATCGATGAACTGAGACGGAAGAACATGATACCTGAGATCGGAGGCATACCGGAAGAGGTATGGGATGTGCCGGACGTGGGACAATCTGCGGAGCAGCAATTATATTACAAGGAGTTGATTGTACTGGTCAAAGAACTGCCACCATCCTATCAGGTGGCTTTCAATATGTATGTAATTGATGGGTTCTCCCACCAGGAAATTGCTGATAAGCTCAACATCAGCATTGGGACCTCCAAGTCTAATCTGGCAAAAGCGAGGGCGTATTTACAGAAAAAATTAAACACAGATATACCTGAAATAGACGTATGCAGCTCCTAGACGACGATATGGACGAACTATTCCGCAATGCGGCCTCAGACTATCCCCTGAACACAGGCGGAGGAGACTGGGAAGCTATGCGGAACAGGTTGCAGCAGGCTGAGAACACTCAGCAGGGGACGGCTACAGGCGGGCGTACCGGTCGCTGGTGGTTCAGGCGTGGTCTCTTTGGGATCATGACAGTCATTCTGCTGATTACAGCTGTTAAAGGCCTGTATAACGGGGAACGTCTTCATTCCGGAGATGAGGGTCTGGCATTACAGCATCCTGACCAGCAACTTGTACCGGTGAACAATCACACTAACGCTAACAGTGTGCAACCTGTACAGGAAGCAGACAATAACAATGACGTACAGACAAATCAGCATAGTGAAGACGCTATAAATGGAAGCCAGCTAATGGTAAACAGGGTTGGTACCGGTAACCATCATCAGGACACATATGAACATGTAGTCAGGAATGATAAGCAGGAGGTTACAGTAAAAACTGAACAACATACCCGTAACCAATTGACAAAAGGGGACAGTGAACAATACTCCGTGAACAGGAACACAGGGAATAGCACTGTACGCGCCAGCGTAACACAGGATATTCCCAACAGCAGTTATCCTGCTGCCAGGCCGGGGATAACTGCTGTTAATACTACTTCACTGAGCCTTGATGGTATCCATGGAAGAGCAAACAGGGAGATGTATCCGCAAGTGAATATTCTGCATGCAAACAGGATCAGGATACCTGTTGCTCCAAAGTCTGACAGCAATGCTACTGTGCAGGCTCCAAAGAAGAAAACGGAACCAGCTTCTCTGAAGAAAGGATTGTATTACGGATTGATTGCAAGCCCTGATATAACCACAGTGAAATTTCAACGTACTTCCAATGTGGGCTATAACGTAGGACTGGTTGCCGGTTACAGGTTCAGTAAAAGACTGGCAGTGGAAACCGGGGTGATATATGAACGTAAATACTATTACTCAGACGGCAAATACTTCGATCCTAAAAAAACGTCATGGCCAAGCGACATGAAGGTGTTGGCTGTGGATGGATGGTGTAATATGTATGAAATACCGCTGAATGTGCGGTATACTTTTGCAATAGGGCCTAAGAGCAGTTGGTATGTAAACGGTGGGATGTCATCGTATATCATGAAAAAACAGGGATATAATTATAGTTACGAATACTATGGAACTTATGGAGACCGGGATTGGGTGTATAAGAAAGCCACTAAAGACTGGGTCTCAAATGTACACCTGGGCGTTGGCTATGAACGCCCTGTAGGAGTATTAGGAACCCTGCGGGTGGAACCATATGCAATGATACCTGTAAAAGGTATCGGTGTTGGAAAACTGCCTGTAACGAGTGTAGGCATGAACATTGGCCTCACTCGGCCATTACGGCTTAAATAAGAACCGTATTTAATAAGACTTATAACATGACGCGAAGAAAATTGATCATTCTCGCCGGGGCATTGCTTTGCCTTATAGCAGCGGGAACAGGATACTATTTGTACAATAAGCCAAGGACTACTGCAGCAGAGTCGCGCACAGATAAACATATCAGTGCGCAGCAATTGTATGAAGCATTTGCCAGTAATGAACAGCAGGCCAACAGCAATTATGTGAATAAGGTGGTGGAAGTGAAAGGCACTGTAACGGATGTACAGAAAACAGGAACATCAATATCTGTATTACTCGCAGGTGGTGCAGGGGGCGTGAATTGTAGTATTGTACCGGGAGAAGAGAAACAACTTCCAAAAGTAGGGGAGTCAGTGCTGATCAAAGGATTGTGTACAGGAATGCTGATGGACGTAAGTATTGTCGACGCAACTATTATAAATAACAAGTAACAACACTGATCATGAAAAAACTACTGTTTCCTTTATTCGCAATTGCTATTGCATGCACAACGACTATCGTTTCCTGCTCGAAAGATAATGAACAGGATGTCACTAACAACAATCCTCCCGGTGGTGGCGGCGGCGATAATAGCTGCGATACCGCAAATATGAAGTATACAGCCAACATATTACCTATCATCAGTGGTAGCTGTTATAGCTGTCATGGTAATGGTAACGTAAGTGGTGGTGTATCATTAGGTAACTATGCCGGCGTGAAAGCACAGGTTGATAATGGTAATCTCCTGCACGTAATCAATCATGATGCCGGTTATCCTGCTATGCCACAGGGTGGTTCTAAATTGTCTGATTGTAATATCAACAAGATCAGGTCCTGGATTAATCATGGTGCATTGAATAACTAAACTGTAGTAAAGATGAGAACCATATGCTTTATTGTACTGGTTTGTCTGTCTTACCTGCCCATGCAGGCGCAGACATTTATGACCAGAAACGGGAATGTCAGCTTCTTTTCCAAAACTCCACTGGAAGATATCAAAGCTGAGAACAGCCAGGCTTTCGCGGCCGTAGATCTCACAAAGAAATCCGTCGCGTTTACATTGTTGCAACGGAATTTCCTGTTTCCTAAACAGCTGATGCAGGAACATTATAATGAGAACTACGTGGAAAGCGAAAAGTTTCCTAAAGCACAGTTCAGCGGTACTTTCACCGGTGATGTGCCTAACAAGCCAGGTACTTATAAGGTACAGGTAAGCGGACAGCTCACGCTGCACGGTGTTACACAGCAAATTACCGTACCCGGAGAACTGGAAGTAAAGGATGGAAAGGTGACTGCAAAATCTGCTTTTGCAGTAAAACCATCTGACTTCAATATCAAGATCCCGTCTCTGGTAAAAGATAAGATTGCGTCACAAATTAATATACAAATAGTCGCGGTGTGTCTGCCGGCAAAATAGTTTTGAATATGCAAAAGATAGCCTGTTATATCATATTGTGTTTATTACTTGGAAATGTAGCTGCCATAGCGCAGGATACGAGTCTGCTGAATATGTTGAACCAATCGGAGAATGCTGCTGATAAGCCGCATATCGTAACCGGTACGTTCAAAGCCACACAGCTGGTCAATATGCCTACTGTCGAATCGCCTGGTAAACAAAACCTGCAGTTCCTCATTATGCACCGTTTTGGTAAGCTGAATGAAGGTGCTTACGAGCTGTTCGGACTGGACAATGCTTCTATCCGCTTTGGTCTGGATTATGGCATAACTGACAGGTTATCCGTAGGCGTAGGCAGAAGTTCTGTTGACAAAGCATTTGATGGTAATATCAAGTATAAGATATTACGTCAGACCACCGGTTCTGTACCTGTTTCAATCAGTCTTTATGAACTTGTAACACACTATACACAGCGATATACGGATAAGAGTTTTCTGAATACGCGTTTCCGTACCAGTTATACTTCCCAGCTACTCATAGCCAGGAAGTTTTCAAGTGCTCTGTCCCTGCAGGTGGCGCCATCATGGACGCATTACAACCTCGTAGCTACACCACAGGATAACAATGACATCTTTGCCATCAGTGCAGGTGGCAGAATGAAGTTCACCAAGAGAATGAGTTTTACAGCCGAATACAACTATCTGTTACCTGATCAGGTAGTGTCAACCAAGGCATATAATTCACTTTCCCTCGGAGTAGACATTGAGACAGGTGGACACGTATTTCAACTGGTATTCACCAATTCCAATGGAATGATCGGACCTTATTATCTGTCTAAAACAAATGGTAGCTGGGGTAAAGGGGATATCTTCTTCGGATTTAATATCTCGAGGAATTTCAACTTCAGAAAGTAAAGAAAGGAATTGATCACTGCTTCACCGCAGTTAAAAGCATAGAACGTTCTAAGAGAACCATTAGGGATAGATAGGATAACAAACCTATGCCAACAGGTTTGGCCGGCAGGTTGAGAAAAGCAGTCGTTCATCAGAACACCGCTTTCCCCAGCCTGCCTGGCTTTTTATAGTGAGTTAAGCTTTTGTCCACACAGTGGTGCGGCCCAGTAGTGTAATACCGATGTAACCTTTGATCTGTAATATATTTCCCTTGAACTTCATCACACAGCTATATGTCTTGCCACTCTTGGGATCATAGATCTTTCCGCCTTCCCATTCTCCGTCATCATAAGTGAAGTTGGTCAGCAATACCAGGTCCTGTAGTTTACGGCTCCTCAGTTTCGGATCAGGGTTCTTGATATCTGTTCTCGAGCTGCCATCCGGTTCATACATATTCTTACCCCAAACCAGCTTGCCAAAATATTTGCTGCCGCTTTTATAGATCTCGATCTTACCATCTTTTTCTTCGTTCAGCCAGGTGCCGAGTATCTTATCTCCCGCATTACTTTGTGCGAAAATGCTACCTGCAGTAAGCAGTACTGTAAACAAGAAAAGAGTGAGCTTTTTCATTGTTAAATGTTTAAAAAGGTGTTTTAGGGAATCCGACCATACCGGTTTAATAACAACTGCAATATTCAGGCCGTTCCCTGCAACCGGGTGACAGCTTTCTATAATTGTCGCTTATCACGGAAAGTAATATAACTCAATGGTTTCGTGTATACCCTGCCTGTTAGAGCTAGATTAATTTATCATCATATTATATTTATATTGTAATTATCTCTATATTAGGAACAGGATTGTGCTTAGTTAGTGGATGACCACCATTGGAATCCATCTAGTTCCCAGTTACTTATGAATCGAATTGCCATTGGATTATTGAAAGCTTTGTCGCCGGTATTTTTTTTTGTATCATCAACATTAGCACAAAAAGGATATATCTACGTACATGTCAGTGCACTAAACGAAGAATCGTCTCCTGATTTTCAGTTCACTATGAATGGAGGCCCAACGATCATTCCGGACTTTTACCTGAATGATCAGCCGTTTGTGCCCGGCCGTATCTACGATATAGGGACCAGTCATGGCATCACTGCTAACGGGCTGGGAGACGGAGAGTTATGGGCATCCCTGGAAGCATCCGGAGAAATTTATCACAGGATAGCTGGCAGCAGCCAGTGGACGGCTACCGGTTTTACGGGTACCTCGCTGGATGGCGCAGGACCCGGACAGTTTGTTGACGTAGATGCTAACGGTAACGCATATTTCTTTGATGGTAGTAATCAGCAGGTTATCTATACAGCAGCTGCACACGGCGGACTGAAAGCAACAGATATCACTTATGGTGAGGGACGTATTGCTATTGTGACAGACGATGGCAGCATCTGGAAAAATGACGGAGTATCAGCTCCTTATACTGACGCCTGGACAATACTGGCTCCTACAGGTACTGGCGCCAGCCGGCTGGATATGTTGCCCTCCTCCGGACAGATCGTTTATTACTGCACCAGCGGAACAGTTTTTACATTACCATTTACAGGAGGGATAGCTACGAACATTGGTAGTCCCGGTACTACAGATGTTGCGGTTGATGATGATGGAACGATCTATGCCAATGGCAATAAATGGGGCGGAGGCCTTACCTGGATACCTGATGCAACAGCTTATACATTCTTTAATCATATGACTGCTGGTCCTGCAGGACAGGCATGGTGTACATCTGCTGCATCCAATGCTGCGGGAACAATTTATACACGCACACCTCAAAGCATCTGGATAGATGATGAAAGGCCGCGTCTTCCTTATAAAGGCAATGCTGTTATACTACCTGTAGATGCAGGCAGTTATACTTTGTCAGCAGTAACACCTGTGGGTTGGAGCCTGGAAAGTATTACACTGTATGATCCTACAAATAATTCAACTGTAGCTGTCAGCACTGCCCAGTCAACAATAAATGTAGCAGCAGGGGAGGTGGTACATGTTATAGCACGTGGAGCATTGCTGACGCCCATTGCCATATCGCAGGCATGCGGCGTTATATCAACAGAAGATTTTGGCACTGCATCTACAGCACCTGTAGTCACTACATCTTACCACTATCAGAATAACAACAATATCGGTGATGGTTACTATGCCATCGCAACAGCAGACAATGCGGGAACACTCACGGATCATACTACCGGCACAGGCAATATGATGCTTGTGAATGGTGCTGCGCAGAAGGAAGCTTTTTACCGGAAAAGGCTTACCAACCTGCTTCCGGGCCAACCGTACAAACTGAATTTCTGGATAGCGAATATCAATCCGACAGCTCCTGTTAAACCAGAAATCCTCGCAGGACTGACAGGTACAGATGGTGTGGTGATCTCTTCTTTCAGTACAGGAGCTGTTACCAGTAGCAGTTGGACCGCATATACATTTACATTTAATGCGCCTGGCAATACTGCTGATATCTTCCTGCAGAATAATGCCAATGGTAGTAACGGGAACGATCTCGCTTTGGATGATATCTCGATTATCCCCATGGCGGGTGTACTGCCTTCCAGCACGCTGACACCTGCCACGCCGGGTATCTGTGCAGGCACTTCCTGTACTATTGCCAATTCTACACCCGGAGGTGTATGGACCACCAATAATCCCATAGCAGCTACTGTGGATGCTACAGGGAAAATAATAGCAGTCAGCGAAGGGTATGCTGATATTACCTATACGGTAACAGATGCTACAGGATGTCTGGCTACCGCTATCACTACCATGACGATATATGCGCGGCCAACAGTGACTGCAACTGTGGGCAGCAACAGCATTTGCACAGGAGATTCAGTGACATTATCTGCAACCGCCGCTAATACTTTACCACCTTATATTTATCAGTGGTCATCGTCTCCTGCCACCGGTGGAGCTATTACTGATGATAAAGCACAAAATACTACTGCAGCGCCTTCAATTGCTGGCAGCAGCTTCACGTATATTGTCGCCGCTATAGATGGACGCGGATGTACTTCTTCCGCCGCTACTGATGTTGTGACCATTAATACACCACCTGTTGCAACTATCACTTATCCGGCAGATCTCTGCGCGGCAGGTATTGCTGTTGTGGCCCGGACTGGCACAACGGGTGGTACCTACAGTGGTACCGCTGGATTAAGCATTGATGCGACTACCGGTACAATAGATCTGCAGAAAAGTACAGCAGGTGCGCATACTATCACTTATACATTCAATGATGGGCAATGTACAGGTACTGCTACTGCCGATATTAATATTCATGGTTTACCACTTATCGCTGCTATTACAGGTGGCCCTGTTGTGTGTGAAGGACAAAAGATTACGTTAAACAATACTACCGCAGCAGGTGCATGGAGCAGCGATAATATCACTATCGCTACTATCGATGCCACAGGGACAGTAAGCGGTATATCGGCAGGAACGGCTGTTGTTACTTACACCGTGACAGATAATTATGGTTGTACCAACACTACAGATATCAACATCACAGTGAATGCGCTTCCAAAGGCAACAATCGCCTACGGACGAGCTGTATACTGTTTCACTGGTACTGCCGATGTAATTCAGGCCGGTACTACCGGTGGTACATTCAGTGCCGGCGCCGGACTGGCCATTGATGCGCAGACAGGAAGACTTGATCTCAGTGCAAGTTCGCCTGGTATGTATACCGTGAACTACACTTTCACAAATGGTGCCTGCGCAAATAGTGCCACAACGACGGTGACGATAGAAGGAAAGCCTGTTGTAGCACCGATTACCGGTAACAATATGATTTGTGTTGACAGCCATGGCACTACTTTAAGTAGCGCTACCATTGGTGGTACCTGGAGCAGCAGTGATAACAATGTACTGGTGGTGGATGCTATGGGACATGCCACAGGGACAGGACCCGGTACAGCAATTGTCATCTATGAGATCACTTCAGCCAGTGGATGCACCAATAAGACTGATTTTACAATGGTAGTACCGCCATTGCCAACGTTCACTGCAGTTACTACACCTGCAACCTGCAGCTACGGCAGTGATGGAAGTATTGTCGTACAGGCGCCCGGCAACGGTTATAAATATGCTTTGATGGAAGCAGGCGACTGGAAAACAGAGAACACATTTTCCAACCTGGCAGCAGGCGATTACAATGTGCAGGTGATGGATGAGAAAGGGTGTATATCTGCGCCGGAAATTGTCACTGTAACGGCTCCAGCTCCTATTGGATTGATCGTAACACCAAAAGATATTACCTGTCATGGCGAAAATTCAGGCTCCCTTTCACTGAATGCTGTAGGGGGGACACCGCCTTACCGTATCGCATGGAGCACAGGCGCCAGCAGCATTAAGATCACTAATCTGCCGGCAGGCGATTACAGTGTAACGGTGACAGATAAGAACGGATGTACATCATCTATCAATGTAAAACTGACAGAATTATTTCCTGTATTCCTGGTCGATGATCCTGTAAAACAGGATGGCGGCTTGCTGACCATTGCAGGAAAAGCAATGCCACGTGCTGATATCCTCGTCACTTATCCTGATGGTAGTTTCACTACCACACATACTGATGGCAAGGGCAATTTCAGCACACTCTCTCCAGCTGTAGTGGGAACAGGAATCATCACCATCACCGTAACAGATCCTTTTACAAAGGGTACCTGTACAAAGAGCATCAAGTATAACAACAGTACTGTTGCTGACCTGTCCATTATCAAATCCATTACAATTGCAGATGCGCCAACAATAGGAGATGAAGCGACTTTCACTATCACCGTGAACAATAAAGGACTGGACCATGCTACACAGGTGATCGTGACAGATGATATTTCAAATATGCTGGAAGATGTGGTGAATATTACTACTACTGGTGGTAATACTACATTCAATACCCGCACGCGACAAGTAGTATGGAACATCGATACAGTTTATGTAAATAAACCTTTGCAATTATCATTCACTACCCGTATTACGAGAGGCGGATGGTTGGAGAATACGGCAATCGTCTCTGGTCAGGAACCAGATCCTGATCAGGACAACAATACGGCGAGTATTAAGCCCGTGGAGGTTTCTCCTGATCTCTATATTCCCAATGTGGTAACAGCTAATGGCGATGGTAAGAACGATTATTTCATGGTAAGAGGCATAGAGCAGTATCCGGGCTCTGTACTTGAAATATATAATCGTTGGGGCAACCAGGTGTACTACTCCGGCAATTATAGTAACAACTGGGGAGGAGCTGGATTATCCGCAGGGATCTATTATTATGTTCTTAAGATCAATATGTCCCGTACTGTGAAAGTATATAAGGGATACATAGAGCTGATCCAAAAATAATGTTATGAAAGGTGGTTGTTTACTGTTCATTTCTTTGTTGCTGACCTGCATTGCGCAGGCACAGCAGGATGTGCAGTTCAGTCAGTATGTTTTTAATGGTCTGAGTGTAAATCCTGCCTATGCCGGATACAGGGAAGAGTTATACCTGCATAGCACCTATCGTCAGCAGTGGGCCGGTTTCCAGGGCGCGCCGCAAACAGGTACTGTTGCGCTGGATGGCGTTACAGATGTATACACAAAGAGAGTCGGATTAGGCGGACAGGTAACGTGGGACCGTCTTGGTCCGCAGGAGTCTATTTCTTTGTATGGTTCTTATGCTTACCGTATCCCTTTGGCGAATGACAGCCGTTTGTGCATTGGTCTGGGTGTGGGTGTAACACAATATGCAGTAGATGGCAGCTCGCGTAAATATGTAGATGCAGACGATCCCGCATTGACACTTGGCAAACAAAGTACACTTGTACCGGATGCCCGTTTTGGGATCTATTATAATACTTACAGGACCTTTATAGGCTTCTCCATTATGGACCTGTTCTCGGCTTATACAGGTGGTAAGATGTACTTCGGTAATGGTACACTGTATTCTACGCTGCGTAAATCGCGGCATATCTATCTCAGTGGTGGTACTGTGGTGTATCTGACGGATGATGTAAAACTGAAACCTTCATTGATGATCAAAGAAGACCTGAAAGGGCCTACCAATATCGACCTCAATGTTTTTGTATTGTTGCAGGAGCGGCTATGGCTGGGTGCTTCCTATAGGGCAGGTGTAAACCTGTGGGGAAAAACAGCATTAACCTCATCGGTAGATCCTGGTACCGCTGTGAGCCTGATGACAGAAGTATTTGTATCAGATAATATGCGGCTTGGGTATTCCTATGATCTTTCTACAAATGGGATATCGCGCTACCAGCGAGGTTCCCATGAGTTGTCTATCGGCATCTTATTTCCGCACAACAACAAAGCAGACAATACACGGTGTCCGAGATATTTCTGATAAACCCTTGATTTGTCCTATAGAATCCGTACTTAATCCTATGGCAGCAATCTTCTTCATTCGTACTTTTATTACATGAAGAATATACAGCAATTTGACGTCGCCATAATAGGCGGAGCATCCGCGGGACTTACCGCCGCTTTAATACTCGGTCGCTCTATACGCAAAACAGTAGTATTCGACACGGGTGAACCTCGCAATAAGCCGGCAGCACATGCACACAATGTATTTACACGGGATGGTACATCACCATTAGAGTTACTTGACATCGGACGGGAACAACTGAAAGCATATCCTTCTGTTACCATAGCACAGGAGAGGGTGATAACTGCTGCGAAGGAAGATGGTGGTTTCAGACTGGAGACTTCATCAGGAGGAACATATGTGGCCCGGAAGGTGATTCTGGCTACAGGTGTAAAGGATATTCTTCCGGAGATAAAAGGAATAGATTCTTTATGGGGAAACAAAGTGATCCATTGCCCTTATTGTCATGGCTGGGAAGTGAAGAACACACCCATTGCATTGATCGGTAATGATGAAATGGCCCATCATGCGATTGCAATTATCTATAATCTGAATAAAGACCTGACCATCTTTACCAACGGTAAGTGTGCATTTTCCGCCGAACAGCAGGCGAAGTTACAGCAGCGGGGTATTGGTCTGATAGAAACACCGGTAGCGGCAATAGAAGATGAGGCAGATGGTATCAGGCTTATACTGGAAGATGGCACGGTGCATCACAGGCATGCGGCTTATGTCAGAGCTGCGCGTATACAGTTTCATACAGAGCTGGCGGTACAGCTGGGATGTGAATTGGAGGAAGCGGGTTCCATTAAAGTAGATGAATCCCAACAAACAACTGTACCGGGTGTTTTTGCGGCCGGAGATGTAGCACATCCTATGTTTCACCAGGTGATGGCGGCAACAGCCAGTGGGCTCAGGGCAGGTAGTATGTGTAACGGACAGATCACTGCGGAGGATTTTGAAAAATAGTTGTAGGTTTAACTATTTTAATGACTAACTTAGCGTGTGAAATCACCTGAAGAAATTGTTCATATAAAAGCATTAGGAGAGGCTGTATCGGTCGTAAGAGACTCCATGCGACATTTTGTGCAGCGCAGGTTGCGCGAACAGAATATCGACCTGACCTTTGAAATGCTCCAGGTTATCAGCACATTGATGGAACGCGGAGAGATCAACCAACAGGAGATTGCCAACTTATTGAACAAGGATAAAACAAGCATTACGTACCTGCTGGACAACCTTTCTAAAAGAGGGTTGGTGGTGAGAGTAGAAGATCCCACAGACAGAAGGAATAAAATTATACACATGACGGCAGCAGGCCGGGGAGTAACCGACCTGCTCATCCCCATCATACAGGAATTACATACAAAGGTCAGCAAAGGGCTGTCCGCAGATTACATTAGAAACGTAACCAGGTCATTATTAGTTATTAAAAGCAATCTCGAAGAAGAGTAGCTTTTTTTTGACCTAATAGTTGAATGTTTAACTAATAACAGTATCAAGATTTTGTTACATACAGTGTAACAGTTGTAGGTTTTAAGTAGTACACCGGGGTATTCTTATCCCGGTGTTTTCATTCATATAATATTCTGAGATATGTGAAAATGAGATGGTTTTAATAAAAAACCGCGATTTGTCCAATAAAATCCAGCTTTCGTACAGTGCGCATCCCGAATTCCTCTCTTACTTTTGTAATAGAAAAATATTTGATTACAGATAATGTAACAGTTGTAGGTTTAAGCAGCACACCGGAATAGTCCTATTCCGGTGTTTTTATTTTACATCTTCCCATTTCCAGTCCTTAATATCAGGCATATCTTCCAGGCATTCCCGGATGTATATACTGTGCATGCGTAGTTTATCTTCAAAGTGACTGATCACAAGATCACTTTTTTCCAGTGTTCGTTCTGTTCTTTGTATAGCGGCGATAGCCAGATGGAAGCGGCTTATTTTGTTCAGCACTACCATATCGAATGGTGTGGTGGTAGTCCCTTCTTCCATAAATCCTCTTACATGGAATCTTGCAGGATCAGGCCGTCCGTGTACCAGGTCGTGAATGATCCTCACATAGCCATGAAAGGCAAATATCACCGGTGCATCATCTGTAAACAGTTCAGTGAAAAGTGCTGCTTCCAATCCATGCGGATGATAATCCCTGGGGGAAAGCGACATCAGATCCACAACATTGACCAATCTCACCTTTAAGTCGGGAATATGCTTGCGAAGTAACCATGCGGCTGCAACAGTTTCCAATGTAGGCACATCACCAGCACAGGCCAGCACCACATCCGGTTTCTCCTGATTATCATTGCCTGCCCATTCCCATACAGAAGCTCCCTGTGCACAGTGTGCTGCCGCCTGGGCAATGTTCAGCCATTGTAAGGCTGGCTGTTTACCTGCTACCACAAGGTTGACATAGTTTTTACTTCTCAGGCAATGATCCATTACTGATAAGAGGCAATTGGCATCCGGCGGCAGGTAAATGCGAACGACGGAGCTCTTTTTATTCACGACGGTATCGATGAATCCCGGTCCCTGGTGACTGTAACCGTTATGGTCCTGTCGCCAGCTATGGGAGGTAAGCAGGTAGTTGAGCGAGGGCAGATCATTTCTCCAGGGGATTTCCAGGCACATTTTCAGCCATTTCGCATGCTGGTTGAACATAGAGTCTACAATGGTGACAAACGCCTCATAACAGGGGAATACGCCGTGTCTGCCGGTAAGCAGGTATCCTTCCAGCCACCCCTGACAAAGGTGCTCACTGAGTACTTCCATGACCCTGCCGTCAGGGGAGATGTGGTCATCACTGTCAAGTACCGGTTCCATAAAACAGCGGTCGGTAACTTCGAATACGGCATCCAGCCGGTTGGAGCTGGTTTCATCAGGACAGAACAGGCGGAAGTTGTTACTGTCAGCATTCAGCCTGAATACATCTCTCAGCATCTTTCCCAACTCTCTTGTACATTCTGCAATGGTAACTCCTGGCTCGGTAACTTCCACCGCATATAACGTAAAGTCGGGCATGTCCAGCGGCAGTACCGTCTTCCCTCCATTGGCATACGGATTTGCACCCATGCGTTTGTCGCCCGTCGGCGCCAGTTCCGCCAGTGAAGGTAGCAGGCTGCCATCTGCTGTAAAGTGTTTTTCCGGTTTATAACTATGCAGCCATTGCTCCAGTAAGGCCAGCTGGTCCTGGTCTTCCTTTACATCAGCCAGCGGCACCTGGTGGGAGCGGAAGGTACCTTCAATACGTTTCCCTTTCCACATCACAGGACCAGTCCATCCTTTGGGAGAACGTAATATGATCATCGGCCAGTGAAGGCGCTCCGGACGTTTTTTACCCTCCTTCGCATGCTGCTGTATCTCTCTGATCTGATCATAAGCGGTATCCAGCGCTACCACCATTTCCTGGTGGATATCGTTTGTCTCTTTTGCTTTTACAAACAAGGGCACGTAGCCATATCCGTTAAAAGGTGTAGCGAGTGTATTGTCTGACATACGTCCCATTACAGTGGGGCCGGATATTTTATACCCGTTCAGATGCAGTATTGGCAGGACTGCACCATCGCGTACCGGGTTGAGAAAACAATTGATTTTCCAGCTTCCTGCCAGTGGCCCGGTTTCTGCTTCCCCGTCGCCCACTACGCAGGCTGCTATAAGGTCCGGATTATCGAGTATAGCGCCCGCGGCATGGGCCAGTGAGTATCCTAATTCCCCGCCTTCATGTATAGAGCCGGGAGTATGTGCGCTCACATGACTGGGAATGCCACCGGGCGTGGAAAACTGACGAAGAAATTGTTTCATACCTTTCTCGTCCTGTGTGATATCAGGATAGGTATCTGTATAGGAACCTTCCAGGTAAGTGTTGGCCAGTACAGCAGGAGCACCGTGACCAGGTCCGCATACAAACAGGATGTTGGCATTGGTGTTCCTGATCAACCGGTTAAGATGTACATAGATAAAATTGAGTCCGGGAGAGGTGCCCCAATGGCCCAGCAGGCGAGGCTTAATATGATCGGGTAACAAGGGCTCTTTCAGTAGTGGGTTGGCTTGAAGATAGATCTGGGCGGCGGCTAGATAATTGGATGCTTCCCAGTAAGCATGAATGTCGTGTAGTTGTTCATGTGTGAGTGTTGCCATATTGAATGGTTTTATGTGACTGCAGGCATTGTTGTGTATGCTGCGCAATAATGAGTTCTTCGTTGGTCGCCATTACACGAACGGTGACCCGGTTGCCGATAGGAGAGATAATATCGTTCTTATCATTATTCAGAAAAGGATCTACTACAATACCCAGGTATTCAAGTCCATCACAGATCCTCTCCCTGATGACAGGTGCATGTATGCCGATACCACCGGTAAATACCAATGTATCAATGCCGCCGGCAGCGGCTGTTAATGCCCCGATGTATTTCTTTGCCTGGTAGCAGAATAGCTGGATGGCGTCAGCGGCATTGGGATCTTTGGCTTCCTGCTCAAGTAAGGTCTGGATATCAGATGCGGTACCGGAAACGCCTTTTAATCCGGATTGTTTGTTGAGCAGTTCGTTCAGCGCTCTTTCACTGATGAAATGTTTTTCCTTCAGCAGATAGAGGATCACTCCCGGATCGAGATCACCTGAGCGGGTACTCATTACCAATCCGCCGGTAGGCGTTAATCCCATTGTTGTATCCAGGCTTCTGCCATCCTTTATCACGGCCATACTGGCGCCATTACCGAGATGGGCAATAACGATCCTGCCGTTGGCTTCCTGGGGCGCCACTTGCGTCAGTTGTTGATAAATGTACTCATATGATAGTCCATGAAAGCCATACCTGATCACACCATCATTCCATAACTTCCTGGGAATGGCAAAATGCCTGGCGGCAAAAGGCATGTCTTTGTGAAATGCTGTATCAAAACAGGCTACCTGCGGCGTACCTGGATAAGCATTTTCAAAGGCGCGTATCGCCTGTATTTCTGCCGGTAAATGCCCCGGCGCCAACGGGATCAGTGTGTCGAATGTTTGCAGCAGATCGGCTGTGATCAGTTCGGGGAGATAATGCTCCATGCCTCCCTGTACCATCCTGTGGCCAATAGCATAAATAGCGTAAGGACTGTAACTCTCTTTCAGCAGTTCAAGCAGGAATATGATAGCTGCATCGAGGTCGGCAATAGGTTGCGTTACGCGCTCCTCATGACCGGCTCTATCCATCAGCCGGATACTGCTTTCTCCGCCAATATCCTGGATGTTTCCCTGGCTGATCAGCCGTAAGTCAGCCAATTCAAAAAGTGCAAATTTGAGGCTGGAAGAGCCACAATTGATGGTTAAAATAACAGGAACCTGATTATCCATATCCGTTGTGTTTGTTCTGGCACAAAATTTTAACAGTATATAACCATAAATCAATTGTATGCCAGATCATATTTCAGCGCCGTTCATCCCGGTGCAGTACACGGGAGAGGAAACGGAAACGTCCGCGGAAAGGCAGGCCGGCGATGAACAGGCCGCTATTGCAATTTTTGAGCGTGCTGTCGGCAGGTTGCAGAATGTTAATGAGTGGGGAAAATTATGTGGAGCTTTATCTTCAGAATTTCAGCTGGTGGATAAACTGGGAGAAGAAGTAGAGGCCCCTGCCAACGTAGGGATGTATATGCGCATTGACATACCTGGTCCGGGCAACAGTGTTGGTAAGGGCTACGACTGGGTATTGATAGAGCAGATGGAAGATGTGCGGTTGAACGACCGGCAACAGGTCTTTTTTATAAGAGCCAGGCCCACAGGTCATCCCTTACAGAAGCATGCCGGTACGGCGCATTTCCTGCGTGATGAAGCCACCAGCTCATTTGTGATCACCAGGGACGGGGAAGAGGTGACGGCTACCGTATATGGCAGGAATGAGCTGCCCAATACGGACGCGCAGGAAACAAAGGATAAGATCCGTAATGCCGTGATCGGGGCAGGAGGGGCTATTGGTATTTCGAAATTACAATGGAAGGCGCTGGTGAAATCACTGTTAGAGGATTAATATGTTGTAAACCCATATTCTCAAAATCTACGCTCAGTACTCCAAAAATGGCTGATCAGACCTGATATAATACTATTATTTATTTCAGAAACTCTTGCTTACCAGGAATATACACAATCCAGTATTTGTATACTCCTTGTAAGGGCTTTACCATGCTGCATTCGGTGAGATAACCCATATATAACCCATATATAAGCCATATATGACCCATATATAACCCATATTTATAGAGATATGGGTTATATATGGGTCATATATGGTTAGAGGATGATTTATCTATGAGTTACAATAGAGAACCGACCGATATCAGATCCCTTTCAGCAGCCTGTACCGAGCGAAGGATCAGTGAAATTGAAGTAAGCGGCAATAAAAAAGCCGCCTCATCCATTTGAGACGGCTTGCTTTTTATCGTTGTTGAAGCACTATTCCTTGTATCCCGGGATATAGACCTCGCCGGTTATTTTATCCATATAACCTCTTGTGCCGCTGGCTATCTGCACCAGCAATGCCTGGCGGTTCACATCTTCGTCAATGACACGTGCCAGGACCGGCTTTTTCAGTTCTTTCATGGATTCGGCAGGTATTACACCCACCCTGTTGCCCACTTTCGTTTCTACGAAGGCATAGTGCCCAATGTTATCTTCCCTGTAGGTCACATCGTCATAGATCAGAGGAATGAGCACGTTACCTTTCATATCAATTACACCGGCCTTGCCATTTTTCACCGCTTTGATCTTACCGGGATATTTTGCCAGGTTAGCACGATAGGACATATACTCCAGCGTTGTGTATCCGTTGATGTCGGTACTATCCAGCACTTTAGGCTGCTGGAAGATGCGTTCTTCCAATGTAATTCTCCACTTTTCATTTGCCAGTTTATACAGGTGCAGATCTTTTTTGGTGTCATCTTTCAGTCCGCCTTCAGTGGAAGTTTTATCCATGTCATCTTCCACTTTCTTCGCTGCTTTAGCCACAGCTGCGGATACCTGTTTGCCTTTAACGTCGAAATACACTACGCGTTCATCGTCGGTGGTAGCTTTGATGAGGTCTTGTGTACCATCAGAAGCGCCCTTTATTTCACTATATGTTGCAGGGATGATCTCTCTGCCGGTAAGGGCTTCGACTACACCGTATTTATCACTGATGTTGACGATCACGAAATCCTTTAATGATTTTTCATCAAAGAATTCTGCGTCGTCGTATGGGAATTTCTTAGAGACTGGTTCACCGGTGGCCATATTTACAATGCCCACAGCACCTTCTTTTTTAGCGAGCAGCAGGTTAGCTGTTTTAGACATTGGCGTCATACCCGGCAAATCAAATAAAAGGGTTCCTTTTTGTTTGCCGGTAGACGGATCCAGCAGGATATATCCTTTCTGCACTTTAGCGATAGCCATGCCATTGGGAGAAATAAAAGGAATATCACTATAGGAGCATGGATATACAATTCTGCCGGAAGAATGGATCACGCCCACTTTTTTATTATTCTCAACCCGGGCGTATTCACCTTCAAACAGGTGGATACTGTCGAACTGAGGTTCCATCACAACCGCATGTTTTTTATTGGTAAGACCCCATTTATTCTTTTCTGCATAGGGATACAGACCGTCCTGGGCATTGCACCAAAGACTGATCAGGAGAACAGGTAGGAAAAAGATGGTTTTCATAAAGTATAGGATTGGTGTTATGGCAAATATAAAGTTTTTATGAATATATTTAGCTTCTCTTTAATGTGTTGTTGGTATGTTAAAGAGTAGAAGGTATATTTGCGCCCGGAATACAGCAAATGAAACATCTATCCGCTTTCACAGGATGGGTAAGCCAGGTAATAAAAACTGTACAAATGAGAATTAGCGAACAGGCGTTATTAGTAATTGAGCAATTGAAACAGGCCGTTAGCGATACAGAAGTAGGAAGCATCATCTCTGCATTTGCAGACAATACAGCGAACAACAGAATATATTTTGAGCGGCTGGAAACCCTCATTGAGAACATCTCTCCGTTGGAATGCAACAGCCAGCAATGGCGTAATTTCAGGATTGCCCGTATCAGCATAGGCCGGCTGTTCACGCTGGAAGCAGTAAGCGCCTGATGTGCTTTATTGCCGGAAGGCGGCCAGGATATGCCTGATCATATCGTCCATGGATTTATTTTCTATCCATCTTACTACCGCAACCAATTCATGACCCGGGTCTACGTAGATGAGGTTTGTGCCGTTACCGATATGTACAAATGCATCTGCAGGGGCACTGGGAAGTAACTCCTTTCCTGTATTCAGGAACCAGTTCATATACCCGTATGTAGGTTTTGCTGTAGTAGGTGTAAGGGATTGTTTCACCCATTGTTCGGAGATCAGTTGTTTTCCGTTCCAGTTGCCTCTGTGTAATGTGAGCAGGCCGAAACGGGCCATATCGTAGGCATGGATGAACATACCGCCTCCCCAATGTCCGCCGCCGCTGACAGATTGTACGGCAGTGCCATCCAGCACTATCCAGGAATTGCGGTAGCCATTCCATCTCCAGGTATCAGAGGCGCCAATTTCGTCCATGATATTTGCCTTCAGCACCTGTGGCAATGGTTTACGCCATACGCTGGTGGCAGCAAGGGCCAGGGCATTTACTCTTACGTCGTTATATTTCCATACAGTGCCGGGTGTATTTCGCTTGCGTGTCATCCATTCTAACGCATTTCCTTCCGGCCTGTCAGCCCAATCGGGTTTGCCCCATAGTGTGCCTTCCCAGTCGCTCGTTTGCCTTAACATGACATCCCAGGTCAGTGTACTGTTATGCGAACCGGCAAACGGATATAACAACTGTGGCTGACCCAGTTGTTCTGCGCCGGGACCTATGGCAGCCGGATTATATATTTCGATGGGAGGTACATAATGCGACACGGTATCCTGTACGCTGCGAATAAGACCTTTATCTACTGCCAGTCCTACTACCACAGAGAGAAAACTTTTGGTAACGCTGTGTGTCATGTCAACGCGGGTGGGTTCACCCCATTCTGCCACGATATAACCTTTGTATACAATCACGCCGGTAGCATCTCCTCTTGTAGAAAAAGGTCCGACACCCGCGCTGAAAGGCTCTTTTCCAAAACTCAGGGCCTGCGCGATCTCCATATTGCGCGGTGCTTTTGTTTCATTGTCTTTCGCAAATTGTACGGCAGCTGCCAGTTTTGCAGTGTCCAGTCCCATGTCGGCAGGAGAACGATGCTGCCAGACATCTTTCGTAGGAAAATAAACAGCATTTTTACTGGTCTTCGACTGTGCAGAAAGCAGTGTGGTAGTGCTTAACAACAGGAGGGAAAGTAACAGGTGTTTCATACAGGTAAGATAGTGATCTTTCCGATATGTTATATATCGTTAAAACACTGGGTGATTGGCGATATATGGTTACAGTGTCATCTTGGCATTGTTTTAACTATTTGCTAATCAGTTTGTTAATGTATGGAACACTTTTTAGTATAGAGAACAGCTATGGCATCTGAACGGTTCCTTTTGCCTGTTGAACAATACTTCCTGCCTGTTCAACAACAACTGTAGCTTAAAGATTGTATGTCACGTAATTTGAGTTTATAAACAACAGATAGTAAAAAAGATTAACCGGCTAAGACTATGAAAAATGATCACATGCACGCGCTCATTCTGGAGAATTATGGCGACCCGTTTGTATATGCGCAAATAAACAGGCCCAGACCAGATTATGGTGAAGTATTGGTAAAAGTAAAGGCCAGTGGTTTAAATCCGCTGGACGCGAAAATTAAGGCAGGTCAGGCAGAACTCATAGAGCAGCCATTACCTGCAGTTTTGGGAATTGATATGGCGGGCATCGTAGTGGAAGTCGGTGAAGGTGTAACAGGTTTTGCTCCCGGCGATAAGGTGTATGGCATGACCGGCGGTGTAGCGGGATTACAGGGCTCTCTGGCAGAGTATGTGGCAGTAGATGCGGAGCTGATTGCCAGGAAACCGGTCAACCTCACTATGCGCGAAGCGGCTGCGATCCCACTGGGATTTATTACCGCCTGGGAAGGACTGGTAGATAAGGCGAAAGTATATGCCGGACAGAAAGTGCTTATACACGGCGGTTCCGGCGGCGTAGGGCAGATGGCGATACAGATTGCATGTGCACTTGGCGCAGATGTATATGCTACTGATAATGACGGGAAGAAATCGGTAGTTGAATGGCTGGGCGCTACATTTATCGACTATGACGCCATGAGTGTGGCTGAATATGTGGATAAGTACACCCGTGGCGCTGGTTTTGACATTGTTTTTGACACGGTAGGCGGTGCTACGCTGGATGCATCTTTTGAGGCGGTAAAGCCGAATAACGGACATGTGATCAGTTCTCTTGGATGGGGTTCGCATAGCCTGGCTCCATTGTCTTCCAAAGGTGCTACGTATTCGGGTGTCTTCACATTACTGCCAATGCTGACGGGAATGGGAAGGGAGCACCACGCTGCGATCTTAAGGGAAGCAACGAGAATGGCGGAAGCAGGTCAGATCTTGCCGCTGCTGGATCCACGTCACTTTCACCTGCAGACGGCAGAACAGGCGCATACGCTGATCGTGAACCGTAGCGCGACAGGTAAGATTGTGGTGGAGATATAAAGTCACTCAGGGATTATTAATAAGGGATCAGGTGCGATAATCTTCGTGCCTGATCCCTTTTTTTGGGGCTGGGGGCTATGAATATGGGACCGGGAGGAAATTCGTTACGTTCCCGGGGTTATCACCCCAACAATGGGACTCCTACGGAGTCCTATTGTTGGGGTGATTAAAATTGATCCAGGTTTTACGGTATTTAGCTTAGTGCATCATGAAAGATGATACCTAAAGTGTGTCTGTGGCCGTTATGTAAAGGGCTAACCCCATGTTTCATATTTACCCGGTAGTACCCACGGCTGCCTTTTGCTGGTCTGAAGTTGGTCGTAAACAGCAGCATATCGCCTCTTTTAGGTTGTAGTACGTTGGCTTTGGATTGTGCCCTGGGGATCTGTTCTGTCAGTACAAATTCTCCGCCTGTATAATCTTCTCCCGGCTCATTCAGGAATAGTACCGCTTGCATCGGGAACCATACATCACCATAGAGGTCCTGGTGTAAAGTATTGAATCCGCCGGCGCCATATTTTAATATCAGGATGGTAGGTTTATCCTGCCCCTTTTCGCGGCACTGTTGTTTCAGTTCCTCATGCACACCCGGAAACCGCTGATCTATCTGTAATACCTCCATCCATTTATTGGCAATGGGCGCCAGGTGGCTGTATACGGTCTCCCTGATCTGTGTAATGAGATCTGGCAGGGGATACCGGAAGTATTTATATTCTCCCGCACCGAAGCGGTAGCGTTCCATAGAGATCGTTTTACGATAAGTATTATCGGCATTATAGGCACTGATCAAATCCAAACATTCTTTCTGATTGAGTACTCCACTGATGAGGGCGTATCCCTGCTCGTGCATATGAGTGCTTACTTGTTGCCAGTCCTGCGTTTGCAAGCGTTCTGTAATAGTCTTCATGTCCTGTTTTCTGACAAAATTAGGGTAGGGGGCAGGCCTGGAAAACCCGGAACTTGCTTTTCCGGGGAGGGGGATTGTTTGAATTTTACAAGTATCAGTTTGTTTCGTGTAACAGCCGGGATAAACAGCCGGTGTAAATTTGTAGCAGGACTGATGAATATTGCCGGCCTGGAATTACCCCTGATAGTTCAGATCATTTATTAAGTTAATCATGTAACACATGCACACACAAACCTTGGAAGAATTTTACCAGAGCAAGACGATCGAGGTGCCCGCTAATCTGAAGCAGGAAGTGGGACATTTTAATGTATTTACGCTGGAGGACCATATGGGTGAAAACGCGCCCCGTTATAGTCGCAAGGCATTTTATAAAGTAGCATTGTCCCGCGGACATGGTTTTTATCATTATGCGGATAAGACGACAGAAGTGTCTGGCACTACGCTGATGTTCTTTAATCCGCAGGTTCCTTACACCTGGCATTCCTTATCCAAAGATATGACCGGCTTCTTTTGCATTTTTAAGGAAGGCTTTTTCACAGAGAGAATGCGGGGTAGTATTAGTGATTTTCCCATGTTTGCACCGGGAGGTAAACCGGCCTATTTTCTCAATGAAAAACAGGACGCGGAGGTAAGTGCCATTTTTGAGAAGATGGTGGAAGAAATTGGGTCTGACTATGTATATAAGTATGATCTGCTGACAAACTATTTAACGGAGATCATTCATTATGCATTGAAATTATCTCCTTCAGAGAAAGTGTATCATCACAGTGATGCAAAATCACGTATTACTTCTGTATTCACAGAGTTGCTGGAGCGGCAGTTCCCGATCGAGTCACCCAATCAGCGTTTTGAATTACGTTCTGCCAATGATTTCGCACGGCAGTTATCTATTCATGTGAATCATCTGAACAGAGCTGTAAAGGAAACTACTGGTCGTACTACTACTGAACATATTTTTGAACGCCTGGCTAGTGAAGCCAAGACATTGCTGAAGCATACAGACTGGAATATTTCGGAGATCAGCTACTGCCTTGGATTTGAGGAGCCCACACACTTTAATAAGTTCTTCAGGAGATTGGTGTCTACCACACCATCTGCGTATAGATCGGTAGAGATTTAACCGGGTGTTTGAAAAAGACAAGTATCACTTTGAAAGGTATAATGAGCGCGCCTGTTAGTCGCAGTAACTTTGTATCAAACAAAAAAAACTATGGAACAGAAAAAAGTTTGGTTCGTAACAGGTGCCTCTAAAGGATTAGGGCTCTCTATTGTAAAACAGTTACTGGCAAAGGGATTCCCTGTAGCAGCAACATCAAGAAGCGTAGATGCGTTGAGCAAAGCAGTAGGTAGTGATAACAATTTCCTTCCGCTCAGTGTAGAGCTTACTTCAGAAAAAAGTGTAGCAGCTGCTGTAGATGCAACTGTGGATAAGTTTGGTCGTATAGACGTTGTAGTGAATAATGCAGGATATGGTTTGGCAGGAGCAATTGAAGAGTTGACAGATGAAGAAAGCCGTGAAAACTTTAATGTGAACGTTTTCGGTGTATTGAATGTGATCAGGAAAGCCTTACCTTATCTGAGAAAACAAGGTTCCGGGCATATTATCAATATTTCTTCCATTGCCGGATTCATTGGTACTTTTCCTGGTTTTGGCATCTATTGCGCTACCAAGTTTGCGTTGGATGGTTTAACAGAGGCATTATCTACAGAAGTGAAGCCATTGGGTATACATACAACAATTGTAGGTCCCGGATATTTCAGAACAAACTTCCTGGCATCGGATTCATTGGTTACACCAAAGAATGTGATTGAAGAGTATGCGAACGTTCGCGAAGCACAGCATACACACCAGAATGCATACAATGGTAACCAGCCTGGAGATCCTGAAAAAGGTGCAGCTGCTATTATCCGTATTGCAGAAGAACAACAGCCGCCTTTACATTTATTCCTGGGAGAAGATGCGTATAACCTGGCTTACAGCAAGATGGAAGCAATAAAGAACGAACTGGAAAGCTGGAAAGAACTGACAGTATCAACAGGTATTGAGGCGTAAGCAGCATTATCATTAACAAATAATATGTTGCTTTATGGCAGATCGGGGAAGGTTTTACAGGCAGGGCGCCGACAATGTGAAAGATGGGATGAAACATTTTGATGTATTAAGATGGGAGGATGTGGTACAATCAGAGCCAAGGCCTGTAAAAGCTTATCGCCCGGACTATTATAAGATTGGTCTGATAAGAGGACATAACCTTTGCCGTGATACTGACAGGAGTATTAATATTTCAGGAGCGGCGTTAGTCTTTTTCAATCCGCAGGCGCCTTATGTATGTGAATCATTGTCGGATGATCAGACAGGTTTCTTATGCATATTCAGGGAACCATTTTTTACAGAGAGGATGAAGGAGAATATCAGCAGGTTACCTATGTTCATGGCCGGTGGAGAACCCTTTTGTTTTCTGACAAAAGAACAGGAGAAGGTGGTGAGTGGGATCTTTGGTCGCATGTTGGACGAGTTGTCGTCAGACTATCTGTATAAATACGATCTGCTAAGGAATTATGTTACGGAGTTAATTCATTTTGCACTTAAAAAGAAGCGTACAATGGAAGATAATAACAAATACGTAGGCATGTGGGTAACTGCTGATGGATATATCCGTCATGAGCTATTGCCAGGCGGAAGATACGATGAAGCAAGAGGGAACAGGAAGAGTGCGTACCAGGGAAGTTACAGGCTTACAGGAGATCATATCGATTATAAAGATGATACAGGATTTATAGCAGACGGTGATTTTCGTGACGGAGTACTTTATCATGCAGGTATGATACTTTACAGAGAGGAAAAGAGATCTTAGCACAATAGAACAATCGACGACCGGGCGGGTATCAGTAATATGATATCCGCCTTTTTATTTGGTGTACTTTTGTACAACCCAAAATGATTGTTTATGGAATGGAAAAATGAAATGACAGGACTATTGAAGATTGATTATCCTGTTATACAGGCTCCGATGCTGGGTGTGACAACTCCGGAGATGGTAGCAGCTGTAGCGGAACAGGGTGGATTAGGCTCTTTGCCTGTTGGCGGTTTATCGCCTGACAGGACGAAGGAGCTCATTCATAAGACTAAATCGATCACCGGAAAACCATTCGCGGTAAATCTGTTTGTTAATGAGGTCCCGGAATACAGGCGTGAGGATGCGGAAGCGATGCAGAATTTCCTTGAAAAGTTTAGTGCAGAGAACCAGTTAGTATTTGAGCGGCAGTCGTTGGACGCGTTACGTTTTTATAATTATCGTGAACAGGTGGAAGTATTGATATCTGAGAACATCCCAGTGATCAGTTTTACGTTTGGAATACCTGATGAAGAAATTATAAGGGCTTTCAAACAACAGGGTATTGCGTTAGTAGGAACGGCCACTTCTGTGAAAGAAGCTGTTTTATTGGAGAAGGCAGGAGTAGATGCAATAGTGGCGCAAGGGATAGAAGCAGGAGGACATAGAGGTAGTTTCCTGGATGATGAGCCACTGCCGCAGGTGAGCACTTTTGTATTGGTGCCTGAGGTGGTGAGCCGTATAGGTAAGCCGGTAATTGCGGCGGGAGGTATCAAGAGTGGGGTGACTATCAAAGCTGCATTTCAACTAGGCGCAAAGGCGGTGCAGGTGGGTACGGCTTTTATCGCAAGTAATGAGAGTCTGGCGTTTCCCTCTTATAAAACTGCTTTGCAGAAAGCACAGGTGACTGATAGTGCGGTGACAAGGGCTTATTCAGGCAGATGGGCGAGGGGATTGAGGAATCAATTCATGGATGCCGTGGAGGAGTCTGGGTTGACTATTCCGCCGTATCCGATACAGAATATTCTTACAGCAGGTTTGAGGGCCAAAGCACAGCAGGCGGACCGGAAAGAGTTCACTAATTTATGGGCTGGTCAGGCATCAGCGGGAGCAGAGAATCGTTCATCAGCAGATATTTTTTCCCGGCTGATAACGGAAACAGAAGCATTACACATTGTATAAATAAGTACGGAAATTTTTTTGAAATAAAAAGGCTTATTTATTTTGTACTGATTAGTACAGTATGTATCTTCGTATTGTAAATGATCACAAAATGGCTGGAAGACCGAAAATATTTGATGAGAGGGAAGTAGTAGAAAAGGCGGTGGATGTATTCTGGACGAAGGGATATGAAACCGCTTCTGCAGATGAATTGCTGGAGGCCATGGGGATAGGTAAGGGAAGTTTTTACCTGGCATTTAAAGGGGGAAAGAAGGAGTTGTATGAGAAATCATTAAGGCAATACGCTGACCGTTTTGACAAGCAATTATTGCATGATCTATCTATTAGCAAAGATCCTATTCAGCTGATTAAAGACTTCTTTATGGCCCTTGCAGACGATCCTAAAAGCAAACAGATGAAGGGCTGTTATATCGGGAATGCGTTGGTCCAGTTATCGGATGGAGATGCCGACACTAAACTGATTGCGGCTGAGTTGCTGGGAAGTGTGGAAGGCATTTTTACAGATGTGATCAGGAAGGCACAGCAGGAGAAACGGTTGAAGAATAAAGCGAAACCGGAAGTGCTGGGGAAATACCTGATCAACCTCTGGAATGGCGTGAATGTGACGAGGAGGAGTAATCCGGGATATGAAAATCTCAGGGAAGTGCTGGAGATGAGTCTGCAGGTGCTGCATTAAATTTTTTTTATTTCTTTTTGTACTAATTGGTACATAATAATATAAACAATTAAAATCTATCACAATGACACAGTCAACAATATTGGGTATTGATATCAACCGGGTGCAGTATAAAACGCTGACCATTGAAGGGCAGGAGATATTTTATCGTGAAGCGGGATCTCCGGACAAGCCTACGCTTTTGCTGTTACATGGTTATCCAACCTCTTCTTTTATGTTCCGTAATCTGATGATTGCGCTGGGAGATAAGTACCACCTGGTGGCACCGGACTATCCTGGTTTTGGTAACAGCAGCATGCCGTTGGTGAATGAGTTTGAATATACTTTCGACCATATGGCAGAGATCGTGGATCAGTTTATTACAGCGAAAGGACTGAAAAAATACAGTCTTTATGTGATGGATTATGGTGCACCTGTTGGTTATCGTATTGCGACTAAACATCCGGAGAAAGTGCAGGCATTGCTGGTCCAGAATGGTAATGCGTATAAGGAAGGGTTGTCTCCTTTCTGGGAACCACTGTATGCATTCTGGGCTGATCCTGAAAATGAAGAGAAGAGAAAGGTGGTAGCAGGGATGCTTTCTTTGGAGGGCACTAAATGGCAGTATCTGACAGGTGTTAAAGATCCCAGCAGGATTAGTCCTGATGCATGGCAGCATGATCAGAGTAAGCTGGACCGTCCGGGTAACGCGGATATACAGATGGCCATGTTTTATTCCTACCGGACAAACCCCGAGCATTATGCTGAATGGCAGAGTTATTTCCGTACTTATCAACCGCCAACGCTGATCACCTGGGGTGCAAATGACGAGATATTTCCTGCGAGCGGGGCGAGGGCTTATCTGAAGGATCTTCCTAGTGCGGAGCTGCATATACTTGATACAGGGCATTTTGCTTTGGAAGAGGAGGGGACGAAGATTGCTTCGTTAATAGACCGGTTCCTGGTGGCCAACGATATCCGCTAACCTATATTGTACCAGATAGTACACAACATCCTTCTTTCGTTTTCTTTACGGGAGGAGGATGTTACATTTATGATTTAAAATAAATTTGAAAAAAAATGGATGGCTTCGTTGGTTATTTGAAAACAAATCCTATCTTTGCAATCCCAACGAAAAAACAACGGGTTGTTGATCGGAGGGAAAGTTCTTCAATACAAGCGGAAGTAGCTCATTTGGTAGAGCACGACCTTGCCAAGGTCGGGGTGGCCGGTTCGAGCCCGGTCTTCCGCTCAGTACAAAGCTTCCAAATTGCCAGGCAGTTTGGATTTTTTGTTTACGGGATACCCAGGTGGTGGAATTGGTAGACACGCCGGACTTAAAATCCTGTTCTCCGCAAGGGGAGTGACGGTTCAACTCCGTTCCTGGGTACGAATTGAGATGTTATGATTTTTTAACATATCAAAAAGGTGAAAAGCCTATCCATTGGATGGGCTTTTTTTATTGTATTTCAGACACTTACGAGTGTTCAATTTTCTCCCATTACAGTAAATATTCATTTTAGCCTACTTTGAACCCATTTTTATAATGATTTCATTATCAGATAGATATGAGTTCAATATCCCGTCCAGGTAAAAAAATACGTAATCAATTGATAATTAATTAAGTATAAAAAAAACATTGTCTTCCTTTCCTGAACGGATATACGATTTCTGTGCCCACAAAAGTCTCGCAACTTTTATAGCAGGAGGCATATTGAATTCGCATACCATTACATTTAGATTTGCCACATGATAATTTTACCCCTCTCATAAAGGGAGTGATATGGTTACTTCTCGTTTTGGGACAAAGGGTGTTTTAACCTGTGCTTTCGCTCAGAGTGGTTCAGGCAGGTAATAGCCTTTTCGCGGCGGATTGCTAATAAGCAAATGTCTCCTTTAAAAGACGGATCCAAAGTCTCCATAAACAAGGAAATTACCCGTATATATAATTGCGGTCAATTTATTGAGCGGCTATAATGAACAAAGAGCGTTTCCAAGTAAGACCTACTTTGTGCCAGTCTATATTTGGTTATGGTTCTTTCGAAGAAAACGCTCAAGTAGTTTACCTGAACGGTTTGTTTTGAACAACCACTGCTTTTGGATGTTAACCTGGTATTAACGTTGGATTTGGCGAGGAATTTTTAAATTCGAATTGCTTTTCTACTTGATTTAATTGACTTTAGAGCATATACTATACTATAGTTTAGCCGCAAGATTTACCGAAAGAATTTTTTATTAGCGTTTATTATAATTGAAGTTTAGCAATCCTCACTATTTACCGGCAAATAAATGAACTAAAGGAGTTTCGAATTCTTTTTTTGGCAGATACCTGCTGAAGTGGCTGATAATGGGAATGTAGCCGCATGGGGGAAGTATATCTACTTCACTGGTGATACTGTATCATCATGCCTTAAAAATGTTGTGAGATAATGCACTTGTCCAGCATATTGTTCGGGATCTATTAACCACTTTAGATACAGGAACGGGTAGTCTCAATACCTATACATCCTAGGAATGTATTGTAGCAGGTAATTAGGAATCCCATATTTGATAAAGTGTAAGCCTCCAAAAATATATTGATGCTGTAAGTAATGCATATAAAAATGGTGTTAAGTTACAGACGAAGTGGTATTGGCCGAAGAAATGAGCCAGTGAAATGAGCAGGCCACGGCAGATATTCTCCAAAGATACTTGGGGGGTGAGTCGAGTCATGGGTGGTTCAAAGCAGCATAACCTTATATAAGATTCTCTAGAAGACACAACAAATTCCCTGTTATGAAAATTTATTTTCATTCAAGTCTATTTATTTTCCTTGCGTTCTTTTCAATTATAGACTGTTTTGGGCAAAAGGGTAACAGCCTATCATTGGCTGCGATATCTTTTTTAAACCCTTCAGGGGTGGGTGGACATTTAGGTACTGCAGGAATTGGTCTTGCTGGGCAAAATAGAGTCAGAGGCGGAAGAATAGCAAAGCCGGATGGAAACGTGGGGGTCTATCTTGGACTAGGAGATCCTTATAAATACATTGGGGTAGGCGCAACCGTAAACATCTTTGGACTGTCCAATACTTATGGCAGCATAGGAAATCTCGGCGAAGGAGGTCTCGATATATCCATTAACAGATTGTTTCTAAAAGTTCTTTTCTTAAAGTTGGGTGTATGTAATATAACGAACTGGCGCGTTGAAAAACACGCAATTCCAGTACAGAAAAGTTATTTTGGTACCGGGACAGTATTTTTTAGATCAGAAAAAAAAGCATTTGGAGAGCCGTTTAGCTATATAGCCTTCACCGCGGGCGCTGGAAATGGTCTATTTCGAAAAGACAATGATTTAGACCTTAATAATAGCGGTCATTTCAATCCTTTTGTGAGTGTTGCTTTTCCTATTTTCAGAAAAAATAACGTCATCGTTGAATGGACTGGTTATGATATTAGCACCTGTATATCTTCAAGTATCTTATTCTTCAAAAAGGTTCCAATTCTTATCAATTTACAAGCGACAGATTATGTTTTACAACCTATGCGTTTTGGAGTATCGATTGGTTATTACTTCAATTATCTAAAAACTCATCAACATGACAAAAAGAAAAATTATGAAAAATAGTCCAATTTGTTTTTTGAGTTTGGTATTTTTCCTGGGTACTTGGAATGCTTGTGAAACAACTCAATGGGGCGCGAATAACCCTACCCTGACCAAAGACCAAATTGAATGGGCACAATATAGACAAGATGACCATGACTGGGAAATTGAAACAACAACTAATGTGGGAAAATTAAACAACCCTGGTTACATTCCGCGAAAGCGTCCAACGCCGCCGAAATCTGAAGAACCTGCATGGTATCCAGGGAAGCCTGGGTCTTCTGGGTATCAAGAGTTTCCAACTACAACTACATTAACAAGAAATTAGGATTCAAATATCAGGTGCACCTGTGAGTCATCTTAGCAGTAGCGGTATTTCAAACGTTAATAGCAGTTACTAGGCTAGGGAAAAGCATAATAAGAAATCCGTCAGCAATTATCTAAAAATTTAAGACAGCAAACATAACATTGGATCGAAATGGGATGAGATTACAAGCATCCCAAATCCTTAGAAAAGATGCTGAGAAGAGGTAGCCTTTGCGGATAAGCCTTTAAGTGACTATTTCTTGATTTATGACCTACATTAAATCAATGGCCTTCAGAGTATTTTTTGGTTGGATGGCGATTAAAATGGTACGGTAAACTTAGTGAAAATTGACATGAAATTGTCGTTTATGGGTTTTCCGACGGTGCCTAGGTTTAGTTTTTCTTCGTTTTACTAAGTTTTTGAATTTGTTTCAAATTTGCTTCTGCTGCTATGTAAAAGTTGATATCTAGTACTTTGTTGAGTTCTAGGTCGGAAATGAACGACAAAATAGGAATATATGTCAAGTTGATTGGGTTAAATATTTTAACTTTGGAATTAACTCAAGATCCGGGCAATATGCTAATATGATCTGTTATTTGATTTTACTTGCCGAGCCAGAATTTTCTATTGTTAATCCAGTTATTCCCAACATCATACTTATTGCACCATACCGTTTTCTGCAGAGTAATACCCGAGTCCTGCACACAATTTTTTAGGAGGTCAGCCTGGTGAAGTCTAGTGATATTATGAGATAATGCTAAGCATATATGATGTGTGGACAGCAGGCCATCTTCCCAGAGAAAGCCATGTCTGAAAATAAGTCTTGAAAGAGCCAGTTTTTGAAATGGATCTAACAGATTGTAAATGTCATGAATGCAACTCAGGTTTTCCAAAAACGCTCCCACTACCTGAAATTGCACATCAATGTTTTCCTCCAGATCCTCTATATGTTTTTCCTGTTGCGTGCGATCAATGTTATATCTTTTAGACCACTTATCAAAAGTCTTGTAATCAAGGCGCTTTTCTATATAGGATTCTTCGAGTGATTCCATCCGGTCGTCCAGCTCTTTGAGCATACTTTTCCTTGCATTTATCTGCGCTTTGTCATCTTCCATTGATATTTCCAACTTTGTGCGCACCTGGTTATTTAGATATATTAATTGCTGAGGTGTTAGTTTTAATAAGGTTAATATCTTCTCATACTGATCATGAATTTTTCTGCCTGGCACGTTTGGCGCAGGGTGATTTATACAATGGTAGTACAGATAATACTGCCTTTGGCCTTTACTCCAACCAGCGGTCATATACTTACCGCAATGGCATCTCAATAAGCCCTTTAATGAAAATTCCCTGTTAAGTTTAAGCTTTGGTCGCTTGGTGTCATTCAACAGCTCTTGTACACGCCAAAAGTCAGCTTCCTCTATTACCGTTTCGTGTAGTGCCTTTACGTATTTGAGGTGTCCGGTTTCAGTCTTTATCGGAATAAGTCCGGCATAAACGCAGTTACCTAATAATCGTTTGACAGAATTGTGTCCCATCAGATAGTAGCCTGCTTGTTGTGCATGGTGGGTTATCTCTTTAAAAGACAGGCCGCAGAGATAATCGGTAACAATATTGCGAACTATTTTGGCTTCACTTTCTTCAAGAAGCAATGTTCCTTTTCCCAAAATATCCCGGGTATTGCGATAGCCGAATGGCGCCTTGTTGATGAATCTCCCGGCTAATTTTGCTGTTCTAATACCCCTTTTGGTTCTGGATTTTATATTCAATAATTCGGCATTGGCCGTAGTATATTTGGATGCTCGGTTGATAAATGTTGTAGGATTTGAGAGGTCAATATCTAGGGGTTCATCAACAGATACGACCTTGATTCCGTATTTGTTTTTCAGTGTGTTGATTTTTAACAGCGCTTTCGAAAGATCTCTACTGAACCGGTCATGTTCCATGACAATCAGATACTGGATTTGCCCTTTGTTCCTTTTTATGAAGGCTTCTAATAATTTGAAATCTATTCTGTTGAAGGTGCTACTTGACTGACCATTGTCTCTAAATAGATCGACAAGTTCGAGGTCATGTTTGGCGCAGTATTCTCTTATGGCTATCTCCTGAGCCTCAAGAGAATAGCAGGACTGGTCTTTGACGCTCAGACGCATATATCCGACCGCTTTCATAACCATATTGCTTACCTTTTTATCGGGTGGAAAAAAGGTTTTCAGTCGTAAGGTACCATTTACAGTTGTGCTAAACTTCTAGTATTTCGTATTTCAAGGGCCGCAGTAGTAAATGTGGCAAATGAATGAAAAAGTTACTCACTTTCATAGAGGAAAGGTTTGAATCCAATACCATTTTCACAGTAGTTAGACAATTCCTATCCATGTGGTACACTGGATATGGATATATTATTATCTTTGTTCATATTTAGATTAAAATACCTATGCGACTAATACGACTAGTTTCCTTCCTTTGCTTTGTGACTGTACTTTGTTTTAGTTCATGCCAAAAGAAAGAAAATCAGATACTGATTGTTACGAAAGACTCACTTCGGGTGAGTTTCTGGTCAGGTGTGGATTCGGTAAAGATATTAACAAATGATAGCTGGGAAATAAGCGGAAGTGAATCATGGTTGCGTATTCTTTCTCCAACTTCCGGGATAGGTAATGCAACTGTTTCTTTCCGATATGATGTGAATCTAGGGTGGTATGGTATGCGTACAGCGACTTTGTTAATAAAATCTGCTGGCAGGACAGTGACATTTAGGATTATACAAGATCAGTCTTATTTGAAAGCGAGTGCCACACTTTTGGCAGGTGGTGGTGGTTCGTCGCAAGATGAATATAACGGACCGGATGGCCATTTGGATGGTATAGGGTCCGAAGCATCATTCGGCTCCTTACGTGGGCTTGAAGTTGATAATCAAGGGAATTTGTATGTCGTGGATGTAAAAAAGGTCAGAAAGATTACGCCAGAAGGAGTAGTTACAACGATGCCTGGATTGTATCCAAGTCCATATAATCCCACGGGTCCTAACGATAGCTGGAACAATCCGGGAGATGTCATTGTGGATAAACAAGGTAATATGTATGTCTCCGACCGCAATGATAATGCTATTTATAAACGTACGCCATCAGGCGTAATTAGCCTGCTTGCTGGAGGAAACGCAATCCCCAACCCTGGATTTGCAGATGGAAATGGCGCTTCAGCGAAGTTTAATTGCCCTTTGACCATGGTTATGGATAGCCAGGGAAATATTATTGTTAATGATGAACTTAATTACAGAATACGTCGTATTACCCCATCAGGAGACGTTACAACAATAGCTGGACAAAGCTGGTTTGGTTTTACTGATGGGCCAAGAAATTTCGCGTCTTTCCATCTCATACAGAGTGAGACAGTTGATTCATTAGACAATGTCTATGTTGCAGATTGGGGTAACTCAGCGGTTAGAAAGATTACGCCTGATGGAACGGTAAAGACATTGGTCTCCGGACGTGGTGCATGGGATGGACCATTGTTACAAGCTACCATAGAGGAACCTACAGCAATTGCTGCAGATAAAAAAGGGAATGTCTTTGTTTTTGACAGAGGGCACAAAATAAGGATGATTTCTGCGAAGGGGATGGTGTATACATTGGATGTTAATCGTAATTTCGGCTACTGCGAAAATGGGCTTATAGTGGGGCCGGACAATACACTATACATAGCGGATCAGAGCCATTGGAGAATTTACAAAATAACGATAGATAAGATGCCTGAATTTTGAACAGTTGTTTACTGTTACCCCCAGGAGTTTTTCTCTTTAAATGCGTCGATACTACCAGCATCTATTTTGTTTACTATTATGAGCATTGCCATCTCTTGTCTGAGATTATGGCAGTATATGCCGTGCAATGACGCAATAAAGAGATAAGTGTGAGAAATATACTTAGCGCCGATACACTTTTTAAACGGTCATGGTGGTTTGCTGCGGATTGATGTAAATATTTGATCCATAGTAGGTAATGGCTAATGAGTGTTATGTTGTGAACTTAGGTGTGACCGCATTCAAATATGTGATTTGCAGCGATTTGAAGAACTATTGCGAAACTATGAAAGACGGTGTTTCAGAGTTTTACCTGTATCCTCTATTAATTCGACTGACAGCCATAAAGAAGAGCAAACGTAAAGTGAAATAATAAGGAAGCCCTCGGCAGTGTCGGGGGCTTTATTCATAATGGTTAGCTAAAGTTACCGAATAGGTTTTTGGACACCATATATACTGCCAAAAGTAGGCGGGGAAAGAAACGGTACAGAGTAAAGGGAAACGTTTGCCTGATCTGTAAACCACAGTTGTTCTTGGTTAGGACTTAGCTGGCCGGCAAAAGGTTAATAAAGGTGCGCCGATTGCGATGGCCACAGGAGGGCCACCACCATCCGGGAAACTCCAGACAGAACCGTGTCCATTGGCATTGTCTAACATGAAGCGGTCATATATTGTGCTGCCTCTGGCATTTTGAAGATCAGCTTTGACAAAAGGGGATAAGACCCTAGCCAGTAACCTTAAATAAAAGCTTATTATGACGACCAGCTGCAAGGCGAGGGAGTATTGTTTAGGCGATTTGGATATTGGTGTGTTTTAATATTGAATTTGTATAATATTTAATATTATAACCTTTTATAAATGTAATTCAAATAATAGAGAACTTCAGAAAGACATCCACAGTACCCGAATTATACAGAGAAGGGCCTAACGAGATAAATTTATACATTGATATCTTATTGATCCGACATAGACATATTCTGACGAGCCAATCCCGCTAAAAATAATGAAGCCTCAGAAGGATTTGCATCATCATTCACCCATGTTAGGGTAAGTATATTCCTATATATATATCGATCTGACCTAATAAGGTTAAATATTTAATTTTAAAATTAATGTTATACCCGTGCTTAATGCATGGTTGTTCGTAAAGCATTAAATTACAATTATTTATTGCTCGTCAGAACATTTTAGGTTAACAGAAATTTCAAATAGAAGCTGCAGTAATGCCTCTAAGTGTTCTAAGAATTTCCCGTCGTCGGTACGAATAGCGCGGCCAAGCGTAAAGAATTAAAGGCATCGATGAAAGTCGGTGCCTTTTTTGTTTTGGAATTTGGTAAATTTAATAGGTGAATAAGGCTGTTAAAATATCATCTGTTTTTCCTAAGCACTTATTTTGGGATGTTAAGATGGAACAGTTGGATGCTGAAAGAGATCAGGATCTGATTATTCCCAGGGCTCTTCTCATGACAGATGAACAATCTTTTATTCGCGATATCGAAAAATTAGAGCTGATTTATTCAAACGCCGAGATTATTGATATGCTCAAAACAACTAAAGAAAGAATTAGCAATAAGGTTTGTGAAATGGTTGCTCACAGATATAACATACCTTTATTCCACAGATATTCCCATTGATATATGTTAAGTGACCAATTTGAGCACGCCCTTTCACAAGAGCTTATAGACGCAAACTTTTGCCCCACTGCATGGTATTAATTGCTTGATTGTAGCGCCCTGACGAAGAGAGTATGTGATCGGTATGTTACCAATTGGAGAAGAGGAGATTGTGAAAGTCCCTTGCAATGTTTGCAAAATGTTACTGTGGCGACACTTAGAACAGAAATGACTGATCGATTGAGCCAGTCGTTTCATTTTGATTTTACAAGGCCTTTCCGGTTTATTCTTCTTTTAAAATATAACTTGTACTTCTTCCTCCTGCATCTTCTCTTATGAGAAGCCCACGCTCGATTAAATCCTGGATATCACGGACAGCCGTATCTTGAGATACTTTTGTAATCTTCGCCCATTTGGATGAAATGAGCTTTCCTTCAAACCCATCGAGCAATTTATTCAACATAAGTTTTTGCCTGTCATTGATCGTCTGTGTTGCAGGACGTTCCCGGAATTTTGCTTTTCTCATGACGGCGGCTAATGTATTATCAGTAGCAGCAATCGCACGATTGAGGCAAGCAAGAAACCATTGCAGCCACTCTGTTATATTCAATGTTCCTTTTTGGGTTTCTTCCAGGATGTCGTAATAGGTCTTACGCTCAGCCCTGATTTGCATGGACATGCTATAAAAGCGTTTATTGCTTTCATCGGCACGTGCAAGCAACATATCCGCAAGAGCGCGTGCGATACGTCCATTACCATCATCAAAAGGATGGATGGTGACGAACCATAGATGCGCAATCGCCGCTTTTAGAACCGGGTCAATTTTTTCCGGCGAATTGAGCCATTTTAAAAATGCGTTTATCTCATGTTGGAGACGGTCAGAATCCGGCGCCTGAAAATGCACGGTTTCACGACCCATTGGGCCGGAAACAACTTGCATTGGGTCTTCCTTTACATTATTACGCCAGCCACCAACAACGATTTTATGAATACCACTGTGGCCTGTTGGAAAGAGGGCTGCATGCCATCCAAAAAGTCGATCCTGCGTTAATGTAGCGGAATAACGTTGAGTCGCGTCCAACATCATTTCGACTACGCCCTCGACGTTACGATCAGCCGGTACAAGTCCGGCAATATCCATTCCCAGGCGCCGCGCTATGGAGGAGCGCACTTGATCGGGATTCAACACCTCACCTTCGATTTCACTTGATTTCAACACATCCAGTGTCAGGGTTTGCAGAGTCGCTTCTTCCTGTAAATGGAAACCTAGTCCTTCCATTCGGCCAAGAAGCCGTCCCTGTCTATGACGCACCTCGGCCAAAAGAGAGGTAATCACGTCATTATCCCATTGGAATTGTGGCCAATTTCTTAGTTGATGGATATACATTCTACGCACCTTTTGCGTCGAATATATGATATATTCACCGCATAGACAAGGGTTTTTTACGCAAATAATGCGGAGAATATGCCATTTAATCTCCGCATTAAAGAGGATAACTATTGAATAATAATGATTTATGACAATGTTTATGATAATGATATTGGATAATTCCCTCATCCCAGATACAATGGCATTGGCACGCTGAATTTTCAAGGTAGCTCATAAAGCACCCTTTTCTGTTGATTTGCAATAGCATTGGGTTCAAAAATTAGGGCAATGGAAAGTGTTTTGGGTTTTCATTCGATTCGTTTCACGCTTTAACTATATTTATCTTCCAGCCTATATAAAATATCAACCAATTTATCCGGACACTCTCTCATCACATTGTGTCCGCAATGTATTGTTTCAATATTCCAATCCTGAGAATCTTTGAGATTCTCATATTGTTTAACAAAAGGACTTCCTTCCCATCCACTTAGATAAATGAACGTACGATTTAGGACTTGTTCATAATTTCCATTCAAATGTAAACTTTGCATGAACGTTGCCAGAGGATGTGGTCTTCTCCGATCATCCGCCCCCGGTGGAACTGCAACAGTAAAGCCATCATTACTTGCTCCGGTTACAAAGCGATCCCGATATACATCACTCGTAAGGCTCCAGCAGGAATCTCCATCTTTCGGAATATAAGCATCAATGTAAACAAGTGCATTTATCCTTTCCGGAATTTTATCTGCGACACCTGTGATAACTAGTCCGGCATAACTATGACCGCATAAGATTACATTAGCAAAGTTTCCTTCTACCAAAATGTCTATTACGAACTGTATATGAGTATCTAAATTTATTATCTTGTCTTGTATGCAGGGGTGTGCTTCAAGGCCTGGTAAGGTTAAGGAGATGCTTTTTTTTCCTAGCTGCCCCAGTCTGTCAGTTATCGGATCATAAGCCCAACCACCGTGCCATCCTCCGGGAACAAAGACGTACGTTTTTTCATTTTTCATAATTTGCAAGATAAAAAAATAAGGCCACTCCTTTCGAGGGGCCTCTTACTACCTGGTATCTCTTTCTCCACAACGACGAAGAATTCAATTTGTTTATCCAAGCTTTATATCACTAATATCTATTGATATAAACAATGGTTCAGGTAGTTTTGGTGTATTATCTTCTAACCTGGCATAAACTTTTCTTTTTGTGGCAAATTTAATTCCCTGGATTTCCACATAATCCGCTAAATAATGAACTGATGCTGCGTCGCTAAGAATTTCCACATTGTAATCGTGCCTTTTTATTAATCCATCCTTGTCTATATAAAAAGTCTGTACCTGGCTATGGGTTTCCACCTCCCTGGGAAATGTAACCTGTAAACGTCTGAACGTTTCATTGTTCTCCTCCCATGGTTCTAACTCAACACAACTGTAACCAGGATCTAAAAAACAAAAAGGAACATTGATATAAGTCCACATGGCATACCCTGTGAAATAAGTTAATTGTAGTTTTGACCATGGCGTATTTGTTTTGTATCCCAGGAAAGTAGGGCGGGGGTTAAATAGCTCGTCTATTACTTCTTCTTTGTCATTGAGTATAGCTACCCTATTGGGCTCATATGAATTGTGCCAGTTCTTTTCTATAAAAGGGTAGAAGGATGCAAACTGTCTCCTTGTATTAATGACAACATTGATGTCATCCATAATACCAGGCACTTGCTTTAATGCCCAGGTTACACCTCCAACCTTTAATCTGGCTGTTACATTTTCAAATTTTTTCCAGTTGTCTAATCCGCCATGAGCGTCGATTATTTTTTCTATTAAGTCATTCATTTGCATTGTTTTAAGTCGTTAATTCCTTGTTTGGTATGTTTTATACTTGCAAATTGCAATTGCAAATATATTGTTTATTACTTTCAATTTGCAAGTGGAAAGGAGAGAAAAAGGAATTTAACAGTATTATAAGTCTTAACTTTATACTTTCGAATTGCAAGTAAACCTGCATTTACAATTAACATGAAAGAGATAACAAAAAGATCTGATTGCCCTATTAGTTTCAGTCTTGATTTTTTGGGGGATAAGTGGACTTTGCTCATTATCAGAGACATTGTATTAAATGGCAAATACACATTTGGCGATTTCCTTCAATCTGCAGAGGGCATTGCGACCAATATTTTAACGAACAGGTTAAAAATGTTGGAGGAAGAAGGTTTTATTATGAAGTACCCCGTTGCAGGTAGAGCGAGAATTGGTTATTGTTTAACTGAAAGGGGCGTTACCATTATTCCAATTGTGATAGAAATGGCTCTTTGGGGAGCATCCCAGATCAAAAGTGATCTGAAAAAAGAATTAACAGTGGCCCTTCGGAAGGATAAAGCGGGAGTGATCAAACAGCTAACTTCGAAACATCTTCAAATCTATCGTTTACATAAGTCTAAGGCTGAATTGAATGACCAGTGAGTTGATGATTGCAAGGGAAACAAACTGATTCATGATTTTATCCTGCAACTTGGTTGAATGTTGCCGGGATTAATAGGGAATTTACATCATAGCGAACTGATTAGTTAATTAATCAGAGGCTGGTCCAATAAAACCAGCCTCTTAAGTTCCACTTCAAACTACATTATTTATTCGCTTTTAGCAGATACCCAAACAATCCATGCGCTTCATCGTCAGGACCTGCCGTAAAAAACAATTGCTCAGGATCGGCCAGCGGAATTTTGTTTTCCAATGCCCATAAACCTTCAATAGAAATTGGTTTGCCTAAGCTACTTAAAGGTCCCACAAGCTTCCCATTATCATCATACATGTTGATGCGGCCATCACCAAAATTACCGATCAGGATTGCGTGTTTGAGGTTGCAGAAGGGAGCACCGGATTCGACCATTCCCCAGGGGGAGTTAAGGGCACCCTTTGAAGCAAAGCGTTTTACAAGTGCACCATCAGTACGATAAATATCTACATATCCATTACCTGGACCAGGCTCGTCGTCTTCTTTGTCTGGCTGTTCCTGTTTAGCATAGGTAACATATAATTTATCTCCTATCAGGCGGATATTGAAAGGTGCAAAGCCGGCGGGAATACTGGGATCTTTGAATGAGTTATCAGTAACGAATTTGAAGTCTTTATCAAAAATATCCACCTTCCCTGTCCTGAAGTTGGTAGCGTAAAGGTAATTTTGACCGTCATGACTTGCCATTGCCAGCCCCTTATATACAGCCTTCCATGGTGATCTGTCAGCTACAATTACAGCGGTGCCGCCAGTGCCAGGGCCCCAGGCAGCGAGCGTACCATCTTCAGTAGCAAAAATGAACCGGCTGGCTACCAGGTTTTTTTCAAACAGAATAGCGAAGTCAGTTGTGTTGTTAAAAACAACTCCGGTAGGAGCTCCTTTGCCCATATTGCCCGGACCAGGAATCACTACCGGGGGACGTAGCGTAGCTCCCATCTTATCGTAAATTGTACTAAATCCCGTCTCAGCTGCCGACACCCAGATAGGGCCACTGGGGGCTGCTGCAATACCCCAGGCGTTGACAAGGTTGGGATCAATATTCGCTGCGCCGTAACCATTTACATCTGCCACAAGATTGGTTTGCTCATAATTATCCAGTATGATGTCATGTCCATGCTTCTTACATGCTGTAAAAAGCATAATAAATGCACAGACAAGTGCAAGTTCCTTCTTTAAAAGAAAGGTCTTTCTTGAGGTAAATTGTGTCAACATTTTGTAGGTTTTTAAATGTGATAAAACACAGGTAGATCAGGCTCTAGAGAATAGCCATGAGGAGATAATGGTATAAAGCCACGCAATAGTGTCCGACTATAAATAAATGGAATAAACTGAATTGGTGTCAGAACATAAATACACGTAAGAAGAGAACAGAAATATTGCCTTCTGCAGAAGCAATCTTTTTGCAGCTATGTAGTCATATATCGTTGGCATAAAGAGAAGGCATTCTCTGTTCCGTTATTCTAAACAGTCAAAAGCAAAAAATGTTGGCAAGTCGGAGTTTAAGGAATTCAAAAGATTAATGCACAACCCGGTTATCTATTTCTGTAACGGCTTTTGTAAGGAGTGCCATGAACTGGTGAATCTGCTTCGGTATGGACATCCGGGAGGAATAAGACCTGCGTGGGTACTGCGGTCATATTTATTCAGGACTATACTCTTTGACCGTTATAGAGTTGGCGATCTTCAACGGTAATTCAATCATCATGTTTTTCCATGGCGTATATGGCAGCAGCCTCCAGAGTTGTCTGCTCATCCATTGCTTGAAACGTGTCTTAGGAACAAACCAATCAACTCCCTTGGCCAGATCCTGACAGCTTTGTACAAAGTCCCGCATCTGCGATTCATAGCTGGTGAAAGCTGTCTTATAATCACCGTTAGCAGCTTTGAGTTCCCCTGCCAATATATATGCACCAATGATGGCCATACTCGTACCCATGCCGGACATAGGAGATGCACAATGCGCAGCATCGCCTATAAGGGCAATACGTCCTTTTGACCAGCAATCCATTTTGATCTGGCTGATAGAATCAAAGTAAAAATCAGGGGCGTTGTCCATTAGTTTCAGCATCTGCCTGGTATGCCATTTTTCACCCGAAAATCTGGCGGTGATAATCTGTTTCTGTTGTTCAACATCTCGGTAATTGTAGCCAAATGCTTCAGATGCGAAATAGAAAGAAGCCCTGGCCTCTGTACCGTTCCTGGCGCCGAACATACCCATCCGTTTGCCCGGAACACCATAATACAGGCCATCCATGCCCAGGTTAATGAATTGGGGCGTAGTAAATATGGCTATATACAAACCCAGATGATGTATATAGTTAGATTCGTTGCCGAAGGCAATCGATCTTACTTTTGAATGCAAGCCGTCAGCGCCGAGCACCAGATCAAATTTCCGCGGTGCCTTATGGTCGAAGGTGACATTTACACCATCTCCACATTCCCGCATACCGACAATGGTATCGTCAAAGATATATTCAGTATGTTCCTTTGATGCTTCATATAATATGTTGGCAAGATCGCCACGCATGATCTCTAGTTCGCCGCTCGTGAAGCTATCGGGGAAACTGGCGATTTTTTTATCCTGTTCGTCTACCAATGTTATTTTGCCAGCGCGAGTTTCATGCTTCTTTATTTCTTCATAAAGCCCCATCTTTTTCAATACCTGGATTGCAGTGCCGCGGAAATCTACGGCGTATCCACCGGGTCGTATAGTGGGTGCACGCTCAACTACAGTTACTTTGAAACCGTATCTGGTTAACCAGAAGGCCAATGCGGGTCCTGCAATGCTGGCGCCTGAGATAAGAATAGTATTTGTTTTCATACGGCTAAAATACCCTTCGTTGTACAGTAGCACAATCAGCGTTAGGTTAATGTGCGGAAAAAAACGGTAAAAGGACTTTTTCAGCCGGTAAAAGAGGCAAAGTATGTCAAAGGATACAAGCGAGCATCGTCTGATGGCTGTATGATAGTTCTACTGCTGCTCAAGTTGATATCGCCACACCGAATACAAGGGTGTTGCTGTCAAGGTCATTCACAGCGAAATCGCGCATCCCATATATACGGTCCTGGGGTGCGTTGACAATCAAGGCTCCCTTTGCGACAAGAGCATCATGAAACTCATCGACCTCATCGCAAGCGATACAATGCAATGTGTTGCCAGGGATTTTTTTCAATCCCTGGTTTTCAGGGCCGCAGAGGTGAATAGATACTTCGTCATAATACAGACCGGCATAGTCTCCAAATACAAAGTCTTCAGTGAACCCTATTATCTCAGTATAATATTGCAAGGATTGCCTGAGATTAGAAATGTAAAAGACGGTTGTAGCGCTTAAAGCTTTCATCATTCTGGTTTTAAACAAATTTAGTCTTTAACAGAGAATCTATATATAGCGAATCCCTGGACGCGTCTAAGACGGTTGGAATCTATGGTGTTTAAACCGCCACAGGTTAGGTCAATATATTAGATGTTAACCTCTAAGGGAAGGGCTTCTCAGTGATTTTAATGCTGCATTGGAATCATCTGCTAGCACATTTCTTTCACTTCAGATTCTTATGTTTCTCTCCCCATTTCTCAAGCTGCTTAATAATAGGCTTCAACTCATATCCAATCGGCGTCAACTCATACTCCACCCTTGGCGGTACCCCGGCATAAACCGTCCGTGTAATAATCCTATTATCCTCTAATTTCCGCAGTTGCAAGGTCAGCATTCGTTCGGTGATGTTAGGTAATAACTTCCTTAATTCCCCAAATCTGAGCTTCCCATTTACTAACCAGGAACAAATAGCTAGAGCCCATTGTCCGCCAATAATGTTAGCGGCATACACCTCTGAACACTCATCGGCTAATGCTTGTTTGTTGGCAAAGTTGGTGGATGTTTCTTTTATCTTTGACATACTGACATTTTTTATAGTACCGCACAATGGGTCGTTAACGTAACAAATTTAACTTAGGTACTTTAATATTGCTGCAGAAAATTTTTAGTTAGATGAAAACATTGGTAATCGTTACCCATCCTGATATCAAAAGTTCGGCTGTTAACAAAAGATGGATTGAAGAGCTGAATAAATACCCTGATAAATACGTCGTTCATCAGTTATATGAAGTGTATCCTGATGAAAGAATTGATGTGCTGGCAGAGCAGAAACTGGTTGAGCAATATGATAAAATTGTATTTCAATTTCCTTACTATTGGTTCAATTATCCGCCGATTTTTAAAAAATGGTTAGACGAGGTATTGACTTACGGATGGGCCTATGGCAGTAAAAGCGGGTACAAAATGTCGGGAAAGAAAGTAGCACTGGCTATATCAGTGGGAGTTGATGAACATGAATATCGAAGAAACGAAAGATATAAATACACATTGACAGAATTGACCCGCCCTTTCGAACTTAGTTTTGAATATGTGAAAGCAGACTATCAGCCGCTTTTTGCGTATTACGGGATTGAATTAAATTCATCTGACGAATGGATTGAAAGGAGTGTTCCATTATATATTAATTTCCTTAATTCCTTATAAAGCATCAGCTATTTAAAAGAATAGTAAACTAGGGTATTCCCGCGAATACAGCGCAGGGGCATGTTGTATGTTTGCAGGACATTTTTATAACAATTATTTCATACCCGGTTTGTTGCATGACTCATGTCGCCAGACTAACTTCCCTGTTTAAACTATTCATTTTATGAAACACGTTTTATTGTTCGCAGTACTTCTTATGGCGCTTACGGTACATGCGCAGAAAAGTTCTTTAACCGAATATCCAGGTACTTACAAATTGGGTACAGGTGATGCTGCAGAAGATGCAAAAGTCGAGTTGAGAGAAGACAAACTGACTATAAGCGGCGCCAGAGGTAGTGCTGATCTCAGCATGCAGAAACCTGATACCTTTTCCGTAGATGAATACGGTGGTGACGTCATCTTCCTCCGTAATTCTGCTAAACAGATTTCCGGTATCAAAGTAAATATCCCTGCAGCCAACATAGATGTGGCAGGTATCCGCGTTGAAGATCTGGCAGAATATGTAGGGTCCTATAGATTAGGTACTGGTGATGATGCTGATGAGGCAAAAGTAACGCTGAAAGATGGTATCCTTACTGTTAGTGGTCGTGCGGGTAGTGCAGATCTGAGCCGTCAGAAAGCAGATACTTTCAACGTAGAGCAATATGGTGGCCAGGTAATATTCAAACGTACAGCCAACAACAAGATTTCTGGTATAAAGATCGATATCCCTGCAGGTAACATCAACGTAGAAGGAGAGAAGTTAGAATCCAAAGAGGTTTCGGCCGCTATCAAACAGGAAATATATACGACGGCTGTTGTAGGTTAATGCTTTACAACATGCTGTTATCATTGAAATACCCTGGAAATGAATTGTGTCATTTCCAGGGACTGCCTTGTAAGATAAGAAGTAACCATCTCTCACTGAAAAACCATTACTTCTACCAGTAATGTAATGTTACTTCTTTGCGAGATAATTGTGGTATTCCTTCGATAGATGAGTACCTACGTTAAAGAACATATCTGGATTCGAACCGGCTTTTCCATATTCCATATCCAACACTTCTTTATTGAAATAAGTTGTAAGCTCTTCCAGCGTATGGCCGCTCCAGTCTGTTTCCTTCATTGCATGTTTACTTCTGTCGGCTGTTGCGTAAATGAACGGAAATGAAAATTCTTTTTGTACAGATAGTTTGTTCCCCTTTACTTCCGCATCATGCATATTTATTAGTGTATGAATAGCAGCATCTCCCAGCACTGAAAGACAGGTACTTTTTTTAAGGCCTTTCCCTTCGAGAAAAAGCACTTCTTCTACTTTTAAGCTACCAGTAATCTGAGCCAGACTGTCTTTATGGTCAGGGTATCGCGTCCACATGTTTTTAGCTGCCACTTCCCCTGCTATCAACCCCTGATAAAAACTCAGCACTTCGCAATGCACATTGCCCAATACCACAGGTTGGGAAAGAAGCAGGTCCTCCCTTTCATTTACATATTTGTAATAGACTTCCCAATAAATATCATTGTGAAGATTGAGGGTTGCTGTTTCAATATCGCCCTCATAAACGGGGAAAAGGGTTTCATCGAACTTGACTTTGTCTTTTGATTTTTCATACACTGCTTCCAGATTATTGCCTGCAGGTAACATGCCCTTTAAATCTTTGTAGGCAATAATTTTAAAATTGTTTTCCTGAATCATTGTTCTGTGTATTTATTGAGTATAGGTTTTCAATTGTCCGGACTGCATAAAAAAGCCCATCCTGGTGGGCCTGCATGCCGGGTTGATTGCATGACCTTCCAGGATGGACAAGTTAATAAATTTCAAGGATCACCACATCCATTTTATTGAATGGAAAACGATCTTCCGCTTTCTTATGTAATAGTAACCTTGCAAGCGGGGCATCAGGTGAAAGAAAGAAAATTGTCTGATCATCTATCACCTGCTTGCCCAATCCGGTTGCAATAAAAAAGGAACATTGCTGGCATCTTATAAATGCTCCCGTTTGAGCAGTAGCATAAATAATATCTGTATTTACCTTCTGTAATTTGTCAAGCTCCCTGATGTTTTCTGCCAGTTGCCTTGCATACATATCTTTCTCCAGGTGGCCCATCGCTCTTCCCGTTTCGTATTTATCACCAGCCGAGCTTTTATCTTCGCTATTAGCTGCCTCCTGGGCATTATCAACAGCCGATTTCGTTATCGCGATTCGTTCTGTTAGCAATAGCTCTCCAGCCTTTTTAAGCCTGGTTTTAAAAGCAATCATTTCCTGGTGTGTCATAAATTCCTGATTGAATGCAGGTCAATTTAAGAAAAATTTATACCAGTACAGTTCTATGCCAGCCAGATTCCTCACTTTTTGCTCCTGATATCCACAATAAGCGGTTTTTAATACTGGGGCAATGTGACAGTTGCTGCACTGTTTTTCATCATCCAATAGCGAAAAGAAAACACCTTAAAGTTGGGCGAAGGCACAAGCACATCATCAGATTTGACTTTTTTGTAATCGGCGACCAGTGTCATGGTCCGCTCCAACTGATCTGATAACATGGCCGCCTGTATGGAATTCCGCATGCAAAGTAATCTCACATTGTGACTGAGGTCTGGACGTTTCAATATCTCCTGATATTTTTCAAGCATGCGGGAGAGAGTAGCCTTGGAGGAAGTCCTCAGACTTTCGTCATCCAGGTGGCGTATCGCATCATCTGTACTGTCTACAATATTGGCAATGTCCTGATAACCCGCTTCAGGATTCTTCACGCCATATATAATATATTGTTCTCTCCATACTTTCCAGTAACCGTAGCCATTATTAAGTGCAGTTGTAATGGTGGGAACGGCTTCGTTCCATTTTGAACTGAATAGCATATTGCTAATGCTGTTTTTAAGATTGACATCAGCCATTGCATCATAACATGCAGTATCAGATGGAAATGGAATCATACCCCATCCTGGTCTCAGGTTATTCATAATGTTCGCATGCAAAGTATCACTGAAGACATTATTTTCACCAACCACCACAAATGTTCGCTCTATTCTCCCTTCTTTATCCATTACATTTATACTTATTGGACAGCGATAAGTTATGATAGAGATGTATCCTCTTTGCAAGAAACCGGTATAATATTCCGGCCTGTTGTATTGCACATCAAGTACACCGGGCGTTATGATTTGAAAGGTATAATCTGCGGTTTCATCTTTCCCTGCCTTATGCGCTTTGGTTTGGAAAAAGATAGAATTGTTCCGCATATCGCGTTGAGCCGCGGGCGACGCGACGATGGCATATTTGTCCGTTTCTGTCAATTCTTTGATGAGGCCATCCAGGTGTAAAGGCGTAGCGGGATACCGGGTCATCAGGTGGATATCTGCTTCTTCACCTTCGGGCGACAGGATCAGCATATTCCTGCTGGCATACATGGCTTTCGTTTGTTCCGGCAGATCGGCCGCCTTACTCTTAAAAGCGGTGATTAGCTGTTGAAAATAGCTGTTTGATTCAGGACTGTTTTGCAATTGTGCCTTCTGAAAATGCTCGTCGAGTGAGCTGCCTCCTTTAGTCAGCAGCGAATCCGCATAATGATGACATGCCGGCAATCCATTTCTGGCTACATCTGCGGCTGCTGCCAGTCGCGAAAATTCATAAAGCAGTTCGTAATTACTTCTGACAGTCAAATCTTTAATGAGCACATACAGGCACGCCTTATGAATGTCGATCCACTTTTTATCCATCACTTCACCCTTTGATGGATTTTTGGAAGAAAGATAATCTGGCTGTTTTAGAGAACTGAATACTTCATCTTTCAAAAAGATCCTGTCACATGACTCTACCACCTCATTCAACTTTTCCCGCTCATTCTTAAGGAAGAGAGTAGTATTAGCCTGGTAGGTTTGCTTAAAATCAAGATATTCCGTTTTTGCCTGGTTAGCAAGATCCATGCGGCATGCACTGTCCCGGTAACCCGGCAGCATTCTGAAACGCGCATCAAAGTCGAGCATTTTGAAAATTAGATCAGCCTTGATCTTTTCGCTGTTTTGGGCATTTGTCCTTTTTGAAAATGCCAATAATGCAAGTAAGGTTACACATAATGTAACGGGTCGTAATTTAAACATAGGATAGGAGGATTAGATTTCCGGGATGCGAAATTAATCCTCCTGTCAAAAGCGCTGAAAAAATATTTATAGACGGCAAATACTGCCTGGTGTGAGAAGCTTATTTTAATGGCATTAATTCCAGTGAAAAGCCCTTCTACAACGCCTGTATATGCAAATGATCCAGTGCATCAGCAAACAGATACCTGATATTGGCACCTCTTGCCTGTGCGTTTGTAATTGCAGTACGCAGTATATTCCTTGACGTTTCATTGGTAATATGTCCCAGATCACCATTGGTACTACCGGTAGGGGAGTGCTCATTCCACTTGTTAGGCAGGAAGAAATTGCCGCTGGTGTTCAGGTTCTGATATTCCGGCAGAAGCGTAGGTGGCTGCGTATTGGCATATACGGTGATATGCCTGTTATAGGTAGTAAAATCGTGGTCTGCGCCTGCACCATCTGCATAAGGTGGTCTTGGCAATCCGAGTGCATAACTACCCGGAGCCAGATTATTAATAGCTGCTACTACCGCATCCAGGCATTGCTGCTGATTACGGACATCAATCCGTTTGCCATCAATATGTGTAAGATCAACAGCTGTACCGTTGGAATGATGGGACGATGCCGGCCGGATATAGCTGAGAATGCCAAAGGCCGGATTGGCGCTGCTATTGTGGTCAAGAGAGAAATAGAGCATTTGTGAAATACTTTGCAGCAGACTTAATGACGGCGTAAAAGTGTTATTGTTTAGTGTATAGGTGCCATTAGCTCTGATCTGCTCCAACTGCTGCCGGATATTGGCCGGAATAGCGACTCTGCCGGGATTGGAGAGTATGTCGCCCGCCACATCCTGTACGGTAAGTCCTTTGGCAGTAGCGAAGCCATTGAAGCTTTGTGCACCTGATGGTGCAGGAGTAGCGGTATCGAAACGCAACAGGTTATTATGTTCTATGATAGAGATGAGAACATTCGCATAGTTAGGATCTGTGGCATAACCCGCACGGGCGATCTCGCGGGCAAACTGTCGTCCGTCATTAGTATGATTGAAGGCTTCACGGTATCTGCCATTGTTGACAAGGAAATTGCCATGGTCATTGAAACTTTCTACAGCATTGGCGTAAGCCCTGAAGTAATCTTTTACCCTCCAGCGATAGCGCGTGTTACCACTGCCATCTGTAAACTGTTCAATAGATATGATCTCCGGATAAGGGTGGCGGCTACGATCGTTGTCACTATGGATCTCGGTAGTAGTCAGCAGTTGTTTTTCCCCGCTCCAGGAAGAACCGGCCTTGATGCCGAAGAAGTTAAAGCGGGGCGCATGTTTGCCCCAGCCAGATTCCAGCGCGGCCTGTGCCAGCGTTACTGAAGCTGGCACACGTGTCTGACGCATGCTGTCTGTTGCATTCTGTGCATACTGCTGTATAAAATCGTCCTGTACAGTAAGATCATTGGAGAAAAATGCACGGTTCTCCAGAGAGAATGACTGTGCGTTGCTTGCACCACCATTCCACATTTCAATCTCTGCGTTACGGCGGTTAATCAAACCCTGAGAGTCCACCAGTGCACCGTTCTGCCTGATCTTCACCCATTTTCTCATTTCACCGGGTACAGCACTATAGTTGCCTTCGTTGAGTAGCCTGCGTAAAGTAGACTTTTGAAAGTTGGCAGAGCCGATGTTATATACGAAACTAACAAGTGCGTCGAACTGATTTTGATTCAGTGTTACAGAAACCTGTTGATTGATCGTTTTCTCAAAATCACTTACTCTTCCCATCAGTAACTCTGTGGCCCGCTGATCAGTGACGCCATTTTTGTAAGGCTGTTCGGAAGCAGCTCCGTTGCAGTTACCCTTATGTATCAGGGTGCCGTATCCGATGGTGCAATGGCCTGCCTGATCATTGTACATCCTTTCCCGGAAACCCTCCAGCCTTTTGATAAGATCAACGCCACCAGTGGAAATGGCAGAGAATGATATTGCTGTGTTAAAAGCAGAGAAGGAATGAGCGGCAGATACGCCTGCCGGCCAATGCACGATCTGTATCCTGCCATCCCAATCGTCACTGACACGTACTTCCCTTTCAAATTTTACAAGGAAGTCAGCAAATTTCTCCGGATAGGTTGTTCCCGTTCCAGGATCTATGATAGTGAGTGTAGTACCCTGGGGAGTGCCATCGCCTTTGATGGCAGTCATAATACGTGCATGTATCCCGAATTTGGCATCAGAACCTTCTGCCGTAGTGACCCATATAGGCCCATAATTACGCAGCAGTTGTTCCCAGCCAGAAATGGTTAAGCTCTGTGGATATTTGAAGTCGAAGCCGGCTGTATTGAGAAAGGTTGCCTTTTCTGTAGCCAACAGCCACTGATTGGCTTTAAACTTTGCAAGATAAGTAGCCCCGATCCTGCCCATTGCAGTCTCAATAGGCGTAGAACGGTTGTCCCGCCAGGAAATCATCATTGTTGCCACTGTAGCCCAGCATACAAGCCCGGAAGGCTGTTTAAGGACATCCACTGTACCAGGGATCTCATAATCTACCGCATCGAATGAATTAGCAAATCTTTCCACAATAGAAGCAGATCTGGCATAGCCATTTTGTCTGCGTCTTCCGGCGCCAAGCAGGTTGCTTACTTCGAAGAAACGATTTTCCATTTTAGAACGGATTGAGTATTGTGAAAAAATTACAGTGTTTTGCCTAATTCAAAATGCATCCCATCTTTCTTGCCTTTGAAATGACCTCCCCAGAAGAAGCCCTGCTGATTGGCTATCGCCACCAGTTCTCTTACACATCCTTTTTGCCCCATTAGCGCAGGTTCCTGGCCAAATCCATTGGTGCCTGCATTGATGTCAAAAGCGGTGCCCCAGGCATGATTACTGAGTGGTCTTGGAGATCTGTTCTGCGTGCCACGGATAAATCTGGCGGCATAACCACCTTCAAAGGTCAGGATCCGATCCAGCAATCCTGCCGCTTCCCATGCAGCCCACAGGGCTTTTAATCTTTCTTCTCCGGCTTTATGGAAGTTGATGACACCATTCTGGATGACCTGGTTGCCGATCTTCTTGCCATTCAGCTGAGGAATGCTCACCCGTACAATGTTATCTGCAGCCCAGTTGTTTGTTACCCTGATGCCATCTCCACCGAAGGTGGAAGGATCTGCTTCGTAAGTAAATGTGCCGAATGCGGCTGCACGTTCAGCGCTGGTGAGTGGACGGATATTGGTAGGACGTGGCGGCCAGTTAGGACCATTGGTATCCGGAGGACTCATCTGCACACTGGCAGGTTGTTCCCGGGTAACGGTGGCTACCGGTGGCTGGCTGTTGTACCTGTGTATATCGTCCAGGTCATTCAGAAACTCTAAGGGATTCAGCTCTTCGCTCTTCTTATCAGCGGGCACCGGAACATTTTTCTTAGCAGGAGCCGGAGGAGGAGCTTCCATCATCTTGTCGAAATCATCAAACCGGTTAGCCAGTTCCTGAGAGTCTACCTGGATAGTCCCAAGGTTATATGCATTGGCAAACTTCATATTTTGCGCAATGCGGTCAAATATGGCGTGTTCATTTTTACCCGGATCATTGCCTTTCTGAGCTGACGGCTCCTCAACTGATTGTTGTTTGCCTACATCTTCCCGGTTAACAGTCTTCTTTGCGGAAGGATCGTACACCTTCTTACCAGAAAGAATAGCCTGCAGATCGTTTACGATCTCCTCTTCCCTTGAAGAGAGCGAACCACTGCCTTGCGCCGGTGATTCAGGCGTATCGTGCCCCCGCATTTGTTTGATGTCTTCCAGTAAGGCTGCTGTATCAGGAGCATCATAGTCAGGTCCGGATACAACCGGATCTGTTGATGGTGAATAGTTCTGCTCTGGAATAGCCTTTCCCATTGAGAAAGGATCGAGTACGTTCGTCAGCAGGTCCTGGTTCTCACTTACCGGTGATGCGGCAGATGGGGAATATGCCGGGACGTATGTATTCTCTTCTTCCGTGGACGATTGTAATACATACTCTTCAAAATTATTTTCGTCATTCACAACAGATGCCTGTACAACATATTCTTCGAAGAACTCTCCGCTACCGTCTGTAGATGCCGCTACAACATATTCTTCAAACGGGACATTATCTTTGACAGTGAGCACTTCTCCGTTGTCAAAGCTTTGTGTCAGTGATTTCTGTTTTTTCTTTTTCGGACGGTGATGCCCACCGTAATAATCACACAGTAGCTCTTCGTAACAGGAGTAAGGGGTATGTTTCTTCTTCATATGCCAGTACGTTTAAAGTCTGATATTCATTTTCACGAGGGTGTAAGGATCGAAGGTCATGATCAGTTCAGATTCCTGTTGTGTGATGTGATCTTTATTCAGCAATATTTTCAGTTCATTGGCACTGAACTCCATCACATCTGCAAGTGTATTATTGATGACAGTTACCGGCGCATACTGCTTGTCCAATGTGAGATTCTCTCCCCGCACATGCAGATACGGTCTTTTATTTTCATCCAGCGCAAGACTGACAGCAGTCACCCTTGGTGGTGTCTGACTTCTTTTCGATTTCTGAATCTGGTTGGCCAGCGTTTTATAGTCAATCTCATTGTCGGTAGCACGTTGTATATCTACCTGTTTCTTCTCTACTGCCTGCAGATCATCTACAGAGCTTACTCCCAGTTTGCGTAGTTTTTTCTGGGTCTTGGTATCCACGCCGATCTCCTCAATCTTGGTATCATTTTTCAGTCCTGATATTTTGGTAGTAGCCCTTACCTGCTGGTCTGTAATAGAACCCAGCTGGATATTGACCTTCGATGCTCCTTCCTGGCCAGGTTGGGCTGTAATGAACCTGATCTGATCGCCGTCGAAGGTGGGAAATATATTGAGGTCGATGGCGAGATCCTTGACAGTATATGTCAATGGCTTATTGATAGCTTTGATAGCCAGTGTTTCACGTGTTTTGTCCAGCTCTACTACGAGAGAGTCAACAAAATCTTCCAGGTTCCAGTATTTGTTATCATTCGCCATCTTCAGATGCGATATATTTTTCAGCTTTTATTGTAATACTATGATAAGACGGTCGGAAGCTGGTATCCACCCTGTACATAGGAGGTACAGTGCCGATCTTCACTGTTCCGTCATCATTCATGCTTATATCCAGTTCTATAGGAGTGCCGACCTCTATTTCGTAGATGTAACTATGTACCCCGTTTTCCTCGTCAGTAAAGTCGCCCGGAATGTCCAGTATCTTATCAATGATACTGTTCAACGGCAGAAAGGCTTCGTCCATCATGATGGATTAGTTTTGGTAACGGGGTTCAGCACCACCTTAACGTTCAGTTCTATATCATATCCGTCGAACACGTATTCAACGTCAGGAGCAGTATTTGTTTCTTCTGCCGGGGTTTCTTCACTGTCGTCTTCCGACAAGCTATAGCGAAATGGGTATTCCATATGCCTTATTGATTATTAGATTTAATACCAAGTATCCTTACACTGACAGGCAGGGGGAATTTCACTTTCACGCTGCTGAGTTCATTTACATACCCGTCTGGCGTAAGTGAATTCACTTTACCGAGTGTGATATCAAACAGTTTGAATACAGGAACTATCCATATCATGCCCTGTTCATATGTCCTGCCTTTCATTTTGATGTTATAGATCATCTCCGCCAGATTAGACTTTGCGAAGCCTGTATTTTTGATCGCTGCCAGCTGCTCATCGTCAAGTGGTTTATTACCGTCCCATCCATCCAGCAGCTTATTTAATTCTGCAATGCTGAGTTCTATACCAGCTTTCATCCTGCCGGATGTTGTGTCTGTCAGGCTCTCTTTATCTTTTGCATCGACCGACATTTTAGTGCCGGTAATACCATTCGCTGTATGTTCCGCAGAAAGCGATACAGTGTAACGGGTATCTGCATTTAACTCCCAAAGAGATTTTGATTTACCAAGGGAAGGTGACTGCCATATTTTATTCCAGAAGGAGCGGTAGACCTTCATGTCTGTCAGTTCCTTTTCTGCCGATACAGCTTCTCCCTGCTGCTGAACAAAATAATTTTGTACAAACACAGCAGGAGTATTGCCGATAGCTTTGTATTCTTTTCCACTGGATGTTCTCCAGCGTACTTCTGCGAATATTTCCAGGTCCTTATACAGCGGCAGACTTAACAGCTCGTTTTTCATGAATTCAAATTCCACGTTTGTATTGGCCTGGATATCCTTCTTCTTAAAAGTTTTCTCCAGCAATAACTGGCGACTGACTGGATCTTTAAAGTAGAAAGTATAGATTGCTTTGGGAAGGGGATTTTTGGGCGCCTGGCCAACATTCAGTTTTATTTTGAATAGTAGTTTATCTGCCTGCTGCAAAAGGAGCTGTTGCTTTCCATTGTAAGAAGAAAGCTTCAATGATTCGAAAGTAAGTATGACGCCACTGCTCAATGTATAGGCAGTGTTGTTCTGCATAATTGAATGTGCGGTAGCTACGGGCGCTGCCGCAGGTGCAGCAGCAGGCTGCGCATTCTGTAGTTGTGCAATCAGTTGGGCCAGTACCGCAGGATCAATATTGGGAGCTGCACCGGGTTGTTGGTTTTGCAGCAATTGTTGCAGCATCAGCCGTCTTTGCACATCACCTGCAAGGGTGGTCATGAGCTGATTATTCGCCTGCAATGTTTGCAGTTTATGTTGATTAGCAGCATTGATCAATTGTGGTAGCAGCTGTACGCCCTGCTGAATGAGCGGCCCTGCCAGAGATGCCAGCAAGGCATCATCTATACCGAAAACAAAGGGTTTGGAAAACTGGTTGTCTCCTGATGATCTGTTACTATCGGAACAAATATCAGAGCAAAACCTGTTGTCATGGGATTGAGCTGTGCTGACAGATTGTTGTCCGCTAAGACCAGGAATACCGGGAGCTACTGCCCGCAGGATAGCGCCCAACAAGCCGGTCAGCATATTAGTAGGATTCTGTGAAGCCGCATTACCACCGGAAGCAGGCGCATTGCTCCCCGTATTAGCTGAAGGGGGCAACAGACTGATTGCCACAGGCAGTACCGCTTTCACCAGACTACCCAATATATCTTCAATAGAAGCCTGTTGAGAGAGATATTGCTGTTCGTGAGAGATATTCCTGATGGGATTGAAGGCTGTCGTTTGCATATCAATACTTGCTGAAGATGAAATATTAAGACGTCCTGTATCTGCATGCTGGAATCCTGCCGGTACCCTGATCACATTTGACACCGCGGGAGAGGTACCATTCCTGTCTTTCGCACTTAGCAATTGTATGTAACAGTTTCCGCCGTCAAAGTAGTTTTTAGGTATCCTGATTTCCTCCTGGCTGTCGCCCAGAAAAGTGAGTTTTTTCTTTTGTTGAAAAGGAGTGACCTTGCTGATCTCATCCACCCACTTAATACCTGCCCTGTTAATTATCTGCCTGCCTATTTTAAAGCGATACCAGGTATTGGTGCCAATATCCATCATGAAACGATGGTTTTGGCTGTCTGCGGATTCCCATTGTAAAATTGCCAGGGCCATAGCAAGTAATTATTAATTAACGTGCTGCAACAGGAGCTGCCGGTGCGGCGATGCCTGGCTGATTGCCTGCCGGTTTCAGTGCAGCCACGCCACCATCAGCATACATATTGGCAAAATTGTCCAGTTTGAAATAGTCTGTTTTGAACTTGATATTGACATGCCCTTTCAATGTGGCCGTCAGATCGTCCGTCGCTTTTTTATCAGACGTATTCACCTGGATATTGGTGTTGGTGATGTCTGTAGTTACCGAAGGCCCGCCAAATATGGCACCGAGTATACCGCCATCTGCTTCAAAGTGGGTATTAACGGTGTTGATGTTCTGATCATCATGATGGGCTGTACTGGCACGCGTAGCTTTAATCGAGAACTCTACCTGTGCGTCGATTTCACCTTTTTCTACTACCAGACGGGTTACACCCATTAGCAGTACTTCTCTCAATGCTGCACGGTGTTCTTTCGCCATATTGATCTTTGCCTCCAGTATATGTTTCTTCACTTCTGCATCTTCCATATCATGTTTTTCACCTTCAGGATTAGTGAGCGCCAGCTTGGAGCTACCGTCTGCCTGTTTTTCGGTGATCACATTATACTTATCTCCACGGGATTCAGCCAGTGTGGCGAAGGCATCATCATCCTTTATCTTTTTGATGAAATCTGCTGTAGACTTGGTGGCTTCTTTCATTAGTTTGATGTAGCTGTCTGTCTGTTGTTTCATCACCTTAAGGTTCGCATCAAATACAGCTTTCAACAGATCTGCCACGAATTTCGGGAAGTCGACGGCATCCACCAGTTCTTTAAATGATCTGGTGTCGCCCTGGAAGCCCGGGTCATATCCCTTGTATCCCATTTGCTTACCACTATCTGTTGCCATACTTTCTTCCAGTCCATGTTTTTTCATTTGCCTGGAAGTGTAGTCATCAATGAGAGACAGGTATATACTTTTCTGATCATCGAGGGACATCGTCTTAAATACATCACTGCTACCCAACACTTCTCTTGCCTGTGCACGGGCGAGTTCCTTGATCTGTGCCCTGGATGGTATTACATTTATAGCCATAGCTGATAGTACATTTTGTTAGTTAGCGATTGAATTAAAAGTCCCATTCATCTTTGCCTGCTGAAGGTGAAGGTGTAGGGAGTTTTTCAGTAGCGTCTTCATCTTCTTCTTTTTCAGCATGTCTTTCCCGGCGACGATAATCCCTGTTACCCCTTTCTTCGTTTTCATCCTCTTCTTTCTGTTGCAGCTGCGCCTGACTGATGATGAAGGCATCTACATTACTGATAAATGCAGAGAAGCGTTTATCATCTTCAAATGTGGTTGGATTATAGTCAGCGATCGAGTTAAGGATTTCGTAGCCCAGTTTCGCCTTGTTGTAATGAATGGTCGTTTTCGGACGCTGATGTTTCATGCCTTCGTAAAGCATTTCTACCACTTTCCACCAGTTACCACCTGCCGGAACGAGTTGTTTCACTATTTCCGGATGGTTCAGTATACGTTTGATAACGAAGTATAATTCATCATAGATGATTGGTGATATTACGTTTGCCATACCAGAGCAATGGGTAGACAGGTTGTATTGCAGATCTTCTACTGCCTGCATAACAGTCTGACGGGATACATAGCTTTCCGGATTAGGACTGTCCTGCGCACGTTGTATGTAGCGTGCTACCTCCATGATCAGTATGCGCCAGTATTTAGGGAATTCTTTGTTCACTACCACATCGTCTGTTACAGCAGCATTGCCATAGTTGAACACCTGTTTGTAGAACATGCGACGTTCTGCAGGACGGGTGCGTTCAATGATTTTACCGGTTCTCGGATGCGGGAATTTATTGGAGAACACATACATCTGCAGATCTTCACGCAACTGTGAATCAGAGATCTGGATGTTTCCTCTCACCATGAATTTATGCGTAAAGAAGTTTACAACACTGAAGATGTCAAGTTCTTCACCTAATGTCATGGAGTAGAACATCTGTGCAGCACAGCGGATATTATCAGAGACAACCTGTACAGTGGCAGCATCATCATCCAGGAAGGTTACACTGTAGTCCGGCGCACTCCCATCGGTGTCACTTGTATCGTCTTCCCACCCCGGGGTATTTTCTATTTCATTCATGAAGATAGGCAGCAGAATATCGATATTGCTGTCTGTCACAGGAAGAATAGAAGCCTTGATCTGTTTGATCAGCTTAGGGATCATACTGGGTGGGATGTCCTTATAATATTTGGAATCCTTCAGTATATCCAGTTCGCTGCTGTTATCTACATAATTTTCCAGTGTTTTCATTACGAACGCACTGAAAGAAAGAGACGAGAAGGATGGATTGCCTTTGAGTATGTCGGTAATAACAGGGTTCTTTTCGTTATTAAACTCTACACTCACTCTTTCTTCATGGATATACTGACGGGAAGCACTGATCTGTGTATAGATGATCACATTGCGGTTGCCTGATTTGTTACCAAAGATGAAATTGGTAAGCCCGTTTACTTCAGTATATCCTGCGTTATAACCAAAAGCCAGCAGGTAGTTGACAATGTTTGGATAACTGAGGATGCTGCGTGTATTCAGATCAAGGTTATTCCAGTTATTGTTAAGCCGGTCTTTAAAGTCGAATTTCAGTAATGACAGTTTATCTTCCGCATCAATATATTCCTCAAGGCTGTAGATCTTGTCATATTTGGAATTGTTGATCGCTTTGTATATGGTATTAAGCAGACTATCTTCCTGCCATTGTTGTTCTTTTCTGTGGCTATTGCCATACATTCTGGCTTTTAGCGGCAGTTGAACAAGTTCACTTATTGACATACCTTCTACGGTCTGGAAGTCACCACCTTCTTTGATATAGATCGGGGTGCCCAGCAGATCGTTCATATATGTCAGCTGTTCCTTCACATGACTATCAATGTCAGCAGTGACACCGTTAGTCGTAATGTTAGTTCTGCGTATTTTAACGCCATTGGTGGAAGGGAAGAAATTTAGCGTTGCCATTACATAATGTTTAAAGAATTTATGATAACATATCGTTTAACAGTTTGAATGAATCTGCCAGGTTGAGCAGGCCGTATCCGGCTTTCTGATCCCTTACTTTGCTGGTGAGCCTGTCTGATGTGTTCTGAAGTATGTAGGTGATGTCGGTATTTGTAAGTTTTTTGCCCTTTTCGTAGGCGTACGACTTTAGCAATGCTACTGCACCACTCACAAAAGGAGAGGCCTGGGAAGTGCCGGAAGAAAGTGCGTAGCCATTGTTAAGATAGGAGCTGTAAATGTTGGTACCCGGTGCTACCACGGTGATGCTGGCGCCATAAGAAGAGAAGCCGGTTATCTGCCCCGAATTATCTACAGCACCAACAGCGATTACATCATCCAGCGCACCGGGATAATATTTTTCTGGACTACCGTCATTGCCACTGGCTGCGACGATAGTGACATTTTTACTGATGGCGTATTTGACAATATCTTCATGAGGAAGCCCACCGCCAGAATGCTTAATGCCGAGGCTCATGTTAATCACATCTGCACCATTATCTACCGCCCATTTTATTCCGTTGTTGATATTATCTACGATACCGGCGCCGACTATTTTGTTACCGCTCTTCATTGCAGCCAGTACTCTGACCACCATCAGTGAGCAGGAAGGGCAAACGCCTTCATTCATACGCAACCCTTTTGCGGCCAGTATGCCCGATACATGAGTACCGTGTCCAACCTGGTCTTCCGGGAGCGCATTAATGTTTAATACGTCTCCTATGAAGGAAGAAGTGTCAAGTCCCTGGAGATCTACAAAGTTTCTGCGGAGTACGATTTTATTTTCCAGTTCCGGATGACTGAAGTTTGCACCGGTATCCAGAACAGCGACACGCACGTTATTCACGCCCCTGGTCCATTCTTTGGCATAGGGGAGATAGATCATTTCGCCCGGATCTGCAGAAACAACGGCCATAGCACCGGCAACCTCTTCTCCGGGAAATTCAGTGGTGCCCAGTAACAATGTTCTTACTTCTGCGATGAAAGGAAGATGTTCTATGCGTTTGAGGATCTGTTCAGGTAAGGCCCCATTGCTCTGCAGGATGAGACGGAAGGTGCAATGCAGGTTGGCCTTCATTTCATCGGCACTCCATACCCTGTCTTTGGATTGAGATTTATATTCTCTGGTGACCCAGAACTTGTGGTTCGCTTCATCAAATAGCCGGTCCACATCAGGATGAAAACGTTCAATGACAGTTGTTTTATCATTGATAAAGTCCATCCAGTATGGAATATGTGCAGGTAGCTGGTCCAGCACTTCTGTAACAACTTTTATGATGATATGCTCTTTCATAAATGCATATGCAACACTGTATGAATTAGGGGTAATAACTAATACTTGCTAATATTCATCAGCATTTGGGGTAATTAAATAATAAGTTTTTCATCCTATGTTACAGCACATGACACCTGTTGCTGAGGTAGCAGCAGATCCGAATAATAATGATATTTAAATCAGATGAGAAGTATACAAACCCCGTGCTACGGTCAAGAGAACATTTAATGCGTCGTTTGTATATTGATTATGGGGTTTGGGACGATGAAGCTAGGAAATATTGTGGAATCTGCAAAAAAAATATGGATGGCTGCCATTGGTTTTCAATTCATCATGCTGGATCATTCAATAATCTACCGATACTTATATTTTTCTTAACATCATTGTTGCTAAATTTATCTCATACCCGGACCTCATTATCATTTATAAAATTTCTCAACGCATGAAAAGAATCCCTGTACTGCTCCTATTTATTTCATTAAACGCCGTTGCTTTTGGTCAAACAGTTGATGCGACAGAAAAGAAACTCCATCAGCGACAGGACATCCCGCCTAATGTTGCTTTAGCCGAACTAATTACTAATCCCGGGAAATATGACGGGAAAAAAATACAGGTAAGCGGTTATCTCCATTTAGAATTTGAAGGAGATGCTATATATCTGCATAAGGAAGATTATAACAAGCATATTGATAAAAATGGCTTCTGGGTAAGTTTTGCACCCAGACTTACCAGAAAAATAAAACCAGCCCATTACAGTGATAACTATGTCACTATCATTGGCACATTCAACGCATCAGACAAAGGACATATGAGCTCGTTTGGAGGCTCCTTTGATAAAATTGTTAAGTTAGATATGCGGAGTGTTGCTCCTCTTTAAGATCAGCGAGTATTCCCTGCAACGAGCGTTCGATTTTTTGCACATAAAAGAATTAAATTTAAGGTTTTATCGCTAGCGGCTACCAGTCAAACTTCAACAACGATACCCCTTGGGAAGGTAAGGTCATCCTGATAGCTGTCTCGCCATTCTCTGTTTTTATCCATTGCGGAGAATCCTGCAATTGCAGTTGCCCTGCCTTTTCCAATTGTGCAATCTGTTCTGCTGATGGATTTTGAGGCGATCCTATTTTCTTCCATGTCTCATATGAATTACTATGTTCATCATCAATCCTGTAATGATGCATATACACTTGTTGCGGTAACCCTTTCAGTTGAACAGTTACTTGTTTTGCAGTTTGTTTCACATCATCATCATGATAATTCCATAACATCACCGTGGCTTCATGCGCATCTTTACAAGCCATGCCGTTGATATCAGGATAAGTCCTTCTGAAGCTGGAATCAACAGCTGTGCGTAGATCATAGCCTTGATCAGAAGTAAGATTTACCCTTTTACCGTGCATCATACCGAACATGCGGAATACATTCAGTACAGGTTTATCTACGCCATTGGTAGCCAGATCCCTGAAGCCAAAGAACCAGGGCTGGTTCTCGAATTCAAACGACCAGGACACAGCGCCTTTGAAGTTTACTTTGTACAGATCTGCGAGAGCATACTCCCGTGCAAAGGAAGCAGCGGTATAACTGGAATACATTGTTCCGTTACGATAGGCGTTTTCAGGATTGGTATGCATCCCACAGGCAGCACAACCTTCCGGATCGGATTCACCAATGATGATAGGAATATTCTTCAGTTGAGGATAGGATGCTACCAGTTTAAAGCCCGTTTCAATGTCCCTTAGCTGAGTACCCATATTCATTTGAACATGACCATCTACAAGACGAGGCGATCCTTTTGCATGAAACAGAATAGCATCTACAGGAGCGCCTATTTTTTTAGTAACATAATTGGTATCTGAAAAGCAGTGTTTCACGAAGGCGTGCAACCATTGCTGAGCGCCCTGGCTACCGGTTCCCGCAACGTTAATACCTCCTATTTTTGCTGTAGGTAAGGCACGTTTTACAGCATCAGCAGTATAATCATAAAGTTTAAAGAACTCCTCCATGCTGGCTTTCCAATAAAATCCATTAGGCTCATTCCACAGTTCCCAGTACCAGCTTTCTACTTCCTTCTGACCATAGCGTTGTACTGAATGTTTTACCCATTGATAGACTAATTCAGCCCATTTTTTGTAATCTTTCGGAGGATAGGCCCAGCCGGTAATGATGTCTGAATAGGGATCGCCAGGTTTCCAGAAATGACGGTAGGGGGTTGGCCTGGTGGACAATGCCTGCGGCATAAATCCAATCTGAGCCAGCGGCTTCATGCCCCGTTGAACGTAAGTGTCGAAAATACTGTCAATGATGCTCCAGTTGTAAACAGGATTCCCATTCGCGTCTTCCGTATAGGCATTGGTAGAACCCCATTTTAAGGCGGCTTTTCCATCGCCTGTAACTAATAAACTATGCGCCCGCACATAAACCGGTACAGGAGATAAAGCCGCAATCTCCGACAGCAACTTTTTGCCATCCTTCATGTAGGTATAGTTCGGCTCATCATATCCAAACCAGGCCCAGGCCGGGTACATAGGGCCAAGGGTTTTGTTCAGATCAACATGGATGGTTGCTGTGCTCTGTGCAGATGTTAAGTGCTGTTGTGCATAAGTTCCCGGCGTAAATACCAGAAGGTAAAAAATGGTAGTAGCAATGAAGTATTGACAAACCAATACGTACTTTTTGAACATATCTTTATCCTTTAAATTATTATACCGCAGAAGCGCAAGACCCTTTCCTGCTGCAGATTCCCGTATCAAGTCCACATTCCCACCTATGCTGCTACTATCATCACCTATGATTTGCCCCATTCATGGTCAATCTATTCACCACAAGAGGACTGTTCTTAAATACCCTTAAACAATAAACAGGCATCTTATTTTTCCGCCCGTATAGACAACGCATGATAAAATATATTCAGTGGGTCCCATTTGGCTTTTACCTGCTGCAACCGTGGATAAGCCTCTTTATAATAAAGCGTATACCATGGAACACCTGACTGATTCCATTCCGGGCTCGCATGGTCAGTATCCGGATGATTGATCATGCTGCCGTCGGTCTGTTCATTCGGCACAGGTACACCGCCGGAGTCAGGAAAGAGATCCTTATAAAAATTACGAACCCAGTTCATGCTCGGCTCCGCACCTGCCGGATCAATCCAACCTGTATTGCAGGCAACATCCAGGATGCAATCCCGTTGTGCGGATGCAGTGGCGTCTGGCAGTACTGTATTCACCTTACCACCATAGGTGGCCATACCCAGCACGCCACCTATTCCAACTTCAGCGGTGAGATATTTATAGGCCGTAGCTATCTGGCTATCTGTGAACGGGCGCCGGAAGAAAGCATCCTTAACCTTTGCCTGCACATTATCAAAGCCCGGTTGAAATAATTCAGGAAAGGGATTGAGGGCAAAACGAAGCCATGAGCTTTCCTCGATCTTTAAATTATATGGTAAACCTATTGGCGCTGCAATGGCAGCGAGGTGTTCGTCGATCAGCCGGGAGGCATTACCGCCAGTAGAAATCCCTTTTATCTCTATCTTTCCCAGGTTACGATGATTCAGGAAGAGTATGCTGAACAATTGTATTGAAGGAGATGAAGGATCACTATGCTGTAAACTCCACGTTCCGAAATTTTGCACAAGGCGGGAGAACGTAGATGCATCGAAGTCTTTCCAATCCCATGCCACCCGGAAAGTCGTAATAGACGCCGGCGCTTTGGGTAACGCCGTAGAGGGATCAGTGCCATCGGAATCCGGAGACCGCAGCCAGTAACGGGTTACGATGCCGAAGTTGCCACCACCGCCGCCCGTATGTGCCCACAAGAGCTCCCGGTTAGGGTCATTTTCCTCCCGCGTCGCAATGACGCTATAGGCCTTACCTGACGCATCGACCGCTACCAGTTCTATCCCATAAAGATAGTCGGCCGCCAGTCCATATTCCCGGCAAAGAAAGCCGAAGGCGCCACCGAGTATATGTCCGCCCACGCCGATGCCAGGATGCTCACCGGCGGGAAGCACCACTCCCCAGCCCAGGAATAATCTGCGATACATCTCGCCCACCGTGGCACCGGCTTCCACTGCAAAGGCTGCTCTTTCCGCATCATAATAGACGCCTGTCATCAGCGACAAATCTATAAGCACCTGTACTATAGGATCTGATACAAAACCTTCCAGGCAATGACCGCCACTACGTACCACCGGCCGCCGTTTACTGTCCACGGCCTCCTGTACAGCCTCCACCACATCTTTTATGGTCTCAGGCAGGCGAATATATTCAGGCTTTCCTGCAAAACGCTTGTTAAATCTTTTTCCTGCAAGATCGGAATAGCGTATGTCGTTGGGTGTGATCTTTTCCATATCTTAAATATAAAAAAATAGCTCCCAATTATTTAGGTCGTATTTATCTGGATAATTTTTTGCCTCCCTGTATTGCACCTCAGTCCTTTCTTATACCACCTGGCTGTTCTAAGACAAGATAATATTATAATTTGTCATTTTGACACAAATAAATCCAGGTTATTCCCCATTTGCATATCGTCATAAAAGGTTAGGGGTAGGGTATCAAAAATTGCTAAATGGTTTAACAAAAAATAACTAATTTTCCGCATCCTTTACTGTCAGTTACGCATATAGATATACGTTAACCTAATGGAAAAGGTAACCCTGATTATTAGTGACAATTGAAAACCATGAGTTTACCATTTATTGAAATCATTGAGTGGTTCGAGAAAGACCCCAATTTGTTAATGTGGAACTTCCCCAATCCGGAAGCAGACATTAAAAACGGCGCCAGGCTGATTGTTCGTGAATCCGAAAAGGCAGTGTTGCTGAGCGAAGGCAAACTGGCCGACGTATTCGATCCCGGAACACACACGCTGGCCACTGAGAACATTCCCTTTTTAACAAAGCTAAAAGGCTGGAAGTATGGCTTCCAGGGGCCTTTTAAAGCGGATGTTTATTATTTCTCAGTTAAGCAGTTTGTAAACCTTAAATGGGGAACACCAGCACCTATTATTCTGCCGGATAAGAAATTCGGTCAGGTTCGCCTCAGAGCGTTTGGCAGTTATAGTGTACGCATCTCAGATCCTGCAAAATTTTTCAGGGAGTATGCCGGTACATTTCCATACCTGTATGTACATGAATTACAAAACAAGCTCCGTGATTACATTGCACCCAGGTTTGGAGAAGCATTAGCTGAGGCACAGATACAGGTACTGGACATTGCCGGTAACCTGAGCGCCCTGAATAGTAAAATAAGACCTCTTATCCAGCCCTACTTTGAAGCATTCGGTATTGAGGTAACAGAATTTACTGTAAGCAGTGTTACCCTGCCCGATGAGGTGGCAAAGCATTTTGATACCGTTACCAACATGAATATGGTAGGGGACATGGATGCATTCCTCAAATTCAATCAGGCTACGGCTATAGGCCAACAGGGGACTGCCCTGAATGATGCTGCTCAACAGGGCGCCGCCATGGCCTACATGATGAATGCGATGAACGCAGCAAAGCCCGAAAGTAAACCTGCAGAAAAACAAGACGATCTTGAATCCAGGCTGAAGCAACTGAAAACACTTCATGATAATGGATTGATAGATGTGGAGGAATACAAAGCAAAGAAGGCGGAGATCTTATCCAAATTATAATATCGCAAAATGCAGGAAGAGAATAAAAAATTGTCGTTCATTGAGCGCATGAAGCAGCGTGCTGTTTCGCAGCAAACCTATGGCGGACAAGCTGAAAATACCGAAGCCGGCACGGGGGAAGCTACCTGTCCCAACTGCGGCGCAGGTCGTGCGAAACAGGATGGACTGACGCACTGTGCCTACTGTGGACATCCCTTTATTACAACAACACTTACTGACGGCAAATACATCAAAAAGTCAGATAATTCCAACACTTAATTATGGGCTTATTTAATTGGGGACAATCACAGGAAGACAAGCAGGAATATGAAGCGTTGAAGAGTGAATTAGCAACCCTGGAAAACCGGCTGGATACTTTCCTTGCCAAACTGAATGAACGTGTAGATGTGCTGCTTAGCGGCTTCATAGAAGAAGCGCCTGCTGTAATGGCAGAAGATGATCGCTTCGGACAGGCATATTACCGCTTTTCATCCGCTATGAAAGGACAGACAGCCAACATGCGTGAGAAACTACGCGAAGTACTTGAAAAGCAGATTGAACCAGTTTATAGCCGGTATTCAGATACACTCTCCGTAGGAAGTGAGGCGTACAATATGCTTCGTGAATGGCGGAATCGTTGTGCGGATAAGGCGAACGAATGGGAAGAACAATTGCATCATCGTGTGGAGGAAACCACAGAACTGGTAGAAAGAAAGGATTACGAGCCTGTTTTTGAGGAAATGATGAATAACTACTGGCAACAGTGCCAGTCGGTCAATTGCCGCCAGTGTGGCGCTAATCTGAGCATAAAGCAAGTGTACTATTACAGTGCCTATGTAGCGTGTTCCCACTGTCAGACGCAAAACATCTTCGAGCCGGGAACCATAGCCCGCGACATTGAGCATACTGCCAGAAAACTGGCTGAACAGCGTAGTAAGCATTTTATGGATGCGCATGAACAGAGAAACAGAGAAGAGCGGGATCTTTACCAGCAGATGCATGAATTGCAGTTGACGCTGAGCATGGATGAACGTATGTCGAAGCGTGGCGCTAAATATGAACAGCTTCTTTCACTGGAAGCAAAAAGAGTGCAGGCTGAAAACGAAGCCCCTGAATTGCTTGACAAGTATTACAGAAACATTTTTGATGAGCTGAATAAATTGTTGCCTGACCTGGAGGAACACCATGAGAAGTTCTTCCTGTCTCTACAGGCCAATTATAAGCGATATGACGGTAAACGAAGCACGAATCTATAGTTAACTATAAAAACAACAGACCATGGGACAAAACCCCTTATTTGAACCTATTCACGGCATCAGCCTGTACGATTACTCCGCAGCCAACGCAAAGATTGCGAACGGTGTTGCCGTTGATGCTATCTGTAGCGCACTGGGCGTAGAAACACCAGTATGGGAAGAAGCCAGTCAGGGTTGGGTACAACGTATGCAGGAAGATTCCGAATTTATTGTGATCTCCGAAATGGGAACCTTATTCGGACAAGCCGATCAACACCCCAAATTAGGTCAGCTCCAGCCGGTAGCAGGCGCAGGGAATGCACAAAACCTTGATAGGCTGGCTAATGACCGCTACTTCTATGAAGAATTGAATGGTGCACGTACTGCAGCGTATGAAGCCGGTTTAGATGGCGCCAGATGGATACAGGATAACTACGGCATTTCTCTGGGCGATTTCCAGCAGGTAGCTATGCAGTGGATGGAAGAACAGAAAGACCTGAGCAGCGAAGAAATAACGGAATATGTAGACTATATGGAGGCTAAGAGACAGGAGTATGCAAAAAAATTTGCTGAAGAAAATGGTGGCAATATAGCTGACGATGTAGAGTTTTAGCATGCAAACACTATAAAGGAAAAAGCCTTCCGGTTCTTTTAACCGGAAGGCTTTTTTATTGAAACATTAACATCATCCCTTATACACTGCCGCAAATTCATCTGCAAAATCATTCAGCTTCGTTTTGCCATAACTCGTAGGTTTGTTCCGGTCATAATCCTCCCATAAAGTGCCGCTCCTTATAGCGGTGCCCATTTCCACAAAAGTACTCGCAACAGCGGGTGGTAAACCTGCTCCGGTCATACCGGCTAAACTATCTTCGTCACTGAACTCTACCCACGGCAGATCGGGCTTTCCTATCGCAGCCCCCAATGTTTTAACGAGCGTTGAAACATTTTGTTCGTCACTGATCACGTAACGATAGCTTTTGCCACTGAAAGAACCTTGTAACTCCTGTGCAGCTGCTTCCGCAATATCCCGTGGATGCACCAACATCAGTCTTGCGTCTTTACCATAGTTATTGCCCAGAATACCGCTGTTCTTTATCATGTCTATATTAGCAAAGAAGTTGATATAAAAGAATCCGGCGCGAAGATGTTTAACGGCTACATTGTCCAGTGCATTCAGCGTCAGTTCCACATCATGTAATCCCGTAATCGGCCCGGTACCTTTATCAAGATGGGCGCCGATACTGCTCAGGTTCACCACACGTGTTACGCCGGATGCCCTGATGGCGGCTGCATAGTTTTTACCAATATCACTAATGTACTGTCTGTAATTGGTAGCGCCGAAATTCGGTGGCACCATCGTGTAAACTACATCTGCACCGGTAAATGTTTTAGTCAGGAATGCAATATCTGCCAGAGATCCTATTGCAGCCTTTGCACCTAATGCTTCAATGGCGCCCACTTTGCCAGCGTCGCTGCTGATAACGGTTACCTCATGGCCCGTGCCTGTCAATATCTCTGTTAAAGGCTTGCTGATGTGTCCCAGAGAGCCTGTTACTATAATTTTCATACTTTAAAATGTTTGTTTGTTTTACAAGGCAAAACTATCTTTGTACAAACTTTTTGACAAGTACCTACCCCAAAGTAAGTAGCTATGACTAAAGTAAAAGAAAGCTCAACAAGAAATTACAATAAGGGCATTGCTGAAATGACATGCCCCGTCACCTATGTTATGAATAAGATTGGCAGCCACTGGAAACCAATCATTCTCTACAACCTGATAAGCGGTCCTAAACGCTATGGTGAACTAAAGCGTTTGATACCTGCGATTACGGAGAAAATGCTGATACAGCATTTAAAACAATTGCAGGAAGACAATTTAATAAACAGAAAGGCAGAGGATATTGTTCCGCCGCACGTTGTATACAGCCTTACGCCCTCAGGAAAAGAGTTAGGACCGGTATTGATGGCAATGGCTGATTGGGCTATAAAAGACAATGCAAAATATGCGGGTTTCAGTGCAACTGCGGATGCAGGTATGGAACTTAAATAGAATACTGAAATAAAACGATTTTGAAAACTATTATAACCTTACTGAAATTCCTGCTATTGAGTGATTACCCCTCCGGTTCCTCTATTGACTATTATGATGAACACCTGTACGTTATAGGCGATGATGCCAATAAACTACTGGTATTGGATAGCAATTATAAAGCAGTCAGCACAATACCCCTTTTTGAATACAATGAAAAGCGGATACCCAAAGCGAAGAAAGCCGATCTGGAAACAGCGGTAATAGTCGATATCGACGGTCAGAAACACCTGCTGGCATTAGGTTCTGCAGCCACCAAAGAAAGAGAAGGAGGAGTGTTGCTACCTCTTCCTGTATCTGACAGCAAACCACAGCATATAACATATACTTCTTTTATCAAACGGCTGCAACAGATCCCTGAAATAAATATTGAAGGTGCTGCAGTAGCAGGTAGTCATCTCATACTTAGTAACCGCGGCAATGAAACCAATCCGGTTAACCACCTTATTATCACCACACCCGATTTTCTGGAGCGACAGAATGATGTAGCGATCACTATTTCCAGGCTTGTTATTCCTTTCTCATTGTCAGCATTTGCAGGCATTTCCGAGTTATGCTATGTTGAACAGAAAGACGTGCTACTGGTCATCCTCTCCAGTGAAGCTACCGGCAATGCGTACGATGATGGCGCTATCGGCGACAGTTACATTGGTTGGGTAAAGCATATCAGCCAGAAATTGAATAGGGAAGACATATCACTGAATGGCATTGTCAATTTATCCGAAGCAGATCCTGCATTTAAAGGCGAAAAGATTGAAGGCGTTTGTTTATCAGCCGTTACAGATAACAACTGGTACCTGCATCTTGTGGCTGATAACGACCAGGGTGCAAGCACGCTATTCCACATAAAAATGGCAATGGAAGATCTGCCGGAATAACAATCTGGCTACTAAAGATGAACTGTTAATAGTTTGCTAAACATACTTTCTCCTTTAAATTTTTCGATTAAACCAGTGTCAAAGAATTAGAAAAAATTAAAGGTCATGAAAAAGATAATAGCAATACTGCTACTTGCAGTAACGGTTCAAAGCGCTTCAGCAATGGTTCCTAATGGCCCAATCAGAGGTTTTCATGGTGGTGGTTTTTACCCCAGAACAACCGTAGTAGTGGGCGGTGGCTTCTACAGCCCTTTCTATTCTCCGTTTTATTATGGCTACCCGTATCCATATACAGCTGCCGTGCCTTACCAGCCAACGAAGCTGGATATGCAGATAGCAAATATTAAAAATGACTATGCGGATAAGATCGAATCCGTAAAACTGGATAAAGATCTGACCGGTAAAGAAAAACGTGCTCAGGTGCGGGAATTCAAGAGAGAACGTGATCAGGCGGTCCTTGAAGCGAAAAGGAACTATTACAAATCTTAAATCTTACAATTTGGTTCATGCAGAGGGGATGGTCTACGGATCATCCCCTTTTGTGTATCACATCCTGCCGGCCCTTTTTCTGCCGGAGCGATAATATCACTTCATAAATGTACAAGGGTACAGCCCATCCCATCCAGAAAAGAGAGGGTGAAATATCAGCAAAGTTTCCCAGCGATTGAACAACAGGTAACTTTACCGTCAGACCGGATATGACGAATGCCAATGTGACGATATAACTTCTGGTCATCCACTCCTTATGGAGCTTGACCTGTCTTTTACGGATCGTCCACCAGGCAATAAAGGAGGAAGATATCCAGACACTAACCCACACCTGCAATGAAAATGCATACGGCCAGTTGATCGCATAAGCGGTGGTAAAAGCCAGGATGACGGCACAGGTGCTGCTTGCCAGGATAGCTAGCAGGTAAAGGGTGCCTATAATGCGGTGTAATTGCCAGTTTTTGGTTCTCAGGCGTTCCCAGAATTGTAAAGGACCAAGAACAAGCGCCCCTCCTCCGGCAGTAATATGGAGCAGCAGCACCCATTTCAGTTTGAAGTATTTGCCCAGTGCTTCAGGCGTGAGTAGGAGAAAGTGATCAGCGCCATGCATGAAGTACCAGGTGATCGCTACAATGACAGCCCAGATCAATACTTTAAAGACATCATTTATTCCCCATGAGGAGGCTACAGCAGATAAATTTTTCATGTTCAATATCTCATTAATTGAACACAAAATTCAATAAGGGGACTGTTGCAATCAATAACCGAAAAATTATTCGGTAGTGGAAACCATGCAGGATGCAGCTTGTCGTCCGGAACTTACCTTCTTCACCTTCCCTGAATAAGCGGCTCCCCATTGATCCATTGAAACAATGACAGGAAGAAGGCTTTTGCCCATATCGGTGAGGGAATAATCAACGTGCAGGGGGAATCCCTTATGGACTTTCTTACAAACAATGCCATATGATTCAAGCTCTTTCAGTTGCATATCAACTACTCTTGGTGTAGCAGCGATGAGTTGTTTATGTATTTCGCTGGGCCGCTTATACCCCCTGTTGATAAGATCTACAATGCAGGGTTTCCATTTTGCGCCGAGTACTTTCATGAATACAGTAACGCCACAATCCAGGTCTTCAGGAGTCTTTCTTTCGTATGTCTGCATAACTTTTAATTTGGGTTACAGGCAATACAGCAGATATTACTGGTTTGCCATTGTTATGCAATATAAATATTTTTCAGTCCTGTCAGATCGTAACTGATTTCATCAGTGGCTGATTACTCTAAGTGATTGACAGGACTGAACGAAAGATGATGACAGAAAATTAAAACAGTTTTTCCTGAGGAGGCTTAACGCCGGCGAGACGCAGATAGACGGTAGTTTGTCCGCGGTGATGCGTCTGATGCTCAAACGCTTTTTCTAACGCAGCTTTCCTTGTCATATCGAACTTGCCGAATAAAGTAACCTTTTCATTCAGCTTATCCGCAGATAAGTTTTTGATATCATTGATCACAAAGTCATATCCATCCATTACAGCCTGGGTTACAGCAGCCTTTGATTTATCTGCTGATTTTTCCATTTCTCCCATATCATGAGGGCTTTTGTCGCCGGTAGCCGCAGATACGAGGCCATAGTTCCCATCTGTAATGTGCAGCATTTGTTCAGCAAAGGAGCGCATTTCAGGGGTTGGTTTCAAAGCATAATCTTTCTCTGGCATAGCATCGAGATATTCTTTTGTGTATGCTTTTGCCCTTTCCCATTCCTTTATCATTTCTTCATTTGTTGACTGGGCAGTGCAAATGCCGGATAATCCAATAAATAGTGTGAATACCTGAAGGAACATGAGTGCTTTCATCGAATGTAGGTTTTATTGAACAGTGAATACTTTAGCAATAGATATGATACAAAAGAAAACTACTTTAAGAATGCTCAACATAATTTAAGGGGTAATTGGAATTAATAAACTCAACAATTCAGATGACGGATTTGTTCAGCGACATAAGGAATGGTTCCATGCTTCCACCAAAAGGATATCAGGGACAAAAAAAGCCTTCAGATAATGAGTACTGAAGGCTTTAATCCAAAACTGCTATTTGATTTAGAGAAATCTCACAGCAGACTCAACATCCTAACTTATGCTATCTCAATAGTACGGGGCGCTTTTTGTTTAGCTTCCTCCCGTTTTGGAATTGTAAGATGTAATAAACCATTTTCGTAGCGGGCAATGATTTTATCGTCATCTACAACATTTTTGGGCAGCTCAAAACTGCGTTGAAATGACTGGTAACTGAATTCCCGCCTGGTATAATTATCCTCTTTCTTTTCCTGACTCTGCTGTTTCGCAGATGAAATAGTCAGCAGATTATCATCAAGCGTAACTTTAAAGTCTTTCTTTTCCATACCAGGCGCCGCGACTTCCACCTCGTAATTGTCGGCAGTCTCCTTGATGTTTACAGATGGAACTGTAGTACTGGTAGATGAAAAATTATTGTTTCCCCAGTTGAAAAGTTCACGGCTAAAGAAGTCGTCGAGCAACGAAGGGAGTGTGTTTCCATTCCTTTTGATGAGTGACATAATGAACCTCCTTTTAATTAAGTGAACAATATGTAAAACCTCGGTAATATGGTTGGCCAACCTTACCACCCGACGCTGTTCAAATGAGGTGCCACCCGATCCTGAACTGAAATTTTTTCAGAAAAACTGAAATTTTTTCTTTTCGAATGAAACAATTGTCAGTGGGGTAGCCTATTCTCCTCTCTTCATTTTTTCTATAGTGTCAAGCATACCCGCATGCTCTGTTTCTGCCGCCAGCGGCAATGCCAGTATCTGCCATCTGATACCTTCTTCCTTATGCCCGGATTGATATAATAGCTGGGCATTCCGGCTCATATATTCGCTAAATGCATGACGTTGCTTAGCGGGAATATTGCTTCCATATTTCCTGGCATAAGGAATAATAGCGGTGGAAAAATTGGCCCAGTCATCGCGTTGCATGCTGTAGATGGTCTGACTCATTAATAGAACTTCTTCTCCCGTATCTCCATAAAGCGATATCAGATGTTTTCCAAAGCCCGCCCAGTCGGGTACACTATCGCGCGACTCAAGATATGGGATGATCTCTTCCTCAAAGATCTTATTCATTTTTTCAGTACGGACACGGGTACTGTCAACAGGTTGTTGTGCAAAAAGAGAGGTAGACAACAAACAATAAAGGGTAACTACAAATGGATACATGGTAATGGTATTTATGAAGGGACCTTATGAAGGTAATGAATAGACTATAACTTTACTTAGGAGAAAGAGAATTATCAGGGCGAAGCCAGCCGTTCGTAACAATATGCTTATGTGGCCTCCCCCAGCCTTGTTTTCTCCCCGGAAAACCGTACTTTAGTTATACCCCAATAAAAAATATACCTCCAACGGGTGCCCCTTTTGACACATACTTAAATCTTTTACTATGGGAAATAATTCCACCACAGAGCACATCAATGAGACAATGAATAGTGAAGTAGCCGAATCAAAGAAGATCTCATCTGTCATGGAAGCGCAGAAGATGCTGGCATTACAGAATAACATGCTTTACCTTGGAGCAGACGCTTATATTGGTAATCCATATGCCCTGCTGGGAACAGTACTTGAAATCAGGAAAACACAGGCTGATTGCCCCTCTATTGCCAATACGGAGAACGCTTCTATTGAATTCTCTGCATTTAAGATTCCGGGTATCGAGATTGATGAAACTTCGAAGATTAAGGAACCTATCAAACGGCAGTCTATCCTGGTGGATCAGAAACTGGCCGTAGAAGTGAGTTTTTTGAATTACCTGACGGCGGAATTTGAGGGAGAATCATCGTTTAGTCTCATGGTATTCGATCAGGCAACAGGATTAGTGAACCGTGACAGCGATACCTGGAATAAAGGTGTGCAGTCCTGGATGGCCGACAATAAAACAACGATACTGGACGATCCAGCCGTATGCTACGTGTACGCTGTAATAGGCTTTGTGCAGAAATATATCATCCGGCGTAAATACACCAAATTCACCGTTGGGGCAAAAGGAGGCGCCTTTGGTGTTAATCTGAATGGTCAGCTGTATACCAGTTCCGAAGACTATTCACTGGACGTACGTTATGGCTTGCAGACAGTTATCCTGAAACGGCCGGCAGTAACAAAATCGCTGTTTGCAGAGAAGGAAGTGTTGGCTGAAGCAAAGGAGGATGAGGCAAACCTCTTTAGCGCCATTGCAAAAGCACGTAGTTTTACATTGAAATAAGTGCTGTAAAAATAGACTAGGGAGAGAGTAGAAATTATCTGCTCTCTCCCTTATCTGTTATTATCAAACTTTGCTTTTTGCTCTCTTATTATTCGTCTTGCTTTTTGTGGTAGCAGGCTCCTCCTTGCTGTCAGACCTGCTCCTGGTAGGTTCTTCTGCAGGAACATATTGTTGAACATAAGCCTTCAACGTAGTTTTCAGTTTTACCTGAACGGTACCTTTCTTTTCCGGCATTACCTTTCCTGAGATCACTACGTCCGTCATTTCTATGAAGTTCCTGATAGCATCCGGTGAAAATCCCGTCTCATGTAAAGTGCTTTCCCATTGCTCTCTGGGTATCTGTACTGCTTTTACATCCTTCTCTAATGCATCAGAAAATGCTTTAGCTACATCATTACTACTGTAAGCAGCTCCTGTCAACTCAAATATTTTCCCATCTTCTTCCTCTTTCTGTATCACATTTGCTACATAAGTAGCTACTTCCTGGGGCGATACCATAGGAATGGACAGGTCTGGCGGGAAAAAAGTAGGCAATATCCCTTTTTCCATAACAGATCCGAGATACATCATCCAGTTGCTGAAATAATAAGCCGGACGTACAAAGATCTGTTTGATAGGCATGCCCGTAAATGCATGTTCCAGCAGATAAGACATCACCAGGTTACCCGTCCCCGTTTCGAACTGGGCGCCAATAGAAGATAAACCTACTACTTTTTTAATGGGGGAACTGGCTAATGCTTTTCTGTAGTTTTCAAGGATGTCTTTTGTTTCACCAATTACATTTCGCTCGTGCCCGCTTTCGGGAGTGAGCGCAAAGAGTGTACTGCCATCCTGAAGTGCAGCAACCAGTGAGGGTAGATCGCTGATATCGGCAACTGCAACAGCAGCGCCTGATTTTTGCAGTTTACCGGCTTTCTTTTCATCTCTGACAACAGCTTTGACCTGTTCTCCTTTTTCTATAAGCTGGTTGACAATAATAGAACCAACTTGTCCTGAAGCTCCAAGAATGACATGCATAATTACAATGGTTTATATAGGAGCTCCAAAAATTAGTCCAGCGTTGTCGTGGAAAAAAAGAAACAGGCCATCTGCTTTACACAGATAGCCTGCCGCGGATAGGAATAGGGCAGGGGTTAATTTTGGTTAAAGGTCAAAAATTCCCCACTGGCATCGTTGTCCTCTTTCAGTTTGATTTCTGTACTGGTTATCGATATAATTTCCCAATCATCAGTCAGTTCTCCCAAGGGCTTATTAGCATCACTTTTTGCACCAAGGTCCAGGGTGAATTCGGTAGCACTGCTATTAATATTCCATGTCCCGTGCTTGTTCGTACCATTCAGGGATGCTGTTACTGACCCGTTGCTGTCGAACGTGAAAGTATAGCCGTTGAAATCGCTGGTTTCATTATTGCCGCGTTCAGAGAACAGTGTTACCCGCCATGTACCAGTTGTAGGTGCGTTCCGGTCCACGGTTGGCTCCGGGTCGTTTTTATCATTGCTGCATGAAAGCATACATGCAGATAATAGTAGTGCGGGCAGCCAGCTGTTTCTTCTCATAACGGAATTTTAATGCATTGGGGAATCTATTGTATTAATACGGATAGATTAGCTCCCGGGTTGCCTCACACTGCCATTTAATTTGATGATAAGACTTTCCCGGATAATCACTTTCGGGTACTTGTTCAGCATAGGAGTAGTGCCTTGTCGCACTATAGTCCTGCTTACAAATCTCCTTATCTGCTCAATATCAACTGATTAATCCCTGTAATGAATCTATGAACTAAGTTTTTCTTTTTAAAACTAAATAGTTAGTTTTATGCTTAAATAGTAATGCAAGATGAACAACCTGAACAGGATAGTATGCCTGCTTTTTCTGTTATGCAGCACGACGAAGATCGTTGCTCAATCTTCTGTGAACCGCAACCGCGTCATGGAATACCTGCAGGACCAACAGTACGACGAAGCCATCGCCTATCTCAAGCCAGCTGTAGACACTACTGACGCCCGCCAGATGGCGCTGCTGGCTTATACTTATTACCAGGCAGGAAAGACCCCGGAGGCAGTAATTTATTATGAAAAGGTATTGCAGCTGGACAGTAATCACCTGACTGCTCATCAATGCCTGGCTGCTGTTAGTCTCCTGCAGGACCGGCCCTTGACTGCAATGGAACACTATAAGAAGGTAGTCGCACTTCGGCCACAGAGCGCCATTGCCTGGAAGCAGCTGAGTTTCGCAGCACTCGCTGCCATGCAGGCTGATTCCGGTTTCGTCTGGCTAAATAAGGCTTATACGCTGAATCCCTATGATCCTAAAGTCGTATCCCGCCTGGCGGAAGAATGGATAGAAAGGAAACGTTTCGGCGCGGCAGATACTTTGATCAATACCTTCCTGGCAACAGATTCTTCGTCTGCAATCGTCCTGATGACGGGAGCAAGAACTTCCTATCTGCTGAAGGATTATCAACGCACCCTGATAATAGGAGAGAAGCTGAAACAGATGAATATATCTTCCTCCAATACTTTTCTCTACGTCTCCGCCGCAGCCTATAACCTCAAAAAATATGAGGATTGTATAGCAGTACATGAATATCTCAATGCACGCAATGCCAGCGCTGAAAATATCATTTATTATGCCGCTATGGCCTATACACAACTGAAGATGTATGAGGATAGCAATGAGCTGCTGCAAACCTGTATTAGCATGGCGAAGTCGGCCAGCCTGGATAATTACTATACAGGTATGTCCGTCAACTATGAGGCATTGCATCAATACAAGCCGGCTATCGCCAACCTGGATACCGCCTATTATCTGTTCCATCAGCCCTTGAAACAATATAGTATCGGCCGTATTTATGATGCCCACCTGAAGAACGAGGCAATGGCCATACGCTATTACAAACGTTACATTCAGCTGTATAAAGGAGAAACACCGGAAGAAAAAGAGATTTACAACTATCTGAAAACCCGTATCCAGAAGTAGGAGGGTGTGCTTTTCCGCAGATACCTTGCCCGGCACCTTAAATAGGCTTAATTTTATGCCACTTTGATAACCGGCAGCGTCAGAAACTGCCGGTTATTATTTGCATAAATATGAATTCAATGATGAGTAAACAACCCGAACTGAGAACTGTCAATGTGACCAGGTATGTGACTCCATTGCGTGAAGGAGGCTCTTTACCTGCTATCGCAGAAGCAGATGATGGGTTTCTGTACGTACTGAAGTTCCGTGGGGCAGGGCAGGGTATAAAGGCATTGATCGCTGAACTGATTGGAGGAGAGATCGCCCGCAGATTAGGCCTTAAAGTGCCTGAAATCGTTTTTGCTAACCTCGACAATGCCTTCGGTCGCACCGAGCCGGATGAGGAGATCCAGGACCTCCTGAAGGCCAGCGAAGGACTTAATCTGGCCCTGCATTACCTGTCAGGCGCTATCACCTATGATCCGACGGTAGCCGTTATTGATCCGCTTACGGCCGCCCGTATCGTATGGATGGATTGTCTGCTGACCAACGTTGACCGTACCGCCCGTAATACAAATATGCTGATGTGGCATAAAGAACTATGGCTCATTGATCATGGTGCTTCCCTGTATTTCCATCACTCCTGGGATAACTGGCAGGAACAGGCCAAACGGCCCTTCGTACAGGTAAAAGACCATGTATTGCTGTCACAGGCTGAAGGAATAGATAAAGTCGATGCGGCCTTCCGTGAAATCCTGACGCCTGAACAGGTTCGTGCTATCATTTCCGTAATACCCGACGAATGGTTGCTGACATTGTCCCATCATGGTACGCCAGACGAAATAAAAGAGGTATACGCCGGTTTTTTAATCACCCGGATAGCCAATTCCGGAATATTTGTAAATGAAGCGCAAAATGCAAGAAAAACACTTATTTGAGTACGCTGTTATCCGCGTTATGCCGAGAGTGGAACGGGAGGAGTTTCTCAATGCCGGTGTCATTCTCTATTGCAAACAACACAAATTCCTGCAGGCTATCATTACGCTGAATGAAGATCGCCTGCGCGCTTTTTCTCCGGAAACAGATATCAGTGAAGTAAAGACATACCTGGAGGCTTTTGAATGCATTGCAAAAGGAGGTAAGCAGGCCGGTCCGATAGGTCAGCTTGATCTTGCTTCCCGCTTCCGCTGGCTGACTGCTACCCGGAGTACAGTCGTGCAGGCAGGAAAGGTGCATCCCGGTTTCTGTGATGATCCGGCCAAAGCCCTGGTGAGGCTACATGAACAACTGGTGTTATAAATGCATAAAAGAGGATGTATGTTAACTTTTCTATACCCTCTTTTTTGTATATTGTTTTTATTTAGATTTACAGGAAACAACCCCATTACTTCATGTCACAGCAAACAAGCACCTTACAGTTGTTCCGCCCCAGGGAAACCGAATCCCTTCATCGTTTTCTGGACCTTGTACAGGCCTGCAATGATCACAGTCACGCCACCCGGCTGCGTTACGTGTACGATGGCGGTAAGTTCAATGACTACGTTTCGATAGGAGCGTTGGAGCAGGCTTTCGCTGAGCTGGAGAAACATTGGAGTGACGGCGACTTTGACAGGGATGTGATCCTGTCTACGGATAAGGATACACCCTTATTTTCATTGGTGCACACTGACCCCTTTGAATATACCAATGAAGACAATGCCGCTTTTAGTTTCAATAATGGCAGACCATTACTGCAGCCCGAAGGGCACTTTGTCTACGAAGAATTTCATGATTTTTTTGTTACCGCTATTAAGGCTTACAAGGCCAGATATGCAGCTGTATATGATACCGAACTGGAAACACTCATCTCCTTTGCTTCCTTCTACGGAGAAGTGGAAATAGACGAGGAAATATCTACTCCTGATATCGTTACAAGAACTCCCGAACATCTCACTGCCCGTATAGGAAAGGTCGTATCCCCGGGACTATTTGATCCGCTGGAAATACCGCCGGCCATTTACTGGTTCAATTACTGGAATGAAGACCATGTAAAAACTGTGGGTGAAGAAAAAATAAAACAGGCTGCCTTTGACGTAATAGAAAAGCTTCCGGATGGTGGTTACATACTCGTTGTACAGAAAGACAACTTTGATCCACATAATACCGGTCACCTGGAGAAACTGGCCGCGCTGTATGACTATTTTGATCTCTATACACTACAGCAAAGCGCTTCATAACGTTTATCATTATCCACAACATTTACTGCAAACTGCCTCGTATTTAACGCTTTATTCAACTGTTACGCCGCTGCTTACCGCTGGCGCAGATATTGTATTTCTTCTGCATGATCAACAGGATAAGTTATGCCAGAAGGACCATCCATTGTGATATTAAAAGAGGAAGTACAGTCTTTTACCGGGAAGAAGGTCATAGATGTGACCGGATACGCTAAAATTGACCTGGAGAGGATTCGTAATAAAAAGATCACTGCCTTTAAAAGCTGGGGTAAACATTTTTTGATCTGCTTTCCCGGCTTTACCGTCAGGATACACTTACTGATGTTCGGTACCTACCGCATCAATGAAAGAAAGGATAGCAATCCCGCACTGCATTTACAGTTTGATAACGGAGAACTGAATTTTTATACCTGCTCTGTAAGGATCATCGAAGAGCCTTTGGATGAGGTGTACGACTGGAGCAGCGATGTACTGAATGAACATTGGGACCCGGCCAAAGCAATGGCCAAACTGAAAAAGATACCGGATACCCTGGTAGCGGATGCCCTGCTGAACCAGGACATCTTCGCCGGCTCGGGCAATATTATCAAGAATGAGGTATTGTTCCGGATAAGGGTGCATCCCGCCAGTAAAGTTGGGAACTTACCCCTGAAAAAGAAACGGGAGCTGGTAAAGGAAGCGGTAAACTACAGTTTTGACTTCCTGAAATGGAAAAAGGAGTATCAACTGAAAGCACATTGGCTTGCTCACACTAAAAAGATCTGCCCCCGTTGCCATATTCCCCTCATTAAGGAATATATGGGTATCACCAACCGCCGCACCTTTTACTGCCCTAATTGCCAGATTTTATACTGAACTGGTATAAGTCCCCTCCTGAAAATAAAAAAGGCGTCCTGAGCCTTACAGAACGCCTTTCTAAGTATTTTAATATTATTTCCGGTACTTGTACCGCACTGTTCCCATCAGCTCCTTTTTCTTCCCATAACATTCTTCCTGGGTAGGAAGTCCTTTATCGTCATAGGTATACCGCCAGATGGTATAACTGGCTGTTTCCCCGTTCACAGTGGTCATTGCGCCGATCCTGTTCTGGGCGTCATAGTCGAAAATATAGTCCGGCAGCATTTTCTTCCGGGTAGGAGAATAGCGAACAATATCCGTCAGCAGGTTCTGATCATTGTACTTGTAATAGATGCGCCTGCCGTTGGCCCCTTTGCCGCTCTCAATCTCTTCCGTCACCAGCCCCAGTGAGTCAACTGTAAACCGTACAGTGGTAGAATCTTCTATTTTATCACCATGAAAATGAATCATTTGCGATAAGCGCCCCAGGCTGTCGTATGAGTAACGCCTTGTCTCGGTGAATTTATACTTGGTTTTTGGCTCGTAAGAGGTAAGATATACTTCCCTGATCTTCGCGCTGGTATCGTTGGTATTACGCATGTAAATGACAGTCGTAATTACGCTCCGGGTACTATCGATAGTCTTTGTCAGTTTACCCTTGGTAGAAAAGTAAGAAGTCATTACGGAATAGCCGGTAGCGCGGGAGACGGTAGTAGACCTGATCTGCCGGTAATTGGCCAGCAGCTCACGCTGACAGCGGAAGTCGTTATCGGATTCCTGGTTGGCGTCAAAGCTCTGAACCAGTTGTACTGTGATCTTGTTCTCTTTCAGCAGGGCCATATTGGCCTCGGTACGGGCGGTATTGATAATATCCTGGTAATAGTATTGGGCGGAAACAGACAGCTTTAACCCAAAAAATGCTGTTAAAAGCAATAAAATCGTCTTTCTCGTGTACATATTAGCTACAAAAATAATGATTCAGGAACATTCGGCAGTTCATTTCTGTAAAGATAATTTTTATATTTACCTTCTATAACCTATAGATACTTGAAAACACAACCTCTAAGGAAAGAAACGAACTGCCTCAACTGTGGAACGGATGTTCCGGGCAGATATTGTACAAACTGCGGACAGGAAAACATTGTTCCCCATGAAACTTTTGGCCACCTGGTAAAGGAATTCGCCGCCGATCTGTTACACTATGACTCAAAAACACTGCTGACATTCAAATATTTATTCACCAAACCGGGCTTTATTACCAAAGAATATACGGCCGGTAAACGGGTGAAATTTGTACACCCCATCAAGCTTTATATTTTTTCCTCCTTCGTCTTTTTCCTCCTGTATTTTACATTGACGGCTCACAGTAACGACGAGTCACTCGATAAAGATACCAAAGAGCAGGTTGAAACTGCCCGCCGGCAGAATAAGGAGCTTTTCGCAAGCCTGCCGGATTCCATCAAGAGGGGCAACCTCTCTACAGGAGACTGGTTCAGAAGGCTGAACGCTATTGATTCTAAAGAACAGTACGATTCCCTGCAGGAAACACTGCCTGAAGAATACCGTGACAACAATATTCAACGTAAAATGGCCCGGTATTATTTTAGTGCCAACAGGGATGGGGAGGGCAAAACTAAGGAAGAGAAGAATCATGCCCAGGAAGAGCTGTTCCAACACAACTATCCCAAAATGGTGTTTGTGCTGTTGCCGCTTTTTGCGCTGTATCTGAGATGGATGTACGACAAGAAAAAATGGTTCTATGCAGATCATGCGATCTTCTCCGTACATATCCATGTATTTTTCTTCTTGTTTTTCCTGGTATGTACAGCACTGGATGCACTCTTTCATACAGAGATATTTACCAGCTGGGGCCTTCTCGTCATATTTGCATACCTCGTCATAGCGCTCAGGAATACCTATGGGCAGTCGTGGGGAAAATCTTTACTGAAAGGAGCTTTGGTAACATTGGCATACCTGTTTACACTGTTGATTGTATTTATCTGTTTTGTCCTTACGATGACAGTATTAATTGCGTAACTTAGGGAATGCAAGCACAGTTTATTATCATACACCAGCAGGTAGCCCCTTATGTGGCTCATATCCAGTTAAACCGCCCCAAAGAACTGAATGCACTGAACCTTGAACTGATGGCAGAACTCAGGGACGCATTGAAAGCATTGGACGCGGACGACAACGTACGGGTTATTATTATAAGCGGCAATGAGAAAGCATTTGCCGCAGGTGCAGACATCAAACAGATGGCAGGTAAAACTGCAATGGATATGTATAACATAGACCAGTTCAGCACCTGGGACACAATAAAAAAAACTAAGAAGCCGTTGATAGCGGCAGTAAGCGGTTTCGCGCTGGGTGGGGGATGTGAGCTGGTTATGCTTTGCGATATGATCGTAGCCAGTGAAACAGCGCGCTTCGGACAACCTGAAATAAAGATAGGTGTCATGCCAGGCGCCGGCGGTACACAACGTCTTACCCGTGCAGTAGGTAAGGCGCTCGCTATGGAAATGGTATTGACAGGTCGTTTTATCAGCGCAGAAGAAGCACTGCGGGCAGGCCTTATCAACCGGGTAGTACCGGTGGAACTTTTCCTGAAAGAAGCCATCCAACTGGCCTCAGAAGTAGCTGCACTTAGTCCGCTGGCAGTGAAAATGGCCAAAGAATCCGTTCTGAAAGCATTCGACAGTTCCCTGGAAGAGGGACTACATTTTGAACGTAAAAACTTTTATCTCCTGTTTGCTTCCGAAGATCAGAAAGAAGGCATGCAGGCTTTTGTTGATAAAAGAACACCTGTATTTAAAGGAAAATAACATTGTGTATTGCGGACAGGATCATGCTCACGATATATTCCCGTAATACACAATTAGCAATACGTAATAGAGACCATGACCATGAACAAACGCCTGGCAGCATTGTATGTAGTAGCTGCCTGTATTTTAGGATGTAAAGAGCAGCCTGTAAGTAACAAAGAAAAAGGAGCTGCGCCTCCACCCACAACTGATACGATGATGACTGTAGCAGACACTATTGAACCCACTCAGATAGCTTCCTGGCAAGCTTTTGAACAGTTTGAAGGCCGGTACGTAGCAGAAACAGGTATGTTGGAGAAAGAGCCGCTGAAGTCGCGTATTGAAGCCTTACTGGCTGCAGAAAGCCCTGCTTTTGCAGAACGCTTTGACGTGACCCCTCCCGTAGAACTGGAGAACGATATCCTGTACAACCAGGGATGCCGGAAGCACTATTGCGGAGGCGATGAAGCTGCGCTGGCCATCGATATGCGCAGAGACGTCATTTACATAGGCATCGCCGTGAATGGCACTGTGAAGATGTTCAGCGAAAGAAATGACTCCGCTTTTCCTGAGAAATTATTACGCTGGAAACTGAAGTTCCCTTCATTGAATTAATGAGGAGAGAAGTCTTCTGATAACAGTTCCGCCCCCTGGTGGATAACAAATAAAAAGCGGCCGCATCACATTGATACGGCCGCTTTTTTTATTCGTTATTTCTTAGTTGAACTTCTTCTTCAGCTCTGCCAGCTTCGCCTGGAAATCATTCAGCGGAGCAGGTGCGCCCTGTTTAGAAGGCTTGGCACTACCACCATCCCTTCTTTCTTTCCGCTGACCACCACCGCTGTTACCGGCGCCTGGTGCTTCATTGTCCTTCATGGACAGGGAAATACGCTTGCGGGAAGGATCAACTTCCAATACTGTCACCGTCACCTTCTGATTCAGTTTTACGGCTTCATTAGGATTGCTGATAAACCGGTTGCTGAGATGAGAAATGTGTACAAGACCGTCCTGTTTTACACCAATATCCACGAATGCGCCGAAGTTGGTGATGTTGGTAACAACCCCAGGTAAAGTCATGCCTACCTTCAGGTCTTCCATGGTACGGATGCCTTCTGCATATTCGAAGATAGCGATCTCGTCACGAGGGTCACGGCTTGGTTTATCCAACTCTTTCAGGATGTCTTCCAGGGTCAGTAAACCTACTTCTTCGCTTACATATTCCTTTGGATTGATCTTCTTACGGAGATCTTCTTTTGCCATCAGGTCCTGAACGGTACAATGCTGTTTCGCAGCCATGGTTTCGATCAGGGAATAACGCTCAGGGTGTACTGCGGAGTTATCCAGCGGGTTATCGCCGTTCTCAATACGAAGGAAGCCTGCACACTGTTCAAACGCTTTGTCACCCAGACGGCTCACTTTCTTCAGCTGTAAACGGTTCTTAAATGCACCGTTCTCCTTGCGGTATTTCACGATGTTTTCCGCCAGGGAAGGACCCAGACCAGATACATATGCCAGCAGGTGTTTGGATGCTGTGTTCAGGTTTACACCTACGTTGTTCACGCAGCTTACTACCACCCTGTCCAGGCTCTGTTTCAGACTGGATTGGTTTACGTCATGCTGGTACTGACCCACACCGATCGCTTTTGGATCTATTTTCACCAGTTCTGCCAGCGGATCTATCAGCCTGCGGCCGATGGATACCGCACCACGTACAGTTACATCGAAATCAGGGAATTCTTCTCTCGCTACCTCAGAAGCAGAATATACAGAAGCGCCGCTTTCATTTACCATGAAAACGTTGACTTTCTTACCGAAGTCGATCTTCTTCACAAATTCCTCTGTTTCACGGCCTGCAGTACCATTACCTACGGCAATAGCGGCAGTATCATATCTTTCCACCCATCTTTTCAGCAGGGCTTCAGCATCGTCTCTCTTGTAGTTTTTCTCCAGCGGATAAATAACGTCGTTGTCCAGCATATTACCCTGGTCGTCAAGTGCTACCACTTTACAACCGGTTCTGTAACCCGGGTCAATAGCAATTACCGCTTTAGGCCCCAAAGGCGCCGCCAGCAATAACTGGCGCAGGTTTTCTGCAAATACTTCTATCGCCTCGGCGTCTGCACTTTCCTTTCCTAAGGCACGGAATTCATTCTCCAGGGATGGACGGAGCAGGCGTTTATAGGAGTCTGCACCCGCTTTTTTCACCTGCTCACTGCTGGCGTTATTGCCGGTCACAAACTGTTTATTAATGATTTCAGTAGCATCTTCCTCAGCAGGGCTGATGGTGGCATACAGGAATCCTTCTGATTCACCACGCAGAATAGCCAGTATCCTGTGGGAAGGAATCGCACTGATCTCTTCGCTGAAATCAAAGTAGTCTTTGTATTTGGAACCCTCTTCTTCCTTACCTTCTATCACTTTGGATGTCAGTACGGCAGTGTGGGTAAAGAGTTTACGCAGTTTATCACGCAGCTCGGCATTTTCGTTGATCCATTCTGCCATGATATCGCGGGCGCCTTTCAGTGCTTCCTCTGTGGAGGCCACCTGCTCATTCAGGAATTGCTCTGCAGCGCTTTGCGGCGCATTTTCCTGCTGTTCGAAGATCAGTTTGGCCAAAGGCTCCAGACCTTTTTCGATCGCCTGCGTACCTCTGGTCTTGCGTTTTGGTTTATATGGGAGGTAAATGTCTTCCAGTTCTGTAAGTGCCCAGGTGTTTTCAAGTTTGCCCAGCAGCTCGGGAGTCATTTTCTCCTGGTCTGTAATGGTTTTGATAATGAATGCGCGGCGTTCATCCACTTCCTGGTAGCGTTTCTGGAGATCTTCGATCTTCCCGATCTGTACCTCGTCCAGACTACCGGTCACTTCCTTACGGTAGCGACTGATGAATGGCACGGTGGACCCTTCCGCCAGCAAATTCATGGTGTTCTCCGCTTGTCGCGCTGAGATGTTCAGTTCTGCTGAAATTAGCGCAATGTGTTTGCTATTCATGAATTAAAAATTAGTAGTTTTCCGGTTAACCAAAACCGGCGGCAAATGTAACTAAAATGCCCTTTCTGTCAACAAAAAGAAATTAACATAAATCCCATACAGACGTCCCCCTGCGGGAATTCTTTATATTTGACAGATGGAAAATAATTCGGCCTTCAATCGCCTGCTGGAAATCATGGATGATTTGCGTGAAAAATGCCCCTGGGACAGGAAACAAACTATCCAGACACTCCGTCAGCAAACCATAGAAGAACTCTACGAACTGGCAGATGCGATCACTGACCAGGACTGGAAATCAATCAAAGAGGAATTGGGGGATCTGCTCCTGCATATCGTATTCTACGCAAAGATCGGTAAAGAGCAGCAGCAGTTTACGATAGATGATGTCATTAACGGCATCTGTGAAAAACTTATCTACCGCCACCCGCATATCTATGGCGACGTAAAGGTGGAAAATGAAGAAGAGGTCAAACAGAACTGGGAAAAGCTGAAACTGAAGGAAGGTAAGACCTCCGTACTCAGCGGTGTACCCGTATCCCTGCCTGCCCTCGTAAAAGCCATGCGCCTCCAGTCCAAAGCCAAACAGGTAGGTTTTGAATGGGATAATATCGAACAGGTATGGGATAAGGTCAGAGAAGAAATGGAGGAACTGCATGAAGTGGTACAACAGGGCAATGCTAACGAAATAGAGGACGAATTTGGCGATGTTTTGTTCTCCCTGGTAAACTACTCCCGCTTCCTGAAAGTAGACGCCGAAAACGCCCTGGAACGCACCAATAAGAAGTTTATACGTCGCTTCCAGCAAATGGAACAAATGGCAACAGCGCAGGGTAAAACGCTCGATGAAATGTCATTGACGGAAATGGACGGACTCTGGAACGAAGTGAAAAAATCAGAAAAATAAAGAAGTTGCTGGACATCAAAGAAATAAGGTTTTTTTTCATCCGCCATGGATATCTCTTGATCATTGCTGCCTGGTTATTTACTTTTTCATTCCTTTTCAGCAATTACTGGTCATACTATTCTTCTCCCCAGGGTGTAAAACGCAGCCTGGAGAAAAGCCTTTGGCAGCGCGAGCTGGATTTCCAGGAACTGACAAGTGATACTACCCTGATCGAGCACCTCTTTTCCCGTGATCAGAATGAACAGGAAGCAAAACTGCTGAGTACAAAGGACTTCTACATCTTTGCCTACGACAGCAGTACCGCCAGTCGCTGGCTGGTATACTGGAGCACTAACCTGGTGCTGCCGGAAGAATGGCAGGAGCCGCTTACTCCCGGTATCCGCTTCCTGAAACTGAAGAACGGCTATTACGAGGTGATCTGTAAAAAGCTGCCCGGTAAGCAACCCGGACACGAACGGTATATAGTCGGTGCGATACCCGTAATGATGGAATACAGCATCAGCAACAATTACCTGGTAGACCATTTTTACGATAAACCAGCCCTGGGACTCGAATATACCGTCCATCTCAAACCACCCGGTATACCCGTACTGAACGGTCAGGACCTGATCCTGTTCTACCTGTACTATGATCGTACTCTCGACGCCGGACCGCCTAATCTGCTTAGTGTTATCCTGCGGGTGCTCGGATGTATCTGCGTACTGATCTTCATCAACCTGTTTGCCGCTATGCTGGCCAGGCAGAAGAATCCCATGTATGGCTTTTTCTTCCTGCTGGCCGTCATCCTGTGCTGCCGTACGCTGAGTTATTTCTATCCTTTTCCTTTCAACCTGCGTGCGCTCAATATCTTTACGCCGCTCATCTATGCCAAGGATGAAGTATTCCGCTCCCTGGGCGACCTGTTAATAAACGTATTACTCGGATTCTGGCTCCTGCTCTTCTTCCGTGAACACGTGAAAACCATCAAACCGCCCATAGTGAAAAATCACTGGCAACAACGCCTGGTGATCATCCTCGCAAGTTTCATTATGTATGTGGTAGGAGAGTTCCTGTCTGAACTGATCCGCAGTCTTGTGATCGATTCCAGGATCTCGTTTGATGTAGCCAATCCTTTCAGTCTGAACGAGTACAGTCTCATCGGCTTTATGATCCTGGGTTTTATTGCGTTCAGCTTCCTGTTCTTCTCGCAGATCATCAACTACCTGCTGAATGAACTGACCAATTTCAGACATCGTACGAAATATATTTTCCTCGCTGCGGTAGGTGTGGTATGGCTCACATTCCGCCTCCAGAATCCCGAGATATACTACTCCGTAGCCATGGTGATCTGGCTGATCATCTACGTAGTGTTACTGGATGTATTGTCCTACCGCTTTGAGAATAGCCTGGCTACAGTTCCTTTCCTCTTCTGGCTGTTCCTGCTTACCATCACTACTTCGGCGGTACTGGTATACTACAATGATCAGAAAGAATTGAGCCTGCGTGAACGTATGGCGGTGGAACTATCCAAGCAGAAAGACCCTTATGTGGAGATGCTGCTCACAGATGTGACCCGGCAAATGGAAGAAGACGAACTGTTGCAGCTGTTCTTCCAGCAAAGCACCAGCAGTACAGGACGGAACATGCCAAGGTCCACATTGGAGAATGAACTGAAACAAAAATACTTCAAAGGCTACCTGGGACGCTTCAATGTAACCTTCTATGCCTTTAACGAATACTTCGAACCTATTTACGGCGGAGATACTTCCACATTCCCGGCCCTGAGCCGGCGAATGTTGATGGGCTCAGAACTGATCGGGAATGAGCTGTATTACAATGAGCGGAGCTTCAATGATTACAGCTATATCGGCCGTAAGGATTTCTATAACAACGGGATGCCTTCCGGTTACCTGATATATGAACTGACGCCGGCAGTGATCAATACACAGCGCCTGTATCCGGAGTTGCTGGTAGACGGGGAGATCTTTGACCCGGAGAAGGAATCCTCCACCGCCTATTCTTATGCAATTTATGACCAGGGGCAACTGGTGAGTAATAACAATGACTTTGCATTTCCGGTGAAATTATACGGAGTAGATATTCCAAAAGAAGATATCACAGTACAATCCGAAAAAGGGTTCTCCCGGCTTATCTACAAGGCCTCAAAAGATAAAGTGGTGATAGTGGTGAAAGAGAACAGGAGCTTCGTGGAATTCATCACGCTCTTCGCCTACATGTTCTGTCTCTTTTTGCTCATCATCGCCGTATACAGGGTACTTGACCTGCTGGTGAAAGCCAGGATGCGTATCGGGAATCTCAAGGCGCTGATCAATATCAGCATCCGTAAAAAGGTATATGGCACCATCATTTTCATCGTCGTATTTGCCTTTATCATACTGGGGCTGACTACTATCCTGTTCTTTATCGATCGCTCTGAAAGAGAGAATAAGGAAAGGCTCAGCCGCACGATCAATGAAGTATCCCACGACGTGGAGAAGGTTTTTGCAGATCAGCGTATGTTTGATGACCTGGAAGACCTGTACGACCCTATTTTCCAGGCCAGCCTGACATCTGCCATCGGGGAGATTGCAGACGAGCGGGCATTGGATATTAACATCTACGACAGGGATGGAAATCTGCAGGTCACCACACAGCCCCTGATCACGGAAAAAGGACTTTTGTCGAAGAAGATCAATCCTGATGCTTTCGTACAATTGTACCGCGAGCCTAAGATCCAGTGGATACAGAAGGAAAAGATCGGCTCCATGAAATATCTTTCAGGCTATGCACCACTGCGTAGTAATGGGGAGATCTTCGCCTATCTGAATGTTCCTTATTTTGCTACCCAGACGGAGTTGAATCAACAGATCTCCAATTTCCTGGTAGCGCTGATCAACTTTAATGCTTTCATATTCCTGATAGCCGGTTTACTGGCCTTGCTGATCACTAATTCCATCACCAAATCATTCTCCCTGGTAACTGAGAAACTGCGTCACGTAAGCCTGGGACAACAGAATGACGAGATAGAGTGGGAGAAGGATGATGAAATAGGTGCGCTGGTAAAAGAATACAACAAGATGGTGCGCAAGCTGGAAGTGAGTGCTGCAAGGCTTGCAAAGAGTGAAAGGGAAGGCGCCTGGAGGGAAATGGCCCGTCAGGTAGCACACGAGATCAAGAACCCGCTCACCCCCATGAAGCTGAGCATCCAATACCTGCAGCGTGCAATAGACAATGATGCGCCAAATGTAAAACAGCTCTCCCATAACGTAGCGCATACACTGGTAGAGCAGATCGAACACCTGGCGAATATAGCGTCCGACTTCTCCGCCTTTTCACGCATAGATGAGGCCAATAGCGAAGTATTGTTGCTGAATGAAGTGCTGCATTCACTGAAGGACCTGTACCAGAGCCACGAGAACTGTAATATCCATTTCGCGTCGCCCGGACGTGCGTATTATATTTTTGCAGATAAAACGCAGATGAACCGCCTGTTCACCAACCTCTTACAGAACGCAGTACAAGCGTTACCGGAAGGCAGGGTAGGGCATGTTACCATTGCTATGGAAGAGTTTGAAGAAGGCTGGGTAGTAGTAAGTGTAGAGGACAATGGGGAAGGTATTCCGCCGGAAATTCAACCCAAGATCTTCGTACCAAATTTCACAACTAAAAACTCCGGTACCGGCCTCGGTCTGGCTATGTGTAAGAACATCGTAGAACAGGCGAGGGGAGAGATCTGGTTTGAAACCCAACTAACGGTAGGGACTACCTTCTACGTACGGCTACCCCTGGAAAAGGTCTGATCCGCACATATTAATCGCGGTCAACTCTGCTGGAAGGTCCGATCCGCATATATCAATCGCTTCGGTCAGCCCGCCTCAGGGCGGGTTGATATTTATGTTTATTTGTATTGATTATCAATGTCGCACTGAAACGCATACATTATACCCCTCAATCTATAACCGGAACGCACTAAGTGTAGCGGTTTCAGGTGGGAATCGCTGGCCTAAGTTGTTTGAAGCCGTCGATACGATTGACAGGGGTTTAATACATAACCAATGGCTCATACGATTTCAAATGCTTAATAGCACGCAGCTTCAAAGAACTCGGCCAGTGATCCCAGCCTGAAACCGCGGTATCGTCAATCAATACAAAAAAAATACCGTCTCAACACGAGACGGTATCAATACCTTTCATTTCCAATAGGACGTAAATTATTTCACAAAGCTTTCCCGGACTTTATCCAGCAGCTTGCTTTCGATCATCTGTTGAGCCAGCGCGATCATGTTTTTAAAGGCCAGGCCTTTGGAAATACCATGACCAATGATCACCGGTTGTGAAACCCCTAATACAGGAGTACCACCATAACTTTCGAAGTCGAATTTGTTCATGTAATCATCCTTGATATTACGTCTTACCGCAATTTCATGGATGGATTCAGCCATTTTCAACACGACGTTACCGGTAAATCCTTCGCACACTATCACATCTGCCTTGTCAGTCAAAACATCCCTTCCTTCTACGTTACCGATGAAATTCAGCAACGGATTGTCTTTGAGTAAAGGATAAGTTGCCTGCGCCAGGAGATTACCTTTGCCTTCCTCTTCACCAATATTCAGCAGCCCTACTTTAGGATTATTGATCTTCAGAATGTGCTGGGAATAAAGTGAACCAAGAATGGCAAATTGCAGCAGGTTTTCAGGTTTGCAGTCCGCGTTGATACCAACATCCAGTAAAAGCCCGAAAGATCCATTTTCCCTGGGAACGGGAGTGGATATAGTTGGCCGTTGTATTCCATCTATCGCTTTGATAGAGTAGAATGTACCCACCATCATAGCACCGGTATTACCAGCACTAATAAATGCATCGATTTTACCATTTTGTAATAAATGGAAGCCAATGCCGATAGAGGATTGCGGTTTCTCCTTCAGTGCTTTGGTAGGATGTTCATTCATCCCGATTACCTGGGATGAATGAACAACTGAATATTTTGATTGGTCTAACTGCGCATCTGACAACAAAGGCTTTAGAGCTGTCTCATCACCAATCAGCACCAGGTGCGCGTCTGTAGCAACAGTGTCTAAATATAATTTTACTCCTTTTACTGCTTCCAGGGGGGCGAAGTCGCCACCCATCATATCAAGCCCGATTCTCATGAACGTTTAGGTTTGTCTGTTTGGTCGGGGTAAAATTAGTAAAATTATTTAGCGCTACTTTGTTTTTCCAATACTACTTTACCTCTGTAGTACAGTTTGTTCTCTACCCAGTGAGCACGATGTCTCAGGTGCACTTCACCAGTTGCGCTATCTGTGCTTAAAGTATCCGCAAAGGCCTTGTAATGCGTCCTTCTCTTAGCTGATCTTTGCTGAGAATGTCTGCGTTTCGGATTTGGCATCGTATTTAAGTTTTAATTGTCCTTGTTTAGTGTTTAATAAGTTATATCAGTCCGCCTTTGAAGATACACCACAATCAGTTCTCACGAAATTTATCCAGGTCTTTCCAGATCGGATTCCCCTTTTCGTTCGCCTGCCGGTTCATCTGGTCAAGCATGTCCAGTACCTTCGGATCACAACCGCTTTTGCCCGTACTATCATCAGGATGAATACGTTGCATCGGGATACTGAGATTAATGAACTCGTATATCCATTCCGCAACATTCAGGTGAGATTCCGTTTTAGATATATAAGCTACATCCGGGTCCTCATCCTCTTTCATCTCGTCCGGATTATCCACCATCTTCACAACCTGGTCAAAATCATCCCAGAGCTGTAACTCAAATGGTTGTCCGCAACGGTCGCAGTTGACTGTCACCTTTCCGCCAATTTCGAATTTTAACAGGAAAAAATTACTCTTCTTGTCTAACAGCAACTTAACAGTCGCGTTACAATCACTGAAATCCTGCGGGCCGTAGTTTTCAAAGAAACTATCCGTAATTTGGTACTCAAATGTATGCTCTCCGGGTTTCAGTCCCACAAAGGCAATATCAAATTGACGGAGTGCTTTCATAATAAAATCCTCACTTTTAGAGGGATGCAAAGGTAACCAAATATTTCCAATTGCAAAAATTTCCTAATTTTGTTGATTCCCAACATAATATTTATATATTGTATTACTGTATAAATTTATGTATTGGAGCGCCAACTCCCAACCAGGACTAAACAGAATGGCAAAAGCCCGGATCAAAGGTACGAGAAAACATCCCACAGGCCGTAGTTTATCTACGGACAGTCTTGCTATATTTTCACTCCCTATCAGCGTATTCCTCCAGAATAGCAATGCCGGGGTATTGGTTACCAATGCAATGCACCGCGTTATCTGGGTCAACCGGGTATTTGAAGAAAATGCCGGGGCCGACATCACCCACATCACCGGGATGTCCTTTTCCGCTGTTATTAAATACTTTAGCCGCCTTGTACTTCGTGCCGACACCTTTGAGGAGAAAATGAAGGACCTCCGCCAGAAAAAGAAACCTTATTTCGGCTGGGAACTGATCCTGAAAGACGGACGTATATATGAAGTAAGCTATAATCCCCTGATAGAGAAGCGCCGTTTTATCGGCAGTATCTGGCAGATCGTGGATGTATCCAGGCATAAAATGCCCCGCTCCGAAATGGATCTGGCCCGCCGGCAGGCAGAAGAGGCCCGGGGCGCTCAGAAGGAATTCCTGGCCAGCATGAGTCACGAAATCCGGACACCCCTGAACGTTATCGTGGGGATGACCCATCTCCTGGAAGAAACCAACCTCGATGCCAAACAGCGGGATTATATCAACATCCTGAAACACTCATCAGGTATCCTGATGGGACTTATCTCAGATATCCTCGACCTTTCCAAAATTGAGGCGGGAGCGCTACAGGTCAACCAAAGGGAGTTTAACCTGACGGAACTGGTACAATCTCTGCGACATACTTTTGAACTGAAAATGGGCCAGCGACCCGTGAAAATCTCTGCCACTATCGACCCTCAGTTACAGAACCGGCTGGTAGGCGACGATATGCTGCTGAACCAAATACTTATGAACTTGTTAGGTAATGCAGAGAAATTCACCAGGGAAGGAGAAATAGCCATTAATGTAAAGCTCGAATCCTGGCAGGAAGATAAACGCTGGGTGCGCTTCCAGGTATGCGATACCGGTATTGGTATCCAGAAAGACAAGCTGGAACTCATTTTCCAAAACTACAAACAGGCAGAACAGGAAATCAGGGAAATATATGGTGGCACAGGATTAGGTTTAGCCATATCCAAACAGCTGGTGGAACTACAGGGGGGCAGTATCCTCGTGGAAGAATCTCATGGCTACAGCACCTGTTTTTCATTTAACCTGCCCTTTATTGATACCCGCAAACCCTCAGTAACAAACTTAAGGTCCGGAAATATGAGCAGGCAACCCAATTTTTCAGCAGCCAAAGTACTGGTCATCGAGGACAATCCTATGAACCTCAGGTATATCATCAGTTTGCTGGAGAAATACAATATACAACATCAGCTGGCCACCAATGGGCCGGATGCACTCTATTTCCTGGATTCAAGACTATATGACCTGATTTTGCTCGATATTCGTATTCCCGGCCTGAATGGTCTGGAACTTGCTGAAAAGATCAGGCAGGATGAAACCAAACCAAATGTGGCCACCCCTCTCGTGGCTACCACTGCCCTGGCCATGGAGAGCACTTTCACACAGGCAAGACAGGCAGGTATTACTGATATCTTAACAAAACCTTATACGCCAGACCAATTATTACAGGTATTAAACAAGTACCTGAATGATGATGAAACAGAACTAATAATGGAGGATTCTACAAACTTTTCCGGATTTGAATTCCACAGTGAGCTGGATGTAAAGTACCTGAATGCTTTATACGAAGACAATATCTCCTATGCCGCAGATCTCTTTGAGATCTTCCTGAAAACTATCCGGGAGGAAGTCGTAAAACTAAGGAAACTGGTGGAAAACCGTGACTGGGAACAGCTCAAATTTCAGGTACATAAACTGAAACCAAATTTCGCCATGGTGGGACTTACCTGGATCACCAGTAAAATGCAGCAGCTGGAAAATACGCTCAACAATAACGTACACACCCCTCCCGAAGAGGTGGATGAAGTCTTCGCAGGCATCTCGCGCGACCTGGATAAATTCTATCCGATCATCGAACAGGAATATGAGAGAATGAAAGAATTGCTGTAAGCCATCAGAAGGTATCCAGCACTTCCTTTACGCTATTGTAATAACTACCTCCAAACAGCAGCAGGTGTACCATCAGGGGATACAGCTGACATATACTGATCCGTTGCTGCCAGTCATTGGCCAGCGGGAACATACTTTGATAGGTATAATAAAAACGGGTGTCAAATCCACCGAAAAGCCTTGCCATAGCCAGGTCCATTTCGCGGTTGCCATAATAAAGCGCCGGATCATACACACGTGCCCTGCCATCCGGCCCTACCATAAAATTGCCTGACCACAAGTCCCCATGCAGCAATGCCGGTGGTTCATCCGGAAATATCTGCGGTAACTGCCGCCACAACTGCTCCATCTGCTTTACCATCTGTTTGTCAATCACATGACGGTCGTACGCCACCCTGGTCAGTGGTTGTAAACGGTTGAACGCGTAAAAAACAGACCAGTTAGTATAAGGAGTGTTATATTGTTTGATCGTTCCGATATAATTGGCCTGCGGCAGCCCGAAATGTGACTGTGTATGCCTGTGCATATGTGACAAACCCGCTGCAAAATTCTCCCAGAAATCAGGATTGGCGCCACCTTTCTCTATAAATTCAGTGACCAGGAACACTTTCCCACCCGAACGGCCAGTGGCCAGCGGACGAGGTACACCCAATGTATGAGTAGCATAAATCGCTTCCAGGCCCATAAACTCCCGCTCGAACATATCAGGATAGTTGCGCGCATCGTTCATTTTCAGGAACAGCAGACCGCTATCTGTATTCAGCTTAAAAGTTTCATTTATATCTCCACCAGGTAGTTTTTCTGCGTAATTAATATGTATTTTCATTCCCGACTGGAGGGAAAGTGCAGATGTCAGCTCACCCATTAATAATTCATCGGTCATTTGTCAAGTAGATATGGATTTTAAAATAAAGATAAAGGGTATTGGAGTACGTATACTGATAACCGTTTTGTGCATTTGTGTCCTGCAGGCGTTGTTTACATTCAGTGACAGGTTTTCTGGCTATTACTTTCATAGGTTATACAGTTGGATCAGTTTACTTCTCCGCAAGGTACTGGGGAAAGTGCCTTTTAGTGTCGGCGACGTAATTTATGCCGCCTGGATTATAACTCTGATTGTTTATTTGTTAAATATATGTTATAAAATTATAAAAAGGCAATGGGGGAGGCTCGGTATTTTGATTTTAAGGGGCATTCAGTCCTTACTGACTGTATATCTGGTCTTTATGTTGTTCTGGGGACTCAATTATGACCGCAATTCCCTGGAAAAGGATCTCCACCTGGATGTAGACGAGTATACGACCGACCAGTTATACCAGCTGGCAGACACGCTGCGGCAGCGGGTGAACCAATGTAAGATCGCCCTGGGGGATAGTGTTAATGCCACGCACCCTGGTGCCGATAGTGCTGCTATGTTCAGCCAGGCTGTAATGGCTTATGACCTTGCCGGCAAGCAGTGGCCCAGCCTGCAGTATGAAAATGCCTGTATCAAGCCTACCCTCTACAGCCCGCTGCTGAATTACATGGGAGTGGGCGGCTATCTGAACCCCTTCACCGGCGAAGCCCAGGTCAATGTAACCACACCCGGTTTTCTGCATCCCTTCACGATCTGCCATGAGGTGGCCCATCAGTTAGGATACGCGCCTGAACAAGAAGCCAATTTTGTGGGTTATCTTGTAGCTGATAATTATCCTGATGCCCGCTTTCGTTATGCTGCTAACTTTGAGATGTTTATGTATAGCGTGCGTCAGCTCAGAAGACAGGACACCACATTGGCTGGAGAGCTCTGGCGCAATACAGTACCGGGTATCAGGGCCGATATGCGGCAGATGAGGGATTTCTATGATCGCTACCGCAGTCCGGTAGACGACTACACTGCAATGATCTATGACCAGTATCTTAAGGCTAACAGACAGGAAAAAGGCATCCACAGCTACAGTGAAGTGGTAGGATGGCTAATCGCTTACTTCAAGATCAGATAAATATGACTAAGGAACAACAGAGATTACAACAGACAGGATGGAAGAAATGGGGATCTTATGTGAGTGACAGGCAATGGGGGACTGTCAGGGAAGACTATAGCGCCGATGGCAGTGCCTGGGACTATACCACCCACGATATGGCCCGCAGCAGGGCATGGAGATGGGGAGAGGATGGCATAGCAGGTATCTCGGATGATAAGCAGCTGTTATGCTTCTCTCTCGGACTGTGGAACGGGAAGGACCCTATCATGAAAGAACGCCTTTTCGGACTTACCAATGCACAGGGCAACCACGGGGAGGACGTAAAGGAACTATACTACTACCTCGACGCCACGCCTACGCATTCCTATATGAAAATGCTGTATAAATACCCGCAGCAGGCATATCCCTACCAATGGCTGATAGATGAGAATGCACGCAGAGGCAAGCATCAGGAGGAATTCGAAATAATAGATACAGGCATTTTTAACGAGGATAAATACTTCGATGTATTCATTGAATATGCCAAAGCCGGCACTGATGATATCCTGGTAAAGATCACAGCGCATAACAGGGGAAACGAAGCAGCAGATCTGCACCTGGCACCTATGGTCTGGTTCCGCAATACCTGGGCATGGGGGCGTCATGATTATAAGCCGGCCATGTTGGGGGAAGACGATCGTACCATCCGCCTCCACCATGAAAAAATAGCGGTGCAATACCTCTACCAGGAAGGGGATGGCCAGCTGCTATTCTGTGAAAATGAAACCAACTACCCCCGCCTGTACAAGGTAGCAGGCAATACGCCTTATCCGAAAGACGGTATCCATGATCACATTGCCTACGGCACCGATACCATCAATCCCGAAAGAAAAGGCACCAAAGCCGCCGTACACTATAAACAGTCCATACCTGCCAAAGGATCTGCTACTGTGCGTTTACGCTTGTCAGACAAGCAGGCTGCCAGTCCTTTTGCAGATTTTGATACGCTTTTCCAGACACGCCTGGCCGAAGCAGATGAGTTCTACGCCGATATCCAGTCTACCATCAAAGACGAAGACGAGAAACTGGTACAGCGCCAGGCGCTGAGCGGTATGCTGTGGAATAAACAATTCTATTGCTATAAAGTACAGCAATGGCTGGATGGAGATCCTGCGAGTCCGCCGCCTCCTGCTGAAAGGCTGAATGGCCGTAATAAGAATTGGAAACAGCTGAACAACGAAGACATTATCTCTGTACCCGATAAATGGGAATTTCCCTGGTATGCAGCCTGGGATTTGGCCTTCCATTGTGTGACGCTGGCCATGGTGGATCCTGACTTCGCCAAACAGCAGTTGCTAATGCTGACAGAGGAATGGTATATGAACGCCTCCGGAGAATTTCCTGCCTATGAATGGGCTTTCGGAGATGTCAACCCTCCCGTGCATGCGGGTGCTACCTTCAGGATCTTTAAACAGGACGCCGCCATTAAAGGCCGTAAAGACTATGAGTTCCTGGAGGCAGTATTCCATAAGCTGATGATCAACTTTACCTGGTGGGTGAACCGGAAGGACAGTAACGGTAGCAACATCTTCGAAGGTGGTTTCCTGGGTCTGGATAACGTAGGTGCATTTGACCGCAGCATGCCCTTGCCCAGCGGCGTCAGGCAGGAACAGGCAGATGCTACCAGCTGGATGGCCATTTATGCCCTGAACATGCTGCATATTGCCCTGGAACTGGCCAGCTACAATAAAGTGTATACCGGCATGGCTATCAAGTTCTTCGAACACTTCCTCTATATTGCCGGCGCCATGGCCAGCATGGGAGATGTGAAGCATGGCCTCTGGGACGATAAGGACGAATTCTACTACGACCAGATCCGTATGCCCGACAACAGGGTGGAAAGGCTGCGCCTGCGCAGTATGGTCGGACTGATACCCCTGTTTGCCGTAGAGGTCATATCGACAGAAACGCTGAAAAACAACCCGGCTTTCGAAAAGAGAATGTCCTGGTTCCTGCGTCACCGGCCTGATTTGGCGCAGCTGGTATCCCGCTGGAGTGAAGAAGGCAAAGAGAATAAACACCTGCTTAGCCTGTTGCGTGGTCACCGTATGAAAAAACTGCTCTCCAGAATGTTGGATGAAACAGAGTTCCTGAGCCCTTATGGCGTGCGTTCTCTTTCCAAAAAGTACGACGATCACAATCCTTTTATATTCTGTCAGGACGGAGTGGAATTAAGGGTGAAATACCTGCCCGGAGAAAGTGACAGCTATACCTATGGAGGTAATTCCAACTGGCGGGGACCTGTCTGGATGCAGATGAATTTCCTGATGATAGAAAGCCTTCGGAAATTCCACTATTTCTATTCTGATGATTTCAGGATAGAATATCCCAGCCGTAGTGGTAAGTTCTATTCCCTGAAAGAAGTGGGTACTTTGCTGGCAGGCCGCCTATTGAAGATCTTCCTGAAAGATGAAAATGGCAGAAGGGCAGTGTTCGGCAATAATGAAAAACTACAGAACGACCCATATTTCAAGGACAACATCCTCTTTTTTGAATATTTCCATGGAGAAACAGGGAAAGGGCTCGGCGCTTCCCATCAGACTGGGTGGACCGGCCTTGTGGCGAACCTGATCAAGATGAAGAATAATCCCTGATACAGGTCTTTTAGAGCCCTATAGGTTATAGACTTCACCGAACCTCTACTATACCTCTACCGGATCTCTACTAGTACCGAACCAGTATCTGAACAGGTATTGACGCCGTACAAGCTGTCTTGTCCTGGTATAGGTTTACAGTTTTGATGAGATAATCCGTTTGAATTTTACAATATTAAAAGATAATCCTAAAAAGGTTGTTTTGTTTA
>NZ_FNBN01000009.1 GCF_900102545.1 Chitinophaga filiformis | reverse complement strand
ATTTCTCAGGAATGAGCGCAACAAACGATGGTGCTTTGATTATCTTGGATTTACGTTTTCTTCCCATGTCAAACTGTTTCATCCAGGTCTTCAAACCAGACAGAGATATACCATTTTGCTCGCAAAACGCTTTCATCTTTAAAGAACTCTGTTGCCACTCAGATAGCAATCGCTTCTTTTCCGTAACAGATATCCGGGGTCTGGGAGATCCCTTGCCGAGACTTGATGTTGATTGGTCCATATTCCAAAACTACAACCGATAAACACCGCCGAAAAGATGCACTTGCTCGTAGGGATACAGATAGGCGATACTATTGGTGGAATTATGGGACCGCCAATAGCATTCTTAGGCGCTGGTTTGACATTCTTAGCCTTTTGGATCCAGTATAGAGCGAATCAACTCCAACGCTCACAATTCAGAATCTCCTTACGTCAACAAGAAGATCAACTAGAAGAACAACAAAGGATCTGGGAGGTAGAACGTTTCGAAAGCAGATTCTATGATTTATTAAAGAATCATAAAGAAAATGTTACGGAAATGAACCTTGCACCTGATGTAATCGGCAAAGTGTCGTTTCAGGCCTTATTTTATGAAATGCGGCACGTCTATAATGTAATTATAGACGTAAAGAAATCACACCCAATGATAGATGCACAGCAGCCTGCCGAGCGTCTGAACGCCATGTTAATGGCTTACAATATCTTCTATTATGGAATAGGCCCGAATTCAGAAAAGGCATATATAGGTGACTTTTCCAGCTTAGAAAAGTCAATGTTCATCCGGGTGAAGGGAATACTTCAAAATTGGCAAAAATCTTATCAGACTATCGGTAAACTAAGAGAATCTGCGGCTGAAGAACTAAGAGCAAAATGGCCGATTCATTACCACTATTATCCATATGATGGTCATTCAAATCTTCTTGGCAACTACTACAGACAGCTCTACCAGACTGTCACTTATGTTCAAACCAGGACGTTTTTGGATCACAATCAGAAATATGACTACTTGCGGTTTCTAAGGGCGCAATTAACAACCTTTGAGCAGCTGATGTTATTCTATAATGGGACTACCTGGTTTCCGGACAAATGGAAAATATATTTTACCGATTTCAGGTTGATCAAAAATATCCCACTAGAACTTGCAGACCTTGGCACAAAACCTGAACAATTGTATAAACCTGAAATTGAAAAACTGTGGAAGGAAAAACAAATAAAAATGTTCGAAGGCCAATCCATTATTGCGTGATAAAAAAACTAATTGTAATCAAATCAAGATTTCATTCGTTAAATAGTGGATCAAAGATAGCTATTGCAAAATGCTCCAAACGGCCAAGTTCATGTTCATCTTCCATAGGATGAAACCGAAATTTCAGTGCGGTTCTAATGTGTTGATTCACATAATCTTGATGGCTTTTAAAGTCATCAAGGCTGATCTGACCATTCTCGATCCACTCCTTTTTTAGCTCATTTCTTAAGGTTTTAAAGACGAATCCAAGTTCTTTAAATCGCTTAGATAAAAGCTTTTTGTTGAAGGTATGACTACGAAAATCAGCAGCCAATTCCCTGATACGAACCTTGCCGCTACGGGTAGTCTTACCAACATAAACAATATCATCTCCTTCATAAATAATATACAACCCCTGTTTCTCGACCGTTGTAATTTCTTTAAATGTCAACTGAGGGGAACCAATCACCCGCTGTAGAACTTCGGAAAATAGTTCGCTCTTAATGCGTATAATGCTTTTTTCTTCTTTCATGTTAATAAATGTACGTTCATGATGTTAAATTCCCATTTTTGAGCAACTGTTGCTCCTACTTTGTTTCCAGGTTGTAAAAGAAGGCGACAATAACTATAATCAGCCAAATGACGGCTAAGCCATCACCACAATACATAATAAAATATATAAATCAATCATCCTTACAAGTCATGAAATATATAATTTTCATTAAATCATTAGTAAAAAGGTTCGAACTTCGTCCCCGGTAGCCCGCGGAAGTTAAAAGCCTTCAGATGAAAGTCTGAAGGCTTTTTGTTGTAGAAGATTGTGGATTGAATGATCCAGAGCCTTCCATAACCAAAGGCTTCATCTCTCCTTTATCCAGGTCAAGTTTAAAAGATTGATAAATCGGCACATCCACCGATGAAGCCTTCAAAGATGCCCTAATACCTTCCAACGTCTTTGTATTTGGTTCATTTACAGAAAACACCACTATGGAGCAATCTGTGGAAAATGATATATGATTGATTGTAGAATATGCTTCGTGATTATATGTTTTTAACCTGATTTTTGTTTCATCCTTCGGACCTGGGCCGTCTCTATATATAAAATAGCCATTCTTGAAATATAGTATCCCATCTCCATTTGGCAACAAATATCCCTCCCCTGTATTACTATTATCCGAGGTATACACGGCATTGGGAATACCTGGTTGATATAATAAAATACCAGTGCTACTTTTTACAAAAACACCATTATCGCCGGCTACCGCATCAATCACTTCGCCTCTTACTAACGGCAAACTATATACGGAAGATTTCGCTATAGACCCCGGCATGGACTACGCAAGACTCGCTTCCGATGGTTGACTAGACCTTGTCGGGCAGGGTTGTTTACCTGCCGGGTAATTCCGAAGTGTTTCATTTATAAATCCTCACCCCATGGACTTTGCACAGCGCAATCGAAACTTGTCCCTTGTATCCGCTAAAGGGGACTGATTATCTAAATGATGATCAGTCCCTTTTTTCGGTTTGGGGTGGATTGCCCGATAGATGGGCAATCCTATCACACCATCTTTTATCTTCAGGTCAAGGAACTCACGCAGGCAGCCATGGTGGATTCTACCCAATCCTGCATAATTTGGTTCGAGGTTGCGATACCTGGGGCGGCGCGACTCAATTAAATGAGATAACTTCTTAGCAAAGAAGCATTCAAAATAAAGGGTTTGCGGGCTTTTTGCTTTTTTAGGCATTACCTGCTTTTACTTCGCATTATGGATGTAGTTCACTGCGTCATACCTAATTTTAAAAAGACTCAGTGACTTTTGCGCAAGATGCTGCTTATTAACCCTGTATAAGAACTGAACTCGGGATTTCACGCGACTTGCAGACGTAATTTTAAAACACTAAATGCGTAGTAAAATGGAAAGAGCTTCATTAGGAGCCATAGACCCGGCACCAAACAAGAGGGCCCGTTCTTTTTCTTACTTGCTTTGCATTGTAGTTTTTTTTATTTTATTTAGCGCACTTTTTTGATTAAAATGATTTGTTCCTATGAAAAGAATGCATATCCTGTTTGGTGGTTTGTTGATTCTTACTGTTCCCGCTTTTTCTCAGATACCCAAAGTTAAGTTGGAAAGTATCAGGAATAACGTAAGCGTAAAAAGGTCTGAAATAAAGACCAGCATTCCATTTGAACTTGTAGACGGAAACATTATCATCAATACTTATTGGGGAAAAGAAGGCCAGCCGGTAAAACTAAAGCTGGATAATGGCGCGAATACCGTGGTTGATTCCCTTACAAAAATTACCCTCAAAGATATTCGGGAAACCAACACTCCGGACAAAGCACGTCATACCCCTAACGGGCAAACTATCATGAGCCACTATTTAGTGACAGATAATGTCCGGGTGGGAGATCTTAATTTTAAGAACGTACCATTTCTGCCCGTACCTCATCAGGAGGGGCCGGAACAGGGCTTGATGGGTATTAATATGCTGAAAAAGGGGATCTGGAAAATTGATTTTGAGCACAAGCAGATCAGCTTTGCCACCACGATAGATTCTATTGAAGGAGTGAAGGATGCCAAACCTTTCCCTGCCAAATTTAACCGCGACGGTGATATCAAAGTAGAGATAGAGATAGATCATTCCCAGAAAGAACTAGTGAGTGTGGATTTAGGCTATAACGGAGATCTGGTTTTGCCACCCGCCTCCTTTACCCCAGTGATAAAGGATAAATATGTATACAAGGCAACAGGCACCAGTTCCACCATTGCAGGGGTAGTAGATACCAGATTTTATTTATATGAGCATGCCGTCTTCTCCTTTAATGGTGATACATATCTTGACTATGAAGTTTCCACTTCGGATATTGTAAAAGACAAGCTTTTAGGCGCCGGCTTTTTCTCTGATTTTAAATTTGTGATCTTTGATTTTGTGAACAGAAACATGTATGTATCTAAGGGGCTGATTCCCAGGAAGGTCAAGAGAATTCGTAAATGGTCGTTATAGCCATATCGCTGAAACATTCAGTTATCAGGATCTCGTAGGCAAAAAGCCGATAGCAATTCACACCTTATGCTTGATTTGACAATGCAAAGTCTATAGAAGTATAGTGACTGCACAGGAACTAAATAGTAAGTTCAGTGTGTGGCAAATCACAATATTTCGAAATCAGGCTTAGGGTTTCATTTTAAACAATGCACTATTCATACAGACCGGGGAACTCGTAAAGGCTAAAGTTTCCGAACTCACACCACCAATATGATGAGACAAATCTTCATCATCACGTCATAGGCCAAACGCAGTTGCCAACAGTTCTTGTTACTATATCCCATCCAGGAGGTTTATTGACGGTATAATTAGAAAATTAGGTGGGAAGTTCAGCTTGGGTTCCTGCTATTGGTACATAGAAAAGTAAAAGCAAAGCCACAAACTACTTAACGTATTCTGCGGCTTTGCTCTTCTGCTCTCTTAACAGATAAAGGTAATCGACGTTTTAAAACATCCAACTATTAGTATCTGGGTCTAAATCCAGGTCTTGGGCCGGATCTGGAGAAACGATTATTTTCTGGTCTTTCAGGTTTGGGACGAGCCTCATACACTACTATTGTCTGGCCAGCAACTACTGAATTATTCAATTCCTTAATTGCCTGTACTGCATTGGAATCGTCTGGCATTTCAACGAATGCAAAGCCTTTAGAACGGCCACTGTATTTATCATAAGCCACATTAATACTATATACAACTCCAAATGGGTCAAATAAAGACCATATTTCATCTTCAGTTGTTCTGTCACCTATATTACCTACAAAAATATTCACAATTATACTTTTAATTAAACACACATATTGCTAAAAAACAGCAACTTAGGAAGAAAAGAAACCCAAAATAAATCAGAAGGGGCCAAATCCAACCTTGCTAAAGGTATAGCAATAAATTGGGTAATACAGGATTAATTTATAGGGATATACATTATTATTAAATTCTCTAATAAGGATTGCTGTATTAGTACTAACAGATCAGATCTACTGAATGCACTGTAACATAGATAGATAACGCATTCCGTTTAGGCTCACTTCTCTGGAAAGATTTTCAACTGCCTGATGAGATTTGCCTGGTCTGAATTCATACGATTTATGATAGAATGTCCCTCCATATACCAACGTTAGTACACGCGATACAACCGTCTGCAACAAGATGCGGGCTCCGCAAAACAGACATTCCCTTTCCTTAACAGGTGGCTTTCATAGAGCTGGAAAGGCACAGCTACGCCTGCCTACTTTTAAAGTGGGAAGTAATACATGTCAAAATAATCTGTGCTGGCAAATTGAAGAATATGCAGGAATATGCAGACAAAGCTCCTCAACCAGCAGGAAGCCATTCGTAAACAGTAAAGACAGTTTTATGTAAGCAGCAACTCCTTCACCGTCTGACACCCCGGCAAATTTCCCGCTACTACAATGACTTTACCGCCTGCAGGCAACGCAGTTGCTTTATAATACCAATCTACTCTGTTGCGACCCAGCACTGCCTGACCGCTTTCTATGATAGCGCCCTCAGCGTCTAATACCTTTACCTCCACTTCTGCTACCCGGAACTCATTTTTGGCAGTCACCACTACATCCTCCTTTTCTAACCTGATACTTTGAACTTCCGGACTGCGGTAAGCATCCTTCACCGCCATATTGTAGGCATTCTGGCCCGGCCCGGCCAGCGACTGATAGTAGGCCTTTATCTCCGGATCGGCCATCATAACCTGCGCACGTGCCGAAGCAATGGTCATCTTATGCCTTGCTTCCAACTGTTTTTGTGTAGGCTTTTTCCTGGAAGGGCCGCGTTTCACCGCCATAATGATCTGCCCATTCCGTTCGTAGATGATGTAATGTTTGCCGAGAGTACCCCGTACAAGCTGCATGAGAATATTGTCTTTAACAATGGCCATAAAAAGGTTTTTTGAGGTTATCAATACAAAAGCTTGCTGTCTTAGTGCGACTAATATACAAATAGTTATGCAACCAGACATCATAATAGTATTTAGAGGTCACTTCAATATCCCATTGATATATAGGTATCCTTTAAATGGCCTTTTAATATCATCTAAGCTCCTTAATGATAAGCCGATTCCAGGCCGACGGTAAGCCGACAGTAAGCTATCCGAACGCTGCGTAAAGATTATCTAACTCCTGTAGGTCTATCATTTTGATGTGCCTGGTAGGTCTGAATTATATATCTTTACAGAAGATGCATTCCCTATATATCTTATGAGAGCACTTCTATTATCCTTATTAATCGGGACATTTCTGCTGCCTGTTCATGCCCAGAAAAGGGTTATTCGATTACAAACCTCAGACATAAACGTGGATAGTATCAGGCACTATCATCGAATCCTGATGATATCGGAAGGAGGAACGCAGGCTGAGGATTACATGAATAACCTCTCTGTTGAACTTATCGCGGCATTAAAAGAACTTAACATTGAATGTAAATACCAATATCTGGGAGACCCTTTGACGGTAAATACAAAAGCTGCACTTAGGCAGGTAATTAATTGGGAACATGATGCCTTGTTGCGTTTTATTCCATTGGCCAATAACGACAGGACGCGCCAGCACGATCTGTCATATTTTGCTACTCAGCCAGGATACAATGGACAAGTATACCGGCAGCGTCCAATAGTTACAGAACATATTATGGAAAATGCCTTTGAGCTATCGCTTGAAGAAAATAATAAGAATATATGGACGGCCAGGCTGGAATCATTGTCCCACCCAGATAAACAGAAAATGTACAAGAGGTTGTGTACCGTAATTATGAAAGAAATGAGCCGGTTTTATCTGATACCACGTGAGTAGTAGCCTATTAGTATAGTAATATACCCGATTTAAGATCCGGCATCTCCTGGTATAATGTATTTAATAAAGTATTAGATAGAAACGATATCTTTATTAACGTTCAACATTACCTCTACACAAATCTAAACTATATGAAAAACTGGCTTTTGCTATCCGTTTTCTTAGTTTCTTTTGTTGCCTGCCAACCAGGAACAAAAGAAAAATCCTTTATCGCCATTGAAGGACTTGACTCCACCATCCGGCCAGGCGATAACTTTTTCAATTATGTAAATCTAAAATGGTATGATACCGTGCAAATACCACCCAGCCAGTCGGGCGTAGGTGCATACCGGTTTATGAACTATCAGCAACGCCTCAAACTACAGGGTATTCTTGATAGTGTATCAAAAAGCAATAATTCCCCTGGTAGCCTGGAACAAAAAATCGGTGATTTCTTCGCTGCCGGAATGGATACCAATACTATCAATCAGCGTGGCTTTGAGCCAATCAAAACCGGGTTGAGCCAGATCAATGCCATCACCAGTGTTGCAGATATGCTTACATTCCTGGCGGAACAAACCAAATTGTCAAACGTATCTCTTATTGATTTCCAGGTTTCGCCCGATCAGGAAAACAGTAGCATGAATATGGGGCATATTTATCAAACTGGTATCGGCATGCCTGACAGAGATTATTACTTCAAGACGGATACAGCCACCGTAGCTATACAACAAGCATATAAAAAATATCTCGTAGATATTTTCACCTTGACTGGAAGCGATTCCGCGTTAGCGCAAAAAAATACAGCACTTGTTTACAATATTCAGAAACAACTGGCAACAGCGCATAAAACCAATGTTGAGTTGCGGGATGTAAAAGGCAATTTCCATAAAGTAGCACTGGCCGATTTAAATAAGCAACAACCCAATATAGGTTGGACGACCTTCTTCCAACATCTGGGTGCCACCATGGATTCACTGGACGTAGCTCAACCAGGTTATTATGATAAATTGAACGCACTCCTCAAATCGATTCCGCTTGAGGATTGGAAAATATACCTGAGAGCAAACTATACCAGTAATTATGCAGATTACCTCAGCCAACCTTTTGTGAAGGCATCTTTTGACTATAATAAAGCCCTTACAGGTCAGGCCGTGCAAAAAACACGTGGCGAGACTATGTCTGGCGTGGTAGATACCTATCTTGGCATGGCATTGGGACAATTATATACGAAGCTATACTTCCCCGAGTCAGCCAAAGCGCGGATGCTGGAGCTAGTGAATAACCTGCAAAAGGCATTCTCCAATAGAGTGGACAAGCTGGACTGGATGAGCGACAGCACCAAACAAAAAGCTAAGGAGAAATTATTTGCCATCACCAAAAAGATCGGATACCCCGATAAGTGGCGCGAATACAACAACGTAACCGTTGTGAGGAATAAATATTTTGAGAATGTGGTATCGGCGGCTGCGAACAATTTCCAATATAACCTGGCTAAACTGGGGAAGCCGGTTGACAAAACCGAATGGTTCACCACACCTGCTACAGTTACTGCTTATAATAATCCTTACGCGAACGAAATCGTATTTCCCGCCGGAATCCTGCAGCCCCCTTACTTTGACAATAATGCTGATGACGCGCTTAACTATGGCGGTATTGGTATGGTGATCGGGCATGAAATGACGCATACGTTTGACGACCAGGGGGCTCAGTTTGATAAGAACGGTAATGTAAAAAGCTGGTGGACAGCTCAGGACTATGAGAAGTTCAAAGCCAAAACACAACAGGTCATTGACCTGTACAGCCAGTTCACTGTACTGGATAGCATTCATATAAAGGGTGCGCTTACAGTAGGAGAAAACACAGCAGATCTCAGCGGAATTGCCGTAGCATATGATGCTTTTAAAATGACCAAACAAGGTCAGGATACAACGAAGATCGGCGGCTTTACACCCGATCAGCGATTCTTCTTTTCAATAGCCAGGATCTGGCGGGTGAAAATGAAGGATGAATACCTTCGCTATTGGGTAAACAACGATCCTCATTCTCCCCCCATGTGGCGTGTAAATGGCCCACTGATGAACATCCCGGCCTTTTATTCAGCTTTTAATGTACAACCCGGAGAGAAAATGTATCTGGATGCAGATAAACGGATCAAGATCTGGTAGAATGTGAAAGTCATTTTCTTTCACAAACTGAAAAGTTAGCAAAATATTTAAGGCCTTCAGATTTAGCATCTGAAGGCCTTTTTTTATAATCCGTAAATACCGCCTGAAACGGAAATCTTTTCTCCTGTAATCCACCCGGCATCATCAGAAGCAAGGAATACAGCTACTTTCGCAACATCTTCCGGCTGGCCAGTACGACCTAGTGGCGTGTTGGCAACCAATTTCGCTTCCATATCGCTGCCGATAAAGCCACCGCTATGTGAGCCTTCTGTTTCCACAATACCTGGTAAAATAGAATTGATACGCACATTTTTTGCACCCAGTTCTTTGGATAAAGAAATAGTTATAGCATCCAATGCTGCTTTAGTTGCGGAATACACCGCACCTGTAGGAAGAGGCGTTTTACCTGCTTCTGAACTGATGTTAATGATGTTACCGCCCTTATCACCAAACAGTTTTAAAGATGCCTGGATAGCGAGTAAAGAACCCCAAACATTGATGGCAAATTGTTTATCAAATGAATCTGCCGATACTTCTTCAATCGGCGCATATTGATAAATACCAGCATTGTTTACCAAAATATCTAATGCACCAAAAGCATTTTTTGTTTCCTCAAAAAGTCTGGTTACATCGGCGGCTTTCGACACATCGCCCTGCACCGAAATTGCTTTACCACCAGCGTCAGTGATGGCTTTTACAACATTGTCCGCACCTTCTTTGCTGGAAGCATAATTCACCACTACCTTAGCACCCTCTGCCGCAAAATACTTAGCAATAGATGCACCTATTCCTTTTGACGCACCAGTAACGACTACTACCTTGTTTTCTAGTTTATTCATATCTTCTCGTTTATTTGATGATTGAGGTACAAACTTATGACGACATGATATATTTCGGTAACTTTGTAACGAAAAGTAACAGTAACCTGGAGGTAACAAAGTAACTTATTATGGAATGTCAAAGAATTGAAAGACCAGATCACAAAAAAGAAATGATGGGCGTCCACGACGCAATGGACGTGTTGAGTGGAAAATGGAAAATACCTATTATCTCATCTATCTGCTATTACAACGAAAGAAGATTCTCTGACATTCTGAATGATGTACCCGGTATTTCAAACAAAATGTTGAGCAAGGAATTAAAAGAATTAGAAATAAATAAATTAATTAAACGAACAGTTTTAGATACACAACCTATAACCGTTCAGTATGTACTTACAGAACACGGTGAAACACTAAAAGGCATCATTAAGGATCTGACCGCCTGGGGGATATCACACCGGAAAAAAATTATCGGGAAATAGTTATTTTTAATTGCGCGTATCCCTATATCAATGGATCAATCACAACTTATTGCCAATATTAAGGAAGACCTGGTGCGAAAAAAATACTGCCTGCCATACAGTGATTTTAAGCCAGCCTGGAAATTCGCTTTTTACAATCCTGCTACCAAGGATGACCAGGGAGCCGTAGTTGTGCATCAGCCACCTGTTGATCAGATTACAACTACTTTTGTGGCCCTTTGTCTGGTGTCTATCCTATTAGGGTTAAGTTCGGGAAATTACGCTTATCTGCTTACTGCATTGCTATTATTAGCAACCACTGTCTGTTACAGAATCTTTTTCTATAAACCTTTATTTATCAGTATCAGCGCTACTGGTATAAGTTTCGGCGGACGGATATATCGCTGGGAAGACTTTATCGGCGCATATATGACAGTTACAGTAAAAGGTAAGTCATCAACATTAGCTGGCCTGGTATTAATTCAACAAGACGGTGGTTATATGTATCTGGACCTGTCCACTATGCGTCAATTTAACCGCATAGGTACAGCAATACGCGACTTCCAGCCTCCAGGCTGGAAAATCCAGCATTAATACGTATCCAATGTAGTTCACCCGCCAATAGCCATTCTTATGTACTTTACAGTTTCCTCCGGCTGCTCTTCAGGAACATAATGCCCACAGTCTTTTATCACCACGACCTTAGGCTCAGCAATAGCTTTCAGTGCGTTACCAATCTGTTCCCCCAATGCATATTGCCCTCCCAGGGCCCAAACAGGGATAGTTAAACGACGCTGTACATTCCTGTTATTTTCTGCGCTCAGGTTAAAAGCCCTGTAGTAGGCAAACCCACGCCCCAGTCTATCCTTTCCTGTATACGCCTTCACATATACATCCCTGTCTTCTACGCTGATAGCTGATTTAACGAACGACTTATTCGAGAAATACCAGGAAAGATACGCTTCTTCCCTACCCTCTACCAGCAATTCCGGTATATCTGCCACAGCATGGAAATAGAATTGCCATATCTTCTTTGCATTCTCCGGCTTAAATACGGCATCAGATATAAAGCCGGGGATAGCTGCATCAATGACAGTCAGGGTATTCAGCTGATCTTCATGTTGCAGCGCAAATGACACAGCTACCCAACTGCCTACATCATGCGATACCAGGTGCACCTTCCCTATTTTCTGTGCAGTGATAAATTTACTGATGATGGCAGCAACAGTTCTGGTATCATAGCTTTCCGCAGAACCACTGTTACCCAGACCCGGAAGATCTACCGCAATAACCCTGTTCCTTTTGGCCAGTTTCGGTATTACCTTACGCCATACATAGGACGTTTGCGGCCAGCCATGTAGCAGGAGGATCACCTCTCCCTGCCCTTGTTCGTAATAACAAAGCTTTGTACTTTCGATCTGGATGAATTTTGCATCCGGCATTTGTGCTTGCATATGCTTAGTGAATAAAAAAATAAACAGTGATAATAAAAATGTTTTCTGTCTCATGAAACAAAATTAGCCCCGGCACATTTTGTACAGGGAGACAAAAAACAGGTAATTCCTGCCAATTACAGGAACTACTCATTCATCTTACTATGTCTAAGGAAGAGAAACACATCGTTATCCTGGTACCGTCCAATTCTGCATTGATGGATATGGCCGGACCACTGGAAGTTTTTAACAGGGCTGCGATTCTGGCGCTGCGCGAAGAGCAGGATATCTGTTACATCGTACATACTGTGTCGGGTGAGAAGGCCCGCAAGGTTGTCACATCTTCTTTTTTGCCTATTCTCTGCGAATCTACTTTTGAAGAAGTGGATTATCCCATCGATACACTTATTCTTTCCGGCATCCCTGCGGATGATAACCAGCCTTTGGATGAACAGTTATTACCATGGATAGCCATGCAGGCAAAACAGGTTCGCAGGATATGTTCTGTATGTTCCGGCACCTTTATGCTGGCGCGGGCAGGAGTATTGAATGGGAAACGTGCCACTACACATTGGCGGCTCTGTCAACGTCTGGCAGATATGTTTCCTGAAGTGACGGTTGAAAACACCCCCGTCTTTGTAAAGGATGGTAACATCTATACTTCTGCGGGCGTAACTACCGGTATGGACATGGCCCTGGCGTTGGTCGAAGAAGATATGGGCAGATCCTTTGCGCTGAATATTGCCCGGCAGATGGTACTTTTCCTCAAACGTCCCGGCAACCAGTCGCAATACAGTACTATGCTGGAAGCACAGGAAACAGACTATGAACCGGTGAAGACTGCACTTGCCTGGTTGCATAAGCACCTGCATGAGGACATCACGGTAGAACGGCTGGCGCAGCAGGCAGCTATGAGCCCCCGCAATTTCGCAAGGATGTTTGTACAGGAACTAAAGATCACTCCTGCCAGATATGTAGAAAAGCTCCGGCTGGAACAGGCCTGCAGAAGCCTCACAGAAAAGAAACTGACGCAGGATGAAATAGCAGTACAAACAGGATTCGGTAATGCAGAGAATATGCGGAAAGTGTTCCTGAGAACTATGGAGGTCACACCATCTCAATACCGGAAAAGATTCAGAAGCTCATTTAGTTGACTGACCGTACACCTGCTTCCTCCGGAACATTCCTGCTTTGTTGCCGCCTGATTGACAGCCGCCGACCTTTCTGACAGATTAAATCCATCTGCTCCTGCCAGTCTGTCCAGATTTATAGGAGGTAAGATATTTGATGCATCTAAAAAAATCGATACAATTTAAATGATGGATGCATATTCTCAAATGATCATTGACGCTGTCGAAAAAGCCAGTCCGGCAGTGGTCAAAATAGAACGACTGAATGCCAACAATAACCAGGAAGCAGTGTCCGGAACTGGCTCCGGATTCCTCTTCTCTTCTGATGGTTATCTGTTCACCAACAGTCACGTTGTAAACGGGGCCACCAGCCTGAAAGTGATGCTGCAGGATGGCCGTGTATACCCAGCCAGTCTGGCCGGCCAGGATCCCGCTACGGACCTGGCGCTATTAAAGATTGATGCCCGGGAATTTTCTCCTGTGAAACTGGGCGACTCCGATGAACTGAAGATCGGGCAGATGGTAATTGCCATCGGGAATCCCCTGGGATTCCAGCACACCGTTACCGCAGGCGTGATCAGTGCTTTGGGCAGATCATTGCAGGGACAGGACGGTATGATGATGGATGCGATGATACAAACAGATGCCGCATTGAATCCAGGTAATTCCGGTGGCCCACTCATTAACAGTAACGGAGAGGTCATTGGTGTAAATACCGCTGTTATAAGAGGCGCACAGGGTCTTTGTTTTGCTATCAGCATCAATACGGCCAAGGCTATCGCCAACCAGCTGATCCGTTATGGTAAAGTCAAAAGAGCGTATGTTGGTGTTGCCATGCAGCAGATCGATCTCGTACCAAGATTGCGTACCATTCATCAGCTGAAAAACAAACAGGCTTTATTTATATCCAAAGTGGAACGCAATAGTCCCGCAGCCAAAGCAGGCATCCTGAATGGAGATATCATCTACCAGTTCAATGACCAGCCGGTGGAAACAGCTGACCAGTTTTTTAAAATGATGACAGCCGATAAAATAGGTCAGTTCCAGTATATCAATGTGATACGGGATAATGAGAAGCTTGAGTTGCGGATCACACCGATAGAAAGAGGAGATTGAGCGCGGTGATACTCGCTATGTAAATTAATAGCACCCTCTGCCGGAGGAAGTCTTTCATTCCCCGGGAAACATCTGTAAATTAGATAACGTTCCACGGCAAGACTGCCTCCAGTTGATCACGTTATACTATTTACACATGGGTAAGAAATTGTTGTTATTGACCATTAGCCTGCTGGCATTCAGCCAGTTCGCCCGACTCTCTGCGCAAACATTGGGCATTTTCGACGCACAAACAGATGTCGGCAAGGTGAAACATACCGGTACTACACAGTACAACCCAAAAACACAGCAGTACACCATCAGCGGCGCAGGTACGAATATGTGGTTCGGCAGCGATGAATTTCATTTCGTATGGAAAAAGATGAAAGGTGATTTCATTCTCCGTACAAATGCCCGCTTCATTGGCAAGGGAAAGGAAGCTCACCGCAAATGGGGACTGATGATACGCAGCTCACTGGATACCAACGCTACACACGTGAATGGTGTTGTACATGGAGACGGCTTAACCTCCCTGCAGTTCAGGCGTACTACAGGGGCGAATACCGAAGAAATAAAATCAACGCTGACAACTGCGGATGTTGTACAGCTGGAACGGAAAGGTAATACGTTCATTTTATCCGTAGCCCGTAACGGACAAACATTCGTCAGTGAAAAACTGGATGACCTCTCATTGGGAGATGAGGTATATGCAGGCCTGTTTGTCTGCTCACACAATCCGGATGTTGTGGAGAATGCTATATTCAGTAATGTGCGCATTACGGTACCTGCACCTGCCACCTTGGTGCCTTATCGCCAGTACATAGGCAGCATGCTCGAAATACTGGATATCGCTACACAAAACAGCACTATTGTTTACCAGACGCCGGGCTCCATACAGGCGCCCAACTGGAACAAGGATGGTAAATCACTGATCTATAATGCCGATGGATTATTGTACCAGTTTGACCTGGAGAAGAAAATCCCATCCCTGATCAATACCGGAGATGCGAAAAAGAACAACAATGATCACGTATTATCGTTTGACGGGAAAATGCTGGCCATCAGTAGTGGCGATGGAGAAAAAGGCGCTTCCATTGGTTATGTAGTGCCACGTACGGGAGGCACTCCTGCGCGTATCAACAAAATTGGTCCCTCTTATATGCATGGATGGTCGCCGGATGGAAAGTTCCTGGTATTTACCGGGCAGCGTAATGGAGAGTTTGATATTTACCGTGTGCCCGCTGCCGGTGGCGAGGAAGTCAGGCTGACCATGGCTCCCGGACTGGACGATGGTCCTGAATATACACCGGATGGCAAATATATTTACTTCAACTCCGTGCGTAATGGACTGATGCAGCTATGGCGGATGAAGGCGGATGGTTCAGAACAGACACAGATTACAAACGATGGTTTTAATAACTGGTTCCCGCATATTTCTCCGGATGGTAAATGGATTGTATTCCTTTCCTTCCTGAAAGAAGAAGTAGATCCTTCAGATCATCCTTTTTATAAACACGTTTATTTACGGCTGATGCCTGCCAGTGGGGGTCCTGCAAAAGTGATTGCCTACCTGTACGGCGGACAAGGCACGATCAATACGCCCTCATGGTCGCCCGATAGCAAACGTATCGCATTTATCAGCAACACAAACCTGCTGTTTCCCATATTTCCTTCCGGAAAATGACTTTACACGCGGCTCAACTGCTTGTTGAGCTCAACGGCAGCACTAATTAAAGCGAGGTGTGTGAATGCCTGGGGAAAGTTCCCCAGGTGTTCTCCCTTCTTCCCCAGTTCCTCACTGAAGAGTCCCAGGTGATTGGCATAACCGATCATCTTTTCAAAACTTTCTATTGCCAGCTCCAGTTCTCCGCATTTGGCAAGGGCTTCAATATACCAGAATGAACACATATTGAAAGTGCCCTCTTCCCCATCCAGTCCGTCAATCTTTTCCAGGTGGTTCCGGTAACGGTAAATGAGTACATCCAGGCGCAGGTCTCTGTCTATTACCTTCATGGTGGAAAGCCATCTGGGCTCCAGTGGCGTGATAAAGTGGGTCAGGGGCATCAGCAACGCGGCGGCATCTACTGCTTTGGCGCCTTTGTATTGCACCCATGCTCCCAGCTCTTCGTTCCAGAAGTTATGGTAGATGTCATTATAGATCTCATCGCGGACGGTCTGCCACTCTGTTTCCGGATAAGGGAATGAGCGGTGTTGTGCTATTTTGATGGCTCTGTCCATAGCTACCCAGCACATTAAACGGGAGTGCAGGAATTCCCGTTTTTCGTTCCTTATTTCCCATATACCATGATCGGCGGTTTTCCAGTCGCTGATCACACATTCCACCTGTTTCCTGATCAGGGCCCAGAATTCGAAGGTAATGGGTTCATAAGACTTATTGTAGATGTAAATAGTATCGATCAGTTCTCCGTAAATATCCGTCTGACGTTGACTGGCGGCAGCATTACCAATACGCACAGGTTTAGCTCCCTTGTACCCATCCAGGTGTTTCAATACCTGCTCTTCACCGGCTTTACTGCCATCAATATTGTACAGCAATTGCAGTTTGCTTTCCGAACACAGGTTGAAGATCCAGTTCATAAAGGCGGTCGCTTCATCAAAAAAGCCCAGTTTCAGGAAGGCATACATGGTAAAGGCGGCATCCCTTATCCAGTTAAAACGGTAGTCCCAGTTACGGTTACCAGCCAGGGTCTCCGGGATTCCAAAAGTAGGTGCCGCCACTACGGAACCGAATTTAACGGAAGTCAATAATTTCAGTGTAATGGCCGACCGTTGTATCAACTCCCCATAATGTCCCCTATAAGTCGATTTGCCTACCCATTGCCGCCATTTTACGATTGTTTCCTGGTAGATGTCCGTATAATATTCTACGCCCTCTAAAGGCTCCTTATTGTCTTTTTTAACTGCCTGCAATACGATATTGGCTACTTCCGATTCCCGGAGGGTAAATTCCGCGTATCCGTTCTTATGTTTCAGCCGTAAAGGAACATCTGCTATCAACCGGAGTTGCACATTCCCATCGTTAATAGGCGTAAAGATGATCTCATTTTTCCGCTTCTTCAGCACTGCCTCATGTTTAGCTGCCGCGTAATCAAACCGGGGTACGCAATTCACCTTGAAAGTGATATTCCCCCTGATGGTTTTGATCTTGCGGACTATCGTACAATCTGTATCTTTTTGTACATCAGCAATGGGCATATAGTCTGTCAGCTCAGCAATACCTGAATCGGAGAAATAACGGGTGAGCAGGATAGCCGTACCGGGTATGTATAATTGTTTGGAGGTATAATCCTGCATCTCAGGTTCAACGGAAAAATAACCGCCTTTAGTGGAATCCAGCAAGGAGGCAAAGATAGTGGGAGAATCGAAACGGGGAAAACACATGAAGTCAATGGACCCCGTCAGGGAGACCAGGGCAACTGTCTCAAGGTTGCCGATAATACCATAATTCTCAATGCGTTGATATGGTCTTTCCTGATGTTTCATACCAGTATTTATCATTAACCATGCCTAAAGCTGCCGATCCTGCTACAGCAAGGAAAACACCCCGGGAATTCCGCTATCTTCCGGCTTCCCAATGTGCTGCGGTACCTTATCTTTACAGTATGTTAGAACTGCCTATTACCGTGCGAATTCCCTCAGATGAGGAAATAGACTACCGGCCGGACATCGACGAGATCCTTTTCAAGAGAAGGAAAGCGAAGATCGTAGAAGGGTACTCTCTTACACTCAATGAGAATCCCCGTCTGCCCTACCGCTTCCAGGCCATGATCAATATAGACAACAGCCGTTTATGGGCCCTGTTCCAGGCGCTGGCTGCCACCCTGCCGGATAAGGTAAGCTGCGTGTATGGTATATATGAAGAAGATGCTGTTACCACTCCCCTGCTGCAGAAACAGTTCATACTGAAAGAGCTGGAAAAATACCGGGAGGAACTGACGCAGGACTGCCTGCTGGAGGCCGGACTGCTCTTCCGGGTAAAAGATATACTCCTGGAACTTAACATCAGTGAAAGTAAATATATCCGGTACTGGGGTGCAGAGTTGGAACGGTTCCGCCTGCTGATGCAATCATTTCATTTAACACAAGTGGAGGGGCTGGAATTTATTGATGAATATCCGAAGATAGTAACTCCGCTGAGAGAATTGGTACGTACGGCCAAAGCACCGGAAACTGTGCTTTATTATCTTGACCAGGCCTTTCATATTGACAGAACAGCACCTGATCCTTTTTTCGACTGATAAAAAATATCCCGGCTATCGGTATAGCCGGGATATTGTATAGCATTGCATGTACGCAGATCCCCGTTCATCCCCTCCTGGTTATTATACAATTATGGCAATGCTACGGAGTAATGAATGGGCTGCTACAATGCAGGATTAGCGGAATACTCTGCCCACAGCTGGTCTACCGTTTTAGTAGTCAGACTTACCCAGGTATTAGCTGTATAGGTCTTATTACGCAACGCAGTGTTCAGATCTGTTACGATCGTACTGCGTTTGTGCAGTTCCAGCCAGGCCAGGAAACGTGCGGTAACACGGTAGGCATCTGTATACGACTGAGAAGCTGACCAGTTAGGTAATGACCATCCGGCAGGACCGTTATTCACGCCATACTTATAACGGACATAATCGGCTATACCCTCAGTCAGCCAACCGGGAGCGCCACCGGTATATGCCTGTACTACGTGCATGATCTCATGCGTTACAACATCTACATCCTGCGGATGGCTATGGAACCATGCGGAGCTGTAGGTAATAGTGGTACCGGAAGTGGCCGCCACGCCACTGTAGGCTGGATCTATCACGAAAGTAACTGCTTTAACGGCGCCGGTATTGAACCTGGTCACCAACTGCGGATAAACGCTGAAAAAGATATCTACAAATTTCTGACGTACAGCGTCATCGAAAGTAGCGTCCTTGTTGGTGATGGTCACTTTGTAACCATTACTTGTGTATATGACGGTACCTACGGGTGTAGTGGCCGCCGCAGTGACTTCTCCGGCAACGCGGGCTGCTTCATTAAGATCTCCCTTAGGCTGATCGGGAGTTACGAGGTCAGATTTGCTACAGGCAGACATTAAAAAGATACCAAGGGTACCAATAATCATGGAATAATTTAGCGAATGTCTCATTTTGTGAGTGGGTTTACATAGGAGGCAGATGAACAGTGATCTCAGGAAAATAAACGCAATAAGTTCAATTTTCGTACGTCTGTCTTCCAGCTGTATTCCCCGTGCTAATATTATTGAATGACAAACAGTACTTTATACTTCAACCGGCTCCGGGCTTTCCTGCAGCGCCTGACGGGTATATTCCAGCCCCACAGTGTATATTGCATCGAAACGTTTAAAATCGAACATGCCGAACCCTCCTAACTTCTCTGGCTCAATGAAGCGACTACACAGCAGCTTGTTTTTCAATACCGGTTCATTAATGGCCATATGCAGGGTTCTTTCCATGTTGGCGCGAATGCCGCTTGCAGGATTGTAAGGAGTGAGCGGATTGACATGTACACCGATAATGGATGTATATTTCCCTATCAGCGGTTCTACCGGCAGGTTTCCTGAAATACCTCCATCCACATAAGGCACACCATCAATTACTACCGGCGGGAACAACATCGGGATACTTGAAGCCGCCAGTATAGCGGGTATCAGTGGCCCTTTGTCAAAAATAGTCTGTTGTCCCGTGGAAAAGTTGGTAGCGGTAACATATAATGGGATGGGCAATGATTCAAAGGTAGTATGTCGTAAAGTTTGCGTCAGCACCTTTTCCAGGAGTTTTAATGACAGGAATCCTGTCTTCAGGTGTTTCCAGTCAACCGTTAATCCCATCTTTGTATGCAGGAAGATCTCCTTCACCTCATCTGTAGTGTATCCGTCACAGATAAACGCTGCGGCTATAGAGCCGGCGCTGGTAGCGGCAATCACTTCGGGAAAAATATGCTGTTCAGCAAATGCTTTTAATACACCAATATGGGCATAACCACGGGCGCCACCACCGGATAGCACAAAGGGGCGCTGTATAGGGACTCTCAACTCCTGATTCATCCGGCTAATATATATAAAGAAAGTAAAATCTGCTATCTTTAGTATCTATCAAATCTAACCCGATGAAAAAGTTCCCTCTGTTATGGGCAGTTGCGCTCGTTATATATGCACTGCCGGGTTACACACAATCTACCACATCACCTGCAAACAATGCGTCCTCAACCCTCTGTATCACACATGCGAACCTGATAGATGTCAACATCAGTAAAACACTGGCAGATCAAACCATCATCATTGAGCATGACCGCATACTGGCTACCGGGCCTTCAAAGAAACTGAAGATACCCGACGGCGCTACTGTCATAGATGCCACAGGCAAGTACGTGATGCCCGGTATGACGGATGCGCATATCCATTTTTTCCAGACTGGCGGCTTATATACCCGTCCCGATGGCCTGAACCTCATGGCAGTATATCCTTATGAAAAGGACCAGCAATGGGCGAAAGAACACCTGAGTGATATGATGGCCCGCTACCTGGCATGTGGCATTACTACCGTTGCAGATGTAGGCGGACCATTCAGCAATTTCGCCATCCGTGATAAAGTGAATGCCGATCCCAGAGCTACCAATGCCTGGGTAACAGGCCCGCTGATATCTACCTATCTGCCGCCTAACCTGGATAAAAAAGATCCTCCTATTGTGAAAGTGACTACACCGGAAGAAGCCCGTGAACTGGTACGGAAACAATTGCCCTATAAACCAGACTTCATCAAGATCTGGTACATCGTAGTACCCGGTATGCCAGCGGAAAGCACTTTGCCTATAGTCAAGGCAACTATAGATGAAAGTCATGCCCACGGTCTAAAAGTAGCTGTTCACGCTACTGAGTATGAAACCGCGAAACTGGCTGTTACAGCAGGAGCTGACATCCTGGTGCATAGTGTAGATGATAAAGAACTTGACAATGAAATGCTTCAGCTACTGAAAAATAAACACACGGTGTACATCCCTACTCTCACCGTGATGCACGGATATAAGCGCGCGTTTACACAGCAGTTTGATTTCCCCATGCATGATCTGAAATATGGAGATCCGTTCATGCTGGGCACATTGACAGACCTGCAACATATCGACAAAAGCGTTGTGGGTTTTGAGTATAAAAATCTGCGCAGCCGCCATGTCATTCCTTCAAAAGAAGATACTGTAATGCGCACCAACCTGCGACTGGCACAACAAGCCGGTGTTAATGTAGTAGCAGGTACTGACGCAGGTAATATCGGTACGCTGCATGCCTCTTCTTTTTTCACTGAATTGCAGGCTATGCAACAGTCGGGATTGAGTAGCTGGGAAATCATCCGTTCCGCTACTATTAACGCGGCAAAAGGTTTCGGTAAGGACAAGGACTATGGCAGTATAGAAAAAGGAAAGATTGCAGATCTCCTGCTACTGGAAAAAGATCCTACGCAGGATCTGAATGTGCTGGCAGACATACCCACCATCATACACCGTGGTATACAATTACAGGCAAAGGAACTGCTGACGGTCACACCGGTAATACTGGTGCAGCAACAACTGAATGCCTACAATACCCGGAATATTGAAGCATTCCTGGCGCCTTACAGCGATAGCACGGCTATTTATGACCAGGCCAGCGGCAAATTGCTGATGCAGGGAAAAGAACAGATGCGGCAACGATATGCAGGCATCTTTGAGAAGGCAAAGGAATTACATTGCCAGTTGGTGAACAGGATCGTGATGGGTAATACTGTGATAGATCATGAAAGAATAACTGGTATGGGGGAAAAGCCAATTGAGGCGGTGGCTGTTTATACGGTTGAAAATGGCAAGATCGTGAAGGTTTCCTTTATACGGTAACAGACGCTTTCATTTTATTGCCCGTATATTTACAGATATGAGCGGTGTAACAGACATTTCTACCTTATTGAAACACATGACTCCCCATCTGCAGGAGGGAGAATATGTATTCTGCACGGTGAGTAATCCGGGGCAGATAGATCTGCAGGACGTCATTGGCACTTTCCGGGAAAAAGAAGGTACAACACTTATTCTTTCCCGGAAAACCGCCGACCGTCTTCAGCTGCCTTATACATATATTGCTGCCTGGATCACACTCACCATACATTCGTCACTAGAAGCGGTGGGACTTACGGCTGCCTTCTCCGCTGCTCTTGCCAAAGCGGGGATCAGTTGTAATGTGGTAGCGGCCTATTACCATGATCATATTTTTGTGGCGACAAGCGATGCGGACAAGGCCATGCAGACGCTTAAGTCGCTCAGTACCAATGCCTCTTTATAACAAAAGGATCATTCGCTCCGGTCTTTCTATACCGCTCAGATTGCAGTAAAGGCCGTTGCTGTAAAATAGTTCGTTGACGGTACCGGATGGATACTATTTTGAATTTTTTTTTTATCTTTCGACGTTATACTTAATCAGCTATCCCTAACCGAACCTACATGAAAACTAAAATGCTATCACTGATAACAAGTGCTGTTATCACTTTCTGTACGGGCTCCACGACTGTACTGGCGCAGAAAAAAGGGCTCAATCCGGGTACATTTAACATTGAAAAGAATGGTAGTGTTGTCTCCTCGCATGATATCAGGGGTAATGCCACTATTGGCACCAGTAAAATGGCCATTATGAACCTGGAGTGTACGCTTCGCGATGGAAACAGGACATTGTCCATCAAATTTGACCTGAAGAAAATAGGCGAATTTAAACCGGTTACCGTTTCGCTGGACCAGTCTGCAGGTGATGAGGAATCCGCCAACTTTGCACAGTTCCTGAACTATCCGAAGGATGAATCAGCAGAAACGGAGGCGGAAGCCGCCGGTAAGGATGTTTCCTGCAATGCAGAGAAAGGTACTTTCACGCTCACAGAGATCAGGTTTGATGATGTGAAAGCCTTTATTTCCGGTCATTTCGAGTTCACGGGCAGAAATGACATAGAATCAGGCGCTGAAAAAACGGTCTCCCTGAAAGGTACATTCAGCGGTGTGCAGATCGTTTGTATGGGCCCTCATCCGTGAGTCATTGGAAAATGACTGCTGCTACTGCTTTCACGTAAGAATGGTACTCTCTCCAACAGAAAGAAATGAAAGAAAGGGGATATCCTGTAAGGAGGTATCCCCCTCTTTATAGTTCCTGTCCTGTCAGACAATAAAAGAGGTTTTGTAACTGGTGGACATGCACTACCGGCTGTCCATAGGGTATCAACTGCCCTGGTGCGGCAGCCAGGAATTGAAAGGAATATCCCTGGTCTCTCACATATACACTGTCGTTACGATTGTACTTATAGGAAAAGACGTTTTCATCTTCTCCATGCGCCCTGTCTCCTCTTACAAATCCAAAGCTGTGCAGATATCCTGCATCCAGTGACAAGGGATGTACATTGGCCAGTGACAGTTTACTTTTGGGTAAGGTTGAACTATAGATGAAGCCCTCTAATATACCCTCCACCTCAAACACTGTTTCATTCATATACAGATCATAATACCATACCAGGTTCCCCGGACGCACGTCATTTGCTTCAATCATAATACAATAATTCTCCTGCAAGTATAACGGTATATTCCTATTATTTAACCTTTTCACTGCAGTCGATCTATATTTAAAACGGCGGCCCTTATGTCTGGAGATTGCATGTTAAAGTGGCAAGGAATTTCAACAGCTTACAATAATAAAGGCTGCCCGCACATACGGTGGACAGCCTTTTCTTATATCTGAACGGATAGTTACTATCAGGGCTGGACAGACATTGCCGGCGCTTCTGCAAATGGCTTCAGATCAGATTTCAGTTTCTCAATGACATCGACAAATTTGTCGGCCACGAGCTTGAAACCAGCGTTGGTAGGATGGATCTCATCGTACCAGCTGCCACGGTCTACGATCTCTCTTACATTGATGTAGTAAACCACACCCGGGAATGCAGCGGCTACTTTTTCCAGGCGACGGTTAAATTCATCTACCATAAAGCGGATCAGGGATTCCCTCGCTGCCTGCTGGTGCATATTCTTCCGGATCATATATTTACCCAGCCAGCTGGTTTTACGTGGGTAAAGGTCTGTATCAACAGGTATGATGTAGTCGTAACTGTGCACCAGCATACGCAGGTTTGGGTACCTGTTGTGCAGTTCTGTAAACATATCGGTATACCATGTTTCCAGCTTGTCCAGTTTATCGAAGAAGGTCTTGTTCAGATAACGGGCCGGCGTCATATCATCCTCCGCTGGCGTATCGCGTAAAGAGTACTGGAACTGTTCTCCAAGTATATCATTACCGCCACCGCTGACCAGGAAGATCTGCGCTTCTTCCTCTCTGATGCCCTTCAGGTATTCTCTCTGCTTCATATAGTTCTCCAGCGTATCTCCTGCTTCGGCAAAGCTGCGGATTGCATAAAGTTTGTACAGATGGTCTATGGTATCCAATACACGGATAGGATACTGGAACCAGGAATCGCCTTCTGCCACAATTCTTAACCTGTCGGTCTCCTTTAAGCGTTTATATAATCTCCTCCGCTGACGGCTCTCAATCGCATTAGCTGCCCACAATACTACATCGCCCCACAGGCCTTTTTCACCTTCCGGCACCTTAATTTCAGGTTTCAGCTTCAACCGTGTAGGTTGTCCGTTTTCATCTGTTACCAGGTCATAGTACAAGCCAGCGGCATAGTAAGACGTTTCGTCATATTCCATCAGCTCCTGCAGCATCTTACGGTCTATGTTGTTGAAGTCCGGATTATTGAAGACGAGGTATAAGGTCTGCGTGATCCAACCTTTAAATTCTGCAGGGATATCCTCATCTTCCATTACTGCGCCTTTGGCAACCTCTGTTTTACCTCTTACCAGTCCCTTTTCACGGTCGGCCAGTACATAAGGAGCCGGCAGGCTACCAAGGGAAAGCGCCTTCACATTGAACTCATCTGTGCTGACGATCAGCTTCAGGGTTTCCATGCTCAATGGCCAGTTATACTCCCTTGTAAAATCATCCTGGCGGATAACGATCCTGTCTTTGCCTTTCCTCGCCAGAATAAGCTCTTTGCCGGGGTCCAGCAGCCAGGGATACTGTGGCAGGTATTCCAGGTAACTGCTGAACTGGATTCCCAGGTACAAGGCAGCTACGTACACTGATTGTTGGGTTGTATTGGTGAGCTTTATTTCCATAGCGCCTTCCCATTGTCCCTGACCGGGTTCAAAATCGAAGGTCGCGGTTCCGGTATCTGTGCTGATCTTTTTCCTGCTGCCGTCCGGATAGATCCTGGCAACATCGATCTGTATAGGTTTTTCGGGGAAGCCTTCCGGGATCACGCTGTTTTGCAGTTGTTTGATGAAGTGCCACTGGGAGATGTGTTTCAATGTTTCTACCAGTTCAACATCCCCTTTCTCTTTTGTCAGATCCAGCGGGCGTACTACCGGCCGGAAAGGATCATTGGCCCGGGTAATCACTGCTTCGCCTGATCTGATATGCAGACTATAGTCTGCACTGCGGCCATTCTCCGCAGTTCCTGACTGGAATTCAAACTGACCTCCTGCCTTGCTTTCAATAGCATCCAGCAGTTCGGCCATTTCTGCAGGGTTACCATTGCTGTTGTTCAGTTCAAGTAATATTTTCCCACTCATCAGTCCTTCTGCAAAGGCTTTATGCGCCTTGTTCTGATCGGGTGTTCCGTCAATGGTGATAGCACTGTAATCAATGAACACATTGTCTATCTGAGCTGTCCATTTCTGGTTGACATCGGCAGCATTTACGATAGTGAGCTTTGTATTTTTATCTACGCCATGGATAGCGCCAATATTCAGCTGCCAGCCATGTTTACCGTAAGTGGCTTCAGCAATAGTAATATTATCTGTGAGGCTACGGTTCAGGAAGCCTGTGTACAGCAGTCTGTCGGTATCTCCTGATACATAGATACGCGGCGTCTGTTCAAAGCTGAAACGCAGATACTGCCTTATCCTGCTGCTCAGGTCATTATAGGAAACATTGCCAGTGCAGGCATCCAGAGCGCCCAGCAGTTTTTTAGTGAATACCCCTTCCCCATTTACTTCAACGGCAGACTGGTTGCTTTCGCAGGCGGCCATCTGTATATGAATCCCTTCGGGCAGGAATTCTTCTGTCTTTTTATCCCTGACATCTTCTTCTCTGATCTCATTACTAAAGACAAATTCACTCCACTCACGCTGAGGGAAGGCACCGGAATAACGTGTGTTGTCGTAGATCATACGTTTGATCACCTTGTCTTTACTGAAGGCAGCATTGATGAGCTGACCACGTGTATTATCGCCGGAATGGCAGCAGTCAAAGATCACTACGATATGCGCGGCAGTTTGTTTGTACAGTTTAGCGATCATATAACGCAGTTCCTTGTCTGTCAGCAGGAACTCAGCGGCCTTACTGGTACCTCCGTCATAACATACAATACATTCCAGTTTGCCATCTGTTTCGTCCCACATAGGCGCAGCATCTTCCTGGGTACCGTGACCTGAAAAATAGAACAGGACGGTATCTTCTTTCTTTGCCTGCCCCAGGTGCTCTTCAAATGCTTTCACCACATTGGCCCTTGTTACTTCGGAATCTGTTATCTTTTTGATCTTACAATCAAATACGGTACGGTTCTTCAGGTAGTCTTCCACCTGTTGCAGGTCATGCAGACAGCCGCTCAGTTTACGCACCTGGTCGTATTCATTGATCCCGGCCAGGAGGGCATATACTTTTCCGCTGGACGGTGGGATCTCTTTTGCAATGCCTTCTTCAAATTCGAAAGGATTATACCCTTCATTATCGGTTGCTTCCGGCGCTCCTTCTTCAGCACTGTTTTCATCAACAAACTGTGCAGCGATGCCACCTTCAGTGGTTAGTCCGATAGATAATTCCCTGGCTGCAAAGTTCAGTGAACGGGCAGTAGCTACAGGCGTAAACTCTGCAGCCGTTACCCCGCTGATCAATGTTTCCCAGTCAAAGGCAGGACCGATGTCCCATTTGCCGGAAGGACGATAGTTAATATGCGATACAATGCCTCTGAATGTCAGTACATCATTCGTAGTGCTATATCTTTTATCCTCCGGCAGGAACTGGCGGGGGATATTATATTTAGCGGTCAGATAACGGAGCAGGATGATAGTGCTCTCTATTTGTTCAGGCGTATAGGAAGCATAATAGGACTGTTCCCTGAAAGGTTTATCGATCTTCAGATAAGCAGCGGTATTACTCAATGGGCAATATTCATCAATAGGTCCCGGTTTACCATTTTGCGGAGCGCGGGAGTAAATGGTTTCGAGGTTTCCATCTCTGGGCACGAGATATGCGTAGTTAGAGAGCTCGATACCGATGGTCACCTTATCCTGTGCATTGTTTGTACCCTGATTTCCCAGGCCGGCTCCCAGATGGCCCGACCAGTTGCCCGAAGGAAATAACTGGTAGATAGTACCGTCCCGGGCAATGACAAAAGGTACGGAAACATGTCGTCCCTGAGTGGTCAGACTTAGCATATCGGACTTCAGATTACCAGCTGTAAAATGCAGTACTATCCGATCCTTTGTATGCGTGTCGGGATAGAAATAATTGCTACGGTCTGGTTTGTACAATTGTCCCTTGAGGATCAGTTGTTCATTGGGAACCTGCAGGGAAAATGGCGTAAGGAATGGAGCCGCTTCACTCTTGAAACGAGCTTCGATCTGGGGTAAAGAATCGTATCTCATGCCGAGGTAGAGTTTAAATATGGGGTATTGATAATAAATTACTGGTACTTATGTCAAGGCTATATACTCTGTAAACGTGTGATGCTTAAAATAACTGATTTTTCAATTGGTAACAAAGCGCGTCGTCTCCCCCAAATATATGACTTTAAGTTCAGAATCAGCGCTTTATCCTGCTTTCAGGGATAGAAGTTAAAGATGTGCCTGTATATTTATTTACCCCCTTTCTTACGACAAGTCTACAGTAACATGCTATTCTCTTTCAATAATTAATTATTTCAGAGATATAATAGTTTGGTAGATAATAGTCTTGGGGAAACAGCTAAAAATAAGCAGGATTTTAGCGATAAAAGAGGTTAATACTTTCTCTTTATTTAAAAACCTTAGTCATGAAAAAACATCTCGCAACACTCGGTTTGCTGATCGTATCCGGTGTGTTTGTTTACTTCCAGGGCATGCCTGGCCCTTCCTTTGCTGCCAAGGCTGCCACGAATCAGGCATACACTACTTATAATGATCAATTCAGACAGGATACCATACCTCGTTCTGATACATCCAGACATAAGATGAAGATGAAGCACAAGATGAAAAAAGACAGTACCTGGCGTAAAGACAGTATTCCCCAGTAAGAAATGAAAAAGAAAGCCTTCTGCCCTTGCAGAGGGCTTTCCTGCTTTATCACTTATCCCTTGTGTTTCGTCACATTTGTCCCATCTGCATCCCGTTCTTCCTTAGTATTGCGATCAAATCAACTACCACTATGAGACGCATATTTTTCCTCTCAGTCATCATGCTGAGCGGGATGTTTTCCTCAGCGCAGAACAGGCTCGGAAAATTAAACATCTATTTCAACAACATTTTGCGTACGGAAAGCATGAACGGGAATATACTGCTGGCTGAGAACGGACGGACTATCTATCAAAGGTATTTCGGCTATGCAGACATTCCATCCGCCAGCACAAATGATATCAACGTACGCTATAATCTTGCCTCTATATCCAAAATTTTCACATCAACAGCTATCCTGCAGCTGAAAGAAAAAGGGAAGCTTCAGCTGGGAGATACCTTTCAGCATTATTTTCCTGCATTCCCTTATCCTGGTATAACGATCAGGCATCTGCTGACGCATACGTCCGGTCTGCCTGACCTGGAATTGTATGAGCCGCTGGTAAATCAGTTTCCGGATACTATTATTACGAATGATATCATCATTCCCACACTGATAAAGGAAAACAAACCGCTGTATTTTCATCCTGGTGATAAGTTTGATTACTGTAATATGAACTATTCCTTACTGGCAATGCTGGTGGAAAAGCTTAGCGGACTTTCATTCAGTGAATATCTCCGGACATCTATTTTCCAACCTGCAGGCATGCTGCTGACCTATTGTGTAAAGACATCTTACCAGCAATCACAAACAGGAATAGCTACACCGCATACAATGGCTGCGTACTATGACACTGCGTACTCTCCTGTTTTCCAGTTGCAACGCTACCGCTATACCAGCTATAATAACAGTTCACCGATAGGAGCATCCAATATTATTACAACCATCAGTGATCTGCAATTATTTGACCGGGCTTTCTTTGATGGTAAACTGTTAAGTGCTGCATCAATTGCAGAAGCTTTAACGCCTCTCAGGCTAAATAATGGCGATACTTACTGGGACCATATGGATACCATGCTGGGAGAAGGCAGAGGTAGTTATGGGCTGGGCTGGGAGATCTTTGAACAACCGGGATTTGGAAGATCAGTGGGACATGGTGGCTTTCTGATTGGACTGGCTACTTTTTATTTCAGGAACATTGACAGGAAACAAACTATTATCGGGTTTGATAATGTTGCAGGCCCTGCTTTTGGCAACATTATTACCTCTGCATTCTATATCATGAATGATCGGCCGCCCATGCAGCTGAAGATAAAAACATCTCTTGTCAGACTGTTCGCCCGCACTATGGTGCAATATGGCGTGGACAATGCCATCACTTGTCTGACTAGTCTAAGAAGTGATACCAGTAAATATTATTTCAGTGAGCGGGAGATGAATCAGCTGGGGTATGAGTTTCTTTATTTCTCTTCATTTCCCGATCATCTTCAATTTGCTATAGAAACCTTTAAGGTCAATATGCTGCTTTTTCCTGACAGCTATAATACTTACGACAGTTATGCGGAAGCACTGTCGAAGGCAGGCAAGAAACAGGAAGCCATCCTTATGTATCAGAAGTCCATTGCGTTAAACCCGGACAACCAGGGCGGCATAAAAGCGCTGAAACAGTTACTCAGCCAGCTGTAGCACTCTATCCGTCCTGTTTTGAAATAGTGTGGCCGTGAAACAGCCACACTATTCGTTTTATTATCTGTTATTCAGTTCTGCTATCAGTGCCAGCAGATCAGTACCTGATACAGGCTGCAGATCGAAGGCCACCGGAGAATAGTTTGTACCCGCAGCAGGAGCATCGATCACTACATCCTTCAGTTCAGCATAAAACTGTCCGTTCAGTGCAGTAATTGCCAGGAATGTACCTTCCTGTCCTATGGGAACGATATTCTGATAACTCAGGAAGCCCTTGAAGCCGGCGGGTGCATCCAGGATCAGGTTATAGAATTTGACCACGGAGTTGATGTTCCTGGGTTTGAAGAACAACAAACTTGGCTGCTCGGGAGAAGAGTTGGGTGTATCATCATTAAATACATTAAAGTACCCGAGCACGGTTGTTCTTGGTCCGCCAACCGTATTAAAAGCATCGCAGTTACTCCAGGTAAGCAGATCGGTCAACTGAAAATCAAGTGTGCCTGTAGTTGAATTAAACAGCGCAAAGTTAGGCGCCTGAGTCCAGTCAATGCCTGGATTCTGAGCGACAGGCTGCGCTACCCTAATGGGCTGATTCTGGTAGTCAAAACCATCAATAGCCACAAACACCGAGGTATCACCATCCCACATAGGAACAGGCGCCTGCGGGCGGAATTCTCCTATTGGCACCACCTTTACGGTGATAGGAGTTGCCAGGGTAAGATCGGCGCCTGCTTCGGTAGCACTGACAAAGTATTCACCATAGGAAACCAGGTAATCACCCGCGGTGGCCGTGGGCCTGTCAGTGAGTACGAAATCTTTGGGAGTCCGTACTTCCCGGATAGCTACGGTTACCAGACCAGCGGGCAGTGAGCCATCCTTTCTGCGGAAGGCGCCTGCGGGGATGATGTAGCTGTTTCCATTCCGGGTCTTGATGGTGCTATTTTCCCGGGATTGAATAGTGAAAAACTGCGTCTTAGGGGCTTCTTTCTTAAAGAGGTCGGCTAACAACAGCGCATCCTTACTGGGGGCCAGTGCCGCTGCGGCAGTGTTGTTATTTAATTTGAGTCTTTCTTCTGCAGATTGTTTTTTACAGGCAGTAAAAACAGCAGCGATGGTTATTAGCAAAGCGGGTACTTTGACAAAAAGGGATTTCATATTTATTGGTTTGATTAGGAATTTCCGGGTTAATTATCTACCGCTATATATGGGTGGTGGTATATGCTATACAATAATAACTACAAAGAACTGAAATACAGCCGCACTGAATAAAACAGGCTGCTCACCTGAGATGAGCAGCCTTCAATGAGTAATATTTTAATTCATATGCTTCTTTACGTTGTTTATATACACAGGTACTGTTGCATGGCTTCCTTCTTATAGTCTGTAAAACTTCTCCCGGAAAAGTTCTTAAAGAATTTACTGAAGTGTGCGATATCATCAAAGCCAAGGCTATAAGCGATTTCCTTCATACTTGAACCAGAATAGGTAGCCAGCCTTTTTGCTTCCAGCACTACACGCTGGCGGATATGATGACTTGCCGGGAAACCGGATACTTTTTTCACCATTTCATTCAGGTGATTAGGGGTTACCGCCAGTTCATCAGCGTAATCTGCTACCAGTTTAAAGACCATGTATTTCTCTTCCACGATAGAAAAGAACTTGTTGACAAGGGTCCTGTTGCCCTGCTTTGACGGAGGCTGGGCAGCGGGCCTGTACTGACGGGTAAGGTAGATCATAAAAATATTCAGTAAGCCTCTGAGGATTTCCGATCGCAGCAGGAAAAAGTTATCGAATTCCTTCAGCATTTTCACCACCAGGTCTTCCATTTCTGTCCGCACATCTTCATTCAGCCGGATCACTGTTGTACCGGTCAGCTGGCGAAAAGAGTTGGAATGAAAGATCAGGGATGCGTTCTCTTTTGGCATGAGCAGGAATTCCTGACTGAAGGTAATGACATAGCCTTTTATATTCCTTTCGGGTTTAAACTGATGGACTTGTCCCGGGGTAAGACAATACACCTGGTTGGGACCTACTTCATGCTGTTCGTTATCTATCCAATAATGACCAGTTCCTTCCGCTACCCATATCAGCTCAAAACTGTTATGCTGATGTGGTGCATTACTTATAAGATGGCTGTTGGCAACATCATCTTCCAGTTTATAGATGCCGAATGGAAAATGAGTTTTCTCCGCCTGCAAGGGGGATTGTGCTGTGTGACGGTTTAGAGTGGTTTGCATATTACAGTAAGTTTGTGACATAATGTGTGGTTAATGGTTCCGAATTAATGACAATGTGCTTGTAGGAAAACAAATCATATACCACTCATTTAATCATATGATATACAGTCAATTGATATTTTTTCATCAACTAACAATTAACTATATTTAGCGATTCCACTGGTTTTATTCGTTTTATTTGGCGAAAAATGCTCTCCTTTCCCCCGGGACTCCCTGTCTATAGCTGTTCATCAGAACCGGCCACACTTCCGGCTACCTGCTCCGACATTTCGCGCAAAAGTCGCGATATCACGAAATATCGTGTTTTCTGTTTGCCCTTAAACGAAATAACGCACTGAGTATCAACACACAAAACTCAGGCATATAATTGGAAACTGCTTTGGCATAAACCCACTGTTATATGAAGTTTCCAGAATATCGCTCATTGCTGAAACCTGAAAGTGCAGATGCTGCCCTTCCTTTCATGATACATTCCATTCATAAAATGCGGGCCGAGGTAGCAGCTCACAACATGTTTCCTCATAAGCAGCGCTATGTTGAGATCATCTGGATCATCAAAGGTGGCGGTACCCTTGTGATGGACCTGGACAAATTTACCCTGCAGGATAATAGTATTTTTTGTGTCACACCAGGGCAGTTACATCAGCTGAAAGAAAATGAACAGACGGAGGGATATATTATCTCTTTTAATGAGGCCTTCCTGCACATGGGAGATCAGGACTTTGACCTGATGTACAATTCCGGTCTTTTTCAGACCTTTTCCAGGTCGGCAGGCATCCGGCTGGATGATGACATTGCGGAAGAAATGCAGGAGATAACCCTTAAAATGCTCAAGGAAAGTAATAATACGTATCTCTTCAAGACAGAAATGCTGCGGCGTTACCTGAAGATATTTCTGATCTATGTGGCCAGACAGTTCCAGGGACCCATGCAGACACTGATGCAAACCAGGAACCTCGAGCTGACGGAGAAATTCAAGTCGCTGGTAGAAACACATTTTAAAACACACCGGAAAGTGGCAGATTATGCGAAGCTTTTGGCAGTAACGCCCAACTACCTGAATGAGATCATTAAGAAGACAACCGCCTACCCTGCCAGTCATCACATCCGTCAACGTATTGTACTGGAAGCAAAGAGAAGAATTGCTTACTCTGACGAGTGTATGAAAGAGGTGGCCTGGCACCTGGGCTTTAGTGATATCGCGCATTTCAGCAAGTTCTTTAAGAATGCGACCGGCACCACTTTTACTGAGTTCAAAAAAGAATGCCTCGTTCTTACCACCGGCTGAGTATCAGGACTGGTGGGTATTCCCGGCAATCAAACATTTATTTTGCACCGGGTTGTAAAGAAGGCATAACGTCCATAATTAATACAAGTGAATCCTTAATTCCTGCATTGCTCTAAAACATATGATTTTTCATCTTTGCAGTGTTATCAATAAGATATCGGATCATCAGCGAAAAATTAAACCTGATATTTTTATCAAGTTGGCATTGGTTACCAAACGGCTGTTTCTCTTCAGAAACAGCTTTTTTTATAGTTGACAATAAAAATAAATAGCGCCACAGAGCTGCGGCGCTATTGGGTTACAAACATTATATCTACCTATTACAACTGTCCTTGATTAATTGTCTATTTCCATCCACCTCCCAGGCTTCTGTACAATTCAACAGAAGCGCTCAGCTGCTGACGGGTAATGTCAGCCTGTGTCAGTGATGCTTCGAGCGAACGGCTTTGTGCGGTGACTACTTCCAGGTAATTGGCCATTCCACTGCGGAACAGCATTCTTGCCTGTACTACGGCCAACTGCAGGGTATTCACCTGTTCGGACACTATTTGCTGCTGGTCTTTCAGTTTATCCAGTTTTACGAGAGAATTAGACACCTCTCCTATTGCATCCAGGGCTACCTGTCGGAATCTGATCACGGCTTCTTCACGTTGCACCTTTGCTACTTCCAGGTTTGCTTTTAGCTGTCCCCGCTGAAATATAGGCTGTGTAATACTTCCGGCCACGGTGCCAAACAGGGAAGCAGGCAACGTAAACCATTCACTGGCTTTGAAGGCATTGACACCTCCGCTTGCAGTGATATTCAGTGAAGGGTACATGCTGGCCTGCGCCACACCTACTTCCGCATTAGCGGCCTTCACGGCCATTTCCTGCGCTCTTACGTCCGGGCGGTTGCTGAGCAGTTCAGCAGGTATGCCTGTGGGCAGCAGCTCCCGCAAAGGAGTACCTGTAAGCGTAGTATTGTACACGATTGTTCCGGGCAGCTCACCAGCCAGGATGCGCAATGTATTCTGCTCGATGGCCTTAGCCTGTTCCAGCTGAGGTATCAGCAGGGCGGCGGTTTGTCGTTGTGCCACTGCCTGTTGTACCGCCAGTTCGGTTGCTTCACCGGCGGTCTTCTGCAGGCGTATCATTTGTACGATAGTATCGCTCAAAGCCATGTTGCTGCGGGCAATATTCAACTGAGCGTCCAGCATGAGCAGATTATAGTAGCTGTTGGCGATGTCTGCCACCAGCCCTGTCTGTACGGCATGCATGCCTTCATACGTTTGCAGGTAATTGGCCAGTGCTGCTTCCTTACGGCGTTTGATCTTTCCCCATACATCAATCTCCCAGGACAAACCTCCGCTGAGGCTATAGTCTTCGATATGATCTGTGCCCAGGAAAGTATTCAGACTGGTACCGTTTAAACTGTTCTTTGAAGGGATGGAAGTGGACGCTGCCGCCTGGAGATTCACAGTGGGCAGCCAACCTAATTTTGCCTGTTTCAGGTATGCCTGTGCCGTTTCTATGCGTTTCAATGCCAGCTGGAGATCATAATTCCCGCTCAGCGCCCTTCCTATTAATCCCTGTAGAGTGGTATCTGTAAAAAATTGTTTCCATTCTATTGTTGCAATACTGCTATCTGCCTTTGTATTGCCTGCAACGGCAGTGTCGCTGTACTGAGCAGGCAGCGTCACCGCGGGCCGCTCATAATTACGGCCCACCCGGCACGCTGCAAATCCTGCAACTATAAAGAAAGAGACGATTGGTATCCTGATATATTTTAGTGTCATCCTGTTTTTCTTTATGCTTTAATATTAAGTGCGCTTATACTGTTGCATCTGACGCCAGTTCCGGCGCCGCAGTTTTCAGCGGTTTGCCGCTGATCTTTTCCTGTAAATACTGGAAAACGATGAACAGCACCGGGATAGCAAAGACGCCCAGTATCACCCCTGTCAGCATACCTCCGGCAGCACCGGTACTGATGGAGCGGTTACCCAGCGCAGAAGATCCTGTTGCACGCATCAGCGGCGTCAAGCCCGCCACAAAGGCGAAGGATGTCATCAGGATAGGACGTAAACGCAGACGGGATGCCTCCAGTGCTGCTGCCAGCAGTCCCATACCGTTACGGCGCCGTTGTACGGCATATTCCACGATCAGGATGGCGTTTTTCGCCAACAGTCCTATCAGCATGATCAACCCTACCTGTACATATATATTGTTGTCGATACCGAACATGTTGATGAACAGGAACACGCCGAAAATACCCAGCGGGATTGACAGTATTACGGAGAATGGCAGGATATAACTTTCATACTGTGCTGACAGCAGGAAGTATACAAACACAAGACATAACAGGAAGATGATACCTGCCTGTCCGCCTGCCGCGATCTCTTCTTTTGTCATACCTACCCACTCATAAGAGAAGCCCCTTGGCAGGTATTGCTGCGCTACTTCTTCTACTGCCTTGATGGCATCACCGGAACTATAGCCAGGTTTAGGCTGTCCGTTGATGGTCACGGCATTAAAGAGGTTGTTACGGGTCACTGTTTCAGGGCCATACACCCTTTCCAGCTTAACGACAGCGTTTACAGGCACCATTTCTCCGAGGTTATTCTTCACATAGATCTCATTCAGCGATTCCGGTTGTGCACGGGAAGGCGCTTCTGCCTGTACGATCACGCGGTAATATTTACCGAAGCGGTTGAAGTCAGATGCAAAGGTGCTACCGTAATATACCTGCATGGTCTGCAGTACATCTGATACAGATACACCTAACTGTTTAGCCTTTGTTTCATCTATCTCCAGGTTGTATTGCGGGTTGCCTGCATTGAAAGTGGTAAACGCGAAAGCAATTTCCTTACGCTTCATCAGTTCACCGATAAAACCATATGCCGTATTGGCCAGTTTGTCGAGCGGGCCACCGGTACGGTCCTGCAGGATCACCTCAAAACCATCCACGTTACTGAAGCCCGGTACTGTTGGCATGTTGAACATAAAGATGCTGGCTTCCTTGATATTGGCAAGTTTTGCCTGCATCATACCCATCACATCTTTCAGGTCTTTCGCCTTTCCACGATCCTCATGCTTTTTCAGTTTCACAAAGCCAATCGCATAAGCAGAGCTGTTGGAGTTGGTGAGCAGGTTGAAACCGGAAACACTCAGGTAAGTATTCACTGCTTCCATTGCTTTCATCTCTTTCTCTACCTTATTTACTACTTCCTGTGTACGTTGCAGGGAAGTACCCGGAGGCATGGTCACAGAGTATACTACGAAGCCGTTATCTTCCGTGGGAATGAAGCCGGTAGGTGTTTTCTTCACCAACCAGACAGTCACACCCAGGATCACCAACAGTATACTGATAGGAATCCATTTACGTTTCACCAGGAAACGTACGCTGTTGATGTATTTATTGGTCACTGCTTCAAAACCTGTGTTGAATGCGTTAAAGAAACGCTTGCCAAATCCTTTGGTATAAGCGGCGCCGTGTACATCCTTGCTATGATTATTTTTCAGCAGCAGGGCACACAAGGCTGGACTCAAGGTCAACGCGTTCAGTGCGGAGATCAGGATCGCAATGGCCAGTGTAAAGGCAAACTGCCGGTAGAATACCCCTGCAGGTCCCTGCATGAAACCAACCGGGATGAACACGGCGGCCATTACCAGGGTAATAGAGATGATTGCTCCTGAGATCTCCTGCATACTGGTAATCGTTGCTGCACGCGGCGTCATATTAATATGCTCCATCTTCGTATGCACCGCTTCCACCACTACAATGGCATCGTCCACCACGATACCAATGGCCAGTACGAGCGCGAACAGTGTCAGCAGGTTAATGGTAAAACCAAACAGCTGCATAAAGAAGAAGGTACCGATAATGGCTACAGGCACTGCGATAGCAGGGATCAGCGTAGAGCGGAAATCCTGCAGGAAGATGAACACCACGATGAATACCAGTATAAAGGCTTCTATGAGTGTGTGTTTTACCTGATCGATAGATTCATCCAGGTATTCCTTGGTGCTATAGATATTGAAGTAGTCAACGCCCTGAGGGAAGAGGCCTGCAGCCTTTTTCATCAGTTCATTCACCTGTGTCTGGATCTCATTGGCGTTTGAACCGGCGGTCTGATAGATCGCGATACCAATACCATATTTACCATTCACGTGTGTATCACTACTGTAGGTAAAGGAACCAAATTCAACACGGGCCACATCTTTCAGTCTCAGGAGAGAACCGTCAGCATTTGCTTTCAGCACGATGTCCTCATATTGGGCGTTCTGGTTACGTTTACCCTTATACTTTATTACGTATTCGAAGGCTTCCTTGCTGCTTTCGCCAAAGCGGCCGGGAGCAGCTTCCAGGTTCTGTTCCCTGATAGCGGTCAATACATCCTGTGGGGAGAGATTGTTGGCGGCAAGGCGGTCAGGACGTAACCATATACGCATGGAATAGTCTTTCGCACCAAACACCATTGCCTGTCCGACCCCGGTTACACGCTGTATTTCCGGGATGATATTGATCTTCGCATAGTTCTGCAGGAATTTCTCATCATATTCTTCCTGGTCGCTGATCAGGTTTACCACCATGATCATACTGTTCTGTTGTTTCTGCGTGGTGATACCCGCGTTCACTACTTCCACGGGAAGCAGGCTGGTAGCTTTGGAAACACGGTTCTGCACATTCACAGCAGCCAGATCGGGATCTGTACCCAGTTTGAAGTATACAGTCAGGGTCATGGAGCCGTCGTTGTTGGAAGTGGAAGTCATGTAGGTCATGTTTTCCACACCATTCACCGCTTCTTCAATAGGAGTGGCTACAGAACGGGCTACGACTTCCGCGTTCGCACCAGGGTAAGAGGCTGTAACAGCTACGCTGGGCGGGGCGATATCGGGGAACTGTGTAACAGGCAAAGTGCTCAGGGATAGTAATCCCAACAACACCAGGATGATGGAAACCACCGTTGCCAGTACGGGCCTTTCTATGAATTTTCTTAACATAATCTTGTTGCATTTTTGTTTATCCGGATGTCTGAAGCGTAGTCGCCTGTGCGGCCTTCTGTGTGCCGTTAAAAAGGGCGTACGCTGCTGCTTAAAGGCACTACTTAAAGCGGCCTTACTTTCAGCAGACTATCCAGTGATATTGGTTGTGGTTGTATGACAACGCCATCGCGGAGACGGTCTAAGCCTGTATAGACAATAGATTCTCCGGGTGCTACACCTTTTTCCACGAAATAATAGGCGTTGCTTTTACCTGCTACTCTGATTGGTTTGCTGACTACTTTATTACTGTCGCCAACAGTAAAGATGAATACTTTGTCCTGCAACTCAAATGTAGCTTCCTGTGGCACCACCAATGCAGCAGGAAATGATTCAGAGATTTTCACTTTGCCGGTATTACCGGAACGCAGCAATCCGTTAGGGTTCGGAAATACAGCACGGAAGCTTACAGCCCCCATTGTTTTGTCGAACTGACCTTCCATGGTTTCAATACGTCCTTTCTCCGGATAGATAGAGTTGTCGGGCATTACCAGTTCCACAGGAGGTAATTGTTTTACTTTGTCTGCGATGGTATTGCCTTTCACTTTGTCTTTAAACTGGAGGAAGTCTACTTCACTCATGGAGAAATAAGCATACACTTCATTCACATCTGAGAGCAGTGTGAGTGGTTGTGTTTCACTACGTCCTACGAGGCTGCCTAGTTTATAAGGAATACGGCCAATGTAACCGTTTACAGGAGCAGTGATAACTGTATAACCCAGGTTGATACGTGCGTTGCCTACCATTGCCTCTGCCTGTGCTACGTTAGCTTTTGCAGCCTGCAGCGCAGCTTTGGCGGTTTTCAGCTGCACATCAGAAACAACATTATTATCTACCAGTGGTGTGAGTCTGGATACTTCCAGGGCCGCTTTTTCTTCATTGGCCTTTGCAGCTTCGAGGCTGGCGGAAGTATTACTTAACTGCTCACGGTAAGGACGGTCGTTGATACGGAAAAGTGGCTGGCCTGCTTTCACATAAGCACCTTCATCTACGAAGATCTTGTCGAGGTAGCCATCTACCTGTGGGCGGATCTCTACGTTCACTCTACCTTCGAGAGCGGCGTTATATTCACGGTAAGTAGTAGCAGGTACTGCTGCAGCCTTGAACACAGGCAATGCAGTGGGTGGAGGGGCTCCATCTGATCTGGCGGAAGAAGAGGCGCAACCTGATAATACTGCCATAACTATTAAGCTATAGAGAAAGCCTGCCGGCTTTTGTTTGTAAATAATCTGAAATAAGTGGTTCATACGGTTTGTTTTTCTTGATAGATGACAATAGCGATCCGGTCTGTAATCCTTATTGGCGATTTCAGATACATGACGGAGCTATGGGCAAATCCTGCCTTAGCCCTTTCCGAGGTGGAAGGAAAGGAAAACAGTTGTCACGTAGTTTGCACTACGGGGTAGATTTACGCTTAAAGAATTTTTAAAGACTGCTAAGTAAAATATAGTTTCCGGCGGTTAGCAGAAAGAGAATTTGAACTTCATGAGCTTGCGGTTTTAGTTTGACGGTTGCTAAAACAGTTTATTCCAATCAACCACAAAAGTAGATCGTATGGATTTGAAAATCGTTTAACAAATTACGGTATTAGTTGTACTTTTCCCGGATGCTTCTCTGAAAAGAGGCTGGTGTAGCGCCTGTATGTTTTTTAAAGAAGCGGTTAAAATAGCCATCATCTTCGAAATTCAGTTGTCCTGCTATTTCTTTGATACTATGATCTCCCCAGTACAACAACCGTTTTGCTTCTGTGATACGTTTTTCATCAATGATCTGTTTTGCTGTTTTTCCCATGGCTGATTTGATGGTATCATTCAGGTGTCCTGGTGTTACGAACATCAATTCTGCATAATGGGCTACCTGCGTTTTATCTTTATAATGCAGGTCTGACAGTTCATTAAATTGCCGTACGATGCGATTGGGCAGTGTATCTGACTGAATAGATGCAATATCCAGCTGGGGCAACCTTGCGGTTGCGGCCATAAAAGATTTCAGCTGACTACGGATGATCAGATCACTAAGCGGCTGCGGGTTTTCTGTTTCTCTCAGCATTAAGCGGGCGAAGCTCATTAGCTCTTTCAACTGACCATCTGTCAGCTGAATGACTACCTTTTCAAACAGGCATCCCCAGCATATCATACCACTGGCAGCTGTTTCCGGTATCAGGAATTCCTGCGAAAAAGAGATGTTCACAATTTCTGACAAGCTATCTCCACTATGCTGATGTATCTGGCCGGGCGACAGCATGATCAGCGCCGGGGCTTTCACGGTGTATTTTTCGAAGTCAATATATTGTATGCTTTCTCCTGACAACAGCAGGGTAAGGCTGAAATTTGAGCGTCTGTGTGGCTCCGACATATCTCCAGGCTGCACCAGGTACGTTGTACGATCGATATGAAATCCTCTCACAGGATTACCGGGCCTGTTAACGTCGGCATAGTTGTAAACGGGTATCAATACATTATTCCTCATAACACTTGGCGATTTGTTATTAATAATGGTTTCACTAACAGTAAAAAAGGTGATCAGGCAGATCTGATTAGACTAATTGATCGGACAGAAGCAGGCGGTAACAAGTAGTATTAACGTATAGTACAATTATAATATGGTGGTACAAAAGTATAAATTCCATCCACATTTTCTAGCAATCCATTGAATTTTAATTTATAGCTTGATAAATTAATGCTATACGATTCATGCTACTTTTCAATACCGTATTTAATTAGCCGGCTAAATAATAGGGTAAAAAAAACCTATTCTTCTTCTTCGATATTGTCTAATACCTGCATTAATAATCTCCTGAGCAATACCTTTTCTTCTGTGCTCATATTCTTTACAATCTGTTGTTCCAGTTTATTCCAGGTAGTATCTATAATTTCGGTTGCTGCTTCTGTGCCCTTTTCTGTGAGTTTTACCCGGACAACCCGCTGATCAGCACAGCATTTTTCTCTTGTCAGGAAGCCGTTCTTTTCCAGTCTTTCGGCCATTCTTGTCACTGTTGCCGGGGTAACGTCCAGGTTTTCCGTGAGTTCGTTCATCGTCATTTGGCCTCCGCATAGCAGCTGGGCGAGGAAGTGCTCCTGACCAGCATGGAGGTTGTAGGCGGCCAGCATCTGGTTGCCTTTATTCCTGTGTACCTTGCAGATCTGCACGAGCAGGTGGCTGATGGTACTGCACATCATCGGCTTGTTCATGGAACAAATATAATATTTAGCCGGCTAAATAAAAGTCTTTTTATTGTCATCTGTCATAAATAGAAAGCGGGTATATCAGTTCGATATACCCGCTTTTTTATGAAAGTAGTTCCTTTTTAGCTAGACAGCGTCGGCTCCAGTATTGAATGGGGTCGGCGCTCCTCTGGATGACTATTGAGCGTTATCAAGCGAATAGGGGCTACTTGGCTGCTTCTTTTGCTTCTTTGGGTCGCTCTTTTACGAGCACCAGGTCGGCCATTGGCACGTTCATGGGGATGTTGCCCAACTTCACGATACCGCGTTTATCGCGGATTTCCATTAGCTTACCTACCTGGCCATTGCTCTTTATTTTTACCTGATCGCCCAGTTTAAGGTCCCCTCCTACTACTTCAAGGAATTTCTCCTGCACTTTCTTTTCAAAGCGTTCGTTGATCTGTTTTTCCTTTTTACGGAATAAGAGCGCTTCTGCCTGCTTGAGTACTTTCTGTTTGTCGTCGGTGCGCTTCCATTCTATGACGATCTGCTTCATCTTGCGCTCCATATCCTTCAGATATTGCAGCTCTTCTTCCTTGATCTGGTTCTGGAGCTTGAGGGTAGTGAATTGCTGTGTTTTCCTTTCCTTGTCGGAGAGGATTTCGTATTCACGCTTCAGCTTCTCATTTTCTTTCAGGAGCTTCTGCAGTTCCTTTTCCTTGGCCTCGATCTTCTGGAGGTCCTGTTCGGCCTTATTTAATAGCTTATCCAGCTGAAAATGGCCTTCATCTACCAGGTTCCTGGCACGGGAGATCAGGGAAGGATGCAGGCCGATACGTTGCGCGATAGAGAATGTGTAGGAGCTACCCGGTTTACCCACGATCAGTTTGTACATTGGCAGCAGGTTCTCTTCGTCGAAGCCCATTGCACCGTTGATAATACCCTTTACCTTATTGGCCATGACCTTCAGGTTGAGGTAGTGGGTGGTTACGATGCCAAAAGCATGTTTCTTGGCCAGTTCCTCCATAATCACCTCTGCGAAGGCGCCACCGAGGTTGGGGTCGGAACCACTTCCCAGTTCATCTATAAAGAAGAGCGTTTTACCGTTGGCATTTTCCATGAAGTACTTCATGTTCCGCAGATGGGAACTGTAGGTACTCAACTCAAATTCCAGGGACTGCGTGTCACCGATGTGGATCATCAGCTGGCGGAAAATACCCAGTTGTGAGCTTGGATGTACCGGTACCAGCAGGCCTGCCTGTAACATGAGCTGGATCAGTCCTACTGTTTTCATTGTTACCGTCTTACCGCCAGCGTTAGGTCCGCTGATCACCAGGATGTGGCTATCTTTATCCAGGGTCAGGTTTACCGGGATGGTCGGTTTCTGGTTACGACGGTTGTATAACAACAGCAGTGGATGATACGCTTCCACCAGGTGTACCTGTGCATGAGGATTGAGCATGGGGTAGTTACCGTCCGTGTCCAGCGCCAGTTTGGCTTTACCCCTGATAAAGTCGTATAAGCCCAGGATTTCGTGATAGTTGTTGAGCAGTTGTGCATGCTGGCTGAGTGAAGCCGTTAATGTACGCAGGATCTTGTAAACTTCTTTGTTCTCCTCTCTTTCGAGGGACATTACGTCATTGTTCAGCTCAATCGTTTCTTCCGGCTCTATGAAGGAAGTACGGCGGGTATCAGACTCTCCGTGCTGGATACCTTTCACCATACGTTTATTTTCTGCATAGACGGCCACTACCCTTCTGCCGTTGAGGAATGCCTCTTCGGTATCTGCCAGGTAACCCAGTTTGCTGAGTTTACTGAGCACGCGGTCGAATGCGCGGCGCAGTTCGTTCCTTTTACGGTAGAGACTCATACGGATCTTTGCCAGTTCCGGAGTAGCGTTGTCACGCACATCTCCGTTCTCGTCGAGCACTTCATCGATCAGGGCTGTGATCTTTTTTTCGTAGTGGGTATGTGTGATCACGCTGAACAAGCCGGCGTATTGCACCCGCCTGTCGTGATCAAAGAAACGTACGATACTGTGCATGCTTTCTGCCAGCTTGCGCAGCAGCATAATCTGTTCACCACTGAGTACGGCGCCCTGAATGCCCAGCATCCGGAGCTCATTTTTCAGGTTCAGTACGTAATCGTTGGGAAAGTGCTCCTGCAGCAAAGTAAGCTGCTTGTATTCATGGGCCTGTTGAAGGGCCGTTCTGACATAATCAATGTGGGTGTGCAAACGCAGGTCATCTGCCATCTGTTTACCCAACTCCGTTTTACAATGCTCTTTTAACAAAGCCTGTACCTTGTCAAATTCCAGCTGTACCAGTGCTGAATCGGGAAAATATTTCATCTTACTTATCCATACAAAGCCTGTAAACCCTTTGTTTACAGACGGTTAAAATTGGCTAATGCCGCTCCGTACCTTTTACGGTCCGACAAAAGGAATGTTAAAGTTACTTAACTTGGTGATCTAATCCGTTATTCTTGTCGTAATTTAACTTGTTGAGGGTATCTGAGCCCTTGACTTCAAATGACACCATCAACAATTTAAATCATGCGAAGATACTCATTATTAAGCTGTTTATTGGCACTAACTATCAGTGCCTGTGCACAGGGCGGAAAAACAAAAGACAAAGTACCAGGCGATATGGAAGTCAGCAACAATGTTAAAACTGAAAAAGCAACATTCGGGGGTGGTTGTTTCTGGTGTACTGAGGCACAGTTCCAGTACCTGGATGGGGTAACCAAGGTAGAATCCGGCTATGCCGGCGGCACCGTTCCGAATCCGAGTTACGAAGAAGTGAGCACCGGTACTACCGGTCACGCAGAAGTGATACAGGTTACCTACGATCCTTCAAAGATCAGCTATGAAGAGCTGTTGCAGGCATTCTGGCAGAGCCATGATCCTACCCAGTTAAACAGGCAGGGCAATGATGTAGGGACTCAGTACCGTTCTGTAATCTTCTATCATAATGAAGATCAGCACAAACTGGCGCAACTGTATAAGGAGAAACTGCAGCAGTCGGGCGCCTACGACAAACCCGTAGTGACGGAAATAGCGCCTATGACCGCTTTCTACAAGGCCGAGGACTATCACCAGAATTATTACAATCAGAATGGCTCCCAGCCGTATTGTCACTTTGTGATCCAGCCCAAGCTGGAGAAATTTAAAAAGGTATTTAAGGATAAGTTAAAGAAGAACTAACTTATTGTAATACAACATTTTTCCGAAGCGAATGGCCTGCCGGTCATTCGCTTTGTGTTTTACTCCTTATCTGAGACTTTTACATATTTGAAAATAAAGGTATATTGCAGCAGGACAAGTCTTTATCCCTGCAACTGTTAAGCTCTATATACCAGATACCCATGAAATATGAACAATCCGTGGATGCGAATATCTCCGAACAGGAGAAGTCTTTTCGCTCCTTTATCAGCAACGACCCTGCGCTGAGTTATTTCCTCGAAACGGGCAGCATGCGTAATAATTCAAGGTTTTCAAGGGAAGAGATCTATAAGGATCCTGCCTTCCTCGCATTCATTTCCCCTTATTTTCAGGATGTTTATGTAAAGGCAATATTCAGGTCCTTTGATCTGAAAGATACAAACCTGATGAGTGATGTGGCCGTGAATCGTATCCTGCTGGACGATGCTCATAAGCAACAGGCTTTTGATCAGATCCTGGCATACCTGGAAGAAAGGAAGGCGAAACTGGTGTCGCTGAGCAACAAGCTGCATCTGGGAGAAGCCATTTCGCTGCTCGATTTGTCAGACTATGCTGGAATAATGACCATTGCCAACCTGAACTACCTGCCGGTTGAATTTAAGGATTTCCGTTCTGCATATGGCAGGGAAATAATCAAAGTGGTGCAATGGCTGGTAAGCCGCGATTTTCAGGCAGCATTGAACATGGCTACTGACCTGCGCCAGCTGAAATGTGATCCCCAGACAATGCACGATGCTGATGCCCTGTATCAGCAACTGGAAAATACAAGTCAGAAGGCCAGCGCTATTGAAGGTATTTCCGGTGGTGGCGATAGTGAAGTGAGTATTGGCAAGATCATAGGAATAATCATCGGGATCATTATTTTTATCATTAAACTGATGCTGATCTTTTCGCATTAATATACAGTTTGCCGGATAAGTAATATACCGATCCGGCAAACTCTCAGGCTCCATATAACCCAATACATGAAATATGAACAATCCACGGATGCGAATATCTCCGAACAGGAGAAGGCATTCCGCGCTCTTATCAGCAATGACCCTGCGCTGAGTTATTTTCTCGAAACAGGCGCTATTCAGTCAAATACCAGATTTGCAAAGGAAGGTGGCTATAGGGATCCTGCATTCCTGGCATTTATCTCTCCTTATTTCCAGGAGGCGTATGTAAACGCTGTTATCAGCGCGTTTGATTTGAAAGATACAAACCTGATGAGCGATATAGCAATGAATACTCTGCTGCTGGACGATGCTTACAGGAAACAGGCCTTTGATCGTATCCTGGTTTACCTGGAACAAAGGAAAGCTGTACTGGTATCTATTCATGCTAAACTGCAAATGCAGGAGCCCATTAACATCCTTAGCCTGACGGAACACACTGGCATCGAAACAATCAGTAATCTGAATTACCTGCCGGTTGAATTCCTGGAATTCCGTTCCACTTATGCGCGGGTGATCATGAAGGTGATCAATACGCTGGTCAACCGGGACCCACGGACATCAATGATCATGACTACCAATCTGCGTCAACTCACAGTTGACCTGCAAACTGCAAATGAGGTGGATGCGTTGTATAAGCTGCTTGACAATGCCGATCTGCAGACAAGCAATATTGATAGCAGTTACGGTTATTCCAACGACTCCGACTATTCCAACGATTCCGGTTATTCCAGCAATTCTGGCTACTCCCGCAATTTTAATAATTCCAGTGATTCCGACGGAAGCATCGGCAGGGTACTGTTGGGCATCGTGGTTATTATCATCATCATCATCATTACCGTCTTTGGGATGTCCTTTCCGGGTAATAGCGGGAACCATAGCAGTAACTCTTATCATTATCATCGTTCATATCGTCCCTCCTATCATCCATCTTATCATCCATCCTATCATCGTTCTTATCGTCGTAGTCGCCGTTAGCTTGTAACGGAAGATATCGATAGCACCATACATTCAAACTATGAAGTACGAACAAACCGCACCTGCGAATATTTCCGAACAGGAGAAGATATACCGCACTTTAATCAGCAACGACCCCGTGCTGAGTTATTTTCTCGCAACGGGTTCCATTCCACCAAACGCAAGATTTGTGAAAGAAGCAGCCTATACGGATGTTTTGTTCCTGGCATTTATTTCTCCCTATTTTAAAGAGGTATATGTCCAGGCCATATGCAATTCGTTTACGCTGAAAGATATGAACCTGATGAGCGATGTGGCTGCGAATCCGATCTTGCTGAATGCCGGGCATAGAATGCAGGCCTTTGACGAGATACTCGTTTACCTGGAAGAAATGAAGACGAAACTGGCAGCTATGCACCATAAACTGCAGATGTATGAGCCTCTGGAATTCACCGATCTCTTAGCCTATACGGATGCATCGATTATCTCAAATATGAACTATCTGCCGGTTGAATTCCTGGAATTTCGTTCCAGCTATGCAGGATGGGTTGTCAAGACCATCAAGTTACTGGTCAACCGTGACTTACAGACATCATTAACTATGGTCTGCAACCTGTGTGAACTGACAGTTGACATGCCGACTTTAAAAGATGTTCATGCGCTGTGCACGCTGATTCACGATGCGGATAATGAGCAAAAAGCTATGGAATGTGACCGGGAGAGACTGGCTCGTTTTATTTCCGACCTTGGCAGACGTCATAGACGTGATCCGTGGCCATTTTGATTGGTATGGTTGTTTTGAATGGATGTTTTGCCCGGTGAATAAGGTATAAAGGGTTTAAGGGGTCGGGGAAATATAAAAGCTGACTGAAGGATGGCGAGGGCCATTGTTTTCAGTCAGCTTTTTTATTGCAGTGATATTTAGTGCTATCCCTTTTCGGATTTCTTATCTTCTCCTTTTTTTAAATAAAGATAACCACTATACCAGTTTCGCTGTTGAATAAACGAAGAACAACTCTCAGCAGTTAATTTATATTCCCTGTCTCCTTCTTCGTACCGGTATACAGGTGGATCATCTCCCTCGTTAAGTTTAAAGAAGTAAAAAATTCCGTTCTCCATAAAACAACCGACAATAAACATGTTCTTATCCAGAACAAAATCAATGTCGCATTGTGACATGATCTCTTCTGCGCCCGCCCTCATTTCTTCATACTGCGGAAACTTATAGCTATTGTCATCAATAAACCTGAATCCACGATGCTTACCAAGAATGAGATATACTTCACGATAGCTACGAGGAAACTTAACTCCCAATTTTCCTTCTATCTCGGTTACTTCCTCTTCTGTGCATGCACCCGCTATGCCAAAGTACTCCTTATAACCGAGCAAAAAGTCCATATATAAATATTCTGCTGCCATTATTTTCTTCTATATCTCCCTTCGTAAATTTTTATCTCAGGAATCTTACTATCACGTGAAAAGATACCAAGTACATTTGTACACGACGGACAAACTGGCCTTTCGCTAAAAAACTCTATCCTTTCTATCTTGGATATGTCTATATCTGTCTGTTTTCTAAACCACTCGACAAACTTAGATTCAGAATCCTGAACGCGGTCATTATTTATAGTGAATTGCTCAAAATTACGAACTCCATCCGGTACATCTTCAATTACTTCGTCAATCTTGAGTCCCTTTTTGATTTGCACAGCGCTATTTCCGCTACCCGCAATTAGCGCTATAGGGATTAGCTCACCTTTTACATAGATATGTACAACCAGAATGTTCCTATTACCTGCAATCTTTGAAATATCCCTCGCTGCATCTATTATCGCCCATTCGTGATCACCGAAAGGAATATGGTCAGTGACACCGCCATTGAAGATTCCATTTAGGAAAAAGGATTCTTCAATATCAATATTCATATCCTTGAACATATCGGTTAGCCCTGTTCTTATTGCAGCCATAGCTTGAGCTTCATTAGATGCAGACAGCCCCGATGCCATCATCTTTCCTGCTGATTCAGCAAGCTCCTCTGCTCTCACCATGTTTTCATAAACTTTATCAAAAGTTTCAGGTGTGTTTGCGAATAAGGCTAATAGCTTCTTTTTAGAATCCGCCCAATCTGCTGCTTCGTCTGCCGTACTTTCTAATGCAAGCATAAAATTCCCACCCGCCTTTTGCCTTTTTACTCCACCAACTACAGCTTTATATGCCTCTACAAATTTATCATTCGCTGCTAACTTTTCCGCTATTTCAGCAGTTACACCAAAATTCCCGACAATTTCATCCACAGATCCTGTTCTGGGTCGGGCCGGACCCAACCGGATTGGTCGCTTACCCGCTGGCTTCTGCTCACCGATCAGCACCTTTCTACTCTCGTCAATGTTTCCATTTTTGTCTATATACTTAAATCCATTTTCCGCCTCTATTACTCCATTATCGTACACTTTCACAACTCCATCATTTGCAACAATTGAAACTTTTGCTTTACGTGCTACGTCCTGAGCTGTTTCAATATTACCGCATGAAAGCAATACCAGTTGTTTATCTGCAGGGAAACCTTGCTTTTTAATCCATCTGGCCAGGGATCTGTGATCCATCTCTATTTCCTGTCCCTGATGTATAATCCTAAACTTGCTTCCATCTCCATGTACCACTAAGTAGATGTTATTATCAATCTTCCCTCTGTCCAGGCGTTTTTTCACCAACTCAATATCCGCCGGCCTGTCCATCGATACAGCTCTCTTTTCGATTTGCTTTCCATCTGATATAATGTCCATGACCCCTGCCGACTCACTAAGCCCCGATCCTATTCTTTCTAACTCCATCAGCTCCCTCATCGTTGCGTTATGAGCCCTTCTGGCATCGAGCAATAAATCAAGGTCTTCTACATACTTTTCGACTTTGGGAGCCGCTTTTATCATGCTCGGAAGAGATAGAGCCATAGTTGCTATTTGCAAGCTAGTTCTCCATTCCGGTGATATGGCATCGGCATTAATCATCTGCAATGTAAGATCTCCTGCTGATCCTACCACGTCTGCAACAACAATAGCTTTTGCAATATATTGCCCTGCATTAAGGAATATCTTCAGATCTCCTATACCAATACACATCATACCAACATCAACCGCTAATGAGATCTGTTTCTCCGTTTTTCTCATATCGGCGATAGTTGCCATTAACGCCACCTGCACAGCCGGCATTGTCAGCAACTGGCCTTTGGGAATCGTCTTTCCATCCATTTCGAAGGAGCCGGCAACCCTTACCGCTATGTAGTCGTTATAGTTATATAGCTTGGTATTTATAAACAGCTTGTTATCTGCTGCGAATGTGATTTGTGCATTACTAAACTGAAACAGGTCTGCTTCTATCTCGGCTACCAGTCCAGGGGCCAGGAGTAAATCTCCCATTCCCTCCTGATTGTAATTGTAATGCCCGGAAGTAGTTATCATGTTACTTAATGCCATCAGGACACCTACCTGAGATGCTTCCGGCTTACCATCAGTAACATACAGGTCATAAATTTTTCTGACTTTGATATTATCCTCGATGTATTGCAGCATTGCGGCAGCCTGCTTATCCCCGATGAAACTGGATAATAAACGTATATATGACAGGTCCTTTCCTCCTAAGAGGATTATATCCTGGTTATTATAACCATCTGTCATCATCTTCAACGCCAATCCACGTTTTTCAACCGAAATTGACTGCAAATGGAATATAGGGTCTTTCCTCAGTTGCTCGAATACGTCTTTTACGGGCGTATTGCTACTAAATTTCTCCCAGAATTCTTCGTCGTCAACAATCACGGTATTGACATACTCAATGAACTGGGTATAGAAGGTCTTAAAGAATAAAATGTCATCCTTCCCATATGCTGCTTTAATATCAGGATGGTCTACCAAATACTGTCCCCATGGATAGTCATAATCATGTACAATTCTGCTTGTACCGGTAGGCCCGGCAGCACCTGGTGTTCCCGATGCTGAATATCCCGTTATGGTTTCCGGTGCTTCCCAGTTTCCATCCTTCTCCCAGGTAGTAGCACCGCCTGTAGTTTTAACTATATTAGTCTGTGTAAAGCGATCGAAATATTCAGGATAAACATTTCTCATCTGCGCCAGCTTATCTATCCAGATATATTCATCCTGACGACAATGTTTTTCCGTCATGCTGAGTGTTGCATTGCTTACACAATACAGGCATCCAAGGGTCGTTCCAGCGACTATTTCCTGCTCAATTTCCTCACTTGCATGAGTAATAGGATTAATAGAGCGCATTGGCATCTGCTCCTGATCCCTGAACGGCGTGAAAAGGTCTGTCATCTGAGTGAATGTCAGCTTCGGTTCCCCTCCCTTGTAAAAAGGAAGCGTCCTTCTGCTAAACTTCATCAGCTTGTACTTATCACTACATGAAACTGGGTAAACAAAACCTTCCACCTTTGCAGGATCAGGAACATTCTGTTGATAGACATTACCTTCAGGATCCTTGTATGTACCATCAGCAACAACGTATTCATATCTTCGCAACAAGCGCTGGCTGTTAGCTAACTTAAAGCTCCTGACTGCCCCCACAGTTATCTCAGGATCAAAGTGATCCTGTTTATCCTTAATCTTGATAGCACCGTACTGGAACTCTACACTGCCCAGATCTTTAAATGGTACTACCAAAATAGTACCTGCCGGTGTCAGGAAGGAAACAGTAGTGCTATCCGCGTTAAGGAAGTATCTGGCAATAGACATCGCAGTATAGTTATCCCCCGCATTATCATCCTCAAACACTCCCCACACACTTCCCGGATCATGCAACACATCCCACTGATACTTAATCAGTCCATAACCACTGCCATAATCCATCAGGTTATCAGTAGAACTCTTATCCAGCCCCACATTCGTACTGAACGTATGCTCGAGTGTATAATCACCATGTCCTATCTCATGCACCACCGTACGAACAACTGCTGCTTCACTGGCCTGTTTCGTGAACACAAATCCAAACTGGCTTCCACGTGGCATCTTACCTGTCAGATCACCATCAGACAACGCAGCTTCATTCACCAGGAACAGGTAAACGGAGTTGTCATCTATGTTAGTGGCTTTCTTATACGCTTTCTTCAGCGCTTTCTCCTCACCAGTGAAATTATTGCTCAGGAAGGCACTACCCTTATCCTGAAGAACACTATCGCCGTTGCTATCCCAGGTTTTATTGTAGCGGAAACTTTCGTCTACTTTAACGGTATAAGTAATACCCAGCTTACCATAAGTCTTCTGCAACGCCGTTTTTATCTGTTCCGTAGCCACAGGAGTCTGTGCACCAATCGGCACCAGTACCAGCGTTTTCTGCAATGGCTTATAACTTGGTACCAGCAGTTTACCCAGACTGATATAACCGCCATTACCATCAGGATGAGCAGCGTATATTTCCTGTGCATCACCGCCAGGACCACCGGTCAGGCTAATAGTGAAGCTATTGTCACCATTGTCTTTAGCTGTAAGTACGATACCCTTACCAGTGATAAACTTAAGTTTAGAAGCAGAGATACCGCTTGCCGCATTCGTCAATGTCGCGGTCACCTGTTCCTGTTCACCCGGTACAATGGCTTTTGAGCTTACATGGTATTTGCCACTTGCCAGCGATTCATATTCCTTCTCTACATTTGTTTTACCTGAGTAGCTACTCTTCCATGCATCAAATGCATACACATTACTTGTACCCGCCGTAAATGTCACGGTACCTTTATCCAGCTGTAAGGTCTTTAGGGATTCAAGTACTGCTGATGTGATAGCGTTATCACGTTTACCAATGGAAGTTACCTTACCGCCTTTGTCGATATTATACAGGTTGCCATCCGCGTCTTCGAGTACGAGTGGCAGAGTTTTTCCTTTGTCTTTATAGTTGATCACTTCCTCCTGGCCGGTATTACTGTCTGTGAGGGTAATAGTACCCGCGTCAGTATTTACCTTGATATTCGCCGGTGAGAAGATTTTCAGTTTGGTAGTAATATCGGGCACGAGATCGCCGTTCACGACACCACCTACATCATTACCACCATGTTGTTCGTCCAGCTTATCGCTTACGAATTTGTCGATGCCTTCTGTTACGGCAGTTACCTGGCCAGCTATTACCTTCAGATCGGTGTTAACGGTGATATCCTTAAACTCCATCTGCAGACCGATACCAAAGCCGAGTGTAATTACACGGCCTTTACCGGTGAACTTGCCATTGCCACCACTTACTTCGGTCAGGATGATGTCAAAGTTGCCTACACGGATAATCTTACCCGCGCTCAATGCGGGCTGCGGTGTCTGGTTATCCAGCGCGGCCAGTAAGCCGGCGTCTCCGCAGACAAAGGTTTTGGCGGAATCGGTTTTTATAGTAACAAGATCACTGAATGGACCATAAACGCCTGCGATCTTCCATTGCAGCCTGCCTTCGTATGCACGGTTAGGTTCCAGACTGCTGGCAGTGAATGCAGTATCTGATTGTTTCTCTTCTGTCTGCCAGTCGAACTCTGTATCGCCTACTTTAGTAGCACGATATTGCAGACGGTAAGCTTCAACCTGGTAGTTTGCCGCGGCCAATGGCCAGCCGAAACGCACACTGCGTTCGCCTGTAGCACGTCCTTTCAATACCGGCTTCGGTACATTATTCTGTGTGAAAGGATTTTTGCCAAGATAGGTGAACGTACAACTCTGGCTCAGCCCCTGATTGCTGAACATGTCCCTGCCACTTTTGTCGCGCGCCTGTACTGTCCAGACGTATTGCATGCTGTCCCTCAGCTGAGGTTCGCCGGGCCCGTATACGATGGTATTGGTTTCAGTGACTAATGTATAAATAGGTTTGGCGCTGCGTACGATGTAGTCAGGATTGCTACCGGCAGGTCTTATTTCGTAAAGAGAGAACACATATTCTGTTCCGCTTCCCGGTACCGGATTAGGGGAATTGCGACTACTCCAGTTGAAAGTGAGGAACTGCGGATCCAGCTTTTCCACACGGCTGTTACAGATAGGCAGGTTTAATAATGGCGGATCGCTCTTCCGGAAGAAGAAGACGTTGGAGCCCATGTTACTTACCTGTACCTGCGGACGGGCATAGTCGTATGCAGTGAAGGAAATGCGGTAAGCGCCTTCAGGCAGGGAGCGGGTCTTTTCGTACTCGGTTCTGCTGAACCCTCCACTGTATTCAATATTGGCGGGGTTAAGATAATCTGCCAGGTCTATTCCTCCGATAATAGTTGGAATACCCGGACTTAAGGAAAGCGGTCTGGGGTTAAACGCAGTGGCTGTCCGCATAATGACAGTACCATTCTGTTCTACGGTCATCCGCAGCCTTACGTTATAGCTGGGCAGTGTCAGGTCATTCTGTACCAGGATCACACGCAGCTTGTCGCTACCTGCTACAGCGTAATCAGGAAGATAAACGCTGTAAGGAGGTATGATCTGCGTACTGGCAGTAACGGGATATTGCTGGGCTTTCACGCTTGTTACACCTGCTGCAAATAGCAGCAGGCACAGAACGTAACGGTATATATGGGACATCCTCAGGATATGATTAAACATCGTTGTCAAAATGAATAGGTATAGTTGATCGTGCTTGTCAGTTCGTTGTAACCCGGCTGGTTAGTGGTGGCGCCACGCAATACCCACGAAACTGTAGCGCCGATGGTATGTGTCTGTTTGCTGAAGAACTTCCTCTTACCTTCACCATCTGCAGCCGTTTCGGATTGTTTGCTCTTAGGACTGTAATTGATGTTCAGTCCTGTATTGAACAGGGTGCTGTTGCTGGTAGTGGTCAGTCCCTCTCCTGTTGTATTTTTGGCAGAAGTCACGTTGTATACGGCGGAAACACCTGTACGGAGCGTCTTCTCCAGGAATTGTTTATTCACATTTACACCAGGCCCCATGAAAGTGGTGCTCAATCCGGCTGCGGAGTTCTTGTAATAGTTCACTGAAGCACTCATAGTCAGGTCTTTCGGCGGCAGACTATAAGAATAACTGACATTCGAAGTAAAGAATTTGCTCAATATTGGTGCGGTCGTATCAACACTGGTCCTGTCGCTGGCATACTGATAAGAAGAGTTCAGCGTGATGGCCTGCTGCCTGTCCTTATCACCGGTATGATACATCACCATGGCGTTGTAGGTATTGTTCACCTGGTAGAAATCCAGGGTATCCATTGGGTTGTTGAAGTAAGGATCCACCTGTGGTCTTACACGGGTATAGTTACTGAAGTTGGAATATCCTCCATTCAGTACCCAGTGTTCGCCTGCCGTAACACTGGCGTTTCCATTTACCACCCAGCGTTTGGCGTCGCTGGTCTTGCTCTTGTCCAGGTTATTCACCTGCATACCTGCATTAGCGGAGAGGTTCACCCTGCCATTGAATAGTTTAAATGAAGGCGCCACTGTAATGTTGCGCATATCATTCACCACATTATAGGCGCCCAGGGTTACATAGTCAGGCGCTACCCTTTCGTAGCGCAGCTGTACCGTGTAGAATGAGCCATTATATCCGAGTCCTGCCTGTATCGCGTCAAAGTAACGGGTATTGTTGGTGGGCGACAGGAAATGTTTTAACAGATTGGAAGTACCTCTGCTACTGTCAAATGCATTTTTCTCTCCACGTACATCACGGTTGATAGCGGATACAGAATACTCCATATCCACAAAGATGTGTTGTACGATACTCTGCCGTACAGTGAAAGCCACGGCTACGTTCTCTCTCGGTGTGATGGTAGCATCATCAGGGATAAAGGGAAGGGAGGCTGGATCGTCTTTAGCGCGGAAGAGTGATACGCCATAGGCATTACCTGCGTTTTCATATGCCACTTTCAGACCAGCACCCTTACGTTCAAAAGAGGCCCTGCTATAACTTTCCGGCGCCAGTACATCAAAAGGCACAGCTTTCAGCAGTGTACCGTACATTGCCGAGATATGCCATTTCGGAGGCGTCAGCTCCACGCCTACGCCATTGAACATATGCCCTGCCAGGGTATAGTTACTGAAGTTCATACTGGTACTCCCCACATATAAACGTGCCCACTTGTAGCTTGGTGCGAAACGGAACTGGTTAAATGGTTGGGAATAATTCTTTCCCTGGTTGCTATAACTAAAAGAGAACGGCATATCATAGCCGAACAAATTAATATTGATATTACCATTGAGATACCAGGCAAAGGGATCTCTCCTGGCCGCAATGCCACTTGCTGTATAGGCAGTAGTGCTGGCATTTACAGAGCCATTCATGGTCACTCCTTTCTTCACTCCAAACTGATCGAGCGCCTGACCTGTTACAGTGCCGGCACCGATCAGCAACGCACCGATCGTTGTAAGAAAAAATATTTGGCGGTACTTCATAACACAATGCTTTTATCGGAGAACCGGATTAAAATTTAACTTCTATTACCTTGCTCATTTCTGCTTTCACATCGCCCTTCATCACTGCGGTAATTTTATATTTATAGATATTCCCGAGGAATATTTCGTTATCCACCCATTGTGGTTTACTACCATCGACAGTGGCGTACAGAATAAAAGGATTATCGTTCTTTGCACGATAGATGCGGTATTGTTTTATTTCCGGCTGATTGTACTGCCAGCTTAACTCGATCTGTTTCTTTTCCGGATTCACTATTCCTTTAAGACCTTTCACTGAAGGGCGTTTACCTGTTTCAAACCAGATATCGCCACTTATTTCCTTTGCATGATTGCCGGCATCGTCATATACTTCCAGCTCATAGTAATAAGTGTTGCCCATTACTAATGCAGTGTCAGTATAGCTTTCACGTTTGGATGTGGTATCCCATGCGGCCACTTGTCTGCGACTGCTATCTTTTGTATTGATGCTGTACAATGCATACTTTACTACATCATGGCTGGAACTGTTGACCCATTCCAATACAATAGCACGCAGACTGTCAGACCTGTACGCTTTTGTGATGAGAGGCCGGGAAGGCGCTATGGTATCAGGTCTTCTTAACATCACGTATGGTGAATATTCTGAAGGGTTAAAGTTCTTGTCTACTGCTATCACTTTATAAAACACATGAGATGTGAGTGTGTGCAGGGTAATGGTATCAGTGAAATCCGGACGTTCCAGTATCTCGCGGGTTACTTCCACAAATTCCTCTTTAGTACTGTTAGCCCTGAATACCCTGTATCCACGCAGGTCTTTCTCGGTGTTAGCCATCCATTTTAAAGTGACGATACCCAGAGAATCCACTTTACCGGCCAGTCCAACCGGAACAGCAGGCGGCGTACTGTCTATCAGCTGCGCAAAGTAGGGAAATGAATAAATGGCTTTCCCACTCTTTGTGATCCCTTTTATACGATAGTAATTGGAGACCAGCGGCTTTTCGTCTGTGTATGTGGTGGCCGGCGACTTCAGTGTTACCAGCGGCAGGAATGGCCCTTTGGTGGTTTCTGCACGGGTGATGATCAGCTTATCCAGCTGACGGGATAATTTGCCAGGTAGAGACCATTGCAGTGTGATCTTCCTGTTATCCACCACAATCATGGTATCCATGGTGGGCCTGTCTGATACAGCTGGCACTCCCATACCTTCTACTGTTGTTGAATAAGGACCATATTCTCCGAAGGGAGTAATACCGCGTACACGGTAAGTATATTTGTTATCATTGTCAGGCAGGGAATCCTGGTAGTAGGAGAACCCGTTCTTATCAGGCGAAGTAGGCAGGATAGGCAGCTCTGATACAGGCTTAAAGTTTTTACCATCTGAAGCACGTTCCACCATATAAGCGCTATACATGGCGCGGTTAAATGTGGTCAGCCAGCCCAGGGTAGCGGAACTATCAGCACAGACAATTGCCAGCTCCAGCGGTCTTGCCAGCACAACAGGCTGATCGAGGGAAGCTACTACAAATGCGGTATCGATCACCAGGTTCTGTGGTTGCTGTGCAGGTGCAATACGGTATACATAACGCTCTCCTTTCTTTACGTCTGCATCTTCCAGGTACAAACCTGCACTCTGTGCTGCGGCCACTGACAAGTCGCAGTTCAGCAATGCCATACCCATCCGCCAGTCATTGGTATTCTGACTTTCTATGTAAGCGCCAATCCCCTGTTCAGGCGTCACCTTTTTAGCACCTTCTCCATAGATCAGTTCTGCAATCATGGCAATGCGGTCATCCTTCTCTGCAAGGGCTTCCATGCGCTGCAGGGTGTATGGTTTTAATGGCTGAGGTGTCAGCATAACGGGTTTAGGTTGATTAACCAATACACCATTCACTGCCACGGTGAAACGCTCCACTGTATAACCATATTTGTTACCGATCTCCCAGGCTATATAGCTGGCGGGCGACCAGCGCAGGCGTACCTTCCCATTTTTAGGATCGGCCACGCCCACTATTTTATGTTGATTATCCTGTCCGTAGGAAATACCTGTGCCGCAACATAACAACGTCACTGAAGTCAAAAGGGTTAAGAGAATACGACGCATGTAGTTTATAATTTATAGTAGATATTCTTTGTAACTGTTGATGTGATCCGGTTTGTACCTGGTAAACGATACTGCAGATCTACAGGATAATAAATATTGCCCTGCAGATCCGGGAAGGTGTTCAGCATCAGGTTGCCTGCAGGCGTAGATGCATTACCGATGGTGTACAGTCTGCCGGCTTTCGCAGACAGATCCATATAATCCTCATGCGCTACGTAAGGCACGTAGTACATGAAACGACATGCTCCGGGCCTTACAGGCGCTACACCATCAGTCACGTTATTGCTTTCCAGCTGGTAATAGTTATTATCGTTGTTGTACATGCGTACGGCTTCCAATGGCGGCAGACCTCCGGTTGCAGATGCATCGCGGGCAAGTGTCATAGATGGTGCAAACGGATAACCGTTGTACAGCAATGGCATGATCTTATTCTGCAGCCACTCATTGTTCATACCAGCTTTCAGCAGTATGAGCGGTTTTGTAGAGAAGGTTGCATCACCACTGATATCGAACTTGTCAAATGTTTCTGCCGTATTGAAGCGGGTACCAATGACTGTTACATAACCGGTGGCGATATCGAAGAGATCCTGTGAGCCGGTCACATTATTCATCTTCTCAGTAAATGTGCTGTATTTGCTGGTACGGAAGTTATACGCAATCACCTCTTTATCTGCTTCAGAGTTAGCGTTACCTTTCAGCGCTGTTTGTGTGATGGTAGTGCTATCGCCGTCATCTCCCACTGTGGTCTTTGCTTTCTTAGTGACGTTATCAGCAGCGTTTTCCAGCGACAGGGAAGAACGGACAATATTAAAGGTGTAGATCATTTCCTTTGACAGGTCCGCAGGAACATCAAAGTTCACCTGTGCGGCTGCTTCATCATAAGATACGTTCGTTGCAGCAACCTGTTTCTGTGCAGATGTGAAGGCAGCTTTTATGCTGTAGCTCTCACCTTTTTCATCTGTTTTCTGGAACAGTTTAGGCTGACCATATTTCAGTTTGAGATAACCTTTATTGTATTCACCCGGGAAGAAATTGTACTGATTTCTTACAGGATAAGCATACACTACGTTCTCCCAGCTGATGGTCTTAGGTTCTTCACCGGTTGTGAAGGTGCTGGATTTTGTTTCGTAGTCAATGTTTTTGCCATCGCTCTTTAATGCTTCCCAGCTGGCGCCATTCTGTTTCTCAAAATGAACTTTGGCGCCTGCAGTCAGCCGGGTTAATCCCGGCAGGATATCACGCTGATTGAGCGTTGCTGACATACCATCGGGGTTAACAACGATATTACCAGTGATTGGTGTCTTATCATTCATCAGTGTTACCCCATCCAGCTTCACACGGTAAGTAGCTACCTGGTCGTACTCGTTCATCATTGAGAAGGGCTTTTCTATTGCAAGGTTGAATGCTACCTGCGGAGAAGAGAATACACTAACGTCATTACCCTGATCATCAGGCTTGATGTCGCTGATTACCTCTACGTCTATTTCTTTTGCACCTACTATCTCACACTGAGAACCCAGTTCTACCTTAATGCTGGCTTTTCCTTTCACCAGACCGCCCAGTATAGAATATTTCACACCCGCCATACCTCTGAACCAGGAAGGATTAGGCAATTTAGCCTGCACCAGTATGGCTGCGGATAGTTTAGCGATGTCAAATGACTTCTTCTTTCCAAATACTTTTACACGAATACCGACATTTCCTTTCAGGTAAGCATATGCCTGTCCGGATGCATACCATCCGTTGAAACCTATAATACTGTTGCTACCCTTACATCTTGCCTCTCCGTAGTTACGCAGCAGGATGTCGGCGCCTGCACCTATGGCAAATTCACCATACACACCATAATCAAATGAGAAGCCCGCTTTGAAGTGTGCGCCAAAACCAAACCCTTTACCGGTACTCATGGTGTTTTCCATGGCCATGAAATCGGTATTGATACCATCAAACACTTCGCTTACTTCTGTGGGCACCGGCGGCATATCCTCCACTTTTGAACCCATCATAAAGTAGCTGCTCACTTCCGCTATTCCAACAATGGAAAGTGCATTCATCTGTGATGGACGTCCTATGTAGAGATACCAGTCATCCTTGCCTACGTGTAATACAGATTCGCCCACCAGTCCGCGGTCGTGGGCGCCTTTTACTACTCCGGCGATGTTCACATAAGTCTTTATACTTGCATCGAATGAACTGTTGACATTATCAAAGCGCATCTTAAACTGCACCCACACCGGTGCGGATTCATCCTCTTTTGCGTCGTTCTTACTCTTCGCTTTCACTACCTCATGCATTACATAACCGGCGCCATCAAATTGTGCATAACGGAACCCACCATTTGTCCCAAACTGTACTTCAAGCGCTACGTTGGCATTGATCACCACATCTGTTGACAACGCCATTGTCACACCTCCCATGAAACCCATACCGGCATCTTTCGATGGTACGTACTGGAAGATCTCGTTCACGTCTTTTAAACCACCTTTTTCATCAATAGCGTTCCTCGAATCATAAGGATCAAAATCTGAAGGACGTTCCATATGATAAGACATACCACCCATCATACCAGTGATCTGCAGCATAGGTGGTATCGGTACCCTGACACCTATATATGCATCTACGTGCCAGTAACGGAAGTCATCTTTGGATCCGAAATAAGCAGTTGCGGTTGCTTTAGGAACAGGTCCCGGCAGAGAGAAATCAAGCTTTCCTCTGAAGCCATTTCCGTATACAGGATGATTATCAAACAGCGTGATGATACCATGCATCTGGAAGGCCATTACCTTCACGTCCAGATCGATATCGCTGATGGTGACCTTATCCAGCTTCCAGCGTGTGTCTACTTTTTCAACAGGCTGGTTATCGACCATTACGGTCTGTTTGATCTCCTCCTGTGCTGCGGTGATGGTAAATGAAGTGCTACCGCTGAAGCCTTTGTCGCCTGAGCCCATAAAGTTCAGCATCACAGTAGCGCCTACGGCTACTTTTCCTTCGGAAATACCTAAACTCAGTTCGTCGAATGCGATGGGGAATCCACTCATCTTCGCATCACCGGCTGTGGCTATTTCGAATGTGCCGCTATGCACATACGGTTTCTGTGTTGAAAGGACCAGGTCTTCGAAAGAGATGTCTTTGATATTCAGTACACTCTTATTGAGCTCTACCTTACCCGTCAGTGTTGCTTTCGGAATGAAGTCCTTGGGCGTCTTGGTCACTTCTATACGACAGTCCTTATTCAGGGTAATTTTGCCGGCAAAGAAGGAGTATGTTTTATCCTTTGTAGTAGCCAGTGCGAAGGAATAGTAGGTATCACTTCCGCGCATACTGACTGCAGCGTCGTAAGCCAGCGGATCATCACCCAGGAAGCCTATTCTCATTTCTCCCCCCAGGGAGCCTCCGTTCAGTTTATTCTTACTGAAACTCAGTCCTACTTTGTCTATTGATAAGGGCCAGCCACCTGCACTGGCGTCTCCCAATTTTACAATATTCTCTGCGGCAACGCTACCGCTCACCCCCTGGTCGTCTATAATGAAGTTGGATACCGTCACCTTAGGCCGTCCTTTTCCGGAAGCCACCTGCTCCGGTAACCCTACTTCCAGTTCCTGGAGGTAGAATCCACGCCACAATAAGGGGCTTGAAGGATCTTCCAGCATATCGTTAGTAACGTTTAACCCGGACGGATTGGCCAGGTCACTCATATCGATGACAGCATGCTTTACTTTAAAGTTGAAGTCTTTCAGGCCTTTGATGCGAAATGCAGGAATATTGATATCAGCCATGATATTGCTGAGATCTTTTGCTGCATTTATCGCCAGGGCTGCCTGTACGGTTTCTTTACCCGGATCATCGGGTTCGATCCAACCTTTGTCAAACTCGAACACACCGCTCAGGTTAGCCGATTTGAAGCCATTACAGTCCCATTCGACATAATTGGTACCATCGCCGGGGAAGTTGACCTCTATATGTTCATTGAAGTTGATCTTCTGATCATTCAGCAACATCAGTTTGGTAGAGTTACCCACTCCTATACCTCCGGGCGTAAAAGTGATATCCTTTCCACCGAAGATCAGCTCGCGGGTGGTGCCGGGGAAGGTAAAACGGAAATAGGCGCTCAGATAGGCTCCCTGAGGCGTCATACGAATACTGTCAATGGCAATCACGTAGACCTTGCCGTTTATTTCACGGACAAGTCCCACGGGTAAGGTACCCAGCGATTCGTCGGTCAGGAAATTGATAAACTTGTTCTTTTCCTTGATTTTGTTGAACACGCTAATGGCATGATCTACAAGGCTTTCTTTGGCCGTATCCTGAGAAAGAGCGGCGGCGGAATTGGTGGCGTTAGCGTGAACGGGCCACAGGAAGAACATTAACAGTGTAAATACTGCCAGTCGTAGGACGGGTACAGGGTGGTGCTTCATCGGTCAACGGGTAGGGAGTCCCTTAATATTAACAATAAAACAAATGTAATTATTTATTGTCCATATTAGATTTTTTTATTTAATGTTAAGCGGATTTAATATGAGGATTAGGAGAAGGGTTGATTTTCAGTGACGTAAGAAATTGTCATTTTGAATTTTTCTGGAATTGTGTCATTTTTTGGTGTTGAGGGGAAGTAATTGCCGACGAGGTAGACGACGTATATACGAGACATACACGACGTATACACGACGCATCTACGGGACGACGGGGGACATCTATTCCGGGGGGACGCACGGTTCGGGGGTTATACGATCGTTTCCCGGGGTGAAACCATTCCAGGGTTATGCACGGTTTCGGGGTTACACACGGTTTGGGGTTTCCCCGGGGTTGTCACCCCGCGCAACAAACACTGAGCCCCCTACCGGGGTCTATTGAAGCTTCAGACACGCTTTATACCAGACGTATACCAGACGCATACCAGACGTATGGGTGGACTTAATAGCAGGCATCCTACCGGAGCATTTAACCGGAACATGCTTGCCACCCCGGTAAAATGCCTGCATTCACTATGCCATGGACTCGTTGACCATGGTATTAATTTTCTGTTGTGATTTGCGTAGGTGGCGGTTAGCCATACGGCGGGCATTATCTGCTGCAGATCCTGCCTTCTCCATGAGGCCTTTCATACCTCCATTTTTCCGGGTCATATATAAGATCACTCCAGCTGCTGCTGCGCCGACAATAGAAGCGGCTATCATTGCTTTTTTCATAACTCGTTCATTTTGGTATGCTTTGGTTAATACAAGAGTTATACCAATTGGCGTCAGATTTTATATTTTTGCCGGCACAATAAAACCAAACATGCCCGAAACCACACCTGTTTACAGTATCCCGTTGAAATACCGGAAAATGGAAAATCTGCATATCGTTTTCTGGCTGCTGAAAGACATTGGCTGGTGCCTGATCTGGAAGCCACTGGGCATTGCGATGATCTTCCCTACGCTGATAGTCGCTATTATTATCGCTTACCGCACACGGCAATTCATGTCGGAGTTATGCCACAACCTGGCGATCGCCGTATGGATCACGGCTAACTCTTACTGGATGATCAGTGAGTTCCTGCATTTTGACGCGGAGATCATTACCGGATGGATCACTTATAAGCATCTGGCATTGATCCCATTCCTAACGGGTGTGCTGATCCTGGGATATTACTATGTCTGGTATAAACCAAGGCATCCGGAAGAGGAAGAAACGATGTGATCACATCAATAGTCCCACCATACATGCTGTAACCAGTCGTCCGTTCCCCCCATCCTGTCCAGCGCTTCCTGGTAATGCACCGTGTTGCTGAATGCCTCTGTGGAAGGATAGAATAAACGCCTGGGGGGAATACCGTCTGTCTGCGATTCATTGCCCATATCAGTAATGGGCGCCAATACCGGATAGCCACTGCGGCGCTGGTTGGCATATGCCTCAAACCCGTTAGGGAAGAGTGCCACCCATTTCTGCATATTGATCTGTTCAATCTCCCTGCCGGGCGTCAGCCTGTGCGCGCGGACGAATGCCGTTGCCGTATCATCAGGGATATATCCTATTTCTGCGTACAGTTTCAGCTGGTCCATGGCGGCACGGATCCCAATCTGATACCAGTTATTGGCATCATCAGGTATCCATCCCCTGGCGGCTGCCTCTGCCTGCAGGAAGGCCACCTCCGCGTATCCCATGTGCAGGAATGGTGCATCCAGCTGATAGAAAGGCTGGTTCAGCACACAATATTTATCCGCAGCAGCTATTACTACTCCTTCCGGGCTGACATACTCTTCCTGGTCATCCCAATAGTACATCCCCGGTTTCATGGACAGGTAATTGGTAATGGTGGTAATATCCTTCCCCCCTGCATCTTTATTGACAAAGAAAGTGGGCAAACGAGGGTCTTTCTCTGCTTTGAGGTATTCTACGAATGTACTGCATCCCCTGACCCACTGGCGTACATTATCTTCCAGCAATGCCTGTGCATAGCCGTTGCCCCGCAGATCGGGATAGGCATAGTTGTCGTGCAGCATCCGGAAATTGTCATCCGCACTTTGCATCACGCCAGCTGCCAATGCCGCCCTTACCTGCTCTCTTGCAGTAATAGCATTCACTTTTGTGAGTCGCATAGCCAATCGGAGTCTCAGTGAACCTGCCAGACGTTTCCATTTATCCAGATCACCGTTATACACAATGTCGTTCGCTATGCCTTCTCTCGAAGGATTGAATTGCGCCGTAGCTTCCGCCAGTTCTTTAAAGAAGTTGGTATAGATATCTGATTGTTTATCGTACTCAGGAGTGTAGATCTTGTTGTAATAAGCCAGACCTGCCTGTGAATAAGGAATGTCGCCGTAGGTATCTGTCAGCAGGGAAAACACGTACACCCGCAGGATACGGGCTGCCGCCAGGTAATTGACGAGGGCTGAATCGCTCTTATGATTTTCCAGCAGGTCTACCAGTTGCTTTAAGCTCTTGCCATACAGGTTTTCCCACATGCAGTTGTTATAAAACTCATCCCGGATATACTTGCCTCCTCTGCTCATATCTTCTGCTCCTGTCAGGTATTGTACCATGGGCTGAAATATGTAGAGATCAGGATATCCCATCTCACGGCCGCCGTCCATGAAATAAGCGGCGGCTGTCAATTGCTCGCCGGGAGGAATACTATCTTTTGTCTTCGGATCTGTATTGATCTTTTCAAAACCAGCAGTACAGGAAGACAGTAATAAAATCATCAGTATGTTCCATCTGTATCTTTTCATGGGCATCACTTAAAACTTGACGAACAGTTTAAGACCATAAGACTTTCGTGTTGGCAGGGAACCATATTCCAGTCCCTGTGCAGTAGTGTTGTTGTAACTTGATTCAGGATCTATGTTGGGCACCGCTTTGTAAAACGTAAATGGATTGCGTGCGATCAGAGAAATAGTGGCTTCACGGAATGTTCTGCTGAAAGCATGTAAGGGCAGGTCATAATCAAGATGCAGTTCCCTGAGCTTTACAAAAGTAGCATCGTATATGAATGCCTCGGGGATGCTCTCTGCCAGCCTTTTCCAGTAGGACTGCGGATTCACATACGCTGTCACTTCATTGCCCGTGGCCGCGGCTATGCCTTTGATGGGCAATCCGCCAGTCGGGGTCCATTGCTCGGGTGTCTTTCCTGCGCTGATCCTTTCCTGTTCGGAACGCGCCCAGCCTTCCCGTCCTTCCAACGTTCCTTTCTGGTTCCCGTTTGAATAGGCCAGCAGGTTGGTCATAGAAAAGATGTTGCCGCCGTATTTGATGTCGACGAGCACTGTCAGCGCCAGTCGTTTGTATGCGAAGCGGTTGGTGATACTGCCTGTCCATGCATATTGGTTACTACCCAGGCGACTGTCTGTTGTAGTAGATTTCGGCAGATTATTCCCGTCCAATACCAGACGTCCTTTGAAGTCACGCAGAAAATGCCTGCCGGTCAGCATACCATACTCCGCATCTTTCTTCGCCACTACAGACACATTTCCCCAGCGCGCTACTGCCACCGGGTAATAGGGCGACATCAGCGAGTTAAGCGATTGTATCCTGTTCATGTTACGGGCAAAGATCAAACCGGCATCCCAACTAAAATGCTGATGCATCACCGGTGTTCCTCCCAATGCTAATTCAACTCCTTCGTTACGGATATTGCCGGAGTTGATCACAGCACTGGTATATCCGCTGGTAGTGGAAACGGGCGCATTCAACACCTGGTCTTTCGTCCTGGAATGATACCAGGTAGCGTCCAGGTGTAAACGGTTATTGAAGAAAGCCAGCTCGGCGCCTGCTTCATAAGCATAGTTGACTCCCGGACGGAGGTCTGCGAAGGGCACATTATCTACCGCCACACCGCCAATAGAATATCCTTTTATAAGAGGGATATCAGGATTGTAGCCGTAGGTAAGTCGCAACAAATAAGGTTGTACAGCGTCTGTGCCTGTTTGCGCTACAGATAAACGGAGCTTGCCGGAAGACAGCACCTGTTTATTCCTGATCAGCTCTGTAAACTGAAAAGCAGCGGAAGCAGATGGATAGAAATAAGCGTTATGATCGCGTGGTAATGTAGACGACCAGTCTTTACGGCCCGTCAGCGACAGGAATAATAGTCGCCGGTAATCAATATCCAGGGAGGCATATACCGCGTTGATCCTTTTCCGGAGGATCATTTCATAGCGCATACGGGTGCCAAAATTATCGATGTTTCTATCACCGCGGATATTCATTTCACGACCGGTAGTATTGCGGATCGTTTCTTTGTAGTCCATGCGGGTGGTACCCACGTTCATGGTGAACCGGAATCTATTCAGCTGGCGGGTATATGTGAGCAGCAAGTCACTGTTTATTTCCCACAATCTCCTGTCTTTAAGGAACATCGCCCCGAGCGGATTCACCGGCGTGGAATAGTTCATCAGCTCATTAAAGAAAAATGCGGAGTAGTCTGCGCCGGAACGTATCTGTACAGAGAAGCCGGAACAGAGTTTATATTTCAGGCGGATAAAACCATTGAAGCGGTCCTGGTCACTATTGTTAGGTTGCTCATAGATCGCCCAGTAAGGATTGACCTGGTAGGTGTTATTGTTCCAGTTGATGTAATTGCCTGTTACAGGGTCCTTGTAGTTTTTCAGCCAGTTGAGGTCAATATTCGGAGCAATGCCACTCAGTACATAGCCTACGTTATTAGGATTGTCGGACAATGCAGGCCGGTTAAGTACTTCCTCATCCAGCCAGGCCAGTCGGGTATCCAGCTCCAGTTTCCGTGTGAGCCGGGTGGTGACCCTGGCAGAGAAGTGATGTCTTTGTAATCTGCTGGTAGGTACTATATCGTTGTTAAGTGTGTTGGTATAAGATGCCCGCAGCTGTGTTTTTTTAGTCCCAGTAGACAGGGCCAGGGTATTGACAAGGGTAAAACCTTCCCGGAAGAACTTTGTAACCGGGTTCCGGGCTTTCACATAAGGCACCTTCATTCCATTCCAGAGCCATACCATGCTGTCGGCATCCATTTTTGGCCCCCAGCTGTATTGTGCATCCCAACGGGCTTCGGCGGCATTTGCAGGTAGCAGGCCTTCGCGGCCGCTGCCATAGGTGTCCTGGAAATCATAGCGACTGTTGGATTTCTCTAATACCGCATTCGACATAAACTCCATTTCCAGCCCTTTACGGACACCTTTCTTCGTCGTGATCAATATGACTCCGTTTGCAGCGCGGCTGCCGTATAAGGCCGCGGAAGCCCCTCCTTTGAGTACAGAGAGCGTCTCGACATCATCCGGGTTGATGATGACAGTGCCATCTCCCAGGTCGTAACCACCATATTTTTCGGCCTGACCGGGGGAGGTATTATTCACCGGGATACCATCTATGACGAGCAGCGGCTGATTATTTCCGCCCAGCAAACGCATTCCCCGGAGGGTTAGTTTTACGGATCCTGCCGCTCCGCTATTCACCGGACTGATATCGAGTCCGGCGATCTTTCCGCTGAGGGCATTCATAGGATGTATGTCCCTTGCACTGGTCAGCTCCTTCCCTTTTATTTCTGCGTGTGCATATCCCAGGGAGTATTGTTCCCTGCTGATGCCGAGGGCTGTTACCACCACAGGATTCATCTGCATGATACGGGTGGGCGCGAGTGTATCTGAAGAGTGAGCGACCACTTTCTTAAACCGGATAATGATCTGATGGCCGATGGTGCGGATCTCGTATTGAGCAGGAGGAAAAACACTTTCCAACGCGTCCTTTATGGAGATCTGTGTTTCATGCATGGTAACGGGTGTACGACCGTTGATGATCTCATTGGGGTAAGCGAAGGATACACCGGTCTGTTCGCCGATCCATTTGAGAAAAACGGCGACAGGCATCCTCTTCACCCGGATATCCAGGCGCTGCTGCAGTAGTGGAGGCTGTTGTGCGGTACCGGTCAGAACTGCACACAATAAGAGGGTTAAAATACCTAAAGTGGCCAGGACCTTCATAAGGGTAATGGAGCTGAGCTCAGTTATTGATCCAGGACAGCGCCAAATATTTCCAGCGCTTCATCCTGAGGTGTATTATGCAGGCGCAAGGTAATTCGTTTATGCCGTAAATTCTCAGCAACTTTTATTTCGGATATATGGTAGTGGGCGGCTAATACCTTTGCCACATTTTCGGCTTCTTCATTCTCGAATACCAGCTCGTTTGTGGCCCAGGCGCATTGATTGCTATAATTACCTATGGGGTGTCTTATTTCGTCATCATTCCGGCTAACAGTTGCCAGGTTACCGCTGCCACTGCTCAGTACCAGCTTCTTTCCTCCACTGTGCAGACTTATTTTTCCTTCAAAGACAATGACTTCTGTGAAGGTGTTTTCTATACGTACATTGAATGCCGTTCCGAGTACTTTTACGGTTGATTTGTCTGCTGTGACGAGGAACTGCCGCTGTGGATCTTTCACCACATCAAAATAGGCTTCTCCCTGCAGCAATTTCACTTCGCGTTCTTTGAACAACTTCCTGTAAGCCAGCGAGGTACCGGCTTTCATATGTATCATAGAGCCATCAGGAAGGGTGATACTATCTACATCGCCAGTGGGCGTTGCGTAAGTGATCCAGGCATTGCGGGATGTTTGCCACCACCAGCCGCCTGCAATAAGAAACAACAGCACTGCGGCTGCCGCTACGATCCTCCAGGGGGACAGACGCTTTACCCTGGCAGCCGGCGCCATCTGCTGAGACAATTCCTTCCACCCTTCATCTGCATTAAAGGGCATGGGAGGAACATCTGCTGCGGCTTCCCAAAGCTGCTTCAGTTCTGCATACAGGTGTTGATTCTCTTCCGATTCCTCTAACCACTTATTTAATGCAGCCTGTTTGTCCCTGTTACCGGGGTCTGTCAGACAATCTATAATGAACCCGGTTATATCGTTGTTGTTCATTGCTTTATACTATTACGACAATCCAGCACCTCGATACTTTGATGCTACTGCAATTTTTTTCCGTCCAATAAGTGATTACGCAGATATTTCAGGGCCACCGCCAGCTGAAAATACACTGTGTTAACAGTGATACCCAGCCGTTCTGCTATTTCAGCGGGTTCAAGTCCTTCGAAACGGCTGAGCAGGAAGATCTCCCGGCAGCGTGGGGCCAGCCCCTGTGCCAGGCGTATGATCTCTTTCTGCAGCAGCAGATGATCGGTGATTTCATGCAATGAGGAGTTGTCGGCCTGCCATTGCAGGGCCTCTTCACTTACATTCCTTGACCGCCGTTTTAATTCGTTGATACTTCTGTTGGTTATTGAACGATACAGGTAGTGGCGCACATTTCCGGTGATCTCAATCTGTTGTCCCTTTTCCCATAAATGTGCGAACAGGCTTTGCACGACCTCTTTGGCCAGGTCATCGTCTTTGACCCAGCGATAAGCTAACAGGAATAATTCCTCACTGTATGCTGCGTATATTTTCTGGAAGACACCGGCATTACGACTACGGAGGGCCTCAGTAGCTTCTTCGGCAGAGATATGGTATCCGTCTTGCGTCATCGTCATTATGAATGCCGCACAAAGTATTATTTTTTTTAAACAATCAAATAGAAATTTGGGAGGGATGATAGTTATCTTTCAACCCTACTCCGGACAACTGCAGTCTGATAGCCTCCTGCAAAAGATAACAGATCTTTCCAGCTGCAGTGTCATATGATAATCCTTCCTGGCGGATGTTGGAGATGCAGTTCCTTGATTCGTCTGTATTTCCTACGCGGGGATTAAATGTGATATAAGCGCCCATACTATCAGCCGCACTGAGTCCGGGCCGTTCACCTATCAGCATCAGCGTCATTTTTGTCTTTAACAACTCGCCTATTTCATCGCCGATAGCGACCCTCCCCTGCTCTGTCAGGCAGATGGGACCTGTTGCTATGCCCGCCGCTTTTAACATCGGTATTAACTGCGTTAATAACGGCAAGGTATGTACATTCATCGCTGTTGCAGAAAGTCCATCTGCGATGATAATGGCTACGTCTTTCTGCAATAGTGCAGCCGGTAATGTATGCAGGGTTTTAATGCTGTCAGCATCCAGTCGCCTGCCTTTATCAGGACGTTGCAGGTATTCCTGCCGGTCTGCCGCACTGCTGTGCAACAGCAAAGTACCGGTATGAAATGGTTGCAGCTGCTCCATCAGCAGTGTAATGTTCAGCTTTGAATAAACAGCATCCCGCGCATGTGCATGTGCGAGTTTAAAAGACAACACTTCTCTTAAAGGGATAGCGGTGCCTGTTCTTCCCAATGCGATACGCGCTGTGGTGAACGCTTTTAATGAAGACCAGGGATCTTCCTGTATTGGATGCCGGTGCTGTAATTCGTTGTTCATCCTATGATTGATTGTGATAACATTTCATCCTGCATTATAGCTTAACAGCTGATGCATTTTTCCTACCTGCTGCAACTGGCCTTTGTTGTTTATGATACCTTGTCGCTGTAACCAGGCTTCAAATTCAGGCGCAGCTTTCAGTCCCAGTACCTTACGGGCATACAGCGCATCGTGAAAGGAAGTGGATTGATAGTTCAGCATGATATCATCTGCTCCCGGCACTCCCATGATGAAATTACAGCCAGCCACGCCCAACAGCGTGAGCAGATTATCCATATCATCCTGGTCAGCCTCCGCATGATTTGTATAACAGATATCTACACCCATCGGTAGTCCCAGCAGCTTACCACAGCAATGGTCTTCCAGGGCTGCACGGATGATCTGTTTACCGTCAAAGAGATATTCTGGTCCGATGAATCCAACAACGGTATTCACCAGTAAAGGAGAGAATTTCCGTGCTACTGCATAAGACCTGACCTCACAGGTTTGCTGATCCACGCCTTCGTGTGCATTGGCTGACAAAGCACTGCCCTGCCCTGTTTCGAAATACATCACGTTATTACCGATAGTCCCTCTTTGCAATGACAAGGCTGCTTCATGGGCTTCCCTGAGTAAATTAAGATGAATACCGAAACTGCTGTTGGTCTTTTCTGTACCACCGATAGACTGGAATACCAGGTCGACCGGCGCGCGCTGAATGATCTCCAATGCGGTAGTGACATGACACAGTATGCAGGACTGTGTAGGGATGTCAAACTGTGTACGCAGCCCATCCAGCATATGCAATAACTGCACAACGGCCTGCGGACTATCCGTAGCAGGATTGATACCGATCACCGCATCTCCGCTGCCATATAACAAGCCATCTATGATACTGGCTGCGATCCCTTTCGGATCATCTGTGTTATGATTAGGTTGCAGGCGTACTGATAAGTGACCTTTCAGTCCTATTGTATTCCGAAAACGGGTGACGACTTCACATTTCTGCGCAACACTGATGAGGTCCTGGTTGCGCATCAGTTTTGAGACCGCTGCTACCATCTCTGGCGTAAGGCCGGGAGATAAACGTTGCAGCGTCAATGTATCTGCTTCATCACTCAATAACCAGTCGCGCAACTCGCCTACAGTGAAATGACTGACAGGTCCGAAAGCTGTTTGATCGTGGGTGTCGATGATCAGGCGCGTGATCTCATCTTTTTCGTATGGGATGATAGCTTCCTGCAGGAATGTTTTGAGCGGTACATCTGCAAGGGTCATCTGTGCAGCGACACGCTCTTCGTAGTTGTCTGCTGCCAGGCTGGCGAGAGCATCACCGGAACGGAAGGGTGTAGCCCGTGCGAGGAGGGTACGAAGGTCGGGGAAGGTGTATGTTTTGTGTTGTATGGTGTGTTGGTATGCCATTGCGTTTTGTTTATACCCGTGGTGTGATAGCGGCCGGTTCCCGGTGTTTCCCCATTGCGACGAAAATAACCAGCGCGATGATCAATCCTGAAAAGAACAAGAGCGCTAATAGTTGGTTGTAGTAGACGATCGCTATTAATGATACAATCGACAATACCAATGCGATGCCCGGGAACCATGGATAGAAAGGTGCTTTGAAAGGACGTTCTAATTCCGGTTCTTTTTTTCTCAGGATGAACAGGCTGATCATACTGAGGATGTACATCACTACTGCGCCCATTACTGATAAGATCACCAGTTGATCTGTTTTACCGAGATAGAGGGCAATCACGCCGAGTAATCCTCCTGCTATCAATGCCACGTAGGGCACTTGTCTCTTAGGACTGAGCGCTGCGAGTGCGTCTGGCAGATAGCCGGCGCGGGCCAGTGCAAAGAGCTGGCGGGAATAACTGATAATGATCCCGTTGAAAGAAGCAATCAATCCGAAGAGACCAATTCCCGCAAAGATCTTTGTGATACCGCTCTGTTTACCTAATACGATGCCGATGGCTTCCGGTAAAGGATAGTCGATAGCCGATAATGCTCTCCAGTCGGTGATCCCTCCTGTTAACATCATCACTCCAATGGCCAGTAACGCCAGTGTTAACATGGCAGAGATATATCCCTTGGGAATATTCCGGGAAGGTTCTTTCACCTCTTCTGCTACCATGGCAATTCCTTCGATGCAGACATACAGCCAGATAGCAAAAGGCAGGGCTGCAAACACGCCGAGCCATCCGGCAGGCATGGAGTTGTGCATGAAGTTGGAGGCTTTGAAGGAAGGTCCTACAATGCCCATATATATCAGCAGTTCCACTACTGCCAGTAAAGTGATGATAAGCGAAAAAAGGGCTGATTCTTTAATCCCCAGTAAATTGATGATGGTCAGCAGTACATAGAAAGCGATACCGCTGCCCAATACCGGGAGTGAGGGATGCAGGAAATGCAGGTAATTGCCCAACGCGAAAGCAATGGCGGGTGTTGCCAGCAGGAATTCCACGGCGGTGGCGTATCCGGCTACCAGTCCGCCGAAAGGGCCCATGGCCCTATGGGTATAGGTAAAGGGCCCTCCTGCCTGTGGTATGGAGGTAGTCAGTTCTGTAAAGCTGAAGATGAAGGTGATGTACAGCAATGTGATGATAAGCGTGGCGATGAGGAAGCCGATGGTACCAGCTACGCCCCAGCCGTAATTCCAGCCGAAATATTCACCGGAGATGACTAATCCGACGCCGATGGCCCAGAGGTGTATGGGCCTGATGACTTTCTTTAAAACTGTTTCCTGAGCAGACATATGTACACGGGATTGCTGGTAATGCCTGAATCATTACCATTGGTTCATAAAGTTTATTCCCGTTTCCCTCCGTGAAATGTTGTCAAGATACACAAAAAGATCACATTTCAAGCGCCAGCGAGGTATTCGCATTACGGCTGCCTGCAAATTTAAGCCTGTATTCTGTGGGCGTCAGCCCTACTTCCTTTCTGAATACTTTGCGGAAGGCTTTAATGTCGTTGTAACCACAGTCGAGCATGACAGTCAGGATGCTGTTGCTGGTCTGTTCCAGCATCTTTTTGGCTGCTTCGATACGGGTCTTCTGCAGGTATTCTATGGGGGTGATACCTGTAGCCTGTTTGAAACGGCGTACGAAGTTGCGGCGACTGGCAGGAATATTCTCCATGAATGATTCCACATTGCGTGCTTCCTGGAAGCAGGATTCCATGCGTTGCTGCACTTCTGAGATCAGCGGATCCGCATGTTTCTTTTCCGGCAGGAACATACCGAAGTAGGATTGTGTTTCACGGTCCATATCGATAGCAAATAGTTTCGCGGCCTTTACAGACATATCCTGTCCACAGTACTTCTCTACCAGGTGCAGTAACAGATGGAAAGTACTGGTAGCGCCTCCACTGGTGTAGATACCTGCTGCTGAGGTCAGCACTCTGTCGGGTTGCAGTAATACATCCGGGAAGTGACCAGCAAAAGCGCGACAGGCATTCATGTGTGTGGTAGCGGGCTTACCATCCAGCAGTCCTGTAGCTGCCAGCAGGAAAGCGCCGGTACAGAAACTGGCTATTTCGGCCCCTGCGTGGTGGTGTTGCCGTAGCCAGGGAATGAAGGTGCTGTTGGCGGCAATCGCCATATCCACATCACCTGCAATAAAAGCAGGGATCAATACAAGATCCGGTTTTGCAGCTTCCTTTATTGTCACCGTGTTATAACGGCCGTAATGGGGGAACATGTCCACTTCCTTCTGATCAGGCAGCACCAGCTGTATATTGAAGACGGGAGCCTGCTGGCTGACAGTATACATATTGTTCACTGATTCGAATACATCCAGGATGGCGGCCGTGCTTATCAGCCGGTGGTTGTAGGTGAGCAACAGTGCCAAATTCATCATGATTTCAGGTTTTAAACAAAGTGCTGGTCAAGTTACGACATTTGGCTAAAATCACCTTACCGGCTTCTTCATCAGTTATGCTAGAAAAGATTACAAGTATGTATCTTCGGGACCCAGTCACATTTAAACCACATTTATGGAAAAAAAGAAAGCAGGCACTATTCTCTGGCATGATCTCACTGTTCCCAATGCTGATGTTGTAAGCGATTTTTATCAGCAGGTAGTTGGATGGGAAAAGTCAGGACTCAGCATGGGCGATTATGAGGATTATGTTATGCAGGCGAAAGACGCTAATCCTGATGCTCCTGAAACGGTGGGTGTCTGCCATGCGAAAGGTCCGAATGCCTATATCCCACCCTACTGGCTGTGTCATGTAGCAGTCGACAACCTGGATCAAAGTTTAGAGCGCACACAGGCATTGGGCGGAAAGGTGCTGGGCGAGAAACGCCAAATGGAAAACCATGGCTGGTATTGCCTGATACAGGATCCTGCCGGAGCTTACCTGATGTTGTGGGAACAGGCATAACATACTGTTATTAATTCTTTATCATTCCTTTAGACCGGCATTTCTCTGAGAGTAATGCCGGAACGTCAACTCTTATGAAAAATTATCCGCAGTAATGCTTTAAAAGAGGTAGAAATATTATAATTTAACCAAATAATAATAAGTTTATTTTCCACGTTTAGAGTCCGCCGGGGACTGCATTTCCTTACACCTGATAATGTAAATAGCCATATACGTCTATCAGACTACAATTCATTCCGCTATAGCCTGATAAAAATCCCTCTTAACATGAAGAAGACCGTAAATTCCCTCCTCCTTTGCATGACTATGTTTGCCGTGGCAACCTTATTGCTGATGTGCAAAAAACAAGACGCAGACAGTATGAAGCCAATACCGGGCAAAAGCCTGATAGCCGCTGCTGCTGCGCCACAGATCGTTACATTCGTACATCCCGGTATGTTGAACACACAGGCCAGTCTGGACCTTATCGGTTCCCAGGTGAATGGTGGCGAACCTGTACGTTCTGCTGCTTACCAGAAAGTACTGGATTATGTTAATAACAATGCGCTGCCGACAAAATTCTGGGAAACAGTTACTGTGGGTTCCAACGGAGCTACTACAGAATCCAAAAGCCAGATCAGGAAGGACGCTATACTGGCATATGCACTGGCACTACGCTGGGCAAAAACCGGTACTGCCACCTACGCACAGCAGTGTATCGCTATTCTGAACGGCTGGTCCTACACTTTCAAACAGTATGCACTGATGTCTGGCGCTAACCAGTATCAGCCATCACTGGAGGCTTCCTGGACCACTCCCAGCTTCGTTGCTGCTGCAGAGATCATGCGTTATTATAAGGCCTTCGGACAATCAGCCGGCTGGTCTGACGCTGACATCAACCAGTTCAACAACTACCTGAACCTGGTGAAGAACAATTACATCAACAACACACCGGCGTACAACAACAACTGGAATGCTTCTGCCGGTTATGCTAAAATGGCCATCGGTATTTTCCTGAACAGCACTACTGTGTACCAGAATGGTTATAATATCATTACACAGCACCTGCCTATCATTATCAAGCCGGATGGTACTATTCCTGAATATTGCGACAGGAACGACTGTGTACACTTCCAGTATTCTCTGACAGCATTTTCATATGCCGCCGAGCTGGCAAGGATCCAGGGCGACAATTCCCTGTGGACATTCAACTCCAACCTGCTTAGCAAAGGCTATGACTATATGAGAGCTGCCTATGGCAAGACCACTTCTTGCACGACCTGTTCTACTTCCAGCCCCGTATTCCCGGGCACCGAAGTGGCTTACAGCTACTACCAGACGGCCAACCTGAAGTACCTCCGGGAACTACAGGATCCGCTGTATGTGCCTAATGACAGAACGTTCTTAGGCTTCACCTCCTATACACACTTTAACGTACCAGGCCTGTAATAAGCCGTAAACAGATTCACAGCTATAGCGGATAAAGACCGTCCCGGAACTCCGGGGCGGTCTTTTTTTAAAAAAGAGGACTTAGCTATTGCAACGTACGTTTTTAATGCATACCTTTGGATCATGAGCTTATTTAAGAAAGATACATCCCCTGAGATGGTGCCGACGAAAACGGAAATGGACGTACTGCAGATACTCTGGCAGTATGGCCCTTCTACTGTACGTTTTGTACATGATAAACTGAATGAGCAGAAAGAGGCGGTGATCTATACCAGCACCCTGAAACTGATGCAGGTAATGAAGGAAAAAGGGATGCTGGACCGTGATGAGAGTAGCATGAAACACGTTTACAGCGCTGCGGTGGAGGAAAATAAGGTGAAGGGCACCCTGCTGAGCCGTTTTATGGACTCTATGTATAATGGCTCTCCGAGCGATCTGATGGTGGCATTGCTGGGAAATGATAAGACATCTCCTGAAGAGTTGAAGAAGATCAGGGAGTTATTGAAAAATATGGATAAGTAACTAAACTTTAAACCCATGCACCCGTACCTCAACTTACAGTCAGGTGGCGAACGGTTTCTCCAGGCATTCAGCTGGATGCTGGTCCATTCTCTATGGCAGGGATTGCTGCTGGCTGTTGTGACGGCCCTCTTGCTGCAATTCACCAAAAGAGCGCCTGCGCGATTGAGGTACAATATTATATTTATCCAGTTTGTATTGTTTATACTGGCCTGTATCTGGACCTTCTTCCGTGGTATGAGCGGGCCTTCAGAAAGCTTTGTACCACTGGCCGGCGCCATCGGACAAAATGCGTCCCAGCTGCTGAACATCAATGCGATTAACGTACAGTTGTTTGCCGATGCCTGTGCTGCTTATATTTCCACCCATGCATCCACGCTGGTACTTATATGGGCTGTGTTTTTCACTTTCCGTTCTTTCAGAATGGTGCAGGGCCTGATCTATCTGCAAAAGACAAAACATCGATGCATACAGGTTGCCGCCGATTGGCAGGAACGGCTTGTGTTGCTTTGCAACAAGCTGCATATCAGTAAAAGCGTCCAGCTGGTGGAATCAGCCCTTGTGAAAGTGCCCATGGTAATAGGACATCTGAAGCCGGTGATACTGATGCCGGCAGGTTTATTAAGCGGGTTGCCTGTTGAACAACTGGAAGCTGTATTACTGCACGAACTGGCCCACATACGCCGCCATGACTACATCGTGAACCTGCTGCAAAGCGTTTGTGAAACCGTTTACTTCTTTAATCCCGGCCTCTTATGGATATCAGGATTGCTGCGGGATGAGCGGGAACATTGTTGCGACGATATCGCCCTCGGACAAACCGGCAATAAAAAAGAGTTTATACAGGCACTGATCAGTTTCAAGGAACATGCCATGTACAGTCATGCATCTGCTGTGGCATTCCCTGGCAAGAAGAACCAGTTGTTACAAAGGGTCAGCCGTATTATCAACAATAAAAATCAACCGCTGGGAACAGGAGAAAAGGTATTCTTCATGACAGGTGTACTGCTGCTGACGGCTATCTTATCAACAGCAGCTATTACGCAATTGCGGAGTATAGAAAGTCATGTTTTCAGCAAACAACATAACACTGCCAGGAATTATATTCCGCCTCAGCAGCTGCAGCTTTCAGATATTGCACCGAAGGATAGTGTCGCACCTGTAAAACCAGCTGATCCCGTTATTCAGCAGAAGGAACATCTGATCAATAACGTAAAACTTACGCCACCGGTCATTAGACGGCATGCAACGATCACCAGGGAACCTGTGATGGACAAGCATTATGAGGAAAAATTACTGGCAGATGATATACAGCGGGAACAGCCAGATGATGACAGGCGCAGGGATGAGATGACACCCACCCGGCCACAGTACACAGCAAGAAATGCACAGAGAGAAAACTGGTCTGCTTACAAAGAAGCATACGTTCCGGAGAATAAGCGGCGGCCGGGCAGATTATCTGAGCTCCGTCTCATTGCTGATGGCAGAGAGCTTAGGCTGACAGCACATGAAATAACAGCAGAAGAACATCAGAGAGAAGAAGCAAGACTAGCCCATTTGCAGGCCCAGAGAGATAAACTACAGGCAGACCTGGACCGCGAACAGGCAGAGAAAGATCGTCAGCAGGCAGACAAAGATCGTGAACAGGCTATCAGAGACCGTGTACAGGCAGACAAGGATAGAGAGCAGGCAAGACTGGACCGTTTACAGGCAGAGAAAGATAGAATGCAGGCCAACCTTGACCGCATACAGGCTGATAAAGACCGGGCAAGAACTGAGGCTGAAAAGAGACAGCTACAGCTACACAATAATCCAGTTATATAACAATTCAACGTTTTAAAAAGCCGTGCAACAGCACGGATGGCATTGTATTGCCACTACCATTCTAAAAACAACAATATGACGTAGAAATTTTTCGCAGTCCTTACTGCGACAGGACCTTCATTTCCCGTTCATTCCCGGGCCATCATTTACAAACATGCTTATTTTTTACAGCTGCGGCTGTAACAGGATGTTTATTGCCTGTACATCCCGGCACTATTTACAAACTTTTAAATTCATCAGAAAATGAGAACACGCTACTTCAAAAGCAACATACTGCTTGCAATATTCCTGGTATTGGCTATTTCCCTGCACGCACAGAAGGTTACTTCCCAATATAGTTCTACTCAGAAAAACGGGAAGGAACGCATCATTACTGACCGTGATGATAAAACCTATCAACTGGAATTCACAGATGGTAAGATGACCTTTTTATCAGTGGATGGTGTAAGTGTTCCGGAGGAAAAATGGGGCGATTATAAGACCATTATTGACGAGATCCGTGAGCAGATGAAGAAGGACAAGGAGCAGGCAAGACTGGACCGTTTACAGGCGGAAAAAGACAGGGAACAGGCTAGACTGGATCGTCTGCAGGCAGATAAGGATCGCCTTCAGGCAAACCAGGATCGCCTTCAGGCGCAAAAAGAAAGAGAGCAGGCCGGCAGGGACCGTCTGCGGGTCGAGAAAGATCGTGCACAAGCTGAATTAGACCGCCAGCAGGCAATGAGGGACAAACAGCAGGCAGACCGCGACCAACAGCAAGCGGATAAAGACCGGGAACAGGCTATCAAGGATCGCGCACAGGCGGACAAGGACCGTGAGCAGGCTGACAAAGATCGAGCACAAGCAGAGAAAGACAGGGCACAAGCTGTATTAGACCGCGCGCAGGCTGAAAAAGATCGTGCACAGGCTGAGGCAGACAGGAAACTGATGGCCGATCTGACCGCTGATCTGGTGAGTGACAAACTGATTACCGACGCGAATGACCTCCATATGCTGACACTCTCTCCCACCGAAATGACGGTGAATGGCGTAAAACAACCTGATGCTGTCCACAAAAAGTACCAGGACAAATACAGCCGTTTTGCTAAAAACAATTTAGCCTACCTCGCTGACGGCAACAACAAACACATCCAGATGCGTAGAAACAACTAAATAAAACCTGCTTAGATATTAGTTACTTTCCACTATGAGAAAAGCCGTCTCAGTTCTGGGATGGCCCTCTTTTTATCCCCTCCCTACAGTAAAGAGCGGGTGTATCATTGCTGACACACCCGCTCTTTCATTCTATTACGCCGATTACTTAATCTCTTTCAACATCTCTGTCACTGCTGCTTCCAGCTGGTCATCCTTACCAGTCAGCGCGTTTTCATAGCGCAGCGGTACACGGATATCCGGCTCCAGCTGTGTGTTCTCTAGCGGATGATCGCCTGTTCTGCCAAAAGTAGCTACCATCGGAATACCAAAAACAAGCGTAGGATCTATCTGCCGTTCCCACCAAACTGCAGTACCCGTTCCCGGTACCGGCATACCAATCAGTTTACCCAGGTTATCCTGTTTGTAGATGAAAGGAAAGATATGCGCATCACTGTAGTTGCTTTCACTCATCAGCACGCAGCTGGGTCTTGTCCAGCGGGTCTGTGGTTCCCATGCTTTTGTTCTGTGGCTCTGTGGTGCGAAGTTCATATATGCTTTTCCACTGAGGAAGTTGTACAGATCATCGTGCAGCCATCCACCACCATTGAAACGGGTGTCTACGATCAGGGCCTGTTTCTCTCGGTTCTTGCCCATTACTTCATCGTATGCAGAACGGAAGCTGGCGTCATTCATGCTCTGTACATGCACATATCCAACCTTACCACCGCTCAGTTTATCCACCATATTGCGCATGTTGGTCACCCAGCGTTTGTACATGAGGTTACCTTCATCGTTACCGGAGATTGGTTTTACAGATTCATCCCAACGTTTTTGTGTGGCAGGATCGTAGATGCTCACCAGGATGTTGTTGCCTGTTTTACGGTTCAGCAGTATAGCCCAATCCTGTTGTGCGGTGATCTCTTCTCCGTCTATACGCTCGATGATATTGCCTTTTTTCAGTTTGCTGCCGGCTTTGTCGAAGGGTCCTCCTGCGATGACTTCATCTACTTTCAGGCCATTGCCGGTGTATGTCTCATCATACAGTAAACCCAGTGCTGCCGTATTATCGCCATCAGCGCGGCCGGCGTAGTAACGACCACCGGTGTGGGACGCATTCAGTTCTCCCAGCAGTTCACTAAGCAGTTCCTGGAAGTCATAGTTATTACTGATATGCGGCAGGAAGCGCGCATAGTTTTTCGCATACGCTTCCCAGTCTATCTTTTTCAGCTCAGCCGGATCATAGAACTTGTCTTCCACCTGTTTCCAGGCGTGTTCATAGATATAACGGCGCTCTGCTTCCTGGTCCAACAGGAACTCTGTGCTGATGGCAACAGGTGTGATCTTGCCGGAGGTAGCATCTACTTTCACGACGCTGCCACGGTTGCTGACGAAGACTGTATTACCATCCTTGCTCAGTTCAATACTGCCCGGACTACCGCCTAATTTGGCCAGTATCTTCGTCTCTCCTGTTCTCGGTTCAGTTACCCACAGATCATAGCCCTTTTCAAAAGCTGCCATATAGTATACCTTGCTGGCGTCGCTGTTCAGCACATAGTCGCTGATAGAGGCGCTGTTGATGGTCATGCGGATGATCCTGCTGTCCAGGTTATCGAAGTTGGGATTGAAGGGCTTTTTAGGCGCAGCAGCAGTATCTTTCTTCGCAGTAGCGGAATCCTTACCGGATTTCTTTGCGTTGTCTTCTTTCTCTTTCAGGAGATTGAATTCGTCCTTAGACAGTTTATAACGGTCATATGCTTCCTGGTCAAAGAATACACCAAAGATGTCTACTTCAGTGGCGCCCTGTCTTGCCAGTCCGCGGCGGCCATTACGGTCACTCAGCCAGGTCATTACCTTACCGTCTGCCGCCCATTTGTTGCTATTTTCCCCGAAGCCGCTCATGACAGGATAGATCGTCTGTCCTTTGCCATCTGCAGCAATGATCGCGGCATTGCTCACGTTGAAGTAACCCTGATGGTCATCGGTCACGATCCACTTCCCATCAGGACTCCAGGCGAATTGCCAGTCGCCGTCGGAGTAGGAGAAGTTACGACCGGCAGGCAGCAGGGTGCGGCTCTTTTTAGATGCGATATTGTATACGCGCAATACGTTGCGGTCTTCCGTGTAAGCAATCTCTTTACCATCAGGAGAGAACAGCGGCTGGAATTCCTCCGCTTCAGTAGCAATCAGCGGTTCATCTTTCAGGATGGTAGAGGCGAAGAAATAAGGCTCTTCGGAGCGGACGATGGAAGTCTGGTAGATGTCCCAGTTACCTTTCCTTTCAGCCGCATAGACGATATGTTTCCCATCAGGCGCCCAGGCTACGGACCTTTCCTGCTGAGGCGTATTGGTGATACGTTTGGTCATATTGCCTTCCACGCTGGTAACAAAGATCTCACCGCGGGCTACGAAGGCCATTTCCTTACCGTTAGGGCTCATGGCAAACTCAGTTACATTGCCGCTGATGGGTAATGGTTTCGCCACGGAAGAGCGGCCATCGTTAAAGATCTGGACAGGCACTTTCTTTGGTTGCTGACCTTCTTTCAGTGTATAGATCTCCCCGTTCCAGGTAAAGCAAAGCTGGTTATCATCAGATTTGGACAGATGACGTACAGGATGCTTTTCAAAGCGGGTAAGCTGTTGCAGTTTAGTCTTATCAGTTAGGGAGCCTTTAAACAGGTTCTGAGAGATCCATCCTTTTTCACTCAGGTAAAATACCTGGTCATTATCTGCGAATAAGGGTTCCCGGTCTTCTCCTTCATAGCCGGATACCTGTTTGTAGGTTTTAGCGGCGATGTCGTACACCCAGATATCCCTTGTAACAGATGACGTATGGTGTTTGCGCCAGGGATCTTCATATCCTTTGATGTCCTGGAAAACGATCTGTGTACCTTTCCCGTTGTAGTGGGCCGACTCTGCACCGGCTGCGCTCACGAGGATGGAACGGCCACCGCTAACAGGCACATTATACAGGTTGTCGAACAGGCCCGAGCTAAAACGTACGTTGCTGGCAGGTGCATTGCGGGAGCTACCGAAAAGTACCTGTTTATTGTCAGGTGTAAAATCGTACGGAATATCGGCAGCACTGTTGTAAGTCAGGCGTGTAGGTGTACCACCTGTAGCCGGCATTACAAATACATCGAAGTTGCCGTAGCGGTCGCTGGCAAAAGCGATGTATTTACCGTCATGGCTCCATACGGGCATCATATCGTGGGCTTCATGAATGGTGATGGGAATAGCCACACCACCATTGGCATCCACCCGGTAGATGTCTCCTTTGTAACCGAAAGCGATGGTCTTGCCATCAGGAGAAATAGCGGGGTATCTCAGCCATAAGGCATTTTCCTGTGCATAGCTTGTTGTAGCAGCATAGCACATTGTAAGAACGAGTAGTAGTTTTCTCATAAATAAAGGCAGCTGTTGTTAATTCACTTCCAAGATAGTAAATGCAACAACGTCTTTATTCCGGAAATGATAAGTGGCGTTCTTTCCTGATGGTGCTGCCCTATTGCAAGTTATTCCGCAGTTTGCTATGCTTACGGCCATATCCGAAGTAGATAGCAAAGCCGATGAGCAGCCATACGATCAATCTTATCCAGGTATCCAGCGGTAAAGAGAACATCATCAGCAGGCAGGTGAGGATACCGAGTATCGGTACTACCGGTACAAATGGTGTTTTGAAAGCTCTTGGGATATCCGGCTGTTTTATACGCAGGATGATAACTCCCAGGCAGACCATTACAAAGGCCAGCAGGGTACCTATGCTGGTCATCTCTCCCACTACATGAATGGGTACCAGTCCGGCGAAAAGGCTGATGAAAATACAGAGTACGATATTGGACTTATAGGGAGTGGCGAAACGGGGATGCAGCGTCGAAAATACCTTTGGTAGTAAACCGTCTTTACTCATGGAATAGAACACCCTTGACTGGCCCAGCAGATCTACCAGGATCACAGAGGTATACCCGATCAGGATAGCGGCAATTACTGCAAGAAACAGCCACTCATATGGTGTATGTGCGATGGCCACCGCTACCGGAGCAGCATTGTCTTTGAATTCGGTATAGTGTGCAAGTCCGGTCATGACGTAACCAAACAGGACGAAAAGAATAGTACATATGATCAGGGATCCCAGGATACCTATTGGCATATTCTTTTTAGGATTCTTCGTTTCCTGCGCCATCGTAGCAACGATATCAAAACCAATGAATACGAAGAATACCACACCGGCTCCCCGCAGGATGCCGCTCACACCAAAATGTCCGAATTCGCCTGTATTCTGCGGAATAAAGGGCTTATAGTTCTCCGGGTTGATATAGTGCCAGCCAAGCGCTATAAAGACCAATACGACCCCAATTTTCAGCGCTACCACGATGGCGTTGAACAATGCGGAGCCTTTGGTACCGAAGATGATAATGGAAGTGATAAAGACGATGATCAATACTGCAGGCAGGTTAATATAACCGTGTATCTGTGTACCATCTGCCAGTTTGACCAGCTCAAACGGAGAGGTAACCAGTTGTGCCGGCAGGTGAATATTGAACTTATCGAGGAAGGTAATAAGATATTTAGACCAGCTGATACCCACGGTGGCGGCGCCTACAGAGTATTCCAGCACCAGGTCCCAGCCGATAATCCAGGCAAACAGTTCTCCCAGTGTGGCATAGGCGTAGGTATAGGCACTCCCGGCTACGGGCACCATAGAAGCCATTTCTGCATAACACAGCGCACTAAAGGCGCAACCAACAGCTGCAAGAATGAAGGATAATATAACGGCAGGGCCGGTATTATTGGCAGCGGCGATGCCTGTCAGGGAGAAAAGACCAGCGCCTATGATCACGCCGATGCCTATAGCAATGAGATTGATACCCCCGAGATTACGTCTTAATGTGTTGGCCCCACTCTGAGCAGCCTCCAGCTGGAGACTTTCAATTGATTTTTTTATCACAGGTAAAGTTGGTTTGGCTGCAAATGTACGTCTCTTCCTATTACCCTACAAAATTTATAGATTTCTATTTTCCCAGGGGCACCCTCAACTATTTTGGTTCTGTTAACATCTCATTAACGAGAACATTCATCCTCTTTTATAACTTAGACGATATATTTCATAGGTATAGGGATATCAGACAGCTGCTCTTTATAGGGCGGCTTATTTTTTAGATATACTTTTAGCGTGGATTTATCACGTATTTATGGTTAGAAAACGACTACGCCAGCTTAGGAAATAAGGCCAGAATACCCGCGGGGCTTGAGATCAGCAAAATTACCAGTAACAATGATGAAATGAATGTGCCTTTACGGGGCGCAGGTGGAAATGGTCAACACATTTTCATTTTCCGGGAAACGGGAAAATGGTGTGTAATGATGTGAAGGGAGCTGTATCCGTTAAAGGTGCAATTTTGTATTGCGTAATATGCGGAGAAGTACATGGGCTTATAACGGGAGTTTTCTCTCCCGCCCACATATGAACACCCCCTGTTCCAAAAACGAACACTTTACTAATTATTATCAATCGTAAGTCACAACTCATTAATGCGATACAATACTGGCACTACCTTAGTATCTTGTTTTGAAAAATTGCGTTCATGCTTCAGCATTACTTAAAGATCACTTCCAGAAGTTTTGTAAAGAACAGGCTTGCCGCGTTGATCAACATTTGTGGGCTGGCAATAGGCTTGACTGCAGGGATGCTGATCATACTCATCATCAAAAGTGAATTTGAACAGGACCGGTTCCATAAGAACATTGATCATATTTATATGTTGCTGTCAAACTCCCGGCAGGAAGGCACTATTAAAACAGGCAGCTCAATGCCCGCGCTATTGACAGGAGCTATACGCAACAGCATACCGGAAGTAAATTACGCGGCTCACTGCAGCTCCAACTCTCAACAATTGCTGACCTATGGTGGAAAGAGTATTTACGAGGATGGCATATATGCGGAACCTGATCTGCTGAACATCATGCACTTCCCTGCACTGCAAGGTAATCCCATTACCGCTTTGGGGGATGCCAGCTCTATTGTGCTAAGTGTTTCGACTGCAAAAAAGCTCTTTGGCAACGAAGATCCGATGGGCAAGATCATCCGGCACAACAACCAACACGACCTGAAAGTCGGCGCTATTATGCAGGATCTGCCGGCAAACAGCTCTGTAAACTTCCACGTGGCACTGCCTTTCCGGATCTGGGAACGGGAGAATGCAGGAACGTTCAGGAACTGGGATGCCTATGTGCTGGCCTCCTATGTAGAACTGAAACCGGGCGCAAATCTCACTGCCGTCAATAAGAAGATAAATGCATTATTCCCTACTCCCCCAACTGATATCAATACCGGGGTATTTGTCTATCCTTTTAAAGACAGATACCTCTATAGCAGCTTCAAAAACGGCAAGCCAAACGGCGGAAGGATAGAGATCGTATTGCTGTTTGCAGTCATCGGCGTATGCATAATACTGGTTGCCTGTATCAATTTTATGAACCTGTCTACCGCCCGTTCTGCTATGCGATCACGCGAAGTAGGCGTCAGGAAAACGCTGGGGGCCACGAAAAAACAGGTGATTGTCCAGTTCCTCGGCGAGGCTTTGATGATGACCACCCTTGCACTGCTCATCGCCGTTATACTGGCCGTATTGTTTTTGCCGAGCGTCAATTATTTTACGGGAAAGAATATCACGATCAGTTTATCTGACTGGCAACTCTGGCTGTTGGTAACAGGCATGACCTTGCTCACCGGTCTGATCGCCGGTAGTTATCCTGCCTTCGTCATGAGTGCTTTTCAACCGGTACGCGTATTGAAAGGCGTGATCACTAACAAAAAAAGTAGCGGCTTGTTACGTAAGGGGCTTGTTACTTTTCAGTTCATTATTTCCATTTTCCTGATAATCACGACCATCGTTATATACAGGCAACAATCATATATACAGCAGCGTCCTATCGGCTATGAACAAAGCAATCTTATAGATATTCCTGCCAGGGGTGAGATGAGCACAAAGCTCGGGGTCATGAAAAATGACCTGCTGCAATTGCCGGGCGTCATGGCGGTATCTGCCGGCGCTGATGACCTGGTAAGGTTTGGCGGCGCTACGGACGGCATTGACTGGCCGGGAAAAACAGCCGATCAGAATTTCTATATCAATGTTTCCGATGTGGCATATGACTGGGTGAAAACCGCAGGATTACAGATCCTTGAAGGAAGGGATTTTAACCCGGCTTTTGGCGTTGATTCCACTGGCTGTATACTCAATGCAGCTGCCGTACGGAAAATGGGCCTTAAAGAGCCCGTAGTGGGCACTAAACTGGGTAAGAACACCATCGTGGGTGTGGTGGCAGATTTTTCCTTCAATGACGCCTTCAACGCACCAGGACCTTTGATCGTGTATTTGAATCACGGACCTTTGAGCCATTTGTTTGTCCGCCTCCGGAATGATGCCAACTGGCAGAAAAGGCTGGCACAGATAGAGCAGATCGTTAAAAAGCATAACCCGGATTATCCCTTCGAGTTCCACTTTACGAAAGATAATTACCAGCGGCAATTCAAAGGCATCCGCTCCACCGGCCAGATGGTAAGTCTCACTGGTATACTAGCCATCTTCATATCGTGTATGGGGCTGTTCGGGCTCTCTGCGTTCCTCGCAGAACGGCGGAACAAAGAGATCGGTATCCGCAAGGTATTCGGGGCTAATGTTACAAAGATCTGGCTGATGTTATCGCAGGATTTTCTGAAACCTGTACTCATTGCCTTCCTGATAGCCGCTCCCCTGGCCGGCTGGGCGATGCATCTGCTGCTTTTTTCGTTTGACTATCACATCAACCTGTCCTGGTGGATGTTTGCACTGGCAGGAGTACTGGTATTGCTGGTGGCGCTGTTCACTATCAGCTACCAGGGTATAAAAGCGGCCCTGACCAATCCCGTAGACAGTTTGCGGGCGGAATAGCCTTTTTCTCTACCTTAGATACATGATACAGGAAGAAACCCCTCTTACCAATGAAGACATCCGGCTCCTCAAAACCGCAGCGAGGATCACCGGCATACGGTGGCTGCTGTTATTACTGTTCACTGCTGTTACCCTGGTACTGGCTTCCCTGTTGCTAATGGCTGCCTGCGGACGACATGCAGTGCTTTATATCCCTGTTTCCGCCGCCTGGGGAATCGTGATGGGCATCTGCTTCTTTATGTGGCGCAGCGCCCTGAAACAGCGGAGCATTATCAGAGCAGGCCTGCAAACCGGGAAAAAACGCCTGCTCCGCATACGGATAAAACTACTTCACGCCACCTCCAAAGGCGAACTTCAGTACATTACCGCCACCAATGAAATTATCGATGTGAAAGCCGCCCTGCCGGATAAAAGCTTCTTTTACGAACAGCGAAACACTTACCACCCGGCAATTATCAGAAGTATCAATGGACTGGCCGGTCAGGAAGTGGTACTGCACGTCAGCAAAGCAGGCAATATCCTCCTGAAAGCAGAATACCCGCATACCTCCTTCCGGGAAAGCACCGCCAGGATCTCTAACGATGACCAACAGCTGATAAAGGAGAAACAATCCACACTGGTAAAACTATTTCTCACCGGCTGTACCGGCCTTGCCCTGATACTATTGCTGGGCGCAATTGCCCGGGGATATTATTCCAACCTGTACATCGTCATTGCTGCCATTTATCTCATCTTCTTTTTACTGGCTACTCCTGCCTATTACGTGTATAACAGCTACTCCCAGGCCGAAAGTAAGATCGTCATCCGGGGTAAGGTAACCGAGATCCTCTCCACCATGCGGCCCAACCGGGGTACGGGCGACGTCTACTACAGGATTGGCGACAGGCTATACCTTGTCAGACCTATCGAGAACCTGGGTACCAGGGTACAGTCCGGCAATGAGGTAGAACTGCATTTTATACGCAAGCGGAACGGACGCCCCGGCAGAATGCTGTACGACATAAAATGCTAACCACTAATAAAAAGTTAGTACCTTTGGAGCACTTAAATGTGATACCATGGATCAGGCAAGTTTTGAAGACTTTAAATGTGAAACCGAGGACCAGACAGGTGGTAAAATCAAGATGGGCTCCTCGGAATGTTCTGCTGCCTTAACAGCAGTGGGCGATGCCCTGTATGTAATAGGCGGGAAATGGAAGTTAAGGATCATCATTGCCCTCTCTGAAGGATTTACCAGGTTCAATGAACTGCAACGCCGGGTAGAAGGCATTTCCGCCAGGGTATTGTCCAACGAACTGAAAGACCTTGAACTGAATGGTTTTCTTGTCCGCACGGTGCAGGTAGCGTCTCCTGTGATAGTGGAGTATAAACTGACGGATTATAGCGATACCCTGAAAAATGTGTTGATTGCGTTACGTGAATGGGGCACCATGCACAAGGCCAATATCAAAAAACGTATGAAGGAAGCTGCACAGGCAGCATCTTAAACACCACATCATCATGTTGTTAACCGACGGTAAATACTATGGCAATACGGTCCACAAGCTTGAGCTGAAGCATTTCAATCTCACGCTGACTGTATATACCTCCGCTACTACCCTGCCCAGACATCATCACGAAAACCCTTATCTCAGCCTGCTGCTGGAAGGCAACTATATCGAAAAGGGCAGCAAAGGGGATACTATGATCGCCGGTGGGCATTCCATCTTCCGGCCCGACGACCATGAACATGCCAATATCTTTGATGACAAGCCGGGAAAGTGCTTCAACCTTGAACTGAAGCATAACATCAGCGACCTGTTTGACCGGCAGCGGAAGGCACACCATACCATGGTGTTCAAACAATCTTTCCTTGATCTCTTCCTGCTGCATTACCGTTTCCTCAAAGGACATACTGCTGATACGCTGGATATGCTGTCTTTCGAGATCGTTACCAGCCTGTTTGAGCAGGATGCCCTTTCGAAGTATGGACAGGCAGCATGGATCAAAACCATCACCGACCGTATCAATGATATGCCCGATGATCAGCACCTGGTGAATGTACTTGCAGCGGAAGTGAATATTCACCCCGTGTACCTGCTGCGAAAGTTCAAGGAAAAAACGGGCCTGCGCCTGTCAGAATATATCACACGGGTACGACTGGAGAAGGCCGCCAACAGCATTGTAGCTGGCCAGGAGAACCTGACCCGTATCGGCTACAGCAGCGGATTCTACGATCAAAGCCATTTCAGTCGCAGTTTCAAGAGCTATTTCGGTGTTTCTCCCCGCGACTTCAACAAAACTGTAAAAGGTTAGTTCTGTACAAGTTTGTCCTTTACGGGAGTGCTTACTTTGTAAGTAAGATCCTGTAAAACATGAAACGTATCATCACATTATTTTTACTCCTTTACCTGGTACCTTCCCTTTCTCCGGCGCAACAAACAAATCTGCTGTGGGAAAAGGCAGGCCGGACATTCATGACCTTTGATCTAAATGGTTCAGCCGCCATTCTGAGGGATATCCTGCGTGATCCAAATACCAATGCCAGCGACAGCGCTAAAGTGTATCGTACCCTGGGCCTACGGGACTGGCAATTCCATCATGATTATGACCTTGCCATCAGGCGTATTGACAGCGCACTGGCTACTCGAGGAAGCGGCAATGCTTCTCTTGTAGCGCTCAGTAATATAGCCGCGGAAGCGCAGCGTTATCCGGCTGCATTAGCGGCAGCCGGTAAGGCGCTGCAGTTTGCCGCTACGCCTGTTGAATACAGGGATGCAGCCATCGCCTATGCCAACACTGTTTATCTTTCTTCAAAAAATAATCAACATCCTGATATCACGCTATTGAACACAGCAGGCAAGCTACTCAGGGAAGTACTGCAAAAGACACCGGGACATCCGCAGGCAGCAAAACTGCTGGTGGGAACAGGCATTCTTAAGAAAGACGGCCGTTTAGTGCTGACTGGATGGAGTGCTTATTTTCATTTCGTAACGGCAGACAGTGCCTATGCGTATCTGAAGGAACCAGCAAGGATATTATCCACGATATTACCACATTGGAAAGACAACAAGCTTTCCGCTAATGAAAGAGAACAGGTAGCCCAGGCGCTGGCTAAATCAGGCCTTTATGAGCATGCGGCACTACTGGCAACACCTTCGCAGCGGGACATTCCCATTTACGCCAGATACCTGCAGGAAATAGGCACGTTAACAGACAACTACTATCGTCAGATTGCTGTACATGCCGCCAATGACAGTCTCTTTGAACGACAGGTCATGACGCTTTGCGCAGGAGTACTGAACGACCTTCATTTATCCGCAGGGAAAGATTCTCTCACATTTGAGAAATTCCTTGAAGTGATGCAACCACGATTTGGTACAATGGGCTTTCTTGGCACTACATCCAGCTTTCATGCAAAAGAGATCTGCCTGGGGCATATTGTCAATATTACCCGTAAGGATGTATTGCAATACGGGTATAAGGCATCGCTTACATTTATTGAGATAGACCTGATGACCTCCAATGGATTCATCAGCTGGCTTTCCAACAAAAGATCCGGCAATGGCGGATGGTCAGTAAATGATACTATTTACAGGGTACGAGAAGCATATATGAGAGAACCTGTGGAAGCCTGGACATTAGTCACCGACAGCACTGTACGCAAAGAGCAGTTATCTATTTTTGAAAAAGCCACTGCCAATGCAGCCACACCCGACACCGCCACACTCCTGAACGGTATCAATATACGCCTGCGCTTAAACGAGATGGACAGCCTGTATGCTACGCTGTACAGACGGGGTTTACGCGGCAGCGATCTGCAATTACAGTTCATGAATACCCTTGAGAGAAAAGAGGAAGATGCTTCCATTTTTGCCCATGAGGGCAGGCATAGTATTGACCAGCTCTATTTTGCAAAAGACTTTGAAAAAGCACCCAGCAGCGAGCGGGAATACCGTGCCAAGCTGTCTGAGATTGTCTGTGCAGACTTTCCCCTGTTCATCTTCGGTAAGCTTGTTTCCACTGTCGGGATTTCAGGCCATGGCATGGCCAACAGGATGATCCTGGAGAATGCCCTGACCTGGATGGGAACACATCAACGGGAGATTAGTGGATATGATACCACGCTCCCTGCTATAAAACAACTGCATCTCCTTTCCGCCAGCCAGATACAAACATGTTTCCGGGAGGCCGACCCATTGAGTAAGCACTAAACCACTTACTCTCTTTTCAGGCTTTTCACCGGATCAGCTACAGCCGCCTTTACTGCGTGGAAACTCACGGTTGCCAATGCAATAGTGGCCACCAGTAAAGCAGCTGTGGCAAACATCCACCAGTTGAGCGTAATGCGGTATGGATAGTTTTCCAGCCACCTGTTTCCTGCATAATATGCTACAGGCATAGCCAGTATCAGCGAGATAATAACGAGCTTCAGAAAATCTTTTGATAAGATAGTAACTACCGAGGCTACTGAAGCGCCCAGTACTTTGCGGATACCAATCTCTTTCGTTCTCTTTTCTGCAGATAGTACTGACAGTCCGAATAAACCGATACAGGAAACGAAGATTGTCAGTATAGCACTCAGCAGGATGATCTGTTTCCACCTGGCTTCTGCATCGTACCGCTGACGGTTTTCAACATCCTTAAATACATATTCATAGGGACTCAACGGAAAGATCTGTTTAAATGTCTTCTCTATGTGAGCCAGTGCAGCCGTCTCACTATTCGGATGTAATTTGATAAAAGTACCGCCGTATTGGTTGGCATACTTCATAGTAAACAGTTGCGGGCCTATCTTCTGCGTCATGTCGCCATAATGATAATCTCTTGTCACTCCTATGACCGTATACTTTTCTCCCTGGAACCAGAAATTCACCTCCTGCCCTATTGCATCGCTCCATCCTGCCTGCTTTACAAAGGCCTCGTTCACTATCACCGAGTGCGCAGAATCGGATGGGAATGCCTTTGAAAAATTACGCCCTTTGATCACTGGGACCTTCAACAGCGGCAAATAATTCTCATCTATTGTTTCGTATACAAAGTCCATCGTAGTTTCTCCGTTCACCTTCGCAGATCTGATCCAGTCACCGCCACTCCTGAAAGTGACATCTGCCACTGCCGGACTTTTCATCAATTCAGCCCTGAGATGTTCTGCTGGCTGACGGGTTATTCCATTATGGCGGACTATTACAAGATGTGTATCATCATATCCCAGCTTTTCATTTGTCAGATAGCTAAACTGCTTGTAAATAGTGATGGTACCAATGATTAAAAAGGACGCAAGTGTGAATTGGAAAACAACCAGTCCCTTTTGCAGATAATTCTTACCAGATAAAGTGAAGCGGTTATACAGCACCTTCACCGGATTATAACCCGACAATATCAGAGAAGGATAAAAACCGGCCAGCAGGCTCGTACCAAGGAACAGCAGAATATATCCTCCTACCAGCTTCGTATCGAACAAATATTCCAGAGCCAGTGCTTTGTTTGCCAGGTCATTGAACACAGGTAATGAGAGTTGCACCATTACAAGCGCCAGGATAAACGCAGTAAAGCTGAGAATAAAAGATTCGCCCATAAACTGCATCATCAGTTGTTTTCTGTCGCCACCTACTACTTTGCGGATACCTATTTCCTTTGCGCGTTTGAGTGAACGCGCGATAGTCAGGTTTACAAAATTGATGCAGGCAATCAGCAAAACAAATAATGCAATACCGGAGAGAATATAGGAGTAAATTGGATCGCTGGCGTTTGTGAGTCCGTTATCTGCCCTGTAATCGCGGCTAAGATGCAGATCCGGCAAAGACTGCAGGTGATATTCAACAGTACCGGCAGGACCATATGTTTCCTCCTGCTTTTTCAAAGCTTCAGCAGCATCCCTTTTATAGAACTGCCTGATCTTTGCTTCAACCTGCGCAGCATCTGTGCCGGGCTGTAACAAGACGAAAGTATTCAGAAAGAAGTTGAACCAATTGTCATCATTAGCCTCCTCTGCTGCCGAGGGCCTTATCGGCATTAAGATCTTAAACTTCAAAGAGGAATTCTGCGGAGATCTTTTCGCAACACCAGTTACGGTATAGGGTTTGAAGTCCTCAGCCGCTCCTTTCATCATAATGGTTTTACCCAGGGCTTCGGTGGTGCCAAATAGTTTCTTTGCCACATCTTCATTGATCACGATTGAATTAGGCTCCCGCAATGCCGTTTGTGGATTACCACTTAACAGGGGAAAAGAAAAAACGGAGAAGAAACTGGAATCTACCCGGTGTATTTCCTGCGACTTAATCTCTGTACCCACTTTCACATCCCGCATATCGCTCTGCACACGTACAAATGTTTTGATCTCCGGAATATTGGCGGTAAAGCGGGGCCCCTGCAAATAACCTGTGTATCCACCCTTGCTGTCCATCTTTCCATCCTTATCATAGGTCTTTATGCCAATACGATAAATGCTGTTCAGCTGCTGGTGAAACCTATCGTAACTGACTTCATCTTTCACATATAAGATGATCAACATTCCGCATGCTAAGCCGATGCTTAGTCCGAGGATATTGATGACAGAATAGACTTTATTACGTAATAGGTTCCTGATGGCGGTTTTGAAGTAGTTTTTGATCATAACAATGAACTTACTGTGCTGACTGGCACAAAAATAATGACAGTTTCATTTACAGATGATTATCAATCAGTTCAGATTGTCCGGCACAGTCATATTGTCCGCTTTTGATACACGGGGTGTCCGCTTTCAACAGGGTCTTAAAATTCTCTTTGTCTGAAGAGGATTACATAAGCAGAAGAAGGCTCCCAAAGTATGGAGCCCCTCTTCTGTTTGACTTAAAATGGAAAAAATTTGCTTGCTTAGTAGTCGCCATTACCATTATCGTCTCCCATTCCTCCATGACCATTGTTGTTATTATCATTTTTCTTACCCGGAACAAGTTTCCAGATCTGACCGGTATTGCCAGAAGGGCCCAGCATGCCGGAAACAGCTATATACAGTTCACCACTCCAATCCTGTCCAAAACCTTTCAGGTAATGCTTCAGATTGTCCGGATAGTTCTTCAGCGTCAGTTCTTCAAAATTCCATAATCCACCGTTTAGGCCACCAGGAGTGGCCATGAACAATTCTGCATCCGCCTTACCTTCTGAGCGGGCAAAGGAACCGAAGATATACTTACCGGAAAGCCATGGCATAGCTTTTCCACGGTATACGTTACCACCTATGATAGTAATAGCGATCCCTCCCTTAGGATTTTCAGCGTTATTCAATTCAATCACCGGATCAATGAGCTTATTACCCAAATTATCCATCGTGGGGCATCCTCCGGGCAATTCCTTTTCATTATCTGCTGCATTAAAACAGTGTGTGCCTTCTTTTACATTCCATCCGTAGTTACCACCTTTAGTTACCACGTCAATTTCTTCATACAATACCTGACCGGCATCACCCAGGTACATCCAGTGTCCGCCACCCATGTCGAAAGAGAAACGATAAGGATTGCGGAAGCCATAAGCCCAGATCTCATCCTTACCTGGCTTACCTACAAACGGATTGTCGGCTGGAATACCATAAGGATCTCCTGAGTTTACATCAAGACGGAGGACATTCCCAAACAGGTTGGCTTCAATATCCTGTCCGTTACCACCCGCGTTTGTTTTATACCAGTCTTCCACGTGACCTGGCGCTACGTCGTCGGCACCACCGCCATCACCAATGGAAATGTACAGGTAACCGTCCCAGCCGAATGCAAGGGTACCACCGTTGTGATTACTCTGTGGATCGTCCAGGTCCAGTAACACCCTTTCTGAGCTCATATTAGCCATATTAGGATTACCGGGGTCTACTTTGAATTCTGCAATGCGACTGAGGTTGTTCCAGCTACCACCGCCTTCAGGACCACCGGGACGTGGAGGCAATGTGTAATAAATGTAGAACTTACCGTTGTTCTTGTAATCCGGATGGAAAGCAAGTCCCAGCAATCCACGTTCATCATAACCGGGGCTCAGGGGTACTAATTTACTGCTCACATCAAGAAAAGGTGTCGGCATTTTAGTTCCGTTGGCATCAACAATCCAGATCTTTCCGATCTGGTCAATAATAAATAGCCGTTTACTGTCGTCTGGCGCTGTTACTACTCCCAATGGAGAGACCAGACCGTCAGCAATGAGTTTTGAATCCACGACATTCGATTGATGGTGGTCATCTTTTTTACATCCCGTGACTACAAGCATGGCGGTTAACAAGGCTACAGTTAAAGGGGCCGCAAAACGGCGCAGGAGCAAACAGTTGGCTCTGGTGGAATTGATCTTCATAAATAATCGATTTTAGATTGTGAATAAATCATCAATTGATTAAGATCATCATTAAGTAATAAGGAGTTCTACGCTAGTTTTTCTTTACCGGCAGGCAGTACAGTTCTCGTGATCGTGCTCATGGATATTGACGTGGTTGGCAAAGAAAAGATATGGTATCACGTTTTAAATAAACGTTGATATTCGGATGATGGTTGCCTGTGGTTGAAAATAAATTTTACGCTTGGGGCCGTCAGTAAAGGGTTTCAGCAGTATTGGATCGGACGTAGCAGATGGGACAGTTACACTCATCTATGCTGAGTAGCTCTTTTTCAGTATGATGTTTTTAGTAGCTCATGAGTGTCGGTGTTTTTTTACGCTAAGTAGCTTCGGTTTCAGTATGGGATGTCGGTCGGCGCCTCTATGGAAAGCTGAAAAAAAGGAGGTTGCATCAAAAGCAATATGATGCAACCTCCTTGTGACTGTTATTCAGATCATCTATTTAGATCATCAGAAAATATATCTCGCACCTACCTGCAACTGCCATCTTGATATCAGGTCTGGGCTGGTGATGAACGTCTGTTTCTGCGAAGGATCAAACTGGTAAATGGCTTTGCCATCACCGTCTTTGCCTGCAAAACCAACAGGTTGATAATAACCGGTGGTGCTTGCATATTTACGTAGTCCCCATTTGCTGCTGATCAGGTTACCGAGATTTACTACGTCGAGGCTTAACTGTATGGTGCTGGTTTTTTCTTTACCGTGGAAGTTAAAGTCCTGCAGTACACGCATATCTATCTGGCTGAACCAGGGCGTGGTGCCAGCGTATTTCGTTGTAAACTGGCCACGGTGTTTACTCAGGTATTTATCCTGACTGATAAATGCTTCCAGTGCAGCCCCCTGTGCAGCAGCATTCTGCGTATTACCATCAGCGTCCAGGAGCGGAGCAAAGTTCATGTTCCTGATCTCTCCTGCTGTAGGCACATACATCAGATCATTAGCGGAAGAACCATCGCTGTTCAGATCACCTCCGTATACATAAGAGAAGCGGTTACCGCTTGTCCAGTTGCTGAAGAATGATACAGTGGTGGCATATTTGCCTTTACAATATTCAAACTTCTTGATACCGGCGAATGTGATACGGTGAGTATTACCATACAGCGAGTGAGAATTCACTGCCTTGTTGGCGTTGCCGAGAACGGGGTTGCGGTCAAATGCATCACCGGAGATCTCTGCGGAGATGGAGCTGGCGTCTTTTGCGATCAGGTAGTTATATCCCAGCATGAAGAAATATCCTTTCCCGAAAGTTTGCTGTGCCTGGAAAGTACCGTTGAAAGAGTAACCTACTTTTACGTTGGTAAATACATACGTAGCTGTATTTCCTTTGTCAGATGCCTGGTAGATGGCACGGTTGTCGCCCGTACCGGAATTCAGTACACCTGTAGGTGTACCCAGACCATAATCGCGCACCATCATCGCGTTGATGTCTTTTGAATAGGCAACATCTCCACTCAGTATGGTACCGGTAGGCAGTTTGTAATCCAGTCCGATATTGGAACGCCAGATCTGCGGCCATTTGAAATTGTGGGCTGTTACGTTGTAATAACCGGTGAACGGATTACCGATGGCATTACCCAGCCATACAAAGGGAAAGCGACCGGTGAAGAGGCCAGTACCACCACGCAGCTGTATGGTCTTATCGCCCCTGATATCCCAGTTAAAACCTAAACGTGGGGACACCAGTACTTTACCGCTTGGCATGCGTGTGTTGTCTATTTGCTGGCCGGGGCCATTCTTTACCGGGTTACCATTTTCATCGAATAGTTTCAGGTCGTCGGTGTTAGGAACAGTAGGTGAACCGGTGATGAAAGTACCGGCGAAGGTACCATCCGGATTAACGTTAGGACTGCTGTAACTGGCCTTGTCTGTGAAATACAGCGCCTTGTCAAAACGCACGCCATAAGTCACCTTGAAATGATCCGTTACACTGAATTCGTCCTGCAGATAAGCAGAGATCTGTCCCACGGTGAGGTAGTACCAGGTCCACTGGTCGGCGGCTACGCGGTTCTTTGCATACGTCACATTAGCGTCGTAGGTTCCTGCGGCCACGTTGGCCAGGAAGTCATTAATGCTCACACCGGAGAATACGGTAAAGCCAAAACCTGTCAGGTTAAAGGAGTTACCGAATTTGAACTGTTCATAGGATGCTCCAATGGTAAGGGTGTGTTTGGGGAGGATGATATTGAAGTTGTCTGTCAACTGCAACGCATCCTGGTTGAGGCGGTTATTAATGGAGAAAGGCTCGTATCCTGCTACTATGTAAGGTACATTGTATTTCGTGATGTTAAATACAGGGAAAGGTGAAGAAAACGGATCACGTTTATCCCTGAAACTGGTGAACACTGCACGGAACTTGTTGGAGTAGGTATCATTGAAGTTAGACTTCAGCTCCAATCCGAAGGAGTGCAGTTTGTTGATCATCTTATATCCTGAGTTACGGAACTGCAGGGTGATGGCGTCTGGTCCACGACGGTTTATCGCGTTAGGGTGTGCCGTTTTTTCCTGCGAGGCATCCAGACCATTGTAAGTGAATGACAGGTTATGTTTGCTGTTGATCACCCAGTCTATTTTTGCCAGCCATTTATAGTTCTTGCGTTCAAGGTCAAAATCCTGGTAAGGACCGGTTACATAACCAAAGCGTTGGGCCAATGCGGCACTGACAGCATTCAGATCTGATTCCAGTACGCGGGAAGTGGTTACATCGCCTGCATTGTTGTTGTTCCGGGCCACATAGGCGCTGGCGCCGTCTTTACGTTGTTCTGTTTCGAAGTTAACGAAATAGTACAGCTTATTCTTTTTGATAGCGCCTCCCAGTGAGAAGCCTCCCTGGAAGTGATCGAGTGTAGGCACTTTCAGTTTTTGTCCGTCGATCTTATCGCCGGAGATAGCATCATTGCGGTAAAAAGCATATACGGTACCACCGAATTTATTGCTACCACTTTTGGTAACAGTATTTATACCGGCGCCGGTAAACCCTGACTGGGTAACATCATACGGAGCGATATTGATCTGGATCTGATCTATCGCATCCAATGAAATAGGCTGCGCGTTTGTTTGTCCGCCGGGAGCCGGTGCATCCAGTCCGAAAGGGTTGTTGAACACAGCTCCATCCAGCGAGAAGTTATTATACTGCCCGTTCCTTCCTGCAAAGGAGATCCCGTTGTAGGTAGGTGAAGCAGAGGGGGTAATACGCAGATAATCATCCGCGGAGCGGGAGATGGTTGGCAATTGCCGGATCTGCACACTACTGATGTTGGTCGATGCCCCCGTACGCTGGTCGTTGAAGATGGTAGAACGACCGCTGATCACCACTTCATTGAGTTTTCCGGCTGCTTCCTGCAGGCGGAGGTCAAGCGCCGTGTTCTGCCCCAGGGTGAGATAGATGCCTGTAGCTGTTTCCGTTGCATAACCGGTAAAGGAAACGGTTACTGTATAGGGGCCACCTACGCGAAGATTGGGTACAACAAAGCTACCATCCGATTTGGTGACCAATCCTTTGTTGATACCGGCATCGGTGAAGGCTACCCTGACGGTAGCACCGGGCAGGGGTTGTCCTGCCTGCGTTCTGACAATACCACTTAATGTGGCGGTAGTCACCTGGGCTTGCACTTTAATGAATAGAAAACAGGTAATGAGTAAGCTTCCTATAAGCTTAGCTAGATTTGGTTGATGCATCTTGGTATAAATTGGGTAAGTAAATTGCTACAATCCATGAACGTAAAGCGCACTGATTATCCCCAACACCACTATACAATTTACTCAAAATTTTGCGCATTTCCCGGGCTTATGCTGCAAAAATTTCAATTGAGAGGGTTCAAAAGTAACATATGTAAGTATGTTTAAAGTGTAAAGTGCAGTGGATTGATGAGAAGTGGGATACAGGGTTTTCCAACCGGGCATGCGTTCATTTGATGTTGCATTGGTATAGTAGATGTTCGGAAGAGATTCGGTACGAATACATACCTTCGCGGAAGGCTACAAACATGTATGCCGTCGCGGCTGACCTAATATCAACGGAAACAGGGCAATTTCCGGCGCAATCGACATTTTGAGACAATATTGCCACCCGACCCCAAAACGGTCTATATCAGGCTTAAAACACCATTCCCGGTCGGTCCGGGTAATATCTCCTATTAAGTCTCGTTCTGATACCGCTCAAACAATGGTTCTCCTATGGGTATCTTACGTTCATCCTACGTTCAAAGACGTAGGATGAACGTAAGATACCCATAGGAGAACCATTGTTTGTATGGCTTCTGAGCGAAGATACATAGAAGGATATCAGGGAATTAACCCCTGGGACTACGGACAATGATCTACTACAGCGGGGCAGCTTTACCGGCTTACCGGCAGCCATACGCTCATATCGCTGCCGCCCCTGTTGGCCCAGGCATAATAGGGAATAAGCCTGACCTTAATTGGCTTTGAGGTAGTATTTAAAGTTTTGTATAATGTATTAGCCCAGTTAGCATGCTGCAACAACCGGGCCTCTCCTTCCAGGGCCATTATTCGCCCATTAGCCAGCTCCATTGCTGTAGGTTGCAGATGAATATTGGCGGGGATGATGATGTCTGTTAATGCCTGATCCTTTGGCAGATCGGTAGATTCTATACAGTAGACCAGTGGACCGCGTTTCACCGCCACCTGGTTACGGGTTTCCTCTACCAGCGGGTTTGATTCCACCAGTGTAGCCGGCATGTCGAGTGTAAGGGAGATCTTATCCCCTGCTTTCCAGCGTTGCTTCACTTTCAGATAGGTACCGGCAACAGGGGTTTCTGTTAGCGGTTTGCCGTTCACCATCACAGTTGCCTGCTGGCACCAGCCGGGAATGCGCAGGAAAAGCGCCATTTCTTTAGCGGGTACTTCCTGCAGAGTGATGGTAATATTTCCGTCCCAGGGATAGTTTGTCTGCTGTTCCAACCTTATCGCAGTACCATCGTTGAGTTTTGTGCGAAGAGTATTGCCTGCATACATGTCAACGTATAATCCTTCCTCGTTAATGCTGTACAGGTAGTTGCTCACTTCTGCAATAGTGCGCACCGTATTCGGCGGACAACAGTTAGATAATGCAATGTAAGGCTGCCTGCCACCCATCCAGCGCAGCTGGTAGGGATAGTTGCGGGAGGCAGCCAGCGGATTGGTATAAAAGAACTTATCACCATCCATGCTGACACCACTCAGGATACTGTTATACAAAGTCAGTTCCACGATATCTGCATAACGCGCATCACCAGTCAATTCCAGCATCCTGCGATTCCATAACAGGTTGCCGATATTGGCGCAGGTTTCATTGTGTGCAGACAGATTAGGCAGCTGGTAATTCTTCCCGTATGCCTGGTGGACCTTCTGTACAGTATCTGGATTGTAGGAGATCCCATCCACAGATACACCGTCATACAATGCACCACATCCTCCGGTGATGTACATTTTCCTGTTGATCACATCATCCCACATCAGGTTGAGCGTATGCAATAAACCCGTATCGCCTGTTTCGGCGTATACATCAGCTACACCGGCAAACAGGTAGTTGGCGCGTACAGCATGGCCAACTACTCTTTTCATATCACGGAAGGGCACTCTGTCGGAGTTGTCGTCTGTTCCTTCTGTCATGCCCCTGATGTCGATCAGTTTTTTGGCAAGGGCTAAGTATTTCTTATCTCCTGTGGTTCTGTACAATTCAATGATGCCCATATAATGCGAAGGACAGATAGCATTACGTGCCTGTTCAGGTGTGGCAGCATTATAAAATCCGATCAGGAAGTCTGTAGCCTTTTTAGCCACTTCCAGTAGGGTTGTTTTACCGGTGGCCCTGTAATGTACGCAGGCAGCGGTCATCAGGTGGCCGAAGTTATAGGCTTCAAAGCTTAGCTTATCGTCAAATATCTTTTGCCTGCCGGTTTGCTTTTGCTCAATGATGGATTTTGTGTAGACATAACCATCCTTGCGCTGCGCTTTGGCGATGACTGCGATTGCCTCGTCCATCATATGGTCCAGGGCAGTATCTCTGGTAACGGCGTATAGTCCGGCAACAGCTTCCAGTGTCTTGTAAAAATCACCGTCGTGAAAGGAAGGACCTTTGAAGGAACCAGTATCCAATCCGGCGGCTATTTCAAAGTTCTTAAACGAATGACAAAGCTCCGCGTTATGATAGGTGTTCCACAGGTGAGGCACCATAGTATTCTTACATACTTCAAAGCGTTCTGCCCAGAAACCTTTAGTCCACTGAACACTACCCATATCCACGCTGTGTAAGCGGGCGTAAGGACTGGCGCTTGTATTAAGTAGTCCCTTCTGTGCGGAAGCATATGCGCTCAGGCTCAAGAGCACGATTATCAGGAATATATTTTTAAGTTGCTGCATCACTTCACTATTTAACTGCCTCATAATTGATAACATAATTCTTTCCTGCCTGCAGGGGTATCTCATACCAGTCTTCTCCCTTGCTTTCTATGCTACCGGCTTTACACACCGGTTTCACCTGGCTGCGAAAGCGTAAGGTACCTGTACCTTCTGCAGTGGTGATATTCATTTCTTTTCTGCTGCAGCGGATGGAGATGTTTCCATTAGGTGTTGGCACCTGGCCTTCCATCCATTCCAAACCGCCTAATACAGGTTGGATATTATAGCTGGCATAACCGGGAGCCGTAGGTTTAACCCCCAGGTAATATTTCCCCAGCAGGTAAATAGGGCTGGCGCCCCAGGCATGGCAAAGGCTTTTGCCAAACTCCCTTCCATACATGGCATAATGTTCAGCACCTTTCTTCGCAGGATTGTATTCTTCCCAAAAGCTGGTAGCACCTAACTTCAGCATGCCACCCCAGTAGTCTTTCATTTCTTTCAGTACATACGACTGTTCACCCATGGCACACAATGCTTCCAACTCGTAGAAGCGCATATAAGGTGTGGTGATATGCTGGATGTTATCATTCAGCAGTACTGATTTCTTTACGGCTTCTTTCTGTTGTTGATTGAAGTAGTCATAGAAGATGGCAAACATATTCGCGTAGCGGGTTACATTTTCTGTTTGCTTCCCTTCTACCCTGCTGTGTACAAGCGCCTGTTTGGTTTCATTCCAGTAGAGATCAAACAGTTTCTTTTTCAGTTCAGTGGCATATTGCCTGTATTTGACTGCATCGGATTTCTCATTGGCGATATCTGCACATAGGGCCATGGCTTCGAGGCTACGACAAAGCAGTAGCTGTTCAAAACTTACGGCTCCCTTTTTACTGAGGCCATCTGCCCAGTCAATGAATATCCAGTCGCCGGGCATACCTTCCATCAGCCCGTCTTTACTTCTTCTGCCGAGGCAATACTCCATCATGGTCTGCATGCGTGGATAGAACTGCCGGATGAAAGTCTGATCGCCGGTATACAGGTAATAGTCATAGATACCCAGGAACCAGTAAAAGGTGTAATCCATGATGGTATTGATATGACTGGTTACGGGATCTTTTCCTCTCAATGCCAGCATTGTTCTGGATACAGTGTTGCTATCAAAGAACAGGTAGTAGTTCATCAGGTAACTCTGATAAGCATCGCCGCTCCAGATCCAGCGGTCACGTTTGATACCATCTATGAAGAACTCTCTTGTATTCAGGTGGAAGGTATATTTCGCCACGTCGTATATCCTGTTGATCTCTTCATCAGAGCAACGGAAACTGCCTTTCTCTTTTACATCTGCATGTTCGTATAACATGGATACGGAGTCTATCTGGATGCTGCCGTCTGTTACCATGTTCACATAACGGAATGCCTTGGAGAGCGGCATGATGGAATCCTTCTTAACCGGTTGCTGAAAGGCAAGCCGGTCTAAGGTGATGGCGCCTTTTTCACTCAGGGCTTCTTCTTTGCTTTCACCATAGTAGAGCGTAATGTTACCCTTGCCTTTTATACCATGCAGACGAATGAAGCCAAAGGTTTCCCTGCCAAAATCAATGAGTGTAGCGGCGTTATTCTTTGCCACACTAACAGCGCTTTGTGGTGTAAGGGGTAGTTTGCAGGCGGAAGGAGGATTCGTTATATCATTAAAATTCCAGCTACCGGCATTGAGCCATCTGGTAGCGGAGATATCAGAGGTCTTACCTGTTTCATCTATCCATTCTTTATCTTCAAAAGTGACTAACCAACTGGCATCGGAGACAATCGTTTTTCCGGCAACATAAACGGCGGGTACACTTGCCTGGTTGAATACTTTTATATTGATCCGGTGTTTACCAGCGGGCACTGTTATTTTAGCGGGCATGCCTTCGAGGGGCTCTCCGTCTATCTTTACGTTATAGATCCCTTCAGTGTGAATGCTCACTTCTTCAGGAGCTGTCAGCGCAAAGTCCTTATGAAAATCTATCAAGGGGTAATGGCTGTCAAACTTCCAGAAGACGGGGAAAAAGGTGCCTCTGTCGGTACGACGGTTCTGCATCTGGTTACTCAGCCAGATCTCAAAGTCGCCGGGATACCAAATCCACGTGGGCTTTGATTGTGCCAGTGTATACTGGTACAGGGAGAGTAACACCATTAGCAGCGGGCAAACTTTTAAAGCAATGTTTTTCATGATCCGTGTCCGTTATTGATATTGATTGATAGGTTGCGAATGATGTACAGGCGCTTTCTCCGACAGGAGATATTTGTAGGGCGCTTCCAGTCCGGCGGCCTGTTTAATGCTGTCAGCTACCTGCGGACCGTTATTCTGCCAGACATTATCAGGACCATTGGCATTTTGCAGAAATTTCTCTGCCGGGCACCAGTTGTCTTTTACGGTATAATAGGCTGTTCCTTCATCAGTGTACAGGTAGAACCAATGCGTGGGAATATGTGCATAAGGCGCTTTGTAAATACTGTCTATATAGTTTCCGATAATTTCAGAACCGGGTTGTGCAGAGAGGGTATAAATACCAGCTACATCATACATATGTCTGGCATAGTGATGGATTTTGTTGCCAATGATCCTGTTATTGCTCATCACATTGATGGTCTTCGTCCATCCCCATCCTACACTGATGCCGGTATAAGATACTTCATGCACCTCATTATGCGCGATAGTGACATCCTTTACATAACCTGCGCTGATACCCAGTGTGCCCCAGTCCTCATTAGTAACGTCGGTTATAAGGTTGTTGGAGATCATGATATTGCTACATACCGTGCGTGTATCTGTAGGATGATAAGGCAGATGTGTTTCCGTTGCTTCGTCTGAGTACATGCCCAGCTGAATACCGGTACCACCAATGTCTTTGAACAGGTTACCATTGATGGTATCATGGCGATTGCCTGTTTCATAGTCCAGTCCTGTGGAGGCCAGGTGTTCAAAGCGACAGGCGGTGAAACTGGTATACTGTGCATAGGAAACCTTCACAGCAGCTGGCGGACGGCCTATCCAGGCCTGGTTCTCCAATCCTTTCTTATCAGGCGTACCGGGAACTTCCAGCTTGTATGCGTCCAGCATATAGAGGCCAGCCTGTAAAGGTACGTGTCCCATTTTTGAAGGACGCAGCCAGCTGCTATGCTGAAAGCTGATGCCTTTAAAATGTACGTGAGATACCGGGTTATCGATAGTACCGGTCATTGTAATTAATGATTCCAGTACAGGTGCAATCACAGTGGCGGTTGACAGGTGTTCATTATCGCGTGGCCAGTAGTATAGCTTTTGCGCTTTCACATCGAGGTACCATTCCCCGGGTTCGTCAAGTAGTGGTAGTGCGTTGGTGAGCCAGAAGGCGGAGTTGCCGGATTCTTTGGAAATCCAGGGAGCAGGCCAGGGATGTTCTGACTGGATCTTACTTTCCGGCTGATGGAAGGTAAGCAGTGTACTATCGCCGTGCACTTCCAATGTCCTAATCCGGAGATTGGCAATGGCCCACCATTGATGGATAAACATTTCCAGTCCGGATGCTTTTTCAAGACCACGTATCAGCGGTGTAGGAATCCAGCAGCTGGCTGTCTGGTGGTTCCATGAGAGGATGCGCTGCATGCTATCGCCGTTGGTATCTTTTGCGCGGACGGCTTTTATGTCGTTTACCCAGAGCTGCCGGAAGTTCAGTGGTTCCGAGCCGATAGCCGGAACATCTGCTACCCAGATCTTTCCTTTGAATGGCTGCCAGTTTCTTATCTGTATACCTCCGCTGAGGATAGGCTGGTCATTTGGTGCGGCTTCTATAATGGTAGGACTTTCGGTAGTGCCCGCATCTTCGGGACGGATGAATATAGGTTCATAGAGAAAGTAGGTACCGCCTTTCAGGATGATATGAATACCATCTTTGATAGCGGGATCATGCAATCTTCTCCACTCGCGTGCCTGCCTCAGTGCAGCGGACATCGTAGCTTTCGGCTGAGCGGCAGTACCGGCATGCAAATCATTCCCCGAAGGGGCAATATAAATATCAGCTGCATAGGTGTGTTGTATCAATAAACAGACAGCTATCATCCACATTACCGTTCTCATTCATGGCTGTTTATGGCAGTTTTCCAAACCTGTTCCAGTTGTGCGAAACCGTGAATAGCATTAGCTGGCAGTTGCTCTCCCTTTTCGCCGAAGACATATAACGCAGGTGCATTTTCAATGGTGATCTTTGATTCATCAGCAGCGTTCATATCAAGCCTGAGATACTTCGCCATGAAATCATAGATAGGCTTACGCTTGTTAATCCCGAAGTCATGTCCTTCGCCAGGCAGGTGCACGTTGCTGACCTTATCCCGCTGGTTATAGTATGCGTATACTGTCTGTAAATAGGGCAAGTCGTGTTCGGGCATTTTATCCGTCCAGTCGCCTCCATCACTTACCAGCAATTGCGGATGAGGTGCAGCCAGGGCAGCTATTTCCACGTTATCTGTCCTGTTGCCACAGGCGTGGATAGGCATACCACTTTCACAGGGACAGCCACCATAGAAATAAGAGCTGATGGCTACTACCGGAGCGCTGACCTTAATACGATCATCGATCGCGGCCATTAATACTGTATGACTGCCTCCTCCGGAACCACCTGTGATGCCTACTCTTGCGGTATCTGCATCTTTGAGTGCCAAGAGATAATCAAGGATGCGGATAGCGCCAAGAGCCTGTATGGTCATGGCGAGACTTCTGCGGTGATCTGCTTCTTCAAATTGCAAGAGCGATTCGCCCCAGGCAAAGAGATCATAACTGAAGGCCATAGCACCCATACGGGCTAATGTTGCACAGCGGTATTGACAATCGGGCCTATAACGTTGCTGTTGCCAGTGGCCGTCAGGATTGAGGATGACGGGGATCTTACCTTTGTATTTTGCAGGCTTGTATAATGAGCCGTTGATGTATAGTCCGGGAAGAATTTCGATAGCGATGTTCCTCACGGTATAACCATCAAATTTCCTTTCCTCTGTGATGATGGGTTTAGATGCAGGCGCTGCAGGCAAATGATCCAGCTGCAGGGCTTCGCGTATGCAGGGTTTCAGCTGGGCTTTACGTTGTTCCCATTCCGGCAGGTTGTGATACTGTGCAGCGATACGGTCCAGTTCTGCCCAGCCATCTGCTACCGCCCAGCGATAGTATTCATATTCGTTGAGCTTATAGGCGTCTTTATCTTTCCTTACTTTCAGATCAAGGGGAGTCAGAATATTATCCAATGTAGCTTCAAGGGTAGGCCTGTAGCGCCAGTCGGCATACGCAACATATTTTCCAGCCACCTGTTTGTCGGTATATTTTATGCGGATATTATACCGTTTCTGTACATCTTCCAATACAGTTTTTAGCGGCCGTTTGTAAGCGCTATCGGATGTTTGCTGCGCATACAGACAATGGGTATTCAACAATAGCAGGCATCCCAGTAAGGGAACGAGGAATCGGGTCGTTCTTTTCATAACATGGCATTAAACGAATGGGAATCTAAAACAAAATCACAGGTTGGTCATCCTATGCTGTCTACTTCCCGGAAAAATCGAAATAAAGTATGATCTGTAAAGCCCTTTCAGGCTCTTTCTCATAGTCGTAAAAGATATTCTTCATGCCCATTGGACCGGTTGTTTCATTGCGTTGTGTCTTGGTACCGATACTGCTGATGCCCTGCATAAAGGACAGATCTCCCGAGGGGAAGATGGGTTCATAATTATGCCACTGGTCCGTTTTCCAGGCAGGCGTAAATAAGCGCAGGAACAGGCTTTCATTGTCTGTGTATACAGTGAAGGGTTGAGAAGCAGTGATAAACTTACACCAGTACATATTAGCATGATAGCCTTTGAATTCAGGATAGTTCCAGCTCTCCCCTGTTTCTGTATTGTTATATGCTTTATGCCAGATGCCGAATTTAGTGCCTTTCAGGCGATTCTTCCATACACGGTATGGTCCGCTACCCATGTATTCCACTGCCTGCATTTCCTTTTCAGGGAATGCAAAGTTTACACCGACAAAGGAGGTGAAATAAGCAGCAGGGAAATATTGTACGGCCATCTTTACGATGCCGGATGGATAGATGGTCCATTGTAAGGTGTTGTAACTTTTCTTTCTGTCGAAGGTGGAAGTGATGATCAGTTTATTGCCTTCTTCATGATAAGAAAAACCGGCGAAGTTATTGTCTCCTTCCTGGAGTACAGGGCCATTGTTAAAAGGGATGATTGTGTTGCCGTGTTTTACGGCTTGTAACAGTCCACTCCTGTTGTTGAACGCGAGATGTATATCGGCCGCTGACACCAGCCATAGCGAGTCCTGTTCGCGGATAGTGACTTTACCGGTACTTGCTGTATCAATCATCTTAGCAGTTACCTGTGCAGGCCTTACGATGGGAAAGCTCCAGGTGAAGAGTTCCTTATCATGCGGATCTTTTGCAGACAGATAGAGCACATCGTAGCTTTGCCAGTTGGCCGGGAGCTTAAGTTTTAAAGTACCTTTCTCAAAAGGTTTCAGATGAGGTGCTATGATGGAATCATTGTATACAGTTGCTGTTGCCTGTTTTTTTAGTTGCCAGGTAAAGTGGCATTGGTCAATGTTAGTAAAGGCGTAGCGGTTCTCTATGTTGAATGTACCGTCGAAAGCGGGCGTTATTTCTCTTCTTTCCACATAGATGGGACTCCATACTTCTTTGATGGTGAAGAAGCTGCCTTCTTTTTCGTGGTGAGGCCCTACAATGCCATCAGCACCTCTGTGGTGATCAGTGTCAAGCGAGTCGTGCAGGTCCTTTCTTACTACACCCTGATCTGCAAAGTCCCAGAGGAAGCCACCAGCGCTGAGTGGGTTGTGCCACATCTTGTCCCAGTAGTCTTCCAGTCCGGCGCCATGGCCACCATCGAATTGTCCGTGGAGGAATTCGGTGGGCATGACTATTTCCCTGCCGTTTTCATAGTTGCCAATGCCGTAGTTATATTCCCTGTAGTGTTGGGTTTCGATGCCATTGAACAATTGCCAGGGATGTAGAACAGGGCGTTGCTGCAGGTCCAATTCAGGAAAAAGATGATCCAGCTCTTTGTTATGTCCGCCTTCATTGCCGTTGGCCCAGAAGACAATACTGGGATGGTTTACATCATGTTCCAGCATTTCCTTTACGAGACGGGTACCAGTTTCCGTATTATAATTGCCGTGCCAGCCTGCCAGTTCATCCATTACATATAATCCGAGTGAATCACAGACATCGAGAAAATGACCATCAGGCGGGTAATGCGACATACGGACTGCATTCATGTTCATCTCTTTAATGAGTAGTACATCTTCTATGCTGATGGCTTTACTGGTGGTACGTCCTGTTTCCGGGCGGAAAGAGTGGCGGTTCACGCCTTTGAATTTCATCTTTACACCGTTCACATAGATACCGTCGCGTTGTTTCACTTCTACAGTGCGGAAGCCAATACGTTGCCGGAGGGTGTGTAATACCTGGCTATTATTCCGCAGAGATATTTCTACTTGATAAAGGTTGGGAAATTCCGACGACCATGGTTGAATATGCGGATAGAGCGTATCCATATGAATTTCAGGCGCATTGACTGATCTTATAATTTGCGGGCCTACTTTCTGATGGTCTTTGTCGTACAGTTGCAGGGCGACCTGTCGTTGTTGTGCCGCATTGACCTTCAGGACAGCGTGGAAATCGCCGTCAGCCCGGGCATTGATAGCAACGCTGGTGATGTGTTCTGCGGGCAGGGCTTCCAGGAATACAGGGCGGAAGATGCCGCCGAAGAGCCAGAAGTCGGCTTTGCGCTCAGCTTCGTTTACAGATGGATTAGCGGAGTGCTTATCCACCGTGACTTCCAGCAGGTTCCTGCTTCCATATTTTAGTAATGTGGAGATGTCATATTTAAAGGCGTAAAAGGCGCCTTGATGTACTGGTCCCGCGGAACGACCGTTGATCTTAACGGTGGCGTCCGTCATTACTCCTTCGAAAACAATGTTTACTTTTTTGCCTTTCCAGCTGGCCGGCACTTGAAAAGTATACTTATAGAAACCACTTTCCTTACCTCGAAGACTGTCTTTCGCAAATCCGTAGTCGTATTTACCAAAACCCTGCAGTTCCCAGCAGGAAGGTACGGGGATAGTGGTCCATTTACCAGACTGACTACCAGCGGTGCAGTAGAACTGCCAGTTAACGGTGTGATCGCTACCGGTACCTGAGAGATAATTTATTTCAGTAGACTGGGCTACAGCTATTTGTATGGCGGTTGTTAATACCAGCAGCGCGGTAAGACATTTCTGTGGAATTCGTTTCATCATCAGGGTACACTTTTGGACCAAGCGGTGGTAAGTTAGTAAATGTATCCTGATATTTAAAACTGTTTTCTTTACCAGAAAGGTTATCAGGCACAATAAATGTAGACACGACACATATCTATGGGGTATATTTTTTTATATAGTGGCTTGCTTAAACCAGCTTATACCGTATTTTTGCGTCCGTGAGAAAAGTATGCCTTTACATACTAATTGTTTTTATCTGGGCTGAGAGTACCTCATTCGATCAGTTGCTGAAGCTGCCTGTGTTATTTGAACATTTCAAAGAACACCAGCTCAAGAACCCGAATGTGGACTTACTGGAATTCATATCCATGCACTACTGGGGGCAGGATATGGACGACACGGATAATGACCGGGATATGCAGCTTCCCTTTAAGAAGGTGAATATCAATACTCACTATATACTTTTCGCAAGATTCACCCAGGCTCCCCGGATCATTGCCACAGAACAAACAGTATCAAGGACTTTTACCATTTATAAGGATCAATACTATCCTGACCCAAATCTTACCTCCCCTTTCAGACCTCCCTGTGCGTGAAATTGCACCCTGTTATTTATTGATCTGTGCTGACATAGCAAGGGTATTCTGCTGCCCGTATGTCATTTCATAGGTCTTTTCTGCAATTCGATTCAACAGAAGTCATGCTTGATAAGATTATTCAATTCTCAGTTAGGAATAAACTGGTGATTGGCCTGTTCATGTTGCTATGGATTATCTATGGCATCTTTGAAGTAACGCGTCTGCCTATTGACGCGGTGCCGGACATCACCAACAACCAGGTACAGGTTATCACTACCGCACCATCATTAGGGGCGCAGGATGTGGAACGACTGATCACCTTTCCTATTGAACAGGCGCTTAGTAACGTGCCTCATCTGAAGGAAAGCCGTAGTATGTCGCGTTTCGGATTATCTATCATCACCGTTGTATTTGAGGACGATGCTGATGTGTATTGGGCGCGTCAGCAGGTGAGTGAGCGACTGCAACAGGTGGAGATCAATGAAAACGCCAGTAGACCAGAGCTGGCAGCAGTGTCCACTGGTCTGGGGGAGATATATCAGTATGTACTCCGACCGGTGAAAGGATATCAAGGTAAATACAGTCTGGCGGACCTGCGTACGATCCAGGACTGGATCGTAAGGCGGCAGTTGCTGGGTACCAGGGGAGTAGCAGAGGTATCTACTTTCGGTGGAGAGCTCAAGCAGTATGAGGTAGCGATTAATCCGTACCAGCTAAAGTCATTGGGATTAACGATCAGTGATGTGTTCACTGCTTTACATAACAACAACCAGAATACCGGCGGGGCTTATATTGAAAAAGGCCCAACGGTGATGTACATCCGTAGTGAAGGACTGGCAGGTAGTATTGCGGATATAGAAAATATTGTAGTGAAAAATACAGCAGCAGGTGTACCTGTACTGATCAGGCATGTGGCCAGTGTCAGGATGGGTGCTGCTACCCGTTATGGTGCATTGAACTACAACAATACCGGTGAAGTGGTGGGTGCTATTGTATTGATGCTGAAGGGGGAAAATTCTTCTCAGGTTATTAAGAATATAAAAGAGCGCGTTGCAGAGATACAAAAAACATTGCCGGAAGGCTTATTAATAGAGCCTTTCCTTGATCGTACCAAAATGGTGAACAATGCGATTGGTACGGTGGAGCATAATCTGCTGGAAGGTGCGCTGATCGTTGTTTTCGTACTGGTGCTCTTCCTGGGGAATTTACGTGCGGGGTTAATCGTGGCATCGGTTATTCCACTATCTATGCTATTCGCCATTATCATGATGAATACTTTCGGCGTAAGTGGCAACCTGATGAGTCTTGGTGCGCTCGACTTTGGGCTGATCGTGGATGGCGCGGTGATCATTGTTGAAGCGATATTGCATCATTTACATTTCTCTAAAAAGTATCAGCATATAGACAAGCTTTCACAGGAAGATATGAATGCGGAAGTAGCGGGATCTTCTTCCCGTATGATGAACGCGGCAGTATTTGGGCAGATCATTATCCTGATCGTATACCTGCCTATTCTTTCACTGGAAGGTATTGAGGGAAAGATGTTCAAGCCAATGGCGCAGACGGTGGCCTTCGCGATTATGGGGGCCTTCATTCTGTCGCTTACCTATGTACCGATGGTGAGTTCCTTATTCATCAGTAAAAAGATCTCACACCAACCGAATCTTTCCGATCGTGTAATGGATAAGATTGAACGCTTCTATCAGCGGGTACTTGGCCGTGCCTTGCGTTTCCGCAGAAGTGTAGTAGTTGTTGCTTTTGGATTGTTTGCACTGGCGGTGTTCATCTTTAGCCGGATGGGCGGAGAATTCATTCCGCAACTGGAGGAAGGAGATTTTGCGGTGGAGACGCGCTTACTGGTGGGAACGAACCTGAGTACGACTATTGCTACTTTTCAACAGATCTCGGGGATTCTGAAAGATAAGTTTCCTGAGGTGGAGCGGATCGTGTCCCGCATTGGTAGCGCCGAGATCCCGACAGATCCGATGCCGATAGAAGGAGGTGATATGATCATTGTATTAAAGGATAAATCTGAGTGGGCAAGTGCGGAGAGTTTCGAAGATCTGGCATCGAAGATGTCGGCCGTGGTACAGCAGGCAATACCGGGAGTGACCTTGAGTTTCCAGTTCCCTGTACAGATGCGTTTCAATGAACTGATGACGGGCGCCAAACAGGACGTGGTGTGTAAGATATTTGGTGAAGACCTGGACCTGCTGGCAAAGTATGCAGAGCAGATTGGCGCTATCAGTAAGACGGTATCCGGTACGGCTGACTGGTATGTAGAGAAGATGACAGGGATGCCGCAGGTAGTGATCCGCTATAACAGGAATGAGATAGCGAAATACGGGTTGAATATCGACGAGATCAACCGTACAGTGAATGCGGCATTTGCCGGCGCTGCCGCGGGAAAGGTATATGAGGGAGAGAAACGCTTTGACCTGGTGGTGAGGGTAGGTAATGAAGGCAGGCGGAATATTGAGGATGTACGCAACCTGATGATCGCGACTTCTACCGGTAGCCAGATTCCCTTATACCAGGTAGCGGCTATTGATGAAATAGAAGGACCTAACCAGATACAACGCGAGGACGCCAAACGCAGGATCACTGTCGGCTTCAATGTGAGAGGGCGTGATGTGCAGTCGATCGTTGAAGAATTGCAGCAAAAGATCCAACGGAAAATAAAACTCGAACCGGGGTATACCATTACGTATGGCGGTACGTTCGAGAACCTGCAGCAGGCGAAGAAGCGACTGAGTATTGCGGTGCCTGTGGCTTTACTGCTCATTTTCGTCATGCTGTATTTTGCTTTTTCATCTGTGAAGGAGGGAGCGCTGATCTATACGGCGATCCCCCTATCTGCCATCGGCGGCGTCTTTGCATTGGCGTTACGTGGCATGCCTTTCAGTATATCTGCCGGTGTTGGTTTTATTGCCTTGTTTGGTGTGGCGGTATTGAATGGTATTGTGCTTATTTCTGAATTCAATCGTATCAAAAAAGAAGGAAAAGTAACTGATGCACTGCAACTGGTGATGATGGGTACGCGTAACCGGCTGCGGCCGGTATTGATGACAGCTGCGGTGGCATCACTGGGATTCCTACCTATGGCCCTAAGCAACGGCGCCGGCGCGGAGGTACAACGCCCGCTGGCGACCGTTGTAATTGGAGGATTGCTGACTGCTACCCTGCTGACTTTATTTGTGCTGCCGGCACTTTATCTTTTATTCGAAGGAAAGGTCAAAATAAGGCTGAATAAAGCGGTGATGATAGCGGGACTGGTGTTTATCGCCATTCCTTCCGTTAAGGCGCAGAACAGCCCTGTAAATCTCAATCAGGCTATCCATATTGCATTGAGTCATAATCTGCAGGCTACCAGCGCTAGGTTGAATGAGCAGGCGGAGAATCTGCGGCAGAAGACAGGGGTTGATATTCCGAAAACACAGTTCAGTGCCGACTTTGGCCAGATCAATAGCATTCAGAAGGATAACCGCTTTGGCGTTACGCAGTCGCTGAGTTTTCCGACGGTGTATAGTCATCAGAAAAAGGCCCTGCGGGAGAACTATCTGGCGGCACAGGCTAAAACACAGCTGATGGAACAGGATATCAGGGCTGGTGTACGGCGACTGTTCTATGACTGGGTATGGCTGCATGAGAAGCAGCAGTTGTTGCGGTATGCGGATAGCATTTACGGATTATTCGAAGAAAAGACTAATCTCCGCTTCAAAACCGGGGAGACGAATATCCTGGAGAAGACTACTGCAGAGTCGCACCGGCAGCAGATTACCAATCAGCTGGAGATGCTTTCAGCGGATATGCTGATCACACTGAAGCAGTTCAATGTTCTATTGGGCGATAGTGTGTTTTATGAGCCGAAGACGGATAGCATCCGCCTCTCCTATTCTACTCCGGACACTTCGCTGGAGCAGCTTCCACAGATCCGTTCCCTGCAGCATGAATCTGCCGCAGCACACTGGCGCTGGCGTACGGAGAAGTCGAAGTTATTGCCTGACTTCTTTATCGGGTATAACAACCAGAGTATTTCGGGAATGCAGAATGTGGATGGTCAGGAGACTTATTTCAGTAACAGCAAACGGTTCAACTATGTGAATGCGGGGATCAGCATTCCCTTGTTTTTTGGTGCACAGCGTTCCAGGGCTTCCGCTGCACAATTAGACTGGCAGTTGTCGCAGCAAAGAGCGGATTACGCACTACTGCAGACACGCACGGAATGGCAGAATGCGTTGACGCAGGTACAGAAGTACGCTGCCAGCCTCCAATATTACCAGGGAAAAGGACTGGAAAATGCTGCGGCCATCATCTCAACTGCTGACAAACAGTTTGTTGGCGGGGAGATCGACTATCTACAGTGGGTCATCCTTGTTGATCAGGCGATAGGTATCAGGAACGAATATCTCGATATGTTGAACAATTACAATCAGGCCGTCATCCAGGTACTGAAATTGCAAAACTTTTAATTCAATCATTCATGCGACAATATCTTTTCTTATATATCCTGTTCGTTGCCTGCAGCAGTCATGCGCCTGTCCAGGAGCCGGCTGCAGAGACCTCCGCAGACAGCAGCACGGTAACGCTTACCAGCGATCAGATCAAAAATGCAGGTATCGAGACCGGATATCCCACGACGATGACCGTCAGCGGTGCACTGCGTTTGCAGGGTACCATTGATGTTCCACCACAGAGTACCGTGAGCGTGAGCTTTCCCCTAGGTGGCTACTTAAAGAGAACAGATCTGCTGCCGGGTGCTCATGTTAGTAAAGGCCAGGTGCTGGGAGTACTGGAAGATATGCAGTTCATCCAGCTGCAACAGGATTACCTGCTGGCGAAAGAGAAATTCACCTTTGCGGATACGGAATTCAAGCGGCAGCAGGAACTGAATGCCAGTAAGGCGAGTAGTGATAAGGTGCTGCAGCAGAGTAAGGCGGAGATGGAGAGTCAGCGTATTACGATGCAGGCCCTGGCGCGAAAGCTAGAGTTGATAGGGATTAATCCTGAGCGCCTGACGGCAGGTAATATTTCCAAGAGTGTTAATATTCTGTCGCCCATTAGTGGGTTTGTGTCTAAGGTGAATGTCAATATCGGCAAGTACACCTCCCCTACTGATGTGCTGTTTGAGCTGGTCAATCCGAGTGACATCCACCTGGCATTGAGTGTGTTCGAGAAAGATGTGAATCAGTTGTCTGTCGGACAGCAGGTAGTCGCCTACAATAACGAGCATCCGGAGAAGAAATATAATGCCGAGATCCTGCTGATCAGCAAGAACCTGAATGAGGACCGGATGGCGACGGTGCACTGTCACTTTCACCAGTTTGATGCTTCTCTCCTGCCGGGGATGTTTATGAATGCGGAAGTGGCGGTCAACAATGCGACTGCGTTAACTGTTAATGAGGCGGCGATCGTTCGCTGGCAGAATAATTTCTATGTGTTTGCTGATAAGGGGGGTAATAATTTCCAGATGGTGCGGGTGACTCCCGGGAATGTAAATAACGGGCAGGAACAGTTTTCGGCACCGGGAGTGGATACAGGGACTAAACTAGTGACTAAAAATGCTTATGCGTTGTTGATGAAGATGAAGAACAGCGCTGAAGAGGAATAAGCCTAACTATACCAGATCGTAAACAGAAGAAGGGCTGACCGGTTGGTCAGCCCTTCGCAATTTTATATTTTCATGAATCTGATCGTTACAGGAGATCGGCTTCTTCGTTTCAGCACTGCCAGGTAATATCCTTTGCTAAGACTGCTGATATTTACAGTGATCTTCGTTTTTCCTGTTATATCATACGAAATCGCTGGTTGAGCACTTGCGACGGGGATGATGTCCAGTGTTTCCCAATTTGCGGTAAGGCTGATATTATCCAGTGTAAATTCACCTGTTGCCGGATTCGGATACAGGTGGTTTGACGTATTTGATGGAGATGCGGACAGAGAAAATGCCAGTGGTTCAGAGGATTCTGTACAGTTCCCATTATTGGCCAAAACCCTATAGATACCTTCTGTAACAGGTTTAAACACTGTGCCTTATGGTATGTATAATAGTCGTAGCTGGGATCAGGCATTGTTCCAAGAAATTCTTGCGAAGACTCTTCCACACCATTTGATTTAAGCCTGTACACCTTAAAATTGCCGGAGGCACGCACGCCGGTAAGCAGTATTTTACCATCCGGCTGCACACTTATGTTTGTATTCGACGGGTTGCTCCCGAATCCCAGTATACGGTATCCACTTCCACCAAAACCATAATCGGTAGTGCCATCAGCGTGATATTTACAGACACTGGTCCGCGAATCAGAAATGCCTGCGGCGAAAATGCTACCATCAGGCAATGAGATCACCTTCGTTACTTCATCGTCTTCATCAATATCAGTATAAACTACTCCTCCATTTCCAAAGGAATTATCCAGCTGGCCGTTTGGCAGAAAACGCACCAACAGATAATCTTTGGTGACATTCTGTGCACTTCCCGCAATAATTATGCGACCATCCTGCTGTATACAACCAGTATTGATATGAAAATAGGGGAAGCCAAAATTTGCTGTTACTTTGCCATTTGTACCGAATGAAGGATCGGGGGAGCCTGTCTGGGAAAAACATTTGAAAATACTGATACAAATGAAGAACTGGATCAGTACAATAGTTTACGCATAGGTATCGGGATAAAGCGCAATATATTACGAATATCCCATATAATTAACGGCGACTGCATAGCGTCGCCGTTAATTATTTATAAGCGCCAGTCGACCGGTTCTATGCCAGCTTTCGCCAATAATTCGTTTGTTTTGGAGAAATGTTTGCAGCCGAAGAAGCCTTTATCGGCGCTAAAGGGTGATGGGTGAGCGGCTTTCAGGATATGATGTTTCGTTGCGTCGATCAGCACCTGCTTATCCTGCGCAAAACGGCCCCATAATATAAAAACCACATCCTTTTTCAGTTCGGATACCTTCCTGATCACGGCATCGGTAAAGTTCTCCCAGCCTATTTTGCTATGGGAAGCCGGTTCATTAGCCCTTACGGTCAGCATGGCATTGAGTAACAGTACCCCATGATCCGCCCATTTGGTCAAATTCCCTCCTTGTGGTATGGGGAGTCCCAGGTCTTCCTTCATTTCTTTGTAGATATTTACCAGGGATGGCGGAGGTTTTACGCCGTCCTGTACGGAAAAACACAATCCATGTGCCTGTCCGGCGCCATGATAAGGGTCCTGACCCAGTAATACGACCTTGACTTTGTCGAAGGGGGTTTTATCAAAGGCGTTGAAGATCAGGTTTCCGGGAGGATAGATGGTGTTTCCGACAGCTTTTTCATGTTTGAGGGCCATGACAACCTGTTCGAAATAGGCTTTGTGAAACTCGTCTTTGAGGACTTCTTTCCAGGTAGGCTCGATTTGTACCTCCATATCGTTTTATTTTTTTTGATTTATTTTGAATTATTAAGGGAATTTTCCATAGATTTGCACTCCCAAATTAAACGTTAAATATAGGGAAATTTGGGGATATGGATCGGTAGCTCAGCTGGATAGAGCAGCTGCCTTCTAAGCAGCAGGTCATTGGTTCGAATCCAATCCGGTTCACGAAAGCGCGATGTAGGTCGCGCTTTTTTTATGCAAAAAACTTTGACTGGTGCGGGTTTCGGAGGGTTTGATCCACTAAAGTAGCTTAAATAAAATCAAGTTATTTAGTGAGCGTTTAGTGAGCAAATAGGTGTGCTATCTTTGGTGCTCACTCGTCAAATAATGTGCTTGCAGTGTGGTTTGAAGAGCGATTTAATAACCGCTTAAATGTGAAGAAAAATGAATGTAAAGCAGAAATTGTCAATTCTAGTCTATGGCCGGAAAAGGACAGGCGTTAGTGACAGCCTCTCCCTTTATATTAGAGTTAGTATCGACGGATTTAAGGAGGAAATGTCCTGCGGGATTAAGATCCGACCTGAACATTGGGATAACTCCCGGAAACAAATCAAAGCTGGAGAAACTCAGTTCAAAAAGTACAATAAGACCCTAGAATTAATGAAGGCCGATCTCGAACGGCATTTTTACCTCGTACAGGCGTTACATCGTGTGGCTACGCCGCAAATGGTCTTGGACTCCTACCGCTCCCCTATTAATGGTAAAGATCAACAGCAACAGAAGATTGCCAATCTAGCGTTTAGTGAACGACTGGATGCCCTGATATGCGATTATATCAAATATTGCAAGTTTGAGAAGAAGGCGTATGAATTTGATGCGGTGCCTTCATCGGAGAAGAAGATCATTCTTGAAGATCGACGGAATGGTATTAAAAAAAGACTGGACGCTATTACCAGAGAGGCAAATGCCATCTTTGATAACAAGAGTCATCACAAGACACTCGTATTGGCGATTGATGAGTATCTGCTGAATTTCCTAATGCTGGCGTTTAGCGGCAATCGTTCGCCGAATAGTTTGGAGAAAATGATCGGTAGAAAGAACCGGTATCTTTCTTTCATTAAATACCGTTACAAAGCAGACGATCTCCCTGTTGAGAAGCTGGAGTATAAATTCATTACTGACTTGTTTAATTACCTACTGGTTCAATGGGGAGTGAACGAGAATTCAGCAACTAAGTACTGTCAATGTCTGAAGGAGATTATTGACCGGGCAGTAGCGAATGGCTGGTTACAGGCGAATATCTTCGGCCTGTTTAAATGCAGTTATGTAGAGCCTGATAAGCTATGGCCAAGTATGGACGAGTTTGTGACATTGCTTAATGCGGATTTGTCTAAGCAGAGCCTTCGAGAAATCCGGGATATTAACATCTTCTGCGGAATGACAGGGCTGGCCTACCAGGAAGTATTTGATCTTAGCCCGAGGGACATTGTGAAAGGATCGGATGGGGAACTGTGGATTGAGAAAAAGCGACAAAAAACAGATGGAGATGTAAGCTTGCCTCTCCTACCGCTCGCACTGGAGATTATTGAGCAATTGTAAATTCTGGTCATAAATCAGAACGGTGGGTCAACATGGTCCAGAATCTACAGATAATTTGAGCAAGCCAATAGATAATGCAAGACCTTATTTGTTGGCACTTTGAATAAAGAGTTATGAATGAAAGTGGTAAAACGTAGGCTAAAATGAGCCCAAAACAAATACTTAGGGAAGATCTTAGCTATATTCACTTGGGATTTCATAAAACAAATTACATATTTAGTATGTTTAATACCAATTCAATGTAGGCATTTTAATCAAAGCTTCTTGAAGGAGATTGATTCGTCATTCTTCCTCGCAATGACGATATGTCGAATAAACAACAGCCTCCACGCTATCTACATCCAGGCACGAGAAAAAGTCAGCAAATGTGTACGCAGCGCTTTTTTGCTGTTGTCGTCATCCTGATCATGGGTCGTCATCTTAGCCAACGCATCATCCTGACGCAGGTCAGGATACCGATCCTGCAAAGTCATTATCTACAGTCGGAAAAATCTTAGTGAGCCCCTAAGATAAACTCAAGATGATCACATCAGAAAGGCAACGAAAAAAAGGCGCAGAAATACTGCGCCTTTTTTGCATTATACTTGTTAACATCCTTTAAGGTCAATACTTCAGACCCAATTTAGATATAACGCCAACTAGTTGGTAAACCTGTAAAGGAATCTAAGCTAATCATTAGTCGATTAACTTTCTTTTCTTCACTGATCGTTGTTCATATAGATCATTTACTCTGCTCATTAAAAAAAATCAGGTACGATGAAATAGATTTTGCAAACGGTCTTTCAAGGTTGTTCAATATTACGGAGTGGCATATTTCCTTTAAAGGCACTGATGGATAGTTAAACGAAATAAAATAACCATTATCAGGATGCGACTTCACCGAAGGGCTTGCTTTAGCTGTATGAATAAAAGAGCTATCTTGTAATAAACCCTGTAACCATGTATCTATTTGTTTCCCAGTTACAATCTTATACTTTTTTGATCTAAGATTATAACAATGAACTTTCTGAATATTATTTCTGTTGACGACGACGGTAATCATTGCAACTGCATAAGCACGGCTTCCAATTACCTGAATAACCTCATGTTTATCTCTCCTGATTTTCTTTACTAAGCTATCAGTAGTTGATAAATAAGATTTCATATCAAAATAAGAATAATAGTTGCAAGTACATCCCAAATTATTCTGGGCCCTAGTATCCTTACTTAAAAGTATTAGCAGTATTAAACTAATTAAATAACGCATTTGTTTAATTTATCTTAACCATTTCATTAACCTAAGTGCTCCTATTACGCCTTGATACATGGGAGGTATACCTTTGGCTATTTCAGGGTCTAAGTGTCCAGTTCTAGCATGCTGCCCTCCATCTCTGTAAATGTTCATCTCTCCTTGAGATCTCAAATATACATTAGTCATTTGAATAGCATCCTCCTGTTTAAAGCCAGCCTGCCCCTTTACATCTGGCACTCCGTGTCCAAGTATCTCGTGTGCAAGAGCCTCCCCAAACGAAGGACCTCGCTTGATATACTTTTTTCCTATCCTATAATCGAAGTCCGCTTCTACTTTAGAATCCATGACTGATGCTGCCGGCAATAAACTGAAAAAAACAGTGACAGACAGCACGCTGTCCACTCCCCGTATTACAGAGACTTACTATGACGGAGATTTTGTTTATAATCAGGATACGCTGCAGTTGTTCAAACATGAAGAAGGAAGGGTACGATTTTTATATGATTCGGCTGTACCGCGTTACACTTATGATTATTTTGAGAAAGATCATCTCGGCAATATCCGGGTGGTATTGGGAACTTCTAGCGCTACTAAAGTGTATACGGCCACTATGGAAACAGCTTCAGCCGTTACTGAAAACGCATTGTTCAGCAATATCGATGCAACCCGTGCTGATTTACCGGCTGGCTATCCTGCTGATGGTACGACCAACACTAATAAATATGTAGCTCGGCTGAATGCACAAAACGGCAAAAAAGTGGGCCCGTCACTGGTATTGAAAGTAATGGCGGGAGATACAATCAGAATTGGTGTAAAAGCTTTCTACAAAAGTAATGGCACCAATGTAGCCAAGAGCACAGCGGAGGATATGCTGACGGCCATGATTCAGTCATTAACTGGGAATGCTGAAGCTGACGGTATGCATAGTCTGGCTTCTTCCGGGTCAGGTGCAGCATCATTATTGAATGCGAATGATTTTAATAGTCTTAAACGCAAAGATCCGTCCCAAAATCTGGAAAATAAGCCGAAAGCCTATCTTAACTACATTCTGTTCGACGACCAGTTTAAAATGGTTAATGAGAACAGTGGAGTAAAGCAGGTACAGAGTAATCCTGATGAAATGTCGACGTTAAGTGTTGATGGCACCGTTATTAAGCAGTCTGGGTTTATGTATGTCTATACCAGTAATGAAAGTGCAGAGAATGTCTATTTTGATAATCTGATAGTGGCACAGGGGGTAGGACCCTTACTGGAAGAAACGCATTATTATCCGTTCGGGTTGACGATGAGTGGCATTTCGTCAAAGGCGCTGGATGCCGCAATAGTTGAGAATAAATACCGTTTCAATGGCATTGAGTTTGAAAATAAGGAATTCAGCGACGGAAGCGGATTAGAGATGTATGATACTGATTTCCGGCAGCTTGACCCGCAGACAGGCAGATGGTGGCAAATGGATCCAAAACCGCAGTACAACTCGAGCCCATATGCTGCTATGATGAATAATCCGGTATTGTACACTGACCCTATGGGGGATACTACATGGGTGTTTGGCACAAGCGGACAGTTTCTTGGTGTTGTAAATGACAACTTGCCAAACCAGGTCCATTTTATTGATAATAGCGATCCTAAGACAGCTCCTTTTGATGCAAGTAAGTTAAGTCTGGAAGATGCAAACAAGCTTGGGCAAGCCATAAGAGATGCATCAGTGGCATTTATGGGTAGTAAAACAGCAGGTGACCTTAAGAGAATTACGGCAGAAGCAGATGCACGTAAGACAGAGTTAGCCTTTGTTGGCGTTGTAGATCCAGACAAGGAAATCCGTTTGTCAGCGTTGCCTCCGGATGAAAGCAATAAGGTTGCCAAAGTTGACCTTATCGGTCAAGTTGATAAAAAATATCCTACAGCAGAGGAACAGTCAAAAATATTTATCATAGGGCATGTTCATGACAGGGAGGCTGCGAGACCTGTATTATACCCGACAACAAAGGAGAATCTTGATTTTCTTGGAGAGCCTAGTAAGTCTGATTATCAACCGGTGTTGTATAGGAGTCCAACTGCAACTGAGAAAGGACGGTCCGTTGCTTTAATCGCAACACACTATGGTGTGACGATTTACGGCACGGGAGCTAGTAGAAGTGTATACGGATCGGAGGATTATGTTTTTGCTCAAAAAAGTCACTATTTGCTTTATCGCAATATAAGTGGCAAGACGAATCCTACAACAAGTCTTCCTCATGCGACCCTTACAATTCCGAAAAACTAAATTGTAATATATTTGGTGATCTAATTATTCAGTATCTTAAACGTTAGCAATGATAAAACCCTTTCACTTTTTAGTCGTTGTTTTATTTCTGTTGTCATGTCAACAAAAGAAGTCCGATAATGTTAGTCAATCCGTCGTTCCAAATGATAGTACTGCTGTCTATTCCAAAAATGGTGGCATGCAGTTTTTCTCTGTTCCCTTCAATAGAAAAACGCAGGACCAGCATTCATTATCTTTTGGTTGGGAGCCATCTTTCGGAACCGCTTTTGTGCTAAATCTCTACAATACGGGAACCGAAGTACAAGGAGTCGCATATGAGGTGAGGCCTGAAGACCGGGGAAGTATTTTCGGATTCAATTCCAGAGTACAAAAGGTATTGCCCTTCGAAGGCTATAGTTTTACCATTGACCTAAATCGATGGAATGCATTGGTAGAGAAGGTGGAGAATGTTCTGAGCCGATCATCTTCCAGTACTGACAAAAGCAACAGGTGTTTTGATGGAACCTATTACTACATTGAATACGGGGACAAACAGGTTGCAGGTCACAACTGTGAGGAAGATACTATTGCGGCGTTGTCAAAATACATTGAGCAGGAAATATTAACGCCTGTTCATGAACTTAGAAAAGCTGAGAAGTAATAAAAAAGGCCGGGAAAATGTGAAGTGTCCCAAAAAGTTAGACACTTTTAGGGCATTTTTTATGGATAAAAGAATTAAATACAGTCTGAAAGTGCTCCCTGCATGAGACTATAAAATTTCTTGTGTTTCGCGGCTTATTGGGTCATGCTTCACACGACTTTGGAAACCGGGGAAGGCGCTGCCGCCGCGCCATTCCCCCTTCCCCATCCTGGCAGGGTTCCAAACAATGGGGAAGGCATTTACACAAAAAATTAGATACTACGCCCTGCTTTAGTACGCCGGGTTATACAATGAATTTTCTAACAATTACTCGAAAGACAAGATTTCTTAATATATTCGTAGTAGCTCTTTAATTCATTACAAAGCACATCATTTGATCGTGCTTCCAAACGGACGGCAAAGATAATGCACGAAAAACGCAAACACTTAAATTCCAAATACTTACATTAATTTATACTGAACCAATCCGGTTCACGAAAGCGCGATGTAAGTCGCGCTTTTTTTATGGGCCTAAATGCCGTGGAGAAGGTTTAGGAGATTATTGAGAGACTCCTCCGGATAGAAATTGACGATCTATCGGAATAAGCGAGGGTTTGCATTATTCTACCGTATGGTACCTGTTTTTCTATGCTCTTTTGACGTATCAGATATCGCTTCTTTAATTCGTCTATTCTACGTATCTCTTTTTCTCTGCATCCGCCATCCCTCTGAAAAATAAAACGAAACAAAAACGACCAAACATCCTAAACCGAAAATCACCAACAAAATTCTCCGATATTTCATGTACTAACGATTTGAATTAACAGAAGTATTAAATCCAAGATAGTAAAACCAGCCATACATAATATCGCGTTTGTCTACATCTGTATCCTTGCTGTTGTACCAGGAAGCCGGTTGCGCTGCTGGTTGTTGACTATTACCTAATCTGTTATTTGCATTACCTCATAGCCAATTACCAGCATCCATTGTATTGAAAATAGTATTACTTGTCCCCAGTAGGAATAAAGGGCCATGTTCGCTCGTTACATCATTGAAATCGTCTTTAAGCTCCTGCTGATATTCCCGACGCCGTTGTCGTGGTTTACTGGCTATTGCCAGTGAGATCGCTTACTCTGAGTTCTGACCGACAACAGAAGTCGGGATAATCCAACGGAGAAGAATGCCGCATACGTTCCAACAATTTAGTCAATAAAACACCGCAGGGTCTCTGGGCATATCACTTAGTGATAACGCCCAGAGACCCTGCAAGGACGGCCCCTACCTCTTCTGTTATCGGTCAACACTTAGCGAAGCGATCTCATGACCGAAAGGAGTAACCACGACAACGGCGGGATTGGGCTCTATACTCTTCCTTAAGACATGCAAAGGCTAAATCATTCGTCATCAATCACGCCCAAATCTTACAATTAAAATGAATTCATTCAACGGTTCTGGCTTGGCACTCGGATTGCGTTTTATTTTAACTGGAATAATACTTTTCGCTAAAAGGTGATGGTACCTAGCCACCGCTGCTGGGTACGCTGTCTGCTTCATCACTTCGGAAGGTCCATTCACATTTACGAAATCAACAATGTTTGTTCCGAACCGATTAATGCTCAATTTTTTAATATTAAATCCATCAAAATTGCCGGTACTATCAATTAAAATAGCCAGAGCAGCAATTCCTTTGCTCTCCATTCCCCCAAGGCTATCCGGCAAGATGATGTTTTTACGATTCACATCCACGACAAATGGAAAAGCGGGCGACAAAATATTCACGGGCTCCGATGCTCCAGTGTCTTTCTGCTGTGCATCGCACTTTGATAACATAAAACTAAACGTTGTCAATAATATCAAGTACTTCATAACTATTGTAATAATGGAATAAATTTTTTGATCACTGGATTACTAAGCTTAAGATCTACAGAAAAATTATTGTATATCCCTTTGGCTTGTAAATTTGCCGCGCTTCCTTCTTTGAAATTAGAGACCGCCGTTTGATATGCGTTTAGATCAAACGTAGTACCATAAAACAATGTCTCCATCGCCTGCTGATATTTTTGCCCTGCTTGGGTGCCAACAACGCCAAACTGAGTTGATCCCCCAACTGCATTGATAGCGACCGCTTTACCAAATAAATAGGCTTCAACTTCATTATTAGCAGTAGCAATTCTACCATCTAACATCTGGCGCATCTCAAATTGAAATCAATTCTTTGTCAATCCAGATGGTTAATATATATACTTTTATTCTGAAAGTCATACCTTCGCTACAGCTCTTTAAATCATTGCAAAGCACATCATTTGAATATGGCATCACTTTAGTGCACCACAGACATCCAATCATCTCAAATGAGTGAATATTAAACACTTGCATCAAAATATCCCGAACCAATCCGGTTCACGAAAGCGCGATGTAAGTCGCGCTTTTTTTATGCGAGAAAATTTGGATGATGTGGATTTGGGAGGGTTTGGGTTTGGGATGCTAAGTAGCCCAAATATTGACTGGTTTTTGATGCCTGTCACATGTACAGGATACGGACATAAGCTTTCAGTGCCGCAGCATGCTCAAAAAAGGAAACTAATTCCTGATACTCTTCTTCAATGTAATGAAAAAGTTCCGGACCTTTGGGTTTATAAGCATTTCTCAGCACTTCCTCATAATCATACAACTCCTGCAGCTGTTTAAAAGAAATGGTTGACAAAATACTGCTGATTTTCAGCACTTCTTCGATATCAAGATACGCTCTATAGTCGCCTTTTAAAGCAGGGAATGCACCACCATTAAGGAAGTGAAAAACTGGTTCTCCCGTTGCATTATAGTGTTTACTTAAAAGGAAACCCAAGGTGGAGTAGCAACGATAACGGCTGAAAAATCGGTAGGGTTTAGGGTTCTTTCCTGGATAAGTCTGCAGTAACTCGTGCCAATCTTTGATTGTGTCCATCAGGTTTTCTACCCTGGATCTATTATTATTGGCTTTTGCCTCTAGTAAGTCTTCTTCAAGGAGGCCAGGTTCCTCAAATTCATACCACATGTCGTCGTAATACGAGGCGTTAGTTGTCTTTTCAATTATTTTATAAAGTGGTATTGCTATAAGGCCAAGATCGATTCCCATAATTTAGTTTAGCATTCACAGTGTATTAGGATATTCCTGCAAAATAAGGAAAAGATTGATGCAGTCCCCCATTTACGGTTACATCATCTACGAACGGAATGGGCAGATCATTATGGCGGTGAAGCGCGGCCCTTCCAGGAAAAAGCCTACGCAAAAACAGTTGGAAGCAAGGCATAAGATGACCATTGCTTCGGCACGTGCTCAGGTTATGATGGCCGATCCGGAGATAAGGGCCTACTATCAGTCGATGGCCGGGCCGGGCCAGAATGCCTACAATATGGCGGTGAAGGATGCTTACCGCAGTCCGGAAGTCCAGAATATCAGGTTAGAAAAGGGAGAGGTTGTAGTGACTGCCAAAAATGAGTTCCGGGTAGCAGAAGTGGAGGTAAAGGTAATAGACGCTGAGGGTGTTATCATAGAAAGCGGTCAGGCAGTACTGGGCAGGAACAGAGTAGATTGGTATTATAAAGCAACTGCGCTACCTGCTGGCGGTAAAGTCATTGTAGTAGCGGAAAATTTGCCGGGGTATCAGACGGTGAAGGAGTTGCTGCTTACATAAAACCGTCTTCGGGCTTCCTGCTGGTCGAGGAGCTTTGTCTGCATATTCGCGTATATTCTTCCATTTGCCAGCACAGATTATTTTGACATGTATTGCTCCCACTTTAAAAGTAGGCAGGCGTAGCTGTGCCTTTCCTGTTGATTGCTGGTTGGTCGTACTTATTTTTATTCCACAAGTTTTCAAAAACTGAGAAGTAATATAAAAAGTCACATTAATAATCTGTGGGATAACAGCCCCTTTATTTCACAAGTATTTTTATATGATAGATTTTATACGCCTTGTTCTCCAAACAGCCGTTTTATATCATCCTGGATCTCAAATATGTCACTAACAGCATATAACCCAACTGGTTTTTGCAGGTCTTTGTTTGAAGGCGGTGTCTCAACGCAGGCGCTCACCAACTTGATCTGATTTGCCAGATCAGGTAAAAACTTCATCCCTGCAACTGAATATTTGGAAATACGCCCTACGCCGTCATTATATACTTGCCCTTTCGCTTTGATGTTTTCTAACATCAGGAGCGTAGGTACTTTGTCAAATACGCTGTCATAGAACTCAATAACCGGGCTTTCATTCGGGCCCGCAAGTTCATGAATGTAAGCACAGTAATATTTCTTGCCTAACTGAATGGAAACAACATCTTTAGGTCTGTAAAAAGTAATGCTGTCGGGTAGCGCCGGTTTCCGTTTTAATTCAACCGGCGGGCTACTGATAAAGGCTTTTATCTCGTCTGATTTTCTGAAAAAATCATCACTTAAAGCAACAGATTTATTTAAAGCGTCAACGGCTTTTATAGCATCACCCGTTATTGACTTATCGGCAAACCCATATTAACAGTCCTTTTTACACCATTTTGTTATCTGACGCCTGCGTACCTGTCATTCCCTTTGCAATTAACTGATTGCCCGGTTGGCAGCGTAATCAAAATCAAAAATATGACCTTCAGAGCATTGTTCATAGATGTTGAGAACCGAATCATTACATTAAAACTGACTCATAGAGTTGTACCTGACTAAATTCCGCCGGGAAAGTATAATCACAGGTTAATTGTTATTTTGATGGTTATTAGTATCTTTTTGGGCATCCGCCACCACTCTGGAAAATAGGGCGAAACAAAAACGAATAAACATCCCAAAACAAAGGTCAACAACAATATTCCCTTTTATTTCATGTACTAACGGTTTGAATTAGCAGAATCATTGAAGGTCGGACGCTTTTGCAAAAGCGTCATGCAGGTCTCAAAATAATGTGCCAGCTTGTTGTTGATGCCTGCCAGGGATTCTACATTCGTTTTAAACATGGACTGTATGTTTTCCATGGCAGCCTCAGTACCGCCCAATTCAATAATTGAATTTTCTTCCCCATTTATTTTGTCTTGTTCCAGGTCGCTAATATCATCCAATATCAGGGCGTTGACCTTTACATACGACCATGCTTCAATTATACGATGTAGCAACTGTTCTTCAACAGGGACGTCGCATAAAGTAAAGAAAAAGGCATCCGCCCGGTTTAGTGCTTTTACAGGCGATCCCAGTGTATATTGTAAAGGCTTCCTGTTGTTTAAATACAGGAGCAGGTCGCTGAAAAAAATGCTGTTTGCAACAGTTGGAGTATATAATATCCTACAGGCACCAATAAAATCTTCGTAGCCGATCTGCTTTGCCTCATACTTTGCCATGAGGTCAAATCCATCTTCCATTAGCCGGATATGCTTTTCATCCAGCAAAATGGATTTTTCCACTCCAAGTTTATATTGCAGGTCAAAAAGGAAGGGAATAATGGTATAGCCTAATGAATTGGACAAATAAACATATTTTCCTTTCCAGAAATGGTTGTTATCAGGAGGGGTTCTATCTGCAAAAAATGTGGCAATTTCATAGTCAATACCAAATTCATCTGTCAGTCTTCTTTTGGTAATAGGGAGCATGTTAACAAATTTAATATTTCCACAAAAAATACGATTCTTTTACTTTATATTAGATAAAACCTTTGAAAGATGCAAACCCAAACCCATCAACGCCCCATTGCTCAAATAGGCGAGCACGTAGGTATCGAGCTAGGTACCAAATTAGTAAAAGATTATTTTGATGCTTATCCTGAACAGGCCTATGGACATGTTATTGGTAGAGCTATTATGGACAAGATCCTGGCACAACCCGGTTGTGAAGGGGTTGTCATTTATCCTGCTTTAAATGAAAATGGCAAAAAGACGTTGGTATATGCCGGTATTGACGCTAAAGGGAAAGCTATCGTAAAAATACCGATAGTAAACACGGACGGCGTTATTCATTTCGAAGATGGAATCATTGCCGACAGGGCTATTCCTTCTGGCGGTGACGAAGAGGGAGTGGATCCGGTAGAGCCTGAGATCATCCCTGAGTGGTAATACCCATATTTTGTTTTGCCAGGTAAAAAATAAAGCTGCCAGGACTAAAGACCTGGCAGCTTTTTAGCAGGAGCCAACCTTTCCCAACCGGTAGTCGGCCTGCCGCGCTCTTACCTACCTTGGTGGCTCACCGCAGGAAAGATACATGAGTTCATTGCTCCTAATTTCTCTATACCTACATGAAGTTTCGTAATCTGGTCATCGTTTGTATTCTACGGCGGGAAGTTTCAAGGGTGAAGGATTATCAATGACCCATTTTACTCCAAGCTCACACATTCGCGCAGTATCGCCCGATTTCCGCTTTACGTCTTTAACGATTTCTTCCACCTCAGCCAGCTCGGATGACGAAAGCTGTTTGCCCCACTTTACAAATGAAAGAAATGCATCAGCCATCTTTTTAAAATCATCATCCCAGTTTATTCCTCCATTGCATTCCAATTCATTTCCAATTCGTCCGACAATTCGGATTACCTCACCTTGAATGGTTTCAGCCGGACCACTTGATGGGACCAAGAGATTCCAAAGATCCTCGTGCTGTTCCTGCCAGGTTCCTGCATTTGTGATTATTGGAGATTTGCCATCATGCAAAAAGCGCTTTGCCACGGGCTCGACTTCAAATAATCTATATAATTCATCCAACGCCTTACTTACTTCAACAACAGTATCTTTATTGAAATTTGCTCTGTGAAACTCGAACTGTTTACCAATTTCAACAACAAATTCTTTCATTCGTGGTGTGACTTGAACGCCTGCATTCAGGTACATTTGGGAGATTTTGGCAGTCCTGACTATAGCTATATTATTGCATGCTCTAAGTGCTTGTTCCAGTGGCGTATAGCCGCTTGAATTCAATACGTCAATTTGTGCACCATACTGCAACAAAAGCGCTGTGTTTTCAACATTGTGAGAATCTGCTGCAGCGTGGAGAGGTGTTCCAACAGAACTACTTTTATCACTTACATCAGCACCTAATTCCAACAAGCTTTTTATATTGCCAAATATACTACGAGACCGATTGTGCAAAGGTGTATTCCCGTAAGTATCGGTGGCCTGTAAATCAGCACCTTGTTCAACTAACCATACTGCCAATTCATGGGGACAATTATCATATGCCAAAGCAGTTTTCTTACTGTATCCTCCACGGGCATCAATCTCACATTTATCAAATACCTCTTTAAGTTGCTGAAGACTTCCTTTGCTTAACAGTTCTTCAAAGTCATTTGTAAGTGTTTTTCTCTTCTTTGCCATGTTTGTGTTGGCTTAATTTAAGTAAACAAGTTTCGTAATAACCAGATCCACCGTATTATAATTCATGACGGTATATAAGATTGAACACCGTACGAGGACCGAAATAGCCGTTTTAAAAATAACAATATCGTACTTTTTAATAATTTATTGCCTTAATTTGTGCGTTCTTAAACCGTTATACTAATTATGAGTTGGGATATCACAAGGGTATATACTTTACCGCATCCAGCTGTCATTGAATTTTTTAAAGCTATTCCGGACCAGGTAGATATGGATGTGGTGAATACGCTGGAAAAACATACTCTGCCCGAAGAGGGATTGCTGTCAATTACGCCCAGCCATGACTATTTCGGCAGAGACCCTGATGAAATACCGAGAATAGCCCATAGCAAATATTACCATGTGATGAAGGAGGAATTATTTACTCTGCTAAAGCAACTACATGATCAAACTCATGTTCCAATCATGTATTACCAATGCGCCACATGGGGTGGATTGACCGACGACGAATTTTCAGTTGTTTTTGATGGTGATCTATTTGTTTACTGGTGGGATAGCGATACTCAAAAGCCCCTTCAACTATTAGATGATAACCGGACTATTGAAATTCCAACTTCGGTGCTTCAGAAGGGACTCGAACACCTGGGAATGTCATTACCGACCTACTATTTTGCGTTGCATACAAGGGATTATAGCAAATGGAGCTAATTGAAGTTGCTCCGATTTTCAAATCATGCTTCCATTTGCATCGACCAGGATGTTTTAGCCTCTTTTGGCGGCCTATCATCAGCTGTGAAATAAATTAAATGTAGCTGTCAGGAAATAGATATACTGTTGTTGATAATTTTAGCGGGAGACTTCCAATACTTAGTCGCCTTACCTCCGGCCCATTAATTTGACCTGGTAGTTGCGTATCGGGGCTCTCCTGGCTGTCACAAATATACTTGATTTAATATGGAAGCAGAATGAGCTGATTGTGTAAAGTTCTCTATTTTTGAACCTGTAACTATCGACTAACAGTTAAAACGTACCCTACATGGCCTACAATGAAAAATTAGCCGATCGCGTCAGAGAGATTATAACGCTGACACATAAAAACGTAGAGGAAAAAAAAATGTTTGGAGGCTTATGCTTTATGGTGAATGACAAAATGTGCATGGGAGTAGAAAAAGACCGCATGATGATCCGCCTGGACCCTGCCATTTATGAAGAGATACTGGAAAAGGAAGGATGTACGCCGATGGACTTCACCGGCAAGGTAATGAAAGGCTATGTTTTCGTGGATGCTGATGTATTGAATACCCATAAAAAACTGGACTATTGGGTCCAATTGGCACTTGATTTTAATAAAAACGCAAAGGCTTCAAAGAAAAAGAAATAGAAGTGAATACCGATGAGTAGTAAACGCTCGCGCTCCATGAAGCTGATACCCGTTGTGCGCCGAAAACAGTTAGCTGGGATTTCCGAACAATTATGCCCTGCTTCAACCATCAGCTCGCATTCCCCTTTCCTGGAGTGTTACCTCTGTTAAACGTTGCCAGTATTGGCCGGATAACGTGTCACACAGGCCACTTTCCAAAATATATTGGACATCACCCGCAAAGTTATATCTTCGCAACTGCTTTTATATCCTTGATATTAAAAAAAATTATTACTCCTGAGATTGATATTTACTCATCAATTTTATAAACTTGCATATTAAAGTTTACATGCCTTGATTAATACAATTCTATTATGGTAGTTATTAACAATTTTGAAGAATACAAATCTTTTGAGGGACAAGTTTTAGGAGTTTCGAACTTCCACAGTATTAGCCAGGAGCAGATCAATAAATTTGCTGACGCGACATTGGACCACCAATGGATACACGTTGATAAAGATCGCGCAAAAAATGAAGGCCCCTTTAAGTCAACTATTGCACACGGATACCTGACACTAGCTCTTATTCCTTATTTATGGAAACAGATTGCTGATGTAAGGAATGTGAAGATGGAAATCAATTATGGCATTGAAAACTTTAAGTTCGGTCAGCCCGTGCTGGTCGATAACGAGGTCCAACTACAGGCTAAAGTAAAATCAATAACAAATCTCAGAGGAACCGTGAAGGCGGTTATCGAAGCAACTTTAATGGTCAGGGACAACCCGAAACCAGTGTATACAGGAGACGTGATATTCCTGTATCATTTCAATTAATTGGCGCGAATTAATATTGTTTAAATTAAAAGTTACAAATACTGCATAAGTTATTTCTTTGGGGCTGTCTCCTGAGAAAAAGACTTGTGCATTAAAATAGCCTTTAATTAAAAATGGATGAAGCCATCGTTGAAAGGTTCTTCGAATTGTACTGCATAAAAGATCTTCCTGGAAACATTATGCCCATGAATATCTCAACGATGGGCAACAGTCCGGTAGCTGCTTCGTTCCATCCATGTTCATGTTATCTCCCGCAGTTGTGATTCAAACACAGCTTTGTCCATTGTGAATGCTATTATATTGGTAATCCTTTTCCCTTTCTCATTTCCTGTTCTACAACTGGATTGAATACGGGCGTCCCGGCCTGTGCTGCTTTGCGCACTAGATTTAAGTCGACAAAATCGCCGCCTCTATCGCGTACACCCGGATCAAAAAGTGCTGGTTGGTCACCGTCAAGGAAATCTGGCTTTGTTGGCCAGCCTTCGCCACACATGATCAGGGCATCGATTTGTTTTGTCGCTTTTGCAGGTGTATGCGGATCAAGTAATACACCGCGTGCAGTGAGCGTTCCGGTTACATCGAGGATCGCTCCTCCATCCCCCCAGGTGCCTACAACAAAGCCGTCTAATGTAGTGTCATCTTCAATTGCCAGGCGCGCACAGCCTGAGAAGAAAAGATTACACGCCTGTAGTTTTCCCAAAATGACAAGTGTACTTATGCGCTCTTCGGGCGTCTTACAAATAATGGTTCCTTTTATTGCTACATCTCCATCAATGATGATTGCCCAGGCATCTTCGTCAAGAACGAAATCACCGTCAATCTCCAAAGGCCCTGTTATATGTCTGATTAAAACAGGTTCATCATTCAGTGATTCGGTTTCTTCAAACCAGTCCCACCAGTATTGTTCACCGTATTGTTTTTTCAACTCATCCATTGATGTTAGTGTACCCAAAGCCTGCTTGTTTTCCATTATTCAAATATTTAGTTTATCCTTTTCTATTTTATACGATCAAATGTGGACCAGGTTTTATTCAGATAACATGAAGATCCATTCACGCCGAATATATTTAAAAAAATGAAAATATTCGTTTGTTTCCCCTCCTTAATCGTGTTTCATATCTTTAGAAATAAGTCCAGCCCACCCAACGAATTGAACACAAGGCTACTATAAATGATCTGCAGTAACCTAAAGCTGAGCGCTCCATACAAAACGATTTTCATTATTAATTTAAAATAAAACAATAAATAATAGTTGCTTTATTTAAATTAAGCTATACCTTTGTAAAAAAGCAGTTATGAATAAATACAGGCAGAATAATTTGCTGATTGCCCTTATTGGATGGGGGGCGATTCTTTTCTCAGCTGAGGCGCTGATATATTATACCCGTTGGTTCCTTCCTTTATTGACCAGCGGCCATTCCTTTGTAGCACCTCCTGTTAATATACCCGAGTTATGGTTTATGCTGATGATTGGAAGCAATCTCATTTTTCTGGCAGTAGGTATGCTCCTTTTGAGACTTCATCGGAAATACCTCAAGTCAGGTTACTTCGAAAAAGATAGCCTTCATATACTCGATTGGGTTACTATCCTGTCTTTATGCCTGGCTTTCCTGGGAGTAATTCAAACGATCTTCGAAAATTTCAATGAACTTCATACGGAGGGATGGGTTTCTGTATGGAGCACTTCTAACGGGCTATTTCGGTTCTTTACGCGGCTGCTTATTCTAAAGGCGCCTCAAACAATGTATTTCCTGTTTGCGGCTATTATGTGGGCAGTCCGGCAGTTTGTTGTACAAGCACTGAATGTTAAAAAAGAAAACGAAGCATTTATTTAATTATGGCTATAATTGTTAATCTGGATGTGATGATGGCCAGGCGAAAGATTTCGTTAAATGAATTGTCCAAACAAGTTGGCCTTACCAATGTGAACCTGTCAATCCTAAAGAATGGAAAGGCAAAAGGTGTACGGTTTGAGACGCTTGAATCTATTTGCAGAGTACTGGATTGCCAACCTGGGGATATCCTCGAATATAGAAAAGAACCGGAAGCACCTTCCCCCGAAACCAGCCTGTAATTTTTGGAATGATAACAGCACAAAAATGATTAACATAATAACGGCTTCCCCACTCAGTAGAGGAAGCCGTTATTGTGCGATTTGATTCAGGATACATGCCGTGAGTAGCTATTTACCGGCAATGACACTGATCTCGATATTGGCATTATTTACAAGGTCACTGACGGTTACACAAGTCCTGGCCGGATATGGTGGGTGAAAGTATTGCTTATAAATACTATTAAACTCCTCAAACTGGCTAAGATTGCGCAGATGCACGGTAACGCTGACTACCTGTGATAAAGATGTACCGGCTTCTTTTAAAATGGCGCTAACATTCTTTAAAGCCTGATTTACCTCTTCATTGAATCCCACACCTTGATGATCTTTAGATGTTACACCTATTTGTCCGGATACAAATACCAGCCCGTTATGTTCCCTATACCTACTAAATGGTTTTGTTTGCCCATGTACAGTTATCGCAAGCAGCGACATTATACAGCTTATTGTTAATGTTATAGATGCTTTCATTATAATCCGTATTTACATAAAAGTGCCGTCATAGCAGCCATAGCGCCAGCTCCCATGGCAACTTCCCTCGGATTTATCTTGTCATAAGTATCCAGTGCGCTATGGTGAATATAAAACAGCCTGCTATCGTCGCAGTCGAGGCTCAGCAATGCTTTGGCCATTCCCTTCATGGGTACCAGGTCAACGCCCCGTTGTTGTGGCTGGATGTCGTCAGCTTTATAGGGCGCTAATAATAATGCCCACGCTTTAAACTTAGCTGTCACTTCAGGAGAGGCTTCTATTCTGAATCCCCGGGGAGTAAAGCCACCAGCATCAGATTCTATAGCAGCCACATGATGTTCGTTCCGCACGCTGGCTTGTGCTGCATATTCCACACCACCATGCGCTCCTGCTTCTTCGTTCATGTAGAGTATCACCCTCAGTGTCCGTGCCGGCTTTAATCCGGTTGCTTTAAAGGCTCTCAGCACCTCCATAGCTTGTACAAGTCCTGTTCCGTCATCACTGGCGCCTTCGCCTATATCCCAGGAATCTATATGCGCACCAACAGTCACAAACTCGTCCGGATGGACAACTCCTTTGAGTTCTGCAATGACATTATAAGAAAGTACATCTGGCAACTGTATACAATTCATCTGCATCGATAACTGAAGTACAGGATCTTTCTTCAAAGCCTCACTCAGTTTATCAGCACTATTGGTACTCAGGGCTGCAGCGGGAATTTTCTTTACTGCTGCATCATAGCTCATAGCACCAGTGTGAGGATAGTCGTCTTTTGCCAGCGTTAGTGATCTTATCAGTGCGCCAATCGCGCCTTTCATCGATGCCGCAATAGCGCCCTTTGCGCGCTGGTCTGCAGCCGATAGATAAGCTTTGAATGTCTCTGCTTCACGTGCATCCATTGCCCGGTTGAAGAAAACAATTTTCCCTCTTACCTGTTCGTCGCTAAGTGAGGATAGTTCGGCCCAGGACTTCACTTCTACCACCTGCCCTGTTAATGTACCACCGGTTCCTACAGATCCTCCCAAGGCAGACAGATTCAACTTCACTGTTCTGCCTCCTGTAATGAAACTGGCCGATTCTTTCTCACCCCTTATCCAATGAGGTACCATGACTGGCTGGAGATAAATGCTGTCGGGATGATATCTGAAAATCGTTTCTTTTAGCCAGTCAACAGCCTGCTTTGCCTGTTCTGATCCCGCTATCCTGGCGCCGATATGAGAGGTCAGGTATCTTAGATTTACATCCATTTCCTCACTCTGTAATACTTCGTCATAAAGTTTACGGATCAATACTGAGTCAGCGTTATTATATGCCTGTGCATTTGCTGATGAAACCAGCAAGGTAGTAACTGTCGAAAAGAGGAAGAAGGAAGTACGCTTTTTGATAAAATTAAATAGCTTGTTCATACACTCATTATTGGCCTATTCCACTCGTTGTATAATTAATTGGAAACCAACGATACCCTTTCTCCAGCTTCCGTATATGACCTATACCAGGAAACGATATATGGTCAGCAGCTATCCAGTATTTCCCCTTTGCTGCATCTTCATAGGCTTTCTTACGCGCTTGTGCTGCTGCTGCAGAATCGACGTCATAGACAATTGTAACGTCAGGATCTGCAAACTGCACTGCTGCGAAATGCATAATATCGCCCCAGAAAAGTATTTTCTCTCCTTTACTGGTTACCTGGTAAAAGCTGTGTCCAGGCGTATGCCCGGGACTGGCAACAGGGAGAATACCAGGAAACAGTTCTTTTCCATATTCATAAGTCCTGACCTTTCCCGCCTTCACATAGGGCATCATTTTGAGTCGTGCCTGATCGAAATACGGCTTCAGTCTGGCGGGAGCTTTCGCATAGCTTTCATCGCTCAGCCAGTAGTCGGCTTCTCTCTTACTAACATAAATTTCTGCATTCGGGAATACCATTCTGGCACCATCCATTAAGCCACCGGTGTGGTCGGTGTGGATATGAGTGATCAATACTGCATCGATCTGTTCAGGTTTATATCCCGCACGGATCATATTCGCAGGAAGATGACCAAGTGTAGGACCGTATAACTCAGAAGTACCTGCATCTACCAGGATAAGCTTACCGTTTATCTTAAGCAGGTAAGCATTCACAGATGCTTCTACCACTGGTGTCTGAAAGTTTAGCTCGGTTAGTTTCTTCACTTCTCCCGGCTGGGTATTCGTCAGTATTTTATCCAGATCCTGCGCAATGCTTCCATCGGAGAATGCAATAATCTCAACATCCCCCAGCATCATATGATAGCTTGCCGGTTGAGGGAATGTTCGTACTGTATCCTGTGCAAAAGTAAGTGGCACATGGTACAACATAGCTCCCATCATCACACAAAAGGAAAGCATCAACTTCAGAAGAAAATACTTAAAACGAAAATTTGCTTTTATCATGTTTTAATATTTTGGATATTTTATTAGTAGATTAATGTCTTCCTGACAGGCCTGAATCGGAAGACTTCTTAAAACGGATACAAAGCTATGCCGATAGTACACTTTAGACAAGTACGCACTTCATTATAGCATAGGGTTAAAATTAGCCCTATACCCTATCCCAGTATTATTAGTTAATTTTGTTGCCTCAACAAGATTGCAATGCTCGAAAGAAAGATTCCTAAAGACCTGGATTGTGGAATGGCAATGATTATGGAAATCATCGGGGGCAAATGGAAGCCCTGTCTGATCCACAATATCTGGCAAGGTCACAGACGACCAAGCGAATTGCAGCGGTTAAATCCTAAAGCAAGCAGAAGAGTACTCTATCAGCAACTCCAGGAGCTGGAGGAGCATGGTATTATTGAGCGTGTCATATATCCGGTACTTCCACCCAAAGTGGAGTATTTTTTAACTGAGTTAGGTAAGTCATTATTGCCGGTAATCAGTGTCATGGATGAATGGGGCACACAGTACCTGGAGAATCCGGGTACAAGACCTGTGTTAAAGCAAGGTGCGTGACCTATTTTGCCAGGCGGGATGGCTCTAATGGCTTATTGTTTTCTTCCAGTCATAGTCTTCCTTTGCCGCATTATTACGCATGGAGAGATCAGCAAGCATAGCATCAATTGTGCGGCGACTGAGCCATTGTCCGTTGACAAAAACACCCGCAATCTTCCGGGTATTTTTCACATCACTTAGCGGGTTAGCATCAAGCAAAATGAGGTCAGCTCTTTTGCCGGCTTCTACTGTACCCACTTCCTTGTCTATGCCCAGCCACGCAGCAGGAAGCCTGGTGGCTGCAACTAAAGCCTCTTCCGGCGTCAATCCAGCCCCGACCAACAGTTCTATTTCATCATGCAATGAAAAGCCTCCAACAACTCCGGAGAGCCCTGCATCAGTTCCCGCAACCATCGGAACACCTGCTGCCTTGAAAGCCTTCACCAGGCGAACATGAAAATCGACTATTTTCTGGAAATAGGCGACCCGCTCGGGGGAGGTATTGCGGTTGTAGTTATTAGCGGTCAGCCATTTGCTCTGCAATAAGGGATGAACATACTGCAGTGCAGGAGATGCGCGTAATTCGTCAAGTGAGCGGGCCTGACTCAATATCCATTTCATGGTGGTTAATGTCGGTGACAACCATGTCCCATTATCTTTTGCCAGTTGTGCGAATAATTGTGCATCCTGCTCACTGAAATCACTGCTTTGCTTTGAAAACTCCTCTGCATGGGCTACCATTCCGAAATAAGGTACAAATGCTTCTTTCAGTTTCCCCCGAAAAGCGTCCGGAATATGTCCGATAGTTTTTAATCCTTGCTGGTGAGCTTCATCAACAATGGCCTTGTAAGTCTCTATATTAAGGTTGGAATACACCTTGATAAACTCATACCCTTCAGCTTTTGCGCTACGAACAGCCTGGCGTCCATCTTCAGCTGTATTAACTATTCTTCCTGATCCGTTACCACCATTTATGAGCGCCGCCAGTGCCATCCGTGGTCCTATGACAGTCCCTTTCGCAATCTCGTTCCTTTGAGCGAAGTGTTCTGCCCTGGAGTTGAGATCGAATACCGTTGTGACGCCATTAGCAACAAAAGGCGTCATAACATCCTGCGTATTAAAGAATATCGTAGCGCCCTGCGTTGGAAGACTGGGACCAAAATGTAAATCAGCAGGTATATGAACATGCATGTCAATAAGGCCAGGAATGAGCCATTTCCCGCTGCCATCAATGATCTTAGCACCAGCTGGAACAGGCTGATTGAACGCTGTGATCTGTCCATTTCTGATGATTACAGTCACGTTTGTCAGCGTACCACCGTCCTGCGTCATCGGGATAACATTCACATTTTTGATAGCGAATAACTGTTCTTTTGTTTTCTTCTGAAGGGACGGAGGCGATGAAGGCAAGGATACGCGTGCGCAACCAATGGTGATTACGAGAAAAAAGGCTATCGAAAGGGAATAATAAAAATGGCGGTGTCTCATTGGCTTATCTTAATTCTGGTTGGCCCTCAGGCGACATTAATTATAGTAAAATACTTTTTAATGGTCTACTAATGTACCAAAAAATAAACGAAGGTCCTCCGAATAACTCCCCATTTCACCAGGTACCTGAATGAAAAGAGGCTGTCTCCTGTTTTACAAACATGGGAGACAGCCTTTCTTGTAATAATATCAAATCTACAAACCTATGGAGCCAGTTGCTCATTTATGGGTTCGTAACCCGGTTGTGGTAAAATTTCAAACATCATCTCTGCCCATGGATGTTTTCTATTACCTGCGGCAGAAATAAATGCGCGGGAAATAAACACCTTGTGCTGATTCTGCACCCACCAGTTCTCGATCTCACCAAGGCGCCACTGGTCTGTACCGTCTTCATGCACAATATTGTAACGGAACGCAACATTGCCGGTAAATACCGCTGGAGTAACCTTATCCTCACCAAAGAAAGTGAGATACTGGTCTCCTGTCTTCACGTTGTCCCAATATGAGTCAAAATAGTAATGAGACACGATGTTATTAGCCGTGATCTTTGCATAAATCTTCTGTTGTATTAAAGTAGCTGCACGATTCTGTAAATACTGTATCACATAACTTCTTACAGCTTCCTTCTTTCCAGGATCACTAATCAATTCATATATCGGCAAGAGACCATTCTCACCAAAATCAATCAGTTCCGCATTGGCCTCAGTAGAACTGGCCTGCCAGGAAGAGATATCTACCTTTGGCGTGGTAGAACCCAGTGGGATCTCTCCTATCAGGTTTTTCGAAGGATCGCCACCCACAGTTCTATAATGAAGCCTGTCGTAGAAGTTTGAATTCTTCTCTTCTTCATTGTAGGAATAATTCAATCCTGCGGTCAGGCTGAAAAACTTCTTCAGACCGACATCGATCCCAATTTCAGAAGCCCTGGTACGTTCACTTGCGATCGATTCTGACTGGTACATTACTTCGAGTTTGGCTCCAAGGATGATATCAAGCAGCACATGCGTTCCGTATGCAGACACGATATATTCAGGTGTCTTGTTCTGAATATCTGCTGCGAATGTGGGCTGCAGGTACTGCTTCAGCAGATCAATATCTGCATTGGTTTTCACGCGTTTCTGCTTTATAACCAGATCGAATCCGCTGTAAATGTACTTGGTGGAAAAGGAATTCGTACTGCCAAAGCTGGTTTCCACAGAAGCTTTGAAGAGCGGAATATCAACTCCTGCTTTTACCTTGGTGGATTTCTTGTCAAGGTAAGACCTCGCGTTCTCGCCGGCGCTGAGCGTACCTACCTGTGTTTTCGAAAGATCCCATTCCACGCGAAGTGGTTGGTCTGCTTTAAGGGCGGTAACATTGATAACAGAAAACTTGGATGAACTCGAATTGGCATATTCGCCAGTGGCATCGTAACCATAACCAAGCAGATCATTCTGGCCATCTCTGGCAGACATAAGCGTGGGTGCATTTTTGAGCTTTAATTTCTCAAGGGCATCGTTTTTTGTACAGCCATATTGCATTGATATCAATACGCCTGCAACCGCCGCTACCTTAGCAGCATTCGCAATTTTGAAATTCATAAAGGATAAATTAAGGGTAATTGATGCTTGTATAAATGAGCACAACTGAGGATTCGTTAACAAATAAAACCAGAACCTTGTCATCCGGACAACTATAGACGGGGAAGCAAATGAACTTATTATTCATTCAGCTGAGACCTTATCACTTTTAATACCTGCAATAATCCGGGCCCTTGATTACAGCAAGCTTAAAAGACAGACTTCTATATTAGTGTGGATAAAACTGAACGTGTCTAATGGCCAATCAAACGTATGAGGGTAATTACATGTCTTAACTTGTATCTGTTTTCCGTGAATCAACTCTTATTAGTCTAGCTACAAATATAGGTCACAGGATTTTTTATTTTTTATTAACCTGTACGACCAAATTTATAGAAACGACATTGTAATATTTTTTTTATGTTCTCTATATTTTTATTAAATTCCTTAAAGCATGAGCTCCCTTCCGTTTGCTTTGAGATTTACAGTTAGTACCCTCATCTCTGAATGATTTAAAACACTAAAAGTATCAGTTTTAAAAAGTGAATTATTTGGTAAATTGTTGGCTTATCATTCTTTTTAGATAAACGTCTAAAATATTACGCGTTGTTAGAACATCTTATAATGCATGTCAACAAGTTCTGTTCAATAGAACCTGAGAAATTGAATTTACTGGTGCCTTTTTTCGAGCACAGGATATATAAGAAAAAAGAACTGCTATTGAGCGAAGGACACAGATGTTATGAGAAATTTTTCATTGTCAAAGGATGTGTGAACCTATTTTATCTCAGACAGAACGGCGTTGAACAAACAGTCGATTTTGCTATTGAAAACTGGTGGGCGTCAGATTTTATGGCTTTCCAGCATACTTCAGCAGCACAGTTCTCCATTCGTGCGGTTGAAAAGACAGAGGTCTTGCGTATTACTGCAGAACAGCAGCGCGAGCTGTTAAAGGCGGTACCAGAACTAAACGAATATTTCCATCTTGTATTCCAGAAAGCCTACGCTGCTGCTCAAATAAGGCTCCGGCTACTTTACGAGCTTTCCAAAGAAGAACTATACCGCCATTTCAGCGAGCATTTCCCAGACTTTATGCAGCGTGTTCCCCAATATCTACTGGCATCTTTCCTTGGCTTTACCCCTGAATACCTCAGCGAAATCAGGAAAAAGTATCTTTCTTAAACCAGTTTAAGGAAATAGCAATTTTTCGGGTGGAACTTGCGGTCATAAAAAAAGTTCAATTTATGATTAAGTCAATTAAGCATCGTTTAGATGTGTGGAAAGAAGAGCCATTATACTGGGAACAAATTGCTGCAATAGATAAACGTTTGTACGCTTCTTCAGTGCCCAGAGCATTGATAGAGCTTATTAAGATCAGGGCATCCCAAATCAACAAATGTGTTTTCTGTATTGATTATCATACCGACGAAGCTTTACAACACGGAGAATCTCCGCGCAGGATATTTGCCCTCTCCGCCTGGGAAGAAAGCCCTCTTTTTAACGAAAGTGAAAAGAGTGCGCTTAAATTTGCAGAAGAAATAACACATATCTCTGTTCATGGCGTTTCAGATGAAACATACGAAAAGCTTAGGGCGCATTTTAATACTAAAGAAATAGCAGATCTTATTGTTTTGTCGTGTCATATCAACTTCCTGAATCGCGTAGGTATTTCCACCAGGACAATACCTGTTTAAATGTAATTTGAAGTTCTCTGTGATCTTTATTTAGCTGGAAAATTTAGGAATATGATACCAAAGATGCCTAAGGCTGTCGCCGGTATTAAAATACCGGACAGCACAATAGCCACACAGGCAACGGAATTGTTGCTCGAGCATGGCAGTGAATTACTATATAATCATTCATTACGTACATTTTTATTTGCTTCCTTAGGTGGTGAACAAAAAAGGGTTACTTACGACCCCGAGCTGCTGTATGTCAGCTCCGTTTTTCACGACCTGGGACTTACTCCACATTACAGCAGCCCGGATAAATGTTTTGAAGTAGATGGCGCCAATGCCGCCCGTGAATTTCTCCGGAGCCACGGACTTCCACAACAATCGCTTCAGCTGGTTTGGGACGCTATAGCGCTGCATACGATACCCGCTGTAGCGCCGCATAAGGAAGCAGAAGTGGCGTTATTAAACTACGGTGTTGCGCTGGATGTGGTGGGCAAGGGTTATGACCAGGTATCAGAAAAAGTACGTGAGGATATTATCAAACAATTTCCCCGTACCGGATTTAAGAAAAAGGTGATACCTACTTTCTTTGAGGGTTTTAAACACAAACCGGAGACCACTTTTGGCAGTATCAATGCGGATATCTGCGCTTTTATGATACCTGATTTTCAAAGGGGGAATTTCTGTGATGCTATTCTTCATTCGCCATGGGGCGAGTGAGTGGTGGTTCTGGCCACATCAGGTACCTAAATACAAAAGCCTGTATCTTACTTTCGATACAGGCTTTTGTCGTTAATTTCTTGGATCTGGTTTACTTAGCAGTTGATATTCTTTTGGAGGATCTTCCTGCAGCAGGTTGCGGACAAAATAGTCCCAGCGGCGACGCATCATATAAGGAGCGTCTGCTGCAAAGCCATGTCTGGCCTGGGGGAATATGATCAGATCATAGTCCTTGTTTGCTTTTGTTAAAGCATCTACTACCAGGAATGTGTTATATGGTGGTACATTGTCATCCATCAAACCATGCGCCAGCAGCAGTTTCCCTTTCAGGTTTCCTGCGTAGAGTGCATTCGCCTGTTTGGCATAGTCGGATTCGGAGGTAAGTCCGTTATAACGCTCTCCCCAATCATCTTCATAGTTACGATTCTCATGGTTACCTGATTCTGCAATCCCCACTTTGAAGAAGTCAGGATAACGGAACATTGCAGCGGCAGTTGCAAAACCACCTCCGGAATGGCCCCAGATACCAATACGGCTGGTGTCGATATATGCGTAACGTGCCGCCAGCTGACGGATACCGCTAACCTGGTCAGGCAATGTATTTTCCGCCATGTTACCATAGTTCATATCATGGTAGCTCTTGCTGCGCAGAGGGTTACTGGTTCCTTCCAGCACCATGACTACGAATCCCAGCTCTGCCAGCGCCTGGTGATCCAGGCGGGCTGTCAGGAATGACCAGTCGCGTACACCACCTCCCTGCGGACCAGGGTATATATAGTCTATAATAGGGTATTTCTTCTTGCTATCGAGGTGGGTGGGCGTAAACAGCAATCCATAGATATCTGTTTTCCCATCGTGCGCCTTCACAGAAAAAGGCATTGGTGCCTTCCAGCCTGTAGCTTTGAGGCGAGCGATATCGGTCTTTTCCAGGCTGACAAGCAGTTTACCCTGCCGGTTGCGCAACACTGTAATAGCCGGAACATCTGGTTGTGAATAGCTATCGATAAAGTATTGACCGTCGGGCGAGAAAGTCAGTTTATGGTTGCCCGCCTCCGGGGTCAGGTCAGCGAAACCTCTACCGTCGAAATTTATTCTGCAGAAATGGCTGAAATAAGGATTGCGTGCATCAAGTCCACAGGCATTGAAGAAAATCACCCGGTTCTGTTCATCGACCCTCTCCATGCTGGTAACCAGCCATTGTCCTTTGGTGACCTGATTCTTCAGACGCCCGGTGGTTGCGTCATACAGGTACAGATGTCCCCAGTTGTCACGTTCACTATACCAGATAATTTCATTTGTCTTCTTCAGATACTGCCAGTTAATTGCGTCCTGTCCGGATTCATATTGCGTGGCTACGTTTTCATCGAAGACCTCACGAACAGCACCGGTAGTGGCGTCAGCGATACGGAACTTTTCCTGTTTATGATTGCGGGAAGTGGAGACAAATGCCAGTTCGGTGTTATCCTCACTCCAGTCGACATCGTCAAAGGTACCGCTGGAGGAGATATCATCGCTTAGCGTGCCTCTGTGAGGATCCGCTGGTATCTGTAAGGGGATGACTTTTGCCTGATTCACATCAATGATGACCCGGTGAATCATAGGGATGACAGCGTCGCCGGCCAGTGGATATTTCCATGTTTTGAGTACGGGTGTGCCAATATTGGTCGTAACAAGGTACATGTCGCCTACATGGCGCTGGTCCTGTTTGAAGGTCGCTATCTTACGGGAATCGTGTGACCAGCGTAATACAGGCTTGTCGCTATGGCGCCAGCCAGCGTTATCTGTAGCATAGCCAAAATCTTTAATACCGTCGGTAGTCAATGCGCGTTCAGGCCCACTGGGCAACTCACGTACCCATAAGTTGTTGTCTTTTATAAAAGCAGCGAGCTTACCGTTGGGAGAGACAATTCCACTCCGGTTATCGGCAGCCGCTGATGGCTGCAGTCTGGTTGCCCGACATTCGTAAGACTGTAAATCGCAGGTATGTTCGCCGCCTGCAATAGTAAACACGACGCTTTTGTTGTTGTTTGTAAACCGGAAAAAGCGAAATGGCAAGGCATAAGGTTGATAAATTGTGTCCGTTACTCTGGACAAGGATGCCGCCAGTTTCTCGTGATCAAAGGCGGCGGTGCGTGTACCTTTTGCCGGATCGACCAGGATAAATTCGCTACCACGGGCGGTAAGTATCCGGTACCAGAAGCGACCATCTTCCAGCCATTGGGGAGAGACGGTATTGTTATCCACTAATGGCTCAGTGTTGTAAATAAGCCGGCTTTCTGCGAAGCGGTAGTCATTAACGGGAACAGACTGCTGGGCTTTAAGCTCGCAGACTGTAATGGCGAAGGAAATCGTTAAAAGTAATTTGTTCATAGTTAATTCCGGATACTGGGCATGTTTGTTCTGGCGTAAAGGTAAGATTGCAGGTCTATACGTTTATTGCCGTTTATAGAATTCCTCAATTTAATGAACAAAGTGTATATCTCAGGAAGAATTTGTTGACCGGTAAGGCGGTTGCTATTGGTGCACTTATTCTGACTAACATATTCCATTAAAAGGGGTTGTCTCATAAGTAACTCGATGGCTCTGAGAATTTCTTATGCGGAAATTCTCTCCATTAGGTACCCGAATAAATTTGGGTAAAAGTTATTTATGAGACAGCCCCTTTTTTCAGTCCCTTAATCCCCCCACCCATGCTATTATCAGTCGTTTCTCTTCTTCTGTAAGCCGGGCGTCCCTGTGCAACAAGGTATACGATGACAGGGGCATACTACCATCATGAATACTATTTTCAATTGACCGGAGTTTACTTATCCTCCTTCTGAGCGAGTAAGATCCGAAATCGCTAAAATTAAGCTCCTCTTTCCCTTCGTTGATGTGATGTGCCAACCACCAGCCAGCAGGTTGTATATAGGAATACCAGGGATATCGGGTGTTATTGCTATGACAGTCGTAGCAGGCAGATTTAAGAACCCTCTGTACATCGGCAGGAACCTCATACATGTTTGTAATATCTGTCTGTAACACCTGCCCGCTTTTATTGCGGGCAGGTTGTATACATTGAATAACAGCGAAAGCAATTAACAGCATTAACAGCCATTTATTTGTTCGACGCATGTTCTTCTATTTTAGTTCTTCTTTTACAGTTCCACAGCCAGACATTTTCTTACCAAAATAAGGATTGGAAATCTCCTTTGTTTCGCTGATCCAGTCTGCCCCCTTACCATTATTATACATAGGACAATGATCGTAATAGAGCTGTTGTCCGGCGCCGAACGTTTTCACGAGTTCGTACATGTCTTTACTCAGCATATCAAAGTGTTCCCGCTGATGTTTGATGTTGCCGGCATTCTTTCCGATATGCTCTGCATGTTCCCTGGCATCACTCTCCACATCTTCATACACCTTCTTTTGATCTGCCGTTAACGATGATTTATCAAATTTATCAAATGCTGCGACCATCGCATCACCGGCAGCAGCCGTACCTTTATCATCATCACCTGCCAGCGCGTTTTTCATTTTCAGATAGCTGTTAACGATCTCTTTAACAGAAGATGTTGATTGTTGATCAGCTGTTGCTACTGGTTTTTCACTGGTAGTGACTTGAGCCGATTGTACTGTATCATTGCCTGTTTTTGGCTGATTGTTGCTGCCGTTACAGGCTGCAAAAAATACTATATTGGCGGTTGCTATTAGAATAATGTGTTTCATTTTCTGATTTTTTCTACGGTTATTAATTGATTAAAAGCAATAGTATACCTTCAGTATCGGGCATACTGTTGCCAGGCAGGAAAGATTTACTTTAAAGTATCTTTTATATTTCTACTGGAAAAAACACGTACCCTCCAGGGCAATAACGCCCTGAATGTCTTATAATAAACATTAAATCAGATCTGAAAACTCTGTATAGCAATACGAATATCCGGTATGGGAGGATGATAACTTCGGACAAAATACCTGCTATTAACTTTTGCCCGGGAGGAGGTCAAAAGGTCAATATTATAAAAAGTGGAGACGAAAATTACTGAGAATGCAGGATTAATGCTAAAATGAGGTGCCGCAGACAAGGACTTGTCAGTCTCTACAAGTTTTATCACATTGTCATTACAGCAGTTATCCTTGTCTTTCTTCTGATGGTGGTGATGATGATCTACATCAGCGTGGTGGTGCGATCCTTTTATTTCTGTGGCCTCCGTTTTGCCATGCCCATGATGATGTGTGGAATTGAAGCCCATATTCAGTCCTACAGCACATGCAAAGCCGACAACCGTATTCAGTAAAAATACGGTTAGCAGGATTGCTGCCTTGAAGCGACGTATGGACATATTTCTTTTCATCAGGTAACTTTTGCGCCCTTACCAATAGTGCAGGTAAAAGGTGGCGCCAATAGAGGAACAAAAATAATGTATTTTTAATCCAAAAATTCATCCTGCCCGAACTATAGCACATGAAAGGTTCGGTAGAGGTAGCGTAGAGGATTTAAAATAATTGAGGAATATCTGTCTTTGATTGAGCTTTTTACCGGGGTTGTTGAAGAGGATAGAAAAAAAAGCAAAAATCTACTAATTTAGGTAACTGATGTTACACAAGCCTTTCTCCGAAAAGTTCCGATTGCTATGGTTGCATTTCCTGGTGTGGGTATCAATCGGGATTATCAGTTTCTTTTCCATGCTGCAGGCAGATGGAGCCGGACGATCAGCATTATCCGCATGCAATAGTTGTGTTTTTTATGCACTCATTGTATATGGGAATATTAACTTCCTGTATCCCCGATTTTATCAAAAGAAAAAGTTTGTGCTGTATTTACTGGGTGCAATAATTTTGCTAGTCACAGCAGGACTTGGCCGTGGCTATTTATCCTTGTACATACGTAATGAAACTTTTGCTGCCGCACCTCATTGGCTGGATACCTGGTCTCACATTACTTTCCTGCTTTCTGTGTCCACCGTTTTTATCCTTAGCTTTGTCTTCCGACTGGCAATGGCATATTTTACCCTAAAGCAACAGTCGGAAAAAATACTATTGCAGCAAAGTCAATTTGAATTAAGATTGCTGAAAGCGCAGGTACAACCACACTTCCTGTTCAATACACTCAACGCAATGTATTATGAAGCCTATATGGAAGCGCCGCGAACTGCACTTCTCATCGAAAGACTTTCGGATATCATACGCTATTTTGTTGATCAGGGCACCAATGAATATGTTGCATTGGCGACCGAAATCCAATTCCTTGACAATTACATTGCACTGGAAAAAATGCGGATAAAACCTGAGCCGGAAATCATATTTCACCGCAGTATTGATGATCAGCGGAAGATCCCTCCTATGTTGCTGATGACCTTCGTAGAAAATATCTTTAAACATGGTATAGATAAAATTTCCGGATGTAATAAGATATACATATCTCTCATTGAAAAAGAGCAGCACCTTATTTTTCAGACCAGGAACTCTCTGAACAGGCATGCCGATCCCAGACTAAGACAGGGGCTTGGATTGAAAAATCTGCGACAACGGTTAACAATCCTTTATGGTAAGAATTTCGATCTGCATATCACTGAAGAAACCAATGAATATTTTGTTGCCAGTTTAAAATTTCCGCTCACATGATGTTACGTTGTATAATAGTTGATGATGAGCCCAAAGCTGTTGACCTGCTGGAAGTACTCATTGGGCAAGCTACCGGCTGGCAACTGGCTGCCAAATGTTACAGTGGCCTGGAAGCCATCTCCTTTTTAAAAAATAACGAGGTTGACCTTGTGTTTACAGACATTAATATGCCCCTGGTCACCGGCATGGATCTGGCGGCGTTATTATCTCCGGATAAAGGAATTGTGTTTACAACAGCCTATAGCGAATATGCTGCCGAAAGCTATTCTTACCATACTATCGACTATCTGCTCAAGCCAATTACTCTCAGGCGTTTTCTGACAGCTGTAAAAAAAGTAGAAGATCATTTCAAAGCACACCGGCTGACGGAAAAGGAAGAAAGCGCGATCTCAGGTGATGAGTATTTTTTTGTAAAATCAGGCAAAGAGCATCGGAAAGTGTTGTTGAGCGATATTCTTTTTTTTGAAAGTCAGAAGGAATACGTACGCGTAGTAACCACGGCTGTTAACCTCCTTACCTACAGACGGCTCAAAGACATAGAGGCTCAACTACCAATGGGCTTCACAAGGGTTCATCAGTCCTTTATAGTAAACATGCGCCAAATGACCGGGATACAGGATAACCATATACACATTGGCGAAACAAGAATACCCATCGGAGAAAAGTTCCGTGACAACCTGATGGAGCTTATTCGAAAACGCACTTTTTAGGTATACTTTCCGGCGTGTGTTGAGGAAAAGTATACGTTGGTTGAATATAGTTTTCCGGACGGAGTATAAACAGCAGATTTGTTGTCATTACATCAACCGCAAAACTATTTCATGAAAAAAGTATTATTGAAAAGCATTCTCTGTATCATGAATGTTATTCTCGCCAAACCTGCATTAGCCCAATCTCATCAGCTTATCGGCTCCTGGCGTTTGATTGCTGCAGACAAGATCCTGCCGGACGGCAAACAGGTAGCTGATTATGGGTCTGCCCCGCATGGCATAGCCATCTTTACTACGGATGGTCATTACGTGGTGGAAATCTTCGGTACTGAACGTATGAAATTTGCAACGACTGAACGCGGCAAGGGCACACCAGAAGAATATAAGAATGCCGTTTTAAATCAAAGCTGTCACTTCGGCACCTATAGTATAGATAGTATCAAAGGTACTATCACCTTCAATATTGATCGCGGGACTTATCCAAATCAGGATCAAACTTTGCAAGTCCGTCCATTTACACTAAAAGGAGATACATTGAGCTGGCGTGTACCGGCTCGTCCGGATGGGTCTATTCCTGTATCGGTTTTTACGCGGATACGGACGCAAGTTCCGTTACACCACCAAGGCGTCCAGGGGGTTATGTACTGAATACCGCCAACTTTTTTCATTCACCATGGGAACGAGTGACCAGTGGACGAAAAAGCAGTGCTGAATAACGACACTTCAGCACTGCTTTTCACCAACCCTTTCCCATCACAGCGCTCTTCTGCGGTTGTCTGTTACTTCCTCTTACTTTATGCCATTCCTATTAAATATATAAACACCTCCTGTTCCCAGCACCAGCGAAAATAAAACGAACGGTGCTACCAACGATGCCCAGTTGACAGCACCAGATCGCCGAAAGTATTTCGGAACATGGCGGGACCAGTCCTCTCCCACTACTGTGCTATCTCCAAATATTCCCGGATAAAAATGCAGTTTGGTGGTTTCGTGAAATACAGCGGTACTATCCAGAAACTGTAGCTGTTGACGTAAGCCTGTACCGGCAATATCCGTAAACTCCAGTTGCGCATGCATAGGAGGGAAAAATAATGCTGCAATACTAGCCGATTGTTGCCGCAGCGCCAGTTTTTGTTGCATAGCCTCGCTTTCAGCAGCAGATTCATCGTCGCCTAGTTGCTGCATGGCGTAGTACCACATATAATTAAACTTTGGGCTATTCCAGACATAGTGACTGTATTGTGGATAGTGTTTAAAAAATGCCTGCATTGTGCTGTCTGTGCTCTTATCCCACCTGGTATGGTAACCGTCCCGTTGTTTTATAAACGTGCTATACGCCTCTTGTACCGGATAACGTACTGTGAGGAAATTATTGATGACTGCCGGCACCAACAGACAAATAAGCACCCAGGTACTTAACAGCAATAAGGCACTAATTGCGCTACTTCTTCGGAGTACAATGATCAGAAAGCTGACAGCAAACCAGAAAACGACATAAAGGATAGCAATGATGGTATAGGCCAGCAGCTTTTCATCTAAGGGCAATCCAATGATGAACACAGCTAATGTTAGCAGAACAGATAACAGCACAAGTACTACGATCAGCCGGATGCTCAACTTAAAAAGGATATACTTTATGGGTTTGTTTATCTGGATGCTGACGAGTGACCAGGTACCGTGCTCTGTCTCCTGGGACAGCAGATTAAAATTAAATGCAATGATCAACAGCGGGAGAAGGAACAATATAACAAAACTAAGGTCCAGGTTACCTGTGAGCTGGTTATAAGGATTGAAGAGGTCTGTATCATATCGCTGCCCTTCCAGTCCGCGGATGGTGAGATATTGAATGGATGCATTAACATCCTGCTGCCCAATAGCAAGCGAAGCAATGGGATCTGGTTTATTAATAAAAGCAAAACGCAGGTAGTACATCAGCAGGCCAAACTGATCTTGTATGTGATGCACATTCCGGTTTATCTGCTCCTTCTGTAACGCAGTTACCGCATTAGCTGCCGCCTGTTGCTTTTCTAGGAACTGCCTGCCTATAATTATGCTTATGATCCCTGTCAGCAGGAAAATGGTGATTGCTATAATGACGGACTTACTCCGTATAAAGTTCTTAAAAGCCAAACGATACATATGTTAAAGTGCTTTAGCTGTTTCAGCGATGAAATAAATAAGCGCAAATGAGAGGAAAAACCAGACAAGCAATGCCATAATGGTCAACTGCTGTTGTTGTGCTATTGATATCAGAGACTGATGCGTGTATTTGAAATCAGGAAACTCTCTCCAATGCTCTCGTCCGATGATCTGCGGCTTATCATCATGGGCTGGTTTAACATTGCTGATATGTTCCATCTGTAACTCATTCATCGTTTGAGCCAGGAAATAGCGATAAGCTTCGGCGTTATCCTGGAAATACCGGTAAGCCTTAAAGTCTGTACCGCTCAACGCCATACTGATATTCTTAATGCCAATAAGCGGATCAATAAATGCAGAATAGTTACTGATATTGTTCTGCTTTTCATAAAGGTTGTACAATTGCTGCAGATGATTGTTATACACTTCGGCACTCAGACGCTCGCCTTCACGCATCTGGAATCCTCCGTAGTTAAAAGGAAGCTGGCTTACTGAATCCACACCATTTGCCTTTAGTACCGAGTCCCTAAGTCGTTTGAAGTGCGGGTCATTCGGATTGTGACTGTTCCCTATCTTAAGGATATCCTCCTCAACGGCAGTATCGAATTCGATCTTTCCAGGTGCGGGATGTAATGCACTACCAATGGACTGCAATGTTTTTGGCAATACGACCGCCATCACCAGCCAGATACCCAGGAGTTTGAGTAGTGCCGCACGACCGCTGTTACTGCTTGCTGAAATACAGATTGCCACAGTACTTACAAGCCACAGGTAGGCCAGGCAGATTAGCAACAGGTAAATGCTCCGTAAGCTTACAAGACCATCTGCCGGGAGCAATGGCTGCAAATAAAGCAGGAAAACAGTTGCCAGTGCTACGGGCAGCAGGAAAAGTACTGACAGCGTAAACAGACCGAGGCTGTTACCCCATATGATAGACCGGAAGCCGGCTCCCTGGCTGAGCAGGATCTTTAATGTGCCATTTTCTCTCTGCTGTGCTACGGTGTTAAATCCCAGGAAGAACAGTATCAGCGGTAAAAGCATCTGTATCAGCATTGCCGGACTGATCTCACCAAAGCGCAATAAGCCCGTGCTGAATCCGGCTTCACTGAAATTAACTGTATTCTGTTTATGCGCCTCCAGGTACACTGCATTGCCCGTGTAACTCTCCATACCATAGTCAAACACGCTTAGAGGATGTTTAATCCGAAAAGCAAATGTTCCGAAATGCGCCATACGATGCGGGTGCTTATCAGGATTAGCTTCCCAGCTTTGCCTTGCCTGCTGCTGAAACTGCAGGCGAAGAGCATTTTGTGTTGTATAAGTTTTATAGCCGGTAAAAGCTGCATATACTACCAATAAAAGCCATACGATATAAATGGCTACCAACGCTTTACTGCGGATGGTAGTCTTTAAAAAGTGCCCGGCTATGATTTTAATCTGATTTTTCATTTTGTTTTGCAATTTGTAACCAGCAATATGGATAATATCAAAAGGTGTATGTCGCCGTCAGCATAGCATTTCGCGGTGCCCCCGGAAAAAGCCGCTGATAGTTCTGTGCTCCTATCCAATACGTTTTATTCAGCGTGTTATTCACGTTAAAAGCGATCTGCATGTTACCTTTACCGGGCGTATAGTAAAGGGCCGCATCCAGTAAGGTAAATGCCGGTGTGGTAAATGACCTGTCAAACCAGGGAACCCGGTTACCATTATGTTGTACTCCCAGCCCGATACCCAGATCCTTCAACACAGACCTGCCTGTAAAATTGTAACGCGTCCACAGATTGGCACTGTTGTAAGGCGTATTCTGTTTACGGGCACCTTTCAGTTGCGGGTTATTATCTTCCATGATCCTGGCGTCTATATAACTATAAGATGCGTACACCTGCCAGTTGGGAAGCAGGTACCCGGTAATGTCCACTTCAAATCCGCGGCTGCGTTCTGCTCCACGGGATACCATTGAATCCGGGGAATCGGGCACATTGGCATTCATCAACAGGTTCTTCTGGTTGATTTCATAGACAGCCATATTCACATTGAGTCTTCCACTTCCGAAATCAGCCTTGGCACCAAATTCTTTCAGATCACTGACCAGCGGCTTAAAGCGGGATGCCGACTGATCTGTCCAGAAGTAGCTACCTGTGCTGGGCAACAGCGTCACGGTATTGCTTTGTGGCTGGTAGCCCTGCAAATAGGTACCATAAACATTTACATGACTGGCTACCGCATAGGTAATACCTATACGGGGTAACAGCTTATTGTTGGTAAAAGATAACTCGCGCGGTGCTTTGTAGTTAGTGATATCTTCAAACCATTCCTGGCGAAGGCCGAGTAATACGATCCATTTATTCCAACGAAGCAACTCCTGTATATATAAGGCATTGGTAGTCGTCAATGCAGAGGGTATGACCACGCGGGAATTCATGTTATAGTCGCTGACATTCCGGATCGTGTATGAAGGGTTATTTAAATCAAAATAATTCACATTCGGTTTAGGCAGTACCATACCGTTATATGTCACCGTCTGATAACTGGCTGCATTGGCAGGCACAAAAGTACCGGTTACGGTACCATCCTTTAACAGGTATCCTCTTGCTGAGTTTTGTCCGCCGCCTTTCATCTTCTGCCAGCTATTCAGATCATACCCTGCAAGCAGTTCATGCTTCACCTTACCGGTAGTAAAGTGAAAACTGAAATAGACGTTGACATTGTCTGTGTTCCATTGTTGCTGCCGTTGTACAAACTGCATTCCGGCGAGGGAGGGAACAGGTTCGTTATTAATATTTACTGCATATGCGTTGATAGTTCTGTGTTCCTGCAGATCTTCCCTCCATAGTTGCTTCATATAGGCAGCATTGAAGCTGATAACATCATTGAACTGATGTGACAAGCTACTGGTGATGATAAATTCTTTGGATTTGAAAAAGTCACTTCCTGCGCCAAGGTTTAAGGAAATAGGAGTACTCCGGAGATCCGTTTTACCCGCTATTGCTCCGAAAATAGGCTGGCCCCTGTCGAGGTTCCCTTCCATGTTGCTGTATATGATTTCTACATTCACAGCAGTTCTATTATCAGGAACAAATGAGAAAGACGGAGAGATCAGCAGGGCATTATTACGCACCAGATCGCGGTAACTTTGCGCCTGCTGATAAGCACTATTCAGTCGATAGAGCAATTTCTTCTCTTTATCCAGCGGACCTGTAAAATCCATTGTACCGCGGATGGTGGCAAAACTACCGGCACTCAGGCTGATCTCTTTCCGATGGAATGCCAGTGGCTTTTTGGTCACCAGGTTAATACTACCGCCTGGATCAACACTTGCGAAGGTGGCACTTGCAGGACCTTTGACAACTTCTACCCTTTCTATGTTAGCGGTAAGCGGTTGCAGAAAATAATACTGTCGCGTACGCATACCGTTGATGATCTGCCCCTCTTCATTCTGACTGATACCACGAATGGCATATTGATTATAGAAACTGGACGGTATCACTCCAGGGACTATCTTTACCGCATCTGCTAACTGAAATGCCTGGCGGTCTTTCATGATCTCTTTGGTGACAGTACCAATGGATTGTGGTACTTCTTTATTCAGCATGGCCGTGCGGGTGGCACTAAAGCTATAGTCGCTGTTATACTTCTTTGCCGACCGGCCCATTACTTCCACTGCCTGCAGCTGTTCTGGCTTAAGTCGGTTAGAATCATTCTTCGCCTGTTCTGTAAGTATCTGCTGGCCGTATCCGGGCATATAGGCGGTAACTGATGCTATCAGTAATAGTAGTTGTTTCATGGTATGTCTATAATAACAGCTGAACCTGCGGCAGCGGTAAACATTGTGATCTTAAAATATGATGATGCTAGATTGTTTCGAGGTAGAGCTGCTGTAATTCATTGGCAGAGATGCCATTGGTATTCACAATATGCACCAGGCTTCCCTGTTTCATGATACCGATCCGCGAGCCTACATTAACAGCATTAAAGATGTCATGAGTAGCCATGAAGATAGTCTTCCCTTCGGCAGCCAGTTCTTTACATATAGTGGTGAATTCAGCTATGGCCCTGGGATCGAGACCACTGGTAGGTTCATCCATAAAAATGACATCAGCATTTTTCGAGAGGGCTATTGCAATCGCTACTTTCTGGCGCATGCCCTTGCTATATGTACCCAGGCGTTTGGTGTGCGCTTCCGGCTGTAGTCCGGCTTTATGGAGGAACGCGGCCAGTGCCTCCTGTGTGTATGAAAATCCCGCCAGCCGGCTAAAGAAGTCAAGGTTTTCAAGGCCACTGAGATTGCCATACAATTGCACAACTTCGGGTATATAGGCAATCATATTTTTGGTAGCGATGTTATTAGGTTTCACCTCAACACCTTTTATCAGCGCCTTGCCTCCGCTTGCCTCAAGAAAACCCAGGAACAGATTGATAGTTGTGGTTTTACCTGCACCGTTCTGGCCCAGCAGGCAGAATATTTCACCGGCATGAATGCTCAGGGACAACTGTCTGAGCGCTGTGTATTGCTGATATTCTTTAGTAAGATTTACCGCTTCTAATACTACTGACATATAAATAGGATTTGATATTGCAGATGCTTCTCCCCCAGGCAGGATGCAGTATGCAAACTGATCCTGACAGTTAACAGGGGATTGTAGATAATTGGAGAACACAGATCTGACAGAAATACGCGCCTTAAAGGTGGTATAAGAGATTATAAGGTCTCTTTTGAAGACATTATACTAAACGTCAGATTGAATAATTTAAAGAGCCGGAGAGCCCCGGGTATTGCATTGTAGTATAAAGAAGGCTGGAATGCCTGCGCTACATTGGTCATTGTATTGCTGATAATCAACCGATACAGCGGTCTGCCAGTTATCAGTGGCCGGTATATAAGGAGTATATACGTGCCCGCATATCATGCAGGAATGGGTGGGCCTGACGTTTTTGTCGGGAGTACTTTGTTTAGAGTATACATTGGTAGTCTCGCAGGCATGCGTGTGCCAGAGCGCCACCGGCGTTATTATAAAGCCGTACAACAGCAACATGAGTGCTGATAATATGCGCCTGTATTTACGATTCTTTACCAAACCAACAATTGTAACATTGTTGCAAATATAATTGTTTATAGAACATGCAGGTATATTTTTTTCGATGTCTATAGCTGTTGTTGCTTTTTATACTGGGCCGGGCTAACGCCATTGTATTTCCTGAACAACCTGTTCAGGTGACTTTTATCTGTAAAACCCAGGCTATCTGCGATTTCAGTAAGTCGCATGTTACTATGTAACAACCTGCTTTCGACCATGCGCAGTTTATAGCGCAGAATATACTCCTGCAGTGTTTCATTCGTATGTTTCTTAAAATATCGTCCCAGGTAATTCTCAGACTGATTCATGGCGGTGCGGGCGGTATCGGACATGTTGCTGTACAACTGGCACGTTCATTTGGTGCATCCGTATTTGCCACCGGCAGCAGCAGATCATTGCAGGTAATAGAAAGCCTGGGCGCCACACCTATAGATTATAATGGCCTGTCTGTAAAAAACTATGTTGAAAAATATACAGCTGGTGAAGGATTTGACATCGTTTTTGATACGGTTGGTGGCGAAACACTTGATAAGTCATTTGAGGCGATAAGAGATTATACCGGTCATGTTGTAAGTGCATTGGGATGGGGAAGCCACAGTCTTGCGCCACTCTCGTTCAGAGGAGCTACTTATTCCGGCATATTCACACTTCTCCCCATGCTGACAGGAAAAGGCATGAAACATCATGGAGATATTTTACGGGAAGCTGCGACACTTGCAGCCGCTGGGCAACTGAAGCCCTTGCTGGATATGAGCATACTGTCATTGGAAGAAGTAGAGATTGCCTATAAGGCTATTGAAAGCGGTACAGCTACAGGTAAACTGGTAGTGAATATCTGAAGTGATGGTCCAGAATATCCAGACCAGAATAGACTATATGCGTATGAACAGTTATCTGAAAAACAAGATTGAGCTTACTTCCTGCAATATTGTTGGGAGAAAGAGCTACAATATTACCGGAAATATTCGATTTGCCTGTTTATCTCCGCCGACCGGATTAACACCGATCTGTAACTTTGGACCCTGAGTTTGTGTGTTCTCCTATATATCCAATTACCCTGATCGTCATATTTGTAGCTATTACGGGCCTCAAAGCCCATACTGCCATTACTATTGGATTCCTCTATATAAATCGGATTATCATGCTCATCATACTCCCAGGTTATTGTATGAAAATCTTTAGTAAACCGGATCAAACGCCCTTTGTCGTCATACTCAAAACAAAGCTCATGGCTGACATTTCCTGCATAGTATCGTGTAGGCTTATGTCGTGTATAGATGATTTTATTAAGTACATTGTCTGCATCATAGATAAACTCAGCTTCATATAATAACACCGATTTATCTTTCTGGCTGTGGGCTTTAGCCGACAGTATCATGAATTCCTCATTATACGTTATAATACTTTTTGATTGTTCATCACGGTTATTCCTATAGTGTATCTTTTGGGTTTCCTTTCCACTTCTAAAGCCATATTTAGTTGTTCGTTGCCTGTTTCGCTTCTGATGATGTAAACTATCATCAGAAGAGGGGAGCTCGCCTATTCGCTCATATTCGAGAAACGCATTAAATGAGATATCCTCATGGCTTATGAGTACATCATTAACGAATGTAAGCCCCCGGAGTGTATTCGGCTTTTTTAGGCTATCAAATAGAATCCAGTCTCTTTTGCTGCCGCCGTTATCCTTTGTAAGCTGTATTAATTCATGGTTATCCTGAAAAGTATAACATGTACGGGTAGTTTCAAATGGCCCTGAACGCACTACACCATCAAAGAACTGTTCCTGTTTAGTTTCAGTTAATTTATTAACCGACCCTTTCAGATTGATAAAGGAATAATATTTGAAATCAGTCAGATGCTTGTTATAAAGATGAATATGTTTAGCAAGATCATTGGCTTTCACATATGGGTTATGCAGAAAGCTTTTGGTATAGTAAATTGGGTCGGCATAGTTAATCCGGTTAATGTCGCAGATTGTTTCAAACATATTGGCGGCTGATTGTTTCTTAAATGATTCTATCGTTTATGACATCATTTTGGCGGAAGTACGGCTTCCGTTGTATAGTGTCTATAGGTATCTACTTTCATTATCGATTCACCAGCTCAAAGCTCGAAAACGCTGCTTCAAGGCTCGCATCCCCTTTAAAATGCAAACCCATCCGTGGACTCCTATCCCACTGCGGTAAAAAACTCACATCCTGTTTTACCTCAGGCGCCATCTGCCGCCAGTCACTTCCCTCCTGTCTGTAAAACACTTCACAGGTCTGGTCCGGCTTCATCGTGAATTTCAACTGGACAGGTATACCGGCCTTTATATCCTGAGTAGCTAATACAGTGCGGATATTATCTTTCACCATCCAGAATTCCACTTTATCGTTCACCGCACCAAGCCCTATCGCTGCATTAGCATCTCCATAAAATGCCAGTCCTTTAAGTGCTGTATTGCTATTTGTAACAGTAGTAGTCAGATCAAAATGGTTGCTTACCGGACGAACTGTTAATACGACACCAGCATTATTCCCTTCTTTGACTGCTCCCGACAGGTAGAGCTTCCCTTTCTCCTGGTGTATAACGGGTGTTGCATTGCGGAAATCCCATTGCCAGTAAGGCGCTATTTGCTGTCCCTGAAAGGAAGCGGATATATTACCGGTTGAATTATTACCTGTCTGCTGACTTCCAAAAGAAGGCCAGGAGTCATTATTTCCCCATACCAATTCTGCCAGCATTCCCTGGCGACCGGTAAACACATTGCTTTCTTTATTGTATGCATGATAGATATACATGTACCTGCCATCATCCCGCTTTACAAATGTTCCATGACCCGGACACTTCCAGGCTTCGTTTGTCTGCAATACAGGGTTCTGGCTATATTCTTCGTAAGGACCTTTAAAGGTCTTCGATCTGGCTACCCGTACATTGTAACTACAGCCTCTTCCACAACAATCGCCGGAGGAATAGAATAAATAATAGAAACCGTCTTTATGCAGGATGCTCTGCCCCTCCATTCCCATACGGTTATTGTCTTTCAAAAGAGAAAACACCTCTCCTTCCAGCTTCAAACCATCTGCAGACAACTTACTACCCAGAATTTCGATCGGCCGCTTATCAAGGCCATAGGCTTTAAAGGTGATATACAATTGACCGTTATCATTATACACAAACCCATCTATCGCTTCCTTACCAAAGCTTACAATGACACCATGATCTTTGAATCCTCTGTCGGGATATTTTGAAGTAGCAACGCCTATGCATGAGACATTGTCAGCTTTCCGGCGGGCTGTATAGTAAATGTAATAAGTGTTGTTATGGAAATAATATTCAGGTGCCCAAAATGAACCAGAAGTCCATTCGGGAGCCTTATCGAAGACATAACCTACCTGCTTCCAGTCCTGCAGATTCCCGGATGTATAGATCGGGAAATGTGGCGCCCATTCAGAAGATGTGCCGACAGCATAATACCGGTTCTTTACTTTAATGATGGATGGATCAGCAAAATCGCCGGAGATAAAAGCGCTGGAATTCGTTTGTCCCTTCAAAACAGTAATGGGCTGAACACATAAAAAGCCGATAAGCAATAATAGGTTGTTAAAATAGTATCTCATTTTCAAACGACAACTTATAACGCGGAAAATACAAAATGAATATGATTACACATAATTCTTTCGGGAACGATTGCGTAACTTTTTCTACCCAAATGGCAATTAATCCGTAAATATGCTATAAGTCCTAAAGAAATAGCTACACAGCCTTTGCGTCGAACCCGCTATTTCATCACACTTTATTTCCACGAGAAAAACGAAACGTTATGATTGGCTCAATTAAGAAAGGGGATCACTTTGCTTATGAGCAGGCCTTCTTACAGCTTCGCAGCCGACTTTACGGATTTTTCCTGCGTAAAACGAATTGCCCTGAAGATGCCAGGGATCTGGTGCAGATCACTTTCCTTAAACTCTGGCAGTATCGCCATACCCTGGATGAAAACTTTTCTATTGAACAACATTTATTCAGGATTTCAAGAACTGTTTTTATTGACTATCTACGCAAACAGCAAACTGCCGTGAAATGGAAGAACAACTCCGTCAATGATAAAGTCTGTTACATTCCCGAAGATTTCGATCTGCGGAAAAAGCTGTATACAGTACTGGATGCTATGCCCGGCATACGTAAGCAGGTATTTGAACTTCACCGCTTCCAGGGACTGTCATATGCTGAAATTGCCTCCCGCCTATCCATCACTGTTAAATCAGTTGATAACCACATCTCCAAAGCTATGCGTTTGATTAAAAAAGCTGTAGTACTCCATCTTTTACTTCCTTTCGGATTTCTTTCTGATTTTTTTTAAGATGACCGGAGGTATTATGCCCGCTTCTGCGTATTTACTAATAAGGACTTTCTATGCATATTAACGATGACATGGTCCGGAGGTTTTTCGACCGACAATGTAATGAAGAAGAAGCAAGGTTAGTGGCAGAATGGCTGAAAGATCATCCTGATATAGCTGAACCATACTATAAGGAGAGCGATTGGGAGGATGAGAAGGGGGAACAGACGCCTACCTCTGGATGGGATACAATGTGGAATGCTTTAATGAGGCGCATCAAACGAAACCGGGCGATAAAGCGTATCCTATATGGGTTGACGATATGTACCTGTGTTTTCCTGTTATGTATCTGGATGCCAACACCCAACAAACCTCCCTCCGGGCAATTGGCGCATACTCCGGCCGGGATGGTTACTGATAGTTTTGTATTAAGTAATAATGGTGATACAGCCCTGCTGTATGCACTTCCTGATGGCTCTGAAGCCAGCTTATCGCCTGATAGTAAGATCAGCTTTAGTCGCAGACAATGGCAGCGCTCCAGGCAGATAACAATGGATGGTGAAGTTGTATTTAAGGTTGCCCGGGATCAGACAAGGCCTTTTATAGTATACTGTGAAAATCTTTCTATACAGGCACTGGGAACAGTATTCTCTGTAAGAAAACTTCCGCGGGACAAAGATCTGAAGGTGCGGCTATATGAGGGTAAAATAGTGGTGAAGCCCGTTATGCGAAACGGCAAAGACGTAATACATCTATTTACCAATTATCTTTTACCTGGTCAGGAACTGATTATTCCGTTAAGTACTTATGTACCCGGGCAACACAATTTCCTGCAAAGTAAAGACGGGAAATTTTTTGCTGCTATCAAAGTAAAGAATAAAACGCCAGGCATAAGACCAGGTGGGTGGTTCGAATTTACCAGTCAGCCTCTAGGAGACGTATTTACTACATTGGAAATACTGTACGGCGCTGAGATCCATTATAACAAAGCCACGTTGGAAAACTTGTTTTTTATCGGCAGATTCGGGCCAGAAGATTCCATTGAAGATGTATTAGGGACAATTGCCCTTTTGAATAATCTGACAGTGACAAAACGATCCGACAACAAATATTATGTAACCAAAAAGGGATAAGCGCTTATCCCACATCAGAAAGTTTTATTTCTTAATCCAGATTGCTTACAGTATGACAAAATTGATTGTCAGCGTATATGCTGCACTTATGCTTTGCTGCGTCCTGCCGTTACCTATGATGGGCCAGTCCGGTTATGGCACGGTGAAAGGACTTATCAGGGATGAAGATGGAAAGCCCATTCCCGGTGTATCCGTGATAGCTGAGAACAGCAAAACCAATTTCAAAACCGGCACACAAACCGACAGTGGCGGCGTATTTATATTTCCACGACTACCTGCCGGCACCTCCTACCGCTTTACGTTCAGCAGCATAGGCTTTTCAACAGAGCATATCAATGGTCATGTTGTTGGTGCCGGTGCTACCACCTCACTGGTAGCCAAACTCATTTCTCAATCGTCTAAACTGAATGATGTGGTCATTGTAGGCTACCAACAGTTCCGCAGAAGGGATCTACTTGCTGCATCCTCTGAGGTAGGTGCAAAGGATCTGAAAGCCAATCCGCTCAATAACGCAGCGGAAGTCTTGCAGGGAAGGCTGGCAGGCGTACAGATCACTATGTCGGAGGGCGCTCCTGGTGCGGAACCCGTTATCAATATACGTGGTAGAGGGTCGATTACACAAAGCAGTGAGCCCTTGTATGTAGTGGATGGTATTCCGATGGATAATGCGTTGAACGTCCTGAATCCACAGGATATCGAGTCTATTAACGTATTGAAGGATGCTGCATCGACAGCTATTTATGGTTCAAGAGGAGCTAATGGGGTTGTTGTTATTACTACAAAAGGCGGACGTAATACGAACGGCAGGACGCTTGTTTCATATAACATGTTCTACGGTATACAGCAGCTGGCAAAGAAAATTGAGATGATGGACGCCCGCGACTTTGTGACTTATCAATATGAAAGGGCCTGGTGGCGTGGCGATACAGCAGGCGCCATTAAACGGTATATCAGGTACCCGGAGAATTTCGATACTATTGCAACGTTCGGCAAAGGGTTTGACTGGCAGGAACGGACTATGGGACATGATGCGTTACAGTCATCGCATAATGTGAGCGTGACCGGCGGAAATCAGAACACGACTTATAACCTGAGCCTCACAGCGGTGAAACAGGAAGGGATACTGATCAACTCAAGCCTGGACAGGAAGAATCTTAATTTCAGGCTTGATCACAAAGCGAATAACCGCTTTCGCTTCGGATTTAATACCCGGTATACCCGTCAGCTGATACTTGGTGCAGGTACTTCCGACGCAGGAGGAGCGGGCGCCAACCGCCTCCGGCAGTATACAAGATACAAGCCGGTGATACTTCCGGGAGAAGAGGAAGACTCCTACGATCCTACGCTTGATCTGAATAATGCCGGTAATGGCTTTAACATACTTAATCCCATATTGCTGGCAGAAGCAGAGGTAAGAAAACGGCACATCAACCAGTTGAACCTGAATGCTAACTTTTCTTTCGAACTGGTCAGGAATCTTACTTTCCGATCGCAGGCCGCATATAATGTAACCACTACCAATAATAAATCTTACGACGATACGCTGACCAATAACGCGAAAACCTATAATAAGCAACCGGTAGTCTCATTAAATGATATCCAGGTAACACAACTCGTGAATTCGAATGTGTTGTCGTATGTCAATCCGGCGCTTTTTAAGACAAGGCATAGTTTCAGCGCCTTGCTGGGACAGGAAACGCAGAAAACAACGACGACTTCCAGTAGCCAGGTCATTCGTTATTTCCCGGTCGGCACCCCGGCTGATAGAGCATTCAATAATTTGCAGCTGGCAGCCGCTTCAACAACGGCGTATCCGCAGCAGCAGCCGTCCAGCTCACAGGTGCCGGTCACGCTGGCGTCTTTCTTCACAACGATTGACTATAATTATGCACAACGCTATTATGCGAAATTTACCGTGCGTGCAGATGGCTCCTCTCTGTTCGGTGAAGAGAACAAATGGGGATACTTTCCGTCAGGAATTGTATCATGGAGGATCAGCAACGAGCCTTTCTTCGAGAGTAAATGGGTGGATGACCTGAGGGCTCGTTTTTCATACGGAATAGCGGGAAATAACCGCATTACACCGTTTTCCTACCGCACACAGTATGTTTCACCGGCAAGCGGTGGATATGGGCTAAATGGGGCGTTAAACGGCGTTTATAATCCTTCCAACCTGGGTAATAACCTGCTGAAATGGGAATCGCAGATTGCCCGGAACCTTGGATTTGATCTTACGGCCTTTAAAAACAGGATCAACGTTACTTTGGACCTGTATTATAACAGCTCAAAAAATCTCCTGCTGAACCAGGCCATTCCTTCTTCCACCGGTTATACTTCGCAATTTCAGAATATTGGCGCTACCAGTAACAAAGGTGTAGAGCTACAACTTTCAGCCGATATTATCCGGAAAAGAACTTTCAATTATTCAGCGAGCTTCAATATATCCTTCAACAGGAACCGTATTACCAGCCTTGGAGGGAATAACATTATCCTGCGCAACTCCGGTTGGTTTAGCGGAAACAATTTCCCGGCAGATTATATTCTGAAGGTAGGCGAAGAGGTAGGAACAATGTATGGGTATATCAATGATGGATTCTATACTTTGTCGGATTTCACTACAACCTCCTATTCCAATCCGCAATACCCCGGACTGACCACACAATATATGCTTAAAAAGAATGTACCGTCGAATGCCGGCATCCTGGCAGACGCGCTACAACCCGGATCTCCCAGGTTTAAAGATCTAAATGGCGATGGTGTCATCGATGCGGATCATGACAGAACGACTATCGGGCATTCCCAGCCTAAGTTCTATGGCGGTCTGACACAGTCGGTGACCTATAAGAATTTCGATCTTAATGTATTTATCAACTTTGTTTATGGCAATAAAGTATTCAATGCCAATAAGCTGGAATATGGCAGCGCGTATGGGGCTGAAGTGAATTTATTACGCTCCGCCAATAACAGGTGGCATATGATTGATGATAATGGCAACCTGATACAGCGAACCATTAACAGCGGAGGAAGTACCATTATTATCGGCGCTGATTCCGCGACACTTGGTGGCATCAACCGAAAGGCTAGCCAATGGTTCCCATCTACCAGTGTGAATGGCTTTTATTCTCAGAGCTATGCTGTAGAAAACGGATCTTACATCAGGATAAATAATATCACGCTTGGGTACAATCTGCCAAAGACACTGTTGTCCACTATCGGCATCAGTAGTGTGCGTGTCTATGTAACGGCCAACAACGTGGCCACGATCACCGGTTATACCGGTTATGACCCTGATGCTAATACGCGACGGTCTGACCCAACCACCTCGGGCGTGGACTATGCAGCTTATCCGAGGGCCAGAACATATGTGGCAGGACTCAATATCAATTTTTAATTATCCCAAAGCTTATTATATGAATCAGAACAAACTGTTTTATATCTGTCTACTTATTGCAATTGCAACGTCTCTGGGAGCCTGTAAGAAATTCCTTGAACCGGAGGCAGTGTCTTCATTCGATACGGAGTACGTCTTCGACAATGTACAGAATGCACGAAAAGCACTACTGGGTACTTATATGTCACTGGCGGGAGATTATGGCTATGGCATTCGTATAAGCGGATACTGGCCATATGATTCTGATGAAATGCTCAAAGGTACCAATGCCAGCACCAATGATGAAGGGCAGCTGCTGGCAAAATACCTGGGCATCCCTTCCAATCTGCAGATCACCAATCCTTTTAATCAGCTATACCAGGGGATTGAACGCGCCAACTTATGCATCTACAATATTCCTCAAATGCCGGCATATACTGGTGGCTCAGCACAGGATCAGGCACAGCTGAAACGGATGCATGGAGAAGCATTGGTATTAAGGGCGCAGTACTATTACGAGCTATGCCGGAATTTCGGAGATGTGCCGGCTCAATGGCTGCCATCACAATACGAAAGCGAATTATATAAACCTCGTATGAGCCGCGATACTATTTATGATCACCTGTTAAAGGATCTGTTGCTTGCGGAAGATCTGATGCCCTGGCGCCTGGACGTGCCGAACATCGGAGATCCGATAGATCAGCGTTTTACCAAGGGCACAGCAAAGGCTTTGCGGGCGAAAATAGCATTGACAAGAGGTGGCTATTCATTGTCAGTATCTCAGCAAACAATGGTAAGGCCTGCCGACTACCAGGAGTACTATAAAATAGCAAGAGATGAGTGTGCATCTATTATGGCCAATCCGGTGCAACATTCGCTGTTATCATCCTATAAAAGCCTGTTTAAAGACTATCTGCTTGCTCATAATTTAAACGATCCTGCCGGTGAGTTCATGATGGTTGCGTCTATGGCTTCCGGAACAAATGCTGACAGTAAACTGGGCATTCAGACCGGTACCAGGGTCAATGGCGTTGGTGGAGGTGGCCTGAATATCCTGCCTACCTATTTCTATATGTTCGATTCTACGGATGTAAGGCGTGATGTAACCTGCGTGCCTTATGAGATCACATTCGATACTGTTAAGACAGGTCATACCCTTAACGCGGTCTATGACGGTAAATTCAGGAAAGAATGGGTCAGCAATCCCAGCTTTGTCTTTAGTGCAGGCAACTCATCTACTTCCAGCCGTCCTGCTACTAATAACAGTCTTCAGAATATGCAGCTAAGCTGGCCACTTATCAGGTTTGCTGATGTACTGCTATGGTTTGCGGAGGCGGAAAATGAACTGAATAATGGTCCGACTGCAGCGGCTATTGAGGCTGTGAGCAGTGTAAACAGACGTGGACATGGTGGCAACTATACTGAAGCAGCTCCGGTGATCCCTACCGACAAAACAGGTTTCTTTAAATTCCTGGTAAAGGAACGCATGCTGGAATTTGGCAACGAGGGGGTGCGTAAATATGATCTGCTCCGTTGGAACCTGCTTTCCACGGCTATACAGGAAACCCGGGCGCGCTTAACGGCATGGTCCAAGGCGACAGAGTCGAGTCATCCGGCATTGCCTTTGTATACCTATATGGAAAATGGTCCTTCATATGCCAGTGATGCTTCACAATTACCTACTTATCTATACTTTGTTAAAACACCATCCCGCTCAGACGTGGACGGTTTCAATCCCTTTTTGTATTCATTTTATAAACCCGGTCCTATTGAGGCTGCGCCGGCAGGCCTGGTGAGGGTGAACTGGTGGCTAGGCGGGTCCAGTATTGCTTCTTTTACGAATGCTTTTGCAGTAGGCTTTACACCGAATAAAAGTGAGCTGATGCCTTTACCGCAGACGCAGCGTGATGTAAATCCTAATCTGAGTCCACAGAATCCTGGCTATTGACATCTCTAATCAATCATATCAACTGCTATCATGGCTTCGCTACGTAACTTAAGCCATTCACCTGTTTGTTGTAACAGATGCGCCACCGGTTGGCTGATAACTCCGTGCCTGTCTGGCCCGACATTCAGCAGCAAAGACATGTTCCTGACAGTTACATCGGCCAGCATACGTTTAATTCCTGCGAAAGATATTAGCCTGCTACTATCTTCCATAGCGGATGAATACCCCCATGCACCACCGACCGTCATACATTTCTGCCATACCTGTCTGGATCTGACATCTACCAGCCACTTAACTTTATCATTGGGTTGTTGCGTAATATCGTATTGCGTTTGCGGCACCCGTTCCTGTAAAGGAACAATGCCCGCCCCTTTTATAAGCGATTGATTCGTTAATACAAAGGATTTCGACTATAATATGTAAAGAAATATAATTTGACTCAATGAAATAGCGTAACTATTCGTATTGCGATAGAATGCTCAACATTGAAAAAAATTCAATAAATTAGTAAGGCAATTAATTCCTTAACTGCCAAATACTTAACCCTGGAGAGAAAACCCATTTGTTTACCCTGGTCTTAATCTCCTTTTGTACATCACCTGTAATAAATAAAAACTCAATCCAGAAGGGATTGCTGGTGGAAGATATTCACTTATGTATGCTGAACAACCACTCCATGGCATGGCACCCTCAAGCTAAAGACAGGAGAGGATCATTTTAATACTTCACTTTATGAAAAAAGTCACAACCCAGAAAAAACTCCAATTGAAAAAAGTCAAGATTGCAAATCTCAGCAAATCAAAAGAAGATGCATTGAAAGGAGACCGTATCTGTCTGACATCTCTTGCTGAGACCTCCTGCCCTACTTGTTCCCGCGGAGAAACCCTTTGTGATTGTTGACAAGCATAAGGTAAACAGTACCGAAGGCTTTATAATGGATCCTTTGGTACTGTCTATCTTACAATCCTGACTATAAGACACAGAGCTGATTCATGTATTATTAACAAACTTATCTGGTAGCATTCTTCATAGCCTGTTCCTGCTCATAGGTTGGGCCATACAGACTTGGCACAACATTCCCTGTTGCACGCAGATAAACCATCATTTCGCCACGATGGTGATAAATATGATTAAAGAGAAACCCACGTAAAACTATACCACGCGGAAGTGGTCCCAGAACAGTACGCTCTCCCACTTTCATTGTCCATGGTATTTGCAGACTTTCTTCCGTAATTGTATTCAGCGCTACTCTTGCCTTCTCAACATTCTCTTCAAACAAAGCGAGCGTTGCCTGAATATCGGCAGGATCGCCACGCTCCAAACGATCACTTGCCATATCATAAACATCTTTGGTAAGCGTACCCACATACCAGTAGTAAATAGTTGCAATATGCTGAGCCAGTTGTCCCATTGTCCAGGAAATAGGCGAGGGTTTAAAGTCAATGTCCTTTGCGGGCACAGCCTGTAATAATTTCCTGGTGCTGGTCACTTCATGCTCGAACTCCTGTAATAAGGCTTGTATGATCATATATATGGTTTTGATGAAGATACAAAGTGATTGCGTATAATAGATATAGGTGCATTCGTTAGATTTCTGGAAAATTGTCTAGCACTATCGTTCAGGACGGTTAAGTATGATGTCCAGCTACATACATTATCGTAATTATAAATATATTTACAGCAGTATTGCTCTTTAACAACACCTAAATACTAAACTTGAAGGTTCCGGTTAACTGCCTTATATGCCTGATATAACGACATTTGAAACACTAGACAGGGAAATTGAAAGAATTGGAGGAAAGCCAATCGTGCTGGAAGCCTTATGGGCTGGCGATACTGGAGGCTGGTATTTGCTACTTTATATTTATACGGTAAAAGGAATATTCTTCTTTAAACGTACCACAAGACACCTTTTAGGAGAAGTTTCGAGCCCCGAGGGAATAGAATACTTCACTAACGGGAAGCCGTCTGTCTCTTTGCTGGCGGAACAGTTTGGGAATAAGGCGTCTGAAAAATATAATCTTACCTTCTATTTTCCATCCCCGAAAGATACCGACGAAGACTGTCCGGCATGGACAGAGAGGCATCTCGCAATCACATGTGCTGATTGTAGTAAATTAATCATTCCTACGGATAGCCCCCATCTGCCGAAGGATATTTGCTATGATTGCCATCTCACCAGGGAGGAAAACGAAAAACTAAAAGACGATAGCCCTGCTGACGGAGGTGTTCACATGTATTTGTACAAAGATGATGAATATGAGCCTATCGGGTATTGCACTAACTTTGAGTCCTTCCCAATTGCCCCTTTCATTGAAGAGAAAGTTAAAAATCGGCTCAATGAAAATGCAATAGATATAGTCAAACTAGACAGACAGGACATCATAGAATTGAAAGGTAAATTAGAAAATGCGTTAGACCAGAAGTTGGATAAATACGAAATACCCGTGATCGATGAACGAAAGAAACGATTTATCATAACACATACCCTTAAGTATAAAGGCAAGGAGTACGAGCTTATGAGAAATTTCAATGATGAGCATATACGAATTTCGAATTTCATTCATAGCGTTGAGACTGCGGAAAAAGCCATTGCAGAGAATTACATTTATGAATTCTACTTCAATAAAGGGATTACATATAGAGACGATAGCTTCCTGCGTTTCATTCACTATGTCTGCCATGGCAGAACCAACATTGCAGATATAAGCAATAGATATACAAATATATTGACCGATACGGAAGTATTACAAACATTGAAAAAATTAGAACAATTGCGCTGCGTGATGATATCTAATGACGGTGTTCAAATTACGCAATTGGGCCAATGCATAATCTAACAAGAAATGCCGTCAATACAACTTTAAAACACAACACAGCAACCTATATCATGAAGAGTATTTCCTCACTGATCATAATATTCCTCATTTCAACAACAGCCGTAGGCCAAATAACCGGACGCTATACAAATATCAACGTTGGTGGTTTATGTAGTAAAACCATTATACTACTTCCTAATGGCTTTTATCATGTAGAAAGTGGATGCGAACAGTATTCATCCTTTTCTATGGTACCTGGAGAATGAAAAGGATCAAGCCAGCAGGAAGTAACAACACAATGCGTACCCTCACCACGGTTATTGGATACACTTCTGAATAAAGTGAAAAGCACCTTTGATACGCCCTCTTCTTTTAGCAGATCATAATAGTCAACATAGCAGACTATGCAGCGATAATACATGTGAAGGTGGCTTCCTTCCAAACAAAAAGAATACCAGCAGTGTTATCTTATTATTAAGCAGCGAGTTGAGTACTGACTTCAGTTCTCATCAATAACTATTACCGCCTGCGCAAAGTGAAACAGCGCTATCCCCAACGTATTAATATCGACTCAATGGCGACTTAAATATTTACAGAATCATTGAGATTAAAATAATATTATATGAAACTGAATGTATTGAATGCCGAGAATATAAATTCAAAAGAATATTGGGATGATAGGTTTAGCTCAGATCATAAGAAGTCATGGAGAGCCAATGCTGGTGAGAATCAAACTAAAATTTTCGCCTATGAAATAGTAAAAAGACTAAAAATGAATACCGGCTTCCAGGGTACTATTCTTGACTTCGGTTGTGCATTAGGAGATGCAATACCCATTTATAAAAAACACTATCCTAAGGCCAGATTTATTGGTATCGATTTTTCAACCGCAGCGATAGATATTTGTATTCAGAAGTTCGGGGACATCGCAACGTTTATGGCCAGGGATGTTGATAGTATTCCCTCAGTAGATGTTATTATCATGTCAAATGTATTGGAACATTTACCTAATGATAAAGCTGTGGTAGAAAAACTGCTCAGTAAATGCAAAGACCTGTATATCGCCGTTCCTTATGATGAGCAACAGCCTTTACATGAAGAGCATGTCAATTCATATAATCGCAACACTTTTGATTATCTGAACGCTGATAAGGATGTTTATCTATGCAGGGGATATACCGCTAAGCAAATATTGACATCATATATCTACATCGAATTGAAAAACATCATACGCCCTCTTTTCAATGTTCCTTTATATAAAGGAGGACTTTACCGGCAAATCTTGTATCACATAAAGAGTCAGCAAGGTATTTCCGCACGGAACTAACCAAGCGACAGGTTATAGCTGACGATTACAGTTCTTCCCATAGTCATTATCCATTATCATTGATTAAGTAGCCGGGGCTGGCAATATCAACACCTATATATGAGACTGTTGGCGGAGCCATTCTACATGTGTACAGAACTCTCCTTTCTGCTGCAGGTATCTCAGGAAGCTACTTAACCGCTGTTCCATTTTGCTGCCTGAAACGCGGCGGATATAGCCTGGTAACGTATAGGCGCCGAGGTCAGCCAACTCCCATGGATGGAAGTAACAGGCCAGCATACGGTCCTTTCGCAGGATGGTATTGCTGAAATGCCGCGTAACAAAACCAGGCATGTTCTTGATGCTGAGCCAGAAAACAGGATAGCGGCACAGCGGTGAAACCGAAGAGGGCATTATCCAGAGGTCGTTCTCCAGGAATGGCGTTCTTGGCTTATCCCAGTTATTATAACGTCCCGGCAGCCAGGTCGGGTTCAGGGAAGCATCATACAGGTAGCCGGCGCCCTTCAATGTTGCTATGTCAACCGGTTTGAGACGGGGCATACGGAAACCGTATACAGGCATGCCCGTTATTTCCTGCAATGCCAGCCGTGAGCTTGCCAGGTGCGCTGGTGTAAATTCACTATGATAATAGGCGTGTGACGCCACTTCATGCCGGTCTGCCAGCTGGCGAACCAGTTCAGGGTAGTGTTGCGCCCAATAAGCAGTAACAAAAAAGGTAGCCCTTACGCCATAACGCTCAAACAGGTCCAGCACCCTCATCAACCCGTCGTGAGAAACAGACAGTTGCTCCTGCAGCGGCACCTGGCCCCCAAATTCCTGGGGAATATCGAACTCCTCCACATCTACGCTTATCAATAATCTGTTAGCCTTACTCATGACTCATTTTTAAGATACTCAGATAGTTCCGCAGCTCCCGCAGCAACACCTTTGGCCTGAACGACGAAAAGCTGATGCCGGGGCGACAAGTAATATCCAGGGATTCCATGGTGATCAAGGGGTCCTGGCTTGCCTTGTAAATAAACTCACTATCATACAAAAAGCCGTCTATACGGGTAGATAGTAATATGCGGCGTCCATGCGGGTTAAAACCTTTCAAACCTGCCTGAGCATCATCTATCTTCAGATGCAGCAGGAAACGGTTCATATAGCGGCTTACCCGTGTAATAAATTTTCTTCTGACTGGTAACAACTTCAGATAAGCTGCCCCCCTTTCTCCTGCTACTACGTCCGTTCCCTTCAGCAGCTGCTCATATACCTTTTTTATAACGGCTACGCCAAAAGGGAAATCCAGGTCTGTATATATCTGGAGGTCAAAACGGCCCCTTTTCGAGCCTTCCCGCACTGCATGTCCCTTGCCGCAGTTGACGGGGTAGCTAACAATGATGATGTCAGGGATAGCCGACTGGAGCTGCGTGATCTGTTGCGCGCCAAAATTTCTTGTGGATCCATCATTCACCACTATAAGCTGTACAGGCACTGGTGCCAATATGTGCCGTACTTCTTCATAATGTTGTAGCAATGTTTCTACCCAATTTTCGGGGGGATTGCAGCAGGGCAGGATAAGATCAAGACCGGTCGTTTCGGTCAATACCTTCCCCTCCCTTATATTAACTGCAACAGGAGTTAATAAAGGTTGTACAGACATATAGCGGTTATGTTATTTATTGCAGAAAGTAACGTTGGATTTTCTCCATACCCCTATCCGTGCCTGTAAAAAAAGCAACACAACAGTACAAGGCAATGCTTTTATATGCCAGGCAATGGCATACTGATTAATGAACCTCGGCATCAGGTCTGTTGGCGAAAGAGATACTACCACTAACGTGAACCATAACAGCCCTTTGCGCCAGCCTGGGGATAACGGCATAGTATAGCAACCAATGGCTACACCGGTAACAGCCATAACATAGGTAGGCGATTCCGTGCTTTGATTAAAGACCACGATCCATATCAACAGATAGGCCAACAGCATCCAGGGATACCCCTGCATACGCTTTACCAGCCCGCATATCAACGCGTGCAGCAGCATGGCCACTGCTACCAGTAATGCTATCTTGTCAAACAGCTCAATAGCAGACGTTTTAAGACCCAGCATCACATGCAACATTCCCAGTAGAGAGCCATCCTCTTTAATGGTGGTGCTTGTGAGCAGCTGGAACCAGTCAACATAATGCTGCCAGAGCAGCTGCGGAGAAATAAATAATAACGGTAGTGCGGAACCGACGATGGTCCATACCAGGCCCCAACCAATAAATGCACCTTTCCGCGGAAAGAACAGGAAAGCCAGGCCCGTAATAGCGCCATACCCTTTTATGAAAAAGCACAAAGCTGCAAACAGAGCGGCACGCATAGACTGCTGACGTTGCAGGCTTACAACTGTCAGCACCATGAATGACGCCATAGCAGGGTTGGTTTGTTCAGATTGTATGGCATTACTCAGCTCAATGAGCAGGAACCAGGCAACCATGCATTTAATAGTGTCTGCAAAAGGCAGCTTGCGGATCATGTAGAGAAAAATAGCCGTACTGGCCAGCATCCAGCCCAGTAGCCCCACTTCTTTTGGCAACAGCGCAAAAGGCGCAAACAATACAGGGAATGACGGATGATACAGGAAATAATCATAATACTCCGCCGGATACAATTGATATAACGGTAACTTATGTACGAGATGATAAAACGAAGTACGGAAAATGATAAAATTATTATAACGCCCCGTAACAATCGCCTGTATGTACAATATAATGGTGGCAACAAAATATATAGCGGCAATGACCGCCGGTTGTCTTAACCATCCTGGGATTTTCTTGCGCCAAAAAGAGCCGGCGTCAGGTACAGCTGGTATTGTCATAAATAAACTATAGGTATCCCCCGGATAAATATCTGTTTTATCGCGGTATAGCGCTTAACAGCATTTAACACTATTTAACAGTATTTAACACTATTTAACGTGCAAATATGTAGAATGTTACAATATGCTACAAAGGAAAAAGAAAATTTAAGGCGTTTTTAATCCTATTACCATAGACGGTTTTTTGTCCCCCTACCCCCAGGGTACTATCGGTAAACATACATACAACAGCCACTAACAAATCATATACAAATAGATGGACCAGGGAAAATTTCCCTGGTCCATCTATTTGTCTCTAACGGAGTACATGTGCTGAACTGATCAAGTCCAACTATGCGTCGGGTATGCGTCGGGTATACGCCCGGCGTAAAGCGTATATAAACTATCTCTTTAGTCGTTCGTTCCTTCCTATCCGCCCGCCGTTTGAAACACGTACTAATACTTGATAACTTTATTGCTATATGTCTTCTTGCCAGCGGTTGTTTTAATAATATACATACCAGCAGGAAGATGCGAAAGGCTCAGATTTGTGCCATTCTGTACCCTCTTTGCAGGCAATACCTGCGTGCCGTTGCTGTTGAAGATCTCCACAATAACATGCTGATCTTTTATGCCTTCCGCCTTTACAGTAACATCAGTCGTAAATGGATTAGGAGCTACCATCAGGCTGCTGGTACTTGCTTTAGCAGAAAGGGTACATCCGGCCTCAAATGTCCATATACCGGAAGTCGCCCTGAATTTTACATATTGTGCATCCTCTCCAAGGAAGGTCACACCTGGCACAGTTGTTACCGTTGCACCATTTCTCCAGATAACGATACCATTGACCTTGATCTCTTTCAGGCCACAGGTAATAGCGCTCTTAGGAATGCCTACAATACCAGTTGTACCGGACGGGGATGTCATCGTCTGTGTAAGTCCGGATCCACTGGTGGCAACACTTACGCTGATATTGCCTTTAATGGTCGGTATCACACCTGATACATTCGTAAGACCTCCTAACTGCGGCAGGAAGGAAAACTCTTCATATGCCGGCAATGTAGGACGCACTCCCAGCACAAAAGCACTCATGACGTACAGTGGTCCTGCGGCCCAGGCATGGTTATTACTATTGCTTGCTGGAAACTCTTCCCATAAAGTAGAAGACCAGCTATCGATCATGCCTGCATAGCGGTCTTTCATTCTTTTAATACCAGCCTGGGGATCAAGTTGCACCATGGCCTGTTCTATGTACATCTCCTGGTAGGGACTTGCATTGTACTTTGTTTTAAGTACATTCAGTATCGCCGCTTTCTGTGCGTCATTAGCCACGCCGGCAAGGAAGGCCCAGGCATTGCTTCTGTCATCTATGATCTGTGATTGCACACCACCGGCAGTACGATGATAAACATAGGCATTTGCATTGCTGTTCCAGAAGTAATTATTAAAGTTACTTCTTACTCTGCTCAACAACTGTTCGTAATAACGTTTATCCGTCACATATCCCAGCGAATTGGCGATATTGGCAGCCGATTCAAGGAACACGGCATAAATACCATTATAAACCGTATTAGCGGCGCCTGCAGGAGTAGCATCCTTGTTATCACCCCAGTCAATCCAGTTCCAGGGACCATCCTGCCATACAAGCATACCATCGCTGTTGGAGGAGTTCACACAATAGACAGCAAATTTCTTTATAGAAGGATAGAACTCTTCTAATAAAGCCCTGTCGCCTGTATAAGCATAATACTTCGCTAACATGGCAATCGCCGCCAGGTTCTGGTCAGGTAAATGGAACGCAGTACCAGGACCTGTCGTATATAATGATCCGTCGCTTTTCTGTGAACGCAGCAATTCACGGTAACCTTTGCGGGCGAGCAGATTCGAAGACGTGTCATAGAGATAGAAGGAGTAAAGGATCTGCTGGGATACATCACCCCACCATTGCCCTCTCTCCCTGTTAGGACAATCATAGAAAATATCTCGCATGCAAACACGGGACGTTGCTTTGGATTTATTCCACAAGCTGTTAAGCCTTGCGTCATTTGACGAGAAGGTTCCCGGTACGGTTGTATTATAGCTGGTTTCACGATACCTTAATATCTGTATCTGCACAGGACCGGTCACGTTTGAGAATTGATAACTCACCGTATCCCCGCTGGAATTCTGCCAGGCATAGCACTCAAACTCCTGCTCTCCTGCCCTGGTAATATATTCCTGCCAGTAAAACCGGTTCACTTCAATCCTGATCTTAACACCGGCTGGCGCAGTCACTTTCAGATATGGTCTCAGCTGTATATTAGTACCAACTCTTGCAGTAATGATACTATTGGAGCTGATGGTAGGAGGAAATGAAGCAGCATTGGTATAAGCGCCCAGCTCATATTCTTTCCACATCGGTATGGTTCTGGGCACTAACTGATTCCATGGGGCTACACCTGCTATTCCTTTCTGAACAGCATAAGACCAGCCGCTATCATCATAGCCGGCAGATGTCCATGCGCCGGGGTCTGCCTGTGCATTGTAAGAAACCGGCCAGGCAATCCATTTGTAGTCGCTGTTGTCGAGAATAAGCTGAGTCGTCGCTCCAAACGAAGGATGTACCTTCACCTTCCAGGAGGCATCAGAAACAATAGACGAGGGACTGCTACCTGACAAGGATGATTCAAACAATAATCCACCATTATTCGTTACACGCTGTGAATATGAATTATTGCCGCCTTTATGCCAGACAAGCACCGCAATGGTATTTTCACCTGCAGTGAGATAAGGCGCAATATCCACTTCGTCATAATAAGTATTTAACAGATCGGGACGTACATCCAGTCCACCATCCTTTACGACCAGCTGATTATTAACATATAACCAGTATTTGTTTTCCGCAGCAATCCTGGTCAGCGCACGACCTGGTTTAGCGGAAAGCGTTACTTTCTTTCTCAGGGAGAGCCATGTATTGGCTGGTCCCGCATTAGCGGTCCATATCCAGTTAGCCTGCCATGATGAAGGATTGATCTTTTGAATGGCCAGAGATGTAACCTTATCATTCCAGTCAGGGCCGATCCAGGGTTCTGATACTGTTCTCGTCAGACTGGCGCCTGAAAAATTATCATCCCAATATACAGTTACCTGGTAACCAGCAGGCACCGTAAATGAAGAAACAGCATCATCAGGCAAACCATAAGCGATCATCTGCGCCCGTGTATAGTTGCCCGGAGAAAGAGCGATCGCCTTGCCCAGGTAGGATGCATCTGTATAGAAAACAGCCTGCTCCTCCGGCGCTACTTTTGTAACAATCAGGGAGGTAACCTTGTCATTCCAGTCAGTGCCGATAAAGGACTCTGAGGCAGTCTTGGTAATGCTGGAACCTGTGAAGTTATCATCCCAGTAAAAGGTGGCCTGATAACCGGTCGGAATGGTATAAGAACTAATGGCATCATCAGGGAGCCCATTGGCAATCATCTGCGCCCTGGTATACGTACCGGGAGATAACGCGACAGCCGTTCCTCCGTAGTTCATATCTGTATAGAAAACGGCCTGCTCCCCTGGCGGCACCCTTGAAACAATAAGGGAGGTAACCTTATCATTCCATTCCAGACCAATAAAGGACTCAGAGGCCGTCTTCGTCAAACTGGCCCCGGTGAAATTGTCATCCCAGTAAAAGGTGACCTGGTACCCCGCAGGAATGGTAAAAGAGGAAATAGCGTCGTCAGGAAGGCCGTTGCTGATCATCTGCGCCCGGGTATAAGTACCGGCAGACAAGGAGATAGCACTTCCTCCATAGTTGATATCTGTGTAGAAAACTGCCTGGTCAACGCGATTACTGGTTGAAGCGCGTACAGATGTGTGACAGATGAAAATGAGGGATTGGGCCAGAAAGACAAGCATATGCCTTCTGAGCCACTTCATAGGTCGCTTTAATGGTCTCATACTGTGTGGATTAAATAGATTTGACTTAATAGATTGCTACATCTGTAATGGATTGGGTGAGTCAACTCGCGGTTATATACCACAATGTCCGGTTTTTTGTGGTAAATAAAAATAATATAAGACGATTTATTAGCTTTAGAGTACTATGTAAGCAAAGTCAGGCACTTACGTAGTTGTGGGGCGTATGGCTCTCAGCATCTCTCTTTTACGTGGAGGCCCCGGCACCTTCTCAACAATAAATCCTGCCGTCTGCATGGCACGTCTGACATTCCCTTTACTGCAATAGGTAACCAATATTCCTCCGGGAGCCTGACAATGATACAGCTTTCTAAAAACGTCTTCCGTCCAGAGCTCAGGCTGGGCAGTCGGAGCAAAAGCATCGTAATAGATGATATCAAAGGATCTGGTGAAGGATACATCCTGTAATGCAAGGTGCGTTTTATGCAGGCAGAAATAAGGATGTATCTGTATGTCTGTATTCCATGGAACGCTGTGCAGGGTAGTCAGACAAGACTGTAAGGCCGGCTCATTGAGCTGCCCAGCGTAATTCAGTTCGTCTGTCTCTGTATAGGTTAAAGGGTATTGTTCAATGGTTTGATAATAGATGTGCTGTTGTTCCCCGATAGCTTCCCTGAAAGTCAGTAAAGCATTCAGTCCCGTACCGAATCCCATCTCCAGGATCGACAAAGTATCACCTGCCCTCTTTGACAGCTGATATTTTAGTCCTTCTTTGATAAATACGTGCATACTTTCCTGCACAGCACCGTGAATGCTATGATACGTTACGTTCCATTCAGGAATGGATATCGTGTGGGACCCATCTGCTGTCACCTGTATCTTTCTTTCCATCCATGCAAAGTTCGGTAATCCGGATATTAACTGCAACGGGGCTTTTGCGACTTGTTCCCCGCCATTAATACCAGCGTCAGGAAGAGATATTGTTTATACAGACGTAGTCCCACTTTTCATCTGCTGACCGTATTTTAATATTTGTCCCAGAAATACATCATCAATTTATTAAAGGAAATTAATGCAGCAGCCGATACTAATCCGACAGCTATAATGCCGGCTCTCTCACTAATTGGTTCACCCAGCACATATGAAAACGTCATTAACAATAACAGAAAATTGGCAATCAGTAGAATGATCAGTTGTGTCTTCCTGGATATCTTCATTTTTGTATAGGTATTAGGTTATTAAACAAGTAATTTTTACGTGGAATTATAATAATATAACCTTCAAAGGCTTTGTCAATATACGTCTTATTTTATTTATACCGATACAATTTTACTCGCTGAATACCCCAGTCCTCCATAGCGATACGTATATGCCTTCCCTGATGCGTCTGATCTCCATTCAGTCTTCTTCCCGGCACCCACTTGCCGTTATTATACACACCTTCCTCTGCGGATAAAATTCCCACAAAAGGAGCAGTTGTATCCGTTGTAGCAGCTGTAATAACGATACCCGTTCCTGCTACAATAAACTCGTCATCACCCGTACGGATAATGATACCGCCTGCTTCCGGCCATTTCTCACGGGGAACGCCTGACCATCCCAATGTTCCATCATGCGCAACAGAAAGGATATAATCACCGGAAGTGATTTCCGTACGCAGCATTGTTGTATCAAGCAATACACCCTCCATACGACCGGTGCCCTGATAAGAAAGAATAGCCGGCGCCAGTTGTCGTAAGAGGTCATAACTTTTGGCCACTGTTTCTTCCTCCGGTTTCTTAGTAGACTCTATTGAAAAAGGAGAAAAACCGATAGCCTGATAATGTCCTACTGCATACAGGGCTTTTGCCCCATCTGATGGTTCGAAGCGGATCTCAGGAATGAAAAGCGGGTTGTTCCTCCGTATATAGAGATCATTGTAATACCTGAAACGGGGATTATAAAAGTCAGGTGAGAGTATATCTATTGCAGGAGCGCCTGCCTGCCAGATATCAAGCAGATGCGGCAAAGGACCTCCACTGGGATATACCCCCGGGTCTACATTCCTGTGATTCAATGCGCAATTGACAAACATAGGAAGTGCATATTCCGCCTTTCCCTCATGGGCAACAGTATTCGCATACTGAGCGTAATACCATGCCTGGAAAAGCTCCTCAGTAGCCATGCGCTTGCCAAACACCTGCTCCCAGGTACCGCTGGTCCGATACCCACTATAAGACCAATGCGCCTTCAATTCAGGAACAATGGAATCCTTATGCTTAACCAGGTAATCCATCAGGGCCGCAGGTACCTGGCCACTATAAGCGGTATTAGCAGCCGGTGTATGTTCCCGCGGCTCGGGTAGCATGCCGATCTCATTTTCTACCTGCACCATGATAACGGTACTATATGCGGCATCTATTTCCCGAATATGCCGCATGAGCGCTTTAAATGCCTTCACATCAGCAGCCAGGTTATTACTGCTAAAAGCAGAAAGGATCTCCTGACCACTTCCGTCGCTCCGTAATGCCCTTGGAAACCGCTGCTGATCTTTCTTTACCCAGGCTGGTGCATAACAGCTCACACTATTCTTCCAGGCGCCAAACCACAACAGAACGAGATGCATATTGTTGCTACGGGCCTGGTAAATAATTTTATCTATCACAGAGAAATCAAACTTATTCTCAACAGGTTCTATCAACTCCCAATACACCGGTGTCAACACTGTATTCAGCTGCATCTTCTTCAAGGTTCCCCATATGTCTGTCATATATTCAATACTGGATGCACTTGAATTTCCCAGTTCACCACCCAGCACAAGAAAAGGCGCACCTTTAACTATCAGCTGCGTAGCTGTACCTTGTTTCTTTAACTGCGGAAGACCAGCAGCATGCTGCTGTGCGCTGCATGTCAGGAAAGGTAACAACAGGATCAGTAAAGTAAATATACCAGCACGTAACACAACATGGCCGGGAGCAAACGAAGATCTTGTTTGTTCCATCTGTAGAATAATTTTATGTTTTGATCAGTAGCAGCGATGCAAATAATATCCGGAGGATTATTTTTCAGAACGGGAACACTTCCAATCACACTGCCATAACTAAAATAAAGACAATTTCTAAAATTGCAACCGATTGTGTTATTTATTTTCCAAAAAAGTTTACTTTAGCTGTACAGATCAATTACACAAACGATTGTGCTGTATTGTCCACGATTATGAGTGCCTGGAATTGCTCTCTCATTTTACATTTTATCGATACTGACCTTTATGGCTAACGAAAGAGAGGTAACTATATATGATATTGCCAGGGAGTTGAATATATCTGCAACTACGGTCAGCCGCGGCCTGCAGGATCATCCTACCATCAGCAAGAAGACAAAGAAAAAGATATTTGAGCTTGCTGAACAGCTGGGCTATCGCAGCAATCATTTTGCCCGCAGCCTGCGCAACCAGAAGACAAATACATTCGGCATCATCGTACCCCGGCTGAATAGCCACTTTATGTCATCAGTGATTGCCGGTATTGAAAATGCCGCCAACGAACATGGGTTCTCCCTCCTCATAGCACAGTCTTCCGAGTCTTCTGTAAAAGAGGCTTCCAGTGTCAGGACCATGTTTGACAGCCGGGTGGACGGACTGCTTGTGTCGCTGGCCGTTGATACCACCGAACTTAATCACTTTGAGCACTTCTTCAAAAAGAACATCCCGGTGATCTTTTTCGACCGTGTGATGCCACATGAAAACTCAGTCAATATCCTGATAGATAATCGTCAGGCCGCCTACAACGCCACCAGGCACCTGATAGAACAGGGCTGCCGCAGGATCATGCATATCACCGCTCCTACCCTGCAGAATGTATATAAGGATCGCCTTAAAGGCTATAAAGAAGCCCTTGGAGAGCATAAGATCAAGTTCAGGGAGGATTATGTCGTCATTACGAATTTAAGCCAGGAAGCGGGCGCAGAAGTGGCAAAGTCGATATTGAAGATGAAGACACTTCCCGACGGCGTCTTTGTTTCCAACGACAGCTGCGCCGTAGGATGTATGCTGGCATTGAAGGAACAGGGTATCCGTATTCCCGAGGATATTGCCTTTGCCGGGTTTAACAACGATCCTGTAACACAGGTCATAGAGCCCCATCTTACCACCATCAACTATTCGGGTTATGAAATGGGACAGGTGGCAGCCAGGCACCTGATCAATCATGTCAAAGACGTCTCTTTCGTAAGCAGTACCAACACTATCATTCTGCGTTCAGAACTGATCGTGCGGGCTTCTTCCCTGAAGAAAGGCCGTAAATAGCACTTTAACACACTTAACATATGCGCTCTTTACAATTACCCGTTTTAACCATCAACGCTGCCCTGGCATGCATGATCTGCAGCTGCGGACAGTCTGGTTCCACGAACACAACAGACAGCACACTGGCCAGCGTTACGGCCGACAGCAGCACAAAGAAGTATCTCTCACAGCCGCTGGTCAGCCATATCTATACCGCCGACCCTTCCGCACATGTGTTCAACGGCAGATTTTATATCTACCCTTCACATGATACTGCTACCGGTATTCCTGAAGATGACCTGGGCAGCCACTTTGATATGAAAGACTACCATATTCTTTCCATGGATTCCATCGGTGGCCAGGTAACCGACCATGGCGTTGCACTCGACATCAAAGACATTCCATGGGCACATCGCCAGCTGTGGGCGCCGGATGCAGCATTTGCCAACGGCACTTATTATCTCTACTTTCCTGTAAAGGATAGCCAGGATATATTCCATATAGGTGTGGCCACCAGCAGCAAACCGGAAGGGCCTTTCAAAGCAGAAAAAGCACCGATTCCCGGCAGCTACAGTATCGATCCATGTGTATTCCAGGATGATGATGGTAAGTCTTATATGTATTTCGGAGGCATCTGGGGCGGTCAGTTACAACGCTGGAATAACAATCGTTACGACTCTGCTAAGGGGAACAGAAAGCCGGAAGAACTGGCTATATTGCCCAGAATAGCTAAGCTGGAAACCAACATGAAATATTTCGACGGACCAGTAAAAGAAGTACAGGTACTCGATGAAAAAGGTCAGCCCTTCCATGAGAAAGACAATGAAAAACGCTTCTTTGAAGCATCATGGGTGCACAAGTATAAAGGGAAATACTATTTCTCCTACTCTACCGGCGACACACATAACCTATGTTATGCCACAGGCGACAGCCCATATGGTCCCTTCACCTACAGAGGTGTGATCCTTACACCTGTTGAGGGATGGACAAGTCATCACTCTATCGTTGAAAAAGATGGGAAATGGTACCTCTTCTATCATGATGTTCAGTTGTCAGGTAAAACTTATCTGAGGAACGTAAAGGTAACAGAGCTGCACTACAATGAAGATGGCAGTATTCAAACTATCCATCCTTCCTTATAAACTTATCATACAGGCATGTAAAAGGGGAGCCTTGCGGTCTCCCCTTTTTTTGTGCTACCATTTATCTACAACTAGTCTCGTATTCAAAAACACTCCTAATAGCCGGGATTCTGTGCATCTACGCCTCCTGTTCCCAGTTTAGGGTTGTTGTCAATTTCCTGCTGTGGAATAGGCAACAGTTCATCCCTGTTTGCCCTGAAATAACTGATCGGATCTGTTGTGAAGTATCCTTTTTTCCTCCATCTGAGGATGTCACGGTTCCTGATCTCCTCTCCTCCCAGTTCCACCATCTTTTCATGCATAATCGCCTTCGTTACCTGGTCCTTATTACCTACCGGGAATTGCGTAGTTGGATAATGCGGCATCATCACAGAAGCTCTGTCCCTTACCTGGTTGAGGTAATCTACAGCAGCACCTGTATTTCCCAGTTCATTCTCACATTCTGCCAGCATCAGCAGTATTTCCGCATAGCGGATGATACGCTGGTTATTTCCTCCGGGATGATAAGATGCAGTGGATACGCTCATCTTATAGATGAGCATAAACTTACGCCAGCTCACCTTTTTCGTCACGCCACGTACGGTGGAAGCATTCCCGTTCTGCAAAGCATCAGTCAATACATCTGCATCGTTATTGAACTTGTCGCCTGTTTCATAAACAGACCAGTGATAGCGAGGATCTGTTTTAGCAGCGCCGCTTGCCGTATTTTCAAATTCATTGAGGTACTTGTCGGAAGGAATGAGGTTTCTCCATGCCAGCGGACAATACTCCTGGTTGCGGATAGTGGATTGAGCTGTTCCTGAACCATCGCCCGTGCCACTCCAATCGAAGCTATTGTCTCCCTTATCGAAATACACCGCTTCCCATATAGACTCCGCATTAAACTCTGTTTCTTCAATGAAGTTATCATTGTAATTATCCACCAGGCGATAAAGCCCTGCACCGGTCACTTTCAACAGCGCGGCCTTTGCTGCCGCGTAATCGCCTTTCTGCATGTTGACCCTACCCAGCATTGCATTCGCCGCACCTGATGTTGCACGACCCAGATCTGCGTTTCCATAGGAAGGTTTTAACACAGCGGCTGCCTCTGTCAGGTCCTTGATGATCTGTGTATACACTGCATCTTCGGTAGCCCTGGGTTGAAACTGATCTGAACCGCTCACCACAGTGGTATATACCGGCACTGGTCCCCAGAGGCTCACCAGTTCAAAATAAGCCCATGCCCTGAAGAACTTGGCCTCTGCAAGACATTGGTCTCTTACTGCATCATTGTCGGTCACATTAGGCGCATTGCTGATTACTGTATTGGCGCGGTGGATAACAGTATAGAGTCCCTTCCATACACTATTCATCACGGGATTATCTGAAGTAGTGGCGCCGTTCAGGATTTGCGCCCTTGGCACTTCCAGCTGTCCGCCACCGGAAGCAACATCATCGCTTCTGAGGTCTTCCACGAAGAACCATTCACGACCAACGAGATTAGCTGCGTGAAAAGCTGAATAAATGGCATTGGTGCCTTTCTGCATCTCCGCGCTGTTCTTGAAATAAGTCTCCAGTGTGGCGTAACTGGGATTTGTCTTGTCCAGGTCCTTGTTACAGGCGGTGGTAAATACTGCCGCTATTACAGCGGCTATAATGATCTTATTAGAAATATGCTTTTTCATGTCTGATTTTTTTGCTGCTCATTAGAAACCTACCTGCAGGCCAAACTGGAAAGACCTTGCCGCGGGATACTGACCATAATCGATACCATTGGTGAGTGTTGTGTTCTTTGAACCAATCTCAGGATCCCATCCTTTGTAGCCAGTGAAGGTCAGCAGGTTCTGGGAAGATACATATACCCTGAAGCTGCTTATTGCTCCATGAGCAAAGGTGCGCAGAGCTGAAGACGGAATGGTATAACCCAGGATCACATTCTTCAGTCTCAAATAAGAACCGTTCTCGATCCAGCGGTCTGAAACGCGGGCATTCTGGTTAGGATCACCACTGATAGCCCTCGGCATATCCGTATTGGTATGCTCAGGCGTCCATGCATTCAGCACTTCCACACCGGCGCCGAACAAACGGGCCATACCTTCACTCAGTACCCTGGTACCATTGAAGATCTTGTTGCCTTGTACACCCTGGAAGAAGAGGGAAAGGTCAAAGTTCTTATAGTTAGCACTGGCATTGAGCGCATAAGTGAATTTAGGAATATAGGAGCCCAGGAAGGTACGGTCCGCAGCTGTGATCTTACCATCGTTGTTAAGATCTTTGAACTTGATATCACCCGGCGCAGTTGACTTAGCCGGATTAGTACCTGGTATCTGTACAGGGCTCTTGTTCACCTCATCCTGGCTCTGGAAAATGCCGTCTACTACATATCCGTAGAAAGACTGAATAGGCTGACCAGCTACCGTACGGGTAATGTTACCATTACCGAAATCAGCATCAGCACCATCATCGATAGTAGCACCAGGAGTATTCAGGCTCAGTATTTTGTTCGTGATGAACCCAATGTTGCCGGTCACATTCCATTTAAAGCTACCGCTTGTCTTGTTGTATCCTAATTGCAGGTCAACACCGGTATTTTTCATGGACGCAGCATTCAGCTGGGAACCTGTTCCACCGAAACCAAAACTATAGGGAGTAGGAATAGTGAGGATCAGGTTATCCGTCTGACGGCGGTACCATTCTGCTGTAAAGGTGATCTTGTTATTGAACAATCCGAGGTCCAGGCCAACGTTTATCTGTTTGGTCTTTTCCCATTCCAGGTTAGTGCTGGCCAGCTGATTGTAATAAGAGGCATTGCCCACAGTAATGGTATTACCAAAAGGATAAGTAGCACCATTCGCCTGTACTACCGCCTGCCAGGGATATTCATCGTTCAGCACAGCGTTTTGCAGGGCAGGGAAAATACCGATCGCATTCAACCCTGTGATACCCCATCCTCCACGCAGTTTCAACTCGGAGATGGCAGCCACCTGTTTAATAAAAGGTTCCTGGTCCATCTTCCAGCCTGCAGACACAGAAGGGAAGTTCTCGAATTTCCTCCCAGGTGCCCATACTGAGAGTCCATCGCGACGGATAGCGCCACTCAGCAGGTACTTACCCGCGAAATCGTAACTGACACGGCCGATATAAGATTGTATCAATGAAGCGGTCCGCGAAGAAAATGCTGTCACATTGGTAGCACCAACAAGGGTCTCCTTGTCATTGGAGCTCTGGTTACCCGTCTGTGATTCACCAAAGTTATTTGCCTGCTGCCGCTCGTATACTGCTATTGCATTGATATGATGGTTGCCGAAGGTCTTATCGAAGGTGAGTTGTTCGGTATACAGCAAGGTGGTCCTGTTTGTCCGCTGGTCGGTGATAGTGGCTACAGTAGCGTTCCTCCCCTTATCATTGTAAATGGGTGCGAAAACATGCTGAAACTGCGTAACATAGTCAGCACCAAATGTAGAGCGGAAACTGAGCCAGGGTGTGAAGTTCACCTGTGTATACACAGTACCCAGCAGCTTAAAGTTCTGGCGGTGAGCGTCTCCCAGCAGCGTTGCATCTTCCACTGGGTTGGTAGGGTCAGCACCGTCCACACTATTTTCCGCATTCCGGAAACCGCCGTTCGTGGTTGGATCATGTACAGGCAGGTAAGGCAGTGCCCTGATAATGTTCGCCAGGCGGGTTCTGTTACCGGAAGTATTATCGTAGCGCTGTTTGGAATAAGAGAACAGGAGGTTCTCTCCTACCATAAACACCTTGCTGATATTGTGCTCTGAGTTGATGCGGAAATTACCACGTTGATAATTCACTCCCTGTGCGATACCGTCCTGTTTAAGATGACCGGCCGACATATAATAGCGCGAAGCATCATTACCGCCGCTTACAGACACGTTAGACTGTGAGATCAGGGCTTTCCTGAAATAGGCATCCTGCCAGTCGGTATTTGTCTGTGCATAGGTCTGTGAAGTGCCGTCATATATTGGCTGATTAAAATTAGCATCTTGCAGGCGCGGTGGTTTTGCAATGCCGGCTGCCCCGTTTAATGCACGCTCATACTGCAGGTATTGCTGCGTATTCAGCAGGTCGATTGTTTTCCAGGCTGACTGAACACCTACGTAAGAATCAAAGTTCACATGTGGCTTGCCATCGCGGGAACCTTTTTTGGTAGTGATGATGATCACACCGTTTGTAGCACGGGAACCATAAATAGCAGCCGCACTGGCATCTTTCAATACCTCTACCGATTGAACATCCCTGCTGTCAAAATTTGCGAGGTTAGAAGTGGGGAAACCGTCTATTACATACAGCGGATCTGATGCATAGCTGATAGAGCTGATACCCCTGATCCTCACAATAGCATCAGTACCGGGTGTACCATTATTGGTAACGGTCACACCAGCTACTCTTCCCTGCAATGCCTGTTGTACGCTGACAACGGGCAGTTCACTAATCGTTTTACTGCTTACAGAAGCTACAGAACCGGTAAGGGAACTTTTCTTCTGTGCACCGTATCCTATTACGACCATCTGTTCCAGCGACTGCATATTCGGGGCGAGGCTTACTTCATAATTTGCCCCGCTGCCTACTGTAACATGGAAGGGAGTATAACCAATAAAACTAAACTGCAATACTTCTCCGGGAGCAGCATTAATGCTATAGGTACCTTCTGCATTGGTCACCGTACCCCGGCCGGTGTTTTTAACAGAAACAGTAACGCCTGATAGTGGCTTTCCTGTTTCGTCGATGACTCTACCTTTTATAGGCTGACCATTCTGACCGTGCACTACCGTAAACAGGAATAATGCCAGTACAGTCAGCAATGCCGGAAGTAACCGCTGCCCTCTGCCGACAGCCGGACCTCTCCGAAAAAAAACTCGTAAAGCAAGCTTCATAACGCGTGATTGATAGTTTTTAAATGATAAAATGGTAACAAAACAAAAAAATTGTCAATTTTACACCTATAAGTAATCCCATGACGGCGGAAAGCCTATTCCGGGGAAACATAGTTTTTCAAAACGGGAATCATCCTGGTCTTACTTATAGTGGTTCTCAGGCTCAATTGCAGCGTGAAGTACCTACATAATTACCAGATTTTTTGGTCTGAGCTTATCAATAATTGGTTGATATTTCTCAAATCACAATCGGTTGCGTAAATTGAGGTCGTAAACCCGGAAAAGAAATTAGCTTAAACGATTACTAAAGAACAGGAACACGCACCTTGTCAGATACATTAACTATTGTATTCATTTTACAGACCACGTATGCAAGACACGTTATTATTAGTAGATGGTAATAAGGATAAACTGCAAGTCCTATCAGAAAACCTCCGTGAAGATTACCTTATATTCACTGCAGAAAACGGACAACAGGCGCTCGATATGATAGAAAGACACTCTGTCCGGATGATCATTTCCGACAGCCATACACCACTTGTCAATGGCTTCGATCTTTGCACCCGGTTGAAAACAAGCCTGAACTACTCACACATTCCCTTCATACTACTCACTGCGCCCATGCAATCCAGGCTGGATGGTCTGAAAGCAGGTGCAGATGCCTGTATTGAAACACCATTCTCGCCAGAACACCTGAAAGCACAGGTCAGCAACCTGCTGAATAATCGTAAGAAGATCAGGGCATATTATACCAGCTATCCCCTCGCACATATAAGTACGATGGCATACTCCAGGGCGGACGAAGATTTCCTGATCACGTTGAACAAGCTGATTATGGATAACATAGAAAACCCTGAGCTGGATGTAGAGCTGCTGGCAAAACTGATGAACATCAGCGTACCTACCTTATACAGGAAAATTAAAACGCTGTCAGATCTTACACCGAATGAACTGCTGACAGTAACAAGAATGAAGAAGGCTGCGGAGCTATTGGCCGGTACAGGTTATAAAATATTCGAAGTAGCTATCATGGTAGGATTTAACTCACAGAGCAGCTTTGGCAAAGCCTTTCTGAAGCAGTTTAATATGACGCCTACTGCTTTCCAGCATATAAAAAAGGAAGAACAATTTTCAGCCGGAAAATTTACGTTGTAACTATTCTCTTAACCATCTGATCATCTGAGGAAATGGCTGTGCCCCATTTTTCCCGGCATTGACTGCATCATAACAAAAACCACCCCATTGCAATAAGGGGAGATAAAGCATATTTCCGGCAGTATATTGTTCGATATACCATTCAGAAGATCCTTTATAACCATGAGGATGAAAAACGATCGCCGGATCAATATTGAGATGAACACAGGCAGCATAGCTCCAGGCAATGGCCATCATTTCTTCTCCATCTGATTGATTCTTTTCTGTCATTGCGCCTACATTACCATACATCATTTCGCGGTCTGCAGGAAATGCAACAGCAATATGTCCTGCTTCATGTAAAAGATCACCCGGATACAGTAAGCGGCTTTCGTCAACAACAAGGGTTCCTTTATTTATCAGGATGCCAGGTACAAAAGTTTCTTCCGTGATAGTATCAAACACTACCGGGATGCCAATAGATTTAATAAACTGAGTGATCCCTTGAATAAGTGTAGTTGAATTAGTAGTTGTCATAGTATGCCGGATAAACGGGATGCAAGTTAGAGAATTATTCTGCCTCCCTCATATTATCTAGTTCAGTAATTACTGTTATTGCAAATTTATCAGATTTTAATGTTATTCTTCATCATTATGCATGCTATACAGACAGGTGGTCATAACAAATCACCGTTAAATATCGCCAATTAGTCGATATTTTTCACCATTCCATCCAATACAGAGTGTCATTTTGTCCTTCCACCACACACGTACCATTTGGTAAATTTCATCCTCATCCGTACACATCGAATTATTAAATCATACTTAAAATTTAACAACGCTATCTATTTAATAAACTTTCTGCTAATTTTGTACCCCGATGACGAGGTTGTTAATTAATTTTTTCTTATCGCTCTGCTTTTTCCTGTTGAAAGGACATAGCCATCTGTACGCAGGTACAGACCAGGATTATGTTTACAGGTCAATGCTGCAGCATTCGGAAAGTACTGTACACATACGCATTGCAGATGTACGGAACGACCATGCAATGTTCAGTAACAAACCTGCATCCGGGGCCAGAAAAGAAAAGATCAAGGCCACAGAGGTTGAAGACGAAGAGGAAAGTCTTTCAAACAGGAAACATGTAGAGATCAGCAATTATTATCATTTTGACCCGCTTGAACCCGCAGCATACTATAATTACCTAAAGAACCCTTTACCTTTCTGCAATCATTTTTCCTATTTATTTTCTGACAAGTTCATTGTACACCGTGTAATCAGGGTGTGATCTTTCACTGTAGCTTACAGGCTAACCACCATTGCCTGAAACATCTGAAAATATATTTCTGTCGCTTACCGTCCATAGCATCTGCTATTGAGGATATAGCGCTATACACCTTATAAACCACCATTAGTCAGCTACCAGCATCTTATTTAAAACATATAAATACTATGAAGAGAATTGTCATGCTCATGGGCTTGTATGCCATGTTGTGTCATATAGGCTGTAAATCAGCGAAAGAAGAAAAGGAAGAAGGTACCAAACTGCTCGTTACCAGTCCTCTGAAAATGGACACGACAATCACCAGTGAATACGTGTGTCAGATTCGTTCCATACGTAACATCGAACTGAGAGCCCAGGAGAAGGGCTATCTGCAGAACATTTTTGTAGATGAAGGCCAGTTCGTAAAAAAAGGTCAGCTTCTCTTTAAGATCATGCCTACCCTCTATGAAGCTGAGCAACAGCGGGCAGAGGCCGAAGTGAATATCGCAGAGATCGAGGTACAGAACACCAAACCGCTTGCAGATAAAAACGTCGTATCAAAAAATGAACTGGCTATGGCCCAGGCCAAACTGGTAAAAGCTAAGGCTGAACTGGCACTTGCCAAGGCGCACCTGGCTTTTACAGATATCAGGGCTCCTTTTGACGGCCTGGTAGACCTCCTGCATTTAAAACTGGGAAGCCTTGTTGAAGAAGGAGAACTGCTTACCACACTGAGCGACAATAACCAGATGTGGGTTTATTTCAATGTTTCTGAACCGGAGTACCTCGCTTATAAAGCGCAGTCCAACACCGGAAAGAAGCTGGAAGTGAACCTGCTGACAGCAGATAAACAATTGTTCAAACATCCGGGAGTTGTTGAAACGATTGAAAGTGAATTTAACAATGAAACCGGTAACATCGCTTTCAGGGCTACATTCCCTAATACAGAAGGCCTGCTCAGACATGGCGAAACAGGTACTATCCTGATTAAAAGACCTATCAGGGATGCACTGATCATTCCTCAGAAAGCAACCCTTGAGATCATGGATAAAAAGTATGTGTATGTAGTGGATAAAAACAATGTGGTGAAATTAACACCCATCACCATTGCTGCTGAAATGCCTGACCTGTATGTAATAAAAGAAGGACTGGCTGACGGTCAAAAGATACTTCTTGAAGGATTAAGGAAGGTGAAAAATGACGATAAGATCGCATACGAATATGAGGAGCCAAAGACTGTGCTTTCTCATTTAATCCTCGCATCTGAATAAAGTAAGTATCTAAAAAAGCAAGAGAATGTTTAACATATTCATGAAAAGGCCTGTCTTTGCGATAGTGATATCACTTATCATTATCTTCATGGGCGTACTGGCCATTAATACACTCCCTACCTCACAGTTCCCGTCGATCGCACCTCCGAGGGTAATTGTGAGTGTAGCCTATCCCGGCGCCAGTGCCGATGTACTGGTGCAATCCGTTCTCATCCCGATGGAAAAGGCAGTGAACGGTGTACCGGGTATGAAGTACATGACATCCGACGCTACCAGTGCCGGTGAAGCCAATATTCAGGTAGTATTCGATCTCGGTACAGATCCTAACCAGGCTGTAGTAAACGTTAAGAACAGGATTGAGCAGGTAACGAGCAGGCTCCCGCCACTCGTACAACGTGAAGGTATCGTTGTGAATATCCTGCAGCCAAACATGCTGATGTACGTGAACGTATACAGTACAGATCCTAAAGCGGATGAGAACTTCCTTTACAACTACGCAAACATCAATATCTTAAATGAGCTCAAAAGGGTAAAAGGTATCGGTAACGCACAGATCCTCGGTAGCCGCCAGTATGCAATGCGTATCTGGCTGAAACCTGACCGTATGCGCGCCTATAATGTGTCTACAGATGAAGTGATGGAAGCATTGAGCAATCAGAGTATTATCGGATCTCCCGGCCGTCTGGGACGAAGTGATGGTAAACGTTCTGAGTCGCTCGAATATGTATTGACTTATCAGGGCCGTTACAACAAACCTGAACAGTACCAGGACGTGATCATCCGTGCCAATCCGAACGGTGAGCTCCTTTACCTGAAAGACGTTGCGGATGTTGAATTCGGAAGTGAGTTCTATGATATCTATTCCAACCTCAATGGTCACCCTTCAGCAGCGATCGTATTAAAACAGACTTATGGTAGTAATGCGAGCGATGTAATTAAAGCCATCAAGCTGAAACTGGATGAAATTAAAAAGAGCTCTTTCCCTCCGGGAATGAACTATGAGATCGACTACGACGTATCCAGCTTCCTGAACGCCTCTATCGAAAAAGTGGTACATACCCTGGGCGAGGCATTTATACTGGTGGCGATCGTGGTATTTATCTTCCTGGGCGACTGGCGCTCTACCCTCATCCCTACCCTGGCGGTGCCTGTATCGCTGGTGGGTGCGTTCTTCTTCATGCAGCTTTTCGGACTGACCATCAACCTCATCACACTGTTCGCGCTCGTACTGGCTATCGGTATTGTGGTGGACAACGCCATTGTGGTGATAGAGGCCGTCCATGCCAAGATGGAAGAAGAACATCTCTCGCCCTATCAGGCAACTATAAAGGTGATACATGAGATCAGCGGAGCGATTGTCGCTATTACCTTTGTAATGACTGCAGTATTCATTCCGGTAGCATTCATGTCGGGCCCAGTAGGTATCTTCTACCGGCAGTTCGCCATTACCATGGCAACTTCCATCGTACTCTCCGGTGTGGTGGCACTAACACTGACGCCCGTACTTTGTGCGATCATCCTGAAGAATAACCACGGACAGCCCAGGAAGAAAACACTGATGAACAGGTTCCTCGATGGATTCAACCATCAGTTTGAGAAACTCACCGGCAAATATGCAAGCCTGCTCAAATTGATCGTGAACCGTAGAGTCATCACCTTTGGTATCCTCATCGCTTTCGGCGCCGGTATTGTTGGCATCAACGGTAATCTGGCTTCCGGCTTCATTCCCAATGAGGATCAGGGTATGATCTATGCGATCATCCAGACACCTCCCGGCGCTACCCTCGAAAGGACCAATGATCTCGCAAAACGAGTACAGGAAATTGCTGAACACATAGAAGGTATCCAATCCGTTTCGGCACTGGCAGGTTATGAGGTATTGACAGAAGGTAGGGGTTCCAACGCAGGTACCTGTCTTATCAGTCTGAAAGACTGGTCCGAGCGTAAGCATAGTGTGACAGAGATCATCGAAGAGCTGGAAGAAAAATCAAAAGATATTCCGGGAGCAACGATAGAGTTCTTCGGACCACCGGCTGTACCTGGATATGGCGCTGCGGGCGGTTTCGCGCTACGCCTGCTTGATAAGACAAACAGTGATGATTATAAGGAGCTGGAAAAAGTGAATGATCAGTTCATGGCTGCATTGGGTAAACGCAAAGAGCTGACAGGTCTGTTCACCTTCTTCAGTGCCAACTATCCTCAGTATGAATTGCAGATCGACAACAAGGCAGCGATGCAGAAAGGTGTATCTATCGGTAAAGCGATGGACAACCTCTCTATCCTGATCGGTAGTACCTACGAACTTGGTTTCATCAGGTTCGGTACTTCACTCAAAGTATACGTGCAGGCCTCTCCTGAATACAGAAGGCTGCCTGACGATCTGATGAAGCTGTATGTAAAGAACAATAAAGATGAAATGGTGCCTTATTCAGCATTCATGTCCATCAGAAAAACACATGGTCTGAATGAGATCACCCGGTACAATATGTACACTTCCTCTGCTATCAGGGGTGAGCCTGCACCGGGCTACAGCAGTGGTGAAGCCACCAAAGCTATCCAGGAAGTAGCCAAAGAGACATTGCCACGCGGATATGACATCGACTGGGAAGGTTTGTCGAAGGATGAAGTAGAACGTGGAAACGAAGCACTCTACATCTTCCTGGTGGTACTGGCCTTCGTGTACCTGATCCTGGCGGCACAATACGAAAGCTTCCTGCTACCGTTGGCGGTGATCCTCTCCCTGCCTGCGGGTATTTTCGGGGCCTTCCTGCTTGTTAAACTAATGGGACTGGCCAACGATATCTATGCCCAGGTGGGTCTTGTAATGCTGGTTGGTTTGCTGGGTAAGAACGCCGTATTGATCGTGGAATTTGCCGTGCAGAAACACCGTGCAGGTGCAACCGTAGTTGATGCTGCGATAGAAGGTGCGAGAACGCGTTTCCGTCCTATCCTGATGACGTCACTGGCGTTCATTGCCGGTCTGATCCCACTGCTTTTTGCTACGGGTCCGGGTGCTATCGGTAACCATACAATTGGTGCTGCATCTGCCGGCGGTATGCTGTTGGGAACAGTTTTCGGTGTGATTGTCATCCCGGGACTGTACTACATATTCGGTGGTCTGGCGGCAAAACGTAAGCTCATTAAAGACGAAGACGGAAACCCCTTAACTGAAGAAATCGATCACAATGTTTAGAAAAAAAGTAAATAAGTATATAGGAATAACCTGTGTTTCCTTGGCTGTTGCGGCTTGTGGCGTACCGGCTTTAACGGAAAAGACAGAGAATAGAACAGTACCTGCGAGTTTTAACAACTCGCAGGATACTGTCAGCATAGCAAAGATGAAGTGGAAGGAATACTTCACTGATCCTTACCTGGCTGCGCTGATAGATACTGCTTTAAACAACAACCAGGAGCTCAATATCACTTTACAGGAGATAGAGATCGCCAAAAACGAGATAAGGGCCAGAAAGGGTGAGTATCTGCCATTTGTGGGCGTCAGAGGCGCTGCAGGGGTTGAAAAGGTAGGTCGCTATACCAGCCAGGGCGCCGGTGATGCTACTACTGAGATCGAACCTGGAAAGGAAATGCCTGACCCATTGCCCGATTTCCTGCTGGGCGTATATGCCAACTGGGAAGTGGATATCTGGCATAAACTGCACAACGCTAAAAAAGCAGCAGTGACCAGGTATCTGTCCACCGTAGAAGGCAGGAACTTTATCGTAACCACCCTGATAGCAGAAATAGCTAACTCCTACTACGAGTTACTGGCACTGGATAATCAGCTGGGTATTGTAAAACAGAACATCGACATTCTGAACAATGCGCTGGAAGTTGTAAAATTGCAGAAGGAAGCTACCCGGGTTACCGAACTGGCCGTACGTAAATTTGAGGCGGAGGTGTTGAACACCAAAAGCCTGCAGTACGATATCCAGCAGAAGATCACAGAGACGGAGAACCGGATCAATTTCCTGCTGGGTAGATATCCACAGCCGATCCAAAGGAATCTCCAGACTTTTGACAATCCGATGCCGGAGATCGTTCATACAGGTATCCCATCTCAATTACTGGCCAATCGTCCTGATATCAAACAGGCGGAACTGGACCTGGTTGCGTCCAAGCTGGATATAAAGGTGGCCAAAGCCCAGTTCTACCCTTCCCTGGGTATTTCTGCCGGTTTTGGATATAACGCCTTTAATCCAACCTACCTGTTCAGGACGCCTAAATCGCTGATGTATTCCCTGGCAGGTGATCTGATCGCACCGTTAGTCAATAAGAATGCCATAAAGGCCAATTACGCTACCGCCAATGCGAAACAGGTACAGGCTGCCTACAACTACGAGCGTACCATCTTGAACGCCTATGTTGAGGTTGCCAACCAGCTGATCAAGATCGGCAACCTGGCCAAAAGCTATGACCTGAAATCAAAGCAGGTGCAGACACTGTCCGAGTCAATCGCGATTTCCAATAGCCTCTTCCAGTCAGCAAGGGCTGATTACATGGAGGTACTCCTTACTCAAAGGGATGCACTGGAATCGAAGTTTGAGCTGATCGAGACCAAAAAACAGCAGCTGAACGCCATGGTCAACATTTACCAGGCGCTGGGCGGCGGATGGAATTAAGCTATCCAATAAACTGGAAAAACGGAGAAAGATCGTCCTGATATCCTTCAGGGTTCGATCTTTCTTCGTTTCTTCCATATCACTATACCGTCATTTCCATATCATTTGACCGGCATCTCTATATCGAACCGATATACATATGACGGTGAAATGATATCCAGATGGCGGTATAGCGATATGGAGATATAGAATTCGGATCGAAACCAGGTCCTTACAAGGATTAGATAAGTACTGACTGACATCCCCTTAACCCGGTAACTCCTGAAGGAATCTGTCCACCACTGTGAAGTATCACTTTCATTTATTATTTTCGCGATAACCCGTTAATAATCACATGAGAAAGCCACGTTTATTACTCTTTGTCCTGTTAGCCATTCATTTTCAGATTCTTGCGCAGCAACCTATTAGCCGGCTCCCTGACTGGGCTCTGGGGCCATTTGTCAGACCTGCCGGAGCCAATCCTATCATTTCGCCGGACTCAGGCAGTCGCTTTTATGATCCGATGCAAGAGAAACTGCTGGACTGGGAAAGCAATGATACCTTCAACCCTGCCGCTACAGTAAAGGACCAGAAGGTATATGTGCTTTACCGTGCCGAGGATAAATCCGGCGTAGGCATAGGGCACCGCACCTCCAGGATTGGACTGGCGGAAAGCAAAGACGGCATCACGATGAAGCGTATGGGTAAACCCGTGCTCTTTCCCGGGAAGGATGACCAGCAGGAGTTTGAATGGACAGGTGGCTGTGAGGATCCCAGGGTGGCTGTGACGGAAGATGGCACTTACCTGATGCTATATACCCAATGGAACAAAAAAACGCCCCGTTTGGGCTCCGCAACGTCAAAAGACCTGGTACACTGGAAGAAGCATGGTCCCATCTTCCAGGATGCTTTCAATGGCAGGTTCCATAATATCGCATCCAAGTCGGCGTCCATACTGACCACGGTGAAGAATGGCCAGCTCAGGATCACGAAGTATAAGGGTAAGTACTGGATGTACTGGGGCGAAAATCACGTTTATGCCGCGACTTCCGACAATCTCGTTGACTGGGTTCCGGTAGTGGATGAAAAAGGTGCGCTTAAAGCCCTCATATCTCCCCGTAAAGGCTACTTCGACAGCAACCTGACCGAGTGTGGCCCTCCGGCTATTTTGACCGATAAAGGCATCGTATTGCTTTATAACGGGAAGAATCTGGGAGGCAAGGACAGAGACACAAACTATACGGCCAATTCATACTGTGCCGGACAGATGCTGTTCAGTGCAGATGACCCTACAAAATTCATTACCCGTCTTGACCAGCCATTCATGGTCCCCACCGAACCATTTGAAAAGAGCGGGCAATATCCTGCAGGGACGGTGTTTATTGAGGGCCTTGTCTATTTTAAGGGCAAATACCTGCTTTATTACGGATGCGCCGACTCCAGGGTGGCGGTGGCTGTTTATGATCCTGCAAGGGCTAATTAGAATTTCCTGATATTTGCATGCTCTTAAAGGATCAACCGACGGAAACCAATGGCAACAATGGAAGCAATACTGGAAAAAAAGATACTGATCAATGCCCCGGTAGGCGAAGTATGGAAGATACAACATTAATGAAAACATGGATGGGATCAGGGGAAATGGGCATTGAAATTACCACTAACTGGGAAGTCGGCAATCCTATAGTGATAAAGGGATTTCATCATGTTGAATTTGAGAATAAAGGCATCGTGCTGGAATATGTACCCGAAAGTATAATCAGTTATAATTTTTTAAGCTCGCTATCCAGGCTACCGGATGAAGAAAAGAATCATTCGGTTCTCCGGTTCGTACTGATGCCTGAGGGAGATCATACGACCATATTACTCACCATCAGCAATTTTCCCACAGAAGCAATCTATCATCATCTGAATTTTTATTGGAATGTTACCCTGGCAATGCTAAGCAGGCAGTATCTTTCTGATCATTGATGTTTATTATTCTCTGACTGATACGATTTCTGATATCTACCTTGTTGATGCTATAGTACAGGTGTTATTTATTGTACCGCTGGCATTGACCGGCAAAAGAACGGAACAGTAAGCTGTATTCATTTGCCCAGCAAGGCATTTAGCCCATCGCTATCAGGACTCTGATAAGTAACCTTATCAACGCGGTGATCCTTCACAGTAACAATCATCGGATAGATCTCCTTTCCCTTATCAGGATATTCAATCATATCAGCTGTATCCAGTAACACCTTATTGCTGGACATTACATCATTCCCCAGTTTTATCTTCAGTAATTTGGCAGATTGTATCCTGGTGAAAATATACCTGATGCTATCTGACTTGCCAATGTTGTTCTTTACAAATGCTTCAGCTGTACTGATACAACCTTCACAACCCTGATTGGGAATAATAACATAACTGCCAGTAGCAAGATCATTCGCATCCAATGCATCGATGGCCTGACTTAGCTTGCCGACGCCGTTTTGACGAGAACAGGCAGATACCAGTAGTGTAAGGAATAAGAGCAACAGTCTATAATTCAATCTTACATTGTACATATTGGGCGATGTTTTGGTCCTTATTATTGGCATTCAGAAAATATATTCCCTCCCGGGTAACAAAAAAGTTATCCAATGCCAGGGCATCAGGCAGGGCCGCTTCTCCCAGGTATTTAAAGTCTTTGTCAAACGCGATGAGGCTGGTTTGCTTCCCTCTTAATTTAGCAGTGATTGATACTTCATCAGCAGGAGGTAATTCCAGCAACCTGTAATACCTGTCATGGTATTGGTCATAAATGATATTACGATAGGAAGGCGTACTGGTATAATAAGCGAGGGCCAGCTTCGGATCCAGTATCTGTTTATCATTTTTGGATAATGACATTGATGTTATGCAAATGTTGCTCCTGCTCCCGGCATACAATTCTTTTGTCTGCCAGTTACTGTCAATGACCTGTATGTTATGATCGGCAGGGAGACTGATGATCAGGTGTTTTGTCTGCTCATTATATGCACAGTATGGCGTACGCAAATGTGATCCTCCCCAGTTATGCTGCCAGTAAACCTTGGAATAAGACAGCCGTTGACTGATACCTCCTGTAGACAGATCGATCATGGTGCAGATAGTACGACTGTTGACAAGCTCATCCTCCTTCTCTCCCAACAGAAATCCCGTACCAATAATCCTGTTGCCAAGGAAAAACACAGGTGATGCAGGATTGGCATAAGGCCAGGCAGCGGCATTACTTTTCATACGGGGCGCTTCACGGTTAACAAAGTCAAGGCTTTTGTAAACAGTATCGCGGCTCATTGAATAATAGAAGAGCTTTGCACTACCATAGGTATACAATACCAGGCTATCTGCAGAAAGATAACGCATGTAAGAAATCTTCTGCCGGATATTAACCAGGTGTATGCTATCCGGATATACCTGTCCTTCTTTGCCAAGCGGGTATCGTAGCAGGCGTTTGTTATAACTATCAAAGGCATACAATACATTTTCTGCTGCATGATAATCGATAGGTGTTGATATACCCATTACCATCAAACTATCCAGGTAAAGGCGCAGCGTATCGTTTGTAGAGATGGTCAGCGGGATAATGGTACCGGCTGTATTACAATTTGACCAGGGCGTCTCTGTTTTGCCACCGCAGGCATAGAGAGAGATAAGGGCGCCCAAAAATAAAAAGAAGGATCTTCCTGACATAGGTCCGTTTAGACTTGATAATAATGAAAATAAACAGGGCGGTGCTCGCCCTGTTTATCATCCGCTATTCTACATAATACGTACAATTGGTCTCATCCGGATTAATGGCAGAAACGCAGTCGTAGTGGTATACACCGCCTACAACAGTGATCCTGCATTTTCCGCGCAGGCCATGATGATCGTCCTGACAGGCGCTTCCGGAAGATGAACCGGATACGAACAAAACAATTGCTGTAACAGCAATACCAAAAAGCATGAGGGATCTTTTCATCTTGTATTGTTTTAAATGAAGGAAAAGCAAAACGAGGTTGTACTGACGTTAACAAATCACAATCGGGTATAACACATTACAGGATATTGGCGTCAGCGGGTATTCATAATTTCAGTACCTGACTAATTTAGGTAAAATAATTTATAATTCATCATAACTGTTCTGAAATAGCTATGACTTATTCTTATAAAATTGTCAAGATGACATATTCGCTAAATAGTGCCGGTTTCAGTATGGGATGGCGGGCGGCGGTCTCTCTGAAACTGAAGCTACTGAGGGTAATAAAAAGTGGATGTATTAAAAATAAATGAACATCCACAGAATTGGTTAAATGACTACCTGGCTCCATCAGGTACCCGAATAAAAAGAGCCTGATCATACTTTTGATACAGGCTCTCTCTATGTTGCTACAGTAGTTAATCTTTTCGCTTTACCGCTGTATTATGTGAACTATATGCGTTTCCGTTTCCTCCTGAGGTAACGAATACCGCTACATATCCTCCTCCCGGTGCCAGTTGCAGGGGGATCACATCTTTCTTTGTATAGGCCGCTTCTTCTACCTTCACAGCGCCTGCACTATCAGGAATATCTCTCACTACAGATACTTTGTAGTTTGCCTGCTGCAGGAAAGAGAGCGGGATATTGATCTGCTGAGGCGCATCTCCATTCATTACAGCCAGGAACCAGGTATCGCCTTTACGCCGCGCGAATACTGCCAGCTGGCCTATTTCAGATGGCGGCAATACGATGGTTTCGTCCCAGGTAGAAGGGATAAGCTTTATCAGGTTGCCGGCAGGATTGTCAAGGATGTGTTGCGGCCGGGCGGCATAGGTAAGCAGCGGTGCACTCAGAATGGCTGCACTGGCTACCTGGTGAGCCCAGGAGGTATTCTTTCTACGCTCTCCGAAATGAACGACGGTATACTCTGCAGGACCGGCTAAAAAACGCGTGAAGGGCAAGGTGGTTTCGTGTTCGGCCCTGTCTGTCAGCTTGCTGGCTTCCATACCTTTTACTGCTTCCCTTGTCAGTTCATTGGGCCAGGTGCGGGATGACCCGGTAGGCTTGTTAGCACCATGGAAATCTGTTAACAGGTGATACCTGGCTGTTTCCTGCAGGATAGCCGTATAAAGGTCTATCACCTCCTTTGCTTCACTGTCAAAGAAATCGATCTTGACACCTGTTATACCCAGGTCATGACAGCGCTTGAAAAAAGCCTGTCTTTCCGTTTTATCCCGCAATGTTTTGGAATGCTTCCATACCCAGATGCCTACATGATGGCTTTTAGCATCATTGACCACATCCCTGATCTGATCGTCTGTCCACTTGGCCCAGAAGCCTTCCAGGATATTATGTTCAAAACCTAAAGCGCCTGCTTCAGCAGAAAACTGCTTCATGACTTCGGGCGTACCATCTCCACCTCCGTCCAGGTATTTCCATGCAGCGCGGCCGGGTTTGATCCAGTCTGTATGTATGCCTTTAGGAAATAGTTTCGGGTCGGGCGGCGGACAAAGATTCTGTACTATATCGTTGTTGACCATTGTATTAAGGTCAGCACCTACCATTACTACCCGCCAGGGAGTAGTAATGGTGCCACTGATCGCTGCAGGTTTGAGAGAACGCTGTACATCCTCTTCACTGTAGCGTAGCTTATAGGGATAAGAAACCGGCTGATGTTGTGCTAAGCGTACTACCAATCCCTGTTTGCCATTTGCTTCGAGCGCCATACCGGCATAGTTCACGAGGTCGGCTTCTGTAATGGCCGCGTAAATACCCTGTTGCAATTTGAAGGTGGCTGGTGGCGCTACCCACTCTCCTGCCTGTAAAGCGGATATCTCCTTTTTTGCATACACACTTTCATAATGCATGTTCAGGTCGTGATACCATACCTCACTTCCGGCGGGAATATTGAATACTGTCGCCTCATCAGGGATACGGTTCACACTGGCGGCGCCGGGCACCACTGTGCGGAAGGCGATGCCAGTGTTAAATACACGTACATCCAGGGTGTAGCTGGTGGTACCCTGTTTCAGGGCAATTGTGGCGCCCTGACAATTGTTAACAGCCACCGCATGCACTCCATTCCAGGGATAACGTTCATTGACGGTATATCGCTTTACAGCACCCTTTGTTACATCGCTGGTCAGCAGGCGGTCATCAATAGATAGTATCATCGGTGATGCATCGATAACCGGGGTATTCCGGAAAGCAACTGTATAGTATAGCTGCTGATGATCAGAGAATAACCTGAAACGAACCTGCCCGTCGGGACTGGTCACCAGCGTAGTATCGGCAGCAAAAGTCTTCGCTGCCAGCAGCAGCGTGCAAAGAAGGACCCGTATTTTCATAATATTGCTTTATTGATGTAACCTATCTTAATAAGGCAGCTGCACACCATAACAGTGGCGCCTGTCCATGCATATCGCCGGTAATACGTTTACGGTCCAGGTAGTACTGGCGGTCGTTCTTCTTGTTGGTACCTTCACATACCTCGCGGACATCGCCATTGCTATCAATGTAGGTTACCAGTGCCAACCATGCCTTACGTGCTGCCGGCCCATAGACCTTTGCATCCAGCCATCCCTGCTTCACACCTGTGATCATGGCAAATGTGAACATACCAGTACTGGAGGTTTCCGGCCATGAAGCAGGATCATCTATCAGCTGTCGCCACATACCATCTTGCGCCTGGTATTTCAGCAATGCCGCCATCATCTTTTTGTATCCTTCCATGATGCGGGGCCTGTCAGGATTATTGGCCGGTAATGAGCGTAACAGTTCACTCATACCTGCGGCCATCCAGCCATCACCTCTTCCCCAGAAGAAAGGAACGTCCGGTGCATGATAAAAGAGTCCGTTAGGCTGTTGTAAAGAATCAAGATAGACGACCATTTCCTTTGCTGCCCGATCGATATACTCCTTGTTGCCCGTAGCACGGTAGGCTTGCGCCTGTACCGCTGTGATCATAAACATATCATCGATCCACATACGGGTTTGCCAGGTAAGTCCCTTTTTGTAAGCCGCCAGGCCTTCAGGCTTTACGTGCGGTCCTTCCGGTGTTCCCCATTGTTTGTCTGCAATCCGCTTTCCCATTTCCAGGTAACGCGGATCTTTCGTTTGCTGATAAAGCTCCAGCGGTACTGATCCAAACACGGTATGGTCTACATGGTCGGGCTTAGGCACCAGTGCTGTATCTGCTGCAAAAAGCGGTTCAAAGCGTTCGGCGAGTTTTATCGTCAACGTGTTGTCCTTACTTTCCTTTGCAAATGCCAGTGCGCCATACCAGGCACAAACCTCCGGATAGGTAATAACAGAAGGTGGTGTTGACCTGCCGAAATTGGGATGCGGGGAGGCAATAAAGCGATTAGCCACCCGTTTCCCTACTTCCTGTGGAGAGCTGTCTTTGGGAAAATGTTTCAACGCGGCGGATTGCGAATAAGCCACACTACAATGGACTAAGACCGTCATGGACAGAAGTATGCCTGCAGGCTTTCTTTTCATATGTTTGTTTTTACGGTTAATAGAATTTGGCTACCACTGCGGGTTCTGCGGATACTTAGAACCGGTTGTTGTTGCATCTATCTGCGACTGTGGAATAGGCCGGAGTTTATGTTTCTCCTGTATATTCTTCTGTCCGTCAGTATTATGCAGTCTTACCCGTGTAAGTAATTGTCCTGTTCTGATCAGGTCCTGCCATCTCGTTAGTTCTCCGCATAGTTCGCGGGAACGTTCATCCAGGATAAAATCTAACGAGAGATCTGAAACCTGTACTTCCATTGCCTGCGGATTGCCTGTAGGATAGGCTGCTCTTCTTCGGATCGCGTTGATGAAACCTACTGCATCGCCAGGCCTTCCATCCATGAATGCTGCTTCTGCTGCTACCAGATAGGTATCTGCCAATCGGTAAACAATGATAGGTCTGATAGATGGATTGTTCATATCAACACGTTTGGTATCGAAATATTTCGTCAGCGTAGGTGCTAAAGAAGGTACGTACTTAGCAGGTGTAATGACCTGGTAAGGTTTGGCCTTTATCTGAGCATCAGACATTTCATAGCCGGGCATAAATATGGCCGTATCTCCAATTCCGAACTTCGGCTGACCAGGATGTGCATTCGCCGGCGCTCCCGGTGGTAAAGGATCAGGCCAGTTAGGGATCAGCTTCCGTGCATTGCAGATCCAGGTAGTCTGAAAGCTCTTATTATAACGGGTATCATTTACCTTATCTGCAAACACTGTATCTGTCAGCCAACGGGTAGGGATCACCCGTATATAAGGGCGGCCATAAAACACATCCCGCTGCATGCCAGGCTGATTCTCGTACTGGGGCACCCACAGATGGCACAAGAGGTTATCCGCATCGCGGTTATCCTGTTTAGGAGAACCATTGTATGCAAGATTAGATGTATGCTGCACCGTCCATAACACTTCCATATTCGCCTCATTGCCTTCCTGGAATACCTTTCCGAAATCGGACAGCAGTCCTACTCCTGCCGCCGCGCTATTGCTGATCAGGGTAGCTGCTGTTGTATAGGCATTTTTATAATCATCTGCTTTTTTAGCGAGGGAGCCTGCTCTGGTGAGATATACCTTCGCCAATAGATGTGTAGCTGCGGCAGCAGTAGCCCTGCCTGGCTGTACACCGGCACTGAGAGGTCCCGGCGGGAGGCTGGCAATAGCTGCAATCAGATCTTCAATAATGAAATCATATACATCCGCCATAGGGTCGCGTACAGCCGAGGTGGTAGGCGTACTCTGGAAATGCCTGTTCAGTGTTACATCTCCCCATAGTTGCACCAGGATAAAATAATAATTAGCCCGCAGGAACCTGGCCTCGCCCACCATTCTCTTTCTAAGCGTTGTGTCCATCCCGGGTATCTGTGGTGCATTATCCACGAGACCATTGCAGGTATTGATATACGTGTAACAATACTTCCAGACATTAGTTACATTTCCATTCGATGGTGTATAATTGCTGGAATAACTATTCAGATCGCTACTGCCGTCCACACCTCTTTTAAATTCATCTGTGCCACATACCGTCAGGCTATAAAAGTCCTGCGGTCCCCATATCCAGCGGGTACCTGCATAAGCGGCATTCAGGCCTGCCTCAAAACCCTGCGCTGTTGTAAAGAAATCGGGCGTAAGCACAGAATGAGGTTCTTCCTCCAGCTTTTTCTGACAGCCGTAAAACAGCCCTGTTACAAACAGGAGATTGATAAGATATATACAAAGCTTTTTCATATACTGATAGTTTTGGTAAATCTTCCGGAACTGTTGTCCGGCTTACATTATATACATCACAGCGACACGTTAAAACCAAATATCATAGACCATGTACCAGGCGTATCCACATTCAATCCTCCCTGGTTATTAGTTCCTGATCCTGATCCCATCGCCGTTTCAGGATCGATGCCTTTGTATTTATTCCGGTAAGGAGAAAAGAGAATAAAAGGATTCTGGGCAGTGGCATATATCCTTACCGCTCCAAGTCCCCATCGTTTCACCATGGCAGGCGTGAGGCTATAACCGAGACTCAGTGATCTGATCTTCAGATAGCTTCCATCGAAATAACTTAACAGGGAACTATTGGGGGTATTGGTATTGGCATGGTTAGGTTTAGGATAAAAGTTCTGACCACTGCCGGGTGTCCAGTAATCTACATCCAGGTTATTGTAATTACTCTGGTAGGTATTGATAAAGCTGCCGCTCTGATGCATCTTGCTCACGATCAATCCGCCCATTCTGACAAAGGCAACAATGGTAAGATCAAAGCCTTTAAAGGTAAAGCGGTTGGTAATACCTCCCTCCCATTTCGGCTGGTTGGAACCTAGTATCACTCTGTCGTCTGCATTGATCAATGAATCCCCATTCGTATTCGCAAGTCTGAGTTGACCGATCACCGATCCGGGATTTGTTACTGTCAGCCCATATCCTTTCGCGATCAGAGAATCTTCTTTTGTATTCTGCCAAACGCCTTGCTTCTTATAGTCGAAAATGACGCCTATAGGATATCCGACGAACCAGTTGTTATTGATATCTCTTGTAACGCCGTTTGCCAGCTGCGTGATCTTACCGCGGTTGATAAACACGTTGAGGTTGGTTGTCCAGCCGAATCCATTGTTATCTCTGGCGCGGACGTTCACTGTACTGAGTTGTAACTCTATCCCCTTGTTGGAAGTCTTTCCTACATTCGTCAGGATCGCATTGGGAATACCTGAAGTAGGTGGTAATGTTTGTGGCAATAACAGAGAACGTGTTTGTTGCTGATATAATTCTATCGTTCCTGTTACACGATTGTCCCACAGACCGATGTCAATCCCTGCATTCAAAGTGGAGGTATACTCCCAGGTAAGAGCTGGATTAGACACATTGGTGGGATAAGCGCCCGTAACATTGGTAGAACCGAAATTGTATGTGGTGGGCGATAAAGCGCCAAGTGTCTGATAAGGAGAGATAGCGGTATTACCCACAGAACCATATCCTACTCTCAGTTTCAGGTTGGTGACAGCATGTGCCTTTGACATGAAACGCTCTTTATGCAGGTTCCAGGCCGCAGATACAGATGGGAATACATGGTATTTATTGCCGGGCGCCAGACGGGAAGAACCATCAGATCGCAGCGTCAGTGTAAGTAAGTATCTTTCATCATAGTTATAGTTGAGTCTTGCCATGTAAGAGAGGATATCCCATTTCTCATATTTACCCTGTCCCGTAAGATTGGCTGAATACTGCGGATTGTAGTACTGCAGGAAGTCTGCGAGGATAGTATTGTTGTTGAATGTATTGGACTGTAAGGCGGATTCCTGTAAGCTGTACAAGCCTGTGAAGTTAATGTTGTGCTTCCGGGCAATCGTCTTCTCATATATCAGCAGGTTTTCAAGGGTATAGTCGAGGGTCATGTTGGTCTGATTACTGGAAGTAGACAAAGTCCCCTGATTATACGTTGTTTTGCTGGCATAGAAGTTTCCATATACATCATTCCTTAGTTCCGCACCTGCGTTAAACCTGTATTTCAGGCCTTTTGCCAGCGTGACCTCCGCATATAAAGTAGTGAAGGTGCCTGATCTTTTACGTGTCTCCACAGCTGCACCGGGCAGAGAATTAGCCAGGGGATTCCATACCTGGCTGGCAGTACCGGGTACATATGCATTCACTAATGCGCCAGTGCTATCGTATGGTGATACCAGCGGATTAGCGCGTAATACCTGTCCCATCGGATTGGCACTTTCTCCGTTTGTAATGGAATAGGTATTCAGTGTATTCAGCCCCACTTTCACTGATTTCCCCAGCTGCTGATCAACGCTGGCTTTAACGGAAAACCGTTCAAAAGACTGTCCGGAATAGATGCCTGTCTCTTTGTAGTATCCTCCTGACAAAGCGTATTGCGTGGTCTCTGATCCACCGGTAATGCCAAGTTGATGGTTGGTTGTCATCCCGGTTTTATAGATCAGTTTCTGCCAGTTAGTATTGCGGCCCATTTTGATGCCCTGTACTTCTTCCTGGCTGAAGGAGCCATTGGTATAAAAAGAAGGATCGTCCAGACCAGTGTATTTACCGGGTGTTTCATTAATGAGCGCCCATTTTTTAAATGTGGTGAATTGCTGTGCATCCATTACATCATATTCCCCCATATTCTTTACAAAACCTGCATAGGCGCTATAGGTAATAACAGGTCTGCCTGTTCTGCCTCTGCGGGTGCTGACCAGGATGACTCCATTAGCGCCTCTTGAACCGTAGATAGCCGTGGCGGAGGCGTCTTTCAATACTTCTACAGATACTACATCATCCGGGTTCAGGTCGTTGATATCGCCGTTAAACGGAATACCATCCACAATGAATAAGGGATCATTGGCAGCATTTACTGACCTGGTACCTCTTACCAGTATTTTAGGTTTTGCACCGGGCTTGCTGTTACCTCCGTTTTTCTGCACATCGATACCAGCACCCTGTCCCTGTAATGCCTGGCTCAGATTGGCTACAGGCACATCTCTGAGAGACTGTTCTTTGATGGAAACAATGGAGCCTGTTACATCGGATTTCTTTTGTGTACCATATCCTACTACCACCACTTCATTCAGGCCTTTATTGTCTAACTGCAAAGGAACGATCATCCCCGACTGATGATCATTGCCAACGATGATCTCTTTACGCACATACCCGGTAAAGGATACGCTGAGTATAGATTTTTTCGGAACAGTAATGTTAAACTGACCTCCGGCTGTTGCTGCTGTTCCATGTGTACCTCCTTTCACTCTTACGATAGCCCCCGGCAGCGGTTCCCCCTGCTCATTGGTCACAACTCCCTTTATCACTACCTCCTCCTGGTTCTGGGCATATGCAATGCCCGATAAAAACATTAAATAATACCATATGGCGAAAGCCCATATCTTCCTGGTTCTGCAACTATTGCATGTAATTGCAGTGATCAGATTTTTCATAACGGAATTTTTAATTGTTAGGCGGAACTTCTACTGATGTAACCTGGATAAACGCTAAGCGATACTGACAATGCCAGACGTGATTGAATAGATAAAGCATACATGCAAACGATTGCACAAATAGAGAATAGAATTCCCTTCCCATATATTTCAATGAGAGAACCAACGTTGACAATTTATTCCTAAATCATGCAAACGTTTGCATGTATTAACAAAAGGAAACTGTTACAGAATAATTAAACTCATAATTGATTAATTGGATTTTGGTGAAGAAGATGAGTAATGCTATCGGGCCAGGAACGATCAAACTTTCATAACGGAATAACTTGTGAGACTAAGCTATCTATTGTGGAACACTGTTTTAAAGTTAAACAAAAGGCATTGAAAAAAAGCTTCATACCACTTGTCTAATTTTATCATTTACTTATACTTTTTTCTCATCAATGAGACTATTCCAGTTATCTGGATGAGAATATCCTGTTGCCGGTTAGAATTTCTGCAGCTTCTTTGTGTCTGATTTTCCGTTGTGGTGTAACTCCAGCAGGTACATGCCAGGGGCTTTGTCGGATCTGAAGGGTACCGTGTATTTTCCTGCCGACAGATATGCATTTATCAGCACTGCAACTACTTTGCCGTTCATATCATATACTGCCAGGCGGGTCTTGCCGGGGTCAGGCAATGTAAAGTGAACGGTTGTCTGGTCGGAGAACGGATTAGGGGAAGTGTTTAATGTCATTTCAGGCGCAGTGCTGCTCTTTATTGCAGCGATGGACTGCCTGCTGGTGCTGCCGGTCTGTATTTTTACTTCTGTATAACTATTCCATGCATTTACGCTATTACCGTGTCCCAGTATCCGTACATATTTTGCCTGACGGGCGGTGAATGTGAAGGTTTCCAGATTAAGGGAAGTTCCACTGCTGACCCGTCCTGTAGATGCATTGGTCCAGTTGGTGCCATTGTTACTTGTCAATACATCAAAAGTGGAAGTACGGGTATTACCACTATAAAATGCGATCTGTACGCCGGAAACAGACACCGTATCATTCAGGCAGAACTGGATCCATTGGCCATCTCCATTGGCTGACCAGCGGGTATTCAGGTTATCGTCCAGTACATTGGCAGGCACGTTTCCATCATCGCCGCTGGCAGATATGGGTTCGCAGGTAGTACCGGAGTCATTGTCTGCATTTGGGCCTACCAAATCAGATGTAAGTATACGTGCTGTAACGGCTGCGCCAGACACCTCATCTGCTCCGATCTCCAGGGGCGCAGTGCGTGCTTGTCCGTCCATATCTGTTGTTACGGATGGGTAAGAGCCTGTAGCAGCGCCAATGGCAGGACTGCCGGACTGCAAATGGAATGTACCGGTTGCATTTCTTGCAAGTAAAGGATTGGCGGTGGTGTAGCCACTGGAAGGCATGTCGCCATCGCCGTTTGTATTATAGAGCATATTACCGCTCCATACAGCGCCTGTGTATGGTCCGGCGATGGTAGCTGCTGCTCCGCCGCCCTGTATAATATTATTGGCGATGGTAATAGCGGTTGCTCCCAGCCCATTGGTACGTCCGGCCTGGATGATATTGGCGGGGTTGTTGACCAAAGTATTAAACGCAATCAGCACACGATCCGGACGGTCATGAACAGTCAGCGCGTCCCCATTGGCTACCTCGCCATCTCCATTACCGACATTGATAGCGGGGTTGCAATTTTCGAAATGATTGCTGAACACTTTATGATCATCTCCAAAGATGCGGACACCCGGTGTGTTGATAAAATAGTTGCCGTAAATGATATTGAAGTTACCATGTCGCAATGTGAGATGGGCAGGGCAATTACGGATCGTATTAAAGCGGAATGTTACTGCGGATGCTTTGATAGAAACCAGCTCGTTCTCTCCCTCGCAATCCTCAAAAAGATTATGTTCCATAACGCTGTTGCTGGAAGATAGGCTGTAACCACTAAGGCCGAACTGTACTGATTCAGCCCCGTTGCCTGTCTGAGGATTGTGATCCAGGAAATAGTTGTGGTGGATATGTATGCGCTGGCAGATCTGGCTGCCGGTACCCCGCATCGCGATAAACCGTCCCAATGCATTCTTATGCTGGAAGGTATTGTAGTCTATTTCATGATCGTTCCCGTTGATGGTCAGGTTCTCCCCTTCTCCGGGCGTTTCAAAGACATTGCGTGTCCAGCGACAGAAACTGGTACCGCTGGCCATCGTTGCCTGGGAGGCATTGAAGGTGAATTTAAAGCCGCGGATGACGATGTACTTAGCCGGACTAACAATACTAAAACCAGCAGTACCATTGATCGTGGCCCCTCCTATCGTCTGGGCAGCAATGGTGATCGGCTGGGAAGCTGTCCCCTGCTTACTGATCGTAATGTCCGTACTGGCGGTATATGTACCATTTGCCAGGATGATCACATCTCCGGGAGCGGCATTGTTGATAGCGGTTTGTAAGGCGGATAAGGACGATACATTAATAGTGGCGGCCCATAGTTGCAGATGTCCCGACAGGCAAAGGACAAACAGGGCCCAGGTTTTCAGGTTGCCGGACAGTTGCAGGCACAATAAGGGCTTGATTAGCTGTTTCATGCGAAATTGTTTTAATAATAATTGATTAAGGGATGGTGATAAAAACAGGTTATAAAAAGTGGGAATTCTGCACCTGCTTTTTGTAAGCGGAGTCAACGTGGTTTTTCTAAGATAGGACTTTTTTGGTAATTAGCAATCGGTTGCAAGGGAGGATGTAAATTCTTTCAGCCGGAGGAGAAATATGCTTTATATACGACGTATACACGGCGTATACACGACGCATCTATGACGCATAGGTGGACTTATAATATTTTTGAACTACCTTTTTAATTACCATTTTATAGGTAATAACTGCAATAATGGCCCTCCGGACTGCCCCTCCTGCGGCTCTTATTGCTGCTCAGTCTTATAATAACTTAACCTCACATGATATACCCCATCGCTGTATTTACGCGTATAAGTCCCGGAAATATGATGATAAGCACCGGCACCACCCGTAATTGGAAAATCATGATCCGGCGCAATCGTATCTCCCGGTGTCAGATTAAATAATCCAATCGCGGAAATAGTCCCATCCGGCAACTGGAAAACAGTTGTTGTAACACAATCGTAACGTTTGCTGCGCAGGTTATAATACATGCTGGAAAATACATCCTGCGTAATAGCACCTCCCCTGCCTGTACTATCATGACATATGGCAAGTGCCTGTTCTATCAGACCGTTGTATACCCCGGAATCTGCCTGCTGATGATTATATAAAGTATCGAACTGATTTTGTATGTCCGTCTGCTGGTAAGTAAGTTCGATAACAGCGGGAGTTGAATGCTTAGGCTGCTTACAGGCGGCAAGGACAAGTAATATTGTACAAATGACAAGAATAGGTTTCATAGCGGGTATTTTGGTAAATCTATGGCTAAAATGTCGTATTTTCATAACAGACTGATGCCTATTCCATGTTGATGAAATTATTACTGATTCCACTATTATTGCTGGTGAACAATGTCTATCCACAACAGTCATCTTACCAGTTCTCTTCTTTGAATGTCAATAATGGCCTGTCACACAATCAGGTCAATTACATATACAAAGACTCCAAGGGATTTATGTGGTTCGGAACAATGAGCGGATTGAACCGTTATGATGGATATTCCTTTAAAGTATTCCGCCATAACGTAGCGGACTCTAATTCCCTGAGCGATGACTATATCACCGGGATCTATCCTGCTCCGAATAACCGCTTATACATCAAAACCCGCGCGGGCGATAATATTTATGATCCTGTCAGGGAACAATTCGCGAATGCCACCACATGGCTGCAAAATAAAGGACTGCCGGGATACTATGTGAACAGCGTTGCACAAACAGGTAATACCTGGTGGGTTTCATATACAGGTGGAGGGTTATACAAGGTCGACAGTACAGGCCATGCTACTAAAATATTGATTCCAGGCTCCAGCAATATTCCCGTTTCAGACCTGAAGAAAGATGCACAGAACAGGCTTGTCATACTCTACACCAATGGCAGGCTGGAAAAACTGGATGTCGGCGCCAACAGGGTCGTTTACCGCAATAACAGTCTCATCCCCATGATAGAAAAGCAGCCGGCTTCACTCCGCTTTTTTATAGATGCACAGGATGATATATGGGTATATATGCCGGAAAATGACTTTGGTGTCATCTACCTGAGTCCTGCGAAAGGTACCATCAGACAGCTATCAAGCCGCAATGGCGCTTTAAATAATGACATTGTCAACAGCATTGTACAGGATGATAAAAACATCATCTGGATAGGGACGGATCATGGAGGTGTCAATCTTGTAAACAAAAGCGATTTCTCTTCCCGCTTCCTGCTCAACAAGGAAGAAGACCCTAAAAGCGTTGCAGAAAATGCTATATATGCACTCTACAAAGACAATTTCGGCATTGTATGGTGTGGCACCTATAAAAGAGGCATCAGTTATTTTACAGAGAACATGCTGAAATTCTCCCTGTTTAAACATAGTCTTACCGATAAACAGAGCCTCAGCTACAACGATGTAAACTGTTTTGCGGAAGACAAAAAGGGGAATATCTGGATCGGCACCAATGGCGGCGGTCTCATTTATTACGATCGTACCGCAGGAACTTTTACCCGGCAGCAACACAATCCTGCCGATGATAACAGCATCAGTAACGATGTAATTGTCAGCCTGTATGTAGACGACCACGACAACCTGTGGATCGGGTATTATTTCGGAGGAATGGACTACTACAACAAGGGCAGGATCACCCATTACCAGCACAATGAGAAGAATCCAAACAGCCTTGCCAATAAGACTGTCTGGAAAATATACAGAGATAAACGCAACAATTTCTGGGCAGGCACCCTCGGTGGTGGATTAGACAGATTTGACCCCGGTAACAGCATCTTTTATCATAATAATGTTAATCAACCAGCTTCCGTTCATTCCAACTTCATCACCGCCTTTGCGGAAGATAAAAAAGGGAATCTCTGGATAGCCACCGCTTACGGCATCGACGTGCTGGACAACTCCAAAGGCATTTTTGTACATTACCTGAATGCCACCCACCAGCTGAGTAATGACAACGTGTTCTCTCTCCTGTACGACAGGCATGGACACATGTGGGCAGGTACCCGCTCCGGCCTGAATGTATTTGATGAAGCCTCACAGACCTTCAAATCATTTACAGTGAAAGATGGGCTGCCGGATAATAATATCATCAGTATACTGGAGGATAATGAGGGATATCTCTGGGTCAGCACCTCCAATGGATTAAGTAAGGTCGCTGTGAAGGAAAGTCCTGAGGGGCAACTCAGCATCAGCTGCCGCAATTATGATGATAAAGACGGACTGCAGGGAAAGGCCTTCAATGTTAACGCCGCCCTTAAACTCCGGTCGGGGGAACTCATTTTCGGCGGTGCCGACGGATTCAACCTGTTCAATCCTGCATCGCTGCCACAGAATACCAATAAGCCTGCTATTGTACTGACGGGATTGCAGCTGTCCAACAAGACAGTAGAAGTCAATGAAAAGGTGGGTAACCGCGTCGTGCTGCCAACTTCTTTGTCCGAGATAAAAGAGATTGTGCTTAAATACAATGAGAATGATTTCTCCATTGATTTTGCAGCCTTAAACTTCATCAATACCGACAAAAACCAGTATGCCTACAAACTGAAAGACTTTAACGAGGAATGGCTGACCACCGATGGTAAAACCAGACGTATCACCTATACCAACATCAACCCGGGCACCTACACCCTGATGCTGAAGGCAGCCAATGAAGACGGCTACTGGAATGAAGAAGGTATTTCCCTCAAGATCCGTATCAAGCCACCATTCTGGAAAACGCCGCTGGCCTATATCATCTACATGGTACTGGTAGTTTCCATATTGCTGCTTTTAAGAAGACAGGTGATCAAACGCGCCCATACCCGTTTCGTACTCCAGCAGGAAAGAAGAGAAGCGCAACGCATGCATGAACTGGACATGATGAAGATCAAGCTGTTTACAAATGTCAGCCATGAATTCCGTACGCCGGTGTCGCTAATACTGTCGCCTATAGAAGAGATCATCCGGCATACGAAGACCCAGGAGGACAAAAACAAGTTCCAGCTTATCTACCGCAATGCCAAACGTTTATTGAACCTGGTAAACCAGCTGATGGATTTCCGGAGGATGGAAATGCACGAGCTGAAGCTCGACCCTGTCAGAGGAGACATTGCCGAATTTATTAAAGATGTAGCCTGCTCTTTCACTGACCTGGCGGAGCGAAAACAAATCCATTTCTCCTACCAGAGTAGTTGTAGCCAGCTATATACCAGTTTTGACCACGATAAGATAGAACGGATCCTGTTCAACCTTTTATCCAACGCTTTCAAATTTACGCCCCAGGGAGGCACCGTAACAGTTGAAACGACACTCAGTTCCACAGATGATAAAACATGGCTGGAAATAAGGGTTAAAGACACAGGAATCGGTATTCCGGCGGAAAGACATGAGAAAGTCTTTGAGCAGTTCTTCCAGAGTGACATGCCGGGAGGGTTTGTGAACCGGGGTAGCGGAATAGGGTTAGCCATTACGAAAGAATTTGTAAAACTGAATAACGGGACCATCACGGTAGAAAGTGAGGTGAACAAGGGTAGCTGTTTTATTGTACAACTGCCTATTGAGCTGTCAGAGGAACATGAACAGGCGCCTCAGACGGAATCTGTGATGGTTTCTCCGGTCCTTCATGCAGCTAAGGCAACGGCAGACGTGGTTGAAGAAGAGGAGATTTCCTTACCGGTTGCTGACCTAATGGAGTCTTCGACTGAAAAACAGACCATCCTCCTGATAGAAGACAATGACGACTTCCGCTTCTACCTGAAAGAGAACCTGAAGGCATATTATAATATTATCGAAGCAGCTGATGGCGGCGCGGGATGGCAGAAGACATTATCAGGGCATCCTGACCTGGTAGTGAGCGACATTAATATGCCGGTCATGGACGGCGTTGAACTGTGTGGGAAAATCAAACACGACAACCGTACCCGCCACATCCCCGTAATACTGCTTACTGCCATGGCCGGGGAAGAAGAACAGCTAAAAGGACTGGAAACCGGGGCGGCAGATTACATGGTGAAGCCCTTCAACTTCGAGATCATGCTGTCCAGGATCCGTAACCTCCTGGCAAGACAGACCCTGGTAAAACACATTATTGGCTCTCCCGAAACGACAGGCGAGGGACATGTGCCCTCCCCGAACGAGAAATTCCTGGAGAAAGTGCTGGCGATCGTGGAAAAGAACCTTTCCAATGCCGGTTTCTCTGTGGAAGAACTCAGCCGGGAGCTTTGTATGAACAGGGTATCTGTTTACAGGCGTATTTTCTCCCTCACGGGACAAACGCCGGTGGAATTTATCCGTACCGTGCGCCTCAAAAAGGCAGCCCAGTTATTGTCCAAAACAGAAATGAACGTAACAGAGGTGGCTTATGAGGTAGGTTTTAACAATCCTAAATACTTTGCCAAATACTTCAAAATGGCCTATAATATGCTGCCTTCCGCGTACGTTGCCAGCATGAGAAAATAGGCCCTGCAAAGAGCAATACCCATCCATGTAACATTTGATACCCCTGCTGCAACATTTTATCCTATTTAATAAACATTGTACAACCCTCTCTTTCTCTTGATAACGATACTTTTATCCTATCGTTATGAGGGACATCATGCCGTTATTTGACAAACCAAAATCAAAAGATCGCGCATTAATTTAAACACTTAATCTCCACGCTATGAAACAAGCCAGTATGACTGGAAGACCATACCTGATGGTATGGGTCATGGTCTTCTTTTGGGCTTTTAGTATGCCAGCCCGGGCACAGAATCAATCCGACGAAAGGACTGTTTCCGGCACAATCACTTCCAAAGAGACCGGGAACCCTGTTCCAGGCGCCTCTATTCTTGTTAAAGGGACAAAAAAAGGAACCACAACCGATGACAAAGGACATTTTACTATTAAGGCTGCTCCGGGCCAGGTAATTAGTATTGCCTCTATGGGATTTATGCCCCGGGAATTTAAAGTCGGCAACTCCGGTAATGTTAATGTCGACTTACAGGACGATTACCGCAAGCTGAATGATGTGGTCGTGGTCGGCTACGGTACAATGAAGAAAATAGACCAGAGCAGTGCCCAGGTATCTATTAGCTCCGCTGACGCGAACCGTACTATAAATACGACCATCGATCAGGCCATCCAGGGCCGTGCAGCTGGTGTGTATGTTACCCAGAACTCGGGGCAACCGGGTGGAGGGATCTCGGTGAATATCCGGGGTGTCAATACCCTGAGCGGCACCAACGAGCCCTTATATGTAATTGATGGAGTACAGATCCAGCCGTCTACTGTTTCTTATGGTAACACCAGTTCCGTAAATGCGCTGGCAGGTATCAATCCTGCAGACATTGCATCATTTGACATCCTGCAGGGACCTGCCGCTACCGCGGTATATGGTTCCCGTGCTACCAATGGCGTAGTGCTTATCACTACTAAACGGGGAAAGGCAGGCCAGGTGAAACTGTCTTATAATTATCTTTATACCCAGCAGGGCAAACCTGACGATATTAAGACCATGAGCCTGCAGCAGTTCGCGCAAATGAACAATGAAATTGCCGTGCTGCTGAACCGTACACCGACCCCCGAATTCCAGAACCCCAGTGTGCTCGGCCAGGGTACCAACTGGCAGGACGCGTTGTTCAAAACAGCTCCCCTGCAGAAACACCAGGTGACCATGAGCGGCGGCGCCACAAATACCACCTATTATATGTCAGGCGAATATTTTAACCAGGAAGGTGTGGCCATTGGGTCCAAATTTGACCGCTATTCCTTCCGCCTGAACCTGGACAACCAGGCATTCAAATGGTTAAAGCTGAGCACTTCCCTGAATTTCTACCAGACAAAGGAAAAACTGGCTTCCACCAGTGAGGACGTGGTAAGGAATGCCATTAACCTGGCGCCCAATATTGCGGTGAAAAATCCGGACGGCAGCTGGGGTGGAGCTACAACGAATGAATATGGCAGCAACGCAAAATATGCGCCGCTCAATCCCGTAGCCATCGCCAACCTGGTGAGCAATACTTATAAACGTACCGGCGGACTTGGAGGGGCAGCTGCAGATGTTAACATCATAAAAGGTCTGACCTTCCGCACCAGTTTCAATGGAAATTTTGAATATGCAGACGGCGCCAAATTCATTCCTACCTACCAATTAGGATATAACGTGAATGAAAAAGCCTCCCTGGCCATCAACAACGGCAGGAACTTTTACTGGAACCTGAATGAATTATTGCAGTACAACAGGGAAATAGGTAAACATAGTTTCGGAGTGATGGTCAGCCATGAAGCGCAGGCATGGAGCGGTCAGGGTTTCAACGCACAACGCGTCGGATTTGCGAGCAATGACATCCAGTCAATAAACCTCGGAGATGCATTAGGGCAAACTACCGGCAGTTATAAATATTCAGGCGCCCTGGAATCTTATCTGGGTCGCGTCAACTATACCTACGATAATAAATACATCCTGCAGCTGGCAGGAAGGGCAGACGGTTCTTCCAACTTTGGTATAGATAACAGATGGGGATATTTCCCTTCCGTGTCTGTTGCCTGGCGACTAACCGGCGAAAACTTCATGAAGGCGCTGCCTTTTATCAATGAACTGAAGATCCGCGCGGAAATTGGTACTACCGGTAACAACGGTAGCGGAGGCGCACAGTACTCTTCCCTGAGTGCCGTTACTACTCCATGGGGAGCAGGCTTCCGCACCGGGCAGTATGGTAATGCGGCCCTCAAATGGGAATCTACCGAAACAAAGAACATAGGCTTTAACCTGAGCATATTAAAAGACAGGATACAGCTGGAAGGCGACTACTATATCAAGAAAACAAATAACCTGCTCATGCCTAACCCGCTACCTGCCTATATGGGTACGCAGGGTGAAGGAGCGATCAATCCTCCGATAGTAAATATCGGCGCGATGCAGAACAAAGGATTCGGTATCACATTGAATACAGTGAATATCGATAACAAAGCCGGTTTCACCTGGAGGACTAACTTCAATATCTCATCCTTCAAAACCAAGATCACCAAGTTCTATTCTGATGCCGCCTTCCTGTCAAGGTCTGCCTGGTACATGAATAACTTCACCTCCCGCTCTGCAATAGGTCTCGCGCCATGGCAGTTCTATGGTTATATTTCAGATGGCCTGTTCCAGTCTGTAGATGACATCAACAGCAGTGCTGTACCGGCGCAATCAGACGGTACGCGCTTACCGGTATCAAAAGACGGTGGTGTATGGGTTGGCGATGTGAAATATAAAGACCTCAATGGCGATAAGATCATTGATTCACGCGACCAGACCTATATTGGCAATCCATGGCCTAAACTGACCTTCGGATTGACCAACACCTTTGCATATAAAGGATTTGACCTGAGCATACTGGTGACCGGTACGCAGGGCAATGATATCTTCAACTACCTGCGTTTCGAAAATACCAATCCTAACAACATCAACCTGGGAAGGAACCTCTTACAGGAAACATTTGGATATGCACGTGTCACCGAAGAAGGCGGTAAAACCACACTGCAGAATCCAGGTACTACCGTGCCAAGGATCGTAGGTAATGATGTGAATGGTAATGGCAACCGTTTCACTAATCTCTTTGTAGAGGATGGTTCCTATATCAGGATCAAAAATGTACAATTGGGCTACACGCTTCCAAACTCTCTTATCAGACACCAGTCTGTTGTAAGGAACATCCGGTTGTCTGCAGGTGTTCAGAATCTTGCCACTTTCACAAAATATAAAGGATACGATCCCGAAGTAGGTGCCTACCTGGGAAAAGAAGTGCAGTTGAACAGTCAGCTGATAGGTGTGGACGCCGGACGCTATCCTTTAACCAGGTTATATTCTGCCAGTGTCGCTGTTGATTTTTAATGAGCCTTTAAACTAACACCATGAAAAAGAGAAACTATAATAAATACTTCATCACGTTGATATGCCTGATAACATTATCAGCCTGCAGCAAGGATTTTCTGAACAGACCTCCTGAAGATGCGATCGTTGATGTGAACTTCTATAAATCGTCTGACCAGGTGCTGGCAGGTACCGCGCCATTGTACAACATCGTATGGTTTGCCTACAATGATAAAGCATCGCACGGCATTGGAGATGGCAGGGCCGGTGTGCTCATGTCAGGATCTTACCAGGTACAAAATATCCGGATGCAGACAACAGACGTAACGCCGGAAGTGTACAGCTCCTGGACTGCCTTCTTCAACGTTGTAGCACAGTCCAATATGGTTATCAGCAATCTCACAAAATATACTGCCTCCAGCGTACCTGAATCCGTTAAACAGGCGGGTATTGCAGAAGGCCGTTTTATGAGGGGGGTAGCCTATTCGTACCTGGTGCAGAACTGGGGTCCTGTTCCCATCATTGTTGATAATAATGTACTGCTGACCGATACTTCCATCACCAGGAATACAGTTGAATCTGTATGGGAGTTCATTATCCGTGACATCCGTTTTGCTGCGCAGAATCTGCCTGCTACACCACTACAGAAGGGCCGTTTAACCAAATGGGCCGCAGAAGGCATGCTGGCTAAGGCATTCCTCACACGCGCCGGTATTTCAGGTTCCCGCAACCAGTCAGACCTTGACAGTGCTGCCTGGTATGCTAATGATGTGATCATGAACAGCGGCGCATCTTTAATGAGCAATTATGAAGACCTATTCCTGATGAAGAACAACAATAATCCGGAAAGCCTGTTCGCCCTGCAATGGAAATACGATGGGGACTGGGGAACGCAGAACAGCGTACAGGCATTTCTGGCTTATGGTTCTGAAATAACAGGCTTCGGAGATGGATGGGGTGGCGATCTTGGTGCATCACTTGACCAGCTGAAGTTGTACAGGACAGACGATAAACGCCGCAAAGGTACATTCATGTTCCCGGGTGATCACTATTCCTACATACATCAGTCAGTAGACGATCCTAATAATCCTGGTAAGAAGATCATACAGGAACTGCAGGTGCCCTGGAACACTGTTGGCTCTGAAAGATATAACAGCAGGGCCTGGGTAAAAAAGTATGTGGTAGGCCGTCCTGAAGACAATGATGGTAAAGTTACACAACAGCATACGGAGATCAACACCTATATGCTTCGCCTGGCAGACGTATACCTGATATATGCGGAAGCAGTACTCGGTAATTCACCATCTACCAGCGATGCCAAGGCGCTCCAGTATTTTAATGCTATACGTACAAGAGCCGGCGTACCGGCAAAGACCAGCATCACCTGGGATGATATCTACGTGGAAAGAAGGCTGGAACTGGCGATGGAAGGACAGGCATGGTATGATATCGTGAGACTGCATTACTATGATCCTGCAAAAGCGATCACTATGCTGAACAACCAGGACAGGGGTACTTACAGGATCGTTGCCAATGCAGCCACCAATGCTACTTCCTGGACTGTTACCTCAGATACGCCGGCGTTCTACCCGGTAACGGAAAGCAACTTCCTGCTGCCCTACCCTGCCGCGGAAATGACAGCTGCGCCTAACCTGAGAAAACCACCGGTGCCGTACAAGTTTTAACTAAAAAAGAAAACGTTATGACTCACTATATATCAGCCACTATCAGAAATATGAAATGGATACTCTTCTTCATCCTGCCAGTGGCGCTTTCCCTGTTCGTATCCTGTTCGAAAGATGAGAGCCACACAGGAATGCCTATTGTCAGCAGCGTCACCCTGCTGGATTCTACCAAACAGGATAGCGCCTTTGTAAGGGCCTTACCCGGTACACTTATTCTGATCACCGGTCAGAACCTGGGCGGCATAACCCGGGTGGAATTCAACGGACAAAGCGCATATTTTAATCAGACTTACAATACGGATACACACCTGATCATTACCATACCTGGTAATGCACCAACAGAAGCAACAGATCCAAAGGTGCCCAATACGATCCATATCGTGACCACTCATGGTGAAACATCCTACTCTTTTGTAGTAGATATTCCACCACCTTCCATTGCGGTTATTTCGAACGAAAATGCGCTGCCTGGAGATTCCCTGATCATTTACGGCTCCAGCTTATGGCTGATTGACAAGATCGTTCTGCCCGGCGGCAGAGAGATCACAGCATTTGCTGCCAATGAAGCAGGTACCCGGGTTGGCCTCATTATGCCAGACCTGGGCTCAGATACCGGCAGATTGGTGATCCATGCAAAATATGGTACTACCATGTCTGACGGTCCGTTGAATGACCATGAGAGCGGTGATGTAATCAGCAACCTGACCAATGCCGGCGAAACAGGAGAAAATCCGGTATTCAACTGGGGATGGTGGGGCGCTAACAGAACAAACGATGCTACACTGTTCCCCGGCACAAGGGGTAGCTACCTGCAGAATATCTTCGGTGGTGTTGGTGCTAACGATGGTGCATGGTGGAATGGCAACCGCTCCGGCAATTTTTCAGATATAACAAACATGTTCACCGCAGCTATCATGACACAGCAGGCATCCAACTATGTATTGAAGTTTGAAATCAACACCAAGGAGCCCTGGACAGCCGGTATCAATCTGATCCGCTTCGGTGACAATTATGCATACCGCTTCATGCCCTGGTCAGGAGCTCCTGACAGCAAATTTGATACAGAAGATAAATGGAGAACCGTTACCATCAATTTAGCAGCCTTTAAAGCAGCAGCAGACGGAAAAGAAGGTACAGGCGCAGGCGCTGTAACCATGGGAGATCTGCTAAAGCCTGGCGGTGTGGTAACATTTGGTTATCGTTTCATAACAGAAGATGCTCCTGTAGACGTGTATAATGCTGCATACGACAATTTCAGAATTATTAAGATAAGATAGAAGACGTTAGTTAGTTACCGGGAAAAGATCAGGTCTGCAGAAGCAATTCTGTGGGCCTGTCTTAAAAATGTATCACTAAATAAAATTTTGCGGATGAAGAGAATATCAGCTATCTGTTCGGTATATATGTTACTGACGATAGCAACCGCCTGCAGCAAGAACGGCAATGAGAAATATAACAATGAAAGCAATGGCAGTGATACAACGAAGGAAGTCGTTAAGCCTGAGGATCCTTCAGTGGCAGCCAGCATTGGGCTTTTCATGGATACGTGGACACCAAAGAATTTCACAGCACCATTTTATACCGAAGTGGCGCCACCGACATCAACGGAATATACAGTGAATGTAGATGCTTCTGTGGTATTGACAAAGATCTCTCCGGCATTATTTGGCAATAATAGCAATCCCTACATGAGCCAGATAGTGACAGAGCCGGCACTGATGCAGCACATCACAAATCTGCATCCCCGCATTATCAGGTTCCCCGGCGGCAATATCAGCAGTGTTTATTTCTGGAACAGGCAGCCCGGCAATCCGCCTGCTGACGCACCTGCCAAGGTGCTGAATGCGGATGGATATCAGACAGATCCCGGGTACTGGTATGGTGGTAATACTGTCGGCTGGACATTGTCTGTCGAGAACTACTATAATATGTTACAGACCACAGGTAATGAAGGGATCATCACGGTCAACTACGGCTACGCAAGATATGGCACCAGTGCCGACCCTGTTGCTGCTGCTGCTCACCTGGCTGCAGACTGGGTAAGGTATGACAACGGTCGGACCAAGTACTGGGAAATAGGCAATGAAAGCAATGGTACCTGGCAGACAGGCTACAGGATAGACGTATCGCAGAACAAAGATGGTCAGCCGGAGTACGTTAGCGGAGAACTGTATGGCCGTCATTATAAAGTGTTTGCAGACTCTATGCGTAAAGCGGCGGCTGAAAAGGGTAAAACAATCTATATCGGTGCACAGATGCTGGAACATGAACCGGCATTCTGGGCAAACAATGTTGATAAACAATGGAACGCTGGTGTACTGCAACAGGCGGGCGCTGCTGCGGACTACTTTATCGTACACAGCTATTATACACCGTATAACACCAATTCTAATCCGCAGGAGGTGCTTGCCTCTGCCACTACTGTTACCAAGGCGATAAGTGATTATTTATCTACTACTATCGCCGGCAGCGGTACTACCATGAAACCTATTGCGCTGACAGAGTGGAACATCTTTGCCGTGGGTTCACAGCAAATGGTATCGCAGGTAGCAGGTATGCATGCAGTAATGGTGTGGGGTGAGCTGATGAAGAACAAGTTTGGCATGGCCAGTCGCTGGGACCTTGCCAACGCTTGGGAGAACGGAAATGATATGGGACTTTTCAGCCAGGGAGAGGCTGCTTCCGGCGAAACAAAATGGGCGCCGAGACCAGCATTCTATTACCAGTATTTCCTGCAGAAATTCCTGGGCGACAGATGTATCAATGCAACGGTATCTGACAGCAGTGCCAATATCAATGCATATGCATCCACCTTCACTTCGGGAGAAGTGTCGGTAACACTGGTCAACCGGGCGGGCACTACACAGAACGTAGCGCTTTCCTTTAAGAACTTCAACGCGGGCGCCCGTTTCTACTGGTATGTATTAAACGGTGGAGAAGGCAGCACAGGCTTTTCCCGCAAGGTATTTATAAATGGCGCAGGACCTTCAGGTGTTGCAGGTGGTCCTGAGGGATACACCACACTAAAGGCATATGCCGCCAGTACCGGCAATGGCGTAAAGATCGCATTGCCGCCGATGTCTGTCGTCAATTTGGTTGTGGATAAAAAATAGGCATACCAAAAGCCGGTATCGTGTCAACGATGCCGGCCTTTTCTGTAATACCGCGGGAATGAAATTTGTAATAAACGCTGGAACTTGAAAACACTAACAGCGGCCTTATGAATTTAAAACCGAAAGAAGTACTAACAGAGAGTGAAGTCCGGCGGGGAATGAATGTAGTGATATGGGACGGGCTTGCTTCTGAAATGATGACTACTTTTACCGGTAGCGCCTTCCTCGTGGCAATGGCTTTGCTGATGGGCGCGAACAATGTTCAGATCGGGATACTGGCTGCATTGCCAACATTTACAAATATATTTCAACTCATCTCAATATGGCTGGTCCGCAAGTTTAACAACAGGCGGGCCATTGCAGTTTTCTGTGCCTTTCTGGCGAGGTTTCCCCTGGTATGTATTGGCGCCAGCGCCTTGTTCTTTTCCGGCAGTTCTATCAGCATCCTTATTTTCTTTCTTTTCTTTTATTACCTGTTTGGATCTATTGCCGGCCCTGCCTGGAACTCGTGGATGAAAGACCTCATCCCTGAAAGTATGCTGGGCGGGTACTTCTCCCGGCGCAGCCGTTACAACCAGATACTGGATGTGGTATTCAGTATTGTGTTGGCCGGGCTGCTGGATTTTGTCAAAAGCAGGTTTCCTGAATATGAATTGCGGGTATATGCCATTTTCTTTATCATTGCGGGAATTGTCGGTACCATAGGAGGTTATGTATTGTCGTTTGCACCCGAACCGCAATCATACCTTTCCAATGCAAATATCCTTTCACTTTTTAAGCAACCTTTAAGAGACAAAAATTTCCGCAGATTGCTGACATTTAACTCCGCCTGGGTATTCGCACTGAACATCGCCACTCCTTTCTTTACGGTATTTATGATGAAAGCGATGGGACTACCCATCTCATATATCATCATTCTTTCCATCATCAGTCAGCTGTCGAGTATTATGACCATACGTGTGTGGGGAACATTTGCCGACAGATATAGCAACAAAACCATTATAGCACTCAGCGCCCCCATATATATCGTTTGTATCCTGGCCTGGTGTTTTATAGGCATATACTCTAATCTGTATATTAACCTGGTGCTGCTGGCAGGCATTCATATGTTCACCGGCATTTCCACAGCAGGTATCAACCTTTCACTCACCAATATTGGTCTGAAACTGGCCCCCAGGGAAGACGCCATTGTGTATCTGTCAGTCAAGAATATCATCACTGCTTTTTTCTCTTCTATGGGCCCGCTGGTGGGCGGTATACTGGCAGACTATTTCGCCAGCAGAAGTCTGCTGATCACGGCACAATGGAGCTCCCCCGGGTTGACCAAAGTGGGCAAGCTGTTTTCTTTACATCAATGGAACTTCCTGTTCCTGATAGGCGCCATGTTGGCTTTACTATCAATGGAACTCCTGGCTCATGTAAATGAAGTGGGTGAAGTTGATAAAGATGTAGTGAAAAAGGTCATGCGCAAAAGCATCAAAAGGGATCTCAAGGAGTATTTCCTGATAGGCAACATTATCAGCTGGCATGAACAGCTACGTACAATTATCAAACTGAAGAAGAGAAACGTCTGACTTATGGCTGATAAGGCCCGCCGGGAACTCCCCACCCCCATTTAGGCATTGGTTCGTCTGTATTGATAGCCGGATCGTCCAGATTGGAGTTGATCACCGCCAGGCGGGTGCCCCATTCCAGGTATGCCATGAAAGCAGATCTGAATTCAGGATCATCTGGCAGTCCCAGTTCATCGGCAGTCTCCAGCAGGAGCTTTAACCATTGCTTACGGTGCTGTTCGGTCAGGTGTTTGCCGATATGTTTTTGTATCATGCGGAAATGGCTTCCTTCATTGGTACTGTAAAAAGCAGGACCGCCGAATACCTCCGCAATAAAATGGGCAACATGCAGCTGATGTTCTTTGGACATATGCCTGAACACAGGTTCCAGCAGTTCGTCCTGAAGTACTTTAGCGTAAAAACGGTCTGTCAGTTTCTCAAATACAGGCATTCCTCCAGCCCATTCATAAAGTGTGGGTACATTACTCATATAGGTCGTTACTTATTATCTTTTCCAGTTTACCAGTGGTGGATGATAATGTTTCATCTCAGCGATATTACTATAAAATGGTTTAACGAGCTGAAAAAATCCGGTAAACTGTTCACTTTTGCGGAACTTTTGCAGATGATCTTCTTCTGATGTCCAGTAGATGGTTACGATGTAATGGTCCGGCTCATCACTTCCCTTGATAATTTGATAGCCTTTACAGTAAGGAGATGCTTCTAATAATTTTCCGGCGTCAAGATAAGCTTTCTCAAAAGCGGCATAGTTTGATGCGGGAATGTTGTACCTGATAATTTCAACACTGTAGTCTTTGTTGTCTTCCATATTTTTTTGCTTAGTTTGTGCAAAGGATTGACCTGTTATAAACAGGATAAAAACGGCAATAACGAGAGATAGCTTTTTCATGGCTTCAAGTTGCCACATTTTAGCGGTTCCGGCAATAACTTACCAAAAAGTAAGCCCGGCAACAGCTGTTTTATCATCTAATTTTATACCCTATGATCAAACTAAATAATAAAACGTATACCTGTCCGGTTGATGTGACATTGAGCTTTATTGGCGGCAAATGGAAGATACTGATCCTCTCCCATCTCAACATTTTCAGCGACAGGGGATTCAGTGAGATAAGAGACAACCTCCCGGGCATATCAGAAAAGATGCTGGTACAGCAACTTAAAGAACTGGAAAGAGATCAGCTCATTGAAAAGAAGGTGCTTTCCTTAAAGCCTTACCGGGTGCAGTATAACATTACGCCAACGGGTAAGTCCTTATCTCCCTTGTTTGAGTTTCTGAGCGAGTATGGCATTAATTACCTCAAAGAGCATGGTATAGACTACATCAAGGATCAACAACTATATAAATAAATAGTCAAAGGATAACAGTAACTTAACATATCGCCATATCGATTTTTGCAAACTTGCCGGTTTATAATTGGAAACTATGAGGAATATTGTTGCTATTCTTATTGCATTGTTGTACACAACTATTGGCTTCGCTCAAACGGCTGCACAGCTGGAAGCAAGCGTTGTTCACTTACCCAATGGGTGGTCGCTGACGCCTGTGGGAGAGCATTTACAACTGGGAGATCTTCCCCTGAACATTGCCGTGTCTTCTTCGAAGAAATACATGGCTGTTACCAACAACGGACAAAGCGTTCAGAGCATACAGCTCATTGACGTAAAATCTCAACAGGTAACAGATGCTGTGGTGATCCCTAAAAGCTGGTTCGGACTGAAGTTCAGCGCAGACGGGAAGAACCTGTATGCTTCCGGCGGGAATGATAACCGCATCCTGCAGTATGCGGTAGAACAAGGTAAGCTGTTGTTAAAAGATAGTATTATCCTCGGACCGAAATGGCCAACAAAGATCTCACCTTCCGGTATAGAGATAGATGATAGCAGAAAGTTAATGTATGTGCTGACAAAGGAAAATAACTCTCTTTACATCATAGATCTTGCTACGAAGAATATCATCAAACAATTACCGCTCGGCGGAGAAGGATATAACTGTTTATTATCTGCTGATAAAAAGCTGTTGTATATCACCTGCTGGGGATGTGATAAGGTGCTGCTATTTGATACCAAACAACAATCCTTCAATGGAGAGATCAAAGTGGGTGACAATCCCAATGATCTTTGTATATCTAAGAATGGCAAATACCTCTATGTTGCCAATGCGAATGACAACTCTGTTTCAGTGATAGACCTGCGCAAAAATGCCGTCATAGAAACACTAAATACGGCGCTTTACCCTGATGCGCCTAACGGTTCCACTACAAATGGTCTGGCGCTGAGCGAGAACGGAAAAACAATCTATATCGCCAATGCCGACAACAACTGCCTTTCTGTATTTGATGTCAGTACTCCGGGCGCCAGCAAGAGCAAAGGATTTATTCCTGTGGGATGGTATCCTACCAATGTAAAAGTGATCGGGAAGAAGATATATGTAGCCAACGGTAAAGGTTTCTCATCCATGGCGAATCCCTTTGGTCCTAACCCGATGCGGAAAAAGGAAGATGTGGAATACCAGGCAGGAGATAAGAACCGGCCTAAGGAAGTACAGTATATCGCAGGACTGTTCAAAGGCACGATGAGTATTATCACCGAGCCAACAGAACAGCAGCTGACAGTCTACTCACAGCAGGTATATAAGAATACCCCTTATACCAAAGAGAAGGAGCGTGTTACCGCAGGTGAAGCAGGTAATCCGATTCCTATGAAAACAGGCGCCTCCTCTCCTATCAAATACGTGTTTTATGTCATTAAGGAAAACCGTACGTACGACCAGGTACTGGGTGATATGAAAGAAGGTAATGGTGATTCCAGCCTGGTACTTTTCGGTGAGCATATCACTCCCAATCTGCACAAGATCGCAAGGGAATTTGTACTGCTGGACAACTTCTATGTTGATGCCGAAGTGAGTGCGGATGGCCATAACTGGAGTATGGCAGGTTATGCAACTGATTACCTGGAGAAAACATGGCCTACCAGCTATGGCGGCCGTGGTGGTTCTTACGACTCCGAAGGTAACCGGGCTATTGCCAATGCACCTAAAGGGTTTATCTGGGACCATTGTCAACGTGCAGGTATCAGTTACCGTACCTATGGAGAATTTGCTGATAATTCAAGGCCTAATATCCCGGTACTGAAAGATCATTATTGTCCCTACTATACCGGCTGGGATATGAACACATACGATACCACCCGTTTTTATCAATGGAGAAGAGAATTTGATTCCCTGCTGGCGATTGGCCAGGTGCCCCGTTTTAACACCGTACGTATGGGAAATGACCATACCGAAGGACTACGTAAGGGCAAGCTTTCTCCGCTTGCACATGTGGCAGATAACGACCTTGCTGTAGGCTTGTTCATCGAACACCTCAGCAAAAGCGCTATCTGGCAGGAAAGCGCTGTTTTCGTGATTGAAGATGATGCACAGAATGGTGCAGATCATGTGGACGCGCACCGCAGCACGGCCTATGTAGCGGGAGGTTTTGTAAAGCAGGGATATGTGGATCACACAATGTATTCGACTACCTCCATGCTCCGTACGATGGAACTCATACTGGGTATACCACCGATGAGCCAATATGATGCCGCCGCTACTCCTATGTGGAATTGTTTTGCTGCGGATGCCCGTCATGCATCATTCCAGTCAGTACCTGCGCAGGTAGATCTCAGGGAAAAGAATGTTGCTGTAAATGAATGGCAACGCCGTTCCGAACATTTTGATCTCTCCAAAGAAGATAATGTGCCCGACCTGGAATTCAATACTGTATTGTGGAGTGGATTGAAAGGCACTCCTTTCCCGGCGCCTAAAAGAGCCGCTTTTGTGAATCTGGTAAAGAAAGAAGGCGACGATGATGATGATGATTGATGCCAGCCGGCAACTATCCAATTAAATAGTATACACAACGAACTGATAAGGGCATCTTATACTGTAAAAATGCAGACAGTCCAGGATGCCTTTATCAATTTTTTTTGCTTAATTTTATATTGTTACATTGACACTATTATCCGGTTTAACCTGTTAAAGATATCAATGACCCGGCAAGGAAAAACCCACTAGATCAGTTACGACCCAATATTCTGTATGTAAACAAGCTACCGGATATTCAATACCAGTTATTATCGTTCATCAACCAAAGAAAACATTGTTATGACCTAAGTATTACTACACAACACATTCCATGTTATGCAGGTAAAGCCCTATCTGTACACTTCCTGACCTGAAAAACAACGTGCCGGGTACGGCTCAGGGCACCGGTATGTATTCTTCCATCGTTTAATGAAAAACATATGAAACCAAACAAATGGGGCGCCCCTCTGTGCAAGGGTCTGTCCTCACTCCTGTTGCTGCTATTGCTGATCTGCAACCGGATACCGGCCTATGCTTGGTATGCGCCTGCCACCCATTCTTTTCAGCAGGCTGCCGCACTAAAAGGCATTGTCAGAAACACAAAAGGGGAATTCCTGGCTGGTGTAACGATCAAAATAAAAGGCAGTGCAAGCGGTACGGTATCTAAAGAAGACGGTACTTTTCAACTGCAGGTACCCGAACCTGATAAAGCCATCCTGGAGATCAGTTATATGGGGTATCAGTCGCAGGAAATTGCGCTGGGAGGCCGTAAAACGCTGGAGATCACACTGGCAGAAAGCGCCAGCGGATTGAATGAAGTACTGGTAATCGGATACGGTACACAGAAGAAAGTATCTTCCACTGCAGCCATATCATCAGTGGGCGGTAAAGAACTGGCTAAATCAACCGTACCTAATATCTCCAACTCACTGGCGGGAAGAGTAGCGGGCGTCAGTATGCGACCAAATGGTGGTAGGCCGGGAGCGGATAATCCTGACATCCACATCAGGGGTATCGCTACTACCGGCAATAACGGGGCACTCATTGTAGTGGATGGTATTATCCGCAACAACATCAACGAAATACCTGCCAGCTCCATCGCTTCTGTAACAGTTCTGAAAGACGCAGCAGCGGTAGCGCCTTATGGTTTAGGTGGCGCGAACGGTGTATTACTTATCACCACGAAGAAAGGGGCAGCCGGCCAGCCGCAGTTGTCGCTCAACGCCTATTACGGTGTACAGACGCCCACTTACTATCCTGAGATGCTGAATGCACAGGATTATATGCGCCTGCACAATGAGGCCTATCTGAATGAGAATCCCACCGGTACGCAGTTACCGTATGCCCAGACCCTGATAGATCAGTATGCGGAGCTCAATGCGAAAGATCCTGACAGGTACCCTATCAGCAATACCAAAGATCTTGTACGTATGCATGCTCCTATGCAGAACTACAACCTCCAACTGAGTGGTGGTGCTTCTGCCGTAAAATATTTCGTATCACTGGGCTACCTGAACCAGGCGGGTATGTTTGATCCTGTTAAATATCAACGGTACGACTATGCCGTCAACCTGGACATACAGGCTACCAAAACCACTACGGTGAACGTTTCCCTGCTCGGCGCTTTCCAGCAGACCCGTACTGTAGATGCAGCCACTACTGTGAATATACTCTTCCGCAGTGGCTATAAATTCATCCCTATCGCTAATCTACGTTATAGTAATGGTTTGTGGGGAGAATTTGCTGGTAACTCTCCTATTGGTATCCTAAAGGCGGGGTATCAGCGGGATAATAAGAGCACTATGCTGTCGACCATCGCGGTGAACCAGGACCTGCCCTTTATACCCGGCTTAAGCATCAAAGGTAGTTTCAGCTTTGACCCTATGCAAACGACCCGTAAAGGATGGCATACACCGTTCTATTTCTATTCCCAGAACCTCTCTACGACACCCTATACTTATACAAAGCAGGTATCCACCTCTGAGGGCAATGCAGCCTCTTATACCTGGCTGCAACAGGAGTATGCCCAGCAACGGACATTTACCTACCAGGGTTACCTGAATTACAAGCGCAGCTTCGGTAAACATGATATTACCGGCCTGGTGGTGGCAGAAGCACGCGACAGCGATTCCAGCGCCTTTTCTGCCCGCAGGAACAATTTCGGCGTAAGCATCGATGAACTCAGTATGGGCAGTTCCAATAAGAACGATTTTGATAATAGCGGGTCTTCCTCCACCGGTAGTCAGATCGGATTCGTATACCGCGTGGGTTATAGCTATGCCAACAAATACCTGGTAGAAGCATCAGGACGTTATGATGGTCACTACTATTTTGCACCCGGCAAACGCTGGGGGTATTTTCCTGCCGTATCTCTTGGCTGGGTATTGTCGGGCGAAAACTTCATGCACAAGCTGCCGTTTATCAACTATCTGAAGCTAAGAGGATCATGGGGTAAATCAGGTAACCTGGCAGGCAGCGCCTTCCAGTATTTACAGGGATATTCATTGTATGGCAATGCCTATGCCTGGGGCAATGGCACGATGGTACAGGGATCTTTTGTACCCCGCGAAGCTAACAGGAACATCACCTGGGAGATCTCTACCAAAACGGATATCGGTTTTGAAGCCTCCTTATGGAACGGGTTGCTGGATCTTGAGGTAGATTATTTCCGGGAAAGAAGGACTGGTATGCTGCTCCCTCCTGCTGTTACCATACCGATCGAATATGGCCTCAGTCTCTCGGACGAGAACGAAGGCATCATGCAAAACCATGGGATAGAAATTACTGCCGGTACCAATCATCAGTTTGCCAATGGCCTCCGCGTAGGCATCAGTGGTAATTTCAGTTATGCCCGCAATAAGATGCTGCAGATCTTTGAGACTTCCGCTACGCGCAATAACCCTAACAGGAGCCGTACGGGCAGGGCATTAGGCACGCCATTCGGTTATCATGCACTTGGGTTGTTCAGCACTGCTGATGATAAAAATAATGATGGAGTAATCAATCCTGCGGATGGTTATAACGTAATACAGTTCGGTAACCTGCATCCGGGTGACATTAAGTATGCAGACCTTAGCGGTCCTGATGGCAAACCGGATGGGAAGATTGATGCCAATGACGAGATCCATACGGGTTATCCCACCTATCCATTGATCACTTATGGATTCACGCCAACAGCTTCCTGGAAAGGGCTGGACCTTAGTTTATTCTTCCAGGGATCTGCTATGTCGAGCTTTAATATAGCGGGCTTCCAGACCATTCCTTTCAATAACAACAACAGTAATTCTGCATACGAATATTATAACAACCGCTGGACGCCTGATCATCAGGATGCGAAGTATCCAAGGGCTAACCAGTCTCCTTATGCTAATAATACACAGACATCTGATTTCTGGATGGCGAGTACCTCATTACTCCGCCTGAAAACAGCGGTGCTGGGTTATACCCTGCCATCACAATTAACACAGCGCTGGAAGATGCAGTCCGTGCGGGTATATGTATCAGGGCAAAACGTATTCACCATCAGTAAAATGAATTTCATGGATCCTGAAGTAGGTTATACTGATGGCGAAGTAGCCTATCCCAATCAGAAAGTGTATGTGGCTGGATTGAATGTAACTTTTTAGATCACGCTTTAAGAGGACTTACTATGAAACGTATAATATATTGCATGCTGTTCATCATATTGCTACCGCTTTTCTCCTGTACGAAAGACTTCCTGGAGAATACGGACAAAACACAACTGACGGATGAACTACAGTGGTCGTCAGAAGGCAATGCCGACATTTTTCTGAATGACATCTATAGCGATCTGCCCAATTACTGGAATCAACCGGAGAACCTCGACAATTTCACGGATGATAATGATGCGGGTTTCTATTACACTTCCTACAACTGGAAGCAGGGCATTGTATCTCCTGCGGGCACGGATTATACGGTGTGGGGCGGTATTACAGGATCAGGCGATCTTACTAACTGGCCCGCTACTTTTATAGCGATCCGGAAATGTAATACCTTCATGGCGAAGGTGCAGGCCTATGCCACCAATTTCTCTGAAACATGGCGGAAGAAGCGCCTGGACGAAGCGCGCTTCCTGCGGGCATTCTTTTACAGTGAGCTGTGGATGCATCTTGGCGGACTTCCTATTATCACTGGTGTACCTGATCGTAGCAACAACGATAGCAGCCAGCTCTATTATCCGCGCAGCACATTTGCCGAGACGGTGGATTTCATTACCAGTGATCTGGACACAGTTGTGCGTAACGGCAATCTGGCAGTTAAATATAACCATGGCGATGCTGATGCTGGTCATGCTACACTAGGCGCTGCACTGGCTTTAAAAGGCTGGATACAATTATATGCTGCCAGTCCTGCGTTCAATGCAGCACAAGCTGCGGCAGGCGCCGATCCGCATCATGTAGCGGGTTATGGTCAGTTTGATGCAAACAGGTGGGCTGTTGCTGCTGCTACACTCAAACAGTTTATCGATCAATACGGCAACGGGCATCCTTATGGATTGTTTTCCGATCTCTCAGCATTGTGGTATGAGGCCAATGAATACAACAGTGAAGTACTGTGGGACCGGCAGGTAGTAGCAGTTACCATGGGATCTTCCTTTGAACAATATGGTGGTCCCGTATGGATCAATGGCGCTTATTATACCTGGGGTAATTACAATCCTACACAGGAGCTGGTAGATCAGTTCAGGATGGCCAATGGTAAGCGTATTGAAGACCCAACATCAGGTTATAATCCCCAAAATCCTTATGTAGGAAGAGAGCCCAGGTTCTATCAATGGATCGTGTATGATGGCGCTCCGTATAAGATGACATGGATGGATAAACAGGATACTATCTATACGCGTATCGATAAGGTACGTCCATCGAAGAACCAGATCGATTTCGGTACGGATGATGTAAGCAATACAGGCTATTATTTCAAGAAAAGGCTGAATCCATTGGTAAGACCAGGCGGAGGTACTATCAGCGGCGCAAACTTCATCTACTACCGCTATACGGAGATCCTGCTGGGATATGCAGAAGCACAGAATGAGGCTGTAGGACCTGATGCAAGTGTATATGACGCCATCAACCAGGTGCGTGCAAGAGGCGGCCTTCCTGCCTTGCCGGCATCACTCAGCAAGGATGAGATGCGTACTGCTATTTACCAGGAACGCCGGGTGGAATTGTGTTTTGAGAACAAACGTTTCTATGATCTCATCCGCTGGAAAACAGCAGAACAGGTGCTGATCCACGACCGGCATGGGATGAAGATCACGAACAGTATTCCGGAAAACAATAGCGGCGTATGGAAGTATGAGCCAGTGCTCTTAAACCATCCGCATGTGTTCGTTCCGAAGATGTATCTGAATCCGATACCACAGGATGTGATAGACCGCAATCCGCGGATCACGCAGAATCCGGGGTATTAGTATAATAAAGAGGGCGCGTCAAGCGAATGATGACGTGCCCTCTTTTGTTCTATATAAAACAATATTATCGTTTATTACCCAGGCCGGCGATTAATGTAAGCGCGGCTACCAGGTTGCCATCTTTTGTGACAATACCATCATAGTTTCTTCCGAAGGAAAAGGTCAGTTTCTGGTTTCTGAAGATAGAATAGTCTGCACTGAATATCAATCTCCAGGAAGGATCGATGGTGTTGGAAGATAATACACTGCGATACACGGCTTCAACGCTACAGTTAAATCGTCCGCCATTCGGGGAATAGACTGCTCTGGCACCTCCATCGAGTGTAGAGATACTTCCCATTTTGTTCAACTCGTTGTCTTTAGCGAAGATCTTTTCCGGATTATGGAGAAAGCGAACCAGCCCTAATATGGCAAGGCCTTGTTTTCCGGTGTACCCCATTGTTGTCCAGATGCCTGCATTATGTACGCGGGAATTGTTGAATTGCTTGTTTAAGAATTCACTGCTTATTCCTCCGGCCAGTTCCCAGGAAAAGCCGCTACGGGCGCCATCGAAAGATGCTGCCGCTCTTTGTAAATTTTCAGCATTAGCCTGCATGGCCTCTGCAGTCTCGTTATCAGCTCAAGCGGATGATCATCTCCGTAAAATTTGACAATTCGGAAGTATCAGTGATAGTTGTAGTGATGAATAAGACCTTATTATTCAATTCTCTGTTCGTTCCTAAAGGAGTTTCTGACAGGGAACCCTCGTGGTCTGTGGGGTCTTCCTGATCAATTGCAATCAGGCTGCTGGCTGTCTGCCCAACATCGCCAATAATAATTTCCAGTGAAACATCTTTATCTGTATCACTCACCAGATAAAGGGTGTCAAGCGTGGTTTGATCTGCCATAGTTTTGGGGCTTATGGGGTTCAGATAACTAAAGCAGTTACTTGATCAAAGATGGCAGATTTGAGCTGGATTGAAAATACCAACTAGTTTGTATTTTTTATTGAAGGCTAAAACATATTCATCTTTATTATTTCCCGAAATGCATGTTGATAAAGGGCAGCCTTCTGAATCCCCTGGGGTTATTTAACGCTATATTGTATAAACCTATTTGTACGCCCTTTAACCGGGAAGTTCTGTTAATGCCACCAATAGCAAGTCCTTTATGTAAAATGGACAGATTACACGCAGCAACTGTCATCCCTCTTACTTCACCAATGTTTGCTATAAATAGAGACAACGCAACCCCATTGACGACATTCTGCGCAGAATCTCTAATATATCTGTTATCCGATAAGAAAGCACTAATTGCCAGTCCGTTCACAATATCGGTCATCATACCCCCCATAACACCTACTCCATTCAGCCTGGTTCCTCCACCCATAACAGCCGCCAGCATTATTCCGTTCTGGCGCTCTGCAGCATTCATAAAACCTCCAATGGAAAGACCATTATTCTGAGCCTGCATTTTACCGACAATACCAATTGAGATACCATTACTCGTTCTATTATCATCCTCGTCCAGATCCAGCAAAGTAAGATCGAATCCATTTAATGTTCTGACCTTTTTGTTCATCAGGTTAAATCTGAGACCGGTATAAACAGTTGAATTACCGAAACAGATACCTGCCTTTTTGAATCCAATGCTAAAATATTTTGCTTGTAGTGAATCAGTTTCAGCGCAAGCCAATATAGGAAAGAACACTATAAAAAAGACGGTTAAAGAAGTGGACATTGGTATAGGTATGGGTTTATCTTTTAACAAATTTATATTATTTCCCGAAATGCATGTTGATAAAGGGTAGTCGTCTTAATCCTCTGGGATTGTTTAACGCCACATTGTATAGTCCTATTTGTACGCCCTTTAAACGGGTACTCCTGTTGATGGCACCGATAGCAAGTCCTTTATGGGCGCGGGAATGGTTATATAAGGAAATAGCCAGTCCATTAATCTTACCAACATCTATTCTGAAAACAGACACCGCCATTCCATTGATAAGGCTTCGCGCTGAATCCCCGAGATGTCTGTCCAATAACAGAGTATTAATCACCATCCCATTCAATGTATCGGTGATCAGAACGCTCCCTATTCCTATTCCGTTCAACCTACCCACGCCACTGATAACAGGCCCCACCATTATTCCGTTCTCACGATCAGCAGCATTAAAGATCCCTCCAATGGAAAGACCATTATTCCGATACTGCGTTTTAGCGACAATACCAACTGAAATACCATTACTTCTTCCATCCTGGTCATCGTCAAGCAATGTTAAATCGAGTCCATTTAATGTTCTGATCCTTTTGTTCATCAGATTAAATCTGAAACCGGTATAGGCGGGAGAGTTACCGAAACAGATACCTGCCTTTTTTAATCCAAGACTGAAATATCCTGATGGTAATGTGTCAGTTTCAGCGAATGAAAGAATTGGGAACAGTACTACAAAAAGAAGGGTTAAGAAAGTGGACCTGGGCATAATTATAGGTTTATCTTTTGTCAAATCTATATTACTTTCCAAAATGCATATTAATCAGCGGTAAGCGCCTGAATCCCCTGGGGTTATTTAGTGCAACATTGTAAAACCCGATTTGTATACCTTTCAATCGTTTGGTATTGTTATAAGCACCGATAGCAAGTCCTCTATGCCTGTCGGAAAAATTCTCCAAAGAAACAGCTAATCCATTCATCGTCCCGGTTATCGTCCCACCAACAGCTAAGGCCACGCCATTGATAGCGCCTAATGAATCCATTCTGCCTACTTCCCCTGCTCCTATGGCAAATCCGTTCACCGTATCGCATGCAAAAAGTATCCCTGCTCCTACGCCGTTAAGCCTGTTGCCTACGTTATACAAAAGTCCCAGCATTATTCCATTCTCACGATTTACAGCGTTCAAAAGTCCACCTATTGCAAGACCATTATTCCGCTCCTGCGTATTAGCGCCAATAGCAAGTGAAATACCGTTAGATGTTCCCTTGCGTTCCTCGTTGACCAACGCAAGATCGAACCCATTTAATCTGCTGACATTTTTGTTCAGCCCATTAAATCTAAAACCAGTAAATACAGGTGAATTACCGAAACAAAGACCTGCCTTTCTCGATCCAAGGCTTAAATATTTTGCTGGTAATGAATCAGTTTCAGCGAATGCCAGCATAGGGAACAGTACCATAAAAAGAATGGTTAAGAAAGTGGGCCTGGGCATAGTTATAGGTTTAGTATCAAACTTAGCCCTTTTAATGGGAAATTCAAATTTTTTGACTTAGATCAAATCTTAACGTTCAAGGCTAATGCAACTTTGCAGTGTTATAATTTTAAAAAAACAACAATGAAACAGAAACATTTCAAGTACATCAACACACTCTTTGTAGTAATCCCTATGACGCTGATCATGGCATTTGTAGGACTGATCCGTAACTATGGTTTTGGTGAAGACTGGTTCATCAAATTCCTGAAAGCCTGGAGCATTATGGTTCCTGTTGCTTATATGGCAGCCTTCATTATTATTCCCAATGCACGTAAATTAGCGGAAAGGGTCACGGCAAAATCGTAATTTGAGCAGGAAATACGATTGCATGCACGAACAACTGGCTAATTATATCAAAGAAAAGATCAAGGTCAGTGAAGAGGAATTAACGACTATCCTCTCTTACTACAAGCCATTGAAGCCCAAAAAAAATGAGCTCCTGTTAACACAGGGACAAACCAGCCAACGATCTTATTTCGTTGGCAAAGGTTGTTTGAGAATATACTTTATCAATGAAGACGGACAGGACGCCACACGCTATATTGCATTTGAAAACCAGTTTGCTACAGCATTGATGAGTTTCACTACTGGTGAACCTTCTGAAGAATTTATCCAGGCCGTGGAAGCCAGTGAACTACTCTATATCAGTCATAAAGATTTTTTTCATCTACTGGATATTATACCACAGTGGGAAAAGTTCTACCGGAGTTATTTAGAACATGCTTATGTCACTAATACCAGGCGTTTAATGTCTTTTCTTACATTAGATGCCGTGGAGCGTTATCGGCAATTACTTGAGAAAAGCCCCGACATTGTAAAAAGATTGCCGAATAAAATGGTGGCTTCTTATCTTAATATTTCACAGGAGACGTTGAGTCGTTTGAAGTCCAGAGTCTGATAGCTGCGTTGGATAGCTATTCTGAGTTCATGCTGTGGCTTTCGCTGAGGTGGACAATGTCGGAGTATACTTTTTTATATTCCATTTAACAAAGTCGGTTTCTGTTCTTGGAACGAAAAAACCTTTTATACCATTCAAGTTTCTGATGCAGATCTGGATATGATTTTTTTCAAGGATGCCCGCTCCTGCAAACGCAGGACCGCCTTCGGTAAATACTCCTCTTACGGTATCAAACATTTTAATATCTGTGAAACCTCTACTCTCCATATCAGATTTATAGCTGTTTGTTATTTCAGCATGCATATATTCAATGACCGCACAGTCGAGTTCACGGAGGAGAAGGTCCTGATGTGGATCCCTTGGTAGATCTTTATTGACGGGTAACTGCTGATTTAACTGCGCATACGCTGCTTCCATAGAGTTATAATATGGATTAAGCAAATTAATATATTTTGAATCTAAAAAATCGCAGCAATAGCCAAGACTTATAATGGCACCAACAACTGATGGCTCTTTTATAAGGCCTCTCTCAAACTTGGCATTTGCCCATTGAATGGCTCTGTCAATATTATTTTCCCAGAAATAAAAGCCGTGGCCTAACCAGTCATATGGCTTTTCGCTGATTTTTATAGCTTGGGGATCATTCACTAATTCATCACGTGTGGTTTTATCACAACCGTGGAAACCTATTACAAGGTTTGGGCGAACATCATACATGAAAAGATTGCTTACCTTTTTGTAGCATTCTTTACTGCTTGCATGCCAGGGTACATGTATAGTCAAACAGATTGACCAAAGGTCGTCCCAATCTAATCCACATAATAAAACTTCTTTATACTCGTCTCCTCCATCTTCCCCCCTTCCACTACCCTATAACTAATAGTAAACTCCAGCTGCGACTTTTCATTATACTCATTACGGAAAAACATAGCCCCTACCGTCTCCCGGCTATGCGGCTCTATATACTTAACCTCAGTCACATACCCATTGTCATCATATTTCTCAATAGTACAGCTTTGTGCATCAAACGTAGCAGTCTCCGCATACCTTTTATCATAGGTCGGAATAGCCCACTCCATGCCCCTCTCTCTCAACGTATCATGCAGCGCTGCCAGGTCATAGTAGCCAATCATATGCTCGATAGCTGAAACAGACGCCTCTTTTTTAGTCAGCACATTACCCTGACGGATAGTTTCCTCTTTTCTGTACAGCACCATTTTACCATCATATCTGCCATAATACTCGGTTTTCTCCACTTCCTTCTCCGCATTATAGAGGAACTTCTTCTGCGAAGCCATATACTGCGTATCCTTATACTTGCCAAATCGCTGCTCTTCCAACAATACCTCGGTATTCCCATATACATAAATGATCTGCTCAGAAAACTGACCGTTACTAACAGTAAGTATTGATTGCAGCATACCATTGTGATAAGTGTAAGTCGTTTTCAGCACGGTACCATCCTCAGCTATCCTTGTTTCTGAAGCCTTTACCCCATTCTGATAAGTATAAGTCAAAGACTCCTTCGTACCATATTGGATGTTGTGATAATACTCGGCTACCAGCAAACCATTCTCAAACTTATATTCACGGGTAGTAGATGCTTCTTCTACAGTATGCCAGTTATTTGTATGCAGTATCGTATGCCCTTTGTCTTTAAACGCAGCATAGCTTTTTGTTTCATGCCCATATTTTACTATACGGTAGTTCTCTCCTGTATATTCATAGACACTCAGGAAACCATGTTCTCCAGAGCTCTTTGCAGATTCCAGTATTCCGGTTATCTGCTTTTTGTCGTTGTAGAATATTTCCTTTGTATTACTGGAGTGCTCATCGCGGTAAACTTCTTTGAAGACGCGCATAGGTATATATGTTATTAGAATATGAAAATAAGCAAATTATATCAGGCAAAAAAAAGCACCGACTTTCGTCAGTGCTTTTGAAATAAGTTATTCCACATCTGTCCTGAAAGGCGAGGCAGGCAGGTCGGCCGAATTGTACAAATTACAATCAGGCACGTTCGCCCAGCCATATCGTACTGCAACAGGTTTGGATACCGCGGAACTATGCACGATCACCTTATCTCCTCTGATTACTGCTACCGCAGGTACAAATTTCTTGTCTCCACCAGCGATGGTAAAACCAGACAAGGTTCCATTACCTTTTGCCTGAAGACCTTTTGCTGCATGATCGAAGATCAGCGTCACACTATCTTTATTGACACGGAAGGTTTTCAACATCGGCCCTGAATATTCTATCTTCTGGTGATAAACCAGTCCACTGGCAGCCAGTGCCAGTCGTGCGCCTACAGGTTGCTTATGGGAAGGATGGATATCATTGGCATCACCACAGTCTGTTGTTACGATCAGTGCCGTGTTTTTAACTTTCTGCGTTATTTTCAGCTGTGCTTCCCTGATCTCCGGCGTCATGTCCTTATAAGGTGCAATCTGTACGATCAGGAATGGGAAATCTCCCTGACCGAAATCAGTTCTCCAGTTCTTTATCATATTGGGCAGCACAACCTGGTATTGTTTAGGACGATCATTATTCGCTTCTCCCTGATACCATGCAACGCCTTTAATAGCATAAGGAATAAGCGGATTGATCATACCGTTATAAAGCCCACTCATTAATTTCCCTGGAGGTCTGTAACCGGTAGTGGCTTTATCATAGTTCTTCACGAGCTCTGTTAATTCCGGATTCGCTTCCAAAGCAGCCTTGCTGGTCCAGTCCTCTGCAGGCGTACCACCAAAAGCGGAGAATATAATCCCTATGGGAACATTGATCCGCTTATACAGATCCCGGGCAAAGAAATAACCTACCGCCGAAAAATCAGCGACTGTTTTAGGTGAGCAGACTGTCCACTTTTCATGTACATCCTCTACCTTATCTGCCGCATATTTCAGGGGAACATAATACTCCCGGATCATCGGGAAATTCGCCGCATCCCTCTCCTTTTCCCAGTCAGTGATAGGCTGCTGCGGAGGCCTTGGTCCCAGTTGTCTTTCCATATTGGACTGACCACTGCATAACCACACTTCACCCACGAGAATATCCTTAATGGATATCTTGTTCTCTCCTGTTATCGTCATCTCCTGCGGAGTGGTGATATAAGGCAGCGGCGCCAGTTTCACCATCCATTTCCCACCCTTAGCAACCGTTGACACTGTCTGACCATTAAAGCGGACAGTCACCTTCTCCCCTTCATTGGCATGCCCCCAAACCGGTACAGCCACACCTTTCTGTAAGATCATATGATCTGAAAAGAGGCTATTGGGAACAACTGTAGCCTCAGCAGCTACAGTTGTTCCAAGTATAAAAAAAGCAGTTAAAACGTTCTTTAACATAGTTCGGTGTTTATGTTATTATCATTATTTCACCAGTGCAGGATCATACAATTTCACATTCGCCTCATGCAGCTTGTCGACAGGCATTTTATCTACCTGACGATCGTATGTCATAAATCCATTCACCTCCCCTTCAACATCGGTTGTCTGTGTGTATACAGCTGCTGACAAACCTAAAGGAATCAGCTGGGCAAGCCTTTCAGTGAAGGTCTGGTAACGTTTAAACATATCTTCAGATGTTTTGAATGACTGGTAACCCCAGTTTTTGTTCTTCTGCCAGGTATGACCTTCCAGCGGCAATCCCAGTCCGCCGAACTCTCCCAGTACCAGGATCTGTTTCTGACCAAACAGGTCTGGTCTCGGCATAGCAGGATGAGGATAGTTGTGCAGATCGATGATATGTCCTGTAGGATAGAAGTTACCACCGCTGGCACTGTTCACCAGTCTGGATGGATCTTTCTTCATCGTCCATTCAGTGATCTCTGTTGTTTTGAATTGCCCCCAGGCTTCGTTGAATGGAATCCATACCACAATGCTCGGATAGTTATACAGGGCATCTATGATAGCATTCCATTCTTTGCGGTAATAACCCTCTGACTCCGGTGTACGGTCTTTGTCCGTTGCGTGGTCCAGTATTCCCGGACGGTTCTCCCATCCATTGCCCCTGTCGCCACTCGGCATATCCTGCCAGAGCAACATACCTACCTTATCGCAATAGGCATAATAGGTAGCAGGTTCTACCTTGATGTGCTTACGGATCATATTAAAGCCCATCTTCTTCAGCTGATCGATATCGTACACCATTGCTGCATAAGTAGGCGGTGTATACAAACCGTCAGGCCACCAGCCCTGATCCAGCGGACCGTATTGGAAAAGGAATTTATTATTCAGCAGCATGCGCTGTATCCCATTAGCATCAGGTGCCATGGATATTTTACGCATAGCGAAATAACTCTTTATCTCATCTACTGGTTTATTATTGCGCACCAGTGTCACTTTCAGATCATACAGGAAAGGAGCTGAAGGCGACCATAATTTCTCATTGTTAATCGTAATCACTGCAGTTTCCTTAGCACCTACCTGCTGCTGTGCAACCACAGTAGCACCGTCCAGTACTTCAATTTTCAGGTTATCACCCTCCTGCAGGTTTTCCACATCTGCCGCTACAGATATCGTGTGTTTATCGATATCAGGCGTATTTTTAGTTGAACTGATATATGCTTTAGGGACTGCTTCCAGCCATACCGTTTGCCATATACCAGTTACGGGCGTATACCAGATGCCTTCAGGTTTAACTACCTGTTTGCCGGCAGGCTGCGGACCATCATCCGTTGGGTCCCATACACGTACAGTTATTTCCTGCTTTGCACCTTTCTTAAGATAAGGTGTGATGTTGATGGAAAACGGATCATAACCGCCTTCATGCTTGCCTGCACTCTTGCCGTTCACAAACACTTCTGTCTGCCAATCTACCGCACCAAAATGCAGGAGAATGTCTTTGTTCTTCATGGAAGAAGGAATGCTGACGCTATTCTTATACCACAGCAAACTGTCTTTTCCAACGGTGCGGCCTACTCCTGATAAGGCAGATTCTACTGCAAAAGGCACCAGGATGCTGCCCTCATAATTAGCAGGTTCCGACTGCGATTTCGGCGTAATAGCGTAACTCCAGAGACCATTTAAATTTATCCAGTTATTACTTCTGACCAGGAGCGGACGTGGATATTCTGGTAGCGGGGCTTTCGGATCGACCTGAGTTGCCCATTGGGTTACAATTCTGTCTTTAATAACGTGCCATTGCGTTCCCTGGGCGTTTGCAGCAGATGCAATACCGAGGGATACAACAAAACAGGATAATAATTTCTTCATGTCTTGATTATTAGAGTTCGGTTGTTAGAAGTTTGAATTTACTCAAATGTTTGTTAAATCTATAGTGGTTTCCTTATTGCTTTAGTTCCTGCAAAAACTGTGTAGGCGTTTTTCCAAACTCCTTTTTGAACGCCTTTGTGAAATAAGATTGGGTCTGTATCCCTATCCTGAGTATTACTTCAGACAATGGTACATCCTCGTGAGACATGATATAAGCTGCCTTCTTTAACCGGATAGTCCGTACGAAATCACCGGTAGACTGCCCCGTCAGCTGTTTGATCTTCTGATATAAATTTGTCTTACTCATGCCCATGCTGCTGCATAACAAACTAATATCAAAATCAGGGTCCATTAAATGATGATCTATCTGGCTCAGCAGCTCATCCATAAACTCTTTGTCTTTGGAAGAATTCACCAACTCTTTCGCCTCATAAAAATAATCCTTCAGGAAGCGCTCTTTCGACTTGCGCCGCTGCTCCAGTGTATTTCTGATTGTGATCAACAACAGCTCTATGCTGAGTGGCTTGCCGAAATAAAAATCAGCGCCGGAGGCAGCTCCTTCTATGTTAGACGACAAAGCAGTCTTTGCTGTCAACATCATAAAAGGAATATGACTTGTCTCCAGGTTTTCCTTCACCAACTTACAAAAAGCAATACCATCTAATACAGGCATCATCACATCACTGATAATAATATCCGGCATCTCTGCCCGGGCTTTCTCAAATCCCATCTGCCCATCAGATGCTTCTATTACCCTGTACTCCGGCAGCAATGCTGATTTCAGGAATTCCCTCAACTCACTGTTATCATCTACAATTAAGACAGTATGTTGATTTGCTGGTGCATGATGAATAGCATCTGCAGGGAGTTCCGCTACCGGCGTGGCTATAGTATAGCGCTGATTGGACACCAGGCTTTCCAGCTGTTTTGCTGTCTTAGCAGGATCTCCCATCCATCTCTCCTCCTCTGAATAATCCGATTTGTAGAAGGGAATAGAAATGATGATCTCTGTGCCTTGTTTGCGTTCGCTATATACACGTATACTGCCTCTATGCAGGAACGTGAGGCTTTTAACAAATGCCAGGCCAATACCTGAACCGAGATGGTTTTCATTTACTCTGAAATATCTTTCAAACAGATGTTCTATCGATTCTTTAGAAATACCGATACCATTATCCACTACCCTGATATGCAGGTATTCACTGGCTTTATAATCGTTCTGCAATATCAGTTCATGCGGATATGCAGGCTTCACATCCTCTATTGAATTACGCATTTCCAGTGTGATCTGACCACCACGAGGCGTATATTTAAATGCATTGCTCAACAGGTTGTAGATGATCTTCTCCAATACTTGGTTATCAAACCAGGCCTCTTCTGGCGCAGCAACAATATTCACTGTAAAGCGGACCTGTTTATCTGCTGCCCATTCCCTGAATTCTTCGGAAATCTCTTCCAGGAACAACACAGGATTAGCAGGCATCACTTTTAACTGCAATACACCTGACTCCACTTTTCTGAAATCCATCACTTCGTTTACAAGATCCAGCAGGCGATAAGCATTTTTCTGCATTAGCTTAAACGAATGCTGCTGCACATTGTCCCTTGACTCCCTGATCATCTTTTCCAGCGGACCAAGGATCAGCGTCAGCGGAGTGCGGAACTCATGGGAGATATTGGTAAAGAACTGTAGCTTCAACTGGTGTACCTCTTCGCGTTTCCGTTCACTGATCTCTTTCAGCTCTCTTTCACGGCGGAATGCCAGTAGGCGGTACACGGCATACACGATAATTGCCGTCAATAGCAACACAAACCACCATGTTCTCCAGAACGGAGGCTGGATAACAACTGTAATGGTCCTTCCCTGCTCATTCCAGACACCATCACTGTTAGATGCCTTCACATGAAAGACATAAGTACCGGGATCAAGATTGGTATAGACCGCCTTTCTTTCACTACCCACATAGTTCCAGCCCGTGTCCCAGCCGTCCAGCTTATACGCATACTGGTTGTTCTCCGGCGCTGTGTAATCCAGCGCAGCAAACCCGAATGAAAAAGAAGATTGTTTGTAATTGAATTTTATCCGGTCAGTCAGGCTGATGTCCTGCTGCAAAGGAGAGCCCTCCACGCCTGGCAGCATCCGTTGATTGGACACCTGCAGGTCGGTAATATAAACAGGGGGCATAAATGAGTTAGCCCCGATCTCCTGCGGATAAAAGACATTGAACCCGTTAATACCACCGAAGTACATCTCACCATCCCGGGTCTGCAGATAGGCGTTCGCTTCAAACTCAGGCCCCTGCAATCCGTCGCCTGTATTGTAAGTCTTATACCGGTGCTGGTCAGGGTGAAAACGTACAATACCATTCGAAGTAGAGATCCAGCAATTACCGGTTTTATCTTCTGTCATGCCTTTGATAAAAGCAGTACCAAGACCAGCATCAGTTGTATACAGGGAAAAGTTGTCCTTCGCCACATCAAAGAGGTAGAGCCCTGACTGCCCTGCCCACAAACGTCCTTTGCTATCGATGAACAGTACCCGCAGATCCGGCTTTTTCTCACCGGCAGTAAAATAGTGTCTGATCTTACCACTGGATGGATCATAACAATTTAAACCACCATCGTCGGTACCTATCCAGATGCGGCCTTTGCGGTCTTCTATTATGGAAACAGCATTCTTTCCTGACAGACTGTTAGCACCAGTACCCGTGAAACGAATAAAGTGCCCCGCCTTGCGGTCGTAAATATTCACACCACCATAATAGGTAGCCACCCAGAGATTCCCCCGGCTGTCTTCCAGTATTTTCTGTACATAGTTGGAGCTGAGGCTATGAGTGTCCGCCGGGTCATTCAGGAAGCGTGTAAAACTTTCGCTGGCGGCATGGTATAAGTTCAGGCCTCCTCCCCAGGTACCTATCCAGACATTGCCCTGTTTATCTTCTGTAATACCAAGCACCTCGTTAGAGCCCAGCGTATTTTTATTAAAGGGGTCGTACTGGTAATGACGGAAATGCTGCTGCTCACGATCAAACAGGTTCAGTCCTCCTCCATCGGTTCCTATCCATATCCGGCCCTGCCTGTCTTCACAGAACGCTTTTACATCGTTGTAACTCAGGCTGTTCTCTTTTACCTGCTGCTGATAAAGCCGGAACTTTTCAGCGCCCGGCACATATATATTGATACCTCCCCGGTGGGTGCCTATCCACAGAATGCCCTGTTTGTCTTCGAAAAGCGCTGACACCGTTCTTTGGGATAAGCTCCTGGGATACTCCGGTTCATTCTGATAGTGGAAAAAGGAGCCATTGGCCGCATTGAAAAGACTCAGTCCCCCGTTCACACCACCAGCCCACAGGTTGCCCTTACTATCGGGCAATACAGCCCTGATCTGGTTAGTCGACAAGCTGGAGGCATCCTTCTCTCTGTGCTCATAGGTAGTAAACCCGCCAGTGCCCGGGTCGTACAAAAGCAGCCCTTTCTCTTCTGTTCCCAGCCAAAGCTTGCCTTTTCCATCGTCCCTGACAATCCTGACTGCCTGTTGATCGCCATCGTCGGTATAGGGCAGCGGAATGGTATGGAAACGTTTCTTTTCCCGGTCAAACAGGGCCAGGCCATTCTCCGTAGCCACCCAGAAACGTCCCTGGGGATCCTCACAAAGATAGTTTACCCGGTTGTCCGGGATATCCTGTATGTTCCCCTGCCGGTGCCGGAAATGGGTAAAAGTGCCGGTTGAGCGGTCGAACAGGTCGAGCCCTCCTCCATAGGTACCGATCCAGAGACGACCCTGTTTATCCTCATAAATAGCCGTCACCTGATTATGCCCCAGGCTCCGGCTGTCGGTCCGGTGCATGAAACGTGTAAAACGGTTCAGACCAGGTTCAAGCCGGTTCAGGCCATTCTGGGTACCTATCCAGAGATGATGCTTTCGATCTTCGTAGATGCATTTAATATAATTATCGCTGATGCTGTTGCTGTCCCCGGGGTTATACCGGTACACCACGATCTGGTACCCGTCGTATTTATTCAGCCCATCCCGGGTACCAAACCACATGAATCCCTTGCTGTCCTGAAAAATGGTTTCCACGGTACTATTGGATAATCCCTGCTCATTGGTCAGATGACGGAAATGTAACACCGGCGCCTGGGAAAATACACCCATAGGCAGCAAAAAAAGCAAGCCATACAACACAGCGAGACGCCTCCGGCAACAACCGTAAACACATGAAAGAACGCGGGATAAAGCGTGGAATATCAACACAGTGGCAAATTTGATCAATAGAACCAAAAAAATGAACGATAGAATAACAGCTTGCGACAAGGCACCCCTACTTTGCAAGCTAAAATACAGCCAAAATAAAAAATGCCACGATGAAAATGAAAAAACGGATACTCCACGGTATACTGTATCTATTTATTGTCATGCTAACGGGACTGTCTGCCTATGCCCAGCAACCTGTCAAAGGAACGCTGAAGACATCCTCAGGCGAACCGGTTCCCGGTGCTACCATCACAGTGAAGAAGGCCAATACTGTCGCCATTGCCGATTCGGCAGGCAATTTTACCATCAAAGCACAGACAGGTGATACCCTGGTGATCACCTTTGTGGGTTTCAAAAGACAGGAGATCAGGGTGCCTGCCACCATGCCTATGCAGGTGATCCTCCAGGAATCGGTTTCCACCCTCAATGATGTGGTGGTGATCGGTTACGGTACCCGATCCCAGAAAGACCTGACAGGGTCCATTGCCACCGTCAGCTCGAAAGATTTCCAGCAGGGCGCCATTACCACCCCGGATCAACTGGTAACGGGTAAGGTGGCGGGCGTGGTCATTACCTCCAACGGAGGAGCCCCCGGCGCTGGTGGTACCATCAGGATACGGGGAGGGACCTCTCTCAACGCCAGTAACAATCCGCTGATCGTAGTAGATGGGGTACCGCTGACCGGCGAGGGCGTTTCCGGCGTAGCCAATCCACTCAGCCTTGTCAATCCGAATGATATTGAGTCTTTCAATATATTAAAAGACGCTTCTGCTACCGCGATCTATGGTAACCGCGCTTCCAACGGTGTCATCATCATCACTACTAAGAGCGGCGCTGCCGGCAGACTGAAAGTGACGTTCAACACCGTATTGTCTGAGTCTGTAAGAAGGAACGAGATAGATGTCCTGGACGGCGATCAGTACCGCCAACTCATTGCGCAGAAAGGCAATGACGATGAAAAAGCACTGGTAGGCGTGGCCAGTACCGACTGGCAGGACCAGATCTTCCAAAAGGCCTTTGGCGGCGACTATAACCTGGGTATCTCAGGGGGTATCAAAAAACTGCCTTACCGCCTGTCTGTGGGCCATACCTACCAGGATGGTATCTTAAAAACCAGCAATATCAAGAGGACTTCGGCGAGCCTCAACCTCTCCCCTTCGTTCTTTAATAATCGTCTGAAAGTAACGATCAATGTAAAAGGGGTATATCAGAAAACGAGATTCGCCAACGAAGGCGCTATTGGTGCGGCCATCGGATTCGATCCTACCCAGCCGGTATACGCCAGTAACAAATATGGCAACTTCTGGGAGTGGCTGAATGCTTCCACCGGTACTCCTATTGAATTGGCCACCAAAAACCCGCTTGGATTGCTGATGCTCAACTCCAGCCTGAGTGATGTATACAGGAGCATTGGTAGTATCAAGGTAGACTATAAACTGCCTTTCTTCCCGGCGCTTACGGCAACAGCCAATGCTGGCTATGACGTTTCCAAAACAGAGGGTAACGGCTTTGTGCCAGCGTATGCTGCCCAGTCTTACCAGAGAGGCGGGTCTATGACCCAGTATTCCCAGAGAAGGAAGGACAAGCTACTCGATCTCTACCTGACATATGCAAAAGACCTGAAAGGTATTGCCAGCAAAGTAGATGTTACTGCCGGTTACTCTTACCAGGATTTCTTCCGCGGTAGCCCAGCTTATCCGGTACGTAATGCACAGGGCGATGTGATTAATATTCCGACGGCAGATTCAAGCCGTAATACGCTGATCTCTTTCTTTGCCCGTGCCAACTATACCCTGATGGACCGTTATCTGTTGACTGCCTCCATCCGCCGGGACGGTTCTTCCCGTTTCGCGGCCAACAATCACTGGGGCGACTTTTCTTCTGTGGCCCTGGCCTGGAGGATCAAAGAAGAAGGATTCCTGAAGGATGTCAATACCTTCTCTGACCTGAAGATCCGTGTGGGTTATGGTGTAACCGGCAACCAGGATATAGGTCTTGCCTATCCCTTCCTGCCGATCTATACCCGTGGCGCTAATAACGTGCAGTATCCTTTCGGGAACGGTTCTTATTTCACTTACCGCGCCGAAGCCTATGATCCTAATATCAAATGGGAACAGACTGCTGCCTGGAATGCCGGTCTTGACTACGGATTCCTGAACAACAGGATCAGCGGTACCCTGGATTTTTATTATAAGAAAACAAAGGACCTGCTGGCTGATATTCCTACTGCTGCTGGCGCGAACCTCAGTAACCACGTGCTGACCAATGTAGGTAACATTGAAAGTAAGGGTGTGGAACTGGCCATCAATGCTACTGTTGTTGAGAAACAAAACTTCGGATGGAAAGCAGGATTTAACATCAGCTACAATCAGAATAAGATCCTGAAACTCTCTAACGTATCAGATTCCAGCTCTGAAGGTATCCTCACAGGAGGTATCTCCGGAGGTACAGGTAACACTGTTCAGATCAATACGGTGGGATATGCACCGCAAACTTTCTATGTATATAAGCAGGTGTATGATCCCAATGGCAGACCAGTGGAAGGTGTATATGAGAAACCAAGCGAAGGAAGCAACATGTTCTATCGATATAAATCTCCCAATCCTAAGTTAACTATGGGCTTTACCTCACAGTTCAATTATCTCAACTGGGATCTCTCCTTTGTTGTGCGCAGCAACATCGGCAACTATGTGTATAACAACATCAGATCGGCAGGTGGCGCGTATAACAGCATCAGAACATCCATGGGATATATTGGCAACGTGAACGCTGACTACCTGAATACAGGATTCAGTAACAGCCAGTATTCCTCTGATTACTATGTGGAGAATGCTTCTTTCCTGAGAATGGACAACCTTTCACTGGGATACAATTTTGGGAAGATCCTTCGCAAGACTGCTACACTTCGCGTGAATGCTATTGTACAGAATGTATTTGTGATCACTAAATACAGTGGCCTGGATCCGGAGATATTCAGCGGTATTGACAACAATCCTTATCCGAAGCCACGCATTTATTCACTGGGGATCAACATCGCTTACTAACTGATGAAAAGAAGAACCATGACAATCAAATCTCTTGCTATAATAACTGCCTGTGTAGCCACTATGATGGCTGCCAGCTCCTGCACCAAAGACCTGAACCGTTTGCCGTATGTGCAGGAAACATCAGAAACCGTATATAAAGACCCGGTAAAAATAAAGGGCGTGCTTGCCAAACTGTATGGCAGTCTTTGTCTCAGCGGACAACACTATGAAGATAACAGCCTGTCAGATATCGTGACAGACAATACAGGTACTAACGTATTCCTCCGTAATTACTGGTCACTACAGGAACTTACCACAGATGAAGCAGTGATCGGCTGGAATGATGGCGACCTGCTGAGTTTTCATAATCTGAACTTTACACCGGATGGGAAATATGTAAAGGTGATGTACGACCGTATCTTCTTTGGAGTAGCAGCCTGTAACGAATTTCTCCGTCAGACGACAGATGATAAAACAAGCAGTTTCCCGGCTGATGTAACAGCTAACATTAAGGAATACCGTTATGAAGCCCGCTTCCTGCGTGCGTTTTACTACTGGATCGCTATCGACCTGTATGGGAAAGTTCCTTTTGTAACAGAGGCTGATCCTGTTGGTGCATTCCAGCCCAAACAGATCTCCAGGGCTGATCTTTTCACTTACCTGGAAACAGAACTGAAGGATCTGGAAACCCTGTTGCCTGAGCCACGTACCAACGAATATGGCCGGGTAGACAAAGGAGCGGCATGGGCACTACTGGCGAAACTCTATCTCAATGCGAAGGTGTATACTGGCACGGAGAAGAACGCAGAGACAATCACCTATTGTAATAAGCTGATCAACACTACTGCTTATCAGCTGGCAGCGGATTATTCCCGGTTGTTCAAGACAGATAATAATCTCACGACAGAGATCATCTTCCCTATTCTTGCAGACGGCGTAACATCCCAGTCTTATGGTAACACCAGCTACATTGTACTCGGTTCTATCGGAGGCACCATGAACCCCGCTGACTATGGCATGTCCACCGCATGGGGAGGTATGAGGACTACCAAAAACATCGTGGACCTGTTCCCCGATCCATTCGGCAATACAGATAAACGCGCGATGTTCTACACCAGCGGACAGAACCTCGACATCAGTGACCTGTCCAGCTTTAACGATGGATACGCAGTGCCTAAATTCAAGAATATCAGTTCTACAGGACAACCGGGCTCTGATCCTACCAGGAGATTTACCGATACAGATTTTCCTATGTTCAGACTGGGAGATGTTTACCTGATGTATGCAGAAGCTGTACTAAGAGGTGGCAGCGGTGGAACCCTTGCGGAAGCGCTCAACTATGTGAACCTGATACGCCGCCGTGCTTATGGTAACACCAACGGCGATATCAGTGCTAGTGAGCTGACACTGGACTTCATCCTCGCAGAAAGAGGCAGGGAACTGTACTGGGAAGCCAAGAGAAGAACAGACCTGGTGCGCTTTGGTAAACTGACCAGCGGCAGCTACGTGTGGCCATTTAAAGGCGGAGTGGCAGCAGGTACAGGTGTACAGGAGAAATACAATGTATTCCCTATTCCCAATACCGACAGGATCGCCAACCCTAACCTGGTACAAAACGATGGCTATTAACATCAAAGTAAAACGATTGTATGAAACGCATTATTAGTTATTTTCTGCTCATCCTGGCATTCGCGTCCTGTAAGAAGGATGAAACAAAAGCAGTGTACACGCTACCTGCAGGCAAGCCGGATTTCAGCAGCAGTATTACTTCTATCATATTAGACAGTACTCACCGTGATGATAAAGCGGTGTCATTTGCATGGTCTACCCTGAGTTATGGCATCAAAGCTGATGTCACTTATTCTCTTCAGTTTGACACCAGCAGTACCATGAACACCGCGGTGGAGTTTGCGATGAATGCTGATACGACTAAGGATTACACCGTTGATGCATTGAATACTATTGCACTGCGGGCAGGCCTTGAAGGCAATAAAGCCGGTCTGCTGCATGTACGCATGAAAGCAGAGGTACGTCAGAACGGGACGTCGACGAATCCTTCTACTATACCTGCTACTTATTCAGATATTATTGCTCTTACTGTAACAGCTTATGCACCAGGCACTGTTTCAAGGTTATGGGTACCGGGAGAATACCAGGGATGGAATGCAGCTACAGCACCTACACTGGCAGACAAAGCAGGTAAAGGAGCCTATGAAGGGTATATCTATTTCCCGAACAATCCCAGTAATAACTACACTTTCAAGATCACAACGGCGCCTAACTGGAATGATCCTTCATGGGGTTATGAAAGCGATACCAAGATGGTGAAAGGTGGTGGTAATCTTTATACACCCGGAGAGGGCTATTTCCTGGTAAGGGCCAATGTCAACTCCCGTGACTGGAGTACGATACTCACTACCTGGTCTATCATAGGTGATGCCGTTACCGACTGGGATACGGATGTACCAATGCAGTTTGATGCAGCATCCGGCACATGGATTATCAACTCGGTGCAGATCAAGGCTTCCGGCGGATTTAAGTTCAGGGCCAACAATGCCTGGACTATCAACTATGGCCCTACTGATGGTAAACTGGTACAGGACGGAGGTAATATCTCTGCTCCCGGTGGAGTGGCTGGTAACTATAAAGTTGTACTCAACTTGAATGATGCAGCTAATTACACCTTTACGCTCACAAAATTGTAAGAAGGGGACATCATTATGCAAACAAAGAATGAGAACGTTATGAGATATCTTTTGATAGTCGCTGGTATATTGCTGATGGCCACTATAGGCTGCAGGAAATTCGACATGCCTGATAATATGCCTGCGACCAATCCCATACTGGTAAATATGGTGCGTGGTGCAGATGTAAGCTGGATCACTGAAATGGAGGATGCAGGGCTTAAATTCTACGATACTACAGGCAAACAGACAGACGGCATACAGCTGATGAAGGACATGAACCTCAATGCCATCCGCCTGCGGGTATGGGTAAACCCAGCTGATAAATACAATAACATCGCTGATGTAACAGCAAAAGCAATGCGCGCAAATAGTCTGGGCATGAAGCTCATGATCGATTTCCATTATAGCGATTCATGGGCTGATCCAGGCAAACAAACAACACCTGCCGCCTGGAGCGGACAGGATATCACCACTCTGCAAACATCTGTCTATAACCATACGCATGAAGTGCTGAGCGCCCTGAAAGCAAAAGGCATCACACCGGGATGGGTACAGGTAGGCAATGAAACCAATGATGGTATGTTATGGCCATTAGGAAAGGCTTCTGAGCACATGGATAACTTTGCATTGTTGATTAATGCAGGTTACAAGGCAGTGAAGGAAATTGATAGTAATATTAAAGTGATTGTACACCTGTCCAATGGGTATGACAACGGCTTATTCAGATGGATGTTTGACGGATTGACGAAGAACAATGCCAACTTTGACATTATAGGCATGTCCTTGTATCCTGCCACTGCTGAATGGCAGACGCCTAATCAGCAATGCGAGACGAATATGAAAGACATGATCTCCCGTTATAACAAAGCCATCATGATATGTGAAGCCGGTATGCCTGCTACAGCCCCGGTAGCTACCAACTACTTTATTACTGACCTTTTCAGAAGAATCCATAACTTACCTGATGGCAAAGGTCTTGGGATCTTTTACTGGGAACCACAGGCTTACAACAAGTGGCAAAATTATTCACTAGGTGCATTCGACAATTCCGGGAAGCCCACTTTTGCAATGGATGCTTTCAGATAACAGTTCAATCAATCCGGCATGGCAATAAGAAGAATAGCTTTATTATTAATCATCACTATCACTGCTCATACAGGTTTCGCGCAGCGTACAGGAAAGGCAAAGCCGCTGATATATGTCGATAAGACGGGTATCATCCGTTATACAGCAGATGGTACCGAGGCCGCCTTCTTCGGCGTTAACTATACAGTGCCTTTTGCATATGGATACCGTTCTCATAAAGCGTTAGGCGTGGATCTGAAAAAGGCCATTGACGAAGATGTATATCATCTCGCCAGATTGGGCGTTGATGCATTCCGCGTGCATGTATGGGATACTGAGATCACAGATGCAGCAGGTAACCTGTTAACGAATGATCATCTTGATCTCTTCGATTACCTGTTAAGCAAACTAAAAGAGAGAAAGATCAGGATCTTATTAACGCCTATTGCTTTCTGGGGCAATGGTTATCCTGAGAAGGATGAGAACACGGGCAGCTTTTCTTCCATCTTCGGTAAGGATAAGGCACTGGTAAATGATACCGCTATCCGTGCACAGGAGAATTATGTAAAACAGTTCTTCGTACATGTGAATCCATATACAGGCCTTAGTTATAAAGATGATCCGGATATCATTGCTACGGAGATCAATAATGAACCACATCACAGTGGACCATTATCTGCTGCAGCCAGTTATGTAAACAGATTAGCTGCGGCTATCAGGAGTACAGGATGGAACAAACCGGTGTTCTATAACATCAGCGAATCACCTTCATATGCGAGTGCTGTTGCGGCCGCCAATATTGATGGTGTGAGCTTTCAATGGTATCCTACAGGGCTGGTGGCTAACCGTACATTACAGGATAACCTGCTGCCTAATGTAGACCGCTATGCGATCCCGTTTGACACTATTCCTGCCTTTAAAAATAAAGCACGGATGGTATATGAATTCGATGCAGGAGATGTATTGCAACCGGTGATGTATCCCGCTATGGCGAGGAGCTTCCGCACTGCCGGTTTCCAGTGGGCAACACAGTTTGCATATGATCCTTTACACACAGCATATGCCAATACGGAATACCAGACACATTACCTGAACCTGGCATATACTCCGGAGAAGGCGATCAGTTTCCTCATTGCAGGTAAGATTTTTCGCCAGCTTCCCCGCATTAAAAACTATGGTGTTTATCCTGCGGATACCTTATTTGGTGCTGCCAGGGTAAGTTATGCACAACAGCTGAGTGAGTGGAACACTGCTGCGGAGTTTTATTATACAGGCAATACAAACACTAATGCTATCGATCCGGGTCAACTGTCGCACATGGCAGGTACAGGCAACTCTCCCCTTGTTCAGTATAAGGGAACGGGCGCTTATTTCCTGGACAAAATAGAAGATGGTGTATGGCGACTGGAAGTGATGCCTGATGTAATACCGCTGAAAGATCCGTTTGAAAGAACGTCTCCCGCAAAAGAACTGAGACGCGTACAATGGAACCAGCAGTCAATGACGATCAGACTGCCGGATATGGGAGATGACTTCACGCTGAGTGCTGTCAATAAAGACAATCATACACAGACGAATGTAGCTGGTAATACTTTCACTATCTATCCCGGAGCGTATTTAATTATCCGTAAAGGCAGGCAAAGTAATATCACCGGCAATAAGATCAACGGAGTGATCGGGCTGTCTGAATTTGTAGCACCTCAACCTGTGCGCACAGAGCTTGCAGTCAATCATACGCCCTTTACAGAGTTAACAGCAGGCACTCCTGCGACTATTGAAGCAACTATTGCCGGCATAGACTCCACAGCACACGTCTGGCTGGAAGGCACTCAACTCAGCGGACAATGGTTCAAGCTGGATATGCATTCCGCCACTCCATCAAGCTACACAGCTACACTGCCAGCAGAGCTGCTTCAACCGGGTCTTCTGCAGTATAGACTCATTATACAACAGGGTAACAGCTATACCACCTTCCCGGGTCAATATACAGGAGATCCTTACGCATGGGACAACTATCACCGCGATACATGGCAGACGTATATCGCTGCCCCAGGCACTATGCTGTCTTTACTGGATGCAACGAAGAATAAAGACCTGATCATGTTGCCTACCTATACGCCCGGTGCTTATACATCCGGCGACAGGTCAGAACAACTGGCTATCCGCATCAGTGGTAATGGTACTAAGACCGACACCGTAACGGGCGTAAGTCGCGCGGTAGCAGCACAACTAAAAGGCAGAAGCCAGGAGTTGCAGGCATTTAATACAGTGGTTCTCCGGGCCAGGGTAACAGGCCAGCAGACAGCCAATGCAAGAGTAGCATTGATCTCAGCAAATGCTACTGCTATCGCGGCAGTGGCTCCGCTTACAAATGAATTCAGGGATATTGAGTTGCCGCTGAATAGCTTTAAGTCAGATCAAACGCTGTTGCTACCGAGGCCTTATCCAGGCTTTATGCCGCTATGGCTGAAAACTGGTGATCAATCCGTGCCTGACCTGCGTACGCCCGATAAAATAGAGATCACGAATATACCCGCTGCTGGCGCCACACCATATACAATAGAAATAATAGCCGTCTGGTTAAAAGTAAAATAGGTTATGAATAAATATAAAGGATTATTGCTGCTGGCTATCATGGCCATGAGTGTGCAGAGTATGGCCCAGATACGCCAGGAATACCTGCTGGAAAAGAACTGGAAGTTTGCAAAAGGAGATCATCCGGAAGCTATTCAACCTTCATTTGATGATAAACAATGGGAGACGGTTACTGTCCCCCATGACTGGGCTATCAGCGGTCCTTTCGATGGTAACAACGATATCCAAAAAGTAAAGATCGAACAGAACGGAGAACAGGAAGCCTCCATGAAAGCAGGACGTACCGGTGGTCTGCCTTTTATCGGCACGGGCTGGTATCGCCTGTCATTCACTGTTCCGGGATTGGAAACAGGCAAAAGAACGGTGCTGGTGTTTGACGGCGCCATGAGCAATGCCATTGTTTATGTTAATGGTAAAAAAGTGGGTAACTGGCCTTATGGTTACAATTCCTTTTCTTTTGACATTACCGATTACATCCACGCAAAAGGGGCAAACACGCTGACTGTAAGGCTGGAGAACTTCGAACAGGCATCACGCTGGTATCCCGGCGCGGGGCTGTATCGCAATGTTCATCTGATCGTGACAAACGATACGCATGTTCCGGTATGGGGAACTTATGTTACTACTCCTGCTGTAAGCGCTTCACAGGCAACTGTGCAGCTGCTTACTACTATTGACAGATCTGCCAAAGCGCAGGTAGTAGAAGTAAGAACAACATTGATGAATGCTGCTGGTAAAAAGGTGGGTACGGTTACTACACTGGTGCCGGCTGACAGTACTGTTGCCAGACAAGCGTTCCTCATCAAACAACCTGCTTTATGGTCGCCGGAGACACCGACCTTATACAAGGCAGTTACACGTCTGTATGAAGGTGGCAAGCTGAAAGATGAGTATGAAACACCTTTTGGCATCCGCTCTATTGAGTACAAAGCCGGTAAAGGATTTCTGCTGAATGGTCAGCAGAGGAAATTCAAAGGTGTATGTAATCACCATGACCTTGGTCCGCTGGGCGCAGCTATCAATACCGCTGCACTGCGCAGGCAGCTCAGGTTACTGAAAGATATGGGCTGTGATGCTATCCGTACTTCGCATAATATGCCGGCTCCGGAGCTGGTGAAGGGCTGTGATGAAATGGGCATTATGCTGATGGTAGAATCATTTGACGAATGGAAAGCGCCCAAGGTAAAGAATGGTTATAGTCAGTATTTTGACGAGTGGGTGGAAAAAGACCTCGTGAATATGGTACATCATTACCGTAACAATCCTTCCAACATCATGTGGAGCATAGGCAACGAAGTGCCTGATCAAAGCGCTACGAATGGTAAGGACATCGCCCGCCGCCTGCAGGATATCTGTCACCGGGAAGATCCTACAAGACCTGTAACAGCAGGTATGGACCGCATCGATGATGCGCTTAATAAAGGTTTCGCAGCAGTATTGGATATTCCTGGTTTTAATTACAAACCTGCCCGTTATCCGGAGGCGCACAACAGACTGCCACAGGGCTTTTTGATGGGTACTGAAACTGCATCTACTGTGAGCTCAAGAGGTGTATATAAATTTCCGCTGGCTTTCCAAAAAGGGAAGATGTATGACGACAACCAGTGTTCTTCCTACGATGTTGAAGCCTGCTCCTGGTCGCAGGTGCCCGATGATGAATTTGTACAGCAGGATGATCTTGATTATGTAATCGGGGAGTTTGTCTGGACCGGATTTGACTATTTAGGAGAACCGACTCCATACGATTCAAAATGGCCTTCTCATAGCTCTTACTTCGGTATTTTTGATCTGGCAGGAATACCTAAAGACCGCTTCTACCTTTACAGGAGTAAATGGAATACCCAACAGGCTACACTCCATCTCCTGCCCCACTGGACATGGCCCGGACGTGAGGGACAGACAACACCGGTATTCTGTTATACCAGCTATCCCAGCGCAGAACTATTTGTGAATGGCAAAAGTATGGGCAGACTTTCCAAAGATACCTCCAGCCATCAGGCCCGTTATCGCCTGATGTGGAAGGATGTGGTTTACCAGCCGGGTACAATCAAAGTAGTGGCTTACGATAGTCAGGGAAAAGCAATAGCGGAAGACAGCATCAGGACTGCCGGTGCCCCGCATCATATTGTGCTGGAAGCTGACCGCAACAGCTTATCTCCTGATGGAAAAGATCTGGCTTATATTACTGCCAGTGTGGTAGACAAAGACGGGAATCTTTGTCCCGATGCAACCAATGAATTGCATTTCAACGTAACAGGCACCGGCAATTTTAAAGCGGCAGCTAATGGTGACGCGACCAACCTCGAGCCGTTCCAGCGGCCGCAGATGAAGGCGTTCAGCGGAAAGCTGGTGTTTATTGTGCAATCAGCGGAGAAAGGGGGAACGATCAAAGCGGGCGTGGAAGCTGAAGGACTGCAGGGAGCTAATTGTAGTATAAAAGTGCAATAATAATTAGCCTGTTTATTCCAGGCTATCAAGAGGGCAAATCGAATTAAAACTCGATTTGTCCTTTTTTTTGCGATGTTCCAGGGTCGGCACCCATGATAAAAAATACCAACTACTTGGTATTTACTTTTCATGTCTATTGCAATAATTTACAATCAAATCAAACATTAATATTCGCTAATCCCATTACACCACATTAATATGGACTCGCAAGACCTTAGTTTACGAAAATTCGAGCATGACCAGAAAATTCAGCTGGAAGAGCTGGCTCTCAAAAAAAAAAGAATTAGACCTTAAAATACAGGAACAGCGAAGTAAAAGAATATTTACGCCGCTACTTGTGTCTATCATCGGCGGACTAATCACAGTTATTACTGGTATAGCGTTGAAATATTTTGATAATCGTGCTACACTTGCACTGGAAGACAAAAAATTTCAGTCGAGTATTTTATTAAAAGCCACTGAGGCGGCCAACTATCAGGAGTTTTCCGATATCATCGTTGCATTTCAGGAAAATGGATTACTTGCGCTTGATTCAGCAAAACTTACGAACTTCAGAAAAAAGCGGTTTTTAGCAGAAAAAATAGATCTAATTGCTAAAAACGCTGAGCCCTATAGTATTGAGATACCCCCACTCAAAAAAAAACCAGGTACTACTTCTTTGATACCTCACTACGATGTACCTGATACCATCATTCAATCTGTCAATAATCCGGATAATAGCTATTGGCTTATCGTTGCAGGTGGTGATAAGGATATTGACGCAGCAAAATATGAAATGAAGAGATCAGTTGATAATGGATTCAAAGATGTGGCCCTTTTTTTCCGACAGAATTATTATAGAACAGCCATTGGCAAATACTCTTCTTATATCGATGCCTGTAATACGCTATTCGACGTGAAAGAGAAAATAAACAACACATCTTATGTGGTAAGAAGTGATAAATGGTGTGCAAATCCGGTCTATGATGCCGAAAAAAAATTATTTGTATGTAAATAAACATACACCCGTTCATAACCGGTCCTGATAACCATATTCTTCATCTTCCGCCAGTTTGCGGCCCTTGTATACACCGTATTTCAATACTGTATACACCATCCATATTACCAGCACGGGGGAGAGAAGGAACATATATACGGCCAGCCATTGTGTATATTCGATCTGTAACAAGATACAATAGAGTAACAGGTATACCGTAACGGTGATCACTGAAAAAGTGGAATTCGCAAGCATAACACAGGTTTACCTGTTATGCCACAAAATATGCGCCAGTGGACTTATCTTTTAAAGAAATTTCCGGTACTGTTTTATATCTTAGGGCAAACGTCGATATAAAACATGTACCGGTTCCTCTTTTTATTCATGCTTCTTCCCACACTGGCATTTTCACAACAGGACCGCAAACTTGAGAAAGGATTGCGGGAACTTATAAAGGACTTCAACGGAGATATAGGTATCTACGTCCGGAACCTTAAAACCGGTCGTTATGTGGGTATTAATGAAGATACCATCTTCCCGACAGCCAGTATTGTGAAAATCCCCATCCTGGTGGGCGTGTTCGACAAGCTCGAAAAAGGGGAACTGAAATACCATCAGCCGCTTATTTACCGGGACTCTATCAAATACGGAGGCTCGGGCTTAATGCAATTCTTCAAAGACAGTACGGAGACAGATCTCAGTGTATTGCTGGCATTAATGATGTCCTATAGCGACAATACCACCTCTCTATGGAACCAGGCCCTGGCCGGCGGCGGACAACGCATCAATGAGCTGATGGCGCAATATGGGCTTTCTGTTACCCGGGTTAATTCCCGTACACCAGGACGTGAGGCAATCAGGAATATCTACGGCTGGGGTATGACTACCCCACATGAGATGGCAGAGTTAGTGGTGAAGATCCGTCAGGGAGAGATCATCAGTAAAGCGGCTTCTGAACGGATGTACCGCCTCATGACGCACGGGTATTATGATGAAACCGGGCTTTCCCAAATTCCTCCTTATGTACAGGCAGCGCATAAAACAGGGTCTGTAGATGCTTCCCGGTCTGAGGTGATACTGGTAAATGCGCCACATGGGGACTATGTATTCTATGTGGGCACTAAGAACAACAAAGATCAACGCTGGACAGATGAGAATGAAGCGGAAAACCTGATCAGGAAGATTTCGAAGTATTTATGGGAGTATTTTGAGTCTTCAAAGCGTAGGAAAAAGGGTTAACCCATTTTGGCCCTAAAACGCCTCATTTAAGCCCAGAAAGAACCCTCTGGCACCATACTGACCCCAGGCATAATCCAGGCAAAGATTGGTACGCGTATGCTTGTTAAACAGTATCCGCAGCCCTGCACCTCCTCCTGGCCGGAATGTCTGGAACAATTTAGTGCCTATTTCATCGCTGGCGGTCTGCAAATGGAAGAAAGCCACACCACTGATAAAATTATTCCTCAATATCGGGAAGCGGTATTCCACTTCTGAATAGTTATAGTTCTCACCTTTGAAATAACCGACCACATATCCCCTGCCGCTACGGGAGCCCGGGTCTTTGGCGGTACCAGGCAGTTCGAAATAAGGTATTGCGCCATTGATCAGGTAAGAGCCCCAGTTCCAGAACGCTATTACATGTGCCGGATTCCGGGTAGAGAGGCTGACATACTTCCTGAAATCGGTCGTGAACTGCAATCCGCTCCGGGTACTTCCCAACCAGGTCTGGTTCGCACGGAAACCTGCATCTATGTACATGCCCTTATATGCACGGTTTTGATTGTCGCGGGTCGTATACTGAACGTTAAACAGCAATCCGTTCGCCATATAGTGATCTCTCGGAAATCCGTGCCGGTCGCTGTAAATATTGAATGGTGTCAGATCAGTAGTAGTGTCTTTGTTTTCAAGCTTACGCCTGATGTCAAACGACACTCCCATTCCCAGGAAAAGGTTCTTGCTGACTTCTTTGTACACCTTTTCTCTGAAGTTGTAGAATTGCCCTTTCACTGCACGGGGCTTACGCGCTGCATTCGCCAGTATGATGTCGGCTTCACTCTTCCCTCCTTCATTTGCTATACCCAGTCCGAAATCGGGTGTCACTGTTCTGGCAGCGACCAGGCTACCCTGCAGGTTCCATTTGTTACCCGGAGTGTAGACATTGTGAGAGATGTAGAAATAAATAATGCCTTTAGTAGTAATGGAGGCCGATGTTGCTGCTACTGAAAGAAGGGTGCGGGGATCACCTCCCAGCTTTTTCCCTGCCACAGCCTTAATACCAATCTGTGAACCAATACTGGGATTAGAGGCCACATTGGGGATGACAATAATACCTGAACGTTTCTTCGGCGGCCCCGGCGGCCTCTTCGGATGCAGGATATAATTTGCCAGATCACCGAGGTCAAATTGTTCAAACAGGTTCTCTTCAGCCCTTCTTTCGGCTGGCGTAGGTACAGTGTCCCGCTTCAGGGTGTCTGCAGGCGGCGACACCTGGCTATAGACAGTCCCGTGTACAATGACAAAGGATGCCACTAGTAAGAACCGGCATAGCATGCGTCTCCCTATACGGATATGGTTTTCTCCACGGTTTAGCAAAGCTTGAAGTGTTTTGTCTACAGGTAGGATCAAAACAAATTTCAAACCAAGTATGCTCATTCAATGCTGATGCCTGGTGCCGAGTCTGCTTTTCTCATCGCGAAATTCTACTGACCATATTGCCATAAAATTTCCAATGCTGTCTTTTCTTCTTCTGAAATGGCTGAGCATAGAATCGCTTCAAGCCCACCATTGTGATCGGTCTTTACACTGGCTACTTCGTGAAAGAGTCGAATGAAATGAGGGGTATCACAGTCGCTTATCTCCCTGCCTATTTCCGATTTACAAGAGCAGATCAGATTAGGTAATCCTTCACTGCTCGGGCCACAACAGCCAATCATCCTATTATCATCAGGATGGTATTTCAGACCATGTTTGTCAGTAATAGCGATGTAAAAATCTCCGTCCGGATCAATACAATATTGACCGCTTGCCAACAATGGCTCACCTCCGAGTCCGCGAAATTCGGGTAAGATAATGTTGCTTAAAAGCGCGGTCACTCTTTTCCGACAGGATTTACAGGTAATAAAATGTTTCATTAGGATAGATTTTTAAGCTAACTCCATATCATACCTTCTCTCCACTAACTCCTTATCAAAGGTATTGGATTTCTTCTCTTCCGTTAATGTAAAACCATGCCGCGTATACAAAGAGATCGCTTCTTCCTGCTCATTAGTCGTCCACAAATAAGCTTTCTTAACCCCTATCTCCTTCATGTAACTGATAAACTCATTCATCAGTTTCTTCCCCAATCCTATTCCTCTATACTCCGGCAGGAAGATAAAATAACGCAGCTGCACACTATCTACCCTGTTAAGTCCCATCAGGAAACCGATGATCTTACCTTCATGTTCACAGATCCAGATCCTGTCCTTTGACGGATCATACCGGTGAGCAAACTCCCCTAAGCCATCCAGCACATAACCTTCAAAATTAAGCCCGTAGCCGCGTTCCTTTGCATAAAGCAGCCCATGCAGATAAGCGACATAGCCAAGATCTCCCGGCAACAGCTCATTACGCAGGCTGATATCATTTATACTCATTCTAGTTGTCATAGCATTCCCTGTTATTTATGTTGTAATATCTCCTGTATCGCTTTCATATGATTTACCAGCTCCTGCTGCTTCTTTGGAGAGAGGTTGCTGATCAGCCCATCAATCTGTTCGTCTGATGCTTTATTGAGTGCTTTAAATACCTTCGTTCCTTGTTCTGTAAGGGAGATTAGCGAGGCTCTTGCATCCTCCTCAGATGGCATTTTTGAGATTAATCCTTCCTGGGTCAGTTTCTTTAATATGCGACTTAAATAACTCTTATCAATATGCATAGCTGTCATGATCTGTGAAGCCTGCACACTTTTACCAGCATATATTTCATACATGGTACGCACTTCAGACAGCGAATAAGCGCTGTTCAGCAAATGCGTATCCAGCAGTCCGATGATATCAGTATAGAAACGGTTGAACGCACGGATCTCCTGGACCGCTATTTTAGTGTCCTTCATTTTTTTTGATTATAAGTTTGCCAGTGAATTCAATGCGAATATATAATATTTAGTAGACAAAGTCCACTATTTAATATTAAATAATTTTAAGTAGGAAAGAGTATAGACGGAGAAAATTACTCAATTAACCTTTTAAACAAACCATTTTGACCCATTCAACAAACTGAAGAAAACCTAAAGTCGCGAACTTTGTGTTCTAATTTAAATCAATGGCAGAGGACAGCTATATGAATAGACTTAGCAGGCCGCGTATCCTTGCCAATAACTATGACAAGGAGATATTGGAAAATGAGGTATTTGTTATGGATCATATATTCAGTTACATCATTGCCGGCTTCCATGAAGTATGGTCAGGCAACCATCTATACACTTTTAAAGCAGGAGACTATAGATTCTTTAAAAGAAACCAATTGACCAAATCAGCGAAACATGCCGGACAACAAGGTTTCAAATCAATTGCCGTCCATATTGACCAGGGTACGTTAAAAGAAATAGTAACCTCCTATCATGACTCCACACAACAGATCTACTTAGGCAGGGACATAGAACTGCTGAAGTCAAATGGATATTTAGAAAGTTATGTTAATAGTCTGACACCTTATCTGGGAGCAGCAGGTAAATATGATGAAGAAATCATTGCGCTAAAGACGAAGGAGCTTATATTAATTCTCTTGCAAACGAATCCACTCTTAAGAGGTGCATTGTTTGATTTTAATGATCCAGGAAAAATTGATCTGATTGCTTTCATGAATGCACATTATCGATATAACGTTGGATTGGATCGAATGGCGTTCCTTTCCGGCCGCAGTTTGTCCACTTTTAAAAGGGACTTCAAAAGAGCCTTTAATGCTACTGCCGGTCGCTGGCTTACACAAAAGCGACTGGAAGAAGCCCATTATCTGATCCATCAGAAAGGAAAAACAGTTTCAGAGATCTACCTGGATCTGGGGTTTGAAGATCTTTCACATTTCTCTTTCGCTTATAAAAAGGCATTTGGCAACGCGCCTTCAAAAAAGACTGATTAATATTTAAACATTTATATTATGGATTACAAATTATCTGGAAAGCGGGCCCTGGTAACGGGTTCCAGCTCCGGCCTTGGCGAAGCCATTTCAAAAATGCTTGCAGGCGAGGGCGTACATGTAATTGTACATGGCAGAAATGCAGATCGTACAAATGCAGTAGTAACCAGCATCGCTGAAAGCGGCGGCAGCGCAGAAGCAGTGTTAGGCGACCTTTCTTCTGATGAGGGAGCCGATATGGTTGCAAATGGTGCGCTGAAATCCGGCCCTGTAGACATACTGGTAAACAATGCCGGATTCTATGCTCACACAGGCTGGTCAAATACAACATGCGTCGATTGGATAGAAGTGTTTAACGTCAATGTAGTGTCTTATGTACGCATGATTCAAAGATTTGTGCCGGATATGAAAAAACAAGGATGGGGAAGGGTCATCAATATTGGTGGCGGGCTGGGTATACAGCCTATAAATGATCTGCCACATTATAACGCCAGCCTTGCTGCCCGTCACAATATGAGCGTGTCGCTGGCGAGGCAACTTAATGGAACAGGCATCACTTCAAATGTTGTCGCGCCCGGCGCAATTATGAACCCGGGTGTTGAGCAATGGCTGCGCAATGTGGCGCCCACAAGAGGTTGGGGAACAGATTTAGCAGCTATCGAACGTAATGCCGTTAAAGATATTGTACCGAATGACACGAACAGGTTTGGCCGGCAGGAAGAAGTAGCCGCTGCTGTCGCCTACCTTGCCAGTCCCTATGCGGACTATATCAGCGGAGCACTTATACGTGTAGATGGAGGCACCGTTCGAAGTATCTAGTCAGCAACAGCAACTTATTCTGCCAGGCAGTTACTTCTGCGGAAACACCCGTGTTCCATTTCTTTTGGCAAAGAAGCCGTGATATCCTGGCTGTGATCGCACAGACAATCTTAACATTCAGAGTAATCAGAAGAGAAGGTCCCATTCACAGCATACAACTTATCAATCCGGATCTCGGTCTGGTCTTCCAGCTTTAACCACTGATGACCATCGCGTTCAAAAAGGCTCTCTATCAAACCGTTGGCACGGGTCACACCATTATCATCGTACAGAATACCCGCCTTTTGTTTCTTTTCGAAAAGCTCTTTCACTATGGGGTAAAAAGTACCACCGGTAGGAATTGTTTCTCTCTTGTCCATGATCAATCATTTTTAGAAGTACAAAGTTACAGGTTACCCTGTTTATTTACAATGCCTGTAAAAAGCAGAGGGCGCCTCCATACAGGACGCGCCCTTTTGCTTTTCTTATTCGGATACCGTGTTAAATGTGTTGTTCTTTTGCCCACTGTTCAAAAGCCTTGTAAAACTCTTTCGGCTGTTCTATCCAGGGCAGGTGTCCGGCATTCTTCACAATTACCAGTCGTGATGTAGGAATATGTGCATGTATCCTCTTCGCTTCTGATTCAACGCCGCAGATAAAATCTCCGTCACCCACTATTACCAGTACAGGTACCTTAATATTGTGCAGGTCGTCCAGCAGGTTCTTACTCTTAAAGATATTTGACGCACGTGTATAAGCATATGCTTTATCACTGACTTTCAGCTTAGGTATAGTACGGATTATCTGGGTATTCGTAAAGTACAATGGTAATATCACCTCCAAAAACTCGTCCATTGTACGTTTAACAGTATCCTTACCAAAGAAGGCTGCCTTCGCTTTTTCAAACTCAGGACCATTCTTTGTTTCGTTAATGACCTTCATCATTTCTGCATGATGCAGACTGTCATACCGTGCCATCGCGTCCAGTGCAATGATACCATTCACATGATCATTGTACAGGGAACCATAGTTAAGCACCTGGTATCCTCCGCCGGAATGACCTGTCAGCCATACCTTTGACAGGCCAAGATATGTTCTCAGTGAGTCCATGTCATTCATGAAGTCCTGGTCAGTATATTTTGTCGGATCATCGGGGCCGGAAGACAAACCACTTTTACGGGTATCATAATACACCATCGTAAAATGTTTCTCAAAAGGAGTCAGTGAACGCATATAATCTACATGCGCACCCCATCCCGGAGACGGCGCCAGGCAAACAGGCCCTTTACCGGAAACATAATAGTGCAGCTTAACACCGTTAACATCAGCGAAATGTTCTCCGGTAGCCAGCTTCTGCTGGCTGAATGCATAAGCGGTAGAAAAAAACAGCATGAACAGGCAACAAACCAACTTTCTCAAAGCATTGGTATATCCGGTTACATTTACACTCCATCCACGCCCTGTTGTAATGGAGTTGAGGGCAAAAAAGTTACTCATCAGATAAAAAATTTAAACAGGGCGTGAAGTTACTGTGAAAGCCAGCGGCAGGATATCCCCAAATCCGGGGACTTGTTGCACATTTCATGGGAGGAAACGAAACTCATGAGAATTGTCGAAATAATGTATAAAAGCGCCTGTCCACAAAATGCAGACAGGCGCTCACATTTTCAACCGGTTATGTTATCAGGGGTATAAAGCCGATGCTGCCTGTTTATCTTTAGTAGATAATACAGTTGCACCACTGCCACACTGTCCGCCGTTCATAATAGAAGAGGCATCAGTACCTCCTACGCCAGGAACTGCTGTAGCACTGGATTCACCGATAGAAGCCCAGTTAGTGTGCCTGAAAGAAACGTTATGTCCCATTTCATGGCAGATAGTACGTGCACGTTGTGCAAAGCTGTTACCTGCAATTTGTGCCTTGTTGATCCGGATAGTGTTACCCGCTCTTCCACCGGAAGGGAAGGTACCTTGTCCGCACACACCTGATCCCAGGTTACTGTTTATGATCAATACATCGTAAGTGCCGGACGTAACTATTGTCCAGTTAATAGAGCAATTGGCCACCGCATTCCATTGTGCAATAGCAGAGTTAATTTCTGACAGCATAGATGTCATAGAAGCATCTACCATCAGGCGGATGTTCGTAACATTGCCTGCAGACACCAGGCTTCCGGTGTAGTACTGTTCTGGTCTCACTTTTTCAGCAGGCACTTCCATGTTCTTAGGGAAGATGATGTCTTCTTCAACAATAAATTCATTCGCATTTTCTACAATCTTGTCTGATGGGAATCCCAGGTCATGGATGTAAGCCAGTACTTTTTTAGCGTTGTCATACTCCGTTTGCGGATCGCCAGCCGGTACGTCGGCCGACTTCTTACAGGCTGCAAAACAAATGATCAATAGCAATAGGGGAAAAAGCATGTTTTTCATGTTTCATTTGGGTTTTAATGTGAAAGATTAGGGTAATGAATAAAGACGGTATACAATAGTGCTCTCAGTACGTTTTACGTAATACAGGATTTATAAAAAGGATTTAGATTTTGGTTGACAGATCAGGGTTTTAACAATAATACTAATTTTTCTTTATCATTAAAAGACTTTTAATTATGCCCCTGTGGCAGGATATCAGTAGAAATTATTACCGGCCGGTAATACTATATATTCATTTCTCCGGAAGAATAAATGGCTACATGCGATCAGATCAGTACGGCGCCTCCGTCAACAGTTAATATATGCCCTGTGGCAAACTGTTGTTTCATCATATACAGGAAAGCCTGGGCAATATCCTCCGCTTCACCTACACGTTTTACCAGCAGGGAATTTCCGACTGAAGTATACAGGTTTTCACGGTCTTCGGCCGACATACTATTCCACAGGTTTGTTCTGATAACACCCGGAGATACCTGGTTCACACGGATAGGCGCCAGCTCTACTGCCATCGCCCTGGTAAAGCCTTCCATTGCGCCACAGATACTGGCAGCTATTCCCCATCCTGTATTGGGCCGCGGACTGGCAATACCGCCGGTAAGATTGATAGAACCGCCTTTGTTAATGTGAGGCGCGCCATATTTCACTGCCGCCAAAGCACCCCAGTAGCGCAGGTTAAAGAAGGTATGCGCCTGTTCCAGGTTGATGTCTTTCATGGTGTTCAATACAATGTTTTCACCAGCAGTATATACCAGGTGATCAAAGCTTCCTGCCTTTTCGAAGAAAGATTGAATGTTCTGTTCATGAGAAAGATCTACTGCATAGCCTTCGCTACCTGCCGGCAGCCTGTTCAACGCTTCATTGATACGCTGCTGATTACCGGATACAATAACCACCTTAGCGCCTTCCGCAGCGGCGGCGATGGCTGTTGCCAGTCCAAGTCCGGAACTACCACCCAATACAATTACTCTCTTTCCTGTTAACGCCGTTTTGTTTGTTTGTTGACTTTCCATAATGCTTTGTTTTGAGAGATCAAAGGTCGACAGTCCACATGTGGGTCTATTTAACAAATGGTAAAAAATGATTTCAATTCCGATATTTGTTACATGGACAATCAGCTGCTCAATCATCTGCAACTTGATAAATCACTGTCAGCAAGCGACCAGGCTGCGATCCTGGAAGCATTTGAACACCGGACGTATAAAGAAGGGGCTACTTTATTTCAGTCAGATCATATCTGCCGGCAACTATTCTTTGTATGTAAAGGCATACTCCGGATACTGGTACAAAATGAAAACGGCCATGAAGTAACACATTACTTTATCAGCGAAAACCGTTTCTGTACTATCCTGAATAGTTTCATCAACCAGGTGGTAGCGCATGAGACCATCCAGGCAGCCTGTGATGCAGAAGTGCTGTATATAGACAGGGCTGCGCTAATGGAATTGTATAACAAATACCCGACACTGAAAACGGCTATCGACCAGTCCATCCAAAAGACGCTGCTGGAGAAAATAAACACCCGTAACGCCTATCTGGGATATGATTCCAGCGAGCGATACCGTTTATTCCTGGAACGGCAGCCCGACATAGCCAGGAGGGTGCCACTGGGTGATATAGCCTCCTACCTGGGCATTACACCACAGTCGCTCAGTCGTATCAGGAGGAAACATTAACGCCCCGTTGGTCCTTTTCAAGCGGCCGTTCATCTAAAATGAAATGTTAATATTTACCCTGCTCTTGCTTATATATTACTCCTGTCTTAGATTGGTCCCGAAATGAACAATAATAACCTCTTCCTGAAAACAGCCCTGTTTGTCGTATTGGTCCTGCTGGCCGGGATAACCAAAGCGCAGGTCCGTACTGTCTACGGAACGGTATATGAACGTTCGGCCCGTTATGGACTATCGGGCGTAAGTGTAATGAGCACTTCCGGCGCCGGCACTATTACAGATTCCCTGGGCCGCTATAGTATCAAACTACCACTCACCGACTCTATCAGTTTTTCTTACCTGGGGAAAGCCACTATGAAGATCCCTGTAAAGGAGGCCCCCCTCGGCCGCGCATTTGATATGAGCCTGCATGTGGATGTCACTACACTGCCTACCGTAGAGATACAGGAAAAAAGGAGAAGTTATCAGTTAGACTCTATCGCCAATCGTGAGGAATACCGCAAGGTATTTGACTATTCACCGGAATATATTTCCTCTGCAGGCGGTGGTGTGGGCGTTAACCTGGATGCCTTATTCAGCATGAGAAAGATCAAAAGAATGGAAGCATTCAGAGAACACCTCATAGCGATCGAGCACGATAAATACGTAGACTACCGCTTTAACAAGACCCTGATCCAAAAACTAACAGGTTTACAATCGCCCGTCCTGGATAGTTTCATGGTGCAATACCGGCCTACCTATGAGATGTTGCAGAGCTTCGAAACCGAGTACGAATACTACAAATACATCCGCGACTGGGGCAACTATTACCAACAGATATGGAAGCAGGACCATCCTTAATTATGAATGTAAATTGCGATAGCTACATTGAGCTATTTGCATGAAACCAGTACTTAAAGATCCGAAATCCGGCGGCACATTACTGCTGTTCAAAAACGAAGAAAACTTCGACCGCCTATACTATGGCCGCGACAGAGACACAAAGTATTTTACCATTGCCTGGAATTCGGGAGACACACAGACGGTCACCATAGATAGGGAGAAGAACACGCATTCACGAACGCAACACCACTTGAATTCAGAAATGCAAAGGTCGGTGAGGCATAAAAAATGGATCCGCCTGTATAACGGAGCTGATTCCTGACATTTCTATCTGAATACAGAACTATTACAGGGAGTGATCAGAATCATAAATTAAGACTGCGATATATAGCGGATTATAACTATATTTATGTACGAAAAAAAGGGACTAAAGAATAACTACTACAGATTATGAAATGGCTTAAGAATCTCCTGGCCAGGTTGTACGCTGCTTATGCATTGATCCTGTTTATCTGTACTATGCTGATCATGCTGCTACCTATGTGGCTGGTATCTCTCCTACCTTCTCCCCGCAATATCCGTTATTTTATGGCATTGGGCCGCGGCTGGATGCACGTATATATGCCACTGATATTCTGTCCTGTGCGCAGAAAGGGCACGGAATATTTCAAGTCAAAAGAAACTTACATCATTGTCTGTAATCACAACTCAATGGTAGATATCCCGGCTACTACCTATGCCATCCCTGCGGGAAGCAAAAGCCTGGCGAAAAAAGAGATGGAGAAAACGCCCATCTTCGGTATCATGTATAAGGTCGGTTCCGTGCTTGTGGACAGGCATGATCCGGAAAGCCGTAAAGGAAGTGTGCTGGAAATGAAAAGGGTGCTGCAGGAAGGAGTACATATGTTGTTATACCCCGAAGGCACCCGTAATAAAACAGACCAGCCTCTCAAGTCTTTTTATGACGGCGCCTTTACCCTGTCGATTGAAACGGGGAAACCCATTCTTCCGGCCGTTATTTTCAATACCCGTAAGATATTGCCTCCCGGCAAGGTCTTTTATGCCCTTCCTCATGCCGTAGACGTCCATTTTCTGCCTCCAATATATCCGGATGGACTTACACTGGCAGATACGGAATCACTGAAAGAAAAGGTGTTTAAAACGATGTGGGAACATATCGAACAAAACTGGTAGCAGATGCCATCAGGTAAGCCCGAAAGAATGGCAATTATGATACTATTTTAATACTTGTTCGATACTTTGCCGTCGCTTATTCGTCGCTTATTCGCCGCTTATTCGTCCCTTGCTCTCTCAGTAAAAAAGAACCTTAAAAAACATAACAAACTGACAAACAGTCAGTTAATATTTTCACTCTTCATTTCAGGCTTAAAATGCCATGTGAAAAAAGTATCAGGTAGCCGTTTTACCTGGTCCGCCGAAGCTTATTCGGTCAACCTCCCTTGAGATTCGGTGGAGGCTATACCTATAGGTCGGGTATAGGCGCACGCTATCTATGCCCCGGGAGATCCGACCCGGAAATTGTCACAGGTCCAACTTAAAGGCATGTCAAAGGCATATCAAAGGCATGTAAAAGGCATACTAAAGGCATGGATGCCTACAGCAAACGTAATTAACAAAACGTAATAGGACTCCGGCAGGAGTCCCATTGTTTGTAGCCCGGGGTTTTCAACCCCGGGGAAAACGGAATCGGTTTTCAACCCACGGGTAACCGAATCGGTTTCACCCCGGGAAAACGGATCGATTTCATCCCCGGATGACCGAATCGGGTTTCCCCCGTGGAAACGGGATTGGGTTTCACCCCCGGGTAACCGAATCGGTTTCCCCCCGGAAACAATACGGACTGCTCCCGGCAATCCGCGCCAGGCATAAATTTATCCCCCCGGGCGATAACCCGGGGGAAAACGGAAATGATGTTATAAATCGTAGAACGTTCGCGACCTGTTGAGACGGAGGTCACGCAGAATACCTGATTTCGGACTAATAGTAATGCTGAACTGACGGTAAGTACCGATCGGGATCAGGTTGATAGACATCTGCCAGCAGTGGAGATCACGTGAAATATACACGTTCGTATATGCCAGCTTATTGTCAATAAAGTTATAACCACTGTTCACCCCTATCTTCCATTTAGGCGTCAGGCTGAAGTCTCCATTAAATGCGAGATACTGGTTAATGCTCTTTACCACCCCTCCTGAATCGGGAATGATAGATTTACTATAGGTTAAGCTATAGGAGAGGTCCAGTTTCCACGGAATATCAAAATCCACATATTCACCCGGATTCTTTCTGATGGCCTGCAGCTGACGCTGTTGCGCCTGGAAGGCAGCATCGTTGCTCTGCTCATTCTCAAGATTCTGGATTTCCTGTTCCTTCTGTTTGCTTTTCTTGTCGGACGACTGGAAAGAGGTGCTCAATGCAATGTTGGCACTGGTAAGACGACCAATACTGAATTTGCCATCCTGCCATACATACTTCTCTATCCTGTTTCCCCTGGCATTTACTACATAAGGATCAATAGTACCACCAGCTGTGATATTCAGTTTATCGAAGAGGTTTGTACGGGCATAAATATTAAAATTGGACAACTGGAAGCTGTCTGCCAGGAAGTTATACGAGCCATTGATACCAAAACCATCCAGCAGCTTGATCTTTTTTTCTTTATTGGCAGAGGTATCCTTTTTCGAGAATACCTTCATTTCCAGGTTGTTATCTATTCCGAAGGAAATAGATCCGGACCTTCCTTCCGAAGGCACTCCAACGGAGGAACTGGTGAAATACGACTGCCTTACTTTCTGGCTATCCCTGGTATAATAAAGATCATAATAAGCGTTCTTCGCAAGATCGGGCGCAAGGCTGGCGCTGATGGTTGGCCTCATTACGTGCCTGATAGCTTTGATCTTTGAATTCTTGCCAAACTGGTACATACCATACAGGGCGGTGGACAATGATACGCCGGCGCTGGCCTGTCTGGCGGTAAAGAAGCCTGACTGGTAGGAGGTATCTATGCGTCCTAATGAATCTAAACTATAGCGCTTATCGCGGTTAAATGTCCTTATTGTCTTCTTGGTAAACCAGTATTCAGAATAACTTATCGACGGAGAAAAGGTAAAATTCTTAAATACCGGTATGGAGAAGGAAATAGGAATGGCATGCTTCATACCGGACTGTAAGGCGTCAAACATCTGTGACTTACCAAACAAAGAATCTTTAAAGGTCACACTGTTTTGCAGTGTGGCATTATAACCTATCCCCAGTTTATGATACCATTTGGCCTTGCCTACCACTTCTTTTGGCTGGAAAGGATAGATGGTATTCATAGTAAAGGTGGCCGACGGGAATGATATATTAACGTCGCGCGTGGTCAGGTTCTGTGAATGGGTAAGGCTGGAGGTAAAGTTGAACGGTTTTCCCTGCCAGGTCTTCGAGAAACTGATAGACGATCCTAAGTTATTATTAACGCGGGACGCGTAATCATACACGTTGAAAGTATTATAGCTGGACGTACCGAAGTTTACGCTGGCCCCGAAGGTAACACCGGGACGCGCCTTACTGTCCATACTATGGTTCCAGGTAACACGGAAGTCACGTGAGCGGCTAAACTCACTTTTAACAGACGGGTCGCCGAAACGGGTATTGGCGAAACTCAGCGTCATACCGCCATTATAATGGTAGCGTTTCCGGTAGGTAGGACTGGCTGTGATGGACCAGCTACCGTAAGAGTAGATATCACCACGCATGGTCAGGTCGAAATTGTCGCCCAGACCGATATAATAACCACCATTTTCCAGACCCATACCCTTCTGTGCATTCACTACATAGCCAGGCACCAGGATACCAGACTGTTGTCCGTGGGTGATAGGGAAGATGGCAAACGGTATAAATAAGGGTGTAGGTACGCCTTCAATCTCGAGGTTGGCCGGACCGGAGATCACCAGTTTATCCGGTATCACCTTGATCTTTCTGGCCCTGAACTGGAAGTGAGGAGTATCCAGGTTACAGGTAGTATATCCATTCCTGAAACCGAAGATGCTGTTGTCTGGCTCACGTTTCGTCTGCTCACTGGCCACAAAGCCTTCCCCATATTGGGAACGGGTATTGTAGATTTTTGCCCGCTGTGTGGTAATATTATATCTGAGTGTATCAGAATCGAAGGCCTGACCGTTATCATCCAGCTGCGGACGGCCATAGGGCTTACCGGCAGTATCCAGCGCGGTGGTGGCTTCCATGATGCCCGTAGACTGGGTATAGTTCATACGTTCTGCAGACAGGCTCGTTTTCTTATACTTGGTATTGGCAGTACCATAAAAATAAAAACGTTTATCCGGCACTACCAGAACGATCGAATCCTTAGCTTTATACGTGATAGGCGCATCCAGGCTGTCTTTGGAGAGTTTAGGGACAAACATACTGTCAGTACCGGTATAATCAGTCGATACCGGAACGCTGTCAGTTACCTCTTCGGCTGGCGTTATAACTGGCCTTAATGTTGTATCTTTTCCCCGGGAGGAAGTATCAGTTCTGGAAACGGGCACCGTATCTTTGGGCACGCCATCTGTGAAACTTTTGTTAAAACTCTCATAGGCATCTGGCGCAGGAGTTGCGACAGCTGTTATTATGAAGGGAATGACAATTAATATACCGGCAAAAACCAGGTATATCTGTCGCAAAAACTTTTTATAATTATTTTTGTGATTCAGGTGCATGTGTTAAGCGGGCACAAACCTACATGTTTTTAGACAAATTATTATCAATTGTAAAACGAAAATGAGTGCCAGGCCAAACAAGCATACGGTCATTTATCAGGGCCAAAATACGAACGACATCTTAATGGTCAAAGCGGACGCTGCGATCTTTAAACAATTTAACATACTACTAACGCCCACTAAAATATAATAAAAACTGAGTCATGCGCTGGAACCGATTTTGGATCTTTTTGGGATGTGCCATCTTTTTAGGGACGATCCTTCTTTATGCAACGAACCGAACTGTCATTGGAAAAAAGCAAAATCCGCCCCTCAGAACTATCATCATCGATCCTGGCCATAGCGCCCAGACTCCGGGAGCCCGGGGCAAGTATTCCACCGAAGAAGGAGTTGTACTGGATGTGGCGCTACAGCTTGGAAAGCTGATTGAAGCAAATATGAAGGACGTACGTGTAGTATATACGCGTAAAACCAGGAATGCCCTGGGTTCCACCCTTCGTGCCGATCTGAATGAGAGAGCTATTATCGCTAACAGGGAAAAAGGAGATCTTTTTATTTCAATTCACTGTAACTCAGCGGGTCCGACCCGTCGGGTGACTGGTTACAAAACCGTATACGTTAAAAAAGGTAAGCGTAAGGTGCCCGTGAAAAGGGCTATCTATGCCACCTCTCCCAGTACCGCCCAGGGTACCGAAACCTATGTATGGGCTACCGGAAAGAACAATGCCAAAACGGAATCGCTGAAAGAAAGCTCCTCCGTGATCATGCTGGATGCCAATTCCGAAGACGCCAATTCCGTACTGGACATGTCTGATCCTGAAACCTTTATATTATTAAATACCCTCCGCAACGCCTACTTTGACCAGAGCCTCCGCCTGTCAACACTCATTGAAGATGAATTCTCCAGTGTGGGTCGTATCAGTCGCGGCGCCCGCCAGCGTGATGAAAAAGGTATCTGGGTACTCCAGGCCACCGCTATGCCGAGCGTACTGGTGGAACTGGGCTTCATCAGCAATCCTGAAGAGGAAGATTACCTGAACTCTGCCTCCGGACAGCAGGAAGCTGCGAACTGTATCTTTAAAGCTATCAAACGTTATAAAGAGGAACTGGGCCGTTACAGCACTCCGGAAGAACGCCAGGCCACTCCTGCATCTGAGCAGCCGACCATGGACGCTACTCCTATCAGCTATAATTCACCTAAGTCAAGGAGCAAAAACACGAAACCTGCTGCAAATACAAAAACGCAGGCAACTACCAGAACAGCCAACCGTCAGGTGGCTTCTTCGGGTAAATCAGCCAGGCCTGAAGCAGGAAATCCATATAAATATGATGTGCAGTTGCTGGTCAGCGATAAAAAATACACCCGCAATGCCGCCATTTTCAATAAACTGAGAGGCACCATCCGGAAGGAACAGCTCGTGATGAACAGTAAGAAAGTAAATAAATATAAATACATCTGGGGCAGTTTTAAGTCCCGTTCTGAAGCTAATGCTGCTTTGCGCCAGGCAAAGCAGCTTGGCTTCAGGAAAGCTACGCTGATGGGTCAGGACGATGAAGAAGTACAGCTGGCAGCCGCTAAATCCCCCTCCCCTACTCGAACAAGCGTCCCGAAGGTCAGTTTCAAATATGATGTGCAACTGCTGATCACCGACAAGAGATATACACGTAGCGCGCCTATTTTCAAGGGCTTACGCGGCACTATCATCCGCGAAACCGTTGTGATCAACCGCAAATCCCTTAATAAATATATCTGGGTCAACTTCAAAACTGAAAAAGAAGCCAATGCTGCATTGACCAAAGCTAAAAAAGCAGGATTCTGGAACGCTTCTCTCGTATCCGCAGATAATATTGCCAGCCGCTAAGAGCCTCCCAAAGGATAATTAACCCGATACATACCCCTACCCCACCATCTCCTTTTAACATATTATTACTTTACTTTTTCTCCTGAAAAGCTGCATATTTGTCTGCCGTTAAAAAACAGGCAACGGATTCCGTGTTCGCCCCAGAGGGCAGGAGCATGATTGCCCGCAACCTTTTTTGATTATTTTTGCAGCAACGTATAACGTATTCTATGTTTAAAGTATCAAACGAAACCAAAGTAGGCGTTCTGGCAGCCGTCTCGATTGCTATGCTGATTTTGGGTTTTAATTTGTTAAAAGGTAAAAGCCTTTTTTCAAAAACAAAGAAAATTTATGCCGTATATAGCCAGGTAAATGGACTTCAGCCCTCTAACCCTGTACAGGTGAACGGCCTCGTAGTGGGTAACGTATCCAACCTGGAAATTATGGATAAGAATGCCGGCAGGATCCTGGTTGAGCTAAGGATCACCAAAAAAGTGGATATTCCTCAGAACTCTGTAGCCCGCATAGCCAGCGATCTCTTAGGCACTAAATCTGTACAGATTGACTTTGGTAACGCTAATGCCTATCTTGAGGATGGCGATACCATCTATGCCGCTGTAGATGGCTCTATTACCGATGCGCTTAAGGAACAGCTGAGCCCATTGGTAAAAAAACTGGAAGGAACACTCGGTACTGTTGATTCAGTACTCCTAACCGTAAATTCCATTTTCGACCCTGCTACCAAAGGAAATCTCCGTGAGGCTGTTGCTCATCTGAATACCACCATGAACAACTTCACACGTACTTCTGCTTCCCTGAACAGTATGCTGGATCCCCAGCACGGGAATGTAAAAGCTACGTTTGATAACCTGGAGGCGCTGACTGCCAACCTGAAAAATAATAACGACAAGATTAACGCCATCCTGGGCAATGCGGAAAAAACAACCGCCGCCCTGGCAAATGGCCAGCTCGATAAAACGTTGCTGGATCTGCAGCAAATGGTAACGCGCCTGAACGAAACAATTGCTAAATTAAACAGTACGGATGGGTCTATCGGCTTGATGCTGAACGACAAGAAAGTATATAATAACCTGCAAGCTTCGCTCAACAGCCTGAATAAATTACTGGAAGACCTGCGCGTAAACCCAAAACGTTACGTACACTTCTCCCTGTTTGGCAAAAAGTCTAAAGTACAGCCCATACCATCTGATACCGCAAAGACACTATGATCTTGAAAATGCAGCAATTAGCAAAATGCGGGCTTATCCTGGCAGGGCTCTTTCTCGGCAGGTTATTTCCGGCTACCGCGCAGGAGACACAACCCGCGGCAAGGGACTCGAATAATGTAATACATATCATTCAGTCAGATAAACTGAATGTACTTACCAAGGACAGTGTTCAACTGAACCGGTTCATTGGCAATGCCATTTTCCGCCAGGGTAATACCTTATTTTATTGCGATAGTGCATTGATCAACAGGGCATCTAACATACTGGACGCTTACGGTCATATCCACATTAACCAGGCAGACAGCATCCACATCTACGGAGAATACCTTCACTATGAAGGCAATACCAGGATGGCTACCCTGCGGGATAATGCCCGGCTGACTGATGGCAAGGTAACTCTTACCGGCCCTGAGCTGCAATATGACATGAATGCCAGGATCGGTACTTATGTAAAAGGCGGGAAACTGGTGAATGGCAGCAGTGTGCTGACCAGCCAGGAAGGATATTATTATGCCGATACCAAAGATGTATATTTCAATTACAATGTACTGCTGGTAGATCCGGAATATACACTCAGCACCGATACTTTATTATATAATACCCAGTCCAAAATAGCCACTATTGTGGCCCCTACTACCATCAATGATGGGAAGACGGTCATGTATGCTACTTCCGGGGAATATAATACCGAAACAGGACAGGGTAATTTCGACAGCAGGCCTACTATTGAAGATAGTACTGCTACCATTACTGCCGATAATATCCAGATGGATAAGCGTACCGGACTGGCCTATGCCACCGGCAATATGATCTATCGTGATACTGCGCAGCATATGACACTTCTGTCCAACTACGGTACGGTGAACCAGATTGAAAAGACTGTGCTTGCCACCCAGCATCCGCTGATGATCCTGGAGCGGGAAAAGGATACGCTTTACCTGGCGGCAGATACGCTGTTCTCCGGTGTACTGAAAAGGGATACGTTCACCGTAGCTCCTGTCCGTACCTCGACAGACAGTACGATATCGGTTGACAGCACTTCAAATGTACCCGACTCACTACGAAAACCGCTGCAGGATTCAACGGAAGTTATGCCGGCAGATACTTCTGCCTTTGCTAAGAAACTGAAGAATGCATTGGCGCCGGGCGATTCGGGCAAATTGGTCCCGGTGATGGTGGCAAAGGATTCCGCGCTTATTACACTTAAACCTAAAGCAGTCGGTATACTCAGCGACACCGCCAAAGCAATGGCCATCCTGCGGGATAGCACACGTGCGTTGAAACCAGACAGTATCGTATTGTCGAAAGATTCCGCAGTGATAGGTTTAAAATCAAAGGCACTGGCATTAACGAAGGATTCACTACGTTCACAACCGCCTGCCCTGGCTATGGAAACAGATACCAGCGCAACAAAAGATACCAGTGAGATCAGATACATCCGTGCATGGCATCATGTGCGCATCTATTCCGATTCCCTGCAGGGAGTAGCAGACAGTATCTACTATTCCAGCAAGGATTCCATCTTCCGCTTTTACCGGAACCCGATACTGTGGGCCAATGAAACGCAGCTTAGTGGAGATACTATCTTCCTCTATACCAAAAACCAGAAAGCAGACAAGCTGTTACTTGATCAGAATGCCCTGCTGGTAAAAGAGTCTGATCCACAGTTGTACAACCAGATCAAAGGCAACCAGATCACAGGTTATTTTTTAGGTCAGGCCCTTGATTGGATGCATGTGGATGGAAATGCGGAAAGTATTTATTACGTCCGGGACGACGACTCGGCATATGTCAGTGTGAACAGGACCCTGAGTGGTATCATCAATATCTATTTCAGAGAAGGGCAATTGCATCATATCTCCTTTATTAAGGATCCTGAAGGAACGATGTATCCTTTCACACAACGCCCGCTGGACCAGATGCAACTGGAGAATTTCCACTGGGATATCAGGCGTAAACCTAAAAGCAAATATGAGCTGATGGGCACTGTGAGTGAGGCTAAAATAAAAGAAGAAGAAAAACCGGTACCAAAAGCGGAAGACGAGTTTTGATAAAGCGATTATTATCACCCATTTACGAGTTTTTACAGGATAGCCGGGCAGTAGGGATTGTGTTGATCATCTGTACGGCTATCTCACTTTTACTCGCTAATTCAGCCTGGCAGCAGTCGTACATTGCCAGCTGGGATACCCTTGTGCATATCCCCATCCCACAGCTGCATCTGCCACATACCATCCTTCACTGGATCAATGATGGCCTGATGGTTCCTTTCTTTTTCCTCGTAGGGATGGAGATCAAAAGGGAAGTGACTATCGGGGAATTGTCTTCCATCCGCCAGTCAGTGTTGCCTATACTCGCTGCTCTCGGCGGTATGGTCTGCCCTGCCCTGATCTTCACAATATTTAATGGTGGTACTCCATTCGCCAATGGCTGGGGTATTCCGATGGCTACGGATATCGCATTTTCACTGGGGATCCTTTCCCTGTTAGGAAACAGGGTGCCACTTTCACTGAAGATCTTCCTGACGGCACTCGCCATCATTGATGATCTGGGTGCTATCCTTACCATCGCAGTTTTCTATACTGCCAGTATACAAGTGGGTTACCTGCTGGCTGCCGGTGTTATACTTATCCTGTTGATTATCCTGAATCGCTGTAAGGTACGCCAGCTATGGTGTTATTTTATTCCGGGCATTATACTCTGGTATTGTATTTACAATTCCGGTATCCATGCCACCATTGCGGGTGTGCTCCTGGCAGCCTGTATACCACTATCTAAAGTCTCCCGGCTGATCCACCAGTTGCATGATCCTGTCAATTTTGTGATTATGCCCATTTTTGCACTATCGAATACGGCTATTGTTTTTCCGCCGGATATGCTTCATACTTTCAACAGTAGTATTAGTTATGGTATAATTGCCGGATTGGTGATCGGCAAGCCACTGGGGATCTTTCTTTTCTCTTATATCGCAGTACGGCTTAAACTGGCTGCCTTACCAGACCAGGCTAGCTGGGGGCAATTGATCGGTATAGGGATGATTGCCGGTATTGGTTTTACGATGTCAATATTTATTTCAACCCTGGCGTATACACAGGTGGAATGGCAGATTATCTCCAAAATAGCCGTCATTGCTGCATCTCTGCTTGCCGGTATCGTAGGTTACTGCTATTTAAGGATAGCAAAATGACCAGTTATTTACAATACAAAAAATAATAATCTGTATCTTGGCATCGTTATTGCCATTGCATTGCAATAACATGAAAAAGCGCCTTTTCATATTCATAGCCCTGCTACTTGGAGTTGGTATTCAGATAGTGAATGCCCAGACAAAGAGTAATGCACAAGTGGGACTACGCCTTGGCCTACCGTTGGGTGGCACCGTACGTTATTTCTTTGACGATGCGAATGCCGTCGAAGGTATTGCCGGCGTATACTCCGGGACCTTTACCGTGACTGGCCTCTATGAACGGCATTTCGACCTTTCAGCACTTACAACTGAAGGTTTTGCATGGTTTATCGGAGGCGGGGCACACATGGGAACACGAGACACAGATGGGAATGTGAAATTTATAGCTGGCATAGATGGCATCGGGGGGATTGATTATACATTTCCAACATTGCCACTGAACCTAAGTCTTGACTGGAAACCGGCAATCCACTTCAATACCTCTTCCGACCTGACGGATTTCGCAGTATCCGTTCGGTACACCTTTGGAAGATAACAGCATAGAAAAACCTAAAACGCAATTTCTAAACAGTAACAAATATGAAACAACTTGTGTTATTATTTAGCCTGTGTGCAATGATGGCAGTACAGGCAAATGCACAAAGACGTGGTGCAAGCGCATCATCCAACTATGAAACGGCTGTAGGTATACGCGTAAATCCCTGGCTGGTAGGTGGTACCATCAAGCACTTCATTGCAGGACCTCATGCAATAGAAGGTTTGATCACCACAAACGTGAGCAACAGGCGGAACGTAACCTTCACAGCCCTGTATGAATATCACATCGCTCCATTCCCTAAACCAGAATTCCGCCTGTATTTCGGTGGTGGTGTACACCTGGGTATTTATGACCGTTATGACTATGATCCTGACCGTTATTACAGACATGGTAAGGGTACCTATGTTACTCCGGGTATGGATGGTATCGTAGGTCTGGAATATAAATTCAAAAAAATTCCTTTAGTGGTAAGCGGCGACCTGAAACCTTTCTTCCACTTCACCGGCGAGACCAACTTCATCGGAGAAGAGATCGGTGGTGCTTCTGTAAGATATACCTTCTAAGCAGGGACCAAAATATTGAAAAGCGATCATGCCTTACGGGACATGGTCGTTTTTTTTTGCTTATATTTATAAGCTATGCCCCTGGCGGATACTGACTATGAAAATATTTACAGCCCAGCAAATACGCGACGCAGATGCCTATACAATAAGGCATACACCCATCAGCAGCCTAGCCCTGATGGAAAAGGCAGCCATTGCCTGTACGGCGTGGATCTGCCGTCATTATAACGAGGATACACCGGTCTATATATTCTGCGGAATGGGCAACAACGGAGGTGACGGACTCGCCATTACCCGGCTGTTGCGTAACAGGGGGTACAATGCAGTGGCCTACATCCTCCACCATAGTACTAAAGCTTCTGATGATCATACTGCTAACCGGGAGGCATTGCAACAACAATACCACGCCGCAATACATGATATTCCTGACAATGGCCTCCTGCCCCAGTTAGACAGGAATGCCCTGATCGTAGATGCGATCCTCGGCACAGGTCTGAGTCGTCCGGTGGAAGGCTGGATAGCCGGTATCATTGAGCAACTCAATGATCTGAAACCGCAGCACGACATTGTAGCCATCGACATGCCTTCAGGATTACAGGCGGATGCTTCTTCTGTAAATACACCCGTTATAAAGGCAGATCAGACGCTTAGTTTTGAGTTCTATAAACTGGCCTTTCTCCTGCCTGAAAACGCAGCATTTGTGGGGGAAATATGCATTCTTTCCATAGATCTGTCACCGGATTATATTGCGCAAACCCCTTCCCGTTTCAATATAACGGACGCTTTCCAGGTACGCAGCATTTACCGGCCGCGTAAACCATTTTCCCATAAAGGCACATTTGGACATGCCCTGCTGATAGCCGGCAGCGAAGGCAAGATCGGCGCGGCCGTATTAAGCGCCAAAGCCTGTCTGCGGGCAGGCGTAGGACTGCTGTCCTGTCATATTCCCAAATGCGGATATCAGATCATGCAGATTTCAGCGCCGGGAGCGATGTGTTTCATTGACGAACAGCAGGACCACAGTTCCGGCTTTCATAATCATGTGCTCACGCCTGAAGCAGCGGCTAAATATAAAGTCATAGGTATAGGCCCGGGGCTGGGCACTGCGGCAGGTACTTCCTGGGCATTTGAAAAGCTGCTGGAACATTATCACCAGCCTATGGTTATAGATGCTGATGCACTGAATATCCTCGCCTCCTCTCCTGCCCTGCTGAAGAAAGTGCCGGCGGGATCTTTATTGACACCGCATCCGAAGGAATTTGAACGCCTTTTCGGAACAACAGCCAATGATATGGAAAGGCTGAAAGTATTATCTCAGCATGCCGTTGAAAGACAACTGAATATCCTGCTGAAGGGTCGTTATACGGCCATGGCATTCCCCGATGGCTCCATCTGGTTCAATGCCACGGGCAATCCCGGTATGGCCACAGGTGGCAGCGGGGATGTATTGACCGGTATACTCACCTCTTTATTGGCCCAGGGGTATAGTCCGCAGGAGACCATGCTACTCGGCGTTTACCTGCACGGCCTTGCCGGCGACCATGCCGCAGCAGCCCACTCAGAAGAAGCCATGATAGCGGAAGATATTGTTGAGTTCCTCGGTAAGACCTTCCTGGAGTTGCATAAACTAAAACCCTGCTGACCTTTTTTTACCCACATCATGTCAGTAAAACCCCTCCTTTTATAAACCATAAAAGGTTATATTTATAGAATTGTTAAAATCACGTATATGAATATCGTTTACCTCGTTCCATGTTTTGGATTACTAGCTTTGTTATTTACCGCTATCCGGAGTTCCTGGGTATCCCGCCAGGAGGCCGGCAATGAAAAGATGAAAGAAATAGCCGCACATATTGCTGAAGGGGCAATGGCGTTTCTCAAAGCTGAATATAAGATCCTTGCCTATTTTGTGGTAATAGCCGCGCTGTTGCTGGGCTATATGGGAGCAACAAACCATAACTCCGACTGGACTATCGCCGTGGCCTTTATTATCGGAGCCCTGTTTTCTGCCACCGCAGGCTTCATAGGCATGAAGATCGCAACCAAAGCTAACGTACGTACTGCACACGCAGCGCGTACCAGTCTTTCCAGCGCATTAAAGGTATCCTTTACAGGAGGTTCCGTAATGGGAATGGGGGTAGCCGGGCTGGCCGTATTGGGTCTCGGCTCACTATTCATCATACTGAAATCATATTTTGGCGCTAATGCCAATACCGAAGAAATGATCCGCACCATCGAGGTACTGACAGGTTTCTCCCTCGGTGCGGAAAGCATCGCTCTCTTTGCCCGTGTAGGCGGTGGTATCTATACCAAGGCCGCCGACGTAGGTGCTGACCTGGTGGGTAAAGTAGAAGCAGGCATCCCTGAGGATGATCCCCGCAACCCCGCTACCATCGCTGATAATGTGGGCGACAACGTAGGCGACGTAGCTGGAATGGGTGCTGACCTCTTCGGATCTTATGTAGCCACTGTACTGGCCACCATGGTACTGGGCAGTGAAATTATTTCCAATGACAAATTCGGTGGCGTTGCCCCTATCATATTACCTATGCTCATCGCGGGCCTGGGTATTGTTTTCTCTATCATCGCTACTTTCTTCGTAAGAATATCCGATAGCGTAGGTTTAAATACAGGCTCGGTACAAAAAGCCCTGAACATGGGTAACTGGGGCTCTATCGTCCTTTCTGCTATCGCGAGCGCAGCCCTGGTATATTATATCCTGCCAGGAGAAGCCATCTATCTGAAACGTGACTTCGTGCCAGGCACCAGTGAGCTCAAAGCCGGCACCAAAGCCATCACCCAGAACGGCGTGGTAGGCGCCATCTTCGTAGGTCTGGCAGTAGGTACATTAATGAGCCTTATCACAGAGTATTATACAGCTATGGGCAAACGTCCGGTGTTGTCGATCATCCGTCAGTCTTCCACCGGCCATGCTACTAACGTAATTGCCGGTCTGGCGATAGGTATGGAGTCTACCCTGCTCCCTATCATCGTACTGGCAGCAGGTATATATGGTTCATTCGCCTGTGCAGGTCTCTACGGCGTGGCGATTGCAGCCGCAGGTATGATGGCCACCACCGCTATGCAGCTGGCGATCGACGCTTTCGGTCCTATCGCTGACAATGCCGGTGGTATTGCAGAAATGAGTGAACTGCCAAAAGAAGTGCGTGAAAAAACCGATATCCTGGATGCTGTAGGTAATACCACTGCCGCTACCGGAAAGGGTTTCGCGATTGCCTCCGCAGCTTTGACAGCGCTGGCGCTCTTTGCAGCCTTTGTAGGTGTAGCGGGTATTGATGGTATTGACATTTATAAAGCTGATGTACTGGCAGGCCTGTTCATAGGCGCCATGATTCCTTTCATATTCTCCTCTCTCGCTATCAGAGCGGTAGGTGAAGCGGCTATGGCCATGGTAGAGGAAGTACGCCGCCAGTTTAAGGAAATTCCAGGTATCATGGAAGGTACAGGTAAACCTGAGTATGATAAATGCGTGGCGATCTCCACACAGGCTTCCATCAAGAAAATGATGTTGCCGGGTGCAATTGCTATTCTGACGCCTTTAGTGGTGGGTTTCATCTTTGGGCCTGAGGTGCTGGGTGGCTTCCTGGCGGGAGCAACTGTGGCGGGCGTGTTGATGGGAATGTTCCAGAATAATGCTGGTGGTGCGTGGGATAATGCGAAGAAGTCTTTTGAGAAGGGCGTGGAGATCAAGGGACAGATTTATTATAAGAAATCAGAGCCGCATAAGGCTTCTGTTACCGGTGATACTGTAGGGGATCCATTTAAGGATACTTCTGGTCCTTCTATGAATATCCTGATTAAACTGATGTCGATTGTGTCATTGGTGATAGCGCCGACTTTGGCGGGGATACATCATACAGGCGCGGTTGCAGGGAAAAAGGCGCCGGCTACTGAGCAGGTGGCGCAGGTGAAGGTGCGGGCTGTAGCGCCGGCGAATAATTGACCGATTAGATTACTTTATATAAAAGGTGCATTCTATCTGGAATGCACCTTTTTTGTTTTATTCGGTTTTGTTTTGGACTGACGGTGATTATTTCGCCGATCGTCTTGCTCACGGTGGGGGCATTAGCTAGGTTCTTTGAAGATTCTTACTATTAAGCTTTGGAGGGCGGTTGGGGGTGTTTTTTTGCGAATGTGGGCTGACGGCGATTAAGCGCCGACCGTCTTGCTCACGGTGCATAACTATCAGCTTATAATAGAAAAACACTATAGCTGGCTAAAGAATAAGTATATGCAAGCTATAGCCATGGCCTCATAGGCTTATGGGGACAATTTTCGGCCAGATGAAAGAAACTCGCCCTTGCCTATTTAAGCTTACTTGGACTAACACCAAATTTCTTCTTGAAGGCAATACTGAAGTGCTGTATAGAGGAGAAACCCAGTTGCTCAGCAATCTCAGTCAGCGAAAACTCCCGGGTGGCGATCATCTTCCTGGCATAATCCATCCGGTGATCATTGAGATAGCCAAATACCGTATTGTCAAAAACCTGGCGGAAGCCATTCTTTAATTTGAATTCATTCAACCCTGCCTGTCTTGACAACTCTGCCAGTGAAGGCGGGTTTTCCATATTTTTTAGTAAGAGGTCCTTCGCATAGTGGATCTTTTCTTTATCGGCAGGGGATATTGTAAAGGAATCAGTCCGCACATGCTCTACCCGCTCATATTGTTCACATTGGAGCGCCAGGAGTTCCAGCGCTTTGGACTGCAGGAACAATTTTTTTACACCTCCGGTGAACTGGCACTGGCGGATCTCTTCCAGTACCATCAGCATACGGGTGGTAATGGGTGGATTGAGTTTTTTGTTAAGGTAAGCGCCCTTGCCTCCTGCTACTTCATTGGCCAGATTATCGAGTACGCGGCCCCCATTTGCCGCGATGTCGAGGAAACGTTCGGTAGAAAAGGCGAGCGCCATCAGTTCAAAGCCGCGCTGTTTGTCTACATCGATGTTTTCTGCCGGACTGGGATTAAAGAAAAGATTGTGCTCAAGGGATTGATAACGCCGTTTGCCAAAATTGCCGGTAACCATATCCGGACCTGCCACAAACTGGCCGTTCAGCATGAAGATCAGCGATATTGTCGGGATATGCTCTGTAGTATAGATGTGCAGATTCTCATATACATGGACATCTCCTATAGCGATATGGTATCCGTCAAAATAGATCTCCTGAAAATTGGCATCTGCAAAATGATAGTTGAAATGCTGTTTTTCCTCAATCAGGGAAGGAGACAGGAACTTCGGCATCGGAAATTCCATCTGCTCACTGAATATCAGTTCACTTGCATCATTTTTAATCTGGATATCCATAAAAATCCTTTAAATATAAATTTTAATCCCTTTTATGTAACAGCTATCCGGATGAAGAGCATCAATTTTGCACAAAAATATTCCTAAATATTTAATATCATAGTTATGGAGATTGGAATATTCCGTACAAATATATGCACCCATCAGGATAAGAAGGATGTCATAGAAGCAATACAGCAACACTTTAACATTACTAATTGTAGTATCGATATTGAGGACTGTGATAAAGTGATGCGTATTGTGGCCGGCCCCACTACTGTAGTTGAAAACGATATTATACTTTTTATCCGCCGCATGGGCTATCAATGCGAAAGACTTGACTAGATATCCGGACTAAATTATCCAGTTCAAAAAAAATCCCCTATAGCCTTATAGGGGTACCCCCTTCTCCCCACGTCATATATGCGTAAATAAAACATGTTATAGCAAGGCCAGCTATCCGCAATTAAAAAATACAAGAACCTTAACCTTATATGAAGACAAAATTACTTATGCTGCTTGGCGTATGCCTGCTGCTTATGCAAGCTCGTCATGCCTGCGCACAACAGAAATACACTGTAAGCGGTTATGTAAAAGACCAGCAGAATGGAGAAAGCCTGATCGGAATATCCGTATCAAAAGCGGGAACCAGTATGGGCACAGTGACCAACGAATATGGCTTTTACTCTCTCACCCTACCTGCGGGCGATCATGAGATCCAGTTCTCCTACATTGGTTATGCACCCATTAAAATGAGTGTGTCACTGAAGTCCAACAAGAACCTGGATGTTAAAATGGAGAAGTCCAGCAGCCAGTTAAGTACTGTAACCGTAACCGGCAATAAACAGGAAAAAGCGGTGAATACACTTACTACAAGTCTTAACAGGCTGGATATAGCTCAGATGAAGAAAATGCCCACATTCATGGGTGAAGTGGATGTACTCCGCTCTATCCAGACCCTTCCCGGTGTGAATACAGTGGGTGAAGGCGCGAACGGTTTCAACGTGCGTGGTGGTGCGGCAGATGAGAACCTCATCCTGCTGGACGAGGCCCCTGTTTATAACTCTACGCATATGATGGGTTTCTTCTCTGTGTTCAACCCGGATGCGGTGAAAAGTATCAATCTCCTTAAAGGCGGTTTTCCGGCCGAATACGGCGGTCGTACTTCCTCTGTACTGGATATACGCATGAAGGATGGAAACAACCAGAATTTCAACGTAAATGGCGGTATAAGCAATGTATTCAGCAGGCTGTCCCTGGAAGGACCGATCAAAAAAGATGAATCCTCTTTCATCCTGGCTGCCCGCCGTTCTTACATCGACATCCTGATGAAGCCTTTCCTGAAAGGAGACATGAAGGACACCAAGCTGAATTTCTACGATCTGACCGGTAAGGTGAACTTCAAACTGAACAAGAACAATACCCTGTTTGCCAGTGGTTATCTTGGAAGGGATGTCTTTGGTTTCGGTACTCAGATCAATATGAACTGGGGTAATAAAACAGCTACTGTACGTTGGAATCACGTATTTACCAACCGTACGTTCCTGAACCTGACCACTTTCTACAGCAACTATGATTATAGCCTCAAATTCAACAACGAAAGTAAGAAAGGCGCAGACGAAGAAAATCAGGCTTACCACTGGACATCCAACATCATCAACTACGGTGTGAAACCTGCATTTACTTTCTACATCAATACACATAACAGTCTGCACTTCGGTCTGCAGGGTATTTACTACACCTTCAAACCAGGTACCGGTACAGGTGTGGAAGGAGACGAAACAAGCGTAAAGCAACTTACACAGCAGCATGGTCTGGAAGCAGCCGCTTACCTGGATCATGAATGGAAGCCCAGCGATAAGTTAGGCATCCAGTACGGTGTGAGGTTCTCCAACTACCAATACCTGGGTAAAGGCACTGCATACTACTATAATGATACTACTGCCGGTATCCGTAAAACACTGGTTGGAACCAGAGAGTATGGTGCAAATGAGCTGATCAAGGCTTACAGCTACCTGGAACCAAGGATTACAGCACGCTATGCACTTACTCCGGATCATGCGATCAAGGCGTCTTATGCACGTACTACACAGTATATGCACCAATTGTCCAACACCGCATCTCCTACTCCACTGGACATCTGGACGCCAAGCACAAACAATATACAACCACAGGTTGCTGATCAGTACACCATAGGATATGTATACGATGCACCGTCTAACATTTTTGAAATATCAGCAGAAGCTTTCTACAAAAAGATGGAGCATCAGCTGGATTATATTGACAACGCAAACCTGGAACTGAACCAGCAGATTGAAGCTGATCTGCTCCAGTCACACAGCCGCTCTTACGGGCTGGAACTGATGGCCAGAAAAGATGTGGGTAGAACTACCGGATGGGTAAGTTATACACTATCCCGTTCCGAAAGACAGACCAATGGCATCAGCCAGAATGAGTGGTTCCTGAACCGTTACGACCGTACACACAACCTGAACCTTGTTGTTACACATGAACTGAGCAAGCGTACCTCTCTTTCCGCCAACTGGGTTTACGCTTCCGGTACACCGGGTACATTTGCCGACAGCCGGCTGGAGTTCCAGGACTGGGACATTCCATACAACAGTACCGATAAACGCAACAACTACAGGCTGCCAGCCTTCCATCGTCTGGACATGTCCTTAACGCTGAAAGGAAAACAGCTGCGCCGCTGGAAAGGCGAATGGGTATTCTCTCTGTATAATGTATATGGCCGCAGAAATGCCTACACCATCTACTTCAGGCAGAATGAAGATGATCCATCCAAAAAAGAAGCCGTTCGCCTTTCTATCATCGGTTCTATCATTCCTGGTATCACCTACAATTTCAAATTCTAAACCATCCTTTAAAAAGAATACAGATGAAAAAGATAAGATTTAGCATATTAATAGCGATGGTGGCAGCTTTCACTGCCTGTGAAGATGCGATAGATATCAACGTAAAGAAAGGAACTTCCTATCCGGTACTGGATGCCTGGATCACGACAGAACCGGGTGTACAAAAGATCAGGTTCACGAAATCAGTGCCATACACCGATCAGGCGCCGGCTCCGGTAATAGACGACGCACGGATCACGCTCATCGATGAGACAGCAAACAAATCCTATCTCTTCGCATTCGCCAACGGGGTTTATTCATACGATCCTGGAGATAATGAAACCCTTGGTGTAATCGGACATGCTTACAGATTGAGAATAGAGTATAACACGGAGGTGTTTGAAGCAGTAGATACTATCAAAAGGATAACACCGATCGATTCCATCTCTTACAAGTATGAAAAGAAAGATGAAAGTTTTGTGGAAGAAGATGGATATGTTGCGAAGTTCCATGCCATAGATATCAAGGGTGGAGTGGATTATTACTGGATGCGTTCTTACAGGAACGATCTGCAGCATAAGGTAGGCGATGAATTCTCTGTTGATGGTTATTTTGATCAGAGTGTGAAAGACGGTTCAGCATTTATATTGCCGATCCAGGAAGCGGTGACAGACTTTGACAAACCATTCCAGAAAGGAGAAAAAGTGATCGTGAAATTGCGTTCACTCACCTATCAGAGTCATTTCTTCCTGACACAGGTAGACGATCAGCTCGAGTCCGGCGGTCTCTTTGCCAAGGTATTGGAAAATGTAAGATGTAATGCCATCAATGTAACTACAGGCGGAAAACAAAAGCTGTTAGGCTGGTTCGGTACTTCTGCTGTAAGCAGTAAGGAAAGGGTTATCGAATAATATTAATCTCTCACTATAATATCAAGCTGGCTAAAGAACACGCTTTAGCCAGCTACACTCAAAACAATTTCAAGCAATTTTTTATGAAAAAGATTTTATCAGCGCTGCTGGTGCTAGTTGCACAGCAGGCCTGGGCACAGCATGCCACAACCGAAACATTATTTTCTTCTAAAAGTGGTAAAAAGACAACTATTGGAGCATATGGCGCGCCTGCAGCTAAATTTACACCCATTGATGGTAAATTTGGATTGCTGACTGGTGGATACGGTGGTGTATTATTGAATGGCAAGGTGATGCTCGGAGCGGGTGCCTATTCACTGGTTAACAATGTGGACATGCCGACACTGAATACGAATGGTCAGAAAGAATACCTGAATCTTTGGTACACTGGTCTGGTATTCGAGTACATCCATAACTCAGACAAACTGATACACTGGACAGCTGGTACATTGATTGGTGGTGGTGCGGCAGGCCGGAGAAACAAGAACTGGTGGGATGATGGTGAATTTGACAATGACCACACGTATGATAACCACGGTTTCTTTGTAGCAGAGCCATATGCCAACGTTGAGCTGAACATTACAAAATTCCTGCGTCTGGATATAGGAGCTTCATACCGTTATGTGGCCGGTTCCAATACAACGGGTATTACTGACGGAAAGTTAGGCGGCCCATCTATTAATGTTGGCCTCAAAGCCGGTAAGTTCTGATAAAACAGGTATTACTGACGGCAAATGTAAGTAGCCCGTCCGTTAATGTTGGCCTCAAAGCCAGTAAGTTCTAAGTAGTCATATTGATACAGGCATCGTTGCCCATCTAGCTGAACGATTTCATGCAGAGGGGTGACATGCCTGTTTTTTTTGCGCCCCATTTAACCCTGATAATCACCGTTCCCCACCCTTCCCTAAAAAATTATTCCTTCACATTTGGCAATTACGAAAACTATCGTACATTTGTTACGAAAATATTCGTAGATCAATAATCATTGGAAAATAAAATGAGTACCGCCAAAAACATCAAGCCGACAGAAAGTGAGCTGGAGATCCTTGGGATATTGTGGGAGAAAGGTTCCGGTACTGTAAGGGATGTGCACGAAATACTGGAGAAAAGCAAAGACGCGGGTTATACTACTACCCTCAAGCTGATGCAGATCATGCATGAGAAAGGGTTATTAAAGCGGGATACCAGCAGCAAGACACATGTGTACGAAGCTGCCATTTCCCAGGAAAGTACGCAGCAGCAACTACTCAATAAGATGATTGATACGGTGTTTAACGGCTCTGCCTCACAGCTTGTGTTGCAGGCACTGGGTAATCATCGTTCTTCACAGGAAGAGCTGGATAAGATCAAACAGTATCTGAATGAGATAGAGCAGCAACAGAAAAAGTAAAACCGCGTTCAGACGCGTTAATCTGTACAATCATGATTGCACAACTTCCTTTCACCGCAGACCTGATCCAGGCTTTCGGCTGGGCCCTTCTGCACTCATTCTGGCAGGCATTTTTCATCTTCGCCTGTCTGCGGATCGTTTTACTGCTCTGGCCACAGGCAAGTTCCAGTATAAAATACAACCTGTCTTACATTTCGCTGGCAGGCATTTTTACCTGGTTTTCCGTGACACTTTACTTACAGGTAGAAGCTGTAAGAAGAGTGCATCAGGCGGCTTATTTAATGATAGAAACCGGTATACGGCCATCTGCTGCAGTAACCGTTCCGGCCATCTATAAAAGCCAGGCAGAGCTTACAGATCTGTTGCCTGGCCTGGAAATGTGGTTCCCTGTATTAGTAGCCATTTATGTGGCCGGGGTTGCCGTCATGACCATCAAACTGACTGTGGACCTGTTACAGTTACAGCAGATAAAGAAGAAACAGGTGCTCCCTATTGACGACGCATGGGAAAAACACCTGCAGAAACTTGCTGCCCAACTGAAGATCCCACGCCGGGTGAAACTGTTGATATCACAGTACATCCAGGTGCCGGTCATGATCGGCTTCCTCAAACCAGTCATTTTATTACCCGTAGCCATGTTCAACAACCTGACGGCAGAACAGCTGGAAGCTATCCTGTTGCATGAACTGGCACACATCAAACGCAATGATTATCTACTGAATATTTTCCAATCCATTGTAGAAACCATCCTGTTTTTTAATCCTTTCGTGTGGTGGATATCAAAGAACATCCGCCTTGAAAGGGAACACTGTTGCGACGATCTTGTACTTACAAATCAGGTGCAACCGCTGCATTACGCCAAAGCCCTGGTAGCATTGGAAGAATACCGGTTAACAGTCAATGCTATGGCCATGGCGGCGGCAGACAATAAACAACATTTATTTCACCGCATCAAACGCATCATGGAAATGAAAACTAAAAATATTAATTATACGCAAAAGTTATTGGCTGTCATGATCATTGCAGTAGGACTGGTGTCCATTGCTTGGCTCAATCCTTCCAATAAAGACGAGCAGCGCGAGAATAAAAAACCTGCTGTAAAGGAAGAAGTCGCCGATGCTCCCATCGCTCCTGCTATAGCAGCTCCGGTTGTTACACACGCCCTCAGGATGGCGCAATATTTCCTGGACACTGTACCAGGAAATGATAAACGCCGGGCCGAAAAAGAAGCCGCTGAGAAAGCTGCAAAAGAAGGCCTGGACGCAGCCCAGGAGGCAATGAAAAACATAGACTGGAACCAGATCAATAGCGAGGTTTCCAATGCTATGAAGAATGTCGACTGGAAGAAGATCAACGAAGAAGTTTCCACTGCTATGAAAAACGTTGACTGGAAAAAGGTCAACGAAGAGGTATCTACTGCGCTGAAGAATGTGGACTGGAAAAAGATTAACGATGAAGTTAAAACCAGTCTGAAAAACATGCCTGATACGCTGGTAGATCCAAAGATGATTGAAGAAAGTATACGCATTGGTATGGAAAGCGCTAAAGCTGCTATGGCCAACATCAATATTGATGACATCATCAAAAAGAGCATGGCGGAAGCCAGAGGTGCCATGGACAGTAAAGAGTATAAAGAGGCGATGGAAAATGCCAGGAAGGAAATAGAAAAAGCAAAGCAGGAAATTAAAGAAGCTCAGAAAAATGTCAGAAAAGAGATCACGGCCTCTGATAAGCATGTAATCGTTGACAAGAAGATATCAGATAAATACAAAAATATGGTTAAGAGAATGGCCGAAGATAAACTCATAGATGTGGAAGAAGGATTCACCATCGAAAAAAAGGACGGTATCCTTACCATTAACGGTGTGCAACAGTCTAACGATGTGTTAAAGAAATATGCCGACGCACTTGGCAAAGCCGATGAGGCTACCATCACGGGCAAAGGAGATAACCTGAGTGTCAGCGTCAACGAAAAATAACTTACTTTTTTCCGTCATTCTATGCGCCACTGCCGTTCATACAGCAGTGGCGCTTTTTATATGCCTTTAGCCCTTATCTTTAGGAAGTAAATCTCCCTTTATATGAGATCATATCTAGTATTATCAGCGTTATTCCTCTGCATACAGGGCCGGGCCCAGGAAACAAAAACCCTCGAGGAGATCCGGATCATCAGAAATAACCCTGTAACATCTGTAAAAGACCAGGCGAATACCGGTACCTGCTGGTGTTTTTCCTCTACCTCCATGATCGAATCGGATTGCCTTCGTAAAGGCCAGCCAACGCTCGATCTCTCCGAAATGTTTACCGTGCGTAACATATATCTTGAAAAGGCTGAAAACTATATTCACAGGCAGGGATTTGCCCGTTTTGATGAAGGAGGCCTTGGCCATGATGTACTTCACGCGGTAGCTGCATATGGTATCATGCCTGAAAACGTCTATAGTGGGCTAAAAGATGGCCGTATTTCGCATGATCATGCGGAGATGGTGTCTGAGATGAAAAGTTACCTTGACAGCATTCTGAAGCTTCCTAAGCCGATTCCTGCTACCTGGGAAACAGGTTTCACCGCTATCCTGGATAAATATCTGGGTACGCCGCCGGCAAACTTCAGCTATAATGGGCGTAATTATACGGCCAAAACATTTGCCAAAGATGTGATAAAGTTCAATCCTGAAGATTATGTCAGCCTCACTTCTTTCACGCATCATCCTTTCTACAGCTCCTTTATCCTGGAGGTGCCCGACAACTTCTCCAACGGGGCTTATTTTAATGTGCCTATCAATGAGTTGATCGATATTGCCAAAGATGCGGTTAAAAGCGGGTATACCGTGTTGTGGGATACAGACGTGAGTAACCGGGGATTCATGGTGGGCAAGGGATATGCCATGCGTCCTGTAGTAGATTCGCTGACGCGCGGCAACATTATCAATCCGGATCTGGAGGAAAAGAAATATACACAGGATGAGCGTCAGCAGTTATTTGACGGCTTAATAACCCAGGATGACCACCTCATGCATATTACAGGTATAGGAAAGACTGCAAAAGGAAAAGAATTCTTTATTGTGAAGAACTCCTATGGCAGTAAGTCAGGGCCGTTTGACGGGTTTATCAAAGTATCTGTTCCTTATTTTGCTATTAATACGATCACTATCATTGTACCTAAAGCTGCTCTTGCCCGGGACAAATCGTTCAACGGCAGGCTTGCATCGAAGTGATCATCATAAAAGTGAACCGATATACAAAAGGGCAGCCCTGTGAACCCACAGAACTGCCCTTTTGTATGGTAATTTGTTTGAGGGAAAACACTTAAAGATGCGCTCAACATCTGCTAATATCACAAAGTTCAGCACACTTGCAGCCGCAGCAAATATTTGCTGACACTGCAATTATTTGCAGCTGCAACAGGCACCTGCAAACAAAAACCTATATAAAACTATTAAACAATAACAGCATCAGCGGATCTCAGTGCACTACATCAAACGCTTTGTAATCCTGTAAAGGGGCAACAGTAATAATCAGCTCAGTAACTTTAGCAAAAGGTGGTCCCTGTCTGCACCAGGCAATAAACGCTTCCATCTTACTCTCATCTCCTTCTGCAGTAATCAGTACATTACCATTGGGTAAATTCCTCACTTCTCCTGTAATGCCAAGATCATCTGCTGTGTGTTTCGTACTGGCCCTGAAATACACTCCCTGGACTTTTCCTTTTACCAGGATCTGCTTATGTATCTTTTCCATATAACGCGGTGATGAAGGATGAGTAATTGTATTGCTCAAATCTACAAACAGCCATGTAAACGGAAAAATTAAAATCTGAATGAGAATGGGTTAACAAACATGGGATAAAAGCCAATAAGAAAAGGTATTTTATGTATTTATGTTATATTGATAATGCGGACTATGCAGTGTTATGAAAACAATGCAGCGACGCAGAATTATGTGGTTTTATGAATATGGCCGCAAATGAAGTCTGTCGGGTATTTCGCAATCACCCGCTTATATAACAACACAGACAATGCTTGCTATGCAGTTTTATAGAAATGTGATCGCAGATGAAATCTGAGGGTATTAAAAATCATCGCTTATAAAGTAACACAGATCATGCAGCTATTATATTGTATAGATCCGCACACCGTATACACCTGAACTAACTGCCTATGCAGCTTTCAAAACACATGGCATATGCAGATTATAGCAACAGTTTACCGGATAATACCGCTCAACAGACCTAACTGACGATGTAATATGGAAAATATACAGCGACTATATTGCGTACGCAACCATGTAGCCTACCTCGTTATAGCACTACAATTTATACGATTATGCAGCGTAATTCGCGTAGTTAAACAGCGTTGCATCCTGCTGAACAGCTTCATCTCCGAATACAAATTCCTTCACAAGTTCATAGCTACCGCCACTGGCTGGCTTACGCAATAATGAAAAGCTCTTGCATTGGAAACTACGTACAAAAACCTGGTTGTAGAAGTGATCATATACTTTATCAAATTCAGGTGTACTGATAGCTCTTGCAATGGTGATATGTGGCTTGAATGAACCTGGCTTTATATCAAACTCCTGCAGTATTTTTTTATGCAGCTCAGCGAGAGGTTTGGGATTAGCTACATTGATATAAATGGTACGTTTGTCAGGACCATGTTCAAAATGATCAAACTTTGAGGTATATAACGTGAAGCCTGATTGTTTCTTTGCTACATCATCCAGCAGATGAATAAAATCATCCTGAAATCTTGCAGGAAATACAGATCTGAAAAGGCTGATATGGGCTTTGGAAAAGCGACTGCCATACATTCCCAATTCCTGGGCTACTAATTTCTTCAATGCTGTTACGTCATTGGTAATGTTAGTACCGGGACTTACTACCAACAAGTAATCATACAATGTTTCCTGTTCAAATGCAATGTTGTTATTTGTATGCATAACCAAGTAAGTTTTTAACTTAAGATGTACTGGTTATTTGAATATTGACAATACAAATATAAAGAAGATTTCCTGAAATACTAACTTTTTTAGCATAAAATACTAACTTTTTTTGCTCGCTGATATATCAAACTGGAACTGAATCTGATACGCCAATCCTATGTGGGGCCTTATGCATAAAAAAGCAGCCCACCCGCGGCGGACTGCTCTACAATGATATATTCTTTTACAATTATCCCAGCTTCTGAATAATAGCGAGGAAATCAGCAGCTACCAGAGAGGCACCACCGATCAGGCCCCCATCCACATCCGGACAAGCGAACAGCTCTTCCGCATTGGAGGGTTTAGCGCTACCGCCGTATAGGATAGTCATACGTAATGCTGCTTCCCTGCCATATTTAGCAGCTATCTGAGCCCTGATGAAAGCATGCATATCCTGAGCCTGAGCAGCGCTGGCAGTCAGCCCGGTACCGATCGCCCAGATTGGCTCATAAGCAATCACTACATTTTTTACCTGCTCTTCAGTCAAATGGTACAGACTTTCTTCCAGCTGTTTTGCTACATATTCGTTTTGTGTTTCTGCCTTTCTCACTTCCAGTGGCTCTCCACAGCAGAAGATTGGTTTCAGGCCGTTAGCAAGGGCCAGGTCAATCTTCTTCGCGAGCGTTGCATTACTTTCCTGGAAATACTCCCTTCTTTCAGAGTGTCCCAATATTACATAATCAACACCTACAGACTGTAACATCTCAGCAGATACTTCACCGGTATAAGCGCCTGATTTTTCAGATGCGCTGTTCTGGGCTCCCAGATAAAAACCAGGAGTGTTTTTTAATAATGACTTTGCTTTCAACAGATACGGAAAAGGCGTGGCCAATACCACTTCCTGTCCATCTTTCAATCGCAGGCCAGCCTGCAAAATGTCATTGATCAGCTGTTCTGCCTGGCCCAGGGTCAGGTTCATTTTCCAGTTTCCAGCAACGATTTTTTTTCTCATGTCTATCGCTATATTGATTTTAAAAAGTGTTAATCACGTAAAATTGTGAAAAGAGCTTCCAGTACCTGTCTGTCCGCCGCTTCCATTTGCCTCCCTTTAAACTGCATCCACATACCAGCATCCCTCACGGCCTGTTCCAGCCGGTAAGGTTCCAATCCGTCGGCCCCACCCCATGAAAAAGAAGGAATGAACTTAGGAGGCAGGCTTCCGCCGAAAATGTTGCAGGATACGCCAATGACCGTTCCGGTATTGAGCATCGAACCGATCCCGCAGCGGCTGTAATCACCCATCAACAGTCCGCATTTCAGACCAGCAGACTCGGTTCTGTTATAGGCTTCCATCCATACTTTTACAGTGCTGGCATTGTTCTTTAGATTGGAAGCCGTTGCGTTTGCCCCAAGATTACACCATTCCCCGATCACGGCATCTCCCAGATATCCATCATGTCCTTTGTTGGAATGGCCGAACATTACCACATTCTTGATCTCTCCCCCACCTACACTGCCGGGTCCCAGGGTCGTAGCTCCATATACCTTACTTCCCATCTTCAGTACGGCTTTTTCTCCCAGTGCCAGCGCTCCCCTGATCAGGCAGCCCTCCATAATCTCCGCATTTCTACCCACATATATAGGGCCAGTACTCGCATTGAGGATACTATGTTCTACAACGGCTCCTTCTTCCAGGAAAATGCGCTCGGGCGCTGTCACCTTATTGGTATCACTGATGGGAGCAGATACCCTCTCTTTTGTCAGCAGTTCAAAATCACTCCGGATAGCCTGATCATTCAGTAAAAAGAAGTCCCACGGCATCCTGATCCGGGATACCGCACCAAGATACTCTTTTCGTTCTACAGCTTCTGCATCCAGGTTGTTTCCGGCAACAACTTTTGCAATCGGCTCATCGCCTTTATACAATTCCTGGCCTGGTTGGAGCTCCTGTATAGCCTGCACCAGTGTCTCATCTGGCAACACATGCCCATGGATCAGGACAGCATATACTGCCTCGTCTTTCTTAAGAGGATATTTCTTTTGTAAGTGGGGAACGGTAAGGTAACTGATACCGGCATTCAGCCAGTATTCCCATTTTTCCCGGATGGTCAGTATACCAATACGGCAGGCTGCGACCGGTCTTGTATGGGTGAAGGGATATAACAACTCTCGTGCAGGTGTGTCAAAAAGAATGTAATTCCGCTCCATAGGGGATAAAAATAAAAAATCCCACCGGAAATGCCGATGGGATTAGTAAAATTATTTTAAAGGCCTTATTAGGCTTTCTTAGCGTAACGCTTGTTGAATTTGTCGATACGACCTGCTGTATCCACCAATACGTTCTTCCCGGTATAGAAAGGGTGAGAAGTATTGGAAATTTCCAGCTTAATTAACGGATATTCATTACCATCTTCCCATTTGAGAGTTTCTTTGGAAGGAGCGGTAGAACGGCTTAAGAAAGTGTGTCCGTTAGACATATCTTTGAATATTACAAATCTGTAATTTTCTGGATGGATTCCCTGTTTCATCTGAATTTAAATTTTCTTTTTGTTACCAGATGCAACCCCGCATATTCATTCCTCTGATTGCATGATGAATGCCATGCTTGGTTTCAACCAATATTATTAGACAGGGTGCAAAGGTAAAATAATTTTTTCAAAAACAACAAGAAAAGACTAAATATTTTAGCTCTTCATGTTGGTATACTGTAAAGGAATGCCTAAGTTCGCTTCCTTTGTTTTCTGTATAACCTCTTGTAAATCATCTATTTTCTTGCCGGTAACCCTCACAATATCATCCATAATGGCGGCCTGCACCTTGATACCAGAATCCTTTATCAGTTTTACAATCTTCTTGGCATCTTCCTGTTTGATCCCGTTTCTTACCGGAATCTCCTTTTTTACCACTTTTCCACTCTGATATGGCTCCTTGCTCAGGTCATAGATATTTGCGTCAAGTCCCTGGCGCATTGTACGGCTTATCAGCACATCTATTACCTGTGTCATCTTCATTTCGCTTTCCACTTCCACATTTAAGGACAGGTCCTTTTTATTCAATTCCATGTTTACATGGGAATCTTTAAAGTCGAACCTGGTGGTAATCTCCTTTTTTACGGTATTTACCGCATTGTCAAGTGTCTGAGTATCTACTTTGCTAACAATATCAAAGGACGGCATGATAAAATAATTTTATAGCGTTAATGGCTTAAGGGAGACAAATATAAATCATACTGAGGAGTTATAAAAAAACCCCGGGACGATACCCGGGGTGTGTTAACGGAATGCTTTCCGATAACCGGCTGCGTTGTATGCAGCCAACAACTGTGTTTAGTCTATTTTGGAGATCTTAGCCATACCGGAAGAGGACTGATTAATAACAGGTGATCCTTTATAGCGGATTTTACCCATTCCGGATACGCTGAGATCCAGTTTTTTCGCAACAGCCACATCCAGCTTGCCGGAACCTGAGATCGAGATATTAGCATTATCAGACTGCAGATCCAATGCTTCCACGTCAGCAGAACCGGATATATCATACCTGGTGGCAGGGATACTTCCTTTCAGGTTCAGATGGCTTGAGCCCGATACCTCTACCCGCAGATCATTTGCATTCAGGTCCAGTTCGGTATTTGTAGAGCCGCTGAAAGAAAATTTCACATTACCTCCTTTGAGTTTGCCTTTGCTATAGAAACCTCCGCTTCCGCTGGAAGACAGCTCTTCCAGCTGGTCCAATGTTACATAGACATTAATGGTTTTGGAAGGCTTGATATCATATCCTTTTTTTGTATAGATCTCAAGATCATTACCGCTCACCTTAGTGATGATCAAAGGCAGCAGGTTATCATCCGCTTCTACCCTTATATCGTGTTTCGCGCCCTGTGTAATGTATACATTATAGGATCCGGAGGTCCTGATACTTCTGAATGGTCCTTCAGTGCGGGCCTCTTCTTTAATATTTCCACTCCCCCTTACCTTTTCATTGTTAATGATGGTAAACGCAGAAAATGTGAACACGGAAAAGAGCAATAGTACTGGTAATAACCAGCCAAGACGTAACGTTTTCATAAATGAGATTTAGCGGTGAGAGTTTACATGTTTAACGAAGGAATTATTTGTCAACGGCTTTCAAAAGCGATGTTGCTGTACACGCCATTCACACTTATGGATGGAGATCTGTCATCAGCAGAATTGGTAGAAGCCGTATATGTTAACTGCGAGTTTTTCTTAATGTTGACAACATTTTTCAGTGAAAGCTCTCCCGTGCTCACATCTCCCCGGTTAAACTGCACCTTTATGTGTAGGCCAAGCCGTTGTGGTACGCCCACCTTCACATCTGTATAGGTCAGCTGGAAATCTCCACTCTTAAATCCTGTGCCTAATGTTTTAGCCGAGAAGTCGCCGTACACCAGTTTTGAACTGATCTCTGTCTGTACTTCTGCAATACGGAAATCAGTGTAAGTATTCTTGCCGTTAAAAGAGCCTACTTTGTTTACATTATATTCATCATAATTGCCGGAAGTGTTCAGACTACCCACAGTACCCAGGTTATATTCGCAATAGTTTGATCTGGTTACGAGTGATGAAATCGCATCACTTTTAAGATTGGAATAGTTAGCTCTTATGTTTACTGATTCTGCCTTTCCTATACGCCCGCGATCGCAATAATTCATATTGAGATCAAGTTGCCTCTCCGACTCCTTAATATCGTAATTACAGTAGTTCATGTTGATCGATGTAGGAAAGGAAAGCACATCAGTGATAATATCTCCGAAATTATTGTCGAGGGATAGTTTAGCCAGTCTTTCAGGCACATACAACTCATAGTCGATGTTCACATAATCCTTGGAATCTTTTTTACTTCCCCAGGAAAACCATTTGCTCCCGGACGCTGAAGGATTGTATACGGTTTGCAGGCTTGCATTATTTCCGCTGTTGTTCATATCAATATCTACCATATTGACAATGGAAGTAGCTTCTTCCACACTCTTACCAAAACCGGTAATCGTGATTGTTGCCTTCACTTCATTCTTCTGCCATGTATGGACAACGATCTTACCATATTTGTTAGATATACTAAGGTTTGTACCAGCATTTGTACTGAATTCTTTTACTATAACTTTTTTGAATTCACTATCGCCTTTTTTACCATAGGTAAGTATAGGTAACAATAAAAATAACAGAATACTAAATTTCTCTTTCATAATCAGATTGCTTTTGGCTTACGGGCTGTTTTTCTCTCAGCTCTTCTAATATTTTATCCAGCAGGTCCAGTTTAAGTTGATAGTAGCGGACCATTGCTGCTTTAATTCTTTCGTTACCTGGATTCTGTATCAGTTCGGTTTCAAGTACCTGATACGTTTCATTGCGCAGTTCGAGCTCTTTACGCGCCATGCTATCCAATCCCAACAATGCATCAGGATAGCGTTTGATAGTTTCCAGCCGCTGTTCGATCTGTGCGGTGTAATACATTTTGGCTTCCTGCATTTCAGGCGAAACATTTGTAAGATGTTGCGCTTTCTTCATCTGAATAAACTGATAGATCATGACACTATTTACCATCAGCACCAGCACGGCGGCAGCTTTCAGCCAGTGACGGCCCATCAGTTGTATTACTTTCCTTTTTTTACCTGGGGCTAGTTGCTGTTCTAACTCTGCCCAGACTCCCGGAGGAGGTCCGGCCTCTTCAAAATTCTGACGGTGCTGCCTGACAAAATCTTCAAAGTTACTTTCCGACATCAGCGTATTACGTTTTTTTGTTTAATTATCTGTCTCACTTTATCTTTTGCACGCATGTACTGTGTTTTCACTGTTGACTCAGAAATATCAAGCATGTTGGCTATTTCTTTATGTGAGTACTCTTCAAATATGTACAAGTTTAAAACGGTACGGTAACCGGGCGGTAAAACGTGTATGGCCTCTTTTATCGCTGCTACCGTCCATGCAAAATTATCTTCGTCTACGATTGCGTTATCTTCTTCTATGTCTATATTATCTACTTCTTCAAAGTATACTTTCTTCCTCCGCAGGTGACTCAGACAGTGGTTGACCACTATTCGCTTGATCCAGGCTGTCACACTTCCTGCATTCTCCAGGCGCTCAATGTTCCTGAATATCTGCATAAAAGCCTCCTGCAAAGTATCTTCAGCATCCGCCGTGTTCCCTGTCATACGCAAACAGATGTTATACATTGCACCTGAATATGCGTTGTATAGCTCACGGAATGCGTGCACATCTCCCTTTTTACACCGGGATACCAGGTGGTCTGTTATGGTAGTATTGTTCAAGTTGTTGGCTGATGCTTGCATAATAAAGACATTATTTCAGAAAAAGGTTGCACGGAACGGGGAATATTTTTGGAGACAGCAGGGGCTAAAAACACTCAAAACATCACAACTATATAACTATCAATAATTTACTAATTCAAGAAAGGACGCAACCTAAGAATAGGTCGCGTCCCGTTCCATCCTTATATATACCTAAAAACAGGTCATATTAGTTTCCGTTTTTTACGCGGTTCTGTTCATCTTCCAGACCCGTTTTACGGGTGCGGGCGGCTTTAATGCTTGTGTTTCCAAAACGGTAGTTGAAGGTGAGCCTTACCTGCCGGCTTTCCCATTTGCTGGTTACACCTGTGTAACGGCCTGCATTTTCAAAACTTCCGCGGAAACGCTGTACGTTAAAAACGTCACTTACGTTGAGTTTAATATTTCCTTTCTTGTGCAGGATCTGCTTGGAAACGCCCAGGTCAACAGCAGACATTGGCTTCATTCTGAACAGACCCTCATCGGCGATCTGTGGAGAAAGATAGAAGACACTTACTTCAGCCGCGATACCTGCCGGTAAGGTGAAAGTCTGTTGTGTGCGTCCCATAAATCCACCGCCTGAAACACTTACAGACTGGTTATCGACAATAGTCTGGTACTTGTTATAATACGCTGACAGATAAGTAAAGCTGCTCCACCATTTGGTGATCGTCACCGGGAAGGAAATATTCAGGTTTACAATGTCTGATTTTGCAACGTTCAGGTATTTATAACGCAGGGTGAGTGTATCTCCGGTATTTACATCCTTGTCAGCTTCCACGATCTGTGTGATCTTATTTTTCGTGTGTGTATAGCCGACTGAAGTAGTCAGGAAATGTTTAAATGTATGTGTCAGCTCAATATTGTTAGAATAAGAAGGCTTAAGATAAGGGTTACCTGCTACGATGGTATATCTGTCCAGGTAGATCTCAAATGGATTCAGATCTTCGTAATCAGGTCTCTGCAAGCGACGGCTGTAAGAAATTCCAAGCTGATGATTTTTTGCGGCATCGTAGCTTACAAAAACACTTGGAAAGAGATTAAAGTAGCTGGTATCTGTTACCCGGTTGATAGTAATGGAATTGCCTTCGACATTACTCTGTTCTGCACGTAAACCTAATTGTACATTGACTTTTTTGAACTGTTTCTGGAAGTTGATGTACGCTGCATTTACATTTTCTTTATAAATAAAATGATTGGAACGGTTCTTATCATATACCCAGTTACCGCTACGTAAGGAATCAAATCTTACGTCGTTATCCGTTTTTACAAAGCTCAGTTTAACCCCTGCTTCGAATTTAGCCTGGTGAGGTAAAGGATGAACATAATCAGCTTTAACCGTTTTAATATCGATCGTATTAGGCTGGTTATTACGTGAAGTATCACCATGCATATAGTTCTTACCAAGAGCATCCCAAATAGTAGAATAAATGCTGTTACCCTGTTTATCTGTATTGCGTGCATAGTCCAGGTCCACATTCAACTCCCTGCCTGTTGTATCAAGAATAGCTCTGTAGTTTACATTATAGGCCCATCTTCTCCAGTTTCCTTTATTGAAGGTATGTGTCTTCAATGTTGAATCTATTGTTTCCTTACCTCCTATTAAGGTGATAGAATTTGCCGGTTCACTTTGGTCCCTGAAGCCTGCATCTACCATTACGCCAATCGTGTTGTTCTTATTGAGGAAATAGTCCATACCAACTTTAACGCCGTGATAATCTGATTTCCTGTTGCGAACGTTCTGCTGATCGAATACGTTGTACTGTCCGTTCGTAGTACCTGTACGGTATAATCCAAGATGCTGTTCATTCTCCCTGTGATTATAGTTATAGGATCCGAAGAGGTTGAACTTCTCATTGCGATGGTTCAGGTTCAGCGAGCCGCCCCATTTAGGAGTCAGGCCATAGGCGCCAAATATTGAGACGTTACCGTTAGAGCCTACTGTTTTGTTTTTCTTCAGTTTAATGTTGATGATCCCGGCGTTGCCCGCTGCATCGTATTTGGCGGAAGGATTGGTGATCAGTTCAATTTGCTCAATATTACTACTGGGCATACTTTTCAGCAGCTGGGCAACGTCCTGGGAACTCATATTAGTGGGTTTACCATCAATCATGATGATAACACCACTCTTATTTTTGAGGTTAATGTTATCGTCTTTGTCTATTGAAACACCGGGTGATTTTTCCAGCACTTCCATGGCAGTACCACCGGAACCGATGATGCTGTTTTCGACGTTTACTACCGTTTTATCGGCCCTCTGCTCGATAAATGGCTTTTTTGCAGTTACATTCACTTCTTTCAGATTCTTTGCATCTGTACCCAGTGAAAGTGTTTCAATGTTTACAGGTGCGCTTCCCCTGATCTCAAAAGGTTTGCTAAAGGCTTTTGTCATACCGACATAGGCAGCAGCGATCAGGTACTTGCCCTGTTTCACCTGCTCGAATTCATACTTACCGTTGATGTCGGCAATAGCCCCTTTCACCAGGGAGGAGTCTTTTGCTTTTAATAAGGTAATGGTGGCAAATTCAACAGGCTTGTCCCCTGTTTGTGTTACGCGGCCAGCGATCCTGGCGGTCTCAATGGTCTGTGCCTGGATGGTTTTGATGCTGCACAGTAATAAGAAGGAGGCCAACAATGTAGTAGTCGATTTCATATAAGGATGATTTAAATTTATTATAAGCTTCTTTTCAACTTTTTGCTGTTATAGAACCATTCTTGATAAAGAACCTTTCTTAAACAGCTACAGTGTAAAGGTAGGTATTGTGCAATGCATAGTACATAGTTTTACACAAGCGGTATCCTGGCAGGGATGATTGGCAAAAGTTCAAGAAAGGTGACAGGGAGTTTTTTATAAAGACGATCGAAAATGGGTTTCGTTACAGGATAGGCTACAATGAAAAAGGCATTGCCCCAAAAAAGCAATGCCTTGATAATTATAAGGTTATTGAACTCAGGTCCACTTTATAGCTTCCAATACTTCGGGAAGTTCTGTCTGCAGTTTCTCAAAGAATACCCTCTCTTCCTTTCTTATGTGCTCCTCCAGGCTTCTGGCCAGCACGTCCATTGCGGAAATCAGGTCTGTATTTTCAGTGAGAGCGCTATACATACGGGAGATCTTCTGATGCTCCTGATTCAGTTCTTTTATTATTTCGTCTATTTCGGGATGACGGCCGGCACATACTTCAAAAAGATATTCTTCTTTCTGGATATGAGGGACCATTACTTCCTGGAAGACATTCACAATATAGGCAAGCTTCGCATTGGTTTCCAGGGGGAATCCTTCATAAGCTGCTGCATCTTTTTTTAAGTACCTGCACACGAACAGTAAACGCTGGTGTTCATGTGACAGCGGTATCAGGACCGGGTGTCTTTGCATGTTCAGGCTGCTGGTTTTGGCGCTTTATATATTTTACGGCAATACCAGACTAATGCGGCGCCACCTATTATCATTAAAGAAGAGATTATTTCTGCCTGAGTAGGACGAAATCCAAAGATGTCATATTTCGTGTTTACCCTTATTTTTTCGATGAAGAAACGCTCTAATCCGTTCATTATAAGGTATACTCCGAAAATAACACCCGGAACAGTGATCTTTTTACGCAGGCTCCATAAAACAGCGAAGAGTAAGAGACAAACGATGATCTCGTAAAGGGCTGTAGGGTAAACCGCTATAGGCAATACGCTACAGTATTTGCCCGTGCAGCCAGCCATCTGTACACCTTCGTTGATCACGTTATGAGGATATCCATAGGCAAAGAACCAGTCTGGCAGGAAACTTAAGCCGCCGGGTTTAGTAAACGCAGCATGAGGTATGTGCTCCAGGCTTCCATACTGCCGTATGAAAAACTGTTCATTTGCTTTCAGTACTTCCTGGAATTTTGATGGATCCACTGCCTGCACCTTGCCTGCTGCGTCGGTGATATAACTGCTGTTATAAATTCCCCAGTCACCATCTCCGGAAAAGTGGCATCCCATACGTCCTACTCCATAAGCCAGCATCAGTCCGGGAGCTGCACTGTCTATCAGATGCCAGATATTGATCCCTTTTTTAGCTGCATAACGGATAATAACTATAGATGCGAGGATAAGTCCGCCGTAAAACGTAAGACCACTAAAAGACAACAGTGCGCCTATAGGGTCCTGTACAAAGTCGCCCCAGTTCTCCAGGTTATGAAAGATCTTGGCGCCCAGCAGACCGGCAACAGCTGCCATGACTGTAAAATCGGGTACCCGCTGATGGGGCATGATCATGACAGTTTCTTCTTTCGGCTTGGGCAGCTCCTGCTTTTTGGCAGTTCTGTATTTCAGGTAGGCGAAAACACCTCCCAATACAATTCCTCCCAACAGGCTTCCGCGGGCGGATAATATATATGACTGAAGATCCTGGGAGGCTTCCGCCCATTCAAAGGCTAATCCTAATATCTTGTATCCTAACACAAAGCCCAGCAAACCATGGATCAGTACTTCCGTCATGTTAACCGGCTTACCGGTGATCACTTTCTCCGGTACTCCCGTCAGCCATCCTAATTGTTCTCTTCTTTTTAGCTCGCTTGTCAATACATAAGCGGCCGCCAGAAAAGCAACGGCTACAAAAAAACCGAATGTCTGCAGAAGTTTAAGTAAAGGGATGTCTACACCGAATAGGTCGTGAAACGCGTAATATAAATTAGGATACATAGCCAAAAAAAATTGGTGATCTGAATTTTCCTATGAACAAAGCCGAATTAGTCAAATGGAAAATCAAACCACCAAAGTAAGCTGTAAAAATCACAAATTCCAAATCATAATTCCTTTTTCTATTGTGTATATAATATGTTAACAGTAGAAAAAAGAATTACGATCCGGATAAATTTTAGCAGTATTGCTCAAACGCGTCAACCAGGTTTGCAGCGATCATCTGTGCAGGACGACCTTCGATCATATGACGCTCAATAAAGTGTACCAGCTGACCATCTTTAAATAAAGCGATCGCAGGTGAAGATGGAGGGTAAGGTAACAGGTGAGAACGGATCTGTTGTACAGCGGCCATATCAAACCCTGCGAAGCTGGTTGTTAATCTGTCGGGTTTCTTCTCGCTATGAGCTACAGCTAATAAAACACCCGGACGAGCAGTACCGGCAGAGCAACCACAAACCGAATTGATCATTACAAGTGTCGTTCCTTCCTGTTTTAAAGTCTCATCAACTTTTTCTGGTGTGAGCAATTCTTCAAAACCATTATCTGTCAACTCTGCCTTCATTGGCAGTACAAGTTCTGCTGGATACATATAACTACAATTTTTTTTGTTCGATAGTTTTCACAAAGTTAATCATAAGCTGATAAATAGAAAAACATGAATGAATATGCCGTAATGTCACTTAAAAGTAATCGAAAACGACAAAAAGTCTGTCGCATAGCCCCATATTATAGCAAAATAGCAGGTTTAATGCCATGGTATTCTGTTTGCATATACTCTCACGAACAAATTTTTAAAACAAACACTAAAATTTATAAACTATGACATTCGTAAAATTCAACCAGGCACCTGCAGTAAAATCCTTCGGTGGTTTAGTAGAAGAAATTTTTAATAATGCCGGTTTTAACAAAGCCTGGAAAGACGATTTTCACACACATGATTTTTATGGCGCTTATCCCCCAGTGAACATCACAGAAACTAAAGATGCCTACCAGGTAGACCTGCTGGTTCCGGGATTATCTAAAGAAGATTTTAAGATCAATCTTGAAAACAAGACCCTGACTATCAGTGCAGAGAAAGTTGCAGAAAGCAAAGATGAAAACCAGAAACAATTACGCAGGGAGTTTAGCTTCCGTTCATTCAAACGTTCCTTTACCCTGAATGAACAGGTGGATGCTGAAAAGATCCAGGCTAAATATGAAAATGGTATACTGAAACTGCAGCTGGCTAAGAAAGAAAATGTGCAGGACGCAGCTAAAGTGATTGTTGTAGAATAAGAGAAAGGTTGAATAAGTGTGAAGTCCCCTCCTTACCGGAGGGGATTTTTTTATTTTAGCCTGTTTATCAAATTCGTGAATAATTCACACAAACGTTTAAGAACGAAACTGTTTTTAAAAGATAATTTGCCATACAACTATATGGGCCATGCCGCAACTGTTCAAAAAAATATCTACACTGGCAGTTAAAGTCTACCGCAGCACTGAAGATGCGGTGATTGGCAATGCGTTACATATTACTACCGACTCAAGGGATAGATGTAATGTGAGGCTATTATTTGATTATCTGTTCTTTCACCTGCTACTTTTAATCCCTGTAGCCCTCATTGGACTATATACACATAATACAACGGAACTGTTACTGATCGTCGCCTTTCTGGTCTCCCTCGGGGGATGCCTTATAATGGTCCGTGCCGGCGTACCGGTCAAAACCGTTAGTATCATTGCGGCCTTTGTTACATTTATCATTCCTGCGGCCTGTTCCTTTTTAAATAACCAGGACCTTTCCCTCAGATACTCCATGATCTGGATACTGAGTGTCCTGTTTTGTTATATTACTACCAATATTGCGGCTACACTTGCCCTCGGCGGACTGCTCTGCAGTTATCTAAGCCTGGTGGCCTGGATGAAGGTGAATAATGTGGTGACTTACGTGATGCCTGGCTTTACCCCGGAACAGAGCTTTATTTTTACTCCCGTGCTGGCCGGTTTTTACATCATATTCCTTATCAGGGTGTTAGGCGCTCACTACCGGAATATCTTCAGATCGGAACATGAGCGCACGCTGCAGAAACAAAGACAACATTCCTCTTTGCTGAGCCAACACCTTACCAAACAATTCATTATTCTCAAAGGACTCTCCCGCTCGGGGAAATCCAAGTACCTGGATGGAAACAGGGAACTGCTGGAAGCCTGCCTGATAGAAATTGAAAAGCAATGCGAGAGTGCTATAGACTACCTGGATAATAGTCCGCACCTGGAAAGTTAAAGGCCAAGTCCGGCGGGTACACGTCCGTGTGAGAGGTATGATATTATGGTAAAGAACCAATTAAAAAATTACAACTTTCGGGTATTTCCCACCTTTCAGAACGCCCTTACCTTTGTTATGTAAACAAACAGGGTCCTATTCTCCCTATACACCGACTGATTCTTTTTCTCCCTATACACCACAAACCTTTTTATCCCTTCTCAGTCTTATTTTCCTATATGCTTTTGACGGTAAACCTATGCCATGAAATCCCCCGGGGGTAAATTCCTGGGCTACAAACACGTGACCCTTAACCGGGTCGAATGCCGGAGAAACAATTCACCGCATTTCAGCCCGCCTCTGGCGGGCTATGTGTTTTTTGGCAGGAACGATAATCCGGAGTATACTGTTAAGGGCATATACCAGACGCATACCGGACGTATACCAGACGCATCCCGGGATAAACACGAGACATACACGACGTATATACGGCGCATACACGACGCATCTTCCGCTTCAAGACAATGCCTAATGGTATAAAAACAAAAAACCCCGCGAGAAATCGCGGGGTGTGTCAGTGGATTACTAACCCATTTTTTTAATAACCCAAAATCTTTAACATACTCTGGGCGGTCTGTTCCTTGGCATACAGCCAGTCTTTCAGTTGCCCGTTTTTGTCATATCCGACGATCACATGTTTCGGTGATGGTATCAGACAGTGCTTGATACCGCCATAACCGCTCAGCTGATCCTGGTAAGCCCCTGTATGGAAGAAACCGATGTAAAGCGGTTCTTCTCCGGATAACTTCGGCAGGAATACTGCATTTATGTGTTCTTCAGAAGTGTAAAAGTCATAACCGTCACAGGTCAGCCCTCCAAGGTGTACCTCCTGGTATTCCTGATCCCATTTATTGATCGGAAGCATCAGGAACTTCTCACCTATTCCCCAGGTATCCGGCAAGGTGGTAATGAAGGAACTGTCAATCATATACCAATTTTCCCTGTCGTTCTGCATCTTTTCCCCTACCACGCTGTAAATTACAGCACCGCTTTCGCCTACGGTAAAGGAACCGAACTCAGTATAGATATCAGGTACCGGCACCTTGTTCTTCTTACAAACACTCTTGATGTTGGCTACGATCTCATTTACAATGTAATTGTAATCGTAATCGAAGCCCAGGGAATGCTTGATCGGGAATCCGCCACCTATGTTGATACTATCCAGCTCAGGACAGATCTTCTTTAACTGGCAATACAGGTTCAACACGCGGTTAAACTGGCTCCAGTAATAGATATCGTCCTTGATACCCTTGTTCATGAAAAAATGCAGCATTTTCAGCTCAAATTTTTCATTTCCCTTCAGCTTGTCTACATAGAACTCCAGCACATCGCGGGAACGGATACCTAATCTGGACGTATAAAAGTCAAAGGTAGGTTCCTCTTCAGCTGCAATACGCAGCCCCAGTTTCACCTTATCCTTCGCGCGGATAAATTTCTGGTAGTCTTCCAGTTCCTCTTTGTTATCCAGTACGGGGATCACATTGCGGAATCCGGAGTTGATCAGACGGGCGATCGCTTTTGTATACGGTTTGGTCTTATAACCGTTACAAATCACGAACGTATCCTTGTTGATCTTCTTCCTTTCGTACAACTTGGTAATGATATCAATATCATACGCGAAGGAAGTCTCGATATGTATATTATGTTTCAGCGTTTCCTCCATTATAAAGGAGAAATGCGAGCTTTTGGTGCAATAACAATAGTAGTAGTTCCCATCGTACCTATTCTTCTTAATTGCATCCTGGAACATTTTCTTGGCCTTGTTTATCTGCATTCCAATCTTCGGCAAATAAGTCAGCTTGAAAGGTGTCCCGTACTTGTCGATTAAAGCCTTGATATTAACCCCGTTAAACTCCAGGTAGCTGTCCTGTACGTCAAATCCTTCCTGTGGAAACTCGAAGGTCTGGTTAACGAGATCTGTGTAGGTGCTGTTCATTTAAACCTATGAAACATTTTAAGGATTAGTAAAAAGCAATCACAACCCTCGCTGGAAAACTCCTGGTTTACACACCTACGTCAGTTCGAAACCCAGCAAAATTGGTTGCAAAGCTAAATATTTTGTCCAATTGGCTGGGCAAAAACTTTCAATTTTTTTTAAATGGTTAGATATTATGCTAAAACGTTACATATCAAGCAATTGATGCTAAATACATATGTCATTTTTATACTATCTAAGCAGCTCGATACTCCGCTTTCCTTCGCAGAAAATCAGGTCAAGAATACTCATATCCGGTAGGAAACCAGTCCTTTCCTGGAAGACCTGGGTATAGCGGACTGTATCTTCGTCTACCTCCTTCGTTGAGGGATGCATGACATCCCTTACATCAGTAATTCCCTTACCGGCCTCATATATTTTATGATACTCATCCGTAAAGGTGATCGGAGAAGTCACACCCACAATCTTATTAGCCCATTCCAGACACATGAGGTTCCAATCAAGCAGATAGGTTACCTCTTTTGTAAAAAGCCTGCCCAGCTCATCCTCGTAATATTCAAACCAGGGAGAACGGCGGTAAGCAGACACAAGCGTCTTCCAGTGCAGGGCCTGCCATCTTTCATCATTACTGATTCGAACATCTTTCATGACAGTTCTCTGGTTCTTCCCACGAGCCAGGGGAACACTCAAAAGTATGCTTCCGTTCGGTCCGGCTATATAACACCTGTTACGAAAACTGACCTTCTGGTAGTGTTCATATCTTTCAATCAATAATATATCGTGGTTAATTAAAGTTTTATAAAAGGAAATGTTCGGAAAGTATTGTGATTCAATAAGTAATATCTTCTTAGTTGTCTCAGCTGCCATATCGTCAAAAATTGGTGTTTTAGAGCTAAAAATGTATGTTTCAATTAGTTGAAAGGTTTACCTTTAATTAACTGACAGGCAGACTTAATTTCCTGATAAACAATTCATAGAAAAATTATAAATATGCTATTTTCATTAGCATTTGAGTACTTAAAGTAAATAATTAAATGCCTGCAAATTTACTAAACTCTTTAGTAGCTTTTTCAGTTCATTTTTCCTTTTTTTCACTTCAAGTAAAATGTTAGGTTATGGTTTTGAGGCCGTTAAAACTTTCCTAATTCCCCATCCACCCCTTGACGTTCTATTCAGTTTGCCGTAGGTTTGGTAAAAATTTGTCATGAGATTTTTTAGACTGGGTATACTTATTATGACAATCTGGGGCGTAGTTAGTTCATGCGAAAAAGCAAAAGATCTTGAATTTGTCAGGGTTGCCGGAATCAATTTTGACAACCTCGGCTTTTCCAAAAGTGTCGTACGGCTGACCCTGGCTTATTATAATCCGAACAATTTTAAGCTGAAACTGAAGGACGCTTCTTTCGATCTTTTCCTCGACGATACCCCGGTCGGACATTCTGTTCAGGACACCATGATCGCCATTCCGGCAAGGGATACTTTTTACTTTCCGGTAAGACTGGAGGTAAACATGGATAACATCTTTAAAAATGCTTTAGGCGCCCTCATGAATAAAGAGGTGACCATTAAGGCTACGGGAAATTGTAAAGTAGGTAAAGGCGGGGTTTATCTGCCGTTCCCAATAAAATGCGAAACAAAACAGCCACTCAAGTTTTTCTGATCATAACCGTGTAAAAACTAAAAAGGCCTCGTTGCTAAGCAACCGAGGCCTTTTCGTTAATACGCTTTTCAATGGGCTTAGTGTTTCTTGTTTTCACCACCACCATCTTCCGGCTTTTTACAGCAGGTAGGTAATTTGGCGTAAGCCTCCTCACTGGCAGTTACATTGTCTGCATCATACCCCGCATTGGCAATTGCCGTCTTTACGTTTTCTATATTGGTACGATCACTGAAAAATTTCACGGTAGTAATACCTTTTTTGAAATCCACTTTTGAGGACTGTACGCCCTCTTCCCGGGAAAGGTATCTTTCTATGCGATTTTTACATTGTTCGCACTGCACTGTCGGAGTATTTATTTTGGCAGTTACCAATGTGCCTTTTTTTGTCTGGCCCATGGTAATACCGATACCCGCAAATAATAATACCATTACAAGTTTAACGATACGCATAAGTTACTTTTTACGATCCTAATATAGTAAATACTTGTTAACTGAAATATCTTTTGGGAAGAACGGCATCTTATACAGCAGGAGCTGCATTCCATTTATCAGGAGCGCTTCTCCAGGCTTCCAGGGTAGCTTGCTCTTCTGCTGATACCAATCCTTTTTCAATTGCCACCTCAATCAATGCACTGTAATTGCTCAGAGAATAGAAAGGCACTTTCGCCGCTTCAAATGCTTTTACCGCCACATCAAAACCGTAGTTAAAAATAGAGACCATTCCAATCACTTCCCCACCTGCCGCTCGGATAGCGTTCACCGCTTCCAGGCTGCTCTTTCCGGTAGAGATCAGGTCTTCCACCACTACTACAGGTTGTCCTGGCTGTAATACTCCCTCGATCAGGTTACCCATACCGTGCTCCTTTGCCTTCGCCCTTACGTAGATAAAAGGCAGTTTCAGCTGGTCGGCCACCAATGCGCCCAAAGGAATACCTCCCGTGGCTACGCCGGCCAGTACCGCCGCATCAGCAAATGTTTCAAATACTACATTACACATTTCGGATTTTACGTAGTCACGCACATAAGGATAAGACAAAATCTTACGATTGTCGCAATAAATAGGTGACTTCCAACCGGATGCCCATGTAAACGGTTCTGACGGACGCAACTTTACCGCCTGTATCTGTAATAGCTTTTCTGCTATCTGTTTTTCGCTGATCTTACTCATAAGCAGCAAAATTACTTAATTACGGATTATTTTTGCTGCATGCAAAAAGATACAGTCATTTATATCAACGAGCGTCCGCTGATCATTACTGCAACCCACCAGGGCATTCCTGCGAAGTATAAGGACGCACCATTGTACACAGAGCCCGATGCGGCCACCATAGAATCGGTCTTACAGGCATTGGAAACGGAAAAAGCCGAAGCCGCGATTTTTATCCATCCGGATACTGACACATTGGTTGAAACCGTAAAAGGCTATTTCCGGGTACTTGTGGCGGCTGGTGGTCTGATCACCAACGCAGAAGAGGAAGTATTACTGATGTTCCGCCGTGGTAAATGGGACCTGCCCAAAGGCAAAAGGGAAAAAGGAGAAACCCTGGAGATAGCGGCTGTCAGAGAAGTAGCAGAAGAAACAGGTCTGCGCTCCATCGAGCTGGAACATAAGATTGGAGAAACTTTCCATTTCTATACCACAAGGGAGAAAAAGACCCTGAAACACACTTACTGGTACAAAATGAAGTTTACCGGTACAGAACTGACCGTCCCACAGATAGAAGAAGATATTGTTGATATTCAGTGGATCAAGCCGGAACATCTGTCCAAATACCTCAAATTCTCTTACCAGAATATTGTAGATGTATTTGAAAAAGAAGGTTACGCTATCTGACCCCGCTGGGCTTAATGCTGTATGTGCATACCGGCATCCGGCATTAAGCCTTTTTATCTCTTACCGCTACTGTTAAGCGGCTGATACACACCAGTTTATTTTCATCGTCACAAATACGGATATCCCATACATGGGTGGTTGATCCCAGGTGCAGTGGCCTGGCTATGGCATGTACATAACCCTCTGAAACGCCTTTGATATGATTTGCGTTGATATCCAGCCCCACACAGATCTGCTTCTTCGTATCAATAACAAGGGAAGACGCCACACTACCCACGGTCTCCGCCAGGGCGGCAGACGCGCCTCCGTGTAAAAGCCCGTATGGCTGTTTTGTCCGGCCATCTACAGGCATGATCATCCGCAGATAGTCGGGACCTATCTCTGTAAACTCCATGCCAAGACATCCTGCCATGTTACTTACGCCGAGTTCATTCAGTTGGTCCAGGGAAACATCCAGAGAGTGCCAGATCGGTTTCATGAGTGATGACGCTATTAAAGGTTAAAAATGGATTCTGTTAACTTACGCTTTCTTTAACTCCCTGAGGATATTTTCAGGCAATAACCGGGAGGCATCTCCGCCATATTTCAGCACGTCCCTTACCAGTGAAGAAGCCAATGTGGAATAACGGGGCGAACAGCTCAGGAAAATAGTCTCAATACTACTATCCATCATGCGGTTTACGTCAGCGATCGCTTTTTCATACTCAAAATCGCCTATGCTACGTATACCCCTTAATATAAACTGGGCGCCGACTTCCTTACAGCTCTTAATAGTCAATCCCTCATAGGAGATCACTTTTACTTTAGGCGTATGGCTGTAAATATCCCGGATCCATTGCATTCTTTGCTCCAGGGAAAACATAGGTGTTTTGGCTGAATTGACTCCTATCCCTACCACTATTTCATCAAAAAGGTCCAGCGAACGGTCTATAACATCAGTATGCCCCAACGTGATCGGATCGAATGTACCGGGGAATAAACAAATACGTTTCATGCCAGTTTATTTTTTCAGCTCCTCTCTGTTTATAAAGATCGAAAAGATGGTGGTACCATAATTACGCTCCGTACGGTAGTAAGAGTAATTTTTATAGTTATTGCGGGGAGTATGTTCCAGCACAAACCAGCCCTCGGGCTCCAGCAGCTGCTTTTCAAAAATGATTAGTGGTAACTGGTCTATCGTGGTCAGGGCATATGGCGGTCCCGCAAATATAAAATTGAACTTTTCTGTGCACTGCTCCAGGTATTTGAACACGTCCATACGCTGCAGCTTTAATGGCACATCCAGTGTTTTGGCGGTCTTCTTAATGAAATCGGCCATCTCAGGATCCTTCTCCACAATTGTCAGGTCGGTCACACCCCTGGAAGCCAGTTCGTAACTGATGCTGCCTGTTCCGCCGAAAATATCCAGGGTTTTCAGTGAAGAAAAGTCCAGGTTATTTTCCAGGATGTTAAACAGCCCACCTTTTGCGATATCGGTCGTAGGCCGGGTGTGCGGCATATGTGCCGGCGGCTGAAACCGCAATCCTCCCTTATCTCCCCCGATTATACGCATAATGCCATTGCATAAAGGTTATTGAAATAGTAGCCGGGAATCTCTTCCATCTTTGGAATATAACTAAAGCCTGGCAGGCGCGGCATCCATTCCAGTTTAGGAATAAAGCGACGTAATTCTTCATGGATCTGGGAATCGGAAGTTACCGCCCCTCCCACTTTTACTTTCACCAGCTGTTCGTCCAGACCTGTCTGACGCAGAATATTTACTAGATGGTATACCACATCCAGCCCTGTCTGGCTGGTTACGTCCTGTTGTATCAGCAGTTTGCCGAACCGGAAAATCGTCAGCGAGAATTTATGCTGCTGGATGTCCACATAGGCCACCCCGTTCAGCTCCAGGAAATCACCATCAAAACGGTACGACTTCAGCAATCCCGTATTGGCGTGGATCACCTTGTCAGTAGAAAATTCTTTTCTCAGGTATCCCATCACATCCTTGTCAACAGCATATATGTTCACCAGTTGCTGGTCTGTCAGCACATCTGCCAGCACCAGCTCCTGCGTTTGTTCAGGATAGATGACATGCAGGTAATCTTTCTTCAAGGATGGATTGTAATGCTGTTCCGGTACCAGTGTATTGTTCACTCCATCAAAAGCCAGCTGTACCAGGTTAAAGTTGGTGAATAACAACTTGTCGGCATCGAATATCTGTTCGATCATCTGCAGGTCTGCCGTGGCTGTCTTCTGCGGCAGGAAGTGGTAAGACTTCAGGGCCAGAAACTTTTTAATGGCCGGATTATATACCACATAACTGAACGTTCCCTTTCCAATTAGCACCAGCAGCTGGCAGGAGGTAAGATCAGTTTCAAGCAGAGAAGTATCATCAGCTGCAAAGGCAGGATGAATATTGTACGTCACAGACATTAGTAATACATTAGATATGGCACAATAATAACCAAAAAACGTGACTTTTGCTCCTATGCAATTTGAAGTAACAACCCGACAGATCATAAAAATAGCTGCTCCTATATGCCTGGCTCTCATTATTCCACAGATAAATCACATGACAAATACCGCTTTCCTTGGTCGCCTGGGAGAGTTCGAACTAGCCGCTAATGGCATTGCCGGTATCTATTATCTTGTCATGTACATGGTGGCCTACGGCCTTAACAATGGTCTACAGGTGCTGATAGCCCGCCGCGCCGGACAATTAAATACAAAGGGTATCGGGCAGTTATTCTCCAACGGACTGGAACTCGGGCTGTTTTCTTCTTTTCTGGTGATTGCCGTTACCCTCTTCCTGGCCCCCTGGTTCTTTGCCCATAGTCTTCATAATAAGCAGATCTATGAGGCAGCCGTATCTTTTATCCGGATCCGTATCTGGGGACTGCCTTTTCTGATGATGTTAAGTATGGCCAATGCCTTTTATATCGGCAGTGGCAACTCTAAAGTATTGGCTGTCACCTCGCTTTGCCAGGAAATGGTCAATATCTTCTGTGATTATGTGCTGATCTTTGGTAAGCTCGGACTGCCCGCCCTGGGACTGAATGGAGCTGCTGTTGCCTCCGTGATTGCAGAAAGTACCGGTATGCTGGTGGCTTACAGTATCCTTTTCGGGAGAGGGTTTCACAAGCGTTTTTACCTGTTTGACTATCTGAAGCCATCCTGGCAGATCTTCCGCAGCATTCTGTCTATATCCGCCCCGCTGATCGTTCAGTTCCTGTTCAGCATCGGCAGCTGGTTCGTGTTCTTCATTTTTATCGAGCACCTGGGAGAAAGACCGCTGGCCATTTCCAATATGCTGAGAAGCATCTTCGGGTTCTTTGGTGTCTTCACCTGGGCACTGAGCGCTACCTGCAATACGATGGTCAGTAATGTGATCGGTCAGGGGAAAGAGGACCAGGTATTCAGGGCTATCCGTAAAATAGCGGGTATCAGCCTGTTATGCGCTTTTGTAGTGTGTATACTGGTCAACCTTTTTCCCTCCACTATCCTGCAGATCTATACGACAGACATGGAGCTGATTAAAGAGTCGATTCCCTCTGTGAGGATCATTACATTGAGCACCCTGCTCATGGCCATTTCGGGTGTATCATTGAGCGGAGTGACAGGCACAGGTAATACCCGGATCAACCTCGGGATAGAATTCGCGGCCGTGATCGGGTATTTGCTGTATTGCAGTATAGTAGTAGAACGCTGGCGCAGCCCATTGCATATTGCCTGGCTGGCAGATTTCATCTACTGGATCATTATTTTTGGATTGAGCGCCTGGTATCTGAAAAGCGGGAAATGGAAGGCGAAGTCGATCTGATGAACTATTCAAGCTCTTCCAGCATCTTTTTACAAGATGATTTGATACCGAGATCGTCCTGGTAGATAGGACGTAATGTGACCGCTTTGCGCAATACTTCGATGCACTTGTCCAGTTCATCGTTCTCTTTATAGGCTTTGGCGAGTTCAAGGTAATTGGGCAGAAAGGAAGGATCCATCTTACGGCATTTCTCATAGTTGGCAATGGCTTCCTGCAATGTGGCCTCAGGTAAGCCACCGAACAGCATTTTGGCAGCGGCTCTTTCCAGGGCGTTCATATTCGCCACTTCATAATTCCATTTGCCCAGCACATGATAAGCCTTTGCATATTTGGGGTTGAACTTGATAGCCAGTTCCGCATATCTTTTCACTTCCTTGGAAGCGGCCACCTTTTCTTTTGCTCCTGACGACAGGGCTATACGCCCGATGGCTACTGCCATTACATAGTTGGCGTCTGCATTTTCCGGCGCCAGTTTCAATGCCTGTTCTGCGTAACTTTTCGCCTCGGTATAGATACGGCTCTTTTCATCTTTGTCGGTTGCACGGAACCCTTCACGTGAGCACAACTCACTGGCGCCTGTCAGGGCAGCAATATTGTCAGGTTGTACTTTCAGCGCGTCTTTATACAAAGAAAGGGCGGCAGCGTCTTTCATCTGTTTTTCCTGCTGCCTGGCCTGTTCAACAATTTCGTCGGCAGTCTGGGCAAAGGATACAGCGGAAATAAAGAATAAAGCAGCAGATGCAAATACCTTAATTAACATAGGGCGGAAATTTACACATATTAAAATAACTAAATTTAATGCTTTATTGACACATAATTTATACCGGAAATCCGTGAATCTGTAAACGATGGGGCTGGGCGTCACTTTAGTAGTTCTTTTCGAGGCTCACCACCGAATTCCGGATGGAAGCACCCATGGGAGGATTCATTTTACGCAGGGAAACGATAGACTTCTGGATTTCGGGATACTTATGCTTGATGGCATCGCTCATATTATAGACCACCTGTTCCAGCAATGGCTGGGGAACGGCCATGATCTTCTTCACAATATTGTAAAGCCCCTGGTAATTAACAGTTTCGGAAATATTGTCAATATGATGCGTACCCGGAATGGTCACATACACATCCACAATAAATTCATTTCCTATAATTCGTTCTTCCGGGTATAAACCGTGGAAGGCATGAAAATGTGCTTGTTCTACTCCAATGGTAAGCATGCGGATTAAAATTAAAGATCAGGAATGTAAGTACCGGCAAAATCCGGTCCGTTCATTCCTGATCCCTTAATTAAGTATTTTGATTACTGGTGTTCCAAAGCAGATAAATATCTTTCTGCATCCAGTGCAGCCATACATCCGCTGCCGGCAGCAGTTACCGCCTGACGGTAGATCTTATCCTGTACGTCGCCGCAGGCGAATACGCCCTCCAGGTTAGTACGGGAAGTACCCGGTACGGTTTTAATATACCCCTGCTCATCCAGCTCGAGGTAATCTTTGAAGATACCGGAATTCGGCTGGTGACCGATGGCTACGAAGAAAGCGCTCACAGGAACGGTTGTTTCTTCGTTTTTAACAGTATTCAGCAGTCGTACCGCTTCTACCTTATTTTCTCCCAGTACTTCCTGTGTTTCTGTGTTCCAGTACACCATGATATTGGAAGTTTTCAGTACGCGGTCCTGCATTACCTTAGACGCACGCATTTCATGGCGGCGTACGATCATATGTACGTTGGTACACATTTTAGAGAGGTAGAGTGCTTCTTCGGCGGCAGTATCACCTGCACCTACGATAGCTACTTCTTTACCGCGGAAGAAGAATCCGTCGCAAACAGCGCAGGCAGAAACGCCGCTACCATTGAGACGTTGTTCAGAAGGCATTCCCAGCCATTTGGCAGAAGCGCCGGTAGCAATGATCACAGCATCTGCGGTCATTACCTTTGATTCATCGATCGTTACTTTATATGGTTTGCTGCTGAAATCTACGGAAGTTGCCAGGCCGAAACGGATATCTGCTCCCATACGGGTTGCCTGTTTTTCGAAGTCCACCATCATTTCCGGTCCCTGGATACCTTCAGGATAACCTGGATAGTTTTCCACTTCTGTTGTGATGGTTAGCTGCCCTCCCGGCTGAATACCCTGGTACAATACCGGTTTAAGATTCGCTCTGGCGGCATATATGGCGGCAGTATAACCTGCCGGTCCGGAACCTATAATCAATAGATGTACATGTTCCTGTTGGTTAGTTTCCATGCTTACTATGTAATGTTAGAATGATCGTTTATTAATTCCCGTATCCTGAATGCGTACATGACGAGCAAGGGATGATGCGGAGTCATGTGGCATGCAAAAATACATTTCCCCATAAAATAAAAAACACCGGCTATAAAATATACAGCCGGTGCGTCTATAGAATTGATATAGATCTATGATTTGAATGGCAACTGTTATTGCCTCTCTCTTCGTTTGAAGCCTTCCTGGGAATTAACCCAGGTAAGATTTCAGTGCTCCGCTGTAGCGGGCTTTTTGCAGCCTTTTGATGGCGCGTTCTTTGATTTGACGAATTCTTTCTTTTGTAAGATCGTACTTCTGACCAATCTGTTCGATCGTAGCTCCGTTCTCTCCATCCAGACCAAAGTATGCGTTTACGATTTCCGCTTCACGTGGGCTGAGTGATTTCAGTACACGGCGGATTTCTTCACGCAGTGAATCACGCATTACATCATCATCAGTAATATCTCCGCCTTCCAGCAGGTCGCCCATAGCCACGTCTTCTGCTTCGTGTACCGGAGCATCCAGTGACATGTGACGGGTATTGCTTTGGAAGATGTTATTGATTTCTGATTCAGACATTTCCAGGATCTCTGCTAACTCCTCAGTTGATGGCTCTCTTTCATTCTCCTGTTCAAATGCCATATAGGCTTTGTTAGCTTTATTGTAAGTGCCGATTTTATTCTGCGGCAGACGAACCAGACGGCCCTGTTCTGCTAAAGCCTGTAGTATGGATTGACGAATCCACCAAACAGCATAAGAAATGAATTTGAACCCTTTCGTTTCATCGAATCTTTGCGCAGCCTTGATCAAGCCGAGATTGCCCTCGTTAATGAGGTCGCTGAGGCTAAGCCCCTGGTGCTGATATTGCTTTGCTACTGATACTACGAAACGAAGGTTTCCTGTAGTTAAACGTTCAAGAGCCTTCTGGTCACCCATCTTAATGCGCTGCGCCAAAACGGTCTCTTCCTCAGGTGTTAACAAAGGGATCTTTGAAATCTCCTGCAGGTATTTTTCTACCGCCTGCGAATCACGGTTTGTGATCTGGGTGGCAATTTTAAGTTGCCTCATATTGAAAGTTTATTAGTTTATAAATTGAATAACATCAAAAGATTTATTTTGTTGAGATATTTTAAATAATTATCTTACAACCTATTCCACTCTTCCAATATTATCGTTTTAACAAATTAGCCTGCAAAGATCGTGCTAATACCCCATACTGCCAAATCCTTCTCAAGCCATTTAATTAGTATAACAAAGTACTCCATATAAACGATATTTAATAGCCCTTTATTAGGTATTTTTGCGGCTTTAGTTAAATTTTAACAATTGAAAAGTAATCTACTTCAAATTAGTAACTTCACTAATTTATTGTTCTATACATTGCAAATTCTTCAATGATGATTATTGATTTCAGGAGTGATACATTCACCCGGCCCACCCCCGGTATGCTCCGGGCTATGTCAACTGCTTCTACCGGTGACGATGTATACGGAGAAGACCCAAGTGTAAACGAATTGGAAAGCCTTATGGCTGCCTATTTTGGCAAGGAGGCGGCCCTGTACTGCCCTTCCGGCACCATGAGTAATCAGATAGCCATTAAGGTGCATACCCAACCAGGCGATGAGGTCATCTGCAGCGACCTTGCCCATGTCTATATATATGAAGGAGGTGGTATCGCATTCAATGCCGGCGCCCAGGTACGCGTATTGGAAGGCGACCGCGGTATGATCACCGCCGCACAGGTGGCAGCGGCCATCAATCCTGATGATGTGCACAAAGCTACTACCAGCCTGGTTTGCCTGGAAAATACATCCAACCGCGGGGGCGGCTGCTGTTATGATATGGAAGAGATCAACAGGATCAAAAATGTTTGCCGCGATAATAACCTTAAGCTTCATCTCGATGGAGCACGCCTGTTCAACGCACTTGTCGCAACCGGCGAAAACCCAAAGACTTATGGCGAACTATTCGACAGTATTTCCGTATGCCTGAACAAAGGAATGGGCTGTCCCATGGGCTCTGTTCTACTGGGAAGCGCTGCCTTTATCAAATCTGCCAGAAGAGTCAGAAAAAAACTGGGTGGCGGTTTGCGTCAGGCTGGCTATATGGCAGCTACCGGACTTTATGCCATGGAACATCATATTGCCAGATTGGCAGAGGATCATCACAGCGCCAAACAGATTGCCAAATATCTCCTGCAGAGAACCTTCGTGGGTCACATGCTGCCGGTGGAAACCAATATCCTCATCTTCGATGTACAGGACTCCTGGACTCCCAAACGGTTTGCGGACTACCTGAAAAAGGAAGGTATTCTCGTAACACCCATCTCTGAAACACAAGTGAGAATGGTAACCCACCTGGATATTACTCCCGAGATGGTGGAAAAGACCTGTGCTGTTATTTCACAGATGGAATAACCATAAGCGGATATCGTTCTAATCGGTTATTCTCTTATTTTTGCACACTTATATAAATGACATATCGCTAGCATGGAACTTTCAAAAAATTATACGCCTGCTGCTGTTGAAGGCAAATGGTACCAGCACTGGATGGACAAAGGTTATTTCCGTAGCAAACCGGACAACCGTCCCCCCTTTACCATTGTGATCCCTCCTCCTAACGTGACTGGTGTGCTGCACATGGGTCATACCCTGAACGAAACCGTCCAGGATATCCTGGTGCGCCGTGCCCGTATGAGTGGATATAATACCTGCTGGGTACCAGGCTCCGACCATGCTTCCATCGCTACCGAGGCGAAAGTGGTGAATATGCTCAAAACCGAAAAAGGTATTGAGAAATCACAGCTCACCCGTGAAGAGTTCCTCAAATATGCTTTTGAGTGGAAAGAAAAGTACGGTGGCATCATTTATAACCAGATCAAGAAGTTAGGCTGCTCCTGCGACTGGGACAGGGTAACCTTTACAATGGATGATCATTACTATCAGGCAGTTATAAAGGTATTTGTTGACCTGTACAATAAAGGAAAGATCTATCGCGGCGCCCGTATGATCAACTGGGACCCGAAAGCGAAAACGGCCCTCTCCGATGAGGAAGTACAGTACAAAGACCTGCAGGGTAAACTGTACCATGTGCAGTATGCTATCAGTGATTCTGAGAATAATCTGACCGGCGAATACATCACCATCGCTACACAACGTCCTGAAACCATCATGGGAGATACCGCTATCTGCGTAAATCCTGATGATGAACGTTATAAACACCTGGCAGGTCGTTTTGCCATCGTACCGCTGGTAAACCGCAGAGTGCCCATCATCTTTGATACTTATGTAGATAAGGAATTCGGTACAGGCGCACTGAAAGTAACACCAGCTCACGACATCAATGACTATAACCTGGGTCTGAAACACAACCTGGAAGTAGTAGATACCCTCAATGATGATGGTACCCTCAGTCCTGCTGCCGGTGTATTTATCGGTGAAGACCGTTTCAAAGCCCGTAAACTGGTTATAGCTGCTCTCCAGGAACAGGGTCTGCTGGTAAAAGAGCAGGAATACACTACCCGTCTCGGTTACAGCGAGCGTAACCCTGATACAGTAGTTGAGCCGCGTATCAGTACCCAGTGGTTCGTGAGAATGGCTGAACTGACCAAACCTGCGCTGGATGCAGTTGTGAATGGCGATGTGAGCATACATCCCGGCGATCGCTTCCTGGCTACCTATAAATACTGGATGGAGAATGTGAAAGACTGGTGTATTTCCCGTCAGCTCTGGTGGGGACAGCAGATCCCGGCATTCTATGCTCCGGATGGTACTTTTGAAGTAGCGCAGAACATGGATGCCGCTATCGCACAGTTTAAAGCAAAAGGTTTCAGTTACACTGCCGCCGACCTCCGTCAGGATGAAGACTGTCTCGATACCTGGTTCTCCTCCTGGCTGTGGCCGATGGAAGTATTCAATGGTATTTCCCAGCCTGATAATGAAGACATTAACTACTACTACCCTACCAATGTACTGGTAACCGGACAGGATATCATATTCTTCTGGGTGGCCCGTATGATCATGGCAGGGTTGGAATATAAGCAGGTAAAGCCTTTCAATGATGTATACTTTACCGGAATGGTAAGGGATAAACAAGGCCGTAAGATGAGTAAGCAGCTGGGTAACTCTCCTGATCTTCTGGAACTCATCGATCGTTTTGGCGCTGATGGCGTTCGTTTCGGCATCATGATCTCCTCTCCTGCCGGTAATGACCTGCTGTTTGATGATGCCAGCTGCGATCAGGGAAGTAAGTTCACCAATAAGATCTGGAATGCCCTGAAGCTGGTGAAAATGTGGGAAAGCAATGTAGCAGCCAGCAATACTGAAACTGACCATTTTGCAATACAGTGGTTTGAAAGCAGACTGAATGAAGTACAGGTTGAGGTGGCAGAGCTGTTCAAAGATTTCAAGCTCAGCGAAGCCCTGAAAACCATCTACAGCCTGATCTGGGACGATTTCTGCAGTTGGTACCTGGAATGGGTAAAACCTGGTTTTGAGCAGCCTTGTGATGCTGGTATCTATAACAAAACCGTTTATTTCTTCGAGCAACTGATGCAATTGCTGCATCCTTTTATGCCTTTTGTAACAGAAGAAATTTACCAGCACCTGCGTGAACGTGGCGAAGGAGAAGACCTGATCATCAGACAATACACCGCTCCAGGAGCTTCCGACGCCGGTATCCTGGCACAGGGCGAGCTGTTGAAAGAAGTGATCACCAGCATCCGCGATGCACGTAATAAAAATCAGATCAAGCCAAAGGATGAAATAGGGCTGCATATCGATACACCACAGGAAGCTACCTTCAAACAGATCGAAAGCATGCTGGCCAAACAGGTGAATGCGAAATCCATCAAGTATACAAAGGAACCTGTCGGCGGTTGCATTACCCTGGTAGTACAGAAAGACAAGTTCTACCTGGAAACAGAAACCGTGCTTGACCCTGCTGCACAGAAAGAACAGCTGGAAAAAGATCTGGTTTATCTCCAGGGCTTCCTGGTATCGGTGGAGAAGAAACTGAGCAATGAAAGATTTGTCCAGAATGCCAAGCCGGAAGTAGTTGACGCAGAACGAAAGAAGAAAGAAGATGCAGAGGCAAGGATAGCAACCATAACGGAAAGTTTGAAATCATTATAATTTTCAGGATCGCCCGGACGTTAACTATTCCGGGCGATTTTTTTATATCCCTTATTCTACTATGCGTAAATGTTATTTAATATCAGGTATGTTCTTACTGTTTTCCAGTATTCCGGCACTGGCCCAGACTGGCAAACCCAAAGCACCTGCTGCTAAAAAACCAGCTGCCACTACGAAAACCACTACTACTGCACTACGTTTCAGAAGCACCTGGGGCATTTTCCTAAGCGATTCCCTTCCCCGCCCTGAGATTTTGAAACTGCTGGACTCCCCACTGGTAGTACGGGATCAAAAGAATAATAAATATCCTGTAGTATCCTTTGATTTCACCTACGAAAGAAAGGAGCCTTACCTCAATGACACCACCGGCAAACCCGGCATCTACACCGACTTTGTGGGCGACTCTTTTAAAGGAGACAAACTGCCTTCCCTCTGGGTAGAGCGTATCAAAGAGATGCTCGAAAGAAATGAGGTATTCTACTTCGATAATATCATCATCAACTATACAGGCGATAAGTTGTATAGAGCGCCTAAATTAAAATTCAACGTTCGTTAATAATTGAACAGCTGCTGTAAGGGCAGAATAAATGCGAATCTTTGGGTTGCATTATCCAGCGGATCTTTGTCAAAGAGATGGCTGTAACGCACACCGAAGGTGAAAGGAAGTTCGTTACCTATTTTGGTATCAAAGAACAGCTCCCCACCGGCAGAAGTATACTTTGTATTCGCTTTGGTGATAAAATTATATGCCCTGCTGTAATCGTAGAATACGTTACCACGGATCCGCATGAAATACAGTAACTGAGCAAAACCCCAGTCAGGATATGCGATAGGGAAATGATAATTTACACCCAGTTTATAGATATGCTCGTAGAACGGCTCATTGTATCCTCTCGCATAAGCGAAATTATCTGTGAAAGAATAATTCCGTAACGTATCCCGCTGCTGCCAGGCTCCCTGCAATACAAAGTTGTGATTCGCAAACAGGCCAGGCAGGTACAGATCAACCCTTGCATACAGTTGCTCAGCAAATACAGTTGTCAGTGAGCGGTTGTACTGCAAAGCGACATATTGTCCGAAATGAGAATAGATATTTTGCCTCCCCCGCATGCGCTGGTTATTAAATACCAACGTATTGCTAATGTATTGTACTGATGGATGGGTAAAACGGAAATTGCCCTGCGGATATCTTTCCAGGTAGTGATACATGGAAGACAGCGACAGGCTGCGGCTGTACAAACCAGATGACAGATTCAGCGGAACGGTGAATCCTCCGTGCAGATCCATTTCCTTCCAGTACAGGCGTCCTTTACCAGAGAAAATATCCGAACGGTTAAAAGTGTATTTTGCTCCTGCCTGCAAATAAGGGAACCAGGCTCCGTAGATGAAATCACCGGTAAATCCTGAGCTTCCTTCATTACGGTTATACGTATAACCCAAAGCGGTAGACGCCGTATTCAGGATGTTATCTCCATACAGAGTGAGGCTATAATCAGGATCATCAAAAGTAGGCAACCAGCTGTGGAAGTTGAACAGGCGGGTTCCCTTGGCGTATTTCTTTATGTCATACTGCTCCTGCGGCACTTTGTCTAGAATGTTGCCACCTTCCTGGAAATCAGGCTTCAGCCAGGCACTGTGATAGTTCCTACCGGTATCGATCTGCTGCCAGCTATCCGGCGTCAGCGGTGTAGCATACAAAGCATATCCTTTAGTACCAAAAGCGCTGTACACAACCTGGTTGTCAACAGCAGCGTGCACTACACTGTTGGGATGAGCTGTTACCTGGTAAATCTTCTTGTCAGAGAGTGTAAGGGCATACACATTATCGGCATCTTTATACGCAGCAGTGTAGTATACCGTATCCTGTTTTATGATCGGAATGCCCAGCACGATATAGCTGAACGGTGTCAGTTCTTCCGTTTCACCAGTGGCCAATGACTGACGGATCATAGCCATTTGTCCGCGGTCATTGCGAACATTACTGATCACCCATTGCTCATCAACAGAAAATTTAGGATAGGTATAATACCAGTTATGCGGATTGGGCAAGGTCGATATTACGGCGCCAGTTTGTCCGTCCAGTAGTTGCAGACCGTACTGCTGTGAAGTCAACGTCAATGACACAATGATCCGTTTACCATCTGCGCTGATATCAGGCGAGAAATAACGTGTCATATGCGTCAGTGTGCTGGTATGACCAGTAGCCATATCATAGGTCTTCACAACCGAATAATCTTTCCATGACCAACGGGGATGAAAGCGGGCCTCGGTCCATACCAGCCTGCCATTGCGATAGCTGAAATAGTCGTCGAAGTTCATACCCGGGCGGGTCACCAGCTGTTGATTGCCGGTGCTGTCTAACAGGTAGAAGCCTGGTACTTTGTTATAAGCATCCTTGTATACGAGCCATTCGCCCGGTTTTACAGGATAAATGTATTTATAGTTGGTAACAGTATGAGGGGCTTCCAACAATGCTTTGCCAGGCTTACTTTCCTGTGTGGCGTAATTATTCCAGAGCGGTTGATACTCCTGCAGCATAGCCTTGTAAAAATCAGTCACGTTATGCCCTGTGCGCCTTTTCAGGCTTTGGGAGAAAGGATAGAATATACCACGGTAACGCACCGCATCGGTGGTCACATCTTTCCAGAACGTACGACCATAATGTTCACGGCCATATACAGACATCAGGTATCCCAACGGATAATGATTGGGTGTGAAGTCTATATAGGAGCCGTTCCTTATTTTCATGTAGCTGTAGTCCTTATGTTCCAGCGATAAGGCCCTGAAGCCATCAAAGAAAGCAGGCAGCCTGCCCCTGCCCTGCGCACTTAAAGCTGTTTCCATAGTAACGGCGTCTCCTTCCCAGAACCAGTTAGGCACTGCTATATTAGTAGCCGCAGCCAGCCCCATTTCTCCCAGTACAACGGATACCACTTTGGATACGCCCTGGTTGAAGTTACGGTTCTGTAATACATGCCGGTATTCATGTATGGCCAGCTGGTCTTCCCATTTCAATGATCCGAGATCTGAGGAGTTGGGTGGCGGTGTGAGATAAAATTCTGAGCGGAAAGGGCCGAGTTGTACATAACCATTGGATTCCAATGTCTGGTTCTGTAGTACGATGCTGACCTTTTTATTTCTGTTCCCGATAGAATAACGGGTATATCTATCCAGATAATGCACGAGATCTGCCACCCGGCGGCCTTGTTTTTCCAGTCCTTCCGGGAATATGATACGAGCAGTATCGTTATTGATCTGCCGCCATTTCAAAGAAGGAGGATTGCCACCGAATGTTTGTGCCAATGCAGTAAAGGGGAATACTAATAAGAGTAGGCACGTGAAAGTTCTCATAATCAATTGGAGGTATAATCAAACAAGATACGGAAATAATGCAGAACGCTGCATGCAATAATAAAGTATCCTCATTGCATGCAGCGCGTTGCCGGCGATCAGCACTCAGGCAGGCTGATTGGTATGTTTACAGCCAGACCACCGTCTGATGTTTCCTTGTATTTGCTATTCATATCCAGTGCAGTATCCCACATGGTTTTTACCACAGCATCCAGCGACACCTTTGCCAGTTCAGGATTACTTTGCAGGGCCAGCTGAGAAGCGGTGATGGCCTTGATAGCGCCCATGGTATTCCTTTCAATGCAGGGTACTTGTACCAGTCCGCCGATAGGATCGCAAGTGAGACCCAGGTGATGTTCCATGGCTATTTCAGCCGCCATCAGCACCTGGCGTTGTGAACCGCCCAGGCATTCGGTAAGCGCTGCTGCCGCCATTGCAGAAGATACCCCTATCTCTGCCTGGCAACCTCCCATAGCGGCCGATATGGTAGAGCGCTTCTTGAAGATACTGCCGATCTCAGAAGCAGTGAGCATAAACTGCATGATCTTTTCATCCTGGTAGCCGTCGCAGAAAGTGATGAAGTACTGCAATACTGCAGGTATCACACCAGCGGCGCCATTGGTGGGAGCAGTCACCACTCTGCCAAAAGAAGCATTCTCTTCATTCACAGCCAGTGCAAAACAGCTTACCCAGTCCAGCGTATAGGCAAAATGGTTGCCACCCTGCCTGATAGCGGTGATCCAGGAATCGTAGTCTGTATAAGTATTTCCTTTTAATAATTTCTTGTTCAAAGCGGCAGCACGTCTTGCTACACGCAATCCGCCGGGCAATTCTCCCGCGGTATGACAACCCCTGTAAATACATTCTTTCATCACACGCCAGATATTCATCACACCTGCCCGTGTTTCAGATTCAGGACGCCAGGCCTGTTCATTTTCCATTACCAGTTCTGAAATGGAATAACCTGTTTTAATACACCATTGCAACAGCTGCCGGGCTGTATCTATCGGAAATGGCAGATCTACCTGTGAAGCAGCGCTGCCCTGGGTCTCACCTTCTTTTACAACGAAGCCTCCACCGATAGAATAGTAGGTAGCCGCCTGTTGCTCACCATCTTCGAAAGTGACCAGGAAAGTAAGTGCATTGGGGTGAAAAGGCAATGATTCATCATACAGGAAAGAGATATCCTGTAATGGATCAAAAGGAATAGCATGGCTTCCTCCCAGTAACATGGTCTTGTTACGGCGGATGTCATCCATTTTACTATTGATCTGGTTGACATCGAAAGTAACGGGATCATCTCCGCAAAGTCCTAACTGTACAGCGATGTCCGTACCATGGCCATGCCCGGTTTTTGCCAGGGAGCCGTATAATAAAACGCTGACTTGTTTAACAGAATTGAGTGTTCTCCCCGTAGCCTGCACTTCCCGCAGGAACTGAAGAGCCGCCCGCCATGGGCCTAAGGTGTGTGAGCTGGAAGGACCTACGCCTATCTTGAAGATGTCAAATACCGATATGCATTCGTGTGCCACTACTTATAATTTGAGCAAATTTAAGGGATTCCGCATATCCAAAAATCCATGCATGACATGAACGAACAAGCCGCACCAGAACCGGTCAGAACAGGACTTCCTGATATACGGCTCAAAGCACAATAAATACGATGGCATGACTGCAAAAAACAAGTCCCGCCTGAGCTGGTCAGAACGGGACTTGCCATATAAGTGCAGAGTACAATACTATGGATTGGTGACATCGGTCAACTCGACGTCGAAGATCAGCACGGAATTGGCAGGGATATCTTTATTCACCGCCGGACCATATCCGAAATAGGAAGGAAGATACACACGGATCTTACCTCCTTTGGTGATCTTTGTCAAAGCGAACTGAAATCCGGTGATCAGACTTCCCGCAGCTCCCAGGTCGCGGGGAGTAGTTCCGGTAGAGTCAAATACCTTACCTGACAAAAGCTGTCCTGTATATAATGCTTTTATTTGGCTTTTGGTGCTTTTAACACTGTCTACACCATTTCCGATCGCTGAGATGTTATAAAAAATGCCAGAAGCTGAATCCTGGGTGGCCACCAGGTTCTTAGCTTCCAGGTATGCCTTAATGCTATCCACATCTTTGTTGAACTGTCCCAACGCATCATAAGTGTCGTTGTCTTTACTGCAGGCTGCAAACAAAGCCATCATCAGTACTGCCCCCAGCAGGAAAAATTTCCTCATGCTTAATTTTTTCATTTGAAATGCTCAGATTTTTTATGATAGTCAGTGATTAAATACGGAAGGAACTTATTTGAAATCAACTAATTCAACATCGCACACCAGAACGGTATTGGCAGGAATGATGTTACCTACGGCGGCTGTACCGAAAGCCAGCCTTGAAGGGATGATCATAAAGATCTTACCTCCCTTGCCTATTTTCTGCAGTCCGATCTGCCAGCCTACGATATGGTCTTTCAGCGCGCGGCCATCGAAGTCAGTATCTCCGAAAGAGGCGTCCAGTAAAGAGTCGTTCAGGTTGCGGCGGGTATAATTGATGGTTGGTACGGAATTGAGGGTAGGATGAATGGAATCGCCCGGTTCTTCTATTTTGAAATAGAGTCCGCTGAAATCGTGTTCCATAGCGAGATTATGATTCTCGATATATTGCTGGATAAGGCTATCCTGTTTCAGTATTGATCTTTCAATAATATTGTCTTCATAGGCGCCGGAATATTCATTCTTAGCGCAAGCCGTAAGCAATAGTACGGGCAGTAAAAAACAAAAAGTGGCGCGTAAAATAGCGTTCATACAGTTATAACGGAGAAATAGGGCTAAAGTTACAGGAAAGGTAACAAAAAGGAAAGGGTGTCCGCCGATGGCAGACACCCTTTCGCTTATATTTTGGATACTGTTTTTATTAGTAGTCCATACCCATACCGTGGCCACCATGCGGAGCAGGAGCAGCGGATTTAGGTTCAGGTTTGTCAGCGATCACACACTCGGTGGTCAGCAGCATACCTGCGATAGAAGAAGCGTTTTCCAGTGCAATACGGGTAACCTTAGCAGGGTCGATAACGCCAGCTGCCAGCAGGTTTTCATATACCTCAGAACGGGCATTGAAACCGAAATCACCTTTACCTTCTTTTACTTTCTGTACTACGATAGAACCTTCGATACCGGCGTTAGCAGTGATTTGACGCAGAGGCTCTTCGATAGCGCGTTTAACGATAGCGATACCAGTCTGCTCATCTTCGTTTTCGCCTTTCAGTGTTTCCAGGCTTTCGATAGCGCGGATGTAAGCAACACCACCACCTGGTACGATACCTTCTTCCACAGCAGCGCGGGTAGCGTGCAGGGCATCGTCAACACGGTCTTTCTTCTCTTTCATTTCTACTTCGGTAGCAGCACCAACGTACAATACAGCCACACCACCGCTCAGTTTAGCAAGACGTTCCTGCAGTTTTTCGCGATCGTAATCGGAAGTAGTAACTTCTATCTGAGCTTTGATCTGGTTGATACGAGCCTGGATAGATTCTTTTTCACCTTTACCACCAACGATGATAGAGTTGTCTTTATCGATAGTTACGGATTCTGCACGACCCAGGTAGCTGAGGTCAGCATTTTCCAGTTTGTAACCTTGTTCTTCGCTGATAACAACACCACCGGTCAGGGTTGCGATGTCCTGCAGCATTTCTTTTCTTCTGTCGCCGAAGCCTGGAGCTTTTACTGCAGCAACTTTCAGCTGACCACGCAGTCTGTTTACTACCAGGGTAGCCAGTGCTTCACCTTCCAGATCTTCAGAGATGATCAGCAACTGCTGGCCGTTCTGAACGATTTTTTCCAGGATGTGCAGGATGTCCTTCAGGGTGCTGATCTTTTTGTCGTAGATCAGGATGTAAGGATTCTGCAGTTCAGCGTGCATTTTCTCGCTGTTGGTAATGAAGTATGGAGACAGGTAACCACGGTCAAACTGCATACCTTCTACTACTTCTACAGTAGTGTCAGTACCTTTTGCTTCTTCAACGGTGATAACACCATCTTTGGTTACTTTATTCATCGCTTCAGCGATCAGTTTACCGATCTCAGCGTCGTTGTTAGCGGAGATAGCAGCAACCTGCTCGATCTTTTTGTTGTCGCTACCAACTTTCTCAGCCTGTTTGCTGATGTTGTCAACGATAGCCTTAACAGCTTTGTCGATACCACGTTTCAGGTCCATTGGGTTAGCGCCGGCTGCAACGTTTTTCAGTCCTTCGCCGATGATAGCCTGTGCCAGAACAGTAGCGGTAGTTGTACCGTCACCTGCAATGTCAGCGGTTTTGGAAGCCACTTCCTTCACCATCTGAGCACCCATGTTCTCGATAGGATCTTCCAGTTCGATTTCTTTAGCAACGCTCACACCGTCTTTTGTTAAACTAGGAGCGCCAAATTTCTTTTCAATAACTACGTTGCGACCTTTAGGACCCAGGGTAACTTTCACTGCATCTGCCAGGGTGTCCACGCCCTTCTTCATCTTATTGCGGGCATCAGTGCTAAAAAATATCTGCTTTGCCATAATAGCTGTGTGTTTTTTTAATTTGTGTTTTGGTTTGCCTGTAATGTCAGCGTGATTGATTAAACAATAGCTAAAATGTCAGACTCACGCATGATTAAGTAATCGCCGCCTTCAATGCTGATCTCTGTACCGGAATATTTACCATACAATACAGTATCGCCTACCTTTACAGTCACCGGCTCATCTTTCTTACCAGGACCGGCAGCTACTACCGTACCTCTCTGTGGTTTTTCTTTTGCAGTATCAGGGATGATGATACCACCAGCTGTTTTTTCTTCTGCGGCTGCGGGTTTCACGATCACCCTGTCAGCTAAGGGTTTAATACTTAAATCTTTTGCCATATAATTATACTTTTTAAAAAGGTAAGATGAAGATTTATTGTGTCTTGGCACCTCGATAATTGTGCCAAGGCGCTTTTGATAGTCAAATTTTCAGTCACCAACGGATAGGCTTATCAGGCACACTGACAAAAATGCCATTTTTTCAGCAAAAACCTGACAGAATCTGCCGTAAGATAGTAATTAGGAAATTAAGAATTCCTAATTCCCCAATTTTCCCCTAGCTTTGCGGCCTCATACAGTTCTTGATTATAAGATGATTAGCAGAAGAAATATCCGGGTAAAGGTCATGCAGACCCTTTATGCCCTGGAAACGATGGAACAGGGTGCCATTAAGCCGGGCACGGCTACCAGTTTACTGAACGAGAAACTGGACCAGACCAGTCAGATCTTTACATACTTATTATACTGCCTCACTCAGGTAGCACAGTATGCAGAAATCGACGCCCAGACTCGGGCATCCAAACATCTTCCCTCAGCAGCCGACCTGCAGGTAAATACCAAGATCGCCGGAAATGAATTTATTTTCCAGATAATCAATGACAAAGGCTTTCAGGTAAACCTGGAACAGTGGAAACTCAAACACCTTCCTGAGCCGGACCTGATGCGTAAACTTTACAATACGCTCACCGCTACAGACATTTACCAGCAATACATAAAAGATCCTGCCCGTAACAAAACCAGCGAGAAGGAGATCATGGAATATCTCTACAAAGAGATCCTTTCCAAAAATGAGCTGTTCGTTCAGCACATGGAAGACAATTTCCTGCACTGGGGCGACGACGCAGATATGATGGACCTCCTGGTAGCCAACTACATGCACAAACCGCACCTCTTCAACTTCCTTCAGCTGATCAGCAAAGAGAAACTGGAGTATGCGCGTGACCTGCTGCTTACCGTACTGGATAAGAAGGAATACTGCCTGGAGCTCATCAAGCCCAAATTACAGAACTGGGACCCTGAGCGTATCGCCGCAGTGGATATGTTACTGATGGAGATGGGTGTATGCGAATTCCTGTACTTCCCGACCATCCCTACCAAGGTGACAATCAATGAGTACATTGACCTGGCAAAGGCATACAGCACCCCGCAGAGCGGACAATTTGTGAACGGTATCCTGGACAATATCTTAAAAGACCTGGATCAGGCGAATCTGATAAAGAAGGTAGACCGTACAAAAAAATAGCTATTTTTGGGTCGAACCCAATAACAATATGAGAAAGATATTCTTTTACCTGATAGCCGGAAGCCTCGTGGCAGGCGCCTGTAATTCAAATAGCGGTAAAACCGGTGGCCAGGAAACTGCCGCTGCTGCCAGCACCGACTCAGTGAAAGGTACTCCTGTGATCACTTTTGATGAGATGGTCCACAATTTCGGCACCATTACGGAAGGTGAAAAAGTGGAATATGCTTTCAAATTTACCAACACGGGCGACAGAGACCTGCTCATCACAGACGCTACCTCCAGCTGTGGCTGTACTGTGCCGGATTGGCCTAAAGAGCCTATCAAACCCGGACAAAGCAGCTATATGAAAGTAGTGTTCAACAGCGCAGGAAAAGAAGGATATACCGAGAAGGAAATTATTATAAGGGCCAATACGAAACCGGAACAGGTGCAGGGACCTAAGATCCAGTGTACTATCCAGAAGCAGAAATAAGCTGCCAGGACAATTGGAGACCGGTATCAATATTGTGGGACAATAGGAAACAAGAAACAACTAAACAACTAAATACAACTTAATACGATGTACACTAACATGCTGAACGTTTTACTGATGGGTGGTGGTGCAGCTGGCGCACAAGGCGGTGGCGGCTTCCAGTTCATATTTATTGGCGGTATGATCCTGGTGATGTGGTTATTTATGATCCGCCCTCAGACCAAGAAAGCAAAAGCGCAGAAAGATTTCATCAGCAATCTGCGTGAAGGCGACAAAATCGTTACTATCGCAGGTATCCATGGTACTGTGAAGAAGATCAACGAAGATGGCACTCTCAAGATTGAAGTAAGCGCTGGTACCTACCTGACTATCGAGCGTTCTGCAATAAGCATGGAATACACTACTGCTCAACAGAAAGCAGCTGCAACACCTGCAAAATAATTGCTGTCTACAGATAGCACATCCCAAATTCCTGACGGAGTTTGGGATTTTTTTTGGAATTTGGACGTATGTTAAAAATTGGTATTACAGGCGGCATAGGCTCAGGCAAAAGCACAGTAGCGAAGATCTTCGCACTACTGGGCGTTCCTGTCTATTATGCTGATGATGCAGCCAAAACGATCATGCAGACGGATGAGCTGCTGATACAACAGGTAAAGGCACATTTCGGCAACCATATGTACGATAGCAATAATGTGCTGGACAGAGCCGCATTGGGCAAGATCGTTTTTAATGATAAGGATAAACTGGAGCTACTCAACTCTCTCGTACATCCTGCCACCATCCGTCACAGCGATGAATGGGCAGACCGGCAAACGGCCCCCTATGTGCTGAAGGAAGCAGCCCTCCTTTTCGAATCCGGCTCTTTTCAGTACCTGGACAAATGTATCGGCGTATCTGCCCCACAGCCACTGCGTATATTGCGTGTCATGAAGCGGGATAATATCGGCCGTAGTGATGTACTCGCGCGGATGTACAAACAGATCGATGATACTATCAAGATGAAACTGTGCGATTATGTGATCCGCAACGATGAACAGGAAATGGTCATTCCACAGGTGCTGGCATTGCATGAAAAGCTGCTGCAGCTGGCTGCGGAACATTAACCCGATCAATTATAACCATATTATTACATGGGGAAAACCATCACTCAAGGCAATAACAACAAACATAAAGCAACGCCTGTATTGCTGCTGGAATTACAGTCCAATCACCCTACCCCGGTGAAGATCAGTGCAGGCATTCTGAAAGAAGATGCCGGCGGCCGTACCTGCCAGCGCATGCCCCTGAACGATAAAAAGTCATTGTCCATCTTCAACACCCTGCCTGCCGGTGTGCAACACCTCCTGCAGCCCTGCACGCAGGAAGCGATGGTCTATAAAGAACTGCAACTCAAAGAGAAATTCCGGGACAATCCCGTGAAATCCCTTACCCTGCAACAATATGTGCAGGAAGGTATGCAACAATACCTGTACCACACATTGCAGCAACTGCGGCCACTGACGCCGGTACTACCCTGGTATACCATGATCACGGACGACAGTATGCTGCTCAAACATACACGGCCTGCCACGGTGAACAACTTTCCGCCGGTGCTCTCCTTTGAACTGCAACGCAGCGCTACCGGCGCATTGAGAGTGCTTGCGCTGGTCACCATCAACGGACAGGCCTTCCCGCTATCCGATTTTGAGCATTACGGATTTGTGCTCCGCAGTCGTGGGGAACTGTTCATCCTCCCTCCTGCTGCAGCCGCCACATTGGAGCAATTTCCCGGAGGATTCATGGATATCCCGTCACATGAGGAAGCCACCTTTATTGAACACACCCTGCCGGCCCTCAGTGAGCAGTACAGCGTGAATAAAAGCATCCTTTTACAAAAAGAAATTATAGACACACCGCCGGAATGTAATATCTGGCTGAGTGAACTGAATAAATCCTTCCTGGTACTGACGCCCCAGTGGCAGTACGGAAACTTCAGCATTGAGGATACCAATGAACCGGTCATTCTCAAGGCCGAAGGCGATATCCAGTATGAGATCAGGCGCCATGTAGAGGCTGAAAAAGAACTGATTGCCTTCATCCGTGGGTTGCATCCCCGTTTTGCCCAGCAACGGAATGGCTATTTCTACCTCCCTTTCGCAGATGCGGAGAAGAGCCAGTGGCTGGTGAAATGCTACCGTAAGCTGACAGACAGGAATATCGGTGTGTACGGCATGGACCAGCTGCAGCATTTCAGGTACAATACCAATGTACCCGTTATGGACGTGCGCTGGCATGGGGATGATAAGGATAGCTTTGACCTGGAAATAGACGTCCGTTACGGTGATATCCCTGTAGCACTGACAGATATTCAGAAAGCATTGCTGCACCGGCAACCGCACCTGCTGCTGAAAGACGGTACAATCGGCGTTATTCCCGACGAGTGGCTGCACAAGTATGACCTGCTCTGGAAACTGGGACAGGTCAACAAAGACAAGCTAAAGCTGTCAAGACTGCATTTTACCGTTGCCCAGGAGATGATGGAAGCCAGGGGTACCGTAGTCAAGGAAAATGACCTGGAGCAACTACGACGCCTGCAGGCAAAATCGTCCGAACACTTCCCGGTACCATCAGCCATACAGGCGCAACTCCGCACTTACCAGCAGGCCGGCTTTGAGTGGATGTGCCTCCTCGATGCCATGCGCTGGGGTGGATGCCTGGCGGATGATATGGGTCTTGGTAAGACCCTCCAGACCATCACTTTCCTGCAACATCTCTGTGAGAAATATCCCGGAGAAACACACCTCGTAGTGTGTCCTACCTCCCTTATTTATAACTGGCAGGCCGAACTGCAGAAATTTGCCCCCGGATTGCGCTACGCCGTGTATCATGGCGGCAACAGGCAGTATAATGCGGAGCATTGGAAGCAGCATCAGCTCATCATCACCAGTTATGGTACCGTGCGTAGCGATACTGCCGTTTTTACCACACATGTATTCGGGTATGTGGTGCTGGACGAAAGCCAGGTGATCAAGAATCCCTCCTCCCAGACCACGAAGGCGCTACAGGTACTACAATGCCGTAACCGACTGATCCTCAGCGGTACGCCTATCCAGAACAACACGATGGACCTCTATGCGCAGATGAACTTTGCCAATCCAGGGCTACTGGGCAACCAGGCTTTCTTTCGCTCGGAATTTGCCATGCCCATTGACAAATATGCCGATGCCGAAAAGGCAGGCCGTCTGCGTAAACTGATCTATCCATTCCTGTTGCGACGTACCAAGGAACAAATTGCACAGGATTTGCCGGATAAGACGGAGATCATTATGTGGTGCGAGATGGGCGACGAACAGCGGAAGGCTTACAACCGCATCCGCGACCTGTACAAGGCAAAACTCATGCAGCGTATCAATGAGGAAGGTATGGCTGCTAGCACGATCTATGTACTGGAAGGCCTGACCCGCCTGCGGCAGGTATGTAATGCCCCTCAGTTGGTGGCGGAAGAGTCGGATGTAACCAGCTCTGTCAAACTGGATGAACTGATGCGTGAGATCAGCGAGAACACCGGTACACATAAGGTACTCGTATTCTCACAGTTTACGGGTATGTTGCAGCTCATTGCGAAGTCGATGGAAACTGAAGGGATCCCCTTCTTTTACCTGGATGGCAGCACAAAAGCGGAACACCGTCAGCAACTGGTGAACCAGTTCCAGGAGGACGAAAATATCAGGGTATTCCTTATCAGTCTTAAGGCCGGTGGCGTGGGCCTAACCCTGACCGCTGCAGATTATGTGTATCTTGTAGACCCCTGGTGGAACCCCGCGGCAGAGCAGCAGGCTATTGACCGTACACACCGTATCGGGCAGCAGAACAAGGTATTCGCCTATAAGATGATCTGTAAAGACAGTGTGGAAGAGAAGATACTGGCCTTGCAGGAGCGAAAGAAGATGATTGCGGATGACCTGATCAGTGAAGACACTGGTTTCGTGAAAAAGCTGACAGAAGAGGATGTGGCATTCCTGTTCAGCTAACTACAATGCCTTTCGGCCTGAAAATGAATCCCTTCCGGCGAAGGCTCTTGAACGTGAACACTAATTTTCGAATATTTGTACTATGCTAAATATCTACAAATCACTTACTGCCACATTGTTCATCCTCATGCTGGCGGCCCCTTCTGCCATTGTTTTTGCACAGGATGCCCCCAGGATGCCTGAGGGATTTAACATTCAACGCGGCGTCAATATCAGTCACTGGTTGTCGCAGTCCGGTGGCCGGCATGGAGTAGCCCAGGCCGATTATTTCACTGAGAAAGATGTTGCCCTGCTGGCAGATAAAGGTTTTGATCATATCCGCATTCCTGTAGAGGAAGCGGAACTCTGGGACTATCGTGAAGAGAAGTACAAAGATGCCTGGGCACTTTTACATAAAGCGATCGGCTGGTGTAAACAATACCATCTGCGGGCGATAGTAGATATGCATATTCTCCGTAGTCATCATTTCAATTCCAAAAACATCGCGCTCTGGGAGCAATCAGCCGCGCAGGAGCGCTTTCTCCAATGCTGGCGGGAGCTGAGCGCAGAGCTGAAGAAATATCCTACCAATCTTGTTGCTTACGAGTTGCTGAATGAACCCGTGGCAGACAGTGCTTCCCAATGGAATGACCTGGCGGCGCGCGGTATTGCCCTGATCCGGGAGCTGGAGCCTAAGCGGGTGATAGTGATTGGCAGTAATCATTACCAGTCCTTCAGCACCTTTCCACAGCTAAAAGTACCTGCGGGAGATAACCGGCTGATCCTAAGTTTTCACTACTATAATCCCTTCTACTTTACGCATTATAAGGCCAGCTGGACTGCTCACAAGGATTACAGCGGCCCTGTACATTATCCCGGCGCTACTATTACTTCAAAAGAGATCGCCCAGCAACCGGCTACTATCCGCAACCTGCTGGCGGGCAGCTCAGAAGAATATGACGCTGACGTTATTGAGCAGCAGATCATGACCGCCGTGAAAGTAGCGAAGAAGCTCAAACTCCCCCTTTACTGCGGAGAGTGGGGCTGCCTCAATACTGTTAACCGCAAGGACAGGCTACACTGGTACAGGGACGTCAGAAAGACCCTGGAAAAGAACAATATTGCCTGGACTATCTGGGATTACAAAGGCGGTTTCGGCATTATCGATGACAATGGCGAGCCGGATGATAAGCTGATAAAGCTGCTGACCAGGGATTAGCCACCTTTTTCTTTATTACGTAGTATCAGATCCCGACCGGGATTAGCCACAGTGTCCTCCCTGGGAGGCATATGTGCCGGACATTTCATGTTTATAGTTCAAGGATTTGACCCCATCTCGGAGCCAAAAAAGGCACACTACTTTCGTTGCCGGCGGATCCCGCTGTTATATTCTTTCCTCCCGCCATCCCTATAACATACCATTCCTCAGAATACAGCATTAAGAATGCTTCTTTGTAGCATCTTTTCTCGCTTCTTCCATATCACTTTACCGTCATTTCCATATCATTTCACCGGCATCTCTATATCGATTCGATATAGAGATGAGCCTAAAGTGATATCCAGATGACGGTATAGCGATATGGAGATATAGAACACAAATGCTACACAAAGCGAATTTGAATCGATCTAGGATGAAGGAATGAGCGCATGAGGGCGCTGGTTAGGAATGAAATAGTACAGTCATACAATGGATGCCTGTGATTTAAAGCCATTTTTAAGCCCGTATTCCGATTTTTGCCTGATAGGAGATATAACGGTAGTAATTGGAAGCGATAGCTTAATATAGACCTCTAAAGACCGGAATTAAGGCAGATTTAGATGCGGGACATGAGAGTTTGTGGTGGCAGAGAGATGTTTGCTGCGGTTTCAGGTGGGACCACGGGCTGTACCCCTTTCCGAGGCCTGCTATTGGGCTCTGTTGGTCGTATTTAGCTTCAGAATATCTATTAAATCCCTGGTTGATCGTATCAACCTCTCCAAGGGCTAAGGCCCTTAGGTCTCCACCTGAAACCCTCCGCTACATTGGGGGGATAATAGAGGGAAGACGGGCCTTGGTTCAAGTCGCCCGCCATAGGCGGAGTTATTTGTAATACCATTAGCCTGGAATACTCCGCTACGTTGGGCGGGGTAATAGAGGAGGACAATCTTGGTTCAAGTCGCCCGCCATAGGCGGAGTTATTTGTAATACCATTAGCCTGGAATACTCCGCTACATTGGGAGGGGTAATAGAGGAGGACAATCTTGGTTCTAGCCGCTGCTTAGGTGGGCAGGTGTTTGTAACTGGGTGATCCCATGGAGCATGAAAAAAGCCCCTCGGTTGGACCGAAGGGCTTTTAATTATCAAACATTTTAGTTGAACACTACTTTTTAGCGGTAGCCGGAGCAGCTGTTTCTTTTACAGGAACAACGTCGCTTTCGTTAGACAGCTCGTTCTTCTTGTCGAAATCTACCAGTACAGGAGCCGCCACGAAGATGGAGGAGTAAGTACCGGTTACCACACCGATCAGCATTGCGAATGCAAAACCGCGGGTTACCTCACCACCGAAGATGAACAGGATCAGGATAGTCAGGAACACAGTCAGGGAAGTCATTACGGTACGGCTCAGCGTATCGTTGATGGCTTTGTTGATCACCTGGTCTCTGCTTGCACCCTTCATTACACCTGTACGGAAGTATTCGCGGATACGGTCGAACACGATCACGGTATCGTTCATGGAGAAACCAATCACGGTCAGGATCGCAGCGATGAAGTGCTGGTCAACTTCCAGTGCAAACGGAACGAAATCGCGGCAGTAAGAGAACACTGCCAGTGTTACCATCACGTCGTGCAACAGGGAGAAGATAGTACCGATTGAATATTGCCATTTGCTGAAACGCAGCAGGATGTACAGGAAGATCACGATCAGGGACAGAACGGTCGCTTTCACGGCGCCTGCACGTAAGTCGTCAGAAATGGTCGGAGATACTGTCTGGGAAGCTACGATGAACCTTGGTGAAGAGAATACTTCATAAGTCATTCCCGGCTCATAGAATTTCTTCAGACCGTTGAACAGTTTCTGTGTTACTTCTTTATCTACTGCTTCGCTCTGTTCGTCGATTTTATAGTTGGTAGTGATGCTCAGCTGGTTGCTGGTACCGATTGTCTTTACATAAGGTTCGCTACCGAATTCTTTTTCCAGTACATTACGTACTTCTTCCGCCTTCATTGGTTGTTCGAAACGAACAGTGAAGTTACGACCACCGTCGAAGTCAACACCGTGACGGAAACCATGGAAGAAAGAGGATGCGCCTAATGCGATCATCACGAATGATATGATGTAAGCGTATTTTCTCTTTCCTACGAAGTCGAAGGAAGCGTGTTTGAAGATCTTTTTAGAGATCGGAGTAAAGTATTCGAAGTGTCTTTTCTTGTTAGTCCACCAGTCAGTAACGATACGGGAAACCATGATACCGCAGAACAGAGACAGCAGCAAACCGATGATCTGTGTGGTAGCGAAGCCCAGTACCGGACCGAGACCAAAGTAGAACAGGATGATTGCAGTGAGCAGGGAGGTAATGTGACCATCCAGTACAGGTGCATAAGAACGTTTGTAACCGTCTTCTACTGCCTGTTGATAGCTCTTACCGCGGGTCAATTCATCTTTAATACGTTCGAATATGATTACGTTCGTATCCACAGCCATACCCACGGTGAGTACCAGACCAGCGATACCTGCCATCGTCAGCGTAGCACCGAGGGAAGCGAGGATACCGAAGGTGAACAGCAGGTTGAGTACCAGTGCGATGTTCGCTACCCAACCAGCAGAGTTATAGTACACCAGCATCAGGACGAAGATCACGATGAAGGAGATGATGAAAGATTTAGCACCTGCTGCGATAGATTCCTGACCGAGGGATGGTCCGACGATCTGCTCCTGAACGATTTTCGCAGGAGCCGGCATTTTACCGGATTTCAGGATGTTTGCAAGGTCGTTTGCTTCTTCCAGGGTAAAGCTACCGGAGATAGAAGAACGGCCACCTCCGATCTCACCCTGGATGGACGGAGCGGAATAAACGATGTTGTCCAGTACAACGGCTACATAGTTCAGTGTAGCAGGATTGCTTGGATCTGTAGGAGCCAGTTCGCCGGTCAGTTTTTTCCATTCTTTGGCACCAATCTGGTCCATCGTCATGGAAATTTCAGGACGGCCGCTCTGGTCGTAATCCTGTCTTGCGTCCACTACCCTTTCGCCACCTACACGTGGAGTCGGGTTGATCGGATTTACTTTGATAGCATATACCGGCAGTGGTGCGTGTTTATTTTCTTTGTCTTCAGCGCCGTATACAAACACCAGGTCTTTAGGCAGTACATTTCTTACCGCCGGGATCTGGAGGTAACGTCTGAAGGTAGCAGTATCTGTAGGGAGGATATTACCAATCACCGGCCCATAAGCGATACCTTGCTGAGGATGATATCTTGGAGCGAAAATGCTGAAGAAAGGCTCAGCTTTTGCCAGTTCAGCTCTGCGCTCAGCATCTGTTTTCAGGGAGTCAGCTTTGCCGGATTTTGCAGAGTCGTTTAAGATAGCAGTGAGGCTACCTGTAGTTGTGGTATCACCAGCAGCCTTTGCTACAGCAGCAGTAGTGTCGGCAGCCTGTTTAGCGGTACTATCAGCAGCCTTTGCAGGTGTTGTACCTACAGCAGCTTTGATAGCCTCGTTCATCGGCTGGAGAATAGTGGAGATGAACTGCTCATCATTTTTATATACCTCACGGAATTCCAGGTTAGCGCTGGCCTGGAGGTATTTTCTCACGCGCTCAGGATTGTCAACACCTGCCAGTTCCACAGAGATAATACCTTTACTCTCGTCCAGGCTGATGTTTGGAGATGACACCCCGAATTTATCGATACGTTTCTGCAACACCAGGTAAGTATTTTTGATGGCTGCGCTTGCCTCACGGCGGATCACATCCAGTACTTTGCTGTTGCTTGTAGTGAAGTCAATGTCTTTCTGGTATGCATTGGCAAAAATGGTAGCAAGACGGCCCTGCGGCTGTACTTCCTCGTATGCCTTCCCGAACAATGTAACGAAGTCAGACTGACTGGTTTTCTTACGCTGTACAGCCAGATCCAGGGCTTTGTTGAAAGCCGCATCCTGTGAATGACCGCTCAGTGAACGGATCACATCTTCCACACTTACGTCCAGTACTACGTTCATACCACCCTGAAGGTCAAGCCCCAGGTTCAGCTCTTTTTCTTTGGCTTTTTCATAAGTAACATACCAAGGAAAACCCGCCATTTCTTTGTTGCTGGTACTGTCCAGAATCCTTTGTCTTCTTTCCTTCACCAGGTCTGCCAGTGAGTCCTCATAAACAGCCTGCAGCTCTTTATTACCAGGATACTTCTGTTCAGCAGTTGGGAATGATTTGCTAATATCACTCTGAGCTTGCGCAACTACTTTCTTCTCGTAGCCACGTACCAAAAACGTGAACGACAAATAATACACAGAGATAAGGATCAATGCACCGGCAAAAAATCTAACCAGTCCTTTAAGTTGCATATTGTTTCGGGTTTATAAAAATTTTTTAAGAGTTGCAAAGATAGAATTTAAATTGATATATTAAAGCCGTTCCACGGTAGAAAAGGAAAAAGGTAGAAATAGTTGATTATCAGTACATAATACCCTTACTTTCCTGCCAAAAATTAATCTTTATTGTATGCGTCGTTCTATTTTTCTCTGGTTGATGCTATTCTTTGCAGCCTGCAATACTAATAAAAATATGGGAACAAGGCATTATCCTGTTAAAGACTCTTTTCTCGATACCCTTTTAAGTGCGCATGCGGACAGGCTGGGGCCTGTGTTCCGGCAACCGCAGGACTTTGGTTTACAGATCATTTACACCCGGATAGACCGGGATGCGGCGAACCGGCCGCATTTCACTGATTATTATTACCGGGTGGACACTGGCCGGTATTTCTACCCTGCCTCCACCGTAAAACTGGCCGCAGCCGCCCTCGCCCTGGAAAAGCTGAATGACTTGAACATTCCGGGCCTGGACAGGCATACACCCATGTTCACCGACAGCCTGAAGGATATTACGCCTGAAGTATTGTCAGATACGACTGCTCCCGGCGGACTACCTTCAGTAGGGCAATATATTAAAAAAATATTATTGGTTAGCGACAATGATGCCTATAACCGGTTGTATGAGTTCATCGGGCAGGAGACCTTTAATAAGAGATTGTGGGAGAAGGGCTTTACGGATGTCCAGATAAAACACCGGGTGGGGATTACGGGAGTAGACCCCGAGGAAAACCGGCATACCAACCCCGTCACCTTCCGCCAGGGCGACCGGGTGATATACAGTCAGCCGGAAGGTTACAGCCACCTCTCCTTCTCTCCCCGACATGACCTGATGGGCAAAGGATACTATAATGACAAGGACGAGCTGGTGAACAGTCCTATGGATGCCTCCCAGAAGAACAGGGTACCGCTGGCCGACCTCCATGGGATCCTCCGGCAGATAATTTTTCCGGAAGCTGTAACAAAAAAACATCGATTCCGTTTAAAGGATAGCGATTACCAGTTTTTGTATCACTGTATGTCTGCTCAACCGGAAGAATCAGCGTATCCCCGTTATGACACAGCAGAATTCCATCACAATTATGTGAAATTCCTGTTATTCGGAGGGGTACAAGGCAACAACATTAATGCGAACATTCGTAGTTTCAATAAACCTGGCTGGGCATATGGATTTCTGACAGACGTAGCCTATATAGCGGACTTCACACATCATGTAGAATTCATGCTGTCGGCCACTGTATATGTAAATGAAGACGGCATTTTAAGCGACAAACATTATCAGTTCGAAGAAACGGGGAAGCCATTCTTAAAAGCATTGGGCGAAATTATTTATGAGTATGAACTACAACGTACGAAAAAACATCTTCCGGATCTGTCTAAATTCAGGTTCGATTATACCAAAGATCTTGAATAACCTTTTATAACCAAATCAAACTCGCACTAAAAGATAGCAAAATGACAACTAAAAAAACTCGTGTTTGGGCAATAGCGGCCCTTGTGACAGCGGTAACCAGCTTCAGCGCCTGCTTAAAAAGTGACAACGTAACACCTCAGCGGGACAGGGCTGCGGTAGCTATTATCAATGGTATCCTCACCAGCGGAGACCTGGATTTTTATGATAACAGCACCAAAGTGAATAACAATGCCCTTTCTATTGGTTTTACCTATATCGGATATCCTATTTACGGAGGCATCCGTACGTTCTCCTTTAAAAAGGCCGGCCAGACTACTGACTTTGTAGCGGTAACCAACCTGTATGATTCCCTGACATATAATACAGTAGTGGCTTATGGCGACTCTACTGCTCCGCAGATGAGAAGCATTAAAGATGATTTCACCGGTGCTAAAGAAACTGCTGTGAACATCCGTTTCTTCCATCTGAGCCCTTCTGCCGGTCCTGTTGACCTATACATCGACGATGTAAAAGTAGACAGCAACCGCACTTACGTGGGTACCAGTGGTTTCAGAACAGCATTCACTCCGTTGACTAAATCAGTTTACACCAACAATATCAAGGTAAAAACAGCAGGTACAAGCACGGTGCTGGCAGAAAACTCTTCTCCAAGCGCCAGCTTCTCCAACGGCAGGGTTTATACCATTACCCTGATAGGTTCCAAAGATTATACAGACAAGAGAAAATTAACTGTAAATAGTTTGTACAGTCTTTACTAGTCTGTAAAAACTACGTATATACACAAGCAGGCGGCCGGGATCAACAGCAAAGTTGATCCCGGCTGCTTTTTTGTTACAGTGTATCTCTGTACATCCCATTTCTCCATTATAGCTTTCTTTTTTTTCTACTATGACACTTGCAAATTTATTGTAGGTTTGTCTCCAGTTAACCCTATAAAACTGTTATTGTATGAAGGAAATGGAACTCGCCGAAAGGCTGTCGAGGATATCCGAGCCTCAAACGATTAAGATGGCTAAATTAAGCCGTGAGCTGAAAGCCCAGGGTATAGACATTGTAGATCTGAGCATTGGAGAGCCTGATTTTGACACACCTGCCCATATCAGGGAGGCTGCAAAGAAAGCCATCGATGAAGGCTTTACACATTATACGCCTGTTGCGGGTATTCCGGAACTGCGCAAGGCTGTGGTGCACAAGCTGCAGCGCGATAACGGACTGGAATATACGCCTGAACAGATCGTGGTGTCAACAGGCGCAAAGCAGAGCATAGCCAACGCAGTACTGAGTATCATCAATCCTGGTGATGAAGTGATCATCCCTACTCCCTACTGGGTTACTTATTCAGAACTGGTGAAACTCTGCCAGGGAGAAGTAGTATTCATTCCCTGCAGTATCGAAAACAAGTATAAGATCACGCCTGCCCAGCTGGAAGCGGCCATTACACCGAAGACAAAACTGTTTATGTTTTCTTCTCCCTGTAATCCAACCGGCTCCGTATACAGCAAGGAAGAGCTGAAAGCGCTGGCGGATGTATTTGCAAAACATCCCCAGATCTATATCATGGCCGACGAGATCTATGAATATATCAACTATGTTGGTAAACACGAAAGCATTGCCCAGTTTGAAGGCATGCAGGAACGTACCATCATCATCAATGGTCTCAGTAAAGGCTTTGCCATGACTGGCTGGCGTCTTGGCTACCTGGCCGCTCCAAAGGCGCTGGCAAAAGCTGCTGAGAATATCCAGAGCCAGTTCACTTCTGCTACCAGCTCTATTACCCAGCGTGCTGCTGTTGCCGCCCTCAATGGCGATCTGACTACTGCACATGCGATGGTGGATGAGTTCAGGAAAAGACGTGCTTTCGTTTTCGAACAGCTCAGCAACATACCTGGGCTGAAACTGATCGAGCCGGACGGCGCATTCTATATGTTCCCGGATGTAAGCGCATTCTTTGGTAAATCCTACGACGGTGAGGTGATCAAAAATGCAGATGATGTATGTATGTACCTGCTGCATAAAGTGAACGTTTCTACTGTAACAGGAGCCGCCTTTGAACAGCCTGACTGTATCCGCCTCTCCTATGCTACTTCCATGGCGAAACTGGAGGAAGGTATGAAACGCCTGAAAGAAGGGTTTGCACAATTAAGCTGATCATTAAATCATCATTAATATTTGTAGCTCCGGTATCATCAAATGCCGGAGCTTTCTATTTTTGGAAACCCTTGCATATTAATTCATTTCCATATATTTGCATCTGTAATAATCAATCTGAATGGGCAACATTTCTAATAGCACTTTGCTATTTATCGTACTGGGCGCCGGTGTGCTGGCAATCCTTTATATGACCTTAAAAGACATGATCCGCAAACCGGAAGCCGCTCCCGCGCCAGCGGAAAATGCATCAAAACCAGCTGTTGATAAAGCGATCCTGCCATTACAGCTGCAGGCTTATGAGCGCCTGGTATTGCTGGTAGAGCGTATTAACCTGCAGAACCTGATCGGACGCATATTCCAGCCGGGATTAACAGCAGTAGATATGCAGGTGGGCCTGGTACAAACTATTAAAGCTGAATATGAACACAACATTGCTCAGCAGATCTATGTGTCTCCTATCGCCTGGGAAGCGGTAAAAACACTGAAAGAACAAACCATCACCATCATCAACCAGGTAGCGAGCCAGCTTCCTCCTGATGCTACGGCAATGGACCTGAACAAACAGATACTGGAAATATTCCTGCAGGCGGAAACTTCTCCTTCCGAACTGACTTCACAGATATTAAATGCAGAAGCTAAACGGTTATTTTAACCGCTTAGCTTCTCTATAATTACTTCTTCACCATCTGTACCCGCTGGGGTCTTATCACTTCATACAGCAGATACCCTCTTCCGTTAAAATGGATATAGCGGGGTGGCGACAAATACCAGGGGATGCCCGGCACTTTTACATGCGCCTGTATATGCAGATGAGGTTCTGAACTGAATCCTGAGTTACCCACACATCCCAGGGGATCTCCCTGCTTTACCACATCTCCTTCTTTTACGATCACACTGCCATGTTTCAGATGGGCCAGGAACACATAGCTGTTCACCGTTTCTATCAGCACCTGGTTGGTATTGTGCGGTCCCCTGATCATGTCAGGCGGAATATTGTCCGGATCGTCCCCTATGGCTTTGACAATACGGCCGTCACAGGGACTGTACAGCGTATCGCCGTATATTTCGTAATCTTCCAGGCGGCGGCTGAATATCGCCCTGGCTCTACTGCCATTAGGCCTCAACTTCACGATATCCATGGCATATATTGCTCCACGCAGACTGTAATGGAACAGGTTTGTAGGCAGCCCCTTTCCCCCCTGCAATACAAAATACCGGCCTGTCTTCAGTGGGAAAGCCAGGTCTATAGCCCGCGCCTTTCCTGTTGTACCGGTAAAGTACAGGATGCTAAGCGTGATGAACAATGCCGAAAAGAACATATTACCGATAAAACGCCATACACGTGGCACGGGTGTATTTTTCTTTTTGCGAAAGAAGCCCAGTAACAGGGTTAGCAGCAGACAGATGCCAAATCCCCATTTAGCATCAACACTAAGGTAAATCCAGGTACCATAGAGATAAATAAACAGGCCGAGGGAAAGTCCCAGGATAAACAGTGACCAGCCATGCCGGAAGATCCTGCCGGATGCAACAAAGACCAGGAAAATGCTTAGAAGAGCCAGGGCAAATGTGAGTAGTAACAAAGCGTAAATAAACATGGCTTATCAGAAAAAAACTTTTTGCAAATTATCAAATTTGAGCTCCACCGCAATGCCGTAATAATTATGTAACATTGCTCTTACGACATTTCATTCCACGAAAATCAGATTATGAAAGATAGTATCAAAACAGATGCCGGTATCACGATTGCACCTGTATATACCGAACCAGTGCCGATGCAGGAGTTACCTGGCGAATTTCCTTTTACAAGGGGTGTACACGCTTCCATGTACCGGGATAAGCTGTGGACAATGCGGCAGTATGCGGGATTCAGCACTGCAGAAGCTTCCAACGAACGTTATCACTACTTACTACAGCAGGGAGTAATGGGTCTCAGCGTGGCTTTTGACCTGCCTACCCAGATTGGCTATGATTCTGATCATGCCATGTCGGAGGGCGAGGTGGGGAAAGTGGGCGTTGCTATCGACTCACTGGAGGATATGGAGCGCCTCTTCAAAGGCATCAAACTGGAGGAGATCTCCACCTCCATGACCATCAATGCCACTGGCTTTATCTTACTTGCGCTCTATATTGCCCTGGCCAAAAAGCAGGGCGCTGATCTGAAGAAGATCTCCGGTACCATTCAGAATGATATTCTAAAAGAATATGCTGCCCGGGGAACCTTCATCTATCCGCCCAAGCCTTCTATGCGGCTCATTACCGACATCTTTGATTATTGCAGTCGTGAGGTACCTAAATGGAATACCATCTCCATCTCCGGCTATCATATCCGCGAAGCGGGTGCTAATGCGGTGCAGGAGCTGGCGTTTACGCTTGCTAACGGTAAGGCGTATCTAAAAGCAGCATTGGACAAGGGGCTGGATATAAATGTCTTCGCCCGCCGTCTCTCCTTCTTCTTTAATGCGCATAATCACCTGTTTGAGGAGGTAGCCAAATTCCGTGCTGCCCGTCGTATGTGGGCGCATATAACGAAAGGAATGGGAGCGACAGATCCCAAGGCACAGATGTTACGTTTTCATACACAAACAGGCGGCAGTACATTAACAGCACAGCAGCCGCACAACAACATCGTGCGGGTGACGGTGCAGACATTGGCGGCAACGCTGGGTGGTACGCAGTCGCTGCATACCAATGGCTACGACGAGGCGCTGTCCCTTCCTACAGAAGCCGCGGCACGTATCGCGTTGCGTACGCAGCAGATTGTGGGGTATGAGAGCGGTGTTGCAGATACGGTGGATCCGCTGGCGGGATCTTACTATGTGGAAGCGCTGACAAATGAAGTAGAGTCCCGTGCATGGGAGCTGATTGAACGGATAGATGTGATGGGAGGCGCTGTTAGTGCGATTGAGCAAGGGTTTATGCAGGATGAGATAGCAAGGAGTGCTTATCGTTATCAGCAGGAGATTGAGAATGGAGAGAAGATCATCGTGGGGATGAATAAATTCGCTGTGCGCGAAGATGTTGGTACAGAGGTGTTCCGGATCGATGATAGTATCAGGCAGGTGCAAACCGAGCGACTGCAGGCGTTACGGGCCAAACGGGATAATACTGCGGTGGCAGCATTGTTGCAGCGCCTGGAAAATGCGGCACATACAGACGAGAACCTGATGCCGATTGTAGTGGAGGCGGTGGAGGCGTACTGTACGCTGGGAGAGATTGCGGATACTCTGAGGAAGGTGTGGGGAGAGTATAAGGGAGTTTGATTATTTACTACAGTAGTTCCCTTTCATTGGACTACTGGTTATAGTTGTTTGCCGTGCAATTCGCATTTGATCATCTGTAATTCATAATAGTATTGTATTTTTAGGCCATGTCTTCTATTTATTATAACGCCTGCCCGGTGTGTGGGGCGGGCAATATACACAAGGTACTGACTGCCAGGGATTATACTGTATCGGGCGAATCGTTTGACATCTATCATTGCGGGCATTGCAGCGGAAGGTTTACCCAACATGTTCCGGGCCCTGCGGAGATAGGACGTTACTATCAATCACAGGATTATATCTCTCATTCTGAGACACGCAAGGGATTGATTAACCGCTTGTATCATAGCGTGAGAAAGATCACGATGCGTTCCAAACAGAATTGGGTGAAGGCTGCCACAGGACTCAAACAAGGTACACTGCTGGATATAGGTTGTGGTACCGGCGCCTTCCTTCACTATATGAAACAACTTGGCTGGCAGGTAACTGGCCTGGAACCTGACGACATCGCCAGGAATAATGCCAAAACACTTTATAATATTGAACCACTGCCATCTTCTGAACTGTTCTCCTTACCGGCGCAACAGTTCGATGCGATCACCATGTGGCACGTGCTTGAACATGTGCATTCCCTGCACGATTATTTAAGACAGATCCGTACGCTGCTGAAACCAGAAGGCTCTCTCATCATTGCAGTGCCGAATTATACATCTCCGGATGCAGAACATTATCAATCATTCTGGGCTGCTTATGATGTACCACGCCACCTTTATCACTTCTCCCCTTCTTCTATGGAAGTCTTGCTGAAACAACATAAGATCCGGATCGTGCGTAAACACCCGATGGTGTTTGATGGATTCTATGTGAGCCTGCTCAGTGAGAAATACAAGACCGGTGGTAATGGATTGTTTAAAGGCTTCTGGAACGGGTTTATATCTTACAGGAAAGGACTCAAAAATGTAGATCGATGCAGCTCTGTTGTATATGAGTGTAAAGCTGAATAAACAGTACTGTATAACAGGATAGTACCGCAGTATAGTATAACAGTACAGTACAACATTGCGGTAACTTCTATTCTATATAAAAAGGCAGAGACGTAGTTATTCGCTACGTCTCTGCTTTTTTTTAACGATAGCCACAGCAACAGTACCTGAAGGTATGCTGCCCTGTACTATCGTCGTTGCTCATGCATCAGCTAATAAGGGATCTTATTAATTAATACAAATAGTTGAGTGCGATAAGGTCGTTTGCATTGAACGTACGATCGCCACCATTAGAGCATGCCAGCATCCAGGAGTTGGCATCAAATCCTGTTGGCGTTCCGGGAATATGGATAGCACCATAACCGGCATCACCTTCATTCACGTTCTGACCACAGCTGCTACGCGTGTCGTAATCTGTATGACGGAAGCCGATACAGTGGCCGATCTCGTGTTGGATCACAGAACCTACATACAGTACATTTGGATTTGTTCCGTATGCCTGCCGGTGAGTGTTCATCAGGACCTGGCTATACGGATTGCCTGCTGCTGTAGGGAAACCAGAAGATCCCAATGTGATAAAACCACCGCTGGGTCCCTGAGAGAAGCCCTGGATAGTGATATCAGCAGTACCACTGGTAATGCGGGTGAAAGTGATATTCAGACCCGCCCTGTTATAACGGGCAATAGCTGTGTCAGTACCTGCTACATAAGCAGCACCGAGGCCGCTTACCAGCACGGTAATATTACGGCTACCTGATACTGATACCAGGTTGGTAGTGCGATACTGCTCGCTTTCTGCCACCCTTAAAATAGGACTGTTGACTTTTGTATTCAGATTTTCTTCTGTCAACACGATATCATTTTCCACGAGATAACCTCCGGCTACTTTTCTTACATTGTCAGTACCAAATCCCAGGGCATAGATCTTCGCTTTTGTTTCATCAGAGATCTCTGACGTTGCCGTCGATTTTACTGCATCTTTTTTACAGGAAACCATCAGTGTACCTGCCAGCAGACAGATGAAGGCGCCTATTACGTGCTTACGCATATCGTTTAAGTGTTTTAATATTTTATACAGATTGTGCTCATGCATCAGAGGATACGGGCTGTAATATCAGTCTACATGGTATCGTTTTCAACTTATATCCATCTTAGTTCACCCAGGAGTGATGTCAGTTCTATTGAAACAATATCAGTCTACCTGATATCAATGCTGTTCTTCTGATAGCGGGATTAATACAGATAGTTCAAAGCAGTGATATCGTTAGCATTAAAGGTACGGTTGCCACCGTTAGAGCAGGCCAGCATCCAGGAGTTGGAGCTAAAACCGCTTGGTGTGCCAGGGATCAGGATAGCGCCCACGCCCGCAGAACCTTCATTAGTAGCAGTACCGCCGCAGCTGAGTGAACGGTTATAATAATCGGTATGACGGAAACCGATACAGTGACCGATCTCGTGCTGGATAACAGATCCTACGTACAATACGTTTGGATTAGAACCGTATGCTGCTGAGTTGGTGTTCATCTGAATAGAGTTGTAAGGATTACCGCTGCTGGTAGGGAAACCGGAAGATCCCAGGGTGATGTAACCACCACTTGGTCCCTGGTTGAAGCCGGAGATAGTGATATTGGCGGTGCCGCTGGTGATACGTCTGAAGGTGATGGTCAATCCCAGTCTGTTGTAACGTGCGATAGCAGTGTCTGTACCTGCAACGAAAGCAGTACCGAGGTTAGATACCCTGATGGTGATCACGCGGGGTAAACCGGTTACCAGGTTGTTGGTGCGGTATTGCTCTTCTTTGGCAGTGCGTAAGAATGGGCTGTTCACCTTTGTTGTAAGGTCGTTTTCGCTCAGTAAGATGTCGCCTTCCACGAGATAGCCGCCATCTACTTTACGTACTTCAGCAGTGCTGAATCCGAGGGCACTGATCTGGTCCAGTGTTGTCTGAGAGACACCTGCTTCATTGGTCGTTTTAGCGGGTGCACTTTCTTTTTTACAGGAAACGATACAGGCGCTTGCTCCTGCCATCAGGCAAAAGAGGGCCGTTAATGTGTGTTTACGCATACATTGTAAGATTTGGGTTTCGATAAAATGAAGATATTATTAGCTGATCAGCTGATGATAAATGTACCGGCCATAGGTAACTTATTCAGTACCGGCTGATGACAATTACCAGTAGCAGGACTGCAGTGGGTGGGCTGCGTACCGCAAGGACATATCATTCCCCGGAGACCGAAGGGCAAAAGATTAACTCTTGTTGCGTTCATGGAATACGTACATTGTTCATCAGTAGATATAGCTAACCTGACAGATAAATTTACTTAGCTCATGCTTTCATTTTTGTAAAGCAAGACATGCGGCAACTCGCGATTTACCGCGTCATTGCTGGATTTTCGATTATTTGATTACTCGGGTAACACCGGGTGTGCCCGGCTGTAGACTTTCGACTTTTAGTGCTCGATTTTTTAGTGTTTAGATTTCAGTTGCTCTATATCAATATTACAACTTTCCGTGATACTCAGAAAATAAAAGTTAAATGGAACTTAAAGAACAGGGATTGACGAAGTAAGCGCCTGGATATGTATGCAGAAGGGCGTGAAGGATTACGAAAAAAGCCCTCCTGCAAAGCAGAAGGGCTTCTCAATATAGAAGAGTTAATTATTACAGGTGAATCGCCTCGCCGTAAGCAACCTCGATCGCATCTTTTACAGATTCGCTCATGGTTGGGTGAGGATGGATTGAATTCAGCACTTCCTGATAAGTAGTCTCCAGTGTACGGGCAGTTACTGTCTGCGCAATGATTTCGGTAACGTTAGCACCGATCATGTGTGTACCCAGCCACTCACCGTATTTAGCATCGAAGATCACTTTGATGAAACCTTCTGGTGCGCTGGCAGCAGTAGCTTTACCGGAAGCAGAGAATGGGAATTTACCTACTTTCACTTCGTAACCTGCTTCTTTCGCAGCTTTCTCAGTGTAACCTACAGATGCGATTTCCGGAGCACAGTAAGTACAGCCAGGAATGTTCATATAATCGATAGGTGCTGGTAAATGTGCGTATTTCTTTTCGTTGTAAGCAATTGCTTCCACGCATACGATACCTTCTTTAGAAGCAACGTGTGCAAGCGCCTGACCAGGTACCATGTCGCCGATAGCGTATACGCCTGGAACGTTGGTCTGGTAGTATTTGTCAACGAGTACTTTACCCTTGTCGGTTTTAACACCCAGTCCTTCCAGACCGAGGTTCTCGATGTTAGCAGCGATACCAACAGCGCTCAGTACTACGTCAGCTTCCAGGAAGATCTCACCGGTAGCAGTTTTCACTTTAGCTTTCACGCCTTCGCCTGCAGCTTCTACAGCTTCAACGGAAGCGTTGGTCATGATCTCGATACCTTTCTTCTTGTAGATCTTTTCCAGTTCTTTAGAGATATCCTCATCTTCAACCGGAACGATACGCGGCATGAACTCAACGATGGTCACTTTAGTGCCCAGGGTTGCATAGAAGTAGGCAAATTCAACGCCGATAGCGCCGGAACCTACAACGATCATGGATTTAGGCTGTTTTGGCAGTACCATTGCTTCACGGTAGCCAATTACCTTCTTACCATCTATTTTCAGATTTGGCAGTTCACGGGAACGTGCACCTGTTGCCAGGATAACATATTTCGCTTCGTGTATTGCAACTTTACCGTCTTTATCAGTTACTTCGACCTGGCTTTTGGATTTCATCTTAGCCGTACCCATCAGCACTTCGATCTTGTTTTTCTTCATCAGGAACTGTACGCCCTTGCTCATCTTATCAGCTACACCACGACTACGCTTGATTACAGCGTCAAAATCAGCACTACCCTCACCTACGTTAATTCCGTAAGTTTTAGCGTGCTGTATATATTCCAGGACCTGTGCAGACTTCAGTAATGCTTTCGTGGGAATACAACCCCAGTTCAAACAAATACCGCCCAGGCTCTCTCTTTCAACGATTGCCGTCTTAAATCCCAGCTGAGAAGCACGGATAGCAGCCACATATCCGCCAGGGCCACTACCAATTACGATTACGTCGTATGCCATATTGCTTAATTTTAATTTAAACTTGCCAAAGGTAATAATAAAATGGAAAAAGCCCGGCCAAAAATAGCCGGGCTTTTATTGTCTCCGGTTGTACGAAGACCCTTCAATATTTTAGCGGAGGTCTACCACTTCTACACCTGGATACTTTTTAGGATCGAAGCTGAAAGTCGCGTCTGATACGTTTGTATTAGGCGTAAAGCTGGTGATCTCATATGTATAGTGATTGCCGTTCTTTTCAAAAACCCTCATTTTGGAGATGCTCTGGTTCTTTTTATCGATAGACACGATCACTTTAAATACGTTCTTGGACTTGTCTGTAGGCGTCATTTCGATGTTCTGCAGCACCTTGCCTTTCTCAGTAGTTTCTCCATCCAGGCGGTACAGATAGTCTTTATCGTAGAAATTGGTGAACAGTTTAGCTGGCGACAGGGAAGAGCTATTTGGATCTACATTATTGATTGTTACCTCGTTAGCATCTTTCGCGTATGTCCAGGAAGTTTTGTTGTCGCTGATGATCTCCTGACCATCCAGGTTCACTTTATATTTTGCACCTTTCAGATAAACGGTACCTTTCTTAGAATCTGTTACACTATTGTTAGCACCTTCTATTTTCAATACAAAATTGGCCACCACTGATTTCAACTGTGAAAATTTCTTGCTTACACCGTCCAGGATTGCCTTTGCTTTAGGGTCATTCTTTCCCAGGCTGTTCAGGCTTGCTTTGGACTGAGCCATTCCATTCGTTACTACACCGCCTGCTAATATGGCCAATAATAAAATTCTCTTCATTTTTCGTAAGTTTTATTTTCTGCTGTTTGTAAAGACAAATGTTATGCCGATACCCCTCTGTCTTAAGTTAATATAAAGCCAAATGTACTACGATCAGCCGAGATCGTTCAGAATCTCTTCAAGATCGGCTTCTGTCTTGACATTGACCTCCCTGGCCTTGCTTCCCATATTCGGACCGACAATACCGGCTGCTTCCAGCTGATCCATCAGCCTGCCCGCCCTGTTATAGCCGAGCTTCATACGACGCTGTAACAGGGAAGTAGAGCCCTGCTGGTTCTGTACAATGACACGGGCGGCCTCTTCGAAGAGCGGATCCCTGTCCTGCAGACTGATCTCCTTGCCTTCCATTTCCTTCTCATCCACATATTCCGGTAAGAGGTAGGCTTCGGGATAAGCCCGCTGCTCTCCGATGTATTCTGCCACTTTTTCCACTTCCGGCGTATCAACGAAGGCACACTGCAGACGTACCAGCTCACCGTTGAAGGATACCAGCATGTCACCCTGCCCGATCAGTTGTTCAGCACCGCCGATATCCAGGATAGTACGGGAGTCGATCTTGGAAGACACCTTGAAGGCGATACGTGCCGGGAAGTTGGCCTTAATGGTACCGGTGATGATATTGACAGACGGACGCTGCGTTGCAATGATCAGGTGGATACCTACTGCACGGGCCAGCTGAGCCAGACGGGCAATCGGCATTTCCACCTCCTTACCGGCTGTCATGATCAGATCCGCAAACTCGTCGATTACCAGGACCACGAATGGCAGGTAGCGGTGTCCCCTTTGCGGGTTCAGCCTTCTCTGGACGAATTTGTGGTTGTATTCCTTGATGTTACGGGTACCTGCCTCTTTCAGGAGGTCATAGCGGAGGTCCATTTCAATACAGAGTGCATTGAGGGTATGGATCACCTTTTTGGTATCGGTAATAATAGCTTCCTCTTCACCCGGCAGCTTGGCCAGGAAGTGTTTCTCTATCAGCTTATAGAGCGACAGTTCCACCTTTTTAGGATCCACCAGTACGAATTTCAGCTGAGAAGGATGCTTTTTATAGAGGAGAGAAACCAATAATGTATTGATACCGACCGACTTACCTTGTCCGGTAGCACCTGCCATGAGCAAGTGCGGCATTTTGGCCAGGTCGGCGATAAAGTTCTCATTATCAATCTTTTTACCGATGGCGATAGGGAGTTCCATGCTGCTTTGCTGGAACTTCTCAGAGGCCAGCAGGTTCCTGAGCGATACGATGCTCTTCTTCACATTAGGCACCTCGATACCGATGGTACCTTTACCCGGGATCGGCGCAATGATACGGATACCCAGGGCGGAAAGGCTGAGGGCAATATCATCTTCCAGGTTCTTGATACGGGAAATACGCACACCGGCGGCGGGTACGATTTCGTATAAGGTTACGGTCGGTCCTACGGTAGCGCTTATCTTCTGGATGGAAATATCATAGTTCTTCAGGGTGTCGATGATCTGGTTCTTGTTCCTGTCCAGTTCACTGGCGTCCTGTACGATCTTTTCGGTACTGTGGTTGTCCAGCAGTTCCAGGGACGGGTATTTATAATCACGCAGGTCGAGGGTAGGCTCGTAAGGGTCCATCTGAACGGGTTGTCTTACGGGTTCCTCTTCCGTTTCATCTTCTGCTTCTTCTACCGGAGGTTTGATCTCCCAGGCTACATCCTCTGTATTAGGCTTCTTTTTATTACGGGAAGCCGTCTGTTCGACTGTCTCTTCTATATATAATAATGGTCCGGCCTCTTCTTCTTCCAATTCCTCTTCTTCCACATCTTCCTCTTCGCGGGCTGACAGATTAGCAGGCGGAATCAGGGTAATGGAAGCATCTTCGCGCTCAATGAGCTGCATTTCAGGCAGTTCGGAATCTTCTGAGGGAGGCGGTATTACAGAAACACCTGATTCCCTGAGCCCGTTTTTCTTTCTGGGTTCCTTTTCCTTCGCGGCAGGCTGTTGCGGTGTAACGGCAATGACAGCAGGTTCGGGCACCGCTGCAGGCGCTACGGCAGGTTTGGGTTTAGCCTTCAGTTTCTCTTCCAGCCATTTGAAATCGAAATTATATTTCCAGATCAGCCATGACAGTCCGGCTACCAGCAGGAGCAATGCGGCCCCAGCTCTTCCGAGGAAGCCGATCAACCAGTTATTAACAGCATCCCCTACTGCGCCTCCCCAGGGGAAGTCGGACAGCATGGATACGAAAGCGGCTGTAGTACTGATAAACAGCAGGCCAAAGAGGATATATTTAATATTGCGCCAGAGGCGGAACACACGACGCCCCACCACAGCGTTGACGCCAAGGATAAAAAACAGGTAACAAAACAGATAGGAAGCTATACCGAATCCTTTATAGAAGAACCAATGGGAGACAAAAGCGCCTAACCTCCCGAGGAGGTTTTCCACTTTCACGCTATCCATGTCCATCAGCAGCAGACTGGTTGAATAACGGAATACCTTATCCTGGTCTTCTTCCCAGGTAAAGAGATAAGATGTAAACGCGATAAAACAGTAGAGCGATAACAACAGGCATATTACTCCCAAAACCTTATGGGTCCTTTCGTCTTTTACCAGTTCTTTTACTTTTACCTCTACTTCCTTGTCCTGCTTAAGTACGTTGGGGTCGTTGCCTCGAGGTTTCTTACTCTCCGGTTTTTCTGTTTTCAGTTTATTTTTAGACATACATTATAGCGCTCCAAAATTACGGTCGCTGGGCGATATATTAAGAATTTATTTTCAATTAAGAATCAGTAGCTAAGGATCAAATATCCTGCTTTCAGCTGCCGGTTCTCAATTTTCAGGTCCACCCATTAATACAACAACTGTACCCATCTTGTGATAAACTCCAACACAGCCGGGTTTATTGTCTCGTCCAGGGTACCATATTCCTCCAATGTACAGGATTCGCAATGCTGGAACAGGTGGTTCAGTCCGGAGAAACTTCTGATCGTAACCAATTCATTTCCACCTTTTACCAGCCCACTTTCGAGGGCTTTCAGGTTGGTGTTGGCGTCTGTAATTACATCTTCGCTTCCGTTGATGGCTAATACCGGGCATTTTATTTTAGCAAGATAAGTAGCGGGATCGTACTGGAGGAGGGACAATGCTTCGGCTTTGTTATCGACGGCATAAGTCGCTTCTATAAAGTTTTCCCGGCCAATGGTATTGGTACTGTCGCTAAAGTGATTATAGAGGGCGGTCAGTTCTGCGTAGGCTCTCCGTTGTCTGTCGGCCGGATCGGCAGTGAGGGTCATCACATTCAGGTAACGCTGGTAGCTGGCTACGTAAGCCTCAATATGGTTATCCTTTTCTCCCAGCATTTTGGCCACCTGTGCCAGTTTACGGTTGTAATACTCCCTGCCGTCCAGTCCGGGGGAGGCCATGGTGATCATAAAAGCGATCTTAGGATCGGCGGCTGCGGCTATCTGGGCCACAACTCCGCCTTCACTGTATCCCAGCAATCCGATGGCGGCAGTGTCTGCGTCGTTCCGTTTACGCAGGTAACTGACAGCAGCTTTGACATCTTCAGCGAAATTGAAGATACCGGAGGAGTCATAGTTACCGGTGCTCTCCCCTACTCCACGGTCGTCGAACCTGAGCGTAGCGATGCCATGTTTTACCAGATAGTCAGTGAGCACTGCGAATGAGCGGTGGTCAAACTGTTCATTATCACGATTTTGCTGGCCGCTTCCGGAGATCATGACGATAACAGGATACGGGCCTTTCACGCCTGGTTTGGTGAAGGTACCGCTCAGCAGGACCTTGTCTACCGGGTTCACGAACTTCACTTCCTGTACATCATACGCCGGGTGTTCAGATGGATCCTGGGGGCGGGTGACAGGCAGGTCTTTGATATCGTCCCGGGAGAAGTACAGGGGCGTGCGGTTGCCGACCTGTTCAAAATATCCTTCATAACGGTTGCGGATACTGTTCCAGTAGCCGGTGTATTTAAAGCTGATATTTTTAATAACAAATGTCAGGGTTTTATCCCTGGCGATGGCGGTATCCAGCGCTATTGCGTCGGCTGCGATGTCTGTTTTCAATTGTCCTTTGAGCTGATTTCCCTGGCGTTGGAGTTGTAGCTGCAGGCGTTGTTTCTGGCCTTGCGGATTGGTAAAGACGCCATACCAGTTGCCGTTGATATCTTGTGCTGTCACTGTTCCTGCGAGGCTGAGGCAAATGATAATCAGGTATTTGAACATGCGTGTTGTTTTATTGTTTTCAGGCGCAATTGCGTGTTGCAGCGCAGCTATTGTTTAATTAGCAGTAATGTTACTATTGTCCCTTTACTGCTGAGGCGTATCGTCCCCTAAAATTACAGGGGCTAAACCATAAGGCAGCCCCTGGATAATTAAATGATATGTTAATGTTTGTTACTATTTCTTCAGCAGCGCTAAGAGCAGGCAGATCCAGCCGGCAATGAAGAATAAACCTCCGATTGGTGTAATGATGCCTATTTTGCTTAACCCTACGGTTTCGGTCGCCTTTATTGCAGTTAATACGTACAAGGAACCGGAGAAGAGGATCACTCCGATTAAGAAGCAACGACCTGCCCATTCCAACAGGTTAGCCCCCGCAGGGAACTGGGTAAATAAAATACCTACCGCCAGCAAAGCGAATGTGTGATAGAACTGATAAGTAACGCCTGTCTGAAATGTACCTACTGTTTCCGGGGGCACCAGTTCCTTCAGCTTGTGAGCGCCAAATGCGCCGAGTGTTACGGCCAGCGCGCCCAGTACTGCTGCGATAATGAGAAATCCTTTATGCATTGGTATATTGCTGTTTGATTATTTAATGCAACAAATTAATGACAACGAATTGATGCAAAAAATGACGGATATCAACAAATGATATTCCGGGTTTGCCCCACCCCGGGGTTGCACCCCGCGCTACAAACAACTGGACTCCTAATGGAGTCCCATCATCGCGAATGATCGAGTCACCTCAGGCCTTTATATCCAGCCGCTGCATAAACGAATCGAGGCTAATAGTCTCGGATTCGGCAATGGTGATCTGTGCCTGTTCGTAGAATGGTACACGTTCTGCCAGCTTTTTCTCAACGAAGTCGAGCAGTTCATCGTCAGCCAGATCCTGGATGAGCGGGCGTTTGGACTTCTTACGTTTCAGGCGCTCTACGATCAGTGAGAGGCTTGGATTGAGCCAGATCGTTGTACCACTGTTATTCATAATATCCATATTATCCTGGAAGCAGGGCGCGCCACCACCACAGGATATGAGGAAGTTTTCGTTGCGGGAAAGTTCTTTGAGCCAGTAGTTCTCCTGCTGACGGAAATAGTCTTCTCCTTTTGTGGCGAAGATGTCGCTGATAGACATTTCTTCTGATTCCACGATCACATCGTCAAGGTCGTAGAACGGCAGCGACAGGTGCTCTGCCAGTTGTTTTCCCCAGTAAGTCTTGCCGGCGCCCATAAAGCCGAGTAGAAAGATTTTCAAATTGACTGTTTTTAAAACTTTAATGTCATGTGTGTTCTGAACGGGCCGTATCTGCGTTGTCCACGCTGACAGCTGAAAGCTCCTCAGATCCGTTCGTCCAGGTTAAGCATAACCCGTCTTCCATCAGATATTGCAAATATAACCGTGCAATTTTATCTGCTTTGTTAAAATTGCAGGTCAGGAAACCTTTCTGCTGGAATATAAAGGGTGCAAGTTGCATATTTTCTTTAAAATCAACGCCTCCCAGTCCATACCACTTATAAACAGCCTCTTTGGCACTCCAGCAGATGGTTTTATGGGGCAACGTATGTACGGGATCGATAAAAGACTGTTCCTCCGGCGACAAAAACTTGTGCGATACCGCTTCTATCTTGTCTTTTATCTCTTCGATATCAATTCCTACGGCGCTTCCGCTGCTCACGATAGCAGCCACATTGTCGCCACAGTGCGAGATGGAAAAATGCAGGTTATGGCTGTCCAGGTAGGGCTTACGGCTCTGCATCACCTGAATTTTTTCAATCGGAAAGCCGGGATACAGTTCCTGCAGCAGGTACCGCCCCGCAAAATGCTGTAAACGCTTGTGCGGATGGTGGATTGCCGGGGAAATATTCACCTTCTTCCGGAAAAACGCCTCATCCTCTTCTATTTTCCACACACCTAAGCGGCTGCCGGGATTGATTTGTATGGTACGTATTAATGGCATATCTTGCCAAATTAATGCAAAAAGCTGAATGCAGAATGCATTAACACGGAAGCGCAATACTAACACAACTATTTACTACAAACTAATTACACCCGATCTATGATCCTGTCAGACAAAAGGATATTGGAGGAAATTGAAAAAGGCACTATCGTTATATCGCCTTATGACCGGAAGTATCTCGGCACCAACTCTTACGACGTACACCTTGGTAAATACCTGGCCACCTATAAGGACAGAATACTGGATGCCCGCGCCCACAACGAGATTGAACATTTCGAGATCCCGGAAGAAGGATATGTGTTGCAACCCGGTACTCTTTACCTGGGCGTAACCCTGGAATACACGGAAACACATGCCCATGTGCCTTTCCTGGAAGGTAAGTCCAGCACCGGCCGCCTGGGTATCGATATCCATGCCACTGCAGGTAAAGGAGACGTGGGTTTCTGTAATACCTGGACGCTGGAGATCTCCTGCGCTCAGCCCGTGCGCGTGTATGCCGGTATGCCAATCGGACAGCTGATCTATTTCGTGGTGGAAGGAGAAGTGGAAACATTCTATAACAAGAAAGGCAATGCCAAATATAATGGCCGTACCATCAAGCCTGTAGAAAGCATGATGTGGAAGAACCAGTTCTGATCATTTTAGGGAAAATACTATTAATACAAGAGATAAAAAAGGCCCCCGGAATAATTCCGGGGGCCTTTTTACAACCATCTTGATATTGATTTTCAACCAGTTAATGTAAACACACATTCCGGTATGTTGTCTATATAGCTTCGACATGCCTTATACCCGACGTATACCAGGCGTATACACGACGCATACATGACGCATACGTGGACTTGAAGCCAATCCAAAGCAATATTATTTTAACTCAGCTTACTGTACTTCACGATAAGCCTTAAAAAGCGTCCGGCCGGAAATGATCCGGCCGGCATACTATTTATTTCAATGAGTTGATCCAGTTTGCAATCTTCAATGCGTCGGCACGTGGTACCTGTGGCATTGGCGGCATTTCTGTTGCATAATCAGGCCAGTTCTGTGGCTTTGGATTAGCCAACAGTTTCAGGATCTGCTCGGCAGAATATTTACGTTTCGCAACATCCACGTATGCTGGTCCTACCTGGCGTTTGCTTGCATTATGGCAAGCCAGACAGGTATACTTTGCCAGCAGTGGCTTTACTTCATCGTAAGTAGGCGCTTTTGTAGCAGCCGTTTTAGCTGTGGTTGCAGCAGCACCTTTCGCAGCGGCTGCATCTTTTGCAGTAGCAGTCTTTCCTTTATCTGTGGCAGCAGGAGCAGCGGCGGCTGATTTAGCAGAATTGAATGTACTGGCCTGGCTTAAAGGCAGTTTATCGCCTTCGGGCAGGTTGTGCAGCGTATAATAACCGGTTGGGTGTACCAATGAATAAGAATTATCTTTTTCACGTACACCTTCCAGTGTAATGTTGTGTACATAATCCAGACGCAGGCTATCTACGATCAGTCTTACTTTCAATCCGTCTTCAGATACTTTCACTCCTTTCACAGGACATTTTGCAATGTTCACCATCGGACTTCCGTATACAGAATGGTATTTGTAGGTGAAGCTTTCTACTGAGTAAGAAGCCAGATCTTCTGCAGATTTCTTATTTACCGGCAGGGTAAATTCGATCTCAAAACCATCAGGTTTAGATCTGATCGTCTTCATTTCAAAAGGCATCTTTTCATTCCACACCAGGCGCTGTAAACCTTCGTTGGCTTCACCGGCAGAACCCCAGCCACGATTGGTTTCACCTACGAATAAGGTAGAACCATCTTTCGCCCACGCCATACGCAGTACACCTGACTGGAAACCGCTACGGAAGTCGAAAGACACACCCTGGTATTCACCTTTCACTTTTTCCATTACCACACGCATGATCTTACTCTGACCCTGGTCGCCTACCAGCAGCTGGCCGGCAAAGGGACCGAAGGAACCCTCAGGGATCTGAACGATCTCAGAGTTGGAGATACCCTGGATACCGTGCGGCAGCACTACAGCAGGCAGGCGCAGTTCCGGGATCTTCTTTTTCACGTCCATCAGTGTTACAAAAGGACCTGTAACGCTGTTCTCAGGCTTGGTGTAGTTGCCATTTGCGTCTTTAGGACGACCTTCGTCTACGAGAGAGAAGAAACGCTCCTGTGTGAGTTTCACAGGGGAGTTAGGTTCTTTTGTCCAACGTAAGCCAGCAGGGTGACCGATGAAATCGCCCTGTTTTACCTGCCATACACCACCGGAGCCGAACCAGTCACCCTGGTTATCTGTATAGAACAATTCACCGTTGATCATACCCAGACCGCATGGAGAGCGAAAGCCGGTAGCATATGGTTCCATATGTCCGTCAGGGAAGATGTGCATCATCCAACCTCTCCAGGGCACACGGCTTTCACCACGCCACCATTCCTGGTTACCGAAAGCTACGTTGCCAGATACGAAGAAAGAGCCATCAGGTGCGATCTTCGGACCGAAGCTGTATTCATGATAGTGACCGGACAAAGGCCATGCGAATACTGTTTCGTATACGTCAGCCTTGCCGTCCATGTTGGTATCTACCAGTTTGGTGAGTTCACCACGCTGTGCACAATAGAACGCACCGTCTTTCCAAACGAGGCCCAGTATTTCATGCAGACCGCTGGCAAACTTGCGGAAGTAAGGTTTACGGCTGGTAGGATTCTCTACTACATATACATCACCACGACGGGTAGATACGCCCAGATCACCATTCGGCAATACGGTCAAACCACCTACTTCCAGCAGCGTACCTTCAGGAGAAGATACCTTCAGGATCTTATAAAAATCTTCTTCTTTAGGCGTTTCCTGGGCACGTACCCCGGAAGTCACACCCGTTGCCGCAGCTATCAGCAGCGAATACAACGTGGTCTTTTTTATGAATGCCTTATAAATGTTTTTCATTTGTAATAGTCGAAAGGAATTAGAAAAGGATGGAATAGCTCAGTTTACTGTGAACAGGGATGATCAGCTCTTTTGCCGCACCTGCTTCACGAATCACAGGTTTCTCACCACCGGCATCATCAACCTGGAGATAGTAAGATTTTCCATCAATAATATACAGATCCTTTGAAGGTGTTTCTATGGTAGTACCTTCTGCGAGTTTAGCATACAGTCCGTCAACAGGTGTAGCTACTGTCAGTTCACGGCGTACACCATGTCCTTCAGGAAGAACACGCACTACGTCAGATACGGCGGTACCATATACCTGGTAGCGGAAAGTAGGCAGGTCATTTTCATCGAGTACATAACCTTTAGGACGGTATCCTGAACCGGTAGTATCGGTCATCCAGGTGGCCTGTGGAGAAGACAGTTTGCTCAGCGTAAAGAATGGTTCGCCCAGGAGCTGTACAGCGCCACGTGGACGGGAACAACCATTTCCTCTTTCATGCCACATAGGTGTAGCGTCGAGGAATTCGCCGCGCCAAACCTGTGCTACCATGCCTTTATCGAGGTCGTAGGTGTAGTGCACTTTTTCAGGAGAACCTACGGAAACAGCGTGTACTACACGTTTGTTATTCTTCACATCCATGAAGCTGCGCAGGATAGTGTTTACCGGTGCGTCCACCAGGATAGGATCTACTGACCTGTCTCTTTCGTTTCCAGCATGTGCTGCGGATGGCTTGTTAATAGTGATATTACGGAAGGCGACAGCACCGTGATCGCCCTGTAAGCGGAGCGGACCAGTTGCCTTCTCATCGCCACCACCAATGGAGCCACGGGTAGGTCCCATTAGTTCTACATTCTCGTGAATGGTCACACCGTTCAATTCTACCAGTAACATACGCGCATTGGCGATCTTTTTACCGGAAGCGTCAAAACGGGGTGCCAGGAAGGAGATCTTCATATGCTGCCAGAGGCCCGGAGCACGGCTGGCATTCACACGTGGAGCATGGCCATCGTATCCCTGCTGACCAGCAGGACGGCTATCGTCCCAACGTTCGTAGATACCACCATTGTCGCCCGGCTTAGGTACTTTGGTGTTCCAGCTGTCCAGCAACTGGATCTCATACCTACCCTGCAGATAGATACCTGAATTGGAACCAGGTGCCATCATGTAGTCCAGTTCAATATCCACGTCACCATATTCTTCGGTGGAGAAAAGGTCTTTACCGGGATGTTTTTTATCCGGCATATTGAATAACACTCCAGTACCAGCTACAGCATCCAGTACATGAGGATTGTCGAGTTTTGCGGAAGCATCGCTGGTAATACTCCAGCTCTGTCCTGGCTCGCGGAAGGCAGATAGGTCCTGCAATGGCAATTTGCCTGACTGCGCGGAAACGGGATGGGCAACTGCCATTCCTATACCATAGAGGCACAGAAAACCCATCAGAGACCGGCTTGCATGATTCTTCGATCTAAGTAACATAACGTTCAAATAAGATTAAGTCAAAAGTGGAATAATAGAAAGTTGAGACCTTTTGACGTCCGCTAATATAGAGATAGTTTGTTGCGGACACAAGTTAATACGGAAGAATTTGGGATGAACGGAAAGATTTTATAGGTGAAATATTAAACGAATTGTTAAGCTATTTTTTACTTTTGCCGTTTGACACAGTCTAATCTACCTGCGAACTATTAACCAAAACCGCCATTCTATATGCGTAAGATCTTTACGATGATCCTCACACTATGTACCATTAAAAGTTATGCACAAAATTACACCGGCACTGTATACGATCGTGAAAGACATCCCTTACAGGATGCGACCATCTCTAATATGCGTACCGGTACACATACACATACCAATGAAGTTGGCGCTTTCCGCCTCAAAGACGGGCAACAGGGAGATACAGTAAAAGTATCACACGTTTCTTACAAGACACAACTTGTAGTACTTGACAAACCATCTCAATATATTGTTCTGAACGCATCCAATCTCGAATTGAATGAGGTGGCGATCACATCTTCTATCAAACATCTGAACATCATATCAGATATTGATCTCAAGACCAATCCTGTAAAGTCTTCACAGGAGCTGCTCCGCAAGGTACCAGGGCTGTTCATTGGTCAGCATGCAGGAGGAGGTAAAGCTGAACAGATCTTCCTGCGCGGATTTGATGTTGATCATGGTACTGATATTAATATCAGTGTAGATGGTATGCCGGTGAATATGGTTAGCCATGCGCATGGACAGGGTTATGCAGACCTGCATTTCCTTATCCCGGAGATCATCGAGAATATTGACTTTGATAAAGGACCTTATCATGCAGATAAAGGAAACCTCGCTACAGCAGGATATGTGGCTTTTAAGACGAGGGATAGACTTGATAACAGTGGCATCACCCTGGAAGGTGGTAAATTTAATACCTACCGGACCATGGGGATGTTTAATCTTGTGAATGATAACAAACAGTCTGCCTATGTGGCGGCAGATTACCAGATGACAGATGGTTACTTTGTATCTCCGCAAAACTTTAACCGTATTAACCTGATGGGGAAGTACACCGCTTACATGGAGAATAATGATAAACTGTCTGTATCTGTTTCTCACTTCAGCAGTAAATGGGATGCCAGCGGACAGATACCTCAAAGGGCTGTTGATGAAGGCCTGATCACACGTTTTGGTGCTATCGACAATACTGAAGGAGGTAATACACAACGCACCAATGTCAATCTTCAATATCTCAAACATGTAGATGCAAATACCTTTGTAAGAAGTACTGCATTTTACAGTCATTATAACTTTGAGCTGTATTCCAACTTTACTTTCTTCCTTGAAGATCCCGTGAACGGAGACCAGATCAGGCAGAAAGAGAACAGGAATATCTTCGGATTTGAATCAGAGTTGAACAAGAGTTTCTATCCCGGAGAAAATCCACTTGAATTAAAAGTAGCTGCAGGATTACGCAATGATGATGTGAATAACATTGAGCTGTCGCATACGGTGAACAGGAAGACGACATTAGAGCAGCTAAAGCTGGGAGATGTGAATGAAACCAACCTGTATGCTTATGCCAGTGCAGAATATAAAGCCGGTAAATGGTTGATCAATCCGGCGGTGCGCGTGGATCATTTCAAATTTGATTATGTAGATAAACTGGCTGCTGCTTATGCGACACAAACACAGGGTAAATCTATTGTGAGTCCTAAGCTGAATTTCCTGTATAATCCTAATGATAAGGTCCAGTATTTCTTAAAAATGGGTAAAGGATTTCATAGTAATGATACCCGTGTTGTAGTAGCAGAGAATGGGCTTAAAACATTGCCTGCAGCTTATGGTGCAGACCTTGGACTGGTATGGAAACCCGTGCCAAAGCTGGTGCTGAATACTGCGTTGTGGTACCTGTTCCTGGAGCAGGAGTTTGTATATGTGGGGGATGCGGGCATAGTGGAACCCAGTGGTAAAACCACGCGCAAGGGTATTGATTTCGGAGCCCGTTATCAGTTGGGTAAATGGATCTTTATCAATGGCGACTTTACTTATACGCACGGTCGTTCCAATGAGGCAGCGAAAGGTGAAGACCGTATTCCATTAGCGCCGGTAATTACTGCAGTTGGTGGTATCAGTATTCATCATCCCTCAGGTATTAATGCGGGTGTTAATACACGCTATCTGGGGCACAGACCCGCTAATGAAGATAACAGCATTGTGGCGAAGGGATATTGTGTGACTGATGCGAATGTGAGTTATCAGTATAAACAGTTTACTATAGGATTGATCACAGAGAATATATTTAATACGGCGTGGAATGAGACGCAGTTTGCGACGGAGAGCAGGTTGAAGAATGAGGCTGCGCCGGTGACGGAGATACATTTCACACCGGGGACGCCGTTTAATGTCAGAGGGACGTTGACCTACAGGTTCTGATCGCGAATCACATTTTTCAGGGGTTAAGCTGGAGGCGAAATGGTCTTTAGTTTAACCCCTGTTAGTTTGTACTTCACTCTTGTTCATTTTGTTCACTTCCTGCACCTTCGAGCCATTGCATTCGTTTTGGCACTGTTAACTAGCTATTAACTTATTTACAAAGAAAAAAGTTGAATTTCGTTTTGTATAGCATTGATTGCCATGTAAACCGGGCATTTGTTTCAATCAATCTCTGGCATGTGTATTCACATAGTTAATCCACACATTTAAACAGAGATAAATGGCAAATACATTTAAAATTAACTTCGACGATGTCTATGATATTAATACAACATCTTGTGAAATGAGATCGGCCAGTTTTGACACAGAGCTTGCAGATGGAGGTAAGAAAAAGCTAATGGTAGAAATAAGCGATCAAGCACATGAATTAATGCCAAATGTCTATAATTTGGCATTTGGGCCACTAAAGGCAAACGGCAAGATTGACGATAAAGCACAAATAAAACACAGGGACTATTCGAAAGCCTTTTCTACCATTCTTTTACATGCCCGCGCATATCTGGCCAATAATCCCGGGCATTATCTGGGAATTGATGGTTCCAACAATTCACGGGCTATGCTATACTATAAAATTATTCTGGACAATTTCGAGTATCTAAGCAACTATTTCAATATAGGGGCTGTGAAATATTATGTAAGAATCACCAGATTGGGTAAGCACCAATATGAAAATCCATTTGATTTTCAGGATATCAAACCCGATGCTGTAAGAATTACACGAGATAGTCCAAGATATCCGGAATACTTGTATAACTATTTCATTTTTACAAATAAACAAATTGCTTATCAACACTAATTCTATAAAAAAATTAATTTTATTATTATGGAAGATGAAAAAGTAGAAGAAAAGATTAGGTGCTTAATTGAACAAGCCAGGACAACCGGTAAACCAACTAAGCGCCGAAGACTTGTAAGTGGCATCCCATCGCTGTTTCAAATCATCAAAACAAAAGAACAGGCAGATGAATTTATGGAGATGTTAAACAGAGTTTTTAATAAAGTTCCATAAAAAGAACCAGTCGTGGGTGTATCAGATGTACGATACACCCACTTTTTATTCAGGTACCTGATGGATCAGATAGTCACTTAGGGTATTCTCAGCGCCTCGTTTTACTTTTGAGCTTTCCCCTTTATATTTTGTCATCTGATCTTCTCCACAAACCTTTTCGTCGCATCCTGATAAACATTTACCAAATGCGTTCGCACCATATCCGCTTCCGCTGTTGATGCATTCGCCAGTTTCAGCGTTATTTTCTTTGATGGCAGCAAAGGCATATGACAGTCAACACAATTATCCGCCAGCACTATTCCTGCCGGTGGTTTATAAGAACAGCTATCATGGGCAACACCATTTACATTATGACAGCTGATACAGCGCTGAGAAAATGCCGTCATGTTCTGTCGTTCGCTGACGTGTACATTATGACAGGAAGAACAATCCAGTTGGGCAGCCATTTTAAAACATCTGCAGGCAGTCAGTAAGCCATATTGGTTACCGTGTACATCCAGGCTGCCGACAGTATCGACATCATAATTTGGTGTGGAATAGTCATCCAGTTTTTGTCCCACTGTAAAACTAAACGCAGGTTGTGTATGTTTCCTTAACCCGGAATGGCATTGTGCACAGGCATCCAGACGTTGCTGGCGGCTGAAGTTTTTCGTACTGATGATATTACTGGCAGTCTTTGCCTCCGGATGTTGTGTATGGAATGCGACATGTGCTGCACCGGGACCATGGCATCTTTCACAATCGACACCATAGAGGATGGATTTTTTATTGAATACGGTACTTCCATCTTTCTTTTCTTTTGATTCAGCATAAGTGGCATGGCATTCCAGGCAGGTAGCAGGAATTGGTCTGTCGAAACGGATGTAGTTCTCTGAATAGCCCGGACTATTGCACCAATCATTGGCCGGTGTGTAATAAGATACCGGCAGCTGGAACAGGCTGTTCTTGTCCCAATACAGGTAAGTCTGCCCCTTCCTTCCCGAACCGACCACAATACCAAAGGCCCTTTGCTCCGTAGGGAAACCATTCATATAAGCAGTTTGCAGGAAAACGTCTTTTTTCTTTTCCAGCTCCACTACCATCCATTTATTGTACACAAACTGGTTTTTACCGGCGGCAAAGCTGCCTTTGATATGTTCATCGTCCGGCAGTGCAGAGGTCAGAAAATGGGCTGTATGACGGCTGCTTTTGAAGATTTCACTATGGCAGGAAGCACATGCTGCCGATCCGGCAAAAGCCGGGGTTTCCTTTCCGGATGGCACAGGTCCGGGATTAAAGGCAGCGCATATAATACTGCCTGTAAATATCACAGATACGATTATTAAAAATATGAGACCTTTCATTGTTACTGTATGATCATATATGTAACAACGAGAAGGCCGGTAAGGTTACACCTCCGGCCTTCTTTCTCTTAGCGCACATGATAAATTACCTCATGCGCTTCTGTCAGATCAGGGATCTCCAGTTTATTGATCAATTTCTGCATTGCATTATAGGGCACAGTTGCCTCCCGGCTCCCATTCTGCCGAAATAATTCCTTATAAGGCACTTCCACATATACGACCGTCACACAGGCATCATACTGCAGACAAAGGGCTATCAGCTGTTCCCGCATCTGATGGGTAGTATTGGTGGCATTCCAGACAAATGAACGCTTATTTCTCAGGTACACCCTTGCCTGTTCTTTAGCAGCCTGTACTACTTTTCCGGTGCCGCTTTTATCGGTGGGACTGATCTTCATCTGTACCCGGAGCTTATCCAGTGAGATGATCTCCCAGTCTGGTTGCTGATAATGTTGCTGCACATAAGTATCCTTACCGGCGCCGGGTAGTCCGCTCATGATCACTACCTGCACTGCAGGTACTTTATAAGGGACATAACCCGGTGCGGCATCGCCTTTCCGCAGGTAATGCATACGGGCCTGTGCGTTCCCGAAAGGCCACGGCGTTCCCCAGCATTGATGCTCTTTACAATATTCCTCGAAGCAGTCAATGCGGTACAACAGTTCCGCAGTATCAGGTGCAATCCGTCCGATCATATCAGCCCGCGCCAGCAGGGCCAGGTGTTGCGTGTTTACCTGTAGTGATGCATGAATGATGGTGCGCAGCGGGTCACGCCTTTCCAGCAGCCATAAAGGCAAGCTATGATATTTCACCAGTTGGGTGATCTGTTCGCGGATATGGAAAGGTGTCGCGATTTCCCGGTACAATATCTGCCGGGCAGTATCAGCTCCTTTTCTCGCATGACCTGCAGAAGTGATACGTCCATCCGGTTCTGTAACCGTAGTACTGCGTTTCTCTACATCATGCAGGAGTGCAGCAGCCCAGAGTATCTCTTTTTCCTCCGGGGATAATGCCTGATAAGCAGCTTGCTCCTGCAATGCCGCCAGCACCATTTGCGTGTGAATGGCCACATTTCCTTCCCCATGATGTATGGAATCCTGCGGTACGTCCTGCATATCGCGGACCCAGTCGTGCGTCTGCTCCAGGTATGACCATGATTTATTTTCAGTGATTGTCCACATATTTACCTCCTTCATACTGAAGGGTTGCACGCCGCCAGTTGCGCGTCCAATGCACGTCTGTTTTTACGTGTCCCTTCCTTACATATTTAAATACATTTTCTGCGAATGCATGTACCGGAAAACCGGCTGCATTACGTGTAACGATCCCCTCCATTGTAACAGGTGAGCCTGTAGCTGCGTCGTGTGCATGAAAGCTGCCAGGCCCTTTTACAATGTTTAAGATGTTACTTTCAAAATCAGCCTTCACCAAAGGCGTCTGCAATTGTTGAATGACCGGTACTGTAGGCAGATCCAGCATCGCGGCATAAAAGCTGGTCTCTTCCCAGCTAAGCCAGCGGTCATGTTCTCTCACAGCAAACACATAGAAATGATGGTCCAGGTTTTTGTATGCAATAGAGTGTACGGCATACAGATTTTCCAGGAATATTTCAAGGTTGCCCAGATCATGCTTTACCAACTGCCAGTAACGGCGCAGGCTTTCTGTCCACGGAGACGTGGTAGGCGCTACATGTGAGCGCGCAAACACACCATAGCGGGACAGACAATTATTTTCACCGTCCAGTTTTTCCGTATGCATCAGTGATGGTATCGCAGAAATACACTGCCAATAATCATGCTGAATGCGATCATCGCTGGTAGTGCCCGGCGAGAACGGAAAATGATAGGTACGGCCATATTTTTCTGAAATAGCCATATCGGGGTATTTTCGTTAAACAAAGAGATTCACAGGCCATTCCTGCAGAACGCAGGTGGCGTAGTTAACATTCGTATGCCTGTGATATTACATGACGCAAGGTTTGTCAGTTTTTATAATTGTTCGCAAAGGTAAGTGTTTTCTTCACATATTTTATGACAATCAAAGTATCTGTCGTGTTTCCGGAGATTATTAAATAAAGAAGCGTTGTAGGTTATGCGACTATCAGTGCAGGTCGGGTTATTATCTCCCGACCTGCACTGACAATGGTGATTATCCTTTGCCAATCACATACCATCCTGTGCCATTGCTCCTATAGGTGATCGCCTGCTTTGCGGTCAGCGAGCTTGTCTCCCCGGCAGCAGCACCACTGATATTTACTGTGTTGCTGGCGTGGATGTTTTTTACAGTCACCTCTCTTCTGGGATAGGTAGATGCGGAAGGCAGAGTAATCGTAGCTGTTCCTCCGGTATAATTTACATACACCATCCCTACTGTACCCGTAACCGTGTAGCTGGAGGTGGTTACTGTATTATCTGCCCTTTCATACAGGACCGCACGCTCAACACCTCCTTTTACTTCGTACGCAAACTGGATATCTGTCGAGGGTGTATTGGTGTAAGTGATCATATCGATATTAGCAGGAATATCGCCTCTGGCTGTAGCCGATAAACTGGTCGCGCCAACAATCGACAACCGGCCTGCTGCACCGCCTATGGCCTGATGTCCTAACAGTGAAAAAAGTTAAAAGCAAGACAAGCGTTTCATATATCCATGCAATCCTCAAAAAACACTAAATTACGTTTATGAGAAACTTACTATTCCTCTGCCTGCTTGGAGCAATCATTCCAGCAGTAATGTCATGTGGCGGCCGTTCCACCCGTCAGTTGGTGAAAGACAGCACCGCTGTTGATTCCACTGCCTTATCCACAGATTCTATATTCAATATTGTTGAAGAGCATACGTTCCAATACTTCTGGAACGGTGCAGAACCTGCCAGTGGTATGGCCAGGGAACGTTATCATGTGGATGGTGACTATCCTGAAAACGATATGAATGTTGTTACCTCCGGAGGTAGTGGCTTTGGCGTAATGGCCATCCTGGCGGGAATTGAAAGAGGTTACATTACCCGTCAGCAGGGATTGGACCGGCTAACGAAGATCGTCTCCTTCCTTGAAAAAGCTGATCGTTTTCATGGTGCATGGCCACACTGGATGTATGGAGAGAATGGAAAGGTAAAGCCATTCGGACAAAAAGATAATGGTGGTGATCTTGTAGAGACGTCTTTCATGATACAGGGCTTATTATGTGTACGCCAGTTTTTTGCTACAGGTAATGAACCCGAAAAGGCACTTGCTGCGAGGATTAACAAGTTGTGGGAAGATGTGGAATGGAGCTGGTACAGGAACGGTAAGAACGTGTTGTACTGGCATTGGTCGCCTAACTACCAATGGGAGATGAATTTCCCTGTAACAGGTTATAATGAATGCCTGATCATGTATGTGCTGGCCGCCTCCTCTCCTACGCATGGCATTCCTGCAGAAGTATATCATGAGGGATGGGCGCGTAACGGCGCTATCAGGGATAGTATCAAAGCTTATGGATATACGCTGAGCTTATCACACAACTATGCAAAACAATATGGCGGACCATTATTCTGGGCGCACTATTCCTACCTGGGACTTGATCCGCATGGCTTAAAAGACAGGTATGCCGACTATTGGGAGCATAATACCAACCAAACGTTGATCAACCGTCAATGGTGTATAGAGAACCCTAAAAAGTACAAAGGCTACGGTCCTGATAGCTGGGGATTAACGGCCAGTTATTCCGTAAACGGATATGCAGCACATGCACCAGGTGATAATACTGACCTGGGTGTCATCTCTCCTACTGCGGCACTATCTTCCATGCCTTATACACCGGAATATTCCAAACAGGCAATGGTGCACTGGTATAAGGATATGCGCGATAAAATATTTGGCCAATATGGCTTTTATGATGCATTCAGTGAAACAAACAACTGGTATCCTCAGCGATACCTGGCTATAGACCAGGGACCAGCTGTAGTGATGATGGAAAACTACCGCAGCGGATTACTGTGGAAACTATTTATGAGTTGCCCCGAAGTGAAAGCAGGATTGAAAAAACTGGGGTTTGAAAGTCCTTATCTGAATAAATAATATCAGCTGGGCTGTTGCCTGTACCGGAAACAGCCCAGCCGATACTTTGTAGTGTCAATCAACCGGCACTTCCCGTTTTACACCCTTATTAGAAGAGCGCAAACTGGGTGTTGCCAATGACAGGATACGTTGCCTGAGTTTCAAAAAAGGCTTTTCGATGATCCTGTTTAGTAACAATGCAGCCAGTACACAGGTGATCATGCAGATGATAAACATCACAGTACCGTTCTGCTCTATCCCCATATTTCCCACCCATAATTGCGTCAGGTGTATCACACCTTTATGCGAAAGATAGATACCATAAGACAGCATCGCCAACGTTGCAGTGAAGCGCAGCTTCTTCTTATACAGGAAACTGTTTTCACTAACCGCTCCTGCTACCATAGCGCCATAACCGATCGCTATCAGCGGAAAGCCGAAGATAGATGCATAGAATGTAGCAGGATCTTCACAAAGAAACCAGGCGCCCGTTAACAGTACCAATCCTATCAGCAGTAATTTATTTCCCAATGCCATGATCTTTTGTTTGATAACTGGCAGGAACCGGAAGACAGCAGCGATTGTCACACCTGTCAGTAATCCGTCAAGACGTGTAAACGTGGGATAATACATCCACCTGTACCAGCTTACCCAGTAGTCGTCTGCCCCCATAACAGGTTTCAGAATTGCGAACCAGCAGAACAAACGGATAGCAAATCCGGCGATAAATAAAATGCCAAGCAACCAGGGGCCGATCTTTAATGCTTTCCAGCGCACCAGCATAATCAGGATGATGGGCAGCAGGAAGTAGAACTGCTCTTCAATACACAATGACCAGGCATGTGAAAAGGTACCTCTGTCTTTCAGATGCAGACCGATATTCTGCGTAAAGGTGAGGAACTTCCAAAGCGGTGGCAGGGCTTCTCTTTCACGGAAATCAGGCATCAGGAAATACAATGCCAGTACAGTGAGATAAGCAGGAATGATCCTGAAGAAACGTTTGATGAAGAACTCACGAAAGGAGATCTGTTCGTTGTTGCCGATCTGCGTAAACAACTGCGACGAGATGAGGTAACCACTCAGTACGAAAAACAAGTCTACGCCTGTCCATCCGAAACTGCCGATGGTATCTATCCATTCAGGGTGTTTGAAGATGCGGTAATGGTAAATGAAAACAAAGGAGATGGCAAAGGCGCGCAAGTGGTCTAATCCGGCGAAGTGCTTACCGGTTCCTGGTATCTGTGACATTAAAAAGGGGGGCTGCGGATTTTATTTTGCAGGCAACAAAATTAAGGAGATCCTGATATCTTTTTGAGGACATTTATGAACGGTTTTATAGCAGGATGGTCCGGTGTAAGTCAATGACGGCGCTATTTTACAACGGCATGTAATTTGTTTCTATAATAGTGGATCAAAACGGACAACATGAAACAGATCAGATTTTTGCCCGTGGTATTGGGATTGTTGTTAGCAGGAGCGAGTTGTGTACCACCTCATCATCCTGGTCCTCCACCGAAACCACCAAGACCCCCAGCTCCGCCACATGGCGCAGTGCAACTTAATATTCCCGACACTACCTTCCAGCAGCCGACGGTAGTGATTCATTAAAACAGAAAGACCGGGAATCAGAGATTGAATCGATGACGGTCTCGCATTCAATTTCTGGCTCCCGATCCTTCCTTACTATTGTTTTCTCTTTTGCAATTTCCTCAATACTGCTTCCAGCTTTACCGGATCATTCACATACGGTTGCAGGTCGAATAACTCTACTTTCCTGAAATCTACCGGGTGACTTTCACTCTGCAGGGAGATAGATCCCTCATTCAGTAAACGTCCCGCTACTGTGAGTGTACTATCAGCATCCGACACATTTCCACCGCCGGTTTGTGGTTTATTATATACGATTACGGTATCATTAAACACAAAATGCTTGATCACAGAGTCGCCTATTACCAGCGCACCGGCTCTTACCCATTGTTCACCAGCATAAGTTTTCGAAGTGGAAGAGATACAGTGGTCTGTGATCAGTTTTCCGTTCATTACCACGTTGGTACCCGGTGTGCAGAGATTAGCGGTAGAGCGTGGATCCTTTCCATTGCCACCTAACAGCTGTTCTTCCAGGGAAATAGGGAAATCCTGGTCTTTACCCATGCTGGCAGCAGTTTGTCCGTGCAACATGATTCCGCTGTTGCGCAATGCCCATCCGGGGCCACCCGCTACCTGCTTTCCCACAAAGCGGTATTCCACCACGATCACATAAGCGGAGAAATTCTTTTTATAAAAAATATGCCCATATTGCTCATTGAAGTTGGTGTACTGATCATAACGCACTTTCAGCAGTCCATTTTCTACCCTGAAAGTGTTGCCATAGTTCTCATTCAGGTCATGTCCTTTGATCTTAATGTCCCAACCGGTCAGGTCTTTTCCGTTGAATAGCTGGATCCACCCGTCAGCCTTTTTCTTCTGGGCCATCCCTGTGAGTGTCAGCATCAGCAGTCCACACGTGAATAGTTTTTTCATACGTCAGTAATTTATGGCTTTAAGATAGGGAGTAAACGGTAATTATTTCTCCGGAATTTTCATAAGGTGCGCTTAAAGGCAACAAAGCAGCGGAATTAGCTGTTTCTTATATGTCCCCAGGTTGGCATGTATTTAGAAATACTCACTGTAAAGACTATTTATGAGGGCATTTATTACGCTTGTATTGGTATTGCTGACAACGGGATTGATGGCACAGGGAGAAACAGACTGGAAGCAATCGCTTAAAGAAGAACTGACACAACTGGATAAGACCACTGACTTTACTACCTGGCAACAGGGAGCAGAAAAGATCGGTAACCTGGCGGCGGCACATCCCGAGGAGTGGCTGTTGCAATATTATACCGGCTGGGCTTATACGCAATCATCCTTTAAAGCTCCTGAAGGAGAAGCAGACCCCTCTACAGAGAAGGCGGAGCCCTATGTAAAGAAAGCGCTGCATCTGCAACCAGACAATACCGAGACACTGACATTAATGGCATACTGGCTGTCTGCCCGTATAAACGCAAGGAATTCCCGGGGGATGTCATTGGGGCCTGATAGCCGTAGCTACTCAGACAAGGCTATTAAAGCAGATAGTGCCAATCCCAGGGCATACCTGATGAAGGCGCTGGTGGTCTATCACACTCCTGCACTGTTTGGAGGGGGTAAGAAAAAGGCAGCCCCTATAGTGGAAGAAGCAGGCCAGCGGTTTGCTGATTTTAAGCCGAAGGATGAGCTGGAACCACATTGGGGGAGTGATATATTCAAAGAGCTGGAAAAGGAACTGGAGGGAGAGAATTAGATGTGGCCATCTGGGCAATTTTATACGCAATTCCACAGTGCAGAAATAACATAACAAACTAATTATCAATACATTTTGATTCGAGCAGGATTTTCGCTTATCTGATAACAAAAACCCGTTGTTTATGAGTACATATCAAAGTTTGAACGGACACGGCGAGCCCCGCGCTACTATGCTCTACGAGCAGTCGAATGTCCTGAATGTAAGCAAGCAGGGGCGTATTGCATCTATCGTCGGTGGCGCTCTTCTTACAAATTCCGCAATCAGCAACGTTACCAAACATCCCTTCAGAAGCCTAATCAGACTGGTAGCCGGCGGTTACCTCTTATACCGGGGAATATCAGGGAACTGTCCTATTACCGCCTATGCCGGCAGAAGAATGGGTGAAAGACACAGCCGTACAGTAAAGGTCAGGACGAAATTTATCGTTGATAAACCCAGGGATGAAGTATATCATTTCTGGAGAAGGCTGGAAAATCTGCCTCATTTTATGCGGCATCTGGCATCTATTACAGAACATGACGATTTCCATTCCCATTGGGTGGTAAAAGGCCCCGGTGGCGTCGGTACACTGGAATGGGATGCCGAGATCATCAAAGATGAAGCTGGCGCCTTTATAGGCTGGCGTTCTGCTCCGGGCTCCAATATAGCCACAGCAGGTAAGGTGATGTTTGAAGACGCTCCAGGTGGTGGGACTGAGATATCCGTAGTGATCGCTTATCGTCCACCGGCTGGTTATGTAGGTACCGGACTGGCCTGGCTGCTGAACAGTGCATTCCACAGGATGGTAGAAAAAGATGTGATGCGTTTCAAGCATTATGTGGAAACAGGCGAGATCACGGCTTAACTGGCCTAATATTTGGAAACTCTTTACAGCCTTTTTATTACACCTTTAAAAATCTTTTATTATGAGCACTGGTAAAATTTTATGTGGGGCCCTGATTGGTGTAGCTGCAGGTCTGGCTATTGGTATTCTGACTGCTCCGGATAGCGGAGAGGAAACACGCAGAAAGATCAGAAGATCTGCCCATCACCTGCAGGGCCGTGTTAAGCGGGTATTAGGAAAAGGGAGTGATGGTTTAAGTGAGCTGAAATATATCGTAGAACATGAAGTTACCGGCATGAAAGATGATATAAAACAAAGGATCCTCACACTGATAGATGAGGCAATTGAAACCTTTCAGCAGTTTAAAAAAGAAGCTGTATAAACTTATATATAACGGATGACCAGCAATAAAGGAAAAGTGGCGGTAGCTTGAAAAGCTTTACCGCCACTTTATGTATTGGGTTAGTTAGTATGTCTATTTCTCGGAAAGCAGACCATCTACCAGGCCGTTGAATTCCTTCTTGAAGGTTTCAAAATGCTCTCCTGTACCAGGACCGGAAAAACCGGTATGCACTTCCCGCACATTTCCTTTTTTATCTACAAAGATAGTAGTTGGGAAGCCCTTAATCTTTGTTATCTGTGGCAAAGTTTTTTCTGTTCTTTCAGGATCGCTTGTAGTTACGCCTGTGATCAGTACCGGATAACGTACATCAAAGCGTTTCAGGAAACCCTGCAGGCTTTTCTGAGATTTGGCAAAATCGGTAGTACGCTCGTATGCCAGTCCGATCACCTCTACCCCACGCGCTTTGTTAGCCTTATACCATTCTGAAAGGTACCCTGTTTCATCCATACAGTTCGGACACCAGGAACCCATAATAGTGATCACCACTACTTTATTTTCAAAGCGCTTATCTTTAATACTTACTTTCTTTCCGTTAATGTCAGGGAATGTAAAATCCAGCTGGCTATTGCCGGGTTTTACGGAAGCGAGCGCTTTCTCATCAGGCAATGCAGCCTTATCATCTTTCACGGCTGTCCACTGTTCTCTGCCATCGCCGATACCTGCATAAAAGATCCCGTCTTCCAGGGTATTGTTTTTCACCAGTGCGGTGAAATAATACGCATGAGAACCATCAAAAGTGGAGAGCTTCAGTGTATCACCGTCTACAATTCCTTCGAGGAAACGATAGTCGCCGGTAGGCGTCAGGAAAGTACCATGTACGATATTCCCCTGCTGTTTGAACTCGCCTACTGCATAGGAAGAGTCATTTTTACCTGGCGTGGTAAACCAGGTAGACCAGCGTCCGCTCACATCACCTTTTGCCGGCTCATGCTGAACAAAGCGTTGTTTTACATTGTGCGCAGCTGTAAAAGGAATGCTCACGTCCCTGTCTGCCAGGTGACGGATCCAATTGCCCTGGATACGGCCTTCTTTGGTGAAAGCGGCCCTGAACTCAGAGTCGAAGAAAGGCATTTTGATGAAAATAGAGTCTCCCTGGATCTTTACATCATCTACCAGCATACGGTCGTTGGCATTTAATACATATACCAGTTTCTGGCGGGCGCTGTCTTTTACTTCGAAGTTAAAAACAATGTTTGCTCCGTCTTTTCTATGCAGGCTGGCTTGCCATACACCGGGTTCCAGGTCCCATTTTTCAAGTTGTGTTCCAAATATGAATGCCGGAAGGCATAATAAAAGCCAAAGTCTGTTCATAAATCTGTTTACGTCTGTCTGATCTGTTTACGCTAAATATCCTACTATATTAGTAGAGTATAGCAAAGATAGTAAAAGAATCCACTTTCTATTACTTTATCAAATTTTCTACCAGTTCAACTCTCCTGCCGTCGGCATCTTTCACCACTGCTACATATCCCCACTCTGTGCTGGCGGGCGCCTGTACAGTTTCAACACCCAGTTCTTCCAGGCTTTTCAGGGTTTCGTGCAGATTTTCTACGGTAAAACCGAGACGGGTGGTAGTATCAGCGGCTGTTGCATCTTTGTGTAATGGATAAATTTCAAAGGTTAAGCCGTTCAATACGCCTGAATAGTGGTATGGGCCATTTCCATGGCGGTGGTGTGTGAATGTGATCCCTAAAGTACTGTAAAATTTTACCTGCTCTTCCTGTTTGTCAGTCCGGATCACTACCAGATTTAATTGTATCATCCTTCCTTTGCTTCCTGTTAAAGATATTCCCAAAGTAAAAAACTTATTCAGCATTACAAACTATCACTATATAGCACTTAACTTTGGCGGTACGCGCTACATGAATCATCATAGTTATCAAGCGGTTAAAGCAACGTCATGAAAAAATATAAGTTAGCCTTTTCAATTATTGGCAGCATATCTCCCAGGATTGCGGCGAAAACATTTCTTCATTTTTTCAGCAAGCCACCTAAAAGATCCTTTCGCGCACATCATTTAACACTCAGGGAATCTGCTACAGAGACAGATACTCCGTTGACAGCCTATGCTTTCAGCAAACAGCAGATAAAGGTGAAAACCTATACCTGGGGTACCGGCGAAAAGAAGATCTTACTATTACATGGCTGGGGAGGCAGTGCGCTTGATTTCAGTCACCTGATCAAAACACTGGTAGAGCACAATTACCAGGTCATTTCTTTTGACCAACCGGCCCATGGATTCACAGAAGGCAAAAATAGTAACCTTATTCAGTGGATGCATGTGGTCACCGCTTTCCTCGATACCTATAAAGATCTGTATGCCATTATCGGGCACTCATTCGGCGGACTGGCGGCCAGCCTTACACTGGCAAGGGAACAGGTACACATCCCCAAACTGATCATTATGACGCCCTCTGTTTCAGCCCCTGTTATTTTTGACGACGCCTATAATATGCTGGGACTTAATGACAAGGTGCGGAAAGCGGTACCGGGCATTGTGCAGGATACATTAAAAGATGACCTGATGGAAATGGATATGCATAAACACTTCAAGTCCATCAAAGTGGATCATATCCTGTTTATTTATGACGAAAATGATGAGGTGATCCCTCCTGAACGTTCTAAATATTTCTTATCGCAACATCCTGAGGTAGAGGAGTTTAAGATCCACGGAGAAGGGCATTACCGTATTATCAGGGACCCGCAGGTACTGGCAAAAATACTGGCATTCCTGGCTGCCGGATAATTTTTTTTAAAAACCTGTCACGTTTTGATTTCCTGACCTGTCATATTACCGTAAGCGATTTAATTACCTTTAAAAACTACGAATATGACACAGAGGATTTCATTTCAGGACCTGCCTAAAAACCTGCTGGACGGATTATTTAAAACAGGAGCTTTCCTGAAAAACAGCGACATTGACCAGAAACTGCTCGACCTGCTGTATTACCGTGCATCACAGATCAATGGCTGTGCAATGTGCCTGGATATGCACTACAAAGAGGCTATTCATCACGGAGAAACACATCAGCGGCTGCATGGCGTGATCGCATGGAGAGAAACACCTTATTTTGATGAAAGAGAACGCGCTGCACTGGCCTATACAGAGGCGCTGACCAATGCCAATCAGCAGGATATCAGTGATGATATTTATGAAGCCCTGGAAGAACATTTCACCAAAGCTCAAATAGCTACCCTGGCCCTGGCAGTTGGTACTGTCAATGTCTGGAACAGGCTTAACAAAACATTCAGAACTGTACCCGGTCATTACGAAGTAGGTCAGTTCGCTTAAAAACTATTCTTTATTTTAGCACCGATCACTCAAAAGACATATGCTGCAAGATTATCAACACACGTTGTTCCCATACGCTTATAATATCCTCGGCTCTGTGGAAGATGCAAAGGATACGATACAGGATGTGCTGTCCAATTATATTTCCACCCCAAGGGAAGGAATAGAAAATGAGAAAGCGTACCTGGTGCGCAGCGTCATCAATCAGTCGATCAATGCTAAAAACAAGCGTAAAACTGTCAACTACGAAGAGGTATGGTTACCCGAACCTGTAGCAACAGGAGAAGAAGCGGATAAAGCGCTTCACCTGCGGGATATTGGTTCATATACAATGCTTATACTGATGGAAGCACTCAACCCTAAAGAAAGGGCTGTATTTATACTGAAAGAAGGCTTCGGTTACTCTCATGAAGAGATAGCCGAAGTCCTTTCAGGTACTGTTGAACAATCCCGCAAACTACTTAGCCGCGCAAAGGGGAAACTGGACGAGCATAAACAGGGATCGATGCTCAGCAATAAAACTGTTTCTGCAGCCATACTGGATCAATACCTGCATGCCCTCCGTAAAGGTGATGTACAGCGACTGGAAAATCTGCTATCCCAGGATATTCAGTTCTTTGCAGATGGCGGTGGTAAAGTTAAACTGGTGAAGAAGTTCTGCAGCGGTTTACACGATGTATCCGAGCTGCTGCTCTTTGTGTTCGATAAATACCAGCAGAATTTCACTTTCGAATTCACCCTGATCAACCACGAGCCTGCATTACTGTTCTTTCTGAACGAAAAACTCTATGGTTGCCAGGTGTTCTCTATTTCTTCTGAGGACAACAAAATACTGCGGATCTCTACTGTTCTTGATCCGGATAAATTGAAGAATATGGGGAGATAATAAAGCGGCTTGGGGGCTGCTGTTCTTCCCGCTTGTTCCTTTGCTATTTTAAAATAACCAATGACGGTAGTGTTCAATGAGTGGTCATTTAGTACCGGGCGCCAAACAACATACTACCGATACGCACCATAGTACTGCCTTCTTCCAGTGCGATGGTATAGTCGCCACTCATGCCCGTTGATAGTTCAGTGAGTGCATCCTGATCCGGGAAGAAGCGGGATTTAAAATGTTGTCTGAGCGCATTCAGCTGGCGGAATTCATTCCTTACCTGCTCCATATTTTCGGTATTGCTGGCCATACCCATCAGGCCGGCAATGCGAATATTGGTAAGGCGGGACTCCTGCTGTTTGTACGTTTCCAGCAATTGTTCCAGCTCTTCTTCATTCAATCCGAATTTGGTTTCTTCTACAGCTATATGCACCTGTAACAGGCAATGAATCGTGCGGTTATTTTTAGTAGCGTGTTTATTGATCTCTTCGAGTAGTTTGAAGCTATCCACGGCATGGATCATGGATACAAAGGGGGCGATGTATTTTACTTTGTTGGACTGCAGATGTCCGATAAAATGCCACTGTATATCTGCAGGGAGGATAGGTTGTTTTTCCTGCAATTCCTGTACATAGTTCTCCCCGAAGATGCGTTGCCCGGCGTCATACAATGCCTGTATATCTGCCGGTGGTTTAATTTTGGAAACAGCTACGAGTTTTGCCTGGTAGGGTTTCAGTTGTTCGTTGATTTGCTTATAAGCAGGTAAATTCACTGACATCCTGCAAAAGTAGGGATTAATCCGCACCACCGCAACCTGAGCCACTCTACTACATCCGCTTCCGTTAAAACTGCTTGTATCAGGCCTGATCTACGGCATCGGAGGGAGTTTCTTCCTCTGTGCATACTACACAGAGGAAGATGAAACATTAGCCCAATATCGCCCGCCCTATCACGATACGCTGCACTTCACTTGTTCCCTCATAGATCTGTGTTATTTTGGCGTCGCGCATCAGGCGTTCTACATGGTATTCTTTTACATATCCGTAACCACCATGTACCTGTACAGCCTCTGTGGTAACCCACATGGCGGTTTCTGATGCGAATACCTTTGCCATTGAACCACTGAGGGTATAATCCTGGTGCAGGTCTTTTTCCCTCGCTGCTTTGAGGCATAACAAACGGGATGCCTCTATACGGGTGGCCATATCTGCCAGTTTAAACTGGATGGCCTGGTGTTGACTGATCTCTTTTCCGAAAGCTTTTCTTTCCTTGGCATATTTAACAGCCAGCTCATACGCGCCACTGGCTATGCCTAACGCCTGTGAAGCGATGCCGATTCGTCCGCCCGCCAATGTTTTCATGGCGAATTTGAATCCGAAGCCATCCTCCCCTATCCTGTTTTCCTTCGGTACTTTTACATCCTGGAACATAATACTATGGGTATCGCTACCGCGGATGCCCATCTTATTCTCTTTCGCTCCTACTGTGACACCGGGAGAATTCTTTTCGACGATCAGGGCGTTGATACCTTTACTGCCCAATTCCGCGTGGGTCTGTGCAATCAAAAGATATACACTGGCGCTGCTGCCATTTGTGATCCAGTTCTTTGTACCGTTCACCAGGTAATAGTCGCCTTTATCTTCTGCACTGGTACGCTGGGAGGTTGCATCAGAACCGGCTTCGGGTTCGCTTAACAGGAAGGCTCCTGTGATCTCTCCTTTGGCCAGGGGTACCAGGTATTTCTGCTTCTGTTCTTCCGTACCAAAAGTTTCCAATCCCCAGCAAACCAGGGAGTTATTCACACTCATACATACCGAAGTGGAAGCATCTATTTTGGAGATCTCTTCCATGGCCAGCACATAGGACACGGTATCCAGTCCGGCGCCACCATATTTCGGGTCCACCATCATACCCAGGAAACCGAGTTCACCCAGTTTTTTGATCTGTTCTGCAGGATATTTTTGCTTTTCGTCACGTTCTATTACGCCGGGGAGTAATTCGTTCACGGCAAAATCGCGTGCCGCTTTCTGTATCATGAGGTGTTCTTCAGTGAGTTGAAAATCCATGGAATCTTTTTTTACTTGTTTTGGTACATAACTGTAACCAAATCTATTTTTTAATACCCATGTAAAAAAATACGGCCTCTAAAATTCATTGTTATCCATCATTCCCATCAAAACATTAAAGATTATTTGAAGATACAGCATCCTTATTGCAATTGTTTTATCGTTTATGGCAAGTCGATATACGCCTTAATGGTAAGGGATGAAAACGGTTCTGTTAAAATCCTGTAGCTTGTAGCAGGATAACTTTCTTTTATGAAGAATATCAAGATCATTGAGGTTAAATCGGAAATTGGGGCGGGTACCCGTGGTGCCAGCCTTGGAGTGGAGGCTATTAAAATAGCTGCTCTGGACTTTATGAGTAACTTTTTTGTGCACTTCCCTACAGAGGCCATAGAAACAGAAAACAAGCTGCTTTTTGAACCTATAGAATCCCCCTACGCCAAACGAATCAAAGGAACACTGACCTTGTATGAAAGGATCAGTAAAAGTGTCTGTGAAACAGTGAAAACGAACTGGTTCCCGGTCATCCTTTCAGGCGACCACAGTACTGCAGGGGCTACCATTGCCGGTTTAAAAATGGCCCATCCCAAGGCTAAACTCGGGGCAATCTGGATCGACGCACATGCCGATCTGCATACCCCTTATACTACCCCTTCCGGTAATATGCATGGTATGCCGGTAGCGATCTCTATTGGGGAAGATAACCTGGAATGTAAGGTGCATGACCTGGATGATAATACCATCAAAACATGGGAAGCACTGAAGAATATCGGGGGTATTACACCCAAGATATTACCGGAGGATATTGTATTCATTTCCCTGCGGGATTATGAAAAAGAAGAGGAACACCTGATCAAGTCTTACGGCATGAAGGTGATCTCTACCAACGAGGTACGCCGTAAAGGGCCGGAGCAGATAGCACGTTCGGTATTCCGCTACCTGAGCGACTGCGAATACATTTATGTTTCTTTCGATGTGGATAGCCTGGATGCTTCTATCTCCAAAGGTACTGGCACCCCGGTTACGAATGGGTTAAGGGAACGTGAGGTGGAAGACCTGATCTCCAAATTCATGCAGCACCGTAAGATCTGCTGCTTTGAGATCACAGAGGTTAACCCTACCCTCGATAAAGAGAATTTGATGGCTGAAATAGCTTTTAATATACTGCAGCGCAGCGTCAATGTGCTGCTGCTGAATTAGTGCCCTTGATTTCAGGTACAATCTTCGTCCTGAACAGGTATAAGCTATGGTTCTCCTATGGGTATCTTACGTTCATCCTACGTCTTTGAACGTAAGATGAACGTAAGATACCCATAGGAGAACCATAGCTTGTCAGGTCCTGAAATAGGTTTACACTTTAAAAAGTGTAAAACATGCAAAATTCAAACAATCAGGGACGCAAGGGACGTCTGGGCCCGCAGTTCCAATATGAGCAGTCGTTCATGGACAAAGTAGTGGCCGATTACATGGCCGGAGACCAAAGCATGAGCCAGGTCGCAGCTCGTTATAGGATCACTAAAACCCAAGTGGCTTATTGGTACTCTCTTTTTTCTTCCGAACTTAGGCAAACGACTTTGGAAAAAACCATAATATCTACGGCCATGAC
>NZ_FNBN01000008.1:66018-408002 GCF_900102545.1 Chitinophaga filiformis | reverse complement strand
AACCCCGGGAAAACGGGTGGTATCACCGAAATCCGATAACGACAACAAAACATCAATCAACCCTGTTAGGGGTTGTATTGTTTGTAGCCCCGGGTGACAACCCTGGGAAAATGCGGGGGGGTATTTATCTAAACACCAACAGGATGATATACGCGCCCAGCCATACAGCAGCGCCGTACGCAAGATTCCGTAGGATAATCGGAATGGTTGGCTGGTTGGTCATTCTTGATTTGAGGAAACTGAATACGGTGGTGGCAATGAATACATACAGCACACTGCTACTTGCAGCTGCGGAGAAATGCTCATCGCGCAGATAGGGTAAGAAGGGGAGGATGCCGCCCATAAGGAAGGAGAGGCCAGTCAGCAAGCCACTGCGGATGGCGGTGGCGAGGTTGAAATGCTTTTCCTGTACCTGTTGTGACGCCAGCGTTTCTTCCCATTGTACGGCATCTTTCTGCATTTCTGCAGCGATATTTTCTATGATGGGGTCACTGATGTTGAGTCGTTCCAGCTTCTGTCTTTCTTCCGGGGACAAGGTACTTTCATCATGTTGCAGATCTCCCCGGTTGGCCTGGAAAGCGCTGATCATTACCAGCAGACTTCCCGCTATCCAGATACAGGTGTTCACTGTATAGAATTGCTGTACGCTTACAGGCAAGCCATGCAACAGGAAAGTGGTGAAAAATAAGAGTAATAATCCATCAGGAAATCCTATCAGGAAGTCCGTTCTCCAACCGCTGCTGCGGATGGCTTTCTGTTGTTTAGGCATGCGCGGCTATAGTATTTCTGCTATAACGTATAATGTATCTGATGTACTATAACACTGCTATAATGTTTCGAGGCTTTTGCCGATGATCTGCACGGCTTCTCTTACCTGGGTAGCAGTGATCAGCAGGGGAGGCGCGAAACGGATCTTGTCGCCGTGGGTCGGTTTGGCCAGCAAGCCGTTGTCCTTAAGCGCCAGACAGAGGTCCCAGGCTGCTTCCGGATGGTTATGCTGAATGACGATAGCGTTCAGGAGTCCTTTACCACGGATGGTGCTGATATAAGGCGAATTGAGGGCCTTGAGTTCCTGTCGCAGGAGTTCTCCCATGGTGGCAGCATTCTCTATCATGTTTTCTTCCTTCAGGACTGTGAGCGCCGTAATAGCTACCCGGCAGGCTAGCGGATTACCACCGTAAGTGCTGCCGTGTTCACCAGGTTTAATGGTGAGCATGATCTCATCGTCAGCCAGGACGGCGGCTGCCGGTAAGGTTCCTCCGGAAAGGGCTTTACCCAGTATCAGGATATCGGGACGCACATTTTCGTGATCACAACAGAGCATTTTACCTGTGCGGGCAAGGCCGGTCTGGATCTCGTCGGCAATGAAGAGTACATTGGCGTCTTCGCAATACTGACGGGCTTTGGCCAGGTAGCCCTCGTCGGGTACCATGACACCTGCTTCTCCCTGGATCGGTTCTACCAGGAAGCCGGCAACGTTCTTGTCCTGCAGCGCCTTTTCAAGGGCAGGCAGATTATTATAAGGGATGATCTCGTAACCCGGCATAAAGGGTCCGAAATCAGTCCGGGAAGAAGGATCTGTGCTAAAGGAGATAACGTTCAGGGTGCGCCCATGGAAGTTGTTAGCACAGACGATGATCTTTGCCTGGTTCTCCGGGATACCTTTTACCACATAACCCCAGCGACGGCACAGCTTCAGGGCTGTTTCAACTGCTTCTACGCCGGTATTCATGGGAAGTACCTTGTCGTAGCCGAAATAGTCGGTAATGAAGGCAGCATATTCGCCGAGCAGGTCGCTATGGAATGCGCGGGAAGTCAGGGTCAGTTTCTGTGCCTGTTCAATGAGGGCACGGATGATCACGGGGTGACAATGGCCCTGGTTAACAGCAGAGTAGCCGGAGAGGAAATCGTAATAACGTTTTCCGTCTACATCCCAGAGAAATACACCTTCCCCGCGGCTCAGGACTACCGGCAGCGGATGGTAATTATGGGCGCCATACTGTTCTTCCAGGTCAAGGAAATGCTGTGTTTTTTCAGTAATCTTAGATGCGTGTAACATAACCCTTCAAAGGTACGCAATACAGCTCATGTATTAGAATCGGGAAAGGAAAACAAACCGGAAAGACTACAATATCATCCTTTACAGCCTTACAGGGCGGTTTTACGACCAGCACACACTGGTTCATCAACTATGCTTTTTCCTCCCACGCCACCGGACAGACAATCCGCTGCTGTACTATGACTTTCCTTACCCTTTCAACCTTGTAACCAACGCCACATATTCCTGCTGGGCCTCTTCTTTTGACTTGCCTTTCAGTTTCTGCCATGCCTCATATTTCGCCTTGGCCACAAAATCAAAAAGATTGGTGGGAGGATCTGTATTTACGTCGCCCTCGGTAGCTTGTTTATAGAGGGAATAAAGTTGCAGAAGTGTTTCATTATCAGGTTTTTGGGGTAGGGTTTTGCTGGTTGCAGCGGCTGCTTCGAACTGTTGTTGGAGATCCATGGGATTTTTTTAACATTAAATGTAGACAAAATAGTATCAAATACGACAGGTTCACCTATCCGGGAATAGCAAAATTTAAATACCTTTGCGGCTTGACGCGGGGCGTTAAACGCCTGGTTTTAAAAGCATATATGAAGAATATCAGGAATTTTTGCATCATTGCACACATCGACCACGGTAAAAGTACATTGGCTGACAGGCTGTTAGAACATACCAAAACCATTTCCGACAGGGACATGCAGGCACAGGTACTGGATGACATGGACCTGGAAAGAGAAAAGGGGATCACTATCAAGAGTCACGCTATCCAGATGAACTATGTTCACGAGGGACAGCCCTATGTATTTAACCTGATCGATACTCCCGGTCACGTGGACTTCTCCTATGAAGTATCCCGTGCACTGGCTGCCTGTGAAGGTGCGCTCTTGCTTGTAGATGCTGCTCAGGGTATTCAGGCGCAGACCATTTCCAACCTTTACCTGGCACTGGAAAATGACCTGGAGATCATCCCCGTGATCAACAAGATCGATATGGAAGGAGCGATGATCCCCGAAGTGAAGGACCAGATCATAGAGCTCATCGGTTGTAAAGAGGAAGAGATCCTGCTGGCTTCGGGTAAAACCGGTATCGGTATTGAGGAGATCCTGGAGGCGATCGTAAAACGCATTCCTGCTCCGAAAGGCGATCCTGAAGCTCCCCTGCAGGCGCTGATCTTTGACAGCGTATTCAACTCTTTCCGTGGTATCATTGCTTATTACAGGGTGTACAACGGTTCCATCAAAAAAGGTGATAAAGTTAAATTCTTCAATACCGACCAGGAATACTATGCTGATGAAGTGGGTATCCTCAAATTAGGCCTGCAGCCTACTCAAACCGTTAAGACCGGCGACGTAGGATATATCATCACCGGTATCAAAAATGCCAAAGAGGTAAAAGTAGGTGATACCATCACCCTGAGCGCCAATCCAAGTACGGAAGCGATCAATGGTTTTGAGGAGGTAAAACCAATGGTATTCGCAGGGATCTTCCCTGTAAATACGGAAGACTTCGAGGAGCTGCGTGACTGTATGGAGAAACTTCAGCTGAACGATGCTTCCCTGACCTTCGAACTGGAAACCTCCCAGGCCCTCGGCTTCGGTTTCCGATGCGGATTCCTCGGTATGCTGCACATGGAGATCATCCAGGAGCGTCTCGAAAGGGAGTTCAATCAGACAGTGATCACTACCGTACCGAACGTAAGCTTCATTGCTCACACCACCAGGCAAGAGGTTATTACTGTGAACAACCCTGCCGAAATGCCGGATCCCAGTAGGCTGGAACGCATTGAGGAGCCGTTCATCAAGGCACAGATCATCACCAAGCCGGATTATATCGGTAATATTATGACCCTGTGTCTGGGTAAGAGGGGTATCCTGCTGAACCAGAGCTATCTGACCCCTTCCAGGGTTGAATTAATATTTGAAATGCCTTTGACAGAAATCGTATTTGATTTCTATGATAAACTGAAGAGCCAGACCCGTGGTTATGCCTCTTTCGATTATGCGCCGATCGGTCGTCGTGACAGCGATATCGTGAAGATGGATATCCTCCTGAATGGTGATAAGGTGGATGCGCTCAGCGCCCTGATCCACCGCAGCCGTGCACAGGACTTTGGTCGTAAGCTGTGTGAAAAGCTGAAGGAACTGCTGCCACGTCAGCAATTCATGATCGCTATCCAGGCAGCTATCGGCGCCAAGATCCTGGCCCGTGAAACCATCAGTGCTATGCGTAAAGATGTAACTGCTAAATGTTATGGTGGTGACATCTCCCGTAAACGTAAGCTGTTGGAAAAACAGAAAGAAGGTAAAAAGCGTATGCGCCAGATTGGTAATGTGGAAGTACCGCAGGAAGCATTCCTTGCAGTACTCAAGTTGGATGACTAGGCGCAGTTTATATCAAATTTGGGAAATTAAAGCGGCCAGGAGACTGGTCGCTTTTTTATTTTGAGCTGATAGCAATAGGTCATATGATCCGCTGGTTGTAACTATGTGTCGCCCGTGGTGGCACCTGTGGGCGCAGGGAGCACTACAAACAGTGTGAGATATATGTATCGCCTGATATATTCAGACAAAAGGCCGGCTAAGAATATTCTCAGCCGGCCTTTATAATATTATTCTTACCTATTAAGCCAACTGGCTTTTCGGAGTGATTACTACCTGTTTTATTGCTGCCCAGGCACCGAATAATACTGCTGTAAAGAACACATTCCCCATCAGGCCATTCAATGCAAAGCTGCTGAACATATTATCTGACTGGTAAAAAGGAATACCAGCTGCATAACAAGCTAGCAGACCAGCACCAGTCTTGGGATACAGATCAGTTGTAAGGAAAGTACCCAGGTTGGAGATCAGGAAGAACAGTACACCTGTGTCGATAGAAGATAACAGTAACGTGAGTACGTTCACTTTCTTTATCAGGGTACCGATCCAGGTGATCAGCAGGAATGCACCATATACGAAGAGCAGTTGTCCCAGGTAATTACGGTCCAGTGCATGTATGCTGGTGAAGCATTGCAGGAAAACGTCAGACATAAATAAAGACAATAACGGAACGACATACGCCAGGCGTTTATCTTTCAGTACGATACCGCCAAATAATGCTGCTGCGCCGATGGCATTAAAGTTCCACAGACCGATCTGGTTTGTGAAAATGCGGCACAATGCAGACAGGAAGATCAGCATGGCAACGATCAGTATTTCGCGGATGGAATCCTTTTTCATAATGGGTCGATTATTTAACCAAAGATATGATTTTAAATAGATTCAACAGGCACACTTGCTTTAAAGATCACAACGCCTGCCTTGCTTACAATACTATAGGCCGTATTGTAATAAGTAACTACTGCCTGACCTTTCTGCAGTGAGATGGTTTCTCCCCCTGCTTCAGTGATCTCAGCAGCGCCTTCCATTACCAGCATGATCTCTGTTGCCTGACTGGTATGCTCATAACGCTGACCATTCTGCATAGCTATACGGCTTACCACGAAATCAGGTGCAGGAGAGTGGTAGATGGTTTCCAGTCCGCCGGCTACACTTTCTCCGCTGAGGATCTTCGGATGTACGGGTTCGAAACGGGTATGTTTCAGCAGCTCGGGTACATCGATATGTTTAGGCGTCAGTCCGCCGCGTAATACGTTATCAGAGTTAGCCATCAGCTCCACGTTCTGCCCTTCCAGGTAAGCGTGTGGGATACCGGCATCCTGGAATACGGCTTGTCCGGGGTGTACTTCCATAATGTTAAAGAAGTAAATAGAGAAGATCCCTCTGTCCAGGTTTTCCAGTCCCTGAGGATCATTCACAATCGCTCTTCCTGCCCAGAATGCCGGATCGGATTTCGCCAGGTTGCCATCTTTGTAAGCGGCAGATACTCTTTCCGCCAGCGGGCGTAGCATCGTATTCACCTCAGCTTGTGGCATTTCCATTACCGCTTTGTACAGTCCGAAGTAGCCTTCTTTTTCAAAGATGGGAGCGAGTGATGCAAATTCTTTTACGCTCTCTAATACCTTTCTCAGTTTATCTTCCGGCAGGAATCCGTGCAGCAACCAGAATTCACTGAGGGCCACCATGATCTCGGGTTTATGGTTGGCGTCCTTATAATTACGGTGAGGAGCATTCAGCGGGATACCGGCTTCATTTTCCCTGGCAAATCCTTTTTCTGCTTCTGCTTTCGTCGGGTGTACCTGGATAGACAACATGTCTTTTACATCCAGGATCTTGAGCAGGTAAGGTAATTCGCCAAAGCGTTTCCATACCTTAGGCCCCAGTACATGTTCGGGATCGGCTTTTACCAACTGGTCCAGCATGGAAGGCTGCGTTCCGGTAGCGATAACAGCAGGTGCGCTCTGGTGTGCGCCCATCCAGTATTCTGCACTAGGTTTCCCATTTTCAGGAATACCTAATAAAGCAGGAATATAATGATATCCACCCCATGCATAATTTTGAACCTTACCTTCCAGTCTGAATAATTTCTTCTCGCTCATGCGTAATATGTTTGTATTTTCCTAGAATTGTTAACCTGTTGTCTTTCTCCGATAGGAACAGCAAAAATAGTTAAAACAATGGCATCCCATATAGCTTTGGGCAAAAAAGGGGAACTGATTGCGAAGGAATTCCTTCTTCAGCGCGATTATAAAATTCTGGCGGTAAACTGGCGGCATCGGCGACGGGAGATTGATATCATTGCGGCGAAGCCGGATTGCCTGGTGTTCTGTGAGGTGAAGACGTTGGCGAGTGATCTTTTTGGCTGGCCGGAGCAGCATGTGACCGCGGAGAAGCGGAGGCATATTCAGGCGGCGGCGAATGTATATATGGATAAGCTGCCGCGGCTACCGCCGGCGATCAGGTTTGATGTGATTTCGATTACTTTTCAGCCGGATGGGGAGTATGAGTTGGTGCATTTTGAGGATGCGTTCTGAGATGCTTCTTTTAGATGGTAATATTATTCGGGAGTATGGGGAGGGGGAGTGTGTGGGGATGGTGGGCCGTCAGATACTTTGGGGGTGGATATAAAAATGAAGACGGATTACAGATAATGAGCACGTTGCGCGATAATATCTATAATCCGTCTTTATTGTTGCTTTGCTTTCTGCTCTTTCCTTGCTACTTAATCAATCCTCTTCAGTCAGTCTGCTTTTAGCCTTTGTGCATTTGCATGCTTGAGGTGCTGGGCGCTCGGCTTCAGCCTTTAGCCTCTAGCCTTCAGACGATTCATATCATCCCCACACACCTGTATAGTTCTGAGGCGTGATTGCTTTCAGCTCCTTCTTCAGCGAAGCACTGATCTTCAGACCATCAATGAACTTGTGTATCGTCTTCTGGTTGATCTGTTCGCCGCCACGGGTGAGGTCTTTCAGGGCCTCGTATGGTTTAGGGAAGTTTTCTCTGCGTAGTACGGTCTGGATAGCTTCTGCTACAACGGCCCAGTTGTTTTCCAGATCTTCCTGTAGTTTGGCCTCGTTCAGGATCAGCTTATCTAAACCTTTCTGAATGGATTTCAGTGCCAGTACGGTGTGACCGAATGGTACGCCCACATTTCTCAGGACGGTGGAATCGGTCAGGTCACGCTGTAGGCGGGAGATAGGCAGTTTGGCGCTCAGGTGTTCGAAGATGGCGTTGGCCAGTCCGAGGTTACCTTCGGCGTTTTCGAAATCGATCGGATTTACTTTATGTGGCATAGCGGAAGAACCCACCTCGTTGGCTTTGATCTTCTGCTTGAAATAATCCATGGAGATGTATGTCCATACGTCGCGGCAGAAGTCTACCAGGATCGTATTGATACGCTTCAGGGTATCAAATTGAGCGGAGATGTTGTCATAATGCTCGATCTGGGTGGTATATTTCATACGTTGCAGTCCGAGGGTGTTGTTCACGAATTTATCGCCGAACTTCTCCCAGTTGATCTTAGGGAATGCTACATGGTGAGCGTTGAAGTTACCTGTTGCGCCGCCGAATTTGGCTGCGAAAGGAATATCTCCCAGCAGTTTTACCTGGCCTTCCAGTCTTTCAACGAATACCAGGATCTCTTTTCCGAGGATGGTAGGTGAGGCAGGCTGACCATGGGTACGGGCCAGCATCGGGATCTTTATCCAGGACTTGCCCATCTTTTTCAGTGCCAGTATCAGGTTGGCGATAGCAGGCATATACACGTGTTCTACCGCTTCTTTCCAGAACAGCGGGGTGGCAGTGTTGTTAACGTCCTGGGAAGTAAGACCGAAATGCACCCATTCCAGTTTGTCGTCCAGTCCGAGCGTTTTCAGCTCATTCTTAACAAAATACTCTACAGCTTTCACGTCGTGATTGGTCACCTTTTCAGTTTCTTTGATCAGCTGTGCATTCTCGATGGTAAAATCCTGGTAGATCTTACGCAATGCCGGTACCTGGGCCTTTGTGAGCGTGAATAGCTTCTGCTCTGACAGTGCAATGAAGTATTCGATCTCTACCTGCACACGGTAACGGATCAGTGCAAATTCTGAAAAGAAAGGAGCCAGTTCTTCCAGTTGTCTCCTGTAGCGTCCATCCAAAGGAGAAATGGCGGTTAAAGCTTGTAATTGCATAATGTTAATTGATTAAGTGAGCGTTTATCACTTTTTACCTAATTTAGCCGGCAAAATTACTGAAATTGGAACGGAAAGTAAAAGTAGCGGCAGTAAGTTATTTGAATACCAGGCCATTATTATACGGATTCAGGGATCACCCGGTGATGAAAATGCTGGAACTGAGTGTTGATTACCCTGCGAAGATAGCCCAGCAGCTGATTGATGGAGAAGTAGATGTAGCCCTCGTACCTGTGGCTATTATCCCTAAACTGAAAGAATATCATATCATTTCTGATTATTGTATCGGTGCGGAAGGCCCTGTTGCTTCTGTCTGCCTTTTCAGTGATGTTCCTCTCAATGAGATCAAACGTATCTACCTCGACTACCAGAGCCGTACCTCTGTTGCTTTGCTGAAAGTACTGGTGCGTGAGCACTGGAAGCTGGATGCTGAGCTGATAGAAACGACCGGCGACTACCAGGATAAGATCAAAGGTACCGATGCCGGTCTGGTGATCGGTGACCGCGCACTGGCGCAACGCCATGTATCGCCCTTCATCTACGATCTGGCAGAACATTGGATGCGGTTTACCAGCCTGCCCTTCGTATTTGCTGCCTGGATCAGTAATAAGGCGCTGCCTGTTGAGTTTATCCAGGAATTCAGCAATGCGAATAGTATCGGGATACATAATATTCCTGCTGTTGTAGCGGAGAATGCGTATCCGCTTTATGATCTGACAACTTATTATACCCAGAATATCAGCTATCCGCTGACTCCTTCAAAGCGGCAGGGAATGCAACGGTTCCTGAGCTACCTGATATAAGGGCATTGATAAATGATGATAATGGCGGGCCTGCGCTGGCTGTCCGCCATTATGATTTTATTGCCCATACATCCCATTATCCTGCAACTACTCATATCAATTGCATCAGCCTGAAGCAATTAGACGCCTCATTCAGCTTTTTTCTTTATATTAGTTACCCCATCTGTTCACACAAATCCTGCAACATGAAAATTGGCATCCTGGGTAGTGGCCCTGTTGGACTCACGTTAACGGAAGGATTGATCAGGGCTGGTCATGAGGTGATACTCGGTACCCGCAATCCTGCGAAAGAATCTCTTCAGCAATGGATTAAGAAAAAAGGAGGTCCCAGCGTAGCAGCTGCCCCGTTCAGAGATGCAGCCGCACAGGGAGAGTTGCTGGTCATCTGTACCAGCTGGGCAGGAACGCAGAAAGCCATTGAGTCTGCCGGACTATGGAACTTCAAGAACAAAGTTGTTGTGGATGTCACCAATCCCCTGGATGGCAAAGGACCTGATCAGCAGGGACGGCTTACTTTCTCCATAGGCCATACCAACTCGGCAGGCGAACAGCTGCAGGCATGGCTGCCACCAGATGCGCACGTAGTAAAAGCACTCAGTTGTATAGGACATGAATCCATGTTCCGCTCCCAGCAGGAACCGGAAAAGGAAACACCTACTATGTTCATCTGTGGTAATAAGCGCGCAGCAAAAATGGCGGTAACAACGCTGTTGAATGAGATGGGCTGGAAAGATATCGTGGATATGGGGACGATTGAAATGAGCCGGAATATAGAGCCCTTAAGTATACTATGGTATGCGTATGGGTTCAGGACAGGGACATGGACACATGCGTTCAAATTGGTGAAGTGAGGATACAGACATAAATAGGCTATGACAAATACCTCGCGACAAATGCAGTGAAGATCTATCCGGAATACTGATGACTACCGGAAAAACATTTGCGACGGCAAAACGAAAACCCCGGACCAATAGCCCGGGGTTGGAAATCGCTCATAAGGGAGTAGAATGTGAATGACATCAAACTAAGCTTATATCTCTTTTACATTAACGTAAAAGTTTGGATCTACCTTAAACTTCTTTGGATCTGATAAGGTGATACCTGTTGATTGCCAGCTTCTTCCGGGATAAATGAAACGATATCCTTCATCTGTCAGGGTCACCTTTACGGGCATATTAAAGTTCTCAACGTCTGTTACCCAACGGAACTTCAACTGTGAGCCTTCAATATGATATTCCAGTGTTGGAATGGAAGTCTTCGTCAGGTATTGCTCGAATACCTTGTTGAAATTCATCTTCGTCTTTTCGTTGAAATATTCTTCTATCTGGCGGGTAGTCACTGTCTGATGGTAGAAGGTTTTGTTTAATCCACGGAGGATCTCCCGGAATATATAATCGTTGTTCACGATCTGGCGGATCGTATGAAGCATGTTACCTCCCTTGTAATACATATCGCCACTACCTTCGTTATTTACCCCGTAAGCGCCGATAATAGGACTATCGTTTTTGATATTCTTCCTGACACCGGTAATGTATTCAAAAGCTGCCTGCTGACCATACTCGCATTCTGTGAACAGGGTCTCAGAGTAGTTGGTAAAGCTCTCATGCACCCACATGTCGGCAATGTCTTTGGTGGTGATATTGTTACCAAACCACTCATGACCGCTTTCGTGTACGATGATGAAATCCCATTTCAATCCCCAGCCGCTACCGGAAAGATCGTGACCTTTGTAACCCATCTGGAATTTGTTACCATAAGCAACTGCGCTCTGATGTTCCATTCCCAGGTGAGGTGATTCCACCAGTTTGTAGCTGTCTTTATAGAAAGGATATTTGCCAAACCATGATTCAAAACATTTCATCATCGGCTTTACTACGGCAAACTGTGTTTTAGCGGTATCTACGTTGTAATCGAGCACCCAGTAGTCAAGGTCCAGTTTACCACCTTCACCGGAGTAAACGTCTTTAAACTCTGCATAGTGACCGATATTCATCGCTACGTCGTAGTTATTGATCGGATTGCTGACATACCAGGTCCATACGATATTCCCGTCGCGGTCCATTGCCTTCTTTTTCAGACGTCCGTTGGAGACATCTACCAGGTCGGGAGGTGTGGTAATGCTGATAGTCATGTTGTTAGGCTCATCGCTCTGATGGTCTTTGTTAGGCCACCATACACTGGCGCCCAGGCCCTGACAGGCAGTAGCCACCCAGGGTCTGCCCTGGTTATCTTTTCTCCAGATCAGTCCACCGTCCCATGGTGGGTTCACTGCTACTCTGGGTTTTCCGTGATAGACGATGGTAATCTTTTTGTCTTTGCCTTTCAGCTGCTTTTTGGCAACCATGTTAATGAAGATGGCATTACCTTCCCTCTGATAGGTCAGGGATTGTTTATCCTGCATCACACTGTCTACCTCCAATGGCTCCTGCAGGTCTATCTGCATAATGCTGTCGACTTTCAGGACCCTATAGGTAATCACGTTATAGCCCTCAAGGGTGCTGTCATTGATATTAGGTTTGACATGCAGGTCGTAGGATTTTACATCCCACCAAGCACGTTCCCTGCCGATCGATCCACGTAAGCTATCGGCGCGTGTAAATGTCTGTTGATGTTGGGCACCGGCGGTAAGCGCCGTAAGCAAAACCAGGAAAAGCATTAGTATGCCTCGCATAGAAAATCTTATTTTATGCCGGAAAGGTATTAATTTTCATTAATAATGCCTACGTGCTTAATGGCTAATGCTTAACGGATTTTGTAGATATACATAAGCGGTAAGCAGGCGCCGGCCAATGGCTGTAAGATAGTCCGCATGTACATAGAAGTCCTTTTCATACCGTTAATTTTGCTGTTTGCCGCCTGCGGACATCCACCCACTTCAGGGCGACAGGTGTTCCGTTATAATATGCAGGAAGGTATCGCTTCCCTTGATCCTGCGTTTGCCAAAAACCAGGCGGTTAACTGGGCAGTAAAACAGTTATACAATACCCTCGTGGAGCCTGATGATCAGCTCAATATCCGTCCATCTCTGGCTACCCGCTGGGAAGTGGCACCTGATTATAAGACGTATATCTTTCATCTGCGGACGGACGTCTATTTTCATGACAACGTAGCATTTCCTGATGGTAAAGGTCGCAGGATGATCGCCGCAGACGTGGCATACAGTCTTAAACGTATCATGGATCCAGGTACGGCGTCTTCCGGCGCATGGATCTTTAACGGGAAGGTAAACCCGGATACAGGTTTCCGGGCATTGAACGACTCGACCTTTCAGCTTACCCTGTTACAGCCTTTTCACCCGGTACTGGGCATTCTGAGTATGCAATACTGCTCCATTGTACCACATGAAGTTGTGGAGAAATACGGAAAGGATTTTCGTAAATATCCCTGTGGTACCGGCCCTTTCATGTTTTCCTTCTGGGAGGAAGGACAGGCGTTGGTACTCCATCGTAATCCCCGTTATTTTGAAAAGGACAGTGGTGGGCATGCGCTGCCATATCTGGACGCGGTAAAGGTGTCGTTTCAGGATAACAAGGCAACCGAGTTCCTGTTATTCCGCCAGGGACAGCTGGATTTCATGAATGATATTGATGCATCTTTTAAAGACGAAGTGCTTACTAAAAAAGGAATGCTGAAGAAAGAGTGGGAGGGGAAGCTGGTACTCGATAAAAGTCCTTTTCTTAATATAGAATACCTGGGATTTCTGTTGGACACGACCAAAGAAGCGGTGAAAATCTCTCCTTCCCGTTTACAGAAAGTACGACTGGCCATTAACTATAGTATTGACAGAGGCAGGATGATCACCTACCTCCGGAATGGCATTGGTTCTCCGGCGAATGCAGGCTTTGTGCCTATCGGGTTACCCTCTTTTGATACCGCGAAAGTAAAGGGATATACCTACGACCCTGCGAAAGCAAGGCAATTACTGAAGGAGGCAGGTTTCCCGGAAGGAAAAGGACTGCCGGTCATGCATTTGCTGTCCATCCCCATTTATGAAGACTACGCCAATTATGTGGCAAACCAGTTACAGCAGGTAGGCATCCCAATACAGGTGGAGGTGTTGCAGAAGGCTTTGTTGCTGGAGCAGACCGCCAAATCGCAGGCACTCTTTTTCCGTGGCAGCTGGATCGGCGACTATGCGGATGCTGAGAACTACCTGGCCGTATTCTACAGTAAAAATGGTGCTCCTCCTAATTATACAAGATATGCCAACCCTGCGTTCGACCGCTTGTATGAACAGGCCCTGCGGGAGAATAATGATTCCCTCCGTTACCTGCTTTACCAGGAAATGGACAGGATGATCGTAGCAGATGCCCCGGTAGTGCCCTTGTTCTATGACCAGGTCATTCACCTGGTACAACCCAATGTGACAGGATTTACCAGTAATGCCCTCAATCTGCTGGACTTGCGGAGAGTCAGGATAAAAGTTTGATATACCACACAGGGCAGTACTGATCTTAGTAAAAGAACCGCCTCAAAAGCATTTGGCGTGTTACCGTATGCGATTGATCCAATAGCTGCGAAAAGATTGTGGGAGCTAAGTGAGGAGCTGAATTGTTAATGTAGATAGTATTTTATTTGCAATCCGAATAAATTTACTAACTTAAGTACCCAAAGTAACCATTAATCACATTAATAGCCATTAATCCTTTTTCATTTTGAAAACCATAATCAGGGATTAGTAGTTCCTTGTCAGTAACAATCGAACAATAGATAACCAGTTTACTCCATTTTTTTAATTCTGAACACCATAACTATGGGACCCGACATCCCATATCAGTAACCAATTCAATCCCCATTTTTTTCACCTTCAAAAACCATAACTATGGGAACAATCACCCCCAACACCAGTAACGGCGATCAACTCGCGAATGCACAAGCTGCTGTACAACTTTGTTCTGCTGCGTCTGCAATTAATCCAATCAATGAATTTGGCACGCTTATGCCGGGCTGGAAAATAGTCTGGAACGGCAAGCAGACTATCGACTGCAATTACGCATTTGTTGCCCAAAACTCAAACGGAGACTATGCGCTGGCTATTCGAGGCTCAGTTCCACCCTTCAGCAGTTATAGCGACTGGGATGTTTTTGCAAATTGGGTCCTGGAAGACCTGGATGTATTAACGATGGCGCAATGGGCTTTTGCGAGCACTCCTAAACCCCTTATCAGCACTGGTGCCAGTATTGCTTTCGCAAATTTGCTGTTTATGACAGACACGCTGGGATCCAACCAGTTTATCACCGATTTTTTGTTGGCCAACACTGTCAATAGCGGCAAACAACTGATCATTACAGGGCATAGTCTGGGTGGTAATATAGCCAGTGTATTCACATCATACTACGTAGAGATCCTTAAAAAGAAAGGGCTGGCCACCAATAACATTTCGCTTTACACCTTTGCAGCACCTGCTGCCGGTAACGCCGATTTTGCCAAAGACCTGGATGCTAAACTGCCGACAGCATGGCATTACGAGAATATAAATGATCTTGTGCCAAAGTTCCCTGTTGTTGCCGGGATCATTGTTACAAGTCTGATGTACGAACCGCAACCTTCGCCGTTTGAAATTTACCTGGGTTATCAGGACCAACGCATAAGCCTGCATGACGCGTTTCTCTTGCTTGCTGGCGCATTACAGACGCAGGGTTACCAACAGCCACTAAATAACTATACGATCTTCAAGAATGACCTGGATCAGCGTTATGAAGACAACACTCTTGAGGCGTGGTTCGATCAGGCGGGTAGCCAGCACCAGATCGTCAACTATGCGAACTACCTTGGCGTAAAGCTGCCATTGGCCAAGGCAGTACAGCCTTTGGAAACAGCGGCTTTCTAAACAGATCGTTCAAAATATCAGTAAAAGAGGACGCCTTCCGTAATTGGAGTAAAGCCCTAAAAACAAAAAGTTTTAAAAAGAGCTTTCAGGCTGGTCTTTTAAGGCCGGCCTTTTGCTTTTCTATATAACAGGATACAATAAGCGCCATTCCAACAATCCCACAAACCCGCAGGTAGCAGCTTCCAGTTGACTGATTTGATTATCAGGTATGCGAAGGACTAAAAACCGGTTTTAATATCATTTTCAGCGTCATTATTGTGTTTAAAATGTGGCTTTAAAATAATTTTAACATTTCCTAAACACGCCCCTGTGGCTATCTCACTACTCATATAAGCGGTGTCTATCATTGATACGTAATTATTTATAGGGGTTCACGCCCATTTTGAGCTACCTTTGACAACTTATTAATTACGTTTAAAGAGAGAAAATGACGGCGATTTTAATATTCTTTTTTTCACATTGGTTCTTATCCTTATTCTTCCACACCTTTTTCCTGCATAGATACGCATCTCACCAGATGTATACTACCAGTAAGGGTTGGGAAAGGGTATTCTACTTCTGTACATGGTTCTTCCAGGGAACCTCTTATTTAGTTCCGCGTGCTTATGGCGCTATGCACCGTATGCACCACGAATTCAGTGACACCGAGGACGATCCGCATTCTCCACACTTCTTTAAAGATGTATGGAGCATGATGTGGCAGACCCGTAAACTGTACAATGACATCTACACCGGTGCAAAAGTACTGGACGAGAAATTTACAACCAATCCTCCGCTGCCTGTATGGAATGCTATGGACCGCTTTGGCGACCATACCATCACCCGTCTGGCATGGGCAGGTGTTTATATAGCATTCTATATTGCCTTTGCTCCAGCCTGGTACTGGTTCCTGTTATTGCCTATTCACTTCCTGATCGGGCCTGTACAGGGTGCTGTTGTGAACTGGTGCGGCCACAAATATGGTTACAAGAGCTTCGACAATGGCGATAAATCAAAGAATACCTCTCCATGGGGTATCCTGTTGCTGGGAGAACTGTTCCAGAACAATCACCACAAGTACAAAGACAGTCCAAACTTCGCTAAGAAATGGTTTGAACTGGACCCAACTTATCCGGTGATGAAATTCCTCAATGCTGTAGGTATCATTAAACTGAAGACTGCTAAGGTGAAAGTAGTGAAAATGAAAGCGGCAGCTTAAGTACTATAAGTAGTAAGTAGAAATAGATAGATGCATTTCAGGCCATCAATTACCGTCAGACCGACTGTGATTGATGGCCTGAGTGTTTTCAGAACTTCCTGAAGAAGCCAAATGTAGCCAACTGCAGCATGGGTCTGTCGCCATTGGTATCGCCGTAGGCGTAAATATCTCCGAAGACAGGCAGATCGTACTGCTGCCGTATACGACGCACTTTTTCCTCGCCATTACAGTTCACCCCATGGATGCGACCGGTGACCCTGTCATTCCTGATCTCCAGCTGGGTGCCGATACATTCAATACCCACGTTATCGCACCAGGGCTTTACCCATTCCTGGGCGGAAGCTGTCACCACCACCACACGATGTCCTTTAGCCAGGTGCTGATTGATCTCTTTCAGGGCATTTTCCCTGATCAGACCGGGAAGTTTGTCGCGACAGAAAGCGGCGCATTTGTCGCGGAACTCGTCTATAGGTGTGTTACGGAAAAAGTATTGCAGGACCAGATCCTTACCTTTCTGTTTAGAGATCAATCCCAGCTTCATCATGACCAAAGCGGGTGATAACAATGCCAGGCCGGCATACAATGCACCCTCGCCTTTCTGGAAACGGATGATCTCGAACAGGGTATCCCTCCTGGTGATAGTACCGTCAAAATCAAAGAAAGCAATGGCTGGCTTCATAATTTGAGTTTTTTGAAGATACCCTCAGGTATTGACTTGATAATGAGCATAATATAACGCCAGAACCACTTTGTATAAATGACATTTTTCTTCGCTACAACCGCCTTGTAAACATCCTTTGCTACGTCCTGGGGCTGGGCCGTCAGGGGAGCAGGCAGTTTCAGGTGCTCCGTCATACGGGTGTATACAAACCCTGGCTGAACGCTCAGTACATGTGCGCCTTTATGGAAAAGACGGTTACGGAGTCCGCTGAGATAAGCTGTAAAACCAGCCTTGGCGCTACCGTAAAGATAGTTACTCTGCCGGCCACGTTCTCCGGCTACAGAACTAATGCCCACAATAGTACCATTACCACGGGCAGCATATTCATCTGCCACAATATTCAGGATGGACACGGCGCCGGTATAATTGGTATGCAGGATACGGGCGGCTTCATTCCAGTCGGATTGGCCTTTTTCCTGCGAACCCAGGTACCCGAATACAGCAATAGTAACATCTGGCGGCTTCGGCAGCGCTATATAAAAAGCAGCATGACTGGTAAAATCAGTCGCATCAAAGGCATGGGAGCTGGCAGTTACCCGGTAACGGATACGAAGATCCTGCTCCAGGGGGGAGAGGGATGCTACATTACGGGCAGCCAGTTGAATATCGTATTTGTTCCTGGCAAACTCTCGGGCAATGGCAACAGCCATGTCTGACCCGGCTCCCAGAATAAGAACAGTAGGCATATAATTGATTATCGGTATTTTAAGTAGAAGATTATTCTGTCAGCAGCAAGCGGTCTGACTGTACAGAACGGAACAGCTTAGCACCATTATATGTTTTGATGATTTCAGCGAATTTTTGCGCATTTGGGTAGCTCTGCCAGAAAACCTCCTGTTTCATTCGGGCATCTTTCGACAGGTATAGACGTCCGCCATATTGCAGTACGATCTCATCCAGCTTATCAAGGAACTCAAAGAGTCCTTTACGAACAGGGAAGTCCAGCGCCAGTGTATATCCTTCCATGGGGAATGATATAAGGCTATCCTGTTTACCGAATACTTTCAACACAGCCAGGAAAGAACCCAGACCTGCGTCACTGATCTTCCGGAGAATGGCCACCAGTCCCTCTTTCTTTTCCAGGGGCAGTACAAACTGGTACTGTACAAATCCGGCCTTACCGTAACCACGGTTCCAGTGCAGAATGGCGTCCAGGGGGTAGAAGAACGGTTCGTAAGGGATGACGTTATTGATCTCCCGTTTTGTATTCTTTAGATAATATAACCAGTTGAATGCCTTGACCGTCAGGGTATTGAGCGCGAAGGAAGGAAGATTGAAAGGCACTGATAGTTTACGTTTTGCAGCCAGTAGCAGAGGGCTTTTACGCTGCTGTTCATTCAGTTCTTCCGGGGTGGCATGTTCACCAACAATGAGAATACCACGACCAAAGGCGTCGCCTTTCTGCAGGCAGTCGATCCAGGCCATGGAGTAGGTATAATCCTTATATTCCTCGAAGAGGCGGATGAGGTGTTCGAGGTTATCGGCCTTGATCTGCTTCTGACGGATGTATGCAGTACCGATCTTCTTCAGGCTAAACTTTACGCGGGTAATGATACCAGTGAGCCCCATACCACCGCAGGTAGCCCAGAAAAGGTCGGAGTGTTGATCTGCTGAACAGGTGATGGTCTCTTTGTTGCCCGTGATCACGTCCATATCGATAATATGACCTGAAAATGAGCCGTCTACGTGATGGTTCTTACCATGTACGTCTGAGGCTACGGCGCCGCCGACAGTAATAAATTTGGTACCTGGGGTAACCGGCAGGAACCATCCCTGGGGAACGATAATATCGAGGATCTGATCAAGTGTAATACCGGATTGACATTCAAAGATGCCCTTAGCGGTATCAAAAGCGAGCACTTTGTCGTATTTAAGGGTGGAAACACTGTGTTGCGCCAGTGAAGCATCGCCATAACAGCGCCCGTTTCCGCGGGCAATAACAGATGAATGTGTGGATATAAAATCCTGCACTTGTTCTTCCTGCGAAAATGATGATTCGTCGCAGGAGATAGCGGGGTAGTTCCCCCAGTTTGCTAACCGTTTTTCCATTACTCAAAAAAACTTTTGTTAGTGGGTAAATAAATAATCACATAAAAACTCAGCACCCACAGGAGTATGGTTAATTGAATGAAACGGTCTTTGTATAGGATTTTGGTAGGAGAACCTGTATTATTCTCCACATAAGTTATTTGCAAATATCGTAATAATCCACCAATTACAAAAAGACATGTATAATAAAGGCGGTAAGTACCAAAGCGTGACATCGTTTCCGGAGCCATCGTATACATGAGGTATGCCACAATGATCACTGCCGACACGAGCGCCAGCATTACATTCATGAAGTCCATATTGTACCCTTTCACCGCTTTCCGCATATCCTGACCTGATTGTGTTTTGATCAGTACATCGTCACGGCGTTTGGCAATAGCCATGAACAATGCCAGCAGGAATACCATGATCATCAACCATTCTGATACGGCTATATTAGCGGCTACGCCACCCGCTTTCACCCTCAACACAAATCCTACGGAGAGGATCAGGATATCCAGGATAGAAATGTTTTTTAGCCCGAAGGAATACAATAAATTGATAATGAAGTAAATGCCTACAACGAATGCAAATTTGGGTCTGACATACCATGCCAGAAAGCCACCTATGACCAGACATAACACAAAAAACACCAGTGCAGCCGGTTTTGAAACAGCACCTGAAGCGATGGGGCGTTTACGTTTTACCGGATGTATCCGGTCTGCTTCTACATCTCTGTAGTCATTGATGATGTAAATACTGCTGGCAATAAGGCTGAATGCAAAAAATCCGATCAGTAATTCCAATACCTTTTGCAGGTTGAATATTTCTCCCGCGAAGAAAAGGGGAATGTATAAGAAAAGGTTCTTTGCCCAATGGGAGGGTCTTAACAGTTTTAAATATTGCACGGGGATTGAACTTAATATTGATGCCAAGATACAACTGATTGCCGAACAACGACACCATAAAATGCTATTTTCACGTAAATTCTACTATTTTTGACCCCGTTCATGTTACTTTATACTCGTTTTCATCAATTTATTATCCCCGTTTATGCCGTCAACTCATGCTCCGTTCAGCCGTAAAGGTGCGTTTATCGCAGAATTGCTGATCATCATTGGTTTTGCGCTGGTCCCCTTGTTTGTGACATTCCCCTACAGGGTAAACATTTTTCTTTCCTGGGAAGGCGCCTATAGATTGTCCCAGGGACAGGTACCTTACAAAGATTTTGGGCTGCCGCTGGGTTATGGCTTCTGGCTCATGCCTGCATTGTTCTTTAAGATATTCGGTCCTCAGCTGATCTCGTTGGTGAAAGCCCAGGTTTTCATGAATATTCTCGCTGGACTCTCATTCCGTTCTATTCTGAAAAGTCTGAATGTACAGGCAGCTATCAGGGTACTTTCCGTGCTGCTGTTCGTATTGTCGTACTCGTTCTTCAATTTCTGGCCCTGGTATAACCAGACGGTGATCGTATATGAGCTGATCGGACTGGCTTTCCTGTTCCGTTACCTGATGGGACCCCAGGGGAAGCTGCGCTTTCTATTCCTCTTCCTGGCGGCCTTTTTCACTTTCCTGTCTTTCTTTACGAAACAGGATGGCGGCGGACTGGCCTTATTGCTCTCACTCACCCTGCTGGCTTACAATACTTTGCAGGGGAAAAAATGGCTGGACTTTGTGGCTTACCTGGCCTTTTATGGTCTCGTAGCAGCGGTGATCATTGTGCCTTTGCTACCTTACGGTTTCGGCTATTGGTTTAACCACGGACAGGCGCCGCACAATTCGAGATTATCCGTTTACGATATCCTGTCGGAGATCATGGGCTTCTCTCAATGGATCAAATTATATTTCTTACTGGTGATTTTATGCCTGGTGCCAGCCTTTCGTCAGTGGCGCAGCTTCTGGAACGACAGGCCGGCTATGCTGTTCGCCCTGCTGACCCTGGGTATATTGGTGGAGGCCGCCATTTTCCAGGTGACCAGTTACACTCCTCCGGATAATAATATCTTCTTCCACAGCTTTGCTTTTGCCTTTATTGCCAGTCGTTTACAGGAGCAGCTGAAACTGGATCTGGGGCGCTGGCCGTCTTTCGGTGCCGCTGCCTTGCTGGTGTTGCTCTGGTGGTCGGGCTCCTTCTGGAAATATCTGGACAGGATCGTGGCACGTATCATTCCACCTGAACGGGCAGTATCGGGCAAGGGTAGCACTACGGATAGTTCCTCTTATGCGATCTATAATCCACAGATCAGTGCTACAGGAGAAAATGTCGTATCCCGCAATAATTTTATGATCAATACGGATACGACTGATGTTCCTACTGACCAATGGATCTTTTCTGACCTCTGGGCTTTTCATAAGATCTATATGCCGCCATCCACAGTGCATGGCATGACCCGTTTACAGCAACTGCCTGTTGTAAAAGAGAAGAAAGAAGCGCTTAAGTTATTGAATATGACCGAGTTAACCCCTCTGGCACAAGCCTTGCCTTATAAGCTGGAGACCGGGAGTGATTATCCCTTATGGTACCATCTGGGGGTCGGCATGTTCAACAGGCAGCTATATGCTTTTGCCCAAAAGATACAGAACCATCACTATGATGTGGTGTTGTATGAATATGCACCGGGCAACAATAACTTTTTCCCGTTTGCACTGAGACATGAACTGCAAAAGCACTACCGGAAGGTAGATGAATTCCTGGCGCCCCGTCGTCCTACCAATGCGACGATCGAGGTATATGTAAAGGAATGAAAGGGTTAATATCCAATGCTTTGCAGTTAATTACCTAATCTTTATCTAAACAACCTGTGACAACTGAAACTGTGTCTTCTAAACCGGATACCACCAAACTGTGGACCTTTCTCTTTGCCGTCTATATCATCTGGGGATCTACTTATCTCGGGATGAAGATCGCCACGGAGGTAGTGCCTCCTTTTCTGCTTTCCGCATTCCGCTTCCTGGTAGCGGGTAGCCTGATGGCCCTCATCAGCAGGAGCAGTGAAAAGCAACTGCCATCCCGGAAACAGGTATTGTCTGCCGCCTTTGTAGGCCTGATGCTGATTGGTATCGGCAACTCCTGTACGGCCCTGGCAGTGCATTATATGCCTTCGGGCTTCGTGGCCCTGATCGTGGCAGCCATTCCCGTATGGTTTATCGGGTTTGACTGGGCGCTCTTCAGTAAACAACGGCCTACGGTAATGACGGCAACGGGTATTATCGTCGGACTGGCAGGATTGTTCCTGCTGTTCAATCCCTTTGCGGCCACCACGGCCCGGAATTATCCGTTATGGCCGATCGCTATACTGGCCGGAGGGTGTGCCTGCTGGGCGCTGGGCTCATTGTCGGTACCAAGGCTCCCCATGCCTGCGCCTATGCAATCTGCCGCCATCCAGATGCTGACCGGCTCCATATTCTGCTTCCTGATCAGCGCTATTGTCGAACCGGGCGCCTGGGACACCCTGCACCATATTTCTACCCGTACTTTGTCTGCCTATACGTACCTGGTACTGATAGGCTCTCTGGTGGGATTTACTTCGTATAGCTGGCTGACACGCAATGCGCCACCTCGATTACTGTCAACCTATGCTTATGTTAACCCTGTCGTAGCCCTTTTCCTGGGTTGGGCTATTGGCCATGAGAACCTGTCTTCCCAGGCCCTGATCGCCTGTGTGATTGTTATCAGTGGGGTGGTGCTGATGACGCTGGGGAAAAGAAAGACGTAATAAAGGGACGCCCATTACCTGCCTCGTCTTCCGTTCACAATGCCATGTCAGAAATAGCCATGTAAAGCTAAAGATGTGCATCTGTAAAGCCCATAATGAATTTACAATCACCTGTAAAGTAAATCCTGAGGCTCACTATAAAAACTGTAAAGTTTTTCTGTACCAAGAGATCCTGATTATCTCCTGGATCTGAACTGTATGAAAGTCATGTCCAATTCAGAAGGGCAGGAAACAGGTTTATTTCATCAAACACAAATAACTCATAAACAATTAGTTACCCGCCCTGAAACACTCACAACAAACCGCTCAAAGGCCCTGCCTGCTTTAAAAATATAGACAAATATCTGCTCTAATAAAACTAGTATTTACTAAAAATATTAGTAATTTAGCCTTAGTTGATGGCTATGGAAAGGATACAGGAGAAATTGGCGATACTGGCAGATGCAGCGAAATATGATGTTTCCTGTGCCTCGAGTGGTAGCGATCGGAAGAACGACACTAAAGGATTAGGCAATGCGGCGCCGGGGATGGCATCTGTCATTCATATACACCGGATGGCCGCTGTGTATCCCTGCTGAAAATATTGCTGACGAACGTCTGCATTTATGATTGCGCCTATTGTGTGTCCCGGAAAAGTAATGATGTCAAACGTGCGGCCTTTACGGTGCAGGAAGTAGTGGATCTCACCATCAACTTTTATCGCCGGAACTATATCGAAGGGCTATTCCTCAGCTCCGGGATCTTCAAAGACCCTGACTATACCATGGAACGGCTGGTAAGAGTGGCAAAGAAACTGCGGACAGAAAATAACTTCAACGGTTATATCCATCTGAAAGCAATTCCTGGCGCCAGTGACGAGCTGATACAGGAAGCAGGGCTGTATGCCGACCGTCTGAGTGTCAATCTTGAGCTACCCACAGAGGCAGGTTTGAAACTACTGGCGCCGGAGAAAAGCCGGCCTGCCATGATCAAACCGATCCGCTTCCTGAAGAATGAGATCATCAGGCTGGAAGACGAAAGGAAAGTACTGAAGAAGGTACCCACATTTGTCCCGGCGGGGCAGAGTACACAAGTGATCGTGGGCGCTGGCGGCGAAACGGATATGGAGATCATACACATGGCATCTCAATTTTACCGGCAGTTCCGGCTAAAGCGGGTGTATTATTCCGGATATGTACCCATCAGTGATGACACCCGGCTACCCGGTCTGCATAGTCAGGTACCCCTGCTGAGAGAAAATCGGCTTTATCAGGCAGATTACCTCGTACGATTGTATGGATTTGAACCTCATGAGCTATTGAATGAAAAACATCCGCACCTTGATACTGATATTGACCCCAAACTATCCTGGGCCCTGCGGCACCTTGACTGTTTTCCAATTGATATCAATAAGGCTGATAAGATGCTGATAGCCAGAGTGCCCGGTATCGGGCTTGAGTCTGCAAAAAAGATCTGTGCCGCCCGTATGCACGGTCCACTGGGATGGGATCAGCTAAAATTAATGGGAGTGCAGATCAATAGAGCGAGATATTTTATTACCTGTAAGTCTAAGTCCCTGGAAAGGAGGGAACTGAGCCCGGAACAGATCCGCCAGCAGTTGCTGACACAGTCACATAGCAAGTGGCTGAAGTCGCATACAACTCAACTAAGCTTATTCTGACTCAATATATTTCGACTTGATATACCATATCAATATTCTATGATTATCCTCAATTACTATCGTCTGCCGGACTGCTACCTGTGCTGTGGTAGGTAGTCCGCGGGCGGTAGATTAAATGTTACTAAAATGACTACGTGGTTGTATGATGGAAGTTTTGATGGCTTCCTTTCTGCCGTATTCGACCTGTACTGGCAGAAGAGGACAGATGTCATGATCAGGAAGGAACAGGACCACGTGCGTGGCTTGTTCGGGAATGTGATATTCACGCCCACCGTGACGGCGAATGCTGACAGGGTATGGGCTGGATTAAGTAAGAAATTACCAGCGGAAAGTCTGCAGCAGCTGTTTTGCTGTTATCTCTCAGAACTCCCTGGAGAAGAGGACAATATGGTGGGATTCATCCGCCATGTTTTTGCTAATAAACAGGATGTGACGGGCGATTTTGGCAATAAATATGTGCTGCATGTATCCCAGATAGCACATAAGGTACTGAAGGAAAAACACCGGATGGAAGCGTTTGTCCGCTTTCAGCTGACGAGGGACAATATCTACTATTCACTGGTATCGCCAGATTATAATGTACTGCCGCTGATAGCCCGGCATTTTAAAGACCGCTATGCAGATCAGTACTGGCTGATCTATGATGAGCGCCGCCGGTTTGGTATTTACTATAACCTGCAGCACGTAGAGACCATACGACTACATTTCAACGGAGAATACGATCCCTACTATCATAGCAGCAGCAATGTCTGGGCGCCGGAAGAAGAATTATACCAGCGACTATGGCATACTTATTTTAAGGAAGTAAATGTTCCCGGCCGGAAGAATCCAAGGTTGCAGCTGCAACATATGCCGAAACGATATTGGAAATACCTGACAGAAATGAAGGGCTCGTAAAGTATGTAAGTCTTAAGCAGACTGACTGCAGGAGCCAAAGTCCATTTTTTGAGAAACAGACTGGCGCCAGTGGGCTGATTGCCGGCAGAGCTACTACCGACATTGAAATGACGATACATATGGTCCCATTGTATGGTTTACAGTATGAATAATGTAACTTTGTTGCATTTTAATACCTTTATTTATGGGAAATACAAGCGGAGGAACGGAATTCTGGGAATCAGCGTTTACAGAAAAACAGGAGATGTGGGGCTTCGAGCCAGCAAAATCGGCCATACTGACGAGTGATTTCTTTACCGGAAAAGCAGTTAAAAATGTATTCATACCCGGCATCGGTTATGGACGGAATGCGCAGATTTTCAGGGATAAAGGAATGACTGTAACAGGGATTGAGATATCGAAAACGGCTGTTGAAATGGCCCAAAAGCATTATGGTTCGGATATAACCATTTATCATGGCTCTGTGACCGATATGCCATTCGATGATTGCCGGTATGACGGGATATTTTGCTATGCTTTAATTCATCTCTTAGACGAAAATGAAAGAATAAAACTGATCCGCGACTGCTATAACCAGTTGTCAGACAATGGTTACATGGTTTTCGCAGTCATTTCAAAGCAAGCGCATACTTATGGGCAGGGCCAATTTATCAGTAAGGATCGTTATGAAATGTTCGGCGGCGTAAAACTGTTTTTTTATGATGAAGCATCCATCCATGCGGAGTTTGACCATGCCGGATTATTTGAAATCACTGAGGTAAGCGAGAATTTCCCGTTCTTCTTAGTTAAATGCAGAAAGGAGAGTGAAGGGACAATTAAGCGCTAATTGGACTTTTGTCTAACCCTCAGATCTTTATACCTCGGTATATCCTTCCGGTACCTCGCCCAGGCGAAACCTGTTCACAATATTATGCGCCAGTCTTGTGGGTTCCGGTATGCGGTAACGCCCTACACACTGTGTGATAATTTCCACAGCACCAGGTACATCCATGCTATAACCCGGAGAAACAAATACCGGCTTGACAGCATTTTTTGTCCGCAGTGCAGCACCAACTACTTCATTCTTAAAGACAAGCGGTGTATTACTTCCTTTCTCTGAAGAAGGTTCTTCATACTTTCCGCAGAGTACTTTCTTCGCACAACCAACAGTAGGTGTTTGGGCCAGCACACCAAAGTGAGCGGCTATACCCAGTCGTCGCGGATGTGCGATACCGTGACCATCAACAACCAGCAGATCAGGTTTAACAGGAAGGTTCTCCCAGGCAGGCATCAACGCTGGTACCTCGCGGAATGCCAGGTAGCCGGGCACATAGGGGAAAAGTACTTCTCTTTTTACCAGTGAATAACCTATAGGTATCAGTTCAGGAAATCGTATAAGGATAATACCTGCGTACACAGTTGTGCTGAATTTATTGAAGGAAATATCTGCACCCGCAATGATATTTACAGGAAAATTTCTGGGTTGTATGATGATATCGTTCCTGAGTTCGTTCTGTATTTTTGTTGCTGCCGTAACAGTCAGTGTATCATAATTTAATGTAACCATACCGGACTTTTAAGTGCCTGTCTGCATTCAAAATTCTCACCAGAAAAAGCAGCGATTCTGGCATGAACTTCGCGCTATATTTATCAGAACAATTTCTCTATTCTAGCCTAGGGGTGACTATAAATTATGGTCTGAGATGAAACCCTAAATATCTGAACTGGGTAATGCCAGCGTAGAAAATAGGACAGAGAAATTATCTGGAGTCCCGGCTATCAAGCCGGGATTTCTTTTTAACCAAAAAGAAATGTGTTTTTAGAACAGGCTTAACTGTGAACCACCTTTTTTCTTATCCGGAGGCTGGGCTTTGCCCATTACAGTACGACCTCCATATTGCCAGGATTTATCTCTTTCTTCCTGGATCAGTTCATCCAGCCTGGCATTGGGTATAAAATCCTTCTCCACCTGTTGCGATAATACTGACAATTTACGGATAGCCTCCTGTTTATCAGATTGCCCGATCTTCGCTTTGTTCACCGCATCCTTTAGCACGCTGATCGTCTCGTCGTATACATTTACCGGAACAGGGAAAGGATGCCCATCTTTTCCGCCGTGAGCGAAAGAGAATCGGGCAGGATCAGTAAAACGGGAGGGGGTGCCATGGATTACCTCACTGACGAGTGTGAGTGATTGCAGTGTACGGGGACCTACACCTTCCAGCAACAGCAGGGATTCGAAATCATGTAACTGACGCTCATGCGCTACTGCCAGCACACTTCCCAGTCTTTTAAGGTCCACATCCTTCGCTCTCACATCATGGTGGGACGGCATTATCAGGTTCCGGATCTCCGGCAGGAGGTGAGCCGGCTTCTCTTTGACCAGCTGGAGCATACCTGATTTTGTAGATGAAGCGTCTTTGTCCGTCAGGTTGAGGATCAGTCCCTGGTTATGGCCATATATGAAAGTATGCGGTGTCTCTGTAAATTCTTTAAAGGCAGTAGAATGCCAGTGATAACGGCGTGCCATCCCATTGGCATCATTCATCCCCTGTTGTACCACCGCCCATTCTCCTTCGCTGGATACAATGAAAGAGTGCAGGTATAACTGGAAGCCATCCTGTACAGCGGTATTATCTACCTTAGCCGCCAGTTTACTACAGCGTACGAGTTCCTGTCCGGGAAGACCGGTACGCTCTGCAATAGCCAATAATTCTGCAGGCGTCTCTTTGGAATGCTTTCCTTTTCCTCCGCAGATATAAATACCCAGTTCCTGCGCCCTGGGATTCAATGCTTTCTTTAAAGCACCCATTACGCTGGTGGTAATACCTGAAGAATGCCAATCCATGCCCAATACACATCCCAGCGCCTGAAACCAGCAGGGATCACTGAGACGGCGCAATACTTCGCCCTTGCCATAGTCGGCTACAATTGTTTCAACAATAGCGCCGCCCAACAGGCTCATTCTCCTAGCGAGCCAGGGTGGTACATGACCATAATGTAAAGGCAGATCGGCGTGGCCTCCTGACATAAGTATATGCTCCTCCTAAAGTGGGTTTACCTGTACGGAATAATGATGAATATTTTTATCTGACATAAGGAATGCGTTGATGGCGGCAATTGCCTGCGGCCTGCCAGCTACTTCGTACTTGTCTTCTACGATCAGCTTTTCATTCCTTGTGTGCAGCAACTGCTTATGTTTTAAATCAAAACGCTTAAAGATGGCGGCTATTTCATCCGGACTGTATTGATCTACATGGTATCCTATGGTGTAGGTGCGTTTTTCCCTGATTTCCCCGATCTTACCTTCCAGCACTTTTAAGCCGATCAACAGCAGCAACACAATACCAAGTGTCAGCGCCACCAACAAGTAATGGCTCACACCTATCGCAATACCCAGGGCTGAAGCTATCCAGATGGTAGCAGCAGTGGTGATCCCGTCTATGGTGTAGTCACCTTTGAAGATCACACCGGCGCCGATGAACCCTACTCCTGTAAGTATATTGGACGCCACACGGTCGGGACTGGAAGGATATCCCAGTTCCACAGAAAGCATGGTGAAGAGTGTACTGCCCACACAGATCAGCGCCAATGTGCGCATACCTGCTGCCTTGTGACGGTATTCCCTTTCCATTCCTAATACTCCGCCGACGATCAGTGCCACCAGTACCTTCAACAACTGATGCTCTTCAATAACCTGAAAGATAGACTGTTCCATACGCATGTTCAACTACAAATGTAAGCCTTGGCATAATTCTTTATACAAATAGCAAGACTCGTACATGAATTTAATTGTTTAACCTAAATAGTCTATCATGAGAACGCAAAAGAAAGACCTCGGAAATAATGCAATCACTGTGCGCCTGGCGCTGTGCAAAATTGGTATTACGACGTGTCTTGCTATTATCCTGAGTATCTTCCTGTTTGCCTGCGGAAGTTCAAGGGAAAGTGGTAATACAACAGACACCACCAGCGTTAGTCAACCGGGTAATACCAGTACCGTAGATACTATGAGCAGGACCATGGACACCTCTTCTCAGAGACCTGATTCCATGCCGATTAAGTAATATATGTGGGTAGCGTGCCGTTTATCAGCGTCCACTATTTGTAGAAATAATTTCTACGATATATATCTAAAAACCCGTATTTGTTAACTGGTAAAAATATTTTTATGAAAATGAATCATAAAGGCAAACTATTCCTCGCAGGGCTTTTTATTGCAGGAGGAATGTTCCTGGCGTCATGCGGAGGCGGAAACAATACCAATACTGACTCAACATCGGTTGGTGGTCCGGATACAGCATCTGTAACACCGGATACCGCTTCATCAGAAATACCACCGGGAGCCATTAATCCAGGGGAGGATTCTTCCCGTTACGGAACCGGCACAGGAGATTCCAGCAGGAACAGGAATCCGCAATAATCATCGGATTAGCCCAGAATAAATGCCAGGTGATCAACAACGAAGCAGTATGACATGTTATATCAATAGAACAACCCGCTCTAACTGGAGCTTTATAATAGTAGCAATCACGGAATATTCTGATTATCATCTGGTAAACATTGCCGATCACACGGATATGGAAACTCTTTTCGCATCGACGCAGATTGGCTATTTAAGTCGATAATACATTAAAAGGCAATAGAATCTTAAACGTGATTGTTTATTCGTCGCAGGAAAGGAGGCCACGCGCCTCCTTTCTTTATTTATTTAAGTAGGAATAAAATATTTACCTTCCCAGCCCGTCATAACCTTACGACCTGGAAATGTGAGCAGGATTGAGCATGCCTCCATATTATTAGTAATTCTTATCCGCTGATGGAAGACAGTACACAACAGAAAAAACCGCTCCGGGTGGCGGCATTAAAACGCACGTTCAGATTATACAAGTATGTAAAGCCTTACTGGCCGGCCTTTAGCCTGGGGCTATTCTTTCTTTTTATCTCCAGCCTGGCCAACCTGGCCTTTCCCAAACTGCTGGGAGAACTGGTGGACGCAGCCAATACACATAAAGTATTGACCGATCCTCATGATATAAACCGGATAGGATTACTGCTGGTAGGCATATTGGTAGCGCAGGGCATCTTCGGCTACCTGCGTATCATACTGTTTGTCAATGTAACAGAGCGTTCGCTGGCATCTTTACGTCAGCACATTTATAACCATCTCATCAAACTGCCCATGCGCTTCTTCCTCAGCAGACGGGTAGGTGAGCTGGGCAGCAGGATCTCTTCCGATATCTCATTGCTGCAGGAAACCTTCACCACAACAGTGGCTGAATTTATCCGGCAGATTATCATCATTATCGGCGGACTCGTACTTCTGCTGCACACTTCCATACAACTGACGCTGCTGATGCTGGCCACATTGCCTGTTGTTATGGTCATCGCTTTTTTCTTCGGACGCTTTGTAAGGCGTTATTCCAAGCTGGCGCAGAAACAGGTGGCAGAGGCCAATACCATCGTTGAGGAGACCTTGCAAGGCATCCTGAATGTCAAGGCTTTCGCCAATGAGTTCTTTGAGATGAAGCGTTACAGCACGAAGATCCGGGAGGTAGCTGCCACTGGTATGAAAACAGGGCGCTTCCGTGGTGCATTTACCGCCAGTATGCTATTGGGTGTGTTTGGGGCGATGATCGCCGTTATCTGGAGAGGTGCACTGCTGATTGCTGCCGGTAAAATGGACCCTGGTATGTTGTTGTCCTTTGTGTTGTATTCCAGCTTTATTGGCGGATCAGTGGCAGGACTGGCGGAAGTCTACGCCAGTATACAAAAGAGCATCGGAGCGACAGAACACCTGCTGGAAATACTGGATGAGCCAGCGGAACCTGTGGAGGAAACCACGGCCATTGCCGCGGGAGATCATCTCAGTGGACAGATCTCATTCGACAACGTTTCATTCCGTTATCCTACGAGGGATGATCAGGAAGTGTTGACAGATATCTCGCTCGATATAGCACCAGATCAGCAGATAGCGCTGGTAGGCCCCAGTGGGGCGGGTAAAAGCACCATCGTCTCCCTCTTATTACGCTTGTATAGTCCGTCGGAAGGGATGATCCGCTTCAACGGAAAAGATGCCGCCAGCTTCCCGCTGTCAGCCCTCCGTAGCCAGATGGCGATTGTACCACAGGATGTATTCCTGTTTGGCGGTACTATCCGGGAAAACATTGCCTATGGCAAACCAGGAGCAACAACCGCAGAAGTGGAAGCCGCCGCCCGAAAGGCCAATGCCTGGGAGTTTATAGAGCGCTTCCCCGATGGATTGGATACGATTGTCGGGGAGCGGGGTATACAGCTATCCGGTGGTCAGCGACAAAGGATTGCCATTGCGAGGGCCGTGCTGAAGAACCCGCGTATCCTCATACTAGATGAGGCAACTTCCGCATTGGATTCAGAGTCAGAAAGGCTGGTGCAGGATGCTTTGGAGAAACTGATGGAAGGACGTACCTCTATTGTCATTGCGCATCGGTTAAGCACTGTACGTCAGTCAGATAAGATCATAGTATTGGACAAAGGAAAGCTGGTAGAAGAGGGTACACACCAGGAGTTGATATTGGTAGAAGGTGGTTTGTACCGGAACCTGAGCGAAATGCAATTCTCGCATTGATGTGAACACCATCATTCGCGGCCATTGCCCTCACACAAAAACACCAATCCCAAATTCCCAACCACCGGTATGTTACGGCCCCGGGGGATTATACGTTCCGGGGGAATTATATGTTCGCGTGGAATTATACGTCCCCGGGGTTCAAAACCCCGGGCTACAAACACAGGGACTCCTGACGGAGTCCTATTGTAGCGAATAATGAACCATATTTTAAAACAGAATGCAGGAGAAAATTTCCCCTGCATTCCCAATTAAATTATTGATTGAACATCACATATACGGTTTCATCTCATCCTCAATATTCTGCCTCAGCGCCATTAATTTTTTAGCGTAATTCTCCAGCTCAACACCTTCCTTACTCTCCGGCGTCCATTTAGGAACCGAAACTGTTTTACCATGATCATCCACCGCCGCAAACACCATTACACAGTGGGTCGTTTTTACCCTCTCTTTCTTCCTCGGATTGCCTGCCTGTACATTAATGGCAATATGCATACTTGAATTGCCGGTATAGATGACGGTAGCAGTGATCTCTACTATATCCCCGATAGAGATAGGTTTGAAGAAGCGGATACCGCCCACATACACTGTCACACAATACTGACCACTCCAGTTAGCCGCACAGGCATATCCTGCCTGGTCAATCCATTTCATTACAGCGCCTCCATGCACTTTACCGCCGAAATTCACGTCTGATGGTTCTGCAAGAAAACGAAGGGTGACAGTATTCCCGATTATGTCGATCATAGGTAATAGGTTTTGGACAACTAAGTTAATATTCTTCCTTAGTTTCCTGCTGATCTTCTTTCTTATTATTCTTACGCTTGAATAACTGTGTATCCATTTTACCAAAGCGGTAGGCGACGTTTATTCTCAGCTCACGGGTAGCACGTTTACGATACCTTTCCTGTTCGGAAGAAGCAGTGGTTGTATAAGTTAAGTTACGGTCGGTATTGAAGATATCATTCAACGCCAGCGATACCACCAGGTTCTTTTTCTTCAGGAATTCCTTACGTACTGCGATATCAGCAGAGTACTGCGCCGCTCTTTCTCCCTGTGGCATAATCTGTTTGGATTCATAGTTACCTGTGATCTGCAGGGTAGAATTCCAGGGCAGTTTTGTATTACTATTGATCTTACCGAACCAGATAAAGCCCTGATTGCTAAGGTTATTCTGCAGGTTGCTGGCATTTATCCTTGTCTGCGCCAGGTTCAGGTTGGTCGTAATATCCCAGCCTTTGAGGATCTGGTTACGAACAGTGAATTCCGCACCGTAAGCATTCCGGGTATCAGCATTCACCGGGTAAGACAGTACTACTTTCTGCGACACACCATTGATAGTGAGGGTAGTGTCGGTATAGTAATCAGTAATAGCCCTTTCTGTATTCCGGAAATACAAGGATACCAGCACATTATGTTTCCTGTTGAAATCTTTCAGATAGCTCAGCTCGAAAGAGTTGGTAAACTCAGGACGCAGCGCAGGGTTACCACGATTGGCACTCTGGGCGGTGTATTCCAGGTTCGGCAACAGATCACGGAACCATGGACGACGTACACGACGACTATAGTTCAGCTGCAGTTCATGATCTCCTTTGAACTTCTGGGAGAGGAACAGGCTGGGAAACAGACTGACAGGATAATCAATTTTATAACTGCTTTTGTTGATGCTCCTCATTTCACCATCATAGAAAGATTGTTCTGCACGCAGACCTCCCTGGTAACCAAAGTTACCGACTGTACCGGAATAGCTCACGTAAGCAGCATTGATCGTTTCAGAGTAGTGATAATTGTTGGACAGTGAAGAGTCTAACACAAAATCGCCTGTAGAGAAATCTTTACCCATGGTATTCAGCAGGTTATCGAACTTGCGGGTGGTAGTGCGTAAACCAGCTTCTATCTTGGAAGTCTCTGTCAGTGGATTTACATAATCAATCTGACCAGTAATGTAGGTGGTACTACCATTGCCGCGACCATTACGCAGCTGTGGCACATTCGGAGAATCGATTGGCTCGTGCGACAGGTTGTAATACTGTAACGAATAATCGGAGTTATCTTTCGAAGTAGCGTAGTTATAGTTAAAGTCGGCCGTCAGCTCATGTCCCTGCTTGGCGAAGGTGTGCTTATAACCTACCTGTGTACTGTAGTTGCGGAAGTTATGATTCTCATTATCAATACCGGTACCATAGCGTATCTGCTCCTGTCCTTCATTCAGATCGTAGAGTCTCAGTCCGCTGTTATCTTTAAAATCGCCCGCCATGATACCCTGGGAAATGCTGAAGGTATTGCGGTTGTCCATAAACCAGTCAAAACCAACACGGCCAAACTGGAAACGGCGGCCGTTCTCACCATCATTATACTGGTCGAGATAAGTAGTGGTATCGGTGCTGAGATTCTTACGGAAGAGATGTGATCGCGCATTACCCTGGCGGCTTCTCAGGTTATAGCTGAGGGAAACATTGAACTTTTCCCTGCGGATATTGAGATCGGCTCCGGCGTTGCCGCCACCGAGTGTAGACAAGCCACCGCTGATCTGGCCATTGATACCCGCTTTGCGGTTCTTTTTCAGTACAATATTGAGGATACCACTTACGCCTTCTGCATCGTATTTCGCAGAAGGGTTGGTTACCACTTCCACGGTAGCAATGGCGTCTGCAGGGATCTGGTCGAGGGTCAGGGTAGTAGGGCGACCGTCCACAAAGATGGTAGGAGAGCCGTTACGTACAGTGACGTTCCCGTCAATATCCACGTTCACAGAAGGGACCTGTTTCAACACATCTGTAGCGGTACCGCCTACACTGGCAAGACTTTTATCAACATTGAAGACACGCTTGTCAATCGCCATCTGGAAAGTAGGCTTGTCACCCACTACTTCCACACCGGCCAGCGACCTTACATTGGGATTCAATTTGATATTACCAACATCTATATTATTATTTTTTGCAGTAAGTGCAATTGTTTTATAAACGGTTTCGTAACCAATGAAATTCACTTTGATAACATACTTGCCATAGGCTACTTCAGGGAAGTTGAAATCACCATTTGGCTTTGATAACATACCTGTTGCCACACTGGAATCTGCTACGCGGAGCAGGGCAACAGAAGCATATTCAACTGGAGAATTGGTTTTAGCATCAACGAGTTTTCCGTATAGGGAGCCATTCTCGGCGGGCTTGTGCGCCGGTTGCTGTGCATAAGTAACTGACAGGAACGAGATCATCATTCCCAAACATAAAGCGACAATTTTCTGCATGATCCAAAGTACTTTTCTAATATTAAGCCTGTAACTGCCGTAAAATTAGTCTGATTTAAAAAAAGATTGATCTACTAATGGATGAATGGCGGTAAGGGTTCCTTATCTTTACATCTGACTGTTACATTTCGAATCAATGCATTATGCCTGACGCTTACCAACCAGACTGGGACATCTATACCTGCCATATCGAAGATAAGCCGGCTATTATAGGCCTGGACCTGGACCTGCGGCGTTTTGCCCCATTGAGTAAAAAGCCGTATGCCATCTTTGTATCGGTATACCTGAAAAATCCGCGTGTGGACGGTTTTCCGCAGGGGGATGAGTTCACCGTGCTGGGAGACATTGAGGATTGCCTGGTGCAACAGCTGGAAACAACTTTGCAGGCACATTTTGTTGGCCGTACTATGTCAAATGGAGTAAGGGACTTTTATTTTTATGCCTCCGGCACCCTGCTGCACGACAAATACATTGCAGATGCGATGATCCAGTTCCCTGATTATCATTATGATTTCGGGGTTAAGGAAGATAAGACATGGGAATTGTACTTCGATTTCCTCTTTCCGGATGTACAGGAATTTCAGCGTATCCAGAACCGCAAAGTGTTGCGTACGCTGAAACAACATGGGGACATTGCTGAAAAAGCCCGCCTCATAGACCATTGGATATATTTCTCTGCGGAAGCAGAACGTGAATTGTACGGACAGCAGGTGCAGCGCCTGGGCTTCGTCATAGAAGCACGACCAGTGGATGAAAAAGATCCTCATCCCTATGGATTAAGGCTTTCCCGCAACGACCGGACCGACGAGGAAAGCATAGATGCAGCGGTAATGTTGCTCTGGGAACTTGCCCAGGAAATGAATGCACGTTATGACGGATGGGAAACTGTCATCGTAGCGCAATAATTTAGTTAACTTGTTACAACTGTTACATAATCTTTACGTTAAGTAAGGAAGATGCTTGCTTATACTGCTAAGACCGAGTGAGAAAATCGCTGAAAATATCAATTTATGTCCTGATCAGCTGTTGCCTGGCCTTCGGAATGCTGGAGGCGTACGGCAATTCATTCCCGAAGGAACGAGCCCGCTTTCCCTTTAGCCGTGACACGGTGGTACCGGTGAGGCCTTCCATTCCCGTAATGCCCGTTCCGGAGGATACCATCTTCCCGCTCATTCCCAGGGCCCCCAGCGTACCGATCGTACCGACTATCCCCGGAGACACTGTCGTACCTGGAGATGTGATCCTGCATGGAGATACCATTCCTGTATCAAAGAAGTATTCCAACTCCTGGCTGGGCCGCGTACGTGCTTACAGGGATTCCCTGCGGAGTAAACAGTACCGCGACTCTCTCATCAGGAAAGTAACCCGGCAGAATGTACCTGAGCCATCGGGAACAGACAGCAGCATTATCAAAAGCGAACAGTATTTCAAACCTTTCGCCGGGAAAGTGATCCGGGATATCTACTACCGCCGCGTGAACGTGTTTGGTCCCAGCAATATCAAGGATACCACCTTCTCCACCTCTATGAAGCTGGTGCATCTTGCCAACCGGATGCATTTCAACTCGGAGGAATGGGTGATACGGCAATTGCTCTTTTTCAGGCAGAACGATACGATCAATCCTTATGAAATGTCTGACAACGAGCGTTACATCCGTAACCGGCCCTTCATACAGGATGCCCGTTTGTATATCATTAACACCGGCCCTTCCGAGGATTCCGTCGATCTCCTGGTGGTGACCAAAGACGTATTCGAATACGGCTTTGACCTTTCCCGTTTAAGTACCTCAGGTATAAGAGCCAGCGTTTCCAATGACAACCTGTTCGGCGCCGGTCAGGGTATCCGGATAGGGGGCTCGTGGAGCGGTAACGACAATCCTCCTTTCGGATCGCAGGTCAGGTACACCAAAACGAACCTCCTGGGCACATTTATAGATTTCTCCGGAGGATATACCACCCTGAACAATATTAACACACTGGATTCGGGTACTTATGAAGGGACTTACTACTTTGCTGTTGACAGACCGTTGTACAAGAGCGAGGCTAAATGGGTAGGAGGTTTCAACTTCAGTACCAATTATTCCATCAATATGTTCAAGCGGCCCGATTCCCTGTATCGGGATTACCGGTATAACATCCTGGACGTATGGGGCGGTTTCAACTTCCTGAAACAGGATAACCGTAATCCGGATAGCCGTAAACCGAACCTGGCATTCCTGGTGCGCCATTTTAATCTCGCATTTACGCAAAAGCCCTCCCAGGAGGCCTATAAATGGGATCCCGTCTATAACAATCACCGCTTCTACCTCGGGCAGGTCGTCACCTTTCGGCAGGAGTTCTTTAAAACAAGCCATTTCTTCGGGTTTGGACGAACGGAGGATATTCCCCTGGGATATACTGCTTCCGTAACGGGCGGCTGGGAGACCTGGCTGGGACGCACCAGGGGGTATATAGGCGCCGAGGCGGAGAAGTTCTGGGTAACTTCGGGTAAAGGGATACTTTCCGGGCTGGTAGGACTCAGCACCTTCTTTCAGAATGGGATGTCGGAAGATGCGGTCCTTCACGCCAAAGTGGAATATTATAGCCGGGCGTTCAGGTTTGCAGGAGGAAAACTCCGTCAGTTCCTTTATGCAGACTACATCTGCAATCCGAACAACTATTTCTATCGCCCGCTCAATATTAACAGGGACCTGGGTGTATGGGGCTATAAGGACGTACCGCTGAGTGGTTATCAGCGCTTAAATGTCAGGTCAGAAACTATCTATTACAGTCCTTTGAAAATATTCGGTTTTAAGTTCAATTTCTTCTCTTCCATCCAGGCCTCTCAACTGTCCTATAAGAGTAATAATATCTTTAAGAATCCGATTTATACCGGGCTCGGACTAGGCTTCAGGATACGCAATGAAAACCTGTCACTCAATACCCTCAGGCTGTCGGCCAACTACTACCCGAATGCACCGGAACCAATGAAATCAGTATTCTGGGAAGCTACCACCACTGTGGACTTCCGCTTCAACATCTTCGCATTGAGAACGCCGGCTTTCTTACAGTTCAGATGATTTCCTGATCTTAATAATAACCATTTTGGATGTAGGCGTATTGCTCTTGTCGGCTACACTATTGAGTGGCACCAGGGCATTGGCCTCAGGGAAATAAGTAGCAGTGCACTTCTCCGGGATACTGTATTCCACTACCAGGAATTTATGGACGATCCTTTCCACACCCTCGAAGTTATTGATCAGGTCAACCACATCATTTGCTTTGAGTCCGGTGGATTGCATATCCCTGCCATTCATCAGTATCACTCTTCTTTCCTGGTAAACACCACGATAGCGGTCATCCAATCCGTAGATAGTTGTATTGAACTGGTCATGGCTGCGGATGGTCATCATCATGTATTCATCTGCTGCCAGTTGCTGGACAGTTACATGAGCGACGTTAAAATTCGCTTTGCCTGTAGTAGTATTGAAACGTCCTTCCCGTGCATTGTTAGGTAGATAGAAACCACCGGGATGTCTTACGCGGGTGTTATAGTTGTTGAACCCGGGGATTACCTTTTCGATATCCTCACGGATGTAATCGTAGTGCTGCATGTAGTGATGCCAGTTTACTTTTGAACGCTCTCCCAGGGTCGCGATTGCCAGTCTGCAGACAATGACAGGTTCACTTAACAGGTGCTGCGAAACAGGCGGCAGGTTACCCTTGGACATCTGTATCACGCCCATAGAGTTTTCACAGGTGACGAACTGTTTCTGCCCCTGTTGAATATCCATATCGCTGCGACCAAGGGTAGGCAGGATGATGGCTTCACGACCATGTATCAGGTGACTGCGGTTCAATTTGGTAGAGACCTGTACGGTTAGAGCACAATTACGCAGCGCCTGGGCAGTGACAGGAGTATCAGGTGTGGCCGAGAGGAAATTGCCTCCCATGGCAAAGAAAACACCCGCCCTGCCATCACGCATAGCGCGGATAGCGTCCACAGTATCATAGCCATGTTCCCGGGGAGGGTTGAATCCATATACCGTCTGGATCTTATTGAGCAATGCCTCCGAAGGCTTTTCATAGATCCCCATGGTGCGGTCGCCCTGCACATTACTATGACCGCGTACCGGACAGGTGCCGGCGCCTTCCTTTCCTATACTGCCTTTCAGGAGCAACAGGTTGACCACCTCCTTGATAGTATCCACGGCATTTTTATGCTGCGTAAGTCCCATGGCCCAGCAGGCAACGATCTTCTTTTTATGCATCAGCATGGACGCTGCCTGACGGATCTGTTCCAGCGAAATACCACAGGCATCTGCCAGCGTTTCCAATTGCAGCAGCCGGATATGATTAATATATTCCGTATATCCGCTGGTATTACTGTTAATGAACCCATGGTCAAAGACAGTTCCCGGATGGCGATCTTCTTCTTCCAGCAACAGAAGGGCGATAGCCTGCAACAAGGCCATATCTCCATTGATCTTTACCTGCAGGAACAGGTCTGTAAGATGTGCCTTGATATTGAATATGCCCTTGACAGTCTGCGGATTAAGGAAGTTCATCAGCCCTGTTTCCGGCAGGGGATTCACAGAAATGATGGTAGCCCCGTTTGCCTTCGCCTTTTGCAGGGCAGTGAGCATGCGGGGATGGTTGGTACCAGGATTCTGTCCGAGAATGATAATAACCTCCGCTTTATGCAGATCATCCAGTGTTACCGAACCTTTCCCGATACCCAGGGCATCAGAAAGGGCCACACCACTGGATTCGTGGCACATATTGGAGCAGTCGGGCAGGTTGTTGGTACCATATTCCCTGACGAATAACTGGTAAAGGAAAGCCGCTTCATTACTGGTACGGCCGGAAGTATAAAAGATGGCTTCATCGGGCGAAGCCAGTGCATTCAGATGTTGTGCTATCTTCTGAAAAGCATCGTCCCAGGAGATAGGCTGGTAATGGGTAGCGCCGGGAGCAAGGTATACCGGTTGTGCTACACGCCCTTTCTTGCCTATTTCATAGTCGGTCAGGGCCGCCAGTTCAGCTACACTGTTCTTTGCAAAGAAGCTGGCGTCCAGCTTTTTACTGGTGGCCTCTTCAGCAATTGCTTTTACGCCATTCTCACAGTATTCGGCAATGGCCGAGCGGTCATCGTCAGGGTCGGGCCAGGCACAACCCGGACAGTCGAAGCCATGCTTCTGGTTCAACTGCAGTAAGGCTTTCATCCCGCGGATCACATCCATTTCCTGGAGGAGATGTTTCGCGCTGGACAGCACAGCAGGGATACCGGCGGCCACTGTTTTAGGTTTACTCAGCCGGACATGTCCGGTAAAGTGTTCAGGGTTCTGGGATGGGTCTGTTGTATTATGCTGATTCATTAGTAGATTTTCATTGCTGAAGGGTGGACGATCCGATTGCTATTCTATGTTCACCCGAGTAAATATTAAACCTTTGCTGACGGAGAAACCCGATCAGCGTAATATCCCATTCATTCGCCATTTTTACGGCCATTCCGGAAGGAGCACCCACAGCTGCAATTACCTTAATACCAGCCATAGCGGCTTTCTGGATCAGCTCAAATCCGGCCCTGCCACTAAGCAAAAGGAGATATGGATCCATCGGGAAGAGCTGCTGCAGCAGCGCAGCGCCTATCAGCTTGTCCACTGCATTATGACGCCCGATGTCTTCCCGCATGAGTAATAACGTTGAAGACTGATCGAATAGAGCTGCAGCATGTATGCCACCCGTATCATCAAACAGCTGCTGCCTGTCCCGAAGCAGATCAGGCAGACGATGGATCAGTTCTGCAGGCCATGCAGGAACAGATCGGGCGCCTCCAGATGCTGCAACTGGCGTATAGATAGCAGAAAGATCTGTTTTACCACACATACCGCATCCCGAATTGGAGACAAAATTCCGCTGTGCCGTTTTCAGCACAGGGGTCACATGTTCGTGCAGGCTTACCTGTATCGTGTTGGTGATGTCGCTATCAGAGCAGATAGCTTTGATATCCTTTTCCGAGCGGATGATCCCTTCGGTATAGAGAAAACCTGTAGCCAGTTCAGGGTCCTGGCCGGGAGTACGCATGGTAACTGAGATGCTCTGTTGCTGTCTGTCGGCCATTGGGCCGTAGATCAGCTGAATCTCGAGCGGTTCCTCAGCAGCCAGTGCATCTTCCGTTGCAGTAACAATTGTATCCTGTACTCTTGTTATGCGCGTGTAAGAAATGGCAGGGTTCAGCATGGGGTAAAGTTACGTAAAATAAGACGCTTGCGGGAGTCGAGCTGACGACTGCTTGCATGCCATGCAAGCGCTCTGGCCAACTGAGCTGATTCCCCGCATATTTTGTAGGTACAGGGTAAATACGGCAGATAGGAGCCATCAAATTTTCATCATAATTGCACCCTCCTGTATTCAGGAACGATTGTGCAGTTCCGTACTGCCGGCTGTTGCAACAAAGTAACTGATATCCCTGATGGTTTCGGAGAAAATAACAGCAGGAACATCCCGTAGTGCGAGTGGCTCACCCTCCCTGTAAAAATTGATCATATCCGTGAGTACCGTCTCTTCCTGCTTCCTGTCTGCAAAGAAGTTAACCCTGATATCCCAGTCGGTCAGTATCATATAGGGAATATACGCCCAGTTATGCGCCGCTTTTTGTCGCAATATCCAGCCCCGCTGTGTGATAACATTCTTAAACTTCTGTTTATCGAGCACCTGGGAGGCGAAGCGGGAAGAGTAAAAGCCATCGGCCAGTTCCTCATTATTGGGAGTATAAATTTCACGGTTCACCTGTTTGAAAGGCTGATCTATCTGGCGCTGCGACAGGAAATCGCGCCAGGCCTTCACTGTTTTGGCAGCTTCATTCATCGGATGCCACAGGCTCACGGCGGTATCTCCGGTGATAGTTATCGGTCTGCCCTTATAATCGATAATATGACCATCAAGGCAGTAACCGGTGGTCTGTACGCCGTTAGTATTAAAGGTCCAGATCAGCCGTGTGGTGAGGGTCTTTACAAGCGGATGATCCAGGTAATATGTTCTCCAGTGACTGTACGGCCATGGCGTCATACGCATAAAGGCCCGTTCTATCCTTGCGCTGTTATCCACCAGCGCCTGATCGATATCTTTGGCCAGCCGTCTGAACTCCTGTCCGGCAGCAAAGGAGGACTGTGGCCCTTTCACCGGTTTACCATCCTTTTCCCAGGAGATACTCGACTTACCGGTATTGTTGATGGTGTAAACACCTATGAAATTCGATCCTAGCGACACACGAACAGTCCCTTTCTTATCCAGACCGAAATCGGGCACGATATACTCTTCCAGTTCATACGGCGGAATACTATGCTGCTCTGCCAGATCGTGTAAGATCTTATCGATGCTTTTCACAATACCCGAATGCCTGATCAGTGAGCGGAACCGGCTGATCCTGGCCAGGGCATCCCGGAAGGGAAGAAAAGTAAGTGCATAGATACAGGCTGTACCGGTTTTAACCGACAAAGGGCCTCCGGTACCTTTTTTCTTATAAGCCCATATGGCATATGGCTCCAGCATGTCCAGCAATTCTTTATTATCTGGAATTGCGCTGCACCATATGATGGCTTTCAGCAGATTATGATTAATAGTACTCAGAAAATCGACGTGATAATCAATGAAACTATATGCGCGCCCTGCATGTTGTTTCATCAGAAGTCCCTGGCAGAAAGATATCCAGTCCTTCAGTTTCATGACGAAATGCTCGGTATTGATACGGCTTACCAGCTCTTTTGCGCGCTTCCACCATTTACGATTGGGTGCACTGCTTTCACCGGCGTTCAGGCAGTGATCAATGAAGGCCGTCCAGCATTCCTTTTGCCGGGCACTTCTGATATTCGACAGGAATTCCACGACGAGGATGCCTAAAGAGTCCCGGCGACTGATAATCAGTTCCGGTCCTCCGTGCAGAATGATATCTATCTGGATATTAACCCTGTCGGCAGCTACGGTGACAGTTTTTTTCTCTGAGGTATCCAGGAGTTCCAGGCAGAGATGCAAGGTACTGGTCAGGCCTTTTCTACCGATCTTTTCCTGAACAACGTTTAAGAGCTCCTGTCTGGGGAACCACCACTCACTACTACGTCTTAAGGTTGTTTCGTGCCATTGGAAGAGGATCTGGAAGCATTGCTCATCGGAGGTATATATAGACAGGTATTTGATCAGCCCTGCGGTATCCAACGCTTCGGGCAATTTATCCGCCTGTATTTTCCCGATCCAGAAGTCTGTAAATTGCATAGCTTCATCAATGTAGAGGTGTAATAATGAGGGTATCGCACCACCCAATGTATGTAAAAAACAGGTATTAAAAAAATGGAGTCGGGCTACAGCTGAATCGGGCAGGGAAATTGTTGTAAGTAAAAGGGTATCAAAATTTCTGTACTTTCGACATATAAAAAAATCTAAATATGCGCTGGCAAAACAGAAGATTAAGCGACAATGTAGAGGATCGCCGCGGTGGCGGTGGTGGTATGCGAACAATCGGTATTGGTGGAGGTATTGGTGGTATTATTATCGTGGTGCTGGCCCTGTTGTTCAACCAGGACCCGCAGCAGGCATTACAATCCGTACAACAGGGCAATGGTGGGGCACAACAATCTGAATCCCGCACCGTCACCAGTAGCAGTGATGAAATCTCCCGGTTTGCATCCACCGTTCTTGCAGATACTGAAGATGTATGGTCGGAGCTGTTTTCTCAGATGAACAAGAATTATAAAGATCCGGGTATGGTGTTATACACAGACTACGACCAATCTGGTTGCGGTGCTGCACAATCTGCTATGGGCCCATTTTACTGTCCTGCGGATGAGAAGGTTTATCTTGACCTGAACTTCTTCAATGAAATGGAACAACGGTTTAAAGTAGCGGGTGACTTCGCCATGGCTTATGTTATTGCGCATGAAGTTGGACACCATGTACAAAACCTGCTCGGTACCAGCCGTAAAGTGCAGGCAATGCGCTCTCAGCTCAGCGAGCGGGAATACAACAAATTGTCTGTGATGCTTGAACTGCAGGCAGATTTCCTGGCGGGCGTATGGGCGCATCATGCACAGAAGAAACACAACATACTGGAACCAGGCGATATAGAAGAAGCGCTCAATGCGGCAAGCGCCGTAGGCGATGATGCATTGCAGAAAGCTGCACAAGGTCATGTGGTACCGGATGCATTTACACATGGTACCTCTGAACAGCGGGTACGCTGGTTTAAGAAAGGTTTCGAGACAGGAGATATTAAGCAGGGAGATACGTTCAACGCTGCGAACCTGTAAGGCTTTTATTCAAAGCCATTTCACATATAACACATTCAGCCCGCTGTAAGCGGGCTGCTTTATTTAACCACGAATTGCAACCAGGGATGAGGTGCAAACCCAAAGAGCAATGCGTATCAACAAAACATGATAGGGCTCCGGCAGGAGTCCTGTTGCCTGTAGCACAGGGTGATAACCACGGCGGGGCGGTGTGTCTATAACCCCAGATATCCCCATGGATAATCTAATCGTTCAGCACGCGCTCATGATTATCCTTCACAATAATAGTATACCCCCTGTTTGAATTCTCTTCTTCTGCAGACAACGGCAATGTAAAATGGAAGCTCGTACCCTTTCCGGAAGCACTGTGAAACCATATGCTGCCATTATTCCGTTCAACGAAATCCTTCGACAGCGGCAATCCCAATCCACAGCCTTTTTCATTACGGGTACCGCTGGTAGAGTAGTAAATGTTGGAGAATACCTTCACCTGATCTGCTGCCGCTATTCCCAGGCCATTATCCTGCACGATCAGTTCTATTCTGTCAGGCAGCAGCAGATAGTTAATGTTAACACTCCCATTTGCAGGTGTAAACTTAATAGCGTTACTGATCAGGTTCCTGAGTACGAGTCTGATCATATCAGGATCTGCAAATACCATTATCGGGCGCTGCAGTTCATGTGTCAGTGTTATTTCTTTTTGTCTGGCGAGAGATTGCAGGAGTTCAAATTCACTTTTCAGGACTGCACTGATATCAAAATCATCTGGCGTAACATGAATGCCTTTCATCTGGCTGCTGGCCCATTGCAGGAGGTTGTCCATCATGTAGGCTGTATTTTTCATGTCCCGCCAGAGTTCATGGGAAAAGAGTCTGAACTGTTCTTCAGACATTTTATTATCTCTTAACAGGAAGAGCAATCCTTCGAGGATCGCCAGTGGCGAACGCAGGTCGTGGGAGATAACGGAGAATATTTTATCCTTTATCTGGCTGCCATTTTCCAGTGCAGCATTCTGTTCCATGATGATCTCATTCTGTTGCTGTACCTGTAAATTACGATGTGTCAACTGGCTATAGAGCTCCTGCTGACGTCTGTACATCAGGTATAGTACTGCGGTGATCACAAAAAGCCCCAATAGCAACATAGTACAGAATATCACGAAGATGCGCTGCTGTTTGATGGTGGCTAGATGTAACTGCTGTTCTTTTCGCAGCAGTTTGTTTTCATGTTGTTTCTTCTCCGACTCGTATTTCTCTTTTGTATTGGCGATAAACTTTGTCTTTTCAACGCTGAACAACTCTTCATTCAGCCTGCTGAATTCCTTATAATTCGTCAGCGCTCCCGCATAATCACCACGTGCCGAATCCAGCGTAGCCATATTCTTATGATAGACCAGCGTATTCTTCATATTCCTGATATTGCTGTTCAGCCGGGCTGCTTCGGTAAGGTGCTGCTCCGCTTCATCATACCGGTGCAACATCGTCTTGGCAAAGCCTATATTGAGGTGGGCTTTTACCAGGCCATTGAGATTATCCGTCTCCTGGTAATATTGCTCAGAGATCTCAAAATAGGGCAGCGCCATCCCATATTGCCGTTTCTCCGCATAAACCAGTCCTATATTCTCATAAGTGACTGCCAATCCGGGATGATCATTCAGGGATAATTTAATCCGCTCGGATTCCAGCAGAAAGTGCAGCGCAGAATCAAGTTTATTCAGGCGAATGTAACTGGAGCCAATGCTGTTTAACGTACGGGCAATCTCTGCGGGTTGTCCCAGGGACTGTTTAATACGCAATGCCTTTTTCTGATAGCGCAGGGCCTGTCTGGGCTGGTTCTGCTCTACGAGAATATTACCCATATCCGTATTCAGCACGCCCTGGGCATAAGCATCGTTTATTTCATCTGCCAGCTTAAGCGCATTGATAGTCAGGTCCGTCTGCTTCTCAAGGTTCCCTTTGATATTCTCAGCGAGAGCAAGGTTGCGGATAGCCCACATGGTTCCGGCCTTAAAACGGAGACTATCGCTCAACTTTAAGGCTTCACTGGCATACTGTGCTGTTTTAGCAGCGTCTTTCGGAAAGAAACTACGGCTTAACTGGTTTAATAAACGAACGCGCGCTGTATCCTTTTGGGGATGTTTTTCCAGTTCACTTACCTGCGCGGAAACGTTGGTAACCAATGTACATAGCAAGACCAGATATATAAAAGTATATAAGTTAGTTCGGACAATCCACATTGATGGTCTAGTTGTCGGCACAAACGATCTTTAAGGGTTACCTGAATGCTGTGCTAAAATTATAGAAAAAACGGATGCAAATTTTCGAAATCTAAAATATTGTGATTCGTTGTAACTTCCGGGCACATAAACAGTACTGATGTAAGGAGCATTTATTTAAAATTTCCCAGGTATTCACAAACTTTGGGCCGGATAATCTTACATTAGTCGTATATCATAAATTACTAATCAGATACAGATGAAACCGACAGTAACAATAGAATATTGCCCTAAATGCGGATGGTTAATGCGCGCTGCATGGATGGCCCAGGAACTGCTGACCACCTTTGCTGACGATATCTACAGTGTTACATTACAGCCCAGTGAAGTAAATGGCAGTTATATCATTTATGTAGATGGCATAGCCCTGATCAACCGGAAAGAGCTTGGGCATTTCCCTGAGATAAAAGAAGTTAAGCAGATGATCAGGGACAAAGTAGCTCCTGAAAAGAGCCTGGGCCACAGTGACAGAAAGTAGTATAAAAGTTGTTTCTTTGCAACCCGGATGAGTATGCAAAGGATCATATATTTCACAGCAACACTACTGGCATTGAGCCAGGGACTGACAGCGCAGCAAAAAGATACAGTACAAGGCGTAACCGTAGACACACTGTTACCGCATAAACGCAGCTTTTTCCCACTCCCTGTATTGGGTTACTCACCTGAGAAAGGACTGGAAATAGGAGCCGCGATGTTGTATTCTTTCTACACTTCTAAGGATCCTGTCCTACGCAATTCTACAATCAATCTCATTCCTTCCGTTACAACGGAGAGCCAGCTGAAAATAGATCTGAAGACGGATATATGGACGGATGCCAATAACTGGCATTTTAAAAGTAATCTCCGTTACCATGACTTCCCTATCAATTTCTACGGATTGGGAGACACTACACGTAAGGCCGGCGCTACACTGCTTGACAATAAGCGCTACAAAGTGCAGCTGGAGGCTGAACGTCGTATAACCGGTCACTTCTACGCAGGACTTTCCTTATTATACCAGAAGGATACCTATAAAGCACGTGAAGATAAAGGTGTATATCCTGATATGTCGCTGGTTGACAAGGAAGGCGGCCATGTTACCTTCATTGGCGCCACAGGTATATTCGACAACAGGGATAACCAGAACTATACACGCAGAGGCACCTGGGTACGCTTAAATATCTCCTATGCGCCGGGCTTTATCAGCAAACATGAATTGTGGAAGATTGACGGGCAACTACGCCATTTTGTTTCTATCTCCCCCAAAAGCACTGTTGGTTTCAACGGGTTATTCAACTCATTGCAGGGCAGCAGATTACCTTTTTACCTTCTACCGGAAATGGGCAACGATCTCATGATGCGTGGATACTATGCAGGCAGGTACAGAGATCAGAATTACCTGGCCGGACAGGTGGAATACCGTTATTTCCTGGACCCAAAGATCCCTATCAATATCTGGTTTGTACATATGCAACCTAAATTCGCGCTGGCTGCGTTTGGCGCTTCCGGTGCGGTATTCAACAACCACGATATCGCGATGTCTCACTTTAAACCCAGCTATGGCCTGGGCGTACGCTGGTTCTACGATGAAGGCGCCAGGCTGACTGTCCGCATCGACTACGCCTGGGGTGAAAAACGCTCCGGCGAGCAGCGCCAATCAGGATTATACCTTTCTCTCGCAGAAGCATTTTAATACTTCCATTGCCGTTATCGGGCATACAAATTGTGTACCTTTACCCATATCGATCATTGATCGATCGTAGTTTTTTATCCAAAAATTCCGTTATGAAAACAAAAGCAGCCCTAATGGCGGCGTTATGCGCTGTCCTTTCTGTGTCCACAACCCAGGCACAGAACATTAAACCCACGTCCAAGTTTTATGTAAAGATCGCCGGAGGCTACTATTTCAGTGTATTTCCCGGGCAATTCCCTAAAGTCGGCAGTTACCAGCCGCATGACCAACACCTGGAGTATAATCCCACAACTGAAACATCTACATCTGTCTCAGAGAAGGTATTAACAGGATCGTATGGCGCCGGTGGGAGGGGAGGACTCTCCTTCGGCTGGAACATCAACCGTTACATTGCTGTTGAAGGAACGTTTAACTACTACCGCAGCAAGAAAAACCTGATGACCCGTGAAGTCACAACAATGGCTGGCAGCAATCAGACGCTCGGCAAAATTGAGTCGCACGGATTTGTAGACGCCATTGATTTTGCGCCTGGTGTCGTGATCAGTCCGGGATTTGCGAAAGTTAATCCGTATGTCCGTGTCGGTATGGTGATACCATTATGGGGCAATCTGAAGATCGAAACAGACGCCAGCCGTAGCGGTACTGCGAGCGTTGGTGGACAGACTGTGCTAACGCAGACAAGTATTCACCGGAAAGAAACCGTCAAACCAAATGTTACGATTGGTTTCCAGGGCGCAATGGGTGTTGTTTTTCCCGTGGCCAAAAAGCTTGACATTTTTGTTGAAGCGGAATACAGGAATATTCCTGTAAGAAGTAAAAAGAAAGAAGTCACCGCTTATGATGAAACGATCTCATTGCTGAATCCAGCCAACGGTTCAGTGATCTCTCAACAGCGCCGTGCCCTGAATGACCTGTCGACTGCCGAGCGGCACACCGAGTATGTAACAACGCTGGATCAGACTTCAAACACACCGGTAAGTCAGCAAGGCGCAACAGTAACCTACAAGCACAATGATCAGCCTGCGAATGACCTGAAATCGTACATCAATATCGGCGGCTTAGGCGCTAATGTTGGTTTACGGTGGAGATTTTAGTCGCCAGGTGATTGATCAGCGTCAGCAATGATCTTTCCAGCTCCGGATCGGTAACATTTCCGTTTTGATCCATTTTGGTGCGCACTACAGGAATAATGAGTTTATATTCTTCCTGGATATCGGCGGTCATCACTTTCAGCGTTTGGGTCAGTGATGCATGCGCTTTATCGCCGCCGGTAGCAAGTGGTGAAGCACTGATCACACCCGTGGGTTTATGGGTAAATTCCCCGGAGGAAACAAGCCAGTCCAGGGCATTTTTCAGCACGCCCGGTATGCCGAAAGCGTATTCGGGTGTGCTGAATAAAACAGCATCTGCAGCGCGGATCTGGTTTCTCAGGGAGAGCACCGTATCGACAGGCCAGGAGCCTTCCGTATCCAGTTCGGGACTGAAGTATGGCAGCTTATCCAGACCTTCATAAATCGTAATTTTAATCCCTGCAGGCGCCATTGCAGCACAGGCTCTGAGTAATGCCGTATTTGAGGAAGAACTTCTTAAACTGCCGGATATGCCAAGTATACTGATCGCCATTGTTTAAATTTCTTTAATATGTAGGAGAGGACTCCTTCCTGAAAAACCCGGGAATTCTTCTTCTCCGGGAAGGCACAAATCTAGCCGTTATATTCAGATAAACATAATGTTTTAGCCGGGGACTTGCTTAATGGAAGACTATCCTAAGGGTATGTATTCGGTACGAGTATAGTGGGACTATAGTCGCCCCATAAAACCGGCCATAAAATGAACAAAATGGCTGAAAGCCGTTCCAAAATTAAAGCCTATTATTGCTGTTTAAATCTCCCGTAAACCCCAATCCCTGGCTTATTTATACGACTCTCTGGCTAGTTAACTTATTTCTATATAATACGTATAATTTATATTATGTTAAATAGATAGTTATTCAAAATAACGCTGTACCACTCTATTATTTGCTTAGCATTATATTCCTCTAAAGTATCCCTTTTACTCTCCTGTTTGCGTTCACTCCTGATCTTTCTTTTACGTTTGATCCAGTGCAAAAAAACATTCAGGCGCTTCCAGAAAAATCCGGATGCAATACTCCTGATTCGCACCGAACTTTCTTCAAACAATTGCCGATATCCGGCTGAAAGATGCATAATTCAAAGACAACACATTTCCCCCGAACATTTGCAATTCCCTGGCCGTTATATTTGTCGTAAATCCAGCGTTCAGGCTTTTTACAACTGCCTGCTTTATATGTGAACAATTCCTACCCTGACCCATTTAAAAAGAAAACACCATGACGACATCCCATATGTTCAACCGGAGACAATTCATTAAAGACACTGCCCTTGCAACAAGCGGCCTTATAATTGCTTTTACAGTGCCCGCGCTGGCAGGAAAAAGGCGGCTGCTTGACCAGGCCCCTATCGCTGCCCCGGGAAAAATACTGGCCCCTAATACGTTTTTGCGGATCGGCCCAGATGGCACTGTAACAATCACGCTTTCCCACTGTGAAATGGGACAAGGCATTTCCACCTCCCTTGCCATGCTGATTGCAGAAGAACTGGATGCCGACTGGCAAAAAATAAAAGTCGAAGACGCACCTGCTGCACTGGCGTATTATCACACCATGTACGGGACACAACGTACCGGTGGTTCTTCCAGCCTCCTGTCTGAATTCGACCGCTACCGCAATGCCGGAGCCACCGCACGTGCTATGCTGGTGCAAGCCGCCGCCAAACGCTTACAGGCTGATGTCAAAGACTGTAAGACGGAAAACGGATACGTCATCGCAGGCGACAAGAAACTCAGCTATGGCGAGCTGGCCGAAGAAGCCGCTGCACTGCCTGTGCCCAGGGAAGTCACCCTGAAAGAGCGTACTGACTGGAAGTTTATCGGGAAGCCAATCAAACGCCTCGACACGCCAGTTAAAGTAAATGGTGAAGCCATCTTTGGAATGGACATCCATTTCCCCGGTATGCTGACGGCGCTCGTTGCCCGGGGACCAGTTCCCGGTGCAAAAGTGAAAACATACAATGCCAAAGCCACTTTGGCCATCCCCGGTGTTCGCCAGGTTGTGGTTGTTCCCACTGGCGTAGCCGTACTGGCAGATAATTTCTGGGCCGCTAAAAAGGGGCGTGAGGCACTGAAAATTGACTGGGAACTGGGACAGGCTGTCCGTATCAACAGCGCCACTCTCCTGTCCGAATTCAGGCAACGCGCCGATGAAGGCGGTCTCGTAGCCACCAACACCGGCAATCCTGAAAACGTATTCCCGAAAGCAGCCCATGTCGTGGAGGCTGAATACTTCCAGCCCTTCCTCGCACACGCGCCCATGGAGCCGCTGAATTGTACCGTACAACTAACTGCCGACAAATGTGAGATCTGGACTGGTACTCAGACCGTAACAGACGATCAGAAAGCAGCATCAGATATCACAGGCCTGCCCATTGACAACGTATTTATCCATAATCAATTCCTGGGCGGCTCTTTTGGAAGAAGAAATATCACACGCTCAGACTTTGTACGTGAAGCCGTTGAAGTAGCCAAAGCTTCCGGCAAGCTCGTAAAGACCGTCTGGACACGCGAAGACGATATACAGGGTGGCATGTACCGCCCCGCATTCCTGCACCGTTTCAAAATAGGATTGGACAGCGCCGGAGCCCCTATCGCCTGGAAACAGATCAGCGTCGGACAATCAGTTATGACTGGCGGACCATTCGAAAAAGTAGCTGTGATCAATGGCGTGGACCAGTTTTCCATCGAAGGCATGCACACCGTGGAATACGTCAAAAGTATCCCCGACCAGCGGATAGAACTGAATACTCCCGTATGGCCCATTTCGGTGGATAACTGGAGAGCTGTAGGATTGAGCCACACCATCTTCGCTATGGAAAGCCTGATAGATGAACTGGCCTATGCTGTTAAAAAAGACCCGGTGGAATACCGCCGGATGTTGTACAGAGATGCTCCCCGACACCTGAAAGTATTGGAAATGCTTGCAGAAAAAAGTAATTGGGGACAACCATTGCCCGCTGGTCATGGACGGGGTATCGCCGTATTTGAAGCGGTAGGCAGCTACGCTGGCGTGGTGGCGGAAGTTGCTGTTATGAAAGACATGCCTCTCAAGGTGCATAAAGTAACCTGTGTGATTGACTGCGGCACTGTTGTAAATCCTGATGGCGTCATCGCACAGATGGACAGCAATATTCTTTACGGTCTTTCTACTACTATGTATAGCGAGATCACATTTAAAGCAGGTCGGGTTCAGCAAAGTGGTTTCCTGGATTATAAAGTACTGCGCATGAATGAAACGCCGGGGATTGAAACATTTATTATGCCCAGCAATGAAAAGCCTGGTGGTATAGGTGAGGCAGCTGTCGGGCAGATAATGCCAGCTATCACAAATGCAATATTTGCAGCTACCGGTAAACGGATTAGGTCTTTGCCTTTGGCTAAACATGACCTGCATGCTGAGCAACATGCACCGGAAGTCAGGTTGGAAAAGACAGGCGTCTAAAGATAACGAACGTTTGCTATTACGCGATTCTGGACTAACAGTGGTTATGCGCCGACCTTCTGGCGTTGGTTTTCAGATAGGATCGCGGGCTGTACCCCTCTCGAGTCCTTACTATGAGGCTTTATCAAACGTGTTTGGCAATAGAATATTTATTAACCTCCCATCAAGCGTATGGACGCTCTCAAGGGCTATGGCCCGCAATCTCTATCTGAACCAACGCTGCGGCGGTCTCTTAATAAATAGCAGCGCGGTGAAATTTTAGGCGCCGACCGACATTCCATTATGTTGAGACCAAAGCTACTTTGGGTAACAAGAATATCAGGAGAATTTAATCTTATCCCACAGCTTATTCTTTACCACCTGCTCAATAACAATATCATGATAGTTCCTGCTGATGGGTATCTTGTTTGATTGAATGAAGATCTCATTCCCCTCAATGCCTTCTATTTTATCAATAGAAACGATATAGGATTTATGTACCCGTATGAACGCCTTTTTATCCAGGTTCTCTTCCAGGTTCTTCAGATACAGTAATGTCATGTATTTCCCCTTACGTGTATAGATCGTCACATAATTCTGCATTCCCTGCACATAGAGGATATCATTGAAATAGATCTTCTCATATTTACTGCCGCACTTGATGAAAAAATAGTCTTCTTCCTTCTCTATTTTATGCGTGTCGGATGAGGCAGTTTTATGCAACAGCTGATAGTATTCTTTTGCCTTGTTGGCCGCTTTGAAGAAACGATCAAAAGTGATCGGTTTTAATAAATAATCCATCACATTCAATTGAAATCCCTCCAGTGCATAACTGGGAAATGCCGTTGTAATGATCACCATAGGTGGTTTCTGGACGATCTTCAGAAAATCCAGTCCGTTCATTTTCGGCATCTGTATATCCAGGAAGATTAGGTCAACCGGATGCTGGTCCAATAATTTGATCAACTCAACCGGGTTGGTACAGGTGTCGACAAGATGAAGGAAATCAACCTCTCTGACATAGTTAGAAAGACCTTCCCTGGCTAGCGGCTCATCATCAATAATTACACAATTCATCTTCATACGAGGTGTTGTTATATTCAGGATTATTTTCAGGCTATTTTTTGCAAGGGTTGCGACAGTTCCAATGCGGTCAGATGCAGCTGCAGGCTGACGTCAAATCTGTCGTTGTGATGCTGTATGTCGAGGCTGTACTGACCGGGATAGATCAGGTCCAGCCTGCGTTGCACATTCTTCAGACCAATACCACCATAATGCACAATATCATTGCTGGCCATATCTGATGTGCTGTTTGACACAGTAAAGTACAGCCGCTCTCCTTCCTGTTCCAGGTGCATCCTGATCCAGTTGGGTTTATCCGCATGCTTTGAAACATGCTTAAATGCATTCTCCACGAATGTCATCAGGATGAATGGCGCTATTCCCCATTGGCTGCTGTTTTCCTGGTCGATGTCCAGCGTCACTTCCACATTGTCATTCTGTCTTAGTCTTTCCAGTTCTATGGAGTTTTCCATGTATGAGATCTCCCTGGACAAAAGGATCTGCTTGTCATTGCATTCATACAACTGGTATCTTAACAGCTCTGAGAATTTCGCCAGCGAAGCAGAGGCCATATCAGGATTCTTGTGGATCAGGAAGAAAATGGAATTGATCGTATTAAAGAGGAAATGCGGATTAAACTGATGCTTCAGGAAGTTCAATTCCGTTTCCAGTTTTTCCTTCTCCAGCAACTGTTGCTTCCGTTGTGTTTGTAACCAGTTCTTTCCCAACTTAATGCTCATCGCCAGTGTCATGGCCGCCAGTGTGGAGGGTAACGATGTTCCCAGATATCCATAGAAACAATCGCCATTCGGACCATAAGCTTCCTGCATGGTTTGCCCTGCAAGATAAGCGCTCAGGTAATATCCGGGAATGATGAGCACAGACACACCAATAGTCGTCAGTAACAAGAAGACCATGTATTGTGTAAACCTGCCTTTTTCAAGGTACTTCGGGATAAGGTAATAAAGGTTAAAATAAACTGCCAGCGCCTGAAATATCACATAGAATAAGAACTTCAAAATAGACGCGGTGAAGAATATTGCTGCAAAAGCTTTCATCGGATTACCCAGGGCAACCGTCCACCAGGTAAAGTGATACAGGGCCCAGAAAGGAATATGGTGAAGTTTGTACCTCAACAACCAGTTCTGCTTTGAAGAAGTGTATAGTAAAGCGTTCATCTCACCCGGATTTAACAGCGCTGAATAAAAAAGGCCTTTTTGAAAGTTACACCAGTTTTCGCCCATTTTAATGCAATACTATTTGAACTGCAGGAAATAATTGACCAAATGCATCTCAGGCTACAGGAGAGGGGCTCCCCTCCCATTTTTTGCGGTTTCCTGGTCATTAACCCCGATTTAATGCGTTTGATCAATCCAGTCCTGCTGCTGGTCATTTGCGTTTTTTAAACCTCTCTACCGCTGTTTTCTTTGCACTGGTGTGTCAGTCATAACAGTGGCTATTAGGTTAACAGGTTCCCTTTAAATCAATGAAATATGAAAAAATTATCTTTCCTCCTATGCTGCATTCTACTACTCAAAACTGCCTCCGGACAAATCTCCGGTAGGTTTGCCACTGCTGCCGGTCAACCGGTTCCTTTTGCGAATGTAATACTGTTGAACGGAACGGATACCACGCTAATAAAAGCAGTACTGACTGATGAAAAGGGCGTTTATTCAATAGAAAATACGCCTTCCGGAAAGTACATCCTGCGCTTCAGCAGTATGGGATTTCAGACCTGGAACTCTCCCCTGTTTGAACTGACTGCACAACAGAAAAAACAGGACTTCGGCCTGCAGGTCGTCCATGAAGGGGCACAGCAGCTGGGCGAAGTGGTTGTACAGGCGGAAAAGCCACTATTGCAGCAGCAGCCGGAAGGCATGGTAGTCAATGTGCAGAGCAGCCTCCTTACTAAAGGTAGCACGGCGCTGGCCGTACTGGAGCGATCGCCCGGAGTTGTAATAGACTACAGAAATAATAGCATCGCACTGAATGGCAAAAGCGGCGTAACCCTTATGCTGAATGGTAAATTAATGCGTGTGCCGCTTGAACAACTGGTCAACCTGCTAAATGGCATGAGTGCAGATGATATCGAGAAGATAGAATTGCTGAGCACTCCTTCCTCCAAATACGATGCAGATGGCAGTGCAGGTATGATCAATATTGTGCTGAAAAAAAATAAACAGCAGGGAACTAACGGAACGCTGTCAGTAACAGGAGGTTATGGCTACAGGGAAAAGGCAGCAGCGAGTATCAGTCTCTCTCACAATACTGCGAAAATCAACAGCTACGGCTCCTACAGTTACAATCTTAACCGAAGTTACAGCTACATGGATATCCTCAGTTACCAGGATATGCCTGTCTTCGGCGGACGGATGGAAGTACGGGGAGCTGACATTACCAGATTGCGGCAAAATAACCATGATATCACGTTAGGACTGGATATGAAACCAAACACCAAAACCACCATTGGCGCCAATGTAACCTACAACATTAGTCGCGCAGGAACCGCCAATCATCCTACCGCCAATTATCTTTTGCTGCCTGATTCCCTGTTAACATTTGATGGACGGATAGACAGGGTGAACAGCTGGTATAACCTCGTATCATCTGTATATCTTGAAAAGGAGATCAATCCAAAATCAAAGATCAATTTTGATATGGATTACCTCTATTTTAAAAACTACAATCCGTCACAGATATACAGCTCTCTGCTCACCAGAAACGGTGAACAGGTGGACAACAACGACAGCTTGTTTTCACCTTTCCAGAGAGGCTTTGCGAATACACTGATACAGATGGGTGTAATTAAGGTTGATTACAGCAGGCAGTTAAACGATAAGATAAAACTGGAAGCAGGTATCAAAGGAACCTATACCGGTAGTAACACCTTATCCAGGATAGAGAGCCTGGTTGATGGCCACTGGGTCAGCAGAACAGAAACAATCAATGAAATGAAGATGAAGGAAGGTATTGGCGCAGCTTATGTCTCCGCCAATATAGGTATAACGTCATCTCTCAGTCTTACGGCAGGAACGAGATTTGAATATGCCCGCACCATTATGGAAGACACAAGGACGGGGAAAAATACCGTCGACAGGAAACTAGCTACTTTATTCCCCAACATCTTCCTGACTAAAAAACTGAATGAGCGCTCCAGTCTCCAGTTATCTTATACCAAAAGAATCGCCAGACCTTCTTACAATGATCTGGCCTCTTTTATGGCTTATAGTGATCCTACTGCTATCTACGCAGGAAATCCCCTGCTGAAGCCAACAATTACCAATAATATCAAGCTGGGATATAACTACGACGGGGTTAGCTTTTCATTGCTCTTCAGCAGGGATGACCATCCAATTGCCCGGTACCAGTTAAGCCAGAGCACAGCTGCCAATGTCCTGTATATTTCACCGCAGAACCTGGCGTACCAGAACAATATTACCATACAGGCCACCATCCCGTGGAAAGCTACTGACTGGTGGGATATGAGCTACAGTATCACCGGCGGATTACGGCAATTCAGGGCAGATTATACCTTACAACCTGTTACAAAAAATTATTTTGCCTATACCTTCAATTTCACTGAATCATTTAAACTGCCACATGATTTCTCAGCTGAATTGACCGGCTGGTACAACACCCGTTTTTATAACGGTACAGTGAAGGTAGGTCGCATGGGCACTGTGAGCGCTGGTATTAAGAAAGAACTGAAAAATAATGCCGGTAGTATTCAGCTGTCGGTAGCCGATGTTTTTACGACAATGAATTTCAGTGTGCACTACGGAACTATTGCAGAAGAAGCATTTCAGATTAAAAACGACATTAAGATCTACCAGGAGTCCAGTTACTCCCCTATCTTCAGGCTCTCTTACTCAAGACCCTTTGGTACAGGCACTTTGAAGGCTTCCCGCAAGGAGGGGGGAGCAAAAGATGAAAGGGACAGGATCAGAAAGGATTAACCTCTCCCCTCCTGCCCTTTTAGAACGGCTATATTCCTTTGTGGTCGCTGCTTTTCACTGTTTTTAGGTCAGCCGGGGGAGTTACCTCTTTCTCTGCCACAGGTACGAATTCAATACTGGTGGCTTTGAAGCTTATTCTTTTGCTATCTAACGCCAGTACAACGCCTTTATCGGTAAACGCGCTTGCCGGTGTACCGGCTTTCAACGGCAGTTCCGTAGTATACCAGATGGTAAGCGGACCATTCTTAGATTTAACGATTAATTTTTTGCAGTTATACCCAAGGATTTGCTGTGTTTCAGCACTTTCCGTTTCCTTGCCCTGGTCTTCATCCTTTTCAAGCAGGGATTTCTCTACTAACACAGGAGGAGTCTTTGCTTTGTCTACCCACCAGAGTGTTTTCCTGTCGATATCCGCATATTTTTCATTGCCGTCTTCTGAAGAGACCTTAATGCTGGTATTGACGCCGTCCTGTTCATTCTGTATATCGTCGTTGAAATAGGCTTTCAGTCGTTGTCCATGATACTTCAATTCAGCCTTTTCAACGACGGTTTCCGGTACGAGGTCCTTATACTGCATCTGGTCGGGCTTTAAAGAGGCATGAATGTGATAGGTAATATCATAGTGAATCACTCCCTGCGTTTTGTCCTGTGCGAAGCTGTATTGCTGAACGCAGCTGATGCCTGCTGCCAGTATAAGTGTACGGATGATGTGTTGCATGTTGTGTTTATTTAAGTGTTCATTGATTATTCTTTGCAAAATGGCGCAGCTTACAGATCAGGCTGAGCATGTAATAACGACCCAGTACGTTATTCTGTCGGTCTTCCGTATACCCGTTACGCGCCAGCCTGTTGAAACTTTTGTTCTGATTCAGCAGGTCATGACCTTCCAGGCGGAGTGAGAACTGCTTATTAATATCCCTGGAAAGACCACCACTCAACAGTGCCACAGTATTATTATATGCGCCGCTCAGACCAGTAGTTGTATAACATTCAATGGCAGCATCAGCATTCAGTTTCCATGGCAAATTGGCCATGAGGTCCAGTCCATAGTTCAGAAACCAGTATTGCTGATTGGTACCGGGATTCGCTTCACTGTGACGGTCATTCCAGCTGGCATTTCCCCTTAATGTCATACTGAGGTTAGTGATGGGATAATAATTGAAGTTAATGTCAGGCGTAATGCCCCATTGCCTGATATTATCGGCAATAGCATTGAAATAGCTGGGATATCTATTATACGCCAGCTCTGCCCCGAAAGTCAAACTGGAACCATTACCACCGAAAGGCACAGACCTTTCCGCATGCAGACTTCCGGAGAAATAACCATTCGCATTTATGGGAGAAATGATTTGTCTGCCTGCACTGTCAATTATATACTGATCCGTAAACTGGTTCCTGGTAGTTGAGATACGCAGCTGAGCGTTGGTGAAGATGTTACTGTAGATATTATTGCTGAGATACGCCAGCGTCACACTATGATTAACAGCCTGTTGCAGATCAGAATTTCCTTTCCTTATATAAAGCGGATCGCTGATATCTTCCAGGGGACGTAATTGATTGAGACCCGGTAGTACCGTATTACTGTTATAGTTGAGCGTCAGCTGTTTTGATTTCGAAAAGCGGTATCTGGCGTAGAGGTGTGGCAACAGGGTGTTATAATAACCGCTGAGGCGATAGGTTCTATAATCTGAATTGCCTTCCAGGTGACTGTTCTCTACGCTCAGACCTACTGTATAATTAAACTTTTTATAACGGCCGGCAAATGCCACATCAACTATATTCCTCATGATCGTACTGTTATAGATATCACTGTAGCGATCATCTAACTCACTGTACTGTCCATCGGCATGGTTAATATTGTGTGCCAGCTGCGTATAATTCCCATGATTGATGTTAAACTGCTCCGTGAGCCGCAACGCAGTATGCGTTGAGAGTTGTTCTGTATAGATCAGGTTATTATTGAGGGAATAATTGTCCGAATGACCTGTTGTCTGCTGGTTAATACTGTCTTTTGTGGATAGATTATAGTACTCATTTCGGGCAATATTCAATCCCGTATTCACCAGGCGCAGATATTCAGGAGTAATGGTTAACGAGATCGTACGACCAGGCTTTCCAAAACGATGACGGTACAGGATATCTGCCATCGCATTCGTGTTCGTATTATCACTGTTCAATGCCTGCTCTCCCTGGTTTAGCAGCAATGTCTTATCTGCATTATACGAACGGTATGTCCGGTTGCTTTTGAGCACCGATGTGTTGTGATTAATAGCAGGCGAGATCTTTAAAGAGTTGTATTTGTCCAGTTTAATATCAACAGCAGCATTGCCCCAGTGATTATTATTCTCCTGTAAGGAGATGCCGTTTTGAAGATAGTTATAGGCTGTATCTGCCAGCAGGTAATGGCGGTCGTAATTAAAACTATTGCGTGATGTAAAGCGATTGAAGAAATAGCTGCTGCGCAATTTAAGGGCATCACTCCAGTCGTTATTGTAATTCACACCGCCATACTGCGTATTATTGATACCTGTAGGGCGCGCCAGTTGCGCCTTTTCCGCAGGATCGTCACTGTCGATACGCACGCCCTTCATCTTACTCAGTTCCGCAATAGCAGTAGCCGGAAGATTGTTAAAGAGCTCGGGGTTGGCGCTTAACATCCTTATCAGCTCAGAGGCAGAGAAGCCGGATTTATTGACGTTATTGGCTTTGAATAAGGCGGATAACTGTTGTTCACCGGCGAAACTATTGATATTCAATCCACCGTCATACTTTCCATCCGGACCGATACCGGCAGAGATATTACCAAAGTATCCTTTCTTACTGTTCTTCTTTGTAACGATATTGATGGTCTTGACTTTATCGCCATCATCAATACCGGTGAATTCCTCCTGATCACTCATCTTATCCAGCACCTGTACCTTGGCCACCATATCCGCAGGCAGGTTCTTAGTGGCAATAGCCGGATCATTACCAAAGAATTCCTTTCCATCTACCAGCACCTTGCCGACTCTTTCCCCCTGTGCAGTGATGTTGCCGCTCTGGTCCACTTTTACACCCGGCAGCTTCTTTAGCAGGTCTTCTACCACGGCATTTTCTTTGGTTTTATACTGTGCAGCGTTATATTCTACAGTATCTCCCTTCATACGAATAGGAGGACGACTTTCCACCACCACCTCCTTCAGGTCGCGGACTTTGGTTCTGCTCGTATCCATCCGCACAGTGTCTTTTGTTTGCGCGAAGAGATGGATAACAGGCAATAAAAGAAGAGAAATAATAACGGTAAAGTTTCGCATGGTCACTATAATTTCAGACCATACAAAAGTAGCGGGAAGCCTTATGGGACTGCGTTAAAGAGTCCTGTTATATCCTTAATGAATGTTAATAGACCAGTTTGTAACCTAGTCCGCGCACATTAATCAGCTGTACAGAAGGATCATGCTGCAGGTATTTACGGATCTTGCTGATGTAAACGTCCATATTACGGCCGTTGAAGAAGTTATCATCTCCCCATAATTCCAGCAGTATATTCCTGCGATGGGTAGTTGCATTAGGGCGTTCCGCCAGCATTTTCAGCATATCAGCCTCCCGCAGGGACAGGTGAATAACTTCCTTTTTATGCCGCAGCTCCTGTCTGTTGTGATCAAAGGTATAACTCCCCAGTAAATAGACACCACTGTGAGCCTTAGGCGCAGCAGGGATATTAGTCAGCGCCAACTGGGTACGTTTTAGTAATGTCCTGATACGCAGGATCAGTTCTTCCAGGCTGAAAGGCTTTTTGATATAGTCGTCCGCACCACTCTGGAGGCCTTTGATAACATCCTGCGTCTCGCTTTTGGCCGTCAGGAAGATAACAGGCGTCTGTTCATCCACTGCGCGGATGTCTTTTACCAGAGCAATACCGTCTTTTTTAGGCATCATGACATCTACTATGCAAATGTCAGGCCGGAATGATAAAAACTGCTCCCAGCCCTGTATTCCATTCTCCGCATGACTGATATGAAAGCCATTTGTCTCCAGGGTTTCTTTGATAACTCCTGCCAGAACTATTTCATCTTCAACCAGTAGCAGTTTGATCTTTTTCATATTTCGGTAATTGGAAAATAAAAATAGTACCATTGCCAGGCATACTGCTGACACTGATGCTGCCATGCAACTGATGTAATAACGCTTTCACATGACTAAGCCCCAGCCCATAGCCTTTTGTATCATGACGGTCGCCCTGCACCACCCGGTAAAACTTATCAAACAGGAAGGGGAAGTGCTGTTTTTCAATACCATTCCCATTGTCTTTTACTGTAAAGCTGTAATGCCCCGTAAGTTCCTTTACGCTCACAAATATCTCTTTCTGAGGCTTATCGTTGTATTTTACGGCATTATCAAGCAGATTACTCAGAATGGTATGAAAAGCGGTTGTATCGGTCTGAAAATGCCCTTCCTGTAGATCGTACTGCTGCCCGATAGTGACACCCGGCAGATGGGCAAAGCGGACAACCGCCTCATTTACCAATACTTTAAGGTCTGTCGGCGTCAGAGACAAGGGTAACTGTTCCTGCTCCTCCCTGGTCACCTGCATGATCTTATCGATCAGGTCCTGCAGTTTGTCCAGTTCCGCTTTGGAATGGCGGAGGTAACGTTCTGTTTTATCCGGATCATTGATCCCCCGGAAGGTGAGCAATGCTTCATTCGTAGCCTTCAGAATAGACACCGGTGTTTTCAGTTCGTGCGTTACATGACTGATGAATTCCCGCTTCATGCTTTCCAGTTTTTCCTGTCGCAGGATGATACGCCACAGTGTCCAGATACACCCTATGATCAGAAAAGCGATGAAGATGGAAAGGATAATGGCGCTACTCATTTTCTTTAACAAATAAGTAGTAAGCCCGCTGAACTGCACCCCCATCATTTTATCAGGGTTATTCATGCCCGGGTAGATCAGTAAGGTAGGCCGGTTAACAGTCGTATCAATTTCTTTCCTGCCGATTAGCACCTTGAAATACAGTGGAATATGTCTCTTATCTAATTCCCTCCGATAGTACTTGTTCAGTGTATCAATATCCGGCCTTACATCTGTAAAAGATGAAAAGACAGTAGAAACAAAATGCGCCAGTGGAGAGATGGTATCGAAAGACATATTGGTGTTCGCAATAGAGGTATCCAGGTGTATATCTTCCGGGATTGATTTTTTAGGTCTTTCCTCTGTTGAGTCGTAACGTATGAATGCCCTCGGGCCTGCAGGAGCCGGATCATCCTTTGACGTCTTGTCTACATCAATCATCGCCTGAATGGTGTACTTCTTCTCGGCAGGCTTGCCTCCCGACTTTATCCTGGCGCTAATAATGATCGCATTGTCATACACATTATGAAATGCCTCAGTGGCAGTAGCTACAAATGCCTCCTGCTGCGACTGGTACGTCTGCCGCAACCAGTATAACTGAAATAGCAGTACCGCCAGCAATGCCGGTATAGCGATCCACCATATTCTTTTCCTGACCTTACCCATATTCCGGCAAATTTAACTTTCTAATATTTCCGGCTACGGATTCTTTAACAATCATTAACGTTTCTTCACATTTGATTGTATCTTGCCGCCGCATAATACAGTTACATGATTATCGATACTTTACAGAACGCAACGCTTTACTACGGCCTGGGCCCCAAATTCGTAAAAGCCTTTGAATATCTACAGCAGACGAACTTTTCCAAAGTGGAAAAGGGTAAATATGAAATTGATGGTACCACAATCATTGCCATTGTAAACGAGTATGATACGATTCCTACGGATGGCGAGCAAATGGAATCTCACAAAAAATATATCGACGTACAGTATATCGTAAGCGGTGAAGAGCTGATAGGACATGATTTCCTGCGGAACCAGACACCTTCAAAAGCATATGATGATACTGCGGATTATATGTTGTTCGGCGAAACGCCTGCATTCTTTTCAAAACTGGAGCAAGGCATGTTTGCCGTCTTCTTTCCCACCGACCTCCATATGCCGAATATCAGGGTGAAAGATCCAATACCGGTAAAGAAAGTGGTGATGAAGATCAGCGTACAATAGCTAATTGAATCTCCGGGGCTACGGTTTCATTGGGCAGCATTTCCGTTGGAATTAATTGCATTGCCTGGAGGCATACAATAAAGGGGCGTATTCAATAATACAGCCCCTTTATTTCGTTTTATTCGTCCTATTCCCGGATCGTACTCTTATCGCTCAACGCGAGTTTCGCTATCTCATCCTCACTACAAGGCGTGAGCCATCTGCCCAGGAAGATACCGGCTTTGTTTGCCTGGCAGGACTGGCCGCGAGGGCAGACGGTCCCACCATACCGGCCATACCTAACAAACCGGCAGTTTTGAGAAATTCTTTTCTGGTAGTCATATGTTATTTCTTTACGAGTTTATCCAGTGCGCAACTATTGTATGTGATATAATTTAAAAGCAGGGCAAAAATAGCCACATGTACCAGCTGGGAAACCAGCGCCTCCCAGTTCTCTATCAAAGTAGTTCCCAGTATCAGCATTATCATCACAATACTACCCGCAATCAGGGACTGCCTGGTAAATAATCCTGCAATGAGCAGCAATCCTATCAGGAATTCTGCTATAGGCAAAACATAACTGAAAGGTTTTACAAGGGAAACAGGAAGCATAGCGTTTTCAAAGCTCTTTACCATCCAGCCACTAAACTTGTCAAGTTTAGGTAACCTTACGAGTCCGTGTCCGAACATACTCGCGCCAATGGCTAAGCGCAGCATTAAAAAGCTGATTGTGTTGTTGATCATTTTGTGTGTATTTAACTGTTTGACTAGGCAAATTTCGGACGAACTGTTATCATCTTACCTGTACGATCAGAGGATAATCCTGTACTTTTTCAGGAAGCCTGGATAAAAAAATATCTTACTCATATTAAAAATAATATTATTTTGCCTGCTGTGTTTAATGTTGTTAGCTCATGCGATTTATAAAGCAAACAAAGCTTTTCTTTAGAGAGGGGAATTCGGACAAGACCTATGAGATTGATTTATGTGAAGTTGGCCCGGGACAATATATTGTCAATTTCCGCTACGGTAAGAGGGGAAGCGCATTAAAAGAAGGTAGTAAAACAGTGTCCCCGGTAGACCTGCCAACAGCCACCGCTATCTATGATGCGCTTGAAAAAGAAAAACGCTCCAAAGGATACAGTGCCGAGCAGGATGCCGGTCCGGTAGCAGAATTCGTTGCTCCTGATACTACACAGGTACAGGACCCCAGACACGTAGCTATTCTCAAACGCCTGGAATATGCCCTGAAAAGGAATTCTAAGTACAAGACAGAATGGAAGACTTCCCGCGTTATCTGGAAGGCGGGCGAATACCGTATCAAAGAAGCAGCTCCCATTATCTCCAAACTGATAGAACGGGAGGATGCCATGCAGCGTTATTCGTCATTGTGGGCCCTGGGGCGTTGTGGTAGCGAAAGCGACGTACCAACGCTGAAAGCTTATGCAGAAAACAGCAGCTACCCTTATTACCTGCGCCAGATGGCTACCCACGCCATGTTGCTTTTACAGCCGGAAGAGGACCGTAAGCGTTATATTGAGCAGTTCGAAAAAGGATTGCTGCCTGAGTTCCAGGAAGCGATAAAATCGGGCAGTAAACAAGCGCTGGACAAGTTACTGGAAGAGCGGGTGAAACTGTTGTCGCAGCCCGCCTATCCTATGCTGGAAGAACTATATATCGTCAGTATTAACAATCCTTTTGTACGGGAAGTATTGCTGCAGTTCCTGGCTACCTTACCATTCAAAGCCAATTTCTTCCAGCATATCCGTCACCTGCTCAAACAGGCCGAATTAAGGGACGATCATGAACTGGTAGCCATGCTGGCAGAACGCTTTGAAAGAGAAGACCATAATCCGGGCGATGGCTCTTATGCCAGCAGAAAAAGGCCGTACCCTAAAAATACCCGCTTCTATCTTCACCGCCGTATACTGAGAAGATTGAAGATGATGGGTAAACAAAATGATCTTCATTATGTGAGATTCTCCACGGCGATGCTGCTGCAATATGATGCATCGAAGTATACTCCGGACCGCTCACAGTCCTGGCGTACCTCGCCCTATCATAGTATCTACAGCCCTGCCACTACCTATTTCCCCGCTAATGCAAAGGCGGTATTGCTGAACTACATTTTGCAGGGTAATAATAAGAAGCTGGAGCTGGCGTCTGATGCTACTATATGGTATATTAAACACGACCGTTCAGGTACCTCTAATCAACAGGCTGCGCAGAATAAAGGAGAAAGCCTGCTGAAAAAAGTAGCTTCTCTATTCCGTGGAGGTCGTAAGCACGCGGATATACAACCAGGCATTTCATCTGAACAGGTGGTGAAGACTATCGACAGCGAAGTGCCTTTCCTCCACCTTTGGCAACAATTGCCACAGGCATTTATTCAGTTGCTGATAAGGGGAAAGATGGACGAGATCCATGACTTCGCACTCCATCAGCTGTTACAACATCCTGAATATGAGACACTGAAAGGAAGGATGGACAGCAACATTATCCGTGCCTTACTGAGCAACCCTTTCCGTTTGCCGCAGGAATTTGGTCTGCAACTGGCCAGGGAGAAATTCGATGTCAATAATCCTTCCCTGCCGATTATACTGGCCTTACTATACAGCATTTCTGCAGAAGCACGGGAACAGGGGCTTGAATGGACTGCCGCAAGACCAGACCTCTGCCTGGCGGATGTTGACTTCCTCCGTGAACTGATCTTCTGTCCTCATGAAGACGTTCGTGCATTTGCAAAAGTGCAGCTGGCACAGTTCAGGCCTGCAGAAGATAAGGCCAGACTGCTGGTTGGTAAGACGATTGCTTACCTGCTGTCCTTGAAAGACGCAGACAAGCAGCTCAATGATGCATTGACAGATGGTTGTTTGATACTGGAGAAATATTTCGGAGATGCGCTGATACAGCTCGACTTCAAAGTGATCGAAGACCTGTTGCAAAGTGAACTGTCTGCAGCACAGGCACTGGCAGCCCGTTTACTGTTACTGAAGAAACAACAATTCAAGCTCGATCTGATCACAGACAGCCTCTTACACCGCTTACTGGAACATCCATATCAACCGGTGAGAGCTGCGGGTATCGATGTTGTATCTGCCATCAGTGAGACTGAACTGGTGAAGCGTCACGGCCTTTTATTCTTCTGTTGCAGCGCTTCCTATACCGATGTAAGGAATGCCGTGAGACCTTTGCTGAAACGCCTGGCGGAAAAGTATGCTGAACTGGCAGTATGGCTGGTGAATGAACTGGTGCCATTGCTGATGCGTAAGGAAACATCTGAAGGATTGCATGCTGATCTTGCCGCATTGCTGAGCAATGAACTGGTAGGTCATTTACAGGATATCGATCAGGCAACCGCTTTACGTTTATTATATTCCAATTACCGCCCGGGTCAGGCATTCGGTGTGCTGGTACTGGAGAAATATATTCCTGCCGACAGTCTTACTATCAAACAGGTGATCGCTGCCGGTAATCATGAATTAGAGGCCGTAAGACAATGGTGTCAGCGTTTCTTCCAACAGCATGTAACACGCATCCGGGAGGAAAGAGATGCCGCAGTAGCCCTGCTGGACGCTACCTGGGAAGATACGCGCATGTTTGCCGCGGAATTCTTCCGTACACAGTTTGAGGCAACTGATTGGTCTGCAGAATCGCTGGTGGCCATTGCGGATAGTGTGAACCCTACGGTACAGGCATTCGGCCGTGAACTGCTCACCCGTTTCTTCCGTGAAGAAGATGGTCCCGTTTACCTGATGAAACTCAGCCAGCATCCTGGTGTAGCTATGCAGCTGTTTGCTACCAACTACCTGGAAACATATGCCGCCGGTAACCTGACCTACCTGAAAGAGCTGGAACACTATTTCAGATCAGTGCTGTCCAGAGTAAACAAGGCACGTGTAGCGAAAGAAAGGATCTTCAATTTCCTGGAAAAAGAAGCGCTGAAATCAGCGGAAGCAGCCGCCTATATCGGAGCTATCATTACAGATATATCCGCAACGGTAGCTATCGGCGATAAAGCCCGCTGTATTGCGCTGATGCGTAATATCCATCAGTCATATCCTGACCTGTCCTTACCGGTACTATTTACCGATTTTCCCGTGAAACAATCTTAAACCCTGGAAGATGTTATTTAACTACAGATATAGCGGGCAAACCGAGGTTTACAGCAATGCAACATCAGCTGGAATATCATTTGCTCCTGATACACACCGGGAACCGACATTCTTTAACGGTAAACTCCGTAAGAAGATCGCTTTTCGTGAAGCTATTTCGGCTTTACATGACGTGGTGGTGTCCGACCTCCGTTTTAAACCCAAAGACAAAACCGCTTATAAAGAATGGGCTGCTCAGCAGGAGTCTATGTGGCTGGCCGAATACATGGGTCAGTACGATGTAGCTGCTGCCAATGAGCACATCAATGCCCTGAACCAGGAGCTGCGCGACATCTACCTGGAGAAGGAAAAAGTGATGGCCCCCTTCTATAAAGCCCGTAAAAATTATTTCGATTACCTGTATAAGAAAGACAGGGATGCCTGGTTTGTGCTTGATCCTGTTATCAGCGTACATCCCGATGAGATCTTCTTCGAATGTTTCAGCCAGGATGAATCTGCCTATGGTAAACTGAGCGCCAGTTATAACGTATTCAAAGAAGTGAACGAGTTCCAGTGTGGTACTACCAACATTGACTACTCTGCTGCACTTTATAACGAATTCCAGAAGATCCGTGACTATAAGGAGACCACTTTCAGTGTTGATCCTGCCGGCTTCTCCGTACAGACCACGCAGGAGGAAATGTTCCGTGAAGTGAAGATAGACCTGCCGGATAGCTGGGTACGCGGATTCCTGCAGGTAAGTTCTGCCATGACATTGCCTGCCGCAAGTTTCGACCTCCATCCGATGGACGTTTATAACTTCTGCAGCTGGCTGCGCAGGTTTAAAGAGAAGAAAGGTCCCCGTTCTATCCGTTTTGTACTGGACCCCGGACAACCAGTAAAGGCCATATTTGAGCCATGGAATAAAAAGATCGTTTGTGCACGCTCTGTATATACCGGCGCGCAGCGCAGAGAGATCCGTATCTGGGGTCGCAGGCGACTGCTCATTCTCGAACGCCTTATTCCTGTAGCGAAAAAATTCACCGTACACCTCACCGGTAGCGGTTTGCCATCATTCTATGTAGCTGACCTGGGAGATATGCAGTTTACGCTGGGGCTTTCCGGATGGACAGCAAACGACTGGTCGCGTGCAGGACAGTTTGATCTGATGGCGCCGAGAGCTGCGGTAGAAGATGCTACCAAGCTTCGTGTGTTCAGTGAACTGCAGCAGATGTGGATGGGAAAACCTGAAGAGATCTCTGCAAGAACAGGGGTATCTGTACCAGAAGTACTGGCTACACTGGGTATATATACACAGGCAGGTAAGGTGATCTATGACCTGCATACCGGTTATTACCGTTTGCGTGAGTTGAGCAGGGAGCCATTACCACTGGACCAGCTACGATTCTCTAATCCGAAAGAAGCATCGGCTACAAGACTGTTAAAAGAGGGTAAGCTCTCTCTTACAGCACAGCAGGTGCCGTCAGTAGGATTACAGGTAGAAGGACAAATCACTGCAGAGCGCCGTACATACCGTCCTGTTATCGTAATAGACAACGATGAACGTATGAGTACCGGGCATTGCGACTGTTACGATTACATCACCAACAAGCTCTATAAAGGCCCTTGTGAACATATGCTGGCACTGCGTATGGCATATGAGCAGAACAAAGCTAACAATAACGCATAAGCAGAGAAAGGAAGATGAGGAGATCAAAAGAAATGAAAGAAAAAAATGCAATATGTATTTGTACTTTCAATAATTGTCTCTATCTTTCGCATCAGAAAAAGATCTTTGTAAAGAGGAATTGATTGCACTTGCGCCTGGTTTCAGGAAGAGTGATGTTTCGTCACTCAGGTAACATGACATTTTCATGCTTCACTAAATGCAATCTTTACTTTGGGAGGGGCGTACCTAGTGGTATTTCACGGTACAAGCCCCGGGGGCTTAAAATACCACTAGGTACGCCCCTCCCTGGAGTTGATTGATTTAGTCAATGGCTTGCACGAAGGCCACTTCCTCTTTACATTGTTTTTCTGTTGACCCTCATCTCCCCTTTTCCTCTTTTCCGCTTGTTACATCAACGAACTATCTTTTATCAGCAATAAACCGTCTGAAAGATTATGGCAGAAGGATTGACGCGTCAGCAATTGTATGACCGTATCAGAACATCCACCAGAGATGAAGTCATCCTGGAAGAAATGACCCGCCTTGGTTTCTGGCAGAAAAATACGCTTAAACCTTCCCCCTCGGAAGCCCTGATCCATAGGGAGGCCGACCTGCAAAGAGCACTCAACCAGTTATTGGAAGAGAAACGTCGTTACCAGAACCGGGAAAGGATGTTGCTCGAAATGCGTAAGCAACGCATGGCTGCAGCAAAAGCGAAGAGAGCGGAAACAAAACAGCGCAACGAAGAGAAGCGTAAGGAAAAAGCGGCGCAATGGGCTGAACAGAAAGAAAAGACGATCGTCTATCTGGGTGAAGAAGTATCCCAGGGTCTGAATAAGACCGTTTCTGATACTGAACGTCTGACGGCATCAGGTCTTCCTGTTTTCCACGATGGTGTTGCACTGGCAGCCGCGATGGGTATCAGTATCGGTAAATTACGCTTCCTGGCCTTCAATAGGAAGGTAGGGCATATCACACACTATAAGCGGTTCTATATACCCAAGAAGTCCGGCGGCAAGCGCCTGATCTCCGCCCCTATGCCACAGCTGAAAGCTACACAATACTGGATACTGGAAAACATCCTGTATAAAGTACCCAACAGCGACGCAGCACATGGCTTTGTACCGGGAAGATCCATCGTCACCAATGCCACACATCACGTAGCGCAGGATATTGTCATTAATATCGACCTGCGCGACTTCTTCCCCACTATTGAATACAAACGTGTGAAAGGCATGTTCTGTAAGCTGGGTTACAGTGAACAGGTGGCTACTATCCTCGCATTATTGTGTACAGAGCCAGAGGTTGACCAGGTAGCGCTTGACGGAAAGGACTATTATGTAGCTAATACCAATCGGCATCTGCCTCAGGGTGCTCCCTGCAGTCCGGCGATTACCAACATTATCTGCTTCCGCCTGGACCGTCGTTTTGAAGGTCTTGCCCGCAGGTTTAATTATAACTATACCCGCTACGCGGATGATATGACCTTTTCTGCCAGGGAAGCCGCTGCTGATGATGCAGGAAAACTGATATGGGGTGTAAAACAGGTGGTAAAGGAAGAAGGCTTTATTATCCATCCTGATAAGTTAAAGGTGATGCGTAAGGGCGATAAGAGAGAAGTAACCGGTATTGTGGTAAACGACAAGTTGAGTCTGGACAGGGAAACACTCCGTAAGTTCAGGGCGCTGCTGCACCAGATATCAGTATCTGGATTAGCAGGTAAACAATGGGGCAAGGGTAATATCGTCAGCAGTGTGGAAGGTTATATCAACTATGTATTGATGGTGAAACCTGAAACCGGTAAACAGCTGAAAGATAAATGGCAATTATTGCTGAACCGGGACGATATCAAGCGTCAGGCACGTGCATCTGCGACACAATCTATTGTACCTCCTGCTTCATCTTCCGGCAAAGAAAATAATACAACAAATGATGGAGAGAAGCCCTGGTGGGATGTCTTATAACAGATAATAAAACTAAAAGCCCCGTATACTTCATGTATACGGGGCTTTTTTATGATAGAGGATTAGTAAATCTCCGTTGATAAAATTAAGCAATTTTATTGATTAAATGGATGCATATCGATCACCGTATCATTTCTATAATAAGTTCCCAGTTGTCGCTGGCCTTTTTCATTATAAGTGATAGTCGGTCCATCCTTCTTTTCATGCTTATAAAATTGTACGGCGGCTATCTGCTGGTTGTAATTAAAGACCTTCACATAGGAAAGCGATGTATCTTTCTTATGCGTATAAACTTCCGTTTTCAGATAAACGCCTCCCTGTCCCTGTAATGTCTGTGTAAGTGAATAATCTGCCGTATCTGCCAATGCATAAGGATCGTTGGTAGTGGGGCTTGCCGACTGCCTGCATCCATAGCAACTGAATAGCGCAGCAATAGTAATGGATAAGTAGTATCTCATATTGTGGTATTATCGCAGCAATCTATTTAGTTTTTCTGAAAATGATATTTATAAAGAGAGAAATCTTAACTCGTTAACAACCAGTTAACTTTTTCTTCCGCACATTAAACTATTTTAGTCAAGTGTATGTTAATAAGCTATAATATAGCACCGTTTTAATCTTATCTTATTTATATCAGGGACAATAACCGAATCTGTACGCTACGACAACTCAAAGATTGTATGACTCCATCTACTTTAACATCCCCATTATCCTGGCATCGGCAGATGCAGGATGAGCAACCAGTTTATTTTGATCCGTCATTCAGGTTCTATTTTGGCGGCCAGGGCGCCTGGCAGGTATTTCATCATAAAGATGTACAAAGGGTCCTTAGCGACTATGAAGTTTTTTCCAATGAGTACATGCCTAAATCTGATGATAATCTGCTTGGCAGCAATCTGAACCAGACCGACCCTCCACGTCACCGTCAGCTGCGTGCACTGGTCACAAAAGCCTTCTCTCCTTCCATTATCGCTAAACTGGAAAGCTGGATCCGGCAGGAATGTAACGACATTCTGGAGCCTTATCTGCAGAAAGGAGAAATGGATTTCGTGAAAGCATTCTCTATTCCTCTTCCCGGCAGGGTTACTGCACAATTACTGGGTGTGCCCAACCAGGATCATGACCAGGTAAATGCCTGGATCAATGCCATCTCCAGCGATCCTGCAGTAATAGGCATGGAAGCTTATTTCCAGGCCCAACAGGAAATGGGTAAATTATTTATGACCTTACTGGAAGAACGATCAAGGGAACCACGCGCTGACCTGATATCTCATTTATTACAGGCGGAAATAGACGGCGAAAGACTTAGTATGCCTGATACACTGGCATTCTGTATCGCCCTGCTGATCGCAGGCAATGAAACAACTAATGGTTTCCTCGCCAATGCCATGTACACCTTCGCCACCATACCTGCAGTACAGTCGCACCTGATGGACAACATGCAGGACCTTCCGGCTGCCTTAAATGAAGTGTTACGCTATGAGCCTCCCGTTCAGAGCATGTGCCGCATTGCTAAGATGGATGTAGAGCTGGGCGGACGACTCATCAGGAAAGGAGATTTTATGAACGTATGGCTGACAGCAGCCAACCGTGATCCTTCTGTATTTGCGGATCCGGATACTTTTGATATAAACAGGGACAATATCAAAATGGTCAGCTTCGGGCATGGTCCTCATTACTGCATCGGCGCCATGCTGGCCAGAATGGAGGCTAAGATCGCTTTTGAGATCATCTTTGGAAAGATGAAAAACATACAGATTAAACCGGGCACCACTCCCAACAGGAATCCAAGTACCATAGTGGCTGGATTCCTGGATATGCCTATTGTATTTGAGCAAAAATAATATGATTGGGTACTAAAGGAAACGCCCTAAAAAGTATACTCATTATACTAAGTAATATAATTTGAATGTATGTAAATTGCAGGTGGAACTGGCCCCAAATTTTCGAAACTATACCCACTGCTTACAGACAGACTAGCTAACAGACATCCGATTTGAAAAACATTGACAGCAAGGAACTAAGTACATGTTGGGAACCTGTATTATTCCGTATTGTATGTCCCCCTTTAACGTAAATGAATGGTGCATGAATTTATTACAACTACTAACCACAGCTGGCTACAGTAAAGTACCTGATGAAGACAAACGACGCTCGCTCAAAATAGTGAATACCCTTTCACTGGTTACAGCCGCCATGTCGGGCGCGTTCGGTCTTGGCTGCTTTATTACTACAGGCAATATCGCTATTTCTGCTCCGGCCGTGATAGAATGTTGCCTCTTATCAGCCATCATTCTCATGAACGGACTTGGCCGGCACACGGCAGCCGGACTATCGCTGATCATCATCAATAATGTCAGCATCCAGTATTACAGCGCTATTATGGGAAGAGTTACAGAGGTCCATCTCCTGTTCATCTTCCTCGTGGGATTGTCCCTCCTGGTATTTGAGAAGGATAAGCCGATGCGCGTCTTCAGTATTGCATTTACTATTTTTGCCTTCCTTATTGGCGAGATCAACATGTACAACGGCTTCATCTCTCCTGTTGTACCTGCTGAAGATCACAACAACGCCCAGTTCATTATCAGGTGGGTCACTATTCCCAGTATCCTGATCCTCGACCTCCTGGTGATCTACTATTATGTGAGGAATATCGACCGGCTCAGGATGCGGGAAATGCTGCATGTGCAGGAAATGCTGGACACCGTAAAGGAGCACAACAAAGACCTGGAGGTCCTTACCGCGCAGCTGGCCAAAGCCACAGACGCTAAAACGGTCTTTGTACGGGAAACCAGCCATGAGATCCGCACGCCCCTGAATGCCATCTTTGGCATCAGCCAGTTATTGCAATTAAAAGTAGAACAGGACCGCTCACTGGCTCCTATCCGCCAGTTGGCAGACCACCTGTATGCCGCCAGTTACAATACGCGCGATATCATTAACAATGTGCTGGAATTCTCCCGTATTGAAGCCGGAAAGCTCGACACGCCCCAGACAGCCCCTTTGAATGTAAGGGAATGGATGGATGGCATTGTCAACATGCATCAGTATGTAGCAAGTGTGAAGACCGTGAAGGTTAAAGCCACGCTTGATCCCGAGATTCCTCAGCTGATCATGGGCGATAAGATCCTGCTGACGAAAACGCTGAATAACCTCTTATCCAACGCCATCAAATTTACCCGCCAGGAAAGCACGGTAACACTGGACATCTTCCGGAATGAGTACAAATGGTGCCTGCAGGTAACCGACCAGGGCGAGGGTATCAGCGCAGAGAGACAGTCTACCATTTTTGATGCATTTGTTACAGAAAGGAATATCTTCCTGGAAGGCACAGGCCTCGGATTACATATTACGCGTCACCTGGTGACCTCCATGGGTGGGGAGATCAAAGTTTACAGCAAGCTCGGTAAGGGCACAACATTCACTGTCATCCTTCCATTGAAGGTACCTTCAGAAATATGTAGTAACACTGTGGACGATGATAGCAGATCTGTAGCGCTGACCGATACCAGCATCCTCATCATAGAAGATGATAAAATGAGCCAGATGGTATTATCCCGTTTCCTCAGTGGCATGGGGAGTCGTATCATACTGGCGGCAGATGGTTTGGAAGGACTGTTACTGGCAAGGGCTTCAAGGCCGGATATCATTATCCTCGACTCTCATATTCCCGGCATGAGTGGTAAAGATACATTGGCGCAGATCCGTACAGACGATGAACTGAAAAATGTGCCTGTCATTATAGCCAGTGGAGACGCGTTCAAGGAAAACAGTGAAGAGCTTTTACTGGCGGGAGCAAACGAGTATCTTGTAAAGCCGATAGATTTCAAGGTATTGCACAGTACACTGTCTAAATACCTGAGAGCAAACGCCCACCCCTGATTCCCCCTATCATCAGAGATGGGCGTTTTGTTAAATCATGCTGTTGCCAGCATGGTAAAATGATACCTTTCCGTATCATTTACGCTCCAGTCAATATTGCCTTTCATCATTACAGCCAGTGCATCAATGTAACGGCGTAACTCTGCATCAGTTATTGCACCGAATGATGGTAAACGGCGGGATAAACGTTCAAATGCCTTTACCTGTTCATCATGTATCTGCACAGCGGCTGTAATGGCTTCGTCTATTGTACAGTCCCTGGTATTGCGGATTAACATCACAATATTCATTTCATCTCCCTGTTCCAGTTCTTTATTGAATGAGAACAGGTCATTGGCCCAGCAGATCGTGTTGCTGCAGAGTTGTATCAGCTGTTGCACGGTGCCGTCAAGAAATACATAGTCGGGTAAGGAAAAGCCTTCAATCGCTTCCAGCAGATAAGCAAAAAAACTGGCTCCGCTGAAAATAGGACGCCATTTCATGTACTCCTCCAATGTTGGCAGCTGAGCACGGCTTACCTGCTCAATACGCCATAGATTGGCAGCAAAGGCCTGCTGCAGGCTTTCAATAAAACGTACCTGCCAGCCCAGGTTACCAAGCTTGCGGATCCTTTTCCAGAAGTCGCTCACTGCACTTAGTACAGGTCCGCCTTTTTCGAAAGAAATCTGTCTGTTGTGTTTCATGATACCGATCAGCGCATGCACAAGCTTTTCAAACTGTTTGCTTTGCTTTATCACGTCGGTACCCTCACCATGTTCATCAAACTGGTCGTCGAGTACAAACAGTAAAGTATTGAGATCAGCCGCAATACTCAATGCATGCAGGTCGGCGGTAGGGAACATCCTGGCCACCATCCAGGTAAACTTTTGTCTGTGATAATAGGTCCACGTTTCTTCATTCGGGACGAGCTGGTGTTTTTTTACCCAAAGAGTAGTGTGTCTGTCTGCTTTGTCTACATTAGGATTAAGGGTAATCGGAAAAGGGCAGTATAAGCCCGGCAGCTGATGTGTGTACATAATAGGAAGAATTGAGTTTTAGATAATGAAAATGAACGAACACTACACAGGGGGGCTTGTGAATCACATGACAAAGTAAAAAGACCCAGTCAGGGCTTATTGCATACACTGCAGACAGGATTTATACAGCGTAATGGAATATACATGTTTATGGAGAATAAATCAAATACTGTGCACAACTCTGATCGGAATGATCATGCACTGATCATAAAGCAGTTAATAAACGATCAATAGGCAATTAAATAAGTAATTCATCAAACAATTCCAGGCTATTGGCAACCATAATACTGAAAGGAATTATTACCTGATCTCATCACCCAGGCCCGAAGACTATAATAAAGAAGACACTATAATAAAATAGACGAATGACAGTAAGAAGACCGCTCAAGTAGTAGCGGTTTCAGATGGGAATGGCGGGCCTTCGGCTCTCCGGTGATACGACCGGTGCTGCCCAATCTATATTCAACGCCCCTATTCGCTTGACAATGCTAAATCGACATTCAGAGAGGCGCCGACCGCCATCCCATACTGAAACCGAAGCTACTTAGCGGAACTAAAAAAGAAACTGATCCGCAAGAGAAGCACCGTCAAACCGAAGCTACTTAGCGGAACTAAAAAAGAAACCGATCCGCAAGAGAAGCACCACCAAACCGAGGCTACTTAGCGAAAAAAAAGAGGCATCACAAATAATGATGCCCCTTCCTTTACAAAAAAGTATTTAATCAGAACTTCACCCATGCAACACACGCCTTCTTCTCCTCCCCTTTTCTTGTAATCATAATAGTCGCATAAGTATATTTTTTCTCATCATAATCCGACGCCCCCAGCATACAATAATATCCTTTAAAGGTCTCAGGTGTGCCAAACAGGAACAACCTCTCCTGACCGGCATCAGTACACCTGTAACAAACAGTATTCGCCTCAGTAAGATATTTCAGCGGCTTTTTATCCAGGTAAGTCCCCCCCTGATCCAGGTAAGCGAGATAGTCGTTGAAAATGATATAAGTAGCCTTAGACGCCGGCAGATAATCATACGACAGATAAGGCGTGGTATTCAATACCTGTATCCTGTTACGGAAGAACCATTGTCCCTTCTCCTTACGATGAAAATATAAAGGCTCATAAGTACCATTAGCCACCTGCATCTTTATCAATCCGTAACCGGATTGCTCATGCCCGCCCGCATCTATCCGGCTTACACCAATGTCATTCATATTGGTATGTGCCTTATTCCACGCATTGCTACCAGTAGTATTAAACTGATCCATGGTTTCCAGCAATACGGTGCTGCTGCCATCTTCATGCGTGATCAGCGCCTGCGGCTGACCGGTATAAGCACCGGTATATTTCATCTTCTGCTGTGCAAAAGCAGTGATCTTATCTGTTGTCAGCGGCTGACTGGTTTTAAACGCCAGCGTACCCGCATCCAGGTAGTTGATATAAGCAGCAGGTGCGGCAGCTTTGCCTGACTGGCTATTGGTAGTGGTCAATAACACCTGCAGACCGTTCACGGCAGACGCATACTGCACAGCAGCATGAACATCAGTAAAGTTGGCCGTATATGGCAAAATGGTATGCGTGAAACTGTTGTCATTTTTGCCAATGGCGGATATCACCACTACAGCACTGGTATCTTTCAGGCTCCTGCGACTGCTAAGAGCGACAGTAGCCAGGAATATTTTATCGCCTCCCTGTACAGCCATATCCAGATAGCCCAGGTAAGGATAGTCCTGGTCAGAAACAGAATAATAGCTACGCCTGATCAACTGATGCTCCGGCGTAAAATGAAGGATCTGGACTCTTTCTGCGGGAGATTCTTTCCGTTGTAATTCACCACCGGCAAAAGAGGCCACCGCATAATAACCGCTATTGGGGTCTTTAGACACATAGAAATCATGCGAAGCAAAATTATCCTGCACCATTACATCCCGGTGTAATACGGTAGGCAGTTCACCCAGCTTGTCTTCCTGTATCAGTTTACCATTATTGCCGTCCAGTACCAGGCGGTACAGGTTGGGTTTATACTTTACCAGTTGCTGCAGGAAGATCACCACCTGGTTATTGATCGCATAGATACCGTCAATTTCAGTGTCATTCAGATTGGAAGCATCCCACAACTTTCCCCTGATTACCTCTGTAGCAGCAATTGTACGCTGCTCGTTATACATATTCGCTATGATACCCTGCTTCTTGTCGAAATGCAGGTAACAGGTATTCCCGCCAGGCAGCAATACGATCTTGTCAAACCCCTCTCCGGGTTCCGGAAACGTGGCACTAAGCTGTACTGATGGCGCTGGTGTGGGTGTTTGTGCAAAAGCGTGGCTGGTGAATAGCAGGAAAAACAGGCCCATGCCTGTCCGGAAAATTTTCATAGGTTAAAGGTTAAAGTCTATCGTTCTGCCCGTAAAGATATAATATTTTTCAAATGTGTGTCTGACTGTCAGACAAATTACATCGCCCTTTTTGCTTTTTCTCTATTTGCTTTACAGCATTATCTTATATTTATGGCTATTTCCAAATCGAAACACTAATGACAATCAACAAAATCCTGCTCTGCTCCGGCTTTCTGCTGGCAAGTTTTGTCCATGCTGCAGTAGGACAGACGACTACTACTTCAAAGTACGATCAGCATGAGGTATTCAGTCCCCTGTTTTATCCAACCAACGGTAACGAGTATCGCAGCGCATCCGGCGCCCCTGGCCACAAATACTGGCAAAACAGGGCCGACTATGCCATCACCGCGGTCCTGGATACCGCCACTCACCGTATCAGCGGTTCAGTAGCGATCACATACAAGAATAGCAGCCCTGATAAACTGCCTTTCCTGTGGCTGCAGCTAGATCAGAACATCTACCGGGAAGATTCCCGCGGCGCAGCTACTACCGTGGTAACAGGCGGTCGCTTTGCCAACCGTTCCTTCACCGAAGGCTATAACATTAAGGCCGTAAACGTAGTCATCAACGGTAAGAAAACAGCCGTAAAATATAACATCACCGATACCCGTATGCAGCTGATCCTGCCGGAAGCCCTGAAAGCAGATGGCGCCGTTGCAAAGATCTATGTAGACTATGCATATGAGGTACCGCAATACGGAACTGACCGTACCGGCCGTCTGAAGACCCGCAACGGATGGATCTATGAGATTGCACAATGGTATCCGCGTATGGAAGTATACGACGATGTACTGGGCTGGAACTCTATTCCTTACCAGGGCGCGGCAGAGTTCTACCTGGAATACGGCGACTTCGATTATACCATCACAGCTCCTGCCGGTATGATAGTAGCTGGTTCCGGTCAGTTGCAGAATGAAGCACAGGTACTGACGCCTAAGGAACAGGCCCAGCTGGCAAAAGCGCGTAACAGCGACAAAACGGTTATGATCAGGGATAGTGCTGAGGTAGCAGCCTTACAGCCAAAAGGCGGTATGCTCTCCTGGCATTTTATCTGTAAAAATGCACGCGACGTGGCCTGGGCAGCTTCTACTGCATTCGTATGGGATGCAGCCCGTATTAACCTCCCAAGTGGTAAAAAAGCACTGGCGCAGTCAGTATATCCTGTAGAAAGCATTATGGCCCCTAACGGCTGGGTAAGATCTACAGAGTTTGTAAAAGGTTGTATTGAGATCTACTCTAAACAATGGTTTGAATATACCTACCCGGTAGCTACCAATGTGGCAGGTATCGTAGGCGGCATGGAATATCCCGGTATCGTATTCTGCTCCCACAGAAGCACCGGCGGTGGATTATGGGGAGTAACGGACCATGAATTCGGTCATAACTGGTTCCCGATGATCGTAGGTTCCAACGAAAGGAAGTACGCCTGGATGGATGAAGGCTTCAATACCTTCATCAACGACGGTTCCGGTAAGGTGTTCAACAATGGAGAGTTTTACCAGAAGCAACAGGGACAGTCAATGGGCCGCGCCATGAGCGGAGATCCTATTATGAGCACTCCTGATGTGATCCAGAGCAGTTACCTGGGTATCGCAGCTTATTATAAGCCTGCTATGGGACTCACCATCCTGCGTGATTATGTACTGGGTAAAGAGCGTTTTGAATATGCTTTCCGCACTTACATCGAACGTTGGGCATTTAAACATCCTACACCATGGGATTTCTTCCGTACGATGGAAAACGTATCGGGTGAAGATCTGAGCTGGTTCTGGAGAGGCTGGTTCCTGAACAGCTGGAAGCTGGACCAGTCAGTGAAAGATGTGAAATATGTAAACAATGATCCTGCTAAAGGCGCATTGATTACTATAGAAAACCTGGAGCAGATGGCGCTTCCGGTAGTTCTTGCCATCACCGACAGCAAAGGCAACACTGACACGGTAACATTGCCTGCTGAAATCTGGCAACGTGGTTCTACCTGGACATTCAAACAGAATTCAGATTCCAGGATCACTAAGGTAGTGATAGACCCTGATAAGGCTTTCCCTGATATTGATCCTTCCAACAATACCTGGGCGGGTGGTTCCAGGAAAGTGCCTGCGAATGTTACTGCAAAAGATGTTCTCAACAAGTACCTGCAGGTTATCGGCGGTATTGATAAAGTGAAAGCGATCAAAGACCAGGTAACTACCGCTACCGGTTCTGTGCAGGGCACTGAGATCAAAATGACGAGGAAATTCAAATCGCCCGACAAGTTCCTGCTGGATGTTTTCATCCCTATGATGAATGTACATGCTACTAAGCTGGTGGTAAACGGAGACAGCGTTTCTGCTATACAGATGGGCAACCCTATTCCGGTAGACGCTGCTTCCAGAGAACGTATCAGAGCTAATCTCACCCTGATCCCTGAAGTAGAATACCTGAAGGATGGCGTTGAGATACACCTGTCGCCCAACATTGTAACTGATGACAATGGTAAAGAGACTTATCTCATCACTGTAAAAGAAGATGAGGATCTGGTTACCGAGCTCTATTATGATGTTGCTACAGGCTTCCTGGCAAAGAAAATAAGCCGCAGTGGAGATCAGGAAACCGGCGCTATTGAAACAAGTGACTACAGAGAGGTAAATGGGGTTAAATTCCCTTTCCTGCTGAAGAATAACATCGGTGGACAGCAGATCGATTTCAAAGTGGACGAGATCAAAATAAACAGCGGTCTCACGGATACTGATTTTAAATAACGTATTCGGAAAAGATTATTTGTTGAAGGAGAGGCCCTTCTGGTGATAAGTACTCATTATCAGCAGGAGGGCCTCTCCTTTGGCTTTTTTTGTTGGTAATTAGTTTATATTGTGGATTATAATTCGGCCATAACTAAACAGGACAACATTTTATATTATAGAGACCTATAACAACAACACTAACAAACCCCGGAAGTAATTCCAGTAAACCCGATTGCGAATGAGTATAAAGGGGATATTTCGAGCAGTTACCCTGATAGGTGCAGATACCCTTGATTTAAATGAAAGGAGCAGGATCATTAAAGTAAACATTCTTGCCATAGTCACCGGTGTAATGGCACTATTCTTTGGGACATTCTTTTATATTGTCTCCGGAAAGCTTGGTCTTTTCCTGGGCACTTTCGTAGAAGGATCGGCTTGTTTCTACGTTATATTCCTGAATAAACAAAGGAAGTATGACATAGCAGCATTCTATCTGCAGATGATCCATAATGCTGCTACATTCTACTTTGGTTGTCTGCTGGCGGGTGTTGTAGAAGCCAGTTTGCTCGCTATATTCCTCATAGGCACTTCCCTGCTGATCGTAAAAGATAAAATGTTCCGCACTACCTGTATCGTCGTGGCACTGATCACATTGATTATGCTGGAAGTGAACAGGATCGCCGGTATCATTCCTCCCTATGATTTTACACCGGTAAGCAGGATCATTATTCACTACTCCGCTATCCTCGTTATTGTATCGCTGAATATTCTCATCATCATGTTCTATGTCAAGCATAACGATCAATTGCTGACTGCACAGAAAGAACATAGTGAAAACCTCGAAAAACAAGTACAGTTCAGAACTGCCGAACTGGAAAAGGCCAACAACTATAAGAGCCTTTTTCTCCGGGAAACCAACCATGAGATCCGCGTACCATTGAATGCTATTTACTCCATCAGCCAGTTATTACTGATGGATGCGAAGAAGAATAATGATACGGCCTATATAAAGCAGGCGGAACACCTTTGCGCCGCGAGTCATCATGCACTGGACGTGATCAATAATGTGCTGGAATTGTCGAGAATAGAAGCGGGTAAACTGCATGAAGTACATAATGAAGCCTTTCCGATAAGAAGTCTGCTGGACAATATCGTGGATACCGGTCAATACATCGCCAAAACAAAAGGTGTCCGCATTGTACTGAGCTATAACAAACGGAAACTCCCCGCACTACTGGTAACAGATAAGGTCAAACTCACCCAGATCATCAACAACCTCTTATTCAACGCAGTAAAATTCACGGCAGATAACAGCACCATCACTTTATCGGCTATTGTGGAAAATGATACCTGTAGTATTAAAGTAAAAGATCAGGGAGAGGGCATCAGCGAGGATAAGATCATTCCTATCTTCGATCCTTTCATTACGGGATGGAACAGCTTTTCCGGTGGTACTGGCCTTGGCTTGCATATTGCGCGTCACCTGGCCACTCTGCTGGGAGGCGACATTTCGGTAGAAAGCGTGGTAGGCAAAGGCACTGAATTTAGTTTCACCTTCCCCTTGCTGGCCTGTGCAGTACCTGCTGCCAGGGAGGAAGTGGCGGAAGTACCGGAAACACGCACGGACAATACAACACTCTATACCGGGGTGAAAGTGTTGGTTATTGAAGACGACGATATGAGCCGGATTTACCTGTCGCAGTACCTGCGCAGGCTTGGATGTGAATTGGAATCCTGCGGTACGGGCGCAGACACGATTGAATTATTGCACCATTATACCCCTGATATTATCCTGGCAGACAGGCATTTGCCGGATATGGAAGCCGGAGAGATCCTGGCCTATGTAAGAAATACTCCTATGCTCAGCAGAGTTCCGGTGATTGTCATTTCAGGCGATGTTTTTGAAGAAGACAGGATCGCCACTATCGAGGCAGGAGCTACTGCTTATCTGATCAAACCGGTTGATTTTAAACTGTTGAATGTTGCACTCAAACAATGCCTGAATAGCCCGGCATTATTGTAATCTTTCTTCCCTCAATTCCTGACCACCCTGGTACAGGCCGCACAACTACTCATCTTCCTGAATTTCACGCTATTTGACTGCGATTATGTCGCGTCATCACAGTACATTTTTGTCTGAATTAGTTTTTTTTCTCCTCTCATTTTTAAACCCAATTTTTATGCAACCAATTAACGTTCCGTTACTCAATTGCCCTTTTGAGGCCAAAATCAGTCCTTTCGTGTCAGAAATTGACCAGCACACTTCTGCCTGGCTGCAGGAGTTTAACCTGCTGCAATCTGACGAGGCGTACGACCGCTTCCGTAAGTACAAATTCGCATGGATGACTGCACGCACCTATCCGGACGCCGACCTGGATTTCCTGTGCACCGCCAACGATCTGAACACCTGGCTCTTTGTGCTGGATGATCTGCTGGACCATGTTACCCCCGAAACAGCGGGGTACCGGGAACAGGGGTATCTGCAACAGGTTATCACAGACTTCGTGAATGTGCTGCGGTATGACAGGTTCGTCGGCCGGGATATTAATCCTGTACTGGCAGCGCTGAGCGACTTTTGGAACAAGATGCGGCAACTGAGTACGGTATCATGGCAATGCCAGTTTACACTTAGTCTGAAGGCAACCTTTGAGGCGGCCGTCTGGGAAGCCGAAAATGCAAAACAGCGGAGACATCCATCCGTCTTCCAGTACATGCAGATGCGTCCATTCTTTAGCGGCGCCAATCTGGGCACCGATATGCTGGAAGTAGCGGCACAGACCTACCTCCCTATTTTCGTACTACAGAATGAGCAGTTCCAGAAACTGGTCGACCTTGCACGGAGGGCCGTATGCTGGGCTAACGATCTCTTCTCACTGTCCAAAGAACTGGCTCATGGAGACGATCACAATCTCGTGGTAGTGATTGAGCATGAACAGCAGATCAGCCTTGAAGAGGCCATCGCTGAAACAGCGGCTATCCATAACCGGGAAATAGCGCTTTTCAACGAACTGAGGACTCAGCTGCCTTCCTTTGGCCCGCACATTGACTGTGCTATCCAGCGTCATCTGGATGCATTGGGCACAATGGTACGGGGTTTCATGGACTGGTCCATTTACGACACCGCCAGGTATGAATTCAATTACACGGCCAGATAAGGCCACTTCCGGCCTGGCAGGAGCCGTCCTGCCAGGTACCCTCTCCACAATCCCTTCCACCGCAATTTATCCAGTCTCCTCCCGGCTCTTCCATTTAATAGCAATTTGTTAACCTGTCAAAACACTGATAATCAATATATTTGAAAAGTGTTCAGTTTCCGCTTGGTAATGTTTAATATAATTTTATATATTTAATGTCGTTGTAGTGCGGGAGTAATGCCCCTCCCCTGTGAAAAAACCTACTGCCCTGGAGTTTGCCGTGACAGATTGAACCTTGAATTATTGAAATCAAAAACCTGAATTTTAATCATATATAATAATCCTGCTATCATGAAAGTATCACCCATTAGCTTTCCGAGCGTTTTCGAAACTGCGTATGGTAACACCGAGAATTCCTCAAAAGACTTATTGAATGGCCTGAAGATCAAAAAAGACGAGAACTGGTATATGGTCGGAAACCTGGCAAGGCGGGGCGGGATCAATCCCGGTCGTATTACCAATGCCGCTCCACAGGAAGATGATTACGAAATCCTCTTCAAAGCAGGCCTGGTGAACGTGCTGGATAAGGTACAGCAGCCATTGTCCATCACAATGGGCTTTCCTTTTTCTACTTACAATATCTACAAAGGCGCCGCAGAGAACTTCCTGAATAAGCGCCATTTCCTCATAGAATACGACACCCATACTTTCAACAATAAAGGCGCCATCAAAAAAGGGATGCTGGACATCGAGCGGTATGAAGTGATCCCTGAGATCGTAGGCGGCATCATCGGTCTGAAAAAGACCGTTAATGATCCTAAAACAGAAAACTTCATCGCTGTCAGCTTTGGTTTCGGTACTATTGAGGGCGGTATGGCAACAGCGGATGGTCTCATTCACCGTACCTGCTTCAGCTCTCACGGTATCAAATATGCTATCAACAACCTGGCCCGTGAGCTGAACAAACAGTATTACCTCGACATGAAAAATGAGCACCAGCTGGACGATGCTTTCATGAAAGGTTCTATCTTTACCAACAGGAAACGTATTGACCTGAAGGATGTACGAAAGGCTTTATTGACCCAGTACTATAAGGAAGTAGTGTCTCCGCTGATGAGGAACTATTTTACCGACCAGGACTTTGAAAACTGTAGCAAGATCTACCTGATGGGTGGCGGTGCGTATTACCGCGAACTGACTGATGCTTTTATGGAAGAGTTCAAAGACTTTATTCCTGTAGAAGTAGCACCTAACCCTGAAAATCTTGTCAGCATCGGCTATCTGTACAACTCTTTGAGAATATCAGACGATAAACATCATCGCAGCGTGGGACTTGACCTTGGCAATGCGTCCTCGATCATTTCTATTTTTGAAGAAGAAACTTTATCTGCTGTCTCAAACTTGTGATGTGCTTCCCTTGAAAGACTTAATTAAAAGGGCTTTTGGAAAGGACATGTTTCTGATCCCAAGCCAGGTGTCCGTGCAGGGCGCTGTCGAATCCACTATTCCCGGACGTATTGATGGTAACATAAGAGGCGATGTCCGGACCGAGGGCATGCTGGTAATAGGTAAAAGCGCGAATATCCGCGGCAATATCTATGCAACAGATCTGGTTACCTACGGTAAAGTCTATGGGGATATTATTGTAAGCAATAAAGCTGTGATCAGCAACAAAGCATATGTAAAAGGCGATGTGACTGCGCTTGTGTTGGAAGTAGAACAGGATGCCGTTATTGAAGGCGCTATCCGTAAGCATCCAACTGAAGCAGATGATGTCGTTCCGCCTCCTGCTGAAGAAGATGTTGAGAAACCACTGCCAACTGAAGATGAAGAGCAGGCGAGTTCGTGGTTTTAATAAGTAGTTTCAGATGATCAATTACAAGTTGGGCGAAGAGATAACTGTGAAGTGCTTCTTGTTCGTTAATTGTAATTGATCATTTTTTTATTCGCAGGATCAGGGCATAAAAAAACCGTATCATCATGATACGGGCATCTTATAGTAAATCGGGGGAAAATAAGGGGAGTTCAATTTGATATTTAACTACGCGTCAAGGATCAATTTCCACGTTAGTAACAAATCTTCTGCGTATCAAAATAATTTTCACAGCCTTAACTTATAACTGATATGAATGAACCTTCAGCATAAGAATTAAACACATCTTATTCGACAGTAAATACTTACCGATACGCTTAAACGAATATAAATTACAATCCCCGGGCATTACACCCAGGGATATAAAAATGACTCCTAAGGATCTCTTTAACTCTTCAACTTCGCCCGCTCATACTGCACCGGCCAGACAAACGACTCGTCCTTCAACTCATGTGCTGCATGCATAGGAAAATATGGATCCCTCAAAAACTCTCTCGCCATTACCACCAGGTCAGCTTTCCCTTCCGCAATAATAGACTCTGCTTCTGCCGCTGTAGTGATCATCCCAACAGCGCCAGTCAATATACCTGTCTCCTTACGGATATGCTCCGCAAACGGTGTCTGATACAAGGGACCAACAATTATTTTCTGATGATGCACTAATCCTCCGGAAGAGGTATCAATAAGATCTACGCCTTTATTTTTTAGTATGCGCGCCAGTTCTGTAGTGCTTTCCAGGTCCCATCCACCGTCTGCCCAATCTGTTGCAGAAAGCCTTACAAATAAGGGATAATCTTCCGGCCATACTTCCCTTACAGCGGCCACTACTTCCAGCATCAGGCGTATCCTGTTCTCAAAGCTACCACCATATTCATCTGTCCGTTGATTACTTAGCGGAGAAAGGAATTCATGCAGCAGGTAACCATGTGCACCATGCAGTTCGATCACTTTAAATCCTGCTTTCAATGCATGCGTTGCAGCTGCTTTAAAATCTGCGATCACTTTTTGAATACCAGCTGCTGTCAGAGCAATAGGTTGCCCGTATTTTTCTGAAAAAGGAATAGCGCTTGGCGCATAGATGTCTTCCCAACCTCCTTTATCGGGCGGTATCAGTCTGATACCCTTCCAGGGCACCTCTGTGCTCGCCTTTCTACCCGCATGCGCCAGTTGTATCCCCGGAACAGCACCATGGGTGGAAAGGAAACCTGTGATCCTTTGCAGGAAGGAAATATGTGCATCGTCCCAGATACCGAGATCCGCAGGCGATATCCGTCCTTCCGGGCTCACTGCGGCCGCTTCTGTAATAATAAGCCCGGCCCCGCCTACTGCACGGCTACCCAGATGCACCAGGTGCCAGTCATTCGCAAAACCATTTTCTGAACTGTATTCACACATCGGAGAAACCGTGATCCTGTTCCTGAATGTAATATTCCTGATCTGTAACGGTGAGAAGAGTGCTGCCATTGATCCTGTTATTTTGTTTACGTTTTCTGATCAAAAGATAAGAAATAACTACAAGAGGATCAACGTCGCCCTGCCCCGCTTCCATTGATCCGTTTTCCCAAAGCCATCTATCTGAACAGCGAACATTTTGTTAAGTGCGTACCAACCAGCAATCAACAGGGAAGGCACAGCTACGCCTACCTACTTTTAAAGTGGGAGCAATACATGTCAAAATAATCTGTGCTGGTAAATTGAAGAATATGCAGGAATATGCAGACAAAGCTCCTCAACCAGCAGGAAGCTATTCCTAAACAGTGAAGACGGTTTTATGTAAGCAGCAACTCCTTCACCGTCTGACACCCCGGTAAGTTTTCCGCTACTACAATGACTTTACCGCCTACAGGCAGCGCAGTTGCTTTATAATGCCAATCTACTCTGTTGCGATCCAGCACTGCCTGACCGCTTTCTGTGATAACGCCTTCAGCGTCTACTACCTTTACTTCCACTTCTGCTACCCGGAACTCATTTTTGGCAGTCACCACAACCTCCTCATTTTCTAACCTGATATTCTGGACTTCCGGACTGTGGTAAGCATCCTTCACCGCCATATTGTAGGCATTCTGGCCCGGCCCGGCCATCGACTGATAGTAGGCCTTTATCTCCGGATCGGCCATCAATACCTGCGCTCGTGCTGAAGCAATGGTCATCTTATGCCTTGCTTCCAACTGTTTTTGTGTAGGCTTTTTCCTGGACGGGCCGCGTTTCATCGCCATAATAATCTGCCCATTCCGTTCATAGATGATGTAATGTTTGCCGAGAGTGCCCCGTACAAGCTGCATGAGAATATTGTCTTTAACAATGGCCATAAAAAGGTTTTTTGAGGTTATCTATACAAAAGCTTGTTGTCTTAATGCGACTAATATACAAATAGTTATGCAACTGGGGATCACAATAGTATTTATAGGTCACTTCAATATCCCTTTGATATAGAGGTACCCTTTAAATAGCCTCTTGATATCATTTTAGCCTTCTAATGGAAAGCCGACTTCAGGCCGATGGTAAACTGACGGTAAGCCGACAGTAAGCTGTCCGAACGCTGCGGGGAAAGATTAACTAACTCCTGTAGGTCTATCATTCTGATGTGCCTGGTCGATCCGAATTATCAAACAATTCGGTTGAGGAATGGGATGTGAGGGCAAGGAATATAAATCCTGGTTAGAGGTTCTTAGATAGCGCTAAACAGGGTGTTCAGAATATGGGGCAACAAGAAGAACAGCGCGCTACCAATGCGGCTGCTGAATCATTTAATGCTAGGGTAAAATCAATTAGAAATGCTATGAGAAGCGTGAGGGACGTACTTCTTTCTTTTTAGGCTTGTTAATTATATGCTTAATGGCAATCCCTCAAGTTTTCAACTTGATCCGCGTTCAGTCCGAAAACAGCCGTACCTATGAATACAATTAAAAACTTCATCACCGAATAGCAGATTGCATATAAACAAGAACCCCCAGGCCTGGCCTGAGGGTTCTTTGCTAAATGTATGAAAAAGCAAGCTTAGTCGATACGTCTAACGTTAACGGCATTCATTCCTTTCCTACCTTCCTGCAGTTCAAACTCTACTCTGTCATCTGCCTGGATTTCGTGAATAAGACCGTTTACGTGTACAAAAGTCTCTTTATTGGACTCTTCATGTTTAATGAAGCCAAAGCCTTTTGTCTCGTTGAAGAACTTTACAGTTCCCTGGAATTTTGTGTTCATTTGTACTATTTGAAAAATTTGTAAAGACTGAAGGTAGGTCATAAAACTCAGTGTACCAAATAAAACTCATTCTCTTTCAATATTTTCTCATATTGTTCGTAATTAGAAGATTAACATATTTATAACATTTTTATATATCAATCCTTATATGTACTTTGTGTCACGCAATATGGGGATGCAACTTTTTTTGAACCTGATCACTCTCTTTCTTATTCAGTTCCGTCGCCAGTATTCATTACCTACAACTACCGATTCGCGAACTAATTATTTTTTTTAATCTTTTATGGCCAAAGTTACATTTAACAACAAAAAAGCACTCTTCTTTCAATCGCTGAAGGCTTCTGTAGAAGAGTACTTTACAGAAAATAACATTAAAAAAACGGGTAATAGACATCTTTATATAAAAACTGTCGTACTCATCCCATTGGCAGTGCTGATTTATCTGTCGCTGTTGATGTTCCCAATGCCCGGACTACTGGGAATCACCCTCTCCGCGGTACTTGGTTTTATCCTGGCATGCATCGGGTTTAATGTTATGCATGATGCCTGCCACGGCAGTTACTCAGAAAATTCAGTAGTGAACGATATCCTTGGGCTCACATTAAACGCCCTCGGAGGAAATGCATTTATCTGGAAACAGAAACATAACATCATTCATCATACTTATACAAACGTAGACGGTATGGACGATGATATTGCCAAGAGCCCGCTGATGCGTCAATGCAGCACCCAGACATGGACTCCGGCACACCGTGTGCAGCACATCTATGTGGTGCTGATCTATGCCATCTCATCCTTTGCCTGGGTATTCATTATGGATTTCGTTAAGTACCTCAGCCGTAAAGTATACAGAACACCACTTCAACCCATGAAGATGAAAGACCATGTGACTTTCTGGGCCAGTAAGGCATTATATCTTGTGTTCTATGTGGCGATTCCGGTTGCTTTATTAGGCTGGCAGGCCTGGCTGATCGGCTTTACCGCTATGCATGTGGTGATGGGCTTTACACTGGCTATCGTTTTCCAGCTTGCGCACGTGGTAGAGGAAACCAATTTCGAAGTAGTGGGCGACGAACCAAAAGTGATCGAGAACGAATGGGCTATCCACCAGATCAATACCACTTCCAATTTTGCGCCGGGTAACAGGATCATTTCCTGGTTTGTCGGTGGACTGAACTACCAGGTGGAGCATCACCTCTTCCCTCGTATCAGCCATGTACATTATCCTGAGATCAGCAAGATCGTGGAGGCCAAATGCGCCGAATTCGGTGTACAATATAACTGCCTGCCTACTATGACATCCGCAGTTCGCTCTCATTTCCGTTTTATGCGTGATCTGGGCAGAAAACCGGTTCCTGTAATGGCTGGTTGACGAAGTCAAGCAACAAGTTGACACTATCAAATAACTCACAAAATATAAGCCCGGCAGCCTTCATAAGACTGCCGGGCTTTATTTATAAATTACTCAGGCTTACAGCGTTGCCTTATTAATCTCGGTAAACAGCTGACGGAAACACTTAGTCTGCGTATGTGTTGTATCTGCAGGTTTGCCGTCTTCACGAGGTCTTGGCTGTTTCCTGCCATAATACTCATCCATGAAGTCTTCCGCACCTGACCATACGGTCTGCATCATACCCTGATACCGGTCTTTCATGATTGGAGTGGAAGATGCCCGGTATTCCAGCATGTCTTTTACCTGCTGAGTGGCAAACTCCGGCTTCCGCCATGGACAGGTAATTACCTTTAACCCCTTCATCGCAAAATACACCGGCGTTTTATCAGGACGGTCGTAATGCCAGTCGCAGATCGTCACATCCTTAGGGATCAGGTCAATAGCACGGTAAGTGTTGTTCAGGCTAGCCTCCCACATACCAATACCGGTAGTTTTACCATCTATGAGACGATCACCCCATATCCATAAGCTCCTGCCCTTTTCCGCAAGATGATTACGTAACAGACTTACCTCGCCGGCGAATAATTCGGCCTTATCACGGCCACCGCAACGGGGACATTTAGCTTCTCCGATATAGAATACCTCATCCATGCCTGCATGAAATGCAGTGCTCTCAAACGCATCACACAGCTCATCTACGAGCTTGAATACCACATCATGCACTTCCGGGTGCAGCGGACAATAGCTCTTACAATAGAGCCCATCGGCATTAGGCCATTCATATTTCTCCGGCATCTTTACCCAGGGCGTTTCGTCAAACTGCGGGAACTTCGCCAGCAGGTTATGCGTCTGGCCAGCCCAAGACTGATGCCCCAGCAGGTTCAGTTGCGGAATAAGGTTGATCTTGTTCTGGCGACATACCTGCACCAGCTTTTTAACATCAGCCTTCGACAGCGCCGAAGGATCTCTCAGCTCAGGATAACTCTCATACTCGTAGTTATAGTCCACCCGGAGGATGAGGGTGTTGACCTTACGGGTTACCAGTTCCTCCCTGATAAATTTGATAAAATCATCGAGCGCGGGTTTTCTGGGCGCTCCGATACAAAAACCTCTTACGGGCATAATACTGTCAGGTACAGGCGCCTGAGTGACTGTCGTATTACTGGCAGACCTGAACGCAGTCAGAACGGCCACCAGCCCACAGAGCAGGAGCACATTTCTCATAAATGTGGCTTTAAGCATGGAATTGAATTTAGAACGTGAACATGAAATGGAAAGGGCCGTCCGCGTTAAACGAACAGCCCTCGTAAAATAACAAAAATTAGCTGCAAATTATTTCATATTCAGATCAGCGGCGCCTCTGATCTCCGTAGAGGTCTCTCCTACTGCAGCATCGCCTTTGTCCTGCTGACCGGTATACACCTTCACAAAATCAATGGCAGACAGGCTTACCGCCTCTCCATTGCTATTCACCGCCCAGGATAGATCAAATGAATTATACAGGTTGGTGGCATAAGGATCTTTTACAGCATCGGTACCCCAGTTGTCCGCATAGCCCCATGCAAAACCGGTATTTACATAGGTAGTAGTACCTGGTAGCACGCCGGAAGTGCTTTTCAATAGCGTACCCTCAAACGAGATAGAATCCTGGTTAGCCGCAAATAAAGGGTAATACGAATGATTATGGAACGTATTGATCAATACCGCACCGGAGCGCCCCTGATTATCCTTCCAGGACACATCCTTTATCCCACCGGGATTGTAATAGGTTACTTTATAGTGTTTGATAGTCGTGGCAGCTCCATATTCACTACCTGCTAACTCATACCAGGTATCGTCAGGCTTACCGTTCCTGTTCTCATCTTTACTCACCATCACAATACCGGGTTCTGACAGCTCCACTGGCGGCTTCACCGGGTTGCCGTAAATAGCCAGATCAGCACCGCTTTTATTGAGGATGGAATGATCAAACCCAAACACTACATACCCGCCAAACGCCCCAAGGTGCAGCAGTTCAGCTGTTCCTCCGATGATCTTCTGTGCGCCTGCCGGAGTGCCAATAGTCTCGTTGACAAACTGTCCCGGCGCGGGTTGGTAATCATACACCACACTGATATATGGGCTACTGCTATCGGTAATAGGTCTGATGCCGGTGTCCTCCGGCTGACCTCCGTCATCTTTTGAACAGGAAACGAGCACCGCCGCAAACAGGCCTGTTAAAATAATTATTCTGCTAAAGTTCATAAGCAATCAGGTTTAATGGTTAATTCCGTACAAAAGCAAAGTGCCCCGGGATATCTCCCGTGGTCACGCTCCATTTCTTTTTGCCCGCCGGACTGAAACAATACAAAGTACCCGGCAGCAGGTTGTCTTTTCCATCTGTTACATAGATCTCCTTCGAATCAGGATCTACGGCTATGCCAGACGGTGTTGTTATCTGCGCATCTGTTCCATCTGTAATAAACTTGTTCGTGAGCACACGCTCATTCTTAATATCAACAATACCATAGCTGACGGTATTCTTATTCGTCACATAACTCCATTCTACACCATAAACATAGGCGCTGTCGCCCGATATCCAGAGATCACTGACTGCCAGTGGCAGAGAATCTTTTACAATATCCTTCCGGGTATCTATCACAAACAGCTTTGAATGCAGGGCATAATAATCCCCACGGGAAGTAACGTAAACGTCGCCGTATTGATCGGCCTTGACACGATGCAGGTTAACCGCTACATCGATACGCTTTGTCTCTTTGAACGTGTTCATATCAATCACCGACAGGGTCCTTTCGAAGTTCCCCGGACTATATCCCCCGGAATTAGCCACATATAGCTTATCTCCCGATATAGCCATTTCCTCGGGTTGGCGACCTACGCCGGCCGTCCGGATCACCTGTAAAGTAGCCGTATCAATTTCAGCCACATACCCATTCACATTGGATGTTCCGCCCGCGGTAGTAGCATAAGAACTCACATAAGCTTTCCCCTTGTAAAAAGTAATATACCTGCAGGATGGTACATTAATCTGCCCGATACGTTTAGCCGTATGCACATCCATCACTTCGACCTTATCAGACATGGCGATTACGGCATATAGTTTACCGCCATAGATCTGCAGATCATTGCCCACATCTCCCAGTTCTTTTGTAGCCCCGGGATTGATAGTGCTGTAAATATTGCTACTGTAAATACCTGTACTGCTGTTATAATAATCCAGCGTAGCCAGGTTCATACCCATGTTACCTTCATTCAGGAGGTAAAAGCCATTGCGCAGGCTGTCTGCGCCCACATGTGTATCATCACCCGGTACAACAGATGCACCCTTACGACAGGCGGCAAGCCCTATAAGCAATCCACACACAACCAGCAGTGATCTGTAAAAACGCATAATCTAAAAATTTATACTGGCAGTAAGACGGTAATAACGCCCCGGCATCGGGTAGTTAATCACCACGTCATAATACTGGTTAAATACATTATTTAATTCCCCTGTCAGCTTTACCAGCTTGCGACCGAACAACAAACTCGTCGTCACCGATACATCACTGGTATACCAGGGTTCCATGTAATATAGCGGAATATTGGTATTCAGGAAATATCTTTCTCCGACATAAATAAAACTATAGTTCACGTCCCACTTGTTCCAGGAGGCATGCGCAACGAAGGATCCGCTATGCACTGGAATATAGGCAATCTGGTCCTTATAGTTAACCTCTGCCGGGTTGCTCTTATCCAAAGCCTTCTGATAAGTATACTTCACAGAAAAGTCGGTCTTCACTGCCTGCAACAAAACAGGCGATAACTGTATGCTGGCATCAATACCATATATATCAACCGAACCAATATTCTGCATCATCCATTGGAAGTTACGTCCCGGAGAGGCGACGATCTTATCCTTCACATGAGTGTAGTACGCGTCTGCCTGCAGGGAGAAAAATTGCAGGAAGCCGGATGAACTCTTCGTATATCCTGTTCCGATGTTATACTGTCTGGCATACTCAGGCCGCAAAGCAGGATTTCCTACTGTGCTATAATACATGTCGTTGAAGGTAGGCATGCGGAAGCTACTCTTGTAGAATGCTCTGAACTTCAAATCCTCTCCCCGGAAAGGCTGCCAGGAGGCTAATATGGTAGGGGTAAACTTATGGAAATCTCTGCCGGCCGTATATGCTTTCGTCGTTTCATTGACGATCGTAGCCAGCAGATTACCCTGTAGCTCCACTGGTCCCAGGTGCAGTTGTGTAGCTGCCGCCGCCAGTGTGCTGTAACGGGTGGGAATTGCGAAATGATCCAGGTTAACGGCGGTCATCTCGTTCACCTGGAAGTCGGCCGACAGCGCCACATCCCAGAAAGAAGTGATCTTGTATTGATTGGCAGATGAGATATAATACTCTTTCTGCTGATACCGGTTCATCAAAGGGCCATCCACTGTAACTATGGCCGTATCCAGGTAACGGACGTAGTCATACATGAACTTCGCGTTCAGCAGCATGGTATACCGTTTCCCGAATTGTTTCTTATAGGATGATTGTATAAACAGGTTCCTGTCCCACTGATGTTGTCCGTTGAGGAATTTATTACTGACAATAGCGCCGGGTAATCCACGTGTAGAATTGTAATAATACACCTTCGCCTGCCAACTGCTGCTGTCTTTCAGCTGCCCATACAATCCAGCCTCCACACGGGCGGCATCGATCGCTGTATTCTGCCTGACGGCCGTAGTGTCATAGGTGCCGTTGGTGTATCTGAACTTATATCGACCGTTCCCATGCAGCCATTCACTGCTCACTACAGCCGATAAGCGTGCTGACAATCGCTGTTCCAGTCGCACGGAAGGATTAACCAACCCGAAAGAGCCTGTTTTAAAAGCCACCTTGCCATGTGTCTTTTCACCCTCCTGAAACACCGGCTTACGGGATTGCAGGTAAATAGCCGAAGCAGTTGCAAATCCTTTTGCCGGTTGTAACAGGACGCCCTTCTGGGCATTGTAGAGTGCTATCTGTTCTATATTATCCAAAGAAAATCTTCCAAGATCTACCGTTCCGTTCTGGGCATTACCCAGCTGTACACCGTCATAGAATACACCTGTATGGTTGGTGCCCATACTACGCACATTCAACGTCTTCAATCCTCCCAGGCCGCCGTAATCTTTCAACTGTACGCCTGAAAAGAAGCGTACAGCATCCGCTACTGAAAGGCTGTTCATCTTTTCCAATGCAATACCGCTCAGCGTCTGTACGGGCGATACCGGGTTACTCCTGTCAGAGAAGATCGTCACTCCCTGTAATATCCTGGCAGCGGCAGTGTCTTTTGCAGTCAGTGCCGCTTTATCCTGTGCATGAAGCCTGCGAACGGCCGTCATGCACAGGATAAAAAGAAATACAGATCGTATGTAGTAGCGATTATTCAAGTATGTCTCAATGAATTAACGGAAAACAGCCATACCTGGGAAATAGAATCCCTCGTAGGTCTTGCTGTGCTGCAAGGCGCCTGTAGTTGCATTATATATGTAGATCGTATTATTCGGATCAGAGCCGTAAATGTTTGTATTACTGTTCAATACGAGGTAGTTCTTCGTTTTATCGTACCCGATACCTTTTCCGTAGAAGTATTGTCCGGCGGGAAGCGTAATGAACGGCGTACCCAGAGATGCTGCATCACCGGTATAACGATATACCTTGTTATTGCCGGAAACAATGAAAATAGCATTTTCAGTAGTAGATGCTACCATAGAGCTATTATAATATGTCCACTCATTATAAAAGACCGGAAAACCGGTAGTGATACTATCCACCGCCAGTGTAGCAGCATTGATCTTCTTCAGCTGAGTGGTGGAGGCAGCCCATACATTACCGTCTTTGCTCTGTACAAAACCAGACACTGCTGTTCCCAGTTTCTTTGCCAGACTGTAATCATTAGCGTTCAAAGCTACAATACCATCTTTAGCCGACATCACAAATATATAATTGCCGCTTCTGATCATATCTTTCACTTCACCATCCACGCTGCTGATCTTTGTGCCCAAAGTCAATGTGCCGAGGGTAACAGGATACAATCCCACGGCAGTACTAAGCAGGCCCCGGCTGTCGTCTACACCCAGAAACGCCCGGCCGTCATGGCCCGGCAAACTGTCCACTCTTCCTGTCTCTTTCAGTGTTGCAGCATCAACAGCTACGAACGGACCGTCATATTTACCTACGAGGTATAACTTACCATTATAGACGGTACCAAACTGCATAGTAGTGGTGGATGTACCCAGGGCTTTACCTGGATTTTCTGCGGAATAAGCTTTGGTGTATATAGAATCCTTATCATAATCATAGAAGTAAATATCGCCGGCGGCAACGTTAAAATTCCCTTCGCTGATTATATAAAACCCATTGTCATACTTACCTGGAGGAGGCGTTACCGCATCATCATTTGAACAGGAGGCTACCGCAAACAGCAGGCAGGCCATTAACAAGCTGCGTAAATTTTTATGCATAATTCGAACGTTTGTCTCAGTTGATGGATACCATGACCTTCATTCGGTTGAACAGACGAATTGCAGGCAATCTTGTCTACAGTGACTTTCTTACCGGCACAAATAAATTGATAAATAAGAAACAGCGCCTTTACAGGCAGTAACTGCATCAAGTGTCTTTCACCCGAAGGCACGGAATGTCGGTTGCTATTGGCAGGTCTTCTGGCTTTCCTGCTTTTTCCGGGCCTTCCCGTCCGCCTTTGGCGAACAGTGGCAATTGAGAGATTGAGTATCCGGAAAAACCGATCGCATACACACGATACAGGATTACAGCTACGGGGATAGCTCCGGATTTACACCGGATTCCCTATTAATTCACCACCAGGTGAAACCAAATGCGCCACAAACCTACAGTATGAGTAGTTAATATCCAAAAAGAAAAATAGGAGTATCTTGCCGCAAAACATCAAAACTGTTCTGTTGAAATATCTATTAATACTGGTGGTATTTTTCCTTGGAAGCTACGCCAGTTATGCCCAAAGCCCGCTTAATAAGACGGTTACCGTTGATGCCGACCGACAACCCCTTGCTGTAGTACTAGATAATATTAGCATGCAGGGCGGATTTCATTTCTCTTATGTGAAGGAATTTATTCATGACGACAGTCTTGTAACAATACATGTAAGCAACAGATCTGTTAAACAGGTCCTGGATATATTGTTCCAGGGCAATTTCCAGTTCCGCGAGATAGGCGACCAGATTATCATACAACCCGGTACCTCCTCAAAGGAGAAATGGTTCGTAGTAAGCGGACACGTAAAAGACGCCGTTACAGGATCTCCTATCAACAATGCCAGCGTTTATGAAAGAGTGCAGCTGATCTCCACTATGACCAATGAACAGGGTTATTACAAAATACGCCTGCGTGAAAGGGAAAGGGCTGCCGCCATGCTGACTGTCAGCAAGGAACTGTACCGGGATACTATTATGCTGATCCTCACCGGACATGACCAGGAACTGGACGCCAGTATTAAACCGGCACCGCCAATACAGCTTAGCGTAGTAGATATAAATAAGTATTCCCATGTGGAGCAAACCATGTTCGGCCGCTTTTTCATCTCCTCCCGCCAGCGGATGCAGAGTCTTAACCTGAGCGATTTCTTTACCAAACAGCCCTACCAGTACTCCCTTGTACCCGCTATTGGTACACATGGTAAAATAGGCTCGCAGGTGATCAATAAATTTTCACTGAACCTGATTGGTGGTTATACGGCCGGTCTTCGTGGAGTTGAACTTGCCAGTGTGTTCAACATCGATCAGAAAGATGTGAAGTGGTTACAAATTGCAGGCGTCTTCAATATCGTCGGCGGACGTATGACCGGTGTGCAGCTGGCGGGTGTACATAACCACACCATGGATTCACTGAAAGGTGTACAGGCAGCCGGAGTAAGTAATGTGTTGAAGTATGGTTTCCGGGGAGTACAGGCCAGCGGGGTGTATGGTCAGACGGGCGCCTATTCAGAAGGTGCACAACTTTCCGGCGCTATCAGCCATGCTGGTGGAAAAACCCAGGGAGTGCAGGCTGCCGGTCTCATTAGTGTTGCAAGAGGAGTTGTTAGCGGTGCACAGCTGGCAGGAGCCGTCAACTATGCCCAGGGAATTGGTGGTGCGCAAATTGCCGGCCTTGTAAATGTCAACATCGATACTACCAACGGCACACAGATAGCCGGCGCCATTAACTATACCAAACGACTGAAAGGCGCACAGATAGCAAGCTGGATGAACGTCAGCATAGATACGACCAGCGGCGCCCAGATATCCGGCCTGGTGAACTATGCAGGTATCCTCAAAGGTGTACAGATCGGTTTATTTAACTATGCCGACTCCTCCGATGGTTACAGCATAGGCCTGGTCAGCTTCGTGCGGAGAGGTTATCACCAGGTACAGATCTATACCAACGAGGTCCTTGACCTGAACATAGCCTACAAATCGGGCAACAGGAAGTTGTATAGCCTCATGCTGGCAGGTATGAGCTTTGGAGATAAGAAGGCCTACTCCTTTGGTTACGGTATCGGCCATGATTTCAAATTATCTCCTTTGGCTTTCATTACTACGGAAGCTACCTCGCAATACCTCTACCTGGGCGACTGGAACGCTACTAATACGATGATCAGGTTACAGGCAGCCTGGAACAGGCGGCTGGCAAAAAAGATCACCTTCTTTGCCGGTCCGACGTTTACCGTTTATCATAGCGACAAACTGGATGTGTCTGAACCGGAACATGAAATAAAGGTTCCCAGACACTATAGCCCCTTCGATTTTGGCGATGGTCTCTTCAGCTGGTTTGGCTGGCATATCGGCATCGCGTTTTTCTAGATTATTTGGTACTTTTGCGCCTTCATTTTTCTAACGGTAAAATTTAAACTCAGGTAATGTCAAAAGTTAAAGTAGGTTTTGTGCAAATGTCCTGCAGCAAAGACAAGGCGGAGAACCTTGCCAAAGCTACCAAAGGTATCCGTGACGCCGCAGCTAAAGGTGCACAGATCGTTTGTTTGCAGGAATTGTTTACTTCCCTTTATTTCTGTGATGTGGAGGATTATGATAATTTTTCCCTGGCAGAACCTATCCCCGGCCCGTCTACCGACTCCCTGCAGAAAGTAGCCGCAGAACTGGGCGTGGTGATCATCGCCTCCCTCTTTGAAAAGCGTACACAGGGTATCTACCACAATACTACTGCCGTACTGGATGCAGACGGAACCTACCTGGGTAAATACCGTAAAATGCACATCCCGGACGATCCGGCTTATTATGAGAAATTCTACTTCACCCCGGGCGACCTGGGATATAAAGTCTTCAAGACCAAATTCGCTACCCTTGGTGTGCTCATCTGCTGGGACCAGTGGTATCCGGAAGCTGCCAGGATCACGGCCCTCATGGGTGCTGAAATTCTGTTCTATCCGACCGCTATCGGCTGGGCTACCTCCCAGGACGAAGCTACTAACACAGAACAGTACAACGCATGGCAGACTATCCAGCGCAGTCATGCCGTTGCCAATGGCATACACGTAGTGAGTGTAAACCGTGTAGGCTTCGAACAGGATGGCCTCATGAAATTCTGGGGTGGTTCCTTCATTTCCAATCCTTTCGGTACTATTATCTACCAGGCGTCTCACGACCAGGAAGAGGTGTATGTACAGGAACTGGACCTGAACACCACCAACAGGTACCGTACTCACTGGCCGTTCCTGCGCGACAGAAGAATTGATTCCTACGCTCCTATCACCAAAAGATTTATCGACGAAGCATAATGAACGGACAACCAACGCTGAAACAGCAGGGATACTTTTTCCCTGCCGAATTCCATCCGCATGTCGCTACCTGGCTGAGCTGGCCCCACAAAGAAGCCAGCTGGCCCGGAAAGATCCATACGATCTATCCTTACTACAGCCAGTTTGTAAAATACCTGGCGGAAAGTGAACTGGTCCGTATCAATGTGAATGATGAAACCATGAAGGCTTTCGCTACCGGTCATCTGCGCAATGCCGGTGTCAACATGGATAAGGTTGAATTCTTCATTCACCCTACCAACGACGCCTGGTGCCGCGATCATGGCCCGGCCTTCCTCATCAACCCGGCTGCTGAACAGAAAAAGGTCATCGTAGACTGGAACTATAACGCCTGGGGCGGTAAATATCCTCCTTTCGATAAGGATGATGTGATCCCTACCAGCATTGCCAAACACTTCAATCTGCCGGTATACCACCCCGGAATCATCATGGAAGGTGGTTCTGTGGAATTTAACGGTAAAGGCACTGTCCTGACCTCCTGCTGCTGCCTGTTGAATGAGAACCGTAATCCGCACCTGAACAGGGAACAGATCGAAGGTTACCTGCACGATTTCTATGGTATGGATCAGGTACTATGGGTGGATGAGGGCATTGTAGGCGATGATACCGATGGTCATATCGACGACACCATCCGTTTCGTGAATGAAGATACCGTCCTGACCGTTGTTGAAAGCAACAAACAGGACGAAAACTACGAACTGCTGCAGGGTAACCTCCGTCAGTTACAGCAGATGCGCCTGTTGAATGGCAAACAGCTGAATATAGTAGAACTCCCGATGCCGGATGCTGTGGTCTATGAAGATCAGCGCCTGCCGGCCTCATATGCTAATTTCTATATCAGCAATAAGCATGTGATCGTTCCTGTATTCAATTGTAAAAATGACGATAAGGCATTGCAGATCATTGCCGAATGTTTCAAAGACCGTGAAGTAGTGGGAATTGATTCTACCGAGATCATCTGGGGGCTGGGCAGCTTTCACTGTCTGAGTCAGCAGGAACCTGCTGTTTAAACCGGTTAAAAATATCATTTAAAGCCTGTTAGGAACTCTCCTGGCAGGCTTTTCTCTTATAGCTCTTTAAGGCGGCGGTTTACGTTGAATGCTTCCGCATGTTTGAACTCGCTCCCCTAATGCTATTTAACTTAAGAACTGGAGAGAACTAGCAGAGAACAAGCGATGACGTCAGTTTTGTACAGGAAATCTCCGCCTCCGTCTTATTTGTAGTTGGGCCGGCATAATACGGCGTGCATAGCCTCAGGTTTGCGGTGTTGGGGTGCTTATCGGAAAGGTTGCAGGTGGGATCCCTGGCTGAGTTCTTTGAAGCTTCCTGACTGTTTAGCTTGAGGAGGTCGTATTGGGCATTGGGGGATTATTAAACCCCTGGTAAGTCGTATCATCAGCTTCAAAGAACTTAGGCCAGGGATTCCCACCTGCACCTTTCCTGGCGCCCAGTTAAGGTAGCGATGACCATTGCATAGCCTATGCATGCTACCCGCATACTATTCAGTGAAATCTCACCTATGCAATGTAATATTGGCAGCTATCGGCGTGGACCAGTTTTGGGCCGCGATACCATGCACTATACATGCCTTTGATATGCCTTTAATACGTCTTTAATATGGCTTTGCGGAAGAGGGGAATCTGGGCGAGATGTGTCAGAATGGCAGCGTCGGTTTATACAGCCGCGCTGTACACTTATCTAAGTATCAACTACTTGCAGCGCCTGCCTGCAATGTCATAACATTGTTAAAGATCAGTCTACTGCAGAGCTTAAATTATCCTCTTCACATTTTATTAGCATTTTCCGCGTTAATTTTGCATTAGTCATTTTACGTAAACGCAGCCGGACTCACATAAGCCCGGTTTATTTTTAAATTGCCAAACCATTTCCGTTAATGAAGAAACCTGTTAAGAAATTTATCAAGTTCGCCCTTACCGCCGGTCTGTTTGCCGGAATTCTCTTTACCATTGCACCTACCGAGGGACATAAAACGAAAATAGTCCCGCTTGCCGAAAACAAATTGAACAGTAAGGCCGCCTTATTTGCAGCATTAAAGCTGGACTCCCTTGGACTTTCCGAGGAGGCATTCAATTATGCACTGTCTGGTCTGGAAAAGCTGGAGAAAGAGGGTAAACTGAAAAATCCTGACCTGTTGACCATTGCCGACTTCAGTCAGCCGTCAAACAGGAAACGTTTGTTCGTCATTGACCTGAAGAACGAAACAGTGTTGTTCAACACTTTCGTATCTCATGGCCGTAATTCCGGTACTGCACTGGCCACTACTTTTTCCAATGCGCCGGAGAGCTTTAAAAGCAGCCTGGGATTCTATGTGACCGGCGATACCTACAAAGGTCAGCATGGCTATTCCCTGCGCCTGGAAGGCGAGGAAGAAGGCATTAACGACAATGCTATGAGCAGAGGTATCGTGATGCATAGTGCGGCATATGTCAGCGAAAAGATCGCTAAACTGCAGGGTTATATCGGACGTAGCCTGGGTTGCCCGGCTATTCCGGAACAGGTACACAAACAGATCATCCAGGTCATTAAAAATGGCAGCTGTCTGTTCCTTTACAGTCCTGATAAGTCATACATGGCTAATTCAAAGATGTTGGCGGCTGAGAAAGATACTACTGTCGCTTAAAGATGCGAATCTGAGATCCATTTTCCAATAATCAAATCAGATCCAAACCATCTTCATCCTCCCTGGCCCCTCTTCAGATACTCACATGACAGCGTCTATGCTTGCACGCTGCAATAACATTACCGGCCTCTGCATGGTGATAATGCGTGTACCGAAAAGGGCCAGGGGGATGGGATGAATTTTATATCATGTTCTAGTGATCAGGGTGACGGTTATCTCGGATCAGTAAAGAGCTTCCGGGCTGTATAGGCGTCATGGTCATAAATGTCCTCTCTGAATTGCAGTATTCCTCCTTCATCGACCCAGACCGTGTAGTACGTGATCAACACTGGCACCGGATCCTTTATCTTAACATATTTTTCCTTCCCGCTGTTCATTGCACTATCAATTCTTTCCGACGTCCAGTTGCTATTATCAGCTAACAGGTAGTTGGCCAACCTGACAGGATCTCCCAACCGGATACAACCGTGACTGAAAGCCCGCTGATCTTTCTCGAATAAATATTTCTGATTCGTATCATGAAAGTAAATATTGAAGCTATTAGGAAACAGGAACTTTACCTTTCCTAATGGATTATCCTTCCCGGGCAATTGCCTGATAACAGGCAGTCCATTCCTCTCTCCTACAACTTCCATGTTTTTTTCACTGAGATAATTGCCATTGCGCGACATCGCCGGCAATACTTCCTCCCGCACAATGCTGTTAGGCAGGTTCCAGTAAGGACTGAATACAATCTGATTCAACTTACCGGAGAACATAGTCGTGCTTTTACCTTCCTTACCCACCACTACCGGCATATCAAATTCCTTGTTCTTACCATTCCATACATGTAAGGCAAACTCCGGAATGTTTACCAATATAAGACGACCTTCCGGTGTCGGTGGCGCCCAGCGCATTCTTTCAAGGTTGATGAGCATACGCTCTACCAGCTGAATGGCCGGCATATTCATCTCACGTAAGAGCGTATCTGTAATAATACCCTTCGGCGTATGACCATGGGTACCTTCAAACAACCTCACCGCATTTTCCAGTCCATCATTGAATACAATCGTCGTGTCCTTATCAGCCAATTCGCCTGTAATCTGTAAACGCTTTTTCACCCAGCCAATAAGGGCAGTACTATCTCCTTTTTTATATCTTTTCTTCTTCTCTACAGTGATGGTATCCCATCCTCCTTTCTTCGCAATATCTGTATACTGTTTCAGTGCCTTTACCAAAGCACTGTAAGTATTATTCAGACCATCTTTATTCTTATCATCAAGAACAGCTTCCGCCTTTTTCAGGATCTCTGCCTTCATAGCCGGTACTGCATGTTCCAGTCCTTCTACCGTTTTATCCGGACCAATGTTCAGGTAATAATTGATGAGGCGCTGCGTCAATTGCAACTCCGTCTTTACAATATTGGCATCCCGCGGAGAGGCAGCAGAGTCGCTATCGCCCGTCATCATAGCGTTCAGCCGGTATTCCAGCGACTTATTACTCTCACTCGTATCTACACTATAATCATAGAGACTGCGGAAGCCATAGGCCTGTTCATTCAACCCCTGACTATCAAACCAGGCATACTGGTAATTGCGTGCATTATAAAAGCTACGGATACGGTTAGCAAGCGTATCATCCAGCTTTTGCTTCGTAATGAAATTAGCGACATCACTGGTGTCAAGAAAAAGATCGTTGTAGGCGTTCGCAGGTGTGATCTGCGTGTTTCGGGGTGTAACGGAAGTAGTTTTTTCATCCTTTTGCTTTTCCACAGTCCTGCTATTACAGCTATAAGAAAAGATGAGCAGTCCGCACACAGCCAGCAGCAATAAGTTTATCGTTCTCATGCCCAACACAAAAGCAAAAGGCGTGCCCCTGCCATTACATAGTGCATACTAAAAGGGTCCTTATTTTTTTGTAGAAAAAATTTCCCAGGAAGTGTAGTCACCCTAAAAATTCAGCGTCTTCCCTTCCTTATTAAACTCCTTACGAATCCCCGTCAGTATATCTTTGAGTAAAATAGTCTTACTATTCTTACTCAGCGCCGCCAGACAACTATACTGCACGACATTGATAATCGCGCCACCCGCCAGTTCGTACTTCTTCGCAATGTCTTCCAGGCTCACATTGGCATCCAGCTGCACCTGTGAGGGAAAGGACTGCTGCCAGATACGTTGCCGTTGTGCAGGTCCCGGTACAGGGAAATAGATCATAGACTGGAACCTTCTGCCGAAAGCTTCATCAATATTCGCCTTGAGGTTGGTAGCAAGCACGACCAGTCCCGGGAAATCTTCTATTCGTTGTAAGAGATACGCTACCTCCTGGTTGGCGTAACGGTCATGCGAAGAGTTGGTAGCACTACGCTTGCCGAATAAAGCGTCTGCTTCATCAAAGAAGAGTATCCAGTTCTTATTCGCTGCCTGGTCAAATACGCCGGCCAGGTTCTTCTCTGTTTCACCGATATATTTGGATACCACCATAGAAAGGTCTATACGGTATACATCCAGGTGGAATGTCTTTCCCAGCAGACAGGCGGTAAATGATTTACCCGTTCCCGGAGGTCCATAGAAAAGGGCCCTGTAACCAGGTTTAATCCTGTTTTCCATCTGCCATTCCTTCATCAGTGTGGGACCATGTTCTATCCAGGTACGGATCTCTTCCACTTCGGCCATGATGTGCTGATCCAGTACCAGGTCTTTCCAGTCCAGGTCTGTCCGGATCTGCTTTGCGGGGAACTGCGTGCTGTAATGCGGTTGATAGGCTGTACCATGTGTGAAGAAGCTCAGGTACTCCGAAGAGATCTGTAACGCGCCACTCATGGAAGGCTCGTCTACATGTGCCGAGACGAGCTTCAGCATATTATGCCGCGCGAAGAAATGACCCGGACTGAATAACTGTAACAACTGAAAACGTTGCTGCAGGTCATTGGCTGCCAGCAGGAATGCTGCTGTTTCTCCTGTAGGAAGAAAGCCGCCATGCTGGTTGCCTTTCATACCACCGAATTCAGTGAATCCACGGTCATAGGTACTATTCTTCACGAAGAATACATCCAGCAGCTGCGGTTGTATATGCGGACATAAAGCCAGCAACAACACCAGCCTTTCGGGTATGCTCATGTTGTAGTGACTGACGATCTGTGAATACACCGCATCCTTTACTCCCGGCGGCGGGGGTGGTTCTTCTGCCACATAGGTATGCGCCTGCTCAAAATACTGTTTCATTCTCAGTTGCAGTATCTCATTGAACCATTGCAGGTCCTCATACAAAGCCTTAGCATTCGCCGCAATCAGGTGATTGTCCATTCAGTATATAACATTTTAGGGAGCCAGGCAAATCGCATCATGCCATAACTCCAGGGTAATGTCTGTAAAATAATATCATAGCTGCGTTTCTCTACATAAAGGAACCAGCCTTCTTCCGTGTGCCAGAGCCGCCCTTCCCTTTGCAGGAAAGAGGCCCTGAAACCATCTATGGAGCTGTTATGCATCTTCGGCCATTGCTGGATGGCAGCACCTATCAGTGAACGGGCGAGCTCTTTCTCAGCGTCTGTTAGTACAATATCGGGCAACAACGGTTCTTCCCAGGGCATATTACATATCACCTTATTCAATAACAGCGCATGCTCCTCCTGCTCTGCACCACCGTCTACGAGCAGTTGTAAGAGGCGGACAGCCCGATGCCGGGCCATTTCATTTACAAACTTACCTCCCGATAACAGTTCCAGGCGGGAGAAATAAGTATGGAAGAACGGATGCAGTAATACAAGCCCCGCATTCTTTACGGTCACCGCCTGCTCCGGCGATCCCGCAATTGGCTGCTTTCTGCCAAACAGGCTTTCGTAAGGTCTTTCTTCGGGCACAACAGGTTCAGTTATTTCCTGTTGCCGACGGGCAGGTACCAACGCCTGTTGTTCTTCCGGAGTGGTGACTGCCTGCGTTGTACTTGTTTTTAACATAGCTGCTGTAGCCTGTTGTAACACAGGCACTGCCGCGCGGATCTGTGTAAATGAAGATACCGACCCCATATCAAAACTGACAATCGCCTTCAGCAGTTTATGCATGGTGGTTTCATCATAGCTGCCAATATATCTCGCCAGATGATTAATATAGTCGTCGCTGTTATTGACCTGTATCTTGCCCGACAACCATAAGAGGTTGAAACGGCGGAACAGCAAACGGATACGCTCGCGCTCCAGGTTGTCTGTCAGCAGTGTTTCCATCAAACCCTGCCACTCTTTCAATGCGGTAATGGTATGGTTACCCCACAACAAGGGCAATGCATCACGCATCATATGCCAGAAATCATCCTCTGTTGTGTGTAATGCTACCTGTTGCAATACGGCAACAGGCGCCAATACGTTCCTATAGAATGCTAACCGCTCTGTATGGGAACGCTGCTGGTATTGCAGCCATATCTCTCTGAAGCTATCCCGGTGTTGGATGAAGGTATGCGGTAATGCCTGCTGCAGGAATTGCAGGGCATCCTGTTCGACATATACCTGCAGTTGTTTACGGATGTTCTCTTCCAGCGGTGTGACCGGTCTGTCAAATAAACGATGTACTTCCAGCCTGGCCTGGAGCTTGTGTACCGGATGCTCCCACATGGACGCCAGCACTAAAGGACGTTTCCTGAACAACAGGATCACTGCCTGTTTCAGGAGCACATCCTGTCGACCAGTTTGTAACCTACTGAACCAGATTGGCAAAGGCTGGCCCGTAATAAACGCGCGGAACAACACAACCGCCTGTTCCCATACCTCTTCCCGGTCTTCCTTATTGATGATCGTATCATAGTTGATCCACAACAAAGGCAGGGGCAGATCTGTATGTATCCCTCCCGGCAATGGCAGTAAACGGGGGGCGACTACATTCTCGTAGGCATCATGTGGCATCACGACCAGCGACTGCCCGCCTTGTGAATGCAGGCCCGCTGCCTCACTCTCTTCATACAATACCTGTATGAAGGTGACGAAAGAATCGGAAGGGATATATTGGCGATAAGTGTCTATCGCCTTACGGAAAATATATAACAAGTGAAAGTAGTCAACGTTGAAGTGCCGCGCCAGTCTTTCCAGGTTACGGCGGATGAACTGTTTCCTGTTGAACTGACCACTATTGTCAGTCACCAGGTAGGTGAGTACAAACAGCCATACCGCCCGCTCAAATTCACTCTGGGCATTTTGTACCAGTGGCTGCCGGTTATGCAGGGTAATCACCCCGGTAATATAACCGAGAATGAAAGTTGCCTGTGCCTCTTCCAGTGAGGTGATGATCTGCTGCACCACATTCCGCGAAAAATGCCAGGCAATTCTTTTCAGGATATAATCCTGCTGGGCTATGTTGGTGATGAAGGATGCAAAACGGGCAGGATTGTCTGCTATCAGTGTCAGCAACATCGTTTCCAGTTCTCCTCCCTCTTCCGGAAGTATCCACCAGGGCATGCTGCCGGTACGCAGGTAATGTGCTACAATCGCATAGTAACGGTCTTCCTCCGTATGGAAATGTAATCCACCTTCTCCGGTAGCCTGCTGCTGGTCTACTTTAGCGATACGTTCGCGTAATGCCTTTTCCAGCGCCTCGGGCAACAAGCGGAGAATATCCTGTTCAAAATTGGTGTAAGGTAAAGTGCCCAGGTCTATCTCTAAGGCTGATATCCAGACACTCTCTGCGGGTGATAGTACTCTATCTATCACTGTTTCTGCTGCTGCAGATAAATGGAGGTTGAACAGGCTGCTGAATTTATCCTGTAAAGTCCTGGCATTATCCTTATCGGTATACTGCACATCAAACGTCCACTTGCGGATAATATGTTCGCCCTTGCCCATTTACGGCCGCCTGTTTTTAGTGAGGAATTCAAACAACTTCGCGCGCTGCGGAGGAACAATGCCATTCATATAAAAGTCGGGCAATGCCTTTAACCAGGGATAGTAAATGCTTTCAAACTGTCGCATGTCGGCAATACTCAGCCAGCGGAAATTTAACTTATAATAAACAGGGGTCTGCTCACGGATAAGGTCTTCCGTGAACTTCCTGAACTCTGCATACTGGAACCTGGCCGGCCAGGAAGGCAGTACGATACAGATCGCCGGCCGGTAAAAGTTGTCAGACATCGCAGCGCCATTTCCTGAGTCGACATAATATTCCATCCTGGGATAATCGGCAATGGAACCTGCCGCTATCTGCCGGAGACTAACGGCTATCTCGATCATGTCAGCTTCCAGGGTTGCCGATCCGGTGTATACGTAACAATTCGTCAGTAACTGCTGGTACATGTCCGCTGGCGTGAGTGCTGCCCAGTCAGTCTCTATCAGCAGATTAACCATCTTCTCCCGCTCGTCGAATGTCTGGTAGCTGCGTAGCTCCAGTAACAGTTTCCCACCGCGGCCCAGCAATTTAAAGCCATAGGCTTTTGTTTTCAGCAAGGGTCTTAACAGCGTATGTTCTACAATATAAAAGCCTTCCGATGCTCTGCTGATCTCCTGCAGGTGCCTGATCATACGGTACTGCGCCTGCGTGGCCGACTGCTTGCTGAAATGTTTGGCCACTGCATGCCAGGTGTTCTGGCCGGGAGCTTTATATAAGACGAGGAAATGATTGTTGGAAGGATCTTCCACGATCCTGTAGTGTGCAGGATCCACACCGTGTTTTAACAGGGAAACAGGCTGATGCCCGAAGTAATATTTCTCTGTGCCGATTTCACTATCAGCAATATCATCACTGTACCAGATGGTTTCACCGTTGACATGTATATGTTTAGCCTGTGGCACAGGCTGCCATCCGCTTACCTTCATGTCCACATGATCTTTGTTGAAGACCGCTGTCAACGGCTCCTGCAGGTTACGCTCAATATGCAGGAGCTTATACAACCACTGATGGTAGCCCGAAAAGAGGCCTTCAGTAGCCTGCATGTAGTTGAAGGCCTGCACACGCTCGGACAAGAGCGCCGGCAACTTCTGCAGGATGCTGGCTTTCCAGCGCAGTTCACAATTGATCCTGTTCTTTTCATCCGGCGGCTGATAGGTCATTTCATACAGACTTACCGGGTATCTTGGCACAATCATATTGAAGCGGGCCAATAGGTGGTCGAAGATGCGGACCTTCCTTTGCTGATACAGGTCATCCTGCTCAGTTATCTGCTGCAGGGAACGCACATATTCATTGTCTGCATTCGCTGTAAATGCTTCCCAGCTCTGTTTACCGGAGGTAAAGGCTTTCAGCAGATGTTTCACATGTGGTACATCATACAGCGGCTGCGTAAAGTAAGTATTAGGTGGTACTTTATTGATATCCGGAGAAAACACCGAAGGCAGGTTACCCAGTTGTGCCAGGTAGTTGGCAAGGATCTGTTCAAAGAATAACAGATATGCTTTCAGCTGTTTCGCCTGCGCCCTGCGCTGAGGCGTTTCATGACGGGATACTTCGTCATTTCCCACGCCATAGATGGCAGGGAAAAAATGTTGCAGGGAATAATACTGTTTAGCATCGCGATAAGGCGCTTCCAGTGAATGATCTGCCAGACCTTTCTCCTGTCCTGTATAGTGACGCTTCTTCACTTCTCTGATCTTCTGGTATACATTCCAGAACACAGCATCACGGGAATGCTGTTCAAACTGATCGCTATAAATGCCAATATCGTTGCGGGTATCGGCAATGTCCACATAAGGGTAGTAGCCGGGTTGTACCACTACCGGGCGACTGCTAAAATTCGTTCCATCTGCTGATACATGCAGGTACTTCACCTGCAATACGCCGGTCACCAGTGAAACGGCTTTCACCATCTCCGAAGGATCGATCTGCTGTTTTCTTTCCAGCAGGTCTTCATCCGGCACAAAGCCCCTGGTAAGCTGCGGACCAAGGTAAATGTCTTCAGTAGCATATCCAGCCTCCAGCAGTTCCGCTTCTGACAGGAAACGCACTGATGGATGTACCACCTGCTCGATCGCGTTGCAGATGTATGCCAGTGTCTCCCTCACAGGATAGCGGGGATCCACCATGATAGTGGCCTTGATGGAAATATGCTGCGCCTTCAGTACCGTGATCTCTTCAAAGTTCTCACCCACACTTCTGTACCGCATCAGGCAGTTCCTGACATCTGATATGATCTTTTCGGTGGCCGACTGGCGCACCTCAATCTCGCGTGTCAGCTTATCATTGGGTTGTATAAAGACCCTGTAAGTACCTTTGGAGGCCCCCGGTGTATATTTTGATAAAACAGGTTCTATCCAGATATTCTCCACTTCTTCCAGCTGGTCCAGTATCAGCTTACGATAGTCTGCTACTGTAACCGGCCCGGAGCTGAGTATATCCGCTTTGCTGTAGAACGCATTGTCATTGGCATTGATACGCCCGCTCCTGTCAGCCAGCAACTCATTGACAGGAAAGTCTGTTTTATAGGCCAGATCTGTCAACGCAAAACATAACTGCTCCAGCATGGTAACCCCGGGGTCATGCAGGTTGTAGTCTGTCCAGATATGACCGGACAACTCCTGTACCAGGGTCAGTGCTTCTGCTCTTAGCCTGGAATATTCCAGGGAGGTATCCCGCTCCTTATCCCGGCTGATCTGTAAAGGAATCTTTGCCATAAACAATGCTTAGTGATAATATTCCTCCGGCATGAATGAAGTATCATCCCATAAACGCATGATGCGGTAATAGATGTCTACATCCGGTCCGTAATTACTGTTGGTACGCAATTGCAGGTCATAGTTATGGGCACTGCCTTTCCACCTCAACCGCAGCCGGTTCCAGAAGAAACCATAATGCGCAGTAGTACGGCGTATGCTGCCGCGGGAATTCCCGAATGCAGCCACCGCAATGGCATGGATAATGGCAAAACGGCCTGAATTACGTTTGCCGGTCCTCGCCATGATTTCATATGCGTGACAGTTATCCAGGCCGCTGATGATGGGATGCCACCTGCCATCTGCCGGCACCTTCCCCATCATATAAGTACCCACACGTCCTTCCATGGCGATGAAACCAGCCACCTCCATTTTATAGCAGGGATTGCATTTTTTGCCAACGCCCATATTACCATTCAGGTGGAAATAGAAGTTCTTTTCATCCGTTGGTACCTCCTGGTTGGCAGGAGGCGTAGGCCCCATGCGGAAACCCGGATTCTCCCTTTCATCTTTTTCCATGAGGAAAAAAGGCTCCAGGTCATCATTGGTACGGTAGAAGGAAACGAACCTCTTCGAGGCGCCCAACGCTGCTACCAGCATACCATTCTCCTCGTCTTTCGAGAAACCGTCCTCCTGCTTGTTGATGGTGGAGTCTATCAGATGGGCAAAGTGATGTTCCGTAGGCAGCTTTCCATTCCGGAAATGCTCCTTCAGTTCCTCTCTGCCGTAGATCTTCGTGTTGTTTTTCGTAGCCATAGTCCGTTATTTGGGTTGTATGGTGAGTGAGATAATTTCTCCTTCTGCGTAATGGGAGTCGTCTTCCTCCCGGTAACTGGTCCTTTCATGCTGCCCGATGATCATCTCTTCGCCGGTGATGACATCACTGATGCCTATTGGCTCAGGATCTCGGTACTCCCAGTCGTCCAGCACCCTGATAGAGTGATGTAAGGCCGGTATCAGGATCGCTTCGGATGTGGAAGCCCTCACATAGTCATTGTTGCTGACAGCCGTATCCAGCATACAATGAATAGGATTGCCATCTGCATCTCTTTCTGCAAAGAAATGCACAATAGAAAACCCGGTCACATACGCGATATAAGGCAGCTTCTTGATATAATTCAGGATATCTGCTGTATACAGTATGCCACCCATCTTGACGTCTGTATGGCTGTCGTACAGCCATGGCGTCATATAGTGGCGGATGTCTTCCTGTAGTTTTATCAGGTAATAATTCCTGTCGATACTGCTGGTGCCCTTTACAAAACCCACATCACAGATGATCTTGAGCCTTTCGTACTCAGGATGGTGCATGGTGACCTTTACATAAGGAGGCAGCAGGGCTGTCACAAACTGGTTAATACGATACATGGTCGCAATATCCATCAGTGGTTCTTCACTGTCGTACGTCCCGCCTTCAGGAGGTTTAGGCACGATCACCAGCTGTACATCTGAAGAAGTAATTCCCTTTACGCATTTTACGATCAGTACCTCGGGGAATGCTTCCAGCACCAGCTGTATGAGATCAATACTGGATGTTGGCCGCTTCTTATGACGTAAGCGTTCGCTCACACGCAGGTAATATTCTTCAGTTGTTTCTGCCGGACGGCCACCAAAGGACGGGAACAGCTGCCATACACGCTGAATGCCTCTGACTTCCTGCTGCAATGACTTGATGGACATAGGCGCCAGTGTGGTACCCGCAGCGGTATCTGTCTGATCGCGCACGGCAAGACCGGCGTTTACAAATACCCCTTTTACCATTGGTGTTATCTGCATTTCTTCAGTGGCAGATAATCTTATCCATTGTAGTTGTTTATCCAGCCTGGTATTGCCATAGCAATCCATAGCGGGCGTCCGCATACTGATGATACCACTGCTGATGAATAACTGGGTGGTATCTGTCTGTATCTGATCACTGTTGAACGGCACCCAGCGGTCGTTATAGAGATAGCTCCAGTGTAACTTCGGCGACGATGTCACCGTCGTATACTTATAAAACTTTTCCTCCATCTGGAACAGCAGGGAAATATCCTCCTGAGGCGACATCTGGTCGAAACCCAGGTACAGACTGGCCTTATCGTCAAACGTCGGCAGGAGCGAAAAATCGCCCTGAAAAGCGGAAGGATATGACTGTCTGTGTCCGTAAGGATATAAATGGAATAATTGCAATGCCTGTTCCGTATCGTTGGCCTTCTCCGGTTTCATGATCTCTGCCTGCTCCAACGTATAGTCCACCATGATAGATTTCACCAGTGGCGTGTAGGGGATATTAGGGATAGGCCGTTTCTTACTCCATCTGTTAGCGTTATTGGTTGCCACCTCCGGGAACAGGCGCAGGTAGAGTTTATGGCCAAACGCTTCCTGCGGGGCTGCCAGTTCCAGGCGTACAGCGCCATCGGTATAAAAACCATCTGTTACAAATGGTTCTTTATCCAGTAAAGGTTTATTATGGAAACGGATCTTCTTAATATCAATGTCTTTCAATGTTACAGTGTCGGAAAGGATCAGGCGACCTTCATCGTCACGGTAGGTTTCGAATAAATTCAATAGCTGCTGCTTATTCCTTTCCGGCTGGAATTGACCATCCTCATAAGTACTGATACCTGCTTTGAATGAATCGTTCAGCATACCGGCATCATATGCATCGTAATAGGCATTAAAGCCATTGTCCATATGCGGCAGTTCCAGCCATTCTATTTTGAAGCGGAAATCCTTCGTATAGGTGTTGAATATGTTACTGTCTTTTATATCGAGGAAAGAGCCGACAGCAGGCTGTGCCCCGAATAGCTGAAATGGATTCGCAGGACTGAGCGGTCCTGCGTTATTAAACAACCTTACTGAGCGGTAGCCCTTCACATTGGCGCGAATGGCGATCCTTTCCAGCCATAATAGCGGCAGATATGAGTAAGGATGATGAAAGCTGTTATTGTTCAGCAACAGTTTTACCAGTGGAAGACTGGTCTGGTACTCGCCCTTATGTACCACCGGATTATACAGCGCTGCTGCAGGGGCATTGGCATCGTAGGTCATACTGATCACGATACAATCAGGCCCGCATTCCGGCGGTGCGGCACGGATACTGTGTTTGGCCAGTGTATACCAGCCTTCTGCTGTTGTGTAGGAGATGATCAGGGCCGATGACAAGAGTTCGTTCATCACCAGCTCCTCTTTTTTACCTGTTACTGCAGCAAAGTTCCTGACATAGGCCCGGAGCTTTTCAAAAGAGGAAGCTTCAAAGTATAGTGTAATATCAACGGTACGTCGGCCTTCTGTAAGATAGAACAGCGGGGAAGCTACGATCAGCCCCATATCTGTTTCCTGCATCGTGCGCTGGTCGAGCGGCAGTTCCTGCTGTGCTTCTCCGAGCAAAGGCCAGGGTGCTACAGGTAATGCACCCGGCAAATGATCTGCCGGCGCAGTGACCTTATGAATCGCCGTATATACTTGTTGTTCTATGATGTCTGACTGCTGCGGACTATTAGCCGAGATCTGTTTGTAACTGTTTACATACACCGACTGCAATGCGCGCAATCTTGTCTGACTTCCATTCAGGTCATTTGCGAGTCTGTAAGTAACTGGCGGCGCGCCGTTCTGCTCCACCACCATGGGCGTGCCCTGTCTTATCACAACAGGCATGCTTTGCGGCAGGGTGTCCACGAATATATGCACCTTGTCTGGCACCGCAGGCCGTTGCTGTATTCCCAGCACGTTCCTGTAATAGTAAGACAGGTGCTGGCCGGTAAGACCGTTTATCTTGTCCTGTAAATGACTGTATAATTGCGTGAACGCCATCAGCAATCCAATATGCGGATGATGCTGCATGACGTCTGGTTTCCTTCTCAGGTAAGCCTGTGCGGCGGTTGTAACCTGGTAGTATTTTGAGCGGAGGTTATTATAAATTTCGTTGAGCGACTGATATCCCAGGAAGAGTGGCGCCTCTTCATTTTGTCTGTTGATCAGCCGCGGGAAGAGTATCTGCAACTCTTTTGTAATAGCAGCCGAACGGAAATAACGTACGTTTCTGAAAAGGCCCGCCGCCTCTCTTTCAAACTGCAGCGCATGAAGTACGTCGAGCTCCAGGCTGTCCTGCAACTGCTCTGTATAGATCCAGGTAAGGCCTTGCAGATCGGCCTTATTCAGCTGTTGTAAATGACTGGCCAGTTGTATGGCAATACCGTAAATGAGGTTAAAAAAGTCTGTTAATGGTGGTTGTAATTGTGTATCGTTATCCGCAGCATCGAGTACCTGCGCAATCACTTGCTGCTGTTCCTGCCAGGGGGTAAAGTCCAGGCGTGAAATAGCAATGATCATGATGAGGACATCCGCCTGGATAAAATCTTTCCAGTCGCCCTCAATCTCATGTTGAAAGTTAAAATAGTTGAACTGCGAAGACAGGTTCGACAGGAACAATAACAGGTCCTCCTTGCTGCGTTCATCAATCTTCACATAGGATGGCAACAGCGCTTCCAGTTTACGCTCCGTCTGACTGACGCCATCCCTCATATAATCGAATAATTTATTCATAGCACGTCCACGCTAAGGCAAAAGGTTGGGAGACACGATATTGGTGCCTTCCAGGAAATAGAAGGGGTAAACCATGTTATGCCTTGTGTTGGTTGATATAATCGTATAGTGTATTTGTAAATGAAGGGTACCCTGTACATCGTCACGCAGCAGTACATCGAGATGCTCGAAATTGACTCTCGGCTCGAAATCCAGCAATGCATGTTCAATAAGATCGCTGATCTCTGTGATCATCTCACTGTCTACTTTCTCAAAAACCAGCCTGTGAAGATTGCATCCGAAAGTAGGTTGCATCATTCTCTCTCCGGGTACAGTACCCAGTATGATGCGGATGCTCTCTTCTATGTCAGTAACGGTGTGGCTCATCACCGCACTGCCGCCTGCTTTGTCGAATGCCGGGGGAAATGCCCATCCGGTACCCAGAAAAGAATTAATTGCCATTTATATTGATTTTAACCGCCTATTAATACCGTCGGACATCCAAGCACAATACTGCCACCATGAGCGGTACTGTCGCCCATACGGGCTGCAGGCTTGCCGCCTATCATTACGGTAGCAGAGCCTTTAATGATTGAATCCGGCGGACCTACACATACACACATATCGCCCAGTACTGCTGCCGGCATCTTGCCGATCAGCACTGTCGGCACACCAGGCCCTACAACAGGGCCGCCTACATGTGGTATAGGTGGTATTCCCGGCGTCTGCATAGGACAGGTATGCATATCTGTTAATCTTGCTGCGGGTGCTCCCATTTCGTTGGTGTTTTAATTGATCATTACCATGGCTCCCTTGATCACTGTCTGACCAGAAGCAGATACTTCCGCTGTAGCTGTTCCCTTCGCGGTAAAGCCCATCTGTGCGGTCTGGTTGATGTTCATGCCTTTCAGCTCCATATCCTGCGTAGCCTGCATCGATACTTTACCGGTCGCCTGCAGGTTGATATTGCCTGTTGCTTTCAGCGTGATATCCTTCGGGCTGTTCAGCGTAATACCGCTGTCATCCAGTTTGACGCTGTTGTTGTTCTGATCTTTTATTTCGATGGATTTTCCATCGTCGCTCAGTGTGATCATATTGTTGCCGGGCGTCGTGATCTTGATGATCTTCTTATCATCATCGAAGTTCAGCTGCAGTTTGCTGCGGGTGTACAATGCTTTGATATTGTTCTTCTCGTCAGCCTGCGTGAGCGGTGGCACATTACTTTTGCTGAATAAAGAGCCCAGTACAACAGGAAAACGCGGATCGCTTTCCAGGAATCCTACTACCACTTCATCGCCTACTTCAGGACAAAATACCGAACCGGCAGAAGACGTAGCATAATAGCTGGCCAGTCGTGCCCAGATCCCTTTCTGATCGGCAGCATTTGAAGCAGGCTTTACCTGTATACGGTACTGGGAGGCCGGATCTTCAGAGATCTTCACCACCTTGGCCAGTTGCAGACCATGGATAGCTGGCATCAGGCCATTGGCAGGTGTATAGGAGAACTGCTCCTTTTCAAAAATAGGTTTGTCAGGTGCGCCAAAGCGTACAGTAGTAGTCCACAAGCCTTCCTCCATGGAATGCCGTACCGCTACTATAAAGGCGGTACCATCGAAACGTTGTCCAACGCCTGATAATTCCATCATTTTCCCTGGTTTGGCAAGCGCGCTGCCAATGAAGGAAACAGTGCCTTTCATGGCATTCATACGCAGGCGCAGCAAGGTGCTGTCTGCCCACGACTTCAGGTCTGCCTGTGCCAGCGGAGCACTGGAGATGAGCTTCTGCTGCGTTTGCGACAGCTTTTCTGAGAGTGATTTTGCCGTGAGATTACCGTGTGAATTCAGACCTGGCTCAGTTGCACTTGATGTGATCAGTGCCAGTGTTTGCGGGTCCCAGGCAGCCGCTTCCAGTGTAGGCGGCTGTTTTTCTGCATTCAACTCTGCGTCGAAAGAGATCATGCCATCACCATATCCTACCGCTAGCACTGCTGCTTCAGTGAATTTAGGTTTACCGATGGTGATCGAATCATCATCCAGCACCGTGATATAACCATTATAGGCGGCCCTGGCCAGGACAAAATCCCAGTCAGTAGCAGACTTCTGGAATAACACTTCCAGTTGGGCGCTGGTACTGTCTACCGTAGCAGAAAGACCATAGGTACCCACGATCTTCTGTATGGTATCGCTGTCTGTGGCATCGGAAAACTCCGCCTCTTTCTGGTTCAGCGTCATCTTCACCGCTTCATGTTTACAGGTTACCACCACCTGGAAGAGTTTCGCACCGCTGATGCGCACTGCCTGTTTAACGATCACGCCTTTGAAGACCGATTGTTCGGTATCCTCTCCATAACCAGCTGTGATCGAGATGGTATTACCGGGTACGAGGTCGGCACCTTCACTTGTGGGGAAAGTGCCACCGTCACCACCTTCTCCGATATCCCCGCTGCCTTCTACAAATACGATCTCCGCATAAGAGATCTTATTGATCTCATGCGAAATATTGATGGATACTACACCGAATTTCTCCTGTACGGCATTGCCGTTCGCAGTCACGGTGAACCGGAGCGTAGGATCTGCTATATTAGTAACACTGGGAGCCGACATTACGCTTTCTTTAATGGTGGAAAATACAGTTCATCACCCGGCCTGATCGCATGTATGCTACTCAGTCCGTTGATCCTGGCTACTTCCATGTAATAGGAAGGGTCGCCATAAATGCGGTAAGCCATCATCGGTAACGTATCTCCGGCTTTCACAGTCCGGATATGTGTCATATCGGGCGACTGTGTCTTTGCTTTCTGCTTCTTCGTCTTGAAGTCGAGCGATTTCGCAATCACCAGTTTTAACTCTGCCCTTAAAGTACTCCCATCCGGATTGAACAGTTTGTAATTGGTGGTAATGCTTGTACACACGCCTCTGTACACAAAATCACCCCAGGAGATCTTCAGGAAATTAGGCCTGTGTTTGTCTCCCTGATAGAAAAATATCACGTCGCGCAACTTCTTTATATAACCGTCTACCGTCTGGTTATCTGGTATCGGAATGATACCGGTACCATCTACCAGCAGGTCGAGGTTCAGGTCGGAGTTACCCATTCCTGTAAAGATCATGGTCTGGTCAGCCTTGTTCATTTCCTCCGACGGCTCGTATTCGGCTTTGTAGGTCAGGGAATAAGTACTCGGATTGATCACTGCGCTGATCTTGCTCAGGAGCGTGGCAACGCAGGCTGCATCCGTATAAGCTGCTATCTGTAATTTCTTGATCTCTCCCATAGCTATCTGTCAGCTTCGTTTTTTATCCTGCTCAGGATCTTATCCATACATTCCCTGATAATACTTTCCTTCCACTGCCGCAGTGATTTCTCATCCGGCAGCGCAGTGTTGGATTTGCCCGTATCTGTAGAGACGGTCACTTTGATCACGAGTTCTCTTACTTCCAGTGGCATCGCTTATGAATGAAACTTTTCAAAATACTTGTAGGCCAGCTCCAGGGTCTCTATCGCAATTTCCCCTTCTTTCGCCTTGAGGCCTGACACTTCCATCTTTACGGGATAGGCGCCATAGAACTTCCAGACGTAGAGGGGTTGATGGAGCTCATCCAGCAGCATCACCACAATGGTCGTAGGCTTAAATTTAAAGGTAGACAAGGTAGTTCTTACCCAGTCGGTCACAACAGATCCTGTCAGCAGGCCACGCTTCAATACCAGGTTGCTATATTGAGGAGGGGAAGGCAGTTTGTAAACAAACTGGTTCTCTCCCCCCTCCTTAACTGGTTCTGTGGCTATGTTAACGGAAATGCCGCTCACCTCCTGGAAATTCCCTTCTTCCTTACCAAGGTAATTGATAAAGTTCACCTTGTAATGAAAGCCTGTCATTGGATATCCGGGATCCATACGCCTTATTCGCTGATTGTTAAACCTTCGTGCGCTACTTCCATAGTCTCAACGGCTATTTCGTTAGCGTCCGATTTCATATCCGTTACAGTGATCTTGCTTGGGAAGGCATTCTTCAGCGTCCAGCTCATAGCGATATCCTGTTTTTCGTCCAGGAGGCTCACTACGATGTTGACACGCTTGTAGGTATTCATGGTGATACCTTTGTATTTATCCCACAGTGCTTTATCGCCCTTGAAAATGCCTTTTTTCAGGGTTACGTTGGAGAACTTCTGGATACCGGGCATTTTTACTGTAGAATAAACAGGGCTGCTGCCGCCGCGGTATTCGATAATCTGCGTCTCTGAAGATAATCCGGTTACTTCCTGGAATATCAGTTCAGCGCCGTCCCACATGACCTTGAAGGAAAATTTGACCAAAGGCCATGTGGTCTGGGCTTGGGTAGATCCGTCATCTGGCATAATTGTAAGCTTTTAATGAGTGAGGTAATAAGGTGGATAAGTTTGTTGTCTTTTAAGATTGTTGCATCATCTGCTGGAATGTGATCACGATAAACTCCGCAGGTCTTACGATCGCTACTCTTACAGTGATCAGCATTTTACCGTCCAGGATATCCTGAGGCGTCATGGTGGAGCCAAGGCCCAGCTGTACATCGAATGCCTGTTCAGGAGCCGCTCCTGCCAGTGCGCCCTGTTTCCAGAGGTTGGTCAGGAAGTTGTCGATCATGGATTTCACGGTTACCCAGGTGGTAGCGTCGTTTGGTTCGAATACGTAGGTACGTGCCGCCAGCTTGATGGACTGTTCGATCATGATGAGGGTACGGCGTACGTTTACATAACGCCAGTCCTGGCTGTTACCATCCAGTGTACGGCCACCCCATACCAGTGTTCCGATGCCAGGGAAAGGACGGATCACGTTGATGGATTTACCAGCCATTACATCCACGTTCAGTTGTTTCTGTTCGTCGTGGGAGACGTTCACAGAAGGAGCATTCACCATGCTAACAGATACGTTGGCCGGCGCTTTCCATACACCGCGGCTGCTGTCAACCATTGTGTAGATACCCGCCATCGCGCCGCTTGGAGGCAGTTCATTCAGGTTAGACCTGATCTCTTCCAGGATGCTGTTGTAAACAGGGCTGGAAGCTTTGAGTGACTGGTGGAAGTTCTTCTTTGCGTTAGCGTCAGGAGTGGCGATTGCCTTGTAGGCGGTCACTACCTGCTGTGCCAGTGTTTCAGGCAGAATAGTTGCCAGGTCAACAGCCGGATCGATGTTTTCGAAGTCGATCTCGCTGCTCTGTACGATGGCAGTTTTCAGCCATGGATAGTAGGCAGCGCCATAGTTCAGGGCATTGATACCGATCTTGTCGCGGAAGGCACCCACGATAGCGTCTGTCGTATCAGTAGCACCTTGTTTTGCCAGATCGAAGATCGCGAAGCGGCTCATCGTCTTGGCGCAATGTTCCAGCACTTTTGTGTACATGGTGTTGTAGGCGCCTTCACCGAGAGCGATGATGTCGGGGATCACTACCAGGGTAGGTTCAAACTCTTTCTCCAGGCCGAGCAGGATATCGGGTTTGGTGGCCGAACCGGTAAAGTCTTCCAGGGCGATTTCCAGACCTTCGGTCTTGCCGCCATAGGTACCTACGGATACGATGTAACAATTAGCGCCGCCATTGGCGTAGAACAGGCGGATGCTGTTGTAAAGGTAGAAAGTGTTCTTAGGCATGATCTGCACTACCTTGGGTGCGCCGTTCACGATGAATGTTTCTCCTTTGTAATCTGCTGCCGGATCAGCGATTGTGAACTTTGAGTTGAAACCTACACCGAAGAGCTCTACGAACTCCGCGAAAGAGGTAACACGGGTTGGTTTAGTCAATAGTGATTTACCAAACCGCTCGGCTTTCTCAGTGTAGCCGATAAAGACAGGGACTGCTGTTTCGACGGCAACGGCAGAACTGGGGAAGGCGTTCTTTTCTTCAATATAAACGCCCGGTGTCATGAGTGTTGAAGCCATAGCTGTACGGGTTTGAGATTAGTATAAAAAGATTTCGGAATATGCTTGCGTGCGGTCATATCCAGGTATGCCCGCCGCTGAAATAGTTTGGATGTCAGGCGATGGAAGCGCCGAAATGACGGTCCTGTGCAGGCCGCCGATTCCAACAGTGTCCACCAGTTGAAATGTATGTAAAGGTCTTTGCGCCAGTGCGATCGTTTCTTCCGAAACAAACACACTGGCGCGTGCGCCATCAGGGAGCGTTACCGACTGAGGGCCTGTAAAATGAATGTTGTTGCTGGTATCAACAATTGCAGGTTCTGAGAGCGCAGCAAGATTAGCGCTCATCAGGTAATAACACCAGCGGGTAGTCCTCGCGGCAAAACTGATCTCGTAGCTGTCGGACAAGTCAGGCGTCAGCTGCAATGCGATCCGTCCAAAAGGTTTGACGGATATAGCGCCCTGATGTTTAAATGCCTCCACCTCAGTGGCAGCGATTACATCCTGCTTATGCAACTTTCCGGGTGCATGCCCATCAGCATTACTGAACAACAGTATACTACCGGGAATGTCTGTCTGGGGCAGTCCCGTATAGTTATAAAAGAAAGGGTCCAACAGTTGCAGGTCAAACGTTAACGTTAGCCGTTCACGCAGTAACTGCGCGCGCTGATCCGCATTGCTGTTGTTAAAAAGCAGCACGAACCGGTCCGGCATTCTGCGGAAGAGTATCTCATAACGTCGCATGTCTATTGCGGTATCCTGTGGTATCAGCACACGGATATCCCTTAAACAATTGTCAGCAAAGAACCCGTGGCGGAAATAAATTTCCGTCAGCAAATCAAATCCCATTACTGTAATTCTGTTTACAGAAGTTTATCGTTTGTAGTAATACCTGATACGGAAGGTCTGTATTCCCTGATGATACTGTCGTCAAATGATAGCATACGCATTTTGTATACAACGGAAGGCATATACTTGGCGCCAAGTGTAGCCCATACATTGTTTAAACGCTCCGTGCCCATACTCTCCATCTCAAATACCAGCTTGTCTATCCGCCGGTCAAGCGATGGCGTATCAGCAGGAGTGAATACATTGTGCGACTGAAAAAAAGCCATGACGAAGGATATGAAACGCAATGCTTCCGCATAATTGTTTCCATTAAAGTATGCCGAAAATAACACGTACAGGTTAATGCAAACCGGCGGCATAGTTCTCGCCTGCATCAGCCCTGAATTACTACCGGACACACCTTTCCCCATCGCTTCTTTCTCAATGTTGATCAGCGTTACAAGTACTTTATTCTCTCCCTGTATAGCAATACTACCGTCCTGATTTACGATTCCGGATAGCACTACTTTCTCCTCGTTGACATGCAATTGCCTGCCAAAGTGTTGATTAATCACTTCAGTGATGCATGATAGGGTTTCGTAAATCATATGGCTACTATTTTATCAGGAAGTACTCTGCAGTTATGTTGTCTCAGGAAGTACTCGGTAAAACTGGCTCTGCACAATGCGCTGCAGTGGCCGTTTCTACGATGTTATGTTGTATCTGAATACTTATCCGGCTTTTTTGTCCTCTTTAATTGTGTTGTGTTTATCCTAACGAAAATCAAGGTATTAGGCGACTCTAAAGAACTAAGATTTTCATATTCAGCACAAGATAGTAGTTAAATGAAAACAATAAAATTTTTATTTAAATGAATATTTACCTATTTTTTATTAATTATTATTATTACTCTTGCCTCAAACTTGTTCCGTAAATCTTAGCGTTTATGTATTCCCTAATCAGGACCGTTACCGGTTTCTTTTCTATCCTTATTATCTTTTTGTTTCTCAAAAATGACGTTCACGCCAACAGAGTATATTCATCTCCGTATGATACCGGCAACGTAATAAAGACCATTAACCTACCCACTTTTCAGAAAGATACAACCGGAAAAGTTAAGCTTTTGCAAAAGATCATTGCGGCTTTAAAGTTCACTAAAAATGCAAGGGCAAGGGAACAACAGCGCGTGATCACTATCATCAGGACTGTCATGGCAGACTCTATGGTGGCCACTGCTGCAGATATCAGGAAGCTGAACGCAGAGTTGTCACTACAGCAGAACCAGCACTTCGACTCCCTGCGTGCACTTATCAATAGTATTATTGCCAGTCAGGCAAAAGATACCACCCTGCCACCAGAGGAGGAACCTGTAGCGCCCCCGGCACCGGTACCGGAAACAGATGTAGCCTCTCTCATCAGCAAGATCATTCCCATCTTACAGCAAAAGGAAAAAGAGGAACGGAACAGTGAAGCGCAGCAGAAACAGTTGCAGGCAGTCCGTGCACTATACGGGCGACCTGCCGGTAAGATAGACACCTTACGGTTAAGTGATACACTCGGCACCACTTACACCATCACCCTGGGACATAAGGCAGATGTTATAGGTATTCACCCCTATTGGATGACCGACAAATATCTCCAGTATAATTTCACTGCCCTGAGTGCAATCAGCTTTTATGGGTATACTACTGAAAAAGATATTAAGGCAAGAGACATCCCTCCTGCTCCGTTGAACATGTTCAACCTGGCAGCAACGGCAGGTAAGAACCGGATGTTCACTTATTATGAAAATGATCCTACGCATATCGACGAGCTGCTGAAAGACGAAGATGCCCAGTTCCGTTGTATTGATTCGTTGTTACCTTTATTACAACAGTACCAGGCAGAAGGTATAAATATCTGGTTTAGTCAACTAAGTGCTAAAAGAAGGGATGCCTTCTCCCGCTTTGTGACTTTGCTCTCCAATTATTTCCAGCATAACAATCAGCAGAAATATGATATCTCCGTTACCATACCATCTTACGACGATCAGTCAGCATATGACCTGAGAACGCTTGACCCGCTGACAGATCACTTCCTCATAGACTTCACTAAGGCAAGCGGTACGCGTGCCGGCGGACTATCTCCCATGAAAGGAGATGCCCGCAGAGCAATAGAACCTGTGATGTCACGTTTCCTGAACCTGCAGATTGCACCATCCAAGTTCATGCTCCTCCTATCCTATTACGGCACACAATGGAAAAAAAGTCCTAATGGTGGTAAGGACGTTTTCACCCGCTATGTTCCTTTCAGCGAGATCAAAAGCAAGTATCCTGCAGATAGTTCCATCATCTATGATGAAGACGCTGTAGCTGCCTATGTGGAAGAGAAAGATGCCAATGGTGAGGTAACGTCAGAAATATGGTTTGATGACGAGAATACCCTGGACGTTAAATATGACTATGTACTGAACAATGGTTTGGGCGGTGTGGCTATCTGGCCGCTGGGTGCAGATGATGGTTATGGAGAACTGTGGGATGAACTGGGTTATAAATTCATCAGCATAGATACTACCTTCACGGATACCATCAGACTAATCCCACCTGTGAGCGTGACTGAATCCTGGTGGACGAGGATGGTCAAAAAGATCAGCCATGAAATGCTGACGCTGAAGCTGCTGTTCACCGATCCCTGCCAGTTGGAAGCAGAAAAGGACAGGGATGACAGTTTCTTTGCCTGGGTTACCCTGTTCTTCTTTATCTGTGCCTTGCTGATCGGTTTCTTTTATGCATATAATGTACGTATGGTGGGTACAGAGTGGCGCTGGCGACAAATAGTATTACGTGTACTGATAGTCTGGGTACTGGTTACCGCCTTCTTTGGTATTGTTACACTTTTCCTGAACCGGGATGTACCTTTTGGTATTACCCATGCTTCTGTGGGTGGCGCAGATGCTAAATCAAAATGTGTGACCATCCCTATGCTGGACCTCCTGCTGATCTTTGGCATAGGCTTGCTGCTGGGCATGCTGATCATGCGCATACTGATACGCCCTATGCTGTCAAAGAATGACAAGCCTTAAATCGCATTCCCCCGGGGTTTTCAAGCCCGCGCTACAAACACCGCGGCTCCTAAAGGAGCCGATGGAAGCGGATGAATCCATTATACGGTCGGGGGAATTCCGCAAGAAGTTTATCAGGGGAACATCTCTTTAGTTCTGCTGATGATGTCCTTGATGCGCTTCGCAAAAGTATCACAGCATGGTTTGCTGTAGTTATAGAGCACCAACTCTCCCTCTTCCGATCTGGATTCAATATTCATTTCTACCAGGTGATCAGGATGATGACTGCAGGATTCGTTACTGAACTGATGGGTAAGGTAGGCAGCGATCCTTTCAGCTTTTGAATTATTGTACCTGTTGGGCAGATTGTGAATGTAGTCGGCCATAGTATTGTCCGGAACGAGCGATCTCTTTATTGCACGGAACTGGATCATAACAGTGAATTATTGTGGGGAAACGATATGTTAAAGGTACGGATAAGCCGGCAATCCAGACTGTAGATAAATATTGTGTACGGTAGCAGGTATTTTATTGCTGATATCCCCGATTTTTTCCGGGATGCAGATTCTTTCCGTAAATTTATGGCCTCATTTAAAAAGCAAGTTCATGAAACAGCTTATTTTATTTCTTTTAATGGGAACTGCCGTTAGTGCTTACGCACAGAAAGCTGATCAGCCGGTAAACGTACCTGCCCCGGTCACCAAAAGTTTCCAGCAACAGTATCCCAAGGCTACAGGTGTTAAGTGGAAAATGAAAGACAACCAGTACAAGGCTGAGTTTGAAAAACACGATGTCTGGTACGATGCTACCGGCAAAGTGGTAAAACAGAAGGAAGATATCAAAGACGCAGATCTGCCTGCTGCAGTAAAACAGGCGGTGCAACAGCAGTTTGCCGGCTATAAAATACATGACGCAGACAAGCATACTGAGGGAACAACCGTTACCTACAAGCTGGAGCTGAAGAAAGACACGGAGAAAAGAGATGTGACTTTCGGTGCAGATGGCAAGGTGCTGAAAAATGAGCTGGATAAGGATAAAAAAGACGGTAAGAAGAAGCAATAACCATTCAGCGGATAAATGAAAAAGCAGTCGTTCCGGAATGCCGGGCGACTGCTTTTTTTATTGATACAGCCGCAGACCTCCTGGCGTCCATCTTCTGCAGTATTTACTATTCTCCCGATCCGTTGCTCCCAAAAAAGACAGCCGGGATAAACATCCCGGCCTTGTTAAACCTACAACTTTTAACTGTTATTCCTTAAACTTTACTACACTATACTGCTAAGATCTTTTGTTTTGGTATAACCAGTAGCTAAGATCCGGATGAAACGGACAAAAAGCCGCTTGAAGTGTACAGGCCTTCTACTCCTCCGGACTAAGCGACCCTCCTGAATACATCTTAAAGAAGTCTCTCTTATATACCTCTCCAAGCGGAATTTCAGATTCACCAACATAGACAGTATGATGGTCAAATGATTCTATATAGTTTACATTCACAACATACGACTTACTGACCCGTATGAAAAGATGTTGCGGCATCTTCTGATGAATGGTCTTTAAATTCATGGCCGTGATCAGCTTCTGATTACCTGCATATATCACTACATAGTCTTTCAGTCCTTCAATAAACCTGACATCACTGAAGTTGAGCCGGTGAAACCTCCGATCTGATTTAATGATCAGAAAGTCACTTGTATTCGACTGCACAATATTCTTTTCCGTCTCATCTGAGAGTAGTCTTTTGTATGCTTCAGCTTTGCTGATCGCTTTCTCCAGGCGGGATTTCTCAATAGGCTTTAACAGATAATCTATGGCATCCAGCTCATAGCTTTTGAAGGCATATTGCGAATAAGCCGTAGTGAAAATAGTCAGCACATGCTTCGGCAATTGCGCAGCAAAGTCCAGTCCTGTCACCATCGGCATCTCAATATCCAGGAAAATGAGATCCACCTGATTGGTCTTCAGGAACTCCATGGTAGTAAACGCATTGGAAAATACCCCCACTACTTCCAGCTGGGACACCTCTTTGATCAGTTCCTGCAGTTCTTCCCTGGCCAGTGGTTCATCGTCTACAATAACGCATCTCATATGGGTATAGTTAGTTTGATATTATATTCTTTTTCCGTAGACGAAGTCTCAAGGTTATAGCTGTCGCCATACAACAATTCAAGTCGTCTTTTGATATTAGCCAGTCCGAGTCCACTATTCCTTTTGTCTGAAGGTTTAAATTCAGGATCTTTTGAATTGGTACAACTGAAGTAGAGCTTATCTTCTTTTACCTCTATGCCAACATTGATGTACGATTCCGCTCCGCTGATATCTACACTGTGCTTTACCGCGTTTTCCAGGAAGGTGGTGAACAGGTTGGGCGGTAAAGACACCCAGTTGATTATACGGGGAGGCGTCTCGCTACTGATGTTTATGGATAGATGATCTCTTCTGAGCTTTTCAAGGGCCAGAAAGTTGGATAAGAAATTGATCTCAGATCTCAGTAATGTTCTTTCATTATTGTTCTCATAAAGCTGGTAACGGAGGAACTCAGACAACTTCATGATCACAAGATTAGCTTTCTCCGGATCCTTACGTATCAGGGCTTTTATACCATTAAGCATATTAAAGAGAAAGTGCGGATTGATCTGGTTCCGCAGTTCATTCAGCTCCATCGTCAATGTCAGATTTCTTAACTCGGCCATTCGTTCATTGTCTCTCATCCATCGTTGAAATAGCTTTACCATGGTGGTAACAAGTACTACTGCAATCAATATGATCGTTCCTTCATATATGCCTAATTTATCCTTGCTGTTTTGCATGGTATCCAAATGGGCTGCAACGTCGAACCTTCTCAATACCCTTGACATCACCATACGCCCAGCCACAACCAGTATCAGTAAAAGCGCCAGATAAAGTATATAGCTGCCCTTGAAAAAGAAGCGTGGGACCAGCACGTTCATATTGACATAGCACATGAGTATTAAGAAGACAGACACACATAATAATCTGAAGTACCTGTCTTCCCTTGATCCCTGGATTTCATTGGTAAAGGAGATCATCGTCAGGATGCCCAGCACTACCATAGCATGACGCAATAGTCTGTAGCGGTCGTCAATAATCAGGCGTATGATCGTGTCATCATGCTTATGCTTCATAATACTTATACAGGAATTAAATCCGGTGCAAAGATAAAGCGATTCTACCCCGTGGCGGCGGAAAATATACGAAATCCCTTCTTTCGTATACCAAATATTTCCCCTGAAAACTTTAGTATAAAATGTAAACCATTTGGTATAAAAACGAGAAAGCGGCTTTGTATTATCCCTTCCTTTGTGCTGCATTATTCAATAATCTGATCTGTGCCACTCATTTAATTGTCATGAACAGACCTTATGAGATGAATGATTGCAGCCAACTTTTTCCCCGTCTATCAACTGGACCTTTAAATATAGAATAATGGACATTACACAGAAATTAGTTGTATCAGTATCGGGCATACTGATCTTTTCGGCAGAATGTTTTTCGCAGAACAGGGATAGTCTGAATATGCCTAAGCGTGTAGAAACCTACGCCGCCGACAAGTTTGCCGTTACCCGCCCACTGAATATCGAGTTTGTTTATTCAACTCCGTACAATTTCACTTCGGAACAGCAGGGTAAGTCTTTACCGGAGAGTAAAGTGACCGGTTTTACGCAATTGAAGATGAGTGCGAATTACAACTTCATAAAGAGAAAGACCTGGATGCTGGGGGCTTCTGCAGGCTACAGAAGAACATCTATAGAGGCAGATATTACTCAATCCGCAGGAAGTATTAAGAACGTCAACGACGAGTTCCATTATCTGTATTCGTCACTCAACGTCACTTATTTTTCTACACTATTCAATAAGCGGACCATCTATACTTCCAGCCTTATAGTGGATGGCAGTGAGCGATACTTTGAAAGAGTAAAAGGACTGGTGACCGCCTCCATGATACTGAAGGCCAATCAACGCACCAAATTAATCGTTGGGATGCTCGTGAATATCGACCCGAGCGCACAGGCGCCTTTTATGCCGACTGTTGCCTATGAGCATAAATTCATTAATGGCTTTAGCGCAGATGTCACCTTCCCGAGATACTTATACCTCAGAAAACTGGTGGGAGCTAATGGAAGGCTGTCCTTTGGTTCGGAGATCGACAGGACCTCTTTTTATCTGTATAATTTAGACAGTACATCTCAAAAGTATGAGTACAGGCAATTAGACCTTAATTCAGGGCTGGTGTATGAACATATTCTGACAAAGTATCTTTTGCTTACTGTAAAAACCGGCGCGAAAATGACTCCATCAGGAAGGATATTCAGGAAGGAAGATTCATTTGGTGACCCGGTATATAAAACCACTCCTGACCCGACTTTTTATTTCAACATAGGCGTGTCGTTCAACCCCTTTACGCTGCTGGGAGCGAAAAAATAGGATGCAATCAATCTTGTTATGATTATGGTGAAAGTTTTTAAGACAGATGTGCTATATGCAGAGAAAGTGAAGGCTATTATAACTGATATCATGGGAAACCTTCCTGGTCTGAAGGTCACTTTCGACCTGGAAGATGAAGATAAGATCATGCGGATAGAAGGAGATTTTTTTAAGGCAGAAGATATTCTTTTCTGCCTTAAAAAGCAAGGGCATTCCTGTATTGAGTTACCTATTGATCTGAACCTAATTGGATAGGCAGGGGCCATCCATCAGTGTCCCAGCTTATTTCTTTGAGCAACAGTTTAGAACGTCCCCGGTCATGTGCATCATATCCATGCAGGAGCAGGTAGTCTTTGCCGGATTCGCTGAATACTGCGTTATGCCCGGCTCCATACCAGTTAACACCATCACCCTGTATAACTAAAGTACCCCCATCCAATTGTAAGGGAACGCCCTGCCTGTCCAGGTAGGGCCCCTGTACTTTTTCGCTTCGTCCGACCACCACTTTGTAGGTACTTTTCTCTGCCCGGCAGCAGTAGTCGCGGGATACGAACAGGTAGTAATATTTCCCTTTTCTGAAAATGAAAGGCGCTTCTATAGCACCATTGCCTGCGGATGTATCCGGAGTATTGAAGTCTCTTGGCCTTCTGGCAATGGTATACCATTCCTCGGGCTCACTCACTGTTTGCAGATCCCGGGCCATTTTCACCAGTTTGATACCTTCCCAGAAGGAGCCGAATGACAACCAGGGCGTACCGCCTTCATCAAGCACCAGGTTAGGATCAATGGCATTCCACATATCGCGGCCAGGAACAGACTGTATCACCTTCCCCTTGTCTTCCCACTTATAATCCGGAGATGATGGATCCAGCGTCTTATTTACAGCCAATCCTATACAGGAGGTATTCTTGCCAAAAGCAGACACCGCGTAATACAGATAGTACCGGCCATTATAATAGCTGATATCAGGCGCCCAGATATGCCCTTTAAAGCCAGGAACAGCCTTTACCGCCCACTCGGGAGCACTGCTGAATACAGAAGCCTCCTTATGCCAATGCTGCATATCCCGGGAGGAAAACACGCTAATGCCATTCCCGGTACAGAACAGGTAATAAGTGCCCTTTTCCGTTATCATCACAGGATCGTGTACCGGCGTGTTGCGGGTCGTAAATTCCGTTCCTGCGGGCACAGATTGTGCCCACAGGTGGAATGTCCCCATTATCATCAACCAAAGAAAGAATATACGTTTCACTATCAGCTATTTTTGTGTGGCCGCTATAAACGGATGCGCAATACATTCAATGAACGGGATGCAACCTTTACCAGGAATCGCTTACCGGGAATCTTCATCTCCGTGTCTTTGGGCGATATCCGGCCTGGCTGCTCAAAGCTGTTTACACTACTCACATCATCGTTTTGCAGCACTGTCAGCTTCGCCTGTCCGGCAGGTTTGGCGTCCAGTTCCACGGTATAGGTTTGTTCCTTATCTGATACGTTCACCAGTTTGATGATCAGCTCATGCTTTTTTTCATCTAACGCGGCAGCAGCATACAAACTATCCTGTCCTGCTACCACGTCGTTGTTCATGTGTACCGCTACGGTAGCTGTTCCCTTGTTCAGGGAGAACAGTTGCTGTACGTAGTAATTCGGCGTGCCATAAGAACGCAGGTTGTCTACCCATATCAGGTCAGGCGTCCATTGCCAGCCGTCTGTATGGGCAAATAAAGGTGCATAGGAAGCCATATTTACCACGGCTGCATTCCTTTCCAGGCCGGTCATGAAGGCGGCTTCAGATAAAGCTGTCAGCCAGTTATTCCTGTTATGAATACTCACTGTCTTGTCGCTTTGTGCAGCGTACTCACCTGCAAATACTTTGGAACCATTGCGGGGGTAATTATCATAGCGGCGTGCGTTCTGCATAAACCATTGCGGCGGGCGATAATAGTGTTCATCAATAATATCGGCATGCATGCCACGCAGTTCCTTATTCAGGTAGTCAAAGCGTTCTCCCTCAGGATCAGTGCCTGAACTGTTTACCAGTTTTATCTCAGGATACTTTTCTTTGATGGCTTTAGTGAAGAGCTTCAGGCGCTCTACATATTGAGGCCCCCAGTTTTCATTACCTACGCCCAGCATTTTCAGGTGAAAAGGAGCAGGATGTCCCATATTGGCACGTACTTTACCCCAGGTGGTGTTGGTATCGCCATTGGCAAATTCAATGAGGTCAAGGGCATCCTGTATATAAGGATCCAGTTCATCCAGTGGCACCAGCTCTGCGGAGTTAAACTGGCAGGCCATACCGCAGTTGAGGATAGGCAGCGGCTCTGCGCCGATATCTTCCGCCAGCTGGAAGTATTCGAAAAAGCCCAATCCAAATGTCTGGAAATAATCCGGCGTTGGACGATGTGCAAATTCAAAATTCCAGCGGTTAATGATCAACTGCCTTTCTTCTATAGGTCCGATTGTTTTCTTCCATTGATAACGCTGCGACAAGTCAAATCCTTCTACAATACAGCCGCCGGGGAAACGTATAAAGCCGGGCTTCATATCAGCGAGCAATTGTATCATATCAGCCCGCATACCTCCCGGGCGTCTTTTCCAGGTATCCTCCGGAAAGAGGGAGATCATGTCCAGGTCAATTGTTCCATTGCCTTCCAGCCATAGCTGCATAGATGCCTTCTGTTCCGTTGCTGTAGCGTGGAAACTTACAGCCTCTTTATGCCATGCGGTGTCCTGCTGTGAAGGCGTCAATACTGTGTCACCAATCACCTTGCCGCCACTGTTCAATAGTAGTACGTGCAACCGGACGCCCGGCTGTTGCTGCCTGTATAGTACCGAAAAATCATACCGCAGTCCCTGTTTAATGCCCATGCCGCGGAAGCCTTCATTCTTCAGTCCTGCATCGCCCTGTGCAGTATTCCTGACAGTAGCCCGCAGGAAACGCGGATTGGCAGTATGAACAGGCGTTCTGTTCAAGATCAGCAGATCACCTTCTTTTACCTTTGCACCACTCACCGTCCATCCCATCAGGGGTCTGAAGAATTCAAAGGAACGGTTTTTCACCAGCTCTGCATAGATGCCACCGTCGGCACCCATATTGATGTCTTCAAAGAAGACGCCCCACATGGTTGGTTCTATTTTACCGGTGATGGTTCTGGTCTCAACCTTAATAACGTTGTTATTTTGTGCTTCTGCAATACCCGGCGACAACAACAAGCCAAGTGCGAGTACCTGTAATACCTTATTTTTCATCACATCCTTTATCTTTTGTTGAGATCATTACTTACTTTTTTTGCCCCATATGGCCACACCGTCATTATTCAGACCAGTGAATATCAGCGTTGACGTTTTCTTCTCCCAGTCCCTGCCCCGCTGTACCAATACCTTGTCTGTATAACCATTGCTCCAGTGCATTTCCAGCCACGGAGCATTGTACACCCATTTGCTGGCAGCATCATTGTTGAGTGTACCGTTGGCGGATATGGTCAACGGAACAGCTACCTGGAAGTCCGGCGACACCTGCTCATTTGCATAACCCGGCACTACACGATACCCCAGTATGATCTGCTCCCAGCTGCCGGTAATACTGTCAACCGGCACAGTAGCATTATCCTCCCAGGCATACCTTTCCGGCGATACCACCGGCCATCCATCTGTTGTCCAGAACACCTTACGTACATGCAGATCCATGAAGTACTTGTTGATACCCGGCCGGCCCTGATGCGCCATATAATATTGCCCACTGCCATCGTCAAACACGGTACAATGCGAGACGCCCTGCCATCCGCCATGACCACTGAACTGGTAAGGGGCTGTGATCATCGGGCCATGATCGATACCTGTGTTGGCATCGGCACCTTTGAAATCATAGAACGGACCCTCTGGCTTGTCGCCGCGCATGACACGCGTGTTATACTTCGTTTCCAGCCAATCGTACGCGATGAACAGGAAGTATTTGTTCTGCGCAGCATTATACACCACTTCTGGTCCTTCAATATTGCCGTTATACTTTCCACTGGTAAATCCGCGGTTGGCAATACGTTTACCTTTGTCATTGCTCGTCTGCGCTAATCCAGTAGCAGGATTCAACTTCAGCACATAAATACCATCCCATGCAGAACCATAATACATCCAATGCTCTCCGGAAGGCGTCACCAGCACACTCGGATCAATAGCATTCGTCTGAACACTGTTGTCATTCTGTGAAGTCACTACCAGTCCTTTTTCTGTCCAGGGGCCTTCAGGTGAAGAAGCGGTTGCGAGGCCGATCACACTCAGGCGTCCTACATCGGAAGCCAGTGAATAGTATAGGCGGTATTCACTGCCTACTTTTACCACACTTGGCGCCCAGAGACTGTTATTCGGTGTACCACTCCGCTGCTGTATAAAGCTTGCACCCAGGCCAGGAAGCTTGTCAAATACCCATCCTACAAAAGTCCACTGCACGAGGTCTTTGGATTTGCGTATCTGCAAACCTGCCCTCACCGAGATACCGAAACCGGCATCTGTACTGTAGCAGTAATAAGTGTCACCGAATTTCCGGATGATAGGATCATGCACGTTATACGGGCCCCATTTGGGATAATAGACAAAAGGAGCTATGTCTTCATAGGTATCGTTAATGCTGTTGATATCGAAGGTGACTACCGGCGGTTCCACAACAGTCGTATCTCTGGTGGCCGGAGCCGGCGCATCCTTTTTACTGCAGGACATGATACCTGTGATCAGTAAAAGCAGGACGGCCGCACTCCGTAAAGGAAAATGGGTCATATACTGCGTTGACATTAGTAAGAAGAATTCTGCTTGAAGCCCGGATTATTATCTATCTCTCCCTGCGGGATCGGATACAGTTCTTTACCGGCTTTGTAGTTGTTGAACTCCGGATCACGGGATTTCAGCAAGGCGAGTTTAGTCTCGTCTTCCAGCCAGCCCCAGCGACGGATATCATCAAAACGGTGGCCTTCAAGGCAGAACTCCAGTAAGCGTTCATGGGATAGCTGATCGCGCATCTTTGCCTGCGTCATCGCCGCCAATGTAGCTGTGATATCAGGCAGTTTTGCACGGGTCCTCACCTGCTGGATATAAGGAGCTGCCTGCGCCGTCTGTTGCAATTCATTCAGACACTCAGCATACATCAGCAGAATGTCTGAATAGCGCATCAGCCGCTCGTTGATACCAGACTTCCAGTCGTATTCATTCGGCTTATTGCCATCTCCATTTTCGTATTTCCGGCAGAAGATATCATTGAGGTAGGAACTGTTGGCATATACCTGTGAAAATAGCTGTCCGTAGATGGTTTCACCCGGCTTGTTATAGAAGATGGTAGCATCCAGTCGCGGGTCTGTTGCACCGTCCACCGTTTTCTCCTGCATAAATTCATTGAATACAAACACTGTTGGCTGTACATCCGTCCATCCGAAATTAGGCGCACCATACGTAATGGCCCTTGCGGAAGTTTTCGCCCAGGTAGAAGTAGGAATCCCCTGCCATCCGAGGTCAGTTCCCCCAACTGTGGTGGAGAACTGTACCTCAAAGATGGACTCTGCATTGTTCTCTTTGCTCTCGGTAAAATTGTCTTTATAGTCCGGCATCAGCGAATACACTCCCAGGTCTATCACTTTTTTAAACTGATCAGCAGCATCCTGGTATCTTTTATTAAACAGGTAAGCCTTACCCAGATAGCCCATTGCAGCACCTTTAGTAGCCCTTCCTACCTGGTTCGCGTCTGCACCTGTTACGCCGTTGTAGGATACAGGCAAGAGGTCTGCAGCTGCCTTAAAATCAGATATTACCTGTGCCCAGCCATCTGCTGCTGTCATCTGCTTGCCATAGAAATCTGCTTTTGACTGCGGAGATCTTGTAGGCAGTGCTACATTACCAAACAGGTCTACCAAGTGAAAGAAATACAATCCTCTCAGGAAATAAGCCTGCCCTAACACACGGTTTTTCAGATCTTCCGCCATAGTGATATTAGGTACATTGTCGAGCACCTGGTTACAGCGGAATATGCCTTCATAATATTCGTCGAATGCCCATCCATATCCATCGGCATTGCCTGTACCCAGCGCGAACTTACCGACACCTGAAATAGCTGTCCACGGACTGTTACTTCTGATATCATCTCCTCTCACATCCAGCAGTATTGGTGTGAAGCGCATATAGGCGCCATCGAGCAATAAAGGTGCATACGCTGCATTGATACCCTGCACAGCGTCATTACCTGTTGCCCAGAAGGTTTCAGAAGTCTGCGCATTCGGATTAACCTGGTCCAGTCTTTTATCACAACCAGTAGCCAATACGCTGGCGGTGGCAATTGTTAAAATATAGTGAGATATAGTACGTTTCATTTGTAATGCTGTTTAAAGATTAAAGGCCTAACTGTACACCAAACATCACGGTTCTCGGGTTCGGGAAGGAGCCATAGTCAAAGCCCCTGTTAAACAAACCGTCGCTGATAAAATCAGGATCGTAGCCTTTGTATTTGGTGATCGTTACCAGGTTCAGACCAGAGAGATACACACGCAGGCTTCTGAATACATGCGTCTTGCTCAAAGTAGATTCAGGAATGGTATACCCGATCTGCGCATTCTGCAGTTTTACATAAGAGCCGCTCTGTACAAAACGATCGGAGAACCGGCTGTTATTGATATCGTTGATCAGCGGCCTTGGCACATCGGTATTGGTGTGGGTAGGTGTCCAGTAATTCAGTTCGTCGGTATGTGCATTACCATACTGGCCAGCCATCAACGCTGAATAAACACCATTGTTCACTTTACTGCCCATATTACCCTGCCAGAAGAAAGACACATCAAAGTTTTTGTAAGAAGCAGATACATTCAGGCCGTAGTAGAATTTAGGGATCGCTGAGCCCAGGTAGGTCCTGTCGGCATCAGTAATCGCACCATCATTGTTCATGTCCTTGTATTTGATATCGCCTGGTTTGATACCGCCTGACTGGTCTTGCGTAGCATGTTTGCTGATCTCATCCTGGCTCTGGAAGATGCCGTCTGTCTTGTATCCGAACAGTTCACCCACTTCGCGGCCCACCTCTGTTTTGCTGCCGGAACCATACACTGGGTTGTTCTTTCCACCCAGCTTTTCGACCTTGTTCTTCAGGGTATAAGCATTGGCATTGATAGAGTAGTTCAACGCACCGATGTTGTCCTTGTAAGTCAGGGTGAACTCGAAGCCACTGTTCTTCAGCGATGCTGCGTTGGTAGTGAGTGTCTGCGGGAAGGAACCTACAGAATAAGGTATAGGGATAGCGGTAATGATATCTTTTGAAAGGCGGTTATAATATTCCGCCGTAAAGGATAATTTCTCATTAAAGAGGCCCAGATCCAGCGCTACGTTGGTAGTAGTGGTAGACTCCCATTTCAGGGTAGGGTCTGTCACTGATACGGTAGTGGAACCTGTGGCCAGTTGATCGCCGAACAGGTAGTTAGTGGTATTGTTGATATACGACTGGTAGTCATACCAACCCAGGGAAGTCTGGTTACCCAATACACCATAACCACCTCTTAGTTTCATACTGCTGATGAAGGAAGGCAAATGCAGGAATTTCTCATTGCTGATATTCCAGGCAGCCGCGAAACCAGCGAAATTACCATAGCGGTTTGCTGGTGCGAACTTTGATGAACCATCCCGTCTGAAGTTGGCTGTCAGCAGGTAACGATCGTCATAATTGTAGTTGATCCTGCCGAGCGTGGAGTAAAGCGCTGCCATGCCTTTCCAGCTGGTCACGCCTTTAGCGCTTGCCCTGGCTACAGCGGCAAATGTCCGGAAGTTCAGGTCTGAGGTATCCTGCGCGGTGGCAGCCATCCATTCGTTCTTATCCTCCTGGTAAGTCAGACCAGCCAGGAAGTCAATTTTATGTTTGCCTTTCTGTAACTGGTAGGTCAGTGTATGCTCCAGCAGGCTGGTGTTTGAATGACCATTCTGCAGGTACATGTAGTATTGTGTATTGAGATAGTAGTATCCCATGTCGAAGCGTGGCTCGAAGTGAGAGTTCTCGTAATCGGTCCTGTCGTAGCTGGCGTTGATCCTGTACTTCAGGTTTTTCACTATTTCCAGTTCGCCCCATGCATTTCCCAGGAAGCGGTTACGGTCGCTGTAATCATTCACCAGGTTATTAATCCCTACTACGTTGGCAGAGATAGCCCTGTTCTTTACCTGGTCGCTGCCACCATATCCGCCCAGGCGGGAAGCATCGTATACAGGCATGGTAGGAATAGCGGTCAGCATACTGGTCACTACTCCTCCGAACACCGCGTGGCCATTGGTAGCGGCATAGTTCCCCTTGTGCGATTGTGTATAAGCCACTTTTACACCGTAGCTGAAACGGCCTTTTTTACCCTGCAGGTTGCTGTTCAGGGTATAGCGGTCGTATTTCTGCGGCCCTACCTGTGTACCTGTCTGGTTGAAATAACCCAGGGAAGCATTGTAGGAGATATTTTCCGTACCGCCTGAAAGTCCGACGTTATGGTCCTGTATCAGTCCTCTTTTCAGGCCTTCTTTCTGCCAGTCTGTATTGATATTGGATACATATGAAGGATTAGTCGGATCATTGGCTGGCGCCAGGGTTAATCCGGCGTTTGTTTCTGCCGCAGATACGATCTGCTGGTATTGTGCTCTGTCCGTGAGTGATATCTTCCTCGCCACTTCCTGTACACCGGCATAACTGTTGAAGGTCACCCTCACTGGTCCCTGTTTTCCTTTCCTGGTGGTGATGATGATCACACCGGTAGCGGCCCTGGAACCATATATCGCAGCGGCGGAGGCATCTTTCAGTACCTGGATACTCTCGATATCATTAGGTGAAAAATCGTAAGGCGCATCTACGGGTACTCCGTCTATTACAAACAGGGGACTGTTATTACCGAAGGTTGTTGTACCACGGATCTTGATCTGCACATAGCCACCTGGTTCGCCGGAGCCATGCACGCTGATACCGGCTGCCTGTCCCTGTAACATTTTAGCTACATCGTAAGACACGTTCTTTTTCGCTTCGCCCACATTCACCAGTGCCACGGAGCCTGTCAGGTCCTTTTTCTTTACGGAGCCATAACCTACTACGACCACATCCTCCAGGTTCCGGTATGACTTTTCCAGTCTTACTGAAACAGGTTCCTCTCCTTTCAGCACCACTTCCTTACTTTCAAACCCCATGCTGGTGATGATAACAGAAGCGCCTTCTTCTGCCTCGATAGTGAATTTTCCTGAAATATCTGTCACTGTTCCGGCGCCGCCTTTCACACTTACAGAAGCGCCGATAACTGGTTCATTTTCCCGGGTGATGACCGTTCCCCGGAACTTCTTTTTGGTGATTTGCCGGGCGGATGCCGGCTCGATGAGCAGAAACAGTGCGCAGGCGAGTATAGGGAATACGCTGCTGTTTAGCAAGATGCGGATCAGTTTCATAAACGTGTAATTATTATTAATTCAAATAAAACTCTTTTATATGTCCGGAATTTCTTGTCCGGGATGTATATAATAGTTAATTTTATTAGTGTGACAGTAACAATTAAAAGTGCTATCACCTTTTTCCGGACTACGATCCGGTTAGTGGTATGAAGTTGCGATTAATAGTTTTCTTAGGCTCTACAATCTGTATCAAAACTTCAGCAAATCATCTCATTTTAGATTTTACGTTATGAAACGCTATGTTTAGAACGCGTTATAGTGAACAGGGACAATGGAGCGCCACACCACGTTTGAATATTCCGATGAGCATATTGCTGCTGATCTGTTTTTTTGTTGGTGGAACCGGGCTTGTATCCGGACAATCCTATTATTTCCGGCATTACCAGGTGGAGAACGGCCTCTCGAACAATGCTGTCATCTGCAGCCTGCAGGACAGCAGAGGTTTTATGTGGTTCGGCACCAAAGACGGATTGAACCGCTTTGACGGGTATACCTTCAAAGTGTTCCGCCACAATCCGCAGGACACCGGCAGCATTGGCAGCAACTTTATCCATGTGCTCTACGAGGGCGCTGATGGCACCCTTTGGGTAGGCACCGAAGATGGCCTTTACCGCTACGATAATTCCACCGAAAGCTTTCGGCTACTGGAGGTAGCACCCAAGGGACAGGTAAGGGCCATACAGGGCGACAGTACCGGGAATATCTGGTTCGTGTCCGGCTTTTCCCTATTCCGTTATCACCAGGCCTCCCGCCAGTTGCAGTATTTCAGTATTGACAGCTTCTTTGAAGCCAGTTCCCTCTGTCTTTCGCCCGATGGTAGCATCTGGGTAGCTACTACCGATGGTTACCTCCAAAAGCATCATGCCGGCACTTTTACTGCCTACGACATGTTCAGTCATTCGACACGGCCGGTGTCCCGCTGGATAGAGCGGATAGCCAGTACCAGGGATGGGCACATACTGGTGGGCACCTCCAACCAGGGCGCCAAATTATTTGATATTGCTTCCGATACCTATACAGATATTCTCGCCTATAACGATGACCATACCGAGATCTTCGTACGTAACTTCCTCCAGACGGCTGATCATGAATACTGGATCGCTACCGAGACAGGTATTTTCATTTATAACACGCTTACCGGGAAGGCCAGGAACCTCCGGAAGATGTATAATGATCCTTACTCCATCTCCGACAACGCGGTATATACCTTCTGCCGTGACAAGGAAGGCGGTATCTGGGCAGGCACCTATTTTGGCGGCGTTAACTACTATCCGACGCAATACACCCCGTTCAGAAAGTATTTCCCTAAAACAGGGGAAAACTCGCTCAGCGGGAATGTGGTGCGCGAGATCCATGGCGACAGCTACAACAATCTCTGGATCGGGACAGAAGATGCCGGCCTGAATAAACTGGATCCGGCTACACAAACGTTCACACATTTTCAGCCTGGTGCCGCAGGCAGTATCTCTTATACGAACATCCACGGCTTGCTGCTGGATGGCGACGAACTATGGATCGGCACTTTCGAACACGGCCTGGATGTATTGAACACCCGAACCGGTAAAGTGACGCGGCGCTTCAACATGCAATCCGGCCTCTCCGCCTTACAGAGCAATTTTATCTATTGTATCTATCGTCCCCGGGGAGGCTCCATTATGCTGGGCACTACCAGGGGCGCCTACCAATATGACAGAATCAGGAACGATTTTGTTCTGTTTCCCGGTCTGCCGCTCGTTAACTGGTACTCCTGCCTCCTGCAGGACAAGTCCGGCGTGTTCTGGGCGGGTACCTATGGCAGCGGTGTTCATTTTTATGATCCATCTACAGGTAAAAAGGGGAATTTCCGCTATGCGGAAAACGATATACAGAGCCTTAGCAGCGATCGTGTCAACAGTGTTTTCGAAGATTCCGGTGGCCACCTATGGTTCGCTACTGAAGGAGGTCTTTGCAGGTATAACAAGGCTCAACAGCGTTTTACGAGATATACCACGCAGGACGGGTTCCCCAGCAATTTTATGCTCAGTATATTGGAAGACAAACAGGCGAATCTCTGGATCAGCACTTCCCGTGGTTTGTGCTGCTTTAATCCAAGGAATGGCAATGTAAAGACATATACCCGGGCGAACGGTCTGCTGAGCGACCAGTTCAACTTTAATTCGGCTTATAAGGATGCGGAGGGGCGTATGTATTTCGGCAGTGGAAAGGGTTTTATCAGTTTCAATCCGGAGGAATTTATACAGAATACGTTTGCTGGTCCGGTGTATATCACCGGGTTCCAGGTGCATAACCGCGAGCTCCCTATTGCAGCAAAAGGCTCACCTTTACAACACTCAGTTACCTCTACCGATAAGATCTCATTAAGCTATCACCAGTCTACCTTTAGTATTGACTTCGCCTTACTTAGCTATACGGCGCCGGAAATCGCGGAATATGCCTATAAGATGGAGAACCTGGATAAGAACTGGACTTACCTGAAAACGAACCGTAAGGCTTATTTCACAGAACTGGCGCCGGGTACTTATACCTTCAGGGTAAAGGCCCGCAATAGCGGTAGTGTATGGCCTGCAACAGAAACCACCCTGGTCATCGAAATCATGCCGCCCTGGTGGCGTAGCTGGTGGGCAGTGGTACTGTATGCGGTATTGGCGACATGTATCATCTGGTATATCATCCGGAACTATCACAAACGGATTGAAGCTAAGAACCGGCGCAGGATAGAGCTGTTTGAAGCAGCTAAGGAGAAAGAAGTATTCAAGGCCAAGATCGAGTTCTTTACCAATGTAGCGCATGAGATCAAGACGCCGTTAACACTGATTAAAGCGCCATTGGAGAAAGTGATCCGGAAAGCCGGCCACCTGCCGGAGATTAAGGATAGTCTTTCCATTATGGAGCGCAATACCAACCGGCTGGTAGGACTTACCGGCCAGCTGCTTGACTTCCGCCAGACAGAGCTAAACGGCTACTCCCTCAACTTCGTCAAGGCTAATATTCCGGACCTCCTGGAAGAGATGTACACCGGGTTTAAGACACTGGCGGAGCAAAAGCAGTTGGAGCTCTCTCTTGAACGGCCGGCGGAATTGTATGCCTATGTTGATATTGAGGCTTTCAATAAAATTCTTAGTAACCTTATTGGGAATGCTGTAAAATATGCAGCTACTGTTGCCAGCATACGCCTGCTGGTTTCTCCCGGTGAGGAGAATTATTTTACCATAGAGATCAGCAATGATGGTCATCTCATCCCGGAGGATATGAAGGAAAAGATATTCGAACCATTCTTCCGGCTGAAGGAAACGGAGATGCAGAAAGGTACAGGAATAGGCCTGGCGCTTTCACGCTCTTTAGCCACATTGCATAAAGGAACACTCACATTACAAGCAGGCCATCACAATCTGAATGTGTTTGTGCTGCGTATGCCGGTACACCAGGAAATAGAGTTCAATCTGCAACCAGGCAGGACCAACAAATCAATTACCACCACAAACCAGACATCATGAAACCACTGTTGCTGCTCGTAGACGATAATGAAGAAATTCTGGCCTTCCTTGGGGAGGAATTAAGTGAAAAGTATACCATGCTGACAGCGCAGAATGGCAAAGAGGCTTTATCATTGCTGGGGACTGAACCCGTACAGCTGGTCATCAGTGATGTAATGATGCCGGTGATGGATGGTTTTGAACTATGTCGTCTGATCAAGTCGACGTTTGACTATTGCCATATCCCTGTTATCCTGCTGACTGCTAAAAACACCTTACAGGCTAAAATAGCGGGATTGGAATTAGGTGCGGATGCCTATGTAGACAAACCTTTCTCTACTGAATTCCTGATGGCACAGATTGCTTCACTACTAGCCAATCGTTCTAAACTGAAAGACTACTTTGCACATTCACCGCTTGTGAATATCAATACCATTGCTTCCACCCGTCCGGATGAATTGTTCCTGGAGCAACTGACGGCTATTATTCATGAGAACATCGATGATCCGGATCTTGATATAGAAAAACTTGCGCGGTTGATGAATATGAGCCGGCCTACGTTGTATAGAAAGATCAAATCTATTTCTGACCTTACGCCTAATGAGCTGGTAAATGTTACCCGTTTGAAGAAGGCGGCGGAGTTATTGGGACAAGGTTCTTTCAAGATATATGAAGTGTCTGACATGGTAGGGTATCATTCCCAGACGAATTTCGGCAGGAATTTTCTCAAGCAGTTTGGAATGACGCCTACGGAGTATCAGTCATCGAAACAGGGGGAGAAACAAGCGAGATGAGGTTTATCCGCCTGATTGCATTCCTGGAGGAGAAAATGTACTTCATCCATCGATGATGCATTCCAGGAAGAAAGCAATTACGATGGATTTTTCCCGTCTATAACGCACTCCAGGAAGATCTCATCCTCAAAACCCTCGTGTAATTTCCGCATGATGCGCTCATGGGTTTTCTTAATAGTCACCCGGTCTGTCTTCATGTTGGAAAGTATCTTATCACAGTTGCCATTGACGAATAGCTTACCATTGCATTTGCGGATCAGTTCCGCGCCAAGCAGGTCGTTAGGCATGGTGTTCAACCAGCCATCGTTTATTTTAGCGAAATCAAGGGTGGCCATGGCTGTCAATTCATCACTGGTCATCAGGTCAAGACCCATTGTTGTTGCTGTTCCGTTATGACTCAAGTGGTGACCCACTTTGTAAAAGACAGTATTGGCAAGGAAATAGGAAATATCCTTCTTCACTGTTTTTCCATCAATTTTAACCGGCCAATGTAGATCCATATGCCAGCTTTTCCAGCTGCCGAATTCAGCATCGGCAGGGAATAACAACACACGTTCGCTGTCTTCAAATTGTATAGCGAGGGCGAGGCTGGTATTATTAATGCTTCTTTCGTAGCGCATAGCTATACTACCTGCGGAGTATAACCAATCATGATCGATCTTTCGCCACTCATCTCCCACTTTGTTATATAATTGCCTTATCTCATGTTGTGTGTCCTTGAGTTCATGTTCCGCCTCAAATGGAAATTTGGATGCCTCACTGCCAGTAATCGCTCCGTCTACGGCAGATAAGAAAGCAAAGTCCTTCCGGCTCTTTGTTTCACGTTTATCAAAATTATTATCGCCACCTTCTGTTTCGTCCAGCAGGTTAAAATCTCTCGGAGGCGCCAGTACGTAAAAGCGGATACCGGTGGCTCCTGCCAGCTTTGAACGGACATCTCCCGGCTTGAGTAGCTCTACTATTGTATCCTCTTTAATGATATTAAACTCTTTAAACTTCTCCACCATTGTAGGCAGCGGTTTCCCCTTGGCCGCCTTCAGCATATTCAGATCATTTAACGATGTAATGGAATTGATGAATTTTCTCTTTCCATCAACCATCAGCTGCCCTCTCACATCGTCCATGAACAGCTTTTCATAATAATTATCTGTCAGCAGCATATTCAGCTTAGCAACTGCAGCGTCCAATGCAAGGCCCAGTTCACTACGGTTTTGGCGATAATCATTCGCTACCGGATCTTCATCATCTTCGGTCCAGGCAAACCAGACCTTTTTAAAGGTAAATTCATCAAAGAGTTCTTTAGCTTTTTCAAAGCCATTAATGTGGTCGGCATGTTCATGTGTGACGATAAGCAAGTCTATTATACCTCCTGTTTCTGCTTTAATATTTTTAGCGATTGCTTCAAACTGCGGTGCTCCACCTTTTATACTGCCACAATCGATCATCATGTTAAAGGATGGCTCAGTGCCCTTCATAAATTGAAGCAGAAAGCAGTCGCCCGTCCCTCCTTTATACATTCTGACTTTAACTTTATCGACCCTGGTGTTTGTTGACTTTGCCATAACAAAAGTTAATGTGTATGAAGAAAACAGAAAGGTTCATTCTTTGAATTTGCCGGCCCCATACTGAAGTATGCTTCAAAGCGGCTTTGCCCGATCCTCATATCCTGGTGATGTTGAAAGAGCGCGCTACAACGGCCCTTATTCAGTTTACGTACTCCCTCATTCAATTTTTCAAGGTCCAGTAAGGGCTTCGATATAGCATACCGGAGTTGCAGACTGTCCAGGTCAAATATCAGCGTGCATCCCCCCAGTACTCTTACGTTGCCATTAGCTTTTCCCGGAACAATCACCGGTTCACGATTGCCGTCACGGGAAATGGTCATATACGCTCTCTGGATCATGGTTACTATGATCTGATTTACCTGGTTACCATCCGGACCCACACGTGAGGCCAGGTGAAGCGACTGAATTGACACACTGGGCCAGTTGCCTTCATCATTCCCATACGCATGAGAAGTGCTTATTCCAAGCCCGCGAGCGCCTTCGCTAAATAAAAGTCCGGTCAGCTTTTCAAATTGAATGGAATTGTCGAACTTCTGCAGCAGGCGGCGATGCAGGCCGTAGATCTTAGGAGCATTGTCGTCATATTGCCCCGCTATGTATTTTTTGTTAATCTTAAAGATTTCACTTCTCCTTTTCTCATTCAGTATTTCACTTCTGTACTCCCTTAAAAAATTAACGATAACATTGATCTGCCCCTGTATGCCAGATGTATCTGGAATGGAGTAAGTAAGGCTTTCAATCGAAAGATGTTTAATACCACTCGGATAAATGCCCCGTTTACGGAAAGCATCAATGAACGCTAGCCGGTAATCGCGGCTATCGTCTTCCACCAGGTCTGTATCAGCCGTAATGATTCCCCGCAGATAATCACCAAAAGTAATATCTACGGGTGGACAATAGTCCAATGCCCGTATACACATATTCAATACATGCTGTGCGGTTTTTCCGGCTTCAGCGGCCATGCGGTTTACCAGATCGGGGCTTAGCTGCCCCTGTGGCAGTATACCCGATCCATTACTGGCAATACGCAAAAGATCACTGATCCTGTTTTTATAGATAGAGAGAAAAGCCTCAAATATAGCAGAGACAAGTATCGCGCCGCGCTGGTGTGGCTCCATGAATTTCCTGTACTCATCTCCATTGGGTTCATTTGGTTTCCATGTTTTCGTTTTTTTGTCAAAGGTGCCAATAGCGTCACGAAGAGAGCCATAACTGCCAATGGCAATACCAAATTCCTGTGCCAACTTACCCAACAGGTTTTGCGCGGCCAGGTCTCCTCTTGTTGCCGCAATCTGGTTTTTCAAGACATCAGAAAAAGTGAAATGTTGGAACAATGCAACAATGTCTGCAAAGGCTTCATGAAACGCCAATACATCGGGATTACTGCTTTCCGTATAGCTTTGATGCAAGCCATCCAGGATAGCATGCGTGGTTTCATGTGCAATAATATCGTGGCTAAGACAGGTAAAGGTGAGCGCATCAGGCATCTGCAAAGTAACATCAGCAGGTTGTGCAGAAAAGTAACCGAATAAGAGTGCCTTTTTCTGAGGAGAATAATAGGCATTCGCCTCTCTCATTGCATGCGGATAAATACGTAAGGTGGGCACATATACAGAAGTTGCCTTCTTCTCCGGCGGATTCCCGTTTACCTGTTCGTCCATCATTACCTGGCGTGAACTCCATAGCACGGGCCGGCCCAATCCTGCTTCAAAGTTTTTAATGGTGGTCATGGCTACGGCATACACCATTTGCTGATGAAACTGCGGATTGCTGCCGGAAGGATTTAATCCGTCCTGTGCCAGAATATAAGGATGATCAAGATCTACCGGGGCATAGAATTTATCGACCGTAGGATCATAGTCAACCACTTCGAGGTACTCCCCTCTCGGACCAGATTTAAGCCGCCTTTCCGGGTCGGGGTCATCTTTATCTTCCCAGCGAACTTTATAGGTGATATTGTTAATGACGGCAGTGTCGAGATTAAGGGATAAAGAAGGGTCAAACGCGTACCCTCTCAGCTTGCGGAATGGAGGTTTCTTGATCATATATTACGAGATTGGTGGGGTAGTAAAGCAAAAGCGGAGTGTCGCCGAAATTTGTAGTATAAAATTACCGAGAATATGAAACTATGGCAATACCAACTGGTTTGTATTTTTCAATGGGGGGCGGTGTGGTTTGGGTTGAAACCTGCGGGCGTAGACACCCGGGGGTGAACTCCCGCGCTACAAACACGTAACCCCGGGGTTATCACCCCGCGCTACAAACACGTAACCCGGGGTTATCACCCCGCGCTACAAACACTGAGACTCCTAACGGAGTCTATTATGTTTTGTTAATGACGTTTGTTGTAAACACGGATTCCCGGGATTATATATCGGTTATACAAACACGTAACCCCGGGGTTATCACCCCGCGCTACAAACACGTAACCCGGGGTTATCACCCCGCGCTACAAACACTGAGACTCCTAACGGAGTCTATTATGTTTTGTTAATGACGTTTGTTGTAAACACGGATTCCCGGGATTATATATCGGTTATACAAACACATGGCCCCCGGGTTGAAACCCAGGGCGACAAACAATTGGCCCCGCCGTAGTGGCTATTGTGTTTTGTCATTTCGTATTGTTTCCCGGCAATAGCAATACGCAATCCTTTATACACATAAACAAAAACACCAGTGCAGGACTGCACCGGTGTATTGCTTAAACCTACAACTGTTTATACCCTGGTTTTGATAATCCGGGGAAGTATACGAACCCGGATCCGCCTATCAAAACACAAAGCCTATACTAAAACCGTGTCATACCTAATATCTTATACAGATTCGCTTCACTGATGCGATAAGCTGTTTTGGCATCAATGATATTACTGTTTGCCTGCTGCCAGATAGTTTGAGCCTCCAGCACATCCTGGCCAGTGATAGTGCCAGCCTTTAAACGGTCATTGCTCAGTCTTAGATTCTCTTCCGCCTGTTCCAGTGACGCGCCGGATAGCTCAATACGTTTAGCCGATTCATTCAGCTGCAGATATGCCTGCTGTACTTCCAGTGATATCTTCTCTTTTGTTTCCTGCAGCTGGTATTGTTGTGCAGTGATGTTATGTTGCTGCTGTTTAATCTTCTGTTTACGCTGCCCCCAATCCAGTATCGGCATACTTATCTGCAACATGCCATAGTAAGCGGCAAAGGCATTGCTGGAAGGATTCCCCAGGTTGATGCCCTGCTTTCCGAAGCCCGCCAGACCGCCTGCACTTAATCCCACAGAGGGTCTGAAGTCAGCTTTCAGGATCTTCTCCTGGATCTTTTCAGATTCAAGAGATTTCTGCAGGATCTTTATCTCAGGCCTGTTTGCCGCTATTTCCTCCATTGAACGGTGCAAGGTGCCGTTGTTGAATTCGCCCAGTACCGAATCCGGAAGAACAAAGTCAGTGCTGTCTCCCAGACCGGTAATCTGAGCCAGGTTTAACCGGGCTAATACCCAGGCATCATTGGTACGGATAAGATTGAGTTGATTGTCGTTCTGTTGTACCTTTACCTGCAGAAGATCATTCTTATAAGTCAGACCAGCCGTATAAGCGTTATTGAGCTCGCGATACAAGCCGTCCAGCTGCTTTGCATACTGATCTGCCAGTTTGATCTTTTCCTTTGCGGCAACTACCTGCCAGTAAGCGCTTTCCGTTGCCAGTATCACCTCGGCTGTTGTCAGTGCCTTTTGCTCTTCAGCTATTTCTAGACCTTTGTCGGCAGCTGCTTTACCCAGCTTTATTTTACCGCCAGAATAAAGCGGTTGTGAAGCAGTGACCATCGGACTAACCCCATACTCCGGCAAGAGCTTATTCAGCGGAGAGCTGAAGTAAAAACCTGTCACCGAGCCATCCAGCGTAGGCTTATCCTTTGCGCCAGCTATCGCCTTTTGCGCCTTTGCAGCGCCAATCTTTTCCTCCGCAGCGCGCAGGTTGTTATTCCTCGTCACCGCCAGCTTCCTTGCTTCTTCAAGTGTCAGCACCCGCTGGGCTGTCGTGTACTGCGATGCTAACAATGCAGTACTTACAAGGAGTGGCGTTATATATCGAACTATACTCATTTGCTTAATTAAAATTGAACGGTTTGAAAAGATGCCGTTTCTCTTTATGCATGTACGGGTTTATACTGTACAGGAGCATCGGCATCCGCCTGAGGCAACTCCGGCGTGGCCGGTTGCGGTTTAATGAACTGGGCGTAGAGCACAGGCACTACAAAAAGCGTCAGGGCCATGGATACAATCAGACCGAAAGCCAGTACGCTACCCAGCGGCGCCCACATAGGCGACTTACTGATGATCATTGGCACTACCCCAACAGCAGCGGCAGATGAAGTCAGGAATATCGGGCGCATCCTGCGCTTTGCTGCTGCCAGCGCCGCTGCTTTCAGTTTGTAACCATGATCGTGTACCAGTTCATCCGCATAATCCACCAGGATGATCCCATTTCGCACCACGATTCCGATCAGGCTGATAATGCCCATAAAGGCGGTCATACCGAGCGGATTGCCTGTGAGGTATAGCCCAGAGAAGGCGCCCAGGAGACTAAGCGGGAAAGTGGCTAATATGATCAGCGTTTTACCCAGGTTCTTGAACTGGAATAATAAAGTCAGGAAGATGAGGATCAGGCTTACTCCCAGCGATACCATCATAGAAGGCTGGTTATCTGCGGATGATTCTGCATCACCTCCATATGCTATGCGAATACCGGGCGGCAGCTTTAACTGGTCAATCTGTGGCTGTACGGCTTTCAGGATGCGCGAAGGTTTTTGTCCCAGCTGGGCTTCGGATAATACAGATAATGTTCTCAGTCCATTCCTGTGCGCGATCATGCCTGTATGCCAGGCAGCAGTAAGCGATGCTACTTCTTTCAAAGGGATCTTATCACCGTAACGGGTGGTTACATGCAGGTTTTCGAGTGCCTGCGCATCCCTGCGACTGGCAGAATCGTAGCGCAGGAAGATGTCCACCGGCTTATCGCCTTCCCACATTGTAGACAGCGCATATCCTTTCAATCCCGCGCCCAGGGTCTGTGTAATAGCCTGGTTTGAGATCCCCAGGCGGTTCGCCTTATCTTCATTGATCTGTAAGCGGATACCAAAATAGTCTTCCTCGCAATCCAGTCTTACCCAGTTGGTACCTTTGGCGTTCTCCAGGATCTTTTTGACCTGGGCGGCTACTTTCTTCTGATCGCTGCTATTATCGCCGATTACGCGGACAGCAATGGGAGCGCCTTCCTGGAAGCTCAGTTGTTTCAGTTTGATATTACCATCAGGCAGGAAGCCTTTTAAGGATTGCAGATACTCATGTACCATCTCTTCACTGGCTTCACTGCTGGTAGTCGTGATAAATACCTGCGCGTAGTTCCTGCGAGGCGTTTCCGGCGCATAGGAAGTATGGAAACGTGGTGAACTCATACCCATAAAACTGGTGATCTGCACCACGCGTTTATCTTTTTTCAGCACCGCTTCCAGTCGCTTTACAGTTTCTTCTGTCTGTTGCAGGGAAGAACCGGAAGGCAACCATACCTCCATGTTGAACTGATTGCGTTCGCTGATCGGGAAGAATTCCGGATCTACTTTACCGGCGATGACAAGTGCCAGCAATACTGCTGCTACTCCTGTCAGCATCGTTGCTTTCGGCCAACGGAAACAGAACTCAACACCCTTATCAAATGCAGTTTGCAATCTGTCGAGCAGGTTCTTTTTCATAGGCCGGTCGCTGATCTTGTGTTTCAGTCCTTTTTTGATGAACACATAGCACATATAAGGTGTTAAGAGCAGCGCCACCAGCATGGAAGCGATCAAGGCAATGGCAATGGTGATGGGCAATGATGCCATGAAGTCTTTCGCAATACCGTCCATGAACAACGCCAATGGAGCAAAGGCAAAGATGATAGCCAGTGTGGCGGTGAATATAGGCAGCGTGAGTTGTTTAGCAGCCTGCCATGCCGCCTGCCAGGGAGTAATCCCTTCATCCAGTTTCTCGATGTAATTGTCTACTACCACAATGGCATTGTCGACCACCATTCCCAGCACAATGATCAGCGCTGCCAGTGTTACCTGGTGCAATTCCAGTCCCACGATATTCATGATACCAAAAGTGATCAGGATAGAGATCGGCGCTGCTACAGATGCTACAGCAGCTACTCTGAAAGGCAGCAACAACATCACCACGATGATCACAGAACCAATAGCCAGTCCAAATTCCACCATGAAATGGCTGATACTTTCTGCCACTACTTCCGGCTGATTCACGATAGTTGTGATCTTCACATCCTCGGGGAACGTACTTTCTATATCTTTGATCTTCGCTTCTACTTCCTTTCCAAACTGTACAATGTTTCGTCCCGGTTGCATATCGATAGACAATACCATGGCTTTATTCTCTCCCATGCGTACATAAGACGACTGCTCTTCAAAGCGGCGCTCAATCGCAGCCACGTCTTTCAGGCGTACAATGGTGCCATCGGGTTTGTTGAAGATGATCTGGTTGGCCACATCATTCTCCGTTTTATAGCGACTGTTGGTGTAGATAGGGATGATATAATTGGAAGCCATGTTCAGCTCTCCGGTATAGTTCGTTACGTTCTGCTGTTGCAGCACGCCTATCAGGCTGGAAACGTCAAAACCATACTGCCGGATCTTCTCATCGTTTACGTTGATATACAGCTGACGCTTCTGCACCCCTGAGCGGTTGATCTTCGATACCACCGGAATAGTCTTCAGGCCATCTTCCAGTTTATCGAGATAAGATTCAATTTCAGCATAACTACGGATGGGAGATGATACTCCAATGATCATCGCAGTCACATTACTGAAGTTGCTGTTCACGAATGGTCCGATTACACCTACCGGCAACTGCGGCTTCAACCTGGCGTCCATATCAAGTTGCAATGTGTGCCAGAACTTCTTCCTGTCTTTTACTTCGGTGAATATCTCCGTGGTCACAAAGGTTTGTCCTTCCCGGGTTTCGGACTTGGTACTACGTTTCTTTACTTCTTCAAAGGAGAAGAGATATTGTTCTATTTTTTTTGTTACTTCCTGTTCTACCTGTTTCTCATCAGCACCCGGATAAATGGCGTAGACAAGCGCGGTAGGCATATCTATCCTGGGATTCTCACTACGGGGCATATTCAGGAGTGCAAAGGTGCCTATGATCAGCAGCAGGAACGTTACGACAATAACGACCTGTTTATGCTTCATGGCGGCCTCCAGGAAATGCATTTTTCTCGGCTTATTCATCTTGTTTCGAATGATTTTAGTAATGACAGAAAATGGCTCAGAACTGGATGCTGCTACCGTCTTCGAGACGTGTCTGGCCTTCAGTTATGAGCTTGTCGCCTGCCTGCAATCCCTCCTGCACGATCACTTCATTATTGCCAGTAACACCAGCGGCTGTAATACGCCTGCGGATGGCTTTATGCTGATCATTGGCTACGAATACATAAGTAATGTCATCGGCATCACGTACAATGGAAGCAGCAGGTATCACAATCTTTTCCTGCGCTCTGCCTGTATATACCAGCATTTCAGTCAGCATACCGGGTAGTAACTTTTCTGCTTTGTTGGTGAGTCTTACTTTTACTGCATAAGTCCTGGAGCTGTTATCTGCCTGCGGGTTAATGATCGTAACAGCGCCTTTTAAACTGTCGTTCAATACAGGAATGATCACCAATACTTCTTTCCCCACAGCGAGTTTGCTGATGTCGCTTTCTGTAACAGGCGCTTTGGCATATACCTGGTCCGTCTTCAATATGGTGAAAGCAGGTACTCCGGGGGAAGCGGTAGCGCCTTTGTCGATCAGCTTAGCGGAGATGATACCTGTGTAAGGTGCATAGAGTTTTGTATCCGCCAGCCTTTTAGCGGCCACGCGCACATTCGCTTCTGCCTGTGATAGGGCTGATCTGGCGGCGATATAGTCCCTTTCAGGCAAACTACCCTTATCATGCAGTTCCTTTAAGCGTTTAAAATTATCTGCAGCCTGGTCTTCCGCTGCTTTAGCACTTTGTAAGGCGCTGACATATTCTTCGGTTTCAATGGTGGCCAGCAATTGTCCTTCGCGTACCTGCTGTCCTTCCTGTATGCTGACCGTCGTTACCCTTCCTGCAACAGAAAAGCCAAGTGTTACGGTGTTGTCGGCTTCAATAGCCCCGGGATAGTGTAGTACTTCCGGTCTTGCGTCGGATGTTATCTTTTGTACCATTACTTTTACGGCATCCTGTCTGATGCTTCCGGGCTGCTTATGGCCGCAGGAAGCCAGTACCGGCAAAGCCAGTACGAATGGAGCTCTTCCAAGAAAAAACTTCATGAGTCTGTATATTTAGAAATTGCTACTCTCCTTTGCCAGGAGTTAAAATGCTGGGGCAAAGTTGCGGATAAGTCGGTGTCCGGGGAATGTCTGAAAGTAGAGAGTATATGTCTAAAACGACATATGACATTTAGGGGTCAGGACAGTTTCCTGTATTCGGAGGGGGTAATACCCGTATTGCGCTTAAAGAATTTGCTGAAGAAGAACTGATCGCTGAAATACAGCTGTTCGGCTATCTGCGCAAGGGAAACGGAAATGTCATTCAGTAATAGCTTGGCCTCCATGATCACCATTTCGTCTATGAGTTCTCCGGCCGATCTGCCGGTCACCTCTTTCACCGTCTGGGTCAGGTAACGGGGTGTCACGTTCATTTGTGCAGCGTAAAATAACACACTTCGCTCCTCTCTGCAGAAATCATTCAACAGCTTGATAAAGCGCATGGTGATATCTTCCTTCCTGGTGAGCTGTATCTTTTTGTCGCTGTTGTTACGCATATAAACTGACCGCAGTTCGTATAAGAAAGCCAGGAATAGGTAAAAGATAACCTGCTGATCTGCAGGCAGCCCATCGGTGGAAGTGTACTTTTCCCGCAGCAGCATCAACATGCTCAATAACCGGTCAAATTCGGCTGGTTTCAGGTCGAAGCCCGGGAGGCTGGCAGAAAAGAAGTCCAGCATTTCGGCATCTTTCTTACTGATACCACTCCTGGCTACGAAGCCGGCAGTGAATACCAGCCCTGCAAAGCGGTTGCCGGGTTCCACTTCCTGGAACTGGCGCACGGCAGTAGGTGGAATTAACAATACCTGTTTTTCATGGATATGAAAGTCTGTCGTGTTGATCCTTACCTGGGAGCTTCCTTCCACCTGCATGATGATAATAAAATGATCCGAACGGAAGGGGTATTGCACCAGGTTCCTCATGCGGATGTCGTCCTCCTCCGTTACAATGAACAGGCCTTCGGTATGCTGGAGCCCTTCCAGCATGGAAAGCAGTTCAGCAAAAGTATGGTAGGGAATACCGGCGCCGGTGGCCACAGTTGTATTTTTCATTGTTTTACTTTAAGGAGGGTGCGTGCTCCTGAGCAAAAGTAAAATAATTTTTTACAGATTGGTTTTAAATCCGCGTTATCAGCGCGTCCAGATAAATACACATTTCCTTAGTAAGGCAAGCGTTAGTGCTCACCGCATTAGGGTAAAGGAAAGCTCTTTGACATATGGAATTAACACTTAACCGATACCATCCGGTTCCTGTTTGTTGTTGCGGAATTCTCCCGGCGTCAGTCCGGTTTTGGTTTTGAATAATCTGCTGAAATGAGATGCGTGCTCAAAGCCCAGATCATAGGAAATCTCACTGATAGACCTGTTAGTGCTCCAGAGCAGGTTTTTCGCCTCCCGGACAAGTCGGAGATGAATATGTTCCTGGGTCGATTTTCCGGTGAATTTATGCAGCAGATCAGCAAGATACTTGGCAGACAGGTTCAACCTGGATGAAAAGTATTTCACGTCTGGCAGACCATCCTGCTGCTGAACTTCACGGGTAAAATAATCGTTCAACAACAACTCGAACTGTTGTACGATATCGTTGCTCACCTTCTCCCTTGTCAGGAACTGCCTGTCGTAGAAGCGTTCACAATAACTGAGCAGGAGTTCAATGTTCGAGACGATGAGGTGTTGTGTATGTTTATCGATGCGACTTGTGCACTCGCGTTCGATCTTACTGACACAATCGTACAGGATGGCTTTTTCTTCTTCAGAAACGTGCAGCGCCTCATTGATGTCGTAGAGGAAGAAAGAGTATTGATGTATCATCCGGCCCAATGCGGAGCTGTTTATCAGGTCAGGATGAAAAAAGAGCGCCCAGCCCTCTTCCATCTCTACCTCCGGACCAGCAACAAGTACCTGTCCGGGGGCAGTGAACATGACAGAACCTTCTTCAAAATCATATTGCGACCTGCCATACCTGATAGCGCCTTTAAACCGTTTGCAGGCAACCAGGTAAAAATCCATCTGATAACCGACATTGGGGTCCAGCGCATCATGACGAACAGACATCAGGTCTACTACACTTACCAATGGATGCTTCGGAGCAGAATGCTCGTATAGCCGGTGCAGTTCGCTGATTGTTTTGATATTGATCACTTTTTCTTCCATGTTGCAATTTACCATTTTTTGTGCGACGTACCGGGGGGTACGCCTAACACGTCGTTTTCCGGGTTGTCATCCCGCGTTTTTGCGGGGTTATCACCCCACCCGGGGTTTCACCCCGCGCTACAAACAATAGGACCCCTACCGGGGCCTTATTATGTTTTGTTAATGGCGCGTTGTTTTCCGGTTGTACCCCACGGTTCCCCGGGGTTATCAACCCGCGCTACAAACAATAGGACCCCTACCGGGGCCTTATTATGTTTTGTTAATGACACGTTGTTTTCCGGTTGTACCCCACGGTTCCCCGGGGTTATCAACCCACCCAGGGGTTCCCCCGCGCAACAAACAATAGGACCCCTACCGGGGCCTTATTGTGTTTTGTTGATGAGGCGTTGTTGGGCGTCCTATTTACCAAAGAATAGCTGGTCAAACTGTTCTCTGAAAGCATCTGCGCCCAACCTGTTCCGGCTGGCATAGAATTGTTTACCATCTTCACCGGCGATATAACGCAACTGGTCTTTCCCATCGGTAGCTGCTTCGTATACAGTTTCAGCGATGATCTCGGGAGGTGTCAGTTGTTCTGGCTTCATCACTTCGCTGAATGCCTGGTTGGCTTTGTCAAGGATCGCCTGGTATGGTGCTGTATTCAATGTGCCGTAAGCCATAGATCGGCCGACGAAGTCTGTACGGATACCGCCGGGAAGGATGTTTTTGATACCGATACCAAACTTTGACAGCTCAAAATGCATACTTTCTGCCAGACCTTCCAGTCCCCATTTTGCTGCATGGTAAAGCGCATTGAGCGGGAAGGTGATCATGCCGCCAATAGAGGAGGTATTGATAAACAATCCGGCTCCTTTCTCACGGAAGTGAGGCATAAAAGCTTTTGTTACCCTGATCACGCCCAACAGATCTGTGTTGAGTAAATTGGTGATCTGTTCATCGGAAAGGGTTTCCAGTGGCCCGACAAGCCCATAGCCAGCATTGTTAAATACCACGTCGATATTGAACTGACTGGTGGCGGTGCGCACACACTCTTCTATGCTCGAAAGACTGGTCACATCCAATTGTAACAGGGTAACGTTATCCAGCAATGACAGTTCTTTTTCTTCCTGTGGTTTACGCATGGTGGCAATTACATGCCAGCCTTTGCTGTGAAAAAGTTTTGCAGTTGCTTTGCCAAGTCCTGATGATGCGCCGGTAATGAAAATTGTTTTAGACATTGTGTTCTTATTTTTTTACAAATTTCGGGCGGATGACGGGGAAGGAATTATACTTTTGGCGGGACGTCTTAACGATTTGGCAGATCGGGTAAAGTCCCTCACTGGATAAGTTAAAAGGCATGTACCGATCGTTTGATATTCTCATTACAAAAGATCCTTGAAATTTGCTGATATTTGGGCTTCCTTATGAACCGAGATAATACCATTGCACCAACCGGCAAACCAAAGACGGTTGCCAAAAGTCGCCGTATAGAGTCTATTGATCTACTCAGAGGCACTATTATGATCATTATGGCACTTGATCACGTTCGCGACTATTTTCACGCGTATTCTTATATCAACGATCCGACGGACCTGCAACACACCAGTGTTCCTATCTTCTTCACACGATGGATCACGCATTTCTGTGCTCCCACTTTTATGCTCCTTGCCGGTGTATCAGCCTGCCTCTATGGAGCAAAGAATGGCCGTAAAGCGCTCTCCGGTTTCCTCTTTACAAGAGGCATCTGGCTGGTGTTTGTAGAACTATTCCTAATTACGCTGTTCTGGACCTTTAATCCTCATTACCCGGCATTCATTCTCCAGGTGATCTGGGCATTCGGTATCAGCATGATGGTACTCGCCCTGCTGATCCATTTACCGCGGAAAGTGTTGCTCCCCCTGGGGATTCTCCTGGTAGCAGGACACAACGCCCTGGATAACGTGCATGTTGCAGGTGATAGTCCATTTGCATTTCTGTGGTCGGTATTGCACCAGCCTAATTTTGCCGGATTCACTGCTGGTCCCTTCCGTTTTATTGTAGGGTACCCTGTGATTCCGTACATAGGCATTATCAGCCTGGGCTATTGCCTGGGCAGCCTTTATACACCGGATACAGCTCCTGAAACCCGTAAAAAGCTATTACGCAACATAGGTATCGGGGCTATTCTCCTTTTTGTCATCCTTCGCTGGATAAATATCTATGGCGATGCAGCGCATTGGTCAGGCCAGCAAAATTTCATGTTCACGCTCCTTTCTTTTGTCAATGTTACAAAGTATCCGCCTTCATTACTGTATATACTGATGACGCTGGGACCTGCATTATTGTTCCTCGCATATGCTGAGCGACCACTGAACAGGTTCACTTCTAAGGTGCTTGTCTTTGGTAAGGTGCCCATGTTCTTTTACCTGCTGCACATCCCATTGATACATGGCCTGGGTGTTCTTGCAGCCGGTTTGTCCGGACACCCTCCGGCAGACATGGTTAACCTGACAACATGGGTGACGGCTAATACTCAGTTGCAGGGATACGGATTCTCTCTCCCTGTTGTCTACCTGGTATGGATCGCTGTAATGCTGCTGCTTTACCCGCTAAGCCGTTTGTTCAGCCAGTATAAACAGGCGAATCAGGGCCAGAAAAAGTGGTTAAGCTACTTCTGATACTGATTAAATAAATTCAGGCTACAATAAAAGGGGAAAGGCTGGTTCAGTGATGAATCAGCCTTTCCCCTTTTTACTCAGTCTAAATTTTAACTCTTGGACAATTTTATAAAATATAATATTAGACTTGTTCTATAATTAATTTAGTCTTGTCTAAATAATGAAAATAAATCTACCTAAAAATGGATGGTGGCAGCTGTTACCGGTATAACTGGCAGCGGGATATTTTAGAAAATCCTCCTGCGAAGCTGGCGGGGTATCAGTTTGGGATATCGACCTATTTTTAGGAGGTGTGTGGTAAAAGTTGTACTTTATCGATATTTAAACGATACATTTATTACAACCACCTTGTAAATGAACAGAGAGCGAAAATATCCGGATTTCATTTTACTGAATGTTGGACATGCAGTTCACCATGCCGACTGGAACTGGAAAAATATTTGCAGCCCTTTTACAAGGATACACCTGGTAGAAAACGGGACCGCCAGCATCATCCGGGATGGGAAAAAGTATGCACTGAAAAAAGATCACTTATATCTTACTCCCTCCTATACTAATCATGGATATGAATGTGAGGGTCATCTATCACTGTACTATATTCATCTTTATGAAGAGACAGATCATCTGCCCAGTATTTTTGACATGGTTGATTTCCCTGTAGAAATTGAAGCAGACCCGCTGGCCATTCAGCTGATCAAGCGCCTTGCGGGCATTCATCCGGACCGGCAGCTGAAATACTATGATCCCGTATCTTACGATAATCCGGCTATGCTCATTAAAAATATCGCGCTCCAGAAGACGACTCCGCTGGCTTTTGAAATGGAAGCGGAGGGCATCCTTAAACAGGTGTTTTCGCGCTTTCTGGTGCACGCATCTGACAAGGGGCTGGATATCGACGAACGGATAATAAAAACGCTGCATCATATCCATGCGAACATCGATAAACCTGTTAATGTAGAAGAACTAACAGCGATGAGTTTCCTATCAAAAGATCATTTCATCCGCCTGTTTAAAAAGAGCATGGGGTGTACACCCGGACGATATATCAGTCAGAAGAAAATAGAGAAGGCCCAGCGGATCATGCTGTTAAAGGATGTATCGATCAAGGACCTTGCCTATAGTTTAGGATTTGAGAATATCTCCTACTTCAACCGCTTTTTTAAGAAGATGACAGGAGAAAATCCGGGAAGTTACAGAAAGAAAATGCGTCTGTTGGGTAGAAATAGCCAGGAGAGATAATACTATTTAATATACTCCTTTTTTATCCCGAGCTTTTTCATTTTTGACTTTAAGGTAGAAGGATTAATATTCAGTATGTCGGCAGCAGCTCCCTCCCCCCATATTCTTCCATTACATTTCCGCAGCACCGAGATGATATAATCTCTTTCATTTTCAACGATCGTTTTCATAGCCGCCTCCTGCCCTTCAGCTATTATGTTCTTACTATCAACTGTCGGCAGTAGTATATCTTCAATGACGGTTCCTTTGGTAAGCAACACACTTCTTTCTATCAAATGTTCGAGTTCACGGATATTACCTGGCCAGTTGTAAGCCATCATTTTTCTGAGTACATTTTCAGCTATGCTACTGATCTTCTTTCCTGCCTTATGGCTATAATGATTCATAAAATGATAAGCCAATGCTGGAATATCCTCCTTACGCTCGCGCAGAGCGGGCAGGGCAATCGGGAAAACATTCAAACGGTAATACAGGTCCAGTCGAAAACGCCCCTCAGCCACCTCCTTCTCCAGGTTTTTATTCGTAGCCGCAACAATGCGAACATCTACTTTTATGGTATCTCTTCCACCTATTCTTTCAATTTCCTTCTCCTGCAGGACCCTCAATAATTTCACCTGCAATTCAACCGGCATTTCACCCACTTCATCAAGGAAGAGGGTTCCTTTGTCTGCTCTTTCAAATTTTCCGATCCTTTTCTCATGCGCACCGGTAAAAGCCCCTTTTTCGTGACCGAACAACTCGGCTTCAATCAGGGTGGCAGGCAATGTGGCACAGTTCAATTTAACAAATGGCTTTCCCTTCCGGGGCGATAAATGATGTATGCAATCGGCAATTTTTTCTTTGCCTGTTCCACTTTCTCCCAATATAAGAACAGAAGTGTCTGAAGGCGCCACCTGCGAAATGTGATCAAATACATTCAACAGGAGGTGACTTTTACCAACGATACCATTAAACTGCTTTTGGGTTTCCCGTTGCTGCAATTTTGCCTCTTCACTAATTTCATCCTGCAGTAAGCTTTCAATGGTTTGAATCAATGAAAACTGGATTCTTTCAAAAAGCTCCAGCTGTTCTGCAGTATAGGCATCCGGTCTTCTGTTATATAAACAAAAACTGAAAGGCGTTCGGTCCATCAAACGCATGGGCATTTCCAAATGCGATCTTAACTGGAATGTGTCGGCAAATAATTTCCTTAAAGATGGCTGCCGGCAAATATGATAAAAGGCGATATCATCATAAAATGCGGCTATTTCATCCCCCGGAACCTGTGACTGCAGCGCAATCAATTCTTTCGTTGGCTTTCCCGTAATGGTGGACAATTCGTGCAGGCCAATCATCTGGTATTCATCAAAACCAATTCTTAAAAAGCACATGCCTTTAAAGAAAGGGTCTTTAATATTATCGAACCCGGCTGCGAGGAAGTCAAAAGGAATATACGACTGCAGGGCCGTCGCTATTCTCAGCAATTTTTCCGACCAGGTACCGGCGCTCTTTATAATTGTTTTTAAGTGTTTGCGCAACTCAGTTTCCTTATGGTACCGCGCTTCAATACTATGTGCATGACGGTATCTGGCAATTTCAAGTGCTACCAGCAGGTCTTTCTCCCTGAATGGTTTCACCAGAAAACCGTAGGGCTGCGTTTGCTTGGCTGCATTCAGCAGATCTTCACCTGAATTGGCTGACAAGTATACAAAAGGAATATTATCAGCAGCCAGCAGCTTTGCAAGATCGATCCCGGTTTGTTTCCCTTTTAGAAAAATATCTAAAAGAACGAAATCAGGCTTTTTGTCCTTTATCATTTCCCGGGCCTGCGGAACCGAGCGGGCAATACCTGTAATGCCGTAACCGGCCTGCTCCAGCAACAGGCGTAGATAATCCGCCTCGACAAACTGGTCTTCTACTATGAGGATCTGTTCTTTCATATTCAGTGGTTTTATTACGCTTCACTTGCAAAGTCAAGCAGTATTTCTGTGCCTCCATTATTGTTTACCTGGAATGTTGCATCAAGATCACCACTAAGCCCCCGCATCAATTTCATACCCATGGAGGTCTGTCTGGCACTGTCGAATGTTGCAGGCAGGCCAGTTCCATTGTCTTTTATAGAAAGCAGAAAATGATTGTGCGATATGCTTTTTAATGAAATATGAATAACACCTTCCTTCTTACCTGGGAAAGCGTGCTTAATAGCGTTGGTGACAGCTTCGTTCAATATAAGTCCAAGTGGAACACAATGCGAGACATCCAATTTTACCGGCTCAATTTGCAGGTTGAAACGGATTGTATATCCTGTATGAAAGCTATCTTTCAGACAATCTATCAATTCATGGATGTAATCGGCCATGTTGATGGCTGATAGATTATCTGATTGATACAGTTTCTGATGCACCAATGACATGGCCTGAATCCGTTGCTGGCTTTCTGTAACTGCCTGTATGGCTTCGGATCCCTGCAAATATGCTGCCTGTGTACGCAATAGCGCCATTACTATCTGAAAATTGTTTTTTACCCGGTGATGGATTTCCTTTACTAACCATTCCTTCTCCTCTACCAAATGTTGCAAAGAATCGTTTTTCTTTTCAATTTGTCGTTGCTGGATCCGCAATTTCCTATTCGTCCGTTGTTTTAAACGTGAATAGTTTACAAGTAACCCAGTTATAACGACAAGTAACAGGGTCACTCCAACGATCCAGCGTTTTGTATTTTGCTCTTTTATTAATTCGTTTTGCTGTAACCGTCTTTCCTTTTCCAGCAGCCGGATGTTTTGTTCTTTCTTTTGCGTTTCATATTGTATAGTCAATTCTTCAATCTGCCTGCTTTTCCTTTCATTGTAAATTGAATCGTTGATAAACTGGCATCGCTGCAGGTATTTAATGGCGGTGGAATAATTCCCGAGCGCAGAGTCTGCGGTGAACAACATTTGCAACAACGCTCTTTGATCTAACAGCCGGGCATCCCTGCTATATGCCAGCGCAGTATCCAAATAAACATGCGCTTTCTTAAACTGACCGCGCTGCAAATAGAACCTTCCCGCATCCATGTTACCAATGGAAATCAGTTCCTGATCCCAGGGGGCATCCCTGAGAGACGCCGTCATTGCAAGAAAGTATCTTTCTGCTTCCGCATATTGCTTCAGTGCATCAAAGCAACAGGCAAAGTTCTGCGCAACAATTGCCTTTTCAAACTGCCCCTGGGGAGGAGTTGCAGTGGCCAGGCTATCCATCAAAGCAAGGGCATTTCTGCTTTTCTTTAATTTTATCAATTGGCGGATAAGAAACCCTGCGGTCCTGAATACAATCACTCTGTCGTCTTTTTGTGCCAATCTTTCGTTGAGCGTTTTCCGGTACCATTGGCAACTCTCTTCAGCACGACCCAATTCATCATACACCAGGGCCAGTTCTCCATAAGGTATGTCAATAGGCGCAAGGTCCTGGTAGCGTTCCGCATTTTCAACACATTCCGTTGCGTATAGCAATGATTTTTCATAAGACCCACGGTACCTGTTGACAACGGAAAGAAGATAGTAGACCCTGCTAACGTTGGTAGCTCTTACCTGGTGAAGCAGGTCCAATGCAAGCAGCAATTCATTTTCCGCCTTTGAGGGCATATTTGATTGAAATAGATAATCAGCCAGATATGCCCGGACCTCTGCCTCCCCTTTGATGTTATGAGCCTGTTTGTATAATGTGATAGCCTTATCAAAAAAAGCCTCAATATCAGGCTGATTTTCCCTTTCATGGTTCATTCTCAGGGCTAACAAGCACCAGGCTCGGGCTTCCCTGCCAATGTCACCCTTTAAATGATAAATGGCTGCCAGTTCAAAAAAACGTTTTTTCCCTTCTACTGAATTGCCTCTGGTAAGGTAGGCTTGTCCTTCCAGCTCCATGCTTTCATATCGAAGGTGCTTTAATTGAAGTGTATCACTCAGTCTGACTGCATGATTAAAAATCTCAATGGCAGTATCCATTGAATGCTGCTTTTTGTTACTGTATACCTGATCAAGGTATGTTCTACCCAAAGCATGCAGTATCAGGATCCGGTTACTATCCAGTTTACTTTCCTGCAACAGTTGCCGCAATTCGCCGGGTGACCTTGTTGACAATTGCTGTGCCAAAGCCGGGGCAGCCATCATCATAATGAAAAAAGCATATATAACAGGTCTAGTCATGCGGGAAACACTCTTAATTGAATTTTAAATCATAACCGCGACATTTCACGGTGGCTGTTAACCAATCCGTGAAATATCACGGTCGGCCTCTATACTCCTTCAATGAAACAATTGAACTTCATGTACTTACGAATAGGGCATTGCAATTGGCATGGGGTAACCATAATTGTTACTTATGGGAAAAACGCATCCAAAAACAGTCGTTTTTATTACCGGCGCATTTGTTCATCACAGTTGCTGGGATGAATGGAAGGCATATTTTGAAAATAAGGGATACCGAACCATCGCGCCTCCCTGGCCGCACAAAAATGCTTCAGCCGAAGTATTGCGTAACAGCCATCCCAACAAAGATATTGCATCCAACCGACTTGCGGTATTGACGGATCACTATGATAATATTATAAGGCAGCTTCCTGAAAAGCCCATATTGATCGGCCATTCTATCGGCGGGCTTATAGTTCAGCTTCTGCTGCAGAGAGGATTGGGGTTTTCGGGAGTTGCCATTCACTCGGTACCACCACAGGGGATTATCACATTCAAACTGTCTTTTTTAAAAGCCGGCTTGGGCCCGCTTGGATTTTTTACTTCTGTAAGGCAATCCTTTCTGATGTCGTTCAACCAATGGAAATACGCTTTTACCAATGGAATGGACTGTGATGCACAGAAAGAGGCCTATTATCAGTTTGCCATTCCGGAATCGAAGCTGATAGTAAGAGATACCATCACCCATGCGGCCAGGATAAACTTTGAAAATCCGCATGCTCCCTTGCTATTGACTTCCGGCAGTGATGACAACACCATACCTGCTTCGTTGAATTATAAGAATTATCAAAAATACAAACACAGTAATTCCATCACGAATTATAAGGAGTTCAAGAGCAGAAATCATTTCGTGCTGGGTCAACCTACCTGGAAAGAGGATGCTGACTACATTCTGGACTGGCTTAATAAACTACCATAATCATACATTTTACCCAACATTCAAAGCAATTATTATGATGAAAAAATTGATACCTGCGCTTCTTACTGCCACCTGTTTACTGGCAGCCTGCAACAATGCACCCCAGGAAACAAAAACAGCGGCCTTCACTACGACAGAACGCACCAAAGATAGTTCAACTATTCAGCCGGCTGCTCCACCAGCCAATTTCAAACATGCTTATGCGAAAGTAAACGGCATTGATATTCACTATGTGATCGGCGGATCGGGTGAACCGCTTGTTCTATTGCATGGCTTTGGACAGAACTGGTATATGTGGAACCGGCTGTTGCCCGAGTTCTCCAAACATTTTACCGTAATAGCACCTGATCTTCCGGGCCTGGGTGAATCGGGCAAACCTGACAGTGGTTACGATAAAAAAACGATGGCGGCCTACATCCACGGGGTGGTAAAGCAGCTGGGTTACGACCACATTAACCTGGCCGGACACGACATTGGGCTGATGGTGGCCTACGCTTATGCAGCGCAGTTTTCAAACGAAGTAAACAAACTGGCATTGATGGATGCATTGCTTCCCGGCGTTGAGCCTGTCTGGAGTCAGGTGAAAGGTGCTGCCTGGTGGTTTGGTTTCTTTTCCTTTCCGGCTTCCGGCGAATTAGTGGCGGGAAGAGAGCGTTTATTTCTTACCAACTTCTGGCCGGTAGTCGGTCACGTAAAAGATGCGTTCACGACTGAGGAAACCAATGAATTTGTAAGGGCGTATGCAGTAAAAGGTGGAACAACGGGTGCCTTTCATTGGTTCGGCGCCTTTGACCAGGACGCAAAGGACAATAAGGTATTTATGAAGACCAAACTGAAAATGCCATTGCTGGCTATGGGTGGCGAATATTTCGGCGCTGGCTTCCTGGTAGATCATTGCAAATTGGTTGCAGAGCATGTACAAGGTTCCAATATCAAAGGCTCCGGGCATTGGGTGGTACAGGAAAACACCGCCCAGGTTCAAAAAGATCTGATGGATTTCTTCCTGTCAAAATAGAAATTTTACTCATTGGAAAAGGGGAAAAGGAGCCTATTTTCTTACATCTTTTCCAGCGGAAATGGTAACTTTGCGCCCGAAATAATGCCAACGCCCTTGGGAGACAATAGTGGAAGTAAGGTGTCTTATTTTTTGGAGGAATCGATACAGCAGATAGCATTACCTGAGCGGTTTACTTTTCCATTTTATTACGAGCCACATCCTTTAACAAGAATGGCAGCTGCTGAGCTGCAACAATACCTGGAAACTCAAACTGACCTTGAGCACAATTTTGGCCTGGATGCCGACCAGGGCGGGATGGCCATTGGGAAAATGTTTGGCGTGCTGGTAGTACGTTGTGCTCAAGGAAAACTGGGTTATCTCTCCGCCTTTTCGGGAAAACTGGCAGGCTCAAATGATCATCCGAAATTCGTGCCGCCTGTCTTCGATATGCTGGTTGAAAATAGTTTCTTTCTTAAAGAGGTAGAGATCATCAACAGCATCAATGCTCAGGTGAGTGAGATCTCCTCCAATGAAAGCTATCAATGTCTGAGTCAGGACATTGAGCAGCTTTCCGCTGAATCCCGGCAGGAAATTGCAGCATTCAGACAACAATTGAAGCGCAATAAAGACCACAGGAAGCGGCTTCGCGAACAACTGAAGAGCAGCCTGAATGAGCAGGAATATGCTGTTGCGGAAGCAGAACTTGTTAAACAGAGCTTGTATGATAAGCATCAGCTTAAAACGCTTACTAATAAGTGGGAACGGCTGCTGGTAGAAAAGCAGACAAGCCTGGCTCAGTTTGAGGCCCGTATTGAAGCCTTAAAAAATGAGCGTAAGGAAAGATCAGCTGCCTTGCAGCAACAGCTTTTCGATCAATATGTGTTTTTGAACAAAGACGGTAAAAGTAAGAGCTTATACGAAATTTTCAGGCAGACTCCTTTTGGCAAACCACCCTCCGCCGCGGGTGAATGTGCTATTCCCAAACTGTTACAATTTGCATTTGCCCATGGCTATCAACCTATTGCCATGGGCGAATTCTGGTGGGGTGCTGCACCTAAATCCGAGATCAGGCAACATAAGCATTTCTATCCGGCGTGTACGGGTAAATGCAAGCCTATCCTGGAGCATATGCTTGAAGGAATGGCGGTGGATGAAAATCCGCTTTTATATGCCCCGAAACAAGACAGCGGGCTTGAAATAGTGTACGAAGATGACTGTCTGGTGGTAGTCAACAAACCATCCGGATTACGTTCTGTTCCGGGCGTGAATGTCCGGGATTCAGTCTATACCAGGTTAAAAGACGTATTGGGCGGTACTGAGCCGCTTATTGTTCACCGGCTGGATATGGACACTTCAGGATTGCTGGTGGTTGCCAAAACGCCGGAGGCGCACAGGTATATTCAACAGCAATTTTTGAAGCGTACCGTCAGCAAACGTTATACAGCTCTGTTATCAAAAGTAATTGATCAGTCGGAAGGCGAGATCAATCTTCCACTCAGCGCTGATGTGTTTAACCGGCCAAGGCAGCTGGTTTGCTTTACAACGGGGAAGAAAAGCATTACGAAGTGGAAAGTAGTGAAGAGATATGAATCGATGACCAGGGTTGATTTCTGGCCGCTGACAGGGAGAACGCATCAGTTGCGTATGCACTCAGCGCATGAACTTGGGCTGAATGCACCAATTGTTGGGGATGATCTGTATGGAACGGCGGCAGAGAGGATGTATCTGCATGCTGCTGATATCGAGTTTCTACATCCCGAGAAAAAAGAGAAGGTTAGCTTTCAGGCGGAAGTAGGGTTTTAGATGGAAATACGCCCCCGTTGATGATAGCTATTCGGAGACACTATGCTTTAGCCACCATTGTACGGTGCATATAGATACCCTACAGCTTTTGCAAAAAGCGAAAGTAAAAGAAATACATAGGTTTGCTAATTAATTTCTGAGCCAAGCTTCTAAGGAAAATTGTATATTCCGCTAAAATCCCAACCCGCCCTATGACTTTTTACAACGCGGTAAGTAGCATTGTTAAACATTGCATTACTCTCATACCCTGTACCTTGTTTTTGGCTTTTGCCAGCGCCCAAAAACCTGTTATCGCCAGCTTTTCTCCTGCATCTGGTCCTGCCGGAACAATCGTCACTATCACGGGTTCAAATTTTGGTTCAGTTGCCTCGGAAAATATTGTCAGCTTTGGTGCGGTCAGAGCGCAGGTGTTGAATGCCAGTAGCACACAGCTTTCCGTTAGCGTTCCTGGTGGCGCCACCTATCAGCCGATCACTGTTGTGACGAATGGCCTTACCGCCTTTTCGGCACAGCCTTTCATGGCGACCTTTCCCTCTCACGCAAACGTTTTCTCGGCGCTCTCATTTGCTCCGGCAGTCGATATCCCAACCGGGCCGATACCCTATTCAGTGGTGATTGCCGACTTTAACGGGGATGGACGTACGGATGTGGCCACGGCTAACTATGATACCGGCGATGCTTCTTCGGTCACGATATTGCAGAATAGCGGTGGAAATGGGAAGCTGGCTTTTGCTGCTAAATTTAACTTAGCGTTGCCCGCGAACTCGGGGGCCTATTCCATTACTGCTGCCGATCTTGACGGAGATGGAAAACCTGAGCTCATCGTCGCTAATAACTTAAGTTACACTGCTTCTGTATTCAGGAATACCAGCAGCGTCGGAGCGATATCCTTTGCGGCAGGTATTCAGTTTGCCACGGGAAACGGCACATTCAGCGTCAGCGTGGGCGATCTGGACGGAGACGGCAGGCCCGATCTGGCCGCCAGCAACTATTTGGCCGGTACTGTTTCGCTTTTAAGGAATACCAGTGTCTCCGGGACGATTTCGTTTGCACCTGCGATCGATGTACGGACGGATGTTGGCCCAAAATTCGTGTCTATCGGGGACCTCGACGGAGACAATCGTCCCGATCTGGTAACTGCCAACGATTTGAGTAAGACCATTTCCATTCTACGAAATACCAGTAGTCAGGGTAGCTTGTCGTTTGCCACTATGCAAAACGCAAGTGTAAGCGGAGCGCCCGACAATGTTGCCATTGGCGATCTCGATGGAGACGGTAAAAATGACCTTGCCGTGTCCGACAATACCAATAGTTTGCTTCACCTGTACCGAAGCACGGGCAATTCCGGAAGCATTGCGCTGGCGGATGGTATCGATCTTTATCAGCCTTATCCAACAAGATTCGTTAGCATCGGAGATCTCAGCGGCGACGGGAAACCTGACCTGGTCAGCGCTACCCAATTCGGCGTTTATCTTTACCAGAACAATTCTACCAGCGGTACGATCTCATTTGTCAACCCCTACTTCTATTATGTGTATACTCCTGGCACCCTGCAGGTAGGAGACCTGGACGGCGACAATCTACCCGATATCGTAGCAAGCAATATGGTTGCCAACGGTATATCTATCTTCAGGAACCGGATACCCTATCCTCATATAAGTTCGTTCTCTCCGGCTACGGCCGCCCAGGGACAAACCGTATCGATCAAAGGATCGAATTTTACCGGAACGTCCCGGGTCGATTTCGGGGGAATGCCTTGCACCTCGTTTGTTGTGGACGGTGATACAAGCATAACAGCCGTTGTGGGAGGAGGCGTATCGGGGCATATTACAATTACTAACGGTGTGGGGACGGATAGTGCCGATAATTTTGTCTTTGCCGGCCCACCTGTCGTAAGTTCATTCACTCCCAATATAGGTTTTGTGAGTGCTTCTATATCCATTACGGGCTATAATTTCACTGGCTGCACCGGTGTCAGTTTTGGTGGCCGGCCTGCAGCATCTTTCACTGTCGTGTCGCCCACCAGCATCACAGCCCTTGTAGATAGCGGCGCCACGGGCGATGTAGCAGTGTCGACGCTTTATGGCACCGGAACAAAAGCAGGATTTACTTTCATCCTGCCGCCGGTTATTTCGTCGTTTACACCTTCTTCAGCAAAGAATGGAGATACTGTAATAATTACGGGTGAGAATCTGGCGACCGCCACGAATGTTTCTTTCGGGCCTTTGCCAGCTGGCTCTTTTTCAGTGGTGTCGCCCACCTCGATCAGCGCCGTGGTCGCCGCAGGTTCAACCGGTGCGGTTACGGTCAGGACAATCGGCGGGTCGGCCAGTCTGAACGGATTCAAATTTATAACCGGTCCTCCACCTGTGATCAGTTCATTTAGCCCGGTGTCCGGTTCAACAGGGACAACGGTTGTCGTTCAGGGCTTGAATTTTAATACCACAGCGGCCAATAATGTCGTTTATTTTGGGGCTTACAGGGCTCAGGTTAGTGATGCTTCGGCCAACTCTCTGACGGTGATTGTCCCCGCGGGAGCCCAATTCGGTCCGATAACGGTCATCAATACCGGTAATGGTCTTCAGGCTGTTTCCCAGGGATTTTTCACACCGCTGTATAGTAAGACAGTTGCCATCGACAGCAATACATTTGTGTCTATGCAGCATTTTAACGATGACTACCAATCCTGGAATAGTACCCTGGCAGATTTTGACGGAGATGGGAAAATGGATGTAGCTGGAGAATCGCTCAGCAGTACTGTTTCAATCAAGAGAAATACGAGCTCGCCGGGAGATCTCTCATTTGCTCCGGAGCAGCATTACCATATCACGTCTCCCTATGCCGGCGGTAGCTTTGTAGGGCCTATAACCGCAGCGGATATAGACGGGGATGGGCGGATGGATATCGTTGCAGTAGATTATATTGTGAATGACCTCTGTTATATCGGCGTGCTGCGGAATACGAGTACGCCCGGGCAGATCAGTTTTGAAGATGAGGTTAAATTCGAAGCGGTGTACAATGCCTTTGCCCTGACCGTTGCAGATGTGGATGGAGACGGTCGGCCGGATATCCTTGTTCAGGGACAGGGCGCTTCCGGCGTTCTGCTGAACAACAGCAGCATCGGGGTAACATCCTTTTTACCCCAGCAGGATTTTCCTTTCGGGGCAATTGCCGCCTGTGGCGACTTTAATAACGACGGTAAAATCGATTTGGTAAACAGCGGTGATTATTTTTCCAGCCATCCTTTTTCAATTCTGGAAAACACCAGTTCGGTCGGGATGCCCAACTTTACAAGAATACCTCTTTTCACCCCTGAGTATGAGCATGATCCTATCCGCGTTTCCGTTGCTGATCTGGACGGCGATGAAAAGCTCGATCTATTGATCGCTAATGGGGATGGCGCCAACTTTGGTTTTAGGACTACCTGTCGTAATACAGGTACGGGCAGTACTATTTCATTCGACGTAAACGAGACTGCACTTCCAAAGGTCATTCAAACTGGTGTAGCCGGGGATGTTGATGGGGATGGAAAACCGGATATGGTCGTAAGTAATGCCTATGATTTAACGGTCGGGGTTGCAAGGAACACCAGCACTCCCGGGAATATCTCCTTTGCCGATAATTTCTGGAATCCTTCAAGGATGTGGTCAAGTGTCCTGAATGTAGCGGATATGGACGGAGATGGAAAGGCGGACCTTGTTATGAGCGGCTATGGCAGCGATTTAGGTTTTTCGGTGCTATTGAACAGTGGAGGCCAGCGTCCTTCGATAAAGGCAGTTGGAGATGCCGCTTTTTGTAAGGGAGACAGCGTTCTATTGGTGTCTTCCCTCCCTTATTCCAATCAATGGTATGAAAATGGGCTAGCCATTCCTGGCGCCAATAATGAGTCGCTGATGGTGCACAACGGGGGTACTTACACGACTGCTACCAGTACATCGGAACCATCGGATGCCCTGCTCGTGACGGTTCGTCCTATTCCGGACAAACCGTCCATCTCCTGGAGTGCCACGGCAGGTATGGTTTCATCCGCAGGCGTGGGCAACCAATGGTACACAGACAGCCCAAGGGCTGTTATTAACGGCGCTGTCGCCCCCACATATAAGCCGGTTACGGAGGGTTACTATCTGGTACAGGTTACCCAGGACGGCTGTGTCAGTCCGTTCTCTGATGCATATCATTATTTGTTCAATGGCCCCGCCGGTACGACGTCGAACGGTGCGGTGAAGGTTAGCCCTAATCCGACCGTGGATTTTATTACAGTAATGATCCAGGCGGATACTACGGATATATATACCGCAGAGTTGTTTGGCATGGATGGACAGGCTAGGTTGACTGTCTCACCGATAGTGAGTGGAGATAGGATTGATTTGTCGGGACTGCCGCCAGGTATGTACTTTTTGAAGGTGACGGGAACCAGTGGGAAATTTCGGCGGGGGGTTACAGTGATAAAACGATAGGATAATGTTCCTGCATCGATAAACTAAGCCAGGCTTGCTCACATTGAAACCCGAAACGCATGCTTCCTATTACGTTGGGGCGTGTGTGTGAATTGGAAATAAAATACGGAAATGCAGGCCTGGCGATAGTTTCAACATAAAATAAAAAGGGGATAACTACGTATGTAATTATCCCCTTTTGTGACTCCGTCTGGATTCAAACCAGAAACCTTCTGATCCGTAGTCAGATGCTCTATTCAGTTGAGCTACGGAGCCATTCCCGTGATTGGGATTGCAAATGTAGAGAAAAAATTGAAATGACCAAAAAGATTTTCAATCTATTTTGAGTCCTATGGAATGCCTTAAAAGGATCTGCTTACATGAGAAACACGACACATAAAAAAGAAAATCTTCATACGACCAAATTCTAATTTCCCCTCCCCTCGCATCTCCATCCTGAACCGAATGGCTTTAACAATTCGGAATCCGCATATCAAAATGAAAGACCTCCCAGGCGTGGTTCCTCCTTTCTTCGGTACCGAAGTACTACCTATGACTTGCGATGAACTTACTAAAAGGGTATTAAGACGACATTTAAAGGACATAAAAAGGGTATCTATATATCATTACGATATTGAAGTAATATCAAGGTAACCTTTTAATACTATTTTAGTGACCATTTAATAAATAATAGGTATATTCGAGGTATACGAACAGTACACTTGTAACTATTAACCTCAAAAAACCTTTTCATGGCCATTGTTACAGACAATGTTCTCCTGAAACTTGTACGGGGCACCCTCGGCAAACAATTCACGATCTACGAACGGAATGGGCAGATTATTATGGCGACGAAACGCGGCCCTTCAAAGAAAAAGCCTACACAAAAGCAGTTAGAAGCAAGGCTTAAGATGAGCATAGCTTCGGCACGTGCGCAGCGGGCGTTGGCCGATCCGGAGGTGAAAGCCTACTATGCATCGCTGGCAGGGCCAGGACAAAATGCCTATAATGTAGCAGTGAAGGATGCTTACCGCAGTCCTGAGGTCCAAAGTATCAGATTAGAAAATGAGGAGGTTGTAGTGACTGCCAAAAATGAGTTCCGTGTAGCAGAAGTGGAGGTAACGGTAGTAGACGCTGCCGGTGTTGTTAAAGAGAGCGGGCTGGCAGTTTTAGGCTGGAACGGAGTAGATTGGCATTATAAAGCCACTGCGCTGCCTGCAGGCGGTAAAGTCAGAGTGTCGGTGGTAAGTCTGCCCGAGAAGCAAACGGTGAAGGAATTGCTGCTTACGTAAAAAACGTCTTCACGTTTGCCAAGGGTCTCTTTCTCGTTGGGTTTTGTTTGCACAGCTGAAATATTCTCCTTTGCGCGAAAGCGCGAATTATCCTGCTATGAGTTATTTCCTCGTTAAAGTGGGTAGGCGTAGCTTTGCTCCCCAGGTTTTCAACTTGATCCCGAATGCGCTTGATCCAGGATCTGGATGCTTTATTCAATGTAACCAGTGCAAAAAAAAGCCCCACATGAAGTGAAGCTTTTTTTGTGACCTCGTCTGGATTCAAACCAGAAACCTTCTGATCCGTAGTCAGATGCTCTATTCAGTTGAGCTACGAAGCCATTCCCGTGATTGGGATTGCAAAGGTATGAATATTTCCGTAATCGCCAAATATTTTAAATATTTTTTTTGTTTGATTCATAAGCAGCGGGTTACGTACATTTACCAGCCGCTTAGTGGACGGGACATTTATCAAAAATAAGCCTAAAGGTGAAAATACAACTCTGGAGTATCGGAAAGGAAAACGACCCTTACATAAAGGATGGCATCGCTGTTTTTCAAAAGCGTTTGCAGCATTATGTAGATTTTGAGCTGAAACTGATACCCACGGTAAAACAGGCGGCCAGTCTCTCCATTCCTGAATTAAAGAAACAGGAAGGTAAAATGATCCTGGATATGCTCCAGCCGCAGGATTATCTTGTTGCCCTTGATGAATATGGTAAACTGCAGACGACACTGCAACTGGCTGATTTTCTTCAACAAAGGGCGAATGCTGCTACAAGACAGGTCATTTTCCTGATCGGAGGCGCCTTCGGACTCGATGCCAGCGTACTCGAAAGAGCACAGTTCAAATTATCGCTCTCTCCCCTCACCTTCCCTCACCAGCTGGTCAGACTTATCATGACCGAACAACTTTACAGGGCTTATACCGTATTGAACAGGGAGAAATATCATCATCAGTAAAAAATCAGTATAATTACATTCTCATCAATTAAACTATTCGTTAGAATGGAACTGGACATGACAATCAGCATAGCGATCATCATTCTCACCTGCATCATTTCTATTACATCATTTAACAATGACCGGCGTATAGATGACCTGAGCATGTGGCCGTACATGGTAAAAGAAAAGAATCAGTACTACAGGTTCATCACATCCGGATTTGTACATGCGGATTTTATGCATCTTGGCTTCAATATGTTCACCCTCTTTTTCTTTGGTAGCTTCATTGAAAAGATGTTTCTCCTCGTATTCAACGGCAAGTTATATTATCTGCTGTTTTATGTACTGGCACTCATTCTTTCAGATATTCCCACTTATCTCAAGCATAGGAACAATAGTGGTTACAGGACTATTGGCGCATCAGGCGCTGTTTCAGCAGTAGTATTTGCGGCTATTCTTTTTCAGCCCTGGGCTAAGATCCTGGTGTTCTTTATTCCCATGCCTGCAATCCTTTACGGTATAGTATATCTCGGCTATACGATTTATCTCTCCCGCCGTGGCAGTCATGACGGTATTAATCATGATGCCCACCTATGGGGTGCAGTATTTGGCATCCTTTTCCCGTTAATATTTGAACCAAGGATTGGTTTAATTTTTCTTGATCAGCTGATGCACGGCTATAGATGAGATAACAGCTTCATCCTTTTCCGGTTTGCTTTTTGCCAGAGGTACAATGGACAATTTGTACCAATACAGCAAAACAAGCCACACGCATGAAGCTAGACACAGCTAAAATTTTACAGAAAAGGAAAAAGCAGATTCTCGAATTGTGGATGAAGAATCAATTAGTGGATTTTTCTCTACGGGAAGACCTTATGTCGAACGAAGAACTGTCAGTACAGTCAGAAGAACTTGTAAATGTTTTATTACAAACTTTAAGCAATGACAACCTGGAAGATGTACAATCTGCATCTTTCGAACCACTGTATGAAGTCCTGGAAACTATTTCCCGTTCCCGTGCTAAAATGGGCTATTCTCCCAGGGAGACCGGCACCTTTGTTTTTAGCCTGAAAGATGCCCTGCTCAACGTACTCCAGCAGGAGATCAAAAATGATCCTGTTCAGCTGCTTGACGAGAGCATGAAAGTGAGTAAACTGATCGACAGCCTTGGTATTGTTACTTTTGAAACTTTCATTAAAGGGAGAGAAGAAGTCATTCTGCGCCAGACTGATGAAATAGCGGAGATCTCCACTCCTGTTATCCGCGTATGGGATGGCATTGTAGCCATGCCTATCATTGGTACACTGGACAGCGCCCGTACACAGGTAGTAATGGAAAACCTGTTGCAGGAAATTGTTGCTACATCCAGCAGCATTGCAATCCTGGATATTTCAGGTGTGCCCGCTGTGGATTCTCTCGTTGCACAGCACCTCCTAAAAACTGTAAGCGCTACCCGGCTGATGGGTGCAGAGTGTATCATCAGCGGTATCCGTCCTGAAATAGCTCAGACTGTCGTTCACCTCGGTATAGACCTCTCTGGTATTGTTACGAAAGCAACCCTCGCCAGCGCGTTAAGGCATGCCTTTTCGCTGCTGCAGCTGGAGGTCAGAAGACCAATTGTAAAAACAAAAGCAGGCATTGATGGATAAAATACCGATTCTTAAAATTGGTCATTTTCTCATGGTGGCCATTCAGGTGGATTTGTATGACCGGCTTGCACTCGGCCTGGAATCAGACCTGGTGCAGGCGGTAAGTAAAACAGGCGCCAAAGGCGTGTTGATAGATATTTCATCTGTTTCCATAGTCGACTCTTTTATGGGCCGCATACTGGGGAATATAGCCGGCATGAGCAAGATACTGGATGCTGAAACAGTGATAGTTGGCATGCAGCCTGCTGTAGCTATAACGTTGGTAGAACTGGGTTTACCATTGAAGGGTGTGCAGACAGCGCTGAATGTCGAAAAAGGCATGGAACTCCTGCAGAAAAAAATACAGATCACCGAAGAAGAAGAAATTGAAGATGATAGTACTCTCCAGTGACAATATGCGTATAGCGAAGGAACTGGATATGGTGGTCTTCAGAAACAGGTTGAAAGAGTTTGCTGTCAAAATCGGCATGAGCCTTGTCAATCAGACAAAACTGATCACTGCCGCCAGTGAACTTTCCAGGAATATGCTCCGTTACGCCGGAGGTGGTGCAGTGCTCATTGAAATAGTAAACGGCCAGCGACAAAATGGGGTGCGCGTCACCTTTTCAGATACAGGTCCGGGTATACCCGATATAGACAAGGCCATGAAAGATGGCTTCTCTACCGGTAAAAGCCTTGGATTGGGACTACCGGGAGCCAGGCGTCTGGTGAACGATTTTGATATTAAAAGTACGGTGGGTAAAGGAACTACCATCACAATCACTAAATGGAAGAATGGGTAACCGGACGGCATATCAGTTTCAGTTTAGATGACAGAAGCTATCTGGCCATTCTGAAACGTGAGGTGCACCGTCTTTCAATACAATGCGGACTGACAGACAAGAGAGTGGCCGAGATCGATATCGTCGTTGCTGAAATAGGATCCAATATCATCAAACATGCAGGAGGCGGAGAAGTACTGGTGATGCTTACCGATACTCCCCAGCCAGCTATAGAGATCCTGGCCATAGATAGTGGTCCCGGTATTACAGATCTGGCCAGAATGATGCAGGATGGAATATCAACTGCCAAAACGCTCGGCCACGGACTGGGAGCCGTCAAACGTCTGTCAGACTTCCTTCAGATCTATTCTGTAAAGGGCTGGGGTACTATACTGGTATCAAGGTTCTTTATCAAACCGGCAGAACAATATCCCCCCAAACCCGGTGCTGAGATCAGGACCCTACTCATTGCAAAACCGGGAGAAAGGGTATGCGGTGATGACTATTATGTTCGCTCTGACAGGGCCGGCATAAGGGTTTTCCTGGGAGATGGACTGGGTCATGGCGTGGAAGCGAATAAAGCCGTTGCTGCTGCTGTCCATTCTTTTCGCTACTGTATGCTCTCCGACCTGGGCGAAGTACTACGCCAGATGCATGACGATGTAAAACGTACCCGCGGCCTTGTAGGCACTATAGCAGTTTATAGTAATAAAACCCAGACATGGAAGATCTGTGGAGTGGGAAATATACATGCACGTATGCTGACAGCTGCCACATCCAGGACCTATCTTCCGTACAATGGTATCATAGGACATAACATGCCCCGTACTATAAACGAACAGGAAACAGCTCATATGCAGGGAAAAGATCAGGTGCTCATTCTGTGCTCCGATGGGATAAGGACCCGCTGGGACATGATGAAGTATCCGGCCATTTTCAGGTATGATATGTCAGTACTGGCTGCCGCTATCTATAAGGATAATGCACGTAAGACTGATGATATGTCGATAGTAATTGTTAAAGTGAAGTAGCGATAAACACAGATCACGCTGGAAACTGGTATGGATCCGGTATTGGTGCATAAAGGCATCATGACTGATGATATGTCGATAGTAATTGTTAAAGTGAAATAGCGATAAACACAGATCACGCTGGAAACTGGTATGGATCCGGTATTGGTGCATAAAGGCATCATGACTGATGATAGTCGATAGTAATTGTTAAAGTAAAATAGCCGCAATGCAGGAAATAACCCGGATCACGCTGGAAACTGATATGGACCTGGTACTGGTGCATAAACGCATCATGAAACTCGGAGAGCTGGCCGGACTATCCCTTGCATCACAGACCACCTTTGCAACTGCCGTGTCTGAGGTGTCAAGACATGTCATAGAGTATGGATACAATGCCGTTCTTATACTGGCTATCAGAAGTGATATAAAGGAACCGGAACAGTATCTCGTTGCACAGGTGCTGGACGGGAATCCGAATCTTACAGAGAAGATCAACGAGAACCTGGTGTATGCCAGGAGACTCGTTGATCGGTTCTCTCTCGAACGTGAAGACAAAGGGATTGAGATCATGCTGGAATACAGGATCCCTGGGATACAGAAGATCAATAACGGCAGGATCCGGCAATGGATATCCGCTTTCAGCGTGGAATTGCCTTTATCTCCGTACGACGAGATAAAACGTAAGAACAAACAGCTGCTGGAACTGGCCGAAAAGCTAAAGGAAAGTGAAACACAGTACAGGGAAGTAACCAATGCCCTTCCGTTGATGATATTCAGCCTGAACGACGAGGGTCAGGTTCTTTACGCTAACAGCTGGATGAAATCGTTTACGGGTTATGATATCAGTGAACTGAACGAAAGTAAATGGCGCCTGGTGGTCCGCGAGGAGATCTTTGCCCGCGCATGGGAACACTGGTACATGCACCGGACGGCAAACAAACCACTGAGGAGGGAAATAGAACTGAAGAATTATGCAACGCAGGAATATATCTGGCACCTGCTTTCCCTGGCGCCGATGATCAATGAGAACGGAGAAACATTGTACTGGATAGGCTCCCTGGTAGACATTCATGCACAAAAGGTCATGGAACAGACATTGAGGGACAATAAAGAACTGCAGGAAACAAAGTTGCTGCTGGAAGAAAAGATCAGAGAACTGAACCGCAGCAACCAGGAACTGGAACAGTTTGCCTATGCGGCATCACACGACTTACAGGAGCCACTGCGAAAGATCGTTTACTACAGCGACTACCTGAGCAGGTATTATACAGAACTGATAGACGACAGGGGAAAGCTTTTTCTGGGCAATATGATAGGCGCCAGTCAGCGAATGACGCGGCTGATCCATGATCTGCTGAACTTTTCGAGGATATACAGGGAGAGCCTGCACCTGGTGAAAACAGATATGAATGTACTTGCTGCTGAAGCCATGAAGGATCTGGATGTAGCCATCAAAGCAAAATGTGCACGCATAGATGTGGCGCCTCTGCCTGTGTTATCGGTATATCCGATGCAGATGCGCCAGTTGTTTCACAATATCCTGTCCAATGCGCTCAAGTTCTCCGACGAACAGCGTCTACCTGAAGTGAAAGTGTATGCAGCAATGAGAGAAACACAGATACAATTGATTTTTGAAGATAACGGGGTGGGATTTGAAGAAAAATACCTGGATAAAATGTTCAGCTTATTCCAACGGTTACACTCCCGCGAAAAATATGCAGGCACCGGTATAGGACTGGCTATGTGCAAGAAGATCGCAGATCTGCACAACGGGTCCATTACCGCCAGCAGTACACCGGGAAGAGGTGCAAAGTTCATTCTGACCTTACCACTGGTGGCATAGCGGGACATTAGTTTTTTATCTAAAGAAAGAATTTATTAGTTATGGAGAGTATTGTGAAGATATTACTGGCAGATGATGACATGGAGGATCGTTTCATCATGCAGGATGCCTTTAATGCGATTAATCTGCCGGAGGTGCCCCTCCTGGTAGAAGATGGAGAGAAGGCACTGGAATACCTTGCTAATACACATGCAAGCGCAGGCGTTATGCCTTCTCTTGTGGTACTTGATCTCAATATGCCACGTCTCAGTGGTACACAAACCTTGCGGGAACTGAAAAGCCAGCTCGCCTATAAAGACATTCCTGTAATTATTTTCTCTTCTTCACTAAATGTGATAGAAATGCACGAGTGCAAACAACTGGGAGCATTGTCTTACATGGTAAAACCATTTACGTATGAGGAGTATCTTTCTTCAGCGCAACATTTTTATGATTTCTGTCTGAAGAAACATTCCTTTCCCGAGTTCAATAGCCTCATCAATAATTTCAAATAAAAGGGAAGCCTTTACAGGGCTTCCCATTCTATCGTCAGGAGTTCTTTTGTCTGATCAGTGATCTTAAACCTGTCATCTATCCGCAATCCTACTACCCATACTACCCGCTTTGCCGATTCGAGTACCCAGGTATTCTCTTTCTGCGGCAGCGACAATTTCTGATCGATAAAAAAGCGGCTTAACTTCTTTTTCTTTCGCATACCTAAAGGATAGAAATAGTCTCCCTGTTTCCATTTTCTAAGTATTAAAGGATACTGCAACGAATGCCTGTCCAGGCAGGCGATATTGGAAGCCGCAGGAATAATGGTTGTCTCTTTCCTTTCGTTTGTTTTCAGTCTGAGTACACCACTTGCTGTGGCTACAGCAGTACGATCTTTTTCAATCACAATAACCGGCGCTTCTTCTTCCGCCAGCCGTGTAACAAGTAACCATTGCCTGTCGCGTATAATACGGTGCGAGCCTGTCTCTACCAGTTTCCCGGAGCTGCTGTTCAGCAATTCCAGTACCTGTGGCAATTGTGCGGGTGTACAGCCATATTGCCTGAATATTTCCCAGGCAACAGTTTCCATAGGAATTGTTTTCTGCAGTTTCAGCACTGGTATCATGTACATGTTCCCCTTCTCCTCCACCAGCCTTTTGATATGTTTCTCAACCGCCTGTGCGTATAGTATTTCCGCTTCGCGGAAACGCGCTATGCTGCCTGCGATATTGCCAACCACACCAGGATAGGCTTCCTGTATGACGGGAATCACCTTATGTCTGAAAAAATTACGTGTATATTTGGTCGTAATATTGGAGCTGTCTTCCACGAAGTCAATATTATGTTCGTCAGCATAAGCCTGCAGTTCTGCTTTCCGGGCAAACAACAGGGGGCGCACCAGGTATGCCTGTTTTGGTAGAATGCCGTGAAGACCAGCAATACCGGTACCTTTGCAGAGGTTCATCAGTACTGTTTCTGCGCTATCCTGCATATGATGAGCCGTTACGATAAAATCACAGCCGGCCTTCACCATAGTCTGTTCCAGCCATTCATAACGCAGCTGACGGGCTGCTACCTGGATGGATACACGATGTGCCGAACTATAGCCCAGGGTATCGAAGCGTTTCCTGTAAAAGGATGCCTGCAGACTGTCTGCCAGGTTTTCCACGAAAACCTCGTCCCGGATGGATTCGTCTCCTCTCAGCTGAAAGTTACAATGAGCGATGGAGATATTAAATCCCGCGGCCCTGAAAAGATGGGCCATGACTACGGAGTCCACTCCCCCGCTGACGGCCAGCAGCATTGAGTGATCACGTGTGAACAGCTGCTCCTTTTCTATATAAGCAATAAACCCTTCGAGTAAATTCATGTAGTGGTTGTTAAATGAGATCATCCAATGCAGCCTGTAGTTCGTTATACGCGTGCCTGTCATTGGCTTCTTTGGCCATCTGCATGCCTTTCTCAAATACGGCAATGGCTTCCTGCGGAAGGCCGGCCCGTTCCAGCAGGCGCCCCAGGTGATAATAGGAGCCTACATAACCTGGTTCATATGCCAGCAGCTCTTCAAACAGTGACCTGGCGGCGCTATCATCGCCGATTTTGATATATTCAAGGGCCAGCGCATGCTTAAGAAAGCTGTCATTCGGGCTGTCTTTAAGAAATTCCTTTATCCTGGCTATTCTATCCATTATTTAAATATATTTGCTCATACCGCTTTTAAAAACAAAACAGTTTAGGCCATGAAGATTTTAGTTTGTATCAGTAAAACTCCGGACACGACTGCAAAAATAGCTTTCACAGACAACAACACGAAATTCAATGAAGCGGGTGTACAGTTCATCATCAACCCCTACGATGAATGGTATGCCCTTGTCCGCGCTTTGGAATTGAAAGAAACCCTGGGAGCCACCGTACACCTCATCACCGTTGGCGGCCCCGATACGGAGCCAATCATCCGCAAAGCGCTGGCATTGGGCGGAGATGAGGCATACCGTGTTAACACAGACAGCCAGGATAGTTTCTATATCGCCACACAGATCGCGGAACATGCCCGCAAACAGGCCTATGACCTGATCTTTACAGGAAAGGAAACCATCGATTATAACGGCGCAGCCATTGGAGGTATGGTAGCTGAACTGCTGGATCTTCCCTATGTGTCTATCGCAGCAAAATTTGAGCTAAACGGCACTGAAGCAACGATCAACCGTGAAATAGAAGGCGGAGAAGAGGTTGTAAAAGTAACACTGCCTGTTGTTGTATCCTGCCAGAAAGGAATGGCAGAACAACGTATCCCCGGTATGCGTGGTATCATGGCAGCCCGCACCAAGCCGCTGGCAGTAGTAGAACCTGTTGCAGCAGATGCACTGACCACCGTCAGCAGTTTTGAATTACCACCGGCAAAAGCAGGTGTGAAACTCATCAGCCCCGATAATGTGGATGAACTGGTGAAATTACTGCATGACGAAGCAAAAGTGATCTGATCGCTGAACTGCATGCAACAACCTCTCTTTTAAGCTCCATTTTTAAGTATTTAAATTCTACGTCAACACATGTCAGTTTTAATATTCGCAGATCAGGCGCACGGCAAGATAAAAAAAGTAGCTTTCGAAGCAGTACAATATGGTGCAAAAGTAGCACAGCAACTGGGCACTACAGCCACCGCACTGGTGCTGGGTACAGCAGCTAACGAAGAGCTGGAGGCATTGGGCAATTATGGCGCAGCCAAAGTACTGCATGTTGCAGATGCCCGCCTGAATGAAGTGGAAGGAACAGTATTTACTAAGATCATTGCTGAAGCGGTAACATCAGAAGGTGCGCAGGTAGTGATATTCGGACATAACTTTGACGGCAAGGCAATAGCGCCCCGTGTAGCTGCCCGCCTGAAGGCCGGCTTTGTATCCGGAGCTGTATCACTTCCAGACACCAGCAATGGTTTTGTGGTAAAGAAAAGCGTATTTTCCGGCAAGGCATTTGCCAACGTTAATATTAACTCCGCAGCGAAGGTGATCGCCATTATGCCTAATACCTTCGCACTGGAACCAACAGATGCAAAAGCGGCTGTAACAGCCTTCTCTCCTGCCATCAGCGATGCTGATTTTAAAGTGAAGGTCAGCAGCGTGGAAACAGTAAGTGGAGAGGTACCGCTCACAGAAGCGGATATTGTGGTAAGCGGCGGCCGGGGCCTTAAAGGACCGGAAAACTGGGGGCTGGTGGAAGATCTGGCAAAATCACTGGGAGCAGCCACCGCATGCTCCAGACCTGTGGCAGACACCGGCTGGCGCCCGCATCATGAGCACGTAGGACAAACAGGATTGACCGTACGTCCCAATTTATATATCGCAATCGGTATTTCCGGCGCTATCCAGCATCTGGCCGGGGTGAACGGAAGTAAAGTGATCGTGGTCATCAATAAAGACCCCGAAGCGCCTTTCTTTAAAGCAGCTGATTATGGTATCGTAGGGGATGCCTTCGAGGTAGTTCCGAAATTGACTGCTGCCATAAAACAATTGAAGTAAGTAAGCCGCCAACTGGCGCTTACTTATTATCTGTTTTTTAGATAAGGAATATTTTTTCTAACTTCACGTTCTTATAAAATATTCAGCGACAACGCAGGACAGATATGAGAAAAATAGAACTGGAAATAGTTGCTTTATCGCACAGCATTACGCAAACACATTCTTACGCCGTAGTATTAGGAGAGGTGAACGGTTTGCGCCGTCTTCCTATTGTAATTGGCGGGTTTGAAGCACAAGCTATCGCTGTGGCCTTAGAAAAAATGCAACCCAGCCGCCCACTTACACATGATCTGATGAAAAACTTTATGAATGCTTTTAATATAGAGCTGCATGAAGTAGTGATCAGTAACCTGCAGGAAGGAATTTTTTATTCTAAGTTGATCTGTTATAGTAATGAAGAAACCATAGAGATAGACTCACGCACCTCCGATGCATTGGCGCTGGCTGTACGTTTTGGCTGTCCGATCTTTACTTACGAAAATATTCTTAACAGCGCAGGTATCCTGCTTGACGATCCTGCCGGTAAGAAAAGCGGTGTAAAACCCGTTACTCCCACTATCTCAGAACATGAAAAAGGAGCGGAAGATGATCTCAAAATCCTGAACCTGGACGAGCTTACGCAGCTGCTGCAGGAAGTGCTGGAACAGGAAGATTACATCCGCGCCATCGCTATCCGCGACGAGATCAACAGCCGTAAGAGCCGCTGATAAATATCCTTGCATTTACTATTACAAAATAAACGATCCATAAACCATAGCGCTCCTATGGTTTATGGCTTTTTATACCATGATCGTCTTCCCGAACTGTAAGATCAACCTGGGCCTGCATGTGGTCAACAAACGGCCTGACGGCTTCCATGAACTGGAAACAGTGTTCTATCCGCTACCGCTGACAGATGCCCTGGAAGTGATCAGTCCCGGTAGCCTGCAATTTGCTACCAGCGGTATTGCTGTTCCGGGCAACAGTGCAGATAATCTCTGCCTGAAGGCCTGGCGCCTGCTAAAACAGGACTTCCCTACCCTTCCGGAGGTTGACATTCATCTGCATAAAAACATTCCTATCGGGGCCGGATTAGGCGGAGGATCTGCTGATGCGGCTTTTATGCTACAGTTGCTGAACAACCGTTTTCAATTAGGTATTACGGAAGAGCAGTTATTGATCTATGCCGCTCAACTGGGAAGTGATTGTCCTTTCTTTATACGTAACAAAGCCTGTTATGCTACCGGCCGAGGAGAGATCATGACGCCTATTGACCTGGATCTTTCCGCCTGGTCATTTGTATTGATATACCCGGGCGTTCACATCAATACGGGCTGGGCATTCAGCCGCATTATACCAAAGGCGCCGACATTATCATTAAGGGAAAACATTCTGCAACCGGTGGAAACATGGCAACATACTATTACAAACGATTTTGAAGCGCCTGTACTGGATGCACATCCTGAGCTTGCAGCCATTAAAGAAAAGTTATATACCGAGGGAGCTGTATATGCGAGTATGAGTGGAAGCGGGTCAGCATTTGTGGGGATCTTTCCTAAAAACAAAATAGCCAGTGTTTCGTTCAAGTCCAGCTACAAAGTGTTTATCTTATAATCGTCATCCGATCATGTAGCGGAAGCCGTCTACATTTGAATATTTATCTTTAAACCGCGATAAAACTATTTTACGGAAGCTATAAGCGTTTGTAAGGATCCTTCTTCAGAGAAAAGCTGGTAATTGCCTGCGTCCAACATTAGCCGCAAAATATCTATGTTATCATCAGGATTCGCACTTTCAGGAGAAGTAGTCAGTATCTGGGAAGTGGGCTCGCCTGAAAACAAGATAGCCGGCATTGCACTCAACACCGGCTACAAAGTATTTATTTTCGCAATCGCGATCCGCTTATTTAACGGAAGCGATCAGGCTCTTGAAAGTTGCTGGTTCATTCATTGCCAGATCAGCCAATACCTTCCTGTTCAGGTCGATATTCTTTTCAGACAATTTATGGATAAACTCAGAGTAAGTCATACCTTCTGCTCTTGCAGCAGCGTTGATACGTGCGATCCACAGCTGACGGTAGTTTCTTTTCTTCAGTTTACGGCCTACATAGCTATATGTGAGACCTTTCTCCAATACGTTCTTGGCTACGGTATATACATTTTTCCTTTTACCGTAGAAGCCTTTGGCCTGCTTTAATATTTTCTTCCTGCGGGCCCGGGAAGCAACTGCATTTACTGAACGAGGCATTATAGTGCTTTTTGATCAGGTTAATAATTAATTACAACACCACATCTCATTATCTGAGAGCAAGCATTCTTTTTACCAGGTCCAGGTTAGCTGAACTAACAAGGCTGCTACCTCTCAGGTGGCGTTTTCTTTTGGTAGACTTCTTGGTCAACAGGTGACTTTTGAAGGCATTATACCGCTTAATCTGTCCGCTCCCGGTCACCTTAAAGGTTTTTTTCGCCCGGGAATGAGTCTTTACTTTGGGCATCTTACATCAAATTTGGTCTGCAAAGGTAGGTAATTATTTCAAACAACAAATGGCCAATATAAAATAATTATTAACGTCCTAAGGGTGTGGATAACTTTTAGGCTATTAATTAAACTTTTTTTTCACCCTGTTAAGATACTGAATATCAAATTCCCCCCACACTCCTATTTCCAATTATTCTTCCATTTATCGCTTTAGAATATATACACATTTTTTATATTTCCTATATTAGTTCTAATTTTAATCTTAAAATAGTCTCATTTCTTAGCCATATCAAGTAAAAAAATGATCAAGCCTATGGAAACACTTTACACTTCTCAAAAAGCCATTCCGGTGCAGGATTGGACATCCTATCGATCGGTAAGACATTGTAAATCTGTCAGTTGGCGTGACGTCTAAATCACATCATTTCTGATACTCTTTTCACAAAACACCTACTGATGAAAAAGATTCTAATCCTATTATATATGATGATGTGCTGCGCTATCGGAATAGTGCAGGCGCAGACCATATATGTTAACACACCGGATACGGTCTGTATCTCAACCGCCAGTAGTACGGCGGGGCAGACCAAGTACCTCAGCGTCAACGCGATGGTCGTTACCTCTAACAGATATAAGGTAACGGAGCAGGCATCGTGGGCAATAAGCGGCCCTACTGCCAGCGCAGCTGACTATGAAGTCCTCTACACAGGTAATACGTCTGCGGTAACGAAGGCGGATAAACTGACGAAGACCAAGTCGCTGACATTGCAGTTTCTCGTGCCAGGTACCTATAACCTGACGATCACCCTGCCGTATACGGACAATGGGGTCGCCAAAACATCCGTTCAGACCCGGAAGATCGTTGCGATGGACTGTACAATCAGTACATGCGGTAGCAACGAAGCGAATGACAAGCCGGGCTTCTTTGAAGACTTTGGCACCTTACCGGGTTCCGGTATTGTTCGTCGAGCCTACCCTATTAATGGTGTAGTAACCTACGACTACCAGGGTACCGGAGATCTGGCGGATAACTATTATTCAATATCTAACAACACACAGCTGAAAGGCGACTGGGTAAACAACACCGACCACACCGGTAATAGCCGTGGTGGTATGCTGGTTGCCAACTCTGCCTACGATCCAAGGAGATTTTATCAGAAGACCGTCACAGGGCTTTGTAAAGGATCCGTGTATAATTTTAGTGCCTGGTTGATAAACATCAACCCTATTGGCGTTTTTGAAAGTGGTTGCGTTTCCGGTTACAGATATGCCGGTGTAACCTTCCAGGTAGTGAATGCTGCCAACCCTAGCCAGATCCTTGCTAACTTCCCGACTTACAACGTGTCGATGGACCTGAGTGCTCCTCAGGGCAGCTGGCAGAAATATGGAGGTTCCTTCACGGTTCCTTCGAACATAGACTCAGTTAAAGTACTTATCATTAACAACAAGCCTGGTGGTTGTGGTAACGATATCGCGATTGATGATATCGAATTCGCATATTGTAGCCCGACTATCACTGCTTCTATCAAAGGTAAAACTGATAATCTGGCGGAGGTTGTCTGCGAAGGCGCTCCCATCACACTTACATCTAATTATACTCCTGCCAACTATTTCGTAAATCCGGCCTACCAATGGGAAATGAGTGATGACGAAGGTCTCACATGGATAAACGTACCTTTTGGTACCAATACCTCAAAAGATCTCGTGATCGGTCCGGGCCAGTTGAAAGGTACCAGGACCGTTCCTACGTCTTACCGTTTCCGCGTCCGCATTTATGAAACCGGGAGTGATGCCGTCACGTGTGCCTCGCCCTCGGAATACGTCCGGTTGACGATACTACCAATGCCAACGCTGTACCTGACGAAGAGCCAGGTCTGCGCGGGTGCATTTGTTGAATTACAGGCATCCGGAGGTTTCGACAGGTTTACCTGGAGAGACTTACCAGGATATGTAGGCGCTACCCGTACGATCCAGGTAACCGGTGACACCACTATTATGGTGTATGGTTATGTGGATTATGCTGACGGACATACGTGCGTGGACTCAAACACAGCGTTTATCAGTTCTATTGATAAACCTATCGTAGATGTAATTTCTACTTCACAGAATATCTGTGCCGGTTCTTCTGTTGATATCCGTATCAACGACGCGCTGGCCGGACAGGTAATCGAATGGTACCAGGGTCCTGATGCTGGCGGTAACCTTACGCCACTGCACCAGTATGATGGTATGACCGAGCTGACACAGGTTCAGATCAACACACCTGCAGAAGGCGTCTTTACTGTAATAGTAAGAGATCCCGGTAATGTCTGCCAGGTACAATCTGCTCCATTCATTGTTAATGTAACACCTGTACCGGTTGCTAATGCCGGACCTGATCAGCTGGCATGTGCCAGTGTGAACACCACGGGTAACTTTACTATGGCTGCATTGCTGAATAGCGGCGAAAGCGGTACATGGACTATAGATACGCTGTGGGGACCTGGTGCAGATCCTAGTATTACTGCCGCTGACTTCAAAAACTATGCGAGTATTATGTTCCCTAATCTCAAGGGAACAAGGGTAACACTGAAGAAAGGTGGTATCACGGTAAGATTCAAGTGGACAGTGAAAGCTACTGCCAACACAGCCTGCTCCAGCAGCGACTTTGTTGAAGTAACCCTCCTGTACGATCCAACTTTCAGTGACGCGGGTCGTGACACAACACTGTGTGCCACCAATGTCTTTACGATGAATGCCAGCCAGCCGGATGGTACATTGACCGGGCCGTACGCGGAAACCGGTACATGGAAACTTATCTCTGGTAATGCTACCATCGCAAACATTCATGCATATAATACAACAGTTACCTCCAACGCAAATCCGCAGGATATTGTGCTGACATGGTCTATCACGAATGCTGCGAACTGTACGCCAAGTGTGGATACTGTTATATTACATAAAACTGCCCGTCCGGTAATTTCACTGAAGCCATCTATTATTACCTGTAACACATCCGGTACATTCTCACTGGATACACTGTCTACAAGTGGTAACCCGGATACTTACAGTATTACTGCCGGCGTTCCTGCCCTGCCAGGATTTACAGCGATTAACAACCAGCCTATCACTGCATGGCCGGTGGTAATTAACTACCCTGTGGGCACTGCACGTGGCGTATATAACTTCAACCTGAGCTACAAGAACAGCCTGAATGCAGGTTGTGATTCTACCGTTCCTTTCTCTGTGAGCGTAGAAACTCCTCCTGTTGCTCCGACTGGTATTGCGGTGGGTTCACCGAATATCTGTACTTCCGGTACAAGTACGCTGTCTGTTGTGGGTGGAAGCCTGGGACAGAAAGCTGACGGTACACCAAACGGAACATGGGTATGGTATGCCGGAGGTTGTGGAGTAGGTGCTCCAATAGGTACCGGTACTTCAATTACCGTAGCAGTGAGCGCTACCACCACTTATTATGTACGTGCTGAAACTACCGGTGCATGCTCCAACACTACCTGTGCGAGCGCTACCGTGACTGTATTCCAGGCGCCAAATCCTGCCGCTGCAGGTCCTGACCAGACCAAGTGTAACACTACCGCCTTCACAATGGCTGCCAATGCAGCTTCTGTAGGTACCGGTACCTGGACACTGCCTGGCGGTACTACTGCTACTATCACTGCCGGTCAGGCGAACAGCCCAACCGCTGTAATTAACGTTCCTGCCGGTGTAACTGTAACGGCTACCTGGACTATCACAAATGGTGCATGTACTACTTCAGATCAGGTAGTATTAACTAATAATGCACTGCCAACAGCTGCTGCAGGTCCTGATCAGACTAAGTGTAATACCACTGCCTTCACAATGGCGGCTAATACACCTGCTGTAGGTACCGGTACATGGTCACTGCCTGGCGGTTCTACTGCTACCATCACTGCTGGTCAGCAGAACAACCCAGCCGCAGTAATTAATGTACCTGCCGGTGTTACCGTAACAGCTACATGGACTGTAGTAAATGGTACCTGTTCCGTTTCAGATGCCGTTGTGCTGAAAAACGATGCACTGCCAACAGCTGCTGCAGGTCCTGACCAGACTAAGTGTAATACTCCTGCCTTCACAATGGCAGCTAATACACCTGCTGCCGGTCAGACCGGTACATGGACACTGCCTGGCGGCACCACTGCTACTATCACTGCTGGTCAGACAAACAGCCCTACCGCTGTTATCAATGTACCTGCCGGTGTAACTGTAGTAGCTACATGGACTGTCGTAAATGGCACTTGTAGTGTTTCTGACGCGGTAACGCTGAAGAACGACGCGACACCAACTACTCCTGCTGCTGGTGCTGATCAGACAAAATGTAACAATACATCCTTCACACTGGCTGCTAACGCACCAACCGTAGGAACTGGTGCATGGAGTGTGGTTTCTTCCACTCCTGCCGGATTTACCTTCCCTGCGGCAAGCGTAAACAACCCAACAGCTACTATCACTGTACCTGTTGGTTCAACAGTAACATTGCGTTGGACGATCACCAACGGTACCTGCTCTCTTACAGATGACGTGGTACTGAAAAATGATGCTCCGCCAACTACAGCTGCTGCTGGCGCTGACCAGGCAAAATGTAATACGCCTTCCTTCACACTGGCTGCTAACGCACCAACTGTTGGAACAGGCGCATGGAGCGTAGTTTCTTCTACTCCTGCAGGTTTCACTTTCCCTGCAGCGAGTGTAAATAATCCAACCGCTGCTATCACTGTACCTGCCGGTACTACGGTAACACTGCGCTGGACTATTACTAATGGCACATGTACTTCTACTGATGATGTGATACTGACTAACAGTGCACTGCCAACTACTCCTGCTGCTGGTGCAGACCAGACTAAATGTAATACACCTTCCTTCACACTGGCTGCTAACGCGCCAACTGTTGGAACTGGTGCATGGAGCGTGGTTTCTTCTACTCCTGCTGGATTTACCTTCCCTGCTGCGAGCGTGAATAACCCAACTGCGACCATCACCGTACCTGCCGGTACCACTGTGACCCTCCGCTGGACGATCACTAACGGTACCTGCGTATTGACTGACGATGTTATATTAAAGAATGACGCTGCGCCAACTACATCTGCTGCTGGTCCCGACCAGTCTAAGTGTAACACGCCTGCTTTCACACTGGCTGCTAACACGCCAACTGTGGGTACAGGCGCATGGAGCGTAGTTTCTTCTACTCCTGCCGGATTTACTTTCCCTGCTGCTAGTGTAAACAACCCAACTGCTGCTATCACTGTACCTGCCGGTACTACGGTAACACTGCGTTGGACCATCACCAATGGTACATGTACTTCTACTGATGATGTAACACTCATTAACTATGTAGCGCCAACAGCTGCTAATGCTGGTGCAGATCAGAGCAAGTGTAACACTACCTCCTTCACAATGGCTGCCAATGCAGCTTCTGTAGGTACCGGTACATGGACACTGCCTGGCGGTACTACTGCTACTATCACTGCTGGTCAGCAGAACAGCCCAACCGCGGTAATTAATGTTCCTGCCGGTGTAACTGTAACTGCTACATGGACTATCACAAATGGTGTTTGTACCACTTCCGATCAGGTGGTGTTAACTAATGATGCACTGCCAACAGCTGCTGCTGGTCCAGACCAGACTAAGTGTAATACCACTGCCTTCACAATGGCAGCTAATACACCTGCTGCCGGTCAGACCGGTACATGGTCACTGCCTGCTGGTTCTACTGCTACCATCACTGCTGGTCAGCAGAACAATCCAGCTGCGGTAATTAATGTACCTGCCGGTGTAACTGTAACAGCTACATGGACTGTAGTAAATGGTACCTGCTCCGTTTCTGATGCCGTTGTGCTGAAAAACGATGCACTGCCAACTGCTACTGCGGGTCCAGACCAGGCAAAATGTAATACCCCTGCCTTCACAATGGCAGCTAATACACCTGCTGCCGGTCAAACCGGTACATGGACACTGCCAGGCGGTACTACTGCTACCATCACTGCGGGTCAGGCAAACAGCCCAACTGCGGTGATCAACGTACCTGCCGGTGTAACTGTAACAGCTACATGGACTGTAGTAAATGGCACCTGCTCCGTTTCCGATCAGGTAACCCTGACAAACGATGCACCGCCAACTACTCCTGCTGCTGGTGCAGACCAGACAAAATGTAACACTCCTGCCTTCACACTGGCTGCTAATGCACCAACCGTTGGAACAGGCGCATGGAGCGTAGTTTCTTCTTCTCCTGCAGGATTTACCTTCCCTGCGGCGAGCGTGAACAACCCAACTGCTGCCATCACTGTACCTGTTGGTTCAACTGTAACGCTGCGCTGGACCATCACTAACGGTACATGCTCTCTCTCAGACGACGTGGTACTGACAAATGATGCTCCGCCAACTACAGCTGCTGCTGGTGCTGACCAGGAAAAATGTAATACACCTGCCTTCACATTGGCTGCTAACGCACCAACTGTGGGTACCGGTGCATGGAGCGTAGTTTCTTCTACTCCTGCCGGATTTACTTTCCCTGCGGCGAGCGTGAACAACCCAACCGCGGCGATCACTGTACCTGCCGGTACAACTGTAACGCTGCGCTGGACCATCACTAACGGCAGCTGTACTTCTACAGATGACGTTACCCTGATAAACAACGCTCAGCCAACAACTCCGGTTGCTGGTCCTGACCAGGAAAAATGTAACACACCTTCCTTCACACTGGCTGCTAACGCACCAACTGTTGGAACAGGTGCATGGAGCGTGGTTTCCTCTACTCCTGCCGGATTTACTTTCCCTGCGGCAAGTGTGAACAATCCAACTGCAGTTATCACTGTACCCGCCGGTACTACTGTAACACTGCGCTGGACTATCACCAACGGTACCTGCTCTCTGAGCGACGATGTGATCCTCACCAACGATGAGGCACCAGCTGCCGCTAATGCAGGTCCTGACCAACAGGAATGTAATAATACATCCACCTTCACCCTGGCGGCTAATGCTCCGTCTGTGGCCGGTGCAACCGGTACATGGACCGTGGTATCTCCTGCCAGCTTTACTTTCCCTGCGGCTCAGGTGAACAACCCAACCGCAAGCCTCAGCATCCCTGCGGGTACAGTCCTGACATTGAGATGGACTATCACCAATGGTGTATGTACTACCAGCGATGATTTGGTGATTACCAACTATCAGTTACCTGACGTAGCTAATGCGGGTCCAGACCAGGCTAAATGTGCTGGTACAGACTTTGTAACAGCTGCAAATACGCCAACTGTGCCTGGTGCTGTAGGTACCTGGACTGTTATTAGTGGTGCTGCTACTATCGCGGCTGGTGAAGAAAACCTGGCTGCGGCGCATATCACTGTTGCAAACGGTGCTACCGCTGTTCTCCGCTGGACTATCAAAAACGGTCTCTGTGAAAACTTCGATGAAGTATCACTGACCAACTTCCTGACTCCTTCTCCTGCTAATGCAGGCCCTGATCAGCGTGATTGTAACATTCCTACATTCATTATGACAGCAAACGCTCCGGATGTTCCTGGTGCTACCGGTACCTGGACACTGGCTGCCGGATCTCCTGGTACTATCACTCCTGGTGATGAAAACAAACCAAATGCTGTGATCAACGTACCAACCGGTGCTACCGTAACAGCTATCTGGACTATCACCAATGGTACCTGTCCTTCAGTTGACACCGTGCTGCTGACAAATGATGAAATGCCATCACCTGCTGCTGCGGGTCCTGACCAGGAAAAATGTAATACTCCAGCCTTCACAATGGCGGCCAACGTACCATCTGTAGGCGTAGGTAAATGGAGCCTGACAGCAGGCACCACTGCTTCCTTCGCTGTGGCAGACAGTACTAATCCAAATGCAGTAATCAACGTACCTGCGGGTGTGACTGTAACTGCAACATGGACTATCACTAACGGTACATGTGTAACTTCTGACGATGTTATACTGACCAACTATGCAGCACCAGCTCCTGCTGCTGCCGGTCCGGATAAGGCACAGTGTAACACACCTGCCTTCACAATGGCTGCTAACGCACCAACTGTGGGAACCGGCCTCTGGACACTGCCTGCTGGTTCTACTGCAACTATCACTGCTGGTCAGCAAAACAGCCCAACCGCTGTAATAACTGTACCTGTTGGTACTTCTGTAGTGGCTACCTGGACCATCACAAATGGTGTTTGTACCACTTCCGATGCAGTAACATTAACTAATGATGCACTGCCAACAGCTACTGCTGGTCCAGACCAGGCACAGTGTAATACCACTGCCTTCACCATGGCAGCCAACACGCCTGCTGCTGGTCAAACCGGTACATGGACACTGCCTGCTGGTACCACTGCTACCATCACTGCTGGTCAGCAGAACAATCCAGCTGCGGTAATTAATGTACCTGCTGGTGTAACTGTAACAGCTACATGGACCGTAGTAAATGGTTCCTGCTCCGTTTCCGATGCGGTAACGCTGACAAACGATGCACTGCCAACTGCTGCAGCTGGTGCTGATCAGACTAAGTGTAATACCCCTGCCTTTACAATGGCAGCTAATGCACCTGCTGCTGGTCAAACCGGTACGTGGACACTGCCTGCTGGTACAACTGCTACCATCACTGCAGGTCAGCAGAACAGCCCAACCGCTGTAATCAATGTTCCTGCTGGTGTTTCAGTAGTAGCTACATGGACTGTAGTAAATGGTACCTGCTCCGTTTCTGATGCGGTAACACTGACAAACGATGCGCCACCAACTACTCCTGCTGCTGGTGCAGACCAGACTCAATGTAACACTCCTGCCTTCACACTGGCTGCTAATGCACCAACTGTGGGAACAGGCGCATGGAGCGTGGTTTCTTCTACTCCTGCAGGATTTACCTTCCCTGCTGCGAGTGTGAATAATCCAACTGCTGCCATCACTGTACCTGCCGGTACAACAGTAACGCTGCGCTGGACTATCACTAACGGTACCTGCGTGTTAACTGACGATGTGGTACTGAAAAATGATGCTCCGCCAACAACTGCTGCTGCTGGTGCTGATCAGACTAAATGTAATACGCCTTCCTTCACACTGGCTGCTAACGCGCCAACTGTTGGAACTGGTGCATGGAGCGTAGTTTCTTCTACTCCTGCAGGATTTATATTCCCTGCTGCGAGCGTAAGCAACCCAACCGCTACCATCACTGTACCTGCTGGTACTACAGTGACTCTCCGCTGGACGACCACTAACGGTACTTGTTCTACTACAGACGATGTAACACTGGTTAACAATGCACTGCCAACAACTCCGCTTGCTGGCGCCGATCAGACCAAGTGTAATACACCATCCTTCACATTGGCGGCTAACGCGCCAGTTATAGGAACAGGTGCATGGAGCGTGGTGTCTTCTTCTCCTGCCGGATTTACTTTCCCTGCAGCGAGCGTAAACAACCCAACTGCTGCCATCACCGTACCTGCCGGTACTACTGTGACCCTCCGCTGGACGATCACCAATGGTACCTGCGTATTGACTGACGATGTGGTATTAAAGAATGATGCTCCGCCGACTACATCTGCAGCTGGTCCTGACCAGTCTAAGTGTAACACACCATCCTTCACGCTGGCTGCTAACGTGCCAACTGTGGGAACCGGTGCATGGAGTGTAGTATCTTCTTCTCCTGCAGGATTCACTCTCCCTGCGGCAAGTATAAACAACGCGGCAGCTACTATCACTGTAAATGCCGGTACTACTGTAACACTGCGTTGGACCATCACAAACGGTAGTTGTACTTCTACTGATGATGTAACACTCATCAACTATGTAGCACCAACTCCTGCTGCTGCCGGTCCTGACCAGGAAAAATGTAACACACCAACCTTCACCATGGCTGCTGCTGCACCATCTGTAGGCGTGGGTAAATGGAGCCTGGTAGCCGGATCTACCGCTTCCTTCGCGGTGGCTGACAGTTCCAACAGAAATGCAGTGATCAACGTACCTGCTGGTCAGTCAGTTCAGGCGATCTGGACCATCACCAACGGTGTATGTACCACTACTGATACTGTAAGACTGACCAACTATGTTGCACCAGCTCCTGCTGCTGCCGGTCCTGACCAGGCACAGTGTAACACTCCTGCCTTCACAATGGCTGCTAACACGCCATCTGTAGGTGTGGGTAAATGGAGCCTGCCTGCTGGTTCTACTGCTTCCTTCGCGGTGGCAGACAGTACTAACCCGAATGCAGTAATAAATGTACCTGCCGGTGTAACCGTAACAGCTACATGGACTATCCGCAACGGAGTATGTACTACCAGCGATAATGTAACACTGACCAACTATCAACAGCCAACTGCTGCTGCCGCTGGTCCTGACCAGGAACAGTGTAACACTCCTGCCTTCAGAATGGCCGCTAACGCACCATCTGTTGGTGTAGGTAAATGGAGCCTGTCTGCCGGAACTACTGCATCATTCGCTGTATCCGACAGTACTAATCCAAATGCTGCCATCACAGTACCTGCGGGTGTGACTGTAACAGCTACATGGACTATCAGAAATGGTAACTGTGTAACTTCCGATGATGTTGTCCTGACCAACTACGTACAGCCGGCTAATGCCAACGCTGGTGGTGATATGACGCATTGCGATAACGACCGTTTCGTAATGGCCGCCAACACTCCTTCTGTTGGTACCGGTACATGGAGCCTGCCCGCGGGTACAACTGCAAGCATCGCTGCTACTGACTGGAACAATCCGAATGCTGTGATCACAGTACCTGCGGGTGTAACTGTAACAGCTACATGGACTATCAAAAACGGTACTTGTACCACATCTGATAATGTGATCCTGACCAACCACCAGATGCCAGCTAACGCAGCTGCCGGTGCTGATCAGACTCATTGTGACGATCCAAACTTTACAATGTCGGCTAACATACCGTCTCCTGCTACCGCTACCGGTACCTGGACCATTGTAAGTGGTACGGCTACTATCGCTGACATACACAGCGCATCTACGAAAGTGACAGTTCCTGCCGGTGGTACCGTAACCCTCCGCTGGACAATCACTAACGGAACATGTACTTCAACTCCTGATGAAGTGGTGCTGACTAACCAGGGCGCAATCCTCGGTAACACCATCACCGCAGATCAGCTGCTTTGTGCTAACCAGACTCCTGCTACACTGCAGGGCGCTACCCTGAGTGGTGGTAACGGTACCTTCACTTACCAATGGCAGGTGAGCATCACAAATGCTACTACCGGCTTCGTAAATGTGGCTACCAACGGCACAAATGCAACTTATACTCCTCCAATGATCACACAGAATACCTGGTACAGACGTGTGGTAATGTCAGGTGCATGTACAGGCAACATCAGCAACGCAGTAATGCTGACCCTGATGAATGTTCCGCCTGTTGTGATATCCGTACCTGGTCCGCTGACAGTGGATTGCGTACAGGGTACTGACTACACTACCAAATTCGGTACGCCGGTATTCAGTCACGCTCCTTACAACAACGAGCCACTGACTGTTACTCATAACGATGTAACTGTAACTGTTGACGCTTGTACGTTCACGATCATGCGTACCTGGACAGCAACTGACCGTTGTGGTCTGACCACTCAGGCACAGCAGACCATCACAGTGGTAGACAGAACTGCTCCTGTATTCACAGGTACAGCTCCTGCCAACGTCACTGTAGAATGTGATAAAGTGCCTGTAGCAGTAACACTGACAGCAAATGATGCTTGTGCCGGTGCGCTGACCATCACTCCGATCGAAGTAAGGGTTGATCAGCCAGGTGCATGTGCGAGCAACTATCAGCTGATCCGTAAATGGGTAGCTGTGGATGCCTGCGGTAATGCAAGCGATACACTCAGACAGGTGATCACCGTAAGGGATATGACACCTCCTGTATTCAGCAACCCTGCTCCTGCCAATATCACTGTTGATTGTGATAAGGTACCTGCAGGACAGCCGCTGACCGCTACTGACAACTGTACGCCTGGTACCATCACTGTAACACCGGTTGATGTACGTAAGAACCTCTCCGGTAGCAGATGTACTGACAACTACCAGATCATCCGTACCTGGACAGCGACTGACCTTTGCGGTAACAAAACCGTACTGACGCAGACCATCACTGTACAGGATACTATCAAGCCAAGATTCTCAATGTCACTGCCTCCGGCTATCACTGTTGATTGCGATAAAGTACCAGCAGTAGCCACTATAACAGCCACAGACAACTGTACTGTTTCCGTAGCAGTGAAGGTATCTGAGAAGAAAGAGTTCCTCTCTTCTGTATGTACCAGCAACTATAGATTAACACGTACCTGGACAGCCATGGACAATTGTGGTAACACTGCCACTATGCAACAGGTGATCACTGTACAGGATACTACAAGGCCGGTATTCACCGTAATACCTCCTGCTGATACCACAGTAAGCTGTGATGCAGTTCCTGCTCCGCCTACTAACCTGAAGGCAACAGACAATTGCAGCGCTGTGAAGATCTCTTACACCCAGACACGCGAAACCATCGCCGGTGCATGCGCAAGCAACTACCGACTGATCCGCATCTGGACTGCTAAAGACCAATGTAACAATACCGCGACTATCCAACAGGTAATAACAGTAACGGATACCACCAAACCAGTGATCGATCCTGCTCCGGCAAACGTAACACTGAACTGTGGTGATGCTATCCCGGCTGCTGCTACCCTGTATGCACGCGACAACTGTGATGCTACCTTCCCTAAGAAGGCAACAATGACACAGGATCCGTTTACAGTTGACCTGTGTGCCGGTTATACCATCACAAGAAGATGGACCATCTCCGATGCATGTGGTAATGCGGCTATCGAACGTGTGCAGACTATCACTGTGAATCCTTGTCCTAAACCGGCACTGGATCCTCAACTGCCTGCTAACTGTTCTGACAACACCAAGTTTGCTGTTATGCTGCAGAACAAAGTAAACAGACCTAAATTCACCCTGGTGAGCGTAGTTCCTGCTACCGCAGTAAGCACACCGCTGACACAGAGCAGCAACGTGTTCGACCTGAATGGTGCTACACAGGCTACCTTCATCGTAACCGACGGTGTAACAGGTTGTGTATCTGATCCGATCACTTACGACCTGCAGTATGTAACCAAACCAGTGGTTGATCTGGGCGCCGATGTAGCTATCTGTCAAGGTAGCAGCATTACCCTGGACGCTGGTATCGCAAACGCTGCTTACGGTATCCGCTGGTCAACAGGTGCAACTACCCAGACCATCGACGTAACAACCGCCGGCACTTACACAGTAACTGTTTCAAATGGTATCTGTACTACTACAGACGCTATCAATGTAACAGTGAATATGCCTCCTGTAGTGAACATTCCGGATACTGCGATCTGTGAAGGCCAGTCCGTGAAACTGAACGCTTACGTACAGGGAGCTACCTATGTATGGAGCACAGGTGAAACTACCGCTTCAATTACGGTTAACATGACAGGCACTTACAGTGTAGACGTTACACTGAATGGCTGTACCACTCATGAAGAAGCAACGGTAACAGTTGGTACGCCTCCTGCTATCACGCTGACTGATGATACAGAAATGTGTCCGAATGAAACCCTGATGCTGACGGTTGAACCTGATGGTGGTAGCGTACGCTGGAGCACCGGTGAAACGACCAACTCTATTGTTGTAACTAAAGCAGGCACCTATGAAGTAACCGTAACCCGCGATGGTTGTGTGGTGAACGATCAGGTGACTGTAACTGAAAGACCTGACCTGGATATTGACCTCGGACCAGATAGAGAGTTCTGTACCGGTGGACGCGTGGTAGTAGATGCCAGCAACCCTGATGCGATCTCTTACCTCTGGAATGATGGTGAAACCACTCCAGTCAGAGAAATAGTAATGCCTGGTAAATATGTAGTGTCTGTTATGGACAGGTTCTGTTCAAGAATAACCATGGATAGTGTGAATGTAACTGTGGCTGGTATTCCTGAAACACTCCTCGGTCGTGACACCACACTGTGTATCGGTGAAGACCTGACACTGAAAGTAAATGCGGGTGCTGGTAACACAATCCGCTGGCAGGATGGTTCTACCGGATCTACTTACAAAGTAACCGGCCCTGGAATCTACACTGTAACAGTGTCTAACGAATGCGGATCCGTATCCGACCAGATAGCTGTAAGCTACAAACCTTGTGAGGCAGAGCCACACTTCCCAACCGGCTTCACGCCGAATGGTGATGGACATAACGATATCTTCAGACCAGTCGTTAGAGGTCCGATGTACGATTACGACTTACGTATCTACAACCGTTGGGGTGAGCTGATCTTCCTCAGTAAAGACCAGAAAACCGGATGGGATGGCCGATACAAAGGTGCCCTGGTTGAAAATGGTACTTACGTTTGGATGCTGACCTATAAGAAGGTTATGGGTGGTGCAGTGAATATCGTGAAAGGTGAAGTAACCGCTATCAGATAGTAGAAGTGTAAAGTACAATAGGCAAAGGCGTCCCGGTTATTCCGGGGCGCCTTTCTTTTTGTCTGATATATTAATTTTAGTTAATTTGGACCTGATAGGTACTTATACCACCCTCGTAATAACTATTAAATTGTCCCTCATGACAACCTGCAATTTCCATTACAAGCGGGTAATGCGTGCGTTCGCATTATTCGTATTTCTGCTGCTGTCTGCAGTATTCCACGTCCAGGCGCAAACCCCGAAATTCCGGGTGATCGCTTTTTATCACGGCACTTATGATCCGGCGCACATCGCCTTCGTAAAAGAGGCGAACCAATGGTTCCCACAAATTGCCGCCCAGTATGGATTCTCTTACGAAGCCACTACCAACTGGGACAATCTGAACGCCAGTTTCCTTTCACGCTACCAGGTGGTGCTCTTCCTGGATGACCTGCCGGCTTCCGCATCGCAGCGCTCCGCATTCCAGACGTATATGCAGAATGGCGGCGGCTGGATGGGCTTCCATGTCTGCGCGTACACCGACAATGCTGCCGCCTGGAGCTGGTATCACAACACCTTCCTGGGTACCGGTAATTTCCAGACCAATACCTGGGGGCCTTCAAGCGCTACGTTGCGTGTAGAAGACCGTACGCATCCAAGTACAACGCGCCTGCCGGTAACATTTACCTCCGCAGTCAGCGAGTGGTATGGCTGGCAGAACGACCTGCGCAACAACAGCAACATCAAGGTGCTTGCCTCTGTAGATCCTGTAAGCTTTCCGCTGGGATCACAGGCCGGCAACATCTGGTACAGTGGTTACTATCCCATCATGTGGACCAACAAGAACTACAAGATGCTGTATGCCAACTTCGGGCATAACGCGATGAACTATTCTACCAACACACAAACGTCATCGACTTTCGCCAGCGAGATCCAGAACAGATTCCTCATTGACGGATTACTGTGGCTGGGTGGTGCAGAAACAGGCCCTGCTCCTGCCATTCCGCTTCCAGGCACCGTACAGGCAGAGAACTACACAAACATGAGCGGTATCCAGACAGAAACTACTACCGATGCCGGTGGTGGACAGAACATCGGTTATACCGATGCAGGCGACTGGCTGGATTACAAAGTGAATGTGCAGACTGCGGGCACTTACACGGTAGATTTCAGGGTAGCCAGCGAATCACTCGGCGGCGCTATCGAACTGAGAAAAGGCGATACATTACTGGGTGGCATTACCGTACCGGCTACCGGCGCATGGCAAACCTGGACCACCGTAAGCACTACAGTAAATCTGCAAGCGGGAGAACAAACCCTGCGCATACAGGTAGCTGCAGCGGGTTTCAATCTTAACTGGGTGAAATTCTCTACCGGCACTAATCCTCCTTCCGTAATCCCTGTCGGCCAGGTGATCACCCTGAGAGGTAGCAACGGCATGTATGTAAGCGGTGAAAACGGCACCAAAGCCATGACCTGTACCAGAACGGCCCCGCAGACCTGGGAACAATTCTCCGTACTGGATGCAGGCAACGGTAAAGTAAACCTGCGCAGCATGGGTAAATTCGTTTCCTCTGAAAACGGTACCAAGGCGATGACCTGTAACCGCACAACAGCTGCTTCCTATGAAGCATTCGACTGGATCACCAATGCCGACGGTACTATTTCACTGAGAGGTAACAATAGCATGTATGTATCTTCTGAAAACGGAGAGCAGGCTATGAATTGTAACCGTCCAACAATTGACGGTTGGGAGAAATTCAATTTCACAGTAGTGGGTCCCGTAGCAGCAGCAGCCACCCTGGCAGTATCCGCTCCTGCGGAAACTGCACAGCCAACAGCAGGAATTGTGTACCCGAATCCTTTCGGCACACAACTCAACTATACCCTGCCGGCTAAGATCTCTTCCCACAATGTTGCCATCTATGACCTTTCCGGAAGACAGGTATTGCGTGCTGTTGTGAAGTCTAAACAAGCCACTTATTCCCTGAATGTGAGCAGCCTTCCAAGAGGCATGTACATCCTGGATATTTCCAGCGGTACCTATCATCAACGAGTGAAAGTACAGAAAGCTGAATAAAGCATCCTTAGCAGGATTAAAAAAGAAAGGGAGTTCGTCAAAGACGGACTCCCTTATATTTTTAAGACGCTTGCTCTTAATACAACAGTCTCGTCTTGATCGTGTGGTTCACTTCCTTCAGTAAGGAGAATGCTTCCTTAGACAATTTGCTGTCCACATCCAATACCACATAACCAATGCTATCGTTTGTTTTCAGGTACTGACCCAGGATGTTGATCTTATTCTGGGACAGCAGCGTATTGATCTCAGACAGTACGCCTGGCACGTTCTGGTGAATGTGCAGGATACGGTGAGTGTGGTCAACAGCCGGTACGCTGATGGCAGGAATGGTATGGGAACCAAAGCTCGCACCTTTTTCCAGGTAGTTCAGCATTTTAGCGCTCACGTCCAGGCCGATGTTGTGCTGTGCTTCTTCTGTGCTACCACCGATATGCGGCGTCAGGATCACATTGGGCAGCTTCTGCAGCGGCGTGGAGAAAGCGGCGCCATTCTTTTCCGGCTCCACCGGGAATACGTCAATAGCCGCACCTGACAGCTGTCCGCTTGTCAATGCGTCTTTCAGGTCATTCAGTTCCACCACTTCGCCACGGGCGTAGTTGATGAAGATGGCGCCTTTCTTCGCATATTTCAGCGTCTCCTTATTGATCATATTAGCAGTGGTCTTGGTAGACGGCACGTGCAGGGAGATGATATCCGCCATTTCAAACAGGGCTTCCAGGGTACGCACCTGTACGGCATTACCCAATGGTAGTTTGGTTTCCACATCGTAGTAGAATACGTTCATCCCCATTGCTTCTGCCAGTACGCTTACCTGGCTGCCGATGTTACCATATCCTACGATACCGAGCGACTTACCACGCAGTTCGTAACTGCCTTTCGCCTCTTTCATCCAGACACCTTCATGCGCGGCAGCGTTCTTGTCGGGGATACGGCGTATCAGCATAATGGACAGACCTATCACCAGTTCCGCTACAGAGCGGGTATTTGAATAAGGTGCATTGAATACTGCCACACCCATCTCACGGGCACTCTTCAGATCTACCTGGTTGGTACCGATACAGAAGCAGCCGATTGCCTGCAATTTCTGAGCGGCCTCCAGGACCTTCTTTGTGACCTGGGTTTTGGAACGGATCCCCAGCAGATGGACATCTTTTACTTCACGGATCAGATCTTCCTCGCCTAATGCGCCCGATAACCTTTTTACGTTAGCATATCCTGCCGACGTAAACTCCGCTACGGCCGCGTCGCTGATATTTTCCAACAATAAAATATTGATCTTCTCCTTCGGATAACTTGTCAACTTTTGCTGATCCATGGTTATATTTTATGTGTTACCAATTGCAATAAACAATTGGCTTAATAATTGTAATATGGCCAAACGAAGGCACAAACCTAAAAGATGTTCAGCAATAATCAAACAGTCTGTCCTTCAAATTTGATTTCGTCAAAAATTATATCGTATTTGGGCCTTTTTTGACCGTTTTAGAGGATTAAATCTTAAAATACCTTTAAAATCTCATTTTCGGAACCATTTTTTTTGTGTAACAGCTCATTAGGGCCTAATTTTAGCGCCTTTATAATTAAGTAAGCAGAAACAGAATCGAGACTAACTAGCAGAATGAAAGCAGCTTATATTGTATTGACTATCTCAGGGATTGCTTTATATGCCATTACCGCGTGCCAGAGCAATGCGGCCAATAGTTATCGTAATACCAAAACAACAGATACTCCCCGGACAGAAGAATTAAGCGAAGCAGCGCTCGCTGTCCTCAATTCACCGGTTACCAAAGCACAGCAGACAGAACTGACCGCTTTTTATCAGAATATGGTCCGTGCCGGTTTCAATGGCGCCATGCTTGTAGCCAAGAAAGGCGTGGTGATCTTTGAACGCTACCATGGCCTGGAAAACTACCGGAACAGGGCTTCTGCCATGAACGACAGTTCCTCCTTCCAGCTGGCTTCCGTATCCAAAACCTTTACCGCCATGGGCATCCTCTGGCTGATGGAAAAGAAGCAACTGAGCCTAACTGATTCCGTACAGAAGTATTATCCGCAATTTCCATATAAGGGTATTACGCTCCAGATGTTACTGTCTCACCGCAGTGGCCTGCCGAATTACCTCTACTTCTGCGACAGCATCTGGCCCGACAAGGACAAGTTCCTTTCTAATGACGATGTGATTCAACTGATGGTTGCCCATCGTCCGCGTCTCCAGCATACACCAGGCACACATTTCCAGTATTGTAATACGAACTATATGTTGCTGGGGTCTATTATTGAAAAGGTAAGCGGACAAAAGTACGCCGACTTCATGCAGCAGACCTTCTTCGGTCCCCTGGGTATGACCAATACTTTTGTGTATGCACCTGCTACCGCTGTACGTCCTCATCAGACTGCCAGTCATAAATACAATGGTCAGCTGGAACCGGATACTTACTTTGACGGCGTAGTGGGCGATAAAGGCATTTATAGCACCGCAAGGGATATGCTCAGATGGGACCAGGCCCTTTACAGCGGCCAGCTGTTCAGCGATGAAACAATTAAAGCTGCTTACACTCCTTATAGTCATGAGAAACCGGGTATCCGGAACTACGGACTGGGCTGGCGGTTAATGGTCTATCCTGACAGCAGCGAAATAGTCTATCACAACGGCTGGTGGCATGGCAACAATACCGTATTCAACCGTATCATTAAAGATACTTCCACTATCATCATCCTGGGTAATAAATACAATCGTAACATCTATCGTGCAGTGAAACCAATAAGCGCCATCCTGGGACATGGCACTGAAGACGGCGAGGAATAATAACTACTCTCCGTGTTTCCTGTTTGGCAGCACGTTCTCTCTTTTCCATGTGATCAGGCCAGTAAAACGGTCCTGTCTTACCGGGCATTCTTTCAGCTGACAATAATGACAGCAAAGCGGGATACAGGGGTCTGTATGTATAAAGAATTCAACTTCTCCTGAGGAAAATTCAATATTGACCATCCGTTCCAGGGCTTTCAGCTCGTCGTGCGCATCGCTGAGTTCCAGGTAATACGGCAGGGTCAAATGACAATCGATATGATAATTGTTCCCATACTGCTGCACTCTCATATTGTGTATGTCGATCCAGTTGGCGTGCCGGTGAGCGCTCAGGATCTCAATCACCCTGTCTACTACACGCATATCTGTTTCATCCATCAGGCCTGAAATAGAAGTTCTCAGTAACTGGTAACCTTTCCGTAAGATCAGTACTCCCATCAGCAGGGAAGCCAGCGGATCTATCCATTGCAGACCGGTAAAATGGATTAACAGCAGGGCGGCTATCAGTCCCAGGCTGCTGTACACATCCGTCATGATATGTTGGCCATTGCCGGCTATCGTCAGAGAAGATAATTTTTTACCCTCCCGTACCAGGAATAATCCTAACACCAGGTTGGCAAGTGTAGTACCGCCAATCAACCATACTCCCTGATCCAGTTTGTCCAGCGACGTTGGGTTGAAGAAATACTGAGCAGTCTTGAAAAGAATAAGAACACCCGCAATAAAAATCATAGCGCCCTCAAACCCGATAGAAAAGAACTCAACTTTCCCATGTCCATAAGGATGGTTCTCATCCTTTGGCTTACCCGTCAGATAAATACTGTAGCAGGCAAAAGCTCCGGCAACTACGTTAATAATGGATTCCAGCGCGTCAGATAAGATAGCGACAGAGTTGGTCATGAACCATGCTACGAATTTGGTTCCCGTCAAAATAAAGCTGACAATCAGTGATACCAGTATAACGCGTAATTCTCTTCTCTGCAAAACGTGATGGATTGATCCACAAAGAAAAGGAAAATATTGCGTAAGTTAGTAGAGGGTTCTGTGACCGATACTGTATGTAGAATAGCGTTGAATTATCCTTAGTATAGCAAATAATCCTGAGTATTATAGTATAATCGTTTTTCTTTCAGCTCCTTTATGAGCAACCAAAATCTGTAGTATGTACATTTTAAACCCAAAAGCAAAGTGGTTGTGCCTGCTCGTATGTAGTGCATTCTTCGAAATCCATGCAAATGCGGCTCCCCTGACCAGTAAAGCTGTCTCACCAGGCAGTTACGGACTATTCCAGCAGCAGCAACCTGCCACGGAAACTGTTACCGGTATCGTCCGCGTGTACGGCAAAAACGGTCGACCGGAAGCCGTTCCCGGAATCAATGTCATCGAAAAAGGTACTGTCAACGGAACTGTCACAGATGCCGCAGGCGCCTATACGCTAAAGGTAAAAAAAGGCGCTACCCTTACCTTTTCTATGGTCGGCTATAAGTCCCGTGAAATGAAGGCTTCTGCCGCTACGCCTGTCAATCTTATCCTGGAAGAAGACATCAGTGCACTGAAGGAAGTAGTGGTAACCGGTTACCAGACCATTGACCGTAAACTCTTCACCGGTGCCGCCACCAGTGTAAAGGCATCCGACGTCAAGCGTGATGGTATTGCAGACGCAAGCCGTATGCTGGAAGGTCAGGTGGCTGGTGTGACGGTGCAGAACGTGTCGGGCACCTTTGGCGCGGCGCCTAAAATACGTGTGCGTGGCGCAACTTCCATTACCGGCGACAATAAACCACTCTGGGTGGTGGATGGTGTGGTGCTGGAAGATGTGATCAACGTCTCCAACGAACAGCTCTCTACCGGTAACCCTGCTACCCTGCTGGGTTCCTCAGTTGCCGGGTTAAACACAGACGATATCGAGAGCTTCCAGATCCTGAAAGATGCCGCCGCCACCTCACTCTACGGCGCCCGCGCTATGAACGGCGTGGTGGTGATCACGACCAAAAAAGGTAAGGTCGGCAAGCCCGTTATCTCCTATACCGGCAACTTCTCCAGTTATCTGAAGCCTACCTATGATCAGTTTGACATTATGAAATCGGATGATCAGATGGCATTCTACAATGAACTGGCCCTGAAGGGATGGCTGAATCACTCAGATGCCACCCGTGCCGAAAATGGCGGTGTCTATACCAAAATGTACAATCTCATTGATACCTATAATGCTACAAACGGCCAGTTCGGACTGTACAACAGTCCGGAAACCAAACGCCAGTTCCTGGAAAGGTATGCGAAGGCCAATACCAACTGGTTCGATGTGTTATTCCGCAATTCCTTTATGCAGGAGCACTCCCTGAGCGTTTCCTCCGGTACGGATAAATCACAGCTTTACGTTTCCACCAGCTTCCTGCAGGACCAGGGCTGGACCATAGCAGATAAACTGAAGCGCTTTACGGGCAACGTAAGGGCCAATTACAATGTCAGCGACAAAGTATCTTTCGGGTTTATCACACAAGCCGTGATCCGTGACCAGCGGGTACCGGGCACGCTGAACAGGACCAGCAACGCGGTAACCGGGCAGTTTGACCGCGACTTTGATATCAACCCTTACAGCTACTCACTCAATACCAGCCGCACCCTTACCCCTTATGATGAAAGCGGCAAGCTGGAATATTTTACACGCAACTTCGCTCCTTTCAATATCGTGAATGAGCTGAGAAATAACAACATTGATCTGAGTCAGCTCGATATCAAACTACAGGGCGATTTCTCCTATAAGATCCTGAAGAACCTGAAATATACTTTCCTGGGCAACATCCGTTATGTGAAGTCGTCCCAGGAACACAAGATCAGGGAAAACTCCAACATGCCGCAAGCCTACCGGGCTGCCGGCGATGCCACTATCCGGGACAGGAACCGTTTCCTCTACCGCAATCCTGACGATCCGGAGGCAGAACCGGTGGTAGTACTGCCTTATGGCGGTATTTATACAACAGAAGATGATTATCTGGTCAGCTATTATTTCCGTAACACAGTGGAGTATAGCAAGAACTGGAATGACATTCACCTGTTCAACTTCCTTGGCGCACAGGAACTTCGCTATGCCAACCGGCAGAACCGGCAGTTCGATGGTTATGGTTACCAGTTTGACAAAGGCGGTGTGCCCTTCATAGATCCCAATATCATCAAACAGAATGTTGAAAATAATTTCAACTATTACAGCATAGGCATGAACTATGACCGCTACCTGGCATACCTGGCCAATGCTGCTTACTCCTACAAGGGAAAATATAATTTTAATGCCAGCATCCGGTACGATGGTTCCAACCTGCTGGGAGAATCCCGCACAGCGCGCTGGCTGCCTACCTGGAATGTGAGTGGTTCCTGGAACGTAGATACAGAAGATTTTATGAAGAACCAGAGCACCGTTAACAGGCTGACTCTCAGGGCCACCTATGGTCTTACCGGTAGTATGGGTGACGCCAGGAACTCCAGTGTAGTGTTGCAGAACCGCAGCACCAACCGTCCATATCTTTCTGAAATAGAATCATCCATTTACATCCAGAGCCTGGAAAACTCAGAGCTGACCTGGGAGAAACAATATGAAACCAACGTGGGTATTGACGCGGGCCTGTTCCACGATAGACTGACCATTACAGTGGATGGTTACCTACGAAAGGGCTTTGACCTGATAGGTCCCATCCGTACTTCCGGTATTGGCGGGGAAAGCATTAAGATTGCCAACTATGGCGACATGAAATCCCACGGTGTGGAAGCGACCGTTGCCTATAATATCCTCAACGAATCCAAATGGGGACTGCGTACCCAGCTAACCGTGGGTTATAACAAAGGCAAGATCACCAAACTGGAGAACATCCCTATCATCTGGGACCTCGTAGTGGCAGAAGGCGGCGCAACAGTAGGACATCCTGTACGCGGCCTCTATTCCATTCCGTTTGAAGGCCTGAACCCGAAGGACGGTACGCCGCTGTTCACTAACCAGGACGGCGCAAAAAGCGGTAATGTATACCTGCAGAGTGACAAGATAGGCAACCTCGTGTACAACGGCCCGGTGGATCCTACACTGACAGGAGGCTGGTACAATACCCTACGCTACAGCAACTTTGCGCTGTCGGCCCTGGTGACTTACAGTTCTGGCAACAAGATCCGCCTGAATCCAGGTTTCAAACAGAAGTACACTGACCTGGACGCCAGTTCAAACGACTTCCTGAACCGCTGGACATTACCTGGTGATGAAAACCGGACAAATGTGCCTTCCGTAATAGACAAGTTGACTGAGTCCCAGCTGAATGGCGCCTCCCCTTACAATAACTACAACTACTCTACCGCCCGTGTGGCTGATGGGGATTTCGTAAGGCTGAAACAGGTATCTCTCTCCTATAATCTGCCTCCGAAAATGATACGCCGTGCAGGGTTTAATAATCTGTCTGTCAGCCTGGTAGCCAATAACGTATGGCTGATCTATTCAGACGACCGTCTGAATGGCCAGGACCCGGAATTCTTTAATTCAGGCGGTGTAGCCCTGCCTATACCAAGACAGTTCACATTCTCCCTGAAAGCAGGCTTATAAAGTAAAACACTGACAGATGAAAAAGACAACCTACTATATATTTGCAGTCACCGTACTCCTCTCCGCAGGATGTAAAAAATACCTGGAACAGGTGCCCGACCAGCGTACCCAGCTAAATACGGTGGAAAAGGTCGCTGAGTTGCTGACCACTGCCTATCCGCAGGCGGATTACGCCACTTTTACTGAGGCAGCTTCTGATAATGCAGCTGATAAAGGCACCGGCGGTACATTGAGTGAAGAAATCAATACCAACCCCTTCTTCTTCCGGGATGTAACAGAAAGGGCCCAGGGCTCACCAGACTACTACTGGAACGCTTGTTATAGCGCCATTGCCGCGGCTAACCAGGCGCTGGATGCTATCAGTAAGGCCGATAATCCTGCCGACTACAACGCACAGAAAGGTGAAGCGCTGGTAGCAAGGGCTTATAACCATTTCATGCTGGTAACCCTGTACTCCAAGGTCTATGATGCCACCACTGCCAGCCAGGATCCGGGTATTCCTTACGTAACAACCCCGGAAAAGGTGGTAAATGGCAAATATGAAAGAAAGACCGTTGCCTACGTTTATGAACAGATAGAAAAGGATCTGCTGGAAGGCATGCCTCTGATCGACAATACGTCCTACAAAGTGCCTAAATACCATTTCAACAAAGCCGCAGCCAATGCATTTGCTGCTCGTTTCTACCTGTACAAAAAGGATTATCAAAAGGTGCTCACGTATGCTGACAACGTATTTCCCGGAGGTAATATCAAATCTAACCTACGGCCATGGGTAACAGTATACAGTCAGCTGACAGGTACAGAAATGCAAGCCATCTATACAAAAGCAAGTGAGACGGCCAATCTCCTGCTGGTAGAAGCGCCTTCCGACTGGGCACGCTCCTATGGCCGATATCGTTATGGCCTGAGAACAGACCTGGTATATTCCCTGTTCGTATTCAGGAATGTAACCGGTGCGAACTGGGTACAACCGCTATATTATTCCGGCGGCAATACGGAGAACTGGCTGGTATTGAAATTCCGGGAACTCTTTGTACGCTCCAGCGCCAATGCAAACATCGGCGTGCCTTATACTATCTTCCCGCTCTTCACAGCAGAAGAAGTACTATTCAACCGTGCGGAAGCCAATATCTACCTTGGCAACCTTGCAGCAGCCAAACAGGACCTGAACGACTACGCCAGTATGCGCATAGAAAATTACAGCGCTAACTTCAGGATTACAGACGCCAAACTGTCCAGCTACTATGGCACATCTGATATAAAGACTGCCCTGATCAATACTGTGCTGGATTTTAAACAGGCGGAATTCATCCAGGAAGGTATGAGGTGGTTTGATATCCTCCGTTATAACATTCCCGTGACCCATTCCAACGTGGCGGGTGAATCTGAAACACTCACCCCGACTGATCCCCGCCGGCTGTTCCAGCTCCCGCAGGAAGTGAAGCTGGCAGGTATTGAACTGAATCCCCGTTAATCCGCTTAAACTAATTGACTATGAAACAAATGCATATAAAATTGTTACTGGCCTTTATCTTCTTCGGCAGCCTTATGGCCTGCTCCAAGGACGATAAAATAGACAGTGTGAACATCCCCGGACTGGGTGGTGAGACCTGGGAAAAAGGACCCCTCGATTTCTGGATAGATTCGGTATATACCAAACCGTATAATATTGAAGTGAAGTACCGTTTCGAGCGGTACGAACTGACACTGAACAAAACGCTGGTACCTGTTAAGGAGGAAAAAGTGGAACCGGTTATGTCTACCATTCTGAAGACCTGGGCGGCGCCATATATTGCGGAAGCTGGTGAAACCTTCTTCAAAACCTATTGCCAGAAACAGTTTGTGCTGGTAGGTAGTCCGGAGTTCAATTCCGACAATACGATCACGCTCGGTACTGCCGAAGGAGGCCGCAAGATCGTATTGTTCTGGCTCAATGATTTTACCCTCACTAACAAACCTTTCGTGCGGCAGATGCTGCACACTATCCACCACGAGTTTGCACATATCCTGCATCAGACCATTCTGTATCCTGTAGAATACAAACGGATCTCCACCGGTTATACCGGCAGCTGGAGTGACTATACGCTGGATGAGGCCCTGGAAAGAGGCTTTATCACACAATATGCCCGCAGTGCGCCAGACGAAGACTTTGTTGAAATGGTATCTACTATGCTGGTGGAAGGCAAAAACGGTTATGAGGCCATTGTCGCTTCCGCTCCGACAGATGCACAGGCGAAATTCAGACAGAAGGAAGAGATCATTGTCCGTTACTTTAAAGAGAGCTGGAACATTAATTTTTACAGTCTGCAAACCCGGGTACAGGATGCAATTAATCATTTGTAAAACAGGAAACATGCTTCATAACAGACTATATATCATCCTGCTGGCGATCCTTTTTGCAGGATGTTCAAAAGATAAAACCACTTCGCTCTTCGGGGAGAAACCGGAAGAGCGTATGGAGAAAGCCCTGGCAGAATATAAGGCCACACTTACCGGCAGTACCTATGGTTGGAAAACGGTAGTTTACCCTTCCGCAGGCGGCGCTTATAGCTTCTTTTTCCGCTTCGGCACCAATGACCGGGTTACCATGTACAGCGATGTTTCTCTGGAAGCTGCTGCCAGTGGCAAAGAAAGCACCTACCGTCTGAAAGCAGTGCAAAGGCCCTCCCTGTTGTTTGATACTTATTCCTATTTGCACCTGCTGTCTGACCCTGATCCGAATGTTTATGGCGGAGAAACAGGATCCGGCTATTCAGTTGATTTTGAATATGCTATAGACAGTGTTTCTGCTGATACTATCAAGCTGACGGGCATCTCTTTCGACACAAAGATGATCCTCGTAAAAGCCACCCAGGCAGAAGCGGAAGCATATGCTGCGGGTAGTTATGCGAACCTGATCGCTGATATGGAAAACTATATGCTGCAGAACCCCTGGCTGTATCTCCAGTTTTCCGATGGGAAGAAACTGCAGGTGAGCGTCAACACTTTCACCAAGACCTTTACTCTCATCTATATCGATGATGCAAACCAGGTGCAGCTGTTGTCCAGTCCTTACTATTATACGCTGAATGGCATCTACCTGCAAAAGCCGATCACTTATGGAGGCAAGACATTCCAGGAACTTTTCTGGGACAGCACGCAGCAAGTCTTTTATGTGACTATTGATGGTCAACGGATAGAAGTAAAAGTCGCTCTCACTTCAGTTGTGCCGATGCACCGATTGCTGGGAGTAGACTTTTCTTCCCTGATCGTACCGCCGCAGGAACTGCCGGGATGGTCTGCCAGCTTTACAACCATCTATACTGGTATTGCCAATTCATTAATAAATGGCCCTTACGGACTGACCCTGTATTATTCTGAGTTTGCGTTTGACGTTACTCAGCAGACCATGAACGTGGATGTATATATCATCCAGAATAATACGCTCTACCTGGCGCAATACCCGTTCACTTATACCAAGACTGCTGATGGGGTATTCAACTTTACAGGACAGACTTTCGGAGGTAATGCGGCACTCATTGCCGATGATATGAAGCCCCTGTTGGATTACATCCGTAATGACCGCTTTACGATGGATTTCATTGTAGATACACAGGGAGGAAACGGAAGACTGGGGCAACTGAAAAGTGTAGAACATCCTGATTTCTACTTTACTGGATTCCCGCAATAAAATACATCATTCATAAAAAATGCCGCGACAAACATCGCGGCATTTTTTATGACTTTTACTGATCTGCGGGTAATATGACTATAAATGTAGCACCTTCATTTAAGCTTCCTTCAGCCTTGATTGCACCACGATGGTTCTCCACGATCTTCTTACAAAGGGCCAGACCTATGCCTGTACCGGCATATTGTCGTCCTTCATTCAGGCGCTGGAAAATAGTAAAGATCTTTTCCGCGAACTTCTGTTCGAAGCCTATACCATTATCCTTGAATTCCAGTTTAACATAGTCAATATCATCCTGTAATCCGGAATAAGACGCGCGTTCGGATGCCTGTAGTGGAGTCCCTGTAATAGTGATAACCGGTTGTTTTTCAGAGAACTTCAGGGAGTTACCTATCAGGTTGGTGAACAACTGCACCAACTGTAAGGGAATACCTTTTACCGGTGGAAGTTCATTGCTTTTAATAATGGCCTGTTTCTGTTCTATGAGCAGATCAAAGTCCGTTTTCACCTGTTGCAGGATGGCATTGAGGTCTGTAGAGACGAACTGTACGTCTCTGCCGGATAAGCGTGAATAATTCAGTACATCATTGATCAGTTGCGTCATACGTGCCGCAGAAGACTGGATCTTGTCGAAATAGTTATTTACAGGCGTGCCCTTCTGCAGCCCCATCTGCAACAGCTCAGAGAATGTCCTGATCTTACGCAGGGGTTCCTGCAGGTCATGACTGGCGATGTATGCAAACTGCTCCAGTTCTGAATTCTTACGCAGCAATTCGGCCGTACGCTCTTCTACTTTCTTTTCCAGTTCCTCTGCACTATGTTGCAAGATATCTATCGCCTGTTGATGTAAACGGGAGATCCTGATCTGTGCACGTACTCTCGCCAGCAGTTCCTTTGCAGAAAACGGTTTGATCAGATAGTCGTCTGCCCCGATATCATACCCCTCAATTTTGGCTTCTTCCCCTGCCCTTGCAGACAACAATATTACTGGTAATGAACTGATTGCGGAGTCGTGCTTAATATGATTTAAGAGCTCGATACCGTCCATCTCAGGCATCATAATATCACTGACTACAAGTTCCGGAAGCTGCGCTGTGATTTTCTCCAATGCCTCTTTGCCATTGGCGGCCGTATCCACCCAATAATGTTTTTCGAGCAGGCGTTGCAGATATTCCCGCATATCAGCATTATCATCAACAACAAGAACACGGGGCTTTTCTTCTCCGGCGGGCACATTGCCATTCATACTGGTTCCGTTCCCGCGGCCCAGGTGAAATGCTTCCTTGATATATGCCTCGCTCAATCCTGATATATACAGCTCATAGTCATTTTTCACGATGTGGTCTGCGGGCAGATGAGCGCAGCCCAGTGGAATGCGAACCGTAAAGGTAGTTCCCTTGCCATCTTCACTTTTTACATTGATATCGCCACCATGCAGCAGCACCAGCTCTTTCACCAGTGAAAGACCGATACCAGTTCCTTCAAAAGTACGTCCCCTTGTAAATTTGACCCGATGAAAGCGTTCAAACATATGAGGGATCTCCTCCGCCGGAATACCGACGCCTGTATCCTGTACACGCAGTATGGCGTTGTCGCCATCCTGCTCGAGCGAAAGCGTAATGCTACCACCTAATGTGTATTTAAATGCGTTCGATAACAGGTTGAGAATGATCTTTTCCCACATGTCCCTGTCTACATACGCGTCAGTTGTCAGGGGATCGCAGTTTACATGAAACTGTAGTCCTGCATGCTCTATTGCCGCCCTGAAAGTGCTGGCTATATCCTCGGTAAGCGAAGAAAGGTTGACGGGAGAATAGTGCGCCTGTACCCTATCTGCCTGAATGCGACTGAAGTCCAGCAATGTATTGACCAGGCGTAAAAGGCGCAAAGCGTTCCTATGTGTTGCCATTACATGTGCTTCCTGGTCCGGGTTCAATGTACCTTCCTTCTGCGCCAGTAGCTCTTCCAGTGGTCCCAGCATGAGCGTGAGTGGCGTCCTGAATTCATGGCTGATATTACTGAAAAAGGCTGTCTTGGCCCGGTCTATTTCCATGAGTGCTTCTGCCTTTTTTCGGGCTTCCTCCATGGCATGCACATTCACGATACTACTGGCTACCTGGTCGGCCACCAGCTGGAAGAAACTACGGTATTTATCATCCAGTTGCCGGTAAGGGCTTAATCCCACTATCAGCAGCGCAAAAGGGCATGCCTGTCCGCTTTGAATAATGGGTATTACTAATGCCTGATCCGGGCTAATGGTCCACTTACCGGAAGGTAATTTCCCGTACTTATCCTTTAATCCAGTGACAACCAGCGATTTATTTGTATGGATAGCATGCTTGAATTTCCAGTCGGCGGCCAGGGTAGATTCGATCTCCAGGGATGGAGGCAGTACGGTATCTGCAAGGGAAGCATCTGTCTTGCCCACCATTTCAAGGATACCAGCCTTCAGGTCTGCCTGGTAAATACATGCAAAAGGAAAGTCGGCCGGATTCTCTTTGAGAATGGTAATAGCCCTGTTGTAGACAGCTGTGTCGCTCTCACTATCCAGGAGATGTTTACCCAGGTCTTTCAGGGTCATCAGCTGTCTTTCGCCAACAATACGCTGGGTATCGTCGGTATTGGCGCAAATGATACCACCGATGCCGCCGGTGCCTCCTGCATCACCTGGCACAGGACTATAGGAAAAGGTGTAATAGGTTTCCTCGGGATATCCGTTACGTTCCATGATGAGTAAGAGGGACTCATCATAGGTACCTTCATTTTCCTGCATGGCAGTCGCCGCACGGGGCCCAACCTGGTCCCATATTTCCTTCCATACTTCGCTGGCTGGCATACCGAGTACTTCCGGGTGTTTTCCACCCAGTATACTTCTGTAAGCGTCATTGTAAAGATTGATCAGATCAGGTCCCCACCAGACAAACATGGGTTGCCGGGAGGTGAGAATAATCCGTATACAGGTCTTCAAACTTTGGGGCCACATCTCCACAGATCCTAACGGGGTCTCAGACCAATCTCTGGAGCGTATAAGTTCCCCCATCTCGCCGCCGCCGGTGAGAAATTCGGGGATTACAGTCTTCGTTAGTTCCATAAATAAGCTTAATCAACCCTATTCCTTTCTCAAAACTTGCTCCAATTTTTTTGTGAGTATAGAGATGCTGGGAGGCTTCACAATGTAATCTGTGGCCCCGAGGAGCTTTGTTTCAGTAATATCCTTCTGTTCGGAGGAAGTGGAGTATATGATAATAGGGATATCGTTCAGATGCGGAATTTTCTTTATTTCTTTGAGGCATTCCCTGCCATTCATGCGCACCATATTAAGATCGAGAAAAATAAAATGTGGAGTAAATCCTCTTTCCTTGCGCAGCTTGTTAAGGGCATCTACACCGTCGCTGGCGGTGATGCAGTCAATATCTTCATCTATTGCATTGAGCGCCAGGGAAAAAATTTCCTGGTCCTCATGATCATCGTCAATCAGAAAACAAATTATTTTCTCCTGCATAATGTGTCAAAACTTACCCAATATAAAAATTTTTGGGTACTCATCCATTACCAGATCCATAAAAAAAACCCGGAACGCAAGGTTCCGGGTTCATTTGATATAATTGCACCAAGTAAATAAAGCGTATTGAATTATGCCTGCTGATCAGGCTTACCTTCAGAAGACGCAGTTGCGGGACGAGGCTCTCTCGGTTCCCTTGGTTGCTGTGCGCGTTCTTCTTTGGCCTCTCTGCTATCCATTTTCTTTTTCGCACTCTTAGGGGCGAAAATAGCGATCATACGCTTACCTTCCATGGTCGGCATACCTTCCAGGGCACCTACTTCTGCCAGCCTTTCAGCGAACTTCAGCAGGATCAGCTCACCACGCTCTTTAAACATGATAGCGCGGCCCTTGAACTGTACGTATGTTTTTACTTTATTACCGTCTTTGAGGAACTTCTCAGCGTGTTTCGCTTTGAAGTCAAAGTCGTGATCGTCTGTATTTGGCGTAAACCGGATTTCCTTTACCTCGCTCTTGTGAGCTTTGGCCTTCATCTCTTTTTCCTTCTTCTTCTTTTCGTAAAGGAATTTATTATAATCGATGATACGGCAAACCGGGGGAACGGCGTTCGGGGAAATTTCTACGAGATCCAATCCCTGTTCTTCCGCCATACGCAGGGCCTCTTCCGTTCGGTATACCCCAACTTCTATATTCTCACCTACTAATCGCACTTCAGGTACACGTATCATTCTGTTTGTACGGTGTTCCTGTTGCTGTTCTCTTCTAAAATTGGGGTTTCTGCCCCTGTTGTTGTTGTTACTGTTAAAACTTGGTCTGGGTCCTTGTGGCATTAAAAAAAATAAAGTTACAAATTAATAATTGTCTGTAGTCGTCCATAGTCCATGAACAATGTCTTAATGATTTATCTTCCGTCGGGAGGATTGGATCTGCAGACAAGTATCTGTTATCTATGGACTATAAAAGCAATTAACGTACCCGAAAATACAAAAGTTCAATTAGTTAAAAATATATTTTATGACCTTTTGTAGTGAAATGACTTATTCGAATGGTTTCCTGCTGACTACTTCCTCTTTTACCAGTGCCATGAACTGTTCCAGATCCATTGCACCGAGGTCGCCTTTAGCTTGTCTGCGTACCGCAACTTTGCCTTCAGCAATTTCCTTCTCACCTAAAACGAGCATATAAGGAATTTTTGCAAGTTCGGTTTCCCTGATCTTTTTCCCTATCTTCTCATTGCGGTCGTCAATTTCTGCGCGAATTTCCGCATTTTTTAGCAATTCTGCTACTTTTTCTGCATACGCCTGGTTCTTGTCACTGATAGGCAGGATCTTCACCTGTGTAGGTGTGAGCCACAGCGGGAATTTACCGGCGCAATGCTCTATCAGTACCGCTATGAAACGCTCCAGTGAACCAAATGGCGCACGGTGGATCATTACAGGGCGGTGCTTCTGATTATCTGCACCTACGTATTCCAGTTCAAAACGCTCCGGCAGGTTGTAATCCACCTGGATGGTACCGAGCTGCCATTTACGGCCCAGGGCATCCTTCACCATGAAGTCCAGTTTCGGACCATAGAACGCAGCCTCGCCGTATTCTACTACCGTTTTCAGCCCTTTCTCAGCAGCTGACTCGATAATAGCCTGCTCTGCCAGGTTCCAGTTTTCTTCTGATCCGATATATTTTGCCCTGTCTTCCTGGTCGCGCAGGGAGATCTGGGCGGTATAATCTGTAAAGTTCAGGCTTGAGAATACATACAATACCAGGTCGATCACCTTGATAAACTCTTCCTTCACCTGGTCAGGGCGACAGAAAAGGTGTGCGTCATCCTGAGTAAAGCCACGTACACGGGTCAGACCATGGAGTTCACCGTGCTGCTCGTAGCGGTATACGGTACCGAATTCCGCAAAGCGTACCGGCAGGTCTTTATAGCTTTTCGGGCTGGCTTTATAGATCTCACAGTGGTGCGGACAGTTCATCGGTTTCAGCATGAACTCCTCACCTTCTTCCGGCGTATGGATCGGCTGGAAGCTGTCTTTACCATATTTCTCATAGTGACCGGAGGTTACATACAGGTTCTTGTTACCGATATGCGGTGTTACTACCGGCATATAACCACTTTCGATCTGTGCTTTCTGCAGAAAGCTTTGCAGGCGTTCGCGCAGCATGGCACCTTTTGGCAGCCATAAAGGCAAACCCAGGCCCACCTTTTCTGAGAAAGTGAACAGTTCCAGCTCTTTACCCAGCTTACGGTGGTCACGTTTTTTAGCCTCCTCCAGCAGATGCAGGTATTCATCCAGCTCTTTCTGGGTAGGGAAAGTGATGCCGTAAATACGGGTCAGCATTTTGTTCTTCTCATTACCACGCCAGTAGGCGCCGGCAATGTTCGTCAGCTTGATAGCCTTGATAAACCCTGTGCTGGGAATGTGAGGTCCACGGCAAAGGTCTGTAAAGTTACCCTGTGTATAGAAAGAGATCGTACCATCCTGCAGGTCCCTGATCAGTTCCAGCTTGTACTCATCATTCTTTTCAGTGAAATATTTTTCTGCATCGGCCTTGCTTACTTCACGGCGTTCGTAAGTGCTGTTCTGCTTTGCCAGTTCGGCCATCTTGTCGCTGATCTTCTGCAGATCTTCGTCGGAAATGCTGCGTCCTCCCAGGTCAATATCGTAATAGAACCCGTTTTCGATAGCGGGTCCGATACCAAACTTCACACCCGGATACAGGGCCTCCAGCGCCTCCGCCATGAGGTGGGCGGAAGAGTGCCACATGGTAGCCTTACCATCCGCATCTGTCCATGTCAGTAACTGCAGCGTGCCATCCGTTGTAATTGGTCGGGACGCATCCGTCACCTGACCATTGAATTTTGCGGCCAAAACTTTACGTGCCAATCCCTCGCTGATGGATTTGGCAACATCCATTGCAGTTACTCCTGCTTCATACTGACGAACTGCGCCATCCGGTAATGTAATGTTGATCATACGATTTGAGCTGTTAACCTACAGCTATTGCTGTTGCTTTTATATTGATTTTAAATAGCCTGTAAAATCGGCTTGCGAAGTTAAGAAAAATGACGGCATTTTTGTATATCAAATGTAATGGCCCTCACTGCATTCTTACCTCAGGTGGCTTTCTTAATAGCGTAAACTGTCTGTAACCTCGACACAGCCCAGCATTCCGTTGCCAAAATAAGGATTCTGCTTCTTACTGCTCCTGCTCAGCCAGTACGCTCCCCGGTCGTTAAATGCCATCGGGCAATACTGCCGGTAGATTGTCTTTCCTTTCAGTCCCGTGGTCTGGACAATGTCGTACAGCATATCCGAAACCGACTCAAAACCAGCTCTTTTCTCCTCCAGCTCCTTTTCTCCCAGTAACCCGCTTAGCTCTGCGCTGATACTGCCGGTGGCAGTATGAAGCACTCCCAGTCTGGCAGAATCCACCTGGAGCAGCCCTAAAGGAAGGCTGTCGATATGCTGCTTCAGGATAGCCGCCCATTTGTCGGTATAGGTCGCATTGCCCTGCGACAGGCCATCGGTCAGGTCATAATAGGCATCCATGGTTACCTGCAGGGAATCATAGAATTCCGTGGCATAGGGCGCTTTCAGCGGACCATTGTCCGCCTGGGTGGCGGCAGGTGGTTTTGCTGCTTCATTACAGGCAAAGAATGCGGTGATAACCAGAATTATAGCTGACCTCATGTTTTATTTTGCTTTTGCGTCCAAAGATAATCGAAACAGTCGATAGAACTACTCACCGGACTATGGACTCTCCCCTAAAAGCACTACCTTTGCACCTTCAATTTTATTTAGCAATGCTAATCGCACTACAGGATATAACTTTTGAGTTTGGCGCAAGAGCCATCGTTGAAGACGCTTCATGGCATATTGTACCGGGCGACCGTGTGGGTCTGATCGGGATGAATGGTACCGGTAAATCTACCATTTTACGTGTGATCAACGGTGAGTATACCGTTTCGAAAGGAAGTGTTAACAAGATCAAAAACCTCTCTCTCGGATTCTTTAACCAGGACCTGCTCAGCTTCGAATCAGACGAATCTATCCTGAATGTGGGCATGACCGCCTTCGAGCAAGCCCTGAAGCTGGAAAAAGAGCTGGAACGCATTACTAAAGAACTGGAGACCAACGAGAGTGAAGAAATCCTGATGGAATATGCCGACAAACTCCATGAGTTTGAGGTACTTGACGGTTATAATATGCGGCATAAGACCGCCCAGGTACTGGAAGGCCTCGGCTTCTCCACTGCCGACCTCGAACGTCCTTACAGCCAGTTCTCCGGAGGCTGGCGTATGCGTGTACTTCTGGCTAAACTGATCCTGCAGCAGCCGGATGTTCTGATGCTCGATGAGCCGACGAACCACCTTGACCTCCCTTCCATTGAATGGCTGGAGAAATACCTGCAGAGCTACAACGGCGCCGTGATCATCGTATCGCACGACCGTTACTTCCTGGACAGAATGGTGAATAAAATAGTAGAACTCTATCAGCAGCAGTTACACCACTACGCAGGTAACTATGAAGCCTATGAAGTGGAAAAGGAACTCCGTCGTGAAATGCAGCAGAGCGCCTACGAAAATCAGCAGGACTACATCCGCCAGCAGGAACGCTTTATTGAGCGCTTTAAGGCGAAGGCTTCCAAGGCAGCCCAGGCACAGAGTATTGCCAAACGCCTGGACAAACTGGAAAGAGTAGAACAGGTAGATAACGGTCCTTCCAAGATCCGTATCAACTTTACCCCTGATAAAGTACCTGGTAAGATCATTACCACCCTGAATAATGTAACCAAACGTTTTGGCAACCTCACCATCCTGGAAAATGCCAGTGCTGAGATCAACCGTGGCGACAAGATAGCCCTGATCGGGGCCAACGGTAAGGGTAAATCCACCCTGCTCCGCGTGATAGCTGGTACAGAACCAATGGAAGGTGAGCGTATCGGCGGACATAACGTCGTTCCCAGCTTCTATGCCCAGCACCAGCTGGAAAGCCTGGACCTTAACAGCGAGATCCTGGATGAACTGAAGAACTTCGGCAGCGGACGCTCTGAGGTGGAACTCCGCTCCCTGCTGGGTTGTTTCCTCTTTACCGGTGATGACGTTTATAAAAGGATCAAGATCCTGTCCGGAGGTGAGAAAGCACGTGTGGCACTCGCTAAAACGATCATCAGCCAGGCCAACTTCCTGCTATTGGACGAGCCGACGAACCACCTGGATATGAACTCTGTCCAAATGCTGATTGACGCACTCGGACAGTACGACGGTACTTACGTACTCGTATCCCACGACCGCTATTTTGTAAGCCAGACTGCCAATAAGATCTGGGAGATCGTAGACGGCCAGATCAAGGAATTCAAAGGTACCTATGCTGAATGGGAAGAGTACAAAAAGCGCCAGGCCGAAAACGCTAAACAACTTGCTAGCGCCGACAAGAACGCCAACGAGTCAAAAAAAAAAGAAGTAAAGAACGAGCGGCCAGCGAATAACAATAACGCCAACAACAATAATAACAGCAACAGCCAGCAGAAGAACGCTCCTATAGACAAAGACAAGCAAAAGGAGTTGCAGAAACACAAACGTCAGTTCCAGCAACTGGAAGAGCAACTGGCCAGCCTCAATAAAAAGAAGGTGGCCCTGGAAACTTCCATGAACGACCCGCAGACTTATTCAGATAAAAAGCGTTTCCAGCAACTGGAAACTGAATATGCTCAATTAGGTAAGGAACTGAAGCAGGTGAACGAGGATTATGAGAAGGCTTTCGAGAAGCTGATGGAGCTTGAGGGTTAATACAACAACCGCCCGAAATAGAACAATACAATATACAGGCATAACTCGTACCTTCAATAAGCGAACTAACCAGGATAACATATGCAACGCATACTCGTAGTAGAAGACGAAATCAAAGTAGCTAATACCGTCAAAAAGGGATTAGAGGAAAACGGCTTTGAAGTCGATGTTGCCTATGATGGCAGAATGGGCAAAAGCCTGGGCGCCAGCAATAACTACGACCTGGTGATCCTGGACCTCAACCTGCCCCACGCCAACGGCTACGAAGTATGTGAAGTGATCCGCCGGAAAAATAACGCCATCCCAATCATCATGCTCACTGCCCTGGGCGGCATGGACGATAAAATGCAGGCCTTTGAGCTGGGAGCAGATGATTACCTGGTAAAACCATTCGACTTCCGGGAACTGATGGCCCGTATCAGGGTGTTCCTGAAAAGAGCCGGTTCTGAAGTACAGGAAAATACCCAGTATAAAATCGTGATCGGCGACCTGGAAATAGATCGCGAGAAGAAGGAAGTGACCAGAGCCGGTAAAAAGATCGCCCTGACAGCCAAGGAATACCAGCTCCTGGAATTCCTCGCCCTGCACAAAGGCAAAGTGATCTCCAAACTGGTCATCGCAGAAAAGGTATGGGATATCGACTTTGATACCGGTACCAACGTGATAGAAGTATACATGAACTTCCTGCGGAAGAAGATCGACAAAGACTTTGACAATAAGCTGCTCCACACAAAAACAGGAATGGGATATTACCTTGCCGAAGAGTGAAAATCAAATATAAAATAGCGCTCTCCTACTCTATTTCAGCATTTGTATTGCTGAATACCTTCGCCATCCTGGCTTATTATTTCTCTGCACAGTCACGTAAAGCGGAATACCTGGAACGCCTGGAATACCGTGCCCGTTCCATTGCCAACGTCATCATTGAAGATGACCATGTAAAGGTAGACCTCCTGCGGAAGCTGGATAAAACTACGTTTCAGGACTTATACAAGGAAACCATTCTCGTTTACGACCCTGCTTACGACCTCCTTTATTCCAATATAAAAGATACTGCTATCCGCACCTCCCGTCACCTGCTCGACTATATTAAAAAGAACGGCGAGTATAGTCATGAGCGTGATAACGGTGAGCTGGTAGGCGTATACTATACGGAAGGCAAAGTCTCTGTGATCGTACTGGTCACCTCCTTTGACAAATACGGTCATCAGAACCTACAGAACCTCCGGCAGATCCTCATTATTGAGATCATTGTAGCCGTCATCCTGCTGGTAGTGATCGGCTATGTCTTTGCAGGGGGAATGGTCAGACCCATTGACAACCTGGTACGACAGGTACGCACCATCAACGCCAGCAACCTCCAGGGTATGACGGTAACCGCTAAGGGAAGGGATGAAATATCCCAGCTGGGAGCCAACTTCAATACCATGCTGAAGCGCCTGAGCAATGCTTTTGACCTGCAGAAGAGTTTTGTGAGCAATGCCTCGCATGAACTGAGAACACCGCTGGCCTCCATTATCAGCCAGTTACAGGTGGCCTTATCAAAGGAAAGAAGCGCCGAAGTGTACCAGGATATCCTGACATCGGTACTGGAAGATGCACAGCACCTGTCAGACCTCAGCAACGGACTCTTACAACTGGCACAATCAGGTTTGGATGAACAACAGTTCGTCTTTACAGAGGTCAGGATAGATGAGCTGCTGCTGGACATGAGCAACCTGATCAAACTGAAGCGTGCACCGGCCAGTCCCGGTGCTGAAGCGCAAAAATCTGCCCGGGTTGACATCAGCTTCCTGAAAGTACCTGAACTGGATACAGAGCTGATCTGCGAGGGGAATGAAAGCCTCCTGAAGGTACTCTTCCTGAACCTGCTGGATAATGCCCTGAAGTTCTCGGCAGACAATACCACCTTCGTCACCATCGACTTTACGCCTAAAAATATACAGGTACAGGTAAAAGATAACGGTATAGGTATCGCTCCGGAAGATCTGGAGAAGATCTTCGAACCCTTTTACCGGGGCTCCAATTCACACCAGGTACGCGGCCATGGCCTCGGACTATCCATTTGCAAAAGGATCGTCCAGCTGCACAAAGGCCAGATCGTGGTTTCATCCATACAGGGACAAGGCACCACTTTTACTGTAACCCTGCCGCACCAGCATCAATAACTTATTCATTCCCCTACATTTTAATCTCTTTTTAATTGTCCTTAAAGCCCTCTTTAAGTAGGATTGCAGAGCTTTGCACTAATTCTGAAATACGTCATGAAATGCATCTCCTTCATCCTCGTCTTATTTGTTGCCAGCCTATGCCTGACAGCATGTAAGCATCCGGAGATCGACGGAGGTGTCCAGAAGAAGACGTTTGTGCTGAGTGATACAATGTTGAAAACGATCAGAATAGATACCGCCAGTCTCAAGCCCGTACAAAAGGAGCTGCAGCTGCCGGGAAAAATACTCCGGAACAATAAGACTGCCCGCAAGACAGATGTACTGATAGATGTAGCAAAGGCCGATCTGAAGAATGTGAAAGAAGGTAATGAGGCAGAGATCATCACGGCAAGCCTTCCCGAGAAAGTGTTTTATGGAAAAGTGGAGACGGTCTATCCGGCAAAAGATTCATCAGCAGGGAGAATTGATATACTGCTCACCATCCCTGAGGCATTGCTCAAACCTGAGATGAAAGCAGCAGTGATCGTTCATTGCAACCAGGGTGATGATATGATCGCCATTCCGGAAACGGCAGTAATAGCAGATCACAGTAAGAATTTTGTGCTGGTGTTCAAAGACAAGTATAATATCCAGGTAAGAGAGGTGCAAACGTATACCACTACCGGTGATATTATCTATATACTCAGAGGATTGACTGCGGGAGAAAACGTAATATCTGCACATCAGCAACAGATATACGAAGCGCTGAGTGATAATTAAACGCTGATCAATAGGGTTTTAGTTCGCATATAGGTTGATAGAATGGACATGCTAATGCAGCTCTTACAGGTGTTATCATTTGTTTGAACTGTTCTACATGCTCAATTACTCCGCCCCGCCGCAGAAGAAACAACGCGGGGCGGTTTTTTTATGTCTACCCGGGGTTATCACCCCGCGCTACAAACACACGGCACCTACGGAGCCGATCGCGGCGAATGAATCCATTATATCATCCCCGGGGTTATCACCCTACCGTGTACCCACATGTATTTGGTCAATAACATGTATGTCCCAAATGCAACAATTTTGATATGAAACCAGTATGAAAAAAATACTTTTTAAACGTTTTGAAGACTACATATTATGGGTAAAATACATGTGGGTACACGGTAGGGTTATCACCCCGCGCTACAAACACTGAGACCCCTAACGGGGTCTAATGCTGCGATTTTCTCACGGAAATTCAGGCTTAATCCTTTGTTTTATTTTCCCCTAATCTGGGTCTTAATCTTTGTTTGGATTTGTTGAAGAACATCGTACCCTTATCTACGCCTTTCCTCATCTGTTCCTGTTCTTCTGGAGACATCTGCACCACGGTGTGACACTCGTCACTACAGGTACCTGCATATTTAGCGGCACATTCATCGCACTGGATGAACAGCAGGTGACATCCGTCGTTCTTACAGTTGGTATGGGTATCACAGGGTTTACCACACTGATGGCACTGGGCAATCACTTCGTCGGTGATACGTTCTCCCAGGCGGTCGTCAAATACAAAGTTCTTGCCTTTAAACTTCAGGGGAAGGCCCTGCGCCTTTGCCTTATTGGTATATTCAATGATGCCGCCTTCCAGGTGGTATACATTCTGGAAGCCATTGTGCAGCATATATGCGGATGCTTTCTCACAACGGATACCACCGGTACAGTACATTACGATGTTCTTATCTTTCTGATCTTTCAGCATGTCGACCGCCATGGGCAGCTGTTCGCGGAAGGTATCGGAAGGAACTTCTATCGCGTTTTCAAAATGTCCGACTTCATATTCATAGTGATTACGCATGTCCACTACGATTGTATCAGGATCGTTAGTCAGCTCATTGAAGCTTTTGGCGTCCAGGTACTTACCTTTTACAGACATGTCGAAGGAAGGATCTTCGATACCATCTGCAACGATCTTATCGCGGACCTTAATCTTCAGCACCCAGAAGGATTTGCCATCATCATCCACAGCGATATTCAAACGGATACCGTTCAGGAAGGAATAAGAATAGAGGGCATCTTTGAAAGCCTCGTAATTGTGTTCGGGAATGCTGATCTGTGCGTTGATACCTTCGTGAGCTACATAGATGCGGCCAAATACGCCCAGGGCAAAGAGCCGCTGGTATAGGTCGTCACGGAAAGCGTTGGGATCTTCGATCTTTGCGTACTGGTAGAAAGAGACAGTAACGCGCCTGAATGTCTCAGCAGCCAGCCGTACTTTCAGTTCGGCGGCAGATACTCTGTTGTGTAAAGCCATTTTGCGTAAAGAAATTTTAAGAACACTTGCCTTGTGAGCAAAATTTCAGTTATCGCCTTACCAGCATCGAATTTCAAAGACTACTTTTAAAAGTATTGTCTAAAAGTCTGTCCAAACTTCTAAAACTGGCTCGGCGCCGCAAAGGTAATAAATTTCTCAGAGTTCTCCCTGCCAGGTCTCGGTCTCCCTGGACCACTCGTACAGGATCGTTGTCAGATAATAGGCAGTAGCGCTGATTATCAGCACATATCCGGCAAACCCAACGGTAAGATATTCAGGCAGACCATTCCAGTCATTCACTTCTGCTACATAGGCCAGGGTTGCCATTAAAATACCAAGAATAAAGGCGATCAATGCAATTCTTTTCATGAGGGGATAGCTGGTTTAGTAGATTCACATGAAAACGTTACGAATACGATACACAGGTGTAAACTGGCTTAAAATGTGTTTACTATTACTACAACGTGTAACACGGGGAAAATGTTTAGACGACCTTTAACATATCCCATCCTTTATAACTATTTGATTATTATCGTATATAAAATAATAGTAAGGCTTGGCATCCTTTTTGACATAAAGGTACACGGACAAGCAAATCAGATTAACCCAAAAATGTGAATTATGAGTACAGTTTTTCTCTACATCTTTTATTTTGTGGTGGCTTTATGGATTTACCGCTTACTGGCTTACTTCTACGACCGTAATCCCAAAGAAAGTTATAAAGCCAGGAAAGAAAGATTTTAGGCAAGCAGGGGAAAGTCAGAGTGGCTTTCCCTTTTTTTATTCCACCTATTCATCCTGTTGTGGTCTTACCAGGCCTCCAAACAATCCCCCGAAACCAACTCTTACACCGATCCGGGTATCGTCTTTACTCTGATATCCTGCAATTACATCAACGCGGATGACTTTCAGAATATTTTCCAGTCCCGCGAAAACTTCCACATAATTGTTATCCCGGTTCACGTAAAAGGCATTTGATCCTGCCACCAGGTTCCATTTCAGGCGGTTGAACAAGGGTATCTTATTGGTAAGCAATCCGTTAAAATGATGTTCGACATTCGCTGTTCCATACAGGGAGGCCGTATTACTGTACCGGTAATAAGGCGCCAGCTGAAAGCTATTCAGGTATTTGATGTTATAAAAAGTCTGGTTACCGTTAAAATGCTGGAAATCGGGTATGTCCACATGTTGACTATTGAGGAATCCACCCGCCCCAAAACGGTACTGAAATTCCCCGAAGAGTTTCAGATTGACGTTGTCCCGTATTTCAAAGTTCCATTTGTCGAAATTAGCGTCACTACCCGCAATGTCAGGAATTCCCTTGCTATACCCTACCCTGAACACCGGGTATTTTGAACCGATAGCCACCTTCCTGTCCGGCAGTTCAATAAACCGTTGTCCGGGTTGGAAAGAAAACGACAGGTTCAGTACCAGCGCCTGATTCCTGTTAAAAGGAATGGCTGCCAGTTCGTAAGGATGATTAGGCAGGAAATGTTTGCTGCTGTCTTTCCGGAAACTATAATCCGTGGTATTCTCTACCGGGATCCTGTCTTCGTAGGAAATACCCGCTGTAATAGTAGCACTGCTTTCAAACCTGCGCCTGAAGCGTAGTTCGCCAAACCAGTTCTCATACAGCTTCATATAATTGTCCTTGAACAACAGGGTATAAAAGATGTTAGCGATCGGTGCTATGGGATTGTCGCGGTTAAACTGGGAGATGCGTTTCCCTCCTCCTACCGTCCAGGTGTTCTGTCCATAGCGTCCTGCCAGTTTTGCATCCTTCTCCCATGCAAGGTAGGTATACGCATTCAGATGCGTATTACTAAAGCCATATCTTACACGGGGAATGATCCTCAGCTCCTGCTTTTTGGGCAGATCGAGTGTCAGCTGCGGCTCCAGGTTAATGGATATTCCTTCCACAGTATTATATTCAAGCTGTGTCAGTAAGGACTTGATCTCCAGCGTGTGATAATAAATACCGGTGTCCCGTTTAAAGTAATATTTATGTTCTACTCCTCCCATGCTGTAAAGGAGCTTCAGCGGATTAATGGGTTTCTGTCTGGCGCGTAATGTGTCCAGTCGCCAGGCAGATTGCGCACTATCTTTCCGGTCGCGGGCAATGCTGTCTTTCTTGTGAAAATCTGACACTTCTTCCGGCTCCAGTGGCACTGGACGCACGCTATCCCAATAGGCCAGCTGTTTCCTGTCAAAAGCGGTGTCATACCGCATGATTGTCCGATCGAAATATTTCTTTTGGAAATTGGGTGTCACGTTGTAGTTGGAATACACATTCACAAAGCTGCCCACCACATCGAAGCCAAATTGTTTGATCGTTATGTTGATGACCTGATCTTTTGTACGCCACACATCAGCGTTCACGGGTACGTGTATCTGCGTGATATGCAATGTATCCATGATCTCCAGCTGGTATTCCTGTGTCACCATCATATCGAGACTATGAATGCGCCAGTCATCATCCGTGATAAAAATATAACCGGAGAACAAGGGTTCATATTTCCGGCGGGGGATTACTTTGATCTTATTCACAGTTTTGCCGTCGTCCTGGAAAACACCTTCCAGCCTGTATTTATAATAGAACAGCGCATTTTCAGCTATGGGTGATATAAAGCCCCGTTTATTGAACTGGGAGATCATAGCCGTCACATTATTCTCATAGAAGTCGATGAATGCCGGGAAACTGAATCCAAAACCACCACCACTCTGGCGAGCTGACAATACTTCTATTTTTACATCGTCCGGTCTTTTAACCGCTACCTTTGTCACTGATTCCGACAGGAATAAAACGCCCCGTTTGTTGGAATCGAGTCCCATGTCATCTATATCGTCCTTGTCTATCTTTTTTCCGAGGAAGCTATTGGGCATATCCCGCATCTTAAAGATGCCTTTGATATAGTCGTTACAGGTATATTCCTTTACCTGATCCAGGTAGAAAGATCGTTTCTTAATAGCCTGACGGATAATAGCATATGCGGGGTCTTCTCCACCCGATTTTACCACCACTTCTCTGATCTGAAGACTGAGCGGAACAAGGATAAAATTGATCTCCTGGTCAGCCGCAGTCACCGTTACCTGCTTTTCTTCCTTCTTATATCCCATGTATTGGCACACTAAGGTGTAAGTCCCTGACGGCACATCGAGATGAAACTGTCCGGCGGAATTAGTAGTGGTACCATTGGTCGTTCCCTTAATGAATACGGAAGCAAAAGGCAGTGCTTCCTTTTTATCATTGGTCACTTTACCACGTATAATACCCGCCTGGGTGTGATAGGAAATGAAAAAGAAAATAAAGACTAGTAAGGCTTTCGGTCTCCTCATGCTGTTGCCTTTTTCTTATAGCGCAGATAGCTACCGGTCAATCCTCCCAGGCCAGCTACGAGGCCACCAATAAATGCGCTGACTACACCGATCAGGATCGGGTTTCTTACTTTGATTATCAGTTCACTCATCCTGTTTGCCAGGATATGATCGTTCTGAATATCCTTGAAGAAGGCCAATGCCAGCCATAACAGGAATACGGCGATGAAACCATTCAGGAAAGAACGCAATGGAGGTAGTGGTATCAGTACAGCTACCAGGAATGCGGCGATAGCCACGGTCCACCATGTAAAGAAGTAACCGCCCAGGAAGCTGAGCACAATGATGAGGATGAAGCGAGGTACGGATTTCATATATGGGAAGGTAAGAAATATTAACGGATCATAATATTTGGGGGTGATGTTTCCACGGATATAATGCGTATGGTTTGTCGCGGGCCGATTTATTCATGGGATGCAATGCGTGTGATCCGGTGGGGTCGATTTACGCATTTCCCTGGGTTATCGGTTTACGCATTCCCCGGAGGTTATCGATCTACGCATTCCCGGGTTATCACCCGGGGCTACAAACAATAAGACCCCTACAGGCTCTATCGCCGCGAATCATCCCCTTATTTATAAAACGGGGAAATGCTCATTGCGCTTCCCCGTTTCTATACCAGTTATTTACTGTTTTCCAGTGCCTGAAGGATATCTTCCAGGATGTCCTGTACATTTTCCAATCCCACAGAGATGCGGATCATGCCGGGCGTGATACCTACTTTCGCACGTTCTGCATCGGTCAGTTTAGCATGGGTGGTGCTGGCCGGATGGGAAGCGATACTTCTGCTGTCGCCCAGGTTAGCGGTGAGTGTCAGCATCTTCAGTGAATCCAGGAAGCGTGTACCGCTCTGCAGACCACCTTTGAGTTCGAAGCATACGATACCTCCGCCGCCACTCATCTGCTTTTTAGCGATGGCATGTTGCGGATGGCTTTCCAGCATCGGGTATTTCACCCAGGTAATATGGGGATTGCCTTCCAGTGCTTTGGCCAGAGCCAGGGCGCTTTCTGAATGGCGTGCCATGCGGATGTGTAATGTTTCCAGGCTTTTGCTCAATACCCAGGCATTGAACGGAGACATTGCCGGACCAGTGCTGCGGCAGAAGGAGTAGATCTCTTTGATCAGTTCCTTTTTGCCTACTACAACGCCGCCGAGTACACGTCCCTGTCCATCCATCCATTTAGTGGCAGAGTGGGTAACGATATGTGCACCATCAGCAATAGGACGCTGCAGTACCGGAGTGGCAAAGCAGTTGTCTACGTTGAGGATGATATTATGCTTATTGGCGATTTCCGCCAGCAGGCTCATATCTACGATTTCGAGTCCTGGGTTGGAAGGCGTTTCCACGAAGATCATCTTTGTATTCGGCTTGATCAGCGCTTCAACAGTTTCCGGTTTATTGATATCGAAATAGCTGTATTCAATACCCCATTTAGGGAGGAATTTAGTGATCACTGTATGGGTAGACCCAAAGATAGAGCTGGCGGACACCAGGTGATCTCCTGCGTTCATCAGCGCCATAAAGCTGGCGAATACGGCGCTCATGCCTGAGGCGGTGGCATATCCGGCTTCAGCACCTTCCAGGGCACATACTTTATTTACAAACTCATCCACGTTCGGGTTACTGAAACGGGTATAGATGTTATTATCCGTTTCATCCGCGAAGGTGGCGCGCATTTCTTCCGCATTGTCGTATGTGAAACTGGAAGTCAGAAAAAGCGGCGTAGAGTGTTCCATCTGCCAGGTCTTTTCTGTCTGTATCCTTACCGCATTGGTCTCCGGCCGGTATTGGTTTTTCTCCATCGGTTTACCTTGATATATTGATTGAATAATCAGCCATGCAGGTCATCATATACCTGTCAGGCACCTGTTATCATTATAGTGATTACCCGTTCACCCTTGTTTCCCAGGTGAGGTCTCCACCTGCTCTGCGCAGGGTTTCTGCAACGGAGCAATATTTAGTCATGGACAATTCCACAGCGCGGGCAGCTTTATCAGGATCTATATCGCCACTGAGGTGAAATATCACGTGTACCTTTTCCCAGATGGAAGGCTCCTTGCCTTTTTCTCTTTCCCCGTCTATCTCTATACGGAAATCGGTCACTTCCTGACGTTGTTTCTTCAGGATCATGGCCACGTCAATGGCAGAACAACCGCCCAGTCCCATGAGGAGCATCTGCATCGGTCTTACGCCATTGTTCTTTCCTCCGTTCTCCACGGAAGAATCCATCATTACCTTGTGTCCGTTCTGGTCGACCGCTTCCATGTTGAACGCATCATCTATTCTCTGGAGTGATATCTTCATTTTGTACCTAAATTATTTACCAAAGATACTTTTCCTGATGGCAAATCCCAAATACCCCCTTCTCATGGTCATTATGCATTAAGCATTTTTTAACTTAGCTTTGCGCAAATTTTTCAGGGGCATTGACAGTACATAACTTTCATCATAAACAGCCATTTACCTTAGAATCCGGCGCCGTACTGCCGGAATTGCATGTTGCATACCATACTTATGGTACACTGAACCCTACAGGCAGTAATGTGGTATGGATCTGTCATGCCCTGACGGCCAACTCTGACGTGATGGACTGGTGGAAGGGACTGATAGGGCCTGGTCAGGCGATAGATCCAGAGAAAGACTTTATTGTCTGTGCCAATATCCTGGGGTCCTGTTATGGCAGCTCCGGACCACTCTCCCACAATCCGGCTACCGGCCAGCCCTATTTCCACTCCTTTCCTAAGATAACGATCCGGGATATGGTGAGCGCGCACGTATTGCTGCGTCAGCACCTGGGCGTACAGCAGGTAAAACTGCTGCTGGGTGGGTCCATGGGTGGTTATCAGGCCCTGGAGTGGGCACTACTGGAGCCAACTGTTATCCAGCGTCTTGGCCTGCTTTGCACCGGCGCCTCAGAGAGCGCGTGGAGTATTGCCATTCATACGGCCCAGCGACTCGCCATAGAGGCCGACACTACCTGGCAGGATGATCACTATGCGGCAGGAGCAAAAGGCTTAAAAGCAGCCCGTGCAATCGGTATGCTGACCTACCGCAACTACCAGACCTTCGTACGTACACAGTCAGACCCTGACAATGAGAAAACCGACCATTTCAGGGCTTCTTCCTATATCGAATACCAGGGCGATAAACTGGTGAAACGCTTCAATGCCCAGTCTTACTGGTTACTCTCCAAGGCCATGGACAGCCACAATATCTCTCGTGGGCGTAATACCGACCTGGCTGGGGCACTTGCCCTCATCTCCCAGCCTGCCCTCATCGTGGGTATCACGAGCGATATTCTTTGTCCGCCGGAAGAACAGCTGTTCCTTTCTCAACACATCCCGCAGGCTACTTATCATGAGATAGATTCTACTTATGGTCATGACGGTTTCCTTATTGAATTTGAAAAGATCAACAGGATATTGAAGAGTTGGATGTGTTAGGATGCCGGGGTTATTATTCCGGGTGACAAACACAATGTTTCCAATGAATGACCTTGTTATGCAATTCCGGGCGCATTATGATTGCGTTTCCCCCGGGATTATCACCCCGCGCTACAAACACTGTAGTTCCTAACGGAGCTGATCGTAGCGAATGATCAGGTTATATGTGGATGCGTTGGCAACGCGGATTTTCTATGCGATGCGAAACTAACCCGGAAAAAGTGAGTCAGCATGTTATGCTTATATCACAAGCCAGGTAGAAAAGTGATGCCTACAAACACCAGATATAAGACAATCAGGGGGTTTCGCTTTGAACAAAGCTTCGATTATTCCTGCATGCAAGTTACATGCAACTTTGCTGCTGGTCATATACTGGAAATATGAGATCCGGATACGTTCCCGTTATGTGGCCAAAAATGGGCCACGATACCATGCCTTTGATATGCCTTTGATATGCCTTTGACATGCCTTTGACATGCCTTTGACATGCCTTTGGGGTGGACCTGTAACCAGACCTTCCCGGTACCAATAGTGTACCACTATAGTACCAATGGCCTCAATTTACGTTTAACTTACGTTCGGAACGTAAGTTAAACGTAAATTGAAACTACTCGCACACTTGTCGTACCGAATACATGCTATACAAAAACCCCGGGTATTGATTTCGTCTGAGGTTCAGTAGAGGCTCGCTCGATTTACCCTTTCCCTAAACCTCCTCTTTCCCCCTGCAACACCCCTTCCCCCCAGTTAAAATCCGATTAAAATGGCCTTAAACTTCCTTAAGGCAAGACATTATCTACATACTCAAATATATATTTGTATCAGAAATACTATGATCAGGACATTTGCATACATATTACTCTTTATTCACATCAACACGACGATGTTCATCCCGGTGGCGGATGAGAAAGACGTATATGACGCCTGCGGACGCCAGATCAACGACATCAATACTTTTTTCGAATTCATTAACGAGGTGATGCTCGGTAATACGGATGTCAACAGTCAGGACGAAGACGATGACCTTGCCCATTATTTCACAGGCGACGGTATTACCAGCTATGTACCCAATGCACAGGAAATCAGGTTAGTCAGGGAAGAACCCTCTGCCACTGATCTGGCAGTAGCTTACCCCCGCGAGCTGGTGCAGAAAATCAGCACCGTAGCCTACGACATTCTCACGCCCCCACCCAAGGCTTAGTACCCACATATCACTTCAAAAGATCTATGCATGCGTGTGCCTATGGCAGTCTTCAGCGACTGACTATAAACCTTTATGTGCCTGTATTGTTGATCTCTCATAAACTATTTAATACAAATTTTATCATAAACGATTCTAATATGTCTAGTAAGGACTTACATGTAGCATCAATTTACCGGATCCTTACCTGCTGTCTGTTACTTCTTGCCGCCGGTATTTCAGCAAAGGCGCAGGATACTGTACACATCAATCTTCCCGATGCAGAAAAGCAGTTCCTCGACAGGAACCTGCAACTGCTGGCGGAAAAGTATAATGTCTCTATAGCAAAAGCACAGATCATACAAGCACGGTTGTACAACAATCCTAATCTTACCCTCAGTGGTAACCTATACAATCCTGACCAAAAGAAATTCTTCGATATCAGCAATCAGACCGGTCAGTACGAGATTGGTATACAGCAAATGATCTCGCTGGCGGGTAAAAGAAATAAACAGGTAAAGCTAGCACGTACCAATGCGGAGATGGCGGAGAATGCTTTCTTCGACCTCCTGCGCACACTCCGTTTTACCCTGCGTAGTGACTTCTATCAGGCCTATTATCTCCAGAGTTCCATGAAAGCATATGAAGCGCAGATCGCTACTCTCGAGAAGATGGATGCCACCTATAAGGAGCTGCAACAGAAAGGGCTTGTCACACTCAAAGATGCAGTACGCCTGCGCTCTTTGTTGTACAGTCTACGCGCAGAGCGCACCAACATGCAGAACCAGGTAAACGACCTGGAAGCAGAGTTACAGTTATTACTACAGAATAATCATTCCTGGTTCGCTCCTGAGGTACAGGACAATGCCCTCGCCGGCATTCCCGAAGTACGGCAGACCAGCTTACAAAGCCTGGTTGACAGCGCCTATGCCAACAGGCAGGACCTGCTGCTGGCACAAAATAGCCTGCTGTACAACCAGCAGAATTATAGTCTGCAGAAAGCGATGGCAGTACCCGATCTCACACTCGGCGCCAGCTTTGACAAGCGGGGAAGTTTTGTGAATAATGCTTCCTTCCTGAATCTGGGCATAGACCTTCCCTTCTTCAACCGCAACCAGGGGAATATCAAGGCCGCAAAGTTCAGTGTTGACCAGAACAAACTACTGGTACAGCAACAGACACAGGTCGTAGAGAACGAAGTACAGACGGCCTATGTAAAAGCCATGAATACCGACAAGATGCTGGAGTCTGTGGATCCTGCCTTCCGCGGACAGTTCGAGCAACTCCTGCAAAGCATCACAGACAATTTCATGAAGAAGAATATCAGCCTGCTGGAGTTAACAGACTTCTATGATTCCTATAAAGAGAATATCCTTCAGCTGAATCAGCTGCAGAACGACAGGATGCAGGCGATAGAGACACTCAACTTCGCGATCGGTAAAACTTTGTTCAATAAATAACAATAACAGAAAATAGTCATGAAACCTTTTATTATATATCTCCTTCCTGTTGCTTTTGTATGCATGCTGTCTGCCTGCGGCTCACATGAAACGGAAGTGAAAAAAGACGATCCTGCCATCTCCGACAGCCTCTTTAAGCACGTGGAAACTTCCCCTGCAAAGATGGAAGAACCATCAGAGAATATTAAACTGAATGGTAAGATCCAGCCGGATGAGAGCAAGGAATCCAAAGTATATGCACTGGTAAGTGGTAAGATCAAAACTGTGCAGGTGGAACTGGGCGACTATGTAAAACAGGGACAGGTGCTGGCAGTGCTGCAAAGCTCTGAAGTAGCCGGTATCTCCAACGATGTTTCTATTGCAGAATCCAGCGTTGAAATGGCGAAGAAGAACATGGAGACACAGAAATCCCTCTTCGAAGGCAACCTCGCTACACAACAGGATTACCTGTCTGCGCAAATAGAATATAAGAAAGCACAATCAGAACTGAACAGGGCACGCCAGGTGGCAAATATCACCGGTGCCAGCAGCGCTGCATATACCCTGAAAGCGCCTATCAGCGGCTATGTGATAGAAAAGAACATCTCTAATAACTCTGAAGTACGCCAGGATAACAGCAACGCACTGTTCACTATTGCGGATCTTTCTACTGTATGGATCATCGCTAATGTATATGAATCAGACATTGCGAATATCCGTCTGGGCGATGAAGTAACGGTGAAAACACTGGCCAGTCCTGACAAGGAATATACAGGCAAGATTGACAAGGTGTACAATGTACTGGACCCTGCCAACCGTACCATGCAGGTACGCATCAGCATGCAGAATGCCAACGGGGAACTGAAGCCTGAGATGTTTGCAACCATCAGGGTGAGCGCCAAGCCCACCGGTGCAATCCTCAGCATTCCTGCAAAGGCAATCGTGATGGACAACAGCAAACAGTATGTGATCGTAAAGAAAGCAACAGGTCTGGAAATACGGGAAATCAACCTGCTGCGCAGGATCGAAGACCGGGCATTTATCTCCGGTCTGCAGGAAGGTGAACAGGTGGTGACCAGTTCACAGGTCTTTATTTATGATGCCCTTAACCTTAACTAGCCAAGCAGGATCTCATGCAGAAAATAATTAAAAAAGTCATAGCCTTTTCCCTGAAGAACAGGCTATTCATAGGTTTTGCGACCATTGTCCTCATTGTATGGGGTGTCATTGCGTTCAGAAACATACCTATTGAAGCATTCCCGGATGTAACGAATACGCAGATCACTATTATCACACAATGGCCCGGCAGAAGTGCAGAGGAAGTAGAGAAGTTTGTGACCGTTCCCATCGAGGTGGCCATGAACCCGGTACAGAAAAAGACTTCTGTGCGTTCTACCACCGTGTTTGGTTTGTCGGTAGTGAAAGTGATCTTTGACGATAATGTGGATGACGCATTTGCGCGTCAGCAGGTCAACAACATGCTGCGCGATGTGGAGGTACCGGATGGCGCTGAACCAGATGTACAGCCACCTACAGGGCCTACGGGAGAGATCTTCCGTTACACCCTGGAAAGCAAGACCAAAACGGTAAAGGAACTGAAAACATTACAGGACTGGGTGATTGAGCGCCGCCTGTTGAATGTACCGGGTGTGGGTGATGTGGTAAGCTTTGGCGGTGAGGTGAAGACTTATGAGATCACTGTCAATCCGCAGAAACTGGCCTCTTATGATATTACGCCGCTGGACGTTTACAGTGCCATCTCTAAAAGTAATATCAATGTTGGTGGCGATGTGATCGTAGATAATTCCCAGGCTTATGTGGTACGTGGTATCGGATTGCTGAATAATGAAGAAGAGATAGGCAATATCATTGTTGACAACATCAACAATACGCCGATACTGGTAAAGGATATTGCAACAGTGTCTGTATCTGCACTGCCTCGTCTCGGACAGGTAGGTCGTGATAAGCAGAACGATGTGGTGGAAGGCATTATCGTGATGCGTAAGGGAGAAAATCCGAGTGAGGTGATCAAACGGGTGGAAGAAAGGATCAGTTATCTGAATGAGAAGGTGTTGCCTGCTGATGTGAAGATCAACACTTTCTACAACCGCGACAACCTGATAGAATTCGCCACACATACGGTGTTACATAACATGCTGGAGGGCATCATCTTTGTAACGGTGATCGTATTCCTGTTCATGGCCGACTGGCGTACCACTGTCATTGTAGCCATTGTGATACCTCTGGCCCTGTTATTTGCCTTTATCTGTTTGACACTCAAGGGAATGTCAGCCAACCTGCTATCGATGGGGGCGATAGACTTCGGTATCATCATTGACGGCGCCGTCGTGATGGTGGAAGGGATCTTTGTATTGCTGGATCATAAGCAGCACCAGCTGGGGATGGAACGCTTCAATAAGCTGTCCAAACTGGGTCTGATCAAGAATACGGGTGGAGAGCTGGGTAAAGCCATTTTCTTCTCTAAACTGATCATCATTGCCGGTTTGCTGCCGATCTTCTCTTTTGAGAAAGTGGAAGGTAAAATGTTCTCTCCGCTGGCCTGGACACTGGGTTTTGCGTTGCTGGGCGCATTGTTGCTGACCTTAACACTGATACCATTGTTAAGCAGCCTCTTATTACGTAAAAATGTCCGGGAAAAACATAATATCTTTGTAGAAGGCATTACGAATGGTATTATGAAGGTCTTTTCACGGACCTATCGTCATAAGCGTATTACACTCATTATCTCGATGGCATTGGTGGCTGTTGGACTGTTCATGTTCAAATTCCTGGGTAGTGAATTCCTGCCGGAACTGGATGAAGGAGCGATCTACATCCGTGCTACCTGTCCGCTGAGTGTATCGCTGGATGAATCTAAAGTATTGGCTAACAAGATGCGCCGCATCATCCTGGCCTTCCCTGAGGTGAAACAGGTGATGTCGCAGACAGGCCGTCCGAATGACGGTACAGATGCCACAGGTTTCTATAACATTGAATTCCACGTAGATATCTACCCTAAGAAAGAATGGAAGAGCGGCCTGACGAAAGAAGAGCTGATTGATAAGATGCAGAAGCAGCTGGAAGTTTATCCCGGTGTGAATCTGAACTTCTCTCAGCCTATTATGGATAATGTGGAGGAGGCCGTATCGGGTGTAAAAGGCTCGCTTTGTGTGAAGATCTACGGCGACAGTCTGACTTACACAGAGGCCAAGGCGAACCAGGTATACGACATTATGAAGAACATTAAAGGGGTGGAAGATCTGGGTGTGATCAGGAATATTGGTCAACCGGAAATGAGAATTGATCTTGACGAAAATAAAATGGCCCTTTATGGCGTTACTACAGCGGACGCGAACGCTATCATTGAAATGGCGATTGGCGGTAAGGCTATCACGCAGATCTATGAAGGAGAGCGCAAATTCCAATTGCGTTTACGTTATGAAGAGCAATACCGCAACAATGCAGAAGCAATCAGTAATTTAATGGTCCCTACCCTACGCGGTGCGCGGGTGCCTATTAAGAACATTGCCACTATTCGTACATTAACAGGACCTAGTATCATTTTCAGGGACGATAACAGAAGATATACGGCCGTTAAATTTTCCATACGGGGACGAGACATGGGTAGCGTAATTGCGGAAGCCCAGGGCAAAGTTGATAAACAGGTTAAACTGGATAAAGGTTATGAAATGCAGTGGGCTGGCGACTTTGAAAACCAGCAACGTGCTACGAAGCGTCTGACACAGGTAGTGCCTATCAGCCTCCTGATTATATTCCTGATCCTGTTTGTCATGTTTGGCAATGTGAAAGATGCCGGTATGGTGTTGCTGAATGTACCATTTGCTATCATTGGAGGTATTGCGGCCTTGTTAATATCGGGGACTAACTTCAGTATCTCTGCCGGTATCGGATTCATTGCATTGTTCGGTATCTGTATACAAAACGGGGTGATACTGATATCGGTATTCAAGAATAACATGCAGTCGGTGAAGCGGCATGAATTTAATCATCACACTCTTGAAATAGCAATACGGGACGGGGTACGTACGAGAATACGCCCGGTGGTCATGACAGCGTTGATGGCGGCTATTGGCTTATTGCCAGCAGCGTTATCCAAAGGTATTGGTTCTGAGACTTCCAAACCCTTGGCGATAGTAGTAATTGGTGGTTTGATCACTGCCACCGTACTCACGCTGCTGGTGTTCCCATTATTCTTCTACCTGGGTTACAGGAAAGTCGGGCAGAAGATGGATTGATCGAGTGGTTCTGTGCTTATGTAATTGACAAAGTCTGCAAGGTGGCAGACTTTGTCTTTTTTATGCTATGTTGATCTTTCTACCTTGAAATAATAAATCTCACATCCCTGCTTTCGGTTTCTGTTATTACCCTGAGGATGAATGTGCCTGTTACAGATCCTCCGACGGAGAAAGAGTCATCCACCTGCAGCGTTGGTGCATACTGCTTCTTACCGGCTATAATGCCGTTCATATCGTATACATAAGCAACGATCTGCTGTTTCCGGTTTAGCTTTATCTTGAAATTGAAATTGCCATTATTTGGATTGGGCGACATCATCACCGTGTCTATTACCTGTACAGGTACACTGTAGCCTGGTCCTGCCTGAGGATCATAAGCGGCTATCTCCAGGTCCTTTCTCACCGTATAGGTGCAAGCGCCAAAGGTGGCGGTCATTTCTACCCAATAGCTGCCCGGGTCGGTGAATTTAATGAGCGGCGTGCCGTTGTCATATCCTAAGAGTACTGCTTTAGGATCGTATGACCAGCTGATATTATCTGGCTCTGGCAAGCTGATATCTTTCATCACAAGCGTATCAAACGCATTCCTGCGGGATGCTACCAGGAAGTTCACTTCAGGTTTGATGTTGGTCTTGCTGATAGTCACCTCTCCACTCGCTTCACAGCCATGGGTATCCTGTACTGCCAGATGATATTTACCTTCGGACAGTCCCTTAAATGAACCGGCGTTCAACCAGCTACTCTGATCAAGTGAATACTTGTAAGGTGTGGTTCCACCGCTTACAGTCGCATCAATGCTGCCATCACTTGCACCTTCACAAATACTGGTGGATGTTAATGCCAGTTCGAGCTTTTCAGGTTGATCAACTGTATAGGTAACAGTCTGCTTACAACCTTTGTCATCGGCAATGTTGATGGTATAGTCGCCGGCTGGCATGTTTTCAGCCGCGCCGCCAGAGAAGGATGGTGTATTCCACTGATAGGAGTAATTACCATCTCCCCCACTTACGTGAAGCTTGACAGCGCCATTGGATTCGCCATAACATTTTACGTCAGTGACATCTGCAGTTGTGGATATTGGAGCATAGGTAGCTGTTAATGTTACTGTAGTATCATCAATACAGGCACCTGCATCACGTATACGAAAGATATAGTCACCTGCGGAAAGTCCGGTGAACACTGGACTATCCTGCCATGTACCATTATTTATCGCATACTTATAAGGGCTTGTTCCTCCCTCAGGAGCTACAGTAATATGGCCAATAGGATCTGCACCACATCCAGGATGTTCTTTTTCGGTTACCCGCAGTCCCAGGACACTGGCCGGTTCAGTCATAGTGACTGGTTGTGTGCTGATACAGCCACGGCCATCTTTCACATGTAGCTGGTGGGTGCCTGCAGTGATGTTTTCTATCCGTGAGGACGTGCCATATGCACCATTGTCAATTGCGTAGGTATAGCCAGTATAACTACCACCATTACCACCGGTAGCTGTTATCTGTACATAACCATTACCATTGCCTTTGCAGGAAACATTGTACCCGTTGTAATCAGAGAGAACAGTAGAGAAGCTAAGTGGTTGTGACGGAAGCGTCACTGCATAAGTAGCAGGCGCAGCTAACATACAGCCACGGCCATCAAAAACGCGGAACTTGTAGTTACCTGCCGTAGTCAATGCTGTAGTTGCCGTGAAAGCGTGATAAGTACTGCCATCCAGTGACCATTCATACAGGTATGCACCATCACCACCCGTAGTAGTTATTGAGATATGAGCCCCATCAGCCAGGCAAACAGCGTCTTGTACTTTTACATTCGTGATCTGCATCTCAGATACCGCCTGAACAGTAGTTTCTGCGGATATAACGTTACAAGCAGGAGATTTTCTATCAGTAATGATAACCCGGTAAGTACCAGCTGACAGATCATCTATTTGAGTGTCTGTATCGAACCAGAATGTACCGGATGTCCATACACCGTTTTTCAATTGTTGCCAGTCGTAGCTGTAGCTGCCGGAGCCACCGGTTACTATTGCCTTTATTATAGCGCCCGTCTGAGCATCACAACCAATCGGTGTTTGGGTCAATTGCATATTCAGGGCTGTACGCTGGAAGATAGTGGCGGTCAAAGTCGACTCATCATTACAAGCCGTACCCTGATTCTTCAGAGTGATGGTATAATCGCCAGCCGGAAGATCAGTGAAGATGCCTGTGGTACTGGTTTTATTAAGGCCATTACCTGTCAGGGTATAGGTATACGAACCAGAACCTCCTTCTGCTGTTACTTCCAGACGACCGTCATTACCTCCGAAGCAGCTGACAGAATCTTTGGATACAAACTTAACGGTCAGCGGCACCAGCGTACTCAATGTAACGGTACTATCCCATGCCGGGCAAAGCGGCGCATCATTGTTGATGATCTCCGCGCGGTAAGTACCGCCGGCTAAATCTGTGAAAGTATAAGTATTAGCAGACACGGTGGCTTGTTTTACCAGTGTGCCGTTGTTATAAAGATTGAATTGATAGGCAGAAGCAGTTCCATTTGCAAGCATGGAAATTGTACCATCACCCGGAGATGCACATAATGGAGATGTGGCTACCAGGGCACCTGTCAAATGGCCGGGTTGTGAGATAACAATATCTCCGGTGAAAGCCGGTACAGTACTACAGCTGCTGTTCTTCACCTGTACTTTATAAGTACCTGCAATGAGGTTATTCCATGTGAAAGTCTTACCGCTTACTGTTGTTTCGGGCTGTACGGCAATACCTCCAGACAATAAAGTAAAGGCATATGAAGCTGTTTCATCGGCACCTGCTGCCGTGACACTGATGGAACCATCGTTGGCGTTGAAGCAGGATACATTAACATGCTGGGCTGTGTTTTCGGTTATTGTCAGGGGTGGCAACTCGGGGATGACCACCGGATAAGGCGTGAAACAACTACCGGCATCCGCGGCAGGATTTATCATCCAGAGCGTATAGTTACCGGGAGCCAGTCCTGTGATGGAGATATCATTAGCCGCAGGCACCGCTCCGTCACTCCACTTGTCCAATGCACCGCAATTCCCTATAGCAGGATCACAGGCTTCGTTTTGTGTACCACTTCTCAGCAGCCACCTTATTGTTGGGAATCCGCCATTGATGGCGCTCCCTGGAATGGTGACAGTACCATTGTTCTGATTACCGGCACAGGAAGGCGTGGTATGAATACCACCGGCAGCTATTGTCGGTGCAGCAGGCAGTATTTCGATCGAAGGTGTTGTAACAGAGTAAGGCGAATAATAAGTATGACTTGGATAGACCGCCTTCATCCGGTACCTGAACTTTACCGTTTGTATACCATTCCTCAATTCGGGAATAACCTGGTAAGGAAGAAAGCCAGTGCCATAGGCACTTCCTCCTGAATTCAATGGTCTCCATATACCATCTGTTAACTGATATTCATATTCAGTCGACCATGCTACAAAATCATTTGATCCCGTCACTACATTCTCTCCTGCAGGTCTGAGAGATACACCCTGATTTGCGCAGATCCTCGTTCCGAAAGAAGCACTTTGCAGTGTCAGGGGTGCAGACATTGCGTACACCCACCTGGCCCGAAAAACAATCGGGGAATTATTTTCCCGGTAGGCTGTACATATGGTATATGGGATCTCTTCTTTGATCCTCGAATTGGGATCGCTAATAATACTTAGCGCATCATTGCCGAGGGGAAATAGCATCTCCGGATCATATGGAATGGCAGGGCTTTGCACATCAACACCATAGCCATATGGATTATTTAACGTGTAACTCACATCCCCTATCCAAAGAGAAATATATCCGCTTTGAATGTCAAAATCACTATTGTATCCCAACTGACTAAGCGTGACCACATCCGGATTGCCATCTTTAACAATCAGGCTGCCAAAGTCCTCATATGGGTAGTCTCTATCAATCAGCAAATACATATAAACCTGCTGTTTGCCGTCCATCTGCGCGAAAGACCTGGTACTATATAGCAGCATTGTTCCTATCAAAAGTAAGAATAGGGCAAGACGCATCCTGCCCTTACTATTTTGTGTCATCTGGGTTATTACTATCTTGAAATAATGAATCTTACGTCCCTGCTTTCGGTTTCCGTTATTACCCTAAGGATGAATGTGCCTGTTACAGCTCCTCCTATGGAGAAGGAATCATCTACCTGCAGAGTGGGTGCGTATTGTTTTTTGCCGGCTATGATACCGTTCATGTCATATACATAAGCAACAATCTGTTGTTTTCGGTTTAGTTTTATCTTGAAATTGAAATTGCCATTGTTTGGATTGGGCGATAGCATCACGGTGTCTATTACCTGTACAGGTACGCTATAACCTGATCCTGCGTGCGGATCATAGGCGGCTATCTCAAGGTCCTTTCTCAGGGTATAGGTACATGCACCAAAGGTGGCCGTCATTTCTACCCAATAAGTACCCGGATCAGTGAATTTAATCAGCGGTGTGCCATTGTCATAGCCTAAGAGCACTGCTTTGGGGTCATATGACCAGCTGATATTATCTGGCTCTGGTAAGCTGATATCTTTTATTACAAGGGTATCAAATGCATTCCTGCGGGATGCTACGAGGAAGTTCACTTCTGGTTTTGCGTTCGACTTGCTGATAGTCACGTCTCCACTTGCTTCGCAACCATTTGCATCCTGTACTGCCAGATGATATTTACCTTCGGATAATCCTTTAAATGAACCGGCATTCAACCAGCTACCCTGATCGAGTGAATACTTGTAGGGCGTAGTACCACCACTCACAGCGGCATCAATGCTGCCATCACTTGCACCCTCACAAATACTGGTGGATGTTAATTTCAGTTCCAGTTTCTCAGGCTGACCGATGGTGTAGGTAAATTCCTGTTTACAACCTCTACCATCACTAATGTTAATGGTATAATCTCCCACTGGAATGTTTTCAGCTGTACTGCCGGATAAGGATGGCGTATTCCACTGATAGGTATAATTGCCATCTCCCCCACTTACATGGAGTGTCAACGCACCATTGGATTCACCATAACATTTCACATTGGTGATATCTGCTGTGGTAGCTAATGGAATATATGCGGATGTCAGTGTTGTGGTAATGCTCGTGGTACACCCCCCGGCGTCTTTCACCAGTAAGGTATGATTGCCGGCGGCAAGACCAGTGAACTGAGGACTATCCTGCCATGCGTCATTATCTATTGCATATTTATAAGGGCTTGTTCCTCCTTCAGGAGCTACGGTGATATGCCCGACAGGATCTGCGCCACAACCGGCATGTTCCTGTTCAGCTACTTTTAAACCTAATGTACCAGCGGGTTCTGTCATAGTGATCTGTCGTGTACTGATACAGCTACGACCATCTTTTACATGTAGCTGGTGGGAGCCTGCGGTGATATTCTCTATCCGTGAAGACGTGCCATAAGCACCATTGTCTATTGCATAGGTATAACCGCTGTAACTGCCACCGTTGCCACCTGTAGCGGTGATCTGTACAAAGCCATTATTATTACCCTTGCAGGAGATATTATATCCGTTGTAATCAGATAAGACAACTGCGAAGCTGACAGCTGCCGGCGGAAGTGCTACTACATAGGTTGTTGAAGATACTGTCGTGCAGCCACGTCCATCGGAAACGCGGAGCTTGTAGTTACCTGAATTAGTCAGCGTTGTAGCTGCTGTGAAAGGGTGATAAGTAGCACCATCCAGCGACCATTCATACAGGTAATTACCATCGCCACCCGTAGCGGAGATTGATATGTGAGCACCATCTGCAAGGCAGACAGCATCTTGTACCGTTACCTTAGTGATCTGTACTTCAGATGCCGGTTGAACAATGCTTTCTGTAGATATAATGCTACAAGCGGGCGCTTTTCTATCAGTAATAACCACACGGTAAGTACCGGCTGACAGATCCTCTATTTGAATATCTGTATCGAACCAGAAAGAACCGGATGTCCAGACGCCGTTCTTTAGTTGCTGCCAGTCGTAGCTGTAGCTACCAGAGCCACCAGTTACTGTTGCCTTTATTATAGCACCTGTCTGAGCATTACAGCCAATTGGTGTTTGGGTCAATTGCACATTTAATGCGGTGCGCTGGAAGATGGTGACTGGAAGACTTGATACATCGTTACAAACCGTACCCTGATTCTTTAATGTAATGGTGTAATCACCCGCAGGAAGACCTGTGAATATACCTGTAGTACTGGTTTTATTAAGACCATTACCTGTCAGGGCATATGTATATGATCCAGAACCGCCCTCTCCTTCTACGCGGATAATACCATCACTGCCGCCGAAGCAGCTCACTGAATCTTTGGATGTGAATTTGATATTAAGCGGCGTTAGTGTAGTTAGTGTAACTGTGCTATCCCATTTAGGGCAAAGCGGTGCATCATTGTTAACGATCTCTGCCCTGTAGGATCCTCCCGGCAGGTCAGTGAATGTGTACGTATTAGAAGTAGTCACTCCTGATTGCTGTACCAGGGAACCATTACTATAAAGATTGAATTGATAATTGGCTGCTCCTGTTCCAGCCACGGAGATGTTACCATCGCCGGGAGATACACATAAGGGAGATGTGGCTACAAGCGTTCCTGTAACAGGTGCAGGTTGTGAGATGGCTATATCACCTGTAAATGCAAGGTTGATGTTGCAAGTGCTGTTCTTTACCTGTGCTTTATAAATACCTGCAGGCAGGTTGTTCCATGTCATACTCTTTCCTGTTCCTGTTGTTTCAGGCCGCACTTCAGCACCACCGGACAACAACGTAAAGAAGTAGCTTGCACTGGTATCTGCGCCATCAGCAGTAACACTGATGATGCCATCGCTTGCATTGAAACAGGATGCGTTAATGTGCTGGGCACTGTTCTCAGTTATTGTCAGCGGATTCAGTTCAGGAATAGTCACCACATAAGGCGTATAACAGCTGCCCACATCTACTCCAGGATTCAACAACCAGAGTGAGTAGGTGCCCGGGGCAAGTCCTGAGATGGAAATACCACCAGCGACAGGTACTGCCCCACTACTTCCCTGATTCAGATCACCACAGTTGAAACCGGAAGGATCGCAAGGCTGGGTGGCGGTACCATTTCGCAATAACCATCTCATTTGCGTAAATCCTCCATTAATAGCGTTACCGGCAATGGTAATGGTGCCAGTATGCTGAGTACCAGGACAAGATGGCGTTATTTGTATGCCCCCCGCTGCTACAGTTGGCGCGGATGGCTGTACATATATAGGATCTGTTATTGGAGAGTAAGGGGAATAATAAGTGGCTCCACTTTTATAAACGGCCTTGTGCCTGTATCTGAATCTCAGCGTTTGTTGGGCAACTCTTACTTCCGGAATAAACTCTTCAGGACGAAAAGCCAGGGGCGATTGTACTCCCCACTTATCATATAACTCATAAGACGTTAGCCATTGCCATGCGCCACCAGTTGCCTGATACTCCCACTCCGTTGTAAATGTTACAAATTCGTTTGATTCTGTCGTGACATTATAACCTATAGCTCTAAGGTCAATGCGTTCATTCGCACAGATCGTTTTGTTAGCCACAGAACTTGATAGTGCGAACGGGGTTGGCATAGCATAGAGACGGCGGGCACGATAGTGTATAAAGATTACAACCTGACCCTGGATAGCAGGCTGGGTAACATTCACATATGGCACATCGTCCATGATCGTCGAGTATGGGGCGTCAATAACATTCAAAACATCACTACTTACAGGATATAATGCATCTACGTCAGACACCTGAAAAGGACTCTCGAGGTATACACCCCAGGTCGCAGCGTCAGGTCTGTCAGGGTAATAAGCACTATACATATCACCTCCCCAAAGTGTAATGGTTGCCCTGTGTACATCATTTTGACCAAACACGCCCAGGGAATCCATAAGGATCCATTCCGGAATAGCATCCTTGGTCGTAAAACGACCGACATAATCACCTGTGGAACTACGATCAACCAGCCAATAAAAGTCAATCTTCGCCTGGGCGGGATAATTCTGTGCTACAGCACGCCTTTCCAACAGCAGCATAGCTCCCATCAAAATAAAAAATGCTATAAATCGGCTGCTCTTAAGCCTGTTTTCCGGTGTCATTGGTATATAGGTTATCTTGAAATAATGAATCTCACATCCCCGCTTTCGGTTGCTGTTATGACCCTGGGGATGAACGTACCTGTTACTGTTCGATCAATGAGTATATATAAGTAAAGGCGCGCCTGAGGCAAGCTTTGCGCGAGGGTTCGGTTTGCAAACAAGAGCGCCGCTCCGATTAGCAGGAGAAATATCAGACAGCTAATTTTTCTTACAGAAAATAAATTGACTGCTTTAACCTCCGGTACCGCGGGTATAGGGTTACTATAAAATCCAGGCATAGGTAACATAGGTAATGGGTGTAGGTGTCCCTTAAACAATTTCAAACCATACATGGTAAATTTACATAATAGAATAATACTATTTAAAAGAGAATGAGTACTGGGCAGTCAACTAATTGTCAATCAATCAAAATTATTTTCAGCATGCAGTAGTAACACACAGTGTTAAAACAATAACGCTGTCAAAGAGGCATTTTGTCGTATCAGAACATAATAACGTATAGGTTGTTAACTATAGAATGTCGGGCTGTCGACTATTCAACTATTTTCCTTACATTCATCAAAATGTATACGTAATCCCAAGATCATCCTAAATCGCCACAGTATGAAGAACTATCTACAACTCACCTGTTTGTGCGCCCTTTTGTTGCTCATAAACTTGTCTACAAGGGTCTATGGACAGCAACAACAGACAGTAACAGGTACTGTAACAGACAAAACGACAGGCAATCCTCTACCAGGGGTCACTGTCAGCGTCAAAGGCTCACTTGCCGGTACCATCACGGATGGTAGCGGAAATTTCAGATTCAACACGACCCGCCAGTTCCCGATCACACTGGTATTTTCATCCGTGGGGTACAGCCCCGCCCCGGTGGTGGTGAACAGTGCGGGCAACATTACTGTGCAACTCGCTTCTACGGAGATCCTGGGAGAAGAGATCGTTGTTGCCGCCAGTCGTGTATCTCAGAGTATACTGGAATCGCCGGTATCTATTGAGAAACTCAACGCGACGGCCATACGCGAATCTCCTACCCCTAGTTTCTATGACGCCCTGCCTTCTCTGAAAGGTGTTGAATCCAGCGTACAGAGCCTTACCTTCCGTACCATTACCACCAGGGGTTTCAATACCAATGGTAACACCCGCTTTAACCAGCTGATGGATGGTATGGACAACCAGGCCCCGGGACTGAACTTCTCCGTGGGTAACATTGTCGGCATCTCCGAACTGGATGTAGCCAGCGTGGAATTACTGCCCGGCGCATCCTCTGCGCTGTATGGTGCAGGCGGTATGAACGGTACCTTACTGATGACCAGTAAAAGTCCGTTCGATTACCAGGGCCTCAGCCTGAAACTGCAGGCAGGTATTAACCATGTAGGCCAGAAACAACAGGACCATATCGGTTTCATCCCGGATATTACGGCCCGTTATGCCAAAGCCTTCGGTAAGTTCGCCTTTAAACTCAACTTCGGGTATATGAAGGCCGACGACTGGCAGGCAGTAGATTCTACGAATTTTGACAGGCTGAATCTGCGGACTAAACCAGGCTTCTCTCATGCTACAGATCCAAATTACGACGGTGTCAACGTTTATGGTGATGAGATCACCACTACTTTCGGAGCTTCAGGCGGATTACTCAACGGACAAGCTGTATCCCGTACAGGTTATGCTGAAAGAGACCTGGTGGACTACGGCACACGCAGTGTGAAAACAGGCGCTGCATTTCACTACAAGATCACAGACAATACGGAGGCCATCCTCCAGGGTAACTGGGGAACCGGTACAACCGTATACACAGGTTCTGACCGTTATTCCCTCCGTAAATTCAACCTGGGACAGTATAAGATCGAAGTAAGGGGCAAACGTTTCTTCGTACGTGGTTATACCACGCAGGAACGTTCGGGTCAAGCCTACAATGCCACCGCACTTGGTACTATACTGAACGAGGCTTATAATCCCAGCGTGATCAGAGACAATGATGGTAACGTAACCGGTGGATGGTTCGCTGAATATGCGACTGTTTACAACCAGGCACGCATGGGTGTTTTTCCCGGAGCACCAGGTGTAAAAACAGATGCACAGGCGCATGCTATTGCCAGGTCTATTGCTGACAGGAACAGGCTGGTACCTGGTACTGCCGCATTCAACCAGGCCAAAGAAACCATCACCAGCAATTATATCGGCTTCGGCGCCGGCAGGAACGGGGCCAAGTTCAATGATAAAACAAACCTGTATCACTACGAAGGTTTCTATGACTTCACCGATCACCTGAAAGTGCTGGAAGTACAGGCAGGCGCTGCCTTCCGCAGGTACTCACTGAACTCTGACGGTACCATCTTCGATGATGCCGCCGGACGTATCAAGATCGATGAAGTAGGCGCTTATCTGCAGGTGGGTAAGAAACTGGTACACGACAGGATCAAGCTGACGGGTTCTGTCCGTTATGACAAGAACGAGAATTTTGACGGCCGCTTTACACCTCGTATATCCGGTGTGTTTACCGTTGCTCCCCGTCACAATATCCGCCTGTCATTCCAGACAGCTTACCGCAATCCTACCAACCAGGATCAGTATATCGACCTCCCTATCCGCGCCAATACACGCCTCATAGGTGGATTACCTGAACTGCTGACCAAGTATGACCTCTACAACAATAAAGGTTACACGCAAGCCAGCGTACAACGCTATGCTGCTACCGGAGATCCTACCCAGCTGCAGCAATATACTTTCGGCAAATTCAAACCAGAAAGCGTAAGTGCCTATGAAATTGGCTACAAGGGCCTGATAAACAACCGCCTGCTGATCGACGCTTATTACTACTACAGCTCGTACAAAGATTTCCTGTCCTATACTGCGCTGATACAACCTACAGTGCCACTGGCACAGGATCCTACCCTGAGCAGCGCCAGGATATTTGCTACCTACGTGAATAATCCTGAGAAAGTAAAAGCACAGGGTGGTGCGTTGGGACTCGATTACCTGATCAATACCTGGACGCTGTCAGGTAACTTCTCTTACAATGACCTTACAAACAATAAAGGCGAGCTTGACAATGCATTTAACACTCCGAAATACCGTTTCAATATCGGTGTTGCGAATAAGAGCATTGCCAGGAACTTAGGTTTTAATGTGATGTACCGCTGGCAGGATTCCTTTGTATGGAGCTCCAGTTTTGTGAGAGGAACAGTGTCGGCGTATAGCACTGTTGATGCGCAGGTGAATTACAGGATTCCGAAGATCAGGGCTACTATTAAGATAGGTGGTTCGAATATTACGAACCATTATTTCCAGACGTCTTATGGTAATCCGAAGGCTGGGGCTATTTATTATACGGCGATTTTGTTTGATGATTTGTTGAAATAGTTTGAGAGTTATTATACGATGCGGGGACCGTAGCGGTATGCTATGGTCCCCGTTTTATTTGATGTCTGACGCGATTTGGTATTAGATATTTGGTATCAGGCGCGATTCGGTTTCAGATAGGGATACCGGGCTGTACCCCCTTTTCGAACGTACGATTGAGCTTTATCAAGCGTAGGAGGCTTAGGAATGCTATTAAACCCTATCAATCGTATCAGCTCTCAAATGGGCTAAGGCCCGGTATCTCCTCCTGAAACCGTTGTGATTCAAGCCGTCCGTTGATGGTTAACGGTTATTGGTTATTGGCCATTGCCTATTGCATATTGACCATCGACCATTGAATATTGCTATTGGCTATTGTCTCTTGACTATTTATTGTTTGTTGCTTATTTATTCTTTTCAGCCCATTCCCTTAACATTACAATGGTGTCGAACAACACACCCGCTTCTCCTCTGAAATCACCGGAGCCTTTAGGTTCGCCGGTACGCACGTCATACCATTCGTAGAAGCCTTTGCGGGCAATGGTTCTTGCAACGATGGGCTGTAATTCTTCCCATGCTTCCTTTATCATTCCGTTGGCGATAAGGGCCTGGATCATTCTTCCACCAAACCAGGTCCAGTCGCCGCCGTTCTGGTAGATGTACGGATGCATGTTCGGGAATTCTTCTGCCGGGTAAGGTGGATAGACTGTTATGCCGATGGTGGCGAATTTCTCTTTGGCGGCTGCGTCTACCATTTGTTTGTTGATGGCGGCAATTTCTTCTGGTTTGTGAAGTCCGGCCAGGATGGCGCAGGCAGAACCGCCTGTGTACAGCATATCGTTCTCGTTAAATGAGGCAGGGAAAGGGCTACCGTTCAGGTAGAGGTGAGGGATGTATTTCTGCTTTGCAGGTTCCCAGAGATGTTTGTGTACGTTTTCCTTTATCTGTTGGGCGATGGTTGTCCAGTCTTCGGTAGGGTGATAGGATGCTGGTTTCATGGCCAGGAAGTCCTGAATGGCGATCAGGTACATGGCGTTGTCGTAAATATCAGCCGCCCATTTGGTTTTATGGTTGATCACTACGCCCCAGCCGGTTTCCGGTTGTACGTCGCCCCAGTCGACGGTAGTGGCGCCTTTCACTAATCCGTATTCTTCTGCCCAGCGTTCGTTGTGAACGTAGGCGAGCGCGTCTTCCATTCTACGGATGACGGTCTTCTCGCCTATCTTTTCCTGTAGAATGGAGGTATCGCCGGTTACGTCTATGTACTTTTTGATGGCCTGGATCAAAGATGATTCCTGGTCTGTTTCCACCGTGTTTTTATGAGCAACCCAGTCGGGGGCTGTGGGGAAATAGCGAAATTCGTAGCCGACACTTGCCTTTTTTATATCGATGAAACCATCGACGATGTCTCCTCCGTTGCCCTGCATTTTAAAGAACAGCAGGAGCATGTCCTTTACTTTTTCGGGAGCATGGACTTTCAGGGAACCTTTAATGAAAGTGTTGAAATCCCTGATCCAGACCTCTCCGTAAGAAGTGCCGGCATTAAACCCGGTAAGCAGGCGCAATGCCCTGGCCTGAATGGTGTCCAGACGATGGTCGTTGCGGATGGCGAGCGACAGCTTCCTGTTGTCCGTTTTCTGCGCTAAGACTGGCGCCTGGATGGCGAACAGGGAAAGGGAAATGACAAGGCTGGTGGTGTATAATTTCATATATCAGTTTGTTGAGACCAGGCACTAATGTACAAACATGTATTTACATGTACAAACATTCTATACAAATCCAACAAAATAAAGGAATCTTATATTTGCGCCATGCAAACTGTTTTCCCGACCCTTTATTCGACCCTCAGCCCTACTGCCCTCGCCACTTATATTAGTCAGCAGTATACATTTGGCCCTCTTGAGTGCAAGTTTATTGTGCGCGGTGTAGGCGATACTTATCTTGTCAGCGCTGCCAATGAGCGGTTTATTTTACGCATTTACAGGCCATCCCACCGAACCCTGGCCAATATACAGGCCGAGGTGGAATTGCTGACCGCCCTGCATACTGCAGAAGTATCCGTATCCTATCCGCTGGCGGATAAAGATGGTCACTATATCCAGTCCCTGCCGGGAGCCGAAGGTACCCGCCATGCAGTCTTGTTCAGCTATGCGGAAGGTCGTTCCCATAATATCCTGTCAGACGTTCAGCTTCGCAATTTCGGGCAGGAAATGGCGCGTTTTCACAATATCTCCTCCCAGATACAGCTGAGTAAGGACCGGTGGACATTTGACCTCGAAACGACCTTATTTCAACCGCTGGCGGCAGTGAAAGACTATTTCAGCGAAGATCCTGCCACTTATGATTGGTTGTTGCAATCGGCAGACAAAGTGAAGACTTTCCTGTCGCAGCTGGATACTTCTCGTTTTTCCTATGGTTATTGCCACTTTGATTTCCTGCCCAAGAACTTCCACTTTGATTCACAGGACAATATCACCTTCTTTGATTTCGACTTCTTTGGAACAGGTTGGCTGGCTTATGATTTAATGACTTTCCACCAGCAATTACTGTTAGATATGCAAATGGGCCGTCTTACAGCGGAACAGCGGGAAAGAACATGGTCGCTTTTTGTAGAGGCTTACCGTAGCGAGCGAGCGCTCAGCGAGGAGGAACTGGCGGCGATACCTTACCTGGGATTGGGTTTCTGGGTGTTCTATATGGGTTTTCATGCTACGCATGATCAGTTTTATCCGTTGATGCAAACGCATATGTTACAGGGGAGGTTTGCGGTTGTGCGTAAGTTGTTGGAGCACGCGTGGGAGGAGGTTGGTATTGTTGCCTCCACAGTGCGGGAACAACTCTCCTAAGAGAATTTTTCCCTTATAAAACACCGAATATCCGGAAATCAGCCCACACTTTTTCCCGGTATATTAAACAATGCCGAAGTAATAACAGGTACAAAAAACACGATCACAGTCAACACCGATATAGCTATATCTGCCGTGTGACTGGCCAATAGTATACTAAATGAATGATCCGGATAAAAATGTTCAAAAAGCGACAATACCAGTTTAATACCTAAAATACCGATCACAATAAAGGCGGCTGTATCTAAAAAGGCGTATTTCTCTATCAGCTTTACAAACCATTGGGCTATAAATCGCATGGCGAAAATTCCGATGAATACTCCTGTGCAGACAAGAATGATATTAGGCGTAAAAGCCACCGCAGCAAATACATTGTCGATAGAGAAGGCCATATCCATGACTTCCACAATACAGACCGTGGCCCAGAAATTACCTATAGTACCAACGGTTATCCTATACAACCAACTATTATTTTTATCGACTGACTCCTCTTCTTTACGCTCCTGCTTACTGCGGTACCAATCATATACCAGGTATAATAAATAAAAACCGCCCAAAGGCTTCAGCCACCAGATCTTTACGAGTACCGCCGCAAAGATCATGGCCAGGCCACGAAACAAATAGGCTCCCCAGATACCAAATTTCAATGCTTTCCCTCTTTCAGCCTGTGGAAGGTCCATTACGATCGTCGCCAGTACAGCAGCATTATCTACCGAAAGCAGGCTTTCGATGATGATCAGGTTACAGATAATAGCGATGCTCGTACCGGGATGATGAATAATATCATTCCAGAGCAAGATTAAATCCTGTGATATGTTCATTATACCTTTTTTAGCTATTCAATATGCACTTCTACACGACGATTTTTTGCGCGGCCTGGTTCAGTATTGTTAGAAGCGATGGGGTTGTCAATGCCTTTACCAACGGCAGTGATCATGCCTTCATCTATACCTCTGGAGATAAGGTATTGTTTAAATGACGCCGCTCTTTCAGCTGCCAGCTTTAAGTTCACAGACAGATCTCCTTCACTGCTGGCATAACCGTAGATGGTGATTTTGTGCCCTTGTTTTATTTCATTTACTATTTCGTCGGAAATAGCGATGGGTGCAGCAGTTCCTTTATTGAAAGAAGCTGCGATACGGGGAGGCGCAGCAGCACCGGGAGCTGTATTAGTAGTATTAACAGCCGTAGATACAGCAACAGTATCCGAAGCCGCTTTAGCAGCAGCAGCAGAAGGCACAACAGCTGTAGTAGTATCCGGCGTAGCAGATGACGGGGCCGGTGCAGACATCGCTACCTCCGCAGCGGCTGTTTCTCTCTTAGGTATAAAATACCATACTCCCACCCCCACAACCGATGCCGCCAAAATTACGCCCACCCATGCATTACTCTTCTTCTCCGGAACAGGATCATTATTTTTACTGAGATTAAAAGGCATATGATTTTTTTTAAGTGTACATATCAACCAATGTCTGTAAGCTACCTGTATGCGCCCGGCCCATCGCTTCAAACTCCCAGGAATTCCCTACACGGAACAAACGCCCAAACTCGACCGCATCCTCCCTCGTGTATTTATCTCTGAGATCATAACGCAAAATCTCTTCGCCTGTGCTTTCGTTCACTATTCTGATATAACAATCATCTACCTGACCAAAATTCAGATTTAGTGTGCGCCTGTCTTTCTTATTATCATGCGGATATTTACAAATCGTACAGCAGATAATGATCTGCTCAACATCAGCCTTGATTTTAGAAAGATCAATGAACATGTCTTCATCATCCTCTCCATCACTTCTTCTGCCATCAGGATCATCTATAGCACCCATAATAGCCCCATCCCTGGTGATTGGCCTGAATAAGCCCTTCTCTTCACGGTCTTCAATGCAATTTCCCATTCGTACCTGCCCATAAAAAACAAAATAAGAGTCGGAAGGGATCTTAAAATTGCCATTCAAGGCAAATGCAGATACGTCAAGATCAAAGTCAGGTCCTCCCGGCTGATCATTGGGGTCCCATCCCATACCTACTCTTACAACAGTAAGCCCGGGAGCAGCTTTTGACAGGGAAAATCTTTCTCCCTTGGTTAAATTAAAACTTGCCATATGATTATTATTGATACATTTCAACCAGTGTATTCAGTCCACCTGCAAATGCCTGACCTACGGCCTCCAGATCCCACTGTCCATTGTTCCTGGAGAGGGTCGCAATGATCAGGGAGTCTTCATTCTTAAATTCTTCATTGAGCTTGTACTGACATAAGACGTTATTATCAGCCGCATTGCGGATGTTGATATAGGCATTCCTGACATACCCAAAATGATGTCCGCGAACTTCCGCCTGATCGATGGTCACAGCAAAGTACAGGAACTCAATCCTGCGATCTATTTTATCAAGATCAACCGAGATGACCTCATCATCTCCTTCTCCGGATCCATCGCGGTTGTCACCCGGATAGTGGGCAGCGCCGTCAGGACTGGTATCGTTATTATAGAAGACAAAAAATGCGTCTTCGGGCATTTTGCCGTTTGGTCCCATCATAAAGACAGAGAGATCCAGGTCTACATCGTGTCCATTTACATGAGCTATATCCCACCCAATCCCTGCTACAATTTTCTTAAGCCCGGGTTTGGTCTTCTCCAGGGAAAACGGTTTCTTTTTTTCCAGTTGAATTGCCATAATTTATTTTTTTGATGGTGGTAAAGGAGGTGGTAAGGGAGGTTTTCCTGCATTTGTAACCGGCGGTCTGTTTACAGGCGGCAGCGCTGGCTTCGCCTGAGGTAAGGGCGGCGGTGCAGTAATTCTCTTCGATAATCCGGAAAAGATCAACTCCATCGTATCTTTCAGCCATACTGATTCTACTATTTTCACATGCGGGTATCTCTTCAATAACTTATTCAAAAAATATGCGGTACTGATCTCCTCTCCTTCCAATAAAATAATGGTATTGTCTACATTCAGTTTATTCTCAGCCAGCAAGTCATCGATGTTGGCATATACCGCCTGATCATTTGAATAGTACTGCAGGCGTTCATTCAGACTACGTTCTTTGACCACAAACCAATGCCTCTTACCATCTGTCAATTCAACTTCTCCCCGTATCAGGGGCGTAAGGTGAGAAAGCTGCTCTGTACAGAAAGGTAATATTGCACCTGTTTCTTTCTCCATATCAAGGGAAAGATATGATTGTTGCGCGATGATATATTCTATGATCATTTCGGCCAGCAACTTTACCCGGGGATCGGCACCCTGGCCTTTCATTGATAACCTGTTCACCGGCGGCTGTTGAAAGTCCTTAAACAGCTTAAAGTATAATGTACCATTCAGGCCATTCAGCAACAACACATTATTGCGGGGATTAATGATGAGGTGTTTCACTAATACTTCAAACAGTGCTATATCATAATTCACACTGCTGGTATTGAAGTATCCGGCATCAATAAACAGACTTTCTATGAGCGCCTTCTCTTTGTCTTCTATATCCACATCGAATAAAAAATGCAGCGCAAAATGCTGCCGATATGATTCTATCGAATCACTTTTATATAATACTGTATTGATAAAGAATGAAAGGCACTGCTCAATCCCGTAATAGAACAGCTGCTTTACAGGTTTCTTATTGCCATAAATAATGAAGTGCTTCGCCGGATCCTTTATGATCTCAAAATAGTTGCCATATGCATTAGGATGATGTTGATGAAACAGATCCCGGGCGGCATTTCCAAATATGAAATCATTCCCATTTACATAGAAGTACAATTGCACTTCATTGCTATCCTTTATAACTAAAGGCGCATACCCGTTACCATTAGTCTGGTACCAGAAAGAGACTGCACGCCTGGAAATTTTTACTAGCACGCGGTAGGTCATGGCTTACTGGATTTTGATTCCTTTTAGCAGATGCTTTTCAAAGAACTTCATTCCTTCCAGGATGATGACAGGCGCCACATAATCAAATTTCTTCTGTTCATCGAGCTTGCGCTTTTTCGCTTCGATAAACTCTGGTATACCTTTGATATAGTTTTCTATATTCATGTCATGGAATCCAGCCATGAAGTCGGCTGAGCTCATTTTAAGTCCGAACATCGAAGAGGCGACCTTATAAAACAGATCTGCAAAATCCATGAACCGGGGACAAGGCTGGCTGCCCTGTGGCGGGTAATTGATGAAATAATCTCCAATGTGCTCCAGCATCTCAGGTGTGATGGAATTCGTAGATTCAAGGTATTTAAATTCACCATTCGGCATGACAATACAAAAATGATCCTCGCCCAGTATCTCGATCGCCTGCTTATTTGTAGGTACCAGTATCTTCGTAATGTCAGTAGGGATAGCTAAGCCCTTGGACACTTCGTATTTCACATCTGTATAGCTGTCTCCTTTCTGAGAATTGATATCTATTATTTTCAGCGGACTTTGATTCACAGGCATGATCGTCTTTCTGGCTACTGCTTCGCCGCCAATACCCCTGATGAACATCTGGGTATAATAAGTATTGGCAGCAGAAGGATCCACAGCATTGAACCAGTCGAATATGCGGGCGCCTTTACCGGCGAAGGCAATCCTTATTTTCGGCGGTGTATTTTTCACCGCAGGTGGGGCATCTTCCGAGCGGACAATTTCAGTACGTAATTTATGTACTAGCTGGCCGGCGTAAAACATGATCAATCCGGTGATATACAGGTTCACACTCATCATCTCCTTACATTCAGCAGCAATGAGCAGGTAAAAGGTATTGAAGTCTGTATGCTCCAACCGGTCCAATACCTGTTCGAAATAATAGGGCGCGGTATTTTCAGAAAATTTATTCTCTCCCTTATTTAGTCCTTGTATGGAAATCCCTTTCCTTTCACACATTTTCAGCAACACTGTTCTGAAGTTGGGAGAATAACGGGTAGCCTGGGCCATTCGCTCCGCAGCAAAGCGGATAGAGTTCTGTTTGATCATCGCCTTCCCGCCAGACATCTGGCAAAGAGCTGTGATATCGGTCGTACTTCCCCCTATATCAAAGCAGAGGACCAATTCTCCCGGGTTCAGGGAATAGCCGCCATTGGGTCTGACGAGATAATTCGCCACCGCACATGCTTCTGACAGGGATTCCTTGTTCCCTAATAGCTTGAAGTCAAAACGGATAGGTGCTGTATCAAAAGGAATCTCCACAACCTCCTTTTTCTTGGTATCTACTTCAGTGCCCCAGCCATTCTCTTCAGCAGCTCCCCAGCCGGAACCGGCATCACTGTCCAGACTCCATGTACCCCCCTGTACATCGCCGATATCAGACAGATCAGAAGGCGGATACGTTTTCAGGGCTACGCCATTGTTGATAGGACTTATATCTACCAGAGAATCCCAGATAGCCCGGTATTCACCTAACAGATCTTTTCCCATGGAGGAAGGATAAGACCATTTTAAGGTATGCGGCTCATGGTTTTCTACGAAGAGCTGTGCATATACATGTAGCATCAATGTGCTCAGGTACGCCGTCTTATAGCTCTTATCAATCCGTTGTGAAGACCATTTCATGTTGTACACCAGCTCCGCTTTCCCTACCCGGTTATAAGTGAGGAAATACCGGTTGTCCAATGCACTATCGATGGGAAGATTCTTTTCAAAACAGGGGAATCCACCTTTGACGGCTTGTGCCAGGAGGAAATCAGACTGGCTGTTTTTCTCATTGACAATCCTCCTGGGATCGTGAATGGTGAGTACAGACTTTATTGAATTGGAAAGTATTTCATCATTCTGAAAGAAGAATATTTCATCTTCCACTGCCGGGCGTTCGTCATTATTTTTCAGATCGGTGGATAGCAATGATATCCGTTTGTTAGTCAGTTTCAGGTCTTCCCGGATCATTTTGTCGCTATCGGAGTAGTAGGCAATGGAGGAGTTTGTACTTCCAAAATCAACGCCCAGGAATGCAGGAGACAGTGCCTTGGTCGTGTTCAGCATATTCCAGGGGAAGGCAGGATCATCGCCAAAAGACTTGTACCGTATAATGCCAAAACCACAATCCACCCCGGCATGCGAGAATCTGATGCCCTTAAACGGCTGATTGCTTTCGTAGATTTCATACTTATACTTGTTGTCAGCCACCGCGTTATTTGAGGCTACATGCAACTGCACTTTTATACCTGGCACGGACAATGCCCGTCCCTTTTCTGCCAGGTACAATGGTATCCCCTTTTCATCCAGGGCAATGCGAAAGAAGTCGTCATTTACATTTCCGATAAAGGGTGTGGCCTGAAATTTCGCATCATTGTGTGGTATCTCAGAATATAGGAAATACCTGTTCCATTGTTTCGAAATGTAGTTGGGCCATAGCAGGATATCCTTGCCCATGATAGACTCCTGGGTTACCTTATATACGACCTGTTTAATGATTTCATTCCCCGTATCTGTAAAGAGTTTCAGGTGGACAATTAATTTCTCTCCATCCTTGTCATTAGGATCATACAGTGCAGTAATACGTGATTTCACATTGGAAGCGGGGGAAAGCCCTGTCAATGCATCCAGGTTCGCTCCAAAGACATTCAAGGCCAGCGGCGTCAGTGGTAAAGCGAAGTAAGCGTAATTATTGGGTTGCCCCTTGGTTTCAGCAGCCAATAACAATATAGGTTTATTGGCTAAGAAATGCTTCGTTGCTGCGCCTTCTTTACCGAAGTCAATCTGGGCAATTTCGGTAGCATCAGTCAGCAAAAGGTCTTTGGGATCAAATGGGATACTGAATTCTGAACTGGCGCCCTGTGTGATGATGCCTTCGGATCCGTATAATAGGGTAGAATAATTGAACAGCTTACTGAAAGGAAGTGTAAACAGCGATCCAACCTCCGGAGGATTTGGGTTATCCATTCTGGCAAAGTTTCTTTGCTCCTGGTATTTCACCATATCCTTTATCCAATCCTGCAGGCAGGCGCTAATGTTTTCGTAAGAGGGCCTTAGATCAGCGGGCAGATTACTGAAGTGTTGTTTGAATTGCTGGATATTCTCCAGCATGTGCCTGGCATATCCATATATTATTTTAAGCTCCTCTGGTCGCAGGTCTGATTTTAAAGGATCGACAAAGCGGCCACTTTGAATATTAATAAAAGGATACTTTCCTTTAATATTATAAGAGACAGAGGTAAACAGAAAACAATCAGGAGACGTACCACCCACAACATTTCCTTTGAAAGAGATCACATCTATAAAAGGAACTTTCTCTGCATTGTCGGCCAGCGATTGATCACACCAGAGTGGTTGTCTTTCAAACAATGCATTACCGAAGGCGCCGGTGGGTTCATAAATATTCTCCGTATCACTCAGTTTTTTTCCATCTGAATAAACCAGTGGTACCCTATTCACCTCAATATCTTTATAGTTTAGCGCGATACAACTGATAAATCCTTTCCATTCGCTGACCAGTGATTTATAAAAAAGCATGAGCCCTGAAGCATCGGCATCTTTGTCAATGATATTGTTCAATGCACTTTCGAACAGCGCAGCTCTGGCAAATACGGTTGGGATACCAGATACAAGGGTACCAATGTTTACAGCGGCAGCACCATCCTGTTCTACCGCTATTTCAGGAATGATAATATTCCTGGTAAAGACTTCCAGCTGAGGGATTCTGTCCCAGGCAAATTGAACGCCCTGCAATTCTGTTTTAGGGTGTACCTTAATAGTTAAGGCCTTTATTTTATTGCTCATTGTAATTTCAGATTAAATGGAAACCCTGTGAATGAGTAATTGCGTTATAGATATGCGCCAGGAATTTCTCCTTTGTGGTATTGACCTGTTGATCTTCTTCCGGTCCCAGATTGATCAGTTTTTTAATAAAAGAGTCATATCTGTTAGCGAGTATTCCGCCTTTGGGCCAGTGATTCTTTTCATCCAGGAAGATGGTCCCCACATCCAGTTTTTTGAGTTCTGAAAGGTTGTCAGGGAATGCCTTGCTATCGAAGATGAAGGTACCCGGGGCTACAGTGCTCCTTACCTGGTAAAGCCAGCCTGGTGTAAATCGCGTGTTTTCAAACGTATAGGCGAATGCTTTGAAGTAGTCATTGATTTCGTCACATTCGGCATCGGTGATAGTGTTGTATTGAGTTATCTTTTGTTCCTGGCACCTGGTGATGAACCCTTTGATACCGGCATCACCATTCGCTGCATTATTTACGGTGAGTGAAATATGCGCAAGAGAAAACAAGGCACCGATTTTATTAGCAAATCTTTCTCCCGCTTTGTTAGCATTGCCTACAAAGTCATGAATAGAGAAACTAAAGGCGCCATTACTAAAGTCTACAGCCTTATATACGTACTCAGTTTTATCTACATCCAGTCCGCTGGTTCTGGTAAAGAAATCGTACGCAGCACAGGCAGCCAGTAGTTCTGTAATATGAGCGGCATTTTCTTGTGTAGCGCCACCGGTAATAGTCTGGTTAGTGTCCGTTGCATTATCCACAGGTTTACTTTCCACCGGCCAACCAATATGATACAGCATTTTATAACATAGTTGTACTGTCGGGTCGCTTTGATAAAACTGCAGAGCAGCCTGACTATTCAATGGGAAATAAGAGGCATCTGCAATGATGCTGTTTTCTTTGCTGGCTTTCTGTTTATCGTTAGGTTTTTTGAAAGTAAAATATTCAGTGAGAAGCGTTGAGCCGAATTTAGCCTTGGAAAAGTCTATGCTGGAAGCGCCCTTTGACCTGATTTTAATAAAATCCTGCAAGGCCTTTGGAATAATAGGAATAGAAGACGCACCGGTACCCCCAAAGATGGAGCCGAAAATAAAGACTCTTGCATCCTGTCCGGCGAGTTCCAGTTTTGTAACAAATTCATCCAGTTCCCGCTCCTGTACTTTGATATCTGTGCCTCTTACAATATTTCTCGCGGCTTCAATCATGCCATGATACATAAGCATGGATCCCAGGTGAGTTTGCGCCCGGTAGCCGTGAGACAGATCGAATTCCTGCACCGACTCATTATCTAAAAACAGGTCAGAGATCAGCTTATTCGCTCTTTGTTGTTCAGGGGTACCCGAATTCAACCTGGTAATATTTTTATAGTTTTCCCTGCCCTGGCCGGAGTAGTTAGTGTAAAACCTATAGAGGTTTAGTTTCGAAGAGAAGAAGGTATTTGCATTGGGCGTACCTCCGGCTTTAATCCGGTTGTATAGCTGGATCAGCTTTTCCACGCGGCCTTTATTGCCATTGGCCTGATCTGTATCGAGTGTCAGGATCTCAATTTCCCTGCTGTCGAACATGCCTATTGCACTGAGATGAGTGAAGGCTTCCAGGCAGCGCATGCCCGTACCGCCAACGGCGATAACAAATAATTTATCCATGATAGTATCAGATTAAAACCAGTGACCTAACTTACCATTTGTGAAAATGCGGCTAAGAATAAAGCCCAACAGGATGTATAAGAAGAAACCCAATACAGTGCCAATGCTTAATGCCATCATATAATTGCCTATTACTCTCCTGTTCCCATCAGGCATGAAGACGAAAAATCCAAGCAGGAAAATGAGTATGGGATTGATCAGACAGAATACCCAAAAGTATACTTTTCTGATCCTGGGATCTCTGGGTTTGCTGCCACCCTCGAATTTGATGAGGTTAGCAATGACAGCAGCGATGAACAGACAGATCAGGGTAATGATGACGGATACGGTGTAAGCAGTAATTGATTCCATGGTAATAGTTAATTTTGATTTGTTTTCATATAGTAGGTGTAGATGATTTTGTTTTCTGGCTTGAGCTCCAGCAAGGTATTTTTAACTGATTCATACAATGCGGTATTGGGAGTTCCTTTTGCATTTATCCATTTGAATTTCTCCAGCTTGGGGCTATCGACATTAGGGGTCGCGGCAGTCAACACGATATTTATCTTCAATAATGTATCATCTGCAGGCATAAACTTCGGGTCGAAGCTAACACCTAATTCCACATGCTTACTATCACTTTTACAGGTATTATCAAACAAGGACTGATTGAGGCGGAAGTAATTGGAGAGCGGTTTTAATGTCTGCGCGTGGTATGTACAGGCATCTTTTATTATACCGTCCTCGTTATAACAGTCCAGGGTTAATGGATCCTTTTCCTCATCGGAGATTTTGTTTTCTCCGTTTTTTCCCTTGGTCATTGCAGGAGGGTGATGCAGCGCAAAATCTGCTTTTGCGAAGTTTTCGAAATCTTCCGTTGCGTTGAATGTCTGGACTTCAAATGCTTTGTAAGAATAGCTATCCTGATTACTCAAGTCAATGAAGAGATTGCGGAAGATGTCATTTACTTCTTCTTCCTTATGTATCTCTGCTATGTTTTTCCAATCCAGTCCTAATGGATAATATTCGTAATTTTCACTTTTGAGATATTGATCCGGTTTCAGATCTAAAGCATTCTTATCATTGTAAATACCGCCGGCTTTAGGATCAGTATAATTTGTCGATAAGCGATAGGTACTCGTAGATAAATCAAACCTTGTACTATAGGGGGCTAGTTTGGGCGCGAGTTTAGACAGTAAATTACTGGCGCTGTTGAAGATGGTAAAGTAAATATGCTTGTCTACATTCCCTTCTTTATAGTCTACTATAAAGAAATGGATTGAGTTGCCCCTGGCGAGCCATTTTGAGAAAGGTAGTTTCAGATAGGCTGTACTGGTGACTTCCGTCTTGTTGTTCCATTCTTCGAAGTCTGTAATCAGAAGTGCATCATTATCGGCAGCTGTAATTTTATTTACCGCCTGCTGGATAGGCGCCCAGATATCCTTGTAATTCCCCTGGTTGCTTATTTCCTGTCCCAGCTGTGTTGTATTCGTCACAGGTAATGGAGTGACCTCATTAGATCCCAGTTTGTATACCTCGAATTGATCAGTCAGTACTGTATTAAAACATTCTGATAGTAAGCTTTTTACAGTAGACGTACTGAACGCGTTGTTAATACCTGCTGAGAAGTCGATAAATAATGCAGGCGTATCTTTTTTAACATTCGGCTGAACATTATTATAGGCATTGAGTCTCTCGGCCAGGCCGGGGCCATAGGGGTCAAAGGGTGTTTTTTTATTACATCCTCCGATACCTATTAATATCAGGAGGCCATACATAAATCGGGAATTTATAGTCATATTTCAGGGATTAAAAGCTAAGTGTCTTAACAATAGTATTCCAGCCGCCCTGGTGATGCACCAGTGCCAGAAATACACTATCTGGAAATAATTATGGATAGTTACTATTGGAGTTTGTAATAACAGTTGAAAATTAGAACTAATTTCCAACACGACAATCGCAGAAAGGCAAAAAGGGGATTAATCCCCTTTTTCAAAATGACGCTTGAATATTTCGCTTATTTTAAATAGTCTTTCAATTTAATGTGCGTGAGAACAGGCCTCGAGCCTTGTTTCATGTACCCCTAAAATAGCGACGCCCCGGGGCCGTCCCCAGGGCGTCTTAGATTTGTTGTACCCCTCAGCGGATAAACCCTGAGTATCTTTATACATTGAAACGGAAGTGCATTACATCACCATCGTTCACGATGTATTCTTTACCTTCTATGCGCAAGCGGCCATTATCGCGGGCTGCGGTTTCAGAGCCGAATTTTACATAGTCATCATAGGCGATCACCTCTGCCTTGATGAAACCTTTTTCGAAATCGGTATGGATCACACTCGCAGCCTGTGGTGCTTTCCAACCGGTGTGGATAGTCCATGCCCTTACTTCCTGTACACCTGCAGTGAAGTAGGTGATCAGGTTCAGGAGGTTGTATGCTTCACGGATCAGGCGGTTCAGGCCTGGTTCGGTCAGGTTATATTCGGAAAGGAACAGTTCTTTATCCGCTGGATCTTCCATTTCAGAGATCTGGGCTTCGATACTGTTGTTCATTACCACTACAGTTGCGTTTTCCGCTTTAACGGAAGCCTGCAGCTGCTCGGAGAATTTGTTGCCGGTCAGCATAGAGGCTTCGTCTACGTTGGCTACATAGAGTACCGGCTTTTCTGTCAGCAGGAACAGGTCGGCGATCGCTACGCGGTCTTCCTTGCTCAATCCCAGCTCACGGATATTTTTACCCTTTTCCAGGTGCTCCTGGCATTGTTTCAGGATTTCGAACTCTCTTTTAGCTTTTGGATCGCCACCGGTCTTTGCCATTTTCTCGGTACGTGCGATCTTTTTCTCCACACTCTCGAGGTCTTTCAGCTGTAACTCGGTGTCAATGATCTCTTTATCGCCCACGGGGTTGATCGCACCTTCTTCCCTGAGGATGTTATCATCTTCGAAGCAGCGGATTACGTGTACGATCGCATCCACTTCACGGATATTAGCGAGGAACTTGTTACCAAGACCTTCACCTTTACTGGCGCCTTTTACAAGGCCTGCAATGTCTACGAATTCGATGGTGGTAGGAACTACCCGGTTTGGTTTTACCAGTTCTTCCAGCTTTCTCAGCCTTTCATCCGGTACGTCTACAAGTCCTACGTTAGGTTCAATTGTACAGAAACGGTAGTTGCTGGCCTGCGCCTTTGCACTGTTGCTTACCGCGTTAAATAATGTCGACTTTCCTACATTCGGCAATCCAACAATTCCTACTTGTAACGCCATTTTTAAAAAATTTGCGCGAAGATAATGCTTTTTTAGCTATCAATATCAAGAGAACGGAATGACCACTCAGGCATAACACAGATTTATGTTTTTAATATTAAATTTTTGCCATTAGATTTGGCTTTCAATCATTTCACACTATATGGCATTAAACTACGTCTGGCTGGCCTTCTTCCTGATTTCTTTTGTTGTGGCCGTTTGCAGGCTGATTTTCCTCCAGGATACTGCCGTGTTCTCCACTGTTATGAATGGCATGTTTGAGAGCGCCAAAACCGGGGCGGAGATCTCGCTGGGGCTGGCAGGTATTATGACCTTCTGGCTGGGGATCATGAAAGTGGGGGAAAAAGGTGGAATGATCGGCATCCTGGCAAGGGCGGTAGACCCCTTCTTTTCCAAGCTTTTCCCGGGAATACCTAAAAAACACCCTGCTATGGGTTCCATTCTCATGAACTTCAGTGCCAATGCTTTAGGACTGGACAATGCCGCCACTCCTGTAGGACTGAAGGCCATGAAACAGTTACAGGAACTGAATCCGGAACCGGATACGGCTACCAATGCCCAGATCATGTTCCTGGTATTGAACACTGCTGGTATCACCCTGATCCCGACCTCTGTCATCGCCCTGCGTATTGCCGCGGGTTCCCATAATGCCGCTGAGATATTTATTCCTACGCTGATCGGTACCATTATCTCCTTTGTGTCTGGTCTGATCGCGGTGGCTATCTACCAGCGTATTAACCTGCTGAAAGCGCCTATCATACTGACCTTCGCTGTGTTCGGTTTGCTGCTGCTGGGGCTGTATTATGTGATGCCTTACCTTAGCACCGAGCAGCTGGCGCAATACACAGCTTTTGTAGGGGGCTTCACCATTTTTGCCATTATCGTAGGATTCCTGGCATTGGGTGTTGTCAAAAAGATCAATGTATATGACGTATTTATAGAGGGGGCGAAAGAAGGTTTCCAGGTATCTGTGACCATCATCCCTTACCTGGTGACCATGCTGGTGGCTATCAGCGCCTTCAGGAATACAGGCTGCATGGACTATGTGCTGGATGGCATCGCCAGCCTGTTTGCTGCTATGGGCATGAATACGGACTTTGTGCCTGCGCTCCCCGTTGGCTTAATGAAACCCCTCAGCGGAGGCGCTGCCCGCGCGCTCATGGTTGACATCCTGAAAACACACGGACCGGATTCGTTTGCCGGACGTCTGGCCAGTATTATACAAGGCTCAACGGAGACAACATTCTATGTATTGGCAGTGTATTTCGGCTCTGTGAACATCAAAAAGACAAAATATGCGCTGACCTGTGGCCTGATCGCTGATGTAGTGGGATTGATCGCCGCCATCGTGATAGGATACATTTTCTTTTATAATAAATAAATTCTTTTATTAACTTGGGCGCCACCACCAATAAATCCGCTTCCACCAAGAGGTACTCTTAATTCATTTAATGTCGCTTACTATCATGCCTAAGAAAACGTTACACGAAGACTGGATTGCTGTTATTATTGCTTTTTTGACTATTGGACTGGTATTGTTGGGTCTCAAACCAGTATTTCCGAAGATACCCGTCTGGAGTGATGCCTCCCTTGTAACGGCACAATTCGGGGGAGTGGCCATATGGAAACAAACAGGGATCTTATTCCTGTGGGTCTTTGGCAGTCTGCTGCTTGCGAAAGCTTTTACAGGAAAGGTCGAGTTTGTAAAACTATTGGTGTCCCTGTTATTTATCGTCTTTATTACCTTATTGGCACAATTCATCACCAGTAATAAAACACTGACGGATTTTGGGGTAGAGGTCGTACTATTCAGCCTGATATTAGGACTGCTGATCAGTAACCTGATAGGAATACCTGCTATACTGAAGCCAGCTATACAGACCGAACTGTATATCAAGATAGGCCTGGTGCTGCTGGGCACCAACGTTCTCTTCCAGGTGCTGGTGAAAGCCGGCGGATTGGGTATTCTGCAATCTGTAGCCGTGGTGTTTACCGTATGGTATTTCAGTTTCTGGGTATGCCGCAAGTTCAAACTGGACGATGAATTCCGTATGATGATCTCCAGTGCGGTATCCATTTGCGGTGTTTCTGCTGCCATTGCGACTGCGGGCGCTATTGAAGGGGATAATAAGAAATTGTCTCATGTCATCTCCCTGGTGCTTATTGTGGCCATTCCCATGATGCTGTTCATGCCATATATCGCCACCTGGGCACATATGTCGCCCGCTGTGGCCGGCGCCTGGCTGGGTGGTACGATCGATACCTCTGGTGCTGTGGTAGCCGCTGGCAGCATCCTGGGAGAAGAAGCACTAAAATATGCCACCCTGGTGAAGTTCTCACAGAACGTATTACTTGGACTGGCGGCCTTCTTTATCTCTCTCTATTGGTCTTATACCCGTAAGGATGCAGGTTATGAAAAGCCAACCCTGCGTACTATCTGGGAGCGTTTCCCAAAGTTTGTACTGGGTTTCGTACTGGCGTCCCTCCTGTTTTCCTTTTTACTGTCTCCCGATACAGTAACTGCCACTAAGGGTCCTTTAAAGGAATTGCAAACATATTGGTTCGCAATAGCGTTTACCTGTATAGGACTGGAGACCAAATTCACGGATATCTTTAAAATAGAGAATGGCCGTCCTGCAATGGCGTTTATCATTGCACAGCTCTTCAATATCATATTTACGCTGGTGATAGCTTACCTTGTGTTCGGCCGACAATAAAAAGGAGACGATCCACAGACCGCAGGTGAGCGATACACTACGGTCTGTGGATGGTCTGCTACCGAACTACGAACATGCTACGCCCCAATGCACAAGAGAAATTATTACTTGCTTCCGGTATTGCCGGTTACCTCTTCCTGCTGGTCATTACTACACTACACTGGCAGGCACCGCTATTTGATGAGCCTATTTTTATTGCCAATGTTCATCTTCTTGAGCAATACGGACTGTCCCGTACTTTCCTGTTAAACATAGACAAGCAGGCGCCCGGGCCTTTATATCAGTTTATACATTATGCACTGGAGCCTGTCACGCATTTACAGACGCCGGAGATCCGGCTAGTGAATACCGTGCTGCTGGTGATTATTATTATGCTACTGGCGGCCATTATACGGAGGATGCAACGGAGAATAAAGAAAAGCGTATGGTTGCCGGCATTACATATCATGGCGGTGCCGATGGTATGGCAGGTAGCAGGAATGGCATTAACGGAAATACCTCCGATGTTCTTTGCAACACTATCAATATGGCTGTTACAGCTGGCGCTGGATTACACGTACAAACACCGCGCCCCCGCCCTCTTTTTAGCCCTGCTGGCGGGACTGTGCCTGGGACTGGCGATACTGGGTTCCTGGTCTTTTATCGTGATTGTGCCTGCTGCACTGTTGTTACTGCTACAATCAGCGGGGGAATGGAAGCGCTGGATAAATGTCAGTATATACATGGGCGTAGCTTTGCTCTGCTGTATACCGGTATTCTTGATCTGGGGAGGTCTGATACCGCCAAAGCAGGCTGTCCTCAGTACGGGAGGTATCGTGCCCTGGCATGGGATACTGGCTTTTGCTTACGGAGCGCTTATTGTATTGATCATAGCCCCAGGCTGGTTTATCTACCGGCGCCTGACGCTGCTGGTATTAATACTCCTGTATATCGTATTGCTGCCGGTGAACTATTACTGGCTGCACTTCGGATATGCTCCTTTGAATGAAGCAATGAAAAAGATCTTTCCGGCAGCCGTCATGCAGGTATACCCCTATCTCATCTCTCCCCTGCTGATAACTCTTGCACTGTACTTTCTGTACTGTTCGTTCCTGCAGTGGATGGAACGGCGTACAGAACCTTTTTTCCTGTTTATTTTACTGGCAGCCCTTCTGATGCTGGCTACCAGTTTTAAGGCTACCCTTCTTTTCAGTTCCAGGTATGTAGCGCAGGCTACACCCCTGTTCATCATACTGCTGACACCTTATATCCACGCCAGTAAGCAGCAGTGCATACGGTTTGCTGCCGGAATGATCCTTGGTTTGTTATCGCTGGAAATGTATTTCCTTTTCAGATAAATATGGCTTAGTCATATTTGCCGGTCTTATCTTCAATGCTGACATCCGCATCTTTTTTAATCTGCATTTTTACGTATACCAGCAGCTGTGAGGCGCCGGCTTTGAAGCAGACGTCCTGTGCCTTGCGGACTACTTCCATACATTCGTCGTAAGTGCCTTCTATCACCGTTTCGAAAGGGCATACCCTGTATTTCAGGCCTGAGGCCTGGATTACGGCGATTGCTTCATCTACGACAGCGTATACCTGGTCGCTGGGTACGGAAGGAAGGATTTGCAATGCCAGATTGATCTTGTGTGCCATATGTTTTTATTGTTTCTGTAACGCAAAATTAATCATCGGGATGGTTTTTCGGGACATATTCCCGCGGGTTGTCGCCCCGGGCTACAAACAGAATCTAAAGGGGTCTATTGACGCGAATGATTACGTTTTGCGTACATTATGGAGCTATCAACTGTTTTTACCGGGCTTCTTCCATTTCACCTCATACAGGTCCTTGCGCATATCTTTCTTCGTTTGTACGCTACCGAATGCGTTTAGTTCTTTCAGTAGTACCAGATCTACATCTGCAATAACGACCATTTCAGTATTGGCGGTGGCATCTGCTTTCACGCCGGTAACGGGAAAGGCAAAATCAGAAGGTGTCAGTACCGCGCTCTGTGCATATTGTAGGTCCATGTTATTGACCTTGGGTAAGTTGCCTACGCAGCCGGCGATGGCAACGTAACATTCATTCTCAATAGCCCTGGCCTGTGCACAGAATCGCACACGGTTAAACGCATGCTGGGTATCGGTCAGAAAGGGTACAAACAATATTTGCATTCCCTGTTCGGACAATATACGGGAGGGTTCGGGGAACTCAACATCATAGCAGATCTGGATACCTATCTTTCCGCAATCTGTATCGAACACTTTCAGCCTGTCGCCACCTTTCACGCCCCAGGCATATACTTCGCTGGGTGTTGGATGCATTTTAATATATTCTTCGTAGGTGCCATCACGGCGGCAAAGGTAACAGATGTTGTAGAGGGCCTCGTCAATAACAATCGGCATGCTGCCTCCGATGATATTCACGTTATAAGACACAGCATGCTGTATGAGCTGGTCCCTTAGTTGTTCTGTATATTTCGCCACTCCCCTGATAGCGCCAGCCTGGTCCAGCTGATTAAATTCAGCCATCAGCGGGGCATTGAACAGTTCGGGGAATACCACGAAGTCCGAGCCATAATCACTTACGGCATCTATAAAGTATTCCACCTGCTGCATAAAGCCTTCCAGGCTACCGTAGTCACGCATCTGCCATTGCACCAGTCCTATACGAACGATAGATTTGTTGTAGCGGATGGTATCTATGTCTTTCTCATAGTAGATATTATACCATTGCAGCAAGGTGGCAAAGCCTTTGGAGGCTTCGTCATGCGGTAGATAATTCTTCAGGATCTTTTTTACCTGGAAGTCGTTGGAGAACTGGAAAGTCAGTGTAGGATCATAGATCTCCTTATCGCGTACCTTTTCGATATAGTCCCTGGGCGACATCTCATCCGCATACTTCAGATAATTGGGGATACGGCCACCGGCTACGATACCACGAAGGTTCAGTCTTTCGCAGAGTGTCTTGCGGGCATCATACAACCGCCTTGCCAGTCGCCGGCCACGATAGTCAGGATGTACGAACACTTCAATACCATAGAGGACATCCCCTTTAGGGTCATGTGTACTAAAAGTATAATAACCGGTTATTTGTTCATACGTATGTTCATCACCGAATTTCCCGTAGTCAACGATGATAGACAATGCGCAGCCCACCACCTTATCGTTTACGGTAACGGCAATCTGTCCTTCGGGAAAAAGCTCCATCAGCCGGCGGATGGTAGGTTCACGCCAGTAGCTGCCTTCCATATCTGCGTATGCAGATACCATCGATTCTTTCAGATCCAGATAATCTTCGGCGGTTAACTGCCTGATGTCGATTGTTTCGGGTGTGTGTTTTGAAGTCATAAAATAGTCCACTTTTATCTTTTACTACTGCTTTTCTATAATGTAAAAAAAGTAGTTATATTTGGGTCGTTTTTAGCCATGCTCCCTTGAGACCTCAATAAGCAATTATATCACCATAATTCTTAACTGCAGTGTCACTCATCAGGAACCGGGATATTGTTATCATTGGCTTACAGCAGTGGTATACCCCTATAGGAAGTAATTGTAAGAATATAGCGTTACAATTCGCTCGCCATAACCGTGTGTTATATGTCAATTCACCACTTGACCGGCGAACCATACTACAACAAAAGGATGATCCCAATATCTCTTATCATCTCAAAACTTTACAGAAGAAAGAACCTGCGATCGTACCGGTCGGAGAAAATCTCTGGAGCTATTATCCTTCTTCCGTACTTGAATCCATCAACTGGCTGCCGGCCAAGGCGCGGCCACTCTTCTCCTGGTTAAACAAACGGAATAACAGGAAGTTTGCCGCAAGCATTCATGAAGCGATCACGGCATTGGGTTTCTCCGATGTTATCCTCTTCAATGATAACGATATTTTTCGTGGTTTTTACATGAAAGAATTGCTCAAGCCGGCTACTTATATTTATTACAGCCGGGATTATCTGCTGGGCGTGGATTACTGGAAAAAACACGGAGAAAAGCTGGAGCCTGAGCATATCGCTAAAGCAGATGTGGCGCTGGCAAATTCCACCTACCTGACGGATATGCTCAAAAAGTATAATCCGAACAGCTTTTATGTCGGTCAGGGCTGTGACCTCTCACTGTTTGATGTAACACAACAGTATGCTGTACCTGCGGATGTTGCCAACATAAAAGGACCGCGTATAGGTTATGTGGGTGCATTGAATGCCCTCCGGCTGGATCCGGGCATTATTGAGCATATTGCCAGGGAGAAAAGAGACTGGTCTATCGTACTGGTCGGGCCGGAAGATGAGTATTTTAAGCAATCAGTACTACATCAGTTGCCCAATGTACACTTCCTGGGCAGAAAGGAGCTGAAGGAGCTGCCGGCCTATATCCGGGCTTTTGATGTATGTATCAATCCGCAGCAGGTAAATGTACTGACCGTAGGCAATTATCCATTAAAAATAGATGAATACCTCGCTTTAGGAAAACCGGTAGTAGCCACCGCCACCAGGACGATGGAGCTATTCGATTCACACACGTACCTTGCCCGGAATGCAAATGAGTATGTTACGCTGATCAGCGGGGCGCTTTCAGAAGATTGTCCTGCCCTGCAGGAGGAACGTATTGCGTTTGCCCGCTCCCATAGCTGGGAAAACTCTGTAACAGCCATTTATGAGGCAATCTTAAATACCGCATGACCAGATGAGTACATTTACAAGCCTGAAAGAGAAAATCAAAAGTAGTCCCGGACTTAAACAGTTTGCACACCGCATGATAATGCCCAAAGGCCAGGCAAGACCCCGCCTGTGGGTAAGACTGGTGGTGAACCGTTTTATACATAAAAGAGGGAAAGGCGCTATCGTGCGCCGTTATACCCGGCTCGACGTATTCCCTTTTAACAACTTCACACTGGGTGCTAAGTCCATCGTCGACGATTTTGCCACCATCAACAACGGGATGGGCGATGTACTGATCGGCAACAATGTGCAGGTGGGTATAGGCAATGTCGTGATCGGCCCTGTTACTATTGGCGACAATGTGATCATTGCACAGAATGTGGTGATGTCGGGGCTTAATCATGGTTACCAGGATATTGCTGTTCCCATTGGTATGCAGCCCTGTACTACAGGAGAGATCAACATCGGTGCTGACAGTTGGATTGGTGCGAATGCAGTGATCACAGCGGGCGTAAAAATAGGGGAACATTCCGTGGTAGCAGCGGGTAGCGTTGTTACCAGAAATGTTCCCCCATTTAGCATTGTAGCCGGGAATCCTGCAAGACTCATCAAACAGTATAACCCCGCTACAAAATTATGGGAAAAGGTCCCCTGATCTGTTAATTAGCTTTTATAAACTTCGTACTCCATTTATAAGTGCTCTTCTTGTATACCACCTGCAGAATGTATGTACCCATTGGCAGAGATGATACATCGAGTGCCTGTTGCTGGTTATCACCCGCCGGCAGGTTATAGCTCTTCAGTGCCTTACCGGAGATGTTGTAGATAGTGATAGTACCCTGCGTTGCGTTCTTCATACGTTGTTTGAAGTACAATGTGCTGACAGCCGGATTCGGATATGTCATGATCTCAGGCACGAAGGTATCTCCCTCTCCCTCAAGCACGGTCACTTCGAAAGTAGAACGGGCGCTCAGTTTATTCTCATCGGTGACGGTCAGCTCAAACACATAACTGCCAGGGAATGACATACCGGAAATCTTCGTGCTCCTTCCATTTGGAGCGGAGAAGCTGGCCGCCATCGGACCATACACCTGTTTCCATGCATAAGAAGTAATCGTGCTGTTGATTGCATAAGAAGCGCTACCGTCGGCAGTCATACTTTCCTTAGGCAATGTCAGGGTCAGGTCGCCCTGTGTACGGGCAACAGGCGCCTTGCTGTTATTGTTGCTGGTGGAAGCCGGCAGTACGGTTACCGTCATCCGGTCTCTGGCAGTAGCATTCTTATTATCTGTTACCGCCAGTTCGAATACATAAGTGCCTTCTGTCAGTGCAGATACTACGTTAATAATACCCTGTGAGTTGGAGAAGCGTACGTCTTTACCAGACATCTTCTGCCATTGGTAATTGGTGATCACACCGTCCGGGTCGGAAGAAGCGGCTCCGTTCAGGATCACGCTGTTAACCGGCAATGTAATGGTCACATCGGCGCCTGCACTGGCAACAGGTGGTTTGTTAGCAACCGGCGCAGGTTTCACCACTACTCTCATTGTATCAGTGTCTATCATGTTATCATTGTCCGCAACAGTAAGCGTCAGTACATAAGTACCTTCTACCAGGTCAGTTGCCTGAGTGACAGCCACGTTAGATTGTGTAAAGGTACCTCCGTCGGGACCGCTTAACTTCCTCCATGCATATTTCGCGATACTACCGTCTGCATCTTTAGAGGCGCTTCCGTTCAGGTTCACTGTATTGCTGGGCAGTGTGATTGTCTGGTCTGGTCCGGCGTTGGCCACAGGCGCTATATCCGGCGCAGGAAGGTTCACTCTCACTACTACGTTTGCAGTGGATGTAGCATTATCATCATCGGTGACGGTCAGGGAGAACGTATAAGTACCTCCTTCGAAGCCCGTTACTGTGGTATTTGCCAGGGTTGCACTGGTGATCTTCACGGTGATAGGCCCTGCTATTTGCTTCCATGCATATTTCACAATCTTACCATCAGCATCTTTTGAAGCAGATCCATTCAGCGTTACACTATTGGTTGGCAGGGTTATACTCTGCATATTGCCTGCATTGGCCACAGGGGCCTGGTTTGGCGCTGCGACAGGGTTCACTTTTACCGTCACACTTGCGGTAGCGGTAGCCTTATCGTCGTCAGTCACTGTCAGGGAGAATACATAAGTACCTTCCACGAGACCTGTTGCCGTGGTTTTGGCGAGCGCAGAACTGGTAAATGTACCCGCAGCCGGACCGCTTACTTTCTTCCAGGCATACCCGGTGATCTTACCATCGGGATCTGAGGAAGCAGAACCATCGAGCGTTACTGTATTAACTGGTAGCGTAATGGCTGTATTTGCGCCGGCATTCGCTACAGGTACCTTGTTTGGCGCCGCCGGATTTACTTTTACGATGATGCTGTCCATGTCTGTAGCCGCCTTGTTGTCGGTTACGGTCAGCCTGAAGATGTAGGTACCGGCAGTTAGTCCGGTTACACTGGTTGTAGCTACTGCTGCATTGGTGATCGTTCCTCCGGCTGGTCCGGACAGTTTCAACCATGCATATTTGCTGATAGTACCATCTGCATCGGTGGATGCTGCGGCATTAAGTGTTACAGTATTTGTTGGCAGGGTGATAGTAATATCCTTCCCGGCATTGGCAACAGGTGTTGCATTGCCACTACCCGGAGCTGCGGTTCCCTGGTATTCATAGGCGCCTACATCAAAGCCTTTGTTCATAGGGCGTTTGTTACCATCAAGGTCGTCTGTCAGTCCGAGGTCGGCCACTGATTTACCACCATCGACCGCTTTTGAGCTACCAACAAGGTGGAGATCACCACCGGCTACATTGGTCACTACTTTACCTGCATTTGCAGTAGTAGAGAAGAGGTTATTGCCGTAGTCGAATTTAATATTCTGCGCTCCCCTGATGTAAATACCATCCGTAGGATAGCTGCCTCCCAGGGAATTTTCAATTATCAGGTTGTTATATACTCTATGGCCAACAGTGGTCAGGTAGGCGTATATCTTGATGCCGCTATTGCCTGTATTATAGATCGTATTATTATAGATGTAGGCGGTCACGGGTTCGAGGATCAGCTTATCTGCCACCTGAATACCTTCCCCGTTCTCTACATTGGAAACAGTATTATTATACACGTAGGAGATACCGGATCCGAATAATGCAATACCGGGCAGATAACCGTGGTCCACTACGTTGTCATAGAGTCTTACACGGGAGCCGCCGCCCATCAGCATACCATAACTCTGTGCATCCAGTCTGTTGGTGCCATAGTTACGGACGATATTATGATGGACCTTGTTGGTTCCCATGTCTGCCATGGCTACCTGGATACCGTCCTGGCCCATGTACTGGAGATCATTGTCGTATACTTCCAGGTCCTGGATGTGATGAGATTTGATGCCTTTACACAGGGCATAATCCATGATGTAATGAGTGTTACCAATATAGAAACCTTCGTAGGCTGCATAGCGGCCTTTGATGTGGTGAATCTTCACATTCTTCATTATGTATTTGCCTTCCCAGAACTGTGGATTGTTGCATTCCTGGGTGGTCTTGGCCACAATAAAGGAACCTACATCGTGGATATAAAAGTTGTGTACATCAATATCGCTACTGCCTGAGCCCAGGTACATTCCTTCCATTACAATGCCCAACAGGTTCTTCCCATTCACGTCAAAGCCATATTCGATGCCCGGAGTACCAGTACCTGTGATGTGCAGGAATTTACCTCCCATAATACCGAAGGAAACGTCTGTTTTAAGGGTCTTGATACCTGTTCTTACCACACCACCGCAGTTGGTAATAACGATCGGTTTATCGGCGGTACCTACCAGGTTACCCAGCTGTATGAACTCATAATCACCTCCGGCAATACAGAGCGTATCGCCCGGATTCAGGTTGAAGGCTTTCATGGCATCCGTGTACCACATGCCATTGCCGACATTGGTCTTCGCCATTACCTTCTTATTGCCGGCGGGTGGCGGAGGGGGTGGATCTGCAGTTACACCTGCCTGGTACTGCAGCATCCACTCGTATACATTCATACCATTTTCCTTATAGGAAGGATCATAGGCGGTAGTCCATGCATCATGCCCTTTTTTGTTGAAAATGGTGAGTTTGGGTTCCGGATTAGCGGCCGGTTTATAAGCCTCTATCATGGATACCCAGTCCCTGGAATATTGTGAAGGTACCATAGGGTCGTCACTATTGTGAAGGAACCACATCGGCACATCGTTTTTAGCTACTGTGTTGGGAGCCCGGGGCAGCTGTTTCGGGTTCATATTACCTGCAATAGGAACAGCCGCAGCAACCATTTGTGCATAGGAATCGCCTGCGCTCGCAAAATCTTCCGTAACACCACCACCCATACTCAGACCGGTTACATAAATACGTTTGTTGTCAATCCTGTACTTACGTTTCAGGTAGTTGATCAGGCTTAATACATCTACCGGAGCCGGAATTTTCTTAAACTGCGGAGCGGCAACTATAAATGAATAAGACTTGCCTTTGACTGTAAAAGAGGTGGGAAAAGTACCATTGTTAAGCAGTTTAGGCAAACCGTTCTTCAGCACAGTTTTCAACTGTGTGGTGCCGTTACCGAGTTCTCCTATGCCGTGAATGAAGATGATCAGCGGAAATGATTCCTTACTGCCTGCATAGGACGGTGGAACGTATTCGTAATACCCCCCGGAATTCGTAACATTGGTTCCGGCTAATGATACCGCTGTCATCTGAGCGGTTGCTGCTAGCGTTGTGTACAGTGTCACTGCGAGGCATACAGTGAACAGTCTGAACATCGTTGAGTACAAATGTTTCATCAGTCAGGTTTTTCAATTAAACTATATGGTGCACTTGGAGGGGTTCTCCCCCTGATCTATAGAATAATAAAAGCAATTCAGTTGAAAATGGTTAATGCACACTGGATGTAATCGTATACATAGTCTCCCAGAGGTCTTTCAACAGTCGTCGTGATGTCCTTTTAAACTCACCTGGTTCTTCATAAGGGCGTCTGATTATGATGCTGGTGTGTCCCTGTCATCTGACATTCTGCTACTCTTAGATGTTTTTCAAGATCCCGCGGCAAAGTACAATAATTTTATTAGTCAAATAGAATATTTTTTATATGTAATTATACTAATTAATAAAGCATTATAAAAATTAATACGTAAATAAGTATCAACGACGTTATTGCTGGGGCTGCGCGAAATTAAATTTTGCCAAACTTTTATATTATGGTAATATTGTGGACACCGGAATACACCTGTTCCCCAATAATCTTATCCTGTACAAAGACCGCACAAAATTTCGATTCACTGGTTTTATATCAAATACATGGGATTTAAATTATTATCGGTATTTAACAACAGGCATTTTCATTCTTTATTAGGCAATCTTGTCTCCGCTTTTCTGAACGTTTTATCCTTTGCCATTCTCGTTCGTCTGCTGTCCCTTTCTGCCTTCGGAGAATGGGTATTATTTATAGGCACATATACTGTACTTGATCAGATCCGCACAGCATTGCTGCAATCGGGCATTATTAAATTTTATACCGGCGCTGATGAAAAGACCGGCCTGGAAGTGGCAGGCAGTGCATGGTATCTTGTGCTCATTTTAACAGGCATTTACCTGCTTTTGAATCTCATAGCAGGACTTATACTCTACAACTTCTTCGATGAAACCTGGCGCTTCTTTATGCGCTGGCTGGGCCTGATGATGGTGGTGTCTGTCCCCTTCAATGTAGCCAGCTGGTTCCTCCAGGCAGAACATCGTTTTGACAAGATATTGCAGATACGCTTCTGGCAGAACGGAGGATTCCTGGTGCTGATCTTATTGTTTCACTTTTTCGGTACTGTTACCCTCCCCCATGTGCTGGTTGCATACATGACCGGACTGGCGGCTACCAGCGGATTTACGCTGCTGAAGGGTTGGACCAAGGTGCGTACAGTGGTGCATAGTACAAAAAAACAGGTGATCGTACTGGTAAAATACGGATGGCTGATCGTAGGCAGTATGATCTCATCCGGCTTCCTCAACTACTCTGATAACTTCCTGATACGTACCATGATCAGTCCTGCAGCAGTAGCTATTTACAGTATTCCGCAGAAGTTCATGGAAGTGATAGAGATCATTCTCCGCAGTTTTGTAGCTACAGCGCAACCTACGCTGTCGGGGGCTGCCAACAAAAATGACTGGCCGGGCGTATCAAGGGCCTTCAACCGCTATACGGGTGTTGTCAGCATTGTGATCATTCCTTTTATCATTGGCATGATCCTCTTCACCGAGCCCCTGATCATCATCCTGGCTGGCCGTGCATACCTGCCGGCAACAGACGTGGTGCGTATCTTCCTCCTGTGTGCTTTTCTCTATCCTATTGACCGCTTTATCGGGGTGGCACTGGACATGATCAACCGGCCACTGACCAATTTCTATAAGAACTTCATAAAACTGATACTAAATATCATCGGCGATATTGTTTTCATATTGCTCTTCCATGATGTACGCTGGGTGGCATTCGGCTCATTGCTGAATATGATTATTTGTGTGGTGATAGGTTATTATATGCTGAAGAAGTATGTGCCATTTACGACGCGTGAGATTATTCAACTTGGCTGGGCGGAATGCCTCGTGATACTGGAGAAAGTAACGGGGAAAATACGCAGAAAGTTGCCTGTTTCCTGACAGAACGAAAACAGGCAACGCTTCTTTATAAAAGATCAGGATAAACGATCATGGTGTATCCATGCTCTGGATCAGTGCCACCAGGGCGGCCGGTGTTACGGGAGCCAGGTTAAAACTAATCGCTGCATAATTCTGACCTCCCGGAGGCGCCGGAATATTGACAGGTAGTTTCTGTGCGAAGAAGTTACCGTTCAGCGCTGTGATAGCCAGGAAAGTACCTGCCTGACCTATGGGTACAGAGTTCTGATAACTCAGTAAGCCCTGGCGACCAACCGGCGCATTCAGAATTACATTGTACAATTTCACTACTGTATTTACACCAGCAGGTTTGAAAAATAGCATGCTTGGCTCTTCACCGCCGTAACTGGTCTGGGTAGCCGGATTGTAAAAGTTGGTGAAATAGCCCAGTATAGTGGTTTTGGGACCAGGCAGGTTAGTCAGTGCGTCGCAGTTTCTCCAGGCCATCAGACTATCGAGACGGAAATTCAACGTAGTACCGTTGAATAATGCGAATCCCGGCGCCGGATTCCAGGAAACACCCTGATTACCGCTGGCCGCAACAGGAATGGTAACGGGCTGATTCGAATCGTTGTAGCCTGAAGTAGAAATGATAACAGACGTATCACCACCCCATAGCGGTACACCATCCTGTGCCGGCCTTTTGACAACCGGTACCTGTACAGCTACTGCGCTGTCGGCCCGTAGTTTCAGATCCTGTCCTGCCTGAGTAGCGCGTACGAAGAATTCTCCGTAAGACGTAAGCTGTGCTCCGCCGTTTGTAGCTGTGGGTCTGCTGGCAAAGATCATGTTGCTGGGCGTCAGGATCTCTTTAATAACAATGTCTACACTACCTGAAACAGGGCCGCCACTTTGTGTGACGAGGGAATTCGGGCTGAACGTATAGATAGAACCCTGTTTAGTTTTGATTCTACCACCCTGTTTGCCATCTACCTTGAAAAATTCGTACTGTGGACCATTTGCCCGCAGGAGCTTTGCCAGCATGGCGCCATCACCATCTGCCTCAGCCGCTGCAGCGGCGATTCTGTTATTGCTCTGTAGTTTGGCTTCTTTTGAACAGGATACAAAAGTAAGCGCGGCTATGCACAAGCCGCCCCATGTCATGAGGGAAAAGGTTTTCATCGTGGGTTTGTTTTAAGTTAGGGCTTTTCTGTCGGGGATAAAATTATTCATTATGGCTGCTACAATATAGACACCTTACTATAACGCTGATAAATACTTATGCATATCCGTATCATCTTAAGCAGGCCGGTCCGCGTGCACGTCAAAGCACACTCATAAAAAAAAGAAGCCCCCGGAATAATCCAGGGACTTCGCTCCTTAAAAACAATCCTGTATTAGAACTAAATTCTTTTCAGCACTCTCGATCTGATAATGCTTTTGCAGATATCTGTAAATGCCCGGGCCGCTTCTGTCAGCTCCTTTCCCAATGAGCGTTGCGGGAAGTAACGGAGCACCATTTCACGGGTCCAGGGCTCTTCAAAATATTTGAGAATGTCTTTGTCGTCCGGATTTACAATAAACTCAAAGCTACCCTCCCATTCCACACGCATAGTATGCAGGTTGGGATGTGTTCTTTCCATGATCTTGTATCCAATGGATGCTTTGGGCAGGTATTCCAGGTATAGGTCGCCAAAGTCAAAGCTGGTAGGGAAAGATATTCTTTCTTTATCTACCAGTACTACTTTGCCTTCCACTTCCAGCAATACCCATTTATGTGATTTCTTAGGGAAGAGATGTTCACCCAGCAGGGATGGTGTTTCAATATAACCTCTTTTCGCTACGCGGAACTGTTCATTGAGGAAAGCCACAGGGTCTTCCACATGTTCCAGTACGTGATTACAGATCACATAGTCAAACTCCTTGTCTTTGAAAGGCAGGTTTTCTCCGTCTGCTTTCAGGAACTGCTGGTTTCTCAGCACTTTTATGTCGCCGCTGCGATGCGTATTGTCATCAACGTATTTATCTACTACCACATTTGACCTGGGGTGCGGGTTGTGGCCGCCGCCCACCTCAAGTACCCTGTCCGTTTTTTTAATATTCAGATCGAAACGGGATTGGGGATTTCTGATTTTCATGCGTCAAGTTTATTAATCTTATAATGGCGCCAGCATCTGCTGGTACACTGTTTCTATTTTATGGGTCATATCCCGCACATCAAAGTTTGCTTTCACACTCCTGCCGGCATTTTCCTGCAGTGTGTTACGCAAGGCACGGTCATGTATCAGTCTTTCGATGGCGGCCACCAGCGCTGCTTCATCCTTAGGTGGTACGAGCAGACCGGTCACCTCATGTTCCACGGCCTCACGGGTACCATCCACATCAGAGGCGATCACCGCTTTGGCCATCGCCATGGCTTCCAGCACCCCTATCGGGAACCCTTCCCAGAGAGAAGGCAGGCAGTAAATATCCACTGCGTTCAGTACTGCCGGTACATCCTGGCGGAAATTGTCAAAGATTACCCTGTCACTGATGCCCAGATCTCTTGCCAGCTGCACGGCGGCATCTTTCAGGTCGCCCTCTCCTATCATTAACAAGGTAAGGTCCCGAAAGTTGGCGCAAACCCTGGCATAAGCCCTTAACATCCCCAGGGGATCTTTCTGTTCCGTAATACGGACGATATACCCGATTACCAGGTGATGGGCAGGAATGCCATATAAAGCCTTTATATCGGGGTATTCACCAAAGCGGTTGAACTTCTCCAGGTTCACCCCGTTTTTGACCACCAGCGACTTAAAATCCCCAAATTCGCGTACTCCTGTCTCATGATTGGAATCGGAAACCGTAATATTGAGCCTGGTACGCCGCGTAATGAACTTTTCCGCCAGTATCCTGGCCTTTTTATTCCAGGCAGGCAGACTGTCGTGAAAAGACCATCCGTGAATGGTATATATCACCGGCAGGCCCAGCGAGCGGGCGGCCCAGAGAACATTGGTATTGGCGCGGGTACCATGCACATGCACGATATCCACCCTTTGTTCTTTCAGGAATTGTTTTACTTTCTTCCAAACCTTGAAGTCGAACGCCTTCTCGGTATGGATGACATGAGCGGGCACGCCCAGTTTGGCAAGGGATGTGATCATCGGGCCGTCAGTAAAGGATAGCACCACCGGCTCGAACAACCCCTTGTCCAGGTAACGGACGAGGTCCAGCACATGGCTTTCCCCTCCTCCTATTTTGCCCTGGCGGATCGTTTGTAAAACTCTGATCTTCTTAGTCGCTTCCATCGGTTACAATTGTTCCATCCACCGGCTATACCACAGTTGGAATACGAGGATATTCCAGAGTTTCTGGTGACTTACCTTTCCGCCTTCAAAATAGTTCTGCTTCAATACCTGGATATGCTCCGGATCAAAGAGCCCGGTCTGCTCCAGTTTGGCGGGAGATAAATAATACGCCATCTGTTCTTTCAGTTCATCCCTGAACCAATGGGTCAGTGGAGCAATGAACGGTCTTTTAGGACGGTCCATCAGTGTTTTCGGTATATACTGGTGTACGATTTCCTTCAGGATGTATTTGTTGACCTTATTCTTCACTTTTACGTGAGCAGGCACTTTTGCCAGGAATTCCACCAGGCGGTGATCCAGCATGGGTTCGCGACCTTCAATGCTGACAGACATAGTGGCCCTGTCTACTTTTACGAGGTTATTGTCGACCAGGAAGGTTTTATAGTCCACAGAGAGCAGGCGGTTCAATGCATCATTGATATTGTTCAGTTCCCCGTTCATATCAAAGTTTGTCTTGTAGCTACAGTGTGTACCTCCCAGGTAACTGGCAGCTTCTGTTTCTGTGATATACTGGCTGATATATTTCAATGCCTGCTGTGACTTACCTGATGCCCAGATCAGTTTCATCTTCTCATAACGGCTGGCAAAGTTGTATTGTTTATTGAAATAAGGAATACTGGCCGGATTTACCAGCTTCATTACCTTACTTACCACCCCCTGCAGTGATTTCGGCATACGTTCCGTGTATTGCAGGGATTGATTGAATTTGTTGTACCCGGCAAAGAGCTCGTCGCCACCGTCGGCAGACAGTACCACTTTTACCTGCTTCGCGGCCAGTTTGCTGACCAGTGTGGTAGGCACGGTGGAGTTATCAGCAAAAGGCTCGTCATAGATTTCCGGCAGGTGTTCCAGTATGTCTCTTGCATCTGAAGGACCTACTATCCATTCGGTATGGTCGGTGCCCAGGTGTTGCGCAATCCGGCGGGCCTCTTTAGACTCATCGAAAGCCGCTTCTTTATAGCCGATGGTGAAGGTCTTCAGGCGGCTGCCGGAAGAAGCCTGCAATATGGCTGCCACACTGGAGCTGTCGTAACCACCGCTCAGGAATACCCCAACCGGAACGTCAGCTACCATGCGGTATTTATAGGCGCTTTCCATCAGCTCTTTGGTATGTCGGATGATATCGCCTTCATACATATTTGTCAGTGGCTGGCGATAGGCATCCAGTACGCTCCAGTATTCTGAAGTAGTCAGCGCTTTATTCTTCAGGGACAGATGCATGAAATGTCCCGGTTTCAGTTTATGCGTATGTTCGAAGATGGTATACGGAGCAGGGATGTAACTATACTGGAGGAACAGTGATACACTGTTCACATCAATCTTTTTCTCGAAAGCGGGGAAACGGCTGAAGCTTTTCAGTTCAGAGGCAAACAGCAGTACATTGTTATGCCAGTAGTAATAAAGCGGTTTTACGCCTGCCCTGTCGCGGCAGAAGATCACTTGTTCTTCCTCTCTGTCATAGATCACAAAGGCGAACATACCAATGCAACGGTCTACTATTTTCTCTTTCCAGCAATCATATCCTTTTATCAGGACTTCTGTATCGCTGCTGGAAGTAAATTGGTACCCCTGGTGTTCCAGTTCCCGGCGTATCTCTTTAAAGTTGTATACCTCGCCATTGAAGATCATGGTATACTGTTTAAAATGCATAGGCTGATGGCCGCCGCTGGAAAGGTCGAGAATGGACAGACGACGCTGGCCTAATCCGACTAATGCATTAGGGTGTTCAAACACTTCATAACCACCGTCGTCCGGACCGCGATGCAGCAATGCATCGGTCATGTCTTTTAATACGGGGAGGCTTGCCTTTTTGGAGAAATCAATAAACCCTGCTATGCCACACATGGTAATAATTTTAGTTGACGATGTTTAAGTTCCACATAATGCCTTTCCAGAAAGCCCTTAAGTGTTCCTTCTCTTTGTTCAGAAGGAATTGTAATGTGTTCTTGGGAATGGTAAACAAGGTCAGGTACAGTAAAAAGATGATCCGGTTAGGTAATGCCACATTCCTGCGCATGAACAGTATCCTGTTCCTGGTAAGGTAGTATGTTTTTAAGGGGCTGTTCTTGCCTGTGGACATTGATTCTTTATGATAGATAAGTGATTTATACTGATAATAGATCTTATAGCCTTTACGCTTGAATTGTTCGCACCAGTCAAATTCTTCGTAGTACAGGAAGTATACTTCCGGCATCAGCCCTACTTCTTTCAATACAGCGGCCCTGGTCATCATACCACCGCCGTGTGCATAGTTGGTAGCTGAGATCTGATCGTACTGGCCCTGGTCAGGCTCCTTACAACCGATCATACTGTTCCTGCCAGTGAATACATCTACCGACTGATAGCCGGCATATTCGATAATACCTTTATGAAAGAAATAATGAAATTTAGGGCTAACCATCCCCGCATCGGGATGTGCGTAAAAGACTTCCAGCAGGCCCTCAATCAGACCGTCTGTAAATTCCGTATCGTTATTCACGAGGAAGATATACTCACCTGTTGCTTCTATAATACCAAGATTATTGCCGCCGGCAAAACCTCTGTTCGTAGTACTCCTGATCACCTTCACGGCAGGATAGGCTTCCTGCAATGCAGCAGTAGGATCTTCGACGGAAGCATTGTCAACAACGATCACTTCCACATTGGCGTAGCTGTTCCTGCTGATGGATGTCAGCAATTCACATGTAACGCTGCAGGTATTATAGTTGATCGTTACAATAGAAACAAGCGGCGCTATTTTATTTTCCTGTAACATTGACCAGCGGATTATCGATAGTTGTTTTGGAATGCTTCGTATGAATGAAGGTCTTATCAGCGCCTTTGAGCCTGAATACCAGTGAAAGCATGATACCCACTACACGGGGAAGATTCATTAATACAGTGAACATATACTTTGAATAGAACTTACCTGGCAGCGGCAGCATCATACTGATGGCAAAGGCACCGAGGCAGATCAACCAGGCAGATACCGGCAGGGAAAGGTATTGACCGAACACCAGGTAAAGGGCCGTCATGAACAATACACCTGCCAGCAACAGCATACGTGGCAGCAGCATGTTCTGTCCTACGGACATATAGAAATAGTCTATCCTGCCTTTGAGCAATGCCTGGAACCCACGTACAAAGTAGTGACGGAGGTACACGAACTGGCTGGAGAGCCAGCGCTTACGCTGGTTTTCAAATGCAGCGGCATTTTCTACCTTCTCATCGAATATCAGCGCTTCTTCCAGGTAATGTATCTTATACCCTTTATCTACCAGCAGCTGTTGCAATACTTTATCAAAACCACCGGTAGCCTCCGTCTCCTGCAAGGCCTGTTTCATCACCTGGTAATCGAAAGCGATGCCTGACCCGATGATGGAAGCAGAGAGGCCAAGTGCGTTGGCGCCCTTACGATTGATGTGATTAGCGATGATCTCATTAGCTGCATCCAGGATGGCGAAAGGAGAGTCCATATTCTTTGCAACACGCTGTCCCTGTATAACATGATAACCCTGCTGATAAGCGATGTTGATCTGCTGCAGGAAATCAGGTGCAGGGATATTGTCCGCATCGGCGATCACCGCCAGGTCATAAATATTATCATCCAGTTGTGCGAAAGCAGCGTTCAGTGATTTCGCCTTTGTACTCTTTTTAAAAGATACAGGGATCACGCTGATACCTTCATCTTCGAGTGTCTGGATAGTGGCAGGCTTCAGGGAATCGGCAATGACAATCACTTTATAGCTATTGGTCGGATAGTCGAGCGACTCATAACTTTTTGCTGCATGCAGGATGATGTCATCTTCTTTATAGGCAGGTACCAGGATGGCGATTCTGCAGTACGAAGCGACATCCCCCGCAACTTTATTTTTCTTTGGAAACAGTTTACCGGCAACAGAGAACAAGAGGTTGTAAAGTACGCAGCCTCCGAGGTATGCGAATATGATTAATTCAATCGTAAAAATCATTATACATTATCTTTTTGTATTAACGCTTTAGGGGTGTTCGCCATAATCCACATGTCGTAGGTAAAACTATGCAGCTTGGAATAGTCGATATCCAGTGCTATTCTTTCTTCTACAGACATATCTTTCTTTCCCCTTTTGCTGATCTGCCAGAGACCCGTGATGCCTGCCGGCGCCAGGAAGCGTTGTGCCCATTCGTCTGTGGTCAGTGTGGAGGCCTCGTATAATGGCAAAGGTCTGTTGCCTACGAGCGACATATCTCCTTTCAACACATTAAAAAGCTGGGGAAGTTCATCTAGGCTGGTGTTTCTTAAAAACGCGCCGAAGCGGGTTATCCGGGGATCATTGGACACTTTATAAAAAACAGGACCACCGCTGCCCTTATATTGATTCAGGTGTTGCAGTTGCTGCAGTTTTTTGTCCGCGTCTGCAATCATTGTCCTGAACTTGTAGAATTTGAATACCCTGTAATTTTTGCCGGCCCTGCGTGCTGCATAAAAAATAGGCCCTTTTGATTCAAATTTAATGATGATGGCGATTAACAATAACAAGGGGCTGGCGGCAATTAATAAACTGCTTGCGACAGTAATATCAAAAGTTCTTTTCAGTACAGCGTTGAAGGTTCTTTTGGGCCTGATCTTTTTACCATTGACTACTGTCAGTGGCGGATAAGTGTTCAGCTGTTTGAATTTGCTGATGAAAGATATCTTGGATGGTAATTTGGACAAACATTTCGCAGTAATAATCTCATCGATGAAAGTATATTTTTTTACTGCTGCTTTCATTTCAGGGGTAATCTCCTCAGCATCCACATACAGGAAGAAAGGAATGCAGGAGTAGCAGACTTCCTTCTTCAGGTATTCATGCCAGGCATTGAATCCTTTCTGATCTTCGGTATGAGACCTGTAAATAATGACGCCGGGTTTTCTTCTGAAAACAGACTGCAGCTGTTCCATCGTTATCTGGGCGGTATTAAAATCCTGTGCAAAGAAACACTTGTATCCGGCGGCTTCAAATTCGGGAGCAGTCATATGTTGTCCCACAAACAACACGATATTGTTGTCTGCAACGATCTGACGGGACATTGTCTGTTCACGCTCTTCAAACTGTTTTGGGGCCGCATTTTTCAATACGCTCAGTTCAGGTGTAAATGTATTCATGCTAAACAAGGAATTAATGGTTACATACTGATTATATCATCAAGTGCTATGAAAAAGCAGGTACATGCTGTGCTTTCAACACATGATCAATTGTATCCAGTAAGATTACGGGATCAAACGGCTTTTTTATAATCGTCTTGATGTTACCGGGGCGTATATTCGCAAACGACTCTCTGGTATCATGCACGCCGGATAACACCATAAGTGGTATATGCTGGTACAGATTACTTTCGGTCATGAACTCTATAAGTTCCCATCCATTAATGTTGGGCATCTGGAGATCTGTTATCACCAGGTCGGGGATATTGCCATTTTTAAGCCATGCCATAGCAGCCAGACCATCACACGCTGAGACAACGTTGTAAGTCCTGTTTAGCATCACTTCTAGTAAGTATCGGATGGGTAAACTATCATCTATTATTAAAACTGTTTTTTTCACCTTTAACCAATTTAATATTACAAATAACTCCCAATACGGTTAAGCATTGGAAAATTCAGCGTTCGTTGGCTTTAAATTGGATAAGGTTTTATTGGAACTTAAAAAACAGTTTCTCAGGGGATATGAAAGAAAAGACTCAAATATGGTTTCATTTACAAAGCTTGCACTAAAGTACGAAAGTAATTCTTAAACAGCAAGCTAGAAATTTCCGCAATAGTATTGTCCTTATAACAACGATGTAAAAATATAATACTTTATTCATTTCCCAATATGTTTTTGGTAAACGGTTGGATTTTTTGGGTGAATGCGCAAGAAATTATCGTAAACGGATATTCAACGCTATTGGTTGCTTCTTTTTTTTAAATGTAGCATACACTGCTGAAAAAATACTGCACAATTATTATACTTTTGCGATGAATCCCTATATAGGGTTGTTCTCTAACGTGCTACAACGCTCCGTTTATCCCCTCAATCTATATATATTATGACTGTGATTACAGCGCTCTTCTGGTGCAGCCTCTTTCTTGTTTGCTATAGTTATGTAGGATATGGTATACTACTTTATATAGTAATTAAACTGCGCCGCTTTTTCGTAAAACCCCGGCATACGGGAGATGAACCCCCTTTCACACCTGAGGTGACACTGATGGTAGCTGCTTATAACGAAGAAGCCTTTATCAGGAAAAAGATTGCCAATACACTTTCCCTGAATTATCCGGCGGAGAAAGTACAGATCATCTTTGTAACCGATGGCAGTTCGGACGACACCAATAATATAATAAGAAGTTACCCCCGGATCACATTACTTTATGAACCGGAACGCAGGGGGAAGACCATGGCGGTAAACAGGGCGATGAAATTTGTTAAGACACCTTTTGTGGTATTCTCTGATGCGAACACCTTATTAAATAAGGACGTCCTTATTTGTCTGATGCGCCACTTCCGGGACGAACATACCGGTGCGGTGGCAGGAGAAAAAAAGATCATTGTGGCAGAACAGGCAGAAGCCGAAGGCGCCGGAGAAGGCATGTACTGGAAGTACGAGTCCTTATTAAAGAAATGGGATGCAGAGCTGTATAGTGTGATGGGCGCCGCGGGTGAATTGTTTGCCATACGTACCTCCTTATATGAGGATATCCCTGCAGACACTATCCTGGATGATTTTATGATCTCTTTCGGTATCAATAAAAAAGGTTACAGTGTAGCGTATGCCCCTGATGCCTATGCACAGGAAACACCCTCTGCTTCGCTGGAAGATGAATATAAACGTAAGGTGCGCATCGCTGCTGGAGGTTTCCAGTCAATGAGCCGGCTGATGGATCTGCTGAACATTTTCCGTTACCCCAAAATTACCTGGCAATATGTTTCGCACCGTGTATTTCGCTGGACGGTTGCCCCATTATGTCTATTATTGACGCTACTTACTAATATAATAGTGTGCGCGTCTGGCGCACCATTCATTTATTGGCTGATACTACTGATGCAGGTGGCATTTTATGGCATGGCTTTAGTTGGATATGCGCTGGCAAGAAAACAGGTGAAAAGTAAAGTGTTCTATATACCTTTTTATTTTGTCTTTATGAATGTGGCCGTCTATCAAGGGTTTGGCCGTTTTTTGAGAAAGAAGCAATCAGCAGTATGGGACCGTTCACAACGTCAGTTAACAACCGGATAAGGCGTACTTTTTACATTCACCATTCTCTTGTGTCATTTCACCAATTGTTTTATATCGTTCACCGTTAAAAAACAGATTTTCACTAAAAAAATCTCCAACTGTAAAAATATACACTTACTTTTGGAACTTGAACCGAGTACACTAAGCTTATTCCTTATCTGATTACGTAAGAAAGCTACCAAGTGTGAAATAATTCCTAACCTCATCCTACATAAAAGCCAATCTGGTAGTAATTCTCTTTTCGGAACTACTCAAATTTAATTTTACCATCTCCTCTGATTTGCCCGCCCTGGGTACTTTGGGCTGTTGTTACGTTATTTCTGGCTAATTACCGGGTATACCCGATTGTCCATAATATATATTTTCTTTTATGAAAAGAAATGTACACTTACTATTCAGCATTCTGAGCATTCTGATGCTCTTTGTGGGTACGGCTTCAGCGCAGCAGGCCTTGAATCCCGCAGACCCCATTGTTGTGTACAATTCCAGCTCCCCCCCTACTGCTCCACCCTATGGACGTATCGGGAAATGGGTAAAGACCAATCGCCTGGCCTGGAATACGTCCAACTTCAAATGTTACATTTACAAGGGACTCAATTTCCGCCTCAAATTCCCTAAGACCTACCAGCACAATGTTGCTGATGGAAAAAAATATCCAATCTTCGTGTTCCTTCACGGTCGTGGTGAAGGTGGCAGCGTTTACGACAACGAATATCAGTTATTACACGGCGGACAGAATTTTGATACCCAGACAAGTAATGGCAACTTCGACGGTTTCCTGTTTTATGGACAGACAGCAGATGGTAACTGGGGAAACGGTCAGTATGACATTATCAAAGAATTGTTAGACAGTCTTGCCTTACAGGTAAAGGGTGACCTGAACAGGGTTATCGTAAACGGTCTTTCTGCCGGTGGCTATGGTTCATGGCTTTTCGCAGAAAGATATCCCCAGTATTTTGCTTCAATAATGCCGATGAGTGGTATTGCCAACGGCGATGCCAGCACCACCAACATCAACAATCTTAAGTATACTGCTACCTGGTATTTCCAGGGAGGTAAGGACAATGCGCCTGCTCCGTATACTGCTAATACGGTCATCACCGCCTATCAGAATGCCGGTGCGCATATTACCTATACGTTATACCCCGATCTGGGTCATGGTACCTGGACTACAGCCTGGGCCGAACCAGACTTCGTTCCATTTATGAACAGGAACAATATTCTGACTCCATGGCCTCTGGGAGGACGTTCTGAATTCTGTCCCGGCGACCCGGTGAATATTACCGCCGGTATCCCTCCTGGATTTGCTGCCTATGAGTGGCAAAAAGATGGCGTGACCATTCCCGGCGCCAGCTCCAACAGCATTAACATTACAGCTCTTGGCACCTATTCGGTAAGAGTAAGGAGAACTGCCGGTGGCGCATGGTCAGAGTTTTCTCCTATCCCACTTGTTGTTAAAACAAAAACAGGTACTGTTACACCACCGATCACCATAGATAGTCTCGCAACAAATATATTGCCTGCTCCTGATGGCAGCACCACTGTTACTATGAAACTGCCTACCGGCTATGCTTCCTACGAGTGGCGTACTGTAGGTGGCAATACCTCATTGAGTAGCACCAATACATTTACAGCGGGTGTAGGACAGTATATTGCCCGTGTAACTGAACAATTCGGTTGTACCAGCAGCTTCTCTGCTCCTTATAGCGTGATCAATGCTGCAGGCACTAATGTGCCGGATCCTGTAGGCGGTGTTACTGTAACGCCGGTTTCAGAGACTCAGCTGACATTGAACTGGAACGACAAGCCGAACCCTCAGAACAATGAGACAGCTTTTGAAATATACCGTAGCACTACATCAGGCAGCGGTTACAAACTGGTAGCAAAAGTCCCTGCTAATGTGCTGGTATTTGCCGACCAGGGACTGGCTTCCAATACAAAATACTATTACGTAATACGCCCGGTGAATGCCAACGGCGCTGCTCCTGTATCAGCTGAGGCCAGCGGCACTACCGAGACAGATTCCCAGGCGCCTACTTCACCGCGGAACCTGACTGTTACCAGTACCAGTTCCAGCTCTGTTTCTCTTAGCTGGACCGCTGCTACAGATGACATAGGCGTGAGTGCATATGACGTTTATGTAAATAATCAGAAATCATACACTGTTGACGCCACCCAGCTCACTATGGTTGCTTATGCCCTGACCGAAAAACAGGTATATAACTTCTATGTGATAGCCAAGGATGCTGCAGGTAATCCTTCTCCTCCAAGCAACCAGGTAACTGCCGGAGCAGTCAATAAGGGTATCGCCTTTAAGTATTATGAAGGCACCTGGAGCTCATTACCGAACTTCAATAATCTTGTACCGGTAGAAACCGGCAGGACCGCTAATATAGACCTTACTGTCAGGAACAGGACTACCAACTACGCCTTCCTGTGGACTGGTTACCTGACCATTCCTACAGCAGGTACTTACTACTTTGCCACCAACTCTGATGATGGTAGCAAGCTGTGGTTCAATACACCTTACAGCTTTAGCGGTAGCGCCACTGTAAATAATGACGGCGCTCACGGTACACAGCAGGTAAGCAGTTCAGCAATGGTCCTGGCAGCAGGGGTATATCCGATCACTGTAGCTTACTTCCAGGGTACCGGCAGCGCGGTGATGAACCTCCGCTGGAGAAACGGTATTTTAGGCTCCTTCTCGAATATTCCGGATCAGTACCTTGGTGATACCATGACCATTCCGGGATCAGCACCTGCTGCACCATTGATACTTGGCGCTACAGCTGCCGCATTCAATAAGGTAAATCTGAAATGGAGCGACAACAGCAATAACGAAACCGGATTTGAGTTATATCGTAGCACCAGCTATAATGGTACTTATTCTGTAGTAGGAAAAGCTGATGCCAATGCGACCACTCTAACAGATAATACTGTTGCTGCCAACACCCGCTATTGGTATAAGGTCCGTTCAGTAGGTCTGTCAGGCGAATCTGCACAGGCAGTAGGTTATCCATACCTGGCAATGTATCCGCTGGACAACTCTGCTGCTGACGTCAGCATCAATAACAATACGGGTAGTCCGAACGCGGTTACTTACACCAGTGCTGATGAAATAGAAGGTACGCATGCGGCCGTCTTTAACGGTACCAGCGCCTATATGAGCATAGGTGGTAACGGCAGTGGCTTCCTGCACGATGCATTCTCTGCACGTACAGTTTCTCTCTGGATCAAGCCAACGGTAACAGATAACACCCGTACTATATTTGATATTGGTGGCAGCACGAGCGGTCTGGCACTGCGCATCAATGCAAATAAACTGGAAGCAGGAGCTGCTAACAATGGCACCCGTGTGTCTGTTTCTGTTCCTTTCACCAGTACATCGTGGACCCATGTGGCTGTAGTATATGGCAGCAGTTCCCTGAAGCTTTATATTAACGGCGACCTGGCAGCATCTACAAACACCAGCTTTAGCAGCATCAATTCAACCAGCGATAACGCAAGGATCGGCGCCAACAATGGTACGAACGCCTTCAATGTAACAGGTACTTTCTACCGTGGTAACGTTGACAGGATTGCCATCATCGGGCAAGCACTGACACAGGCTGAAATAAGCCAGGATGCAGGACAGAACCTGCCATTCTATAGTGTGTTAACACCAGTATTACCTGCAGCTCCGTCTGCACCAACAAACCTGGTGGCTACCGCCGCTTCTCCTTCTACCATTAATCTGACCTGGACTAACAGCACGGCAAATGCTACCGGCTATGAAATCCAGCGTTCATTTGGTAACAGCAATACTTTCGTACTGGTAAAAGCCGACGCCGTAACAGGTACCGCCGGCAGCTATACAGATACTGCTTTATACGCCAATCAGCAGTATGTATACCGCGTACGTGAAACAGGTGATGGTGGCAACTCCGCTTACTCATCCAACGCAAGCGCCGTTACAGGTAATAACAGACCGGTAATTGACGCCATCGGTAACAGGTCAGCACGTTACGATGTGGAAACACACATTCCGATCGTTGCTACCGACGAGGATGAAGATGCGCTCACCCTGACCACAGATAATCTGCCTTCTTTCGTAACACTGGCATCCGATGCAAATGGCTCTTACCTGAAGGTAACACCAAATGCCGGTCTGCAGGGAACGTACAACAACCTGACCGTGTATGCGACAGATCCATTCGGTGGTAAGGATACCGCTACTTTCAATCTGACTATTAACGACAATTTTAGCCCTGTCATAGCCTCTATTGCCAACATTTCCCTGAATGAGGGCGCTGAACAGCAGCTTTCTCTCTCCGCTACTGATCAGAATGCTTCAGATGTACTTACATGGTCTGCAGCATCACTGCCCTCATTCATTACTCTTACCGGCAGCAATCGTACTGCCAGCCTGAGTGTAGATCCTGGCTTCGCTGACGCGGGTGTTTATACGGTGAAGATGAATACCGTTGATGGCAACGGTGGAACCGACACCAAAACATTCACCGTAACGGTGATTGATAAAGATCCGAACTATAAACTCTTTGTACGCTTCAAACATCAGACTGATGCTCCGGCGCCATGGAATAACATTACTTCGGTATCTACCAACAACCTGAAGAACGACAAAGGTGAAACTACCAATGTAGATCTGCAGTTGCAGACCGGCAATTGGTTCACCTGGAATGAAGGCCCTGTAACTGGTAATGACGGCGGCGTTTATCCGGATGTAGTGATGAAAGAATACTACTTCTTCGGATCATGGCCTGGCATTTTCACCTCCGACAATGCAATTGACGTAAAACTGACCGGACTGGATGCCAATAGGAAGTACTCCTTCAAGTTCTACGCGGGTAGTGTATGGTCTGTACAGGCGAATAACGGCACCACCGTCTTTACGATCAACGGCGTCAGCAAACCGCTGAACGTACAGGGTAACACTTCCACTACTGTAAACTTTGACAATATCGCGCCAAATGGCAGTGGTGAAATCACCTTCAATATGGCAGTAGCCAATGGCACACCTGTAGGTTACCTCGGTGCCTTCGAAGTGAACGCTATACTGGACGACGGTACCCTGCCAGCTGCGCCTAAGGAACTGACCGCGACAGAAGACAATGGCACCGTGTCCCTCAACTGGACCAATGTTGCCTACAATGCTACCGGTTACAGGATCCATCGCGCTACAGACAGCCTGGGCACTTACAGCCTGCTGGGTAGTCTGAACAGCGCAACGGCGAACAGTTATGTGGACAACACCGTACATGGTAACACTCATTACTATTATAAGGTCAGTGCTTCCAATACTGCAGGCGTATCTGCCGGTTATAGCAATATTGCCGGTGTGAATGTACCGGTGAAACCACCTTCTATCAATACTATCGCCGACGTGAAACTGAAAGCTGGTACTTCTGCACAGTTCAACGTACAGGCTACACCTGACCAGGGCAATACCGTAGCACTCTCTGTAAGCGGTCTGCCAGCGTTCGGTGACTTCACGGACAACGGCAATGGTACAGGCTCATTCAGCTTCGCACCAACTGCGAACAACCTGGGTAGCTATGCCGTGACCCTGACCGCAACTGACAACCAGGGTGCAGCCGCCAGCGATACCTTTAATGTGCTTATTACCGATAAGAATACCACTAGTGTATTCCTCGACTTCTCTTCCAGCAGTCCGGCTCCTGCGCCATGGAACAATGTGGCAGGATTCCCTTACCAGGGTGTAAGACTGGCCAATGCACTGGATGAATCAGGTAATCCTACCGGTATCAGCGTAACATTTAATGAAGTATGGGAAAATGACCAGCCTGCAGTAGGTATGAGCACTTATGACAACTCCGGTATCTATCCTGACGTTGTTATGCAGTCTGCCGTATATGACAGCAGGAACATTACCCACACCGTGAAACTGGCTGGATTGAACAAAGCGAAACGTTATAATGTTGTGTTCTTTAGCAGTCTGAACTTCGGTGTAGCTGCCAAGGTAAGATACACGATCGGTACAGACAGCGTGGTTATAGATCCTGCATACAACACCAACCTCACTAAACAGATAAACGGTGTATTGCCGAATGCGAACGGTGAGATCAATGTACAGGTGAACAAGACCCAGAATGGTTACTATATGCACATGAACTCCATGGTACTGGAAGCTTACGACAGCGCAACAACCGTCCTGAATCCGATCAACCTGCGTGCAACCGCAACCGGCGCCAAGACAATCGCCCTGCAGTGGTCAGACAGGTCCAACACAGAAACAGGATACCAGGTATGGCGTGCAGTTTCCGGCGGCAGCTACGCACAGGTAGCTAGTCTCCCGGCCAACACAGTAAGCTATACTGACAATAACCTGACCGTAAACAAGAAATACTACTACAAGGTGCGTGCGGTAAGAGGCGCCAGCAATTCTGACTACAGCAATGCGGCATCCGCAACCAGCCTTGGATTCAGTGTAAATGTGAACTTCAGCGAACTGCTGGTAGCTCCTGCTCCATGGAACAACACTGGTATGCGTCCGCAACAGGGCGTGGTGATCAGTAACATGCAGGATGGCCAGAGCAATACAACCGGCGTCGGCATCACCATCCTCGAAAACTTCGATGGTATGTATTCCGCTGGTATCAATACAGGCAACAACAGTGGTGTTTACCCTGACAATGTGATGGTAGAAAACTATGGTCTGTTCCCGGGCAACCACGCAGACTTCTACATCACCGGCCTGAACCAGGCGCTGAAATATGACCTGGTATTCTTCGGTAGCTCTGTCGAGTGGGAAGATATCACAGGTAAATACACTGTGAACGGTACGAAGATGGCATGGCTGAACGCTTCCCTGAACAAGAGTGGCGTGGTAACCATCCGCGATGTATCTCCTGATGCTTATGGTAAGATCCATATAGATGTTGATCCTGGTACGGCAACATCCCGCTATGGACTGATCGCAGCAATGATCGTTAAAGGGCACGTAGATCCTGCTACTCAGAATGAAGATGGTCCGATCGATCCTCAGGATGGTCAGGCCGCAAGGATAGGCGACGGCACAATCGCAGCAGTTGCTCCTCCTGCAGTGGCAATGATCAACAAGGCCGCTGACTTCGGAGACGCCAAGGTTTATCCGAATCCATACAACGACCAGTTCAACGTTGACTTAGTATTGAAAGCCGAAACAGCTGTAAGAGTAGAGATTTTTGACATGTCAGGACGGCTGTTATATTCAGATTACAAGGGTTCCGTTCCGGCGGGCGCCAGCACCCTGCGTATTAATACCGGTTCAAGGATTAGTGCGCCTGGCATCTACCTGCTCCGTATTAGCGGTAAGAACGGGGAAACCAAGATGGTTAAACTGGTAAAGCATTAAGCTTTACCAGTTTCTCCCAAAAAGTCCGGGCAACCGGATTTTTTTGCACGCTACAGATGTTAAATAATTACAATTAATATGGATATAATATATTTCATAAAGGCCCTGCTGAAAAAGAAATGGTGGATAATCATCAGTACCATCATTGCCATTGTTGCTGCCCTGTTCTTTACCCTTGGCAAGCCGAGAATGTATGCTTCCGTAACCCAGATTGCGACCGGATTCACTATCAATGACCAGGTGAAACTCCGGGAAGAGAATGTCAATATTTTTGAAGCAGACGTAAAGTTTGATAACGTGATCGAAACCATCAACTCACCAGTGGTGATCGGCATGCTGTCTTACGACCTGCTTATTCATGACCTGACCAGCACTAAACCCTTCGTACGTCTGCAGGAGAAAGACCTGGAATCAGACGCTTATAAAGCAGTCGACAAACAAGCCGCTGTAGAGATACTGCGTGGCAAACTAGACTCCCTCCAGGTACTATCCTCCTACAATCCGGCAGAAAGGAGAATTCTGGAATTTCTCAAACTGTTTAAATATGACTACGAATCCATCCGTAAAAGGCTGAATGCTTCCCGTGTACAGCGTACAGACTACCTGGAGATCGTATCCATGGCAGAAAATCCTGAGCAGGCCGCTTATACCGTCAATACGGTTTACCGGGAATTCCTGCGCTACTACAGAAGTATGCGTACTGAAAGATCAGTAGAAAGCGTGGAGTCTTTTGACGAACTGGTAAGACAAAAGAAAGCTGAGCTGGATAAAAAAGTAGAAGCGCTCCGCTTATATAAATCATCCGAAGGCCTGCTTAATGTGGAAACAGCCAGCGGTAACGAACTGGATCTGATCAAACAGTTTGAAAAAGGCCTGTCTGACGAAAGGGCTAATTACAATACCATCAACTCTTCCCTGCAGAGCGTAAACCAGCGTCTCGCTGCCGCCAGCCAGGGTAAGACCGTTTTCACCAACAGTAACAGTGAGATCATAGATCTGCGCAGACAGATCAATGACCTCAATACAGAACTTACCAGGAAAGGTGGTAATGACGAAGCGATGAACGCCAAGCTGGCCGGACTGCGTTCGCAGCTCCAGAAGAAACTGGGCGCATCCACAACCGGCACACAGACCGCTACTACCAAAGATGCATTAGTACAGGAAAAAGCGAATCTTGAAGCACAGCTGAATGCTTCCAGCCTGAATATAGGCGCATTACAATCGCAGATTGCCAAACTGAAAGGTTCCGTAGGTTCTTATGCCAATAAGGAAGCTACAGTAAGCGGTCTGCAGGCGGAAGTAGACATGGCACAGGAAGAATACAACAAGCTGAAGGAAAAGCTGAACGCCGCACAGGACAACCGGACTACACCGGATGTTAACTTCAAACAGATCCTGAAAGGACAGCCAGCCTTCAGGCCAGAGTCTTCCAAACGTGTCATCATCATGGGTATGGCAGGTATCTCTACCTTCCTGCTGACCTCTTTCATTGTATTGCTGCTGGAATTCCTGGATGGATCGCTGAAATCGCCCTCGGTGTTTGAGAAACACCTCGACCTTCGCCTGATCAGCAGTGTGAATCATGCTGACCTGAGCAAGTACAGCATCCTGGAAGTGTTGCAGAAAACAACGATCTCTGACAAACATTCCAAACAGCGTCAGAACACCTTCCGCGAACTGCTGCGTAAGCTGCGGTATGAAGTGGAAAGCAGTGGCAAAAAATCATTCCTTATCACCAGTACAGAATCCCGTCAGGGTAAAACTACCCTTACACAGGCGCTGGCGTACAGCCTGAGCCTCAGTAATAAAAATGTACTGGTAATAGACACCAACTTCTGTAATAATGACCTCACCGTACAGATGGAGGCAGCACCGACACTGGAGACATTCTCCGTACCCGAGGCAGAACTGAACATTGACAAAGTAAAGGAGATTGTGACCACATATCCTGTACCTGGCATCGAAGTGATCGGTTGTAAAGGTGGCGACTATACCCCATCAGAGATCTTACCGAAGAATAATCTTCTAAACTACCTCCCCTTCCTGACGAATTACTATGATTTTGTGCTGCTGGAAGGCGCCCCGCTGAATGACTATACCGATAGTAAAGAGCTGGCGCAATATGTAGATGGCGTCATAGCAGTTTTTTCATCCAAGCTTGCGTTAACACAGGTAGACCGCGAATCAACGCAGTTTTTTGAGACCCTTGGTGATAAGTTCGTGGGAGCAGTACTGAACAATGTACAGGAAGAATACCTCGAATTATAACCAAAAGTTTTACCCAAAAATGCCAAGCTTTACACTCAAAGAACTGTTTAACTTCAAGCCACCACAAGCCAACCGGCTGGGATGGATAGACTATGCGAAAGGCATAGCTATTATCCTGGTCGTATACCGACATGTGCTATTCGGATTGAAAAGCAGTGGCATGGTTGTCAGTCAGTGGATCATTGACGGCAATAACATGTTCTACAGCTTCCGTATGCCCCTGTTCTTTCTCCTCTCCGGGTTATTCTTCGAAAGAAGTATAACCAGGAAGGGAGAGATGGGATTTTTTGTTACCCGCGTTAATACATTGTTGTACCCCTACGTTCTGTGGGCCTTCATTCAGATCACCCTGCAAATAATCTTCTCTTCATTTGTTAACGCCCACCGTACCGGCGCCGATTACCTGAATATTCTGATACAACCCCGCCATCTTGACCAGTTATGGTATTTATTTGCTTTGTTCAATGTAACCTTACTGTATCTGTTGATAGCAAAACTTTTCCGCTATGACAAATTCGCGCAGGTCCTTGTGTCGCTGGGATTGCTGGCAATAGCTCCGCTTGTGAACAGTATCAGCACTCTTTATGACGTAGCATTACACTACATCTTTTTCTGTATCGGCAACCTGACAGCGGCTTACTTTTTCTCGCAGAAGGTGCAGGAGAAACTTTCTTCCGCATATGGACTCCTGATACTGCTGCCTGTTTTTGCAGTCTGCCAGTATTATTTCCTGTATCACCAGCAGATGAACCTCTTCCTGTATGCCGGCATAGCGCTCGTAGGCAGCCTGTTTACAATTATGCTTTCCTTCCAGTTATCGAAGTACAATGCATTGCCCTTCCTGAGAACGTTCGGGCATTACTCCCTGTACATCTACCTCTTGCATGTACCCATTGTAGCCGTGATCAGGTATTTCCTGCTCGCTACTACGATGAAACAATATATAGTGCCGTTGTTACTGTTGCTGATCTTTATCGCCATTTTCTTTTCCATCGTCGTTTACCGGATATGCATGCAGCTGAGGCTGGGTTTCCTGTTTACAGGGCCCTTCAAGGCCAAACCATACAATCCGCAGCAATCGGAGATGGTCACTCAAAAAACACATTTATAATGCCCGTAAAGAAAAAATATACGCCCGGTATCAGCAAGGCATTCCATCAGACGATGTTGCTGATTTTTGTGGCGCTGACGTTGATAATGCTATTTGTGAAAATCATGTTTTTTTAACGTATTCAGACTATTATGCTCAGTCAACAGGCTAAGAAAAACACCGTAATATACCTGTTCATCCTGCTCTGGGTGATAGCAGTGCCTGCCATCGCCTACGTATCGTCAATGGACGCCAAACTCAGTATGGTGGTGTTTGGTGGCATTATCGGGCTGGTGCTGGCGGTGATCAGCGCCATGAACTTCCGCCTTGGCTATTATATATACATTGCTGTTTCGATGATCGCGCACGTACCCGAGAGAATGGCCGGCACAACGATGCCCGTGGGGGTTGCAATGGATCTTTTCCTGGTATTGATGCTGGCCGGCGCCATCTTCGACAGGAAAAGCAGGGAGAAGTCTAATGTTGCTTACTTCAAAGACCCTCTCCTGCTGATATTGTACCTGTATACGGCCTACCTGCTGATACAGTTCTTCAATCCCAATATGTTGTCGATACAGGGTTGGTTCATTTTTATCAGGGTGTATATCCGCAATTTCATATTCCTGTTCCTCACCATCAAAGTGATGAGCGACTGGATACAGATAAACAGATTCTTCAAATTCTGGCTGGCGCTGTCCACCGCAGCTGCCCTGTACGGTTGTCTGCAACAGGCGGTAGGACTGCTACCCTTTGAAAGGGCCTATGTTGCTATGAACCCTGACAAGTTCAAGACGGTGATGATACAGGGACGTGCCAGGATCTTTTCCTTTATGGCAGACCCTGCGGCCTTTGGTGTACTGATGGCCTGCGGCGCTATCATCTGTACAATATTGCTTACCGCCAGCCAGAAGATATTAAGCTTCCCAAAAAAGTTTTTGCTGCTTTTTATGATAGTAGTTCATCTGCTGGCGCTTGGATATTCCGGCACCCGCACCGCGTATGTGATGTTGCCCGTAGGACTGTTATTATTCTTCCTGGTGAACCTGCATAACAGGAATACCCTGATCGCTGCCGCCATTTTCACTTTCGGCATGCTGGCCATTTTGTTCGGCCCCTTTTACAGCAGTCCGACCATTATCCGCATCCGCACCGCCTTTATGGGTAGCCAGGACGAATCGCTCAGCCTCCGTGATGTGAACAGGCACAGCATACAGCCCTATTTGTATGCACATCCCATTGGTGGTGGTGTGATGACGGTAGGCGGCGACGGAGTAACCTATAATCCTGCTCACCCGATGGCAGGGGTACAGCCCGACAGTGGTTACCTGCGTGCAGCAATGGAGCTGGGATGGATAGGACTGATCATCACCTGTATCTATACCTACATGGGTATTCATTACGCGGTGAAAAACTACTTCAATGAAAACAATGAACTGAATAAGCTATTGCTGATAGGCATCGCTGCGGTGATGTATGCTATCCTGGTAGCCCAGTATGCACAGGAGGCGGCGGGGCTGGTGGAATCATCTATTTTCCTCAATGCAATCCTGGGCATCACCATTAGAGTACGATATAATCTTTCAACATCTAAATAATACAGTATGAAAAAGGGACTTCTATTCATTATTGGCTTGGCATTCTGTATTTCTGTGCAGGCACAGAAAAAGGAATCAAGCCTTTATATCCCTCTCACCGATTCACCTGAAGTAGCACAATTGAAAGCAGTATTAGTAGAACTTGCTATGCAGAACCCCGGATTGAAGGTATATGACAACAAGGCAAAAATTGCCAAATATCAGCAGAACAAAGCTGCAGCAGGATGGGCGAACTTGTTCCAGGCATATGGAAACCTGAACGAGTATACGCTGAAGAACAACAGCAATAACGCCACCTTCTTCCCCAGGTACAACTTTTCGCTGACGATTCCTCTTGGTAGTTTCATTTCCATCCCCAACGATGTGAAGATCGCCAGAACGGAGCGGAAAGTGGTCATGAATATGAAAGAGGAAGAACAGCTGAAAATAAAGGCAGATGTACTGAATGCCTACGAGTTGTACGCTGCCAATAAGAAAATGCTGGAGCTGGAAGTACCGTTGCTCGAAGACGTGTACAACCATTATAAACAAACAGAAGAAAAGTTCTCCGCTGGTGATAAAGATGTAACGGTAGAAACCCTGAACATCGCTTACAGAAGTTACAATGAGGAGATGGTAAGAAAGGTGATGCTGGAAAGGGATATCAGGCAGGCTAAAATAGAACTGGAAAGACTGATCGGCATCAGCTTTGAAGAAGCGGTACTTCAATCACAGGCACGGACCTTTAACAAATAGTGTAATCACGGATGATGAGATATTACGTCCAAAAAAACTACCCTGTTATGGCCACTTTACTGCTACTCGCAGTATTGCTGGCCATAGCCTGCCGGCAGGTGCTGATGCAGACGGGTGGCCATTTCTGTTATCCGCTGGATGATACATTCATTCATATGTCCATTGCGAAGAACTTCGCATTACATGGCGTATGGGGTATCAATGCGCAGGAATTCAGCGCAGCCAGCTCCTCCCCTTTGTATACCCTTATACTGGCCGCATTTTTTAAGGCTGGCATCAACAGTATCTGGATGCCGTTTTATATCAATGTGTGCTTTGCATTCCTGCTGGTGATCGTGACTGACAAGCTCTTACAGCGTTTCAGTCTGCCGGCTTCTATCAGATGTATTTCTCTGATTTTGCTTGTCATACTGGTACCGGTACCAGTGATGGTGGCAAGTGGCATGGAGCATATGCTACATGCCTTCCTGGCCATGTGGATGTTATACCTGTCTGTCGCTTTTCTGACGCCAGACAATACCACCCGCAACCAGGTCTTGTTACTGTCACTGGTGGCCGGACTGGCTATCCTGGCCCGCTTTGAATCCTTATTCCTGCTGGCCGGTGTAATAGTAGCCGGTATTTACAACAGGCGATGGCAGCAGACCAGCGTCGTACTGGTACTGTCGTTGGTACCGCTGATGATATTCGGGTATATCTCTGTAAGACACGGTGGCTATTTCCTGCCCAACTCCGTATTACTGAAGGCCAGCAAACTGGCAGGCGGACCTTCCCAGCTGATGAGCAGCCTGCAGGAGATCGTGGTTTATAAACTACTGTACGGTAATAATACCATGGTGAACATCTTCACCAACAAGTATTACCCTGAAGGCTCCTCATCGCTTTCAGGTACTACCGTGGTAAGAATGCTGCTGATCATTCCCGCGCTGATCATATTACTGCGGCCGGATAATGACAACGTCAATACTATCAGCAAAATAAAGCAACTGGCCTGCATTCCGCTGATCAATACCTTCCTGCACATGGCCCTGGCCGCCGTGGGCTGGCTGTTCCGGTATGAAGCTTACCTGCTGGCGCTGGATATAACAGTAGTAGCTATACTGTTGTATTACTATTATCGTCAGCTAACCCGTAGTCAACGGCATTACTCCCTGCTGGAGAAAGCTATTGGCGCCTTCCTGTTGCTCTTTGCGTTTGCACCTTTGCCATTAAGAGCAGCAGGCGCTTTTCATAATTTGCCTCTGGCAGCGCGTAATATCTATGAGCAGCAGTACCAGATGGGACGCTTTCTGCAAACCAGCTATCAGCATACGGCGGTAGCGGCGAATGATGTGGGCGCGGTCAGTTATCTGTCTGACAACAGGATACTGGATCTCTGGGGACTGGGCAACAATGTAGTGGCCGCCGGAAAACTCCATGGCCAGTATTCTCCGCAGTTCCTGCAGCAGTTTACGGGTCAGGAGCACGTGAAGATCGCAGTGGTGTACGACACCTGGTTTGACAGTACGCTCCTGCAGCAATGGAGAAAGGTAGCGTCCTGGAAGATCTCCAACAACGTGATCTGCGGAGGCGACGAGGTATTCTTTTATGCGGTGGATCCTTCGGAGGCAACATCCCTGTATAACAAACTGGCGGCGTACAAGCCATTGTTGCCACCGGGAGTAGTAGTCACCTATTATCCTTTTCAACTGTAATGCAAACACAGACCAACTATATTAAAAGCCTGGATGGCATCCGCGCCATTGCGATACTGCTGGTAATGGCATTCCATTTCGGCGTGATCCGCTTTGGCTGGATGGGGGTACAGCTTTTCTTTGTACTCTCCGGCTTCCTGATCAGCAGTATACTACTGAAAGAAAAGGATAAACCATCCCCATTGTCCCAACGCCTCAAAAAATTCTGGATCAGGAGAAGCCTGCGCATTTTCCCCCTGTACTACATTTACCTCACTGCATTTGTAGTCATCTGCCTGTTTACAGCTTTTCCTCCGGGTTATTTCAGGGACTTGCCCTACTTATACTCCTATACCTTCAACCTGACCAGGATCAGTAACAGCTGGCATGAAAGCCCGGTGTACACGCATTTCTGGTCTCTCTGTGTCGAAGAGCAGTTTTACCTGTTCTTCCCTTTCATTGTTTTCCTGCTTTCCAGGCTCTCTCTCCGGCGGCTGCTGGTAGTGGTACTGGTAGCCGGTCCGCTCTTCCGCTGGTCTTTCGGTAATTACCTGGCGCAACATGGCAAGACCTCCTTCGAGGTATTTGACGTGATTTACTGGTTTCCACTCAGTCACCTGGATGCCTTCTTTACAGGAACGGCCATTCCGTTGCTGGGACTGAAAGACAGGATCAAACGGCCTGAATGGCTATTCGCGCTGTGCTGTATACTGGCTTTGGGCGCAGGTATGGCTAATTACCTGTTCGAAAGTCATGGGCACTCGCTGCCCACCTCTATGGGGTACAATTTCGGGGATGTGAACAGTTATCAGCATGTATGGTATTATACGGTGCTGAACCTGTTTACCGCTTCCCTGCTGCTGTTACTGGTTTCCTCCTACAGCAGTATGCCCGGTAATTTTGTAAAGAAAATATTTGAGAACAATATCCTGGTAGCTATCGGGAAAGTCTCTTACGGTATGTACATTTTGCATTGGGTCATACAAACGCAGCTGGTAGAACGATGGATACCCGTCAGCGAAAGCAACAAGTACTGGTTATTCCTGATAGACGTACCGGTAGTGTATGCTTTCGCACTATGCAGCTTTCATTTCATTGAACAACGATTTACTCAACTTAAAGATAAATTCACTACCGGCAACATACCGGTGAAAGCCACCACACTCAGCACAAAAAATTAAACAATGAAAAAAGTATTACTTCTTGCGATGCTGTCTATCCCAGGTATCGCAGGCGCACCAGGTCTTCCGGACGCATTCAGGCAGATAATTGTCCCAACCGATCCATGGCATCAGGTGCCGGCATTACTACATGTTCCGCAGGGAAAACCTAAGGAGAAGTTTCCACTGATTATCTGTTTTCATGGAAAAAGCATCGCAGGTCACGACATTTCCAAACTGTTCAGGGAGGGTATTCCCCGTCAGATCAAAGAAGGCCGCAAGATAGAGGCGGTCGCCAAAACAGATGGCAAGCTCTATAAGTTCATGGTACTGGCGCCGCTGGCTGAAAGCTGGGGGATCAATCCACAACAACTGGAATTTATCCTGGATGATGTATTGAAGAAATACCCGGTTGACGCCGACCGCATTTATCTCACAGGCTACAGCGCAGGCGGATGGTGTACGCTGATGTCTATGACGGAAAGTAAACACCTGACCTCCCGTCTGGCAGCTACAGTGCCTATGTCGCCGGCGCCCCTGTACCCGGAAAATTACGGCAGGTTTAAACTCGTGTCAGATGCAGGACTCCATGCATGGTACTTTGCCGGCACTGCGGAGCCCCAATTCCTGGAGAACATCCTCCGTTGCATAGATAGTACCAACCACTATCAAAAAGGCCTTGTAAAGCTTACAAAACACGAAAAAGCACATACCGGCTGGCATGAGTTCTATGATCCTGCTTATAGGGACAGTACCGACAATTTGAGCATCTACGAATGGATGCTGCAATATAAGAGGAAGAATTAAGCCCCGGACAGGTTTACGGCGCTGCTTAAACGCTGGAGAAGCAGCATGGTTAGATATCAGCTGACAGCATACGCCTGCGACTTTACAATCGGGCCCTGAAGAAAAGAAATACTTTAACTGCTTATTGATAAACCGTCCACAAGCAACGAAAAGGACTGTCCCATACCGGGGCAGCTCCTTTTTTATTCACCTATATCCTCGTTCCAGAGCACCGGATGTTGCTGAATGAACGTCTGCATCATCTCAATACATTCTTTATCATTTTCCACTGTCAACTCCACATTACTGGCTTTCAGCAGTTCCTCCGCACCCATGAATGTCTGGTTCTCGCCAATCACCACCTTTGGGATACCGTATAGCAGTATAGCGCCCGTGCACATCGGGCAGGGCGATAAGGTTGTATACAGTACACACTCCCTGTAAGTGGCCGCTGGAAGCCGGCCGGCATTCTCCAGCGCATCCATCTCACCATGCAGGATAACACTGCCTTTCTGTACCCTGCGGTTGTGTCCACGACCAATGATCTCGCCTTTATGTACAAGCACAGATCCAATGGGGATGCCACCCTCGTTCAGGCCTTTTAAGGCCTCTTCTATGGCGGCTTTCATGAAGTTATCCATAATATGCTATCTTGATGATCAGGAAACAGGTGGATTCTAAATATAACAAAAAACCGCCTCACTGTACATGAGACGGTTCTTAAAATTATTTACCAGCGGATATTCTTACAATCCGAAAGCTGATTTTACTTTTTCAACATAATCCAGTTTCTCCCAGGTAAACAGCTCCACTTCTACTTTCTTCTCATTCTTTTTACCCTTGTTGAACACTTTGGTAACTACTCTGCTGTCGCGGCCCATGTGACCATAAGCAGCTGTATCGCTGTAGATAGGATTACGCAGTTTCAGACGCTGCTCGATAGCGTAAGGACGCAGGTCGAAGATCTCTTCTACCTTTCTTGCGATATCGCCATCGCTCATTTTTACCTTGGCAGTGCCACGCGTATCGATGAAGAGACCACAAGGTTTAGCCACACCGATTGCGTAGGATACCTGTACCAGCGCTTCATCGCAAAGACCTGCAGCTACCAGGTTTTTGGCAATGTGACGGGTAGCATAAGCCGCAGAACGGTCTACTTTGGAAGGATCTTTACCGGAGAATGCACCACCACCGTGAGCACCTTTACCACCGTAGGTATCAACGATGATCTTACGGCCAGTCAAGCCGGTATCACCGTGAGGACCACCGATCACGAACTTACCGGTTGGGTTGATATGATAAGTGATCTTGTCATTGAACAGTGCCTGTAATTCAGGTTTCAGCTGAGCCTTTACGCGCGGGATCAGGATGTTGATCATGTCACTCTTGATCTTCGCTAACATCTTGTCTTCAGAATCGAAATCATCGTGCTGTGTAGAAATAACGATGGTGTCAATACGAACAGGCCTGTTATCGTCAGAGTATTCGATCGTTACCTGTGACTTGGCATCAGGACGCAGGTAAGCAATCTCTTTATTTTCGCGGCGGATAGCAGCGAGTTCGATCAGCAGCTTGTGAGCGAGGTCCAGAGCCAGTGGCATATAGTTCTCAGTTTCGCGGGTGGCGTAACCGAACATCATACCCTGGTCGCCGGCGCCCTGTTCTTCAGGGTTCTTACGTTCAACGCCCTGGTTGATATCTGGTGACTGCTCATGAATAGCAGAGAAGATACCACAGGAGTTAGCTTCGAACATGTATTCGCTCTTAGTATACCCTATCTTACGGATTACCTCACGAGCAATTTCCTGCACATCCAGGTAAGCTTCAGATTTTACTTCACCGGCCAGTACCACCTGACCAGTTGTCACCAACGTTTCACACGCCACTTTTGATGTAGTATCATAAGCAAGGAAATGATCAATTAGTGCGTCGGATATCTGATCGGCCACTTTATCCGGATGGCCTTCGGAAACAGATTCTGAGGTAAATAAATAAGGCATAAAATAATTGAATTTCGCTTTTAGATTAGTATTTAAAGTACAATTTACCAACTTTTTGCATTTTGGTGGTATGCCTCATGGTAAACTGCGGCAAAAATAGGAAAATAGTTTGAGAATGAACTTTTCAGAGAATAAAAAAAGCCCCGTTCGGAACGAGGCTTTTCTGTAGAGAAAGAATTATTTTCCAAGTAGCTGCGTATACAGTTGCAGATAGTCTGCGAGATCTTCATTATCCTTTTTGTAAGGGAGAATGATCTTACCTTTTTCCGCTTTCAGCTCATCCACTACTTTCTTTTCTGTCTTTTCACCTGCCAGTACCACGGCATCGGCATATTTACCGGCACCTCTGTTCAGTGCACTGTTGGTACCTTCCTTATATAACTCCAGGTCTTTTTCTTTGATCTGGGTACTGATGGTAGCTTTCTTCACAAAGCCTGCGCCCAGTTTTTCCTTAAAGGAATTGGGCTCCATGGAATATACCACTTTGGAATGAGCGAATACCGGTTCTTTCTTGTAAGCAGTCTTCAGGTATAAAGGAATCAGTGAAGTCATCCATCCGCTACAGTGAATAATGTCCGGCGGCCAGCCAAACTTCTTTACTGTTTCCAGCGCTCCTTTACAGAAAAATACTGCACGGGCTGCATTATCGTCATAGAATTGCTCGTTTTCGTCCGTGAACAATGTCTTACGCTTGAAGTAATCTTCATTGTCCAGGAAATAAACCTGCAAACGGGCGTTGGGCAATGATGCCACCTTGATAATCAACGGATAATCGTCACCCTCTATCACAATGTTAATGCCAGACAGTCTTACCACCTCGTGTAACCGGTGCCTTCTTTCGTTGATAATGCCAAACCGGGGCATGATCACCCGCACTTCCAGCCCGGACTCATTGGACTTAATTGCCATTTTATTGACCATATTCGCATACTCTGTTAATTCCAGATAAGGCGACATTTCCTGAGCAATAAAAAGAATTCGTTTCTTTGTGGACATCTAATGCTGATATTAATGCAGTAATTTTTAATTTGGTTTGCAAAATTACGGATTTTTAACGGAAGAAAAGACAAATTGGCACTTTTAACATCCTTTTAAGCAATAAATTATGTATCTGTTCAAGCGGAAAGACGATCTCGAAAGGCACTTATCAACAGCACGGAAAGAGGGTAAACGTATTGGTTTTGTGCCAACTATGGGCGCATTGCATCAGGGCCATTTGTCCCTTATTGCAGCGGCAAAAGAAAACACCGACCTCGTCGTGTGCAGCATATTTGTCAATCCTACCCAGTTTAATGATCCCGCCGATTTTGAGAAATATCCCATTACAATAGACCAGGATATCCTTCAACTGACTGCCGCCGGCAACGATGTACTGTTTCTGCCATCTGTGCAGGAAATGTACCCAAAGGGCCTGGCTCCCGAAATGCACTATGACTTCGGCGAACTGGAAACAGTACTTGAAGGCGCCCACCGACCAGGTCACTTCCAGGGTGTAGGCCAGGTTGTACATAAACTGTTAGACCTGGTACAGCCTGACAAGCTCTTCATGGGACAAAAAGACTTTCAACAATGCCTGATAATCAACCGCCTGATCAAACTATTGCATTTAAACGTTGAGCTGGTTATCTGCCCTACCCTCCGTGAACAGGACGGTCTGGCCATGAGCAGCCGTAATCTACGCCTCAATCCAACAGAAAGACAAAACGCCCTGCACATCTCCCGTGCACTTTACTATATAAAAAACAACCTTACCCAGGCCCCACTCAAAGAAATAGCAGGCAAAGCTATTAACGAGCTGAAAGGCAACGGCTTCGATGTTGACTATCTCGACATGGTGTCCATAGCACCGGATGGTAACATCGATTTTCCGGCAGCTCCCGGTAAAGATCCGCTGTATGCAGTAGTAGCCGCCAGGGAGATCAGCAGTAATGTCAGGTTGATTGACAATATGCAGGTAAACTGATCAGCCGTTAAACAAATAACTTCTGCTGAATGCGCTAATTGCGGTGTTTGGGGAAACTACCATCAACAAACCATAATAGGACTCCGTAGGAGTCCCATTGTTTGTAGCGCGGGGTTTTTAACCCCGGGTAACCGCCAACACCACGGCGCGCCGTATTGTATTTTTTCCCTAATTTTGCCTTTACACCAGACCCACGGAAGTGGGATATTTTTTATCATGCACATTGAAGTACTGAAAAGTAAGATACATAGAGCAGTTATCACTGAAGCAAACTTACACTACGTAGGAAGTATTACTATTGACGAAGATCTGATGGACGCTGCTAACCTCATTGAATATGAAAAAGTTCAGGTAGTGAACGTCAATAACGGAGAACGCCTGGAGACCTATATCATCAAAGGAAAACGCGGTTCCGGTGTTGTTTGTATGAATGGCCCCGCTGCCCGCCTCTGCGCGGTTGGCGATACTGTTATTATCATCTCTTACGCTACTATGGACTTTGAGGAGGCTAAGAAGCATACTCCCATTGCCATATTCCCGAAAGAAAATAACAAATTGTAACCGCTGGATCCCAAAAGACTATTACTATGCCCAAATTTTTGAAGTTTATCTGCTTTTTAGCCATTGGGCTAGGATTAGTCTGGCTTGTTACGCATAATCTTACCGATAAGGAGAAAGACGATATCTTCAATTCGCTGGAGCATGCTAATTACTGGCTGCTGATCCCTGTTATCATAGTTGGTATTGCCAGTCACTGGTACCGGGCTGTCCGCTGGAAGCTCATTATGGAACCTATGGGCTACCATCCGGGTACACTCAATACATTCTTTGCCGTGATGGTAGGCTACCTGGCCAACCTGGCGGTGCCCCGTCTGGGAGAAGTGACCCGCTGCGGTATCGTAGCGCGTTATGAAAAGATCCCGGTAGATAAACTGGTAGGTACCATGATTGCGGAACGTGCGGTCGACATGCTGCTCCTGCTCATTCTCATGGTCATCACCGTCGTTATTCAGATAGACGTAATCGGTGGGCTGTTCGTTGCTGAAATCTGGCATCCGATTGAGAATAAGCTGGGTAGTGCAGGCAGCTCCCGTTCACTGATCATCATCGGCGCCCTGATAGTACTCATATTACTCACTTATATTGTTTTCCGCCTCATTGCCCGTTCTACCATTGGTATCAAGATCCGTGCGCTGGCGCATGGCGTATGGGACGGTATCCGCTCCATCGGTCAGATGGAAAAGAAAGGCTGGTTTATCTTCTACTCAATACTGATCTGGATGATGTACTTCGCCATGATGTACCTGGGCTTCTACTGTATGGAGGAAACCCGTTACCTGGGACTGAAGGCTGCCCTGGCAGTGCTCATCATCGGCAGTGTAGGGATGATCGTAACACCCGGCGGTACCGGCGCTTACCAGTTCCTCGTGCAAAGAACCCTCATGGTATATGGGGTACTCGATACCACAGCATATGCCTTCGGATGGATTGTTTGGTCCGCCCAAACCCTCCTGGTGCTGGTTGTTGGTCTGGGTAGCCTGATAGCCCTCCCCTTGTTAAACAAGGCACAAACACCATCGGAAAAAGCCAGCCAGACTGTCTGACACCTGCACTAATTACTTCCGGATCATGCCTCTATAAATGATATATACAACTATATCTACGGAAAATACCATAGATTATTATCTATGCGCTATTCTCTATCGCTTTTTAATTGCTTACCTTTAAGAATGCGTATCAGAAATTTAACATAAGATCTATTCCAAAAATCTGTATTGTTGTGATTAACAGTATTAGACCAGTATAACCACAACCGTTAAATACTCTTCAGATGCGATTGTCAAGCAGTGAGCCAATAGATCTAAACATACAAGTTCCGGCGATGGAAAAGAAAAGCAATAGCAAAAAGATTGTGCCGTTGAAGAAAGTCAAGATGATACCGCGGGATATCAGCTGGCTGGCATTTAATGCAAGAGTGTTACAGGAAGCAGCTGATAATACTGTCCCCCTCCATGAACGCATTCGTTTCCTTGGTATTTTCTCCAACAACCTCGACGAGTTTTTCCGTGTACGTGTTGCTACCCTTAAAAGGATGCTGCTGGTCGGCAAGTCCACCCGTATGCATATGGAAGAAAACCCCGACGAGATCCTGGACGATATACAGAGTATGGTGATAGACCAGCAACGGGAGTTTGACCGTATATGGGAAGGCATTGAAGACGAACTGAAAAGCCAGAAGATCTTCATCCGCACCGAAAAACACCTGAATAAAGATCAGCAGAAATTCGTACTCAACTACTTCAATGAGGAAGTACGTACCAATATTATCCCTTTGATGATCGAGAGTATACAACACTTTCCGTTCCTCAGGGATAAATCCATCTATCTGGCGGTTGTACTGGCCAGGCAGGATAACTCTGTCAGACAGAAGTTTGCACTGATAGAGATCCCTACCTCCATCCTGCCCCGTTTCATCATCCTGCCTTCCAAAGAAGGTGAAGAGGATATTATCCTGCTGGAAGACGTGATCCGTTTCTGTCTGCCGCATATCTTCTCCTACTTCGGTTTCGACAAATTCACGGCACATATCATCAAGGTAACAAGAGACGCGGAACTGGATATTGACAATGATATCTCCACCAGCCTTATTCACCAGATCGAAAAAGGTCTGAAAGACCGTCGCAAAGGGAAACCGGTACGGTTTGTATACGATAAGGACATTGATCCGCTGCTGCTGGAATACCTGATGCGCCGCCTGGGGCTGTCCGGTAAGGACAACCTCATTCCGGGAGCCCGTATCCATAACTTCAAGGACTTTATGGATTTCCCTACCAGCGTATTCAGGGAAAGGTCACATCCGGCACGTAAGAGCTTCATTCATCCATTGTTAGCCAACGCTTCCAGTGTGATGCATGTGATACAGCTGCAGGATGTGATGCTGCATTTCCCCTATCACTCTTTCGATACCATCATAGATCTGCTCAGGGAAGCTGCCATCGATCCTAATGTAACCAGCATTAAGATCACGGCTTACAGGCTGGCGCGCAACTCCAAGATCATCAATGCCCTGGTAAACGCAGTGCGCAATGGTAAACAGGTAACCGTAGCACTGGAACTAAGAGCCCGTTTCAATGAGGCCGATAACCTGGAATGGAAGACCCGCCTGGAAGATGAAGGCGTAAAAGTGCTGATCGGCATTCCGGGTCTGAAAGTTCATGCCAAATTGTGTGTCATCAAGAAACGTATCGGTACCAAGACTGTGCAATGCGGCTTTGTGAGCACGGGTAACCTGAACGAGAAAACCGCCAGGGTATACGGTGACCACTGCCTATTGACCGCCAACAGGAATATTATGGCTGATATCAACCGCGTTTTCGCTTACCTGGAGAACAGCAAACATGATATCAAAATGCTGGAGGCATGCCATACATTGCCGGTAAGTCCTTACAGCATGCGTCCTTTCTTTATACGCCAGGTGGAAAAAGAGATCAAGAATGCCCGTCATAAGAAAGGCGGCTCCATGATCATCAAAATGAACTCCCTCTCTGATCCTGAAATGATCAATCTTTTATATGAAGGCGCCAAAGAAGGTGTGGACATTAAGATGATCATCCGTGGTATCTGCTGCGCCTATACGGAGAACAAGAAATGGAAAAAGGATATCACGGCAGTCAGCATTGTGGACGAATATCTGGAGCATGCCCGTGTATTTGTGTTTGGGAAGGAGGGACAGGAAAAGGTATACATCGCTTCCTGCGACTGGATGCTGCGTAACCTTGATTATCGCGTAGAAGTGGCGATACCTATTACAGATCCGGATATACAGCAGGAGTTGAAAGATATCCTGGCCATACAGCTCAGCGGCAATGTCAAAGCCCGCATACTGGACAACGATCAGAAAAACGAATATAAACGTGACAGCGGCAAGAAGATCCGGTCACAGATAGAGATTTTTAAATATCTCCACGAGAAACAATATAATAGTTAATAGTAAGACATTGTATCAGGAATCAGGATTTGATCATCGATTAATTCCTGATTCCTGATTCTAATTATATACATTTGCGCCCATGAAGCTTGCTGCCATTGATATCGGGTCCAACGCTGCCAGGCTGCTCATCTCTGAAGCATCTCCCAACAGCCAGGGCCGGATGGATTTTACCAAAGTAAACCTGGTCAGGGTGCCTTTACGCCTGGGTCTTGATGTTTTCTCAGAAGGCGCTATCTCTGAGAAAAGGGCCGATCATCTCCTGAAAACTATTAAAGCATATAAACTACTGCTGGAAGTATATGAGGTGAAGTATCTGAAAGCCTGCGCCACTTCGGCCATGCGCGATGCTTCCAACTCTGCACAGATATTACAGTATGTAAGACAGCACACCGGTATCGATATCAGCGTCATCTCCGGGCAGGAAGAAGCCTCCTACCTGTATGAAAGCCACATCGCGGAGAATCTCGACAAGACCCGCTCCTACATGTACATTGATGTGGGCGGTGGTAGTACAGAAGTCACACTATTCAGTAATAACAGCCTGAGATATAAAGAGTCCTTCAATATCGGCACCATCCGCCTGATGCAGAACCAGGTAAGGGATGATCAGTGGCAGTATATGAAGGATACCATCAAAGCCCGCCTCCGGGGCATCAACAATGTCACCGCTATCGGTTCCGGCGGTAACATCAACAAGATCTTCTCCCTTTCCAAGCGTAAGGAAGGTAAACCGCTTACGCTGGAAGTGCTGAAAGACTACTACAAGGAATTCAATAGCTTCACTGTCGAAGAACGTATCCACCTCTATAATCTCCGGGAAGACCGTGCCGATGTAATCGTTCCTGCCCTTCAGATCTATATCAACATCATGCGCTGGGCCGATGCCGAGGAAATATTTGTACCCAAGATCGGTCTTGCAGATGGTCTTATCCAGTCACTCTATGCGGAGATAAGCCGGTAATTTCCAAATATTGGTTACCTTACGCGCGCTTTTACACTTATCACATATAATCTGTCAACAGGATGTCTACGCACAAAGAAGTTAAACGGATAACGACACATATACTGCAGAAAATGAAGGACGACGGAGAGAAGATCTCCATGATCACAGCTTATGATTATTCCATGGCCCGCATTTTTGACGATGCAGGTATGGATATCCTGCTGGTAGGCGATTCTGCATCCAATGTGATGGCTGGCTTTGAAACAACGCTCCCCATAACGCTCGACCAGATGATCTATCACGGCGCGTCTGTGGTAAGAGCTATTAAACGGGCCTTTGTAGTGGTTGATCTTCCTTTTGGTACTTACCAGGGCAACTCCAAGGAAGCACTGGCATCTACCATCCGTATTATGAAAGAAACCAGCGCCCATGGCGTGAAGATAGAAGGTGGTGAAGAGGTCATTGAATCTGTAAAACGAATCATCTCTGCCGGTGTGCCGGTAATGGGCCACCTGGGACTAACCCCCCAGTCCATCAATAAGTTTGGCACCTATACAGTCAGAGCTACTGAAGAAGCCGAAGCCCAGAAACTGATCAACGATGCCCGTCTGCTCCAGGAAGCAGGTTGTTTTGCCATTGTACTGGAAAAGATCCCGGCACAGCTGGGTAAACAGGTATCAGAAGCATTGCGGATACCAACCATAGGTATCGGCGCCGGCAAGTATGTTGACGGACAGGTACTGGTAATGCACGACATGCTGGGGATTAATAAAGACTTTAAACCACGTTTCCTGCGCCGCTATCTCAATTTATATGACGAAATTTACAAGGCATCGCAACAATATATCCACGATGTGAAAGCCAAAGACTTTCCGAACGATAGCGAACAATATTAAAATTGTTTTATGTTAGACTATGTTCTTAGCGGTCTGATGCAACGTTACCAGGACCGCGTTCCTGACGTTGCAGCGATCATAGCCGCAATGATCTCTGAGAATCTGATTGGAGTTCCGGAAGACATTGAAAACGACCATATTGCCTTCCGTACAATCGGTGTACCCGAGCTTGGGATACAATCCCTGGAAAAGATCTTCCTCCACTACGGTTACACCCGGAGGGATGCCTACCATTTCAAGGAAAAGAAGCTGGACGCTTACTGGTACGCACCGCCACTGCCCAACTATCCCCGTATTTTCATCAGCGAGCTGAGGGTACAGGACCTGAGTACGGCAGCCCAGCAGATCATCACCAGTTATACCAACGAGGTACTGGTAGATCCTGTCAGCAATCTTGACCTGAACGACGGACCGGCAGTAGATGCCTTCCTGCACAGTGCACTCTGGCGCACGCCTACCCTGCAGGATTATGAAGCGCTGGCAGCTGAAAGTGAATATGCAGCCTGGGTGATCTACAACCGGTATTACCTGAACCATTTCACCATCAGCGTACAGAACCTGCCTGCCGGTTACAATACTGTAGCCGACTTCAATAACTTCCTTGAAAAAGAAGGATTTATACTGAATAATGCCGGTGGCAAGATCAAGGTAAGCCCTGATGGCATGCTCTTACAGAGCAGCACCGTCGCTAAAATGATCCCGGCTACCTTTGCCGGCAACGAAGTACATAAAATAGCAGGTTCCTACGTGGAATTTGCAGAACGGAAGGTATTGCCGCAGTTTGCAGATCTTCCGGCCGACAAGATCACCCGCGCACACCGCAGGGAGGGTTTTGAGGCAGGTAATGCGGACCGTATCTTCGAAAGCACTTACAGTTCACAAACGAATAAGCAATAATCACGACGCCGGAACTACAGGGAGATGCGATCATCCTGTTGTTCCGGTAACCGGTTTCCCGGAAGCCGATGGTATTCACAGGACAACCGGATGCGTTAACTCATACATACATCAAAACAGCCGTGACCCACACGGTACAAACAGCACAAGATGATCCAGGACATTCTGCAGCAACTGCATATCAGCAACGTAAATAGCGGCGTCAGCACAGGCACTACCTGGCTGGATGCCAAAGGAGAAACTATTCAGGCCTCTTCCCCGGTAGACGGGAAAGATATTGCCACTGTCAAAGCGGCCAACCGTGCAGATTATGACGCGGTGATTGAAAAAGCACAGGAAGCATTTAAGGAATGGCGTTTATGGCCTGCTCCCCGCCGTGGCGAGATAGTGCGTCAGATGGGTGAGGCTCTCCGGAAAAATAAGGAGGCGCTGGGTAAACTGGTGTCTTACGAAATGGGAAAAAGCCTGCAGGAAGGTTATGGAGAGGTGCAGGAAATGATTGACATCTGCGACTTTGCCGTAGGTCTCTCCCGCCAGTTGCATGGGCTAAGTATGCACTCCGAACGTCCGGGTCACAGGATGTATGAGCAATGGCATCCGCTGGGCGTTACAGGCATCATTTCGGCCTTTAATTTCCCTGTTGCAGTGTGGAGCTGGAATGCTATGCTTGCATGGGTTTGCGGCGACGTATGCGTCTGGAAACCATCAGAAAAGACACCTTTGTCAGCTATTGCCTGTCAGCAGATCGTACAGGACGTACTGAAAGCGAATAAAGTACCGGAAGGTGTTTGTTGCCTGGTAACAGGAGGCCGTGAAGTAGGTGAATGGATGGCAGCCGATACCCGTATTCCATTGATCTCTGCTACCGGTTCTACCCGTATGGGTAAAGCGGTAGGCAGCGTGGTGGGCGCCCGTCTGGGACGCGCCCTGCTGGAACTGGGGGGTAACAATGCCATCATCATCACAGCCAATGCAGACCTGGACATGTCCCTCATCGGCTGTGTATTCGGAGCGGTAGGCACTGCCGGCCAGCGTTGTACCAGCACCAGGAGACTGATCATCCATGAGAGCGTATATGATGCCTTTACACAAAAACTGGTAAAAGCTTACCAGCAGCTGCGCATTGGCAATCCGCTGGACGAACATAACCACGTAGGCCCATTGATCGATAAAGACGCGGTACACCTGTACCAGGAATCCATCGAAAAAGTAAAGGCGCAAGGAGGTACCTTCCTGGTAGAAGGAGGCGTGCTAAGCGGCGACGCATATGCTTCCGGCTGTTACGTAAAGCCTTGTATCGCGGCTGTGGAGAACAGTTACGCCATCGTACAGCATGAAACCTTCGCTCCCATCCTGTATGTGATGAAATACAAAAACATGGAGGATGCGATCGCTATGCAGAATGGCGTGCCACAGGGATTATCCTCTGCTATTATGACGCTGAACCTGCGCGAGGCAGAATTGTTCCTGTCACAGGCGGGCTCTGACTGCGGTATCGCCAATGTCAACATTGGTACTTCAGGAGCAGAGATTGGAGGTGCATTCGGCGGAGAAAAAGAAACCGGCGGTGGCAGGGAAAGTGGCTCAGACGCATGGAAGAACTATATGCGCAGGCAGACAAATACGATCAATTACTCCACACAGTTACCACTGGCCCAGGGTATTAAATTCGATCTGTAAAAATTTTTATTCCTAACACAATAACAGGAATAATAGTCCGTTTAATATGCGGATAACTTTTAAACTGATATTAACTGCAATATATAATTAGCTTGTAGGAGCAGTACCTTTCTTCACATAGCATGTGAGCGAACAATATAGATCAAAAAAGAATAGCGAGGTTAGAGAACCTCGCTTTTTCGTTAAACGGAAACCATGCTTATGAGAAAAGTAATCATAACTTTTGGGAAAGTTATCAAGTACTCTTCCAGCTCTAAATATTACACTTTTTTCCGGAATTTCATATTCTACTTTTGTGGTATTTGCAACTATTTTTTGACGAACGGTTATTTTCGAAGGCTGATATCAATGCAGTAGCGACTTCTGTGGCAACACTCTTCCTCCTCTTCAAAAGAAAATTTCGCTCATATTCATTTAATTGTTAAATTAACAGTAAATGAACGAATACAATTAGGTTACAGGTACTCCTATTATAGCGGCAAGTTGTTACGTGAACGGCTATCCAGGCAATCAGCTATTGGCATATCTAATTAGCTCGCTCATCATTTAACGCAGGGTGATTCCCCTACATTTTGCGTACCTTTACCTTAATTTGGTTTTTGATTTTGTAAAGCTTATAGAGAAAAAAACAGACTGATGAAATCTAACAGAGCTATGGCAGTCATGGCTGGTGGTGTGTTGTGGATGACTGCTTTGACCGCTAACCCGTCTTATGCCCAATCTTCAGCAACTCCCAGGAACTGGCACCTACTGAACTATGCGCAGGATAGTGTGTATGGAACCGGCGTTGAAAAAGCATATGCAGAACTCCTGAAAGGGAAGAAAAGCAGCCCTATACTGGTAGCAGTGATAGATTCCGGTATTGACACGCTTCATGAAGATTTGAAATCTGTTCTTTGGGTAAACCCCAAAGAGATTCCCGGCAACGGTATTGATGATGATGGAAATGGCTATATCGACGACGTCCACGGGTGGAACTTCCTCGGTGGCAAAGATGGCCGTAGTGTAAAGGAAGACAGCGACGAAGCGACCCGTGAATATTACCGCATTAAGAGCCTTTACGGCAATCCCGACTCAGCGCTCGATAAACAATCCAAAGAATATAGCTACTGGCAGAAACTGCAGGGTAAGGTATCCAGACCTTCCGGTGAAAGCAAGGTGACCTACAAAACCATGCTTAAACTACAGGAGAGCCTGCGTAAATGCGAGACACTCATTACCGGTTACCTCCACCAGAATGACTTCAACGCCGCAAAACTGGACAGCATACAAACCCCTGACCAGGATGTAATGGTAGCGAAGAAATTCCTTTTACGCATCTTCGAGAATACCGGCGAAGCAAACCTCAGCTACTCCGAACTGAAGTCAGAGTTTGAGGAATACCTGGCAGATCTGAAAAAGAAAGCAGAGCAGGCTGATAACGATGCTCCTGTCGATAAACGTGCCGATATCATTGGCGATAACGTGAACGACATCAACGATAAATACTACGGTAACAACGACGTGATGGGACAATTCGGTTTCCATGGTACACACGTTTCCGGTATCATCGCTGCTGTAAGGAACAATGACATTGGTATTGACGGTATCAATAACAATGTACGCATCATGATGGTGAAAGCCGTTCCTGATGGTGATGAACGCGATAAAGACGTGGCCCTGGCTATCCGTTATGCGGTAGACAATGGCGCACGTGTGGTGAATATGAGCTTTGGCAAAGGCTTCTCCCCTCATAAAGAATGGGTAGATGCTGCTGTCAAATATGCGGAAGAAAAAGGTGTATTACTCGTGCATGCTGCAGGTAATGATGGCAGTAACAATGATGAAGTGGACAACTTCCCGAATCCTGATTTTGCAGATCATTCTGCGAGAGCAAATAACTACATTACTGTTGGCGCCAGCGGTAGCGGCAAAAACGGTAAAGTAGCCAGCTTCTCCAACTATGGTAAGAAGAATGTAGACATCTTCGCACCTGGTGTACAGATCTATTCTACCGTACCTGGTGGCAATAAATATGGCAATGCCAGCGGTACCAGTATGGCGGCTCCCGTAGTAGCAGGTGTAGCAGCGCTGGTGCTCTCCTACCATCCAAATCTTACTGCACAACAGTTAAAGTATATCCTGATGAAATCAGCGACACCTTTACCTGACGGCACTACGGAAGTGACTAAACCGGGATCACCAGATGTGAAGATCCCGTTTGCGGAATTGTCTATTTCAGGTGGTCTTGTTAATGCCTACGAAGCATTAAAACTGGCGGATAGCATGGATGCGCATAAAGATGTGAAAGAGAAGAAAAAGAAGAAGGCGAAGCTGGAACCCGTTAAGAAAGGCTAAACATCCACCTACGAATAAACATAACACAATTAACAAAACATAATAGGACTCCGCCAGGAGTCCTTTTGTTTGTAGCCCGGGGTGCAACCCCGGAGACGTAATATCCCGTCCGCCATTTTATCACATTTAGTTATACAGGTATTGCAGATACATTTATCACTTCACCAGCCTCCAGCTCAGCGGATACCTGTACAACACACCATTATGCGCCTTCGTAGCCGCGATAATAGAGAATATAATATTCACCAGGTAAACGATCCCGCGTGTACCATGGAAGAGAGAAATGTCTGTTATATCCCAATAATGAAAACCAGGTCTGCCCCAGGCCCAGTCCCAGTGATTGATCATACCGATCAGGTTAAGGGCCACGTTCACGATACTCAATGTGATCTGGAAGTTCAGCGCTTCCTTTCCTGTTTGATTCAGAAACTCCGACTCATTGCGTTTCACCAGCCAGAGGACCAGTGCAACGATGATATTGCCTGCCGGGGGAATGAACAGCATACCGGCAAGACCACCCAGGTGCATGGCGAGCGCCCAGTTTCTTTCTTCTTGTTGTTGCATAGAGATTATTGGTTTCGGGTTATGTTTTAAGGGGTATTTCCGTTGGTTGATAAGCTACGAGCTAAAAAGAAAACTACAAACCTGTAAGCCGGATTCTGTTCCGCCTTGCGGCGGATGCTATCATTTATCTTCGATGCCGTTCACACGACACCTGTATCTGCCTACCCTCGGTCATTGGACGAGCAGCCCTTAAGCGACCGTATACATGGCATTTCAGCACGCAAGGTTTACCCTCCAGGTCTGTTACCATACCCAGACGTGGGCTCTTACCCCACATTTTCACCCTTACCTGATACCGCTTGCGCGGAATAAGGCGGTCATTTTCTGTGGCACTATCTGTGCCATTCTTCGCTCTTTTAACGGAGAAAAGAACAGCCCCACCCGTTAGGTGGTGCGTTGCTCTATGCTGTCCGGACTTTCCTCATCCTCCTTTCGGCGGAAGCGATAGCACGGTTTGTAGTTTCTGCAAATGTAATAGAAAAGACGGCATCTGAATTAGTGCCGGAAAAATATCTCCGTAGCGCCATAGCCATAGCGGGGGTGATATTCATTGATAAACCGCTCCACTTCAGGCGTATCCCGCAGAATAGCGTGGATCTCATCCTTCAGCTTGCCCTTTCCTACGCCATGAATGACGATCATACTGTGCTGGTGATGCGCAATGGCCAGTTCCAGGTAGTGTACAAATTCATTCAGCTGTATGGCCAGTATCTCAATATTCTTGAGCCCGCGCCATTCTTTTACCAGCATTTCTATATGCAGGTCCAGTTCATATTTAGGCTGCTGCGGCGGCTCCGGTGCTGCGGGAGTTGCAGGTGTACTGCCTGCTGACAGTGAACCTATGCTGCTGGCATCGAAATAGGGCTTATCATTTTTACTCTTCTCCGGATATTTCTCAAACAGCACCTGACTGAGGGTCGCATCCCTCCGGGCCTGCAACTCGGAGAGCTGGAGGAAAAGCTGTTTTACCTTCGGCTTCCATGTTTTCGGGAAGGAAGGCGCCAGTTTATCATTTTTCTCTTTCGGGAAGAAAACGAACTCCAGCCTGGGACTGTCGTTCAATGATTCAAACAACAGGTCTGACAGGTAGAAATTGCTGAATGGCTGGATCTCATTCCGGATCTCCATTTCCATACTGTTCCGTAACCATACCTGGAAGTTAAAACGGTAGGCTTCGCTGGTCTCATTCAGCAGATGAAATTTGAGCGACTGGACATGCTCTTCATAAGCGTCCATCCTGAAGACGGGCAATATGGAAAGGAACATCCCTTTGCTCATGCGAATATTATCCTCATATTTCTTCTTCTCCGGCTTGATATCATAGCCCTGGATCCGCTGTGGCGGAGGAGTTGGCTTAGGCGTGGTAAAACGATGAAAATACGGGAAATCTATCTGGTCAAGATACACCGGAAAGGTGACCTTGCCCACCTCTACCATTACCATGTCGGCATTGATAATGTCGACAACTGTCCCTTCTTCTTTGGAATGTAGCAGCAATATTTTATCGCCAATCTCAAACTTCATACTTGCAGGCCCGCGATAGAAAATACAGTTTTAACGTGAACTGCCAATACAAAGCAGTCCGCATCGCGGATGGCAAAGGTAAGACAATTATTCCTCAAGCCGGATGGCGGCGCATATAATCGTCAAAGGACATGGGGCCGCTGCCTTCCACCAGGAAGAATACCAGAAGCAGCAGAACAAGGATAGAAAGGCCGGTCTCTGCATGTACATTGAATATTCCTGTAGCATTAACTGCCATAGAAGTATGTACAAAGAAGATTGCGCCTAAAAGGATTGGAATCTGAGCCAGAATGGCCACACGTGTAAGTAAACCGAAAACGATAAGAAGACCTCCGAGCAAGTGAGCAAAGACAATGTAGTGAGCAAGCCAGAAAGACATTACTGTGAGAAACGGGCTTTGGTCGATCACAGATTTGAGCACATCGATATTTTGTATGAAAACCACCCCTTTGTAGAATAAAAATACACCTAACAGGACACGGATGCCATCAAGCCAGCGGGGATGATGGCGTTCGCCCCAACGGTCGATTCGTTGTAGCAGATTCATAACACATGATTTTAATGATCAAAGAGCTTAACCGAATATACGAAATAAAGTTGACCGTAGCAACATTTAACTTGACGGAAGCAATGAATGATCTAAAATCTTGATTTTCTTACGCTTGTGCCAGCTTACTTCTTCTATAACCGTAACAGAAATAGATAGTCAGGCCTATCAGCAACCAGATGAAAAATACCACCCAGTTCCTGAAGCCAATTTCCGTCATCAGGTAGAAACAGCTCAGCAAACCCAATACAGGGATCAACGACAGCTTTTTAACGAAGGAAAGTATGGTGAAGATCAATGCCGCCACCACGAAGAAGAAGAAAGGAATATTGTGTTTCCACACTTCCCAGCCGCCTGCAAATGAAAAGCGCTGCGGCAATTCATTGCGGAACAGATAGGCAAAGAGTATGACAATAACAGGTACGATGAACTGCCCGTTAATGTACGGCAGCCTGAAACGCTTGGAATGAGGGTTCTTCTCCTGCGGTGGCAGTAGCAGCACCCCGCCACATACCAGGATAAAGGCAAACAGGGTACCTATACTGGTCAGGTCAGTCACAATGGTCAGGTTCAGGAACAGGGCCGGAATACCCACCAGGAAACCCGTTACGATCGTAGCAAATGAAGGCGTTTTAAACCTCGGATGAATGGTACTGAATTTCCTCGGCAGCAAACCGTCCCGGCTCATGCTCATCCAGATACGGGGCTGCCCGATCTGGAATACCAGCAACACACTGGTAGTAGCAATTACCGCACTTACTGATATCAGGAAGCTCACTTTAGGCAGGTTTACCGCATTGAATACGAACGCCAGCGGATCATCTACCTTCAGCTGAGAGTACGACACCATTCCCGTCAACACAAAGGCAATCAGCACATATAACACCGTACAGATGATCAGTGAATAGATCATCCCTTTAGGCAGATCGCGCTGCGGATTGGAACATTCTTCCGCCGTAGTACTGATAGCATCAAAACCGATATAGGCAAAGAACACCGCAGATACACCCTTTAATACGCCTGAAAACCCGTTAGGCATAAAAGGACTCCAATTGTCGACATTCACATAAAAGGCGCCCACCACAATTACAAAAAGGATCACCAGTATTTTGAGGCCCACCATGAAATTGGCGCTCTTTTTACTTTCCCGGATGCCCACATAGGCCAGGTAAGTAACCAGGACCACAATAATAAATGCCGGCAGGTTCAGGATGATCGGAATACCCGCAATATGCGGCGCTGCAGCATACAATTCAGGCGATGCACTATCATAGTTGCTGGTCAGCCAGCCAGGAAATGACAGGTTCACCCCAATAGCATTCCCAATACCAGCCAGCAGGTTATTGAAATACCCGCTCCAGGAAATGGCCACTGCTATATTCCCAATGGCATATTCAAGGATCAATGCCCACCCGATCACCCAGGCGGCCAGTTCCCCGAAAGTCACATAGGAATAAGTATAAGCACTGCCGGATACCGGTACACGGGATGCAAACTCCGCATAACAAAGTGCAGAAAACCCGCAGGTAATGGCAGTAATAACAAAAAGTAAGGAAACACCGGGACCTCCATGATAAGAGGCTTCCCCGATGGTAGAGAAGATACCCGCGCCGATCACAGCGGCAATACCTAATGCGGTCAGATCCCGCACCCGTAACACTTTATTTAATTCCCCTCCCCCGTGCGCATCCGACAAACCATCTTGACTATCTTTCAGAATACTGACAATAGATTTCTTACGAAAAAGCGATTTGGACATGCAGGTATTTTGGTTACAGGTTTAGCTAATGCGCGAATATATATAAATTAACCGATACACAAATTTGGAGGGAGCAGATAGTATTACTTTAATGCTCCCTGTTTAAGAGGTAGTTGGCCAGTTCTGTGAGTGGTTTCTTACGGTTTGAGATCACCGCAATATGCTCAAGATGTTCAAAAGCAATCTGCTGGAAACGCTCTTTCTCCTTTTCTGCCCAGGCATCTACCTTGCAGTCGTGAAACAGCTCCAGCACCTGGGCCACCTTATCATCCGAACTGGTAGCCAGCAATTCCTTCAGTTTCTTATGCTGAACAGGATTGCACAGTTCCAGGGCTTTTAACAGCAGGAAGGTCTTTTTATTCACCAGGATATCCCCTCCCTGTTGTTTGCCGAACTTTTCCGGGTCGCCGAATGCGTCCAGGAAGTCATCCTGGATCTGAAAAGCGATCCCTATATTTTTACCAAATTCATATATATGCTGCTGGTTATACTCGCTGCCACCGCCGATGATAGCCCCCATTTTCAGACTGGCTGCCAGCAATACGGAGGTCTTCAGCGCAATCATATTCACATAATCATCATAACGTACCTGTTCCGGCTCCATCTCTTCAAAATCCATATCCATCTGCTGCCCTTCGCATACCTCAATAGCCGCCTTATTAAAAGCGGTGATCAGCTTCTGCTTATAGTGGGGCTGCACCTTGTTCAGGTATTCATATACTTTGATCAGCATTACATCTCCCGCCAGTATTGCCGCTGTATCACCATACAGGGTATGTACAGTGGGCTGGTTACGGCGCAGTGGTGCTTTGTCCATGATATCATCATGCACCAGTGTGAAGTTATGGAACAATTCCACAGCGGTACCCACCTCAAATGCATCGGGATGGATCTCGTCAAACAGTTCATTGCCCATAATACTCAGCACCGGTCTGATACGCTTTCCGCCTATATTGAGGATATGACTGGCAGCATCATAGAGCTTCTTTGGCTGCGCAGGGAATTGTTCTTTACTGAAATGTTCTCCGAAGCGGATAGTCAGGTCTTTAAATGAATGCATGGTGTTTTTCGAATAAGCGGCTGTAAGTTATATAAATTATGGCTTTTTACGGGAAGAGGAAGCCTGCTTCTTCCCAGATGCAGGTTTCTTCTTACTACTTGTATCCTTCTTTTTCCCTTTGGTCTTTGTATCCTTTCTATCAGCAGCCGCTGATTTGCGGGCAGGTTTCTCAGTCGCCCCAGGCTTACGGGAGGACTTCCTGAATGGCGTTGGTTCACCTCCACCCTCTTCTATCAGGTCATAGTCCAGCTGACGTTTTACCAGGTTGGCAGCTACCACCTGTATCCTCACTTTATCACCTATACGGATCTTTTTGCCGGTGAACATACCTATCAGGGCATACTCATTCTCGTCATACTTGAACTCGTCTTTGGTGCTCATGTTATGAATGCTTACCAGACCTTCACACTTGGTATCTACAGTTTCCACCCAGAAACCGAAGTGAGCCACACCGCTTACTACACCGTCAAATTCTTCACCGATGTACTGCTGCATGTATTCCACCTGTTTGTATTTGTTGGCCGCTCTTTCCGCATCCATGGCCTTACGTTCCATTTCAGAGGAATGCTTGCACTTTTTCTCCATCTGCCTGTCGGGATGGATATCGTGTGTCAGGCACTGTTGCAATACACGGTGTACGAGTACATCCGGATAACGGCGTATCGGCGAGGTAAAGTGACAATAGTGATCAAATCCCAGTCCGTAGTGACCGATATCATCCACGGTATAGGCGGCCTTCGCCATAGTACGGATACCCAGTGTTTCCAGTACATGCTGTTCCGGCTTACCATGGGCCAGCTGCAACATTTCATTGAAGGAGCGGGCCAGTTTATCCGGGTTATCTATTTCCAGCTTGTGACCGAACTTACGGGCGAAACCAGAGAATACTCTCAGCTTTTCCTCATCAGGTGTATCATGCACACGGTATGGGAAAGGCACGTGCTGGTTGGTACCAATACGGATATTGTATACATACTCTGCCACCGTCCTGTTGGCCAGCAACATCAGTTCTTCAATCAGCTGGTGAGCTTCTTTACTTTCCTTCACGACGATACCTACCGGCTTTGCATTCTCATCCAGCTGGAAGCGTACTTCCTGGGAAGAGAAGTTGATAGCGCCATTTTCAAAGCGCTGCTTGCGCAATATCTGCGCGATATTGTTCAATAACAATACCTCATCCTTGTAAGTACCTTCTCCGGATTCAATGATTTCCTGCACATCTTCATAGGTGAAGCGGTGATTAGAATGTATCACTGTTCTGCCCAGCCAGTGTTCTTTGATCTCACCCTTGTCATTCATTTTGAAAACGGCTGAGAAAGTCAGCTTGTCTTCATGCGGACGCAGGGAACACAGCTCATTGGAGATCTTCTCCGGCAGCATAGGCAGTACACGATCCGGCAGGTATACCGAAGTAGCGCGTTTATCTGCTTCCTTATCCAAAGCAGTCTCCGGCAGTACATAGTGACTCACGTCTGCAATATGTACTCCTACTTCGTACAAGCTGCCACGCAGCTTACGGATGGAAATAGCATCATCGAAATCCTTTGCATCAACAGGGTCAATGGTGAAGGTGAGGATCTTACGGAAGTCCTTTCTCTTCTTCACTTCTTCCGCATCTATGTTCTCACTGATCTCACCCAGTTCTTTCATGACTTCATCCGGGAAGCTGAGGGGGAATCCGCTTTCTATCAGGATCTCTTTCATCGCCAGGTCGTTGGTATTGCTGGCGTCCAGCACTTCCACGATCTCACCTACCGGCTTGCGTGTTTTTTCGCCCCAGGCTACTACACGTACGACGGCTTTGTCCCCGTCTTTCGCGCCTTTCACTGAATTAGCAGGGATATATATATCGGGCATGAACAGCCCTTTTTCCGGCACCAGGAAAGCGAAGCCTTTGTTGACCTGCAGGGTACCGGTGAATTCAATCTTTTTGCGTTTAACGATTTCCGTTATCACCCCTTCCATACGTCCTTCGTTCCTACCCTGTTTGATCACATCAACAAGCACGTCATCTCCATCGAGAGCGGTATTAAGGTTTTTCTGGCGGACCATGATGTCCTTCTCCTGGCCTTCAATAATAACAAAGGACATCCCGGAGCGGGTTATTTGTACAGTGCCACGAAAGGTTTTCTTCTGGCTGCTGTGTTTTTGAGGTTTTTTCTTTTTAGTCATTCTCGTAACGTTTAATCATGGTTACTTCCAAACTGATCCACGTAAGTAAAAATATAATTATTAAATGATTCTCCTTCCCCGTAGAGGAAAGATATTTCAACCGGCATAACGGCTATGGGTATGTTCATGGGACGCAGGCGGTCTTCGAGCAGTTGTAGTCTTACCGCGTCCTTTTCCGTTGTTACCACCAGTTTGTGGTTGCCGGGAAGGTTGCCGAGTTCCCTGTTAATTTTCTCCAGATCAGGGACGGAATAGTAATAATGATCCGGAAAAGGCAGGAGGAACACATTTTTATAGCTTTCCTTCAGTTGTTGTAAAAGCGGTTCCGGGCGTGCAATACCACACACGAGGAGAACGGTGGTATCTTCAGGCGCGGAAACCGGGTTGCCGCTGAACATGTCATATAGCTCGCCATATTTCAGAGAAGTAAAAAACAGTTGCTGATGTGGCAGGGGTTTGATTTCCTGCCTGATGGCGGCTTTTTCAGCATTGGACAGTTCCGGCGGACATTTGGACACAATGATACAATTGGCCCTCTGATAGCCTATTCGGCCTTCGCGCAGGCGACCGAAAGGTACCACATGATCTTTGGTGAAACGGCGGTGGTAGTCTGTGATCAGGATATTCATCCCTGGTTTCACAGAGCGGTGCTGGAAAGCATCATCCAGCAGTATCACTTCCGTTTCGGGGCGTTCTCCCAGCAGCTGTGGTATGGCCAGCATGCGTTCTTCCCCTACGCAAACCTCTATATCCGGGAATTTCTGATGGAACTGCATCGGTTCATCGCCCAGTTGTGCTGCGGTGCTGGCCTCATTGGCCAGCAGGTAACCACTGCTGCGCCGGTTGTATCCCCGGCTGAGGGTGGCTACACGGTATTTATCCTTTAATATCCTGATGAGGTGTTCAACATGCGGGGTTTTCCCGGTGCCTCCTACTGAAAGGTTGCCTACGGCAATTACGGGCAGGTCAAACTCCACGGCGGTCAGCATATTGGTATCATAGAAACGGTTACGGATCCACATCACGAGGCCGTACAACAGTGAAAAAGGGTATAATAAGATCTTCAGGTGTTTCAGCATTCTTAGCTTTTTTTGAAATCATAAATTGTTTGCGGTGTGATGACCATCTGCAGGGGAACATCATTTGCGTTCACATCTGCAATAGCATCTACCGGTTCAAACAATGACAGTCCGATAGTGGTCACCGTTGGCAGGCATTCCTTCAGAAAACGGTCATACATCCCTTTTCCGTATCCTACCCGCTGCCCGTTCCTGTCAAAGGCCAGCATAGGTACAAAAACCAGGTCCATTTCTGAGGATAGTAAGGATATCCCGCCAGCGGGTTCCGGTATACCATAGGCATTCCTGACCAGCACGGTTTCTGGTTTCCACAGGAAGTGTTCCATCGTTGCACTACGCATGTCAGACCTTGACAGCGCCCACTGCAATTTAGGATAGGCTTCTCTGGCCCAGTGTACCAGGGCGTACGTATCCGCTTCTTTCTTTTCAGTGATGGGAAGAAAAATGTGTGCCATTCTGAAAGCGCTGAAATCCAGCAGCTGGCATTGGTTTAATAACTCCCTGTTCAGGGTGGCTATCACATCATCCGGAAGGTTTAGACGTTTTTCCAGGTATTCCTTTCGTATATCCTTTTTTGTTAACAAGTGGATCTGTATTACCACAAAGATAGCTTTTCTGCCTGTTCCTTCACAAAAGCCCTGTCAACCAGCGCAGTGTGAGGTATCCGGCCCAGCAGCGGATAACCGCTCCATCCTATCACTTCGGTTTCATTGCTATGGTATTCTCCGCTGAAGATCCAGCCCAGTACAGGGATTCCGCGTTGTCTCAGTACCTGGGCTGTCAATAATGCATGGTTGATGCTTCCCAGGTAATTCTGGGCCACAATAATGACCTTCGCCTCCAGTTGCTGTATAAAATCGATAGTGAAGACCTGTTCCGTTAACGGGACCATCAGTCCTCCGGCCCCTTCTATGACCAGTGACCGGCTGGATGGCTGAATGCTATGTGCCAGCTCAAGTATCCTTTTTACGTTAATGTTCACATCCTCCAGTCTGGCAGCCAGGTGTGGCGAGGCTGGCGCTTCCAGGCAGTAGGCTTCCCGGTGACATACCGACACCGGATTTGATATTAAACTTTTTACCGTATCTGTGTCTGTCCCCTCTGTTAATCCTGTCTGTACGGGTTTCCAGTAGTCTGCCTGCAGTGCTTCCACTACACAGGCCGAAGTGACTGTTTTCCCCACCCCGGTTCCTATCCCGGTTATAAAAATCCTTTCACTCATGACATGCAAAGATAGTATAATAGGAATTACTTTGATAATCAATTCCTGTTAAGAAACGGTAATCTCTGGTTTAGGCATTGTTCCCGTTCCGGATCCGCTCTGGTACCGATCAGAATTCGTTCCTTCCATATCGCTTCACCGGCATTTCCATATCATTTCACCGGCATCTCTATATCGATTCGATATAGAGATGAGCCTAAAGTGATATCCAGATGACGGTATAGCGATATGGAGATATAGGGAACAGATGCTATTCAGAGCGGTATCGGATCGAAAAGGTATCGTAAAAGCATATTATCCATACGGGATCATTCGCGGCATTAGCCCCCGTCAGGGGTCTAATGTTTGTAGCCAGAGGTGATAACCCCGGGAATAGGTTATAGGTCCACCTTAAAGGCATGTCAAAGGCATAGTAAAGGCATGGATAAGGCATGGTAAAGGCGGAAATTCCTTACTTTCGCCACAGTCCAACAAGATTCATATGAAATTTTGCAATAGCATACTCGAAACAATCGGAAACACCCCTCTTGTCAAATTACACCGCGTTACCGCCGGCCTTCCATGTCCGGTACTGGCAAAAGTTGAGTTCTTTAACCCCGGCAACTCTATCAAAGACCGTATGGCCGTAAAAATGGTCGAAGAGGCCGAAAAACAGGGCCTGCTGAAACCCGGCGGCACCATCATCGAAGGAACCTCCGGCAACACCGGTATGGGTCTCGCATTAGCCGCTGTGATCAAAGGATACAAATGCATCTTTACTACCACGGATAAGCAATCCAAGGAGAAAGTAGATATACTCAAAGCCGTAGGCGCAGAAGTGATCGTATGTCCTACGAATGTGGAACCGGAAGATCCCCGTTCCTATTACTCCGTAGCCCGCAGGCTGTCGCAGGAGATCCCTAACGCGTTTTACGTGAACCAGTACGACAACCTGGCCAACAGGGATGCTCACTACGAGCAGACAGGCCCGGAGATCTGGGAGCAGACCGACGGGAAAGTCACTCACCTGGTAGTGGCTACAGGTACCGGAGGCACTGTTACCGGAGCTGGTAAATTCCTGAAAGAGAAGAACCCGGACATACAGGTATGGGCGATTGACAGCTACGGTTCCCTGCTGAAAAAATACCACGAGACCGGTGAACTGGACATGACCGAGGTATACCCTTACATCACAGAAGGTATCGGTGAGGACTTCGTACCGCAGAACTACGATATGAGCGTGATCGATCATTTTGAGAAAGTGACCGATAAGGACGGCGCTGTTATGGCCCGCCGCATTTCCAAGGAAGAAGGCATTTTTGTAGGCTATTCCGCCGGATCAGCAATATCGGGCTTATTGCAATTGAAAAGCAGGTTGAAACCGACTGACCTGGTGGTAGTGATCTTCCATGACCACGGTAGCCGTTATGTAGGGAAAGTCTACAACGACCAGTGGATGATGGAACGCGGATTCCTGGATGTGAAGACCGTGAAGGATGTGGTGAATGGCCGCCGTAACCAGCCGCTGGTAACGATCGACCAGGAAGAGAAAGTAAGCGAGGCGATTGTGAAGATGAAGAAGTATGACATTGAGCATCTGCCGGTACTGCATAATAATCAGATCGTTGGGGCCATTTCTGAAGGAGGGCTTTTCAACCGCCTGATCGATGATGCCAACCTGAAAGATGCACAGATCAAACAGGTAATGCAGCATGCTTTCCCGGAAGTGAGCATGGATACGCCGATAGAAAAACTGACTGTTTATATCAACAAAGAGAACGGAGCGGTTATTACCAAAGATGATAGCGGCAAGCCACATATCGTGACGAAATACGATATCATCCAGGCGCTGGGAAGTTGACCACGCCAGGGATCTTTGTGTTTGTAGCCTGGGGTGCACCCCCAGGGCCCCGCGGGGAAATTAACAAAAGGAAAAACGGGGATAGAATAAACACATATTGTACCTCATGAGTGTCCTGGACACCAATGATCTTAGAACCTAATAAACTAAAAACAACAGGCAGCTAATGCCGGTAACAAATACTTACAAAGACCAGCTGGGGCGGGAAGTGAGCATTCCTTACCCGCCCCGCCGGATCATCTCACTGGTCCCTTCTCAGACAGAATTACTGTACGACCTGGGACTAAATGAAGAAGTGATCGGCATTACCAAATTCTGTATCCATCCTGATGAATGGTTCCGGACCAAGACACGTATAGGTGGCACGAAAACACTGCACTTAGAACAGATCCTCGCCCTGCAACCTGATCTCGTTATTGCCAACAAAGAGGAAAATACAAAGGAGCAGGTGGAATACCTGATGCAACATGTACCTGTCTGGGTAAGCGATATATGGCAACTGGGAGATGTCAGAAATATGATCAGGAATATCGGTGAGATCACTGGCAAAAGTGAACGGGCCGATGAAATAGCTGGCAATATCTTGTTTGGTTTCAAAGGATTGATAGATGAAGTGCAGCAGCAGGAGGAAGATTTACTGCGTACTGCTTATTTTATCTGGCGGGAGCCATGGATGGTAGCTGGCGGAGGGACTTTTATCAGTATTATGATGAGACACTGCGGACTGGAGAATGTTTTCGAAGATATGCCCCGGTATCCAGAGATTGCCCTGGAGCAATTGAGAACAGCCGATTGTGAGCTGATACTCCTTTCATCGGAACCCTATCCTTTTAAGGAAAAGCATATCGCTGAATTACAGGCTGTGCGTCCGGATGTGCGCATTGAACTGGTGGATGGGGAGATGTTTTCCTGGTACGGCAGCCGGCTGCTAAAATCTGTACCCTATTTCCGGGAACTGAGGGAACGGCTAAAGAACACCGACCGGATTCCGAGGTCAGATTGAACCGAACCTTGTCAAAAAGAGCAAAATCTATGACCAGCAATAAGAATTCGTCCGAAAAAATGACGAATTCCTATAAAAAACACACAATTTTTCGTGATTCATCCAATTCTAATTAAGAAATCTACTATAATAGTTAATCTTTAGTACTTATATTTGCTGTCCTTAAATGTAAAACAATCCGAAAGCTATGGGAAAATACAGAGCTGGCGTGTTATTCGGCGAAGAGCTGGATGCGCTGTACAATGATGCCAAGAATAACGCATGGGCAATGCCTGCTGTTAACGTAGTAGGTACCAATTCCGTAAACGCAGTACTGGAAACCGCTGCCAAAGTAAACTCACCTGTAATTATTCAGTTTTCCAATGGCGGTGCGCAGTTCTTTGCCGGTAAAGGAATGCCGAACGACAAGCTGCAGGCAAATATTGCCGGTGGTATTTCCGGTGCAAAACACGTACACGAGGTGGCAAAATACTACGGTGTTCCTGTAGTACTGCACACTGACCACGCTGCTAAAAAATGGCTGCCATGGATCGACGGTCTGCTGGATGCTGGTGAAGTTTTCATGAAACAGACCGGTCAGCCACTGTACAGCTCCCACATGCTGGACCTCTCTGAAGAGCCGCTGCACGAGAACATAGAAACTTCCCTGAAATATTTCGAGAGAATGAACAAACTGGGTATGTCCATCGAGATCGAGCTGGGCGTAACCGGTGGTGAAGAAGACGGTGTAGACAACTCCGGCGTAGAAAACCACAAACTGTACACACAGCCTGAAGAAGTAGCTTACGCTTACGAAACCCTGTCTAAAGTAGGCAGCCGTTTCACTGTAGCAGCTGCTTTCGGTAACGTACACGGTGTTTACTCTCCGGGTAACGTGGAACTGCGTCCTGTGATCCTGCACAACAGCCAGGAATTCATCCAGAAGAAACACAATACTGCTGCTAAGCCAGTATACTATGTATTCCATGGTGGTTCCGGTTCACCTAAACACCAGATCAACGAAGCGCTGGGTTACGGTGTGATCAAAATGAACATCGATACCGATATGCAGTGGGCATTCTGGGAAGGTGTACACGACTTCTACGAAGCGAAGAGAGATTATCTGCAGGCACAGCTGGGTAACCCTGAAGGCGCAGATAAGCCAAATAAAAAATACTATGACCCACGCGTATGGCTGCGTAAAGGCGAAGAAACTTTCGTTAAACGTCTTGAAGAAGCCTTTGCCGACCTGAACTGCATCAACAGGAACGCATAATCCGCGAAGCGGTACAATTTATAGATCCTCAGGAAGTCATTCCTGGGGATTTTTTTGTAAATACGTTTTTATTATACCACTTATATATATATCTTTCAAATCAAATTATTGGTTGCCAGGTACTTTAAGTATAATTATAGGGGTAGAATACTTTGGAAGTTAATATAATTTGTATCTTGCACAACTATTTTGTAACCTAATAGCACAATATGTCAAGCTGGTTTAAGCGCATTAAACAAGGCATTCAAACGTCTACAAGTGAAAAGAAAGAGGCGCCGGATGGATTGTGGCACAAATGTCCTAACTGCAAAAAAACCTCTACAGTAAAAGATCTGAAGGAGCACTATTATGTATGCGACAAGTGTAATTATCACAATCGCATCAATTCGGCGGAGTATTTCGAAATATTATTTGACAATAATCAGTTCGAAGAGCTCTTTGAGAACATTTATCCGAAAGACTTCCTCGGCTTCAAAGACCTCAAGCCTTATGGCGCCAGGCTGGTAGATGCACAGAAGAAGTCGGGACTGAAAGACGCGATGCGGGTAGGCGTAGGTAAGGTACAGAGTAACGACCTGGTGATTGCCTGTATGGACTTCGCCTTCATCGGCGGATCCATGGGTTCCGTGGTAGGTGAAAAGATCGCCCGTTCCATCGACTATTGCATTGCGAACAAAATGCCGTTGATGATCATCTCCAAATCAGGAGGCGCCCGTATGATGGAAAGTGCCTTCTCCCTGATGCAGATGGCAAAAACGTCCGCAAAACTGACACAGCTGGCAGAAGCAAAGCTGCCTTATATTTCCCTGATGACAGACCCTACCACCGGTGGTGTGACTGCATCCTTCGCGATGCTGGGCGACCTGAATGTGGCAGAGCCTAAAGCACTGATCGGTTTTGCTGGTCCGCGTGTTATCAAGGAAACGATCAAAAAAGACCTGCCGGAAGGTTTCCAGAGTGCAGAGTTCCTGCTGGAACATGGCTTCCTGGACCTGATCATCGACCGTAAGGAGATGAAACAACGCCTGGCAGTGTTATTGGAATTATTTAAACACTAAGCACCAAAACCGAAGAATTTAGGAATTAGGAATTAAGGATTGGGAATGGGGAGATGCTTCCGGATTTCAATTCTTAATTCCTAATTTTTAAGTCCTGATTTAATAATAAGATGGCAGAACTCAAGAACAGATCGGCATATTTCGAGTACGCAATAGAGGATAAGTATATTGCCGGCATGGTGTTGACAGGCACAGAGATCAAGTCCATCCGCGGAAGCAAGGTAAGCTTCAACGATTCATTCTGCTATTTCTCAAAAGGAGAATTGTTTGTTAAAAGCCTGCATATTTCCGAGTATTCACACGGCACATATGCAAACCATGATCCCCTGCGTGAACGTAAGTTACTGCTTACCAAGCGGGAACTGCGGAAACTGGAAAATAAGATTAAAGAACGTGGCTATAGCATCATTCCGCTTCGCATCTTTATTACCGACAAAAGCCTTGCTAAGATAGAGATTGGCCTGGGTAAAGGTAAAAAGCTGCATGATAAACGCGAAAGCATCAAGCAACGTGAAACGGACAGGGAGATCAGAAGATTCCTGAAATAAGAAAATTCATTATTCGAGCATATGCAAAACCGTTTCCTGTGGCTCATAGCCGCCCCTATCCTACTGATACTGTCCTGTAAATCGGGTGAAAAGCTCTACAACAAAGGCCGCTATGATGAAGCGGTACTCGCGTTCGTAAAAAAATTACAGAAAAGACCTGACAACACTGTTGCACTACAACTTCTTCCTCAGGCCTATGCACAGGCACAACGTTCCCACGAGGACAAAGTCAATGGTTACATGATTTCCAATGACCCTTTAAAATGGGAATACATCCGTTCAGAATACCGCGTGCTCCAGCGTCTGTATGATGGCATTCATGCCTCTCCTGCAGCCCTGGCCATTGTGAAACCAAAAGATTACCGGAATGCCATTACCGGCGCCCAGGAGAATGCGGCACAGGTCAGGTATGACAGAGGTGTGGACTTGCTTGAACAGGGCGATAAAGCCGCGGCAAGGCAGGCCTTTGATGAATTCCAGGCTGCCCTGGGCCTGATCCCTAACTACCGCAACGCTGCACAACTCCGGGACGAATCCTTCCAGCGAGGCCTCGTAAATGTGATCGTAAGGCATGTAGATGTGCGCTCTCCCTACTATCAGTTCAGCGCTGACCAGTTCAGGGATGTACTGATCCGCAACCTCCAGCAGCGGAACATCAACCGTTTCGTGCAGTTTACCGACGAGCGTATCGCCCGGAACAACAAAATACAACCTGACCAGTTCCTGGAAATGAGTTTCAACGATTTCGTAGTAGGACAAACCTACGTAGACCGCTCAGAAAGAGAAGTCTCCAAAGAGATCGTTGTAGGCAGCGTAAAAGACAGCACCGGTAAAACGACTATCAATCGCTATGCTACCGTAAAAGCGAAAGTATACGTTGTTAAAGCGACCGTTGTTTCCAAAGGCCTGCTGGACTACCAGCTGATCGATGTAGCGACCAACAATATCATTCGTACCGACAGACTTCCCGGCAGCTATACCTGGCTGAACCAGTATGGCTATTATAAAGGCGATGAACGTGCGCTCAGCGACGAAGACAAGGCCCTGATGACCGGCGAAGATGTACCTCCACCTCCTCCACAGGAATTATTCCTGCAGTTCACCAAACCGATCTATGATCAGCTGACGCGTGAAATGCAGGCTGTTTACAACAATATGTAAGAACTGAAATGAGGTGTAATCCGGAATGAGGTGCACCCGATGAACGATACAAACATAATAGGCTCGCCGCGGCGGGCCTATTGTTTTATAACGCGTCACGCGCCCCCGGGGAACAAAACGCCATCAATAAAACATAATAGGACTCCAGAGGAGTCCCATTGTTTGTAGCCCGAGGTGATAACCCCGGGGAATAAATGTCTGGGGGCAACCCTGCGAAAATAAACATCCGGATGCCCCCCAGGGAAAACGCCGATTCCCCGGAAACAAACGCGGCACGCGCCC
>NZ_FNBN01000008.1:36857-65888 GCF_900102545.1 Chitinophaga filiformis | reverse complement strand
AGGAGTCCCATTGTTTGTAGCCCGGGGTGATAACCCCGCGGAATAAATGCCCGGGTCCCCCCGGGCAATAAACGTCCGGGATGCCCCGGGGGAATAAACCCCGTATTTCCCGGGAATAAACGCGTTGGGAAAATGGCATATACGCAATAAATTAATATGTATATTTGCAGCCGTAAACAGGTCGGCATCAGCCTGTTACCACAACAATCCAATCTGTAAAAACCATAGATCTATGAAAAAACTCGCTTTGTACATGCTCGCGGCAGGTATTTTTGTCAGCGCATGCAGGAAAGACGGGAAAGGGGGAAAGGAAGATGACGTTAAACCAACAGGCGGGACTTTTACGATAGAAGGACAATCTTACCTCTCAGACTATACATACTGGACAGGCACCGAGGGATTAGTACTCACCAATGTTCCCAGGGCGCCGGAATACATTGAGAACACGGTACAGATCTTTGTAGACAGTCTGTATTTCTCCAGCAAGTACACATACCTGGACCGTAGTAACGCTGCTTACGACAAGCGGAAGAACTTCTCCAACGTAATAGTAAAATATACACCCAGCGGCGTATATGGCAACGGATATCAGATAACAGGTGTAACAGCAGGCACTATGAATGTCGGCAATAACGGAGAAACCTTCACGATAGACTACGACATTACCGTAGCCGGCCGACACATGCAGGGCACGTATGTAGGAAAAGTTGCAGGAAAGAAATGGTAATACGATAGCCGTCAGTTCTTTATAAAGGCATACTGCGCTTTCTTATACTGCGGTTTATTGATCTGGACCTTCAGTTTTCTGAAAGATTCCATAGGACCTTTGGTCGCAAACAGGTTCACCAGCCAGGCAGGAATGCTGCCACCAGGATCAGCTTCCAGCGTATATTCGATATTCACCATGTTATTCTCTGCCGGTGTAATGATCCATTTACCGGAGGAATGTTTCACACGTACAATACCGTCCTTTTCGGCCATATAATCTGGTACTACAGGACCATCAATTGTCACTACTCTGGTACGGGGATCCTGCCTCGCTGTCAGGTGACAAACGAAATCCCTGTTGCTCAGGGGCCAGGGCAATCCAACTTCTGAATAATAGTAAACCTCTGCGGGAGAAATCTCTTTCAATAAAGTGCTTGATTTAGTGCTGTATAACCACTCTGTGGCCGTGTTAACATCCATAATCACCGCTACAAACTGTGATAAGGTGGCTTGTAAAGAGCACTTTACCTTAATGCCCTTGTAGGCAGAGTTTTCGATAGTTTTAGTATAGATGGCTATACCATCCTTGTTGGTCTTTAAGGTCCAGTTTTCCTGTCCGTAACTTATCAGGCTGAAAAGCAAGGCCAGACTAATGATCAATAAGTGTTTCATGTTCGTCTATAGGTTGAAATCCGTCACAAAACTACCGAACTACGGCGAGATTATTTAAAAGTGAACAGATATTGTACTAAAAACGGACATTTTGGTCCTAACCCCTATAACTACATAACTGATTATTAATACATTAATAATCCGGCACTTACTTGGAGGATACTTAGTATATTCCATCATTGTATGTTACAGAGTTACCTTAAAATAGCCTTACGCAATCTCTGGAAGAATAAGCTCTTCACCACCATCAATATAACTGGTCTGGCACTCGGACTAGCATGTTCCCTGCTTATCATTTTCCACGTAAAACAGGAGTTGAACTACGACAAGGGCTACTCCAAAGCAGATCGTATTTTCCGTGTGACCATGCTGGGCCGCGGCGAAGGCGCTCAAAACTGGGCCGCTACTTCTTTCCCTACCGGCCCTGCCCTGCAGGAAGAAATTCCTGAAGTGGTTACTACGGCTCGCTTACATAGGCCCTATCCCTACCAGGTATTTAGCTATACTGCCCCCGATGGTACGCTGAGCAAATTTGAAGAGAAAGACGGCTTTTTTGCTGATCCTACGGTAACGGATGTATTCGATCTTGATTTTGTAGCTGGAGATAAGACAACAGCATTGTCCGCACCCGACAATATCGTCATTACGGAGAAAATGGCGCAGAAATATTTCCATGGAGCAAATCCTGTCGGCAAAGTGCTGCAGGATGATATAAATCGCGCGCCTTTGCGGGTGACGGGCGTCATCCGGGAGCATACATTCCCCTCTCATCTGCAATTTGATTACCTCCTGTCTATGGCTACTATTCACCATCATCAGAGCGATGAATCATTAGCCAACAGAACGTGGAATGGCTTTTATACCTACGCAGTACTGGACAAAGCAGCCTCTCTTCCGAAGGTACAATCCCGATTGACTGATTTTACAGTAAAATTCTATCTGCCGATAGGCGAAACCCGTGAAGAGATTATCGCTGACCGGCTGGTGGCCTTGCAGCCTGTTACAGCTATCCATCTCCATTCCAAACTCGAAAAGGAAATGGGGCAAAACAGCGATATTACCTATGTCAGGATTTTCTCCCTGGCAGCCTTATTCATATTATTGGTTGCCGCGGTCAATTTCATCAACCTGTATACGGCACAGGCCTTTGGCAGGATGAAGGAAATAGGCATGCGTAAGGTGGTAGGCGCCACTAAAAAGCAGGTGATCATACAGTTCCTGGGAGAATCTATGATCACCACCATGCTTGCTACCATACTGGCCCTGGTCGTATTTAAATCAGCTGTTCCTTTCTACAATGAGATAGCCTCCCGGCCACTTTATATGTCTAAGGTACTGACCGCTTCCAGTCTGGGTATCGTTGTATTACTGGTCGCATTTATAGGATTACTTGCCGGAAGCTATCCTGCATGGAATGTGGCGCGTTTTCATCCGGTCACTGCACTCAAAGGCAAAGGCAATCCCGGGTCATCTGCAAACACTGTCAGGAAAGGCCTGGTCATTTTTCAGTTCGTTGTGTCCGTGTTTATGATCATCAGTACTATTGTAATCTATCGCCAGATCAAATTCTTCCATAACAAAGACCTTGGATTTGACAGAGAGCAACTGGCAGGAATAACGATCTATGGACCGATGTGGCAAAGGTTTGGCGCATTGATCAATGACATTAATCAGAATGCTGACATTGCCAGTTATGCTATCGTTTCCACTCTTCCGGGAGATCGCTTTAGCTCACAGTCTTTCAGACCAGTATCTTCAGACCCTGACCAGGCATTTAACAACAGCCGTATTATGTGGTCAGACGAGCGGCTGCTATCCACTCTGCAGATCCCTTTGCTGGAAGGCCGGAACTTCTTCAATCAAATGCCGGACGTGAAGAATATGGAGTTTATCATCAACGAATCGGCAGTAAGGACTTATCAGCTGAAATCGCCTATCGGTGAGCGGGTCATACTGGACGGTGACACCGGTTCCATAGTAGGTGTAGTGAAGGATTTTAACTTTGCGTCACTGCATTCTCCGGTAGATCCGCTTGTGATCAAATACGACCCTTACAGGGCCAATTACCTGCTACTGAAAATAAAACCCGGACGGATACAAGCGGCACTTACTTTTATGGAAGGGAAAATAAAGGCGTTGACACCATCCGGTACATTCACTTATACCTTCATCGATGATAAACTTAACCGTCTTTATGCGTCTGAAAATCAGATGAGTACTATATTCAAAGCCTTCGCTGCCTTCGCGATATTTATATCCTGTATGGGGCTGTTCGGACTGTCGGCTTACACTGCACAACTGCGCATTAAAGAAGTGAGTATACGGAAAGTACTGGGTGCATCGTCTTCTTATATCGCATTATTACTTTCAATGGATTTTGTAAAACTGGTATTCATTGCCATTCTTTTATCATGCCCGATAGCATGGTGGGCGATGGATAAATGGCTTAATAACTTCGCCTATCGCATTCCGATCAGTGGATGGATGTTTGTTCTGGCGGGAGCGTTTGCGTTGATTGTTGCAATTCTGACGGTGAGTTATCAGGCGCTGAAAGTAGCGCTGACAAACCCGGTGAAGTATCTGAATGCGGATTAGCGAGGGATGTTATTTCACATTTCGGTTTCCCCCTCTCAGAGATTTTTTAACATAGGTCAAGTGAGGAACTACCTGCCACAACATATAACCGAATGCGGCATACAGAGGTGTTGTTGACTGGAAAACGAGGTAATTCTTTGTCTTTACAAATGCATCGAGAATCATCATATTCTCCTGCATAAATATCCTGTGGAACGTATCAGGAAAAGCATCCGCATCAGGCCCCCTTAAATCGAATCCTGTCGTTATAAAACCAAGCGAATAGTTCGGATATAAATCTGTTAAAACGTTCGAAAAGCCGGAGAAAGGTACATTAGCGGTTTTACAGCAATTCAGGAACAGGAGCGCTTTTTGATCATCCGGAATTTCTCCGATCCTTATCAGATGATGATTTGTAAAGTCGTCATGGGTAAGTTTGAATGAGAAACGCTCTGAATCACTCTCCGAATAGTGGGTAGAAAACAGGATTAATCTGGGATGTTCTTTATTCTTCCAGAATTCAATCAGGTCACTGCGCTTATCAACTACATGTATTACGATATCGGGATCATGGTTTAATGATTTTTTTTCCAATGGCGAAGTATACATCTCCGAATCAGTTGCATGTATTACTTTTAAAGTGCCGCCCTTCTTTAGTGGTGCATCAGCTAAATAGATACCTCCTTCATATTCAGAAGGATCAATGTTGTTAATTATCTTGAAGCGGAAATCGAAAAAAAGCTGTAACAGTTCATTCGTAGAGTAATCCGTCCATTCCTGCTTGTCAGGTTCCCTTGGAAACAATAATCCAACAAAGAATGAAAAATCAGCAGGAAAGACCGCTTCCAGGATCTTATTGGATTTCTGCACTTTAGTCAATGACTTCGTGGTATCGTTTATATTGTTCAATATATCCTTTTTCCAGGTCACATTGTAAAACCGGGCATCCTGGCTTTTCAACGCATCGTCAATCTTCTTAAAAATATCATATCCGATATATGCCAGATCAAACAGGTCTCTCTTCTGCCTGGTTTTGATAAATTGAGCCAGATGATCGCTGAGCTTAGTTCTTTTGTTAAGAATGTCGCTCTTATACATGTATATCGGTTTTGTCTGATTGTTCAGATAAATAATCTGCAATTTTATTTTATCAGACTCTCCAGGCACCCTGCTAAACTTGAACTGGATCTTTTGCTTAATGGCAAGCAGCTGGTCTTGACTGGTCATTTGCTAGCTTTTTTGAGGAAATTGTAAATGTATATATCACTTATTGGCCCCCTGATGGTTAAATAACAATACTCCAACCGGGGCATAACATTCTCTCGTCTGCCGATGATTATTTCACCTTTTATGATTTTAGTTTCCTTTAGCGGAGAAAGCAGTATTCTGATGATGCTTTTTTCATTGTAGGAAGGCATGATTCTGAAACCTTCACCAGCTTTGACTTTATATTCTACGTTCGCATTGTCAGGCAAATCGGTATCTATATGCAAACTGACAGGCAGGTCAACATACTCTCTGTTAAATACTGGCCAATTGGCATCCTCAAGCTCCACCCCATGGAAAAATATTTCAAACGTTATAATTTTCCTGTTTTGAGTTGTTACAAACTTCCCCTGCATATTGATCTGCGGTATTCTGGCATTGTACCATTGTGCCAGCAGGCTTTTATTAATCAAATGGTCAGTAACTAAGGATTTGCTTAGATTAGTAAACATTGACTTGGCGGCAATACCCGAAAAATTGGCCTCATCAGTATAGTTCTCGTCGAGTACAATTCCTATATACGCCATTTCCGCATTGTCACCCATGCGGCTCTCCAGTTTAATAATCCGGAGATACCCGCCTGGCCTGTGCAGACATAACATTCCCCATACATTTATGAGTTTGAGGTATACTTCGTACTGATGAATATCCCTTTCTATCTGCCTGCTTAGCGCTACTCTCCGGGCAATTGTTTCAGCCTTATGAACTTTGATTGCCTTTGTAATGATCTTTTCTGCAAATGGCCGTAGTTCCTTGGCTTTTGCCAGTGTAGTGGCAATATATCCATGTTCAAAAAGGGCATGCGCTAAGTTCTTCAGCAATGCATTTCTGTGCGCGGAATTTCTACCCAGTTTATTATTTTTATTTCCGTGTCTCATTAGCTGTTGATTTTCCAGGAATCCGGGATGAGCATTTTTTTTGAGGAATTTGACCAGTTTTCTACGATGACACTATTAGGTAATAACTGTTCAGGAGGCGTTCTTTCCAGAATGATTAGCTGAAAAGTCTTTTTTAACCGTTCCACAGAAAAATCAAGACATTCACTCAGTATCCGGAAACGGCCCTCATCATCGCTTTTCCTCCCGGTAGAAAAAGCCTGCCCGGGATGATCAATTAATAAAAAAGGGAAAATCGGGTTCTGTTCCCTTTTCAGGAAGAACTCATGGAAGCTTAAAAAGGTGGCGATATTATATCCAACATAACTCTGTGTATTTCCAAGCTGGTACAAATACACATATTGATCAACCGGAGTTAAAAACCTTAGTATGGCGGCCTTTTCGTCGAAGATTGGTGTATATTCAAGATATTCCAGCCTTAGTTTCCTTGCATACGCTTTTATTAGTTTTGAAAGCCCCGACAGTTCCTCATCGATAATACCGTTACTCCGGGAATCAAATTCAATTGAGTTGATATCGGATGTTACTATCTGCAATTCATAATCCGACCTGTTCACCGTATCAATGATCTGCGCAAATTCGAGGCATTCCATGATTCGTCCCAACACAAGTAGTTGCTCACTGTTCAATGCTGCATCTGCTGCCAGGAGCCCGGCATTAGAAAAAAGAACCCCTTCAAGGTATTTTCGCAAATCATCACTGTCCGGCTTTACCACATCCGGATCCATATAAGTTTCAACAAGACCCAGCGAGAAAGCTTCCCTGTATAACAGTTCCATTCTCTCATTTACATTTGACAACTGACCTTTAAAGTTTTTCTGCTCGTTCTGTACCTTGTTTTGAATGCCCCGCTTTAGCCTGTAATAAGCCGTTTCTTTACTGTATAATAACAGGGGTAATACCTTCTTCAGTTTTAATATGGAAATGTAATGGGAATCAGCAATAAAGGAAGATGGATTCAGGAGGGCATATTGCATCTGGTGATTAAGGGTCAGCGTATCCCTGAACGAGATCTTCCCTATCTTTTTGTCCTGGAGCTCATGCTCATCCCATAACTTCCGGGGAATCTCATTCAGAAAAGAATTGAATTTACCAGCCACCAGCTTTTCAACAGAGGCTTCGTCTATATTCTTCCTCGGACTGGCGGGAATCTCTATGCCACTCCCTTCTACGAGCATATACACCGACTGCCGGTTCTTTTGGGTCTGTTCATTCTTAAGCGCACTATTCTGACGGGCGATGAGGATCTCTTCTTCTCCCTGGGATAACACAATCCCGAACCAGCTGGCAAAGTCCCTGGCGGGTCCTACAGGTACTCTCAATTCGCTGCTGCAAAGGCAATAGTCAATGATCGGCCATATACTGGATTTCCCGGTATCGGAGTCCCCGATAATGTAGTTCACCTTTCCCGCAACGAATTGTATAATCCTGATATCCAGGTTTTTATTCTCCGGCCATAAAATGATTTTTGAGAGCTGCATCTTGCTGGAATTGTTTAATCCTTCCCGCAATGAACAAACGGAACTATGAAATGTTCTGTTAGCTGTCGGGGCCACTGGGTGTTAATACCTATTCTCCATGACATGGAATTGCCAGCGGCCATGTAGCCAACCGGACATTAAAAGTGAGACAAGCTGTTTAAAATAACAATACCAACTAGTTTGTATTTTTTGGGGTATGCTGGCTTTGAAATGGGGGAACTTACCCTTGAGGTTCTGGTTCTCTCTGTAATAGCCACTTTAGATATCGCTTTAGTGACCTGAAGTTGAGGGTCATAAACAGGATAAGTAGATAAAACGGAAGCAGCTTAAACCGGTATGCTATTCCACAAAAGACCTCTTTCGGCATAATTTTAAGCACAGTTGAGAAGACGATTAAATCAAAAAAAGCAGCCAGCAAAATAGCTAGTGTAATCCATTTCCCGATCCGGGGATTAAATCTTATTGCAACCATGCATACCAGTACAGCGCCAATACCGATATAGAATCTATTGTCATCACCGATCACATGTTTCGTCGTCGTATTAATGAGATAAAGTGTATAAAGCTGTACCAGTAAAAGGATTAACGGGATAACATAATCGAGGGATTTTCTTAGTTTCATCAGGTTCAGGGTTTTTAGCTAATTTACTACTACTTCCCCTAAACCTGATGAACCAGGAATCATTTATTATTTATCATTCACCAATGGCTTCAACTTCTTTCCTATCAGCTCAATAGCATTCATCAGTTTATCATGCGATACTTCCGCACTATCCATCTGGAAAGTTAGCCGGGATATACCTCCCAATGCATCTGCATGCCGTAACACTTTCTCCGCAATCTCTTCCACACCGCCTACTAATAACGCACCTGTTGGGCCCATCTGACTCATAAACCGCTCTTTCGTCATCGGAGGCCAGCCACGCTCTTTACCAACCTTCGTCATACTGGCAGCATATCCCGGATAAAAGTCCTCTATCGCCTGTTCAGTCGTTTCGGCAAGATATCCTAATGAATGCAGCCCTACGCTTAACTTTTCCGGTGGATGTCCTGCTCTTCTTCCTGCTTCCCTGTACAGATCAACCAGCGGACGGAAACGGTGTGTTTCCCCTCCGATAATTGCTACCATCAATGGCAGTCCCAATGCGCCTGCACGTACAAACGACTGTGGTGTGCCACCTACTCCCAGCCAGATAGGCAACTGTTCCTGGACAGGTCTCGGATAGACTGGCTGATTTTTTAATGCCGGCCTGAATTTGCCCGACCAGGTTACAAATTCGTTGTCCCTTATTTGCAGTAAGAGATCCAGTTTTTCTGCAAAGAGATCATCGTAATCGTCCAGGTTGTAGCCGAACAAAGGGAACGCGTCCGTGAAAGAGCCTCTTCCCACCACCATTTCAGCACGACCACCAGAGATCAGGTCTAAAGTAGCGAAGTTCTGAAATGCCCTTACCGGGTCTATCGCACTTAATACGGTTACTGCGCTGGCCAGCTTTATCCGCTTTGTACGGGAAGCCGCTGCTGCCAATATGTGGGTGGGCGCTGCATCCAGGAAACCTTTCCGGTGATGTTCGCCAGTACCAAATACATCCAGGCCTGATTTGTCTGCATGCTCCATTCTTTCCAGCAACTGGAACATGGCATCCTTGTCATTCAAAGCCGCTGCAGCGTTGTCGGTAAACCGGGCTGCAAAACTGTCTATTCCTATTTCTATCATAATATTTTATCAATGGTTCCGGGGTTGTCGCCCATTCCCGGGGTTACACCCATTTCCGGGGTTTGTCACCCCGCGCTACAAACACTGGGACTCCTGACGGAGTCCTATTGCGCTACTGCCACCAACACGGGTTCAGTTACTTTTACCAGCTGGATTTCCATATGCAGTTTCACTTCATCACTCAGCACAATACTCCCTGCTTCGGTAGCTGCATTCCAGCGGAGACCGTAGTCAGCACGGTGCAGACGTCCCTTGATGGAAAAGCCTTCTTTTTCTTGACCATAAGGATCGGTCACTACGCCATTACGCACTACTTCCAGCTCTATCGAATGCGTATGCCCTTTGATGGTCAGATCTCCTACCACCTTATAGTCTTCCTCGGTGATCTTTTTGATTTTTTTAGATACGAAAGTGATCTTCGGATAATGTGCAGTGTCGAAGAAATCGTTGCCTTTCAAGTGTTCATCCCTTTGTTTGTTCAGGGTGCTGATACTGTCTGTAGCGGCTTCAAATCTGATCCTTGCGTCGTGAAAATCCTCGCTGTCGGTCTCAATACTTCCGGTGAACTGGGTAAAATAGCCACTCACGTTAGTGATCATCAGGTGCTTTACTTTGAATCCAATTTCGCTGTGTGATTCATCAATCTTCCAGTGTGTCATAACTTAGTCGTTTAAGGCATTGATTTAATACCCTAAAAGTAAGCAGCGATATTCTTTCAGTGGTTGCACAGAATTTTGTTAATGGTGGACAAATTTCGAAAAATCATTAAATAAATGTTAAAGTGACAGCTGATTGGGCTATAAGTAATAGGTTTTTCTCAAAAGGCATGGTAATCTGCAGCATTGAGCCGTCGTGGCACAGCGCGGTGTTTATAGTCCGGGAAATGAATACAGCAAGGGCCGTCCGTATAGCGAACAGCCCTTACCTATCTAAAACATTCATGGTCTACAATTCTATCCTTCAAATCCCACATCCTCCAGCCAGTTACCGCTATCTGCAGCCTGTGTGGCCAGTTCATCACAACGATTGTTCAGAGGATTGGTGGAATGACCTTTTACCCAGTTGAACTTCACCTGATGCTTCTTAAAAGCAGGAATGAAACGTTGCCAGAGATCCTTGTTCTTCTTGTCTTTGAAACCGGTCTTTACCCAGCCCCATAACCAGCCTTTCTCTACACTGTTCACTACATACTGGCTGTCTGTAAAGATCTTGACATTCAGTCCATCTTTCTTCAGGGCTTCCAGACCAACGATCACGGCCATCAGTTCCATCCTGTTGTTGGTGGTAAGACGGTATCCCTGCGATAATTCCTTGCGGACACTGTTCCACATCAGGATAACACCATAGCCACCAGGGCCCGGGTTACCACGCGAGGAACCATCCGTGTAAATAATAACTTCCGACATAGCGGGCAAAGATAAGGATTAAGCGCTATGCTTTTACACCTGGAAAACACCGAGGCTGAATGTATCCTCCACAGGTGCATTATTTGCCGCTGCAATGCTTTCAGAAAGTATTTTACGTGTATCCAGCGGGTCTATAATCTCATCTACCCACATGCGTGCCGCTGCGTAATAAGGCGTGGTCTGGCTGTTATAACGGGCTGTGATCTCACTCAGCAGGCTTTTCTCCTGCTCAGGTGTGATCTCCTCACCTTTCGCTTTCAGGGATGCGACCTGTATCTGCAACAATGTCTTTGCAGCCTGTTCACCTCCCATCACTGCGATCTTCGCGTTGGGCCATGCAAAGATGAACCGTGGGTCATAGGCTTTACCACACATGGCGTAGTTGCCTGCACCATATGAATTGCCCACTATCACCGTGAATTTCGGCACGACTGAGTTAGCCACCGCATTCACCAGTTTAGCGCCGTCTTTAATGATGCCGGCATGTTCACTGCGACTGCCTACCATAAAACCGGTCACATCCTGCAGGAATACCAGTGGTATCTTTTTCTGGTTACAGTTCATGATGAAACGGGCCGCTTTATCAGCGCTGTCATTGTAAATCACACCGCCCATCTGCATTTCACCTTTTTTACTTTTGACCATCTTACGCTGATTGGCCACAATACCTACAGCCCAGCCGTCTATACGCGCATAACCACAGAGGATGGTCTTGCCATAGTCTTCCTTATACTGGTCAAACTCAGAACGATCTACCAGGCGATGGATGATCTCCAGCATATCATAAGGGCGGGTACTATCTTCAGGAATCATGCTGTATAATTCTGCAGGATCTTTCTCCGGCAGGGCTGGTGTAGCGCGATTGAAGCCTGCGCTGACAGGGTCACCGATCTTACTGACGATCTTCTTGATATGATCGAGGCATTCCTCATCTGTATCAAACTTATAGTCGGCGATGCCGGAAATCTCTGTATGGGTTACCGCGCCACCCAATGTTTCCGCGTCGATAGTTTCTCCGATAGCAGCCTTTACCAGGTAAGGGCCGGCCAGGAAGATGGAGCCGTTCCCTTCCACCATCAGCACTTCATCGCTCATGATAGGCAGGTAAGCGCCGCCGGCCACACAGCTGCCCATTACAGCTGCGATCTGGGTAATGCCCATAGCGCTCATGCGTGCGTTGTTACGGAAAATACGGCCGAAGTGTTCTTTGTCGGGAAATATCTCATCCTGCATAGGCAGGTACACACCTGCACTGTCTACCAGGTAAATAATCGGCAGCCTGTTCTCCATGGCGATCTCCTGGAGACGCAGGTTCTTCTTTCCTGTCATGGGAAACCAGGCGCCTGCCTTTACGGTCATATCGTTGGCTACGATCATACACTGGCGACCGCTGACATAACCAATGCCGCCTACTGTTCCGGCCGCAGGACAACCACCATGTTCAGGGTACATTTCATAGGCCGCAAAGGCGCCTATTTCGTGGAATGGGGCGTCTTTGTCCACCAGGTAGGCAATACGTTCACGCGGGGTTAATTTGCCTTTCTGACGGACTTTTTCGAGGTTCTTTTTGCCTCCTCCCAGTTCTATGACGGAGAGGCGCTGTTTTAGCGCACTAAGAGATCTGCGCATTGCATCTTCGTTCCGGTTCATGTCCAGTTGCTGTGCATCCATATGATTGTTTTTGGTTCATGACCTTTTGTTGGCCATGACTAAAAATAAGGAAAAACAGCGTGTCATTTGCACATTCGGACACTGGCTCAGGTGTCTTTTGATAAAATATTTTCCGAGCCCTCACTATCCGGACTAAAGAAGATGAAACGTTCCTTACCCTTGTGCCAGATCAGAATTCTGCCACAGGCATTACATTGCCAGATCTCTTTGCTAATGCTGCCATGATAGGAAAAAAACGTGATACCTATGATGTCTTCGTCTGTGGCATTAGCGGGTATCGGACGACCATTAAAGGTTAAGATCTCTTTGTTTTCCCTGTGTTTCTTCAAACCAATGACAATTTCATCCAGCTTGCCCTGAAGATCGTCGTATAACTGGTTAGGAATAATAGCGCCTTTAGTAGGCAGATTATCTGATATGTCGATTATCCGATTACCACAGGTACAGGGAATCTTTGCCATAGATGATAGTTCTCAGCTATTGATATTTTGCGGGAATATGTCTCAGTTTAATAATCGCTTTCATTACCCTCCTGCGGCGGCACCACCATATTGGTAGAATCCACCTGGATCACTCTGCGGGCGGCAATAAAGCGCTTTTTATAGTACTCGCTGTTGGTAATATCGACAATATTCACACCCTGGTTGCTGGAATGGATCATCAATACCTTTCCGTTATCTACTTTGTAGACACAGCCTACATGGGCAATCCTTTTTTCCTTGGATTTTGTACTCCTTCTTCCGGCAAAGAACAGCAGATCACCAGGGCTCCAGTCGGAAGGGGTAATGATGTTTCCCAGGGAACTCATGTCAGCCGCTGTGCGGGGCAGGGTCATGCCGATAACGGAGAAACCAAACTTCATCAATCCACTACAGTCAAAGGCGAAAGGCCCAATGGCGCCGCGGATATATGGTTTACCCAACTCGGATTCCAGCACAGCTAACAGCTGCTTGATATTACTTTTAAGACCGGAGGTATCGTATGTATTGAGGGTGATGTCGGAATTTGGAAAATATAAGCTGTCAGGCAACGGTGGTGGCGTCACCACTTTCTTGTGGGCAACAGCCTTGTGGGCGGTTGTCTTCTTATGATAGGCAGTAGTATGTTTCTTTACTGGTGCGTGTTTAACTGGCTTTTTCTTTACTTGTGCGCCCGCAGTGGCAATGCTGGCGACGGATATGATTATCGGCAATAACTTCTTCACAGTAACAAGGTTTTAATCAAATGTCCCCGCCTCCACCTCCGAGTATTTGAAGTCCTCAACAGATAATGACCGGATCATTTTGAAAGCTCTCAATGTTGTATCTGGCTTAGGTATACCTTCCCCCTCTTGCAGGAAGGAAAACACTTTATGCTCTACCAGGTTTCCCCCACTGGTAATTTTTACCTGCAGCAAAGGTGCAACATTATTGGGATATTTTAAATTGAATTGCTTATAAGTTGCAAAATTTCCTAAGCTGTAAGCAATTAATTTTCCTTTATATGTTTCCATTCCCCTTACCACATGGGGGCCGGAGCCGATTACAAGGTCTGCTCCCTCCTGGATACACATATGGGAAAAATGCCTTACGTCTCCCCTGTTTTGTCCGAAGAAAAACTCCCTGCCCTTCGGCGTATGAATGCGGGCTGAGCCTTCTCCACCTCCGTGAAAGAATACTACCAGCAGCTGACAGAGAGGACGCACTTCGGCGATAGTTGCCTTTACCAGGGAGTCGTCGTTCATGTCCAGGCAGTTGCTGTGAGGGGCAAAGGATACAAAACCGATCCGGGTGTTTTTGACAGTGAGGGTGTCAAAGCGGTGCTGAGGCACACCACTGGTCCTGATGTTATTGCTGTCGAGGAATGCCAGCGTGTGTTTCACGCCCGACATTCCAAAGTCGAAAGAGTGGTTATTAGCCATGTTCAGATACTCAAAACCCGCCTCCTTATACCACATGGCGCATTTATAGGGCGTGCGGAAGGCGAAACACTGGGTAGAGTTGGTACCGCAGTTCTTGAACACTTTTGCGCTGTCGGATACAGCGCTTTCCAGGTTGCCGATACGCAGGTCCGTTTGCTGTAAAAGCGGCATCGCATATTGCAGGATATTCCCTTCTTCTTCATTTGGCAGAAAAGATGATGCAGGATATGATGAACCCACCATCATATCTCCCACAATAGAAAAACTAATGGTATCAGGTAAAGTATCTGTCATGTTACGGGCAGCGAAAGCCTTATTACCTGCCAGTGAATATGCGTTGGTTGTTCCTAATCCCCCGGTGTCAATTACCTGTCTGAAGCTACCGGACTTAAACCACGACATGTCTCTCCTGTTTCCGGATAGCATGTATGCCACTGAAAAGAAAATAACAATATTGAAAGAGAACAGATAAATGCTCTTTTTGGCACGCTTAGGCATACAGTAGATGATATATTAAAATTGAAATTCAGTCGCTTAATAAACAATAATGTTGTCCAAGGGGAACAATAAAATAATCAGAACTGCCTCTTTTGCATTCACGAACCGTCCCTTTTTGGGGTTTACGGCGACAAATATATAGTAACCTCCTCTATTTTACAATAAGCATGCCGGTCCCGATGATCCAGAACCGGCACGCATTATAATAGATGACTCTGTTACAATCAGTTACTTCACAAAAGAAAGTGTGCTCTTTTTTCCATTTTTCACTATCGTGATCCAATATACGCCTGACGGCAGACCGGAAACATTCACGCTGTTACCAGACAAACGGTTCCTGATCTTCATCCTGCCCATCATATCTGTTACCGTTACATCAGCCCCACTGAGATCATCCGAACCTTTTACATACAGCGTGTTGGCTACAGGGTTAGGATATATTGTCAATCCTTTCAGCAGATACTTTCCTGCCGGTGCTGTCTGCGCAGTAGTCGCTGCCGATGGCGCAGCGCCTGTTGCCACGATCCGCAGAGAACTTGTCAGGTCATTGAAATTTTGGTTTACCAGGCAGTTGAGATCAGTGGAAGTAGTTACAGTGGTTCCTCCGAAATTGTCATGCTCATAGAGAATCACCTGGTACCCGCTGCTCACTTTCAGGGAAGATATCGCATCGTTCGGCACACCTCTTGCCTGCAGCTGCGTTAGTGTATAATCTCCTGCTTCCAGGCTGATAACCTCACCGGTGTAGTTACAATCTTTAAAGAAGCTCGCGCCGGCGGTGTAGTTGACAATCAGGGAAGAAACGCTGTCATTCCAGGCGCCACCGATCCAGGCGCTGTTACCGGAAACAGTCCAGCTTTCACCCTGGTAATTATCATTCTTAAATAGTCTTACCTGGTACCCTGCCGGAATAGCAAAACCAGTAATATCATTATTGAGGATGCCTTTGGCAACCAATGCATCGGTATTATAACTACCTACTGTCAATCCCCAGTAACTGCCACCGTAATTGATGTCTTTATAGAAGTAGGATTGATCCAGCATAGCAGCTGCCTCTATCACTTTTACACCACTCAGTTGCGTGGCATAATCAGTACTGCCTGATGGCTGTTGCGACCATACAGTGCCTACAAGATTGGTAGAAGGATTGATACCACTGGTCTTTAAGGTCTGCGCATTAAAGCGGATCGCTTCATTATAACGTGCTCTTGTCTCCGCAGGTATATTGCCTTCACGTGCCAGCTGTGCAAGATAGCGGATGAAGATACCTTTGAAAAGACCGCCATCACCACCACCTGTTTCATTGGCGAAGAACATACCATTGGTACGTCTGCTGTTCATGGCATATTCCGCCGTCTTAACAGCATCATTGAGATAGTTCACATCGCCGGTTATTTTGTATAATTCCCAGCCTGCGCCGATGAACGTGCCTACATTGTAAGAGAAGATCCAATCCTTGTTGGTAACACCGGTATTCAGATTGATATTATCCCATACGGCCCCTGTAACCGGATCCACCAGGTTGGCTTTCATAAAAGTGTAGATATTCTTTATTAATTGCAGATCTGCAGCGGAATTGGTATGACGGTACATTCTCGCTCCCAATATAATTGCCGGGGCATTGGCGCAGGAGTTTTTACATCCGGCACAACCCTTATTCCAGTCGATGGCGCCGTTGCTGTAACCGCCTTTAATATCTGTCCAGAGTGTACTGGCTACGTTGTAATAGTCAACATCTCCTGTTTCATAATACGCCCGTAGCGTGGCTATACCCATCCAATCCATGTCGTCATAGAAGTAGTTGATGTAGGTATTGCCATTGAAATTTTTGACACCCAGCAGCAATGATTTCATACGTGTTTTGTAGGTCTCGGAACGTGTGCGTACATAGCCGTCCAGCAACGCATCCACGCCATTGGCGCACCACCAGTAGTTCTCGTTAGGTACGCCGAAATTGTTGTACATGCTGGTCTGCAAGGCTTCTGCTGTAGCATTGAAATTGGCAAGCTGACCGGCGCTGTTGAATTGTAAGCACAGTACCAGGACTGCCACCTGTAAAAGTGTTTTCATGTTTAAATGGTTTTGAATTTTGAAGGATGAGGAATTAATGTGAAATGGTTTTGATAGGTTTGAGAATGATCTGTTTACATGATCATATAACAGCATGATCCATGTACTATCCTACAGCTGATATCAGATTTATTCGAACTGATACACATTGGCGATAGTACTACCCATAGACATGCAAGCGCCTATAGTAAGAGCGCCCGACGAAAAATGGACATAGCCATACTACCTGTAAAACTGGTTACCGGCATAGAGAGACTATTGGCCCTATGGACCATTGTTGACTGATTGTATGTAAAGGGAGGGAACGAGAGACCTTGCTAATGTCTGTGTCCTGTCACAGATCATGACCGTTTTGCATAGCAAAACCGCCATATGGGTTAGCAGATGTTTCATTTTAAGGGTTTTATGTAATGAATACAAAGAACCCTGGATAAACTACAGCGTACTAAAAGTATTTAAATGTTTTAAATAAAGCAAGGGGGCGATGTAATAAAAGTGATCCTGCTTAAATCAGGTCTATCTCATACCGTTCTTCCGTCAACTGCAGTCCCCACATTGGCAGATGTTTCTCTCCCGACTTACGGAAGCCATTCTTCTTAAACAATGTCGTTGCCGCCACCTGCTGAGCGGTGGTGATGAGGTAGATCTTCTGGAACAGTTTTTCCTTCGCTGCATTGATGGCTTCTGTCAGCAGACGCTGACCGATACCGAGTCCGCGGTAATCGGGATGTACCAGGAACCAGCGCATCTGCGTAGCATAACGGGAGTGTCCCAGTACGGCAATAGAACCGATGATCTGGTTGCCATGCATAGCCAGGAATACCTGGTCTTTGGAGGAGTTATAAGCTTCCAGGAACTCATAGAAGGTCTTGCAGATATGCGTCTCATATTCGAGATTATAACCTGCTTCTTTGGCATACAGGGAGCCATGCATATGCATGATAAAGCCAGCGTCACCCGGGTTGAGGTCACGCCTATAGGTAATATCATCCGCAGAGATCTTAGCGTCGTCAGAGAGGATATGTCTTACCGTTTTCATGGCTCCGGCCAGGGCCAGTTGCTGCTCTGTGTTCAGAGGCTCCAACAGCTGGGAAACCTGTTGCGCGGATCCTTCTTCCAGTATCTCCAGCAACTTACGTCCTTTGGGGGTGAGCTGCAGATACCAGGTACGGCCATCCATCGTAGATTTACGTTTGGAAATAAGCTGATTCGTTTCAAAGGTCTTCAGGATGCGGCTCAGATATCCGCCGTCTATACCAAGGTTCGCAATCAGTTTACCCGCAGTGCATTGATCTTCTTCCTCTCTTAATTTTACCAGTACACGTAATGCTGATAATGATAGATTATTGTCCGCTAAGTGCCTGTTTAACAATTCCGCCAGGCTATTGTAATAATTATTGAATTCACTAACCTCCCGCACCACTTCTGGATTCACTGACATGTCCCTTAAATTTTTCGCAAATGTCAAAAATCTGTTTGACAAAAGCAATTAAAAAACAGCGGCATTTACCCACACTGGATAAATGCCGCTGTTAAGATATTCAGGCTCTTTATTTTATAGTAGCGCGTACCGCAGTCACTTCTGCCGCTGAAACGGTGCTGGCCTTGTTGCCAAAGCTATTTCTGACGTAAGACAGTATATCGGCGATCTCCTGATCTTTCAGCGCTGCCTGCGAAGGCATCGGATTGGTGAAATAATCCCCGTTGATCTCCACGTCTTCGTTTAGGCCCTTTAGTAATATACCGATCAGTCTTGTCTTGTCGCCCAGTACATACTCAGTCTTTACCAGTGGCGGATTCATACGGGGTACGCCTGTTCCGTTTTCCTGGTGACAAGAGATGCAGTACTGCTTATACAATGCTTTACCTCTTACAATCTGGGCTGCTCCTCCGCCGGTAGACTGTTTGGCAGGTACCGGTTTTTCCCGAGCCGGTTTCTTTACCTGTGCGCTCGCTGCCAGTGCTCCTATCATCAATGGCATTACTGCCAGTATCCATTTTCTCATGCTTATTTAGTCTTATATACAATCCTGTAAACAGTTCCTTTCACATCATCAGTTACGTACAGTGAACCATCGGGTCCCTGTGCCAGTCCGCATGGACGGTGCTGTGCATCACCAGGTGATTTTACCGGACCAGGGCCGGCGAATCCGTCTGCAAACACTTCCCATTTGCCGGCAGGCTTGCCGTCTTTAAATGGCACAAATACCACAAAGAAACCGGCCTGGTTCTCAGGAGAGCGGTTCCATGACCCGTGGAAGGCTACAAACGCTCCATTACGGTACTTTTCAGGGAACTGGGTACCTGTATAGAACAGCAGCCCGTTAGGCGCCATATGACCCGGGAAGGCCACTACAGGATCTTCTGCATTTTCGCCACCGGTCTTCTTACCATCGCCACCATATTCTGGCGCCAGCATCTTTTTGTGCTGGTTCTGATCGTAGTAGATATAAGGCCAGCCGCAGTCAGAACCCTGTTTCAGTGCATACATACATTCTGCAGGCAGATCGGCCGACTGCTTCTCAGTATACAGGCTGGGGAACAGGTCATGCAGCTGATCGCGACCGTGCTGCATCACGAACAGCTGGTTGAGCGACTTGTTCCAGTCGAGGCCTACCACGTTCCTCAGACCGGTAGCATAGCGAACGCCATCGCCATAGGTCTGGTTCAGTTTATTAGCCTTGAACTGCCAGATGCCGGCAGCTGAATCCAGTATCGGACAAGGCTGCATACCCATAGAACCTGCTGTCCTGTCTTGTGTCTGGCAGGAGTTGGAGTAGGCGCCGATATTAACATAAATGTTTCCGTTGTCGTCCAGCACAATCGACTTTGATTCATGCTGTCTGCGGTTAATCAGACCGGTCACTACCAGTTCCGGATGTTCAGGATCAATCACCTGTTGTTGTGCATCCAGTTTATAGCGGTAGATATCTTCATTGGAGGTAGCATACAGGTAATCGCCTTTTACATAGATCCCTGTTCCGCCGTAGCCGCCAAAGCTGGTCTTTTTGTCGATCTTACCGTCTCCGTTGGTGTCCTGGAGGTAAAGGATACCATTATTATTCTTTGCTCTGTCCAGTTTGACATAGACACCCCCATTACTGGTTACGGAGATATGGCGGGTTCTGCCCAGGCTGTCGGCTGCTTTCAGAGCACCGAAACCGGCAGGTAATTTCAGTCCGGCATTGTTGGCATCCGGTTTAACGTCAGTGGCGCCGGGTTTGCCCGGACCGCCCGCAAATACGGAAGAGGTGATGGCTGTCATTGCCATGGCAACTATCAGACACACCTTTGTCTTTTGCATCAGCATATGGTAATTGGGTTTTTTGAATAAAGCCACGGGGAAATTACGAAAACTGATCGCTTTACCTTACTATTTTTTAAGATGGTTGCTATATTTGTTCCGGAAGAAACCAGTCTTATGAGTGCTACGCCGCCACTGTCCGATCTGCATCAGCTTATTTTAAAACATGTACTGAAGCGGATCCATCTCACTCCGGAAGAACAGGAACACTTCTGCAGCTTCCTTACCTTACGCAAACTGCTGCCCAGGCAGTATCTCCTGCAACAGGGAGAGATATGTAAGTATGAAAGCTATGTCTGCTCCGGTTTCCTACGCTCCTTTTATGTAGATGACAATGGCGATGAACACACGCTTCACTTCGCCATGGAAGACTGGTGGATCAGTGATGCCAGCAGCTTCATCCCACAAACGCCTTCCAGGATTAATATTGTTGCACAGGAGGCGTCTGTTGTTTTACAGATAGACAGGAATGGGATTGAACAGCTCTTTACAGAAATCCCGGCCTTTGAAAAGTTCTGGCGGATATTGAATCAGCAGGCCATGATCTCTCAGGATCAGCGGATTCTGAATTCCATTTCAATGACGGGCGCGGAGCGTTATGAAGCGTTGATAAAGAAGTATCCGACGTTGGAGCAGCGGTTGCCGCAGAAGCATATTGCATCGTTTCTGGGGATTACGCCGGTGTTTTTGAGTCAGATCAGGAAGGGCGGGAAGAGGTGATAATGGAAATAAGCCCTAAATCTTATCCTTAACCCGGGATAACGATAACAGTTCATCTTTAATAGAACCAAGCCCGATTAAAGTTCCATGACGATTCTCCGTCAATAGCCATTCATATTTCTTTGACACCAGGTAGTATTCGAAGTGATGCAACTGACCGATGACCTGTTGAATTGGTTCAATCTCTCCTTCAAAAAGCCACAATTTACTGGCATCTCTTTTCGTATCTCCCGCAACAAACCAAACCTTTTCATTTCTATCAACAATAACCTGTAAATACTTCCATGCATCATCATTCGGAAACGTGTGGCGTATGCAGCCCCGGGGTTGAAAACCCCGGGCTACAAACAATTAGACCCCTAAAGGGGTCTAATGCAGCGAATGACCAACCAGGTTTTATCGGAATACAACGTTTTATACCAAATGACATTAAACAATTTTAACCCCAAATATTAAATTAGTTATACGTCCCTCTCCTCATCTCCATCTGATCTTTGTGTTCTAATCAAACGATCTATGAACACAAATACAACAAACACAGACATACTATTCCAGCCGATAAAACTAGGGAACCATACATTAAAAAACAGGTTCACCGTTGCTCCCATGACGCGCAGAAGTGCCTCAGCGAGCGGCGTTCCCACAATAGAAATGGCCGACTACTACGCCGCCTTTGCCAAAGGAGGCTTCAGTCTCATCATCACCGAGGGAACCTATACAGATAACCTTTTCAGCAAAACTGACAACCATCAACCGGGCCTCGTCACCCATGAACAAACGGAAGGCTGGAAAAAGGTAACAGAAAAAGTACACCAGGCAAACCCCAACGCACTCATTATCCTCCAGCTGATGCATGGAGGCGCATTAGCTCAGCATACTGACAAAACTATCGCTCCTTCCGCCATACGCCCTAAAGGCCTCCGGAGTACAGAGCCCGGAGGTCTGACGGGCCCCTTCCCCATTCCTTCTGCTATGACAAAAGCCGACCTCAAAGAAGCGAAGGACGGTTTCGTACAAACAGCCATCAGAGCCCTGATCGCAGGATTTGACGGCGTAGAAATACACGCAGCAAATGGCTATCTGTTAGATCAGTTCATCACCCCTCACACGAATATAAGAGAAGATGAATACGGAGGAAATTATCAAAACAGGTTAAGATTCCCGATAGAAGTATTCAAAGCTATAAAAGCGGCGGTCCCAAAAGACTTCATCGTCGGCATACGCCTCTCAGAAAGCAAAGTAAACGACCTCCCCTACAGATGGCCTGGCGGTTCAAATACAGCAAAGGAAATATTCAATGTACTAAAGGACGTAGATTTCAGCTACATCCACATTGCCTCCGAAGGTGGGAACTGGGCAAGAGAATCAGTATACGATGACGGCACATCCTCCAATAGCATCGCAAAGAAGATCACCGGAAAACCTGTGATTGTAAACGGCGGCATGCATGACACCGCATTGGCAACAAAACTGATATCCAATGACGAAGCAGACCTGATCTCCATAGGCAGAACCGCCATTACCAATCCGGACCTACCGGAAAAAATAAAGAATGGAGCCGTACTGACCCCATTCTTCAAAGAATTAATCAAAGATAGCCTGACGCTGGCACATACCAAACAAATGCTAAAAGCCAGCGCCACAGCAACAACAATAACAACATCGGCGCCAACGCCTATCATCTAAGACGGCTGCCATCCAGTGGGTAGGCGTAGCAGGAAGTACTATACTGTGCCTTCGAAACGCGTGATACGATTGATGAAACCCAATAGCATTCCCAACCTTCATACGCGCAATACCGCCCCATCGATATTCTGAAGAGCGTTTTACAGCACAGTATAGTACTTCCTGCGGATGCCGCCCCGAAAAAGCGGCTTCGCACTAAGCACTAAAAAATTAATACCCCGGGTTCTGTACCAGCTTATTATTCCTATTCATCTCATCACGCTGCAACGGCATAAAATACATCTTATCCAGCCACATCCTATTCTCATTCACCAGGGTCACCGGCGTATAAGTATAATCATAGTTCGCCTCATTATGCTGATACAACGTCACCTTCACATTCGGCTTCAGCTTACCCACTACATTAATCCCCCGCAGCGCACGCCCTACAGTAGAAGGAGCCACCATCCAGCGGCGCACATCAAAGAACCGCTGCTCCTCGAACACCATCTCTATCTCCTTCTCCCGCTGCAACCGGGCTTTCAGCGCCGCTCCTGACTCTGTAATCGCCGGCATACCAGCACGTGTACGGATCTCATTCAGATACTTCCGTGTCTCATCTTCCTCACCGAGCTCCATACAAGCCTCCGCATAATTGAACAGCACCTCTGTATAGCGGAAGAAAGGATAAGGTACCTCCTGACGGAAGTATTGCGCATCCACAGCAGGATCAATGAACTTCTTCATATAGTAACCTGTGAAGCTGCCATTCCAGTTCTCCACTGGTCCCTGACGGGTATCCAATCCCGGCGCATTAATAGTCTGTGAATGTTCTGCATCCCAAACTTCATAGATCCCTGTCTGCGCCTGATTAGCCGGATCTTTCGCCGCAACATCAGAAGGACGCTGACGCCAGTTAGCGCCATCATAGAGAATGCTCGCATAAAAACGAGGATCGCGGTTTAAATAAGGCTGCGCCTTATGCATAGGATTAGCCCAGTTAAAAGGCGTTCCATCTGCCATTTCATAGTCGTCGACCAGTAACTGGGTAGGCGTATTTCCAGACCAGTTATGATAACCGTTCAAGCCGTTATACAACCCGATCTGTCCACCAGCCTCTGACTTCGCATTCACAAAGTAACGGGAGAAGATGCTCTCAGAATTGTCCGCCAGGAACATTTTCTGATAGTTAGTACTCGCCTCTTCAGGAGTAGCAGGCGTAGCGAATGCCAGTGTATAACGATGGAGATCCATTACCGCCAGGGCAGCTGCCTTAGCGCGTCTCCAGCGTGCCGCACGATCGCCGCTGGTGTAACCCAACACATCATGTGTTGCTACAGTTGCAATCACCGGCGCCTTTGTACTGGCAGTAGGAAAATCATATAGATCACTGGCTGCATAGATCAATATGCGGGATTTCAGCGCAAGTGCTCCTCCTTCAGTAGCACGGCCTTTTACAGTAATGTTTTCCTTGCCTTGCAGTAAGGCGGCTGCTGAATCACAATCACGTACAATATGCTCCACACAATCAGAGAAAGAGTTCCGGGCAATCGTATAATCTTTGTCTGAAAGCGTATACACCGTATCTATCAGTGGCACACCACCATAAGCACGTACCAGCTGATGATAGAAATACGCACGGAGGAAGTATACTTCTCCCCTCATACGATCTCCTACCGCTGTTCTGTTAAAAGGCGCATTCCCTATATTCTGGAAGAATACATTGCACGCACGGATACGCTTGTACATATCATCCCACTGGAAAGTACCGCGGTTGTTCACGTATTCAGCATCCGTAGGACTGATCGTCGCTTCGCCCATATTCTTCATACCGTAGTTATGGGTGAACATGGTTTCGTCAGTAGCAGAAGATAACATCGTTTCGAGGAAACCGCCACTGCTCAGTCCATTATAGATCTCGTTTACAAACGCTTCTGCCAGTGCCTGGTCCTGCCACACATCATCCTTGGTAGCTTCCCCTAAGGGCTTTGTATTCAGGAAATCAGTATTACAGGCCGCAACTGTCAAAGCGCCCGCCATACCGATACCAATGTATATTTTCTTAAGTAGTTGTTTCATGATACTGCTGATTAAAAAGTTAAATTGAAACCTGCATTCAATACTCTTGACTGCGGATAATACTGACCATTACCACTCACAGATTCCGGATCAAGGATCTTCAGATTATCCAGGGTAAATAAGTTCAGACAGTTTGCATATAACCTCAGATTGGTAATACCGCTTCTTTTCTTCAGGAAATCAGGGATACTATAACCGATCTCCAGGTTCTTCAGACGTACATAATTAGTACTGCGGATCCAATATGTATTACCTGTTGCCCAGTAGGTATCATTACGGTCATTTACACGTGGATGCTCGCTGCTTGGGTTATCAGGGCTCCAGCGGTGATCAAAGTAATCTTTCGTAAAGTTGCCGATCTCGCCGGATTCAGTATTGATGTGCAGTGCACCACCAGTAGCTCCCTGGATGAGGATAGCCATATCAAAGTTGCCGTATTGCAGATTGACATTTACACCACCTGTGAAGGTTGGCTGATTGCTCTTGCCATAACGGATCTTATCATCGCCATTGATCTTTCCGTTACCATCAATGTCCTTGAACTTCATATCGCCCGGACGCAGATTGTTGGTCAGCGCAGTATAATCAACAGTGTTCTTGTCTATTTCAGCATAGTCTTTGAACACACCGTCATATTCATAATACAGGTTCGTATTCATTGGTTTACCGGTAGAACGTTGCCAGGTTGGTGCACCAGGTGCTTCATCCCAGAACACGATCTTGTTCTTCGAATAACCACCATTCACACTAACGTCGTAGCGGAATTTGCTGCCTATATTACTGTTGTAGCCAACACGGAATTCAAAACCTTTATTGTCTACCTTACCGATATTCTCAGCAGGCAGGGTCATACCTGTTGTCTGCGGAACGGATGCATTCCTTCTTACCAGGATGCCGGAACGTTTGTTCATAAACGCGTCCAGTTCGAAATAGATCTTACCATTCAGCAGGGCGCCATCCAGACCTACGTTGTAGTTGTTGGCTACCTCCCAGGTAATATATGGGTTAGGTATACGTGCTTCATAGAGTGATTTTACCACATTGCCTCCCAGTATGTAACTGCCGAAGCCATAAGTGGAATAATACTGGTATTCCTGCAGGGTGAGGGTTCCATCGCCATTGTCATCGAAGTATACCTGGTCATTACCCAGTTTACCCCATGATGCACGCAGTTTCAGGTAACTCATGAACTTTACGTTCTCTTTGAAGAAATTCTCTTCAGATACGCGCCAGCCCAGCATCAGACCCGGGAAGAAACCAAAACGGGAATTGCTGGGGAACATATAAGATCCATCATTCCTCCATACAAACTCTGCCAGGTATTTCTCTTTATAGTTGTAAGCCACACGACCGAAATAGTTCAGACGGGCACGGTCCCAGGCACTACCACCATTATCTTTCTCTGCATCGCCACCGGCAAACAGCTGGTCGATCAAAGGAGAGATGAAGTATTTGCGGAGCGCATTGAAAGATTCAGATTTGACAGTTTCCCGTTCTATACCAAATACGAAGTTCAGTGTATGGTTCTTGTTGAACGTACGGTCGTAAGTCAGCAAGCCACGCAACAGTACGTTGGTCTGATCTTCATTCCCCTGGTTAAGATTAGCCTGGTCTGTACCCCTTTTACCTTTTACGAGCAAAGGCGTTTTGCCATCCTGCTCAAATGTTTTTTTGTCCCATGTATACAGGTACCAGGGTGTCTGCCACCTCTTTGTGCCTTTGATATATTTGTCGAATGCCACGTTACCGCTCAGTTTCAGGCCATCCACACCAGGAACTGATACATCCAGTTTGGCGCTGCTCTGTACATAGTAACGTTTATCCCTATCATATCCTGTCTCGCCGGTAGTGATCACCACGGGGTTATTACCGTACTCGATGTCCGGACCAGGCAGGCCATTAGGCCAGAAGGCTGGTTCAGTAGGTTTACCACGCATCAGCATACGGAAGATGTCACTGGCAGAACGGGTAGGATAATTACGTTCTTCCTGACGACCCAACATGTCTACGCTAACGTTTACGTACTTGTTGATCTTTCCGTCGAGGTTGACACGTAAGCTATACTGATCGTAACCTGTAGCGGATTTTTTATAGTAAGCATCCTGCGACTGGTAACCGAAGGAGGTCATATAGCGCATGTTTTCATTACCACCAGACACCTGTACGCTATGATTGGATTGTGGCGACCATGTCTTAAAAGTGGATTTATACCAGTCTGTGTTCGGATACAGCCATGGGTCTGTACTGTTGCGGTATTTATCTATTTCTGCGAGACCGAAAGCCTCGTCCCATTTCTTGTTGGTAGTGGGCGAAGTATAAGTACCTCCTTGTTTATATACACCCCAGGCAGTAGCCCACTCTCTTCCCGGTACATCACGGTAGAGGCTCAGCTCATCTCTTAGCTGCGCATACTCTGCCGCATTGGACATTTCAGGGATGTGTGTAGGTTGTGACCAGCCCTGGTTGAAGGAATAAGACAACTGAGGTTTACCACTCTTACCGCGTTTGGTTGTTACGAGGATAACGCCATTGGCTGCACGGGCACCATAGATAGCGGCAGAAGCATCTTTCAGTACAGAAATGCTTTCAATGTCCTGTGGATTCAAACGTTCCAGACCACCGGTACGACCGGCCACACCGTCTATTACGATCAGCGGGTCATTGTTACCCAGGGTATTGGAACCGCGGATGCGGAGAGAAGAACCATCAGCACCAGGCTCACCACTGTTCTGCATGGCAGTCACACCTGGCATACGTCCGGCAATGGAGTTGGACAGGTTGGTAGCGGGCGACTTAACAAGATCAGCACCTTTTACCGTAGCAATGGAACCGGATACGGCTTCTCTTTTCTGCGCACCGTAACCTACCACTACTACCTCGCTGAGGCCTTTGGTGTCTGCATCCAGTGTTACGTTCAATGTGCTGCCATTGACGGTAAGCGTCTGCGGTAGGAAACCGATTGCAGATATGGTCACCTGAGCGCCATTTGCGACGCTCAACGAAAAAGAGCCGTCGGGTTGTGTAGTAGTTCCTTTAGAAGTCCCCACCACTTTGATAGTGGCGCCGATCACCGGCTCTTTATTCTTATCTACGATCTTTCCTTTTAAGATAATATCCTGTCGGATTGAAAATGAGGTTGAATAGCCATCCGCAACAGCCATTAGCGGATACAGGGCGGGCAAAAAAAGCAGCAGAGTAAATTTCATGCGCAATAGTGCTGACTGCCAGGCATAGCGATGCCTGACCTTCAACAGGTCTACATTTTTCATACGTTTAATTTGAAAGTGGTTTAAAAAAGGCGAACTCCTCGCTGATTTTGGTTTACGACCGGATTATGTCATCACATATCCGTCATTAGACACTACTGGTTGTCATCATCATTAAATACGTGGTTTTGCTAGTTAAAGAATACATGGTAGCGGGTCAATAGCACAGTACAACTACATAGGTTTTCAGTTTACATAGTGTGCAGCCTGATTTTCATAACGATTACTTTGATTACTTTCCTCAACGTGTCAATTTCACACCTAAAATAGAAAAAATAATCCAAGTTTTATATTTCTTTTAACATACTGCAATATTACCGGAGTGAAAATGTGTATGTCAAGGTAAGATTAACCTACAGAAAATGCCCGTTTACCGCTAAGTACGCCGCTCCCAGGGCCGGCTGACCCGAAAACACTATCTTAGGTATATTAAAATGCTGAACAATGGAAAAAGCGCTGATAAAACTTTCTTTCCGGCAGATAATTGATATGCAAGCCCGCACCTCTTTTGAAAAGGATGTGTTCCATGAAAGTTATAACGAGTTCCTTATGCAGGTACAGGCTTATAATAGAGACCAGCAATTCACTACCTGGGAACAGGTACGGGCCGCCAATCCAAAAGCTGGATCACTGAATTATAAAGTAGGATTTTCTATAGGTTTGTTTGTGAGAGGATTACAGCAACAGATCCCGGGATTAAACGATAACCTGGGGAATCCTGTTGCTTTCGACACTCACCGGTTTGAGATCATTACGTCTGATATTACCAATAAGGCCGCTCATCAGGTATCGATCGTATATACAACTGGTATGCTTACACTGTTTGGTGTACTGGACGAATATATGCTGCTGGCGGCGGGCGACCAGCTAAACAATCCGGAGCAACAGGAAGTACAGACATTCATGATAAAAATGCAGCCGCATTTGTCTGTATCTGCTTATGTGTTACAGGGGATACATCAACAATGTTGATTTGTATTGCATTTCGTCATTTCCCAGGGTTGTCATTTCTCGCATTCTCCGGGGTTGTCGTTCCGCATTTCCCCGGGGGGTTATCGTTCGGCATTCCCCCGGGGTTATCACCCCGCGCTACAAACACTAAGACCCCTAAAGGGGTCTATTGACGTTTTGTTTCCCG
>NZ_FNBN01000008.1:0-35679 GCF_900102545.1 Chitinophaga filiformis | reverse complement strand
TTTCCCGGTTTATTGCCGATACGGATTATCATTCCGCAGTCACGGGATTATCATTCCGTATTTCCCCGGGATTATCACCCCGCGCTACAAACACTGAGGCTCATTGCCGAACCTATCAATGTTTTGTTTCCCGGGCCATTCATCACCGTCCCGGGTTATTTAACATTCATATTGAAACTGCAATAACAGGTATTACGTCAGTAATCCTGCACAAAAGTGATGGAAGTAATGCTGAAGGGGTTGCCTTTCGCCACAAGATAAAGATCGTGTACTCCATAGGAGTATTTGGGATTGCCGGTCAACTTTAATGCATAGGTCGTATCTCCCGTAAAGGGGATCTTCAGCGTACCGATACGCCTGCTCTTCTTTCCTTTTGGACGGTCAATACGGAATTCAAGACGGCCGTTCTTCTTCTCCTTATTCTGGCAGAATACAACCACTTTGAATCCTATTTCACCCATACCGAGATTCACCTGGCCAAAGCCCAGGTAACTGCCGGATTTCATTTTAAATTCTGTTTCAAAATTGCCTTTTTTCACTGGGCCTGCCGGAGCTACGGCACCCGCCGGAGGCGGTTCTGTAGACGGAGGTGCAGTTGCCGTCTGTCCCCTGGCAATCATCTGCACAATTATGAAAAAAAGACATAGGATAGGCCTCATAACAAATATGGTGGTCGGCGCCTTTTAAAGGAAACCATACCAGTGTCTAAAATACTAATTAGGTCGAAAAATTACGCAAATTTATATTAAAAATTACAATAATAATATTCTCTGATTCCCAATATGTTAAAGCCGGGCTATTTGCATAATGCTGGAAATAGTAATGGCCCCCGTCGGGAGCCATTTCTGTGCGTAGAGAACGCCTTAAAAGTTATTTTATTGTGTCATTGCTGTGTTTCCGGTATAATAATATGGAACGCCGCTCCCTGTTGCTCCACTCCGTATGCCTGGATATCGCCGTTATGGATATCCATGATCTTCCGGCAGAGTGCCAGCCCGATGCCTGTCCCCTCGAACTTCTCTTTCTGATTCAGTCGCTGGAAAATCACAAACAGTTTATCTGCATAGGCCTGGTTGAACCCGATACCGTTATCTGCTACAATGATCCGGTAGTAGACAGGACCGACTGGCAATGAAGGCAGCTCTTTCAATTCTGTATCTGAGATCTTATTGGAGGTGATCGTCACCCGCGTATCGCCATTGGGACCAGAAAACTTCAGCGCATTTCCAATCAGGTTATAGAACAACTGGTTCATCTGCAAAGGCACCGCGTCTATTACCGGCAGTTCATCCACCTCGATAATTGCATTCTTATCCTTGATCAGCAGTTCGAAATCTTCTATTACGTTGGTCACGATCTGGTTGAGATCTACCGGCAGGAAAGCATTTTCTCCCAGCTCCAGCCTGGAATAGGCGATCAGGTCCCTGATCAGGTCCGACATACGGATAGCCGATTGTTTCACCTTACGCAAGTAGAGCGCTGTATCTATCTTCGTGGCGCCTGGTTTTGCGCTTTCCAGCATGTCGGCAAACAGGCGGATTTTACGTAATGGCTCCTGGAGATCATGGGAAGTGATGAAAACAAACTGCTCCAGTTCATGGTTCCGCTTGGACAGGTTGGCGTTGGCGTCTTCCAGGGCAATGGTCCTTTCCCTGACCTTTCTTTCCAGTGCATCCTCCACCATCTTCTGGTCGTCGATGTCTGTGCAGGCGCCGATAAAGCCTACAAATTCATCCTGTGAATTAAAGCGGGGGATGCCCGAGCAGGCCAGCCAGTGGTAAGTACCATCATGGCGCTTCAGGCGGAACTCTGCATAGAAGTTCTTCCTGTCGCGCGAAGAGCGGCTGAAATTGATCTTCCATTTATCGGTATCCTCCGGGTGCATGATGTCATACCACCCATTGTCTTTATTCTGGTCCAGTGTACGTCCGGTATATTTCTGCCAGGCTTTGTTAAAGAAGGAGAAGGAACCGTCTCTTTCCGCGATCCAGATCATCGCCGGCGCCGTATCTGCAATCATCCGAAAATACGCCTCACTTTGTTGTAAATGCAGCTGCGCCTGCTTTCTTTCCGTAATATCCAGCGCTACACCAATCACTCTTTTTGCTCTGCCCTCATCGTCATAGATACCTTGTCCGCTGGCCGCTATCCAGTGAATGGAACTATCCGGCCACCTGATACGGTATTCCTCCACAAAAAGCACCCGATTGTCTACTGCCTGCTGTAATGCATCCGCTACGCGTTGTGCATCTTCCGGCAGTATCAGTGACAATAGCTTTTCATATGTCGGCTGCGCTTTTGAAGGCAATCCAAAATTGCTTCTGAACTGTTCATTACAAAGCACCGTACCGGTAGACAGCTCCAGTTCCCAGGAACCCAGTCTGCCGGTTTGCATGGCAAAGCTCAGCCTGTTGTTCACTTCCTGCAGGTGTTTTTCGAACTGCTTACCTTCTGTAATGTCGGTCACCACGCCTAGTACGCGTATCGCTGTGCCGTTTTCATCATAGTAGACCTGCGCCTTACAGGAGATCCAGTTTACTTTATCTTCTGCCAGGTTGATACGGAAGTCAATGTTGATAGATCCATTGTCTTTACCTGCCAGGGCCGCTGTGATGGTCCCCTGTACAGCCGGGGCATCTGCCAGATGAATCGCTTTGATAAAGCTGTCAAACTTCAGCGGTGTGCCAGTCGTAACACCAAAGAGTTCCCTGCTTCTGTCAGACAGCAACAGTTCTCCGGACAGTGGATTAAAATCCCAGGTACCTGTTTTGGTGCCCTCCAGTGCCAGGCGAAGCCTTTCCTCATTGGTACGTACTATTTCCTGTTTACGGGCAATACGCTCCCTCGCCTCTCTTACTTCAGTGATATCTTCTATAGCGATCAGGATCAGCTCTTCTTTCAGGTCCTGCGAAGTGATCAACTGACCATTCATCTTGATGGTTCTCTGACCGTTGACAGAATCCTTATACGTTAGTTCATAATTAGCAAACGGTGTTCTGGACGTCAGCAGGTTTTCCATCAGCGAACGCAGGTCTGAGGTATTCCATTGCTTATTCCCCATTTCATATAGCAGCTTTCCTTCTGTTTCTTTCCGCTCCATTTTGAAAGTGCGGTAGAAGGAGGCATTTGCGCTTACGACGCGGATATTCGTATCGAGGATCAGCAGGGACTCATGTACGGTATTTACAATAGACTCCGCATACAGCCTGGCATTATTCAGCTGATTATTTCTATCCAGCAGATCATTGTTGCGGGTGCTGAGTTCATCATTGATGACCTGCAATTCCTCCTGCGAAACTTCCAGCTCTTCATTAAGGCTTTTCAGCTCTTCATTGGCAGATTGCAGCTCCTCATTGGTCGCTTCGTAAGCTTCCGCAACAGCTCGTAATTCTTCCTTATAACGTTGTACTTCTTTTTCCAGCTGCAGGATGCGCAGGTTCTTTTCATCGGTCGTTTCCGGCATCTCCATCTTTTTGGCGATGAGCTCTCCGCCGGCCGGATCGTGCTGCTGTTGATTGAAGATCACCAGGTAATAACTTTCGTGCAGGTTGCCGATAGGCACTACTTCGAATGAAACATTGAGCATCGCCACCCCGGTGTTGATTGTCAGCCCTTCTTTCCGAACATTCCTTCTGGCAGACTGTGCGTGGTTGAGTGCACTTCTGAGACTATGCACCAGGTCTTTGTGGGCCAGTTTGAAAATATTCAGGCTGGCTCTACCGGGTCCATGTTCGAAATACTGCATGGTAACACCTCTGAACTCAATAATATCGAACTTCTCATTGAGCAATACTGCAGACGGTGCATACATTGAAAGTATGATACTGTCGGCCGCTTTCTGAGCATCAATATTCTCATCCCTCTCCTGGTCAAAGCTTGGTGTCATGTGCTTTATTTTTTTATTGGTAGGGAACGCGTTTCTCAGCGTCCATTTATCTACATTCTTTTTAAGGTAGATCTTCGTTTTCTTTGAAGGCATCTCAAAGAGGTCGGGAGATCTGTTGGTTTCTGATTTGCCCAGCCAGAGAAAACCGCGGTCTGTCAGCGCATAGTTGAATATGCTCAGCATTTTTTTCTGCAGTACCGGTTGCATGTAAATAAGCACGTTACGGCAGCTGATCAGGTGCAGCTTGGCGAAAGGAGGATCCGTCAGCATGTTGTGGCAGGCAAATACGCATGCGTCTCTGATGATAGGCGATATTTCATAACCCTGTTCCCCTTCTGCAAAAAACTGCGCCAGCCGTGCTGCTGATACGCCTGCTACCTGTGTCTTTGTGTATATGGCTTTTCGCGCGGTAGCGATAACGGCTTCTGAAAGGTCTGTTGCAAAGATCTTCACCTTGTTGGAGAAGTGCTCATCTCCCATTAATTCATAAAGGCAGATGGCGATTGAATAGGCTTCTTCTCCGGTAGCGCATCCCGCAACCCATATGCGCACCTGTTCTCCTCTTTCGCGGGCCTGCATTACCACCTGCGGCAGTACAAACCGCTGTAGATACTCAAAGCTGCTCCCATCGCGAAAAAAGGAGGATACGTGGATCAGCAGGTCTGCATAAACTATATTCTGCTCGCTTTCGTTGTCTTTTATGAACGTAAGATATTCCTCAAAGCTATGAATATTCACAAGCGACATTCTCCGCTGTAGCCTCCTGGTAATGGTGGAAAGCTTGTACTGCAGAAAGTCTACACCCGAGAATTCCGACAGGACGGCTAAAATACTTTTTAATGCAGCATTGGAAACCGAACCAGATCGTTTCTTGTTTACTTCCCCTTCAGCATGTGTATCGGACATACAAACAGCTTTACTTTATGCCTGTTTTTTTAACAAATATTTTAAAAACTGCTAAAGATATATAAAAATCAAGTCACCTCAATTTCAGGCTGTTGTCTATTTTCAGGTGCCTTAAAAGGAAACGTGCAATATCTGCCGGAGGCAGGATCGCATGCGGATCGTCTTTATTGATAGCGCTCTGCGGCAGAATATTAAAATCAGTCGTATCCGGGTCCTGTACAATGACCAGTCCGTGATGATCTTCAATCACTTTGATCCCTTCTATGCCATCGGTGCCCATTCCTGACAGGATAACGCCGATACCATTTTCCCGGTAGGCTTTCGCCATGGATTTAAAGAAGATATCGATCGACTTATTAATGATCTCCCTGGTATAACGCCGCCGTACTTTCAGATAACCATCTTCCACCATCATCATCCTGTCTTCCGCCAGTACATACACATGATCTGTTTCCAGCTTTATATCCCTTTCCACCCGGTGTACCGGCATGTGGGTATATCTCTCTAAGATAGAACTGAACTTGCTTTTATGCTCTATACCAAGATGGGGAATCACGACAAAGGCCGCGCCTGTTTTTTCCACGACTTGTTGAAAAAACTCACACGCGGGCTCCAGTCCTCCGGCCGAACACCCGATTCCGATACAAAACAATGGCCGCTGACTGGCTATTTTCATATGATATGAATTAAAAGCTAATTAGCAACCTCTTCAAATATCGGGCCATGGGGCATCGGGAAAGAACAGTCTGCCGGGAGCCTGGATGCAATAAAAAAGGGATGATACATGGTCATGTATCACCCCTCTCCCATATCTTTTGTTATTTGGATTCTTTCAGCACCATATCAATGGTGATAGCGCCTGCTACAATCGCCATCTTGTTGATATCCTCCGGACATTCTTTCGCAATAGTAACCCGGTACTTATCAGCTGTGGTGAATACTTCCTTGAAAGCGCCCGCCCACTTCTTGTTGATAGCACCCAGCTCCTTTTCAGCCTTGTCAACGATCTGGAAATTCCATGCCTTCCAGTCGCCCTTGATCTCAGCCAGCACTTCACCACTGGCGTCCAGGATGTGGAACAGCGGCTTCATAAACTTGAATTTCTGCTTGATGCCACCCACCACTACACCATTCATATCGCGGATCTCGATCTTCGACATCCAGAATGTCCAGCCGCGGTGGATAGACGCTACCACCTGCTCATTGGCATCCACAATATTCAGCGTAAACGGGAAGATCCTCTTATCAAGTATAAGGCGCAGGAACTTGTGTAACAGCGGTACTTCCTGGCGGATGTTGCCGATCTGCTGACCGTCCTGGTTAAATACTTTATATGCATTCGCAAACTTCAGCAGGCCTACCTTTTCGTCAATAAAATAATCATCACAGTGAAAGAATTCGGGTAATTTCGTTTGTCCCATGAGGTTTTATCAAGTTGGTTATAGAATGGGCACAAATATATACAAATATTCATGAATATCAGGATGTTTTGCCATTTTTCCTTTCTGGTTTTTATACAATAGCAACAATCCCGTAACTTGCAGGGCATCGCCCATTCACGTTAACTTATATGGAACAACAAACGACACCCACGCCCAGGAAGAATTTTGTTAAATGGATCAAGCGTATCGGTTTCTGGGGTTTCATCTTCTTCCTGCTTAAAGGCCTTCTGTGGCTAGCCCTCGGCTACTATGTTTTCAAATAGTTGCTATTTCTTCAGTTAGGGTTCTCCGCATGAAAAGTATACTGTGTAGCTGCCAATCTGGTAGAAATGAAGAAAGGGCCGGTTGAGCTGGTTTCTGCTTCAGACATGGCGGCACTTACATGACAGGTATACTGAAATGGGATTCGGGATAGATCCTCAGTTCCTGCAATAATGTATCCAGCAGGGTCTGTTGACTCACATCCTTCGCCGCACCATAATTCTTCTGCCAGTAGAGATTTGCCGCCGGACTAAGCGTCATCACGATACGGCTGCCCTTTTTCAGCTGTTTACAGATCCAGGGAGTGTTATCCAGTGTGATATGATGCACCTCATGTTCCTTCCAATATACCGGTTTTGTTTTATCAATACTTAAAGACAGTCGCTGCGCATAATGTGCCAGCGGCCATTTCTTCCCATTGGCGTCTATCTCCCACCAGCTGACCATAATATCGGCATCGGGTGTGCCTGACGATAACCAGAGATCAGCAGTAATAGATCCGTTCATGATCATATCTTCTTTCAAAGGCTTTGTACTGAAGGTGGCCAGGTGCTTCTTCCTGAAAACACCTTCCGAGATCATATTACTGGCGCCATCATAGATCTCAATGGTATCATCTACCGGATCTGCCGCATCCCAGGAGAATACCAGCGGTTTTCCTCCCCTTCTCTTTGTGTGCAGGGTTTCTCCCGCCTTTGCCGGTAAATAGTACGATAAGGTATCCCGGTTCATTTTTTCTATCGAAGGAAAGTAATGCCATTTGTTCTCGCCCATGGCAAATACAGCGATCCTGTCCTGCAGGAAAGCCGGCTTCTTCCCTCCTTTCAGCGTATAATTGAACCAGTCCAGCACCAGCTGTTTCTGGTCTACCATGGCAACGGTGTCGATCTGGTACGGGGGAATAAGATTCCTCCGCGGGCCTCCCTGGCCTCCGGCATGATCAAAAGGCCCGATGAAAAGAAAGTGCTGATTCACCCCTTCTTTCGGCCCGTACTGATGGTGCATATTGTAATAGTGCATCGCACCCCGCTGATCGTCATCAAAGTACCCGGTCGTAGTCAGGATGGGAATACTGATCCGGGAGAATTCCTCCGCCGTAGGCGTCATCCGCTGCCAGAAATCGTCATTGCCGGGATGGGCTATCCAGCGCTGAAAAACAGTGTCCATGCCGCTGCCTTCCAGGGAATCCAGTGCATTAAAAGGCAGGCCCCGCAATAGGTATTCGGTATTCAGCTCTTTCCATTTCTGCTGGTTGGTAAACGTGGCCATATCCATGTAATGGTTATTCCTGACCAGTTTCAGCCATTGCAGGGTGTAGGTAAGGAATATGCCGCCCGGATTGGGATAATCGATGCCCGGACCTACCGCCACCTGTGGCACAATGGTCTTCAGGGCAGGATGTACTTTTTTCATGGTGGCCCATTGCGCAAATCCCAGGTAAGAACCGCCGTACATACCCACCTTCCCGTTACACCAGGACTGTTTACTGATCCAGTCAATTACCTCGTAGTTGTCCGCCGCATCATTCTCCATGGGGTAAAAACTACCTCCTGACCGGCTCTTCCCTCTATTGTACACAAAAACGCCTGCATAGCCGCTATCTGCCACGAACTGTGCCCGGAGGGTATCAGTGCTTATTGGATAACAACTAACCCTTAAAACGACCGGTAAAGGCCATTTAGCGGCCTTCTGATATACCAGCATACAGCTTAAGATTGTACCGTCCTTCAGGGGTACCTGTAAACTACTGTCAATCACATACTGCTTCGTTTGCGCTGAAAGAGGGCTACAAGGAAAGATGAACAGGGCTAAGGATATGAACAACAGATATTTACGCATAGATTCATTTTGGTTGAGCGACAGATGTAGGCGTTATCTGCGCTGAATATAGTGAAAAGATAAAATAAAAAGCAAGAAGTGATTTTTTTTTGAGGGAGGCTGGGTTGGTATATGTGAGCCAAAAATGGTCCACGATACCATGCTTTATCCATGCCTTTACTATGGCTTTACCCTGCCTTTGATATGCCTTTGGGTTGGACCTCTGACAATTCCGAATGAGATCTCCCGGGGGTAGAGATAGCGTCCGACTATACTCCGACTATAGTCGTACCGAATACATACCCTACCCAAGGGAACCCGGGGTGTTGATTCGATAGAGGTTAAACCAGCTTCCCCTCCGGGGGATCGCGTTATGTTCCCCGGGTTGCACCCGGGGCTACAAACACTAAGCTCCCTAAAGGGGGCTAATGGCCTGGGATATCCCCATCCATATCCCGATGCATGTCCATGAAGACAATTGAATTATACAATTGCTGCATTCAGCTCCGGAGGAGCGTTGTGTTTGTGGCCCCGGGTGCAACCCAGAGAATAAAAATAGGGAAGCGCCCCTTCATCAGAGACGCCCCCGTTGCATTCATCTATTTTTTTTGGTATTAATAGCCTGTATTCTGATACATCTTTACCGGATCAAGTTTATACTCGTCAAACGGAATCGGGTAATAACGATCCTTCAGTGCAAAATTGCTCAGCTTCGCAATACCGAAGGAAGCCTGGTCTTTCGCATGGAAATAATCCACCAGTTCCGGCGTTGTGAAGGTACGCAGCAGGTCAAACCAGCGGTGATTCTCGAAAGCCAGTTCAACACGACGCTCGTGCAGAATAGCCAGTTTCAGGGAAGGATATTTTGCGCTGTAAGCAGCATCCTGCATAGCCGTTGCATAATTCGGCATTCCCGCCCTTGCACGCACCTGATCCAGGAATTGGATAGCAGTAGCGTTATCACCCAGGTACATATTCACTTCTGCCAGCATCAGGATCACATCTGCATAGCGGATCAGGATAAAGTCGTTACCACCGTAACCACTCTTACCTGCTGCATCACTTACATCACGGAATTTAGTGATGTACCAGTCTTTTACGTTGCTGGCGTTTGCATAATGCACCGAGAAGTCTTTTCGCAGGTCATTGGCTTCATAATCGTTGATCAGATCACCGGTTACGTTACCACCTACGCCGCTTGTAACTTTCTGAGAGTTGATAGATTCTCCGGCAGCCTGGTTATTACCGGCAATCTTCGAAGAATAAGTCGCGTCACCCTGTTTGTAAACGATCTGCAGGATCAGCTCCGGACAGGAACCTTTCTTATCTACGCTGAAAACGTCTGTATAAGGGATCTCTTTCAGCTCACCGAACTTACGCATATCATAACAGGCTGTCAGGTATTGTTTCGCCTTAGCCAGGTTATCATTGCGTTTACCATCGTTGATGGTCTGTGCGATGGTCAGGTATACCTGGCCCAGTAATGCATTACCTGCTGCTTTGGATATCCTGCCGACATTAGCGCCGGTCTGGAAATTGGGCAGCGGACTATTCACCACATCCAGCAGATCAGCCACGATCTGGCTGTATACAGCTGTATCTTTCGAACGGAAAGTATTCGCTCTCACTTCGTCGAGGCTCATCTGCTTCGTCACTAAAGGCACATCACCCCATTTACGCACCATATGGAAATAGATAAGGGCACGCAGGAACTTTGCTTCTGCTGCGTAAGATTTCTTTGTATCCTCACTGGCGAAGCTGATCTTATCGATGTTTGACAATACCAGGTTGGCCCTGGAGATCACCTGGTACATCGCCACCCAATGAGATTTCAGGTAGGTATTACTTGGCAGCAGGGAGAAATCGCCGAACTGGAAAGGCTCGCCAGCGTTTGACTGGTTATCATTACGACCGGTGTTGTCGGACCGTTCTTCTGTGAACAAACCGCTACCTTCACCAATTGCGTTATCACTTCTCAGGGCCTGGTAGATACCATTCACCGCCAGCAGTACATCATTCTCATTCTGAAAATAATTATCAAGCGTCTGTGCGTTAGGATTGGTCTGGTTCAGAAAATCCTTACTGCAGGAGGATGTTGCCAGCACAGCTGCCAAACCCAGTATAACAGATATTCTATTCTTCATTTTGTTTCTTGTTTAAGCGTCAATAGATCAGAAACCAAGTTTAACACCTGCGTTATAAGCACGAACCAGCGGATACATACCATAATCAACACCTGGCGACAGGTTCGGGCTTGCGCTGGTACCGTTGTAATCTACCTCGGGATTATATCCTTTGTATTTGGTGATCGTGAATGCGTTGTCAACACTTACGAACAGTGTAGCTTTTGATACTCCCAATCTTTCCTGTAAGGAGCGGAATTTGAAGTTATATCCCAGCACCATGTTAGTACATCTAAAATAAGATGCATCCTGCAGGTAGAATGTAGACAAGCGGGTGCTGTTGCTCTGTGTACCTGCGCGGGAAGCACGGTATACTTTACCATTACCTGGCTGAGATGCAGAACGGAAACGGTTTGCTACGTCAGCATACTGGTTGCCGGAACCTTCCATGTTGTACAGGTAGTAATCCTGTCCATCCAGTACCTGGTTGCCATAAGAACCGTTGAAGGAAGAGGAGAAATAGAAATCTTTATATGTAGCAGACAGGTTGAAACCGTAAGTGAATTTCGGATAAGGATTACCAATTACATCTTTATCGGCATCGTTCACTATACCGTCGCCGGTCTTATCATAGAAATACAGATCGCCCGGATGTAATGGATTAGAGCTGGCAGCGGATGGAGCCAGTGTTTTATAGTTAGCTTCAGTAGCTACACCCAGTACTTTGAAACCGTAAAACATACCAACAGGCTGACCTGTCTGCGTGATGTGCGTCAGGTAAGAACGTTCAGCACCGGCCACCAGGATCGTGTTAGCACCACCCATGTCCAGTACCTTGTTACGGTTTACAGAGATGTTACCGCCAAAGTTCAGATGGAAATCTTTACCGTCTATCACTCTTGCATCCAGCTGTAAGTCAATACCTCTGTTACGGATCTTGGAATCACGCAGGTTAGTTAACACCGTTGTAGATCCTGAGATAGCTGAAATAGGCTGTTTAAACAACAGGTTATAAGAATAACTGAGATAGTAGTTAGCGATCACGTTGATACGACCGTTAAACAATCCGATATCCAGACCTCCGTTATACTGTGAGGTAGATTCCCAACCGATCTTAGGGTCCATGATATCGCCGGCGAAAGTACCGGTGTTGATAGTACCCGGAGTACCCAGCGGTACACCGGTTGGAGTACCCATTACCTGTGTTGAATTGTAGTTACCGATGTTGTTGTTACCACTCAGACCCCAGCTTGCACGCAATTTCAGCGTAGAATGCTGGCCTAACCAATCGTGATAAAATGATTCATTAGAGATATTCCAGCCCGCTGCTACTGAAGGGAAGCTACCCCAACGATTTTCAACACCGAAACGGGATGATGCATCTGTACGGAAGGAAGCGGTCAGGTAATAACGGTTATCGTAACTATAGTTGATACGTCCCAGGTAGGACACCAGTGTATAAGTGTATTTAGTAGCATTGTACAGGGTGAAGAGCGCAGGATCAGCACCTTTCGCGTTCAGCTCCTGGATACGGTCGTCCTGGAAGCCTTTTGCCCTGATCTCCAGTTCATCGCCACTTGTTTTCTGTACAGTGTAACCACCCAGTACATCTAATTTGTGTTTGTTGAACTGTTTGCTATAGTTAGCTGTGAACTCACCCAGCTGGTCCCAGATACCGGTATTCTTTGCTCTTGCATTCGCAGCGTTTTTAGCATCTACGGAATAAGGGGCGCTTGTACCGGCACTCAGACTGGTTGGATAATAATAGTCATACTTTTCAGCATAGTTGCTCATACCCAGGTTTGCTTTCAGAGACAGGTCAGGCAGCAGTTGATAAACCGCATAACCATTGTAGGTGCTACGGTTACCTCTACGGCGGATATTGATCTCCTTCGCAATGGCCAGTGGGTTCTCGAAACTGTTATAACCATAAGTAGATGACAATGCCGCTACTTCATTCTTAACGATATTACCTTTGTCGTCAAATGCACGATAAGTAGGCAGCATCAGCAGGGCAGCCATGATTGGATTGTGGTCCCAGCGACCTTCCTCTGTTTCCTTGTTCTGGTTGTTGGTATAAGAAACGTTCATACCAGCTCTCAGTTTAGGATTGATCTGACCATCTATATTTGCACGGAAGTTGATCTTCTTCACACCAGTGTTCAGGATAATACCATCCTGGTCCTGGTAACCACCGCTGATATAGTATTTCACTTCTTTGCTACCACCGGAGAATGACAGGTTATGACGGCTGAACATCGCATTGCGATACAGCAGGTCCTGCCAGTCAGTGTTATACTTTGGCGTGATCACCTTCTGGCTGGCGAAATCGTAGAATGTAGGATCGATCTGCACGGAGTTAGCGTTACCAACTTTTGCAACACGGGTAGCGTTATCGTCAGAGAACATTGCATCAGTCCACTGGAGGCCCTTGTTGACCACCAGGTCCTGGTAAGAATTGTTCCTGCCATCGATCATCAGCTGTGCAAACTGTTCAGCATTCAGCAGTTTAACTTTTCTGGCCAGCTGGTTGATACCAGTCTGAACGTCATATTCAAACTTACCTTTACCTTCTTTACCACGTTTGGTAGTGATCAGCACTACACCACCCGCAGCACGGGAACCATAGATCGCTGCAGATGCAGCATCTTTCAGGATGTCGATAGATTCGATGTCTTCCGGATTGATATAGATATCATTATCCATTGGATAACCATCCACTACATACAGCGGATTTGAGCTTGCGTTGATAGAACCGATACCACGTACACGGATCTTGGTGCTCACATAAGGCGCACCACTCACCTGTGATACCTGTACACCGGCAACTTTACCTACCAGCGCCTGTCCTACTGAAGGAGAAGTCAGGTTCAGCTCACTCGCTTTTACGCTGGATACGGCGCCTGTTACATCACTTTTCCTGATGGACTGGTAACCAATTGCCACAATCTCCTTCAACTGGCTGTTCTGTACTTTCAGCTGAACGTTGATCATGTTTTCAGCACCTACAGTTATTTCCTGCTGTGCGTAACCAATAAAGTTGTAAACCAGCACATCGCCTGTATTAACAGCAATGCTGTATTTACCAGTTACATCGGTAGTTGTATTCTTCTTACTGTTTTTCTCATGGATGCTTACACCTGGTACCGGCTGATTGTTTTCATCCGTTACTGTACCGGAGATCACGATAGGTGTGGCAGCGACTACAGCCAAAGGCAGCAATGATTTTTCCACTGCTTTTCTTTTCTCCAGTTTCAGGAAGATGTGGTTCTCATCTACCTGTCTTACAGTACCCTGATAGCCCTTCAGCAGGTCCTCGAACACGGTGGACAACTCTTCATCGTTTGCCTTGTAGTTAACAGGCTCCATAGCATTTACTGCGGCTGCATTGTAACCAATGGAAAGTCCTGTTTTCTGCTCTATCAGCAGGAATACCTGTTTGAGCGGCTGATTCTTTACATTAAGACTGATACGCGCTTTGCGCACTGTAACAGTGACATACTGATTCTGCACATCATTTGCAAAACAAATCACGTGAGCAAAAAGGAATAAGACAAGCAGTCGCAACTGCCTCTTTGTTGTTGGCGCATTACATTTTATCCGCATGACGCAATATTGATTTTTATTTCATTGTATTTTTTCGACAAATAACTCCCCCCACAGCTGTTGTATCAGCTGTAAAATCCTGCTCAATAACTCGTTCTTTAAATCACGAGAGCAAAAAGGCACAACAGGCTTCAGCACTGCCCCTTCACTGTTAGCACATTACGTTTAACTTTATTCGCATGATGTAGTATTGATTTTTATTTCGTTGTTGTTTACGACATAGGAAATACCGGACAGCTCTTTTATCAGCTGTAAGGCTTTGTCTATTGACTCACTCTTCAATTGTAAAGTATACCGGCAATTGCGCTTCGACACGCCGGTGAGTATGATATGTTTATTGTATTGTCTTTCGAGTACCTCCGCGATCTCTTCCAAAGATGCCTGATCAAAGAATAACTTATTCTGTTGCCAGCCTGCTATAACATCTGCCTTACAGGCTTTCAGCTCGTGCTTGCCGGAACCTGCTTCATAGGTCAGCAGCTGATCTTTCGTTACGCCGGGAGCCAGTACTTCTATACGGTTATGCTCCTGCTTCTCGATACGTACTTTACCGTTCAGTACAGCGACCTGCAAAGCTTTATCGCCCGGATATGCCTTCACATCAAAGGCAGTACCCAGTACCACCGTGCGGACATGACCCGTATGCACTGTAAATGGTTGCTTACTATTTTGTTGGATATCAAAAGTGCCCTGACCTGTAAAAACCAGCTCTCTTGCGTTATCGCCAAAATCGGAAGGAATACCAAGCTTACTGTCAGCGTTCATGATCAGCTTACTACCATCCGGCAGTGTCAGTTTCTTACGTTCCCCTTTTCCCGTTGATATATATGAATAAGTAACAGGCACCGGCTCCTTCATATAGAACTTATATATAAACAGCAAACTGGTAATGGCCAATACCAATACGGCTGCGGCACTGAGCAGGATGTATCTGACAGATCCTCCCCTGCGGGGGAAGAGCGTATGCATGGTATTTACCACTGCTCCGTCAGCAGCAGTTTTTATTTCCCCGCTATCAGGCAATTCTTCAAAACTGTCGAACCACGCCTGTATACGGGCAGCTTCCTCCGGTGTACACTGACCGGCCCGATATTTTTCCAAAAGCGCTAAGAGCGCAGCTTTGTCTGATGATGATGTTCCCATTCATCAGTAAAGTCCTCAAAAGTGGAAAGTAGTACCGTTAAGGAATTGTAAACTCAATGTTACCGGAATGTAAACAGGTATCGGGAAGAAAGCATAAAGCGGTACTGTTGCGAAATTGTACGCTCAATGTGGCCAGCATGTAGACAAGCATCAGGAAGAAAGCGGCCAGGCGTAAGCGAATACGCTTGAGTGCGAGGGACAGATTATTCTTAACGGTCTGCTCGGAAAGGCCATATTCCTGGGCTATTTCAGGGATGGATTTGGATTCCCAGCGACTGGATACGAATATCTTACGCATGGTTTCATTCATCTTTGAGATCTCAGTTTCTACTTCTTCCCTAATTTCTAAGGATATCAGCTGGTCTTCTACGGGGTATGTGGTGGGTTCGTCTTTTTCGAGTAAGGTAGTCTGACGGGCCAGTACTTTTCTATTCTCTATCTGCCAATCGATGATCGAATAGTGCACAGCTCTTTTCAGGTAAGCTGCGATATTATTAATAGTATGCCGGTTCTTCCAGCAGGAAATAAATACCTCCTGTAACAGATCCTTTGCATCATGTTCACTACGGATGCGGGCATAGATATACTTGTACAGCTGCACATTATATCTATACATGACCACCTCAAATGCCTTCTCATCGCCAGTTTGTGAAAGTGATAACAATTCCGCGTCTGTCAGGTTCTCTATCATAATAGTTGGCCGATATGCGGGCACTAAATTATAAAGCCACCTGCTACTTATATGTTATGTTTACGTTAACGGGGCTAAAAAATGTGGGCCGGCCGGAAGACCAGCCCCTTCCTTCATCATCTCTGTCAGGTGTTTACACGGGAAATTCATCCCGGAAACTTGCTCCTTTTTCCATGATTGCAAGCTCTGTTTCATTGCACAGACAATCATTCAGTTCCCGTATGATAGTATCTTTTTCCAGCGCCCTTCCGATGATCACAAGCTCATTGTATCTGTCGCCAAAACGTTTGTCCCATCTTTCTTCAATCTCGTCTTCATTGTCGAGAAACGACGCATAGCGTATCCTCTCCATATAAGGCATGCTGCACCACCATACCCCTGCACGTTCTGCACGCAGACTGCCACCAGCCTGACTCCAGTTCAACGCATCATCTTTACGCGAGGCCAGCCAGAAGAGACCTTTACTGCGGATGATATTCGAATGCCAGTCATTGTTCAGATAATGCCAGAAGCGCTCCGGATGAAAGGGTTTCCTGCTGCGGTATACAAAGCTGCTGATGCCATATTCCTCAGTTTCAGGGGTATGATGTGATTTATTCAGTTCTTCGATCCAGCCTGCGCTCTGACTGGTTTCTTCAAAATCAAAAAGACGGGTGTTCAAAATATGCTTCAGATCTATCTGGCCAAAAGAAGAAGATATGATACGGGCGTTCGCATTCATTTTCCTGATTACGGCTTGCAGCATACCTAATTCTTCCGCCGTAATGAGATCTGTTTTATTCAGGATGATAACATTGGCAAATTCGATCTGGTCTGTCAGCAGGTTTACAATAGTCCGGTGATCGCCTTCCATATCAGTCATCTGCCTGTCCAGCAGCGTTTCAACACTGCTGAAGTCGCGGAGGAAATTATAACAATCCACTACTGTCACAAGCGTATCCAATATTGACAACTGACTGAGATCTATACCATTGGCTTCATCCTGGTAGGTAAAAGTCTGTGCTACAGGTAATGGTTCGCTTATGCCGGAGCTTTCGATCAGCAGGTAATCAAACCGCCCCTCTTTCGCCAGTTGTTCTACTGCTATGAGGAGGTCTTCCCGCAGCGTGCAGCAGATACAGCCATTGCTCATTTCTACCAGTTTTTCTTCCGTCCGGTTGAGCGTTTGTTCCTGTTTCACCAGTTGTGCATCGATATTGACCTCGCTCATGTCATTCACAATCACTGCCACTTTCAGTCCTTCCTTATTATGCAGGACGTGATTGAGCAAAGTAGTCTTACCAGCGCCGAGAAAGCCACTCAGCACCGTAACAGGTAGTCTGTTCGGGATCATATGTTATAGTTATTAAAATAGAAGGTCCGTACCGGGATAATGGGCGCCCGGAAGCGTCTGTGCAGCACTACAGTACTGCACTTCATAGTATTTGCATCTTTGTTGCAAATGTATACTATTTAACATTAAAACCAAATCCTTTTGAAATGATTTTTGCCATAGTCAATGAATTGGCGTAAATTCTGATAGCCACGTTATTTATCTGTCAGGATTGTTAATCACTAAAAACGTAACAGATGAGGACCCCTTATTTTCTGATGGTGGGCGTAGTCGTTATACTGTCCACTTCCTGTCGTAAAACTGATACTACTCCATTCACACCGCCCCGGCAGGACCCACAGGCAATTGTTCCCAAGTCAGTAATCAATGCTTTTGTCAACCAGCAACTGGAAACACATGGCTATTTCGATTGGAAGATGGCCAGTGATACCATGGTCTGGAGCGCCTTGCTGCACGGGGACAGTATTTTATCCGTAGGATATACTACGGCATCCGGCGCAGCCGAAATATTACAATTGATCGGAGAAAAGGAAGGCACAACGCAGCGAAAAGACCAGCGTACTTCCACTGCTGACAAACTACATTTTCTGAATGTACACGTCAGTCGTTTTGAAACGTTGAGGACCTTGCGCGCCTCTCCCAAGGTGCGTTATGCGGAACCCATCGGATATGGCGCCTATATGCGCGATATAAAGCCCAAAGATGCCGCGGTGGCATCAGACATTCTTGCTTCCGGTTGTGGCTATAATTCGGCTAAAACAGACCTTGTAGCGGGTGCTGATTATACGGTCGTATCACCGGCAGCGAAACTGTCCTGGAATTATCCCTATCACCGGATAGAACAGGCCTGGCAGCGGGCCACCGGACAGCACATCAAAGTGATGATCATTGATACGGGCGTCAGTCCGCAGCAGGAGAATCTGGGCAGCATGTTTAACCAGGGCTGGTCTGCCGGCAGGACTATACAAAAACTAGGCACCTACTACAATGGTAGTCCTGATGATCCCTGCGGACATGGTACCAGCATGGCGGGTGTACTCGCAGGTCCCAGAGGTACTGATGGCAACACCGTGGGCATTGCCTACAACTGTGATCTCATTACGGTACATGCAGCAGAGAATGTTGTGCTTCTCTCAACAGACGCCATCAATGGTGTTACCAATGCCTATGTACTGGGAGCTGACGATCCAACGGTGAAGATCATCAGTATGAGCATGGGTACTATCTTCAGTTCCGGTCAGATCAAAGATGCACTCGTTTATGCTTACAGTAAACAGAAACTGATGTTCTGTGCGGCGGGGACCTCTACTTCTTTCTTTGCCAGCTTTGTCGGCGTTATCTTCCCTGCCAATCAGCCACAGGTAGTGGCGGTTACCGGTATGAAAGATAACCTCAAAGACAGGTGCGACGATTGCCATACCGGCAGTAAAGTGGACTTTGCGATCGTAATGCAGAAATCTTCAACAGGTCGGAATCCGCTGAGCATTGCTATGAGCGGGGACGCGCCTTCTACGGTAGGCGGCTCTTCTGTGGCAACGGCCAGCTGTTCAGCCATTGCAGCACTTGTATGGAGTAAGTATCCGGGATATCCGCGCGACAGTATCATTGCCAGGATGGCAAGAGCATCGAGCTATGCGAATAGCAGGAGCAGTAAGTTCGGTTGGGGCATTATCAATGCAGATGCAGCAGTGGGCAACTGATCGCAACGCATGGCGCTCGCCCTGCCGGATTGCCTTTCGCTTCTTATCGTCGCCTGAGTATCTTGTCCGGCAGGATGTGCCGCCTGGCTGTTGACTATCGTTTGAGAATCTTATCCTGCAGGATACGTTGCATGACCTCATCTTTTTGGTAACGGGACACAGGTACCTGGTAACCGGAAAGTCCGAGCGTATTGCCTTCAATAGCATCTATCTTGTCGACAGCGACAAGATAAGACTTGTGCGGCTGGACAAATTTATCAGCCGGCAGGCGTTCCTGTAGCATCTTCAGCGTCAGGTGTGTGATCAGTTTCTTCTCCTTTGTGTAGATAACAATGTAGTTCTCCATGCCCTCCGCAAATAGGATATCCGCAATCACGACCTTCTCCAGTTTGTTATCGACCTTGACGAAGAAATACTCCTGCTGTGGTTTCACCTGCTGCTGCAGACTGAAATAATCAAAGGCCTTATTAGCGGCACGCAGGAAACGATCGAAGGAAATGGGCTTTAGCAGGTAATCCAGCACTTCCAGTTCATAGCCCTGCACAGCATACTTTTCGTATGCCGTGGTGAAGATCACTTTAGGCGGATTAGCCAGCGTCTTCAGGAGGTCAATGCCTGAGAGGTAAGGCATTTCTATGTCCAGGAACAGCAGGTCTACCTGTTCCTGTTTAAGGAAAGCATTTAACTCTACAGCGCTCTCGCATACAGTTACAAGTTCCAGGAAATCTATCTGTCCTATGTAGCCTTGTAATCCTTTTCTTGCATAGGGCTCATCATCCGTGATGACGCATCTGATCTTCATCTTCTTCAGTTATTATGGTCTGGTATACAACAGGTTCAGGTTCTATAGATAAGACTACGCTGAAAGTGCGTTCAGTCTTATTGATCTCAAATGTATGTTTTCCCGGGTACAAAAGCTCCAGCCTGCGTTTCAGGTTCTCTAATCCTATCCCTCCTGCTTTTACAGGCATGGTGATCTTAGGAATGGCGTTTTCCACGATAAAATGTATCCGTTTATTTTTCAGTGAGGCATGGATGTTGATCCAATACTCCCCTCCTACATACTTGAATGCATTTTCCACCAGCGGGAAAAGCAATAAAGGATACACCTGCTGATCATACAGGTCAGGGTCCAGATGAAGATTCAACACCAGTTTATCGGAGGCCCTTACCTTCTGCAGGTTGATGAAAGTGTGCAGGTACTGAATCTCATGCCGGATTGAAACGGTCTGCTGCTGATCGTATAACTGGTAGCGCAGCAGCTCAGAGAATTGCTCTACACTTCTCTTGGCAGCGTTCACGTCTTCATCCATCTGGAAATAAATCGTGTTCAGCGCATTAAAGAGAAAGTGAGGATGTAGTTGTGACTTGAGGAACTTGAGCTCTGCCTGTAACTGGTTGTTCATGACCTCCTGCAACTTCACCTTGTTATTTACATAAGCCTGCAGAAAAGTATTGCTCCGGCTGATACCATAATAGATCAGCGAATATAACAGCGGGATCACATTAATATCCGCTACATCATACCACTGCGCTCCATCATCTGTAAACATAGCCAGCGGTAGGATGAAAATATTCTGGAACAGGATTGTCATCAGGGTAATAGCGCCCAGTTCCTTGAGTACCCGCTTCCGGTAATTATCCATGTCCGCCCAGTGTTTATCAAAGTAGCGATACATATAATGATGGGTACCTATCAGCAGATAACCGAAAAAGATACAGCAGCCGATCTCAAAGAGATTCAATCCCAATGGTCTTTTCCAGAATTTCATACCTGTAACAGTATCCAGCAAAAGCCGGATACTGAAATAGGTGACAAGGCTATAGATGGCGGGAAGATAATATCTACGGAAATTACTCATGCTTGTTCATTATGATACCGGTAATAGTATGCCTTCTTCTGTTGTTGCCCGTTGCTCCTGCTGTTGTTTCTTTTCCTTCTTTGCCAGTGGCTTCATACCGAATAAAAAGCGGCAAACGGGATAAGGTTTGATCAGCAAATGAAAGATACCCATTGACAGGATAAAGGTAGTTATCACAATGAACAGGTATTTGGTACCGATCGTATCCGACGTTTGCACTACATAATATGCAAGGATAACGATAATTGTCTGATGTAAGATATAAAAAGGATAAACTGCCTGGTTGAGATAGTTCAGTGAGCGATGTGGTTTATCGAGGTACTTTTTACCATAGCCGATTGCAGTCAGCACCCAGCCCCAGGCACATATCGCACTTAGTGCAATATACATATAAGTACGCGGATCCTGTTTCCAGTTGGTCAGTACATTCCATGGTTCCACATTATTCCAGCGGAAATAATTGATCGCTACAATAGACGCCAGGGCAACAAGAAATGATGTACGCCGGTTCCTTTCCAGGCTGTTCATCAATGTTGGCTGTGCCATACAGAGAAAACCCGGTAGCAGGAAAGATAACCAGTAGAAGAAATAGCAGTAGTCATGTACCAGGTCGTTCGTTTCGTGAAACTGTCTTGCCAGTGCTGCGTAGAGCATAATACCAGGCACTGTAAGCAGGTAAACCCGTTTCCCTTTTTCCAGCCATTGCAGGGCATTGCGAAAAGCAGCTCCTTTATCAGAAACGATCCAGACAAACAGGGGAGCAAAAAGAATATCATAGATCAGCAGGTAAGCTACGAACCACAGGTGATGCCAGCTAAGATTGCCCTTAGGATAGGCTCCCGTTGTAAACATCTGGCTGTAAAACTGCCAGAAATTTCCTTTAAAGCCCTGTGTAACGCGTTCCAGGTATATCTGTGGAGGAACGATAACAAGGATACCAAGGATCACAGGAATTAATAATCTTCTGACACGTAGTCCGATAAAACCGCCGCCTGTGCGGTGCTGCAGCATAAAATAACTGACAGTACCGGATATAAAGAACAGTAATGGCATCCGGAACAGGTGCATCCAGAGTATCATTTCAAGGAAAAGATTACTGGTTTCCTTATTCCGGATGTGCCATTCCAGTTCGGCTCCAAATGGCATGGCAGAATGAAAGACCAATACACCAAAGATTGCCAGAATACGCAGCCAATCGAGGTAGGCTTGTCTGGTAGTAGTAGTATGAATTTGCATAGCGGGGATGTTTATTGTAAAAGTATCCCTGCCGGCACACCCGGTAAACTTTCTTTGACATATGGCACGCTTCCCGGGGTCAATAGCAAATATTTACCCTGGAGAGCACCGGTTTCCTGGTTACTATAGAGATTAACTCTTCAATTGGGGGCTGGTTATAAACACCCGATACGGTTTTATAGGATAAATGAATCTCTGTTAAAGCGGCAAGCTTTGTTAGATCTGTGGTTATGAAAAGTAGACGGTGTATAGCGAGAGTAAGGAGCACAAAATGTGCGGAACCTTTTAGTAAATCAAATATATGGGAAAACAATCGAAATACCCTAATTATGTTGCTATCTTTTAATCTTAAATAAGATAAAATGCTGCCATGAGCTTTTTCGTCATGGTGTAGTTCTGGTTGAGGTTGGCGCGAATGAAGCACTGACGGGATTATATGGATTGGTTATATAGGTTTTGTAAATCTGATTGTTTTCAAAACATTCATGGCATTTTGTAGAAAGTGTTTACTGAGCGAATCGTCTTTCGTGGTAATCAACTCAAATTGAAATGTAATATCCATGCCTCTTACAGACGAGACTGCATTTAATTCGTAAAATTCCCGGCATGCCATCTCGCTATAAAAATGAGTACCGGTTATATAAAATGGTCTGTCGTATACTCTACATAGGGTATCTATAAAAATATTATTAACCACAGAATCCTCTATCTTTTTTTGCTTCCGGAACTCTTTATTTAACCCGTATATCCATGCCGTATCACCCTCGCCAAGGTACAAATGAGGGCTATAAATAATTGTGACACGATCTACCGAATCAGTAGGCGGATAAAAGAACCAACCACTTTCCTTATAAACTCGCCATAGTGAGGATTGAAAACGGCACTTCATCTTATCACAACTTGAGCAGTCTGAACCATGTATCCATGAGAAAGCTGTGTCATAGCGTTCAGGTACATACATCGTGACTATGCCCAAACTATCCATCAACTTCACCGCCACTTTCCGCGAATGCGCAGGCCTGTATTCCGGCATCTTCATATGAAAATAATTGCAACCCACACAAAACAGAACAAGAACGACTAACAAAGTTCTCATAAGCATCAGGATAATACCACAAGATGATCATTTACCCCGACATTTCCCAATCAGATAAAGATCCCAAAGAATATGTAATTTTGCCGCCAAATGATCTTATGACCGGAACTGTCCTTATAATAGACGACGAAGAGAAGCTGCGCAGCCTGATGAAGAGGATTATTGCATTGGAAGGCTTTAATGTACTGGAAGCCGGCAATATCAAAAGTGCTCAGAAAATAATCGACAAAGAAGAAATTGACGTAGTACTGTGCGACGTAAAACTGCCCGACGGCACCGGCGTCGACTTCTCCAAAACACTGAAAGAGAAATATCCTTCTATAGAAATCATCCTGCTGACAGCCTACGGCAATATTCCCGATGGCGTACAGGCGATCAAGAACGGGGCCTTCGACTACCTCACCAAAGGCGACGACAACAACCGCATTATTCCGCTCCTGAACAGGGCAATAGAAAAGGTCCAGCTACAGAAACGGATTGAGAAACTGGAAAGCCAGGTAGGCAAGAAGTACAGTTTTGACAGCATCCTCGGTACCTCCCGCCCTATCCGCGACGCTATCGAGCAAGCCAATAAAGTGGCTCCTGCAGATACGACCGTTCTGTTACTCGGTGAAACTGGTACCGGTAAGGAAGTATTTGCGCAAGCTATTCATAATAATAGTAAGAGAGCCGGCAAGCCTTTCGTGGCCCTTAACTGCAGCGCCTTTAGCCGGGAACTGCTGGAAAGTGAGCTATTCGGCTATAAGGCAGGCGCTTTCACCAATGCCAACCGCGATAAGAAAGGTTTGATTGAAGAAGCCAACACCGGCACGATCTTCCTGGATGAGATCGGGGAAATGCCTCCCGATCTGCAAAGTAAACTGCTCAGGGTACTGGAAACCAGTGAATTCATCAAAGTAGGCGATACGAAGCCCACTAAGGTCAATGTGAGGATTATTGCAGCTACGAACCGCGACCTGAAAGAAGAGGCTGAAAAGGGGCATTTCCGTGAAGATTTATACTATCGGCTGAACGTCTTCGCCATTACTCTGCCTCCCTTAAGAGAGAGAAAGAAAGATATCCCTGCCCTGACAGAATTCTTTGTAGGTTTCTTCTCCGCCAAGACCAACCAGCGCAAGCCGAATATCATACCTGCCTTCATTGAAAAGCTACAACTCCATGAATGGAAGGGTAATATCCGCGAATTAAAGAACGTCCTGGAAAGAGCGGTGATACTTGCCGGAAGTGATGATCTATCCGTAGAACATCTCCCGCTTGATCTCCAGATAGCAGACAAATCTACTACCGGACTTTCCTCCTTTGACCTTGCCAGCGTAGAGAAGCTGCATATCATCAAGGTATTACATCATACCAAAAACAATAAGACAGAAGCCGCCCGACTACTGAATATCGGGCTGGCCACTCTCTATCGTAAGATCGAGGAGTACGGGATCAATCCTCAGTCATGAACTACCCTTAATGTAGTTCTCCTGTTCTCCCGGTGTTCCGCTTCCCCACAAGGCACGTCATTTCCGCAGGGATTGACCAATTCCTTTTCTCCCAGGTTCTCATAATAGAGCCTGCGGGCTGCTACACCTTTTTTGATCAGGTAGTCTATCACCGCATAACAACGTAGCGCCGACAACTTGATATTATATTCGTCCGTACCACGGCTATCCGCATAGGAACGTATCATCAGTTTCCAGTGAGGATACTGCTGTAACACCACTGCTACCCTATCCAGCATGTCCCTGGATTCGGTCAGGAGTATAGCGCTGTTATAGTCATAATGAAAGCGCAACTCCTGCAGTTTGTGTATGACTGCACTATCAGTCGGATTGAGCGTAGGTATAGGCGGCGTATTGTCAGCAACCGTTTTCTCAGGCACAGACGCTTTGACGGTATCCGGCGCAGGTGGCTTTCCTGCAGAAGGATCGGTCAGCTTCTCTGTGAAATGTGTTTCCAGGAAGTGATAGATATCATCACCTCCTCCGCCTCCGTGACGATTAGACGCGAAATAACCCTCATAGTTATTGCCTTTCATGACAAAACCCAGATCATCCGCACCGGAGTTAAAAGGACTGCGGAGGTTACGGGGCTGGCTCCATTCACGGCCACTACCTTCTGCCCTGAAAATATCAAAGCCACCCATTCCGGGATGGCCTTTGCTTGAGAAGTACAATACGTCCTGCTCATTAATAGTAGGGAAAGTTTCATCATAGCGGGTATTGATCACAGGCCCACAGTTGACGGGCGCTCCCCATTGATTATTGGGCAGCCGTTCACTATACCAGATATCCGTTTTACCTATACCTCCCGGTCTGTCGGATACAAAATAGATGACAGTACCGATACTATTCAATACGGCATTGCCGGTATAACTACCAGCAGCATCCAGTGCAGCAACAGGCACGAGCGGAGACCACTTATCCCCTTTCTTAAAAGACCAGTAGAGCGACATTAAACGCCGTCCGTTCACTGGGCCCTTCTTCTTCCTGTCGGCCATATCTTTACCATCTGCATTCAGGGTGACGTATACCGTATCCTCCCTGTTGTTAAAGCAAACCGGACCTACATGGTAAGGCAGGTTCCCCAGTAGATCCGGTAGTATTTCTTCTAAAAAAGTATTTGCCCTGCTACCTTTCGAATATTCCCTGAAAAGATATGGTTTAAAGTACGGTTGATTTACCCTTGGGTCCATATCCGGATTGCGCTCCGATCCTGTCGTAAGGGCCATTTTCCGATACCCGTTGGATTCCAGCAGCAGGCCCCCTTTCATCACACCGCTTACCCAGTCATCGCCTACAGTGCTGAGCTCTTTGATATTCTCCAGTGCATAGGTCGCCACAGTATCTTTCTTCCATAGCAGCGCACTATCGCAGCCTGCGATGGCCGTATTTTTCCACTGGACCTCGTCTGCATTGGCGGGATTAAACCGGGACAGGTATACCCTGGCAGTATCATACTCACCGAGGTTCTTCTGTATTTCAGCATAGACAGCCATAATGTAAGACGGACAACCGGCATGCTCGATCATGCGCTTATACCAATACCCGGCTTCCGCAAAATGTGCTGTCTCACGATAACACTGCGCCGTCCTCTCCAGGAGTTTAAGCGACGCCTTCCTGCCTTTCTTATTTGCCAGCCTGGTATAGAGGTTGGCCGCAACGGCATATTCTTCCCGAACAAAAGCCTCATCTCCCAGTTCCATCAGGCTTTTCTCTTCCTGCCCATATAAGAGCACGGGGCAACAAAGTAAAATGATCAATGTAACGAACGAACAACGTAGCATATTTAATCCCCTCCTTTAGAAATAACGTGGACTTGATGTACTGAACTTCTTCCGCGGGAATAAAACACCTACCGATATTTCATGCGATCCTCCCTGTGTTCCCGCCAGCTCATTAATATTCAAATCATATGCATAACCAATGCGCCATTTCCCTCCTATATAATATTCAACGATGGCGCTTGCAGCATTGAGCGATTCCAGTCCATTAGGCAGTTGTTTCTTCCAGACCGGGACCGCCGTCCGAAAGGAACCTCCGATCCAGAACACCCTGTCGATCAGCAGCATAGCATTCACATCGAGATTGGTAGGGCCTTTGAAATCATCCTTGATCATCAGCGACGGCTTTAGCTGCAGATGCTCAGACAAAGGGAACATCACGCCTGTCGTCAGGTAGATATGCTGCGACTTCCGGATGTTCTGATAATTATATCCTTTCCAGGCATACTTAGTACTGGTATATCTGCTGAACAGGTCCATCACCGACAGCCCCACATAAAATGAAGGTGAGTGATAATAGACGCCAAACCTGGCATCAGGTGTATAGGCATTCACTCCGCCACCAGGAAACACGGGATCATCACCATCAAAGTATGCCAGCGTATTCCCTGCCAGGCGATACTGCGTCACTCCTACTCCCAGCCCAAAGCATAAACGGCGCGTTTGCTCTGCATCCAAAGCAATGCGGTAGGCATAGGAAGCATAAAAAGAATAGGATGTTTGCGGTCCTACTTTATCTGCCATCAGCTGTAGCCCCAGTCCAAAACCGGCTCCTGCTTTCAAAGGGCGTATTGGTCCGTCAAAAGACACGCCCCCGGTAACCGGTGCACCTGGAAAACCAGTCCATTGCTGCCGGTAGATAGTATTGAGATACCAGGCATCTTTATATCCTGCATAGGCAGGGTTTACACTCAGCCCATTAAATACATACTGGCTGAATTGTACGTTTTGCTGCGCGCTTGTCTGCAAGCTGGCAAAGATCATCAATAGTCCCGTGTACAAACCTTTTCGTAAGCACATAACTGTTTGTTTGATAACAAAAAATCTCCTCATCTGTAATTCATCAGTTTCGTTTTACCACAATCCATCCCTTGTATATTTTTGTTCCTCCCGGTAGCTTTAATTCCAGTTTATAATAATAAGTGCCTTCACTTAATCCTTTGGCGGCCCAGTCATTCTGATATGCCTTCGTCTGATATACCATACTACCCCAGCGATTGAACACATATAAAGCAGCAGGCGGATATTTCTCAAGCCCTTTTATGATGAAATATTCATTCTTGCCATCTCCATTAGGACTCATGGCGTTCGCAAATTCAAGATCGTTGCTCGGATTGGTTTCTATCACAGTACCCGGTGTACCGCTGCAGCCACTCATGTGAGGATCACAGCCTGATGTAGGATGATCCGTTTTTCCATCAGATGCCACAGCTGTATTTGTAATAACAACCCCGGAATCCAACTGGTCAGCCACCTTCACTTTAAATGAGAGATCGACCACTGCACCTACAGGAATATCCTTCACCTCCCAGGTAACAGTATTGCTGCCTGCATCGAAAGAACCATTCTCTTCAGCACTTTGGAATGTAGTGAGTGCAGGTACCGGATCATTCACGGTAATAAGTGGTAGCCTCACATTGCCTGTATTACGTACATGTATGGTATAGGTCAATATCTCACCGGGACTCGCCTTGTCTGCACCACTAGCCGTAACAACTCCTTTCCATGCTTCAAATTTCACCAGTGTATCCACCTTTATATCTGTAGCAGGACCAGGCGGCGGGTTCGTCATCGGGTTGTTCGGATCATTCGGATCAGCAGGATGGGTGGGATCATTGCCCTTGCCATTACCGTTATCTACACCTGCAGTATTGATAATGCTGATAGCGCCGCTAAGATCTTCCACCACTTTCACGGTGAATGAACGGGTAATGTCAGCACTGCCGACAGGTATCGTCGCAATTGTCCAGCTTAATTTGCCTGCAGATGGTACAATACCTTCTTCTGCACTTACAAATTCCGTATAATCAGGAACGTTATCACTGATTACAACATTGGCTAGTGTAGCATTTCCAATATTCCGTACGTGAATGGTATAGGTGACCAGATCACCGGTCGTTACGCCTCCATTGGCGCCTGTTCCGGTATAGCTGGCGCTTTTCCAGTTGGCTGAGTTCTTGCCATTGTCTACAGGCACTTCCGTGGAAGGATCATTCGGATCAGGATTCGGATGCGGATTATTAGGATCATTAGGGTCCGGTGGTGTGGTAGGATGCCCGCCTGTACCATCGCCATTATCTACATCCGCCGTGTTGGTAATATATCCGGCACCGGTAAGATCACTGACCACCCTCACTTTAAAGCTACGCAGTGCATCTGCTGCACCGAATAGTATTTCAGGGATTGTCCAGGTTAATTTGCCTGTGGCATCAGGACTAATACCATCATCTGCACTGATAAATTCAGTATAAGCAGGCATCATATCACTGATCTTCACATTTTCCAGTTTCACATTACCGGTATTACGAACGTGGATAGTGTACGTGATCACATCGCCTGCTTTCACCATTCCATTTATACCTGTCCCGGTGTAAGCTGCACTTTTCCAGTTCACAGAGCTCTTATCCTGCTCAACCGGTATATCTGTAGATGGATCATTCGGATCAGGTGTTGGATGTGGATTGTTCGGATCATTAGGATCCGGTGGCACACTTGGATGTTCTCCTGTACCGTCTCCGTTATCTATACCGGCGGTATTAATAATGCTGGTTGCGCCTGTGAGATCAGTTGCCACTCTCACTATAAAGCTGCGGGTAACATCAGCACCACTTACCGGGATGTTTTTAAGCGTCCAGGTGAGTTTACCTGTAGCATCCGGCGTGATACCGCCTTCGGCACTTACAAACTCAGTATAAGCAGGGATCTTATCTGTAACGATCACACTTGCCAGTGTAATATGACCGGTATTGCGGACATGTATAGTATAAGTAATAATGTCTCCCGTTCTCACTTTTCCATTTGTGCCGGAACCTGTGTAACTGGCGCTTTTCCAGTTAACCGATTTATTGCCGCCATCATCTGCCGGTATATCTGTAGAAGGATCATTCGGATCTGGCGTCGGATGCGGATTATTAGGATCATTAGGATCTGGTGGTGTAGTAGGATGATCGCCTGTACCGTCACCATTGTCTACATAGCCGGTATTAACAATACTGGTCACGCCCGTCAGATCGTCTATCACTACCACTTTGAAGCTACGCACCACATCCGGTGCGCCCACTGCTATACTCGGGATCGTCCAGGTCAATTTCTTCGCAGCATCCGGTACGATGCCACCATCTGCACTGACGAAGGAGGTATAAGCAGGGATCACATCAGTGATGGTCACATTAGTGAGTGCTTCATTGCCTGTATTGCGGACATGTATAGAGTAAGTGATCTCATCCCCTGCCTTCACTTTTCCAGCAGCGCCGGTACCCGTGTAGCTGGCGCTCTTCCAGTTTGTAGAGTTCTTATTATTATCAACCGGCACCTCCGTAGAAGGATCATTCGGATCTGGATTTGGATGAGGATCATTAGGATTGTTAGGATCAGGTGGTGTGGTAGGATGGCCACCAGTACCATCACCATTGTCTACATCTGCTGTATTCACAATCGTTGTCGCCCCTGTCAGATCAGTTGCCACCTTTACCTTGAAGCTGCGTACTACATCACCTGCTCCCACAGCAATACCCGGGATGGTCCAGCTCAGTTTTCCGGTAGCATCCGGAGTAATACCGCCATCTGCACTTACAAAGGTGGTATAGGCAGGCATCATATCGGTGATCAATACATTGGTCAGTGCCACATTACCGGTATTGCGGATATGGATGGTATATGTGATCTCATCACCTGTTTTCACCTTGCCATTCGTACCTGAGCCGGTGTAGCTGGCACTTTTCCAGTTAAGGGACTTTTTGATCTGATCAACGGGTACTTCAGTAGAAGGATCGTTCGGATCAGGGCTTGGATGAGGATTATTGGGATTATTAGGATCCGGTGGTGTACTCGGATGCTCTCCTGTACCATCACCATTGTCTACACCTGCAGTATTGATAATGCTGGTAGCACCTGTAAGATCAGCTGCCACTCTTACTACAAAGCTGCGCGTTGCATCAGCCCCACCTACCGGGATGTTTGCAACGGTCCAGGTAAGCTTACCTGTAGCATCAGGCACAATACCTCCATCTGCGCTTACAAATACAGTATAGGCAGGTATATTATCATTGATAATAACACTAGGGATAGTTCTGTGCCCGGTATTGCGGATATGGATGGTATAAGTAATAAGATCGCCGGTCTTTACCTTTCCGTTTGCCCCGGTGCCTGTATAACTGGCACTCTTCCAATTGACAGATTTATTGCCGCCATCATCTGCCGGTATATCTGTAGATGGATCATTCGGATCAGGCGTCGGATCCGGATTATTTGGATTATTCGGATCTGGTGGTGTAGTGGGATGATCGCCTGTGCCATCACCATTGTCTACATCCCCGGTATTAAGGATACTGGTAACACCAGTCAGATCATTCACCACTTTCACTTTGAAGCTCCGTACAGCATCCGCTGCACCTACTGCTATACTCGGGACGGTCCAGGTTAACTTACCGGTGCCATCCGGCACGATGCCACCATCCGCGCTTACAAAGGAAGTATAAGCAGGGATCATATCGCTGATCTTCACATTGGTAAGTGTTACGTTACCTGTATTGCGGACGTGGATGGTGTAAGTGATCTCATCTCCTGCCTTCACTTTTCCACCAACACCTGTACCGGTGTAGCTGGCGCTCTTCCAGTTTGCAGAGCTTTTATTATTATCCACCGGCACCTCCGTAGAAGGATCATTCGGATCAGGAGTCGGATGTGGATTATTAGGATCGTTCGGATCAGGTGGTGTGGTAGGATGCCCACCTGTGCCATCGCCATTATCTACATCTGCTGTATTGACAATGCTGGTAGCGCCGGTAAGATCAGCGGCAACCTTTACCTTGAAGCTACGCACTACATCGGCTGCACCTACTGCAATAGAAGGAATCGTCCAACTCAGTTTCCCGGTAGCATCCGGTACAATACCGCCATCGGCACTAACAAAGGTGGTATAAGCAGGCATCATATCGCTGATCAATACATTAGTCAACGTTACATTACCGGTATTGCGGACATGAATAGTATAGGTGATCTCATCGCCTGTCTTCACCTTTCCAGCTGTACCGGAACCTGTATAACTGGCACTCTTCCAGTTAGCCGATTTCCTGATCAGGTCAACAGGTACTTCAGTGGACGGATCGTTCGGATCAGGGCTTGGATGCGGGTTATTGGGATTATTTGGATCAGGCGGTGTACTGGGGTGTTCTCCTGTCCCATCGCCATTGTCTACACCTGCAGTATTGATAATGCTGGTCGCTCCTGTAAGATCAGTGGCCACTCTCACTACAAAACTGCGGGTCACATCTGCGCCACCTACCGGGATGTTTGTAAGCGTCCAGGTGAGTTTACCCGTAGCATCAGGAACGATACCACCATCTGCACTTACAAATACGGTATAGGCAGGTACAATATCATTGATCACAACACTGGGGATCGTTACGTGACCGGTGTTGCGGACATGTATAGTATACGTAATAAGATCGCCTGATTTCACTTTTCCGCTTGCGCCGGAACCCGTGTAGCTGGCACTCTTCCAGTTAGCGGATTTATTACCGCCTCCATCTACAGGTATGTCGGTAGCTGGAATATTAGGATCAGGAGTCGGATGCGGGTTATCAGGATTATTCGGTTCAGGTTGGGTAGTAGGATGATCGCCTGTACCGTCGCCATTGTTCACTGATGCAGTATTAGTAATGTTCGTGACACCAGTCAGATCATTCGCCACCCTCACTGTAAAGCGGCGAATCTCGTTTGTTACACCTACTGCGATGGTAGGGATTGTCCAGGTCAGTTTACCTGTAGCATCAGGAACGATACCGCCGTCTGCACTTACAAACTGTGTATTAGCAGGTATCTTATCAGTGACGATTACATTAGTGAGGTTGACGTTCCCGGTATTGCGCACATGCACCGTATAGGTGATCAGTTCTCCCGCCTTCACCGGAGCGCTTGTAGCTGCACCAGGATAGCTGGCGCTTTTCCATTGCTGTGAAGACATCACATCATCATCGGCGATGGTTACGGTGCCCGGATTAGTACCTATTGGCGGTGCACCCGTACTTAATGTAAGGCTGGTAATAGTCAGGATCACCGTTTCCGGTCCTTCAATAGTATTATCGTTCTTTACCGTTACCGGTATAGTGACGTTGCTGCTACCTGCAAGAATTGTTTTCGTCAGCGTGATAGTATTATAGTCTGCACCATTCGTTGCGGTACCTGTGATGGTATATCTTATAAGCATGGTTGCCGTTGCAGCATATCCGGCGGGCCAGCCTACTACAAAGCTACCATCGTTACCGGCACCTCCCGGTTCTCTACCGTCAACGGTACTCTGTACGCCAACAGGGATATTAATATCATCGTCTTCAATGATAACAGTAGCAGTTTTCTTAGCGGGGTTATAAGAGAATTTTATATTGGATACTGCCGAGAAGCTGTTGTCCTGTATTGTCATCTCTACAATTTCATTTCCCTCCACCAATTGATCATCGTTTACCTTGATCGGTAGTGTCAGACTGTTGGTATTTGCGGGCAATACAACATCTCCTGTCAGTGTCGTATTATTATAATCATAAGTAGCACCTGGACCACCGGTAGCGGTCGTAGTACCACCTATCGCATATTTTACATGGATATCTTCATTGAAGGTAAGAGACGGAGGTAAACTGATGATGAAGTTCCCATCACTCGCAGTACCGCCGCCCAATTCCTTTCCGTTGTTCACCCGCTCTATACTGATCCTGTTATCATTATCTATCACAGTGGTGGTAAGTCCGCGGTGAGGTGTGAGATAGTCAACGCCATCTGTACCTAAAGCAGATGTCATTGTAATTTCGAGGTTCTCATCACCTTCAATAAATGAATCATCTATTGCGGCAATGTCGAGCAGCACTTCTGTTTGTCCTGCGGGCAGGATAATACTGGTAGGTAATGTATTAAAATCCACACCGTTGACGGCGGGATTTGTTACGGTAGCATTTATGGTATAAATGATCTCTATATCAACAGGGGCAACAGCTCCATTCAGCATTCTAAAAGCGATAGTACCATGGCCTCCTCCTTCTTCTGCCCTTGCAACGTCAAATATATCCACTCCATCAGCCATGGCATGGAGTGTGTTTGTAGCAGCTTGTTTCGTCCTCCCGTCATCGGGCAAACGGTTCATTGCTAATATCCAACCGCCCAGGAATGTACTGAACGCCAGGAGTATAACGGCGCTATACCATTTCTTTATAAAGAGGGAAAGTACCTGTCGTACTTGTGTTGACAGGTAAGTGTTGTTAGAACCAGATATCTGATACATAAGGCAACAGCAGTTTAACGTATAGCATGCGTTATACATTCCTGATTAAACAGGATGGTGGTCAGCATCTATCACGTAGCAGAATATACGTAGTGTTAATATTTATTTCAGACAAACATTGGGTATATGATGCGTTTGTCTATAAAACGGTAAACTTACCTGATAGCAGGCAAGTCAACAGGATTCCGGTACTTGTAAAGTTGTGCATAGATTAAGGGTATTATAGGTGTCTACTTAATAATTACTCACTGTTGTTATTGCTTATAAAAATAATACAATTACTTAACAATAAGAAAAAAAACTCCATATATAAATGCTATAAAGGACAAATTCCCACATGCTCCAAACGCCTTCCTGAAAAGGAAAGCGTCCGAAGCATGTAAGAAAATATTATCCGGTTTTATCTAACGAGTAACAGCTTACTCGTATATATTTTTCCGTTAGCTTTTATGACACAGAAGTGTGTACCTGCTGGTAGTGCTCCCGCATCAAGTGTTAACCTGTACGTTTCGCCTGCATGTACCTCCTGATTGAATAAACGCTTCTCCATATGTCCCAGCATGGCGTTATAGATCTCCACTGTTACCTTTCCGCTCACCGGTGATTTAAACGAGATGACCGTTTTATCAACAAATGGGTTAGGAGCAGTTTTGTATTCCAGTGGTGCTGTTGCTGCCATCATAGTAGAAGCAGGAGCAGATGTAAGAGTAGAAGTAGCAGGTGTTGCCGTCAACGTTAACCGTGCGGTGTTCTGACATCCGTTACCTCTGTCTGTTACAATGAGATCAAACGTACCCTTCACACCGGCATTACCTGCCTGGTATATCAGTGATGCGGTCTTATCACCATCTATCATCTGCCAGCTGCCATCAGGCGAAGTGAGTGTCCATGCATAAGTTGCGTTGACAACTGTTTGGGCATTGATCACGTCATCACTCAGCGGCTCAGGATTTGAAGTTGGTGCGATAATTACTGCGTCGGGCAGCTTCTTATCTTCTTTTACTTCTGTTTTCGTAGAGACGAAACAACCGTTGCCTGGATCTGTTACTGACAGGGTGTATGTACCTGGTTTTGTAACAAAAATAGTTGCTGTTGTTTCGTTAGAGATACCAGGACCAGTCCATTGGTATGTTGCGCCTCCGAGAGCGGAACTACCTCTCAGCGTAACGATGTCATTGTCGCAGGTCAGCGGACCATCATTAGATACCGTTACGTTACCAGGAGGTGTGATATTCTGATCTACTGTCGTAGAAGTAGTCACATAACATCCGTTGGCATTATTGGTAACTCTTAATGAATAGGTACCTTTCGCATTTACATTCACGTCCTTGGTGGTGGCAGTGAAAGTACCTGGTCCGGTCCACTTGTAAGAAACGTTTCCTGTAGTAGTGTTACCTGAAATCTTTACCAGCGTCTTCGTACAAGTCAGCGGTCCGTCATTGCTTGCCTGTACATCAGCAGGAAGTGTAATGTTTTGTATTACTGTTACGCTATCCTTTTTAGTACAACCATTCGAAGCTGTAGCGGTTACATAATACTTACCACCTGCCGACACATTTATCGGATTCTGACCAGTTGTAAACCCTGTCCAGGTGAACGTTGTGTTTGCAGTGGTAGATGACGCTGTTAAGTTAAAGTTCGTCAGGTCACATGTCAGTACCTGCGGTGTGCTGATTGTCAGGTTCGGTTTATTGATATCCTGAATCACGGTCACACTATCCCTCGTGGTACACCCATTGCTGGCTGTTGAAGCCGTTACATAGTACTTACCAGGTGCACTTACACTGATCGGGTTCTGACCTGCTGCATTACCCGTCCA
>NZ_FNBN01000019.1 GCF_900102545.1 Chitinophaga filiformis | reverse complement strand
TTTTTCCAAAGTCGTTTGCCTAAGTTCGGAAGAAAAAAGAGAGTACCAATAAGCCACTTGGGTTTTAGTGATCCTATAACGAGCTGCGACCTGGCTCATGCTTTGGTCTCCGGCCATGTAATCGGCCACTACTTTGTCCATGAACGACTGCTCATATTGGAACTGCGGGCCCAGACGTCCCTTGCGTCCCTGATTGTTTGAATTTTGCATGTTTTACACTTTTTAAAGTGTAAACCTATTTCAGGACCTGACAAGCTATGGTTCTCCTATGGGTATTTTACGTTCATCTTACGTTTTTGGACGTAGGATGAACGTAAGATACCCATAGGAGAACCATAGCTTGTCAGGTTTCATATACTGTTTATATCGAAGTTTGATACCTGGTTAGATAATGTACAGATAGTGTACCGACAGTGTGGAAGCTATATCCTATAGGCTCTCTACTATAGCATTGTAGGCACTGCTCTATAGCGTTGGCTATAGAGCAGTAGGCCTAATGTAGGACTACAGGGCCTATAGCTTAAGGATCGTGCTATAGTCTGACCGAATCTCTGTTTATACTCTATCACGACTTAATGCAATAAAAAAGGGGCTCGTCTCAGACGAACCCCTTTTCCTTTATACTTGAGCTTACTTAATTCTTCAGTTCGCTCGCTACCTTCTTCATAAAAGCACTTTGCTTTAGCAAACCTGCTTTCTTATCTGGGCTGGCCATCTCGGCTTTTTCTTCTTTATTCCTGGCGATTGGCTGCAAGAGACTTACCAGGTAATTGTTAACCATTTTGTTGTTGAACAAAAGCGCCATCTGTTTGATATCCTCTACACCTTTTAGCACATCGTCGGTATTATCTACAAGACTCAGGATGGACAGGTATTGGATGGCTGCATCCAGTTTATCCTGACCACTGGCTTCGTTGAAGGTTTTGGCAAAGAAAGCGAGATCTGCTTCATTGCCTTTCTGCGCGTATATACCTGCGATGGCATTGCTTAACGCACCTTTAGAATCTTTTTCCATTTGTTTGGCCAGTGTGTAACCCTTTTCAATATCCAGGGTGCCCAGGCCTTCAAGGGCTGCGCCTGCAACGGCATAAGAGCGGTCTTTTACAGCGGCCTCAAAGAGCGGCGTTAATTTAACGTCTTTCAATGTACCCAGCTGTGCCAGCGCTGCGGCACGTACTGTTGCATTCTCATCTTTCTTGGCGAGTTCCTGGAGGGTGGTGAAAGTGGCTGCTTTCACCGCAGGATCTGTCAGTTTCAGGCCATTGATGGCCAGTGCGCGCAGTCCATAGAACTTATCTTTCAGGGCAGCGGCTACCACTTTCAGTGCGGCCGGATTGGTGCTCTGTTCTTTCAGACATGCTTCGATAGCTTCCCGACGATCCAGGTATAGCGGCGCATGGGAGTATTGGAAGATATAAGCATTGATATCCTTGTTCTCCGTTTTAGTGGCCAGCAGCACTTTATCACCGTCGAAGTTAACCAGTTCTGGTTTTGCTTCAGAAGGGAAGGTGAAAGTGCTTACCTTATCGGTGACGGTCACCTGGTGACGTACCTTTTTACCGCCCGCGTAAACATCAATAGCTACTGGTAACTGGAAGAGCTTATTGCCGGATTGTTGCTGTTCTACCCTAACGGTAACGGTTTTGGTTCCTTCATTGTAGCTGGAATTGATATCCAGTACAGGATAACCCTGGCCGAAGTACCATTGATTGAAGAACCAGTTCAGGTCCTGGCCACTTACCTCTTCAAAAGCAAGACGCAGCTGGTGAGCTTCAGCAGCCTTGAAAGCGTTTGTTTTGAGATATAGGTTCAGCGATTTAAAGAAGGCGCTGTCACCTACCACATTGCGCAGCATGTTCAGGATGCGGCCACCTTTCTGGTAGCTGATGGCATCGAACATATCTTCTTTATCATGGTAGTGGAAGCGTACCAGGTCTCTGTCGCCGGAGTACTGGGCAAACTTCTGGTAGCTCTGCATTGCTTTATAGGCATGATCATCCGCAGCGTCTTTGCCATATTTATAGGACATCCAGAGGTATTCACTATAATCTGCAAAAGACTCGTTCAGAGTCAGGTTGCTCCAGGATTCTGCTGTTACCAGGTCGCCAAACCAGTGGTGGAACAACTCGTGAGCGATCACCGCCTCGTTATAGTTGTTGTTATCCAGGAGTTCCCTGTCTGTTTTCTGCAGGAAATCGCCATGAATAGTAGCGGTAGTATTTTCCATGGCACCTGACACATAATCTCTTACCACTATCTGGGAGTATTTTGCCCAGGGATATTCATATCCGAGTATGTTGGAGTAGAAGGTCATCATTTCCGGGGTGTTACCGAAAATAGCTTTGGCATAAGGAGCGTATGCTTTTTCTACGTAGTAATTCACTTCTTTGCCTTTCCATTGATCCTTAATGACCGCAAAGTCGCCTACTGCCATCATAAACAGGTAAGGGGAGTGAGGCAGATCCATTTTCCAGTAGTCGGTACGGGTTCCGTCTGCATTGTTCTTCTGGCTCACCAGTTTACCGTTGGAAAGGGTTACATATTTTTTGTCTACAGTGATACTGATCTCTTCGGTCGATTTCTGGGCCGTACGATCTATGGTAGGGAACCAGGCGGAGCTGGATTCTGTTTCACCCTGTGTCCAGATCTGTACCGGTTTGTTCTTTACACTGCTGTCAGGATTGATAAAATACAGACCTTTGGCATCTGTAATAGCAGCGCTGCCTTCAGATTTTACGTCATCCGGACGGGCTACATAATCCACATAGACCGTGAAGGACTCGGTTCTCTGGTAGTCCTTGTCGAGGGCAATATGCAGTTGCAGACTGTCGTACTTGTACTTAAGCGGAACATTCTTTCCACCTTTTACAATGGCTACCTGTTTGATATCCATTGCCTTAGCGTCGAGCGTGAGGGAGTCTGTCGTATAGAAATGCGGTTTCAGGGTAATCCAGGCTTTTCCTATCAGATATCTTTTGGCATAATCGAAACGAACATCCAGTTTAGTGTGAACGAGGTCATGCACTTTTGTTGAGGTGGCGCGATAGATTTTAAGGGCGGGATCTTCCTGCTGTGAGGGAGCCTGTTGTGCGGCAACCGGGGTAAGGTATATTATCCCTGAGATACTGGCCAACAGTACACTTTTGAGCGTGTGCTGCAAAGGTTTTAACATGATTGTAAACTGTTTTTGGCACGAATTAACAGGTTTTATCACAAATAATTGTGATCTGAGCTGTTAATATTAACTAAATCATGATAATTGGCCATAATTCAGGATCATTCGCAAAACCCGCGGCCGGTAAGTGTTTAAAAATGTTATTTTTGTCGCTGTCCAGTTAAATTACCATGTTATGATAAAAGCAATTGTGAATGGAGATCAGCCGTTTGTAGTCAACACGGAGATATTCCCTTTTACCTTGAATGGCCAACCCGTCACGTGGTCGGGTGTAGCGCTTCCCAATGGTAATCATAGTATTATACTGGACGGAAGGAGCTTTGTGGCCCAGGTGATCAAAGTGGACCGGGATACAAAAACGGTTACTATTATGATCGATCAGCAGGAGTATGTGGTGGCTATAGAGGAACCGATCGACCAGTTGCTGGCGGAAATGGGTATGAAAGATGCGCTGACCCGTAAAGTGAATGACCTGAAGGCGCCTATGCCGGGGTTGGTGCTGAAAGTGCTGGTAGAACCGGGACAAGCCATTAAAAAAGGCGATCCGGTATTGATACTGGAGGCCATGAAAATGGAGAATGTATTCAAAGCTGCGGCGGATGCCGTGGTGAAAGAGGTAAAGGTAAAGGAACGTACGGCAGTAGAGAAGGGGGAAGTACTGGTTATCTTGGAATAGATTTTGTAACTAATTAAATCAATCATAAGCGATCTGGAATGACGGAGTTGTCCGTCATTCGTAGTTATTCAAGAAATGTGTATGCCGCAATTTTTCAAGAGATCTATATTCACATTGTTCTTTCTTGGGATGACCTTCCGTATGGTGGCCCAGGAACAACAGTATTTTGTATATATACAAAGTGAAAGATCCCAGCCTTTTTATGTTAGATATGATGGAAAACTGATCCCGTCGTCAGACAGGGGTTATGTGATCCTTTCCAAAATGCCGGCAGGTACGGCGTCTCTCCGGATAGGTTTCGCAAAAAGTGATGTGCCGGAGCGTCAATACCTGGTGCGTGTTACCGGACCGGCTGATCAGGGATACCTGTTGAAGCAGGATGGCGACCGCGGATATGCGTTATTCAATCTGCAGACTTTTGCAGTGATAAGACCCGGAGAGGAGAAGAAAAAAGATGCAGTAGCAGCAACGGAAGCACCGGCAGAAGAGACGCCGGCAGCACAAGTGGCGCCAGCCCAGGAAACTGCAACAGCTCCGGCAGTAGCAGCAAATGGGTCTGAAACAACTGCTGCACCAACTCCCGCATCCGCAGATACTGCACTCGTACCAGCGCCACCAGTACCTGTTTCAGAAGATCAGCAGAAACAGGCCATGATGGCTTCTTTAAAGAAAGATCTTGATTCTACATTTCCTGCGAAAAGCGGAGTGGCGGTAGGCCCGGGAACCCGGCCTGTAAAGCAGTCCAATAAATTCTCCCAGGCCCTGGATAAGGTGGTAAGCGACGACCGTCCGGATGATATACCAGTGGAAGAACCTAAGGCGCCGGCAGCAGCACCTGTGGCAGCGGTTCCGACAGTAGTGCCGGCTACGGAAGCACCGGAAGCGCCGAAGAAACGGAGAAGAAGGAGAGAACGGGAGCCTTTGACAGAAGAAGAAAAACAACTGGCCAGCGCAGTACTGGCTGAAGAAAATAAAGCAGCAGAAACGGCTCCACCGAAGGAACAGCCTGGCACGGAAGCGCCGGCAAGCGAAGCCCCGGCAACGAAGCCGGTTGCGGAAACAAGCAGTCCATCCACAGAACCGGCTCCACCAGCAAAATCTTCATCGGAAGTAGTTAGTCCTTCTACAGAACCTGCTCCGGCAGTGACTGAACCAGTGAAGGAAGAGACGCCTGCTCTGACAAAGAAGGAAAAGCGGCAGCGAAAGAAAAAAACGGATGATCCGGCTTTCATAGATTTTCTGGATACAGGTGGGCATCAGGCACCACCTGCAGGCAGTGTAGCGGCACCAGCAGCACCTGCACCAGCACAGGCAACAGGTGATGCATCGGTAGAAACAACGGTTCCTGTAGAAGAAGCGCCGGCGGGCAGTAAAAAGAAGAAGCGTAGTAAACTGGCTGAAAAGATCGATACTATAGATACATCTGAGCATCCCAATAATGTAGTGAATGATCCTACCGGGTATGAAGTGAGTGATTTATCTATAGATCATCCGAAGGAGAGCAAAAAAGATAAAAAGAAAAAGAAGGAGACAGCAGGAGAGAATGTTGATGTAGCTGCCCCGGTGGCCACAGAAGCGACTCCGGCGCCTAAGAACTCTTCCCTGAAAATGATCAATTCTGATTGTGGAAAGGTGATGGATGATGATACCTTCCGCAAAATGTTGAGAAAATTTGTGGCGGGAAAAGATGATGATGGTATGCTGGATGCATTCCGCAAACAGACCAAAGGTTATTGCCTGGAGTCTTCCCAGATCAAGACACTTGTACAGTTAATGGGAACAGATGAATCCAGGTATCGCTTGCTGGATCTGGCTTATCCGAAGGCGTATCATTCAGATGAATATGCCAATATGGAGAGCTTATTATCTGACAGTTATTACAAAGGACGTTTCAGAGCAATGCTGCACCGATAGCAGATTACATAAATTTATCCGGAAGGCCACAAGGTTGTATGAAAGCAACTTTGTGGCCTTTTTTGTTTTTGTGCACGTAACTTCGCGTTTTGCAATCGGAATTATGAGATATTTTATTGAGGTAGCATATAAAGGGGCCAGTTTTGCCGGTTTCCAGGTACAGGATAACGCTAACACGGTGCAGTCTGCCATAGATCACGCTATTAGTCTGTTAATGCGAACCAAAGTAGTGACGACGGGTTCCAGTCGTACGGATGCGGGCGTGCATGCGTTACAGAATTTCCTGCATTTTGATATGGAGCAGCCCTTGCATCCTCAGTTTTTGTATAAGGTGAATGCGATTCTGCCACCGGATGTGGTGGTAAGACATGTATACCAGGTGGCCGATGATGCCCATTCCCGCTTTGCGGCCCTGAGCAGGTCGTATGAATACACCTTGTATATGCACAAGGATCCATTCCTGCAGGACAGGGGCTATTTCTTTCCTTACCGACTGGATGTGGGCCTGTTGCAGGAAGCGGCAGGAGTGCTGATGGAGTACCAGAACTTTATGACATTTTCGAAGCGGAATACGCAGGTGAAGACGTACAACTGCAATATTATGTCCTCCGCCTGGACGGCGGGAGAGGACCGCATCGTGTATAATGTAACGGCGAACCGGTTTTTGCGGGGAATGGTGCGGGGAATGGTGGGCACGATGTTGCGGGTAGGCCGGGGGAAGCTGAGTATGCAGGGATTCCGGGAGGCGATAGAGAGTCAGAATTGTGTGAATGCTGATTTTGCGGTACCGCCTCAGGGTTTGTTTTTGATGAGGGTAAGTTACCCGGAGGGGCTATTGAATGAGCCGGTGCAGTAAAAAGTTTTTTCTTAATATGCTGATAAATAGTGGGTTAATATAATCATGCCAGTTATCTTTCAAGATTTATTTGGTGGTAATGAAAAAACTCCTACTTTTGCGTCCCGCTTTGATAGAAAGCAACGCATACAAAAGCTCTTTCCCAGGTATAGAATTTCTCTTTTTTTGATGAGGCATAGCCAGCTGAAAAGTCCTATGTTATTGAATTTAGAATGGTTGTTGCTAAAATGATCGCTAAAATAAAATCTTCAAAAAATATTTGGTGGTAATGAAAATTTGATACACCTTTGCAACCCCAACGCAAACGATGCGAAACGGGAAACAAACGAGAGAGTTCTTAAAATAAAAGATGTCAGGCAGGGAGTGCCACGCAGATCGGATCTGGGACATTGACGAAGGTTAAGCGAATGGCTTAGCTAAAGTTCTTTGAAAGAATGGAAACAACAGCAAACATTATACACAGGTAATGTCAAGCGAAAACATTAGATAAATGACGTCTAATTTCGAGAGAAATTACACAGTCAGTATCAAAACTTCTTTACAATGGAGAGTTTGATCCTGGCTCAGGATGAACGCTAGCGGCAGGCCTAATACATGCAAGTCGAGGGGCAGCACAGGTAGCAATACTGGGTGGCGACCGGCAAACGGGTGCGGAACACGTACGTAACCTTCCTTTAAGTGGGAGATAGCCCGAAGAAATTCGGATTAATACCCCATAAGATTGTGGA
>NZ_FNBN01000006.1 GCF_900102545.1 Chitinophaga filiformis | reverse complement strand
AAAGACGAAGATCATTCTACATATAGTAAAGATCTTATGGTGGTTATGCCGAGGGTGTTCACCTCTTCCCATTCCGAACAGAGAAGTTAAGCCCCTCATGGCCGATGGTACTGCACTATCATGCGGGAGAGTAGGTAGCTGCCATATTTATTTAAAAAAGCTCCGGACAAACGTCTCGGAGCTTTTTTATTTTATACCTGTTTAACAGGCTGCTATCTTTTCTTTTTAAAGTCATCATACCAGTGTGCAATATTTACTGATACCCCCATGTTTAAAGCTACAGGCTGAAAATAATCATCAATATCATATCCTCCGTACCTCTCGTCATTTATCAGCAAAGAGAACAGTAGCTGCATCTGGAATTTTACATACTTATATCCCACCCGGAACGTAAATGCAGGCTCATATAAAGGCAGTACCTTATTGCCGATACTCATGTAATTCACTCTTCTCGCAGTGTCGTTTTCAAAGGCTTTAGGGCCCGCGTAAAGACTATTAAACTTCAACAGGGAAATGCGGGATGTGAAAGCTGCTTCTATGACAGGATGAGAGAGACCAATACCTGGCTGAATGAAATACTTGTTGAAATGTGTTCTGAGCAGGTAGTCATTCACGACTCTTTCTGTACTACTTTGATAGGCATCTGCGAGCGTTTTAAAACTGCCCCTTCCATAACCGGCATAGACGTCAAAGACCATTCTTTTCTTCGGATCAAGGGGCTTAAAATAGCCTATAGCACCTTCTATTACACCTCCTCTGGTATCACTGTCTACAATAACATCTGATCCCTCATTATCGCTTGCATCCAGGAAGTCATATACATACTGGCCATTGGCCATTACTGCAATATTGTTGGTAAGGGCGAAAGCTGCCTGGTAGTTGCTGGGAGAGACGCTTCCCTTGAACTCATGTTTCTCTTTTAACAGCGGTTCATTGACGGTATTCGGGACGTAAATATGCTGATTGCACGCGGAGAAGGTGACGACACCACAACAGGCAAGCATCGTCAGGTTGAGATAATTTCGCATAAGATATAAGTTTAAGCAATATAAATTTTACTGGCTGGAGGATTCCCGTTCTATCAATTCAACAGGAAATACAAAGTGTTTAGTGATTTTCATAGTATCGCCGTAGTTAATCAGTTTAACGATGGTGTCTACAGCTTTTTGTCCCATTTCATATCCTGACTGTTCGATCGTTGAAAGTGCAGGTGTAATAATCCTGGATGATTGGTCATTAGAATAGCCGACTACTTTAATGTCGCCCGGAACAGCTACCTGTTGCCGTTTTGCTTCCTGAATAAATGCTACAGCGGAAGTATCATTGGCTGCAAAGAGGCCATCGGGATATTCATCTTTTGACAGCAGTTCTCTGGAGGCAGTAGTGGCAGCTTCAGATGTGAGGTTATGCACGTACAGTAAACGTTCATCAAAAGGGATACTATATTTCTCGAGTGCCGCTTTATAACCACGCAGGCGTTGCTGGTAGAGATTACAGGTTAGGTTACCGGAGAAATGTGCGATCCGTTTACATCCCTGCCTGATAAGATGTTCGGTAGCAAGAAAACCTCCTTTGAAGTCATCTCCTGTAATGGTATACCCGGGAAAGTCTGCAGGAACGCGGTCGTAGAAGACAAGCGGAATATTGTTTTTAATAAAAGGAGTGAAATGTTCATAGGCAGTTGTGAACATAGATGACACTGCAAGTAATCCATCCACGCGTAGGGAAAAGAACGTATTTACCAGTTCCATTTCCATTTCAAGTGTATCATCTGACTGGCCTATCACGATACTGAAGCCATACCGGTGTGCTTCATGCTGAATGCCACTGATCGCCGTACTTTGAAAATACATGGAAGTACGCGGGACGATCAATCCTATAATATTGGAACGGTTCCTTCTCAGACTGGATGCGATCCAGTTCGGAACATAGCCCATTTCAGTGGCTGTTTGCCGTACTTTATCCCTGGTTTCCTGGTTGATCAGCTTATTGTTCTGTAATGCTCTCGAAACCGTGGAAGCAGATAAATTAAGCACTCTGGCAATGTCGTAAATGGTGATCTTGGTACTTCGTTCTTTCACATTCTTGAGGTTCAGTATATAAATATAGCGATATATTGAGCAACTTTAATAAGAAGCAACCGCATTATTTTCATCGAGTTAAATATTATTACATAAAAAGGAGGAAGGCCCGGTATTACCGGGCCTTCCTCCTTTACAGATAGTACTGTTATTTAGGCTCAAGTGCCTGAGAGATCCTTTCTGCAAGATCCGTAAGGTGATAACGGCTTAACGGGTCCTGGGAAGCAGCAGCGGCGGCACGTATATCTGTACGTAAAGATACCAGGTGAGCGCGGGCAATACTGCTGACATCAGATTTGGTAGGATCTGCAGGTTGTACGCCAAACATGATCATCATTGGATTACTGAGCTGGTCGCCTGGCGTTAGTAATTGTATGATATGCTGAACGTATGATTTCTGCAGGTTACGGCGGAAAACGTCAATATTTTTCCGTGTATAGATTTCACTGAAGACACCCTTTTTCACATCATTAAGGAAGGTGCCAGCCTGATAGCTTTCAGGACCGTCATTCGCCTCATTATTGATTAGTTTCGTCAATGTGGCAGCACTCAGGATCCTGTCTAATACAGGTGTCTGGCGTGCGCTGATAATAGCAGTAGCATTATTTCCTGTGCGGGAAAGAATGTCTTTATTTAACAGCCATTTAGGCGTAGTAAATACCTGCTCGTTGAGGAATTGTACAGCTTCTAACTGAGTGCTTTTTGCAACGGCTTCGTAAACGCCGCCTTCCTGTTCCACAGTTTTAGGCGTTTCATAAATACCTCCGATGTTTTTAGCAACATGTCCCAGGTATCGGCCGAACTGGGTATTTACTTCGCGGTACAGCTCAGTAAGATTCGCATATCCTTCGTTATCTTCTTTGGTCCAGGTAAGCAGATTAGGAATGATGCGCTGAAGATTCTTAATACCATAGCTGCCTGCTTTCATAGCATTATCGCCAAGGTCTTCATTCTGCGACCGTGGATCGTCTGGATTCATCTCTGTGCCGAACCAATATCGCTTGTCTTTTAATTTTTCGATGGTCCATTTATTAAGAGTCGCTTTCTCATCTTCCGGATTTTTGGCACCAGGGATTTGACGATAACCCCATTCAATAGCCCATTTGTCATAGAAGTTGATACGAGGATAGAGATCACTTCCCGTAATGCCATCTTCCGGTTGTGCAACATAGTTAAAGCGTGCATAGTCCATAATAGAAGGGGCATGTCCATTTTCCTTTACCCATGCTTTGTCCCTCAGTTTCTCTACAGGGTAGGCAGAGCTGGAACCGAAGTTGTGACGAAGACCCAGCGTATGGCCTACTTCATGCGAAGACACAAATCTGATAAGTTCTCCCATAAGTGTATCGTTGAACTGCATATTCCTGGCCCGTGGATCTGTGGGGGCACATTGTACAAAGTACCAGTTACGTAACAGACGCATCACGTTATGATACCAGTTAATATGGCTTTCCATGATCTCTCCTGAGCGGGGATCGTGAATATGAGGACCACTTGCATTAGGAATATCAGAGGGTTTATATACGATAGCAGAGAAGCGTGCATCTTCAAGACTCCAGGTGGAATCCTGTTCGCGGGTAGGAGCCACCTTAGCTATGATAGCGTTCTTAAAACCAGCTTTTTCGAAGGCAGACTGCCAGTCGTTAACTCCCTGAATAAGGTACGGTACCCATTTCTTAGGAGTTGCCGGATCGATATAAAAGATGATCGGTTTGACAGGTTCCACAAGTTCTCCGCGTTTATATTTCTCCTGGTCTTCCGGTTTGGGCTCAAGGCGCCAGCGGGTAACCATAGACAGGCGTTTTACGCCTTGAGGGTCCAGGTCAAAATCTGTTACGGATGTTGTGAAGAAACCTACCCGTGGATCAAAATACCGGGACTGCATTGGAACTGCCGGAAGCAGTATCATGGAAGAGTTTAACTCCAGGGTAGCATTCCCTCCCTGTGCTGGGGCACCGGGGCCTTGTTGTCCGCCTGATTTTGAATAGGTTTTAACTGTCTTGATCTCAGTATTGATCGGGTAGGATTTAACGTCCACTATATAGGACTTATCCTGTTGCACTGCTCCCAGTTTCAGACCATTCTTAACACGGGAGTCAAAAAAGAAGATGTCATTATCACCTTGTATATAATCAGTCAGATCAATAACGGTGCTGTTGCCCTGATCGGATATCGCTTTAATATCAAACGCAGCGGCAATGGGTTGAATATTGGAATTCATTACAGCGTTAAACATTGGCTGACTGGAATCTTTCGAGATTTCACTATAAGAGATGTTTTTCAGGAAGATTCTGTTGTTAGGACCTTTTTCGAAGCGGATAACATTTTCTCCAATCTCATCCCCGCTATATCCCATCATAGAGGAACGCAGGCCGGCGGCTGATTTGGATATACGGTTCACTACCAGTATATCTCTGCCCAGGAGGGAATCAGCAATTTCGAAGAACACCTTGTCGTCCTGTTTATAGATATTGAACAGGCCGGAATCTGCTATGGCGGCGGAATTGATCACCTCTCCGAATTTCTTTGGAGCAGTTTTAGGGCTGCTTTTGGCAGGCATAGGCGGACGGGCGGTAGAATCTTTAGCTGCGATGGTTGGTTGCTCGGTCTTCTTTCTCCGTTGTGCTGATAGTGGATTGATAGTCAGCATCAATAATAGCGTACCTGCGCTTGTTATAGCCATGGTACGGATAAAGTGTTTGTTCATTTGTTTTCTAATAACCAGATTTTAGGCAGGTAGGTGTTGAAAATACACATATTAAGCAGTAACTTATCGGGGAATTCCATGAACGCTTAAAATATTACAGGAATGGAGGTGGAGGAAAAGAGGGGCATATAGGGGAAGATGCCGTGTTTGCCGTCTATGAATAAATTTGTTGATATGGTATCTTTTATGCTTATATTACAGAGTGAATGAAATGCTGCAACAGGGCCATTACAAACATTTTTCACTGGTTACAGACGTTTAGGTTCCACGTTAGACAGGGTGAAACAGTAATGTAAATAACTGTAATTGTATGGCGTTATAATGACTGTGAAGCAAGCTGAAAGTGACTCAAAGTGTGAATGGTAGCGGGATAGGAGTAAAAAAAACACCGGAAAATTTCTGTTGGAACATTTAAAAAATTTCTTAAATTGTGCGTCCAACTTTGAAAAAAATCAATAAATTTCAGGTTCCAAGGATGGTAATCATAAGGGGCGTAACCCATTATTTGAAATAGGTTGTATTTGACAATTAAAGTGTATGCTCAACAAAACAGGAGATGGTAAGGCCGGCTGCTGGCGGCCTTCAGTGAGTGCGTTAAATTTTGTGAGATTTTGAGAGCTGCACTTGTTTTTTTGGGTCAACCGTATAACTTTGCGAATCACGTATTTATATTGCAGAAATAACAAAAAACAATAGTTTAATCTTTAACACTAAAATTCAATCAACATGGCTGAGACTAAAACAACTGTGACTGCAGGTTCTGCCAAAGCAACTTCTCATCAAGCTAAAAAGTCATCCAATGTATTTGCATTGCTGGCCGTACCTATCTGTATAGTTATAGGTGTTCTCTTTTACCTGTTAGTATTAGGTAGTGCAGATAACTTCCAGGGCGGAATCGTAGGCGGACATCCAGTTGAAGAAGGTATCGGAAAATGGTTCGCAACAGTTTATCAGGGTGGTGCTATTGTACCTATTCTTATTTCTGTATTATTGATCTGTATCACTTTCGTAATTGAGCGTTTCCTCTATATCAGCAAAGCTAAAGGTAAGTTCAGCGGTGCTGACCTGGTAAGAAGAGTTCAGTTCCACCTGGCTAACAAAAACGTAGATGCAGCGCTGGCTGAGTGTGACAAACAGAAAGGTTCTGTAGGTAATGTGATGAAAGCTGGTCTGAAAAAGTACAAAGAAATGATCACTAACACTGAACTGGATACTGAGCAGAAGATCCTGACTATCAAGAACGAGATCGAAGAAACAACTGCACTGGAACTGCCAATGATGGAAAAGAACCTGGTGTTCCTGTCCACTATCGCTTCAGTAGCAACCCTGTTAGGTCTGTTCGGTACAGTATTGGGTATGATCAAATCCTTCTCCGCGATGTCTGCAGCTGGTGCTCCGGATTCATCCAAACTGGCGTTAGGTATCTCTGAGGCGTTGATCAACACCGCTCTGGGTATCGGTACTTCCGCTATCGCGATCATCATGTATAACTTCTTTACTACCAATATCGATAGCATCACTTATGCAATCGACGAGTCTGGTTTTACTTTAACTCAGAGCTTCGCTGCAAACCACAAATAATTTTTTAATTATTTGTATGGAAAACTAGCAGTTTTGAATCTATATAAAGTAAACCTAAAAAGGAGTAAAGATGCCTAAAGTTAAAATGCCCAGGAAGAGCACGCTGGTTGACATGACCGCGATGTGTGACGTGGCTTTCTTGCTGCTCACGTTCTTCATGCTGGCTACTAAATTTAAACCGGACGAGCCGGTGACTGTGGTAACTCCGTCTTCTATCAATACTAAACTGCTGCCGGATTCTGATGTAATCATGTTGACAGTGGATAAAGACGGTAGGGTATTCTTCAGTATGGACGGTCAGCCTAAAAGGCAGAAACTGATTCAGGATCTGAATGAGCAGTACAAGCTTGGACTGAGTGACAAAGAAATGAACAACTTTATCATTGGCGCCAGCGTAGGAACTGAAATCAAAAACCTGAAATCTTATCTCTCCATGAAACCGGAAGAGCGTAAGAAAGCAGGTCTGGAAGTAGGTATTCCAACTGACTCTGCCAATAATGAAGTTGCAGTATGGATCGAATACGCGAGATCTGCACAGGGCGGAAACCCAAGACTGCAGTACTGCGTGAAAGCCGATAACCAAACTCCTTATCCTAAGATTAAGGACATCCTGGATACCTTCAAAGAAAAGAAGATCCAGAAACTGAACCTGGTTACAAATCTGGAGGCACCTCCGCCAGGAACAGCGGCCGCTTTAGCCCGTGATGAAGAAAAATAAAGCGATTTAAAAGTAAACAGCAGGCAGTGCTGCGGCGCTGGGTTGCTATTGAAAACTTAAAAAAAGAGCTACTATGGCAGAAATGGATACCAGTAGTAGTGGTGGGAAAGGCAAACACCAGGGTACGAAATCAAAGAAGCAGTCTACCCGCGTAGACATGACTCCGATGGTGGATCTTGGATTTCTGCTGATCACTTTCTTCATGTTGACAACAACCATGAGCAAGCCCAAAACAATGGACCTGATCATGCCGAAGGATACTAAGGATGAAAAAGAGCAGAACAAAGTAAAAGAAAGTACTGCCCTCACTATACTGCTTGGCAAAAAAGACCGGGTATATTATTACGAAGGTTTGGCGCAAGACCCGAATGCATCAGCCAATCCTGACTTCTTCAAGGCTACTACCTTTGCCAACAAAGGCGGTATCAGAGACGTAATTATTAAAAAGCGTGATGAGGTTGCTAAAGCGAGAAATGCAAAAGGGGAACCTGAAGATGTGGTAGTGATCATTAAAGCTGATGATGACGCTACATACAAGGATTTCGTTGACATTCTGGACGAAATGGCTATTAACCGTATTCAACGTTACGCAACAGTTGACATCAGTGATCAGGATAAAACCTGGATCCGTCAAACTGAGGCAGCTAACGGCGGCGGCGGTGGCTCCAAGTAATTGACACTTAACTTTTGCATCCATCCTTAAAATTTAAACAATGGATACCGCTAAAATCTTAAAGTCCGATTTTCTGGATATCCTGTTTGAGAACAGGAATAAAGAATATGGGGCTTATGATCTCAGACGACAGTACGACAAAAGGGTACGCAACGCCATCATTGGTAGTGCTGCGCTGATGTTAGTTGTTATCGGAGGTTATGCAATAAATAACTACATACTCAAGATTGAAAGGGAAAACCCTAACAAGCAGCCTGTTATTGAGCAGATTAAGATGGAGGACGTGAAGCTTCCGGATGATCCGAAAACTCCACCACCACCTCCGCCTCCACCTGCTCCACCACCACCAGTGAAACCTTCCGTGCAGTTCACTCCTCCTGTAATCAAGAAGGATGAAGAAGTACCAGAAGATGAAGTACCGCCAAAAATCAAGGAAATTGAGAATAAGGCGATCAGTACTAAAACTGTAGAAGGTGATCCTAATGGTATCGACCCGGGATTGCTGGATGACAGTAAAGGTACCGGTGTGGTAGAGGCTCCACCTCCTCCTCCAAAAGAAGAGATCTTTACGTTCGTAGAACAGCCGCCTACCTTCCCTGGTGGTGAAGAAGCGCTGGCTAAGTTCCTGAGCAAAAACATCCACTACCCTCGCGTTGCGCAGGAAAATGCGATCTCAGGTACTGTGTTCGTACAGTTCGTAGTAGATTCTGAAGGTAACATCAAAGATGTAAAAACTGTAGGCGCTGCGAAAGGCGGTGGTCTGGAAGAAGAAGCGATCCGCGTGGTAAAAATAATGCCTAAATGGAAAGCTGGTAAACAGAACGGCCGTCAGGTATCCGTACAGTTCAACCTGCCAATCCGCTTTACTTTACAAGAGTAGCAGATCTAAGGATATTGATCTTAAATCCCAGTACCGGTATCCCCGGGACTGGGATTTTTTATTTATTGGTATATTGCTGCCTGAATTTGAATGTTATGCTTGGGAATAATCTTACAGGATACGATGATACTATCGTAGCGTTGGCTACGGCGCCAGGAATAGGAGCGATTGCGGTGATCCGCCTGAATGGAACGAAAGCCATCGACATCTGTAATAAATTGTTCCCTGCAAAAGACCTGCATCAGCAGCCCGGCCACACACTTCATTTCGGGGCTATTGTTGAAAACGGCCGTACCATCGATGAGGTGGTAGTAAGCCTTTATAAAGCTCCCCGTTCCTATACCGGGGAAGACATTGTCGAAATATCCTGTCATGGATCTCCCTATATCCAACAGCAGATCATTGATGCCTGTATTCACACAGGCGCCAGAATGGCCAAGCCTGGGGAATATACCATGCGGGCATTCCTCAACGGTAAACTCGACCTTACCCAGGCAGAGTCAGTCGCCGACCTTATTGCCAGCAACTCCGCCGCCAGTCATCAGACTGCCATGCAGCAGATGAGAGGTGGTTTTTCGAAGGAGTTATACGCTCTCCGGGAACAACTAATCAGCTTCTCCGCACTGATTGAACTGGAACTGGACTTTAGCCAGGAAGATGTTGAATTCGCTGACCGCACGCAGTTATACCGTCTGATCAGTGAAGCGACGGAAGTAGTAAAGCACCTGGTAGATTCTTTCCGCATGGGAAACGTGATCAAAAACGGTGTAAATACCGCTATTGTAGGCAAGCCCAATGCAGGCAAGTCTACCCTGCTCAATACCCTCCTGAATGAAAACAGGGCCATCGTCAGTGATATTGCTGGTACTACACGCGATACCATAGAGGAGGTCTTAAACATACAGGGAGTCCTCTTTCGTCTTATCGATACAGCCGGCATTCGTGAAAGTGCAGATGTTATTGAAAGCATCGGTGTGCAGAAGACAATGGAGAAAATCCGGGAGGCGGGAGTGGTATTATACCTGTTTGATGTAAATGAAACCTCAATGGCCGACCTCCAGGCTCAGGTAGCGTTATTTGAACAGGAAGACGTCAATTACCTCCTGATTGGTAATAAGACTGATATTATAGGGCTGCCAGCTGCGGAGAGAAAATTCGGGGGGATAGATGGCATTTTGTTTATTTCTGCCAGACAACATGAACATATCCAGGAATTGAAGGACCGTCTGGTACAGAAAGTAATGAGTGGCGATATCAACACTGAAGATACCATTGTAACAAATGCACGTCATTATGCGGCTTTACAGGAAGTATTGAATGCCCTGCAGGATGTAAGGGCCGGACTGGATAATCAGCTCCCGGGAGATCTGTTGGCACTTGATATCAGGAGATGCCTGCATTACCTGGGTGAGATCACCGGGCAGATCACAAATGAAGACCAGCTGGATTTTATCTTCAGTAAGTTCTGTATTGGGAAGTAGATCCTCTGAGTCTGTAGCCATGAATTCCAAATGAAAATTCTCTAATGAAACGCGAAATCAGGTAACCAATTTTTTGTTAATCATCATTCAGTAAATGTCATTAAGAATATTTACAATCTAGTAATTGTTCTAATATTATCCAGTTATCTGTTTTCATAAGCGTTTGTATTATAAGGACAAATATTCGATATGCGCTAATGAAATATTTTTTTTTTCGTGACAAAATTGTAAGTTCAATTACTCAAATTCCATTTTAGATACAAAACCACCCCAAACATGAAATCCGAAGCACGAAAAATTAACTACAAAAAGTTACTGAAAAGACGGCTAGGCCGATTTGTAGATAACCTCTCAATTACCAAAGCGTTAAACAGCGCCGGAGCAATTATGGCCTTTCTCACCAGACAAAGCAAGGTACATGCAAAGCCCATCATCGTTAAAATTGATATTTCGCCTCTTTGTAACTTATCCTGTACGGTATGTGTACATGCCAAATCTACTTCCAATACAGACATACAACAGCAAAGCTTTACCGCTAATCAGAAAATGGATGTTGCCCAATTCAGCAGAATTATAAATGAAATTAAGGGCAAAACAACATTGGTGTCGTTGTACTATTTGGGAGATCCGCTTATTCATCCGGATCTTGCTCAAATGTGCGCTATTGCAAGCAAGGCGAAATTAAATACTCATATAAGCTCTAATTTTTCCTTTAATCTTAGCGATGAGAAAATAAAAGAGTTGGTATTAAGCGGCCTGACACATCTCACAATTTGCATTGACGGACTAAAACAGGAGGATTATGAAATTACAAGGGTGGGAGGAAGAATTAATGTTGTGATCGATAATCTGAACCGTATTTGCAAAATGAAACAAGAGATGCAGCTTTTGTATCCCAAGGTTGAAGTGCAATATATTAAGTATCAGCATAACATTCATGATATAGAAACAGCCCGTACTTTGTTTACTGAGATGGGAGTAGATCAATTTACTACTTTTTGGGGAAGCCTGCATAACTATACTGATTACGACCCAGGTACCTTTGATGTTAAGGGGCCTAAAAAAAATAAGGTTATCCCCAGGTGCCATTGGCCTTATATGGGTACGGTCATCAAATACAACGGTGATGTTATCCCTTGCTGCACTTACAGGCTTGGTGAACAATATCACAAAGAGAAAAAGTTAAAATCTCCTTCCCTTGGAAACATCTTTAACTCCAGCTTATCAGAAGTATGGAATGGTGCGCCCTACCAGGAAATAAGAAAGGTAGTGTCAAACTCCCGGCAGGCGAAACAATGCGGCGAGCATTCTTTCTGCCATGGCTGCCCCATGGTCTATGATACCACCGTTGTGAACAATTATAAATATGCGAATAAATACACTAAAGAGATCTTAAAATAAAAATTCTATCACCATGGCTTTAAATCCTTACAACTTCGCCGACGTGCTTAACGTCCTGGCAGCTCAGCGCACTAAAAGAAAAGTATATAAGATTTCGGAACTGTACAATCTCGAGGAAAAAGGAAATATTCTCCTTTTACGCTTCGATGTCGAGAATTCTCCGGAAATAGCCCTGAAGTTCGCCCATAAATTACATGATATTGATTTCCCGGCTACTTTTTACTTTCACACAAGGCGTAATGTTTTTGTCCCATCTATAATGAGAGAGATACAATCGCTAAACCATGAAGTGGGATTCCATTATGAATGCCTGGATCGCTGTCATGGAAATTTTCCTGAAGCGAGAAAACTGTTTATCAGGGAAGTGAACCTGTTCAGGAAAATCGGAATAGACATTAAAAGCGCCTGTGGACACTCGGAGCTTTTCCTCCCCAAAAATGGCTATCTGCTCAACAATGAATTGTTACAGGAGTATCCCGAACTGATAAAGGAGACAAACTTACTAGGAGAAGCCTATTTCCTGACGCGCAAGTTCAATATGGTGCATGCGAGAGACACGTTCGTCCGTATCCTCAATATGTATAACCAGATACAGGAAACACGGCTTGATCAGGGATTGCATGTCTTACTCCATTCACACAGATGGCGGGATAATCTAATGCAGTCAATGTATCAGTCAGTGAAGGATCTCCGGCAAGCCTGGTCAAACATTAAGAAAGGCAAACGTGAGTATGAACTGTATCATGCAGATTGAGCCATTATTTAGTGACTTTCCGGGCAATAATGATGATACCTGGAGTAACGGGCCATTTATAGAAACTTAACATAGAAAGGATATACGTAACTTTATAAAATAGATTGTGAAACAGGGACTGTTTTTTTCCCTTTTCTGCATATTGATACTTAACAATCTTAAATCCCCCTGTTTCCAATACTCTCTCAATAGCCTTTTTGCTGTAACCTATAAAAGCGTCCCCCATTCCACTATAAGGTAATTTTATTCCAAACAGCTTTTGACATTTCATCAACCAGTTAAGATTCGTAATACGCAGGATCAATATTCCATTGTCGGTAAGATGACGATGAAAGGATGTAACGGTTTTGATAGGTTCAGGGTCATAATAGAAAGAGTCAATAGCGCTTATTACGTCAAAGTACAGGTTACATGGTAGCGTTTCCATTGCTGTAAACACCTGTAACCCCTGACTATTGCAATAATCGTATAACTTTTTGTTTATCTCCACTCCATATGCCTGTACACCACGGGAATGGAGCTTTTGGAGTAAATGTCCATAGGCACAGCCAAAGTCAAGCCAGGCAGTAACAATAGTAGTATATTTACTTGTGGTAGTCAAAATATAGTCAAAGAAATGATTTCGTTTTTGCCTTAGCAGTTCTTCATTTTTCAAATTGGTATATCCCCGGCCATCCAGATGTAATTCTATATCAGAATAGCTTGCGGCTCTTAAAAAGACAGCACAGCTTTTACAATAAAAAATGTCGCTTCCCTTTATATTGAGGGGATAGTGCATGGCTGCTGTGTTACAGATTTTACATGTAATAGATGGTTTCGGGGGAAACATTGGGTATGTTTAAATAGCTGATGATTTCAGCAGTTATTAAAAAAAATCTATTTAAGATGATGCTACAGCAGGCAATTTAATTTACTTTATTGAATCTGACTTAACTATTATGAGCGGAAGCAACCGGTAATTGTTTTTCAATGACCCTGTAACGTTGTTGCGTTCATTCTGCTATCGGGTTTTAGTATATTTGTTTTAATTACTCAGGTTTGGTGGGAATATATATAGCATCCTGGACAGTACTAATTGCAACAGTATAGGATAGAGATATGTTTTTTCTACATATTGAACCAAATTCTGTTTTTCCTTGTTTGAAGAATATAATCAGTACTACTATATCTGAAGGCCTATGTGGGATAGACAAGAGAAAATTGATCCCATACTCATATCGGATTACCATCGCAATTCAAATCCACTGGAGTTATGTTCTTTACCAGAACTCATCCATGAAAAAGCGTTATTGTACCCCGATAAGATAGCTTTACGCTTCAGGGATCACGTATTAACTTATCATAAATTAAATAATTCCGTTAATCAATTTACCAGGCTGCTGGCCGAATACGGGATCAAACAAGGATGCATCGTTGGGCTTGCAGTAGACCGTTCTCCTGAAATGGTCGTTGTCATGCTGGCGATTATTAAATCGGGAGCCGCCTATGTACCTCTGGATCCTGAATATCCTCAGGCTCGAATTGAATTCATGCTGGAAGATACCGGGGCCGGTTTTCTGATTACGGAAGAAAAATACGGCAGCAGGTTTCAATATAAGGGTAGAATGATCCTGATACAGGACCTCATCAGACAGGTATCACAGTATCTCATTACAGCCCCCGAGATAAGCGTCGATATGGATAGCCTCGTGTATGTGTTATACACTTCCGGCTCAACAGGAAAGCCCAAGGGCGCACAGATTACCCAGCGGGGATTAGTGAACTTCCTGGTAGAAATGCAACGGAAACCTGGCCTGGATAAAAATGACCGGGTACTTGCCCTTACTACTATTTCCTTTGATATTTCAGGTCTTGAATTATATCTCCCGTTGATCACAGGGGCAGAGATCATACTGACTGATGCACAGACCTCAAAGGACACGCGCTTACTGATGGAGATTGTCAAAACACAGCGGGTGACAGTCATGCAGGCTACACCGGCTACCTGGAGGATGATGCTGGAATCATGGGATGAGAGACTGCCGATAAAAGTTTTAATCGGCGGAGAAGCATTATCAAAGAAGCTGGCGGAAAGACTCCTGGAGAAATGCGACTCTTTATGGAATATGTATGGCCCTACAGAAACCACCGTATGGGCAACATTCAAGCGGATACATGCCGATGATGAGATCATTACCGTTGGGCGCCCTATAGGGAATATGTACGTTTATATTCTGGATAGCCAGTTAAGACCGGTACCTGATGGTACGGTAGGCGAGATTTTTATGGGAGGAGTAGGAGTGGGAAAGGGCTACCTCAACAGACCGGAATTAACTGCACAACTCTTTATGGATGATCCGTTCTCCGATATGCCGGGTGCACGGATGTATAAAACGGGTGACCTCGGCCGGATCGTTAATGGAGGAGAGATCCAGTGCCTGGGTCGAATAGACCACCAGGTAAAGATCAGGGGATACCGGATTGAACTGGGAGAGATCGAACATGCGCTCAGTAAACAAAAAGGAATAAAAGACGTCGTAGTCTTACCTAAAGACGAACGTCTGGTAGCCTATGTGGTACTGGAAAACGGTAATAGAGCCAAATTTGCTGAATGGCAGAAGGTATTAAGAACAACCCTGCCGGAGTATATGATCCCCAGCAACTTCGTAACCCTGCCGGGCTTTCCTCTTTCCCCTAATGGGAAAGTAGACAGGAATGCCCTCGAAGCTATCAGGCAGGAAATGGAAAAGGCGAACAGAGTATATATCGCTCCCCGGACAGAACAGGAACAGCTGATCGCTGATATATGGAGCGATCTCTTAGAGATAGACCAGGTAGGTATCAGAGATGATTTCTTTGAACTCGGAGGTACCTCTATAGTTGCCATGCAGATCATGGCCCGGCTGGAAAGGGAAACCGGTAAACGCCTGCCGCTGGCTGGATTGTTTACAGCCAACACGGTGGAAAAGCTGGCAAAGCAACTGGAACTTGATGAGCTGTCTATTTCCTGGGACCTGTTAGTACCTGTAAAACCTACAGGTAACAAACCACCGATCTTCATTGTGAACGGGCTCGACATGAACGTGCTCCTGTTCAACAACATTGCCCGTAACGTAGACCCTGACCAGCCGGTATATGGCTTTCAGTCCAAAGGACTGAACGGGGTAGACGAGCCATTTGAGACGCTTGAGGATATGGCCGCCGAGTATATTGCCGCATTGCTGGAAAAAGACTTTGGCGATACATATGCCCTGGCCGGTTATTCATACGGGGGCATTGTCGCTTTTGAAATGGCCAGGCAACTACAGGCCATGGGCAAGCAGGTGAAAATGCTGGCGATGTTTGACACCTATGCTTATAACCGGGGCCATTTTGAAACGGGATTGCCCAGGTATATCAGGAAGGTAAAACGGCAGTTCCCCAAATTATTGTTTGTAACCGGTTCACTGATGCGGCAACCAATGGAAACCATCCGTTATCAACAAGATTTTTTCAAGCGTAAGTATAATGAGTTCGCTGTATATATGGGACTACAACCCCCTCCAGCTATTGATAGTGCAGAAGACAAGATCAATGCAAAATATGAAGCGGCCTATCGCAAGTACCATATGCAACCTTCCAATGCCTGTTTAATTGATCTGTTCCGGGTAGATACACGGTTATATTTCCTCGATGATCCTATTTATCTGGGATGGAAACCGTATGCCCTGAAAGGCCTCGAGGTGCATAACGTACAGGGAAATCATAAGACATTTCTGATGCCTCCCAATGATAAAGATTTTGCTATCTTGCTGCAGCGATTGCTCGACAAGCGCATGAAACCGGATGCCGATACATAAAGCACAATAACCCAAATGAAGAATCGTATTTTATCCGGCAGTGTAGTACTGCCTTTTTTACTGTTTACTCTTCAAAGCACCGCACAAAAACACGCCGACAGAAAAAAGATCCACGACATAGCACTGACCGTCCATGGGCATGTGGGAATGGCAATGATGTCGCTGGAAGATGGAGATACCATTACCCTCAATGGGAAGGACCATTTTCCTATGCAGAGTGTCTTCAAACTGCCATTGGCCATCGCTGTACTCGATCAGGTAGATAAGGGCAAACTTGCCCTCAACCAGGTCATCCATATTCGTAAAGAAGATTTGCTGCCTGGTATGTGGAGCCCTATCCGTGAGAAATTCCCGGAAGGTACTGATATGAAGCTGAGCGATATCCTGGCATATACAGTATCCCAGAGTGATAATAGCGGCTGTGATCTGTTATTCCGCCTCGTAGGAGGTACGGCCTATGTGGATAAGTATATTCATAGCCTTGGTATAGACAATATTGCCATTAAGGCAACGGAAGAGCAGGCATCAAAAGCATGGGAAGTACAATATACCAACTGGTCGTCACCAATAGCCATGTTACAGTTATTGAAAGGAGTGCATACCGGTAAGTATCTGTCGAAAGCCAGTAATGAATTTCTCCTGAAGCTCATGACAGAGACTACCACAGGTCCTAAAAGAATGAAAGGGCTACTCCCTGAAAACGCTGTGGTAGCACATAAAACAGGTACTTCCGATACCAATGCAGCCGGCCTTACCGCTGCTACCAATGACGTAGGTATCGTAACCTTACCTAACGGGAAGCACTATGCTATCGCTGTCTTCGTCAGTGATACCAGGGCTGATACAGCCACGCGGGAAGGCGTCATTGCACAGCTGACGCGCTTATTCTGGGACAATGCTAAATAAGCTGTTTCTTCTGCATCGCCAGTCTGGACTCGTAATATTTATTCAGGAAATGATAAATAACCAATTCCTGTTTCCTTTGGTTGGATAACAACATCCTGTTAAGGAACATGTGAATATAACTGCCCATAAGGTCATCCCATCTTTCAACAGGTGCATCATGAATCGCCTGCCGGATGCGGGATGACCTTATTGCTAACAATGCAATGGCGTCCTCTATTTCATTGTTCCCATCCTGATCGGGATCCAGGAAACTGCTGATCTGACGCATATACTTGCGGTAACTGCTGTTTAACTGGGTTTGTAATGCCTGACCGCCGCCAAATTCCTGGAAGAAATGATATTGTAGTCTTTTCAGGAAAGCAGATTTCCCCTGTAATGAATAGCCGAAATCCTGTAATAACATCTCCACTCCCCGTACAGCCAGCAGCCATCTGTAGTTTTCACCTTCTTCTCCTTCCAGCAGATCAATACAGCCGATTACAGCCTCACTGTCATAACAGAAAAGACGCTCACTCCATTCCATTGTACTGGCGCCATACCGCTCTATCTCACGGGCATAAGTATCCGTTTGTATCTTGTGAATAAGCCCGGGATCTATTTCCTGGGAGATGATACGGTAAAGTTCAGAGAGTACAGTCTGCCAGAAGTGTTTGTCAGTGGCATGGTGGAAACGTACCCTGATATGATCATCGGGATCTGTATAGCGGATGAAGAACCATTGATCTATAATGCCTTTTTCACTAAGATCTTCTACAAGTGGTTTGATCACTGTTTTCAGGACCTTTTCCGTTGTATTGATGCCTGCATATATTTTTACGTATAGCCATTCACTGCCTGGTGCAAAATGCCGTTGTGGGAGGGTGGATACAGTTGCCGGTACCAGGGCTTTCGTCAGTTTCTCCGTACCGCTCTTAAAAGGAATGATCAATTCGTTTGTGAATCGTCCTCCTGGCCCCGTGATCCAGCATTGTTCCGGCGTTTGCAATATCTCCTGTAAAGTGATCTGCTCTTTTTTAAGCAGTGTGCTTACCAGCAGATGTACACAACACTCATTATCCAGGTCAATAAACAGCTCGTTATCTCCCTCCGCAATAGACAGGTACCTGGGTAAACGCAAGGACTGCCTGATGTCCTGGAATAATCTGAAATGCTCCTGTACACCTGCCTGTTTTACCAGTAACGGATAGTCTTTCTGATGCAGAGTCCAGGTACATTTTTGCAGGATAAATTTTTTATACCGTACCCGTGGCAGAAAAGGCGCTTCCATAGGGAGATTCCATTGCCAGCCGGTAGCACTATGTAGTTGCTGAAATTGCAGGTCGCACAGGAACTTATACATCGGCAGACTACCCGTACTAAAGTTATGTGCAGTGCTCAGGCGGGGAATCACTCTTTTATTGAATTTACGTGATCGCAAAACGACCATATTGTTTTCTATTCTTACCATCAGATCAGTTACCGGTAGCTGATGATCTGATGCAACGCTGCCATGGCCAAGGTATACAATCTCGTAGTCTCTTAATTGTGGCCGCAACAGGATGTTACCCGTTCTTGCTTCCGGCAGGTGAATGATCTCCGCATAGATCACATCCGGATGCTGTTGTGCTTCTTCTGCAAGACATTCCTGTACTTTTTCTTTCAGCAGGTCATCACCATGACAGAACCGTCCCAGTAAATTAGCGGCAGAAGGTCCTCCGCAGGAGCTGAAATCAAACAGATAATCTCCATTGTCTACCGCCTCTGCGCTTTCACTTACAATACTTCCCATCACATAAAAGCTATCCGGAATGGGTTTGGCATCAGCAGTGGAGAGACTATCTATATCTGCATCGGTTAATGTTATTTCCATCTGTTGCTGTTGCAGGCATTCCATATACCGCTTCAGCTGGAATTGCCGCATGTTATTCCAGGAGATAGTGTCCGGACTGGCATTGCTTTTTATGACAATATCATCCAGCAGAGGGGCATAGGCGGAATAATGACTGGTATAAGCGCCATAGCCGATACCGGTTTCTGTATCCAGCGCAATGGCCAGCGGTATTTCCTGTTCCTCATATCGCTCGCGGAAACTCTTCATGAAGTTTTGCAGATCACCGGTCCGTTCCGGCGCCGGCAACTTCCATAAAGCGGTCACCTGTTCCTGAATTTCTGTAATTACCTGCTGGCCGATGGTATTAGTTGAAGTGGCGAGAAAAAGGTCCGTCTGCACCAGGTCTTTATTGTTGGTATCCGGCAGCAATTGTTTAACAAGGGCATGCGTTTGCAGGTATTTGTCAATGCCGGTGGCAGGCATGCCGAGTAGCCGTTGAATAGCAGACAAGGTATCGTGAATTCCCTCTGTTTGTTGCAGCGTCTTCAGCCTCCTGACCAGTATATGAAAGAATTCCTCACCTGTGATGGTTGGTTCCAGCTCACTGATAAGGAGTTGGCTTTCTATCAGTTCCAGTATGAAATCCCGGGCTTCCTCAGGGGAGATCTCCTCACCGGTAAGATATGCACAGAGTTCCCCGATAGTAGCTCCTGTAGTAGCTTTTTCCAACACCTGCTCCAGGTAGGTAGAGTAGTTGACAGCAGTAAGGTCATACTGCCGGAATTTGTTTTTAATGGTGAATGCAGCATAGCGGTAAGTATCTCCCGTTCTGTAAACAGAGTTGTTCGGGAAATAATGCAGCTGTTCCTGTACCTCCGGTATCAGGGCAATCTTTTCTGCCAGTTCCGCTACATAGTTCATATCCAGCCGGCAGTATTTCCGGTGTTTTGAGAATTCCTCCAGGTGAATAGCTGTAGCCTTATCGAATGCGCCCGTTGCACAACCGGCAAACAGGCCATATGGCGTACAGCGGGTACTCATTCGGAGCAGATATCTGAAGAGGGAAAGCACCAGCTTATTAACGTCCTTTTCTCCCTTCAATAATCCCTGTTGCCATTTCCGTAACTCATTGCTCAATTCCGGCGACGCGATATAGATAGCTTCCGCCAGATAAGGGGCTGTAAATGTTTGTTTAATCTCGTCTGCCAGCGTAGCATATGGAAGCTGTAAAAAGCGGGTTAAAAAATCTACCGGCAACAGGGGAGACCTAAGCAGGTAAAAGTCTTTATTGGTAATCATAGTCATGCAAATACAGATAAAAAGATAACCCTTATACCTGCATCTGCAGCTCCCCTTAAAAGGTGATATTTCATTTACTGGAAAAAAAGATCAGAAAATCCCCTTTTCCAGTGATGAGGTGAAGCAGGCTTTATCCTTATCTTTAAGAATGATGAAAACCGTGCCCTCATTCCCATATTTAAAACCTGACCGCTAAAGGATATCATTCATTTCTTAATATTTAAAACCACTTGTTAACTATGAAAAAAGCGTCAAGCCGCAAGCTTACCCTTGGCAAGATCAAGATTGCCAAACTGAGCACCACAAAACAGGAAGTTGCTAACCAGCAGGCTCTTGCTCCTACCTACACTGGTTGCAGCCTTTTTAAATGTCCTCCTCCACAGGATGGCAGAAACTAAGTACAGCAGTTTATTCAAAATCTAAAACCGCATTTTTTATGAAAAAGAAAACAGAAAAGAAACTGGATCTTGGCAAGATCAGGATCGCAAGTTTAAACCGTGCCAAACAGGATATGAATAACGGTCTAGTAGCAGTTCCTACTACCACTATCCTTTCCTTCAAAGTTTGTACGGATGACATCAGTCAGGGCGCGCCTATTTGCAGCGTTGACTCTTGCCGATTCTAAATTGACATGGTGCGGCATCGCTGTGGTTGTTGGCCGCACCATGTTTTTCTATCAGATGAATATGGATGATAAAAAGACCGCCGGAAAAATATTACAGGAGATCAGTCTATCCCTTGACTCCTTTACAAAAGAAACAGCTTTCCCCGGCTTATTGGGAGGTTATACGGGCGCTGCCTTATTCTTCGCTTACTACTATCAGCTTACAGGAAAAAAGAAATACCTGCAGAAGGTACACCAGCTACTGGAAAGAAGTGTGCAGGACATGGGCGAAACAGCCCTGCCACTCTCTCACTGTAGTGGCATTGCCGGTATGGTATGGAATATTCAGCATCTTATCAAAGCCGGCTTTGTGAATGAAGATGGTATGGATGATGTTTTTGAAGAGGTGGATGAAGTACTGGGACAACAGATGCTCAATGCACTGCAGGAAGGGCAACACGATTTCCTGCACCAGGGATTGGGTATCGCCCTGTATTTCCTGGAAAGAGACCCACATCCACAGGCAAAGCATTACCTGACAGCGTTGGTATCAACCCTGGAGTCTACAGCCGTAAAAACAGCAGATGGTATCAGCTGGCAGGATCACCTGACCGGACTGGGAGGAAGGCCAGCAGGAGAGGTTACCTTCAATATGGGCCTTGCCCACGGCGTTCCCGCCATTATCTCCATCCTGGCTATGATCCATCATAAAGGAATCGCACCCGCACACACCAGTGACCTGATCCGCAAAGGCATTTCCTGGATACTAAAAGCAGAAAACAGTCCGGAGGAAGGACTGACAGCACTATATCCAGTGCTGACGGATGTCAGTCATCAACCTTTGACAGGGAAACAGAGTCGCCTGGGATGGTGTTATGGAGATCTGGGAATTGCCACAATGCTGTTGAATGCCGGTGTCTCATTGCAGGACAACACTTATCAGGAGAAAGCCTTACAAATTTTTCATCATACACTGTCGCACCGCAACAGCAAAAACAGCAACGTACATGATGCCTGCCTTTGTCATGGGAGTGCAGGCATAGCACATATCTACAGGCGCGCCTGGCTACAGACAAAAGACCCCTCTTTATTAACAGGCGCAACATATTGGTTACAAGAAACTTTTCAAATGAATACACATAAGGATGCCCCTGCAGGCTTCCGGTTTTATGGAAAAGACGCCTATGAAAACAGTTACGGCATCCTGGAAGGAGTAGCCGGTATCGGCCTTGCCCTGATGGCCGCCATTGATGAGGATACTGATCCGTTATGGGACCGTTGTATATTGTTATGTTGATATTTTCGTTATATTACATGGAATGCCGAAAACCTGCTGTAAGTAGCTTGTAGCCCGTTGCTGCCCACATTGGCATCTTAAATTGGATACCCATGATCCGCCTGTATTTCGTAAACAACCACCCGTTGATCCTGGAAGGTCTACGCTCACTTCTTGGTTCCGAACATGATATGCTATTAACAGGGCATGCCCGGAGTGGCGGCGCCTGTCTCAGATTTCTACTGCACAATTCTGTTGATATTGTCATTATAGATACCTGTCTGCCAGACATAGACAGCATTGAACTATGCGCCAACATCCGGATGGAATACCCAACAGTATCTGTACTGGTGCTGAGTTCCTGCAGGGATGAAAGGTATATCGCTGAACTGCTGCAATGCGGCGCCAGCGGTTATATTCTGAACACTGCCGACAAGGACGAATTATTATATGCTATTCACACCGTATACTCAGGTGATATTTATCTCTCTCCCGCTGTCAAACAGTCCATGAGCAGCGAACGGATAGGCATACAAAAAAATTTCCCTCCTCTTACGAGAAGGGAAAAAGAAGTTTTATGTCTGATCTCAGAAGGAAATACGAATGTTGAAATTGCAGAGAAGTTATTTATCAGTGCAGATACTGTGAACACTCACCGGAAAAAATTACTGGCCAAACTGGAAGTAAAGAATACCGCGATGCTGATCAAGTATGCTGTTGACAACAAACTGCTGGTGTGATCAATTGCTTTTGAATGCAATTTTATCTACCACTACTGCCAGCTTTTTCATAGCAGAAGCATCAGTTTTTACTTTCTTATCGCCGGTTACCTGGTCGTATAGTTTGGGATCACTCGAGTTGTTGGCTTTAAAGGCGATGTTCACACCTTTACCTGCGAAGGCGCCGCCTTCCCAGTCAGCCACTTCACCACCGTTCTCCCATTCAAAACCATGGATGCGGAAATCCCGGCCGTTTACTTTTACTACCTTATCCAGTGGATCACCTACCTTGATACCGAATGGAGGTTTCCATTTGGAGTTTTCTTTAGTGAAGAAAACGCTGGTGCCTTTCTCTCCATCAAATTGCACGATCATTTCATTGTCAGTATCCGGGAATACATAATAGGCAGTACCGATATCATTTCCCTGAAAATCCTGTGCCTGGCGTGCTTCCACATGCTCTTTACCATACAGGGCATACAGCTGATCGGGCTGGCGCAGTTTGAAGATCTGTCTTACATCCCAGTTGAAATTGTCTGCTGCTGGAGAAGCCGGTGCTGCCGGCGTTGTTGGAGTAGCACCCGGTTCTGCCGGAACAGCTGTGGAAGCAGTCGTTTCACTATTGGAGCTGGAAGTAGTGGTGTTATTCGGATCGGAGGTAGTAGCATTGTTCTCCGCTACTGCCGGCGTTATCTGCAGCGGTGGCAGGGTAGCAGGAATAGCGCCGGTGGTATAGAGGCTGGATTTTTCTTCCAGCAGCTCTTTGGTCTCTCCCTTGAATTTATTCACCGCATAAGTAGCCAGTGGGAATACACTATTGCTCTGCAGATTCATGGCACGCAGGTGGGCGATGAATTGCTGCCTGTTGGCATTACTGTACTGGTAAATGAATTTCAGGGCGGCATCCAGCGCAGCAGGATCTTTTTGAAGCTCAGTCATCGTTTTATCGATATCCAGTCCGGCAGCTCCGCTTCTTGACATCTGCTCTGTCACAAAAACGATAAGGGAATCGTTCCTTACCTCGTAGCGCTTGGCGAACTTGTTGGAAAAATCTTCTGCGAGCTTATCTTCCAGTTTTGTCTGCGCATGTATCGCGAGGGGTAAGAGGAATGCTAATATTGCAATGATGCGTTTCATGCATGGTCGTTTTAGTAATGGGAATTGTCCTTCCTAACAATCAGGCAATTACCATGACTAAATTATGTAATATTCCTGATTGTTAGTGCGGATACAGCTTTTTTACCTTGTGGATCGGCTGAAGGGTAAAGAAGATCGCCATACCCCCGGCCAGCACTCCTGAGAGAACCGACAGCAGTATACCATTAAAGCTGTAATTCTCGGGTAAACAGGCATGTATACCAAGCATAGCGGCTAACGTCAGAAACAGGGTGATTATTGCGTTCAGGGACGCTGTTTTTAGCATGAAACGGATCTTGACCTTTTTAGGCGGGGGAGAAGTGACCAGCTGTTCCTTCTCCAATAGCGTAGTGGTTTTGTTTAATATGTCAATGGTGATACACAAAGGCAGCAGCAGAGCCATGGGCAGAAAGAATCTTGCCACCGGATGCTCTCCCCGGAACAGGTAAACGGTATTGAGGTCATCAAAACCGAAATAAGGCACCAGTGCATTAATAATCACATTGGTAGTGAAATAAAAAAGCACCTGGCGCTGCGTAAACTTCTTTAAAATACTATTGCTATTGATGGACTGGTTCATGAACAGGGTTTATAGGCAGTAACTCCTGCATTTTCCGGACAATAGCCCGGGCTTTCGTTTCTTCCAGGAAGCTCTCGCAGGAAATAAAAGAAAAGTCTGTCTGTCCCCTGAAGGTGCTGATCACCAGTGTGTTGGCGTTCCTCCATGGGAAAGCCGCACTGGGGCTGTAGAGCGTTTCCAGTTCAAAGGTTTCATACTGGTCCGGGATATCCAGTTTGCCCATATTGGACAACGTAACATCATGTGTACCATCGGTCTTTTTCAGAAAATCAACCATCCGGGTAGCGGCTGTATGAAAATATTCACTGGTCAGCAGGAGTTTTCGTACATCCATCTTCTCTATGGCCTTAGTCAGGTCTGTTTTCAGTTGACGGGCCTTTGTCCAGAAGTCGGTGGTTATATTGCTCATACTCAGTTCGGCAATAGGTGCAAAGGCAAACAGCTGGTCCTGTTTTATTTCCGGAATAAACCGGCGGATGTCTACAGGACAGATCACCTTACCATGGGATGCGGCTCCCATCACATGGCGATGGGCCTCCATAAAGGCGAGGGAGAAAGCGGCATGCAGGGAGGTGTTTTCTATTTTACAGATAGTAATTAAGTCCGTCGTAGCCGTCTTATCCAGCTTCCAGCGTATCATATAATGTTTGCCCTGCACAGGTTGCGGTCCCTTTGTCTTTAAGGCTAATACCAGGCCTGCCACCTTCGACAGCAACCATAATTTCAGTTTTAGCTTCCAGTTGGAGGATAAAGCATCCGGGATAAAATTGTGAATAGACTCAAAAGAAGGGTAGGGGATTAATACTGTTTCGGGTTTGTCCAGCACCTGCAACAATTCGCGCATCAGCGTAAGAATGGAAGTACCATCGCAGATGCAATGCGGAAGTACTAACAGCAATTCAGACACCTCATCTGAACGTAGCCATATCACTCTTGCCAACGGTCCTTTACGTACATCAAAGGTGCGGTGCCATTCAGTGGCAGATACGGCCTGCCAGTGATCATCATCCTGTCGTTCAACGATCTGCACAGGAATAGGGGGGATCTTGATATCTGATACAAAATAGGGCCTGCCATGCTCGTCTTCCCTGATCACAACGCCCAGCAGGGGATGTTTTTGCTGTATCTTCCCCAGGGCATATATCAGACCTTCCAGGGTAAGGACGCCGCGTATCCTGGCCGTGAAAATACAGTTTACGGTGGCTGCGGCATCTACATACATGATCCGTTCGCCCAGTATTAATTTTCTATTCATAAGATGGTTAAATAATTGATGATAATGCCGGCGCGGGCGCTGCTACATGTAGGTCTTCCAATAGTAATTTCATTGCCAGCTCTTTAATGGCCAGTGCATCCCGGTGATCCAGGACAGCATGGTTAGACACAAATGAAAAGTCAATCTGGCCTTTATAGGTTGATGTAATGATTGTTGTCGGATTAGCAAACGGCCCTACAACAGTAGGACTGAAAATAGTATCCACTTCAAAAGAATGGTATTTATCGCGCACATCCAGTTTGCCCATATTGGAAAACATCAGGTCATACACTGGTTTCCCGTATGTCAGGAATTTCCGCATATGTTTAATGCCGCCATGTGCATGTTCAAAAGGCAGCATAAAATCATATGGATCCATTTTTGAAATCTTCTCTGAGGAAATGGCCTGCAACTGTTGCACCCTTTCCCAGAAAGCGATAGCAGGATCGTTATTGATAGAGAGTTCCAATGAAAGTCCGAAAGAAAAGATCACATCTTTCTTTATCTCCGGGATGAACTTCCGGATATCCACGGGGCAGGTGATCTTGTTCATAGCCTTTTCTCCTCTCACTAGTTGAAAGGCCTGCAGGAAAGCAACACAAAGCGCTGTATTAACAGTCACCATCTGCATGCTACAATGTTGGAACAGGGCGGATGATGTCTGCTGGTCCAGCTTCCAGTGTACGAGGTAGTCGTCTTCCCGGCTGACAGGCTGTTTGTTACGTGTAGAAGTGAAAGCAGATAACAGGGTCAGTACGCCTCGTATGAACGCTCCTTTCAGTTTTGCTTTCAATACCTGGCGGGTACCTGTCAGGATGTGCTTTGGCACAATATCTTCCAGGGTGGTAAAAGTTTGATGGATACCAATATCATAATCAGGATCATCCAGTACCGCCAGTATTTCCCTGACCAGCATAAGCCCTCCTCCTCCGTCGCACATGCAGTGATGAAATGCCAGCAGTAGTTCTGATTGCTGGCTACCTTTTAACCATACCATCCGGATCAGCGGACCGTTGGGAATATCAAAAACAGAAGCCCAGGCAGCTTTTGTTTCCTGTTGCCAGTCCTCAGCTGTAATGCGGTCTTTAATGCTCAGTGGGATAGCACGATAGACTTCAGGAATAGTGAAATAAGGCGTGCCTTTTTTATCCTGCACAATGCCTGCCCGCAGTAGCGGATGTTTGGCCTGTACCTTCGATAGTGCATTATATAGGCTTTCTGGCGCCAGCGTACCATTGATCCTGACCACAAATACGCCGTTGAAAGGCGTAGCACCATCTCCCAGCATTATCCTTTCGGGAAGGAGTAGTTTACGTTTCATTACAGAGAATAATTTGTTAAACAGATAAAGTGCGCGTTCTTTCCTGTGCAAATGTTTCCAATAGCTCTACTGCTTTGTCATTACCTCCGGCCTGTATGAATGTGTTGCGTATATGTTGTGCCGCCTGTTTGTATTTCGGGTTATTCAGTACTTCCCACATAGCTGTCTTCAGGTCAGGCACGCGCAGGCGTTTATATCTTAACTTGATACCACAACCTGCATTTTCTATAAGAGAGGCTGTGTGGAAATGGTCATAGGCGATAGGCGTGATCAACATCGGCAGTCCGTTCAGGAAGGCGTCATTCACTGTATTAAAGCCCCCATGACAGATCACCGCATTCATTTCCGGCATCAACTGTGATTGTGGTACAAAACCCTGTACAATGAAGTTGTCCGGCCATTCGGGAAAGATAGCCGGATCAGTAGCTGCTACAATCGTGAGCGGTTCACCTGCAAAGGCATCTATCAGTTTCTGGAAGAATTCCTTGCGGATATCTACCAGCAGAGTGCCCAGTGATACAAATACTTTAGGCGATGTAGCACGGGAAAGCCTGTCCCAGTCAAAAGGTGTGTTATTCGGACGGCCCTTCACAGGACCTACAAATTTCAAATGTGGCAACGGATCTTTACTGCCTGCAAATTCTGCTGAAGTGAAGACCATATTCATCTCCCTGGAATGGATCACATATTCATCTGTATAGACGCCCAGTTCATACTGGAGGTTCCTGATGAGGTTATGCTGCCATTCAAAGATCTTCGGCGACTGCATGGCATCTCCGGTAACGTCTGGTGGCACCGGGGTGGTGGTCACACAGGGAATATCTTTCAGGTGGGCGCAGATAGCACCTGCAAAGGTGATACAGTCACTGACAATAACGTCCGGTCTGAATTCATCCGCTATCCTGGATACACCTGGCAGCATATAGCGCGCAAAGGGAATATAAGTGCCTTCAAGCGCCAGCTTTAATGTTTCCACACCCGACAGGTTAGGGCCATCGTCCTGCATTCTCAGGATTGTCTGTATAGCTGGCTGATATTCCGCCAGCTCAGCATGGGGAACAATAAATCGTCCGCCGGCAGGAATATGTTCTGCTGCCAGCTCTTTCAGACCGACCCATATCACCTCATGGCCTTTTGCCAGTAAACTGCCTCCTACGCTCAGGGTGGGGCTAATGTGCCCAAAGAATGGCGGCACAACGAACATAAATTTAGACATGCGTTGATGTTGATTAGTGATAGAAACGGTTACGGTCAAATGCCAGACCACCCGGTGAAGGCGGTTCTGCCAGCTTTTCCAGGAGGCCAATAGCAGTGGCGGCGCCTCCTGCCTGCTCAAAGGACTGCCTTACGCGTTGCGCTGCTGCCTTGTAGGCTGGATTAGACAACACATCCTTTACGGCCTCCTTCAAATGAATAGCCTTAAATCTCTTGTAATTCAGCCTGACCCCGCTTTCCGCATGTATCACTCTGCCCGCTACATGCGATTGGTCATAGGCTATAGGGATAACCACCAATGGCAGACCATGAGATAAGGTTTCACATACTGTATTGTGGCCGCCATGGCACACGACTGCATCCAGGTAAGGTAGGAGCTCCAGCTGGGGTACTTTCTCCTGCACCAGGAAATTGTCCGGCCACTCTTCAAAGAGCGCTGTATCCGACACGACAATAACAGATACAGGTTCATTTGCCAGTGCTTCAATCACTTTCCCGAAGAATTCCTTTTTGTAACTGTGGTCAAAGGTGGTACCGATAGATACTAAGATCCTCGGGTGTTGATCCATCTCACGAAAACGCTCCCAGTCAAAACTGTTCATGACCTGCCTATTCTGGATGACAGGGCCTACAAACTTGTAATGATCCGGTAAAGACATCTCTCCGAAAAAGTGCCTGGAAGTATACACCAGTGTAAGGGCCTCGGAGGTGGCTACTGATCTTTCTCCGGGAATGCCCAGTTCCTGCTGCAGTCCGATGATCTGTTTGATCTCCCATTCATGAATGCCTGGCAGGTCTTCCATCATCTTGATGGCTGCCGGCGCCGTAACGGAAGTAGCATAGGGTATCTGTAAATGGCAGGCGGCAATAGCGCCTGCAAATAACTGATGATCGTTAATAATGACGTCCGGTTTGAATGCCTGCAGGATGGTGATGATCCCATCATACATAAACCTGTTCAAAGGGATCAGTACTTCCTCATACAGGAACTTGATACTTTCTATGCCCGACACGTTCTTCCTGGTGATCTGATCAAGATATTGTTCACTGTTCTTTTTAGCAACATCATCCTGATCGTATTGTACGAGAAGTAATTCTCCTCCCTGTGGCAACCTGGCTGCCAGTGAGCCATCAAGACTGATCCATGCTACGCGGTGCCCACGATCTAATAGCGCGGCACCCAGACTTAGCGTGGGATTGATATGCCCCATCAGGGGTGGTACGATAAACGCAAAGCTTGCCATAATTTGTGATTGATCTGTTTGAATTTCACCTGCCAGCCTATAAAGAAATCTTTCAGCTTATTGGCGGTTTCCAGCGGCTGCTGGATAGGCAGATTGTGATCTCCTTCTATCAGCGTCATTTTGGAACGTGGCACAGTATGATACAGCTTACGGCCGGATGGCAGACAATTGGAGCTCTTGCCATATATCAGCAGCGTATCCTGGGCGATGTTGCCAATAGTATCATCAGAAAAGAAGAAGCGCTCATTGTGCATATCTTCCTTTATACTTGTTTCATAGAACAGGTATTCATACATCCGGTGATTTTTATCCAGCTGCCTTTTACCCATCCGCATACGCGTTGTGTCTGTGTAGTTGTTGATATAATCTACCAGGAATTCCTTGCTGTAAATATCAATGATGCTCAGCGTCTCATTATCACTGGGATCAGGGGCTTCTATGACAGCCAGCTTCTTCACTCTTGACGGGTAACGCATGGCCATTTTCATAGCTACCAATCCACCATAACTATATCCCGCCAGGTGTACTGATTTAAGGTGAAGTGCATCCAGCAGATCCCGCAAGTCGTCTGTCATAGAAAGGAGGTCATATCCATATTCGCAGCGTTCACTCATGCCATGGCTCTTCATATCATACATCACTACATGGAAAGACTGGGCGAGTACCGGCGCAATATTGAAATAATAAACAGAGAGGTTGCTGAACATACCATGCACCAGCACAATGGTTTCTCTTGCACCTTTGTTTAGTTCCTGGATATGCACGCTTTTGTTTTTTACTTGGATGACTGGCATGTTTCTATGTAGTTTATAATGTCATCGAGTTTAAGGTTGATCAACTGGTCGAGGTCCATGCTGGATAGCCAGCCGGTGAAGTCGATGTTCTCGCCAAAATGTGACTTCACTTTCTCAGAGAAGGAAACAATTTCAATACTATCCATTTCAAGATCTCTGGCGAATGAGCTTTCACGGGAGATGTCCATGTCTTCCACAAACTCTTCGCCTATTACTTCTGTGATGAATGATTTCAGAATAGTAAAGATTTCTTCATTGCTCAATTTGTGTTTGGTAGTTATAGCGTCCATCCTATGATATAGTTATTGTGTTTAATAGTTTGAATTGTAACATCGCCTATCGTGAGTCTATCGCCGTTTATTGCATCTATCTTATATTTCTTAGGGTTGCCCTGCAATCCTTTGCCCAGGTATTTGCCATAGGCTTCTTTTGCCACCCAGCAGCGGATGATCCATTCGGTTCTGTCAGCAGAAGGAATAAGCGCCAGCTCTTCGGGGTGGAAGACCAGTTCTGTAAAGCCCTCATTCTTTTCACTGATCACTTCTATGTCGATACCTACTGGCGCGCCGTTGCGGGCTATGGCCACTGCTTCTTTGTCCTTATGTGCAAGAGATACCTGAATGCCGTTGGTCATTGTTCCTTCGGGGATTGGTTTGCCGGCATCATCATTCCTCATCTCAAATTCTATGGGGTAATACGCTTCCTGTGTTTCTTTTTTCAACAATGCCCTTATTGCATCTTTTGCTGCTACACGACTGATGATACGCTCCTTGCGTTTATTGGGTAACATCGCCCGGAGATCAGCTTTCTCTGTCTGATTGAAGTAGCGCTTCATGATGAAATCCCAGGACACCACGCGCTGATAGGTATTGCGGAACAGGAATACACCCGGCACGATCTCTTCCGAAAGACTGTTATGCAACGGCGCCATAGACACTTTCCACAGTGGTTCATCTATTTCCAGTCGCGCATTCTGCCAGCCGGTGATAATAGCCCATATTCTATTATCCCGCTTCAGTATGAAATCTGCCGTAGCCGTATCATCATTGATGTCTGTCAGTTCACAGGTGCATTCAAACACGCCACGCTGATCTTCCATATCTCCGTAGAAAGCCACCTCCTGTATCTTCACCGGGAATGCGATCCTGTCTTTCTCTAAGGTGAGTTGCAACCACAGACCGAACAATTGTCCCGCATTATCCAGTAAAGACCCTTTACCGGAACTGCTTTCAATAATGCCCGTAATACCCTTATCACCTACAGCTACGATCTTCCGGATGCCCTGGTAGGCAGGGCCATGGAACATATGTTGTTCGTATATTTCTTCGCGTGATCTGGTAATCCCTAAAGACTTCCCACTTTGTAATGAGCGTTGAGGAGGGATGGAGTACTCCTCAGACAAAGTGACCAATGCATTGGCATATTTGTCAATGCTCATGTAAACATTGTACGGGTCCTGCCAATCTCCTTTTACCGTTGCCTGGAAAGGCGCGGCCACATTCATCCACTGGAATACCTGTATCTGGGAGATGCTCTTCACTTTTGTACCCGGTGCATTGGCTGCGGCTATATCTGCCAGCAGTTCAAAGATCATGGTCATGGGAATTACCGGGTCCATATCATCCGCACAGTGCCATCCCGGCTTCTGTCTTAATAAGGCATGATCGATGAGATAGGGGGTATTCTCCAGGGAGATATCCAGATCCTTTGATACAGGGAGCCTTTTTGGTAGTGCAGTGCCACGTTGATTGAACAAGGCGATGATCTCTTCCTGTATAGCGGAGATCTCATCACAATTGTCCAGGAACGCACGCATCACCGGTGCCTCTTCTTCCATTACACTCACCTTTGCCGGTATCGGGCGGATTGATTTCAGTGCGGTAATATCCCTGACGATAGGAGAGCCTAATTCCAGTTTCACTGGTATGCCTTTAGGCGCTTCTTTTCCCGGTGTTATACCCAGGAACGACAGGTTGATATCCTTTCCTTCCACAAACAAGGCAGCCAGTACTCTTTGCAACTGATCCAGTCCTGAGCGGGTAGGGATATTCGCAGAAACAGCGCTGTAGGACTTGCCTTTCAGTGTATCATCCACAAAGCCTGTCAATCCGCCTGATCCTGCCTGTATGAACACACTCACACCTTCTGCATATAGCTTTTTAATCAGTTCCCGGAAACGTACCGGTTTAATAAGATGATCGATACTCAATTGCCTGATGGCTTCAAACTCCCGTGGATAGGTATCCAGGGTAGTGGCAGACCATAGAGGGATCCTTGTATCCTGGAACTGCACCTTGTTGATCCCATCCAGCAACAGGTCGAGTTTATTAGCTACAAAAGGGGAGTGGAAACCTGACTGGAAAGGCAGCACCTGGTGGAAGATCTGCTCTGTTCTCAGGATAGGTATCAGCTGGTCAACGGCTTCATTGGTACCGCAGAGGATGACCTGCTGCGGACAGTTATCCATTGAGAGATGAATATCGGGTATACCGTTCAGCAGGGGAGCCAGACGATCATATCCGCAACCTACTACCAGGAAGCGGGTATTCTTTTGCTCAAAGGCTGCCGGGTTTAACTCCTGCAGCAACATCAGTACAGAGCTTTCTGCCGCCAGACCAGATGAACGGCCTGCCAGCCATTCCCCAAGACTATGCCCGGCATTCATATCAGGATACACGCCCAGTACTTTGAGCGCAGTGTCCAATACATGGCTTTTCTCTAATAACTGTATAGCGGAATCCCAGACGCCTTCTTTATTAGCGGTCGACTGACCAGATAACTGCAAGCCGAAATGCGCAGCTACAGAATCAATCTCTCCACCTGCCAGACCATCCAGACCGGGGAACAGGAATGCTACTTTACCGCCTTTGCTTACAAGTGGTTCATTGGTAAACCAGATATCCTGCTTATTCCTCCAGGAGGTATTTCTCTCTACGATCTTAATGGCTTTGCGGATACGTTCAGGCGTAGGATCGAAGAGCGCAATGCGGTAGTCGCCCTGTCCCGGTTGGCTGTCTTTTTGTTCCAGCGCCTGTATCAATGCCTGCTGACTATCTCTTGCTAACAACAGTACCTGCGGTTTGCCGGGTGCGATGCCATTAAATACTTTCCTTGGAACGAGATTACTTTCACTAAAGCCTTCCACCACCACATGTGCATTTATACCACCAAAACCGAAAGCATTCACACCTGCCCGTTTGGGCAGGTCCAGCAGATTCCAGTCCTGCGTTTCTCTCACCGGTTCAAAGCGTGTCTGCTGCATGATATCCAGCGGTGTATCACAATGAAGGGTAGGGGGTAGTTGACTATGATACAGCGCCAGCGCTGTTTTAATGAGACCTGCTATACCAGCCGCAGGCATGGCGTGTCCTATCATGGACTTCACCGTACCAATACCTGCTTTGGGCAGATTGCCCGGCTGACCGAATATAGCGGCCAGTGTTTCCAGTTCCGTCTTATCACCCAAGGGAGTGCCTGTGCCGTGTGCTTCGATATAACCTACCTGCTGTACATCAATGCCTGCCGACTCCCAGGCTTGTCTGATGGCTTTAGCCTGCCCTTTTGCAGAGGGGCTCATTACACTCGTACCTGCGCCATCGCTGGATACGCCGGTGCCTTTGATGACAGCATATATCCTGTCCTGATCCCTGACAGCATCTTCCAGTCTTTTCAGCACTACAAAACCGCAGCCTTCTCCTATCAGCAGGCCGTCCGCATGTTGATCGAAGGGACGGATCTGCTGACGCCGGGAGAGTGCTCCCAGTTGAGTAAAGATGCTCCAGAAAGGCGCATTCTGTGAAACATGTACACCTCCCGCAATGATCATATCAGCTCTTCCGGTACTCAATTCCCCGATGGCATGATCTACTGCTATGAGAGAACTGGCGCAGGCGGCATCTATGGTGTAGGCTGCCCCGCCAAGATTAAGTCTGTTGGCCACCAGTGAAGCCACCAGGTTAGGAATAAGGCCCATAGCGGTATCAGGGCCAAAGCGTCCTTTCTTTACCTGGAACTCTTTCTTCACTTTATCCAGTTCTTCTTCTGTGAGCCCCGGCAGCGCTGATTGTAAAATCTGCACGATCTGTTCGCCGGTGCGCACGATCTCAATAGCGCGGGTAGCCCCCGGACCGGTATAGTTACCTTTTCCGATGATAATGCCCGTCCTCTCCAGCGGCGTGCTGTCTGGCACGCCGGCATCCTGTAATGCCTGCCGGGCAAGTGAAAGGGTTAGGAGTTGTTCCGGTTCCGTACCTTCCACAGCCAGGGGCAGAATGCCAAACTGGATAGGATCAAACCAGGCATAATCGTCAATGAATCCGCCCTTTCTGCAGTAGAAACGGTCTACCGCATTGGAGCGTGTATCAAAGAAACTGGCGTCCAGCCTGTTGCCGGGCACAGTTTGTATAGCGTCTCTTTTATTGATAATATTCTGCCAGAACGAGTGTATGTCGCCAGCTCCCGGGAATATTCCGGACATACCTATAATAGCAGCATCAGCCTGTTTTTTCATTGTCATGACTTTAATGATGATTATTCTGCCATGATCAGCACCTGGCTTTCATTGCCGTATTTCAGCTCGTTTACGAATGTTTCCATGCCTGCCTGTAATGGTATCAGCGCTATTCCTCTTCTCTCATATTCCTTCTCCAGCGTGGGCGATACCATGCCGGTGCCTTTCCATGGGCCCCAGTTGATAGTCGTCACTTTCCCTTTGATCACATTTTTCAATTCCCAGGCATAACGGTCTAATACACTGTTGGCGGCTGCATAGTCGGTTTGTCCGCGGTTGCCATATACAGAAGCGACACTGGAAAAGAGCACTATGAATTGTGTATCCGGCCTCAGTTTTTCCGCCAGTATCCTAAGGGGTGTTACTTTAGTAGTGAACACTCTCTCGAAAGAGTCAGACGTCTTCTGCCGGAACAGTTTATCTTCCAGCAATCCTGCGCCATGCACCACACCGTCTATCTTTCCATACTGTTCATAGAGTTTATCAATGAAGGAGGCCAGTTCACTTTCATTCCTCAGGTCAAGCGCCTGGTAGGTAACGGTTGATCCGTGGCTTTCCAGTGAGCGGATGGTTTGCAGTATCTGGTTGGACTTGTGAATATCTGATGCATGTTTTTCGATAGCTGCCGGCGTTGTTAGCTTTCCTTCCATGATCAGCTGCTGGCGGATCTCATCTTTGGTTGTAAGCCCGGTATAGTTAGGCATGTCTTCCTCCCTTGGATCGGGTGATCTGCCTACCAGTACATAATGACATGGATACTCTTTCGAGAAGCGTACCATCAGTTCTGCTGTGATGCCTTGCGCACCACCCAGTACGAGTACAAGAGAATCCTTGTTCAGTTTGATATCTGATGTCTGTCCTGCGCTCAGTTGTGTAGGAATCAGATCGAAGATGTGTCTTACACCATCATGATAGATCACTTCAGCAGGCGTATCGGGGTGCATTAATTCACCGAGTATGATAGCAGGGATCTTTTCTGGTGAAACATAACCGGTCAGGCTGATACTTCTGCATTTTGCATGGTCCCATTCTTTGTCCAGGCTTTTCAGGAACCCAGGATATCCCTGTAGTTCACGCAATTGGCGGGGATCGTTGTTACTTGATCCTGAGATGGCATATACCCATTTTACATTATCAGGATGCAGTTTTTTGATAGTGGCAAAAGTGCTGAGAATGTCAGGCCGTTCCGGAGCAGATACCATATCCAGGATGATCAGACCGTGGTAATTTTCGAGTAAGTCCTTTTCTGTAACAATGTCCACTTTTGCGCCCTGTTGCTCCAGCAGTTTTTTAACGGCCAGTGGCAGGTGGCTGCCATCGTCAGTTACGGCCAGGCTTTTACCGGCAAGACTCACTGTTTCTTTCTCATCGAAGCCGGAGGGTACTAATGAAAATCGTATCCTCGACAGGGCTGCCGGTGCAGTTGTTGATACGGTTGCAGGTTCCTCAGAAGACGCTGGTGCAGGAGCGGTCGTAGCAGGCATATTAGCGGAGATCCAGCTCACCAGACCATTCAGTGTCTTAATGCCGGTCAGTGCTTCTGTTTTCTCGTCCGATTCTGCTAATCCTCCTATTTTAACCCGCAGCTCGCCCAGTATTTCCATACGTTTGATGGAATCAATGCTTAGATCCGCTTCCAGATCCAGGTCCATGCCCAGCATCTCCTGCGGATAACCTGTTTTTTCGCTGACAGTCAGTAATATGGTGCTTCTGATGTCGTTTTCCGTCCAGCCTTGACTGGCGGGCGTTGTATTAGTTGGTTTTTCAATGGCATGTTGTAAGGAGATACCTCCTGTTTCCGCCTGGGCATCGCCTACATTGTTGGCGATCCACTCCAGCAGTCCGTTCAGGGTTTTGATACCTGCCAGTTGTTCTACAGCTGTTTCATCACTCTTGCCGCCTGCATTAAAGCCGCCCATCTGTGTTCTCAATTCACCGATGATCTCCATTCTCTTGATGGAATCGATGCTTAGATCTGCTTCCATATCCATCTCCATGCCCAGCATTTCATGTGGATAACCGGTCTTGGCGCTGACTACTTCTATCAGGATCTTCTTCACATCCTGTTTACCCCTTGCCGGTTGGGCACTCACGGATACTTTTACCTGTGTAGTTGTTGGCTCCTGTTCCTTCTTTGCAGGAATTGCAGGTCTGGCAACCGGTGTTTCAGGTATTTCCAGGCGACTGATATTAGCAGGGTTTTGTCCCAGGTAACTTAATATCACATCCCGCTGCGCCTGTACCAGGTATTTCACGCTGTTCAGGTATTCCTGTACCATGTGCTCCGCATTCCCATTCACGATAACAGGTTGCGCCGCAACAGCGGTTTTCAGTTGTATTGGCGTCAAAACCGGCAGTGCGCCATGTGCAGGCAGTTTACCGGTAGTCGGTACCGCCAGCTGACCATTCACGTGCCAGATGGTAGCACTTTTCTTGTATTGGTTTGGTGCATCCAGCTGGATGGTTTGTGTATTCCGACCATTAAACAGTTTATCCAGCTGTACATTCCTGCCGCTGGCGATATATTTCGCGATAGTATTCAGCAGATGTGCGATAGCATTCGGTTCACTATCTTCTGAGTGCATTACCACACCGTCTTTGCCAATGATGGAATGAGTCAGACCAGTCAATACCTTACCCGGACCTACCTCAATAAATATCCTGGCGCCTGCTGAATACATCTTTTCCACTTCTTCAGAGAACAACACTGGACTTGTCAGGTGCTCAGCCATCCTTTCCTTAATAGCGCTTGCCGTATCAGGATATAATGCTGCCGTGGTGTTGGACCATACCGGGATAGCTGGTTTGCTGAAAGATGTTTTACCGATCGCTGTTTTATACAGGGTAGCCGATTTTGCAATCAGCGGACTATGAAACGCACAAGCCACTTCCATTTGTTTGAAGGAGATCTTTTGTTCCTTCAGTTGCGCCATGAGTTGTTCCATGTCTTTCGTTGCACCAGCCAGTACCCATTGCTGCGGAGAGTTATGATTCACTGCATAAACGCCGCTTCCTTTTTGGGTGAAGGGGGCCAGTGCATCTTCTGTAATATTCACCGCCACCATCACACCTTTATCTCCTTCTACTGCATCCATAATGGCTTTTGCTCTTTTCTCACTGAGGGGTACCAGTTGTTCTTCGGCAAATGCACCTGCAAAGCAGAGCGCAGGTAATTCGCCGTAACTATGTCCTGCTACCATATCCGGCAGTATGCCCAGGTCTTTCAGGAAGGATGCCATCGCCAGGTCTACAATGCCTAACAGTGGTTGAGTGATGCGGGTATCTTTGATCTTCTCTTTTTGCTGTTGCAAAGCGCTGTCGCTGAAAGCAGCAGCAGGGAAGAGTATTTTTTCATACTGTGGATATGCTTTCAACAGCTTACGCATCTGCGGAAAAGCGACAAACAGTTCTCTCGCCATATTGACACGCTGACTGCCCTGTCCGGGGAACATAAAGGCTACTTTACCTTCCACTTTATTGGTGACATGGATCTCTTTCGAAGTAGCGCCAGACAGTGCCAGGTCTGTTTTCAGCATCAGGTCTTCACGGCCGGAAGCCACTATTGACAGGCGGATAGGTGCATCGCTGTAATGATAAAGACTGTAAGCAATATCTCTCAATGGTACCTGGTCGTTATACTCCAGGATAGTGTGTACCGCCTGCATCAGCCGTTTTACATCTGCATCATTTTCTCCGCGGAACACAAAGAGTTCTGCAGGCCAGGATGTAATGGCAACTGGTTTTTCTTTTCCTGCGGGATCATTCTCTATCACCGCATGGAAGTTGGTACCTCCAAAGCCGAAGGCGCTGATCCCTGCCAGCCTGTGCTCATCCAGCCATATACCTGCCTGTGTATTGAACAGGAAGGGACTGGTAGCCTCATTATAGAAAGCATTAGGCGCCTTGATATGCAGGGTAGGAGGCTTAACACCATGATATACTGAGAGGGCGGCCTTGATCAGTCCAGCCAATCCTGCCGCACATTTGGTATGCCCGATCTGTGTTTTTACAGAGCCCAGGTGTGTTTGTCCGGCGATAGCGCCTGACTGTATCAGCATATCTGATAAGGCGCTCAGTTCTGTTTTATCACCCACTACTGTGCCGGTACCATGTGCTTCCACCAATCCCAGTGCAGCCGGTGATACACCGCTCTGCTCATATGCTCTTTCCAGTGCTTTTATCTGTCCTGCTTTACGGGGAGCAGTCAGTCCGAGGCTCTTGCCATCACTGGAGCCCCCCACACCCTTAATAACAGCATAAACATGGTCTCCGTCGCGTTTAGCATCATCATATCTTTTCAATACCACCATTGCCACACCTTCACCCAGTGCAATACCATCAGCGCCGGAATCGAAGGTCATACAGCGTCCTTTGCGCGACAGTGCATGTGTGCTGGCAAACATAAGGTAGTCGTTAATGCCGTTATGCAGGTCGGCAGCGCCGGCCAGCACCATCTCTGATTTACCCAGTATCAGTTCCTGGCAGGCCAGGTCGATAGCCGCCAGAGAGGATGCGCAGGCAGCATCTACGGTATAGTTCCTGCCGCCCAGATTCAGACGGTTGGTGATACGGCCTGAGATCACATTGGCCAGTACACCGGGGAAGGAATCTTCCGTCAGCTTAGGCAATGCAGCATCCAGTTCTTCCGGCATCTCTCCCAGGAACTGGCGATAGAGTGAACGGAAGCCGTAGTTATTGGCGAGATCATTACCACCTTCAGCGCCAATGATCACAGAGATATCTTCTGTATTATGATCCGGGTTAGCATAACCCGCATTTTCCAGTGCCTGTTTAGCCACCAGTAATGCCAGTAACTGTGTAGGATCAATCGCTGCCAGCGATTGTGGCGGAATGCCAAAAGCCACCGGGTCGAAATCTATCTTAGGAATAAAACCGCCCCATTTGGAAGGTGACTTATCCCCATCAGGAGAGTTGCCATCATAATATAATTCCTTATTCCAACGCTCATCCGGTACTTCCGTCACACAGTCCTTACCCGCCAGTATATTGCTCCAGAACTCTTCTATGTTACGCGCGCCCGGATAGATGCAGGCCATACCAATGATGGCAATGTCCAGCGCCTTTTCAGGATGCGTAACCGGAGCAGGCAGTTCCGCATTTCGGATATATGTAAAATTATTTTCAGCGACATCTTTATGCAGATCAACCATGCTCACTTTTTCATTGCGCAAAGCAGCCACCTGACCTATCATATACATACCTTCCTGCAGTTGTTGCATAGTATCAATGTTCACCAGCCCGTTCTCTGTTCTGTCTACTCCCTTTGCAGCCATGCGTAGCCGGCCTACATTCAGGGCCTCTAGCCTGCTCCAGATCTCTTTTTTATCCAGCTGTTCCGCATTGAGTTTACTTTTTTCTTCCTGGAAGAAATCAGCAAATGGCGATTGCAGGCAACGTGTTTCATGTCCGGGAGCTGTTTCCAGCAACACCGTACCTGTATGCGCAATCGCCTGATCCTGGAATTGCTGCAGGATAGCGCCTGTTTCCACTGCCTCTTTTGTATAGATATAAGCAGTACCCATCAGTACACCAATCTTCGCACCTTTGGTAGCCAGAGAGGCCGCCATTACTGCAATGAAGGCAGTAGACAATGCATCATGTATACCACCCGCAAAGAAGATGTTCAGCTGTGATGCCTGTTCTTCCTGCAACAAACGCTCAATCTGTTTCTCCCACAACACGAGACTGGACAATGGCCCTACGTGACCACCACATTCACGTCCTTCAAATACAAATCTCCTGGCGCCTTCTTTAATGAACATATCCAGCAGGGAGGCTGATGGTACGTGGAGGAAAGATTTGATGCCCATATCTTCCAGTGCTTTCGCCTGCGAAGGACGACCACCGGCAATTAAAACCAGTGGAGGCCTGGCTTCCTTGATGATCTCAATCTGCTCATCACGCAATTCCTGTGGTGCAAATCCAAGAATACCGACACCCCAGGTATTATCTTTCGCGAGTTCTTTTGTTTGTTTTACGAGGTCCTGTGCAGCGGCGCCTTTCAACAGTGAAAGGGCCACAAATGGCAATGCGCCCGCATTGGCAACAGCAGCTGCAAATGCAGGTACGTCGCTGACGCGCGTCATAGGGCCTTGTGCAATAGGATAGGTGATGTTCAGCTCTTTTGCCAGTGCATTATTGGGACTGATCACATTCACGGTCTTAGCCTGTAAGAGGTGACCACGAATGGCTTCATGCATGCCGTCGATCATCCTACCCAGTTTCCTGTAGCGTTTTACAAGATCAACGGATATTGCAACGTCCTGCCCTATCGGCAGGAGGCCTTTGTCCAGATCTAAAATGCCGAGATATGGTTGTATGTCTTCGCGTGTAGCGTTCTCTGGTAGTGCAGGTGAATTAGGCCGTACCAGTATACGGTATCCATCTATCACACGGGCTTCGTTGCCATTCAGTTTTTCACATACGTTCTTGATGGCAGCAGGAGCCTTGCATTCAGGGAATAATATCAGCTGACTGTCCAGTACCACACCAGTGGCGCCAGTGGCCATCAGTGCTGCTGTAGTATGGATGCCGGCACCACCCTGTACCCATATCTTTGTATCAGGGAGTGCTTTAACGATCTGTTGAAAAAGGATGAAGGATGATTCATCACCTACCTTACCTGCGCCTTCATTTCCTTTTATAATAATACCATCTGCTTTATCCTGTACCGCCTGTTGTGCTTCGAATAAGGTATGGACCTGGTACAGGATACGTGTACGCTTACGCGTGCTTACTTTAATATGATAGGGAGCGATGATCAGTGTAACCTGTTCGGGTAACGGGATATCTGTCATTTCTTTCTCCGCATAGCAGACACCAAAGGGATAACCATGTTGTGATAGTTCTTCAAGGGCTTTAATTGCGGTGTCTTTATTGCGTCCGAGATGTAATACAGGGAACGCATTTGCTTTGGCCAATGCGAGGGCCAATAGTACGTCAGGGTACTCCATGGGAGTGAGCCCGATAATAGTAGGTGTTTCCATTCCTGGACGTTTAGTAGGTTACAGGCATGACTAGTCCTGACCATGATTTACAATCATCGATTAATGCTATACCGCACGTATTAATTTAGATATCTGGCTGTAATTCCCGGTTATGCCCTGAGGGACGTCATGGACAAGGCATAACCCTCCTGTTTTTCGAATAGGATGATTTCATAGCGCAGAATTAATATAGGCTAAACGGCCCGAATCTCTCACATGAGCAACACGACATGTGTTGTAGTCACTGTTCAGTGTTTACGACAAGATCAAACATTCTCCTTCTTATTCTAATGGACATTCAACAGTATCGGCGGATTGTGCTAATGGTTTCCCCTCACGGGGAGTGTCTTCAAGTCGGGTTATAGTTTTCATAAAAAACAAATATGGTGTTATGGTTATTTGAGCAAAGCATGAATCTATGCTAAAACTAACAAAATAATTTTTATAAAAGAAGAGGCAAATGGAATTATGTAGGCGCGTAACGTGAACTTAATATAGCGTGTATGTACTTATGTAAATAAAAAAAATAAGTGGCACATGATAGCTGAGCTACTATGTGCCACTTGTTCATTCACTTAGCGTGAATCTTAGTTATCTGCTGATGTTTTTCCGACTATTTTATAACCCCGTGAATTATCGGGATTGGTTACTTCCTGATAATACATGCCATCCGGAGAAACATACAGTTGCTGACCGTTGATTTCTACACCGCGGCTACCTTCAGGTAATGTAGCCATCACATCTCCGGAAGCAGGTTCAGTACTCTGATCCTGGTTGTCTTCACCACTACCCGTATTCAGCTCGCCATTCTTACCAACTACTACGTATTTTGTCTGATTGTCCTGTTCTATTTCCTGGTAGAAGGTACCATTCTTTTGGTAATAAATGTTACCGTCTATCTTCACTTGCTTCGCACCACTTGGCAGGGTAGGTACTACGACGCCCATCGGAGGGTCTACTACCTCATACTGTTCGGTCTGTGTTTGTGTGTTGGCATACGGACGGTAGAAGAAACCATCGTAGTAATAGTAAGGTCCCCATCCGGTGTTAAATGTCAGGAAGCCATAAGGCAGGAAGTTGACACGGAAACCAATGGCCGGACCGTAATAACGGTAAGGGTAGTAATGCGGGCGATAATAGTAGCCGCCATATCCGTGGTAATAACGGACAGGGGCGCGGTAGTGATAATAGCCTCCGCCATATCCGAATCCTACTCCAACTCTGGCTGACACGCGTGGTGACGAAACGATTCTGCTCCCGGCCCCTCTATACCCGCCGTGTCCTCCTCCAAAACGTCCCCGCTGTGCATACGCGCTGTTTACTGTACTCATCCCGGCCAGGAGAATGAGTGAGAACAGTAAATATATCCTGTTTTTCATGTTGATAGATGATTTAAAAAAAGAGAGATTGTCTCCCTGTTTATAGTAATTAGACTATTACTAAACGTCAGGGTTTAACATTTATTCTACTTTAACAATTCCTATACCAAATAATTAACATTTGATAATCAGCTGATTGGAGCAGGGCTGTTGCTAATAGAGCTGGTTACGGAGTATTCTCTTGATCATCTGGATAGTGGTACGGCTGATCTGACCTTTGTACCGGTCGAGGATGGCGTTTTCGCTCAGGCCTTCCCCGAGGTCGTTCACCACCCGGAGCCATTTGCTGAGGAATTCGGAGTTGGGGGTACGGTATTTCAGGAGGCGCCTTACAGTTTCGATGACGGCTTTGCTGACCTGGCCCTCGTTCAGTTCGAAGATCTCGTCGGTGCTGAGGCCTAGTTCCACATCCTGTGCTACCCTGGAGTAGTCCTGCAGGTACTTTTCATTGGCTTCCATCACCTGCAGCAGCGGATTATCACTGTAGCGGATGACGGCATACTTCCTGGCCTGTTTATGTAGTTCTGTAAGGGCATAATTACGGGCGATATTGTCACAAATGACAAGGTCGTCTTTGCTCAGTTCAAACCATTCACCCTTAACGCGTTTATGCTGGAAAATGATATGCAGGCATTCTTCCAGTTCGGTCATATTAGCGGAAGCGTACTGTCTGATCACCCGGAACATAACGGGCAGATGGGTATGGTAGGAAGCCAAACGCTTCTGCAGATCCTGCGTCTTGCCGATCTTATAGAGGTTTTTTCCTGTGTTTATAATGTAAACGCACTTACCGATCTGTACTTGCTCCATCGGATGATTTAGTTCATGGGTGTTGTAATGACAAACTTTCTTCTTTTCCGCTACGCTGGTTACCAACGCAAATTGTTGAATTTTTTTGAGAAATACTGATTTTCTGAATGAACGGGACAGGATAAACGTCGTTGTTCGGCCATGGATAAGGCCAGGACCTGGATACCGACGGTTTTTTTTCATTCAGATCCCGCTCTGTGTAGCATTGAGTTCCTATATCTCCATATCACTTTATCGTCATCTGGATATCACTTTAGGCTCATATATATATCTAATCGATATAGAAATGAGCCTGAAATGATATGGAAATGACGGTAACGCGATATGGAAGCATAGGGAAAAGAGCGAACAATGAAGGGGATAAAGACGAACATATGCCCCAAATCCGGTGCAGTATTGACTTCGCTTGGGACTTAGAAATAAAACCAGGACAGGTGTAATGGAGTTGATAGAATCAATATGATAATGAGATTATTGTATTGATAATTAATTGGCATTTAGTTGTTTATGTTATTTTTTGATGTGATATTGAGATGAAATTGCATTGTATGAAACCTGCAAGGATCTATGACGTCAGGAACGGAAATACCGACTATCACAACCTGTTGTCTGACAACAGAGATTTCATTTTCTGGGATGAGGATATACTGAAAGATACCCGGTTGGGGGATGTGGTCTTTTTCGTGAACCGGGAGCAAAAGGAGGTCTTGTATACGGTAGCTACCAACACATTACGGACTGGCATTCGGAACAAGCGCTCCTGGCTGAAGGAATTTGAGTATAAAGGCAAGGTATACGGCGCGGGGGAAGGGGATGAGTTCAGGATGTACAAAATACGGCAGGCGGCGACTATTCCCGCAGGCTGGAAGTGGACCAAACCCCTTCGGCACAACGGCATAGCTGACCTTTCGATATCCGGAGCTGCTGATAACACTGCCCGGTTAACCCGGATGCATGATCTGAAACAGTTATTTCCTTCCGGACCGGCACTGGAGGTGTTGGAAGAATGTAACATGCACGTAGAGGCGGTAAACCTGACCGTTAACGAGCGGGAAATAGAAATGAAGCTCATTAGCCCTTCCGGATCGAAAAAGGCCGTAAAAGGGCTTAAAAATGAAAAAACGGGAATTGAGTTTACGCATCCTTACCGGCAATTGCTCATGGCTGTTAAAACGAAGCCTTTTGTTTTGCTGAGTGGGGTGAGCGGAACAGGAAAATCCTGGACGGTCAGAAAACTGGCTTACATCACTTGTGCTGATGCCGCACTGAGAAATGCAAGACAGCCCGGTAATTTTGAGATGATCAGGGTAAGGCCGGACTGGCATGACACTGACGACCTGCTGGGATACCTGGTGACCCGGGAAGGCACCTCAAGATATCATTGCACTGGCCTGCTCCGTTTTATTGTTAAAGCATGCCGGTATCCACATATCCCATTCTTCGCCTGCCTGGATGAAATGAACCTGGCAAAGATTGAACACTATTTTCCCGACTTCCTGAGTATACTCGAAACTGCCCGGCAGGCAGATGACGTTACGGCCTATGATGCTTTCATCAGCAGCGATGACGTGTCCGTATATAGCACAGGAGATCCCGGTTTCTGGGCTAAACTGGGGATAGCAGACGATACCCGCCTTCAGGCTTATTTTCTCGAAAGAGGGATCGTGATGCCTGCTAATCTGGCCGTGATCGGAACCATTAACATGGATGAAACAACCCATACCATCAGTCAGCGCGTATTGGATAGAACGATGGTGATCGAAATGCATAACGTTGATATGGAATATGGCTTGACTTCATGGGCAGAAACATGGGAATACCCTGATACATATGAAGCTGCGGCAGCGCTTACAACAGGCATATTAAAAGGGCCGGAAGTATATAGTAACAACTCTAAAAAAAGGAATCGGATCATCAGCGAACTGACAAAGCTGAATGACATACTGAAAGATTCTCCGTTTGCACTTTCTCTTCGTGTAAGAAATGACGTACTGTTATACTGTGCTTATAATGAGGCATTGGCCGCTAACGGGCCTGTACCCGGAAACTGGCTGGATATCTGTATCGATGAGGCGATCTGTATGAAAATCCTGACAAGGATCGCGGGCGATGCTGCCGAGTGCGAAGATATTATTGAAGGATTACAGGCGGCTACCAGGCAGTATCCTGCCTGCCAGCGGAAATTATCAAGGATACAGCGTCAATTAAGAAAAACCGGCCTCACATCATTCTGGTGATCATGAATATACTAACTATCCACCATAAAGACTTCTCTATCGAATTTGACCTGCTGAATCCCGCAGGAATAGAAGACTTTGAAAATGCATTTGAAACCTCGAAGAAGAGGCATGCGCCTGAGAACTTTGAAACAACCTATCTTTTTACAGGTCCGCTCAGGAAATTCGAGATCTGGCAGCCTGCCTCGAAGGAGGTGGAAAGCTCCGATATCTATACTGTGAAGCATCCGGTATTCTTCGAGAATATAGCCTATTCAGTAAGCATCGATTTTCGTCCGGAGGTAGTATCGGCTTCCATCTATTCCCGAGTGAAAAATGTGAAGAATATGTTTAAGGTGAGGACCACAAAAGGAGATACCCAGTTTGCTTCGGCGGAACTAAAATTTAATAATGAACCGGGAGAGTTTGACCTGATCATCGATTATCAGCATAAAACGGTTTCACACAGTGTCCTGTTCCAGTTCACTATATTCCCGTCGAAACTTGACATCCAGAAAGACCATCCTGCCATGGTGAAGCAGATAGAAAGGATATATCCCCGGTTGGCGATCGATTATCTGAGGAAAACCTATCATTATTTTGAGGTTAGGGACAGTGGTGAAAGTGATATCCTTTGGTGGACCATTTTCGGAAATATTTTCAGAAGCATTTTACGGCACCTGGATGTCATTGTGAAGGATCCTTATAAAACGTTATCCACGGGGAAAGGATTCATGCGTGAAGACAAGATAAAAAGGGCTGAAGGCCGGCTGGCAGATAAGCTGGTCCGATTCGATGGGCATCCGGACAAATACTTTGAAGTGGACACCAAAGTTCTTGTGGAAGACAATTACGAGAACAGGTATGTGAAATATGTCATAACAGACATACTTGAACACTTTAAACGCATTTATAAGTTAGTTCAAAAAGATGGCAGTAATGCACGAATGGACAAGGAATACCGCATGCAGCTGGAATTTGCGGGAGAAGCGATCGCTCACTTACTAGCCCGCCCTTTTTTCAAAGGTGTAGGAAAACTGCAGGACAGAAAAAGATTTTCGCCAGTGTTAGCTAAACAGCCTGGATATGCCGGACTAATGAAAGACTGGGAAACCCTGAAGATGGGATTTGAATTACAGGAAGGACTGTATGAAATAGAGCTGAAAGATATTGCTTATCTCTACCAGCTCTGGAGCTTCTTTGCCATGACTGATATGATACAGAAGATTACGGGAGTAGCACCGGAGGTTAAAAAAATGCCAACGATAAAGGGCAACACGTTCCGTCTTTCACCAGATAAGAACATGCATTCCAAACTGCTTTTCGAGTGTGCCGGCGGTATAAATATTGAGCTTTACCAGGAACTGTGGTACACGAATAATTTCGATGCGGATGATGCCGGAACAATCAATGGAAATAAATGCCCGGATATTATCCTGCGGATAGGGAAAAAAGATCAGCCGAGAAACCTGTATCTGACTTACCTGTTTGATGCCAAATATCGCCTTATGGAATCAGACAGGTATAATATGCTGGAAAAGATGGATGAGCCGCTGCAGGAAGATCTGGACAAGATGCGGGTATACAGGGATGCTATTGTCAGCAGGAGGAAGAAGGGAAGCCGGTATGAGCATTCCAGGGAGGTCCTGGGAGCCTATGTATTGTTTCCCGGGGTTGGTAAGGCAGAATATCATGATCGCTATTACCGGCAGATCATTCATGAAGAAAATCTCGGAGGCTTTCCATTCCTGCCGGGTAATGCAGTAGGGCTGGCTTTGCTGGAGAAACACCTGATGCATATTATAACAAAAGATTCTGCCCGGCTGCTGGAAAAAGCGCTGCCGCAAAAGGGACGGAGCTACAAGGTTGCGGATGCTTTCGTACTGGTAGAGTTTGTGGCGACGAAGGATAGTGCGCTGTATGATGATCTTGTGGCAGGCAATGCAACTGATTATATCTGCAGGAAATTTGATCGGGGGGTAGGGTCGGGGATAGTGCGTTATTTCGCTCCTTATATAGAAGGAAAGGGTATCCCTTGTTTTTATGAGGTTACAGGTCATGACCACCAGCCCCGCAGAAAGGTATATCCACCCGGACATCCCTTATTCTTTGATAGTGGTCATAAGCACATGGTATTAAAACTAACGGAGAAGGAGATGCTGGACGACTATGTACGGATCAAAGGAATGGCCGGCAACAGGAGATATACACAGGTAAAGTACCTCCTCAATCCCGTGGATAGCTTCATCAAAACTATCCCTGAGAAAGATATCCCATTGCCCGGGCGTAGAGATCCGGCGTCTGCTTCCTAAGCAGAATTGCTTAAATTAGAACCATGAATTACAATATTCTTGGGAACTCTACACTTGACATCTCCGAGATAGCTTTCGGCTGTATGTCCTTAGGCAATAATGTTGCGGAAAATGAAACCCTGATCAACCAGGCGCTGGACAAGGGAATTAACTTCTTTGATACAGCCGATCTGTATCAGCAGGGAGAAAATGAAAAACAACTGGGTAGGGCATTGAAAGAACGCCGTAATGATGCCATCATAGCCACCAAGGTTGGTAATCAATGGCGGAGCGATGGCAGCGGGTGGGATTGGAACCCCTCACCGGAATATATTAAGAAAGCCGTAGACGACAGTCTGCGCCGCCTGGACACGGATTATATCGACCTGTACCAGTTGCATGGCGGTACCCTGGATGATCCTATTGATGACATTATTGAAACTTTCGAGCAGTTGCAACGCCAGGGGAAGATCCGGTATTATGGCATCTCTTCCATCAGGCCTAATGTGATCAGGGAATATGTGAAAAGATCACGCATTAGCAGTGTCATGATGCAGTATAGCCTGCTGGACAGAAGACCAGAAGAAGAAGTGTTCCAGCTGTTGGACAAGAACAACATTGGCGTACTGGCAAGAGGCAGCGTAGCTAAAGGATTACTGGCAGGAAAGCCGGCAGAGCCCTATCTGAACTATAGCGCCGAAGAAGTGAGCAGAATCGCGAAAATAGTAGCTAAATTCTCCGAAGATAAACGTACTCCGGCGCAAACCGCTATTTGTTATGTATTGGGAGAACCTGCTGTAAGAGCAGCCGTAGTAGGAATAAGAACGCTGACGCAATTGGAAGAGGCTGCGGGCTTACCTGCTACCACTCCGCTTACGTCAGCGGACAGAGTTCTATTGGGATTTGAGCTGGCCGCAAATTATTACGACCAGCACCGGTAATATTATTGAATCCGTTTACCTATACGATAATCCACCATCCCGTTGAAGCGGGGAGAAGCGATAGACGATGGGATAGCGGCACGCTGGTTGACAGCGGTTTCTGTCAGCACACGGGCGTTGGCGGATGTCCTGGCAAAGCTGCCGGTAGTGATATAACTGAAGATCCTGTCCAGGTTCTCATCATCATTCCTGTATCCCCAGGGAACATTGACATAGTCGTTCGCTACCTGGTCGGGCGCTATCCCTGTATAATAACCGCCTACGTGGCTGGCATTCTCCGTAGCAAAGTTGATAGCATACAGGTCGGCAAGGTATTGCTTGGTATGTGTGCTGTCATACTTTGAGATGTTGAAAGTGATAAAACCTACCGGCTTACCATAAGTAGTATCTCCAACCAGTTTCACATTCATGTAAGGCAGCAGGTTATTCAGCGTCAGCTCACTGGCAGAAGCCGTGTGTGAGCCTGTGATGAAGAACACATTGTTGAGATTCAGTCCGCCGGTGACATTCGGAAACTTCACACTGGTTTCCAGTCCCGTACCGTCAAGGTTAGCTGTTAGCTTATCATTATACTGGTAGTAGTACATCGTTTTGCCGGCTGCAGAAGCAGGAGCGATGGCACTGTCCAGGTATTCGGCCGTGGTAACAGAACCACCCTGGTTGTAACGCAGGTCTACTATCAGGTTGGTGATGCCTGCTGCTTTGTACTTGGCGAAAAGGGCGTCCAGTTTGGTTTTCGTCAAAGTAGCGGCTCCCTGCGTATTGTAGGTGCTGGTGAAGGTGTAAAAGACAAAGTAGCCTACCTTCTGACTATTCACCGTGTAAACAGTGTCAAACAACACGGGGTTGATGGTGAAAGTGCCGGAAGTAAGCGTATAGTTAGCCTCGGCGCCTGTTACTGCCTTTTTTACCTTTAAGGTCACCGAGGTGGAGTAATAGATGGCATTGGTTACTTTGGAGACATTAGCGCCGTTGGCTCCGTCGTAACTGATATTGCTGTCTCCGTTTACGGCAGTGATCTCATCCCCCCGGGTCAGACCTTTCTGGCCGGCAGGAGAGTTTTTATCCGCATAGACAATATACAGGTAAGATTTGGAGCCATCAGAAGCATAGCTGACCTCCATCCCATAGTTGCCGGTAGCGCTTACTTTATTAAAGGTTTCGGAAAGACCATTCTGTAATGAACTGGACAATGAACCCGTACGGTCCAGGAAGCTATAGCGGTCCAGTACGGTGCCGGCGCTATTCTTGGAATACGTTTTCATCGTACTCAACAGATCATCAGCAGTGGCGTAAGTGCTGCTGGAAGGATCCAGTTGCGGAACCTGGGTATACCAGAAATAAGTTGGCAGGTCGGTCGTTTTGTTACGGCCCCCATCCACATATGTTACCTGCATAATGCGGTACATAAGATATTTGAGGGAATCTTCATCTGTTACGACTGTTGAGGATGTTGGCGTAGTATTGTCCACCTTGGTACTGTCTTTCTTACGACAGGCGCTGAATACAGCGCTGAAAACAACACCCGCTACAACCATTTTCATGGCTAGCGTAAAATGTTTGTTCATATGTTCATGTTCTTTTAGGTAGTTGACTTGAAATGGGAATTGCGAACATTCGCAGTGATTTGATTTGAATTTTAAACGGCAGATTGGCATCTTGTCGTATAAAGAAACATCACATGGCCTCTTTTCGTCTGTCAAACGACAAAATCTATCGTTTGACTTTAAAAGTTGGGGCAGGTTTATTCCTGTGGTTAAAACATATTAAGTTTTAAAATAAAGATGGCATTCCGACGTGCAAAGCTAAATCATTTAAGCCTCGCTATCAGTCACGGTTTCGCAATTTTAAAAAATAGACTCTTATTTTTCGCCTGAAAAGCTATTTTTACAGACTATAAAAAGCTAAAATTCCATCCGTCTCAACATGAAAAGAGTTATTTTTTCCGCCCTTATGCTTGCCTCCTGCTGGGTAAAGGCGCAAACCGTCAACAGCGTAACCGATCCGGTAGAATGGGTCAACCCGCTAATGGGTACCGATTCCAAAGGATCCCTGTCTACTGGTAACACCTATCCCGCTATCGCCACTCCATGGGGTATGAACTTCTGGATGCCGCAAACCGGTAAAATGGGAGACGGTTGGGCTTATACCTATGATTCTGATAAACTGCGCGGTTTTAAACAGACCCACCAGCCCAGTCCGTGGATCAACGACTATGGTCAGTTTGCCATCATGCCGGTAACCGGGAAGGTAAAATTCAAAGAAGATGACAGGGCCAGCTGGTTCTCTCATAAAGCAGAAGTATCCAAACCATATTATTATAGCGTATACCTGGCCGACCATGACGTGACCACTGAGATCACGCCCACCGAAAGGGCAGCGGCTATCCGTCTTACCTATCCTAAGACTGACAGCGCCTTTCTGGTGATCGACGCCCTGGATAAAGGTTCTTATATCAAGGTATTACAGGCTGAACATAAGATAGTTGGTTATACCACCAAAAATAGCGGTGGCGTGCCTGCTAACTTTAAGAACTACTTCGTACTGACTTTCGATAAGCCATTCACTTATGTGGCTACCTTCAAAAACGGCGAACTGAAAGCCGGTGAAGCAGAAGCCCAGGACAAACACGTTGGCGCTGTAATCGGTTTTGCCACTGTAAAAGGGGAGAAGGTGAACGTAAAAGTAGCATCTTCCTTTATAAGTCCTGAACAGGCGGAGCTGAACCTGCAGAAGGAGATCGGTAGCAGTAGTTTTGACGCTGTTAAAGACAAGGCAAAGGCTGCCTGGAACAAAGAGCTGAGCCGCATCAAGGTAGAAGGCGGTACTTCCGACCAGACACGCACCTTCTACTCCTGCCTGTATCGTGCGATGCTGTTCCCACGCAAATTCTATGAATATGACGCTAAAGGCGCCGTAGTACACTACAGCCCTTACAATGGCCAGGTACTGCCGGGTTACATGTTCACCGACAATGGTTTCTGGGATACTTTCCGTGCTGTGTTCCCATTCTTCAACCTGATGTACCCATCTATGAATGCGCACATCATGGAAGGCATGGTGAATGCTTACAAAGAAAGTGGCTGGTTACCTGAGTGGGCAAGTCCTGGTCACCGTGATTGTATGATCGGTTCTAACTCTGCATCCCTGATCGCAGACGCTTATTTAAAAGGTGTGACTGGTTTTGATGTGAACACTGCTTATGAAGCGATCCTGAAAAATGCAGATAATGCTGGTCCGCTGACCTCTGTGGGCCGCGCTGGTGTGAAATATTACAATGAGCTGGGATATGTGCCTTATGACGTGAACGTGAACGAGAACACTGCCCGTACACTCGAATATTCATATGACGACTTCACCATCTACAAACTGGCGAAGGCGCTGAAACGCCCGGCTGCTGAAGTAGAAAGGTTCGCAAAACAGGCCCGCAACTACCGCAATGTATTCGATCCTGAAACAAAACTGATGCGTGGTAAGAACAAAGATGGCAAGTTCCAGACTCCTTTCAACCCTTTCAAATGGGGTGATGCCTTCACTGAAGGTAACAGCTGGCACTATACCTGGTCTGTATTCCACGACGTACAGGGCCTGATTGACCTGATGGGTGGTAAAAAGACTTTCACAGCTATGCTGGACTCTGTATTTGCTATGGCTCCGGTATATGACGACAGCTACTATGGTGGTACTATCCATGAGATCCGCGAAATGCAGATCATGAACATGGGACAGTATGCACATGGTAACCAGCCTATCCAGCACATGATCTACCTGTACAACTATGGTGGTGAGCCATGGAAGGCACAGTACTGGCTGAGAGAGGTAATGAACCGCCTGTATTCTGCTACTCCTGAAGGATATTGTGGTGATGAGGATAATGGTCAGACTTCTGCCTGGTATGTATTTACGGCGATGGGCTTCTATCCTGTATGTCCGGGTACACAACAGTATGTAGTAGGTGCGCCTTTATTTAAAAAGACCACCGTGACCCTGGAAAATGGCAAACAGGTGATCATCTCCGCTCCTAAGAACAGCGAAGCAAACCGTTATGTAAAAGGCATGACCTTCAACGGCAAGCCATATACCAATAACTGGCTCGATCACAATGCGCTCATGAAAGGTGCTACCATCAATTTCGATATGGATGCAGTGCCTAACAAGACAAGAGGTACCGCTGACAAGGATGCGCCTTATTCCCTGTCACAGGAACTGAAATAGGTTGATCGGTCCGTAGACTGACATCAATAATACTAACAACAAGCCCGGCTCGTTTTAATAGAGCCGGGCTTGTTAATTAACGGATAATCATTAAATTAAGATACCAAAGATGAATACAATGAAGCAATATCCACGTTTAATATTATGGGTAATGGCCGCAACAATATACAGTTGTGCGCCTAAACCTTATGCAACGACCAATAAGGCGTACCGTCAGCAGGCAAAACAATATGCCAGTGTACTGAGAGCACAGCCTTCACAGGTACCAGCAGAAGGCGCCCCTGCAGCAGTGAACTGGATCGGCACCACGAATTTTAATATGCGGAAGCCTAACTATGTTATCATTCATCATACAGCGCAGGGCTCCTGCGATTCCACCTTCCGCACCTTCACTCTTCCCCGTACACAGGTAAGCGCACATTATGTGATCTGTGGCGACGGAACGATCAATCATATGCTGAACGATTATCTGCGTGCATGGCATGCCGGCTTGTCCAAATGGGGCAATGTAACCGATATGAACTCCTGCTCTATCGGAATTGAGCTGGACAACAACGGGCTTGTGCCGTTTCAGCCACAGCAGATTAACAGTCTGATGGTGTTGCTGGATTCCCTGAAGCACCGGTATAATATTCCGGCAGCCAATTTCATTGGTCACGGAGATATTGCTCCCAGCCGTAAGGTAGATCCCAGCGCTTATTTCCCCTGGCAGCAGCTGGCAGAGAAGGGTTTTGGCTTGTGGTATGGCGACACCGCAAAGATCATCCTGCCGGGAGATTTCAACAGCAAACAGGCACTGCGTATTGTTGGCTATGACACCAGGGATTCAGTGGCTGCTATAAAAGCCTTCAAAAGGCATTTTATTCCTGCTGATTCCACAACTGGTATTGATCTTGATGAAGGGGAGAAGAAGATACTATTCAGTCTCATGCAACAAAGTGAATAACCTTTTTAAATAACGTTATGCGATCCTTGTCTATTAGCCTCTGCTGTCTTTTTGCATTGTGTACACAGATCTCTCCCGTATTCGCACAGAAAGGGGACTGGTATACATTTACTACCGGAAATACACCGGTTTGTCATCTGAAGATCGATGATGATGAACTGGTGATAGGAAACACAGGCGGTCCTTCCCGGCAGGTAAAGTTAGCAGGGGCGTCTGGCAGGGGAGGCGGGGAGCAGCACCTGGAAGTAAAGCGGGTCTTTGATAATGGCAGAATGTATACGATCCATCTGTCGGACGATAACATCTATTTCTGCACTACATTCCAGTACTTCAAGCGACAGGATTCCCTGGTGATGTTCTGTGCAGATGGTGTGGATAATGGATATAAGACTATGCAGGAAGCGCTGGCCGCAATTAAAAAAGATACTGGTTCTCATTTCAGTATCACCCTCTATAAACAGGAACAACTGGATGCGCTGAAGCGGAAGCCTCCTGTTACAAAGGCTACGGAACAGGAGTTCAGCGCCGGCCTGGAGCAGTTTACCAAACAGATGGACCAGTTCTGGCAATACCGGGGATATGGCCGATATGAGCCTTATTACACCTGGATGAACCTGATATATGGTAACGCTTTTGCTGGTGCATTCCGCGATAAATTCAATCCCTTAACCCTCGATGCAAAGAATCTGAAGGGCCCCATTTCTAAGTACAGTGCTAATCCGGCGGTGAAAAAACAGTTGCAGGATGCAGGATTATTGCCCGGAGAGGACCAATAGATACTTATTTCTCCCGCTATTGATAGTATTTAAACGAATATAAATATTATTCAGCCTATTAAGTCTACTTGTTTTGTAGGTTACTAAATATATGTTAATTTTGGCGCAGTATTAAAGCCAACAGTTAAATGGTCATAGCCTATATGTTCAATCAGGGTACAGCAGCAGGAGTCTGTAGTAAATCAGCCGAAACCATGTCCCGGTGTTGTACCGGCATGCATTGTTCCTCTTACATGTGCATGTAAAACCTGTTTCAGATAATTAATTAACAGAAACCATCTAATCGTCGTAACTGCGGGTCGTCCGGCAGAGGGACATTTCATTGCCCGGACAGACCAGCAATCATCTTAAAACACTTCGTAAATCTGATACAATGATCAAACATTTAAAAGCAACAGCTGGCATACTGCTGTTCCTGGTACTGGGTCTGCAATGGGCACAGGCGCAGGATAACAAAGTATCCGGTGTTGTTACCTCCCGCTCCGATGCACAACGTATTCCGGGTGCGATCGTTACTATCAAGGGAACCAACCGTGGTACAACCACTGATGCTGATGGTAAGTTCTCTATCACAGCAAAACCAACCGACACACTTCGTTTCTCTTTCATAGGTTATAGTCCGGTAGACCAGGTAGTGGGTACTGGTAAGGTGATCAATATTGCACTGGAAAGCGCTGAAAGCAAGCTGAATGAAGTAGTGGTAACTGCGCTGGGCATTTCCAGAGAAAAACGTTCCCTCGGTTATGCCGTACAGGAACTGAAGTCGAAAGATATCGCGGAAGCCAAAGAAACCAACCTGGTAAATGCACTGGCAGGTAAGATCGCCGGTGTAACGGTGACCAACAGCCAGGGTAACCTGGGTTCTTCCCGTATCATCATCCGTGGTGAAACTTCTATCGCGGGTAACAACCAGCCACTGTTCATTATAGATGGTGTGCCGGTAGATAACAGTCAGCTGGGTGTGGGTACTGGTCGTGACTTCGCTAATGCCATCTCCGATCTGAACCCCGACGATATCGAATCGCTGAGCGTACTGAAAGGCCCTAACGCTGCGGCTTTGTACGGTTCACGCGCAGCCGCCGGTGTACTGGTGATCAAAACCAAGACCGGTAAAGGCGCCAAAGGCCTGGGTATTACTGTAAATTCCAGCGCTACCTTCGAGAGCCTGCTGGTACTGCCTAAGTTCCAGGATGTATATGGACAGGGTTCTGGCGGACAGTTCTCTTATGTAGATGGTAAAGGTGGTGGATTGAATGATGGTACAGATGAAAGCTGGGGCCCGAAAATGGATGGCCGCCTCATTCCCCAGTTCTTCTCTAATGGTCAGCCGGCTCCTTTTGTGCCGCATCCTGATAACGTAAGAGATTTCTATGAAACAGGTTATACACTGAATAATGGTTTATCAGTAGGTGGCAGCAATGAGAAACTCGATTACCGTTTCTCTTACAATAATACCAAACAGACCGGTATCCTGCCTAATACAGGTATCACCCGTAACTCATTTACACTGAACAGTACTTACCGTATCGCGCCTAAACTGACCCTGAGTACATTTGCCAACTATACCAGGGGCGGTGCAGACAACCTGCCGGGTGTGGATGGTCGTCGAGGCAACAGTGTGACCCTGCAGTTCATCTGGTTTGGCCGCCAGGTAGATACCAAACTGCTGCGCAATTACAAGAATGCAGATGGTACAGATTACAACTGGAACCACAGCTATTACAGCAATCCTTACTGGATCCAGAACGAAAATACAGTAGGACAGGTACGTAACCGTTTCTTCGGAAATGCCCGTCTCTCTTACGAAATCACCAACTGGCTCTCTGCTAATCTGCGCGTGGGTACAGATACTTACAATGACAAGCGTAAATACAAAGTTGCATACTATACTAATGGTACTCCATTTGGTTCCTATACAGAAGATAACTACCTCGTAACAGAAACCAACATTGAGTTTACATTGAATGCAAAGAAGAAACTTAACAGCGACTTCTCTATTGATGGATTGATCGGTGCCAACGAGCGTACCAATCAGTTCGAACAGAACTATCAGCAGGCGCCTAAATTGGCTGTAAAAGATGTGTATACCCTGAACAACTCCAGGGATCCGTTAATCTCTACCAGTTTATTCACCAAACTGAGAGTATACAGTGCATTTGCATCTGCTCAGCTGAGCTTCAGGGACTGGGCTTTCCTGAACGTTACTGCACGTAACGACCGCTCTTCTACACTGCCTGCTGCAAACAACTCTTATTTCTATCCTTCTGTGAATGCGTCTGTGGTGTTGAGCGATGCGCTTGGTGTCAAAGGTGATGTATTGTCTCTCCTGAAGATCAGAGGTGGATGGGCGCAGGTTGGTAATGATGCAGTTCCTTATCAGCTGATCAATACTTATCCATTCAGTCAGCCTTTCGGTAGCAATCCAATGCTGACCGTGAATGATAAGTTCCTGAAGAAAGATCTGAAACCAGAGATCACCAAAGCATCAGAAGTAGGTCTGGAAGCAAGTTTCTTCGATGACCGTATCCGTACTGATGTGACCTATTATACATCCAGCAGTTACAACCAGATCCTGCTGGCTGACGTAAGTGCCACTACCGGTTATCTGAAAAAACTGCTGAACGCAGGTAAGATCAACAACCATGGTGTGGAAGTAACCTTAGGTGGTACGCCAATCACTACTGCTTCCGGTTTCCGCTGGGATATCAACTTCAACTATGCGAAGAACATCAGTAAGGTTGTAGAGCTGGATAAAGAAGGATTCCTGAATGATTATGTGCTGGGTAGCTCTGGTAATATACAGGTACTGGCCAGCAAAGGAAAACGTTATGGTGCACTGTATGGTAAAGCCTTCAAACGCGATGCACAGGGACGTATCCTGGTAAATGAAACAGGTACTGCAGCAGGTACGCCGCAGATCGCTGACGACAAAAAAGTACTGGGTTACTATACACCGAAATGGACGGGAAGTGTGAACAACAACTTCTCCTTTAAAGGATTCACATTAGGCTTCCTGATCGATACAAGACAGGGTGGCCAGATCTGGTCCGGTACTAATTACACCGGTATCTATACAGGTGTACTGGCAGCGAGCCTGCCTGGCCGTGATGCAGAACATGGAGGTCTTCCTTATTACTATGCCGGCAATAACGGTGCTACCAAAGCAATCCGCCTGGCAGACCACAATGCAGCAGCTCCTGGTGGAGAAACTGTATACCATGATGGTATGGTCTTCGATGGTGTAACTGCAGATGGTAAAAAGAATGAGCAGATCGTGTCAGCACAGACTTATTACAAATCTGTGTATAGCTCTTCCCTGAATGAGAGCAGTGTATACAATGCTTCTTTCATCAAACTGCGTGAAGTAAGACTGGGATATGCATTGCCACAGGAGCTGATCCACAGATGGGGCCTGCAGGCAGTTAATCTGACGGTAACTGCACGTAACCTCTGGTATATAGACAAGAAGGTACCTAACATTGATCCTGAAACAGCATTCAACACTGGTAACGGACAAGGTCTTGAAACCTTACAGATCCCGACAGTGCGTAGTGTAGGTCTTAACCTGAGGGTATCCTTTTAATTGAACAGATTAAACGTAGCAATCATGAAATTAGTTAAATATATATTGGGTCTGGCGGGTGCAGCAGTGATACTGAGCAGTTGCACGAAACAACTGGAAGACATCAACAAGAACCCAAATGAATCTGAATCAGTACAGCCGGACTACCTGCTGACCAATGGTATCAAAACCAATGTGGACACTTACTGGGGTACTGATGCTTCTATGGAAACCAGTCTGCTGTATGTGCAGTACTGGGCTAAGATCCAGTACACTGATCCCGACAGGTATATTCCTGCTGCTACCAGTATCCAGACTGTATGGAATAACTTCTATGCACAGGGCGTATCTGATTTTACCAAACTGATAGAGCTGGGCGATACCCTGCACAATCCAAACTACAAGGCAGTGGGTATCATCATGCGTTCATGGATCTTCCAGGTGTTGACAGACCTGTATGGTGATGTGCCTTATAAACAGACTTCCCAGATTGAACAGTACCTGACACCTGAATATGATGCACAGCGTGATATTTACCTGGGACTGCTGGCTGAGCTGAAAACAGCTGTAGGACTGATCTCTCCGTCAGATAATCCTATTGCCGGCGATATCCTGTATAATGGAAGCATGCTGCGCTGGAAGAAATTTGCCAACTCTTTAAGACTGCGTATCGCTTTGCGTATATCTGATAAAGAGTTTGCCGCGGCGAAAGCAGTATTTGATGAAATAGGTGCTGACGACAATAACCTGATCACTGACAACTTAGATAACGCACAACTGATCTACCAGGCATCTCCTAACCAGAACCCGGTAGCAAAGAACAGGGAAACCCGTAACGACTACAGGATCAGTAAGAGTGTGGTAGATAAACTGAATGCATTGAATGATCCACGCTTGTCTATCTATGGTGCACTGCCAAGAGATACTAATAAGATCGTGGGTGTTACGAATGGTCTGCGTACTGATTCTGCATCCCGTCTGGGCCTGAACAAGACTTCTGATGTAGGAGCAGTGTTCACTGCTACTGCAGCTCCGGCAGTGTTATTCAATGCGGCTGAACTGTGGTTCATCAAGGCAGAAGCGGCGCAGGTCGGATTATTATCAGGTGATGCAGCTACACTGTATACAAAAGCGGTGACAACTTCACTGAAGCAGTACAATGTAAGTGACGTGAATGTAGCGACTTACGTGGCGCAACCTTCTGTAGTATACAATCCTGCTAATTACAAACAATCCATCGGTGACCAGAAATGGCTGGCGTTGTTTGGAGAAGGGTTGGAAGGTTTTGCGGAATGGCGCAGACTGGACTATCCTAAACTGGCACCTGCATATTCCGGTGCACTTGGAGCAGGTAAGATGCCACTGAGACTGACTTATCCATCTTCCGAGCAGGCATTGAACGGAGTTAACTACAAGAAAGCCGTAGCCAATCAGGGCCCGGACCAACTGGTTACCCGTTTATGGTTTGACAAGGAGTAATATAAAAGCGGGACAGTTTTCCCGCTTGCGTAAATGAATTTCCGTTTTTGCTTTACAGGTTGGGACAGGATTGTGGAGTTTTGTAAGATCAGATACACACTTGTTCAATTTGTAATAGTAAAAAGTGATGAATTAGGCCCCGGTTTTTGCCGGGGCCTTTACTTTTTGAGAATATCTTAATTGGTTTGTATGTTATCAGGTGGAACCGACTTCTTTTGATGTGAGGACGGGGATAGCGTTGTTATAACACCGGTGTTTTCCCTCCATCTACACAGAGGTTGGTGCCGGTAATATATCCTGCGGCCGGTGTGGCCAGAAAAGCAACAGCTGCAGCAATCTCTTTCGGGTCAGCAAAGCGTTTCATGGGTATCTCGTTCAGCAGTTCTTCTTCTATGGTGGTGATGGCGGTATTGCGCCGGGCGGCATTCTGTTCCAGGATGGTCTGCAGGCGGGCCGTATTGGTAGTGCCAGGCAGGACATTGTTTACAGTAATGCCATAAGGCGCCAGTTCGCTGGCCATCGTCTTTGCCCAGTTGGCCACTGCTGCCCTGATGGTATTAGAGACGCCCAGGTTTCTGAGCGGTGCTTTTACCGATGTTGAAATGATATTGATAATGCGGCCATAGCCGGCGGCGGTCATGCCGGCTATGACAGCTTGTACAAGTATGTGATTGATGATCAGATGTTGCTGAAAGGCATCAGTAAATTCGTGTATATCGGCTTCCATTACTGGGCCTGTCTTAGGGCCGCTGGTATTGTTCACCAGGATATGTACTGTTTTACTTTCAGCAATATGCTGGATGGTCTGTTCTACCTGCTGTGTATCGCGGAAGTCAGCTACCTTGTAACTGTGCTCCTGTAAGTGATCGGTTGCTAGTGTGGGCACAACGGCTTTCAGTGTTTCTCTGTTCCGGGCCAGCAGAATGCATTCTGCTCCCAACGCTGCCAGTTCCCTGGCTGTTGCCAATCCTATTCCCTGAGTGCTTCCACAGATAACGGCGGTTTTCCCCTTTAAAGATAGTTCCATACTAATAGATAACTAATAATTACACAATGATCTGCAAAAGCCGTTGTCTTATTATTAGCTAAGATAGGACATCCTGACTTAAACACGTATGTATATACGCTTTTTATCAAGTATCTTGCCCACCGACCAGCAAAGTAACATATACACCAGGGCAAACAGCAGGGAGCCTGGTTTACCCGGAAGTATCGCCTGGAAAATGTAGGTATTGATCCAGCGGTGCACGCTCATGTCGCCCACCTGGAAGAAATAGAGGAAAATAACCAGTACTTCAGACAGCAAATAGAGGAACAGCGGATTCTTGCCAAAAACGGTGAAGAAGCTGGTCCAGCGTTCCTGTTTTTTATAGTCGATCACATAGATCAGTATCGCGAGGATCCAGAGGTCTATTCCCACGGTAAAGAGCACATAAGAGCTGGTCCAGAGCTTTTTGTTGATCGGGAATACCGTATTCCACACCAGTGCCACCAGTATCAGCAATCCGCCCATTTGTAACAGGCGGGTGCGGCCCAGGGCTGTTTTACCATGTTCCTGGATAAACAGACCGGTGTAATAACCGGCAATGACATTCACAATTGCAGGAAGGGTGCTTAGCAGTCCCTCAGGGTCGAATGCGATGCCTTCACCATGATAGAGGTGGCTGTCGCCCAGTACCAGTTTATCAAAGCTTATGGCAGCATTACCTGTCAGGCTGTAAGGATCGCCTGGCTGGCCGAAGGCATACATAATAGCCCAATAACCCAGCAGCAGCACCGCGCTTACTATCCATACCGCCTTTTTAGGCAGGTAGTGGATCAGCAGAGAGCCAAAGCAATAGCAGAGGGCAATGCGTTGTAGTACACCCAGGATACGGGTGTCTGAAATAGGGATAAATTCCAGGCCGGTATCCGTATGCCGTACAAAGGGCAACCAGTACATCAGGTAACCCAGCAGGAAAATGAGAATGGTACGGCGGAAAATTTTGGCCAATACGGTGGTGTTATCCAGTTCTGCGAACTTGCGCATACTGAAGCTCATGGCATTTCCCACGGCAAACAGAAAGGAAGGGAATACCATATCGGTCGGTGTACAGCCATGCCATTTGGCGTGGTTGAGAATGGAATAGGCCGTGTCCCATCCCGGCGTATTCACAATGATCATAAAACATACGGTTAATCCCCTGAAAACGTCCAGCGGTAAAAAGCGCTGTGGTGTAGCTTTGCTCATAGTCATAATTAGTTGCCTGGAAAATAGAAATTGGTTGCCTGTAAAATATGTTGTCTATAAATATAATACAACCATTTTACTACGCATAGCCAGAAATTTTGGCGTATCCGGAATGAATTTTTAACTTTAGTGGCAAAGCTACCCCTTGTTGAATAACAAAGTCACCATAGCAGACATCGCTAAAGAGCTGAATTTAACGGGTGCTACCGTATCCCGCGCACTGAACAACCGCAAAGGTACCAGTGAGGAAACACGTAAACTGGTGCAGGCTGCTGCGGAAAAAATGAATTACAGGCGGGATAGGATCGCCTGGTCGCTCAGATCGGGACGCACCAATATCATCGGTGTGATCATTCCCAGTGCAGAAATTAACTTTTTCGGATCCGTTGTTCATGGTATTGAGACCATGGCGAACCAGCACGGCTACAATGTGCTGATTTACCAGTCTAATGAGCAGCCGGAGTATGAGAAGAAGGCGATCGAGACCTTCCTGAGTACCCGTGTAGATGGTATTCTGGCGTCTATTGCCAAAGAGACCATGGAGTTTAGTCACTACCTGGAGATCAAGGAGCGAGGGGTGCCGCTGGTGTTCTTTGACCGTGCGAATGATAGTCTCAATATTCCATCCGTCGTAGTGGATGACTTTAAGGGGGCGTATTATGCAACGGAGCATCTCCTAAAGCAAGGGTATAAGCGGGTTGCGCATATTGCGGGGCAGCAACATCTCAAGATCTTCAAGGATCGTTTGGAGGGGTATAAGGCTGCGTTGACAGATAATGGTGTTCCTGTTGAGGAGGAGTTGGTGTATTTCGGGGATGTTTCTATTCATGCTGGTCGTCAGGCGATTCAGTATTTACTTTCTTTGCCCCAGCCGCCGGATGCTGTCTTTGCAGTGGAGGATTTTACGGCTTTGGGTGCGGTGAAAGAGTTGAAAGATAAGCATATAGATATACCTGGGGCGTTTGGGGTTGTAGGTTTTGCGAATGAGTCTTTTGATGAGCATATTACGCCGAGTTTGTCCAGTATTGATCAGCAGACCGTGGAGATGGGGAAGGAGGCGTTCCGGTTGCTCATGGAATTGATTGAGGGGAATGGGGTTGTTAGTCAGCAGACGCGGACGAAAGTTGTGCTTAAGCCGGTGCCGAGGTTCAGGCAGTCTTCTCAGAAACAGTGATTTTTCTTTCTCTTTATACTGCTTTCTTTTTAACGTTCAATAATTATTGAGAGGGGCATACCGGCAGCTGGCAGTATGGGCTTGCTGGCTGAGTTCTTCGAAGTTCCTTACTATGGGACGGTTATAGGCGTATTTAGCTTTTGAATGTTTATTAAACCCCTGGGAGGTCGCGTCAGCATACTTCAAAGAACTTAGGCCAGCAAGCTCCATCTGCTGCTGCCGAGGTTCAGGAGTTCCGCTTTCTTTTTAACGTTCAATAATTATTGCGAAGGGCGTACCGGCAGCAGCAGATGAAGCTTGCTGGCTGAGTTCTTTGAAGTTCCTTTTCTATGGGACGGTTATAGGCGTATTTAGCTTTTGAATGTTTATTAAACCCCTGGGAGGTCGCGTCAGCATACTTCAAAGAACTTAGGCCAGCAAGCTCCATCTGCTGCTGCCGTGGTTCAGGACTTCCGCTTAAATAATTGCCAAAAGGAAGGATACCAATACCTCATAGAAATAACACTTCATGAATTAAGTGGAACAGCTGAGGTGCCGGCGGTTTCAGGTGGATATCCCCGGCCTAAGTTCTTTGAAGTAGCTGATGCGACCCGCCAGGGGTTTAATAGGTATATAAAGTCTCATACGCCATTCCTATGCTCCGTAGCAGGAAACTTCAAAGAACTCAGCCGGGGATACCACCTGAAAGCCGCGTATCCCCATTCGAGGCATTCAGAAAGTCCTCGGAAAGGAAATCCAAGCACCCTGACGCTTGCAAAATTGAAAGTAAACGATTACATTTAATGTCTATTCCACATCCTTTTTTCTATACTGCGTTGTTTATCAATAATTTATTGTAATAAATGCCAATAGGTTAAGCGTACTGAACCGGATTTTAGAGAGAAGTATTGTAATCGTTTACGTAAATCTTTTAACTTTGAGTATTATTCCACATAAATAGAATTCCATGAGTATATCCACGGTTAGATTTTAATGTCAACAAGGGTGTCTTCATCATAAACTAATAAAGTTAAATACAGTCAATACAGTTAAATCTTTGAGGAAAGCGTAATAACCTTTCCCAGTATATCAACAATTAAAAAAATACACAGTGGAGCAAGCTAAATTAAACGCCTTTTCACAGCAGCATTTTGACCAGGAACCAATTATGGTAAGAGCGGCAGGGCGTATTAACCTGATCGGAGAGCATACCGACTATAATAACGGGTTTGTATTGCCCGCAGCTATAGACAAAGCCATTTACCTGGCTATTGTGAAACGTAATGACAGGAAGATCGTCTTACATGCACTGGATGTAAATGACCGCTATGAAGGTACACTGGATAGCCTGGTACGTTCCCCCAAAGGATGGCCGGATTACCTGCTGGGAGTAGTACAGCAACTGCAACAGGCAGGGCATATTATTGGCGGTTTTGAATGTGCTTTCTGTGGTAACGTTCCCCTGGGCGCTGGCCTTTCATCCTCTGCTGCAGTAGAATGCGCTACTATTTTTGCCCTGAATGAACTCTTCGGACTGGAAATAGGCCGTAAGGATATGACGCTGCTGGCACAGGCTGCGGAAAACCATTTTGTGGGTGTGCGTTGTGGTATCATGGACCAGTTTGCGAGCATGTTCGGTAAAAAACAACAGCTCATCAAACTGGATTGCGCTTCGCTGGACTATGAATATATTCCTTTCAACTTTGATGATGTAAGCCTGGTACTGCTGGATACACAGGTAAAACACTCCCTGGCGTCATCAGAATATAATACCCGCCGAGAAGAATGTGAAACCGGTGTGGCGCTGATCAAAAAGCATCACCCGCATGTGAATAGCCTCCGCGACGCCAACATGGATATGCTGGACGCTTATGTGAAAGGACATGATGCGACTGTATATAACCGTTGTCGCTATGTGGTGGAAGAAATACAGCGCCTGCAGGATGCATGTGAAGATCTGCAGCGTAATGACCTGCATGCATTCGGTCAGAAAGTGTTCGCTACACATGAAGGGCTGGATAAGCTGTATAATGTGAGCTGTCCTGAACTGAACTGGCTGGCAGAATTTGCCGCAGGTCAGCAGGGAGTGCTGGGCGCCCGTATGATGGGAGGCGGTTTTGGTGGTTGTACTATCAATATCGTGAAGAAATCAGCGGTGCCGGCTTTGCTGGAGAAAGCAGCTGCGGGTTATGAGCAGCAGTTTAAGACTCCGCTGAAGGCATACGTTACCAGTATTGAAGATGGATGCCGTACTGTCAATAATCTTGTAAACAATTAAGCAAATTAAACGCCGATATTATAAGGGACTGGCCCTACCATATCCAGGGGCAGTCCTTCATTAAGTGTTCTGATAAATGTTCTGAGAGAATGTCTGAAAATACCTTTGATCTTACAGCTCATCCTCATACCCGTTTAAATATCCTGACCGGAGAATGGGTATTGGTATCTCCACACCGCTCTAAACGTCCATGGCAGGGTAAGGTGGAATCACCTTCGCTGGTACAGCGTCCGGCTTATGTGGAGGATTGTTATTTATGTCCGGGGAATACCCGTGCTGACGGTACTAAGAATCCGGCCTATACCGGTCCTATCGCTTTTACAAATGATTTTTCTGCCCTACTGGCTGATACGCCACAGGGAGGCGAGAATGAAGACGGACTACTGGTAGCCCGTTCACAAAAGGGTATCTGTCGTGTGATCTGCTTCAGTCCGCGTCATGACCTTACATTACCTGAAATGGAACTGCCGGATATCCGTAAAGTGGTAGACCTCTGGCATACCGAACTGGAATCGCTGGCAGCAGTACCTTTCATCAAGTATATACAGATCTTCGAAAATAAGGGAGAGATCATGGGATGCAGTAATCCGCATCCGCATGGACAGATATGGGCGTCTGAAGATGTGCCGATGGAAATAGAGAAGGAAACACGCCAGCAACGTAACTATTATCAGCAGCATGGCCGCAGCCTGTTGTCTGCTTACCTGGAGAAGGAATTGAAACAGGAGGAGCGTATCATCGCACAGAATGAACATTTTGTGGCAGTGGTGCCTTTCTGGGCAGTATGGCCTTATGAGGCGATGATCATCAGCCGTCGTCATGTACAGCACCTGTTACAGTTTACACCTGCAGAACGTGATGGACTGGCGGCTATCCTGAAAGAGCTGACCACCAAATACGACAATCTGTTTGAAACATCATTCCCTTATTCAGCGGGTATGCACCAGATGCCTTTTAATGATGGCGACAGTCATCCTGAATGGCACTGGCATATGCACTTCTATCCGCCATTGCTGCGCTCTGCTACCGTGAAGAAGTTTATGGTAGGATATGAAATGCTGGCGCATCCTCAAAGGGATATTACACCAGAATACGCTGCCGCACGCTTGAGAGAGTTGCCGGTAGTGCATTATAAGAAAGCAGGGGTGCCTGCATAGACTTGTTTTTTGTTTATTCTTTTTTTGAACCAAAATGTGCAGGGGCCGCTTTTTAGCGGCCCCCTTCTTTGTTAATATATTTAACTGAGTATGATCAGGTATTAGCGTTTACTATAAGCTTACTCTTAGTCCTCCGTAATAATTCCTTCCCGGCGCCGGATTATAATACCTCGCGCCTACTGCATTCAGGTCATTCCCCAGGCTATAACGCTGGTTCAGCAGATTATCGGCGCCTGCATATAATGCCAGCCACTTGTTGACACCCCAGCTGACCTTTGCCTGCACCAGGTGGTATTCCTTTGCAAAAGCAGTATTGGCATCATCCAGCGGTAGACGGTCGGTGTAGGTATATTGACCATACAGCGACACATGTGCAGGGAATTCAATCAGCAGTGACGCTGTAGCAATATTTTTCGGAACACCTGTTATGGTATTCCCGGAAAGGTCTTTGCCTGCGCTGATATAGTTGCTGAAGAGGAAATGACTGTAGGTGTAACTTCCCTGGAGTTGTATACCACGGGTAAAGCCCTGATGCCTGGGCGACTGCAACCATGCAGATCCCTGGAATTCCACACCTGTCTGATGTGTGCCGCCTGCATTGGTAAAGAACTCTGTACCGTTGTCATGCAGCTTACGGACGATGGCATCCTGCAGCTCATAATAGAATACAGCTGCATCGGCCTGAAAACGGTTATTCCGGCTATTGAAGCGCAGGCCTGTTTCATAGTTCCAGCCGGTTTCTGCCTGCAGGGCAGTATTGATGATATTGTCTGAAGCGCGTACTTCCGCGATGGAAGGAGGGGAGTAGCCCCTGCTTACAGTAGCGCGTGCCGACAGGTCGGGTGTGATCAGATATGAAAGGGAGAAGCGGGGCATTAGTTCTGCGCTGAATTTCTTTTTACCATCCACATTGGCTGCTACATCATTGAAGTGGTAGCGGTAATAGTTCACGCTGACTGCTGCTTCTGCCACCCATTGCTTGCCAGGACGTAAGGTCACACCGGTAAAGTAGAAGTATTGCCGTGCGGTAATGTCGCTGGCTGCCTGTAAGGTATCTCTTACGCCGGCCCTGTTGCCATAGTTATCAATATTGGAGCCGGTCTGCTGCCATTCTATGCCTGTTGTCCAATCCAGTCGCATATTGCTGTTACCCAGTGGTTGGTCCTGCAGGGCGATATAAGTACGGGCGCCGAAGGTATTTTCGTCCCTTGCTTCGAAGTTGGTTATGAATGGATTTTCGAAGTGGGTATTGCTGCCAAATACGGTGATCACATGCTGCCAGTGAGTAGCAAGCTGTGAGGTATGTACCAGTCCGCCGAATGCTGTTTTATTCCGGATGCCGGCCTTCTGGGTGATAGCGCCGGGCAATGTAGGAGTAGCAGGGCGTGCGCCTTTAGGATTAGCTGCTGCCTGTGCTGCCGTCAGACCGCCGGGCGTGCGGTAATCAAGATCACTGTAAAATGCGATCAGTTTGAGCTGGTTGCGAGGAGTATACTGCCATTCCTGGGCTGTCTGCACATAATACCTTTTCATAGCGCTGTTATCCCTGTAGCCGTCGGAGTGGTGTATGGCTTCGTAGATGTGCAGTTTATAATTTCCCCACTGTTGCTGCCAGCCGACTTGCTCGCGAAACAGGCCATAGCTGCCACCCTGTATATCTGCTTTCAGGCGACTGCTATCAGGTAGTGTGCCTGCCGGATGGAGCAGTACCACACCTCCTGAGTTGGCGCCGAACTGGCTGCCATCAGGACCTTTTAATACTTCGATCCCCTGAAAACTTCCAGGGTCAGTAAGATTGAGGTAAGAATTGCCACCGGCGTCTGTCAGCGGAATCTCATCCAGGTACAGTTTTACGTTCCGGATACCAAAAGGAGAGCGTAAGAGGCTACCTCTTAAAGACAGGCGGTAACTGCCGGGAGAACGTTCTTCCATGCGCACACCGGGTACGGTATTCAATGCAGGTAATAATGTAACGCCCTGTTGCAGTTGTAACTGGCGGGCGGTAAGTACAGTACTGCTGGTAGGCACCTGGAGCAGGGTAAATTGTTTGCCGGGGTATGCCTGTATCACTACTTCCCGGAGACGGCGGGTAGTGTCAGATGATGATTGTGCATAAACGGCCAGCGGTAATATACTAAGGGCCAGTAAAATTTTTTTCATCAGATAGTGTCTTCTGTTATTTCAAATCTACTTGTATTTTCCTTATCTGACAGGCTAATTGGGATCACCGGTATTACCTGTTACTGCTACTGTTATTCATTATAACGTTAAAGGATGTTATCGCATGCTTTATTATACGATAAAGATGGTCTGTTCAATATCATTGCCAACAGTTTTTTCCAATGTGATAATCAGCTATTTGCTACATATAAAATCTGTACAATAATGTTGCCTGAAAAAAAAGTATGGCCGTGAATTTGGAAATATGATTTCATGCTGTATATTTGTCTACAGATTCAGTAGACTAATAGGATTTGCCACTACCGGAGATGAGCGCTGAGTATTCTCCTTGTTTTGTCCCACCTGCAAAACAATATTATCAGCAACGTAAAAATCAAAAACTGATTATTATATGCATCAGCATAATGGATTATTGAGACATAGGAAAATGGGTGTAGTGGTAAAGATTTATCATACTCAATGCTATAGTGCGGCTGTTTGCAACAGCTGTTGCTGATCACTAAAAGATATTGTGTTGCTATAAGCTGTAAATAAAATGCCCGGTCAGGCTAGCGGGGAAGGTGTGTTGCAGATTTATTGGTGGTAAATTATAATGTAATATACCTCCCGCGCCCCCTGGCATTAAACCTCCTTACCTTTTATCTACCAAATTGATTTATTACAACATTACTATACCTGCATGGTAATGATAACGATCGTTATCATTAAAAGATAGTGAATACTTCCTTTAGCAAATAGGTGATCCCGATCCGGATTTCAATCTGGGCTGGTAAATTTAATCTCCTCTTAAAGTTTTTTTAAAATCTCTTATGGAAAAATAATGACGTCGCATCTATATTGTAAATGTTTATCCCATGAATGCAACGAACATTATTAAATCAGACTTTCTCGACATTCTTTTTGATGGTCGTAATAAAGACTACGGCGCCTATGACTTAAGGAGAAGCGAAGATAAGCGTGTGCGCAACGCCATTATTGGTACGACTTCCATCGCATTGGTCATCATCGGTGGATATGTACTCAGTAATAAATTGATGGCTGCGGACATGCATACACGAAAAGATGTAGCAGTGAAAGAAACTATTTTAAAAGAACTTGAAATTCCGGAGGAGAAACCGTTAACCCCACCACCTCCTCCGGTAACAACACCACCTCCGCCGGCCGCTTCATCCATTAGATTGGTTCCACCTGTTATCACCGATGACGAACTTGTACGCACAGAAGATGAAGTGCCGAAGATTGACAGCATAGGTAACAAAAGTATTGGCGTTGCCAATATTCAGGGGGACGACGTAGATGGTGCTGACAATCCTTTTGAGAACGGTTTAAAAGGCGGTAATAATGTGATAGAACCGCCTAAAGCTGAGGTAAGGGATGAGCCATTTGTTACTGTGGAAATTATGCCATCATTCCCTGGTGGTGAAGATGCCTTATCAAGGTTCCTGCAGAGGAATATCCGCTATCCGCATATGGCACAGGAAAACGGGATTGAAGGAAGAGTATTTGTACAGTTTATTATAGATCCTGAAGGAAAAGTAAGCGAAGTGCAGACGGTAGGTGCCCATAAAGGCGGTGGTCTTGAAGAAGAAGCAATAAGAGTGGTGAAGTTAATGCCAAACTGGAAACCTGGCAGACAAAGCGGACGCAATGTGAGCGTAAGATATAACCTGCCTATTGGCTTCTTCCTGGCTCAATAAAAAATGCTGATTTCTTTTTACCAGATCATATTACTCAATTAACAGATTCATTCTCTCAACACTCTCAAACTGAGGGGGGACTTGCAAAAGGCCGTGGCTAGTAGCTGCGGCCTTACTTTTTTCAGGAACTTTCCATTCTACTTTGTAACTATTTTATATTATTTTTAGCTCCCGGTTGGCAAAGGCTCTTTTAAATTACGAAATTTAGTTATGGAAGCACCGGTTAATAATACCTTGCAGTTATTCAAGAACCTGGTTGGTACCAAGTTCCAGTTATACAATAGTCTCTTTACGGCATTGCCTTTTCATAAGGTAGAAAGAACCGGCGTATTTCTGTCATTGTTCCTGATCCATTGTGAAGAGGGGTATGAAAAGGAAAAGAGTCCCCAGGAAATTCTCAACTCTTATTTTCAGCAATACACTTCATGTAGTAATGAACAGCAAAAGCTGGACCTCATGTTCCGCTTTGTGCAGTATGCCGAAAGACAGGTAGTGTTGTTTGACGCACTGGAAGATGCGGCTTTCCGCAATATTCATGACATGCATGGCACCGGCTCCCTCAGTCACCTGCAGTCAGAGATTATTGCAGAACAGGCAGAAGAGAAATTGGCCAAGAAGCTGCAGGATTTTTCAGTGAGACTGGTATTAACAGCTCATCCTACCCAGTTCTACCCGGGTAGTGTACTCACCATCATCAATGACCTGTCTAGGGCGCTGATCAACGACAATACCGCCCAGGTGAACTCTTATCTGCAGCAGTTGGGTAAAACACCATTCTTCAAAAAGGAAAAACCAACGCCATACGACGAGGCTATCAGCCTGTTATGGTTCCTGGAGAATACATTCTATCCTGCTGCCGGACGTATTATCTCTAAATTAAAAGCACAGTTCCCTTCCTCCATCAACAGCAGTAACCCGGTGATCAGAATGGGATTCTGGCCCGGTGGTGACCGCGATGGTAATCCCTTCGTGAATGCTGACATTACCTTACGGGTGGCGGAAGCGCTGCGCGGAGGTATCCTGAAGTGTTATTACCTGGATGTACGCAGGCTGAAGCGCCGTCTCACCTTTAAAGGAATTGAGCAGGAACTGGCTGCACTGGAACAGCAGCTGTACAACAACCTGTTTATTCCGGGCCATAAAACCAATATCTCTCAGAAAGATATCCTGGACACACTGGCACGTATCCGCATTGTACTCATTGAAGAAAACAATGCCCTCTTCCTGAACCTGCTTGATGACCTGGTAAGCCGCGTAGAGCTGTTCGGGCTGTTCTTTGCCACACTGGATATCCGGCAGGATAGCTCAGTACATGGACCATTGCTGGATGCAGTGGCTGCCAACTCAGATCTGTTACCATCTAACTATGCATCACTCTCTGAGGCAGAGAAAATAAATAGTCTGCTGAACATAAAAGGTGCATTGAATCCGGATGTGCTGAAAGATCCGCTGCATAAGGACACTATCGCTACGATCGCTGGTGTAAAAGAGATACAGCAGAACAATGGTGAGTTTGGTTGCCATCGCTATATTATCAGCCATAGTATGAACGCGCTGAATGTGATAGAAGTGTATGGCATGTTCCTGCTGGCTGGCTGGCAGAAAGAGTCTATGAGCATTGACATTGTGCCTTTGTTTGAAACAATAGACGATCTCCGCCAGGCGGGCAACGTAATGCGCGAGTTGTATGATAATGCTGCTTACAGGGAACATCTGCGTCAGCGTTCCAATAAACAAACCATCATGCTGGGCTTTTCTGACGGTACCAAAGATGGTGGTTACCTGATGGCCAACTGGAGTATCCACAAGGCTAAACAGGAATTAACCCGCATTTCCAGGGAATATGATATAGATGTTGTCTTCTTCGATGGCCGTGGAGGTCCTCCTGCAAGAGGTGGTGGTAAAACACACCAGTTCTATGCATCCATGGGGCACGATATTGCCAATGAAGAAATTCAGCTGACCATACAGGGGCAGACCATCAGTTCTAACTTCGGAACAGTGGATTCGGCACAGTTCAACATAGAGCAACTGGTACATGCAGGTATTGCCAATGAGATATTCTCTTCCCGTGAGGTGACCCTTACAGATGAAGAGGATGCAATATTGCAGGAACTGGCAGATGAAGGCTTTAAGTCATTCAATAAACTGAAGTTACATCCTGACTTCCTGGATTACCTGGACTTTGCAAGTCCGCTGCGCTACTATGCAGAAACCAATATCGGCAGCCGTCCATCCAAGCGAAATGCCGCCGCTAAACTGAACCTCAATGACCTGAGAGCAGTGCCTTATGTGGGTGCATGGAGTCAGCTGAAACAGAACGTGCCTGGTTACTATGGCGTAGGGGCAGCATTGGAAGCGCTGGATAAAGCAGGTAAATGGGATGCAGTGGAGAAACTGTATAAAAACTCACTGTTCTTCCGCACACTGCTGGACAACTGCCAGATGGCGATGAAGAAGAGTTATTTCCCGCTGACCGCTGCCTACGGGAAACATCCCCGTTTTGGAGAGGTATGGAATATGATACATGACGAGTACAAACGTACCCGCGACTATATAGTGCGCCTGACCGGACAAACAGAGCTGATGAGCGCATCGCCTGTAGACCAGTTGTCTATCCAGATGCGTGAACGTATCGTATTGCCACTGCTGACTGTTCAGCAGGGAGCACTGGCCCGTATACGTGAGCTCAATGAAGCAGGTAATGGTGATGGGCTGAAAGAAACGTATGAGAAACTGGTTGTACGTTGCTCTTTCGGTATTATCAATGCCGGCAGGAACTCCGCTTAATACGATTACTTACACTTGTTATACAAACGCTCAATGCATTCCGCATTGAGCGTTTTACTTTCTGTATTTTTTGCGTAAATTAACGCAAGGGAAGAGCACACTTAACATCATTAACCCATTTCCTGTAATAAGCTGTCAGGAGCTATAAGACACATTTAAACCAAGATATTATGCATTTAACGGCAAGGGAAACTGAAAAACTATTGTTATACCTGGCGGGAGAACTTGCTGAGAAGAGAAAGGCCAGGGGACTCAAACTCAATTATCCGGAAGCAATAGCGCTGATCAGCAGCCGCTTGCAGGAGGCTGCCAGAGACGGACAGACAGTTGCGCAGCTGATGCAGTATGGTGCTACTATCCTGACCCGGGAAGATGTGATGGAGGGCATTCCTGAAATGATCGATGAGATACAGATAGAAGCTACTTTCCCGGATGGTTCCAAACTGGTAACAGTACATCATCCTATCAGATAACGACGGCTTATCAACCAAAATCCAAATCCTCTTCAATTATGATCCCAGGTGAATATTTTATTACTCCCGGTGTGATTGACGCTAACAAAGGCAGGGCTGTTGCACAGGTAAAGGTGGTCAACACCGGCGACAGACCCGTGCAGATTGGTTCTCATTGCCACTTTTTTGAGGTGAACCGTATGCTGTCTTTCAACAGGGAAGCAGCCTTTGGCATGCGCCTGAACATTGCAGCTGGTACTGCTGTGCGTTTCGAACCCGGAGAAGAAAAGACAGTCACCCTGGTAACGCTGGGCGGTAACAGAAAAGCCTTCGGCATGAACAACCTGGTGAATGGCGCCACCATTGGGGAAGAAGCCCGTCGTAAAGCCATGGAACAGGTAAAAGCACAACAATTTAAATATCAGCCGGAATGAGTCTTCAGATAAACCGCGACCGCTATGCGGCGATGTATGGTCCTACCACGGGCGATAAAATACGCCTGGGAGATACAGATATCATCATCGAAATAGAACACGATCATACTGTATATGGTGATGAAGCCAAATTCGGCGGCGGCAAGACCATCCGCGATGGTATGTCGCAGTCTTCCACTGCCACCCGCGATCAGGGGGTACTGGATATGGTCATCACCAGCGTCATGATCATCGACCACTGGGGGATTGTGAAAGCGGATATCGGTATTAAAGACGGGAAGATCGTGAAGATAGGTAAAGCTGGTAATCCTGATACCATGGACGGTGTAGACCCCGATATGATTATCGGCGCGAGCACAGAAGTGCATGGCGGCGCCGGATTAATAGCTACCGCTGGTGGTATTGATACACATATCCATTTTATCAGTCCGCAGCAGATCACTCATGCCTTGCATAGTGGTATTACCACGATGATCGGTGGTGGTACTGGTCCGGCAGATGGCACCAATGCAACTACTGTCACACCCGGTAAATGGTTCATACGCAGAATGCTGCAGGCAGCAGATGCTTTCCCTATGAACCTGGGCTTTCTTGGCAAGGGAAATTGCGCTACTGAAGCACCTCTGTGGGAGCAGATAGAAGCCGGCGCGTTGGGATTAAAGATCCATGAAGACTGGGGCGCTTCTCCTGCTGTTATCGATGCTTCACTGAAGGCGGCAGACAAATACGATGTACAGGTAGCTATACACACAGATACACTGAATGAATCCGGCTTCCTGGAAGATACTATCAAGGCGATCGATGGTCGTGTGATCCATACCTATCATACGGAAGGCGCTGGCGGAGGGCATGCGCCCGATATTATTAAAGCGGCTATGTATCCGAATATCCTGCCTTCCTCTACCAATCCTACCAGACCATATACTGTCAATACTATTGATGAACACCTGGACATGCTGATGGTATGTCATCACCTGGATAAAAGTGTACCTGAAGATGTTGCTTTCGCTGACTCCCGCATTCGCCCGGAAACAATTGCTGCGGAAGACATCCTGCATGATATGGGTGTGTTCAGTATGATGAGCTCCGATTCACAGGCCATGGGCCGTGTTGGAGAAGTGATCATCCGCACCTGGCAAACGGCGGACAAGATGAAGAAGCAACGCGGTGCATTAACAGAGGATAATGACAAAGGCAATGATAATTTCAGGGCTAAACGTTATGTGGCCAAATACACGATCAATCCTGCCATCACACATGGTATTGCCACACATGTGGGTTCGCTGGAACCGGGTAAGCTGGCAGATATTGTGCTATGGAAACCAGCCTTATTTGGGGCTAAGCCGGAAATGATCATCAAAGGAGGTATGATCATCTGTAGCCGTATGGGCGATCCTAATGCCTCTATTCCCACACCACAGCCTGTGATGTACAGGGAGATGTTCGGTGCTTTTGGCGGTGCATTGCACAAGACCTGTGTGACCTTCGTATCACAGGCCGCAGCAGGGAAAAATATCGCACAGGAATATGGCTTGCAGAAGACCATACTGCCGGTAAAGAACTGCCGGAATATCGGGAAGAAGGATATGGTGCATAACAACAGTACACCGGAAATAATTGTCAACCCGGAAACATATGAAGTAAGCATAGACGGGAAGGTGCTGACCTGTGAACCTGCGGCGGTATTGCCATTGGCACAACGGTATTTCCTGTTTTAATCATAGATATGATCATCGTAGAAAAGATAGAAGGCAATGTTGTAAACGGTTCCGCTGCAAACAGGGGCATAGACCCCATGCTGCTGGAATGGTTTGAAACAGGCAAGCGCTTGTTGCGCCGGCATACGCAGGGCGGACAGGAAGTAGCGCTGCGCTTCATGCGCGAAGCGCCTATGTTACAACAGGGGGATATCGTGTGGATGGATGATAAAAAAGCCATCGTGATCGATATAATACCTGCGGCGGCGATCGTGCTGAAGCCAGCTACTATGAAAGATATGGCCACCGTTTGTTACGAGATCGGCAATAAACACCTGCCATTATTCCTTGCCGGAGACGAAGTACTGGTGCCATACGAAGAGCCCTTGTTCCGCTGGCTGGAAGCAAAGGGATACCAGCCTGCGAAAGAACAGCGTATACTGACCAATATGCTGCGGAGCAATATTATACCACATGAACATGGCAGCTCAGGATCGCTTTTCAGTAAGATCATGCAGCTCGCCTCCAAATAAACCATGATGCATACCTGGCTACCATACCTGTTACACCTGAGTGATCCTACATTGCCGATAGGCGCTTATACGCATTCCGGCGGACTGGAAACCTATGTGCAGCAGGGGCTGATAAAAGATGCCGGAGATGCAGCTGCCTTTATCAGGAATATGCTGATGCATAACCTGCCATACAATGATGCTCTTTTTGCTGTACTCGCATATCGTGCAGCAGCAGCAGGAGATATACAGCAATTGCTGCAACTGGACCAGGAATGCACAGCACTGAAAGCACCACAGGAAGGGAGGATGGCAAGTCAGAAATTAGGTATGCGTCTGTTGAAGTTGTTGTCTCCGCTGGTCATACATGCTACCGGCAATGCCTATATGGCGCATATCAGATCAGGCGAAGCGACAGGGCATTACTGCCTGGTATTCGGGGCGTATGCTTATCTCTCAGGCATCCCCTTATCAGAAGCACTTACTGCATTCTATTATAATGCGGCTACCGGTATGGTGACCAATAGCGTAAAGCTGGTGCCACTGGGTCAGCAACAGGGGCAGCAGATCCTGTTTGAGCTCTTGCCTGAACTGCCTGCATTAGTTGAGCAGACATTCAACATACCTCGCGAACTGGCCGGACGTTGCAGTGTTGGATTTGACATCAGGAGTATGCAGCACGAAAGACTATATTCAAGATTGTATATGTCTTAGTGTGTATTTCATATGAATTGATTTACGTAAACAGATTGAAGATGCAATCGCGCACATACATAAAGATAGGTGTAGCCGGCCCTGTAGGCGCTGGTAAAACAGCACTGATAGAAAGGCTTTCCAGGCAGCTGCATGAGCAGTATAGCCTGGCAGTGATCACTAATGATATCTACACAAGAGAGGATGCTGAATTCCTGGTGAAGAACAGCTTACTGCCTGCAGAAAGGATCATTGGTGTGGAAACAGGCGGTTGTCCGCATACTGCCATACGCGAAGATGCCAGCATGAACCTGGAAGCCGTGGAAGAAATAGCCACCAGGTTTCCGGATGTGCAGATCATCTTTATCGAAAGCGGTGGGGATAATCTGTCTGCCACTTTCAGTCCGGATCTGGCAGATCTGACCATCTTCGTCATAGATGTAGCAGAGGGTGACAAGATACCCCGCAAAGGGGGACCGGGCATTACCCGTTCAGACCTGCTGGTCATCAACAAAATCGACCTCGCGCCTTATGTAGGCGCCAGTCTTGAAGTGATGGAGCGGGATGCCCGTAAGATGCGTCAGGGCAGACCATTCGTATTTACCAACCTGATGACACAGAAGGGACTGGACATCGTAATAGGATGGATCAGGAAATATGCATTACTGGAGATGGTAGAGGAGCCTGCCTTGCTGCAATGAAGAGTGAACTGCAAATAAAGGCCGCTGTCAGGAGCGCAGGTACCTATCTGCAACATTGCTATTATACAAGGCCATTTAAGGTGGCTGATATCAGTGGCAGCAGGGCCGGTATGTTACATCTTACTATGATGACGGCTTCGCCGGGCATACTGGATGGAGATGCATATGATATCCGGGTTACCTTAGAGGAAGATGCTGGTTTGCATCTGTACACACAATCCTATCAGCGCATCTTTAACATGCAACATGGCGCCCGGCAACGTTTTTATGTAGAGATGGAGCGGGGCAGCAGTTTATGTTATCTGCCACATCCTTCGGTGCCGCATGAGCACTCAGTGTTCGACAGTGCCAGTCGTATTGAGCTGGGAGAAGATTGTCGCTTATTGTGGGGAGAGATCATTACCTGCGGCCGGAAACTAAGCGGAGAAATATTCAGGTGTAAACATTTTCAGAATATACTGGAAGTATACAGGGATGGGAAGTTGTTGTTTAAGGATGTAACCCTGTTACAACCAGATATAGTACCACCGGGTAATATGGGCCAGTGGGAAGGATATACACACCAGGCCTCCCTGTTGTGGCATGATGAAAGGCGCGACATGGCAGCGATGGGAGAGGTGTTACACGAGTGTTTATCTGCAGAAGCAAATATTACTGCCGGTGTATCCCGCACAGCCTCGGGGGCATTGCTCCTGCGTGTGTTGGGGCAGGGAGGGGAACAGTTGTATGAGCTATTCAGAAAGATCGCATTGCTGGCCGGAGAAGAACGAAAATTATAAACCGTACCGGATATGAATACGGAATTGCAGGTATTGCTGCTGACAGCTATCACAATAAGTTGTCTGCATACATTAACAGGACCTGACCACTACATCCCGTTTATTGCACTGAGCAGGGTAAGAGGCTGGACTGCCGGTAAAACGGTGGTCTGGACATTGTTGTGTGGTATAGCGCATGTGGGCAGCTCCGTACTACTAGGCTTGCTGGGCATAGGGCTGGGCTGGTCTTTGTCGAAAATCAGCGGGCTGGAAGGCCTGCGCGGAGGACTGGCCGGATGGGCCCTGCTTACCTTTGGCCTCCTGTATATGGTATGGGGCCTGAAACGGGCCTGGAGCAACAAGGTACATAAGCATTTCGATGTGTATGATAACGGCGATATTTACGTGTATGAACATAAGCACGGGGAGATTGTTTATCCTCAGGACAGGACGAAGGTCACACCCTGGATCATGCTGCTCATTTTCGGGCTGGGCCCCTGTGAGCCATTGCTTCCCCTGCTGACCTACCCCGCGGCGCAGCATTCTGCCTATGGCATGGTGATGCTGATCGGGTCTTTTACACTGTTCACGCTGCTTACAATGACGGCCATGGTCATGTTGGGTTATTACGGCTTTTCTGTGTTGAAAACCAGTAGTTTAGAACGGTATGCGCATGCCCTGGGAGGGTTTACCATACTGGTATGCGGGATAGGAATGGTATACCTGGGCTGGTAGATTTAAGGAAAATTTAAGACATGGCGGGAGCTTGCAATTATCGCGGATTTTCATGTATAAATAACGGCAATTGACATGGGATGTTCAAAGTTTTCTCAGGTCATCTAATAGTAATTGTAATTGGTAATTGATAATTCGTACTTTTACTTCATTCTTTTAGGCACTTACACGATAATTTATGGCACAAAGCGTATTCGATTTTGGCATGATTGGTCTGGGCGTAATGGGTAGAAACCTCTTACTGAACATGGCTGATCATGGTTTTTCCGTTATTGGTTTTGATAAAGATAGTACCAAGACCGGGGCTCTGGAATCGGCTGCTACAGCTGGCACTACTGTAAAGGGAGTGGCAGAACTGGCAACCATGGTACAATTACTGGAGCGTCCGCGCAAGCTGATGATGTTGGTACCAGCCGGTCAGCCGGTGGATGATGTGATCGAATCACTGATTCCCCTGCTGGAAAAAGGCGATGTGGTGATCGACGGTGGTAACTCACATTATACAGATACATTGCGCCGGGTAAAATACCTGCGGGATAAAGGTATTCATTTCATGGGCATCGGCGTATCAGGCGGTGAGAAAGGCGCCCGTACGGGACCAAGCATCATGCCTGGTGGCGATAAGGAAGCGTATGAGAAAGTAAGACCTATGCTGGAAGCAATTTCTGCAAAGGTAAACGGTGAGCCCTGCGTAGCTTACCTGGGTAAGGAAGGCGCCGGCCACTATGTAAAGATGGTACACAATGGTATCGAGTATTCCATCATGCAGCTGATCAGCGAAGCATATGCACTGCTGAAACAGGCTGGCCTGGATAACGACCGTTTACACCAGGTATTCAAGACCTGGAATGAAGGAGATCTGCAATCTTTCCTCATAGAGATCACTGCTGATATCTTCCTGCAGAAGGATGATAAGACCAGCGCAAGACTGGTAGACATGATCTCCGATAAAGCGGGTTCCAAAGGAACCGGTAAATGGACTTCACAGGATGCAATGGAACTGCCTGTTGCCGTTCCGGTAATAGACACCGCTGTTGCACTGCGTACCCTGTCTGGTTACAAAGACGAACGTGTACAGGCAGCTGCTTTATACAAAGCTGCTGACGCAAAACTCAATACACCTGCAGATACCTGGATTCAGCAGGTACACGATGCACTTTACTTTGGAGTGATCATCAGCTATGCACAGGGACTGGCAATGTTGCACCAGGCGTCTAAAGAACTGCAGATGGAAATTCCTTTACCTGAAGCAGTGAAAGTATGGAGAGGCGGATGTATTATCCGTTCTTCCCTCCTGGAAGTATACACTACCGCTTACAAAGCATCTCCTGAATTACCAAATATTCTGTTGAACAAGGACGTTGCAGCCCTTGTAGAGAATGCCATTACAAATACACGCGCAGTAGTAGCACAGGCAGCACTGACAGGTACTGCCGCAGCAGGTATGATGTCTGCACTGGCTTACTTCGACGCCTACCGCACCGAGCGCATGCCAACCAACCTGGTGCAGGCACAGCGCGATTACTTTGGTGCTCATACCTACCAGCGTATAGATGCAACTGGTAGTTTCCATACCGTATGGGGTGAATAAGAATTTTGGAGTGCTTGCCCGCTTGCGGCGGGTAAGCACTCTCGTAAAATATAGAGTTATGCAAAATCATAAACGTCCGCCTGCCTCCATCGTCTTCATCTTCGGTGGCAGCGGCGACTTGAATTACAGAAAACTATCGCCGGCTTTATACAACCTGTTCCTGGATAACTACATGCCGGAAAAATTTGCTATTGCAGGTATTGGCCGTAGTCCCTATGATAATGATGCTTACCGCGAGCGCTTACTGGATGGTATCAAGAAGTTTTCCCGTCGTAAAGGAGAACAGAACGGTCACTGGAAAGATTTCAGCCAGCATGTAAGCTACCTGCAGATGGATGCGGAAGACCAGTCTGCATATAGCGCCATCACTGATTATGTGAAGGCAAAAGAAGAAGAGTGGAACGAACATCCAAACGTGATATTTTACCTGTCAGTAGCGCCGCAGTTGATGCCCGCCATTGCACAGAAACTGGGTAGCCTGAACCTGTGCAGCGACAAGCGCAATACCCGCATCGTGATAGAAAAACCATTCGGTCACGACCTGCAGAGCGCTCACGATCTGAATACACTGCTGCAAAGCCTCTTCTCTGAAGAACAGATCTACCGCATTGACCACTACCTGGGTAAAGAAACAGTACAGAACCTGATCGCACTGCGCTTTGCCAATGCATTGTTCGAGCCGATCTGGAACCGTAACTACATCGATCATATACAGATCACCGCTTCTGAAACCGTAGGTCTGGAAGGCCGCGGAGGCTACTACGAAGGCTCTGGTGCGCTGCGCGATATGGTGCAGAACCATATCTTGCAGGTAATGTGTATGATTGCTATGGAAGCGCCCGTATCTTTTGATGCGAACGAGATCCGTAACAAGAAAGTGGATGTACTGAACGCTATCCGCAAATTCACGAAAGATAAGATACACGAAAACGCAGTACGCGGACAGTATTCTGCCGGCTGGAGAAAAGGCCAGCAGGTAGTAGGCTACCGCGAAGAAAAAGGAGTAGATAAGGACTCTGCTACTGAAACTTACGCTGCCGTTAAGTTCTATGTTGACAACTGGCGCTGGCAGGGTGTACCGTTCTACGTACGTACCGGTAAGAACATGCACCAGAAGGCGACCAACATCACCCTGCAGTTCCGCCAGGCGCCGCACTATGCGTTCCCGGCAGAATCAGCAGAAACCTGGCGTCCTAACCGCCTGACCATCAGCATACAGCCCGAAATGGATATCCGTATCCGCTTCCAGGCAAAACGCCCGGGTCAGAGCATGGAACTGGACCCGGTAGAAATGGTCTTTAACTTCGACCGTCAATATGGCGACGACCACGCACCAGAAGCATATGAAACACTGCTGCTGGACGTAATGGAAGGGGATGCAACCCTGTTCATGCGTGCAGACCAGGTAGAAGCTGCCTGGAAAGTAGTAATGCCGATACTGGAAACATGGGAATCCCGTACTCCGGTAGATTTCCCTAACTATGCACCTGATTCCTGGGGACCTGAAGATGCAGACGCCCTGATCGCGAGAGATGGTCATGCCTGGATCAACTTACCTAAATAAGAGCAATGGAACTACATATAGCTAAGAACACTCAGGAACTCAGCGAAAACCTGGCCGCATGGATCAGCAATTACATTCAGGAAGTGCTGCAGGACCAGCCGATCTTCACATTTGTCCTCTCCGGAGGAAGCACACCTAAACAGCTGTATACGCTGCTCACTAAAGAGCCGTATAAACTGATCATCCCATGGGAGAAGATCCACTTCTTCTGGGGAGATGAAAGGGCGGTGCCTTTTGAAGATGAACGCAACAACGCCCGCATGGCCTACGAAACCCTGCTCAATGTTGTAGGTGTGCCTTCAGAAAATATTCATGTAATGCGCACGGATATTGAACCTGAAGCGGCAGCGACAGAATATGAAAAGATCCTGCGGAAATATTTCCAGGAAGGCGAAACTACCTTTGACCTCGTACTTTTAGGTATGGGAGATGATGGGCATACCTTGTCCCTCTTCCCTGGTACAGAAGTCGTACACGAGAAAAAAGCCTGGGTAAAAGCGTTCTTCCTGAAAGCACAGGATATGTTCCGTATCACATTGACCGCACCGGTTGTAAATGATGCCGCCTGCGTAGTATTCATGGCTACCGGTACCGGCAAAGCCCTGACATTGAAGAGTGTGATAGAAGGCGACTTTAATGCCGAAAAATTCCCTTCTCAGCTGATCCGTCCACAGGATGGGGAGCTGCACTGGTTTGTGGATGAAGCGGCGGCAGGCGCGCTGGAAATGTAAGTATTCGTAATAGCAAAATATTGCAGAAGGGGTTGTATCATTTGATATAACCTCTTTTTTTATGCTAACAGCTTCGGTTTCATCAAAAGTAATTTGATATAACCCTTTCTATGCACGCTAAGTAGCTTCGGTTTCATCATTTGATATAACCTCTTTCTATTTACGCTAAGTAGCTTCGGTTTCAGTATGGGATGTCGGTCGGCGCCTCTCCTGTCTGGAATGCTATTGAGCGTTGTCAAGCGAATAGAGGTATGAATAAGAATTGGGCTGCATCGGTCGTGTTGCCGGAGAGCCGAAGGCCCGACATTCCCATCTGAAACCGCCTGCTACTTGCGCTCCTATTAATGGATAGGCGACTAGCTTATCAGATGAATATTCAGTTAGAAGTCCTGTGGATTGTCAAAGGTTATTGCAATCTGAAGTGATCTGAATATGGGAAGATATGGTTGGAAACTATGCTCGGAAGACTAATATTGTACCGGTCCCTGTGCAGATGCTATTAGGAATTCCTACCCTGTCATTTTATATTTAAGGGTATTATCAATTCATGGTCTCATCTATCAACTACAACTACAGTTATGAAAAAACTCTTCCTTTATGCAGCCGCTTTTTTTATAGGATGTGCGCCACTTGCGGCACAGCAATATACGGCCGACTGGGCCTCACTGAATAAGCGTGGTATTCCCGCCTGGTTCAATGAAGCTAAGTTTGGCATCTTTATACACTGGGGTGTGTATGCGGTTCCCTCCTTTGCAGTGGTGGGACCAGGCGGTTATTCCGAATGGTACTGGTATCAATTGGATGGTGCAAAGGATGAGACGCATCAGAAAGTGCGGGCATTTCATGATAAGAACTATGGTAAGGATTTCTCTTATCAGCAGTTTGAATCACAGTTTAACGCCTCTTTATTTGATCCTGCTCAATGGGCAGATGTGTTTCGCCGTTCGGGAGCTAAGTATGTAGTACTGACCTCCAAACATCATGAAGGATATTGCCTTTGGGATAACAAACAGGCCGATTCTGTATGGGGGCGCCCATGGAACGCAGTAACAGGTACTCCTAAAAGAGACCTGTTGGGAGATCTTACCAATGAAGTCAGAAAGGCTGGTCTGAAAATGGGTTACTATTATTCTCTCTATGAATGGTTCAATCCATTATGGAAGAAAGATAAAGCCAGCTACGTACAGCATGTAATGACACCACAGTTCAAAGACCTTGTAACACGTTATAAACCTTCTGTAATCTTTTCTGACGGAGAATGGGAACAATCAGATACCGCCTGGCACAGTCCGGAATTACTGGCCTGGTTATTCAATGAATCTCCCGTAAAAGATGAAGTAGTAGTAGATGACCGCTGGGGTAGTAATACAAGAGGACATAACAACGGCGCTACTTACCTCACCTCTGAATACGGCAGTGGTATGCAGCCCGGTGTAATATGGGAGGAAAGCCAGGGCATCGGTAATTCCTACGGCTATAACCGTATGGAAACCGTAAATGATTACAAGAAAAGCAATGACCTGACCGTATTGCTGATAGATATCGTTTCCCGTGGTGGTAACCTGCTACTCGATATAGGGCCCACTGCAGATGGCCGCATACCAGTGATCATGCAGCAAAGGTTAGTAGATATCGGTGCCTGGCTGGAAGTGAATGGCGAAGCAATCTACAATACAAAACCATGGAAAGAGACGCGTCAGTGGAGCGCAGGAAAACGTCCGCAGGTGAAAGAGGCTAGTTTCATGTCTGATTACAATGTGGCAAAGATGGTAAAACCATCCAAAGAACACGCACATATTGAGATGTTCTTTACAAAGAAGGATGACGCCTTGTATTGTATCGCGACCGGTTATGAACCACAATTAAAGATAAAGGACTTCACACCGGCGAAAAACGCCAAAGCAGTAATTCTGGGTTGTAATAAATCCATTACCTGGCAGCAACAAGGCAAGGATTGTGTAATCAATCTGTCTGGTTTACGGCCCGGAGATATTACCAGCAACCTGTTTGTAGTGAAGATACAGTAGTTAACAAATATCAATTAACAAAACGCAAAGGAGGTTGTATCAGCAGCAAAAGTAATTTGATGCAACCTCCTTACTCTGATAAGCTAGCCGCCTAACCATTTAAGAGCGACGCGGAAGTAGCAGGCGGTTTCAGGTGGGAAGGGCGGGCCTTCGGCTCTCCGGCAACACGACCGATACTGCCCCATGTATATTCAACCCCCTATTCGCTTGACAACGCTCAATAGCATTCCAAAGAAGGAGAGGCGCCGACCGCCATCCCATACTGAAACCGAAGCTACTTAGCGTGAATGAAAAGTGGCTATAGCTTCAACACTGGGAAATCACGATAGCGACACCCGGGGAGGTTTATGACGAACATCAACCGCCGCAATAACATCAATCCGTCAACTTCACAAACCGCTTCGTGAATATTTTCCTTTCTCCTTCATAGATTACACAGATATAAACACCCGCGGCCATTCCCTTCAGCGAATAAGTCTCCCGCATCTGCGTCAGCTGCCGTGTGAACACCGTACGGCCATTCATATCTACGAAACGTATCTGCAAATCACCAAGACGACTACTGAGCAGCGTGAGTTGCTGTGAAGCCGGCACCGGGAATAAATGAAACTCCTGGTTGATCAATATCTGCACCGACTGCACATCAGAATAAATGAAACGGCCATCAGTTAATTCCAACTTCACACGATAATAAAAGATACCAGAATGGCTTGGATGATCTTTATAAATATATTGATCGCTGGAGCTGATATCCTGGCTGGATAGCACCACAAAGTCGTTTACCTGTAAGCGTTCCCAATAGATCTTTTTCACCCTGTATTGCGTGCTTAGCACTACGGTAACATCAACACTATTATCTGCCAGCACGTCTGCCAGTATCTGTCTGAAAAAGCAAAGCACACCCTGCTGTTCATAGTTATAAGTGGCGCTCTGTAATCCGCTCCATCCATCTTTATGTCGTGGTGTGACCGAGATATAAGGAGATGACAATTGTGCCTTAGAAATAAGTAGCACTGTATCCGTTGTAGTACTGATAAGAGACAACAACTTCCCTTGCATGGTATATACTTCATAACCGGAAGCATTGTCTATAGGACGCCAGTTTATCTGCAATGTATCCGGACAATTATACCCTACATTAATGTTTATCGGAGTAGATATATTGAAATAATCACTCGTCCAGGTTGTATCCGTAGTACTCATCCGCAGTAAGCCTTTACTAAAAATGGCGGGAATATTCCAGCGACTATTCGCACCTGCCAGTGGAATATCAACTGCTATCGGTGTCCAGCTACGTCCACTGTCTGCACTGAAGGAAAGCGTACCGTTGCCGGTATGAGGTGTACGCCAGCGTATCGCAATATTATCTCCGGCAGTAAGTTGTTCGCCGGCAGCCGGATATTGCCATTCAAAGGAAGACAGGGGAATAGCCTGCCAGGCAATATGAAAGCGTTGCGTAGTACCTGCCGATAGTTGCCGGGCAGACACCTGGATGTTCACCGTTCGTGTTGCCGGCAACTCAATAGATACCTGTTCCACATTATTGATACTATCCCTGCCATGGCGGGCGGGTGCAGAGAGGGAATCCGCAGAAGGGTAGGTGCTCAGTAACCAGGGCAGGTAACTCTTGCCTGTATTGTCTGTAACAGACAGGTCCAGGTCGTTAAGCAGGGATTTACTAATATTCTCTGTCGCAGCAGGATCATTCCAGCAAAGCGTGATCTTCAGCCTGGCGGTATTGGGTGGTACATTGACAGGAATACTTACACTATTCCCCGTGGTTACCACACCACTGGAAAGCCGTTTGTCATTAATCGTACGCACCGCTGCAACAGCATTCAGTAAGCCATATCCGCTGCTATAATCCGGCCCGGGCGTATTAATATCATCTGCACTGTTGACCATGATAGCCTTCACCATCGCGGATGAAGGCGTACTGCTAAACTCCTGCTGAAAAGCCTCCTGTACAATTGTGGCAATACCGGTCGTAGTCGCCGCAGCATCAGAAGTGCCGGCTTGTCCGTAAGCCACCAGCTGTGGAGAGATGCGGCCATCAAAGGCAGGACCTTTTGAACTGAGCACGGGAACATTATAACCGGTATCAATCCCACCTATCACCAGTACATTCTTTGCCTGTTTAAAAGTACCACTGAGATTGGCATAACCTGGTAATCCCTTATAGATACCATCAGCAGGAGCGCTATTGCCGATGTTGCCCGAAGAAAAAATATGCAATAGTGTATCCAGTGTATATACCTGTTGATCATATGCTACTGCTTCTGCGCCATAATAATTCTCAAGGGTGGTACCATAAGAATGATTCTGTACGATAATATTGGCGTTCTTAAAATAATTGTTCTCATCCGGCAATAGCCGCTGATAATTAGAAGAGCTTAACCTGGCCTTTACAGCAACACCTTTACCACTGGGGCCTGTATTCCCAAGACCGGCAATCAGCGTGGCCATCATGGTTGCATGCGGATTGATGGTAGTAGCTGCAAGCGGAGAAGGAACCGCTTTTCCTAAAAGGTCAATATCAGTAGTGTCAAACCATTCTTCCTTGATGCCCACAGTATGGTTGTTGCCTTGTAAGGCGGGATATTGCTGGTGTAGCACATTGATATAGTCAACAGAAGGCAGCGCATTGTTGATAGCCACCTCTGTGCGCGCAGTACGGAATCTGTCTACGAAGCGCACATTAGGTTGTGCGGTAAATAAGGCCCAGTCTTTCATCTTTACACTTGCTATCACAACAGGATAAGACGAAGCAGCAGACAGCGGACGGCAATATTGAAGGGTATTAACAGTATTATTAAACGATACCTGCACCAGCAGGCTATCCCGTAGTTGTAACGTACCGATATCCCTGACAAGGGCATCACTACACTTCCAGTTATAATTAGCAGGATAGATCTGCATTACGTGTTTCGCTTCAACAGAATCGAACAGTGCGCGCTGCAGAATATGATGCCGGGGACTGAGTGTTTTTGTCAGCCCATGTTTTTGTAACAAGGCGCTACCAGGAAATGCATCAAATTTTACGAGAAAGTATCCGGAAGGTGTGGCTGTGGTATCTGCATAACGAAGTACAATGCTATCGGTAGTAGTACGTTGCTGAGCGGATACAGCATAGGGAATGAACAAATTGATCAGCAGGAATAGAAATAATATCGGAACACGGGCATTCATGTATGGGTAACAATTTTGGTTGAGACATGAATGTAAATAAAAAAGTCAGGAATTAAGAATCAGGAATTAGTGGCGGATGAGTATAACGGGATTAAATTCCTGATTCTTAATCGTCAGTTCCTTACCATGCGTCTATGCTCACCGTCTCCATTTCCTGTCCGGTCAGCAATGAGCCGGCAGGAGTGCTGGGGTATATTTCCTCGAATGTTTTTACCTGGTTCATGAACACGCGGCGGGATATGTGACTGCGGGTGATGTGGTGTGGTGTTGCCAGACCTGCTGCAGCCGCCAGTTCTATAGCGCTTTCTATCGTATCCTGGTGATAATTGGATACGCGGTGCTTCTTGTCGTCTACCACCAGACCCGCCATCAGCCATTTGTCCTGGGTAGCCACGCCTGTAGGACAGCGGTTTGTATTACATACCAGCGCCTGTATACAGCCAAGAGCCATCATCATGGCGCGGGCGCTGTTGCAGGCATCTGCCCCCAAAGCCAGTGCGCGAAGGATATGGAAACCGGTCAGGATCTTACCGGAAGCGATCACTTTCACTTTATTGCGGATATTATAGCCGGTCAGGGTATCATGCACAAATGCCAGTGCGTCCATCAGCGGCATACCTACAGAGTTGGAGAATTCAGGAGGAGCTGCGCCGGTACCACCTTCGCCGCCATCCACCGTAATGAAGTCAGGATAATGGCCTGTTTCCAGCATAGCTTTACAAATAGCGTGGAACTCCCTTTTTTGTCCGATACAGAGTTTAAAACCTACCGGTTTCCCTCCGCTCAGCTGCCGCATACGGGCAATGAACTGCACCATCTGCCGGGGTGTATTGAAAGCGGTATGATAAGGCGGAGACGCCACGGTAGTATGCGGTTGCACGTGACGGATAGCCGCAATTTCAGGCGTATTCTTGGAGGCAGGTAATATCCCTCCATGACCCGGTTTCGCGCCCTGGGAGATCTTTAGTTCGATCATTTTAATCTGAGGAGTGGCACATTTATCGGAGAATAGCTTCTCATCAAAATTGCCTTCTGCCGTACGGCAACCAAAATAACCGGTACCGATCTGCCAGATAATATCACCGCCCTGCGCCAGGTGATGTTCACTGATACCCCCTTCTCCGGTATTGTGAGCGAAATTGCCCAGTTTAGCGCCTCCGTTCAGTGCCTGCACCGCATTGGAGCTGAGAGATCCGTAACTCATAGCGGAAACGTTCAGGATGCTGGCGGAATAAGGTTGTGTACAATCATTGCCCCCAATCAGCACACGCGGATCTTTATTCATTTTGTCAAAAGCTTTGGGTTGGATGGAATGGGCCATCCATTCATAGCCTTCAGCGTATACATTGAACTGTGTACCAAATGGTTGGGAGTTCAATTCCCTTTTTGCACGCTGGTAAATGGTAGAGCGGTCTACACGGTTTACCGGGCTGCCGTCAATATCACTCTCCACGAAGTATTGGTAGATCTTCGGACGGATATCTTCCATAAAATAACGCAGACGACCCACGATAGGGTAGTTGCGCATGATGGCGTGTTTCTTTTGGGTTATATCGATCAACCCCATGACAATCAACGGCAATATCAGTACCAGTAACCACCAGGTCCAGGGGAAGAAATATCCCAGACAGGTAATAAAAGCCAGGCTGACTACCGTAAAAGCAATAAATCCTTTCATATGTAAGCTCCCTTTAATAAGGGGCTAAGTTAGGAAAAATCAGATCAGCTTATTGTTCTTTAACACTGCTGTAATCTTCATAATGAGCTGGGTTTTTGTGTCCTCAAAAGTGCGGATATCCTCATTCACGATCCAGCAGGCTACGGTCACTTTGATATTGGCGCCGTCAATATTGGTGAAATAAACCTCGGGCGGTTTGTTTTCCGCCAGGTGATCCACACCTCTCAGTGCTTCTGCGGCCAGCCGCTGGATCTCTAAGGCACTTTCATGTACAGCGGGTACATTAAAAGTAATTTCTGTTCTCCGTTCAGGCGTGAGGGAATGATTAATGATAGGCTTCTGAAAGATATCTTTATTGGGAATGATGACATGAAGTCCGTCGATGGTGCGGAGCAGGGTAGAACGAAGCTGTATGTCTTCCACATTTCCGCAAAAGCCATTTGTCTCTATCTGGTGCCCCACTTCAAATGGCCGGCGGAAAGTGATGAAGATACCTGAAATGAAATTAGCCGTCAGGTCCTGGAATGCAAAGCCGAGCGCCAGACCAATGATACCGGCGCCTGCCAGCAGGGAGGATACCGCCTTATCCAGTTTGAGTACTTCCAGCGCCACAAATAAACCGATCAGGGTGACGATGATAGAGAAAATGTTGGCGAAAAGGCCGCTTAATGCCGGGTTGTCCGACAGTTTTGACACGAACTTATACACCAGTATTTTAATAAGCCTGGCAAGCAGGAAAAAGGCAATCGCTACGATAATAGCCACCGCCATGTTGGGAAGCATTTTAATACCTGCAGTTGCCCACCGGTGCAGCTTATCCCATATCAGGTCTCCCCAGCTCGAAAAACTTTTATTCATAATAAGCAGGTTTTGATGAAACAGATACTTAGACTATCTAATAACTGTGCCATCTGCCTGGAACCGGTCAATTGCGGAAAAACCGGGACAGTTTCAGTTTGTTTTAAGAGGGTATAACCTTATCTTACGGGACAACTTTTTTCAGCTTATGCAATTTCGCCATCTGATATTAGCATGTGGCCTGCTCACGGGAGCAGTAGCCCCTTCGCATGCACAGGCGCCGTTTGACGCCTCCAGGATAAAGGTTTCATGGGAAGTAGTGGAAAACAACCACCAGGGGAAAGCTCAGTTCCTTTCTGCCTTTACCATCGTAAACAAAGGCAAGACTGCTTTTCCCGCAAAGGGCTGGCAGCTGTATTTTAATTTCGTGAGGTCAGTGAAGGAAGGCGCTACCACCGGTGGGGTAACAGCTGCACATGTAAACGGCGATCTATATAAGTTATCTCCTGCGGATGACAGTAAGGGCATTGCCCCTGGCGATTCCATCCGCGTTGAAATGGTAGGAGATGCCTGGGCCGTGAACTTTACAGATGCGCCTGATGGACTGTACCTGGTATGGGATAAGGAGCCTGCTAAAGGTTATCGCCTGCCCCCGCTGGAAATACGTCCTTCTACCCAGCCTAAACAATATCTGCGCTTCCCGGGCGACAAAACAGCACTGACCACTCCCGCGGATGTGTATGCTCAGAATAAGAACATTAAGGATATTCCCGCCGAACAGTTGCCGCTGGTATTCCCCACACCGCAGGAAGTTATACCCGGTACAGGCACTTATGTGCTACAGACCGGTATACAGATCAATGCAGCGCCTGCATTTGCAAAAGAGAGTGCTTACCTGGCGGATGAACTGGGAAAATTGCTGGGTACTAAACCAGCGGTTGGCAGTGGTAACGGTATTGCTTTGCAGGAAGATGCCAGCCTGGCGCCTGAAGCCTATTCGCTGCAGGTAACTCCGCAGGGTGTGACCATCAAAGCTGCCGATGCCGCGGGTATTTTTTACGGTATTCAGACCTTGAAAAGTATATTGCCTCCCGCTTCCTGGGCTGGCGTACAGAAAACTATACAAGTGCCAGCCATACAGGTAAAGGATGTACCGCGTTACGGCTACCGTGCATTTATGCTCGATGTGTCCCGCAACTTCCACAGTAAACAGGATGTATTACGACTGCTGGAATTAATGTCCCTGTATAAACTGAACGTATTTCATTTCCACCTCACAGATGATGAGGGCTGGAGACTGGAAATACCCGGTTTGCCTGAACTGACAGAAGTAGGCGGTCATCGCGGTCATACTGTAGACGAAAAGGATCACCTGCTGCCTTCTTATGGCTCAGGACCTGACATAACAGATACAGCAGGCAGCGGCTTTTATACAAAACAGGATTTTCTGGAAATACTGAAATATGCTGCAGACAGACATATCACTGTTATCCCTGAAATAGAAACGCCCGGTCACGCACGTGCTGCAGTAAAAGCGATGGAAGCCCGTTACGCGAAATTACAGGCAGCAGGAAAAAATGCTGAAGCAACACAATACCTGTTGTCAGACCTGGAGGACCAATCAGTATATCACTCTGTACAGAACTGGAATGATAATGTGATCAACGTGGCATTACCATCAGTCTATACCTTCCTCGATAAGGTAGTAGATGGTTTGCAGGCGTATTACAAAGAAGCTGGTGTACCGCTGGAATATGTACACATGGGCGGTGATGAAGTGCCTGCGGGTGTATGGACAAAATCGCCGGTAGTACAGGCTTTGATGCAGCAGGATAAGACGATCAAAAACACGGATGATCTCTGGTACTATTACTACGGTAAAGTATATTCACTGTTGAAAGCGCGTGGACTGAAGCAATACGGATGGGAAGAGATGGGCATGCGTAAGACTACTGTTGATGGCAGACCTCATTATATTCCTAACCCGGATTTCAGCAACAATGGTTTTATGGTGGATGTATGGAATAACGTAATGGGAGGCGGTGCAGAAGACCTGGCTTACAGGCTGGCTAATGCGAACTATAAAGTAGTATTATCAGGCGTAAGCAACCTGTATTTCGACATGGCTTATATGAAGTCTTTCGAAGAACCCGGATTTTATTGGGGCGGTTTTGTAGACATCGACAAACCATTCTATTTCATCCCGGAGAATTACTACAAGAATTCAAAAGTAGATGCATTGGGTAACCGTCTGAATCCGGATATCTTCAAAGGAAAAGATCCGCTGACGGCTTATGGTGCAGACAACATTGTTGGTGTACAGGGATTACTGTGGAGCGAAACAGTAAAGAATTCCGCGCGCATGGAATATATGATCCTGCCGAAGTTACTGGGACTCGCAGAACGTGCCTGGGCAAAGAATCCGGAGTGGGCAACAGAGAAAGACAGTGCCCGTAGTGAGCAGTTGTATAACAACGCCTGGAATACTTTTGTGAATGTAGTGGGTAAAAGAGAACTGGTAAGACTGGATCATTACAATGGTGGTTACAATTACCGCATACCTACACCGGGATTACAACTGAACAATGGTGCTGTTACTGCCAATATACAGTTGCCGGGTTTCACCTTACGTTACACAACAGATGGAAAGGAGCCTGATAACAAGAGTAAGATCTATACAGGGCCGGTCACTGAAAAAGGAACGATCCGCTTTAAAGCATTCGATACGCGGGGACGGGGCAGCAGGACTGCCACAGTCATTAATCCGCTCAGAGCGCAAACATTATCAAAAGGTGGTGACTTATAGTCATCACCTTTTTTACTTTAATAACAGCTTAAATTGGGGTTAATTTACCCGGTCCTACCTGGCAGCGCCTGTTGCTTCTCTCCCCTTACTGGTGGCCATTTTATCTTGATCTATGGCCTTAAAATCTCATTAAAGTACTTCCCCCGCTGGTTTTGCCTTTCAACTTCCCCGTAGCTTTGTGAAGAATGTCGTGAACATTTATCCATTAAACCATAACCTGTAATGGCGCTAAAGGACAAACTGAACCTCGGAACTATAATGCGGAAGTTGCATTGGAAGGAATTATTAGCCGTACTCTTCATATTACTTGCCATCTACTTTTTCCGGCAGCAACGACATGAGTTGTATGCACTCGGACCCGCTATTGAAAAGGCAAACCGCTTTTGGGTGATTGCCGGTATCCTGCTCACCGGAGGATATATCCTGCTGCAGGCGTTAATGTACCGATATAGCTTCCGTTCAGTAGGTGGGAAACTCGACCTGCATCTTGGTACTGAACTTTTTCTGAAAAGAAATCTGCTGAGTATTTTTCTACCTGCGGGAGGTGTCAGCTCACTGGCTTATCTGCCACAGAATCTTCGTCGCAGCCATATTAACAAACAACAGGTGCACCAGGCATCTGGTATTTATGGGTTCACCGGTATCTTTTCCGTGTTCCTGGTAGGTATTCCTGTCGTAGGGTATGCCATTCTGCATGATGAGTCGATGTTCCAGGCGGTGATTGGCCTGATCGCTATCTGTGGAGTGCTGGGATGCGTAGCATGGCTGGTGCGGTCTATGCAAACCAGGGGGGCTGCCTACAACCTGATGGCGAAGTATTTCCCGGGCGTAGTAAGCCATGTGGATGAGATCTTCGCTTTTAACCTGAACCGTACCTCTTTTATCCATACCGTCCTGGTGTCTGCCGGGATAGAGATCGTGGGTATTGCCCACCTGTATATCAGTATGATGGCGACAGGCGCTACTCCTTCCCTGGAGGCTGCCTGCGTAGGCTATATTGTTGCCACCATCTTCCTGATCGTATCCCCGTTTTTACGCGGTTTAGGGGCCATAGAATTGTCTCTTGCCTATCTGTTGACCAACTATGGCTTCACCTCATTACAAGCGCTGGAAATAACCTTATTATACCGTCTCTTTGAATTCTGGCTGCCACTGGTTGCCGGAGTAGTTGCTTTTCTGCTGAAAGGAAAACAACTAATGCTAAGATTGATCCCTCCGGTGCTTATTTTTTTGCTGGGGATGGTGAATATCTTTTCAGTGCTCACGCCTCCACTGAGGGGCCGTTTAAGGATGCTGAGGGCTTATATACCGGTGGAAAGCATCCATGCATCCAACCTGCTGGTCGTATTCCTTGGACTGATTCTGCTGGTAACGGCTACATTCCTCTTCCGTGGATTGCGCAATGCCTGGATTGTGGCATTGTCCGTATCGCTGTTGTCAGTGCTGGGACATATGAGTAAGGCGCTTGATTATGAAGAGGCCTCGCTGGCATTAGGTACGGCTATTATCCTGGTCATTACAGCCAGCCAGTACCGCCTGAAGAGTAACCGGCAACTGATGAATATCGGCGTGGTGACAGCGATTGCTACCTTGCTGGTAGTGCTCATTTTCGGGACGGTCGGCTTTTACTTTCTGCATGCCCGCCATTTCGGGATGGAGTTCACCTGGTTGCATTCATTAACGGCATCCTTTCATGGCTTCCTGCTACTTGAGGATGATGGTCTGCGTCCGCTTACCCGTTTCGGACGGGAGTTCCTGAGCGCCATCAGGGTATTGGGTGTGGGCGCCTGGACCTTCCTGTTCTATACCATCATCCGGCCTTACCTGCCTGCAGGCAAGCAAAGTAATGCTGCGATGGAAAAAGCGCAATATTATCTGAGTCAATATGGTAGTTCCGCAATGGATCACTTTAAGGTAGGAGATGATAAGTTGCTGTATGTGTCTGAGGAACATCAGGGCTTTATATCATATCGTATCGCGAATGGTTTTGCTGTTGTACTGGAAGAGCCTGTATGTGCAGACGATGTAAAACTTCCCCTGCTGCAGGAGTTTGAAAAGCAGTGCCTTAAAACGGGGCTAAAACCCGCGTTCTACCGGGTGGATGAGCAGAGCATGTATTACTTTGAACATCTGCGCAAGAAGAAACTGCTGATAGGGCAGGAGGGTATTGTGGATGTCGCCGCATTCACATTGAGCGGAAAAGACAGGAAGTCATTACGCAATGGCTTGAATAGTCTCGCCGCCAAGGGATATGTCACTACGATCCATACAGCGCCTTTGTCGCCGGTACTGGTACAGGAATTGAAAGAAGTGTCAGACGAGTGGCTGGAACAGTATGAAGTAAAAGAGATGACATTCTCACAGGGACTGTTTGATGCAGATGAAATCATGGAACAGGAGGTGATTACAGTAACAGATCCGGAAGGAAGAATAGCGGCGTTCCTGAATATCATCCCAGACTATGCACCGGGCGAGTGTACCTACGATCTGATCCGCAAACGGACAGACGCCCCCGGTGGTTGTATGGATGCGTTGATCATTGCCCTGATACAAAATGCAAAAGAGAAGGGCTTACAATATCTCAACCTGGGTCTCGTACCAATGTCAGGTATCAGCCAGCCGCAGAATACGGCTGAACAGGTAGTGAAATTTGCTTACGAAAAAATAAAAGCTTTCCGCCATTATCACGGCTTGCGTGAGTTCAAAGAGAAGTATGCAACAGAGTGGTCCAATAAATACCTGGTATATGAACATGACTTTGATCTTATCCAGTTACCGGGTGCTTTGAGTAAGGTAATGAGAGCGTAAACAGGAATAATATGAGACGAGGAAAATATGTGTTGCTATTGCTGGTAATAATGGCCGGCGCAATATCAGTGAGTGCACAACGCGATATCAGCAACCTGCCTGTAACGGTGAAGGTGCCTGCAGTTCCGGCGGCAGGGCATCCGGTGGTGTTTTATATCACCGGCGACGGGGGAATGAAAAAGTTTTCTGTAGATATTGTGAATACACTGGCGGGCCGTGGATATCCTGTTATCGGGCTGAATGCATTAAAATACTTCTGGAGTAAAAAGACGCCGGAACAGGCTGCTGCGGATGTGGCAGCGCTGATGCAATATTATGCGGCGCAATGGAACAATCACTCGTTTATTTTCGTAGGGTATTCAATGGGAGCAGATGTGCTGCCTTTCATCTATCATAAGCTTCCTGCGATGTTGCAGGACCAGGTGCATCACCTGGTATTTATGTCGCCTTCTGCCAGTACAGACATGGTGGTGCATATATCAGACATGCTGGGGAGAACAAGTACACCTGGCAGTATGAATGTGCCAGCGGCTATGAACAATATCACGGGCAAGCCCTTGCTGCTGATATTCGGGCAGGATGAAAAGGATTTCGACAGTAAAGCGCTTACTATCAGCAATTACAAGCAGGTGGTGTTGCCGGGTGGGCATCACTATAATGACGATGCTGTCAGCGTGGTACAACAGATACTCTCGTACATCGTACAACGCTAAGTTTCCCTTTTCACTTAACAACATGTTAACGACCCTCCATTTCATTGCTAAAACGATCTACTTTCCCTCTTTTATAAATCTTTCATATACATGAGCTTAGCTTAGGCGAGGTGGACAATTTTATTCCGTTAACATCTTATTAACTAATTTCTGCGGCGCGTATTGTAGTATTACAACGTAGTGATGCAGCGAAAGATAGTTAAAGGATATACCACTATTTGTCAGCCATGGATAAGCCCTCAGGTATCTACCTGAGAGTTTTAAAAGTTATCTGAAGGTTACAGCTATAATGGATAAATATTTTTTAAAGAAGACATTGCCCGGTTGTGGAGCTGTGCAGACGAAAACCGCGGTGGAAGAGACTTTTAATGGTTGGTTTTTGATGAATACTCCCCAGGTTTCAACCGGGGGAGTTTATTCTTGCTGTATGAAATACAACAACAAAAACCAGCAGGGCTGCAACAAAATAGCAGTACATTTCTTTAGCTTGCATAAGGGCCATCTTTTATGCGAATTTGAGTTGATCGTATACCCTCAAAATATATGTTTATGAAAATTGCACTTATCGCTACCGGAAACGGTGGACCCTGTTTGTATGATCCGGATCAATTAAAGTCTTATGAAGATGCCGTTGCGAAAAGAAACATATCATCATAGCATTCAGCAATCGATACAAAAAGACACATACATTATGGCTACTCACAACATTAGCCCGGAGAAAGCCGATGCGAACCAGGAAGCAAAAAGAAATTATCATTTAATCTGTTCATTGTAAACCCCACTATGCCAGCATGCCTAAACGTTATTTTGAAAGACTGCAGACCATTGATTATCTGATCAGGATCAAAGGAACCGGGAAGCCCGCTCATCTTGCAAAAAGATTGCGCATTTCCGAAAGGACATTATTTGAATTCCTTAAAATGATGAAAGAGCTGGGAGCTCCCATAGCATATGATCGCTATAAGGAAAGCTACTACTATTCGGAAAAGGGCGGATTCAACATTCGTTTTGTGAAAAACCTAACGCTTGCCTTGATAGCCCTTCAGGGAATGTTTACGAACATTTCGTTCCTGTTGCCGTAACTCGTTTTCCTCCTGCTCTTATTGGATTTGCAGGGGATTTTCCTTGCCTGAACGGAATTGCTGCGGAGTCTGACACTCCGCAGTTAACTCCGTATTAACTATTCCATTAACAGGCAGTTAACCACCCATTGCTGATTCCTTTATATCTTTCCTATATACATCCAAACAAACAAATTTTCAAAATACTTTTCTCATAAGACGGTTTAGATTTCATAAGCTTCTGTACGCAGGTTTCTATTCAGTTACCTGCTAGATTTTTACTCTATATGCTATTAAAAACTTTATATCAGCCATAACCACCACTCAGGATAAAATGAATCACCATTCCGTATTTCACGTACACTCAAAAGGCCAGCGTATCAGGATCCCTCTGCAGGAACTTCAGTTTGTTGAGATCCGGGCAGATGGCTGCGTACTCCACCTTACTCATTCACATATCATTACCGAAGATTCTCCTGAAAAGATCTGGGCACGCCTGCCGGAAGATTCCTTCCTGGCAGTAAGGCGTAAGTTCATGATCAACCTGCACCATATTGCAGGTATCTGTGATGACTATATCCACATGCGAACCGGGCTTATCCCACAGCGGGAAAGACAGACAGGTACGATCAGCGCGCATTGGCTGTAACGGTCCGCAGCACACGCCGGATAATAACTCCAGGTTAAATCAAACAAAACGCAACGGCCCCCCGTGGTGGGCCTCCTATTTGTAGCCCTCTTCAAATGGCATATTAATATCAAATTAGCACCCTAATAGGATGCCGACTCCAGGCCGATGGTAAACCTACAGTAGGCCGACAGATAGCTGCCGGAACGCGGATTATCAAAACCATTCGGTGCAGAAATGTGATGCGAGGTCGGGAACAGCGCTGCCAATGCGGCGGCTGAATCATTTAATGCTTAGAATCATTTAGAAATGCTGAGAGCGTGAGGGACGTAAACTTCTTTCTTTTTAGGGCTTGTTAAACTATATGCCTGGTGGTAATCCTCCAAGTTTTCAACTTGATCCGTTTGTAGCCCGGAATCTAACCCCAGACAAAAAAAAAGAGCCCTTACCAACTGATGGGTAAGGGCCCTGAACATTCACATGTCAACCGTTGCGGATTTCAGAATGGCAAGAATATCGATAACCGCAACAAAATAAAATATTTGATAATCAGTACTAAAAAGGGTTATTTATATCAAAACTAGAGATAATATTTTGAATCCGTGGTTAACCGATTGTTAAGGACACCTCACTTTTTAGATATCATCCAACGACTTACAACTTGTTTCATATCCTTTCATCACATGGTTAGTTTTTTCAGTATTTACCTGTAAATTGCTGACATAAAATTACTCCGCGTTACACCTATGTCAAACTCTTCTATTGCCGGATATCCCGCCTTTCGTTTGGGGATATTTTTAATATTGAATAATTTGTTTATTAGTATTTATTGAAAAATCATATACTTATCCGATTGACTACTGCTGGTATTTGTATCAAATTTGTTTCAGTATGTGAAACCATGAAATCTAGCCAGTTTTAACATATTGTGGCCATACTTTTAGAGACGAATCGGCAGTACTTGCTTTACCGGAAAGAGGTTTCGCAACATTTCAAACCCAAAAAGAACATTATGAAAAATGTGAGGCGTAACAGCGCTGGACAGACTGATGAAGCCGACGCTTTAGATGCAGAAGGTCAGGGCGAAGCCAAACAACTTATCCAACAGTTAGCGAAAGATATAAGTAACATCGTATTCATGGACATGGATATTCCCGGATTAACGCCCACAGAGGCCGCCGGTATATTAAAAGCAGCTTATCCTGACATGAATATCATTCTGTTCACCGCGCATGGTAATGAATTTTCTGTAGCCAACGTTCATCCACGTAATATATCACTGAGTCCTCCTGCATCACTGACCAATTTCTTTTCCCAGGTATATGAAGCGGCTATGCAGACCAATATTCTCGCGGTACAAAAGGTATTGGCCTTCTTTAACCGTAAGACCAGCAATGGTCACGAACACCGTTATGGCCTGTCGCCACGCGAACTCGAAGTACTTGATTGTCTTGTAAATGGAGATACCTATAAAAAAATAGCTGAACATTGTCATATCAGCGTAGGCACCGTACGCTCACACATTATGAATATCTACCGTAAGCTGGATGTAAATTCCCGTTCCGGCGCCATTGTTAAAGCTATGCAGGAAAGACTTGTAGGTAGCTGAGCCTGTCCATTCCCCATCCATAACTTTTTATTCCCTGTTTTGTTATCTAACTGGAACATGCTATTTTCGACCAGACCTGGTTGTCTGCAGCTGCTTGTCACCCGTGTCATTTGAGAGCTTGTACTAACCCGCAGTACCCGTAGCATAATAATCCATGTATTGTACAGCGGTCGCTTGTCCGTTTACCCGTGCCTCTTTCTTCACTTTTTAAACTGTCATATTTCACTAGTGAACTTACGAACTATTAAATACTTAACTATCGACGGTCAGCATAGTAATTGATCAAACCCAAGCAACAAAAATCATCGTTATGAGAATTAATGGTACAAACAAAGCCGGTGCCCTGCTGCTATTGGCCCTGCTTATGGCCTTTCCGGCTGTGGCACAGCAGGCATCTAACCCGGCAGAGGGAACGGTCGCCTCTACCCATAACAGTAGACCGGCAGAACAGGAAGGACCTGTAAGAGGGACAGTAAAGGATAATAACGGAGTTGGTCTCATAGGAGTGACCGTCCGTGTCAAAGGTACCAGCGTAGGGACTACCTCTGGTCCGGATGGCGCTTTCACCATCAATCTGCCGGCAGGAAAAGATACTCTCATCTTTTCATATCTCGGTTATATAAGCCAGGAAGTAAAGGCGGGAGCATCCCCCATGAACATCATCCTGCAATCTTCAGAAAGTCAGCTGGAACAGGTGGTCGTGGTCGGATACGGCACTCAGCGTAAAAAAGATCTGACAGGGTCTATTTCCTCCGTCAAAGGAGAGGATCTGTTGACCCAGCCCGTACAGACAGTTACACAGGCGGCCCAGGGCCGTATAGCCGGCGTCCAGGTCATCTCTTCCGGACAACCGAACTCCCAGCCACAGATCAGGGTACGCGGTACTGGTTCCGTATTGGCGGGCGCTAACCCCTTGTACGTGGTAGACGGGGTTCTGACGGATGATATCCGCAACATTGCCACTGCCGACATCTTAACCATGGATGTACTGAAAGATGCCTCCGCCGCTATCTATGGTGTGCGTGCTGCCAATGGTGTTATCATCATTACTACCCGTAAAGGGAAGGCCGGCGCCGCACAGGTAAGATATGATGCGAACGTTGGTTTCCGGGAGGCCTCCAATCTGGTTAAAATGGCCAGCCGTGACCAGTATATCGACTACCTCGCCGAGGCTTCGCCAGGTAAAGACCCTATAAACAATCCTTACGTATTCAACGGTACCACCAACTGGTATGATGAGGTGCTCAGAAAGGCTTTCCAGATGAACCACAACATCTCTGTGTCAGGTGGTTCCGAGAAAAGCACCTATTACCTGAGTGGCGGCTATATACAGGAAGACGGTATTATCACTACCAACAACTTCAAACGGTTCACCTTCAGAGCTAACAATGAAGTCAATATTACCGATGAGCTGCGTTTCACTGCCCAGCTATCCTATTCCCGGGCTACTTCCCGCGATGTAGAACTGGGAGATACCTACCGCAACGTATACAGAGCAGCTCCTATCATCAAGGCAATGGAAGGGGGCCGGTATGGTAACACCTCCGGCTGGGCCAACGTGGGTAACCCTTTGCTGTCGATAAATAAACGAAATGACGGACGCCAGGAAAACCGTTTGCAGGGTAATGTGGCCCTGGAATATTCCCCGTTCCGCTTCCTGAAACTTCGCTCAGGCTTTAATGCTGACCTGAAATACGGCAATGACCGCATTTACGCTTACCAGTACTTTAATGACGACAAGACCTTTCTGGTGGCCGGTGGTAACCAGCAAAATCAGAACAGCCGCCTGACCCGCGAAGAATATCGCTCACAGGGCTGGATCTGGGATAATACCATCACTTTTGACAAGACCTTCGACAAACACTCCCTCACCGTACTGGCTGGTTCCGTAACAGAAGGCTTCTACAGTACCTCTCTGAAAGGAGTACGTATCAATGTACCGGAAAGCGAATACCTATGGTACCTCGATCTGGGAGATCCGAATGTACAGTCGACCATTGCGAACGTAGGTGATAAATATGCCCGTCAGTCGTTCGTAGGACGTATCAACTACGGGTATGATGGCCGCTACCTGCTGAGCGCCTCCATTCGTGCAGATGGTAGCTCAAAGTTCAGCGACCGCTGGGGATATTTCCCGACAGTAGGGCTGGGCTGGGTGATCTCTGAGGAAAGTTTCATGAAAGACAAAGGCGTTTTTGACTTCCTGAAACTGCGTGGCAGCTGGGGTAAACTGGGTAACGACAATATTCCCACCAACGCTTATATAGCGGTGACCAGTGTAGACGCTCCTTATGTCTTTGGCGGTAACGTCAGCATCGGCGGTGCGCTGAAAGAGATCAAAGATCCTTTCCTGAAATGGGAGGCTACCACCCAATATGATGTCGGCCTTGAATTCGCCCTGCTGAAGAACAGATTGAGCGGCGAGGTGGACTACTACAGTAAAAAAACAACAGACGCGTTAGTGATCGTAAACACTCCCGCTATCCTGGGTGACCAGGACAACTCCTACATCACCAATGCAGCCTCTTTTAAGAACCAGGGTTGGGAGATCTCCCTGAACTGGAAGGATAAGATCACCGACGACCTGAGTTATAATATAGGCGGTAATATCACCTTTAACACCAACGAGCTGACTGGCCTTAACGGCGGACAGGCGCTGCTCGGTGGGAATGTTGGTCAACAGAGTTTTGTAACCCGTACAGACAATGGGCATCCTGTAGGTAGTTTCTATGTAAGAGACGCTATTGGCGTATTCCGGGACCAGGCGGAAATAGATAACTATAAAGGCAAAAACGGCAATGTGTTACAGCCAGGTGCTGCCCCCGGCGATCTGAAATACAGGGATGTGGATGATGACGGCGATATTGATGACAACGATAAAATCTATGCGGGTTCCTTCCAGCCTAAATGTTTCTTTGGGTTTAACCTGGGGCTTAATTATAAAGGATTTGATCTCAGCGCCAACTTCTATGGCAACGCAGGTAACAAGATCTATAACGGTAAAAAAGCTTTCCGTTTTGATCCCGCAGATAATATAGAGGCGAAGTATGCGGAGAAACGCTGGAAGGCCGACCGGCCCTCATCTACCGATCCGCGGCTGATTATGTCTAATACGCCTGCTTCCACCTATTTCGTGGAATCAGGTACTTATCTGCGTCTCAACAACCTGATGCTGGGATATACCTTCCCTTCCAAAGCAATGAAATCCATCGGGATCAGCAGCTTCCGCGTTTATGCTACTTCACAGAACCTTTTCACGTTGAAGAAATTCAGTGGCTTCAGCCCGGAATTGCCAGGTGGTACTATTGACGATGCGAATGCTACCAACAACAAAAGCGGTATCCTGGATGCTGGTATTGAACTGAACGCTTATCCCACCACCCGCACTTTTGCGCTGGGTGTTAATGTCACATTTTAAAACGGAAAACTATGAACCTTTTAAATAAACATAAAACGATCTGGTGCTGCCTCATGACGGCACTATTAAGTGGCATCACATCCTGCAGCAACTACCTGGATGTAAAACCTCAGGGACAGCTGGACCAGGAAGCTTCCGCCCTGGACCCTGCCACTGCCCAGAAACTGGTAGTGGGTGTGTATAATACCATGTGGGAAGGCGATATGCATGGCTTTGCTTTTGTGCAAATGACCAATATCGCCTCTGATGATGCAGATAAGGGTAGTAGTACCGGCGATGATACGCCTAATTCCGGCGCCCTGGACAACCTGACAATGGATGCTTCTGTCAATACCCTGAATAGTATCTGGCGGCTTTTCTTCCTGGGAGTATCACGCGCCAATCAGGCCCTGGCTTCCCTCAATGCCAGTACGCTGGATGCGACAATGAAAAACCAGCTGATGGGAGAGGTGCGTTTCCTGCGTGCCTATTTCTATTTTGATCTTGTGCGCTTCTTTGGCGGTGTGCCTAAAATAGACAGGGTGATCACACCACAGGAGGCGGGTAGCGCAGCTTTTCAGACCAAGGCAAGTGTAGATGATATCTATGCGTTGATCATAGAAGATCTTGAGTTTGCATTGGCAAATGTCGCTACTAAAGGCGCTGCCGGTTCTGCCGATGGCAGGGTCTCAAAAGGCGCTGCCGCCGGTATGCTGGCTAAGGTGATGTTGTACCGACAGAACTGGGCGCGGGCATTCAGCCTCACTGATTCCATCATCACCCAGAAAGTGGGCGCTTATGGCCTGTTGGATAATTATTTCCAGATCTGGCGGGAAGCCGGGGCCAATAGTAAAGAGTCCCTGTTTGAAGTACAGACAGGCATCAATTCAGCCTGCGAAGCGGCTATCGCCAACTATGCAGAATGCCAGGCTCCCCGTGCCGGAGGTAAGTTTGGATGGGCTGACCTTGGCTGGGGATTTGGTACCCCTTCCCAGAGTCTGCTGGATGAGTATGACGATGGCGATCTCAGAGAGGCGGCTACCATCATTTTCATCAATCCAAACGGTACTTTCCTCTGGGATGGTTTCCGCATACCGAGCCGGGACAGCGTGGAGAACCCCCGTTATAATTACAAGTCTTATCACAGCCAGACTGCCGAGTCAAACTGTGGTAACAGGGGACGCCTGCCGAAGAATCTGCGCATATTGCGCTATGGCGAAATCCTGCTGATCCATGCAGAAGCAGCATTGGCTCTAGGTAATCCGGGTGCAGCGATAACTGATATCAATGCATTACATCCACGTGCCGGGCTGGGACCTGTTGCAAGTGTAACCAGAGAATCCATCTGGCATGAAAGGAGAGTGGAACTGGGCATGGAGCATGACCGCTTCTTTGACCTGATCAGACAGGACGCACTGTCGCCCGGACGGGCAGCCGCAGCTTTTGCTGCTCATGGCAAAACATTTGCGGGTAAGAATAAGGTGTTCCCGATTCCACAGCGTCAGATTGACCTGGGAGGTGGTAACCTGAAGCAGAACGATGGGTATAATTGATTAATTCGGCTATAAAGAGGCGCCCCGTTTTCTACGGGGCGTTTTTTATTCCCAGAACCCCTGAGCCTTTACCTGTTGCGCTCCCAACCGTTTAAGCAGTTTTTTTATCTGCACAACCAGAGGGATATTCCCCGCAGTATAGAATGTTGTATCATGCATGGGAAGGGGCTGCTGCAGCAACCAGCGTTCAATACCTGCAACATGCCCATATGTGGTAATAACCGGCATCTCCAGTATTGTAGCAGGCAATGCCTGTTGATGACAGATAAGTGCATGCAATTGCTGCGAGGACTCTGTTCTGTGGTATAAAGAGGTAAACTGCCCGATAGCGCTGGCATCACCTATACAGACCAGGTGAGGCGCATTTGTAGGCTGATGAAAACCTCCTCCCGGACCGGCATACACCAGGGATTGTCCTGGTTGCAGTTGCCTCGCCCAGTTACTACCAGGGCCTTTATGACCAACATCTATGAGCAGGGTGCCCTGTTTGCTGGATTCAGCCCATTGCGCCAGCGTATAGTCACGGAAGTGGGATTTCTCCGTTTCAAATTTCAGGTGCTGACAGCTGCGCCATTTCACAAATTCAGGCATATGTAGTGTGATGGCAAGCAGACTGTCTGTAATATATTCCGCGGCAATTACATGCGCAGGTTTTCCTATCCGCGACATCAGGAATGCCGTGGCTTTTTCTTTCAGGTATGACATAGTAATGCAAAGCTAAAGGAGCCGTTAAGGCGTGTATTTATACTATTCCGGGTCAGATAGATACTTTTCCCGGGCTTTCTCCCTGAAGGCCGCGGGCGTAAAGCCAGTATGTTGTTTGAAGAAGCGGTTGAAATAAGATACTTCATTGAACTGCAGATGCCAGGCAATCTCTTTGATGCTCTCTTTTGCATGTAAAAGAAGCCGCTTGGCTTCCAGTATGCGCCGCTCACTGATGTGTGCAGAAAGTGTTTGTCCGGTATGTTGTTTTATCACTTCATTGAGATGATCGGCAGAGATGTGCATGGCGCTGGCATACTGGGCTGGTTTTGTCCATTCATTGAAATGTGTGGCCAGTAATTCCTTATAGCGCCTGAGAAGCGGTGGCCCCGTTTGTGTATAAGGAGCAGTATGACGATGGAAGAGCATGATCAGCAGGGCCATGTAATGCTGTAACATTGCCACAAATTGTGGTGAGCGCTCTATATATTCTTTTTGCAGCTGACTAAATATCAGCAAGGCCTGTTGCAGATCTGCCGCGGGAAGCTGAACGGGGCCCACCGGATAATTCGGCAACGCGGTTTGAATAGGCAGCAGAAAGTCGGCATTAAATGCGATCATGTAGCCATTCACGCCATAGCCTTCAATATCCATAGCCTGATGAACCTGTCCGGGAATGAGCAGCAACATTTCTCCCGCCTTAATGGTAACCTGCTTAAAGTCCAGCATATGTGTGGTGGCGCCTTCGAGGCACAGACCAAGCACATAAAAATCATGGCGGTGCAGATGCAACATTCTTTCATCTTTCACCGTAGTTGAAGAGAGCTTTTCTATATAGAAAGGAACACCTGCCGGAGAAATATTTCCCAGCTCATGAGAGGTGATCAAAGGGACGGGAGCAGACATGATGAAATAGTTTCCAGAATTTGGACGAATTGTTTCCAGAATGTAGACGAATGAAAAAGGGATAAATTGTATGGGTGACACAACAAAAAAAATATCTCCAACCCCTTGTTTATTAATTATATTATGAATAAATTTATATGCCTATGCAAAAACACATAACCTATGAAATGGATTGAAGAACTAAACGTAATCTACCAAAAGCTGGGAGCTGTTGGTTTTGAAGAAGTCAAAAAAGAGATTTTAAGGGCCCAGATGAGTGGCCACGGCGGAGAAACCTACTACCTCGTTCTGCAACAACTCATTATGATCAAGAAGGACAATGTTAAGATTTACGAATTGATCAAAGGTGAAGTAGAAAGTATTATCCACTTCAGCAAGCACATGATCCACCTGAACTGATCTAGTAAGACAGTTCCTCTTTGAGTCTTGCCGCTTTCCAGTATATGGGCGCATTCTCCGGAATTTTAAGCACCCATTCCAGGCATTGTTGCTTATCTCTTTCACGGATATAACTTAATGCCATATAAAAAGCGGCGTCATAGCGGTGTGGTGAATGACTGTTGAAAACCGTCTCAAGATCTTTACGCGCTTCTGCAAGATTACCCTCGTCTACAAGGCTGACTCCCCTGTAGTAACGGGCTGTTGTATTTAAGGAGTCCCTAACTATAATCTGATTAAGTAGACCTATCGCTTTATTGAAATGACCATGATTGAAGGCTGCTGCTGCCTGATGCATAAGTAATGCGGTATCCTTTTCTGTTGCTTTATGATTGGCATGCACCATCTCCGTTCCTGAGAACTGGCGGTAGATGTCTTTATGCCAGGGACTAACGAACAATAGTCCTGCAAGGCCAGCGCCTATTATTGCCGTTATGATCACGTAGATGCTCACTTTTCTATTGGGACCATCTTTGGTGTGAAACCAGCGTTCACGCTGGTCAGCAATTATTTCTTCCAGTTCTTCCCTGGTATTGTCCGCACCGTGTTTGACGTGAGGGTGGGGGGCAGCTAGTGCTGCCTCAATGTATCTGATATGTTGTTCGTCAAGGCCGGGGGCGGGCGCTACCGGATGGAAGGACATGGCCTTACCAGGCTCTTTTTGCATGAGATCCTGCTTCCATTTCAGTTGACAGGCATACAGGAAAAAAGGCTCGAAGTGATTGGTCAGGGTTAATTTGTGAAGATGAGCATAATCGTATATCGCCATTATGACATCTTCGAATACATTGGCTGCTTCCTTGATATTGCCTCCCCAACCTGTCACCATATGTTTCACCTTACGGGCGAAGCGCTTGTATATAGCGTCTACAATGGCAGGGGAGCTGTCTAGCAAACCATCAATGTATTCATCGTCATTATTTATTAGCCGGCTGGAAACCATAAGTTGCTACGTCTGCTACTTGATATTAAAAGTATAAAATCACTGGTCAATAGACAAAAATAATAATACAATGCCTGTGCCGGAATCTGGGGCTGAACATATAAAAGTGAACAGTTATGTTTTATTTTTTCGTCTACGATACAAGTTTCTTATTTATATGGCAGGCAGCTGCCATACATTTTTATACTTAAATGAGTATAAACGTTACAGTGCCGCCCGAATTTAGCCCATATCAAAAAGAGATAAAATAAAATCTGCGATCAGCATTGCTGTGGATGCAGGTTGAATACCAGCTTTCTTAATATCTCTTTCAGGGCAGCGGCATCCTTTTCTCCGATCATATCGGTGTACTCCTGCTGTATTTCCTCAAAACTCTCGGCCGCGCAGATAATCAGTTTTTTACCCTCATCTGTCAGTGAAATAAGTGATGCCCGGTTGTCGCTGGCATGCTTACAGGTACTGATGTACCCTTCCGCCTCCAGGTTTTTCACCACTTTACTCATAGCCTGTTTGGTGATACGGGCTTTTTTAGCCAGCTCGTTGTTAATAGTCCCTTGTGGCTCAATATTGATGATCAGCACAAGGTCTCCCAGTTTAAAGTTGTTGTATCCCCTGTGTTGTAGTTTCCCGGTTATTCTACAATCCATATCCTTCTTCAACAAGCCTAATAACCTGATAAGACTATGTTGCCGTTGCGCCAGATGCTGCTCTAGTTGCTCATCCAGTGAACTGTTCATGGTTGATTTTTTTTGGAGCTATTAAATTAAATATCATCAGCGTTCCTGTAGCCAGCTGCTCACCCTCTCATTCCTGATCCCAACCTTATAGAGCTGCCAGTGGGCGGCAGGTGTGGACTTTCATTTGTTGAAGAGGGAGCGTGCAATACCCAGTTCCAGGCCCCGTAGTTCAGCCAGGCCCCGTAGGCGGCCTATTGCACTGTAACCGGGGTTTGTTTTTTTGTGAAGGTCGTCCAGCATCTGGTGACCGTGATCGGGACGCATAGGGATAGACACGCTGCGCTTATGCATAATTGCCAGTAAGGCCCTTACTACTGCGTACATGTCCACATCTCCTTCCAGGTGATTGGCCTCGTGGAAATTGCCAATACTGTCCCTTTGTGTACTTCTGAGGTGTATAAAATGAATATGCTCGCCCAGACGTTCCACCATGCCCGACAGGTCATTGTCTGCACGTACGCCGTAAGAGCCGGTGCAGAAACAAAGTCCGTTGGCCGCATATGGTGCAGCTGCCAGCAGTTCCCTGGCATCCTGCTCAGTACTAACGATCCTTGGCAGTCCCAGGATAGGAAATGGAGGATCGTCCGGATGGATAGCCAGTTTAATGCCGACTTCCTCAGCTACAGGGGCTATTTGCTGTAGGAAGTAAAACAGGTGCAGTTTCAGCTGGGTGGCGTCAATGCCTTTATATTTATCCAGTGCTTCCTGGAATTGCTGTAAGGTAAAACTCTCTTCAGAACCTGGCAGTCCGGCAATGATATTCCTTTGCAGTAAAGTTTTCTCTGCATCGGTCATACTGTCAAAATGTTCTTTCGCCATGGATATTTCCGCAGGATCATAATCGTTCTCTGCGCCCGGGCGCTGTAACATGAACAGGTCGAACGCCAGGAAGGCTGCTTTTTCAAAGCGCAATGCCCTGGAACCATCAGCAACGGTATAAGCCAGGTCGGTCCTTGTCCAGTCCAGCACCGGCATAAAGTTGTAAGTCACAACATAAATACCGCATTGCGCCAGGTTGCGCAGCGATTGCTGGTAGTGCTGTATGTATTCTTTGAATCGTCCGCTTTGTGTCTTGATATCCTCATGAACAGGAACACTTTCCACCACAGACCAGCTAAGACCGGCTGCTTCGATCATCTCCTTCCTTTTCAATATTTCTTCTACAGTCCATACCTCTCCGTTGGGAACATGATGTAGTGCCGTTACAATACCGGTTGCTCCGGCTTGTTTAATGTCGGCAAGGCTAACCGGATCATTCGGTCCGAACCAACGCCATGTCTGTTCCATTCTTAACATACGCATATCAAGGTTTAAGCCCCAAAAATAGGACTTCCGGAAAATAATTAATGATTTAGTAATAATGATTTCTCCTGATTACAAGGCCACCGTTATATTGCTGCTCCCTTTTTCATCCTGGAATTACGTGTACTCCAATGGTTTATGATAACGCTGCCCTCGTAAAGTTTTGCAAACCTAAGAAAATCTGAGAAGATGAACCAACGCTTCATGAAATGATTGCCAGCATAATGTCCATCACATTGGTCTGCGTTGGGCCGGTTTTGATCAGGCCTCCTGCCTTTTCAAAGAAGTGATAAGCATCATGATGCGCAAAATAGTGCGCCGCATCCAGCCCCTGGGCAGCAGCGCTGAGCATCAGTTCCTGGTCTGTAACAGCGCCTGCGGCATCCGTAGGACCATCGGTACCATCGGTACCAGCACTCAGAATAGTCATACCCGGTCGTGTTGCCAGTAACAGACCTGCCGCAAGTGCCAGGTGCTGATTTCGCCCTCCCAATCCCTGACCGGTTACCGTAACAGTACTTTCTCCACCCATTAAGATGCAAGCCGGCCGGGTGCCTTTCCAGTCTTTAGCTTTCCCTACCAGTTCTTTCGCAACAGAAGTGGCCTGCCCGGTAGCAGTAGATGATAATACCTGTGTAGCATAACCAAGGCTGACAGCTTGTTGCGCTGCCGCATCGAGCGCAATGGCATTACTGCCAACCAGGAAGTTATTCACATGCTTTAATCCCGCATGCCCGGGTTTGGGCGTCTCAGGAATATCACCGGCACAACCGCGCTGCAGGTGTTCATGTATCGCTGTTGGTAATTTTGTCGTCAGATTATATTTATCCAGTATGGCCACCGCATCCGAAAAAGTAGAAGGATCCGGTACGGTGGGGCCGGAACCGATAATAGACAGATCATCGCCCACCACATCGCTGAGTATAAGGCTGCTCCAGGCGTCCGTATCAGCCAGCAACGCCAGTTGGCCGCCCTTTACTGATGACAGGTGCTTACGCACTACATTCATTTCATGAATATCTGCACCGCTTTTAAGTAGCAGCTCAAATACCTGTTGCACCTGTGCAAGGCCGGCCCCTTCGGGATAATCTGCCAGCAGGGCAGACGCTCCGCCTGAAAGCAGGAACAACACCACATCACCCGGTTGTACTCCTTTTAACTGAGTAATCATTCGTGCAGTCGCCTGTACGCCATTTTCATCCGGTAATGGATGGCCGGCTTCTGCTACCCGGACATGCTGCAACGGTAATGCGTGTTCGTATTTGGTAATGACAATACCCTGAACAGGAACATACTGGAATATCGGCTCCAGCGCCTGTGCCATCGCAGCCGCCGCCTTACCTGCACCAAATATCCATACAGGTCTGCCGGCAGGTAATAAAAATGTTTTACCGCATACTGTTAACACATCACCATGTAGCTGCACATGCTGCTGCATCAGGTATGATGGCTGCACAGCATCTACCGCGGCATTGAATATGGATATAGCGTGTTCCCGCATTATATTGGACATAAGCTCTAAATTAAAGTAAATACCCACGTATTTCAACAGAAAAGGCCCCGCATAGGCGGGACCTTGACCTTTGGCAACAGGATATGGTAGTAATATCAGTTTATTTAACAGGGGCGTACTCTATTTCCGGTGAATACTGATCGCCACGGTTAGTGACCCGGAGTTTGTATATCCTGCCATTACTATCTTTGATCACATAGAATATATCCTGGTAGATAGTCGCTACGCCATTCCACAGGAAACGCCAGGAGGTGCCAATAGCTATCTGTGAACTACTGTATGTCAACCCGGTCAGATCTACCTTAGAGAAAGATGCAAAAGAACGGGTCTTCGTTGAAACGCTTGCCACCATTACATTACGGTTTTGTATGAAAACATGCGACTGGAAACTGGGCGTTTCCTGGCCACTGGAAGTCTTTCCATTAACAGGCAGCCAGGTGAGGGCAATATCCCATTGCTGCTTTTCAGGTTCTATGGTTGTCAGACCTTCGTTAAGGGATACATAATTGAAGAAGTACCTGTCATTTTTGGGAACATTGATTGACTTGTAACTTGTTGCAGCGATATCCGCATACTGTAAAGTGTAGCCGCCGGAATTATTACGCAGTACCCGGATCTTTTGCCAGGGTCTCTTCCCGTTTGTCGTACCTGTGTTCCAGCCACGGTTGACGATATATACATTGTTATCTGCAGCATTGGCAGATACGGCAGCAATGGCTGTTTTTGAAAGGTCTCCACCGGCATCATCAAAATAAGCGGAAGAGGCGCCAATATAATAGGGAGGATCGCTGAATATAAGTTCTTCCGCCTGCGCTATGTCTACTGTATCTTTAGCAGTCACTGCATTCAGATCGTTTTTATCCAATCGTTTTACCAGCATTCCAGCGGAAGAATTAAGTATTACCCTGAAATCATCTCCACCGGAATAGAAGCCAAAATCCCATTTGGTAGGTGCAACTGCCTGTTGTTTGCTTTCACTCAGATCAACGAACGTTTTGTATACGCCATAAGGACCGATATTAATGTTCATCTTCACTAATGAATCAAGATATTGTTTCTCCAGGAACCGAAGCGCATGTACGGAATCATTGCTGATCCTGATCGGTGTATCTACAGCGGTGATCCTGAAATCAATGCCATCACCTTCCTTAAATGGTTTGTCTGCCGGCACATTCACTACAAAGCTGGAAGTACTTGTACCTGCAGGAATATTTATTTTCAGTTTTCCTAAGTCTGCAGCAGGCACTGTTGTATAGTCTTTACCGTATTCAATAGCCTTATTGGTAAGCTCAATTGTAACAGTGATTTGTTTCGTTGCGGGCTTGTCAAGTTTCAGTGCTACAGTAGCCGTATTTATTTCATCCGCAATCTCTTGTCCGCGGCTGGTAAATGCAAGATAATTAACCACGATCACAGAATCTCCAGGTAAGGAGTCTCCCGGTTGATGCGAAGAATCAGGGGGGGTGGGTAGATTGGGTGTATCTCCGGGGAGAATGCCAGTATCTTTCTTACTGCATGAAGCAATCGCATATATTACTGCCAGTAATAGTAAAATTCTTAAAGTTGTTGTACGCATAAGTGTAAAGGAATTAAACATGATTTCTGCAGTTAAGACAGCACGTTTTGAAAAACTCCTATGCGTGAAGAAGAAATAATTTATGCGGAGGAATCAGAAACTGAATTTATAGCTGAAATAAGGGTTAAACTTGAATAGCTGTTCCTGGTATAAGGGCGTTGTATAATTTCTGGATGTAGTTGCAATCGTTGTGAGATAATCTCCCTGCGACTGACTGACAGCATGCACACCACTGCCAACAGTATGTTTGAACCGGCCATGAGTAGGGATGCGATAACTGGCATTCAGATTTAGCCTGTTGTAAATGCTACCTCTGAAAGGCACACTTCCCATATTGGTATCAGCAAATGTTGCTTCAGGTTTGAAGGAGATCAATACAGGTAGCGTAATGAAATCACCCGTATGAAAATGCCAGAGCAGGCTTATCTCAAGCCCCTTCAGAGGCTGATAGCCCAATAGCATATTTACATTGTGTCGTCTGTCATAACGGTACGGTTGCTTTATACCGCTATTCAGACTGTCTGACTGGCGCCAGCTCCAGGACAAGGTATAAGACAGTAGTATCTTCCATTTGGTAAATCTTTTTTCAAGAGCTGCTTCGGCGCCATAACTCCAACCTGTCCCCGTAACTATATTTTTCTCAGTGCTGTCGCTGTTATAAAGTATATTGGTCTTCTCTCCAAACATGGCCAGATTGCTGATCTTTTTGTAATAAAAATCTGCTGTGATATTGACTATCCTGTTGTCTTTGTATTCATAACCGAGATTGACCATCCTGTTCTCCGCTGGCTTCAGCCTTTCATTTGCCGGAAGCCATAGTTCGCGGTTAATGCCTGTGTAAGGACTCGTGATCATGTGCAGCAGTTGCCCGATATGTGTATATGCTAAGTTTATCCTTTGCCGCTTATCAATTGCATAGCTGGAGAAAAACCTGGGTTGAAAGGATTGGTTATGAAAGCTGTTGTGCTGATAGTCATTGAAATGCAAACCGGGTCTGAGCAGCAACCTGTTGCCAACTCTCAGCGCAATTTCGTAATACAGCATCCTGTCTGAAAATGGGAGGAAGGCCCTGCGACTAAAATCATCTGCTGCTTCTTTAAAATCACTGCCAAACAGTGTACGGTAAGGTTGTATTGTGGTATATTCAAATCTTCCCCCGAAAAAATGCTGCAGGTGATCATGGGTAGTGATCTCGATATCTGTTTTTACCTCATACCGCTTGCCGGAGGAATAATTGTTGAGAGCAGCTCTGTCAAATAAACCACCAACACCTCCATCTAACGGAGGCGTATACATAATGGCGATATAGTTATTGTAACTGCTGTAGTTAAAGGCAGTATTCGCAAACGCACGTCTGCCGATAATACTGTTCCAGTTAACTGTTGTCAGTGTGTTATTCCAGCGATGCAGATACTGGTTCGTATTCTGTACCAGTTGCTGCATTTTATCCTGTGTCAATTCCAGTCTGTCATTGCCGATATAACTGCTTACCATCAGTTTATTGTGCCTGTTGAGCAGATGTGTCAACTTCAGGTGGATATCGCCAAAATTAGCATCATAACTGAGTATGTCGTGGTAGACGGACTCGCCTAAACTTTGCCTGGCAGATACCATCATGGCGGTACGTCCTTTCTTCAGTGGTCCCTCAATAGCGAAGGCGAGGGAGGTAAGCCCGACCTCTGCTTCTCCGCTCCAGTGTTCCATGTTCCCTTCCTTTGTATTGATGGCGGTGATGGAAGAAAGACCTCCGCTGAAACGGCTGGGGAAATCATTTTTATATTGCAGCACAGACTTAATACTGGTATTACCCAGTATGGAGATCTCACCCATTAAGTGCGCCGGATTAAACACCGGATTTCCATCCAGCAGGAACATGCTCTGTCCCGGATCTCCTCCGCGTACCAGCAGTTTGCCACCGGATTCCTGGCTTTCCGTATTGCCAGGCAGCAGATACATAGACCTCACGGGGTCCGTTTCTCCCAGCATATTACTATACATACCTCCCTTGTATCTGTCCAGCTTTACAGCGGCATCCCGACGGGGAAGATTCCCGGCATCGACCTGTACTTCCGGCAGTAGTACGGGTGAGAGTACAAGATTCATGGTGGTATTCTCCTGCAGGTCTACCGCCACCGTCTTTGAAGACGCGCCGGAAAAAGAGATCATCAGGACATACCTGCCAGCAGGCAGGTTAAGGCTATAAAAGCCATGTACGTTCGACTGGATGGTCCGGTTATCAGGCATGACGGTAATAGATGCAAAGGGAAGGGGTTCCAGGCCACTTTCCTGCTGTATATACCCATACAACATGTATTTCTCCTGCAGATAACCGTTGGGCAGGGGAGTGCTGCCTTTTCCAATGAGGATCTTGTTATTTCTTTCCGTGACGGTAACGTACTGGCCTGCCAGAATTTTGTCCAGTACTGCGCCCAATGAGGTCCGCCCTGCCGTAAGTGTATGTCTTTTAGTGGTATCCAGGCTGGAGGGTGAAAACTCAATGGCAACACCGCAATAGCCGGATAATTCGCGAAGTATGGCAGCGGTTTTCCCAGAAGTAGCCCTGCAATAAAACTTCGTCTTTAACAGGCTGCCCTGGGCGGCACTTTCTGACAGAATGAAGCAGCCTGCCAGGGCAAGGATTAAACGGAATATAGGCATCTCAGAAAAGGATACAGGATGTTTTATTGTGATTGATAGAATATGATTGTGTCGTTTCGCTTACGGTAACTCACATTTATCAACAGCTTAATCTCCTCCAGCACCTGCTCCAAAGGCTGATGGTCAAATCTGGCAGTAATAGTGGATAGATCCGCCTGCCTTGTGAGCACACTGTCGGCCTTTATATGCAGGTGATAATAGTCGGCAAGGGCAGTCACTACATCTGCAAAAGGAGTATTATCAAATTGCAGTATGCCCGTTTGCCATGACAGGTAGTTGGAATCTTTGACAGTCGCAATGTTAATGCCCTTTTCATCCAATACAGCGTCCTGCTGCGCAGTCACGATATGCTTTCCGGCATGTTGGTCCTTGCCGGTAAAAAGGACCTTTCCACTACTTACTATCAGCCTGTCCTGATGCTCATTACTGTTGATCGTAAAGGAAGTACCTAATACCTCGATGGTAGCCCTGGCGGTCTGTATCCGGAAGGGATGATTGGTTTCCTGCTGCACATCAAAGTAGGATTCACCGGTCACCGTAACAGCCCTTTCTGTGGCACTGAATGTCTTAGGGTAACGAATAGAGGCGCCTTCCCGTAATATGACCAGGGAACCGTCAGGAAGCGTCAGCCGTTGACTACCCTTGCCTGCTGCTGCAATTGTCAGGATGGTCTTGTCCTGCTGCTGGTAAAATATCCAGCCGGCAAGTGCAAGTATGCCCACCACACAGGCCGCCGCAGCCAGTCGCATATAGCGGACCTTCGCGCTTTTTCCCAGAGGGGCGCCATGGCCCAGAGAGCTGTCCAGTTTCTCCCATGCCCTCGCGGTATCAAAAGCAGGTCGCTCCAGAATGCTGCCTGATTCATGCCACAGTTTAACCACTTGCTGATAGGCCTTTTCATGCTCCTCACTCCCCGCTATCCAGGCTTGCAGTGTTTCTTCTTCCGCACTGGTCTGAATGGCGCGTAAATGCTTTATAATGATTGAGACGATATGTTCAGGTATCTGTATCATAAGTTATCCCCGATATAAGACAAGACTTTTTTAAAAACTCCTATTGTCTTGCAGAAAAAATAAGAAAAAAGGGTAACACCCATATTCTGGCCTTTTGTACAAAGGCCTTGAGCAGTTTCATGGCCTTCCAGGTCTGGTTATTGACGGTATTGACAGAAATACCTAGGTTGTCGGCAATTTCCTGGTTACTGAGATGGCCCGTCCGGCTCAATAGAAATACCTCCCTGCATTTTGGCGGAAGCTGGTCAATGCCGTTCTTAAGCAAATCCCGGTAGGCCTGCAGATTGTCTTCTTCCGGTCCCTCTGCAATGTCCCAGCTGGCAGCAATTTCCTCCTCAGCATTCCAGTCTGCACTGGCAACCGGAAAACGTTTCTTTTGTTCAAGGAAATTAAAACAGCTGTTCCTTACCGCCTGATACAGGTACGCCCTGATCTTCGGGGATGGAATAACGTCCTGGTGTTTTTCCCAGATGCGGGTAAAGACTTCCTGGACTATATCTTCACTGCCGTCTCTGTCAGTTAACAGGTGAAATGCATACTTGCAAAGAGGGTCATAGAATTCCTGGAATAGTTGGCGAAACTGTGTATAAAGATCCTGGCGATCCACATGAAATGTTTTTTGTAATAAACGGACTGGCTTATGTAGACGTATGTTGCAACATGCACTCTAAGCAGGCAGTACAGAGAGCATAATATTAGAAAAATAATCTGATATGAGGATAGTGAAACAGGTGTTGCAGGATCAGCAGGAAATTGAGTAACAGTTCAATGGATGTACCGCGTTGCAGGTTATTGCAAAGTGGTGTTGTCAGCGGGCATTACGCTTTTGTTGTTTCTTATCCATTCTGGCTTCCATTTGTTCTTTCTTCTTCATCTCCCAGTCATTCCATTTCTTGTACTGATCGGGTGTCAGCACTGACTTAAAACGCTGGCTACGCTCTTCATTCAATGCTTTCATCTGCTGCATCTTATCTTTTTTGGAAAGCGTGGTATTGTGTTTGAGCTCTTCCATACGACGGGTTATATCAGTGTTAATCGTATGAATATCTTTGTCCTGCTCTTTGGAAAGGTTCAACCGCCGGTCAAGTTTATCGCTCATTTTATTAGCACGGTCCTCGGGTGTAAAGCGTACCTTTTTTGTTGCAGTGCTATCACTCTTCTGTGCCATGCTGATACCATTGAAAGCCAGTAACAGACATACCAGCAGCCCACTGATTCGGATCATACGTCTTTTCATAAAAAAGGAATTGTTCTCCCCTTAAATATAGGTAATTACTGCAATATTAGTACCAATCATCAAAAAACTTGATGAACATGCAGACACCACATTAATCATTTGTTACTTTTAAGGATCGGCTGGTGTTATTCGCATTGGTAGCACTCTTCTGATAGTCAGTACGCTATGAACCCAAAATCTAAACCAAATAGTCAAACGAAAGCCAATGAGTAAATTTTCCTGGCCGCGTAAGCGGCTTTCCCGTCTGTGTCTCCTACTGGGCGGCCTGCTTGCAGGTAGTTATGCCCGGGCCCAGGAGACCTTTCCTGTGAATGGTGTGGCTGACAACAGAGAAGGCTGTTATGCCTTTGTCAAAGCTACTATTGTAAAAAACGCAGGTACTGTTCTTAACAATGCCACCCTGGTGATCCGCAATGGACGTATAGTGAGTGTTGGCAATGGCTCTGTGCCTAAAGACGCTGTAGTGATCGACTGTGAAGGTAAATATATCTATCCCTCTTTCGTAGACCTGTACAGCGATTACGGTACCCCGCCCGTGAAGAAAGGTCCCGGTGGCTACAGAAGTGAAGTACAGTTCCTGTCTGCCACAAAAGGCGCCTATGGCTGGAATCAGGCCATCAAAAGTGAAGTGAACGCTGCCGCTGTTTTTACGAAAGATGACACTGGCGCAGAAACACTCAGGAATGTAGGTTTCGGTACAGTACTGTCCCATCAGCAGGATGGTATTGCCCGTGGTACCGGCGTACTGGTAACACTGGCAGACGAGCGTGATAATAAAGCGATGATAAAGGAGAAAGCCAGTGCGCAGTACTCCTTTGACAAAGGAAGTTCCACACAGAATTATCCCAGCTCTTTAATGGGTAGCATTGCCCTGCTGCGGCAAACATATCTCGATGCCCAATGGTATCAGTCACACCCTGCAAAAGAAGGTACCAACCTCTCGCTGCAGGCATGGAATGACAACCGTGCCTTGCCTCAGATATTTGAAGTATCCGATAAATGGGATGTATTACGTGCTGATAAAATAGGCGACGAATTCGGTGTACAATATATCATCAAAGCCAGTGGTAATGAATACCAGCGCATGCCTGAAATGATCGCTACGAAAGCGTCATTCATTCTGCCCTTAAACTTTCCTCAGCCGATAGACGTGGAAGATCCAAATGATGCGCGCTTTGTAGCCCTGAGTGAAATGAAACACTGGGAACTGGCGCCTACGGAAGCTGCTGCTTTTGAAAAGGCAAATATCCCTTTCTGCTTTACCGCTGCCGGCCTGAAAGATGTAAAACAGCTGCTTGCAGCTGTAAGAAAATCTATTGAATATGGCCTCAGTGAACAAAAGGCATTAGATGCATTAACGCTTGCGCCTGCACGTATCATTAAGGCAGACGATCAGGTGGGTTCACTGGAACCCGGCAAACTGGCTAACTTCCTGCTTACATCAGGCACCATCTTCAATGAAAATACCGTATTGTTCCAGAACTGGATACAGGGTAAGAAATATGTTGTAAAAGACGAAGGCTGGAAAGATGTACGTGGTACCTACACACTTACTGTTAATCCCGGCAATGCAAAATATACCCTCCAGTTAAAAGGAACGGCTGCAACGCCTGCGCTGTCGCTCATACAGCAGGATACTCTGACAGGTACAGTGACCATCAATGGTCAGCTGGTAAAACTGGCATTCCCCCTGAAAAAAGGTGGCGCTCAGTTACGCCTGAGTGGTGTAGCCGGTGCTACTGAATGGACAGGTACAGGAGTGGATACGAGCGGAAAATGGGTGAAATGGAGCGCTGTGTTCAGTGCAGCCAACAACAAACCGGATTCAGTTAAACCAAAGACAGCTCTGCAGATCGGTAATGTCTATTTCCCTTTCAATGGCTACGGATGGGAATCATTGCCTAAACAGCAGGACCTGTTGATTAAGAACGCCACTGTCTGGACAAATGAGCAGGAAGGTAAACTGGAAAATACAGATGTACTTGTACGTAATGGCAAGATCGCCCAGATAGGTAAGAATCTGCCTGCTGGTAATGCCCGTGTTATTGACGGTACAGGTAAACACCTTACACCGGGTATCATCGACGAGCACTCTCATATCGCTATTTCTAAGGGCGTGAATGAAGGCACGCAGTCAGTGACTTCTGAAGTGCGTATTGCTGATGTAGTGAATCCTGATGATGTGAATATCTACAGGCAGCTGAGTGGAGGCGTTACAGCGTCTCACCTGCTGCATGGTTCTGCCAACACTATCGGCGGACAAAGCCAGCTGATAAAGTTACGCTGGGGCGCTGATGCGGAAGAATTGAAATTTGCCGGCGCTGATCCGTTTATCAAATTCGCATTGGGTGAAAACGTGAAGCAGTCCAACTGGGGTGAACGCCAGCGTGAGCGTTTCCCGCAAACGCGTATGGGAGTAGAACAGGTACTGACAGATGCCTTTACCCGCGCCCGTGATTATGAAAAAGCAGGCCCGAACAAACGGCGTGACCTGGAACTGGATGCGCTTGTAGAGATCCTGAACAGCAAACGCTTTATTACCTGCCACTCCTACGTACAGAGTGAGATCAACATGCTGCTGCATGTGGCAGATACTTTCCACTTCCGTGTGAACACATTCACCCACATCCTGGAAGGTTATAAGGTAGCTGATAAAATGAAACAGCATGGCGCTGGTGCCGGTACTTTCGCTGACTGGTGGGCGTATAAGATGGAAGTACAGGACGCTATTCCTTACAACGCTACAATCATGCAACGTGTGGGTGTGAATGTAGCCATCAACTCTGATGATGCTGAAATGGCTCGCAGACTGAACCAGGAAGCGGCAAAAAGTATCAAATACGGCGATATGACAGAAGAGGAGGCACTGAAACTTGTTACGCTCAACCCGGCTAAACTGCTGCATGTAGACGCTCATGTAGGTAGTATTAAAGCAGGTAAAGACGCCGACCTGGTACTCTGGAGCGACAACCCGCTCAGTATCTATGCAAAGGCCGACAAAACCCTGGTAGACGGTATCGTTTATTTCGACAGGGAAAAAGACCTGGAACTGCGTCAGCGTATCAGTGCTGAGCGCAACCGCCTGGTGCAGAAAATGCTGGGAGAGAAGAAAAAAGGTACGCCTACCCAGAAAGCCGCTGCTACCATGGAGGAAATGTATCATTGTGAAGATCTGCAGGGTGGCCATCAGCAACGCCTGACAGATGGAAATAATGAATTGTAATTGCCCGACGCATTAACTAAACATCATGAAACGGATCATATTAACATATATCACCGCGCTTTCCTGTATGGCTGCATTTGCCCAGGAAACAATATATCCTGCACCGCCGCAGGGAAAGACTATTTACCTGATCAACGCCACTATTCATGTTGGTAACGGACAGGTGATCGAAAACGGCGCTCTGACTTTTACCAATGGCAAGATCACTGCTGTAGGCAATAATCTTCCTGCTCCCGCTGCCGATGGTACCATCATGGATCTGAAAGGGAATCATGTATATCCCGGTGTGATCGCTCCGTTGAGCAACCTTGGTCTGACCGAAGTGGAGGCTGTAAGGGCTACCAACGACTTCCATGAAGTAGGAGAGATCAATCCTTCCGTACGTTCACTGGTAGCTTATAATACCGATTCAAAAGTGATCAATACCCTTCGTTCAAACGGTATCCTGTTAGCACAGGTAACACCTGAAGGTGGATTGATTCCTGGTACATCTTCCGTAGTCCAACTCGATGCCTGGAACTGGGAAGATGCCGCTTATAAGAAAGACGGGGCTATCCATTTCTATATGCCCAGCCTGTTGCCGCCGCCTTCAACACCGGGTCGTTTCCCTGTCACCAAAGATGTGGTAGCAGAGTTTGCAGAAAAGACCGGTCAGGTGCGTACCTTTCTGCGCGAGGCAAAAGCTTATCTGCAGGAAGACAAACACAATGAAGTGAACCTGAAGTTTGAAGCCGTGAGGAAACTGTTTACGAAAGAACAGAAGCTCTTCATTCACTGCAACTTCGTAAAGGAAATGCTGGTGGCGGTTGACTTTGCAAAAGAGTTCGGAATTGATGTGGTGATTGCGGGAGGAGCTGATTCCTGGATCATCGCAGATGTGCTGAAACAAAACAATATCGCTGTGGTGCTGATCCAGCCGCATAGCCTGCCGGTATTACAGGACGATGATGTAGACCAGCCATATAAAACAGCTGCTCAGTTACAGCAGGCAGGCGTATTGTACTGCCTGAGCAATGAAGGTTTCTGGCAACAGCGTAACCTGCCTTTTGAAGCCGGTACCGCCAGCACTTATGGTCTTACTAAAGAACAGGCCCTGAGTGCGGTAACGCTGAACACAGCCCGCATCCTGGGCATTGATAAAAGCACCGGTTCCCTGGAAACAGGTAAGGATGCGAATATCGTTATAAGCACCGGAGATCTGCTGGATATGCGTAGCAGTGTTGTGACCCATGCCTTTATCCAGGGCAGGGAGATCAATCTGAACAATAAACACAAACAGCTGTATGAGCGTTATAAGTATAAGTACGGACTGAAGTAAGGCATAGAAAAATAATTGAAAAGCAGGGTGTTGTACTATGCAATACCCTGCTTTTTTTTGAGTTATGGCATGAATTTTTATTGTTTCCATAGCAAACACAGTAAAATGGGTGCAATCCTCAAAAGAGAAGATGCTATCCGGAAGGTCTCCGACCTGATCAATGAGGTAAGGGTATGCATGTTCACCACCATAGACGACCACGGACACGTCATTTCCAGACCCATGGCCACTGTTGATGTGGATAAAGATGGGAATGTATGGTTCTTTTCCAACGAATATTCCGGCAAAGTGACCCAGATTTCAGAGAATAATGAGCTGAACCTTATTTACTCCCATCCGGGGCATAATACCTATCTGAATATCTTCGGTATTGGCTCTATCATCATTGACCGGGAGAAAATGAGGGAATTATGGACACCGGCAGTAGAAGCCTGGTTCCCCGAGGGGATTGACGATCCCCGCTTATGCCTGCTGAAAGTAGATACGAAACAGGCCTGGTTCTGGGATAATTCTTCCAGTAAGATGGTGATCTTCTTTAATATGCTGACATCGATTATTACAGGAAAGAAGTATCAGGAAGGGGAGCATGGGGAGCTGGATATAGAGTAGAATAATATGTTCGGGAAACAAAACGCCGATAGACTCCGGTAGGAGTCCTGTTGTTTGTAGCGCGGGGTTTCAACCCCGGGGAATAATACGGGTCCAACGGAAAGACATTAAACAATAAGGGCCGGCAAATGATGAATTGCCGGCCCTTGATTGTCCCTGTAATTATTTATTTAACGATTATTAGATGGTAATCTTTTTTACCTCTTTGAACGAGTATATATCTGTCGTTTAACAGCTGGCTCTTGTCAACCTTCTGGTCAATAGCAGTTACTTTTACCTTATTAATGCTGATACCATTGTTCTGCACCATTTTTCTTGCTTCTCCCTTACTTGGAAGTATACTTGTTTCTGCGAGGAAAGAAACAACATCTTTACCTGCTTCAAGATCCGCGGCAGCTACCTCTACCTGTGGTACACCATCCATTATTTCTAATAGCTGTGTTTCTGTCAGGGATTGTAGTACCTCGGCTGTATCATTACGGAAGAGTAAATCGGATGCTTTGAGCGCAAATTCCAGTTCCTTTTCTCCATGTACAAAGATAGTCAGCTGTTCTGCCAGTTTCTTCTGAAGCAGTCTTTTACCCGGATCCTGATCATGTAAAGCGATCAGTTCATCGATCTCCTGCTGAGGAAGGAACGTGAATATTTTGATATAATTCTTGGCATCTTCATCAGCAACCTTTACCCAGAACTGGTAAAACAGGTAAGGAGATGTTTTCTGAGGATCCAGCCACACGTTGCCTCTCTCTGATTTCCCGAACTTACTACCATCCGCTTTTTTCAACAGTGGACAGGTAAATGCAAACGCCTCACCGTTCGCTTTACGGCGTACCAGTTCAGTTCCAGTCACAATATTTCCCCACTGGTCAGAACCGCCCATCTGGAGCTTAACGCCCTTCGCAGTGTATAAATGGTAAAAGTCGTATCCCTGAATCAGCTGATAGGTAAATTCTGTAAAGGACATACCGCTATCTCCTTCCAGTCTTCTTTTTACAGAATCCTTGGACATCATGTAGTTAACAGTAATATGTTTACCTACATCACGGATGAAATCCAGGAAGGAAATGTCCTTAAACCAGTCGAAGTTATTGACCATTTCAGCTGCATTAGGCTTTGCCGGATCAAAATCCAGGAATTTCTCCAGCTGTGCCTTGATACCTTTCTGATTGTGTGCCAGCGTATCCAGATCCAGCATTTTCCGCTCTTCTGCTTTAAAGGAAGGGTCGCCCACCATACCGGTAGCACCTCCCACCAGCGCAAATGGCTTGTGGCCAGCTCTTTGTAAGTGTACCAGCAGCAGGATCGGCACCAGGCTGCCTATATGAAGGGAGTCTGCCGTAGGGTCAAATCCTACATAAGCACTGGTCATTTCTTTTAATAATTGCTCCTCTGTGCCCGGCATTATATCCTGCACCATTCCTCTCCAGCGTAATTCCTCTATCAGGTTCATGATTAATTGGGATAATTTTTGCAAACGTAAGAAAAGAATTTTAAACGATATGTGGGGAACCGGCTGTGTACGTTAAATTCGTACATTGAATCCCGGATAAAACCGCCATCTTCTGTAAAGAGTACACTATGAGAAAAATCTTGTTTTTTATCGCATGCCTGTCATTGACAATCAATGCATTAAGTGCCCAGGACTGCAAGAACTACTACTATTTGCTGAACAATGCAGAAGTAGAAATGACGGTGTTCGATGCAAAGGGCGCTGCTGTAGCTAAGAATGTTTACAACGTATTGTCTGTCAGTAAAGAAGGCGATGCCAGCGTATCTGACTTTACCTCTACATTGAAAGATGTAAAAGGAAAAACGATCTCTTCCGGAAAAGGAAAATTCAAATGTGATGGCGGTCAGATCATGATCGATATGAAAATGTCCCTGCCTAATCTTCCCCAGCTGCAGGATATGAAAATGGAGTCAGAAGGGAATGCTTTTTTGAATTACCCGACAAACCTGAAAGAAGGGCAGTCGCTGCCGGATGGCTCATTCGAAATGAATGGTAATGCCAACGGCATGGATATGGGCCTTCAATACAAAGTGACCAACCGTAAAGTGGCTGGTAAAGAAAAGGTAACGACTGCCGGCGGTAGCTGGGATTGCTATAAGATCACTTACAACATAAGCCTCTCCATGAAAATGATGGGAATGAGCATCCCGGTGGAAATGGTAGCTGCTGAATGGTTTGCTCCCGGTTTCGGTGTGGTAAAAACCGAAACCTCCAGAGATGGCAAACCGGCGGGCCATATGGAGATCACCCATGTAAAGAAATAGCCTGATCGTATAAAAAGAAAGCCCTCCACGAAGATGGAGGGCTTTCTTTTATGAAGCCGGTTTACAGGCTTTTCAGGCATTCCTTCAGGCTTTCACGCCAGTGAAGGATCTGTAATCCGAAAGTATCTTTGATCTTCTGTTTGTTCAGAACACTGTAAGCCGGTCTTTTTGCCGGAGTAGGATACTGGTCTGAAGTAATAGGCGCCACGGTGCAGGACGCGCCTGTCAGCTCGCGGATAGCCACTGCAAAATCATACCAGCTGGTCACCCCTTCATTGCTGAAATGATATACTCCACCATAGTTGCCTGGGGTATCCCATACTTTGGTCAGGATATTCAACATGGCTTTTGCCAGGTCTACGGCGTAGGTAGGAGTGCCTGCCTGGTCAAATACCACGTTCAGGTGCTCTTTCTCCTGCATCAGCTCACGCATACGTTTTACGAAGTTGACACCGAATTCGGAATACAGCCAGGCCGTGCGTATCACGATAGTATCCGGGTTGACATCTACAGCAGCCGCTTCTCCACGCAGCTTGGAACTTCCATAGATGCTGGCAGGACTGGCGTCATCAGTTTCTGTGTAAGGCACGTTCTGTTTGCCGTCAAACACATAGTCAGTGGAAATATGTACCAGCTGCGCATTATGCTGCTGGCAGATATTGGCCAGGTTGAGTACGGCTTCAAAGTTCAGTTTGAAGGCCAGTTCCTCGTCATTCTCTGCCTTGTCTACCGCGGTATACGCTGCACAGTTGATACAGGCGTGTATTTCCTGCTGTGAGAACAAGTTGCTGACAGCTTCCTCACTGGTAATATCCAGCTCATTGAAGTCGGTATACACAAAGGAAAACCCGGAATAATCCGCAGCAATCTTTTTCAATGCTTGTCCCAGCTGGCCATTGGCGCCGGTTACCAGAATATTTTTCATTTACTTATTTGGATTGAAAACGAAGTTATGCGTACAGTTTTCGAGTGTAGGCAGCACTATATCTTTCTCAGACACGATCGCATCGGCCAGGTCAATACCCCAGTCAATGTTCAGTGCAGGATCATTGTATATAATACCTCCTTCACTGGCTTTATGATAAAAGTTATCGCATTTATACATCACTTCTGCTGTTTCACTGATCACGGAATATCCGTGAGCAAAGCCTTTCGGCACCAGCAGCTGTAATTTATTTTCAGCAGTCAGCTCTATGCTGAAGGCCTTACCATAGGTAGGAGATCCTTTACGGATATCCACTGCCACATCGATGATCTTTCCTTCCAGCACTCTCACCAGCTTTGTCTGCGCATAGGGCTCCAGCTGGTAATGTAATCCTCTCAGTACACCGTAAGTAGAACGTGCCTGGTTATCCTGTACAAAAGGCAGGTGTAATCCATACTGTTCAAAGGTCTGCGCACTGTAACTCTCAAAAAAATAGCCACGGCTATCATTAAACACCCTGGGTTCGTATACTAACAACCCTGGGATCCCTGTTTCTGTAAAAGGCATAGTTATCTCTTTTGATACTGCTCACTGTAATAATCCTGGTACGCTCCGCTGGTTACATGTTCCAGCCATTCTTCATTGGCGAGGTACCAGTCCACTGTTTTTTCAAGACCTTCTTCAAACTGGAGGGAAGGCGCCCAACCCAGTTCTTTATTGAGCTTGGTAGCATCAATGGCGTAGCGCAGGTCATGGCCGGCGCGGTCTTTTACGAAAGTGATCAGTTTAGCAGAAGTACCCGGTGCACGCTGGAGTTTTTTATCCATGATCATGCACAGCAGGTTAATAAGGTCAATATTTTTCCATTCGTTAAAACCACCGATGTTGTAGGTTTCGCCAACGCGGCCTTTATGGAAAATAGTATCTATCGCTCTGGCATGATCTTCCACAAATAACCAGTCACGTACATTCTCACCTTTACCATATACAGGTACCGGCTTATTGTTCTTGATATTGTGGATAGCCAGCGGAATTAATTTTTCCGGGAAATGATTGGATCCGTAGTTATTGGAACAGTTTGATATAACAACTGGCAGATGATAAGTGTGATAATATGCATTCACAAAATGATCTGAACTCGCTTTAGAGGCAGAATAAGGTGAACGGGGATCATACGCAGTTTCTTCTGTGAAGAAACCTTCTGCCCCCAGGCTACCATATACCTCATCGGTTGACACATGATAGAACAACTTGCCCTCATAATTGTCTTTCCAGTATTTCCTGGCGGCATTCAGCAGCACGGCAGTCCCCATCACATTGGTCCTGATAAACGCCAGCGGATCCATGATGGACCTGTCCACATGACTCTCAGCTGCCAGATGGATCACGCCATCAAATTGATGAGTGGCAAACAACTCATCGATGAATGATTCATCGGTGATATCGCCCTTCACAAATTTATAATTAGGCTTATCCTTAATGTCTTTCAGGTTTTCAAGATTACCGGCATAGGTTAATGCGTCCAGATTGATGATCTGGTAATGAGGGTAGTTATTTACAAATAATCTAACTACATGAGATCCAATAAATCCTGCGCCACCGGTGATTAATATGGTGTTGTGCATAATGATTATTTAATTCGGGCTACAAATTACGAATTGCGGATGAACCTTTTTCTAACCAGTTTAGGTAGTAAAGGCTCACCCGCTATCCGGAATTATTTATTAAGCGCCTGTTTGAAATATTCGTAAGTGATCTTCAGCCCCTCTTTCCTGTCTACTTTTGGCGCCCAGCCCAGTAATTCCTGTGCTTTGGTGATATCTGGTTTTCTCTGCTTCGGATCATCTTTCGGAAGTGGCTGATAGATAATCTTTTGTTTGCTGCCTGTCAGCGCCAGTATCTCTTCTGCAAATTCTTTCAGGGTTATCTCTGCCGGGTTGCCGACGTTCACCGGAAGGTGATAATCACTCAGCAGCAGGCGGTAAATACCATCTACCAGGTCTGATACATAACAGAAAGAGCGGGTCTGGGAGCCATCGCCAAAAACGGTGAGGTCCTGACCTGTCAGCGCCTGGCTCATGAAAGCAGGCAGTGCACGGCCGTCATTAAGGCGCATACGCGGACCATAGGTATTAAAGATCCTGATGATCCTTGTATCTACACCATGGAAATTGTGGTATGCCATGGTGATAGATTCCATGAAACGTTTGGCTTCGTCATACACACCACGTGGGCCTACCGGGTTCACATTCCCCCAGTATTCTTCCGGCTGTGGATGTATTGTCGGGTCGCCATATACTTCAGATGTAGACGCCACCAGGATACGCGCCTTTTTTTCCTTGGCAAGCCCCAGCAGGTTGTGGGTACCTAATGAACCTACCTTCAATGTCTGGATAGGCATTTTCAGGTAGTCAATAGGACTGGCGGGAGAAGCAAAGTGCAGGATGTAATCCAGTTCGCCTGGTACATGCACAAATTTGCTTACATCATGATGATAATATTCAAATTCCGGTAAAGGAAAGAGATGTTCTATATTCTTGATGTTGCCGGTCAGGAGATTGTCCATTCCAACAACACGGTAGCCTTCTGCAATAAAACGATCACACAGGTGTGATCCCAGGAAGCCGGCAGCGCCGGTAATTAGCACTCTTTTCATTTCAATAGGCATTTTCAATGCGTGAAAGTTAGTTAGTAGCAGCAGCGCGTCCGACACTCTCGTAATGGAATCCCAGTTCGGCCATACGGGCTACGTCAAACAGGTTCCTTCCGTCGAATATCAGTTTGTTCTTAAGAGATGCGCCAATCCTGTCAAAATCAGGGGTCCTGAACACGCTCCATTCTGTAGCAATGACGAGGGCGTCTGCATCTGCAAGACATTCATACTGGCTGGAAGCATATGTTACTTTGTCGCCGATAAGACGTTGCACATTTGTCATCGCTTCAGGATCAAATACGCTTACAGTTGCTCCCGCCGCAAGCAGGGCATCAATCATGTATAATGCCGGTGCTTCGCGGATATCGTCTGTATTAGGTTTGAAAGCCAGTCCCCAGAGAGCAAAATGTTTGCCCTTCAGTTCATCCTTGAACCATGCCTTGATCTTTGGCATGAGGAACAGTTTCTGCCGCTCATTCACATCCATTACTGCCGTTAGTATTTTGAATGCATAATCTGCATCTTCAGATGATTTTACCAGCGCCTGCACATCTTTCGGGAAGCAGCTGCCTCCGTAGCCAATGCCGGGGAACAGGAAACGTTTACCGATCCTGTCGTCGCTGCCTACACCTCTGCGCACCATATCCACGTCAGCGCCGAGTTTCTCACAGAGAATTGCGATCTCATTCATGAAAGAGATCTTGGTTGCCAGGAAGGAGTTAGCTGCATACTTGGTCAGTTCTGCGGATTTCTCGTCCATATAGAGTATAGGGTTACCCTGACGTACAAACGGTGCGAACAGATCGCCCATTACTTTACGCGCCCTTTCAGAGCGGGTACCGATCACTACACGGTCTGGTTTCATAAAGTCATCTACCGCTACCCCTTCACGCAGGAACTCCGGATTGGATACTACGTCAAAAGGATGTTTGCAATGTTTTGCAATGGTAGCCTGTACCTTTTCGGCTGTGCCTACCGGTACAGTACTTTTGTCAACAATCACTTTGTAATCTGTGATGAGCTTCCCCAGTTCATCTGCTACACGCAGGATATAGGAAAGGTCAGCAGAGCCATTTTCGCCAGGAGGAGTAGGCAGGGCAAGGAAAATCACTTCCCCGTGTTTTACGCCATCAGCGAGATTGGTAGTGAAATGAAGACGTTCTTCTTTGAGGTTACGCTCGAACAATTTTTCAAGTCCAGGTTCATAGATGGTGATCTGCCCGTTGGAGAGCTTGTTGACCTTGTTGATATCTATATCAACGCAGACAACGTCATTGCCCGTTTCCGCAAAGCAGGTCCCCGTAACCAGGCCTACATAGCCTGTACCTACTACTGTAATTTTCATTTGGAGTTTTGATTTAAGAATGATTTAACTGAATCAATGATGTACTGTAGCTGGTCAGCGTCCATCTCAGTATGTATCGGTAATGAAATAACCTTTGAGGTCAGGTCGTCAGTAACCGGGAGATTGAATTCAGCACCACCGAAATTCTCGAACATTTTCTGACGGTGTGCAGGAACAGGATAATAGATCATTGCAGGTACCTTGCGTTCGGCCAGATATTGCTGCAATGCATTGCGGTCAGCGCCATTCAGCTGTAGTGTATACTGATGATACACATGATAGCTGTTGCCGGCTCTGTAAGGAGTTGTGATCTGCGGAATACCGGCAAAACCGGCATCATAAGCATCCGCTACAGCGCGGCGTGCTTTAATATATTCATCGAGCAAAGGCAGTTTGATATTCAGTACAACCGCCTGCAGTGTATCCAGGCGGGAGTTTACGCCTACTACATCATGGTAGTAACGGGCAGATTGTCCGTGATTGGCAATCATTTTTATTTTGGCGGCCAGTGCATCATCATTGGTGAAGATCGCACCACCATCTCCATAGCAACCCAGGTTCTTGGAAGGGAAGAAGGAGGTACATCCTATCTGTCCGATAGCACCCAGTTTCTGGGTAGTGCCATCTGAAAAAGTATAGTGTCCGCCTATAGCCTGGGCATTATCTTCAATGACAGGGATATTATATTTCCTGGAAATTTCCATGATAGCTTCCATTTCTGCACTGTGACCATACAGGTGTACAGGAACGATCGCCTTTGTCTTAGGTGTAATGGCTTTTTCCACCTGCACTGGGTCGAGGCAGAATGTTTTAGGATCTACGTCCACAAATACAGGTTTCAGCTGTAACAGGGCAATTACCTCCGCAGTAGCGATGAAAGTGAAAGAAGGTGTGATCACTTCGTCGCCCGGCTGAAGATCCAGCGCCATCATGGCTATCTGCAGTGCATCCGTACCATTGGCACAGGGGATGACATGTTTTACACCGAGGTAAGTCTGCAGCGCAGTGGTGAATTGTTGTACAGGTGCGCCATTAATAAAAGCAGCATTATCGAGCACGTCAGCCATTGCAGCATCTACCTGCGGCTTTATTTTCAAGTATTGGCGTTTTAAATCCACCATTTGAATAGGAACCATGTGTGGGATAGATATTTTGTTTAAAGTGAGCAAATTTACAAAAATTGACATAGGAAGGGCAGTATCTTTGCAGCCGATCCAAAAAACAGTAAAAGTACCTTCAGGCATGCCGGTAAGCACCATCATATACGATCTGGGAATAAGAGGATACAAAGCAGGAGTGGCCCTGGCCGCGGCCACAGGCAATGCCAAAGCCCGGAAATGGCTGGAAGGACGCCGAAGCTGGCGGACAGTGCTGGAACAGCACTTGTCTGATGCCGGTCCCATCGTTTGGGTACATGCCGCCTCCCTGGGAGAGTTTGAACAGGGACGCCCTGTCCTGGAAGCCCTCCGGCAGCAATATCCGCATTGTAAGATCCTGCTTACCTTTTTCTCTCCCTCAGGTTATGAGGTGCGTAAAGACTATCCCGGTGCGGATTACGTATGTTATCTGCCGTTGGATACCCCACGGAATGCAAAGGATTTTATCCGTATTGTAAAGCCGGCCCTGGCCATTTTTATTAAATACGAGTTCTGGTACCATATGCTCACACGGCTTTACCGGGAAAAGGTGCCTGTACTTCTTATTTCGGGTATATTCAGGCCGGGACAGCCTTTCTTCAAATCCTACGGGGGCATGTTCCGGAAGCTACTGCAACAGTTCAGCTACATTTTTGTGCAGAACAGGGAATCTATGTCGCTGCTGGACCAGATAGACGTCCGGCATGCAGCCATCGCGGGTGATACCCGCTTTGACAGGGTTTGGGCCCTGCAGGAAGAAGAACGCTCACTACCTGGTATTGGGGAATTCATCAACGACAGGCAGGCCATTATTGCCGGAAGCACCTGGGAAACAGATGAGGCCTTGTTGGCTGCATGGTGGAAGAAGCAACAGGATAAGGACGGACCTTGTCTCATCATCGCTCCGCATGAAATAGACGCTGCCCATATCAGTAAACTGCTGGAATTGTTCCCGGAAGCGATAAGATACACTGAATGGGTAAAAACAGCGGAGAAGCAGGCAGGGCGTGTGTTGCTGATCGATAATGTAGGCATGCTGTCGGTATTATACCGCTATGCTGCCGTCACTTATGTAGGGGGAGGCTTTGGGAAAGATGGCATTCACAACATTCTGGAACCCGCTACCTATGGCAAACCCGTACTGTTCGGGCCTGTATTCCATAAATACCCGGAAGCCGCAGGACTGATCACTGCCGGCGGAGGCATCAGCATTCATGATCTGGGCACTTTTGATACACAGATGGGGAAGCTGTTGCAGGATGAAGCCATTCGTCTGCAAACGGGCGCAAAGGCTAAAGAGTATGTGGCTGAAAACAAAGGAGCTACCAGTAAAATACTACAGTATATTCAGGAAAAACGCTTCTTGACAAGATTGTAGAACTGTCTTACAGTACGGTTATCGTCTACCCATCCCTGACGGATCTTCAATTCTCTTTCAATCCAGTATTCTGCTTCCTGGAGAGAACTCATTTCGTTGATGGTCTTAACGGAACGCTCATAAGTGTCCACATCACCACGGAATAATTCCTGTATGAACTGGAATTTGTCATTGATCCCGATAGCCTGGCGCAGGTCTTTGACAGGAATTTCATTAAAACGGTCTCCCAGTTCTGTCTGCGTCTGCTTCAGGCGATCGTTGAGCGAAGTCGTGTTCTGAGCGATCATTTGGTTCAGTTCCTTCAGCTCTTTACGCGCTCCGTTGGTTTCTGGTTTTTTCTCAGAGTTACCTGATGGCGTACTAACCGGTTGTGGCGTTTCCACATTACTGTAGATGGTGACAAATGCCGGTTTCCTGTCTGCCGGAACCTCTTCCGTTTGTTGAGGAATAGAAGAGGGAGCCGTAGCCGTAGACGGATAAGAAGTCGCGCCATTAGTGGCCGCTGCAGCGGTAGAAGGAGGAACACTCACAGTAACAGCGGAAGTCCCATTCCCGTTCATCGTAGCTGCAGGTGCTGCCGCCGGTTTGGGAAGTGAGGTGTTCTGTAAGGGTAATGTTAAGGTCGAGGCCTCCGCAGCAGTATGTGCCGCTACAGGCGCCGCCTGTTTATTTTCCGGTAATGTTTCTCTGGATGATGTTGTTACAGGTACTTCCACAATAACAGTGGCTGGAGTCGCAGTCGTTGTCAGGGGAGTAGCAGGCATAATCACTGCAACATGGCTATCCTGCCTTTGCTGTGTGCGTTCATGCTCTCTTTGAAGATTCCTTGCGTGTAAGATCTCTGCCTGAAGTAGCTGTACATAGTACGATATAGACTGCAGTCCGGCGTTTGAGTTCTTTAATTCCTGTAACTTATCAATTAATGCACTTATTTTTTCCATAGCTGTAAAAAAAATAAATTGAATGCAAAATGCGTTCCATGCCTTAATTGTTAACGCGATATGGGGGAATTTATTTTATTTGCATAAAGTTAGCGCATTTTAATTAACTGTTAATCAAATACTAAAATATGTTTATTGAACCTTCTCTAGCAGGAGGGCGAAGAGGGTGGATAGAAGTGATCTGTGGCTCAATGTTTTCCGGGAAAACGGAGGAATTGATCAGAAGATTAAAGCGGGCCCGGATAGCCAATTTAAAAGTAGAGATCTTTAAACCGGTGATAGATACACGCTACGATGTACAACACATTGTGTCTCATGACGAAAGCCGTATCATCAGCACACCACTGGAAAACTCCCAGCAGATCCTGCTGCTGGCGCAGGAAGTAGATGTGGTGGGTATTGATGAAGCACAGTTCTTTGATGGAGAATTGCCCGAGGTTTGTGATCAGCTGGCCTTGCGTGGTATCAGGGTGATAGTGGCCGGCCTCGATATGGATTATATGGGCAAGCCCTTTGGACAGATGCCTTTCCTGCTGGCAAAGGCCGACTATATTACCAAATTGCACGCTATCTGTGTGAAATGTGGCAATATCGCCAATTACTCATATCGTAAAACGAAGGAAAAAAGCACGGTGTTGCTCGGAGAAACAGACGTGTACGAACCCAGGTGCAGGCATTGTTACTATAACAATGTAGATTAATACAAACCGCAGAATAATTGAAAAGGCCGTATCGGGATGTCCAATACGGCCTTTTCTATGATGTTATTACGTTTATAAGGCCTCACCTTCTTTCACCTTAAACGTAAATTTCTTTTGTGTCAGATAGCTGAATCCTACTACAAATATGGTTGTCAATATCTTAGCAATAGTCGGATAGATCAGCAGGTATTCTACGAATAGCTTCATAAATCCATAGTTCAGGCATATACAGATGCCCACCAGCATGAAGTAGCGGACCAGCTGCACCCTGCCTCTCAGGTTGGATTCAGAAAAAACAATGTATTTACTCAGCAGGAAACCTGTAGGGAATGTAACTGTCATGGCCATAAACAGTGCGGCAATATGCGGACTGATGGTTAGAAAAGAGAAATGTACAGGTTTTTCATTCAGGATGAAATGGTAACTGATGTAATACAATAGGATATCCATAGCCGTATTACCGCTGCCACAGGCAAGGTAACGGAAGGTTTGCAAAGGCATAAGCTTCGCAAAGGGGAGGTAAAAAAAATCTAATACCAATAAAATGAACCTTTTCATAAAATATTTGTACAGCAACAAAACTAGTCAGTTTTACCGTTACTGTACTGCGCTTTTATATTATCTTAACAATTTTCTGTTCTTCCAAAGTTTTTGCTGTTGATTCACAGGTTGCTGTCTGACCCTCCGTTGTTGCTCCTGCCATACTTGTACAGCCAGTATGGCTGCGGCTTTTGCTGCCTCAGGATCTGAATGGTCCAGCGATTGCGGGGTAAAATACTTCCCAATAAAATTAGTGTCAAAAGCGCCATTAATAAATGCGGGCTGTTGCAGTGCCCAGCTGCCGAAGGGCAGTGTAGTGCGGATGCCTTTTACATGGTATTCACTGATAGCGCGTAGCAGCCGTTCCCTGGCTTCTTCCCGGTCGGCTCCCCAGGCGATCAGTTTGGAGATCATAGGGTCATAGTAGATGGGAATGTCCATTCCCTGGTCATAACCATCGTCCACGCGGATGCCATAACCCTGCGGACGTACATAGGTAGTAAGTGTGCCCGTGTCCGGTAAAAAGTTATTGGCTGGATCTTCCGCACAGATGCGCAGTTCGATGGCATGTCCGTTTATTTTGAGGTCTGCCTGGCTGAAGGCAAGCTTCTCACCCCTGGCTACCCTGATCTGTTCTTTCACCAGGTCCAGTCCTGTGATCATTTCTGTAACAGGATGTTCCACCTGCAGGCGGGTATTCATTTCGAGGAAGTAGAACTGGAGATTTTCGTCTACGAGGAACTCAACGGTGCCTGCTCCGTAATACTGACAAGCGCGGGCCACATCCAGTGCACATTTGCCCATCGCTTCCCGGATGTCAGGCGTGAGGCAGGAGGAAGGCGCTTCCTCGATCAGTTTTTGGTGCCTTCTCTGTATAGAGCACTCGCGTTCAAACAGATAGACATAATTTCCGTGTTGGTCGCCCAGTACCTGGATCTCTATATGTCGTGGTGCGCCTACATATTTCTCAATGAACACAGCGTCATCTCCAAACGCACTCATAGCTTCACTTTTAGCCAGTCTGACCTGCTCTTCCAGTTCATCCGCATTGTTGACTACCCGCATACCCTTACCGCCACCACCGGCAGATGCTTTGATCAGGATGGGGAATCCCGTCTTTTTCACTACTTCCCGGGCTTCGTCAATGCTGCGCAGGGGCGTTTCAGTGCCTGGCACCATGGGAACGCCAAACCGCTGGGCTGCCTGTTTGGCCGCCAGCTTGCTGCCCATTACCTCAATAGACGAGGGACTGGGACCAATAAAGGTAAGTCCGGCGTCTTTCACCGCCTGGGCAAAACGGGCATTCTCACTGAGAAATCCATATCCGGGGTGAATAGCGTCTGCTCCGGTCTGCCGGGCAGCGCCCATGATCTTATCTGTCAGCAGATAGGACTGGCTGGAAGGAGCCGGGCCTATACACACCGCTTCATCTGCATATTGTACAAATGGCATAGCGCGGTCGGCTTCGGAATATACAGCTACTGTTGCGATGCCCATTTCCCTGGCTGATCGCATGATACGCAGTGCAATCTCACCACGGTTGGCTACCAGTATTTTTTTCATGGAAGCGAATATAAGTGATTCTCCTATCTTTGCGCCAACATGAAATCTAGCCCTTTCAGACAAACAATCACCCTGGTAAAAAAGGACATACTGCTGGAATTGAGGCAGAAGTACGCTTTTTACGGTATCCTCTTATATATTGTATCTACCGTATTTGTGATCAACCTGATGATCAATAAGCCGGAAGAAAAGATCTGGAATGCGCTTTTCTGGGTGGTACAGCTGTTCGTGGCTGTGAATGCTATTGCTAAAAGCTTCCTGCAGGAAAACAGAGGACGTCTCCTGTATTTCTATTCCCTGGTACATCCCCGCAGCTTTATAGTCGCGAAACTTATCTATAATATCATACTGATGGCTGTCATGACGCTGATCACGATCGTGTGCTGTATGATGTTCCTGGGTAATCCTGTCACCAGTTTTATGTATTTCATGGGTGTGAGCCTGTTGGGCGGCATCAGCCTGTCCCTGCTTTTCACCATGCTGGCGGCCATCGCGGCCCAGGCCAATCAAAATGCCGCATTGATGGCCATTATGGGGTTCCCTATCATGCTGCCCCTCCTCATGTTGCTGTCCAATATCGCCAAATCTTCCTTCATCACTGTATACCAGCCAGGGTTGCCCAAAATGTTCCTTATGTTAGGAACGATGGACTTTCTGATCATCGCCCTATCCCTGGTATTATTCCCATTTTTGTGGAAAGATTAACAACCTGAGCCTGGATGATGGGAAACAGGTTACGGAATTTTGTGATTAGTGATAAAACGTGTAGGTTTGCCCACAATATAGTTGGTTAAAATGGCAAAGCATTGGTGGAAAGCTCTAGCAGTATTAATCCTTGTTTATGTGATCATAGCTGGATTTACGATTGAGATACCGATTATCGGCACAAACGGGCAGTCTTCCCGGGGCCTCTTCTTTCACGTTCCTATGTGGATGTGCATGTACACCATGTTTACTATCTCCGTAGTCAATTCCGTTCTTTATCTCGCTAAATACGACCTCCGCAGAGATGTATATGCCAGCGCGGCAGCCAATGTAGGGGTGTTTTATGGTATTCTCGGTTTCGCAACAGGTACACTGTGGGCTACCTACACATGGGGAGGCTCCTTTACCAGCGATCCCAAACAGATGCTCACCGCTGTGGCGCTCATGATCTATATGGCCTATCTCGTACTGCGTCTGTCCATCCCTGACATTGACAAACGTGCCAGGATCTCAGCCGTATTTAACGTTTTCGCATTCGCTTTGTTGATTCCCTTAACGTATATCATCCCGCGTATGGTTGATTCCCTTCATCCCGGAAGCGCCACGACGCCTGGATTTGCATCCAGTGACACCGACGACCATATGAGAATGGTATTGTACCCTGCATTCATTGGTTGGGTCTTATTGAGTGTCTGGATCTATACCCTGTTTGTACGGTATAAAAAACTAGAGCTAAAAAATATTTTTAAATGATCAACAAAGCGTTTTCTTTCTGCTGTACCTGCTTACTGTTACTTGTTTCTCTTTTCGCTAACGCACAGGAAAACCAGAATCAGAATACAGAGACAGGGCCTGTAAACGAATTTTTCCGCAGCAATGGCAAGATATATGTTATAGTAGGAGTGCTACTGATCATCTTTATTGGCATTGTGATATTTTTGATAGCGCTCGACCGGAAAATTACCAGGCTGGAACAGCGGGAGAACATCCACGGCAAATAAGTCCAACTCTACATATTTTACCAAAACAATTGTCTATGGCGCAAGAGCAACATTATGACTTCTTTAAGAGCGTAGAAAGAAGTTTTGACAAAGCCGCAAAATTCACGAAATGGGAAAACGGGATTCTTGAACAGATCAAGGCCTGTAACGCTGTGTACCAGATTAAGTTCCCGGTACGCATTGGCGACAGGATCGAAGTGATAGAAGCCTACCGCGTTCAACACTCACACCACAAACTACCCTGTAAAGGTGGTATCCGTTTCAGCGATGCCGTTAACCAGGATGAGGTAATGGCGCTCGCTGCCCTCATGACCTATAAATGCGCTATCGTAAACGTTCCTTTTGGCGGCGCCAAAGGAGGTATCAAGATCAATCCACGTAATTATTCCCCCTTCCAGTTGGAAAACATTACCCGCCGTTACACCGCGGAACTGGTAAAAAAGAATTTCATTGGTCCCGGTGTGGATGTTCCCGCTCCTGACTATGGTACAGGTGAAAGGGAAATGAGCTGGATCCTGGATACGTACATGAGTCTCCGTCCGGGTGAGATAGATGGTTATGGTTGCGTAACCGGTAAACCGGTTTCCCAGGGTGGTGTGCGTGGCCGTAAGGAAGCTACTGGTCTCGGTGTATTCTTTGGCTTGCAGGAACTCTGCAACATCAAGGAAGATATGAAACGTATCGGCCTCGAACCAGGCATCATCGGCAAAAAAGTGATCGTACAGGGTATGGGTAACGTGGGTTACCATGCCGCTAAATATTTCCATGAAGCAGGCGCTATCATCGTAGGCCTGATAGAGTGGGATGGCGCCTTGTACAATGAAAAAGGCCTGGATCCTGAAGCAGTGCTGAAACACAGGGCTGAAACAGGCTCCATTATCAACTTCCCGGGTGCAAAAACACTGGGCGCAAATGGAGAAGGTCTGGAAATGGATTGTGATATCCTGATCCCTGCAGCACTGGAAAACGTGATCCACAAAGAGAACGCTCCGCGTATCAAGGCTAAAATAATCGGTGAAGGTGCTAACGGTCCTATCACTCCGGAAGCGGATGAGATCCTGAACAAGAAAGGTGTGATCGTAGTACCTGATATGTTCCTCAACGCAGGCGGTGTGACCGTTTCTTACTTCGAATGGCTGAAAAACCTTAGCCACGTGCGTTATGGTCGTCTGGGAAAACGCTTCGATGAGAATATGAACATCCACATCCTGGGCGTTATCGAAGACCTCACCGGTAAATCCGTATCAGAAAGAGAAAGGAAATTCATCGCACATGGTGCAGATGAAGTTGACCTGGTATATTCCGGCCTGGAAGAAACCATGCATGCAGCACTGCATGAAGTGCGTACCATCATGGTAAACCACCCGGATATTCACGATATGCGCACCGCCGCTTATGTATGTGCTATTGATAAAGTGGGAGCTGCTTACGACCAGTTAGGTATTTTCCCTTGATTTTTATATCAATATAAAAGTTTACAAAAGAGGGTGTACCTTTACGGGTACACCCTCCGTTTTATATCATTTTCTCCATTTTGTTGTAATATTAAGTCCAACTTAAGTCCACCTCAACTCCACCTTAAGTCCACCCTTACTTCGTGTATACAAGGCCTGTGCTACAGGGTTTGGCCAGGTTATCTTCCTGTAACCGCCTATTAAAAACGACGGATGTGAAAATAATATCACAAATGAGAGGGTAACTGTGCAATGAATTGCCATTGCTGTGCATCTACCATATGCTGGCAACAGAAGGTATTCACCCCATTGGTGATAACAAGGTAAGCTGTTGGCAACACCATATGGTAACGAACGATCTGCTCCAGTGTGCTTTGGGTAAGCGGTACATCCATCTCTTTACATTCCACGATCATCCAGGGTTGCATATCCCTGTTGTAGACCACGATGTCACAGCGCTTCCGGAGTTCCCCCAGGTATATTTCTTTCTCTATACCGATCAGCGAAGCAGGATATCCGAGGGTACTTACCAGGTAATTGAGAAAGTTCTGCCGTACCCATTCCTCCGGCGTCAACACCACATGCTTTTTACGGAAACGGTCAAAAATGAGCGTTTTACCATTCTCCTGTACAATTTTGAAATCCGGTGCCGGAAACTCAATAGCGATCATACCACAAAGATAACTGATAGATTCCCTTTGCAGCTGTAAGACATAACAGATGGTTAACACGACAGAAAGGACCGGAGATCGGAGATTTTTCCGTATATTCGTATGCCAAAAGGCTATGAAGACAAAAGAAGAAATTGTAGCTAACTGGCTCCCGCGCTACACAGGAGAGAAACTGGAGAATTTTGGTTCCCACATCCTGCTCACCAACTTTAGTAATTACCTCACTTATTTTGCTGAATGGCACAATACAGAAATTGTAGGTGTCGGAAAACCCATGCAATGCGCCACTGCAGATGATATCACCATTATCAACTTTGGTATGGGAAGTCCCAGTGCTGCAACCGTAATGGACCTGCTCAGCGCTATCCATCCGAAAGCGGTATTGTTCCTTGGTAAATGTGGTGGACTGAAGAAAAAGAACAGTATCGGCGACCTGATACTCCCCATTGCTGCCATCAGGGGAGAGGGTACTTCCAACGACTATTTCCCTGCCGAAGTGCCGGCCCTGCCGTCTTTCGCCATGCAGAAAGTGATCTCTACCACTATCCGCGAATACGGTTGTGACTACTGGACAGGTACCTGCTACAGTACCAACCGCCGGGTATGGGAACATGACGTGGAGTTCAAACGTTATCTCGAAAAGATCAGGGCAATGGCCATCGATATGGAAACAGCTACTATCTTTTCTGTCGGCTTCTTCAACAAGATCCCTACCGGTGCTCTATTGCTGGTATCTGACCAGCCCATGATCCCGGAAGGCGTGAAAACAGAGGAAAGCGACAGGAAAGTAACTACCGAATATGTGGAAAGGCATGTCCGTATCGGTATTGATTCCCTGAAAAATCTGATTAACAGTCACCAGACAGTGAAGCACCTGCGGTTCTAACACCGCGTTCTCAATATGCAGCAACCATTATTATCCATCCGGAATCTGACGGTTTCTTTTGGCAGCACAAAGGCTGTCAATGATATTTCACTGGACATTATGCCGGGTGAGATAGTGGGCATTGTAGGAGAATCCGGTTCCGGGAAATCCGTGACCGCATTATCGCTCATGCGCTTGCTGCAACACCCGGGTAAGATAACCGGCGGCAGCCTGCTGTACCAGTTAAGGGGTAGTAAGGTGCCGGTGCGCGACATTGTCCAGCTATCAGAACCAGAAATGCGTTCCTGGCGGGGCAATGAAATCGCCATGATCTTCCAGGAGCCCATGACCTCTCTGAATCCTCTGCATAAATGCGGCTACCAGGTAATGGAAGCCCTCCTCCTGCATAAAAAACTGAGTAGGGAAGCCGCCCGGCTGCAAACACTGGCCCTGTTTAAACAGGTCCGTTTGCCGGATCCTGAGTTACTGATGGAGAGATATCCTCATCAGCTGTCCGGCGGACAAAAGCAGCGGGTCATGATTGCAATGGCCATCAGCTGCCAGCCCCGGTTATTGATAGCCGACGAACCTACTACCGCTTTAGATGTGACAGTACAGAAGACCATCCTGGAACTGTTGAAAGAGCTGCAACGCCAGACAGGTATGAGCGTAATCTTTATTACGCACGACCTGGGCGTCATTGCAGAAATAGCTGATAGGGTAGCGGTGATGTACAAAGGTCGCATTGTGGAGGAGGGGAGTGTACAGGAATTGTTTACCCACCCGAAGCATCCTTATACCAAAGGGCTGTTGGCCTGTAGGCCGCCGTTAGACAAGCGACTGTTCAGGCTTCCCGTAACGCGGGATTTTATGGAGATAGACCCTCAGGGCAATATTGTCGAAAAAGCCCGGGAAGTAAAAGCATTCGTCCATAGTTTGGAGATTCCCCAGAATACTATCATCAATAGAGCGCAAGAATTATCACAGCGTCCCGCTTTGCTGGAAGTGAAGGATCTGCATACCTGGTTCCCGGCCAGGAAGAATATTTTCGGGAAAGTACTTAGCTGGACCAAGGCCGTCAATGGCGTCAGTTTTGATGTCAGGGAAGGAGAGACGATGGGCCTGGTGGGAGAATCTGGTTGTGGAAAAACCACCTTGGGCAGGACTTTGCTGCGACTGGCTGAACCTACATCGGGCAGCATTCTCTACAAGGGGAAGGACATCACCGCTTTGCCTGCTGCAGAATTGCGTGACCTGCGTAAAGACATCCAGATCATCTTCCAGGACCCTTATTCCTCTCTTAATCCCCGTCTGCCTATAGGACAGGCCATCCAGGAGCCCATGAAGGTGCACGGCTTATATGGTAATGAAGCCGGTCGCCGGGAAAAGGTAAAGGAGCTGTTGGAAAAAGTGAACCTTTTGCCGGAACACTATAACCGGTATCCGCATGAATTCTCAGGCGGGCAGCGGCAGCGTATTGTGATTGCCCGGGCCCTGGCACTAACCCCGTCCTTTATCATCTGCGACGAGTCTGTTGCTGCGCTGGACGTCAGCATCCAGGCCCAGGTACTGAATTTGCTGATGCAATTGAGGGAAGAGTTCGGATTTACCAGTATCTTTATCTCTCACGACTTGTCAGTTGTACGTTTTATCAGTGACCGGATGATGGTGATGAACAGGGGGCAAATTGAAGAAGCCGGTCTGGCTGTCGAGGTCTATGAAAATCCGAAGAGTGCATATACAAAGCAGCTAATTAATTCTATACCTAAAAATATTTATGTGTAAGCTTGTGAATGATAGTCTATCCATAATCATTTTTGATAGATTGTATAATAATCAATACCTTTGCAGCCTTTAAATTTATTCATACCGTAATATGAAACTATCACAGTTTAGATTCGATCTTCCTTTAAATCTGATTGCGCAGCACCCTTCCAAAACAAGAGATGAAGCACGTTTGATGGTGGTAAACCGTGCCACCGGAAAAATAGAGCACAAAGTTTTCCGTGATATTATCAACTACTTCAATGATAAGGATGTCATGGTGGTGAACAACACCAAGGTATTCCCTGCACGCCTTTATGGCCGTAAAGAGAAAACCGGTGCAAAGATTGAGGTTTTCCTGTTGCGTGAGCTGAACAAGCAGAACCGTCTGTGGGATGTAATAGTAGACCCTGCCCGTAAGATAAGGGTGGGTAATAAGTTATACTTCGGCGATGATGAGTCGCTGGTAGCAGAGGTAATTGATAACACCACTTCCCGTGGCCGTACTATCCGTTTCCTGTTCGAAGGTAATGACGACGAGTTCAAGCAGGTGCTTGACACCCTGGGTGAAACGCCACTGCCTAAGTACATCAAACGTAAGCCGGAAGATGAGGACAAGGAGCGTTATCAGACAGTATATGCTAAGTATGAAGGCGCAGTGGCAGCTCCAACTGCCGGTCTGCACTTTAGCCGTGAGCTGATCAAACGTCTCGAGATCAAGGGTGTTAAATTTGCAGAGGTTACTCTCCACACTGGTCTGGGTACATTCCGTCCTATCGAGGTGGAAGATCTGAGCAAGCATAAGATGGATGCTGAGTATTTCAACATCGACGAGTATGCCGTTAAGATTGTCAACAAAGCGAAAGAAGAAAACCGCAAGGTTTGTGCTATCGGTACCACTACTGTAAGAGCGGTAGAGTCTTCCGTAACTGCGCAGAACCTGCTGAAAGCAGCAGAAGGATGGACAAACACGTTCATTCACCCGCCTTACGATTTCGCTATTCCTAATGCACTGGTTACCAACTTCCACCTGCCTAAAACAAGCCTCCTGATCATGGTTTGCGCATTCGCAGGTTATGATCTGGTGATGGAAGCCTACCAGCAGGCAATCAAAGAAAAATACCGTTTCTTCAGCTATGGTGATGCCATGCTGATCATCTAAGCGATAACGAACTATTGAAAAAGGTCCTGTCTCGTATCCATACGGGACAGGACTATTCATGTAAGGCCATTTATGGAACAGCGTAATAAAATAGCGATCATTGTTGCCGGCGGATCCGGCTCCCGTATGGGAAGCTCTATTCCCAAACAGTTCCTCGACCTGTCGGGGAAGCCTGTATTATGGCACACAGTGAACGCATTTGTAAGTGCTTTCAGCGATATCCGCATCGTATTAGTATTGCCGGAAGTGCATTTTGGATATGTTGAGCCCTGGCTGCATGAATTTAATACAACCGCAAACGTTACACTCGTAAAAGGAGGGGAAACCCGTTTTCATTCTGTAAAGAATGGCTTGCAGGAAGTAAAGACGCCTTCTGTGGTGTTTGTACACGATGGCGTGCGTCCGCTGATCAGTACTGCATTGATCCATACCTGTTATGAAGCAGCCTTAACGAAAGGAAGTGCTATTCCCGTTATCGATATGAAAGACAGTATCCGGGAGGTGGAAGGAGAGGGGAATAAAGCGGTAGACCGCGAACAGTTCAAGATTATACAGACTCCCCAGACGTTTTTGTCTGAATGGTTGTTACCTGCATTTGAATTACCCTATGATCCGTTGTTTACGGATGAAGCGACAGTAGTAGAGCGGCAGGGACACCGCGTACACCTGGTACCCGGAGAAGAAGCGAATATAAAGATCACGCGCCCGCTTGATCTGACCATTGCCGGCGCATTGTTAAAAGAAAAGAATGTATAGTTATTGAGCCACGTCTGCAGACAGGCTCTTGTTGATTTTCGCCAGGATCTGGTGAGCAACCTCCATTGCCTGTAAGCCATCTATTGCATTCACCGGCACAGGTTTATTGAGGAGAATGCTATCACGGAACAGTTCCAGCTCCATACGGATGGCATTTACCTGTTTGATCTCCGGATTGTCAATAGCGATAGTCTTCTTACCGGAATTGGTTTCAATATCCAGGGTAAAGAGTCCTTCGTCTTCAGGCGTTTTCAGCTTGATGATCTCAGTCTTTTTATCGAGGAAGTCAATACCGATGTAGGCATCTTTCTGGAACAGGCGCATTTTGCGCATTTTCTTCAGGGAAATACGGCTGGAGGTGAGGTTCGCTACACAGCCGTTATGGAATTCTATCCTGACGTTGGCGATGTCGGGTGTATCGCTCATCACGGCTACGCCGCTGGCAGAGATGCGGTTTACAGTTGATTGTACGATGCTCAGAATGATATCAATGTCGTGGATCATCAGGTCGAGGATCACGCTGACATCTGTTCCCCGGGGATTGAATTCAGCCAGGCGGTGTACCTCTATGAACATAGGTTTCAGTTCATGTCCTTTAAGGGCGAGGAATGCCGGGTTGAAGCGTTCTACGTGACCTACCTGGAATTTGATGTTGGCTTCTTCCACCAATTTTACCAGTGTTTTGGCCTCTTCCATGGTATTGGTCATCGGCTTTTCCACGAAGATGTGTTTCCCGTTACGGATAGCCTGTTCACATAGTTTGAAGTGTTGTGTAGTAGGAGCGATGATATCTATCGCATCTGACGCCTGTATCAATTCTTCCGCGGAGGCGAATCTCGGAATCTGGTACTGAGCTACACTGTCGGCATTTGCATTGCTTGGATCAAAAAAACCGACTATTTCTACGTCTTTCATAGTGGCCCATTGGGATAGATGTATCTTGCCCAGGTGCCCCACACCGAAGATTCCTATTTTGAGCATGTTATTATCTGATAATAAAATAATTGCGAATGTAAGGAAAAAGAGAGTATTATATCGAGATATTATATAATGAATCCCTCCTCTGCCATGCTGCAATAACCGGCCTCAGAAACTATGATGTGGTCCAGTATTCGGATATCAAATAAACTGCCTGCCTGTATAAGTTTTTTGGTGGTGTGAATATCTGTTGTACTTGGGCGCAAATTGCCGGATGGATGGTTATGGCAGAGCATAAGTTGTGTAGCGTTCAGTTCAACGGCTGCCCTGAAGATGTGACCGATGTCAATGACGGTACCGGCCACGCCGCCTTTACTGATACAGCGGTGTTGTAATACGCGGCAGGCATGGTTGAGGTAGAGTACGTGAAAGGACTCGTAAGGAGAATCGCCTAATAGTGGCTTAAAATACAGGGCTGCTTCGGCGCCGGTGCGGATAGTCTTTTTAGCGTGCATATACCCTGCCTGCCTGCGGCGGGCCAGTTCCATGGCTGCCACAATGGTAGTGGCCTTGGCAACACCAACTCCTTGTATCTTTTTCAGCTGCTGTACATTCAGCTTACTCATTTCCCCGAGATTATTGGAGGACAGGCGTAATATTTCCTGGGCAAGGGACAAGGCAGACTTCTGTTTGTGACCATTATTCAGTAGAATAGCTAACAATTCTGCATCACTTAAAGCCGTGCAGCCTTTATTGATCAGTTTTTCCCGTGGCTGGTCATCTGGCGCCCAATCTTTGATTGCAACATGATTTGTGGGGGTAACTACCATTTCCATTTTGCTAAAATTATTAGCAAATATATCCTTTCCGTCTGGTTTTTTTCACTTCCCCCAATTTTAATTTAAATTAGCCTACCAATAAGGAACCACAGCGTAAAGTGTGAATGTAAGGCATTGTAAATAATCACGTTATCTATTTGGGAAATACTGGAATTGTGTACCACTGGGCACAATGACTAAAAAAATAAGAATAGCTACTCCAAAAAGCATAGTTTTGCAACCTCTTTCTATTAATCCATGCAACCATCAGTAAAAATTTTCACAGGGAACAGTAATACAGCTCTTGCAGAAAAAATTGCAAAGCGTTACGGTAACGGTCTTGGCAAGCTGACTATTCAGAAGTTCAGCGATGGAGAATTCCAGCCAATTTACATGGAAAGTATCCGCGGTGATTATGTTTTCCTCGTACAGAGCACCAATGCCCCTTCAGACAACCTGATGGAGCTGTTGATGATGATAGACGCCGCGAAAAGGGCATCCGCAGGTTATATCACTGCAGTGATCCCTTACTTTGGTTTTGCCCGGCAGGACAGGAAGGACAAACCCAGGGTGGCGATTGCCTCGAAACTGGTAGCCAACCTGCTGACTTCTGCAGGTGCTAACCGTGTGATAACCATGGATTTGCACGCTCCACAGATCCAGGGCTTCTTTGACATCCCGGTAGATCACCTGGACAGTTCCGCAATTTTCATCCCGTACATTGAGAATTTAAAGCTGGAAAATCTTACCTTTGCGTCCCCTGACGTGGGTAGTACCAACAGGGTAAGGGAAGTAGCAGCCTATTTCAATGCCGAAATGGTGATCTGCGACAAGCATCGTAAGCGTGCGAATGAAATTGCTTCCATGGTGGTGATAGGAGATGTGAAAGACAGGGACATTGTATTGATAGATGACATCTGCGACACAGCAGGTACATTGACCAAGGCAGCTAACCTGTTGAAAGAAAAGGGAGCAAGAAGTGTAAGAGCCTTTTGTACCCATCCGGTGTTAAGCGGTAAGGCATATGAAAATATCAACAACTCCGTACTGGAAGAGCTGGTAATATGCGACACAATGCCGATGAAACAGCAGAGTCCCAAGATCAAAGTGATCAGTGTAGCGGACCTCTTTGCAGTAGCTATCCGCAATATGCACGAGAACAGGTCTATCACGAACCTGTTCGTTCATAGTCACCGGAGGTAATAAGAACAAGCATTATTTATAACAATCATAAATGTTTAATCAATGAAAACGATAACAATCGAAGGACAACTCAGGAGCGAATTTGGCAAAAAAGCCACCCGCCAGGTACGTTCTGAGGGACAAGTGCCTTGTGTTATTTACGGGGGTGCAGAAACCGTAAGTTTTTCAGCTCCGGCAACATCTTTCAAAGATCTGGTGTATACGCCTGATTTTCAGATCGCTGAGATCAAAGTAGGTGGTAAAACCTACAAATGTGTATTGAAAGACAAACAGTTTGACACTGTTACAGACGAACTGGCTCACATCGACTTCATGGAACTGGTAGAAGATAAGCCTGTTGCTGTTACACTGCCAATCAGAATTACTGGCCAGTCCGAAGGTGTTAAAGCCGGTGGTAAACTGGTAGTAAAAATGAAGACGCTGAAGGTAAAGGCACTGCCTAAATACCTGCGTGAGAATGTTGAGGTAAACATCGACAATCTGCAGCTGAATGCTAACATCCGTGTAGAAGATGTGATTGCTGAGAACATCGAGATCCTGAACTCTCCACGTATTCCTATCGCTTCAGTAGTAATGACCCGTCAGCTGCGTCAGGAAGAAGCTGCAGAAGGTAAAAAGAAATAATTTTCTTTTAGAATATTTTGCAAAAAGTCCCGTTCCGGCTCGTCCGGGATGGGACTTTTTCTATTTTTGCCCTGCATTACGTTTTCCCGTTCTTTCGTATGTATAGGTATGAGCAGGGCGTAATGCAGTGTTTAGCATTAAAATTGTAATCCGATGAAGTACCTGATAGTAGGATTGGGGAATATAGGTGCAGAATACGAACATACACGCCACAATATAGGGTTTGATATTGCAGATGCTTTTGTAGAAAAGCATGGAGGTAGCTACCGGGAAGACCGGCTGGCTGATGTAGCCGAAGTGAAGTGGAAGGGGAGGACTTTCGTGGTCATCAAGCCCACCACTTACATGAACCTGAGCGGGAAGGCGGTGAAATATTGGATGGATAAAGAGAAAGTACCACTGGAGAATATACTGGTGTTAGTAGATGATCTGGCATTACCATTGGAAGTAATACGTCTTCGCGCTGGTGGCAGTGACGCCGGTCAGAATGGGTTGAAGAGCATCCAGGAATTGTTGGGTACTAACCAGTATCCCCGTTTGCGTTTCGGTATTGGGAATAACTTCCCTCGTGGTCGGCAGGTAGAGTTTGTCTTAGGTAAATGGAATAATGAGGAATGGGCTGTTGTGATGGCAAAGCTGGGGAAATGTGTGGAACTGATCGAGAGCTTTGCGTCTGTGGGCTTACCACGTACTATGAATATCTTTAATACCCTGGTCTATCCTTATTAGCAATAAATTGACGAAATCTGATATGATCCGTTTATTTAACCTTAAAACCAAGAAAAATCTGTCATGAAAATTATTTGCGTCGGAAGAAATTATGCAGATCATGCAAAGGAACTGAAAAACGAGGTGCCAACTGAACCAGTGATTTTCATGAAGCCGAAGAATGCATTGTTACAGAACAATCACCCGTTTTATTATCCTGAGTTTACTGACAATCTTCACTACGAATGTGAGTTGGTGTTGCGTATCAGCAAGAACGGTAAACATATCCAGGAGAAATTTGCGGATAAATATTATGATCATATCGGCGTCGGCATTGACTTTACCGCTCGTGATCTGCAGGAAAAGCAGAAGCAGAAGGGATTGCCCTGGGAGATTGCCAAAGCTTTTGACAATTCTGCGGTAGTTGGACAATTCATTCCTATTACAACTGAGATGGACAAGAAAGATATCAATTTCTGTCTCTATAAGAATAAGGAACTGATGCAACAGGGAAATACCAAAGACTTGTTGTTCACTTTTGATTTCCTTATCGCCTACATCTCAAAATTCTTCACCCTGAACATAGGTGATCTTGTATTTACAGGCACACCTGCGGGTGTAGGACCAGTTGAAATAGGGGACACGCTGGAAGCATTTATTGAAAATGACAGCCTGCTGGAGTTTATGATAAAATAGATCCCATGCAATTATAAGGAACGCTTAACGCAAACTGTTATCTCTTGCGTTAAGCGTTTTTGTTTTATATCTAAATCCATATCCTGCATCCGGAAGAAACTTTAGTATAAAGTACATTTATGGGCAATAACCTGCCTTCCGCATATTATGCAGTGTATTATCTAAGGCTGGCAGAACAAAACTACTATCCGGAGAATTTCAATAATGAGGTGAAGGGCTGACAGATAGTTTACGTTAATGACAGATTTCAGATGGTAACGTTCATAGTCAGGACGTGCGTAGTCTTCAATTCACTGTTGCGGTTATCAGGGAATGTTATTATAGATCACATCAAGTATCCTCGTCAAATCAGCATAATCATTTTCCGTTAATCCTGCCCAACCCGTTTTTCGCATTTCCAGTACCAGGGGTCTTACATCCTTATACTTTTCCGAGCCTTTGGCAGTCAGCTGAAGAAATACCTTACGACGGTCCTGCGGGGAGCCTTCCCTGACCACCAGTTCCTTTTTTACCAGCAATTCAATAATACGGGAAACAGTGGTAATGTCTTTTGAGGTCACTCTGGCAAGCTCATTGTGGGTGATTTTCTTGTGCTTATAGAGGTTTTCAATTAATAACCACTGGTCTACGGTAATATCTTTCTTGTGGGCGTCAAAGGTTTTTTGCCAGTAATTCCGTATCCGTTTTAAGGTAGCGTCCAACTTAAAAAAAGACGGATTGCTTACAAAAGTATCAGTCATATTTGTTAATTTGCAATAGCAATAGTTGCTTTAGCAACTAATAGTACTCACACACCAAAACAATTCTTACGTGTTTAAAGATAGCATAAGTGTTCCAACTTTAAAAGCTGCTGTTCCCGGTAAGGAGCGGTCTTCCGGCAAACAGGTTACACTATTAAAAGCTTACCGCTTCATGTGTCAGGCTGCTGAGATGGCTGCCGTCTACGAAGCGAACCGCAATATCTGCAAATATGTACATTCCACTTCCCGCGGTCATGAGGCTATTCAGATCGCTGCAGGCATGCAGTTAAGCCCCTGGGATTATGCCAGTCCTTATTACAGGGACGACAGCATGCTCCTGGCGATGGGCTTTACGCCCTATGAACTGATGCTGCAGCTACTGGCCAAAAGGGACGATCCGGCCTCCGGAGGGCGTTCTTACTACAGTCATCCCAGCAGCCTGGACCCTGAGAAACCCTGTATCCCACATCAGAGCAGTGCCACGGGCATGCAGGTCATCCCAGCCACCGGTATGGCGCAAGGTATTCGCTACCTGGAAAAGATAGGGGCTACTTGTTTAAGGACAGGTCCTAAAGGTGAAGCGCCGGTAGTGCTTTGTTCCCTGGGTGATGGCAGTGTAACGGAAGGAGAGGTGAGTGAGGCCTGGCAGAGTGCTGTGTTGTGGGAATTACCTGTTATTTACCTCGTACAGGACAATGAGTGGGGTATTTCGGCCAGTGCCGAAGAGACCCGGGTAATGGATGCCTATGAGTATGCGGCCGGCTTTAAAGGCATGGAACGCATGCGTGTGGACGGTAGTAATTTCGAAGAGTGTTTTCATGCAATGGGCGCAGCTATCGGTTATGTACGCCAGGAACGGAAGCCCATCCTGGTACACGCCTGTGTGCCTTTGTTAGGGCATCATACCTCCGGTGTACGGAAGGAATGGTACCGTACAGAAGAAGATTTGGCGTTGCATGCGGCAAAGGATCCTAAACCGCTGTTGAGGGAGCGGTTGCTAGAGATAGGTGTATTGGAGAAGGATCTGTTGGCAATAGAGTCAGACACCCCAAAATATATCAGTCTTGAATTTGACCGGGCAAAAGAAGCATCGGACCCTACTGTTGATTCAGTAGCAGACCATGTCTTTGCTCCGGCAGCTGTTACCGCTGAAAAAGGTAACAGGTTTCCTACCAACGGTAATAAGGTTATGATGGTGGATGCCGCTCTGCACGCGGTAGAGGAGATTCTTCAACAGTTCCCCGAAGCTATCTTTTTCGGTCAGGACGTAGGTCGCAGGCTCGGAGGCGTATTCCGGGAGGCAGCTACGCTGGCGGAAAAATTTGGTGATAACAGGGTGTACAACACTGCCATCCAGGAAGCCTATATCGTTGGTTCGACCGCCGGCCTTTCAGCTGTGGGTGTCAAACCCATAGTAGAGATCCAGTTTGCTGACTATATCTATCCCGGCTTTAACCAGCTGGTGACCGAGATCTCCAAATCCTGTTACCTGAGCAATGGGAAGTTCCCCGTGCAGACACTTATACGCGTTCCTATCGGCGCATATGGTGGTGGCGGACCTTACCATTCCGGTAGCGTGGAATCCACTCTGCTGACCGTCAAAGGCATCAAAGTGGTGTACCCTTCCAATGCCGCCGACATGAAGGGACTCATGAAGGCAGCCTTCCTCGATCCCAATCCTGTGGTCATGCTGGAACACAAAGGTCTTTACTGGAGTAAAGTGCCCGGTACACAGGGCGCCATCACCGTAGAGCCAGACGCCGACTACGTATTGCCATTGGGTAAGGGAAGGATCGTGCAAAATGCTCATCCCCGCGACCTGAAAAAAGGGGATACGCTTTGTGTTATCACTTACGGCATGGGCGTATACTGGTCACAGGCCGCCGCTGCCAGTTTCCCGGGCCAGGTAGAGATCATTGATCTGCGTACTTTATTTCCGCTGGATGAAGAACTGATCTTTTCTACGGTCAAAAAACATGGCAAGGTGCTCATCTTAACAGAAGAGCAGCTGAACAATTCATTCGCACAGGCACTGGCAGGACGGATTCAACGCGCTTGTTTCAAATCACTGGACGCACCGGTCTTTACGCTGGGCGCCCTTGATCTGCCGGCAGTACCGATCAATACCATACTGGAAAATGCGATGTTGCCGAATCCCGAAAAGGTAGCAGCAGCAATGAAAGAATTGTTATCTTATTAAATATTAGAAACTTTTTAAGGGTAGCTCTTGGCTTTTAGGAAATTCCCTATTATCTTTGCACTCCCGTTTTGGACGAGTGGGAAATATGGCGAGGTAGCTCAGGCGGTTAGAGCGCAGGATTCATAACCCTGAGGTCAAGGGTTCAACTCCCTTTCTCGCTACGAATTAAAAAGGCTTTCAGGCAGACGCTTGAAAGCCTTTTTTGTTGTGAATATTAGTTGTAACCATTTATCAAGTTAACAACCACCTGCACAATTATATCTTTTTCATCTGGTTTACTTTCGGCAATCATAAGCGTAAGTGCTACTAACGCATTATCTGCAATACGTTTAGATCCATCCTCCCGATAAAGAATATTATTCTTCTCAAGAAACCATACGAACAAGAATGCAGCGATTCTCTTATTCCCATCTGAAAAAGAATGGTTCTTTACAACGAAATATAAGAGATGTGCGGCCTTCTCCTCAATACTAGGATATAATTCTTGTCCTCCAAAAGATTGATAAATTGTTGAGATAGAACTTCGGAAAGATTCATCTTTTTCATTTCCAAATAAGTTACTTCCTCCAAATTTATTTCTTAGCCCATAAATAGCTTTTGTTGCTTCTTCATATGTGAAGACAAAAGAGTCATGGAGATGGATAGCTTCAATTGTCAAATTGCGATGGTCGTATTTATCTAAAACATCCAGCGCATAAGTATAATCTGTAATTACTTTTAATAATCCCGTAGCTTCATCATTTGATAATTCCTGCGTGCTTGCAATATTGCTCATTAGTCGCACTGTTTGTTTTAGTGCTTCGAATTGCTGCTTTTGTTCGTGCAGGCGTTTTTCGTTCAAGGCATAGCCTTTAATAAGATATTCTTTTAGCACTTTGTTTGCCCATATACGAAACTGAATGCCGCGTTTGGATTTAACCCGATATCCTACTGAAATAATTACATCCAATGAATACTGTTCAATTTTTCGCTTAATCGCTCTTTTACCCTCATTTTGAACTGTCAAGGATTCCTTGACAGTTGCATTTCTCTCAAGTTCTCCTTCATTGAAAATATTATTTATGTGTAAGCTGATGTTCTGCTTGCTGCTTTGAAATAATTCAGCCATCTGATTTTGGGAGAGCCAAACAGTATCCTGATCAAGAGTAACATCTATAGACGTCTCCCCATCGGATGTCTGATAAATAACTATCTGATTATTTTCTATCATCATTGATCGTATTACTATGAAGGTAGCATATCCATAGTTAGAGGTGGTTAAAGGTTTTAAAAAAACTTTCAGGCAAACGCATGAAAGCTTTTTTCTTTAACTGCAATAATGCATGGTGCACTACTCCTTTATTATCCAGGTCTGTATTGTTTACTTAAATTGTTAACGTGGCAAATCTATTGGTGACAGCAGCCAGGATATACCATCTTCTTTTTGTTTAACATGCCAGATAGTAGCTCCAACTGTTAATTCCTCCGTCAATATACCATGTAGCATAAAAGGAGGGATCCACATTAGTTCTATTTTCCCGTCACCATACCAGCCTGCATCCAAAAACATTTCCTTTGCTATACTAATATATTCCTCCGCGTTATTCAAGCACTCTTCCGGACTAATAGTGAAATTCAGGTTATCTATCCACTCATATGCTTCCACTCTAAAGGTTCTCAATGTTTCCGGTGGATAGGTGATTATTTTACTTTTATCTCTTTGACTATTCATATATTTTCCTTTTTCTGGTATAGCAAGATTTTTCCAAACTATTCATCAACTGATAAACGATTCCGGACCAGGTTGAACCGGGCAACTCTATCTGGTGATAAAAGCCAGGATACCCCATCTTCTAATTGTTTAACATGCCAGATTAGTAACTCCAAGGGTAAGCTCCGCTGTTGGGCTACTCCGCAACATAAAAGGAGGAATCCACATGAGTTCTATTTTTCCGTCGCCGTCCCAGCCTGCATCTAAGAACATTTCCCTTGCTATACTGAGATATTCCTCCGCGTTTTTCAAACACTCTTCCGGATTGATGGTGAAATTCAGATTATCTATCCATTGATACGCTTCCACGCTAAAGGTTCTTAATGTCTCTGGAGGATAGGTTATTATTTTACTTTTATCTCTTTGGGTATTCATATATTTTGCCGTTCTGTGTTGTTTGCTGTTTTTTTTTAATAATGTAATATTAATAATCAGGAATCTAAGATAGCAAGTCTGATAGCAACTGGAGGGATATTACACCTGTTTTCGCTAGAATATAGGCCGTGCTTTTAAAGAATTTCTCTAAAAGCTTTTTATTTTGGTTGAGATTGTTTCATGTTTCATCCCACTTTTTTGTAATTTTCTATATCTAACCAACCCCGAACATGGAAGTCATGGGTAAATGTTATAAGTTTTAACCAATCAGGTACTAATTATTCTCAAATGAAAGAACTACTTGATGATCTCCTTCAAAGATGGGAGCAGGCATTCGATGATATACATTTAATTGACTATTATGGAGATGCGGTCAATACCATTCAATACTCAAATGGTAGTCGATATGACATCTCAAAATTTAACAGGACATCATTTCCAAGTGGTGGTCCCATGATAGAAGACAGCCCCGGATTGGAACATTCCGATCTGTATAAATATGGATTCAATGAAACAGGATTACCCTGTTACATTGAGTTCGGGCATGTGTATAATAAAGTAGCCTGGAAAGGTTTTTACACATATAGTGGCGACGAGGTAAAATATATAGAATTCTGTCTTAATACAGGTGTGCCTTCTGTATTTGCCCGAATGGTTTTCCTGGATGGCAGGAAAGTTATGCTGCAACACCTGGTCGTGAATAGCAGGGGGAGTGGATACCCACATTTAACGCCGCAGGAGAGAATAAATGAGTTGAAGAATGATGAATCTTCTTTCTTTATTACAGCTACCAGCTTTAAATATGAAGGTGATAGAATTAATACATCCTCCAGTATTCATAATACGCCTGGTTTAGGAATGTATACGACCACTGGTGAATATATCTATGACGAACCGGGAGTTCTTGAGAAAATCAGGACCTTTTTTGAAGACGGAAGAAGCCAACTTAGTTATTGCAGAAACAAGGAGAATCTTGATTTAGCCGCGCTTATAGATAAACTTGCATCGGCTATGGCAAGTGCAATAGTTGAAGTCCTGACATATCAAAATATACAGGAGCCGATTGCTCTTCTTGAGTTATATTATCATTTAGGGGATAATTATCATCCTATTTTGTCATGGCAATCGACTAAAGAAATAGAAGAAAAAATACAGCGTGGCGATATTCCTTTTATCAATGATAAATATGGAGGGCCGGGTGTAGATATAACACCTTTTGAAGATCTTTTTGTTTTGCTTGAACAAATGATGAATGAGAATGATGACATGGAGCCTGGCAGTGTGATGCTACGTAAGGCCTGCACTATTCTAACCGAGGGTAAGCTTTTTGGTAAAATAGAGGCTACGGAAGATTTTGCTGCATACGCTATCGACTGGTCTATTGAGGGACATAATGATGAAGAGCTTGAAGAGATCCTGTCAGAATGTGGGGTGAAACAAGATGTAATAGCAATATGGAGGCAAAAGGGAATGCTTCCTTTATAAGAAAGTGATTCTATATAATTCATCAATATTTCAAAGAAATAATCTTTCTAGGAATATATCTTTTGCTGCTTGTATCAGCAAGTAAAGGCATGCACCGGAAACATACAGGCAATTGTTGCAGGAAATTGTAGTTGTCCGGTGCATTGAAATAATTGATCTAAGTTTTACATAAGGGAGAGCTATAGCTATCACTTACCTATCAAACCTGATATAACATTTACTCCTACTTCCTTAGCTACATCAAGTACCCATACTCCCAATTTCTTCAGATATTTCACCATTGTAGAACCATCCTGGCTTACTGCAGCTTGTTCAGCATGAATAATATCTGACAGCGCAATAATCTGCGCATCATTCTGAGGAATATTATATAGTGCTTCTTTGAGTTTTTTGATTTCCTCGAGTATTACACTATAATCATAATCTGGAGATGCTGAAGTTACGTTTCCATAATTAACAGCGCCACTGCCAACAGCACCAATTGCAGAATTGTGTATACTTATTTTGTCTCCCATAACGAAGTCATTGTTTTTCATAATGATTTTTCTGAATTGTTATCAAATGAGCCTACTTTACCAATCTTTGAATTGTGAATCTCATATTTGTCGCGTCCAACGTGATCTCCGAATATAATCTTGTCGCCGTTGAAGTTAACAGTGGTATTAACTGGTTCTGTAGCATTCATGGCTGACGTAATTCTGTTACGTACCTGGAGTATTCCCTCTCTGTCAGTACTACTTAGCGTATAATGATAGGAAGAATTTAATTCAATAATAAGTGCATATAACTTTGGGCGGAAGTATTCATAGATGCCATATCCTGCGATTGCTGCTGCAAGAATGCTGATAATTCCCCAACCTTTTGTTGAGAAAGACAGAAAGAATACTATTACTGCTATTGCCAGTGCAAGAGGTGAAATTCGATGAGACCTTTTAAGTTCATACGTCCCGACTCTTGTTACATTTCTTAATTGAATAGTTGTTCCACCAAATGATATAGTTTGATTAGTGAATGTTAACGAGCCGCGATACGGTTTGCTACCTTCTCCTTTGCTGTTCCTCATGTTGTCGATTTTAGGGTCAAATAATAGCTGTAACGGGGATATCAGGTATTTAAAATACGAAAAAAAAATTATTGTAGGAAATAACATCATCTCTTTGTAACAGAGCTGCCCCTTCCCTTGTAAGAAAGGAGCGGTAATAATGCAGTCCTAATAGTTGTATTCGGTATATGATATGCAGTTTGCAAAAGTGATCATTAAATAGTGATCATTAAATGTTAACAATAACAACAAAGACTCCAGGCTATTCCCCGAAGCTTTTGTCGCCGCAGCACCTTGCGAATTGATATACTGGGAGGGCACCAGATCTCCGGGTGGCAGACTGCTGCCTGTTGAAGTGAGTGACCCGCCATCAGGTAAGGCACTCTTTTGTTTTCCACCACTGGTAGGTCCTGCGCCTGCATACTGGCACAGAGTGCCGGCAAGCTTACAGATGTAAGCAATAGTTTCCTCTCATATATATAGTCAGATATTGAAAGTTCAGTTAATGCCACCGTCAGAACAGGTAGGATAAGGGATGAAACTATAAAAATGGAAGGAAGGATGTGTTATGAAATCGTAAAGGGGCCTGGAACAAATATTTTAATGCAATAAAAGAGGCAGGGATATCAAGTTTTCCCTGCCTCTACTATCTAGTGCGAGTTAAGATATGAGCACCTTCACTTCCAAAAATGCTTCTAATCCAAATGCTCCGTTTTCTCTTCCGATGCCTGAATGTTTGAACCCACCGAAGGGCGCCAGAGGATCATGTTTCAATGTATTGATCAATACCCTGCCTGCCTGAAGCCGGGACGCAATCTTTTCCGCGCGACTAACATCTTTTGAACTGATATAAGCCATCAATCCATAATCAGTATCATTGGCAATAGCTATTGCTTCTTCCTCATTACGATAAGGGATGACACTAAGCACAGGCCCAAATATCTCTTCTCTCGCAATACGCATGTTATTGTTGACGCCCATAAAAATAGTGGGCTTCACATAATAACCATCCTCAAGTCCTTTGGGACGACCAGGTCCCCCCCATATTACTTCGGCGCCCTCTTCAATACCGATGCCGATATATTGTTGTATACGATCATATTGCTTCTGGCTGGCAACCGGACCGACATTGATACCGTCATAGTAAGGTTTGCCTACTTTAAAGTGTCCAGCAGCCTTTAACAACGCTTCTCTTACTTCAGCCGTTTTGGCTTCAGGTATCAGCAAACGCGAGCCTGCAATGCATGCTTGTCCGTTGTTCATGAAAGCTGCCTGCAGAGCCATAGGGATTGCTATGGAGAGGTCTGCATCATCTAAGATAATATTGGCAGATTTACCACTGAGCTCTAATGTGAGTCTTTTCATTGTGGCAATAGATTGCTGTGCAATGATTTTTCCCACCTGTGTAGAACCGGTAAAAGCGATCTTTGTAACCGCCGGACTTTCCATCAGTGCCTTGCTGATAACGTCTCCCCGTCCATTGACCATATTCACCACACCGGCAGGTAGACCCGCCGCATCAATGCATTCCATGATGATCTGCGACTGCCAGGGACTAAACTCGCTCGGTTTGATAATCACTGTACAACCTGCAGCCAGCGCAGGAGCGAGCTTCACTGCAATTGATCCGGAACTGGAATTCCAGGGCGTAAACAACGCTGCAACGCCAACCGGCTCCATCACAATTTTCGATTCATTGATCTTCTTTTCAAATGGATAGTGTTCGAGGATCGATATATGGCTTGAGAATGTGGTTGCTGCAAGCATATTTGACCACTTAGCCCGTTCTTTGGTGGCGCCATATTCAGTAATGGTAGCTTCAATAAGATCATCCATTCTCTTCATAATCTCGTTATGGATGTTTTGAAGATAAGTTGTCCGTTCTTTTATTGTGCTTTGGGAGTAGTGTTTTAAAGCCTCGCTTGCCGCGGCAATGGCGTCATTTGTATCGCTTTCGTTAGCATATGTGAGCTGCGCTACTACCGAGCCATCTACAGGGCTAATGATATCTGCCTTCTCTGTTCCCTTCGGGGTAATAAATTTCCCGTTAATGTAAATTCGATCTATGTTTTTCATTGTTCCTTTTTATACAAAAGTACCGCGGTGTTAGACATTCACTTTTGCTATAAAGGTCAATTTGCTTTGTTGTAAAGTTCAGCTATGCTTGAGGGATAACATTGCCTTGGCAAGCACTTCTCAATAGAGAGGGATTGATTTTAATCCGTTATTGAATAATAAGAATCTACAGCGGCTTGCCCGGTATAATTAGGACCGGCCTTATCATCTGCGCCCCTATAAATAAGATTTAATTTGATATCTCTCGGACCTTCACATGTAATTAGTTTCCTTCGGGCGTTATATCCGATTTCATTTTCCTTGAACAACTTCTTTAGGTAATTTCTCTTCTGATCGCCTTCAATCTTAATATTATTCAAATCAAGATTTGCCATCATTATGCCGTGTTCACTAATTGCCTTCAATCCCTTCATCAGAACTTTAAGTTTATCGCCAACATAGTGAAGGCCGTGAACACAGGTAATCAGATCAAACTGCTCCTCATCTTCCCAATCAACAAGCGAACATATCTCAAATTGCAGGCAGTTGATAGCGAGTGGGATTGATTCAAACTGATCTACTAGATCAATGCCTTTTAATGTGATTCGCTCCTGCAGGTTTTTGTCCGCTACTTCTTTGGCATACTGAATCAGTGCATTGCCTTCTCCACAGCATAGATCCAACCATTTCGCATATTTTCGTTCTTCCAGACATTTATTCAAATATACGCCCGGATTAAAATTCAACTCCTTTTCATAGCTGTTTACCCCGCTTGCTATTCGCTTCCGGTTCATCCGATTGTTAGCAACAATTGGCGACCAGATTAACTGGTTTTCTGTTAATAGTTCCATACTAATTAAACGTACAACCATAAAGTTATTAAGAAATTCTCCCACTGTGAGTCTTTTTCCGTAGAATCATAGGCATTGTCAATTATACCTACTGATAAGGCTTACCACCACTTGGGCGCTTTCTCATTGATGGGATATCCCTGGATAAGATAATCCTTGAAAATTGTGTAGCTGTATGCAGAACTGAATGCCTCTGATCGAATATAATCATCGAGATAGTATTATTCAGATTCAATGGAAACCATATTGTCTAACGAACTGTTCGGAAAATCCGAACTCTTGATAAAATAACATCAGAATGCGTCATTATTCTACATTTCTGCCTCCACATGCCCCTCCATTCGAACTATCAGCGCTCCCCAGTACTTAAATTTCCCCCAATAATTTCATTTAGTGCAAACGATTGCATAACTTACAACAAGATTCCAGGTTTATGAAAAAGAAGGAGTAACACCCACTATTATCTATCCCCTCTTTTTCTCAATTAAAAATGCCGTCATAATAGCACCGTTGCCATTAAAGACAACGCATGACAAGCCTTTGCCTGTAATCTACGAACACTAGTATTGAACACATAATTCGATATTAATAATGATCCGTCACCTGCTCTTAACAGGACTTATCTTTTGTCTGCTATTGTCAACTGCACAGGCGCAGCAAAGCCAGCGCCTTACACAGAATTGGGAATTCTTAAAGGAAGATCTAAGCAGCGCATGGGAAGCTGTACGCCCCGCTGCAGAAGGTAGCCCGGAATCCGTGCCCTTGTGGGAAAAGGTCACCTTACCTCATTGCTTCAACGCAAAAGATGCTGTAGATCCCGACGTGAATTATTACCAGGGACCGGGTTGGTATAGAACAACATTGGAAATTACAAACCCATATACACAGGGTCGTACCCTGCTACATTTCGAAGGCGCCGGACAAAAAACAGACGTATACATTTACACGACGCTCGTTGCTCATCATACAGGTGGTTATGACGCATGGACGGTAGACGTTACCGACGCTATACAACAATTCCTGCAAAGCCCTGATGCCAAACGGTACAAAGGGAAAGTACCATTGGAAATCCGCTGTAGCAACGCACGGGATGCTGAGATGATCCCTTCTTCTATGTCAGACTTTAATGTGTATGGAGGCCTATACCGGTACATAAACCTGGTATACACGCCGGCATTATCCTTTGAACAATTACATATACAGCCACAGGTAGATGCACAGGGAAAAACAGGTGTGGTACAATTACGTGCAGCGTTCCGTAATCCACAACATGCTGAGCAGGCTACGCTTGATATCAACATACTTGACCCTCAGAGAAAAGTAGTACAACACTACAAACAACAGGTATTACTGAAAGATAGCATCCTGGCAATACCTCCAATTACTATCAGGAAACCTTGGTTATGGTCACCTGGTCAACCGCAGTTATATACAGTGCAGGCCAGTATCAAGAGCTCTGCTGGAGAAGCTGTCTGGCAAGGACATTTCGGCTTCCGGCATTTTGAATTTGTAACGCACGGACCTTTTATGCTGAATGGACAGCGTCTCCTGTTGCAAGGCACGCACCGGCATGAAGATGGTGCTGGTGTTGCGGCAGGACTTACTGAAGATATGATACGCCGGGAAATGAAAATGATAAAGGACATGGGCGCCAACTTTATACGACTGGGGCATTATCAGCAGTCGTCTTTAGTGCTTGACTTATGTGATAGCCTGGGCATACTGGTGTGGGAAGAAATTCCCTGGTGCCGCGGTGGATTAGGAGGTGAAGTATACAAAGGGCAGGCACGCCGCATGCTGACAAACATGATCAGCCAACATGCTAATCACCCTGCAGTGATCTTATGGGGGTTGGGAAATGAAAATGACTGGCCTGGTGATTTCCCCGAGTTTGACAAACAGAAGATCCGCGCTTTCATGAGCGAACTTAATGCGCTGGCGCATCAACTGGATAGCTCACGTAAAACAACCATTCGTCGCTGTGATTTCTGTAAGGATATTGTAGACGTATATTCTCCTTCCATCTGGGCTGGCTGGTATCGCGGTCGCTACACAGAGTATAAGGATGAAACCTTAAAAGCCATTGCTGATGTTCCTCATTTCTTTCATGCGGAATGGGGCGCTGACAGCCATCAGGGCCGGCATGCAGAATATCCTGAAGCTGCCTTGAAAAAAGTAGCCACCGGCAAAGGCACAGATGAACGCACTGGCGACTTCGCACTTACCGGTGGTAGTGCCCGTGCATCCAAAGATGGCGACTGGTCAGAAACATATGCGTGTAAACTTATCGACTGGCATTTGAAAGAACAGGAAACAATACCACAACTTACAGGCAGCGCTTACTGGATCTTTAAAGATTTCTCCACACCCTTACGGCCAGACAATCCTGTGCCATATGTAAACCAGAAAGGTGTAGTAGCCCGTGATCTTACACCGAAAGAATCTTACTATGTATTCCAATCCTACTGGACCACACGGCCCATGGCACATATTTACGGACACAATTGGCCAATACGCTGGGGTAAAGATGGAGAAGACAAAATGATATGGGTGTACTCTAACTGTCCCGAAGCAGAACTGTTTGTAAACGGTAAAAGTTATGGTGTTAAAAAACGTAACAGCCAGGACTTCCCTGCAGCCGGCCTTCGCTGGCAACTGCCTTTGCACAAAGGAGAATACCAGGTGAAAGTAGTAGCTCGTAAAGGAAAAGAAACTGTAACAGATGAAGTGTCGTTTTCTTATCAGACAGCGCAATGGACCAAACCTGCGAGCCTGGCAATGGAGAAGACAATTACCGGCGACACAGCTATAATAAAGGTTAAGCTGCTGGATGCTCAGGGTGTACCCTGTCTGGACGCAGCAGACTATATCAATTTTTCCATTGCAGGAAATGGCATGCTGATAGATGATCAGGGAACTGCCGGCGGATCACGTGGAGTACAAGTGGCCAACGGACAGGCGCAGATCAGTGTACAGTTGAATAAAGGGAAAAGTACGGTAGGAGCTATCGTAAAAGGGATACCGGTAGCGTTTATTGCTTTATAATGCTTCCCGTCCCAGATAATGTAGCTGCCCCGTAAAGAGGTAATGACTGTATAAACCTTAGAATAACCACAAAAGATAATTACACTTAAACACCTATAAACGCGTAGCTCACATAAAACATAATACTATGAGGAAAGTATTTTTCAGTGTAGTCATTATCATGATATCATTCCGGCTACAGGCGCAAACGCAGGCCAGCGCTGATAAAGGCGACGAACAAGGCCTTTTATTGCAAAAAGGAGCTGAACGGGATCAGGCAGCTATCAATGAAGCTGTAAATGGCTGGTGGAAGCGTAGCATGGAAAATCACGATACCCGCATTGCCTGGTGGCGGGAAGCTAAATTTGGCTGCTTCATTCACTGGGGAGTGTATTCCACTGCAGGCGGTGAATGGAATGGCAAAAAGGTGGATGGCTATGCAGAACACCTGATGCGTAAAGAGACGATACCCAGAGCCGTGTACAAAGAGAAACTGCTGAAAACATTCAACCCGGAACAGTTCGATGCTGATGCCTGGGTAAGAATGATAAAAGCCGCCGGTATGCGCTACCTGATCATTACGTCTAAACATCATGACGGCGTGGCCATGTATCCTTCAGCAGTAAGCGATCTGAATATCAGTGCTTCTCAATTTAAACGTGATCCTATGCAGGAGCTGTCTGCTGCCTGTAAGAAGTACGGCATCCGCTTCGGATTCTATTATTCACATGCTTTCGACTGGGAGCATCCAGATGCTCCGGGTAACGACTGGGATTATGATAATCCTGCTGGCGATAAACGTTTATGGGGAGGACTCAATTGGTTTGATGTGCATCCTGAAAAATTGCCCAAAGCAGTGAAGTACGTGAACGAAAAAGCGATACCACAGATAGTAGAATTGATCCGGAAATACCACCCGGATATACTATGGTTTGATACTCCTAGTAAATTACCCTTAAGTGAAAATATCCGCATCTTAAAAGCGATCCGTGAAGTAGACAACAACGTTGTAGTAAATGGCCGCCTGGCACGTACTCCCCGTATCTCTTTTGGTGATTATATAAACACATCCGATCGTCCTGCAGAATTTTACCCGGTTACCGGCGACTGGGAAGCCATTCCTACCACAAATGAATCCTATGGTTATTCAAAGTACGACGACAGCCATAAGCCAGCCGGCTTCTTCGTAAGATTGCAGGCCAAAGCTGCTGCCAGGGGAGGTAACCTGCTGATGAACATCGGCCCTATGGGCAATGGATTGGTAGATCCGCGTGATACAGTTATCCTGCACAGTATTGGCGCCTGGATGCAAACGAATGGCGAAAGCATTTATGGTACTACCGCATCTCCACTGCCTTTGCAACCCTGGGGAGAAAGTACCCTGAAGGGTAATCGCCTGTACCTGCATGTATTTGACTGGCCATCAAAAGCGCCTCTATACGTGGGCGGATTGAAGAGCAATGTCCGCAAAGCCTGGCTACTGGCAGACCCGCAACAGAAGGCCCTGCCTGTAAAACGGGTGAACGACAGGGATATCACAATTGCCTTGCCCGCTAAAGCAATTGATTCCATGAACAGCGTAATCGTACTGGAAATGCAGGAAGTGAAAACGGATAGCATCCGTGTACTGGATACCCGCTCTATCACTAATGTACTGCGGGCTTTCGACGGTACGTTGCATGGAGACGGTTTCCAGTATGGCGATGGCAAAGCACCGAAATATTACGTATATAACTGGACCAGACCTGAACAGTATATCAGTTGGACGTTCCGGTTGACAGAGCCGGCGCGTTTCCATACGAATATCAAATATTCAGCAGATTCCACTACCAGCGAAAATAAATTCATAGTGACGGTAAATGGGAAAACACTCAATGGGACAACCCAGGCAGTGCCTAAGGAAAAGATCATGACTCAGGCTTTAGGAGATCTGTCTTTACCTGCCGGTGTACATACCTTAAGCATCCGGCCGGAGGCAATCAGGGGTAAGGAATTGATGAAATTATTTGAGATCACTTTAGCACCTTAATAACTGGCAGAAAAATTTATACAGATGATATTCAGGAAACCTTTTCCAGCCTTTTTATTGGCAGCCCTCCTTGCGGGAGCAGGTCTGCATGCTGGTCCGGCAGACCAGTTCCTGCAGGCCTTAAAAAACAGTAAAGCGACCGTTGTTATGGCCAATGGAGAGCCTGCTCCTGCTACCGTGCAAGTCTCGCGTACCTGGGAAGGAGATTTTTGTACCGCACGGATAGTAAATACGGGGAATACGCCGGTACGCATCCGCGAAGTAATACTGGCACAGGCAGGTAAAATATTAGCGCGCAATACACCCTTTTACGCTGAGGGATTCCAGATGCTGACGCAGACAAGTGGCACCCTTGAAAAACCGCAGGTGCTTGGGAATTATACTGACGATGGACATTACAGGATACCGCAGCCAGCCGGCTATCTGGCTGTGTATAACTTGTTACGGTTATATCCGGAAGGAGAACCGGAACTGCTGGCAGGATTTACCAGTTGCAGGCGTTTTGTCGGCAAGTTCTATCTCAATGCAGACACTATTAAAGTGGCAATGGACCTGGAGAACCTGTTCCTGGCTCCCGGCGCAACCTTTCAACTGGAAGAATGGACCCTGCTGAAGGGTAGGGAAGGGAATGCCCTGCTCGAAAAATTCGCCGGTCGTATCAATCATCATCATCCACGGCTGGCCTTTAAAGAGCCACCTACCGGATGGTGTAGCTGGTATTGTTTTGGTCCGCGGGTAACTGCGCAGAATATCTATGATAACCTGGATTACATTAAGGCTAATATACCCGCCCTGCGATATATACAGATAGATGACGGGTATCAGCCGCATATGGGCGACTGGCTGTCGACAGGCCAATCATTTGGCGGTAATATACAGCCAGTGTTGAGTAGTATACGGAGCAAAGGTTTTGAGCCTGCTATATGGGTCGCCCCCTTTATTTGCGACAGTAATTCAATAGTGTACAAAGAGCATCCTGACTGGCTGGTGAAAGACGCAAACGGTAAGCCATTGCGTAGTGACCTGGTAACGTTTGGGGGCTGGCGACTCAAACCCTGGTACGTACTGGATGGTACCAATCCGGCAGTGCAGAAACACCTGGAAGCGTTGTTCCGCACTATGCGTGAGCAATGGGGATGTACCTACTTTAAACTGGATGCCAATTTCTGGGGCGCTATACATGGTGGCCATTTCTATGACAAACAGGCTACCCGTGTAGAGGCTTACCGCCGCGGTATGGAAGCTATACTCAAAGGAACCGGAGATGCCTTTATACTGGGTTGTAATCATCCGCTTTGGCCTTCATTAGGTCTTATACATGGCTCCCGCAGCTCGATGGATATCAAACGTCAATGGACTACTTTTGAGCGCTCAGGAAGGGAGAATCTGTACCGTTCCTGGCAGAATGGACGTTTATGGTGGAACGATCCGGATTGCCTGCTGTTGACCGGTAAAATGCCGGATAACGAATTTCGTTTTCATGCAGCATTGATATACGGCACTGGTGGAATGTTGTTAAGTGGCGATGACCTGACCACAATTACTCCCGAACGCTTAAACATCTTACGGAAAACAGTACCGCCCACCGCACATGCTGCTGCTTTTGAAAACACAAAGTTTGAAATAGGCAGATTGTCTACCTCCAATGGTAAATGCCTCGTCTTGTTAAACTGGGATAGCTCTGCTAAAACTATCACCGTTAAACTGGACAGGCCCTGCGAAATTACGGATCATTGGACAGGCAAAAGCCTGGGGAAATTCCGGGATAAATACACTGTAAATCTCAATGCGCATGATGGAAGTGTGGTAGAAATAAAGGAATAATACAGGCTGATAATAAAACATGTCAAAAGGCTTTCAGACACCCGTCTGAAAGCCTTTTAAGGGATAAATAGTAGTATGATGAAAAATCAGTTAGGCGCAGTACCATCCCTATACACTTTCACGCCTCTCCATTTTACCGTAGCAGTGCCGGTTCTTAATGTACCGTAATTACCATACTTCATATAGTTGGTAACCGCTTCATTATCGGCAATATCCGCCTTCTTGACACCATTGATATAGATTTTGATCCTGTTGCCTTTATCCTCCTGCAAATGAATGACGTTTATATGCACTTCTTTTCCATAAACGTTTGTAGCCAATGTCTGGCCAGCCCCTCTGATGGAACCTCCGTCGGCAGCATATCCACGGATCATTAACTGGGTTGCTCCCTCAGTACTGCCGAAGATCTGCATTAATGATTCATCGTCAAGTGGGGCATTGAAAGTAACATATCCCTCAAACTGGCGGCTGCCTGAGGAATACTCATTTTGCAGTCGTATTTCAGAGCGGTTCGACTTATTATTTACAATGCGGAAAGTCTCTGTACCATTGTCGTACTGGTAGTCTGCACAGATAGGGTCTCCGACAGACTTGTAAGATGTCCAGTTAAAGATCTGCAGCCCGTCCTCATCGTCCAGGTGGATTTTTTTGGTAGGAGAGTATGCCACCCAGCCGCTACCTACGGCAGAAGCTATTGTTACATCTTCGTTGATGTTAGCCGTTTCAGATGAAGGGGAAGGACGCTCATCAGGTGTTTGCGCCTCTTTTTTACAACTGCTGCTAAGAAAGATGATGAGAGATAATACCAGCAGCGGTTTTAGCTGCCATAGCAGATGTGAGGCATTGCTGCCCATTGCGGTGGTTTTCATGGTTGTTGATTTGATCAGTTAATAAATGACGTGGAAATAAAATTTAGTGTTACTGTTTGGAGATTTTCTTTGTAACTACCTTCCCATTGTGCAGTACGCTTACAATGTAAGTGCCCGCAGGAACAGATTTGGCGTCGAAGATAGTGCGATGAGCTCCCGCCGGCAAATAGGTATTTATCAGTACCGCTATTCTCCGCCGTTGCAGATCAAATACTTCTACCTGGGTACGGCCAGCCTGTTTTAAGTTAAGATCTATCGTAGTATTATCGCCCAGCGGATTAGGAAATACATTTACTACCAGGTCAGCCGTTTCTTTGGCTGTTTTGTCAACAGGTGCATAAGCTGGTGGAACTTGTGCAATTATTGCACTTGTTGGATTAAGCACCAGCTGTGGCGGATTAGAACCTGTTTCCTTCGAGTTAAAGGTGATTCGTGGATCGGTGATCTGTGTGCTCTTTAACGCAAAAGATACTTTCGTGTTGCCAGCATCAATTTGACTTTGAACATAATTCGTCACATTCCAGGTGTAATACCTGGCGGTGGCATCAGTAATAGTTGCACTGCTAAGCGCCGCGCTGGAAGTAGCTGGTTTGTTATTCCATGTAATTGAAGATTCCGACCAGGATGTATTGGATACACTGTATGCACTGACGGGTACGTTTGACGACCTGGTATCGTCGATCTTTCCGTATAGCTTTAATACAGCAGATGAAATATCAGTCCCTGCACTGCCCAGATCAAAAGTTACATAGGTTTGCCGGTCATTGTCAGCAGAGCCCGAGGAATTAAGTTTGGCAATCAGGATACTGGGGTCCGTGCTGCCATGTGTTGTACCTGCATAAGTGCCGCTTCTTACGTAGGCATCTGCGCTTGGCGTTAATGTGGTTGTTTCTCCACCGCCACCATTACCTACATCACTTGGGCAGGTATTATTGCCTTCCGCAATGCAGAAATCTGCAAAACGTACCTGTTCATCCCGCAGGTCTGATATACTGTTGAGACTACGGTAGATGCCCCACTTGGGCCGGCAGAAGGTAGTTCCATCACGCCACATATTGATATTGCTATTGCTGTAGGTAAGCAGCGTGGCGCCATCGCTGACTCGTTTTATTACTACCTCATAAGAACCGCTCGTGCTGTATTTGATTTTCTCAAATACTTCCACCCATACGCCTTTGAATGCAGAAAGATCTACACTATGAACTTCTCCTCCGGTGCCGCCACTGCCAGTACTGTGGATGATCTGCAGTTTCTGTGGATTGCCGGCACGTGGTGTAATGGTAATGATAGGAGCGCCATCATCGCCATCACCTGCTTTGATCTGGTGTATGTGACAAAAGTTTGCCGTAGGTTTAAAGCCTGCGTCCAGCTTGAATTTCCAGCGATAAGTAACGGTTTCGTTCAATGAGCCTTTCACATTGGCAGGAGAGGAGCCCTGTGTTTTAATTTCATTCCTTTGCCTGTCTGTACTGCCATTGCAGCGATCATTGTCGGGTGTTACGTGAATATGGAATACAAAAACATATCTGTTAAGCTGGGCATCAAATTCCTCGGTAATATGTCTGCCAAAAGAAGTATGGCCGCAGTCGGGCACTTCTCCGGCCGTGCCACTGCCTAAAACACTTTGAATAAGCTCATATGTATCACCTGGCCCATTCGCCGATAATGTAACCTGGGCATGCAACAGAGGGGACATGGAAAATAAAAACAGCATAATGCTGCCGCATCGTAGGGATGTTTTCATAACGGAAATTTTGAGGTGAAGGGGATGTGGGAATTAAAGTTTATCTAAAAAGTAAACGTTTGTTTCGACTTGCCAATCGATTGCATCTAACGTTAAATTAGTGAGTTTCTAATAGAAAGCAAATTTTTTAATTTGGCAAATGATTGCTATATTCTATAATGAGTCCCCGGGGATGTAATATGTTTATAGGATGCTTTTCGGAAATTTGAGTAGATCTTCCTTAAAAGATGCCTGCCTACAATTGTACAATACCATGTTTTACAGCATAAAGTGCCAGCATCACCCTGTTCTTTACTTTCAGACGTTGAAAGAGTGCCTCCCGGTAACCATCAATAGTCTTCGGGCTCAGGCTCATTTTTTCAGCAATCTGCTGGTAAGTCAGGTCTGAAGCAGCAAGCTTAATGAATTCCCTTTCGTTTTCTGACAGATATACAGCGTCTTTATTTTTGCTTATTGTACCGTTTAAATTGTGATTCATAACCTGGGTTGCCGTATCAGAATAATAGAAACCATTATTGGCAATGGTCTCCAGTGCACGATGCATATCTTCTACTTCAATATCTTTGGATAGATATCCTTTTACACCCAGGCGTAACATGCGCAGGATCGCCTCATCTGATTCTACCATGGATATCACCATTACTTTCACAGAAGGATGCGTGCGTTGCAACCAATCCACGGCTTCAAACCCGTTCATATCCGGCATTTCGATATCCATCAGGATAATATCGGGAAACGGTACCTGTTTCATACTTTCCTGGAGCTCATGTCCATTGTCTGCTTCAAAGAGGATGTTATATCTGTTCTGTACATTACCGAGGTTAATAAGCTTGATCAGGCCTTTGCGGAATAGATTGTGGTCGTCGACAATGGCAATGTTCAGTGTATTCAGTTTGGGGACAGCGTCTTTCATAAAACGAGGGATTTAAGTATTTCGGGACGTGGTATATTTATCGACACTAAGGTACCTTCTCCTTCCCGACTGGCAATATTAAATTCGGCATTAATAAGCGCCGCCCTTTTACGGATGTTAAGGAGGCCAGTGCTTTGTTTCTCCCCACTTCGTTTTAAAGCTTCTTCTACATCAAATCCGGATCCGTCATCCGCTATTGTCAGTTCAAATTGGTCCGGAGAGAAGGTAAGGGATGTGGAGACCTTTGACGCCTTCGCATACTTTACGACATTGTTTAATACCTCCTGGCACAAACGGAAAAGAATGATTTCATGCTCTGGTAACATCCGGTACTCTTCACCGGTTTTGGCAATGACAATCTCATATTTTTTCGTTTTAGCAAGTCTGCTTAGCTCATTATCCAATGCCTTTACAAAACCAATGTGAATAATGTGATCGGTATTAAGATTGGCGCTCAGGGCCTTTAATTCACTCATCAGCTGTTTGGCCAGCGACTTCGTTTCAATAATATTCTCACGTTGTTCTACCGGAATCTGGGGCAGGGCCTCGGAAAGATTTATATTGATCAGCGAAACAAGATGGCTGAAGTTAGCGTGCAGCTCCTTGGAAATATGGTCAAGGGTTTGCTCCTGGATGGCGAGCTTGGACTGAAGTAGGGTTTGGTTAAATGCTTCGCGTATTTCAACTAGCTCCTGTTGATGTCGGAATCTTTTCCGCTGATAGAGGAACAGGAAATAGATAATAGCAATGCTAAGGCAAAGAACAATAGCGGTGGAAATTATAATCGTTAGTGCGGTTGCGAGAGTTGAGGTTTGCATAAAAAGCTTATTAAATAACAGGTGCACATTAATAAATTGAACGTATCATTGATTGGAAGGAACACTAAAGACAAATCGGATTGCTGCATGTTCAGAAATCCCAACATTATCAGAAATGGAAGGGATACTGCATGGTATACAAATAATCCCAACGTCATCCAAACCAATGGTTCTTTATGTAACACAATTATTCTGGTTTCCTGTAATAACTGTTTAAAATAAAGGAGGCATAGCACAATGATTGGTATATGCGCGAAGATCACGCTGTAAGTGTTATACTGAAATGGGCCCTGAATAATCAGGTAATCCAGTAGGCCGAATGATACCAGCATGAATGCCACAGGCGGAATGATCCTTTTTATCCGCGGAGCATCCAGGATAAGATAGAAGACGACCAACAGGATTCCCAGGCGGATGGTAATAAAGAGGTTATAGATCCAGAAGTTATTTTTTGAATAATCCCAGAAGAACATCTTGTGGATAAACAAACGCCAGAAGAAAGCTGCCAGTTCAGTTAACAGTGATACTATTACTAATATCGAAAGTAACCTATATGGCTTAGGCCATTTTTGCCAGAAACTCTTCAGGCTAAAAATGGCGCTAAGCAATAGTGGTACAAGAAATAGGTATTCATATTTTAGTAGACGCTGCATTTACTCAATTTACTGAATGTTATTCAAAACTGTCGTCGCAGCGTGGGGGACAGGGTAGTCCCAGATTAAAGTCTTTTCCATCTTCAGCAGGGTCGTCGCCGGGAAATAAGATGATCTCCCTGGGGAGGGATGATCTTTCCGAATAATTCGATTCTTTCTCCAGTACCACATTATGGTGTATGGTAGTATTACCGATGGCCTTTTCCCTGGTAACATTGAACAGCAGGCATAATTGTCCTGCATACTGATGGCCGTCTTCGTACGTGCCAAAGTTGATTCTGATACCGTCTCCCCCGGCATACTCAATTTCCTCCAACAACTTTACGAAATGCTCTTTTGAATACCAGACTGATTTAGTGTCTGGCTTGCCTAATGCCTGACTTAAAACATTGTGTTTTTGATTTTGGAACCGGGTGATTCGGTCTGCGGTTGTTTTTTGGCCCACATAGAAAAAAGGAAGGGGCTTTACTGTTACATGGTGTTGCATAATTGGAGTTTTAAAAAATAGTTGGAGTATGGAATTTTACCACTGCGAAACTATGGCTTCAACAGTTTAAAAAATTCAGCTCAACGCAAATACAGGAAAAATCCTCCCTATGGAAAAGGGGTTTATCCGGTAATGAGAAAAAAGGGGATTTTTCCCCCTTCACACGGGTTTTTTCCTTCATAAGGCTTTATAACCTTTGTGTTGTTAAACAGAGATTGTTCTTATCCTCAATTTATTCCCCATGAGAAAAGCATTGGTTGTCGGCATCGATGAATACCCCGGTAGCGCCAGGCTGAAAGGGTGCGAAAATGATGCGATGGAAGTAGCCAGGCTGTTAGACACAAACGCCGATGGATCCCCAAATTTTGATGTGATGGTCAGCAATAATGTAAAGACCAGGTCTGTCCTCAAATCCCTGATACTCGACCTTTTTAAAGGTGATGATGAAATCAGCCTTTTCTATTTTTCAGGCCACGGATATGTGACAGATATAGGTGGCTATATCGTAACGCCCGATTTCAGTCGGCATGATGAAGGCATTTCAATGGACGAAATACTGAAAATTGCCAGCCTGTCTGCCGCAAGGCACAAGATCGTGATCCTTGATTGCTGTCATGCGGGGGCCATGGGAACTGTTACAATACCCGGAAATAGCGCAGCATTCCTGGAACAGGGGGTTATTATACTTGCATCAAGCCGTAGGACCGAATTGTCAATGGAGGCATCCGGACATGGCGTATTTACAAATTTACTTATCGATGCACTAAAAGGTGGCGCTGCCGATATAGGGGGAGAAGTGACACCCGGCAATATTTACAGTTATATTGACAAAGCACTTGGCGGATGGAAACAGCGCCCGGTTTTTAAGGCTAACATAGTACGTACGGTCAGCCTACGTAAAGTAAAACCCCTGGTAGCCTTGTCAGAATTAAGAAAGCTGACAGAATACTTTCAGCATGCCGATAGCGAATATCCGCTTGACCCGAGTTATGAATACACCGCTGAAGCTCCAGACACCGAAAATATCAACATCTTTAAGGTCTTGCGCAGAATGCAGCTCATAGGCCTGGTCGAGCCTGTAGGGGAAGAGTATATGTATTGGGCCGCTATCAACAGGAAAAGTTGTCGCCTCACCTCAATGGGGACTTATTATTGGAAGCTACTCACAGATAAAAGAATATAACTCCAGCAATATGTAAATCCCCTTGAATAATGAGAAAGCCGTTTAAATATGATGTAGCTATCTCCGTCGCCGAGGAAGATAAAGATGTCGCAAAGCAAATTGTCGCAGCATTAAAGAAGAAGAGCATACCCTACTACTATTATGAAGATGATACTGCTGGTAACTGGGGAGAATACGTCATGAACCTCACGAAGGATGCTTATGGTAAACACGCCAGGTACATTTTACTGATCACCAGCCAGATCTATGTGGAGAAATATTGGTCTGGTGTAGAATTACAAGTGGCTGTTTCAAGTTTTGTAAGGGGCAAGCCACGTGTGCTGCAACTGAGGCTGGATAATACCCCGGTAGACAGTATTTCTAAGCACCAGGTATATCTCGAATGGAATAATAATCCCGAAGAAATTGCCGGTATTCTCGAAGAAAAGATTAAGCGGCAGAAACGTGCAGCATTACGCAGAGAGCTCCCGCTTTTTATATGTATTGTTCTTTTGAGCATTACCGCAGCGGTAAGTTATCACATTTCCTGGCCACCTGGAGGACGCCCTCTTATGACCCCGCCAAAGGAAGAAAAAGTATTAATCACAGGCATGCCCGCCCTAACGGAAAATGGGGGAAATATACAAAGGGACATAAATTCTTTTTACATCAGCAACACCGAAGTCACCATTACCCAATACAGGAAATTTTGCGAAAGTCAGCAAAAGGAATGTCCTCCGCAACCACCCTACTCTGATGAAAATGGCCCTGTAAGGAACGTCACATGGTACGAAGCGCTGGAATACTGTAAATGGGTGCAGGGACGGCTCCCTACTGAAGCTGAATGGGAGTATGCGGCCAGCGCAGGCCTGGCTGTTAAATATAGTGGCGGCAATAACGCATCAAAGGTAGCTGTCTACCACAGGCAGAAGCCTATGCGGGTCGCCTCCAGAGATCCCAACGCATTTAAACTATACGATATGACTGGTAATGTGGCAGAGTGGTGTGATGACTGGTTTGACTCTTCCCTCACATGGAAGGCTGTAAGAGGTGGTTCCTACAATAGCAGCATCAGGCCTGTGAATGAATTAGACCTTACCTACCGTACCAAAGAACATCCCGATATCCGAAGCCCCTATATCGGTTTCAGGGTAGCCTGGAATAATCGCTAATAAAAATCAAACAACATGGAAAATCCCAAATTTGAACTTTACAAAAGTTCCGCTAACAGCCAGTACTACTTTCGCCTGAAAGCTGTCAATGGAAAAATTACCCTCAGCAGTGAAGGGTATATCGCTAAGCAATCCTGTAAAGATGGTATAGCATCCGTCAAACAAAATGCCCCGGATGAACAACGCTTCGAGCGCAGACAGAACAATGGCAGTTACACCTTTGTGCTAAAAGCCCGTAATGGTGAAATTATCGGCCGTAGCCAGAGTTATACCTCTCCTGCAAGCCGTGATACTGGTATTGACTCGGTAAAGGAAGACGCACCCAATGCAACAGTTGATGATCTGTGTTAAGACCGCGGGGAACGAAGTATTTGTTCGTTCCCCTTTTACATCCAGCTCACGAGCTTATTATGTACCTCAGGAACCCAACAGAAAATGAAATAGTAAGTCACCTCGAAATGCATACTGATTCGAGATGGTTTTCAAAAATTTCCGCATGTCTGCCTGGTACCTTATCCAGGCGAACTATTATTATAGCAAAAGGGGATGGACCCGGCCGGGCTCGTTCGTGAAGTCAATAAAATAACCATTAACTGCTAACAGCCAATAAACACAAAATAAATCCCTGCGCATAGCTTCTATACGCTTATTCAGACAATCCCCCTATTTTAAAATTTTTGGTTCTACATACTCGACATAACTGCTTTTTCATTTAATGGTCGTAAATCTGTCACATGACATAATAGGCAGATGTACGATCAGTGTACTGATATACTGGTCAGTAAATTAGACAGTAAATGTACCAGGTCACCGTACTTCGATGGTTTGGTAATAAAATCGACAGCCCCCAGCCGGCGCATCTCTTCATTGTCGTCATCCAGCTTGGATGTAGTAAAGATAATTACTGGAATGTCAGCAAATCGGTCTTGTTGCTTCAATTTAATAAGACATTGTTTACCATTGAGTTTTGGCATGTTGAGGTCTAAAAAGATGATATCGGGTTTTGGTGCATTCACAACATTCAGTAACTGAAGTGCTTCATAACCATTACCTACACTCAGACAGCGTATGTGATTGTCTAGCTCCTGCAGTGCTTCTACGAACATTTCTATATCATCCGGATCATCATCTGCGATGAGAACAGTTTTGGCTTTCGTAAGCATTGTAGTAAGTTCCGGAATTTAGTTACGAAATTAATTTGACTTGTCAGGGAATATGTAACTTTAGTGCTTACATTCTCCTTATATACAGTACATTTAAGGGCATTATGCGTGAAAATACAAAAAATAGACCAACCGGTGAAGAAAAAAAACGCCGGACCAAGCCTTATCCTATTGTCGCGATCGGTGCGTCCGCCGGAGGATTAGAGGCAGTAGTTGAATTATTGTCACACTTGCCTTCCCGTACAGGGATGGCTTATATCTATATTCAGCATCTGGATCCTACGCATGAAAGTAAGATGGTGCCTATTCTGTCGAAAGTAACAAAAATGAAGGTGCTTGAGGCAAAGCACCTCATGCGTGTGGAACCCGATCAGGTTGTCGTTATTCCGCCAAATAAGGACATGACGATTGTTGACAGTGTTGTAACCTTAAATCCACGACCTGCCAAGCCCGCAATTCACATGCCTATCGATAAATTGTTTGCTTCTCTGGCAGACAAACACCGGGAAGGCGCAATAGGTATAATCCTGTCTGGTTCAGCCAGTGACGGCACCTTCGGACTGAAGGCTATTAAAACGGCCGGCGGTCTTACCTTCGCACAGGACCAGACTGCCAAGTTCCAGAGCATGCCCCGTTCGGCTATCGCCGAAGGTGTGGTTGATATGGTGCTGTCTCCAAAGGAGATTGCAGAAGAGCTGGCGCGGATCAGTAGTAAGGCTGATATCTTTCAGGCTGCTATGCAGGAAAGTGAAGACGAGGTAACAGCAGGAATGAATGAAGACATGGGGCCCATCCTGCAACAGGTAAAAAAAAATACAGGTGTTGATTTTACGCATTATAAAGTAAATACTATCCGTCGCCGCATTATCAGGCGTATGCTGCTTTTTAAGCTGGATACTCTGTAGGAATACGCGGTATATCTCAAACAGCACCCTGATGAGGTAAGCCACCTCTATCAGGACCTGCTGATAAACGTTACAACATTCTTCCGCGATCCCGATTCCCTGGAATACCTGAAAAAAACATTACTGCCAGGCATTCTCAAAACAAAGAATGAAACGAATCCCCTCCGTATCTGGGTGCCGGCCTGCTCTACAGGTGAAGAAGCTTATTCGCTGGCCATCATTCTCATGGAGATATTGGGAGAGCGGTATGCCAGTATTCCTATCCAGATCTTTGCAACAGACCTTAGTGAGCTCGCCATTGCCAAAGCCAGGTTGGGCCTGTATAGCCGCAATGATCTGATAAATGTGTCTCCTAAACGCTTACAACGTTTTTTTACCAAGATCGACGGTAGTTATCGTATTTCCAAGGCAATCCGCGATATTGTTGTATTTGCTCCCCATAATGTATTTAAAGATCCACCGTTTTCCCGCCTGGACCTGGTGAGCTGCTGCAATGTCATGATCTATCTTGATACGGTATTGCAGAAGAAAATCATTGCTACCTTCCATTATTCCCTGAATAATAAAGGCTACCTGATCCTTGGAAAGTCTGAAACAATTGGTGCTTCAGGCCAGCTGTTCACCCAGGTAGAAAAGAAGTTTAAAATCTATGCACGTAAGAATGATGCAGCCAGCAAAGCTATCTTTGAAATGAACTACAGGCTGCCGGAAGTACAGCGTAGTGAACATCTGCATGCACGCAGGAACGTTCCCCGGGAACAGACAGCTCCGCAGAAAGATCTGGAAAAGGTAGTAGACGATCTGCTGCTGAGTAAATACATTCCGGCAACTGTTCTGGTAAATCAGGAACTTGAGATCCTGCAGTTCCGGGGGGAAGTAAGTACCTTCCTGGAACCTGCGCCAGGCAAAGCCAGTCTAAATCTGTTGAAAATGGCTAAACAGGGATTGGCCTTCGAACTGCGCAGCGCAGTACATAAAGTGAATAAGAGCAATCAGCCATTCAAGAAATCAGGGCTGGAGATCAAGACAAAAGGCGGTTTACAGCAGGTCAGCATAGAAGTATTGCCACTGCCCTCAGAAACTGAAGAGAAGCTCTGTGTCATTATCTTCGAAGAGCTGTTTGCTAATATGGAACTCATAGAAAGCAGCCGGGCTTCTTCCAAAGACAAGATGGTGAAAAGACTGCAGGATGAACTCGCCGCCCTAAAAGAAGATATGCGTTCCATCGTGGAAGAACAGGAAGCCAGCAATGAAGAATTGCAGTCAGCTAACGAAGAGATCGTATCTACCAACGAAGAACTGCAAAGTATCAATGAAGAACTGGAAACTTCCAAGGAAGAAGTCGAATCCAGCAACGAAGAATTAATGACCATTAATACTGAGTTGCAGATCCGTAACGAACAGCTGGCAGAATCGTATGAATATGCAGAAGCCGTGTTCGACACCATCCAGGAAGCGGTGATACTGTTAGATAAAGACCTGCGGATAAAAACCGCTAATAAAGCCTTCTATAGTATCTTCCAGGCCCGGGAAGAAACAACGGAAGGAATCCTCATCTATGAACTTGGCCACAGGCAATGGGATATTCCTGCACTGCGTGAATTGCTGCAGGAAACGATCCCCAACGAAAGCCAGTTCCAGAACCGCGAGATCAGGCATACATTTGGCGGCATTGGTGAGAAAGTACTATTGCTCAGTGGACGCCGTATTATTCAAAAGATACACCGGCAGCAACTTATCCTGCTGGCTATCCAGGACGTTACTGAACACAAACAGGCCCAGCGCCTCGTAAATGAACGTGAAGCCTGGTTCCGTAATATGGCCGACAACGCCCCTGTAATGATATGGGTGGCCGACCGTAATAAGCAACGTAATTTCTTTAACCGTACCTGGCTTGAATACACTGGCAGAAAGCTTGATGCGGAAATCGGCGATGGCTGGAAAAGCAGTGTGCATGAAGCAGACAGAGATCGGTGTCTCAATACCTATAATGCCTATTTTGATGATCGTAAAGCATATGTACTCGACTACCGCCTGCTCCGGGGCGATGGCAAGTACCGCTGGATACAGGAAACCGGCAAGCCCGATTTTTCAGCAGATGGTAACTTTGCAGGTTACATCGGCTCCTGTATAGAAATTCACGATAAACGGATGATGCATGACGAGCTGGAGCAACTGGTGAAGAGACGTACGCAGGACCTGGAAGAAATGAATAAAGAATTGCAGCGCTCAAACAGCGAACTAAAACAGTTCGCTTATGTGGCCAGCCATGACCTGCAGGAACCATTACGTAAGATCATGACCTTTGCCGATCGCCTGCAATCACATAAGGATAGCCTCCCGGAAGCACAACGCAAGTACATCGACAAAATTGGCGTCTCCTCCCAACGCATGACACGCCTGATAGATGATCTGCTCAATTTTTCACGCACCGCCCGCAACGATAATGGTTTCACAAGGACCAGCCTTAATAAGGTTGTAAAAGACTTGCTGGTTGATTTTGACCTGGTCATCAGTCAGAAACATGCTGTAATAGATATAGGCAAGTTGCCTTCTTTGCAGGCAATTCCTTTACAGATGGAACAACTGTTTCATAACCTTATCAGTAATGCGTTGAAATTTTCAAAATCATCTGTCCCTCCCGTTATAAAAATCAATTCCAGAGCACTAACAGCAGAGGAGCTAGCTGAATATAAAGAATTACAGCCCAGCCTGAAATATCATGAAGTGGTAATTGCTGATAATGGAATTGGCATAGACCCTGAATTTGCAGAGCAGATCTTTGAAATCTTCCAGCGCCTGAATGACAGGGAGCAGTTTCCTGGTATGGGTATTGGACTGGCATTGTGCAGGAAGATCGTCAATAATCATAACGGGATCATCTTTGCAAGATCCTTAGGGAATGAAGGTACTGCCTTCTATATTATTCTGCCTGTAACGCAGCCCGTGAATAATTAACTGAATAAATAACATTATAAAAAGCCAGTGGCCTCTAGGTTGCTGGCTTTTATTTTATTCATTAGCTGTATCCGATTCGCGTTTCTCCATCTGATACAGGAGTTGTTTCAATGTCTCTATCGTATTCCCAAGCTCAGCCGCATTTTCCTCATAACTGGCAGCTGATTTGACAAATCCCCGGTTAATAGCTTTTTCCTGTAGCTTAGCCAGCATATTACGTCGCTCTTCTGTGATCCTGACGGCGATCCAAAGGGCGGACTCAAGTTTTTCCCATTGTTTCAGCAAAAGATCCTGCTCTCCGTATGTGTGCCCAATATGGCAACGATAATGTGTTATATTATCGTTTTTGATCTCCCACAAAGAGCCTCCACAATCCGGACAAGATAGTGTGGTTTGTATCCCCAGTCCGGGAACAATCTCGGCCCCTATGACAGTCTTTTCGGATATCTCTGCCTCTAGGCGCAGGTTTTCAGGTGGTGTCATAAATGCTACATCCCGTTGTATTGCCTTTTGAATGATATCATTCATGCCTGAAATGGGAAGCGTATGATTCACCTCCATTTGTTCCAGCACATTCAGCGGCATATCAGGAAAGGATGCCTCATCAGGATCCTGCACGATAGTAATACCACCACAACGCTGAATCGCCTTCAAGCCGCTCACACCATCGTTGAGCATACCGGTTAATACGATACCGATAGCATGGGTATTATACGCAACTGCTGCCGACCGGAATAATACATCTATACTGGGGCGCCACCGGTTTTCCTTAGGCCCGTAACCAAGTTTCAGATATCCCTTTTTTACGATGAGGTGTACATTACGTGGTGCAATGTAAATGTGATTTCTTTGAATGGGCATTCCATCCTCTGCCATCTTTACCGGCAACGCTGTATGCGTGCGTAATCCATCAAATAAAACATTAGTGACCGGCTTGCCTGATAAATGCATTACTACTACATATGCTACATCGCCATCTGTACTGATGCTGCCAAGCAGTTGACGGAGTGCAGACAAGCCGCCTGCGGACGTGCCGGTTACCACAATGAATTGGGGGGATGTATCCATATACCTGATACTTCGGATGATTGAAATAGTCGCTTTGAAAGTACAACGACTATGCCAAACGCCGGCAGGCAAAGGCTCATCCGGAAAGGCCATAACCTGATAACCTGATCAGCTCCTTTATATCCGTGATCCAGATCTTTCTTCCCTGGGTATTCAAAATGCCTGCAGCTTTAAATTCTGTGAGGAACCTGACAATATTCTCATTGCCCGTGCCTACCATATTGGCAAGGTCGCTGCGGGAAAGATTGATCACTATTTCTTCTCCCGGCAATGTTTCCGCTTTAAATCTCTCGCGCAACACTATTAATGCAATGGCAAGCCTTTCCTTCACCGAGCGGTGGGCAAATACAGAAATACTGTTTGTCAGCACAGTAAATTCATGGCTGAGCGCTTTCAGCAGTCTTCGGGGTAACACGCTGGATCGCTCCAGCACAGCTGTAAAATCTTCTTTCGGGATAAATGAAATAATACTTTCTTCTAATGTGGCTGCAGAATCGGGGTAATGTTCCTCCGCCAGAATAGCGTGATATCCGATTAGCTCTCCCGTATTGGCTACATAGATGATCTGTTCCTTACCGGCCTGGTCCACCTGGTACTTTTTAACTTTCCCCTTTTTGATGAAGAAAATACCGGAAGCCACAGCTCCCTCCCTGAAAATGATCTCTCCCTTACCATATCGTTGTTCCTGCATATGAGAATAGAGGTCCGCACGCTCATCTTCCGGCAGACTATTTAAAATGGACTGAGATTTAAAATTCCATTTATCAATGGGAAACAGACCCGCTAAACTCATAGTAATGGACTATGTGGTAAAAAGTGATCTTTTGCAGTTTTTAAATTGAAAAGTATCAGTGAAATCGAATAGTATCAAAGGTACCTTCGCAATACGAAAATATCAACTGTTTTTGACCCGGTATTTAATTTCACCGGCTTCATGTGGATGGGTTTTAATAGTGCTGTTGGGTTCGTAAAGCTAATATGCCCAAAATTTACCAATTGATTACAGAGAATGGGAAATGCAAGACCGGCATCGTTCATGAGCGATGCCTCTTTTGACTGGCTATATCCGGAATGGATCCAGCAGATGTCAAGAAGACACTGGACTCCAATGGGCATTGCAAAAAAAGCCGCTGGCTTTCTGGCAGCAGAGGAAGGGAAGAAGATCCTCGATATAGGAAGTGGCGTTGGCAAATTTACCCTCATTGGTGCCCATTATCATCCCCGGTCGTTCTTTTATGGCGTGGAGCAAAGAAGCGAGCTGCATCATTATGCACTATCAGCAAAAGAATATACAGGAACGGAAAATGCAACATTCATCAACCAGAATTTTACACAGGTGAATCTTGCTGCATATGATCACTTTTACTTTTACAATGCCTTTTTTGAGAATCTGACCACCCATGGTAGAATAGATCATCGCATTGAATATTCCGACAGCCTGTATCACTATTACTCCCGTTTTCTGTACAAAGAACTGGACAGGAAACCCGCCGGAACAAGACTGGTGACCTTCCATAGCAGTGAAGATGAGATACCACCCAGTTATCAGGTGGTGGATACCTCAGCAGATTTCCTGTTAAAAATGTGGATGAAGAGATAACAGAATATACATAGTCTAAATCGGAAGATATGGCATTGTGGATAACGCAACGCTATCTCTAATTTGAACTTGAACAATAAGAGAGGGGATACGTCTGTGTCCCTTAATATTTATCCCATCTATACCCTTGCTTTTAAAATAGTAATTTGTGGTCTATGAACATCCGGGATAAGTTTCCAATTGATAAATGGGATTTTAAAAGTGAGTCCATTCTGGCAGACCTGCCACAAGCTGTCTATGAGATGCTGACAGTCCACATGAGTGAGCAGGTATACAGAAAAAATGAGCAGCTGTTCAGGGAAGGAACTTATCCTTCCGGTATATTTTACATCACTAAAGGCAAGGTCAAAAAATATAAGGTAGATAAAGATGGCAAAGAAAAGATCATTTACATCGCCAATTCAGGACAACTGATCGGCTATCATGCTGTCTTGTCAGAAGACAGGTACCCCGATTCCGCTACCGCAATGGAAGAAAGTGCCATCGCCTTTATTCCCAGGGAAGATTTTCTGAATACCCTTGACCACTCTCCATTGCTCAACAACAGGCTGCTCAAAACCCTAAGTCATGAATTTGCAGTGCTGGCCAATAGTCTTACAATATCTGCCCGGAAAACCGTACGGGAAAGGCTTGCACTACAGTTGATCATCATCCGGGAAAAGTATAAAGTCAATCATGTGGAGGGTATGCCTATAGAAATAGATATCAGTCGCGAAGACCTGGCCAGCCTTGTAGGCACCGCCAGGGAGAATGTGGTACGCGTGCTGACTGAATTTAAAGAGCATGATATACTGGAAACAAAAGGCAGGAAGATCATCATCAAAGATGTCAGCCAGCTGATCTCCATAGCAAACTACAAATAACAGCGTTATCAGCGCTTTACCCACATTTTCAGCAGGAAATCGACCGTGGCATCTACCAGTTGATAACTGGGCGGTATTTCGTCTTCCAAACTGTGAAATGTAACCAGGCGGGTACCACTGGGCTTACTGTCCAGGGCATTCAGCATATACCGGGAGTAGTAGTTATACAGGCTGGTAGAGTATTCCATCTGCTGATCGATTTGTCCGTCAGCCACCAGATTCTCAAAAAAGGAATTGTAGAAGTAAAAATGATCGAAGTCCTCAAAATCTATCTGCGTAAAGTTGGCATTGATAAACTCCACATTTTTTGCTTCCGTTAAATCTTTGGCTGCGCGGGCAAAATGATAGAGCTCTTTTCGCTGTTCCACGCCATAAAAGGTAGTTTCCGGGAAATGATATCCGCCGATAAGACAAAACTTGCCGACACCACTGCCTATGTCAAGGACCTTCGTTCCTTCTCCGGTAGCCAGGAAGCCCGCGGCTCTTTTGGCCACTTCCATAGGTGTCCAGTGTTGTTTGGAGAGTTTTTGAATTCTTGCCGGATATAACCAGTCAAATGCAGCATCACTTGTGTACCAGGATGATCCTGATATCATATTTCTAATATTTCCCATGTTGGCTCTTCATCACTAATAAAGACTTCGTTCCGCCAGCGACGGATGAAGCATCATTTAACCTTACAAAGGTAGGCAGTGGATGACTTCGGTCAGACTGATACTTTTCAATAAAAAAGTTGCAAAATGTCACTCTCGTTGACTATCAGTAGGTATAGTGAGCATGTAAGTTCATATACAAGTTTGATCCTGGTTTGCTTGGTTTATATGCAGGAAAGGTGCCCTCGGATTGTGTGGGCCATTTTTGGCCCACGATACCATGCTTTAACCATGCCTTTACTATGCCTTTGTTATGCCTTTACTATGGCTTTAGGTTGGACTTGGAACATTTAAGCTCCGGATGTTCCATGCCGCCCCAAAAAGGGCAAATAGCCAGGTTGAGATCCATTTGATAATACTTTGTTTAAATCTGATGCTCCCGGCTATTGGAAATAATCATCTCAGCCAATACCGGATCTTCTGGTGTAACGAACTTTTCTCCCAGGAAGGTGCTTACCACCTCAATTTTCCCCTGGATATGCTGGTTAAAAACCTCCAGTTCTTCCGCAGGGATCCAGAGCTCATCATGGTTGGTACTCCCAACATTTTGCGGCTCATATTTTTCAATAAAGGATTTGCTGATGCTGAACCGGGTCACAATACCACAATATCCCGACGCTTCGTCATGGATATTCCATTCAAATGCGATCTGCTCCGCGTATGCCTGGTTAAGTACGGGGTAAAAAATGGGCTGCCAGGAAAGTCTTGGCGGGAAACTTTTAAAATCAGCGGCAGCGATCAGTATGAATTCTTTCAGTCCTATCGGACGATAAAGGGTAACCGTTTCCATAGCAATGCAAGGTACGCCGTTTGCTCTGATTCCGGCATACCACTGTACATCTCTTACCGCTGTTAAAATTGACTAGCAGTATATCCCCTTAAACTATATCTTTATCCCCGGTATCGGCGAGAGCACAGCCCAATTTAAAACAAGAAATAAATTCCAATGACGTCAAGAAGATCATTCCTGAAAACAACCACCCTGGCTTCGGCCGGTTTGCTGATCAGGCCCTCCGAATTATGGAAAACGCCAGCTACCAATATAGGGCTGCAGCTATATACAGTGAGAGATGCGATGCAGAAAGACCCGGCAGGCACCCTGAAAAAGGTAGCAAAACTGGGATTTAACACCGTAGAAGGTGCTACCTACACCGGCACGCAGCAATTCTATGGTATGAACCCTAAAGCATTTGCGCAGGTGCTGAAACAACAGGGATTGAAGATGCCGAGCAGCCATTATGTACTGGGAGAACAGAAGATGGGCGGAGCAGATGTAAAAGGGACTGTATTGCATGAATGGGACAAAGCTGTGGAAGATGCGGCTGCTGTAGGCATCAAATATATGGTATGCGCCTACCTGTTTGAAGAAGAACGTGGTAACCTCGACCATTATAAACAACTGGCTGAATATTTCAACAAGGCCGGTGAGATCTGTAAAAAGGCCGGTATACAGTTCTGTTACCACAACCACGATTTTGAATTCCAGCAGCAGGACGGTGGCTTGCCTTATGATATCCTCTTACAGCAGACGGATAAAGACCTGGTGAAAATGGAAATGGATATCTACTGGGTAACGAAAGCAGGCCTGGACCCTGTAGCCCTGATGAAGGAGCATAAAGGCCGTTTCCCGCTCTGGCACGTAAAGGATATGGACAAAACGCCTCAAAAGGATTTTACAGAAGTGGGCAATGGCTCCATCAACTTCAAAGAGATCTTTAAACATGCAGGCGATTCCGGTATGAAATATTTCTTCGTAGAACAGGATAAAACCCCCGGCGATCCGTTTGTCAGCATAGCGAAGAGCATTAAATATATCAAAAAGAACCTGGTATAATTTACAGCACTATCCGCAGTAAATAAATTTATCATCCTGCCTCCTATACCCTTGTTTTATACGCGGTATATAAGGCAGGATGATCTGTTTCGATAGGTATACATCCTCATAATCAACGAGAAAAAATGCTGTAGTTACTAAAAGAATTAGTAAATAGCAGCCAAAATAGCTAAGATGAAAGAAAAGGTGTCAGTGACGGATACCGGCATCCAGTCTTCCGGACTGCCGAAAGATTATATGGAGGCCGTAGCCGAGTATATCTGGAACGGCTTTGACGCAGCTGCTTCTGTGATCGATATCCATTTTGAATCCAATGAGATTGATACGATCTATAGTTTATCTATTACCGATAATGGTACTGGTATCGACTATGATCTCCTGAAGGAAACCTTTGGGCACTTCAATGATTCCATCAAAAAAGCATCCTTTCAGAAATCGTCTTCCTTTATAAAGGGAAATAAGGGGCGTGGTCGTTTCTCTTTTTCCGCTTTCAGCGGAAAGGCAACGTGGCATACCGTATACCGGGATAGCCAGACAGGAGATATGATGGAATACGATATTACCATCAGCAGGAATTCCAAGGATTTCTATGATCCGGAAGGGAAGAAAACAACCCTGAAAAAGGCTACCGGTACTACCGTTACTTTTTATGACCTGTTTGAAGTATCTGGTTTCTCTTTCCAGTCGGCCGAGTTTAAAAGCTTCCTGGTACGTGAATTTGGCTGGTTCCTGATGCTGAACAGGGAAAAGGAATATAAGATCAGGATCAACGGTGTGCCCATCGAATATACACCATCTATTGCCGAAAGTGATACCGGCGTGATATCCCTACGAGATGCAGAAGGAGCAGAATTCTTCTTCAGGATCACCTTTGTAAGGTGGGCAGAAAGAATAGGAGATAAGTTCTTCTTCTATTTCCTGAACTCAAAGCAGTCGGAAGTATTTAAAGACCTGACCTCGTTCAACAACAATGCGATCGGGTTTTATCATAGCGTTTACGTGGAGTCCCGTTACTTTGACGCGTTCAATCCAGGCGATACTGAGCTGTCACAGAACCTGTTTGAAAGAACGAAACAGCATAGTGTATTCAAGGAACTGATGGGACATTTGCATGAACTGGTAAGACTAAGGCAGAAATCTTTTGTAGATGGCGAAGCGGCGGTGAAACTGATAGATAACTATGACAGGAATGGCATATTGCCGAATACAGGAAACAAAAAAGAACTGCAGCAGTTCCTGAAAGGGATCTATTCTACAGAACCCAGACTGTTTCAGGGATTGAATAAGGAGCAGCAGCGTGTATACATAGGATTGATCGGTATGCTGCTGCAGACTGGTAAAAAAGAAGAACTGCTCGCATTAGTCAGCCAGGGAAGTATGGCAGAGGCGGAAACTAACTGATCAGTTTTGCGATAATAAATGCAGCCGCTGCGGCAAGGATACCTGTGAAAGCTACTTTCAGGGTGCCTTTCAGCAGCGGCTGCCCTGTTACTTTTGATTTGAAATATCCGAATATCAGTAGTGCAAGAATGGTAATAGCACATGACCAGTAAAAGCCATGCTGATTGTTGCTGGTGACCAGGTAAGGGAATAAAGGGATAAATCCTCCCGCCAGGTAGGCCAGTGCAATAGTAATAGCAGATTGATAAGCCCTGTTCTTATCCGGCTTGTCCAGTCCAAGTTCGAAGCGCATCATAAAGTCCACCCATTTATGCTTATCCTGGCTGATTTGCAGCGTCACCTGTTTACTGAGCGCCTCATCTACCCCCATAGAAATAAAGATCTCCTCCACCTCTTTCCGCTCTGTTTCCGGCACTTTCTCTACCTCTTCATATTCCCGTTTCAGTTCCGAATCATAATGCTCTACTTCCGTCTGACCAGCCAGAAAACCACCAAGACCCATAGAAATACAGCCTGCCGCAATCTCAGATACACCTGATACAATAATCAGGTGATTGGTATCCAGCACACCGCTTAAGCCTGCCGTCAGTGCAAAGGGCACGGTCAGTCCGTCAGCCATACCAATGATGATATCCCTTACGATGTTAGAACTGGTGACATGCGTTTCCTGGTGCATAGGTGATCTTTTATCTAAAAGTATTAAATTTCATTGCTCCATTTAAATTCTTCCTTCTTTATCTTCCAGATAAAACCGTCGAGAATATAATGTGTGATCTGTGGCAAGGCCAGCAAGGGAACGATGAGGCAGAGCAGCTGATGGTTCAGTTCCAGCGATGGCAGATGCGCAGTACCAAAGATAGTGGCATGCTCCTGCCATACGGTCATATCCCAGAGACCTTCTTCAATGAATGCAAACAGGAAGATCAGCAGAAGGAAGATCACAATGCCATACCTGCTGAATACGAGTTGCAGGAATGAATTACTCTTACGCGGATCTTTGTATTGCTTTTCTCCATACACCCAGATCAATGCCATATAAGGAATACCATGGCTAACCACATTCAACAGAGTAAAGGCCATATCTCCATTAAAGAAGACAATCCCAAAATACCAGGACACAAGCGTACCTGTGATAATAGCTGTTTTAGGAATGTTGATAGTACGTGTGGTAAAGAGCAGGTACAGCTCCTTGATGACATATATAGCGACGATCACCCGGTATACGATCGTCAGCAGATACAGTAGTGCTGCCGATGGGAAGAAGACAAAGTCATTCTCAATAAACCAGCTGAAATTCCGCGGACCACTGAAATGCCAGTATGCCATTGGGTATAATGCTGCCGTATAGATGGTAACCGTGTCTATGAGTTTACTATACCGGTGTGCATTTTCCTGCCGGCTGTATACACGCATGAAGCCATATTGCTGGCGCACGAAATGGAAAACAGCCACATAAGCCAGTATCCGCCAGAATAAGAGACTACTCATCGTGTAAACCAATACACCTGCTATAAAACTTACCAGTGGTATGATCCAGAGCAGGAAGCGTTGTTTGTTCAGTGCCTGCGGATCGAAGTAGGTCCGGTACAGGGTACTGTATACATGCGCCACATCTACCAGCAGTACAAGCACTACCCAGCCTGCCTCCGGCATCTCTTTGTTGTTGCTGAAGAGGGAGGGAAAGAATATAATTACCAGCAGGCTTAAAAATGGGGGCAGTAGTATGAATATACTGTCAATCCACGGTTTGCCTATCCACGCTTGCTTGTTCATATATTACCGGATAAGTGAGTCATTACTTTTTTTGCAGCGGAAAGTCCCTGGTAAAAGGCTTCCTCGAATATGCTGTTGCCCGCCAGATCGGTATGGGCAAAGTGTAGCCGGTCATTCACAGATGCAGCCAGTTCCTGCCGAATCGTACCATGTGCTATGCCTGGCAAGGGTTTGGCCATGGCATGGCCCCAGATCATCACATTCACTTCTTCTATGGCATCTGTTATATTGGAATGTACTTTCTCCAGATCTTCGACGATCAGTTTTACCCACTCCGCATGTGTTCTTTCCAGTGCTGCTTTTCTTCCTTCTGCGGGTGTATGAGCTGTTAAGGGCAGGTAATAGGTCAGGTTCCTACGATGGATACCCTGCCGGATTTCCTGGTGCGTGGCTTCCACATATCCTAATGACGGACTATTATAGATGACATTGTCCCAGCTGAGTGGCGGACCACTCCTTTCCTTCAGTTCCTTTGTGCGGATATTGGCTACCATCCAGGGACTGTATTGTATATGCTGATGTACTTTCTGCAGGCGTGCTTCATCCTGTAATATCCTGGCAGCTACAAACTGTGGTACGGCAAGGATACACTGTTGTGCAATGATCCTTTTTAGGCGACTCTCTTTTACATCGAAGTAGTCTACCGCTAGTGTATCATTTTCCTGCTGAATACGGGCCACCAATGCTTCGTTATGAAAATAAGGCTGTAGTTCCTGCTTCAGATGTGCTGCCAGCCAGCCATTGCCTTCCGGCCATGTCAGTACATCATGATGTTCAGCATTACTGCCTTTGCCCTTCCTGCTGGCGAAATAGTGGATGCCCACCCAGGCACTGATCTCGTCATAAGTGGTGCCGTAATCATCGCGGGTGCAGTAGTTCACATACCATTGCAGGTAAGGAGAGGTCAATCCCTGCTGCTGCAGCCACTGTTTCATGGTAAGGCTGTCGAGTTGTGTGAAGGCGGGATCTTTACTGGAATGATCCAGCGGTATGGTAAAAGCATCTTTCCCATCCTGTCCTTTAGCAAGGCGGAAGGCCTGCATTTTATCGAGGAACTGTTGTATCTGTGCCTTTTCCGAAGCAGGTACACCAAATTGAGGAATAAGTCCTTCCTGCCACTGCCCATTGATGTAGAGTCTTTCCTCGGGGTCGAAACAGATATAATAATCATTGTAAGCGGGTAGGGGAGCGGCGGCATCGCTGGTGATAACCCCACACTCACGCATAAAGTCGGTATATTCCGTCAGGTCATTGTTAGGGATAGGAACATAGTGCGCGCCCCATGGATAAGCTGAAATATCGTTCTTTCCACAGGCTGCATTGCCTCCCATTTCTTTCTCGAGGTCCAGTATAACGATGTCCCTGACGCCCTGCCTGTGAAGATAACGTGCAGCGGATAATCCGCTGATGCCACCACCCACAATTACTACAGCATGTTCTGTTGTACTGACCGGTGCAGCAAACTTTTTATCCCGCAACAGATGTCCCGTATGGAAATTAGCCCCTATCACACTGCCACCAATCACCCGTTGCCGGTGACAGGAGGCGATGACACTGCTCACAACTGTGAGTCCTGCTATGGATTGTATAAATGATCTTCTCCGCATATCTTAATGTTCAAGATATTTGCCCCACTCTTCTTCAAAATACTTTACCAGCGCCTGGTTGTTGAGTTTATTGATGTCGAGCAACTGATGTGCTTTCATATCCTCGGGGAATGTCAGCATCTGTTGCAGGGTAGTTGGATTCAGGAATTTCAATGGCGCCGGAAGATGACTGAACCAGCGATGTGGTTCCTCCGGGGTAGCCATGATATACCCCCATTCGCCAAAGGATGGAACATAGTTATGATAAGCGATGGTGTGTAATCCTACTGAACGAAGGGTGGTATCCACGCACCAGAAACTTTTAGGTGCTACATAAGGAGAGGTGCTTTGTATTACGGCTATACCATCGGGACGCAGTGCACGTTTCAACAGCTGATAAAATGAAGTACTGTATAACTTCCCGATGGAGAAATTGGAAGGATCGGGGAAGTCTACCACGATCGCGGCAAATAATGTTTTATTGCTCCGCAGCCAGGTGAAGGCATCTGCATTATGTACATGCACTTTGCTGTTCAGCAGGGAGGAATCATTCAGCCTGACAAGCATCTCCTGCCGGGAGAACAGCTTTGTCATAGCCGGATCGAGATCAACCAGGGTAACCTGTTTGACTGATGGATATTTCAGGATCTCCCTTACTGCAAGACCATCTCCGCCACCCAGTACCAATACCTGCTCGGGTTGATCGAGAGAGGAAAATGTGGGATGTACTAATGCTTCATGATAACGGTATTCATCCGCAGTGCTGAACTGTAGATTGCCGTTCAGGAACAGCCGCAGTTCATGTTTGTTTTTGGTGATGACGATTCGCTGGTAAGGAGTGGACGTGGAGTACACCACATTGTCATCATAAGTCATCGTTTCACTGTAACTCATAATGCTCTCTGAAAATACAAAGCAGACCAGCTGTGTCAGCAGCAATGTAATGGCGGCTGTTTTTAACAACACAACCTGCCTGATCTCTTTGGAGAAATGGTGGGCAAGGTACCAGCCTACACCTACATTTAATATCCCAAAGAAGAGGGATGTTCTGATGAGCCCCAGGTGAGGTACCAGCAATAAAGGAAATATCAGGGAAGCCAGCAAAGCACCGATATAGTCGAAGGTGAACACACGGCTGACCAGCTCCTTGAAAGCTACTTTTTTTTCCAGTATGCGCATCAGCAGGGGAATCTCCAGACCTACCAGTACACCGGTGATCAGCACGATGGCGTACAGGATGAGGCGGAAGGAGGCGGCCAGCGGGAATACGATAAAAAGTAGGGCGGAGCTGAATCCTCCCACCAATCCTACCAGCAGTTCAATCCTGATGAACCAGGCCAGCAGGTTCTGATTAAAATACTTGGAGAGGAAGGAGCCTATTCCCATAGAAAACAGGTACACGCCAATAATAGTACTGAACTGTGTGATACTGTCCCCCAGCAGATAGGAAGCCAGGGTACCCGCTACCAGTTCATAAATTAATCCACAGGTAGCAATAACAAATACTGCCGTCAATAACAGCCACTGTGCGCCGCTTTCTTTTTTAGACATTGGTTCGTTTACTTAGTGAATGGCAGATGCGATGATAATAGCCATGGCCAGCATGAAAAATCCTGCCAGTACAGCTACGGCCATATTCTGCTTCTCCATGATCTCTTTGCGCAGGTTATGCCTGGGCGTCAATACTTCTACCAGTACAAATACGATTACAAGTATAGCAATACCGAGAAAGGAATAGAGAATAGAATTGATAAGTGCGTTTGACATATTAGGTTGTTTGAAGGTTATTTATGATATCCATGTGCGCCGGAAGCGCTCCATTGCTGTTGCCCTGATCCGGAGAACAGCCGCCATCCGGTGGTATCTGAACGAAACAGCAATCCGGCAATGAGGCTTGCAAATAGAATGAACCAACGGAAAGAAAACAAAGGTGATTCCCGCTGAAATGGGTTGAATTTATTCATCTTCGCTTGTTATAAATGCTGAATATGGACTGTTTGACCAGCGTTGTCTTTCGCTGAAATAAGTTGAAAAATATTTGAAGATAGGCCACAGCAGCAGGAGCCCTATACAAATAAACAGGTTCCTGGTATTGGGCACATCGTAATGGGCTGTGATCGTATAGCTTTTTAAAGGATAATAGGCTGTTTCTCTGGTAGCCTCCAGTTTCAGCGTATAATCGCCATGAGGTACTTCGTTGATAAAGAAGGTAGCATTCTGACTTCCTTCAGACCACCTCTCTCCATCTTCTACACCGCTGTAATATTCCACGCCTTTATTAACGCTGTATTCAGTACCGGTCTTTATATCGACGAGTGTTGCTTCCAGATCCATCCAGGTATTCTCCACGGGAGAATTGAGATCCAGCATGATGTTGCTTTTCCCTTTCTCCAGGTGGATATCATTGATCACGGCAGCTTGCATAGTGGAAGAATCGGAGAAGTAAATTTCACGAACGAACAGTTCCCGTTCGCTGTTGCCGGATGTGATGGCCAGATGTAGCAGGATCAGTACTCCTATTGCTATCAGGGTATTTCTGACCAGGATCATCAGGTCGATATAACCATTCGGTTGTACAGCCCCTACGCCGACTTGTGTAGGGCGGATAATGGCATCTCCCAGAGCTTTTTTTAGTTCATCAGCGTCTACATGCCATCCTTTGAACCAGACAATACCTTCTGTGGGGCTTTGTTCCCGGTTCCACATGATGGGGGGTGAAATAAACTCCCAGCACTTTACCTGGGTGTCGTTGAAGGCATTGCCGGGAAACTCTCCTCTGGCAGTGACGATATTATAACTGTAAGAATTGAACAGATCAAAACCCTTCCCATCATAGTTAAACCCGCCGGTACTCATATTTTCCGGAACTGGTGTCTTGCCCTGTTCCCGCAGGTAGATCCAGTGACCATCATACTCGCTCAGAAAGGCATATCCTTCCTGCTCATTGAATAAGGTATATTCACGCCATTGTGATTGGTATTGGTTTCGTTCCTCTTTGACGATGAAACCGATCACCTTGTAGGAAATTCCTTTTATGATACCGGTTGCGCCCAGTGTGATGGCTGGTTGAACTTGTATGCCATTCTTCCCGCGCCTGTTAAATTCAAGATTGTTCTCATACACATACCGGTGGCCACAGTTGCGGCATACACAGCTTTGTGCATAGGGGAAAGTGGCAACATGTATATTACAGCCACAGGTACACTTAAATTCCCAGCCCGGGTTGTCGTAGGTACGTGTCTGTTCCAGGGCCAGTGATGTGAAGTCGGTATAGTGTACTTCAAAGGCTGGCTGCACTTGTGACCAGTATTCTATAATATGTAAAAGCTGTCCCTTAGCGCTTGAAAAATCATAGGTAATAAAGGTACTATTGCATTCAGGGATGAAGAGTTCTCCTTCCACGTCCCACTTCTTACATTGGTCCTTACGCAGCAGCATGTATTCGTCCTTATTCAACAGCTTTTTTCCGCCGGGCGCCAGTTGTTTGATCGCATCCCGGGCCAGCTCGGGAGGTGTGGCTACAGGCAGGAGAACAGCATACATGCCATATCCTTCCATGAGGTATGCAGCTGTTTCGTCCTCGAATATAATAGTCCAGTAACTGAACACTGTTTCTGATGTCCAGATCCTGAAGCGGCCGCTTACCCTGAATGTTTTGCCTTTCCATTGACCCGTAGTGCCGGGCGCAATAACGGACGCCTTTTCGGCAATCACAGAGAATGGCCTGGGTATGATCGTACCATCAGTCATTCTGTTCAGCACCGTTCCGCAGGTGCATACCCGTACGGTGGCGTGCCGGGAGCTAAAGGTGACCAGGTTACTGCAGGAAGGACATTTGTATGTATAAGGGATCTCTGTCATTGATTAGCGTTTGAGGAATTGTTCATGTTCAACAGCCGCATTAAAATGAGCTTTGATCGCGCTGTATATATTATCTACTGTACCGTCGTTATTCCGCAGGTAATTGCTGAGGTAAATATCAACATTGATCTTTCCATGCTCCGGCCAGGTATGTATGGACAAGTGGCTCTCACTGAGACATACCACTCCCGTATAGCCGGCAGGGGAGAAATCATGATATACTTCGCCCAGTTTTTGTAACTGATGAGTAAGAATGAGTTCGTCCGTCAGGGTTTTGAATGCCGTGAAAGTATTAAGTAGTTGATGCTCAGTTGTATATAGTGTCGCAATAAGGTGGGTTCCCTTGTTATATTCCATAAGTATCCCGGATATTCGGGGACCAAAATAAGGAATCCCGGTGATTTATACCTGAAAACCGCTATTCTCCACCCTTACAATTTAATCTACTTTTACATCGTAATTATCACACAACATTAAATGAAGCAAAAACCATCACTTGCCTTTATTGCTACTTCCTGGCTTGCATTATCAATAGGAGTGTTAGGTTATATCATTGGACTGTGGAATGCTGAAATGCAGCTTAATGAAAAGGGGTATTACTTCACCATATTAATGTATGGTCTTTTTGCAGGTGTATCTGTGCAGAAATGTGTGAGAGATCGTCTGGAAGGGATACCGGTAACAGATATCTATTATGGTATCAGCTGGGTATCTACCATTTTATGTATTGTATTGCTGGCAGTGGGATTATGGAATGCGACACTGTTACCAAGTGAAAAAGGTTTCTATGCCTTCGCCTTCCTGCTCAGTATTTTCGGCGCTATCAGCGTACAAAAGAACACTCGTGATACCCAGGCTGCAAAAGCGGGTATCGTAACCGGAGACACGACAATCGAAAGATAACCCACCCAAATTATTGATGGCATAAAGGATAAGGAGCCTGGTAGCAATGCCTTGCTCTATCCCAAAAAATTAAACCATATCTTTTATGAAAAACCAAACGTTGGCTATTATTGCCTACATCACATTGATTGGATGGATATACAGCTATGTCCAGTATAAAAGTAACCCGGAGAAAAGCAGGTTGGTGCGCTATCACCTGAATCAGGCACTGGGTATTTTTATCTTTACTGTGATTTTATGGACAGCCATTAAGGTCATTTCAGTAATTGTTCCATCAATAGGCTCAATATTAGCGGTAGCCGGCCTTCTTCCATTGGTCTTAATGACCTTTGGCGCTGCAGCAGCGTCCAAAGACATCTTAAGTCCTATCCCCGGAGTTGGAAAATTGTTTGAGAACAGTTTCGTTTAATGAACAGAACTGTTGCGGTATTTGCATGACCGCCAAAAAAATAACTATATCCTAATACCCTATACTGACATGAAAAGTAAACCGTGAAACTCCGTCCTGGAGTTTCACGGAACTTCCCAAAACTTCCATTATTTGTAGATCTCAATCGTTATTTTTCCTTCAGCGGTCACCATACCCCTGTACATTCCTTCGGTATTGAAAGGGAGTGCGGCACGACCATTTTTGTCCAAAGCTATCAACCCACCATTCCCTCCAAGCGTACCTACTTTCTCTATGACGGCCTTACCGGCCTCCTGCACTGTTAACCCTTTATATGCCATCAGCGCAGACAGATCATAAGCCACCACACTACGGATAAAAAACTCTCCCCAGCCGGTACAGGAAACAGCTACTGTATTATTGTTCGCATAAGTACCAGCGCCAATGATAGGCGCATCACCGATACGACCATATTTTTTGTTGGTCATACCTCCGGTAGAGGTGCCTGCAGCCAGATTGCCTGCTTTGTCAAGTGCCACGCAGCCTACCGTACCAAACTTGTTATCGATGTTCTCGACACCCAGTTTGCCGGCGGGCTGATAACTATGATCCAGCCTGCTTTTCATTGAGTCTGCTTTCAGCGCTTTCTGTAATCCTTCCCAGCGTTCCTCTGTACGGAAATAGGAGGGATCCACGATCTCCAGTCCTGCTTCCTTCGCAAACTGTTCTGCACCGCGTCCTGCCATCATCACATGTTCTGATTTTTCCATTACCGCCCTGGCTGCAGAGATAGGGTTACGGATTGTTGATACACCTGCGACCGATCCTGCTTCCAGCGTTTTTCCATTCATAATGGCTGCATCCATTTCATTGCGTCCGTCGTGCGTGAATACAGCGCCCTTCCCTGCATTGAACAGTGGATTATCTTCCAGCACACGGATAGTAGCTTCTACTGCGTCCAGGCTGCTTTTGCCGGCCTGTAACGCATTATAGCCAGTCTTCAGTGCTTCTTCCAGGCCAGCTTTATAAGCGGCTTCTTTCTGGGCTGTCATATTCTTTTTCAGGATAGTGCCTGCACCGCCATGTATGACGAGCACGTATTTTTCCTGGTGGGTGCTGTCGTCAGCATAAGCGGTGTTGGCGCGCGCCTGCAAACTGCTGCAAATGACCAGCAGCCAGGCGGCAGATCGGAGAAGGGAAAATGTTTTCATACTGACTAAATTATAAAATATGCCTCACTTTCACTGGGACACTATGGGACACTTTGTTAATGCAGATGTTGCAAATTAATAATCCGTTTTGCGCAAACGTTTCCATACATTTATTGAAATGTGTTCCACCATTATGAATTACAGGATACAAAACCGGTTATACGCGCTTTCATTTTTGATGATGTTGTTGCTCATCAGCTCCACCTCCCGGAGCCAGGAGCTCATCAACCGTATGGCCTTGGTGCAGCGGCATAACGTTGTTAATAATAAATTCGATTCACTTTCCTCACTGACCCTCGGTAATGGTGGTTTTGCTTTTACTGTAGATATCACCGGACTGCAATCCTTTCCTGAAGCTTATAGCCAGGGTGTGCCGCTTGGCACCCAATCTGAATGGGGATGGCATAGTTTTACCGATACAGCAGGTTACCGCTTTGAAGAAAGTCTCAAAACATATCACTTGCATAACCGCGATATCACCTATGCGGTACAATGGAATACACCCGAACGTAATAAACAGGCTTCAGACTGGTTCCGGCAGAACATGCACCGTTTGCAGCTAGGCAATATTGGTCTGCAGATCCTGCTAAAGAATGGAACTGCCTGCCGCTTATCCGACATCAAAGAAATATCCCAGGAACTGGATCTCTGGAATGGCGTGATCAAAAGCAAGTTCACCGTAGAAGGCAATCCTGTACAGGTCCTAACCACCGTACATCCTGAGACAGACCTTGTAGCAGTCAGGATCGAATCACCTTTGCTGAAAGAAGGCAGGATAAAATTGCAGATACGTTTTCCTTATCCCACCGGTACCTTTTCTGATGCTGGCGTAAACAGGGCGTATCCCGAAAAACATGTATCCCGTGTTGTAGAAGTAGGGCAGCGTTCTTTCACAATGGAACACAGTCTTGACAGAACGCGTTACTTCCTGCAGGTAGGCGGTTCAGACGCCATGACACTTGCCCAGCAACAGCGGCATGATCATATCATTACGCCGGTTACCACTGGTGCCCGTTTTGACTTTGATTTCCGTTTCAGCGAAGAACGGCCTTCCGCTATGCGTACCTTGCCTCCCTTTGAGACCGTACGCACCCTCAGCGAAGATCACTGGCTGCATTTCTGGCAAACAGGCGCCGCTGTAGATTTTGAAGGAAGTACGGATCCGCGTGCATTTGAACTGGAACGCAGGATCGTCCTTTCACAATACCTGATGGCGGTACAATGTGCTGGCAACATGCCTCCGCAGGAAACAGGGTTGACCTACAACAGCTGGTTCGGCAAACCCCACCTGGAAATGCATTGGTGGCATGCTGTTCATTTTGCCTTATGGAACCGCCCTGACATCCTGGAGAAAAGTCTGCAATGGTATGCTACCGTAGCCGCCAAAGCGAAAGCTATCGCAGAACGACAAGGATATGAAGGCATTCGCTGGCAGAAAATGACCGACCCCCAGGGTAATGAGAGTCCCTCTTCTGTAGGCGCTTTCCTCTTATGGCAACAGCCGCACTTTATCTATATGACGGAGCTGCTGTACCGCCATTACCACGACCATGGCACATTGAACAAATATAAAGACCTGGTATTCGCTACTGCGGATTTTATGGCTTCATTTGCAGCCTACGACAGTATCACACATCGTTACATACTGGGCAAGGGAATGATCCCTGCACAGGAGCGCTTTAAACCGGAAAGCACCTTCAATGCCACCTTCGAGCTGGCCTACTGGCGCTGGGGATTAACCACTGCCCAGGAATGGCGTACCCGCCTCGGACTGCCCCGTAATGCCCGCTGGGATGCTGTACTGGATAGTTTGTCGCCGCTCCCGCAAAAGGATGGCCTTTACCTGGCTGCTGAAAGCGCACCTGATTCATACACTAATCCTCCATACATGACAGACCATCCTGCTGTATTAGGCGCTCTGGGAATGTTGCCTGCTCGACCTTACGTAGACACTGCCGTCATGCACCGCACTTTCAACAAGATATGGACGTCCTGGAACTGGCAGGAAACCTGGGGCTGGGATTTCCCGCTCACGGCCATGACTGCTACTCGTCTGGGTTTACCAGATAAAGCAATTGATGCCTTATTCATGCCTGTAAAGACCAACACCTGGCTACCTAACGGGCATAACTACCAGGATGAACGTCTGCGCCTCTATCTCCCCGGAAATGGGGGCCTCCTTACTGCTGTCGCCATGATGTGTGCAGGCTATGACGGCTGTACGCAGGCATTGCCTGGTATTCCCGACAATGGCAAATGGCATGTGATGTGGGAAGGGCTGCACACCATGCCCTGATATGGGCATATCCACGATTTATGATCCATCCACGTAAAACTATATATACATGAAGATGCATCTTTTAGCCGCTACTATCCTGCTGAGTCTCAGCAGTTATCTGCCTGCCCGGGCACAATCGCTGCCGTCGAAAAAGGAAGTGCTGAAAACCCTGACCCTCGTTAACCGTTACTTCATGGAGAAATGGCCGGACGCCAGTAAGGAGATCGTGCTGCACAAAACCTGGCCCTCCAATATCTGGACGAGAGCCGTCTATTACGAAGGACTCATGGCATTGTACCGGATCGATCCGCAGAAAAGCTATTACGATTATGCGGTACAGTGGGGCGACAAACACCACTGGGGCCTCCGTGGTGGCATCACTACCCGCAACGCCGACAACCAGTGTTGTGGTCAGACTTATATCGACCTCTATCTCATAGACAAACAACCTGAACGCATTCATGATATCAAGGCCTCCATCGACACCATGCTGGCGACAGACGTTATCGATGACTGGGACTGGATTGACGCCATCCAAATGGCGATGCCGGTAATGGCGCGCCTGGGAAAGCTGTATAATGACACTGCTTATTTCCATCGCATGTACGACATGTATGCGTTTACCAAGTTCAAACATGGTACTAATGGTCTTTATAATCAGCAGGAACATCTGTGGTGGCGGGATAAGGATTTCGTGCCTCCCTACAAAGAGCCTAATGGTGGTAACTGCTACTGGAGTCGTGGGAATGGCTGGGTGTTAGCTTCGCTTGTCCGCACGATGGAATGGCTGCCGAAGTCTTCGCCTTATTACAATATTTATCTGCAGGATTTTAAGGATATGTCTGCAGCGTTGATCAAATTGCAGCGTGAGGATGGTTTCTGGAATGCGAGCTTGCATGATCCGACCAATTTTGGTGGGAAGGAACTGACGGGGACTTCGTTGTTTGTGTATGGTATGGCGTGGGGGATCAGGCATGGGTATCTTGATAAGAAGGTATATCAGCCGGTAGTGGTGAAGGCGTGGAATGCGCTGATGAAGGAATGTGTGCATGATAATGGTATGCTGGGGTATGTGCAGAGTACGGGGAAGCAGCCGTCTGATGGGCAGCCGGTGACGTTTGATAAGATTCCTGATTTTGAGGATTATGGGTTGGGGTGTTTTCTGCTTGCGGGGACGGAGATTTATAAGAGTAAATAGTTTGCGCCTTTTTATTGCTATGGCGTTACCGCTGTTCTAGCGTCCGTTCTATCGGAAATGCAAGTGTGGGCTTGCAGGGTTCTTTGAAGTTTCTTGCTATTTAATAACATTTGCTATGGCGTTACCGCTGTTCTAGCGTCCGTTCCATCGGAAAAGTAAGTGTGGGCTTGCAGGGTTCTTTGAAGTTTCTTGCTATTTGATAGCATTTGCTATGGCGTTACCGCTGTTCTAGCGTCCGTTCTATCGGAAATGCAAGTGTGGGCTTGCAGGGTTCTTTGAAGTTTCTTGCTATTTGATAACATTTGCTATGGCGTTACCGCTGTTCTAGCGTCCGTTCCATCGGAAAAGTAAGTGTGGGCTTGCAGGGTTCTTTGAAGTTTCTTGCTATTTGATAACATTTGCTATGGCGTTACCGCTGTTCTAGCGTCCGTTCCATCGGAAAAGTAAGTGTGGGCTTACTGGCTGAGTTCTTTGAAGTTTTCTTACTATTGAACATTGGAAGGTCGTATTGGGCTTTAGATTATTTATTAAACCCCTGGTGCAACGTATCAGCATTAACTTCAAACAACTTAGGCCAGCAAGCTCCACCTTACTTTTCCTGATTCCACTCCCCGTTAATAGCTAGAGTTTCCGATTGTTTGACCTATTGGAAGAATAATTCGTTGCAAGGCGCATATTTTTGATGCGCTTATTATAAGGGATTTAATAGGACTGCGGAACGCTCTTATTATTTTGACGCCCCTTCCTTCTCCTTCCCCTCACACTCGAGAACGGGGAGGGCTACTGGCATAGACTAAAATCAGGACGTCTTCCATTACCGGGACGACCTAAACATAGGACGGTTTCAGGTGGAGACTGCTGGCCTAAGTTCGTTGAAGTATGCCGACGTGTTGCACCAGGGATTTAATATATAACCAACAGCCCAATACAACCCCCTATGTCCCATTGCAAGGAACTTCAAAGAACTCAGCCAGCAGTCCCACCTGAAGTCCGTCCAGTCGTCCCAGCCCCAAATAAAACCACACCTGAAGTCCATCCAGCTGCCCACCCCTTAATAATAACCCGTCCCGCAATAACCGAAACTTCAGAAAAAATTCCGTTTTCGAGCAAACATTCACCATTATTTACACCATTTTTACGCCCATCTGGCCAACTCAGCCCGTACTGCGACTGCTTATGACTATTAAAAAACTCATTGGAAAATTACACCTATGGCTCGGCTTCATCTCCGGCCTCGGCGTTTTCATCATCGCCATCACCGGCTGTATCCTCGCATTCCAGCAGGAAATAGAAAGTGTGACGAAGCCATATATGTACAGCGCCAGTAAGCCAGGTGCAACGCCATTGTCGCCGTCAGTCTTAAAGGAGATCGCAGTTAAACAGGTTAGCCATAAACAACCGAATGGTATCAACTACCCAGGAAAGGATAAAAGCGCTTCTGTGATGTTCTACGGCGCTAACCCGGATTATTACTACCAGGTCTTTATGGACCCATATACCGGTAAAGTGATCAAGGTATGGAGTGAGGAAGAGGATTTCTTCCACTTTATATTACATGGGCACTACTACCTGTGGTTACCGCCAGCAATAGGTCAGCCGGTAGTGGCTTCTGTGACACTGATTTTCTTTATCATGTTAATTACGGGGCTCGTGTTATGGTGGCCGAAAAACAAGGCTGCCGCTAAGCAGCGGTTCTCGGTAAAGTGGGATGCGAAATGGAAAAGGGTCAATTATGATCTGCATAATGTGCTAGGTTTTTATGCCCTGGCAATAGGATTGTTGCTCGCTACTACCGGTCTGGTTTGGGGATTCCAGTGGTTCAGCAAGGCCGTATACTTCGCTACCTCCGGAGGAGAAAAGTTGCCATCGGATCTGCCGCCACTTTCGGATACGACCAAAACAGCGATGTATAAAACACCGGAAGACCTGGTATGGCAACAGCTGCGCAAGAAAGCGCCTGCAGATGCTGGCATTATGGTGTCTTATATATCCGATAAAACATCTGCCATTGCCGGATCGATCAATTACCGGCCAGGCACCTACTATAAACTGGATATCCTTTACTTCGATCAGAATACATTGACTGTATTGCCCGCCAAAGGACCCTATATGGGCGAATACGCTAAAGCCAGCTTTGCAGACAAACTGCGGAATATGAACTACGATATCCACATCGGCGCCATTATCGGCTTGCCGGGAAAGATCATCGTTTTCCTCGCCAGTCTCGTTTGTGCCAGCCTACCTATTACTGGCGTCTATATATGGTGGGGAAGACGGCATAAGAAAATAAGAAAGAGTCCTGTAACACGTTCTTCCTCAAAAATGCGAGCCTAATATTCTCTGCTTGCGGGGAAGATTATCGTTTTCCTCGCCAGTCTCGGTTGTGCCAGCCTACCTATTACTGCGTCTATATATGGTGGGGAAGACGGCATAAGAAAATAAGAAAGAGTCCTGTAACACGTTCTTCCTCAAAAATGCGAGCCTAATATTCTCTGCTTGCGGGGAAGATTATCGTTTTCCTCGCCAGTCTCGGTTGTGCCAGCCTACCTATTACTGCGTCTATATATGGTGGGGAAGACGGCATAAGAAAATAAGAAAGAGTCCTGTAACACGTTCTTCCTCAAAAATGCGAGCCTAATATTCTCTGTTTGCGGGGAAAGATTATCATTTTCCTCGCCAGTCTCGTTTGTGCCAGTTTGCTCGGACCAAAGATTCTCTATTAATGCCGGATCTCTATTCATTAACGGAGAGTGGAATCAGGAAAAGTAAGGTGGAGCTTGCTGGCCTAAGTTGTTTGAAGTTAATGCCGATACGTTGCACCAGGAGTTTAATAAATAATCTAAAGCCCAATACGACTTTCCAATGTTTAATAGCAAGTAAACTTCAAAGAACTCAGCCAGCAAGCCCACACTTACTTTTCCGATGGAACGGACGCTATAATAGCTGAAACTCCACAGCACACGCTATCAACAGCACGACCTCCCAATGTAATAGCAAGTAAACTTCAAAGAGCCAGCAAGCCCACACTTACTTGGGATGGAACGGACACTATAATAGCTGAAACTCCACAGCAAACGCTATCAAACCTCGCATCCGGAAAAATTAAGCGTAAACAGTACGTTTCCCAAAAAAAATCTCTATTTTTCGCCAGAGAGAAAGAGTGTGCAGTTAATTTAATCCACGGGTATCATAATATAGGTCTATGAGTCTCAACAACACTGCCATTGCCGCGGAGGTAGCGGCGCGTTTCCACGTTTTCAATAATCATCATATAAAGCTCCACAAAATCATGAAGAGAATTTTTGGTATTGCTGCCGTATTGCTGTCGCAACAGCTATATGCGCAACAACAGGCGCCTGCCTATCCGTTGATCACACACGATCCTTATTTCAGTGTCTGGTCGGCAACAGACAAACTGACCGCTTCCACTACACGTCACTGGACAGGTACAGAACAGTCCCTGACAGGATTTGTAAAGGTAGATGGTGTCACTTATCGTATACTGGGTGCGCCCGGACATGCATACAGGGCATTAGCCGCTACGGCTGATATGGAACCCTATCAGGTGCGTTATACAGAAACAGCGCCTGCGAAAGGATGGGAAGATCCCGCATTCGATGACGCCAGCTGGAAAACCGGCCAGGCGCCATTTGTAAAAGAGGAGAAGACTACCGGTACGCCCTGGTTCACCGATGATGTATGGGTACGCCGCACTTTCACAGTAGATAATCCTAATGTGGATAACCTGCTGCTGAAGATCAATCACGACGATAATGCGGAAGTATACCTGAATGGTGAACGCATTTATAGTTATGTAGGATGGTTAAACCATATGGAATACTTCCCCATCAGCGAAGAAGCGAGAAAGAAACTGCGTAAAGGAACAAATGTACTGGCCATGCATTGTACCAATACCAGGGGAGGCGCTTATCTCGATGGAGGTATCGTAACAGAAGAAAAAGATAAATGGGCAGATAAGATCCAGCTGGCAGAACAGAAAAACGTAACACTCGAAGCTACGCAGACCATCTATGATCTGACCTGTGGAAAAGTAGATGTTAAGCTGACTTTTACATCTCCGCTGTTGCTGAAAGATCTTGATCTGATGTCGCGTCCCGTGTCTTATGTATCATATAAGGTAAAAGCGAATGACGGACGTAAGCATAAAGTAGAAGTGTATTTTGGTGCATCTTCCGATCTGGCAGTAAATACATCTGCAGAAGAAGTAACCGCACAACAGTATACCAGCGAGGGATTGTCTATCCTGAAAACAGGCAGTGTAGCACAACCTGTACTCGCCAAGAAAGGAGATGACCTGCGTATCGACTGGGGATATCTTTATGTGGCGGTACCACAGTCTGCCGGTGCTGCGCAATACGTGACGAGGGAAGGAGTAGCTGCGTCTTCATTCGCAGGTAAAGGTAAACGGGAAACACCTGACAGAGGAAAACAGTTGGTGCTGAATACATCTGTATCTCTTGGAAAGGTAGATGGTACTGAGAAAGAACAGGTATTCCTGGTAGGATATGATGATATATATTCTATTCAATATTTTGAAGCAAATCTGAAGCCCTGGTGGAAAAAAGATGACAGCTATACGATAGAAAAAGAACTGAAGAAAGCGCAGGATGAATACGCATCTGTTATTGCGCGCTGTACTGCATTTGACAAGGAATTGTATGAGCTGGCAAAAACATCCGGTGGTGATAAATATGCAAAACTCTGTGTGCTGGGATACCGTCAGAGCATTGCTGCACATAAGCTGGTGAAGAGTCCGCAGGGTGAGATCCTGTTCCTTTCAAAAGAGAACTTCAGTAATGGTTGTATCAATACAGTGGATGTGACATATCCTTCTGCACCACTGTACCTGGTGTACAATCCTGAACTGATGAAGGGAATGCTGAATGGTATTTTTTACTTCAGCGAGAGTGGTAAATATACACAGCCTTATGCAGCGCATGACCTGGGAACATATCCACTGGCAAACGGCCAGGCATATGGAGAAGGAATGCCGGTAGAAGAATCTGGTAATATGATCATTCTGACAGCGGCAATTGCAAAAGCAGAAGGCAATGCGAATTATGCAAGACAACATTGGAAAACGCTGAGCACATGGGCGGAATATTTGTTGAAAGAAGGTTTCGATCCGGCTAACCAATTGTGTACAGATGATTTTGCAGGTCACCTGGCGAGGAATGCAAACCTGTCTGTAAAAGCAATCGTAGGACTTGGTTGTTATGCAATGCTGGCGGATATGGTGGGCGAGAAAGCAACTGCTCAGAAGTACCGGACTGCAGCGACAGAGATGGTGCCGAAATGGATGCAGCTGGCAGAAGATGGCGATCACTACACGCTGGCATTTGAGAATAAAGGTACCTGGAGTCAGAAGTATAACCTGGTTTGGGATAAGGTGTTAAACCTGGGACTATTCCCTAAAACAGTTTATCAGAAAGAAATAAAGTATTATCTGACCCAACAGCTAACGTATGGACTGCCACTGGATAGCCGTAAAAAATACACTAAATCTGACTGGATATTGTGGACTGCGGCCCTCACAGACAATCAGGCGGATTTCTCTGCCCTGGTGGATCCTGTGTATAAATACGCGCAGGAAACACCTTCACGTGTACCATTGAGCGACTGGCATGAAACAGGTGATGGAAAGATGGTAGGTTTCCAGGCAAGAAGTGTAGTAGGTGGATATTTTATGCAGATACTGGCAGGGTCGCTAAAGAAATAATTTTACAGCTGATCGGCTGAAATGTAATGGGGTAGCTATTCTACAGAGAGCTATCCCATACTTTTTTTAGTGTAGTAATCCTACTACAAAACAATAGAAAACGGGATCATATATTTGTATCAGCAACAATGAAATTTGCTTCTGTCCTATACAATAAAAAAGGCCCCACCCTTTCCCTATTAAATAAATAACGTAAGAGAAAAATCTTATTTACAATATTATACTTGATATGTTATCGCATAGAAAGTAAAGAACTTGGTTTTTATTAGGATATGGTTAGAAAGGGTTGTCATTCTTGACGACCTTTACTTTTTTATATAAAAAGAGCCCGCAAATATGACTTTGCGGGCTGCTTACTTTTTTGGGTAATGGATAATGAGGTTAGTCTATAATGGATGTTTCCCTTGGGGACAATGAATGCATGGGGAAAGCACAATGAATGAAAACCCGGGGGAAACAATGAACGATGGGGTTGAATGGATGCGAGGGTTAATGGATGAATGGGGTACGAATGAATGAATACATCCTGGGGCTACATGGATGAAAGATTAGTTTTCACTGAATTCACTGAAGAAGCGGCGCGCCACATGTTTGAACCTGTTCACATCTTCTTCGTCTTCCAGTTGTATATCTGTATGATTCGTTGTCGATTGATAATATTTTAAAGCAGCAGAAGCTATGTCCATATTGCCACTGGCATCAGCAGTAGCTTTGATATAACGGCTGTTGCTATTCAGGTAATGCAATGCTTTTATATCGAAATCGAGTGTGATGATACCGTTTATCATAATAGTATTGTTTTATACAGAGAGATATAAAAATTTCGTGCCAAAAAAATAGGCACCTGTGAAAAAGCCATTAAAAGCCGCCACATAGGATAGTTTATCAGGGAAGTTATTGCGCATCTATTCCCCATTTTGTACCTTGATCAACGGAATAAAAACTATCGTTTCATGCAACTGACCACGTTATTAAAGCCATTGCTGACAAGTTTACTGTCATGCACACTTATCCTGAATAGCTTTGCCGATGTTCGTTTACCCACTTTGGTCGGTAGCAACATGGTATTACAGCGTAACAAACCATTGAATATATGGGGATGGGGCGATAAGGGGGAAAAGGTGACCGTTACCTTTCGCAATGTTACTTTTACTGCCATTACAGCAGCTAATGGTCAGTGGAAGGTAAAGATACCTGCCCAAATAGCAGGAGGGCCCTATACAATGACCATATCCGGACATAACACGATAAAACTGGACAACATCCTGGTAGGAGATGTCTGGGTAGCATCTGGTCAGTCCAATATGGAAATGCCCGTTAAAGGATGGGGAAAAGTGTTGAACTATGAGCAGGAAATTGCAGCTGCGAATTATCCGCAGATCCGCTTTTTCCAGGCAAAACACGTCACCAGTACGACCCCTAAAGACGATATCACAGCCTGGGATGGAAACTGGCAGGTCTGCTCTCCCCAGAGTGTACCAGAGTTCTCTTCTGTCGGTTATTTCTTTGCAAGGGAGATCTACGGACATGAGCATATACCCGTGGGCGTTATTCACAGCTCCTGGGGAGGAACGGTAGCAGAAGCGTGGACCAGTGGGGAATCTCTGAAAACAATGCCCGCTTTTGCAGACACGGTAAAAGCCTATGAGCAGCTGACTCCTCCACAATCGCCGTCCAATCCCAATAAACCCACTCTTCTCTATAATGCGATGATCCATCCTTTGTTGCCTTATGCTATCCGTGGTGTTATCTGGTACCAGGGCGAGGCTAACGTTGGAAGGGCATACCAGTACAGGGAATTATTTCCACTGATGATCAAAGACTGGCGCAAACAGTGGAAAATTGGCGACTTCCCTTTCTTCTTTGTGCAATTGGCCAACTTTACGGAAAAAAAGGAACAACCTGTGGAATCTGATTGGGCGGAGCTGCGTGAAGCACAATTAAAAACACTGTCTGTGCCAAATACGGGGATGGCTTCCGCTATTGATATCGGGGATGACAAAGATATCCATCCGAAGAATAAACAGGAAGTAGCCCGCCGCCTGTCGCTTATTGCAAGAGCGAGGGTATATGGGGAGAAGATTCCGTATTCTGGTCCCATCTATCAATTGAAAACGATTTCAGGAAATAAGGTGTATATCGCCTTTAATCATAAAGACGATGGCCTGGTAGTAAAGGGTGGCAGCAAACTGAAAGGATTTGAGATAGCCGGTGCAGATAAGAAATTCCATTGGGCCGAGGCGAGCATCGTTGGCGACCGGGTAATGGTAACGAGTCCTGAAGTAGAGATGCCGGTAGCGGTGCGTTACAACTGGTCAAATAATCCCAGCGGTAACTTATACAATGGGGCAGGTTTACCTGCCAGTCCTTTCCGTACAGACGATTTCCATGGCGTTACTTACGGTAAGCAGTAAAATCTCCTGAACTAACGAATATAGTGATAACAGCTACCGGTAGTGTTGATTGTGATAACAATTTTCTGCACTGCCGGTAGCTCTTCTTATTTGCTGATACCTGGTTAACATCATTGCTTGTTCTCTGCGTCTTCTCTCCATCTTCTCTGCTGGTTCTATGCTTCTTCTCTCCAATAGTTTTTGTTAAAATAACATCAGGAATTACCTACTTTTATACCCGTTTACAAACCGACAGGAATAATAATGCGCCAGCTCGTAATAGGTCTTCTCTTCGCTTTACTGTGGGCATCAGCTGCAGTTGCCACAAAATTTGGTATCAAGGTAGCCGATCCGCTTATCCTCGCTAATGTGAGGTTTTTCCTGGCAGGAGGAGGGATGCTGATCTACGCTTATCTTATCAGAAAAGGGCAGCATGCATTACCCGAAGGAAAGGAATGGTTGCACCTGACGATCTTTGGTTGCCTGAATACTACTGTCTACCTGGGGTGTTTTGTGATTGCCATGAAAGCAGTATCCGCAGGTATCGGGACGCTGGCCACCGCTACTAATCCATTGTTCATTATGGTCATCTCGGCCTTATGGTTGAAGCGGCCATTGAAGTGGTATGAGATTGCCGGTATGCTCCTGGGGATGGCCGGCGTTGCAATAGCTACCTATCCTTTACTGCTGGACAGCCATGCTACTGTAGGCGGTGTACTGATCCTGATGCTGGGAATGTTGTCTGTATCTGTGGCCACTGTATATTATGCCCGGATCAACTGGCGGCTTTCCAGTGTGGTTATAAACGGCTGGCAGGTATTCCTGGGAGGGCTGTTATTTATTCCTATTACGGCCTTCTTTGCCAATTTTGAGACCACACATTTCAACGCACAGTTCTGGCTCTCCGTCGGCTGGCTGATCGTACCGGTATCCGTAGTAGCCTTACAGTTATGGTTCTATCTTGTGCGTAAGGATGCTGTCCGGGCATCTCTCTGGTTGTTCCTATGCCCGGTATTTGGCTTCCTGTACTCTTCCGTGCTCCTGAATGAGCCCATCACGTGGTATACCTTTGCCGGTACGATACTGGTGATTGGCGGGCTTTATCTGGCCCAGCAGGAGAAGTTCAGAAAACAGACCACTATTCCTCAAAATCAATAGACTTGATCTTGTTAGCCAGGTTGTCGATGCTTTGCAGCTCGATCTCCCGCATTTTCTTTTTCAGCATTATTGCTTCCTTTTCAGATATGATCCCATTCTGAAGCGCATTTTCAATTTTCTGCAAAAGCAGCTTTTTAGACCTTTCTACTTTCTTGACTTTGAAATATGCATTGGACTTCCGGGAAATATATTTCCAGAACAGGGACAATACAATGGATACGCTGGGCGCAATGATGACCAGCCATGATTTAAGGGGATAAGCGTCAGGTAAATTGTTGGCCAGCAGCACCAGTAAGGTACCACCTCCCGCGCCGGCTATGCTGGCAGATGTCGAAGTTGGTTGCTGGGTATTGGAAGATTGCGTGGATGGGTTAGCAACCAGTGAATTTTCTTGTTCCAACGAATGAAAATGGTTTTATAGGATACTAAGTTATGAGATAATATATAGTGGATGATGGTATTTTGACCAGGCGATAGTATAAGGTGAAATTAAAATGATGAGAACTATTTCCCTAATAATACATCGAGGGTACGGAGTATCTGTTGTGTATCATTCTGTTTTTCGAGATCAAGCACTACAACATGTCCTGATTTGTCTTCTACCACCAACGCTTTCGGTGGATACCGGCGGATTCTCTTGAGTCTGGCCGTTTCTCTGGAGGCGCGCAGCAGCGTCATGGCCAAAGATGAAAGCGAAGCGAACACCGCGATAATCACCAATATCGTAGTAAATGTAGATGACATCATATCTGATATGATTTTCTGGTTTTAGTCATAGCCATTAAAATTACGAAATTTCTGTCACAAAAACACTTAAAAGTTCTTTTATATATAGTTATGAACCGATTTAAAATTATTCCTAATCCGAGAAACTCCAAATATTTTTTTTACTCCTGTAAGTAGTTTTCCCGGAATACCTGTCTTAGAATAGATACAGGTCAATTCCGGACCAGCCGGTGATACAGGCTGGACGGGAGCATAGAAAAGGAATTGTGAATCACACGCGTAGGAACTGATAACAAAAATTTTAAAGCCCATTGAGTACTATGCCTTTGACACTAACGTTGTGAAACTGATAAGATCTTAATCGGGTATGCCATGAAGTTATCTTGATGGGTTAATTTAGGACTATACCAACATCATAGGGGTACAAATTCCACGATAATCATCTTTATATTTACCTCCGGGGGGACTAGAAAATGAAGCTCAGCGCAGTATGAGTAGCAATGAAAATATCAGAGACTGGCAACGGAAGATTGCATGTGACGGCGATGAAAAGGCTTTTTCAGAGCTGTTTCGCCATTTCTATGACCGGCTGTTATATTTTGCTATCCAATATGTTTACACCCGTGAAGCTGCCGAAGAGATCGTTTCGGATGTCTTTGTGAAGATCTGGAACCGGCGGGACGAACTGGAAAAGGTCTCCAACCTGGAAGTGTATCTTTTTGTGGCGGTCAAAAATCAATCGCTGAATTACCTGGAACAATATTCCTCCCTGCGGATCACCCCACTGAATGACGAATCCGGACTTTCTCAATTGACCAATTCTGTGGATCCGGAGCGTACCATGGAATGGAAAGAGATCCTCTTTAAGATGGATCAGGAGGTGGGTAAGTTACCGGACCAGTGTCGCCGTGTATTTAAACTGATCAAGGAAGAAGGATTTAAATATAAAGATGTAGCAGAGATCCTCAATATTTCTCCCCGCACAGTAGAAACACAATTGTTTCGCGCCATGAAGCGCCTCAATGAAGTAATAGGACCATACGTTGCCAACAGGCTGAAAACAAAAAATAAAAAACCGGATTCCTTGTAAGTAGTTTTTTCATTCTCCCGGTCCTTCTATTACAACACGTATGATAGACGAAGAATTATTTACCACGTTAGCCGCCAGGAAACTGGCAGGAGAAGCTACCACAGCAGAACAGCAGGAGCTTGAGATGATGTTGCAGGAATATCCTGAACTTCGCGAACGCTACCAGCTGCTGCAACAGTACTTCACAGTATCGGCATATCACTCTTCTGCCGAAACAGAACAGGCATTACAACGTACCATGTCCAGGATCAATATCAGTGCAACTCCTGTAAAAAGGATGTTCCCCTGGAAATGGATTGGTGTGGCCGCTGCCGCCGTATTAATCACTGCTGTTGCCGTTGTGGTACTCAGGCCCCGACAACAGCAGGCGGAAGTGGCCAGACTGATGGAAAGGCAGAATGGGAAGGCTACCAAAGCAACAATAGAACTGGCTGATGGTAGTAAGATCTGGTTGAATGCAGATAGTAAACTTTCCTATCCGGAAGTATTCAATGGTAATAGCCGTGAGGTTTATCTCAATGGTGAGGCCTTCTTTGATATTGCCGCAAATCCTAAGAAACCGTTCATCGTACACCTTTCTTCCGGCACTGTACACGTGCTTGGAACTTCTTTCAACATCCGCGCCTATGAAAATGAAGCGGTGCAGACATCTGTCAAGACAGGTAAGGTCGCATTCATTCCTGTTGTTGCCGCTGGACAGCAACCTGATACCATCTATATTACACCAGATGAAAAAGTGACTTATCGCAAAGCTTTCGCTGAGAACAAAGAAGACGCTATTGTTAGAGAAACAACATCTGCAGAAGATGATAAAGCCTGGACGGAAGGACGGCTGGTATTCCGCGACAAAACACTGGAAGAGATAGCTGCTGAACTGGAAAGGACCTTCGGCAAGAAGGTAAGCTTTGGTAGTGATGCGCCGCGTTATTACAGGCTTACAGGGTCTTTCCAGGATAACAGTCTGCAGGACATCATGTATTACCTTGCCAGGTCTAAAGCATTCCACTATTCTATTACCGACAGTACTTTGCTGATCACAGAATAATAGTTCACGTTACGTATTTAATCAATCAAATCAATCATTCACAAACAGCTGCGTTATGAAAGAAAGACCGCTACCCATGCGTTTTTCGGGAATTTTCCGCTCGTTGTTCCTGCCGCTTTTTGTCTGCATGGCCTTATTGAACATGCTGGACCTGAAGGCACAAAGTGCATTTGCTGCTGAAGCAAATCACGCTGCATATGGCCAGGGGCAACAGGTAAGGGACACAGAGAGCCCACTTGAAAACCGTATCAGTCTCCAGGTAAGCAATGAACTGCTCGGGCAGGTATTGGAGAAAATAGAAAAGCAAACACCCTATGTGTTTGTCTACTCAAATGATGAAATAAGAGCAGCACAGAAGATCTCCCTGTCTGTAAAAGACAAGAAACTGGGAGAAGTACTGGAAATGGTACTGTCGCCGCTTGACATTAAGTTTGAAATGATCAGTAATAAGATCATTTTACGTCAGGCAACAGCTACTCCTACGCAGCAGGCTGACATCACGATCAATGGCCGGATCGTTGACAATAAGGGAGAAGGTATCCCTAACGTGAATGTTCGTTTGCAGGGCACCAGTGTTGGCGCCACTTCAAATGATCAGGGTTTTTTTACGCTAAAGATCCCAGCTGGGCAAGCCAATGGTACCTTGGTCTGCTCTTCCGTTGGTTACATCCCATCGGAAGTAGGGATCAGCGGAAGAACTAATATTACCATAATGCTCACCGCCGACTCTAAGGACCTGGGAGAGGTAGTGATCACCGCTTATGGTTCACAAAAGAAAACGCAGGTAACGGCGGCTATCAATACTATCTCCACTAAAGATATTGAGGGCCGTCCTGTTGCCAATATGTTCCAGGCTTTGCAGGGAACGGCGCCTAACCTGATACTCCAGCAGAACAACGCAGAGCCAGGCGCACAAATGGTACTCAACATACGCGGCGTTGGCAGCCTGACCGGAAATGCCCCGCTCATCATTATTGATGGTGTGCAGGCAGGCCGTGACGGTTTACAGAACCTGAACCCCTACGATGTAGAAAGCATCTCCGTATTGAAAGATGCAGCTTCTTCCGCCATTTATGGTTCACAGGCTGCCAACGGTGTTGTATACATCACCACAAAAAGGGGTAGCAAAGACGAGAAACCAAGCGTTACCTACAACGGTATGTACGGTTTTCAAACGCCTACCACACTACCCGAAAACGTGGAAGCATGGGAGTATATGACACTGAAGAATGAAGCGCTGGTAAACTCAGGTAAAACACCACAGTTCTCACCAGACGATATCAGCTACTGGCATAAACGTGGTTCTGAACCCGCTTATCTGAAAGAAATGCTGCGCGACTATACACCTATGCAGAATCATAGTCTCAGCATGACTGGTGGCGGTAAATCCAGCAGCTACCTCGTTTCACTGGGATACGTGAACCAGGGTAATATGTTGCAGAATTCCTACGTAGACGAAAAGTTCTACTACAAGCGCTACAACGCCAGGGCTAACCTCGCAGTAGATGTAAGCAAATACGTGAAAGTAAATGTGAACCTTGCCTATACTAAAGGTATCAAACGCAGGCAACAGGCAGATATAGGTATCCTCATCAGGGATGCTATCCGTACGCCACGTATCTACCCCGTACTTGATACACTTGGCAATTTTGTAGTACCAGCGCTGAACAGCAACAACGTAATCGCACAGCTGAAATACCAGGGTTTCAACAAGGAAGAGAAAGACAATCTGCTGGGTGGCCTGGATATTACCATTACGCCGGTAAAGCATTTCAAACTTAATTTCAACGCGTCCGGTACCTATACGATCACTAACCAGACGGATCGTCAGAACAAGTATTCCTACGCCCCTTATTATACTACGGCCAGTCCTCCATTGTACAACAAGATGTATGAGTATGAATTCAAAGATCTTGCCTCCAACGTATATGCTACAGCAGAGTATGAAAACACTTTCGGTAAACATTATGTGAAAGCACAGGTGGGCGGCCGTAGCGATGCGATCAATGAAGAGTATGGCCTGAAGGCTACCCGCTATGGTGGTACTAACCTGGATAACGACTGGTCTATTGGTGGTGGATATATTCCCAAGCCGGATGGTACATTCGACTATGCCAACATCGGTACTTACAATGAGTTCGTCAATCCTAACCTGTACGCATTGAACTCTCTTTTTGGAAGAGTGAACTATGCCTACAATGACAAATACCTGGCGGAGTTTACCTGGCGTTATGATGGTTCTTCCAAACTGGCTCCCGGTCACCGCTGGCAGTTCTTCCCGGCTTTCTCACTGGGCTGGAGGATCACTGATGAGGCATTCTTCGAAGATTTCAAGGAGAAGTACGGTAACGTGAAATTCCGTTATTCCTGGGGACAGGTGGGTAACTCCAACATCGGCGGTTTCAACTACCTGGCAAGGGTAACCCTGAACACCGGTAAATATCCGTTCAACAATACGCCTAACACCGGAGCCGATTTCTCAGCGTACAATGAAACATTGCAATGGGAAATATCTACTATGAGCAACTACGGTGTGGATGTAGATCTCTTCAACAACAAGGTCTCCGCATCTTTCGACTATTTCAATAAAAACACCGACGGTATCTACCTGTTCCAGGTGGTACCAGGTACGGCCGGTATCGGCTCTTCTCTGCAGAACGTTGGTAAAGTGCAGAACAAAGGCTGGGAACTTACAGTGTCTTATCATGCAAAAACAGGAAGTGTGAATCACACTTTCTCAGGAAATCTATCCGACAACCTGAATAAGGTAGTGAAATATGGAGAGCAGTCGGTACAGGGCTCTGACTTCTCCTTCATTATCAAAGAAGGTTTCCCGATCGCTTCTTATTATGGATATAAATCAAACGGTCTGTACCAGAACCTGGACGATATCAAGAACGCGCCTAAAGTGCCGTTTGCTTACAACCAGCAGGTAATGCCGGGCGATATCCGCTACATTGACCGTAATGGCGATGGCACTATCGATGCAGACGACCGCTATGTATTCGGTAATCCGTTCCCACGTTATACTTTCGGATTTTCTTATTCTGCTAACTGGAAGAACTGGGATTTCTCCATGTTCTGGCAGGGAGTGGGTAAGAGAAGCCAGTTCCTGCGTGGTGATATCGTAGAAGCATTCCACAATAATGAGGACCATGCTTTCGAACAGCACCTGGACCGCTGGACGCCTACCAATCCTAACGCCAGCTATCCAAGGCTGACTATCGGTACTGCTGACGCCAACAACTTTGCGTATTCTGACTACTGGTTGTTTGATACCAAATACCTGCGCTTAAAGAACCTGCAGCTGGGTTATACACTGCCACGTAGTGTAAGCCAGACGCTGCATATCCAAAGTGCTAGGGTTTACTTCACCAGCCAGAATCTGCTGACATTCACTCCCCGCCGCTTCCGCGACCTGGGTGTGGACCCGGAATTCACGCAGTTTGATGATAAACTGTCCTTTACCAACTATAACGCTATCGCAGGACGTAGTTATCCAAATGCAGCTACTTTCTCATTTGGCCTGGATCTGAAATTCTGATAATAGTGTTCAATGTTCATTAGTATGAAGAAATTATTATTGCCAATACTTTGCGCCGTCGTGCTGTTCTCCTGCCGTAAGCTGGACCAGCCTATCACGCGCGACTATACAGACGCCGCCTACTGGCGGACGGCCGATGATGCCCTGGCAGCGCTTGCCAGCTGTTATGAGAACCTGTCTGACGATAGTTATTATTTCGGCGACGAAGCGCTTAGCGACAACGGTTTTGTAAACGGTATCGGTTACAAAGCTGTCTCTACTATTGCCGCCGGTGCATATGATCCATCCAACCAACGGTTGACAGAAGAATGGAAATACCGATTCACCTGCATCCGCAAGTGTAATATCGTAACCACCAACATCGACAGGGTGCCGGCGCTTGACTCAACGCTGAAACGCCGTATCCTGGCAGAGGCAAGGTTCATCCGTGCATATTCGTATTTCCAGCTGGTAAGCTGGTTTGGGGATGTTCCTTTCTACACCAATCTGATCACGATTGATGAATCCAAAAGCATCTCCCGTACAGATAAAAATCAGGTGCTTGATTTTGTCCAGTCTGAACTGACGGCTATCCGCCCTGACCTGCCGGTGAATAACTATACCGGCGCCAATGGAGGATACCAGGATAAAGATAAGGGTCGCATTACCCGTGGTGCTGCAATTGCGCTGAGTGCACGCGTACATATGTTCAAAAGCGAATGGCAGGGAGCTATCAATGACTGCGAGTTGCTTATCAATAGTACCAGCAATGGTACCTATGCATTGCAAAATAACTACAGTAATATCTTCACCACCGCCAACGAGTATAACAGCGAAGTGATCTTCGATATACAATATGGCGGCGGTCGTACACACAGCTCTCAGCGTAATTTCCTGCCGCAGACGGTAGCGCTGCTGAGAAGCACGCTGGTACCTACACAAGACCTCGTGGATGATTACATCATGCTGAACGGAAAGGGCATCAGGGAAGCAGGTTCTGGTTATAATGAGAATGACCCTTACACCAACAGGGATCCTCGTTTTAATGCTACCATCCTGCATGATGGTTCTACCATCACAGACTTCGACGGCAAGGTGCAGACTATCCTCACCAAGCCTGGTTCCAATCCGTCTACCAACAGCGTAGATGATCAGGGGGCTTCTCCTACGGGTTATTACTTCTATAAATATTATGACCGTACTGCTACCAGCTACAATTCAGGATTAAATCTCATCGTGATCCGTTATGCTGACGTGCTGCTGATGTACGCAGAAGCGAAGAATGAGCTGAGCCAGCTGGATGCAGGTGTATGGAACCAGACTATCCGCGCATTACGTGCAAGGGCTGGGTTTAATGATGCGGGAGCACTGGAATTCCCGGGTGTGGCACAGGATGCACTGCGTGCCATTGCACGTCGCGAAAGAAGGGCCGAACTGGCTTTCGAAGGTGTGCGTGCACAGGACATCCGTCGCTGGAAGATAGCCGACCAGGTAATGAGTAAGCCTGTAAGAGGTATCAAAGTATCCGGAGGCGCATTCAGAACAGATGCCAACGGCTATATCATCGTGGAAGACAGGACATTCATCAATCCTAAGCATTACCTGTGGCCGGTGCCCACGTTTGAACGCGATCAGAACACAAATCTTGGTCAGAACCAGGATTGGTAATTCCCACATTAATATTTTTCAAACTGATACGATATGAAAACATTTTTCGCCAATATACTCCTTGCACTGCCGGTTTCACTAGGACTGATACTGACCGGTTGTGGAAAAGACGATCACGAACTGAATACCAACCTGCAACCTGTAAGCCGGCTGAATGCACCGGTAGATGATAAATATATCAAACTGCAACCCGCGACCAGCGCTACTGTGAGCTTTGAATGGGACCAGGCCCGCGCAGAAGACGGCTCACTTGTGTTATATGAAGTGGTGATAGATAAAGATGGCGGTGACTTCTCTGACCCGATTGCCAAGATCACTTCTGATGGTGGTGGCGTACAGAACAAGCTGACGCTTTCTCACAAAGACCTGAACAGCATTGCCGGTAAAGCAGGTATTGCTGCGCTGGCTACTGGTAAACTGAAATGGACAGTGAATGCTTCCAAAGGATATAACATACAGCCAGCAAAAGAATTCCGCACAATAGAAGTAGAAAGGCCAAATGGTTTTGCTGAAATTCCGGTAGATGTTTTCCTGACGGGAGATGCTACCGAAGCGGGCGCTGATCTGGCTCAGGCCGTTAAGCTGAAATCAACTGCTCCTGGTGTATTTGAGATCTATACTTCCCTGAAGGATGGTAAATATAAATTCGTAGACAGAAATACCGGTACACCTACTACATACTCTATTGATGGATCTACACTGAAAGAAGGAGGGGAAAGCACCCAGTCTGGCGGCACAAAGGTATACCGCCTGCGCCTGGACTTCAACAACACGGCTGCTACTATTACAGAGATCACTGCTATCGGTTTGTGGTTTGCGCCTGAAAATGGCATTATGTATGACCTGAGCTACACCACCAATGGTACCTGGACATTTGAAAATAAACTGATCAACTTCCACCAGGAATCATGGGGCCGTGATGAGCGTTACAAATTCCGCGTAAGCGTAAAAGCAGCAGACGGTACTGCAGGAACAGAATGGTATGGTAGTTCCAATGCAGATAATAGTCGCCCTACAGCTGCTACACCGCTTTCTTTCTGGGAATTAAAACTGATTACCAACAGCGATCAGTACAACTACTGCTACAAATTTGCTTCTGAAGTGGATGGTAAAAACTGTGATGTGAAACTGTATTTCTCTCCGGATAAAACTTACACGCACCAGGTAATAGTGCGTTAATCCGGAACCGGTATTCATATCACAAAAACAATCAAAAAACTTATGCGTCGGATATTCCTTTTATTCACAATAACTGCGGCCATGGCCACGACCTTCTCCTCTTGTCTGAAGGAGCCGGTGGACGATGGTCCCGGACCAGGCGCCGGTAAAACGACCTACAAATACAACTGGACGGCTATTGCAGATTCTTCGGCTTCCTCTCTGATCAGTAATTTCTATAATCAGAGCAGCAAGTATTTCAACAAGAACAATGCAGGCGATCTCACTTTCAACTACTGGCCTAACGCACACGCGCTGGATGTACTGACAGATATCTATCTGCGTACCGGCGACGCTGCTGTCAAATCACGTATGGATGAGTTGCTGGACGGTATGAAAGCTAAGAATGGCAATACCTATATCAACCATTTCTACGATGATATGGAGTGGATGACACTGGCCTGTTTGCGCGCCTACGAAGCTACCAGCGACGATCGTTATAAAACCACTGCAGAACTGTTGTGGAATGACATTAAAGGTGGCTGGGACGATACCTGGGGCGGTGGCATCTACTGGAATAAAGATCGCCAGAACAAGAATACACCGGCAAATGCACCGGCCTCTATCATTGCCTCCCGCATGTACCAGCTGAACCGTAATGGCGATGACCTGGCCTGGGCTAAAAAGATCTATCAATGGCAGAAAGACAATCTCGTTGATCCTGTTACAGGGCTTGTATGGGACGGTCTGGATGCCACTGGCACCAATAAAGCCTGGAAGTTCACCTATAACCAGGGTGTATTCATCGGCGCTGGTGTAGAATTATATAAGATCACCGGAGAGCAGACCTACATTGCAGATGCGTTGAAAACTGCTAATAACTCACTGGCAGGTGACTTCAGCAGTGGTAACATCATGAAAGATGAAGGCGGTGGAGATGGTGGTTTATTCAAAGGCATCCTGGTGCGTTACATGATGTTGCTGATCACTGATGGTAGTCTTAGCAGTACGGATGTTGCCAAATTTGTCAGCTTCCTGCAGTTGAATGGGCAGACGATGTGGTTGCAGGGTACTAGCCGTCCGCAGGTAATATATAACACCAGCTGGACAAAGACCGCTACCACCACTGATCTCACCACTCAACTGAGCGGCGCCATGCTGATAGAAGCGGTAGCAAGATTGAAGGCGCTGGAGCTGATTGATTAGATAAAACAGAGAGAAAGGACGTGACAACAAACATTCGCTGATGTAAAGCATTGTCATTCATACAGGTAGGATGGAAATTTAAGCATCGCTTGCCTGGATAAAATGAGTATCTTCGTTTCTCCTATGAAACGAAGGCAAAGAAAGGTTACCCGTTGGGGTAACCTTTTCTTATTTCAGTGAATAATATTTTCTATGTATACCGTCTACGTCCTTTTTTCCCGCCAGTTCGAGAAGGTTTATACTGGTCATACTACTAACCTCCTGAAGAGGTTCCATTTCCATAATGAACATGGCAGGCAGAAAGGCACGTCGCCTTATCGTCCCTGGGAGGTCATTTACCTGGAATATTTCGAGGATAAACAGGCGGCGATGAGGCGGGAATGGCTGTTGAAATCAGGGAAGGGGAGGGCATGGTTATGGGGGAAGATACAGGAGGAATATTATCGGGATGGGTATATTGGGACGGTGTTTCCGGAGTGAGGAGGCGAATAAGTTAAATAATGCTTGATGCTGCCATTCATCACATTCACGGAATAGTTTGACATAGCAGAATCAAGCTTATTATTATATGGAAAAGGAATTTTACGGGCTACCACTATTCTTCATTATTTTGTTTATGAAGCCACCCTCTGTTCATCGCAACCACCTTTAGTTTTTTTTGCTTTTTTTCTATCTCGCCATTTGTCAGGTTTGTAAAGTTTATACAATAAAAAATAACCGGGTGGTGATCCCGGTTATTATATCAGTAGAAAACTAAAAACATCATTTCCTCGCTCTCCCCACCAGCCACAAAATAATAATCACCACAAATGCAACCGCCAGCACACCTACCCATACTCCCGCTTTAAAAATTCCTCCTACTACTTCACAGCTGCTCAATAACATAACGGCAAAGGCCAGCAGGCCCAATTGTAAGTTTCTCATATACTCCTTTTTTCAGAAAGTATATCATATGCTGTGCCAGTAACGCTATCCCTTATTATGCTTAAAATCAAGCAGCAGCGATATCATATGAGCCGACAGCTGGTCTGAACGCTTGTAGAAGGCATATCGCAGCCCGATTTCCTGGAAGGAATAATGACGGAACATCGGTTTCATCAATGCATAACGGGCACTGATGCCGGCTTTATAACTGTTGAACCGGCTCAGGTCGTAGTCAGAAGTGTAAAAGGCGTCGTTGATATTATGTTCCTTATAAGGCCTGAAATACTTCGCGCCTGTTTGTGTATAAAACCGCAGGAGAGGGGATAAGGTCAGCTGTGGGCTGGTCTTTACAGGCACTTCCAGTTGTATGGTATGGCCGGTAATGCCGAAGTTATCGTGGTAAAAGCGATAATAGGAACGGATGATGGTATTCCTGCCCACAAAGACATTAAACTGTAGGCCAATGGGGAACTTCCACCGTTCCCGTGGCAGGTTTTCCACTCTCAGGGTACTTCCGTCGTTAAAGTATACCCGGTGGAAGGGCGTGGAGAGCAGCCCTTTCTGGTAGACCAGTTCCGGGAAAACGGCAAACTGCATGCGCTGATTGACTACCTGGTACAGGGCCAGGTTGAGATTATAGGATTGCCGTGTATAGATGTTGAACCAGGCCGTATCTCTCAGTTCTGAAGGATAGACCAGTGTTTCCGGAGCATAGTAGTCGGGATCAAATCTTCCCCAGCGGAGATCATCATAAAAGTACTGAAGGGAGGCCGACCATTGCCGGCTGTGATCTGTATTGTCGTGCGATACCGATACGCCAACAGGAACAGAAAGGTAATCTGATTCCAGTGCCAACCCACTGTTGATGCCTACACGCAGGTGAGACTTTTTGAACAGGCGACTGTAGCCGGCATTAATATGGAAACGGTTGTCGTGCCGGGAGGCAGAAGACATGACCATATCAATTTTATCAGTGGATGCAGAAGTGATGACATCTACTCCAAATCCCAGGTCAATGATATGTACGGAGTCCTTTTGATGGGAAATGGAGACGTCAGTAGTGTAGACCTGCAGGTTTTCAGTGCCGGTTCCACCGGTGACGGCTGAATGATTGCCATCCTGCGTGTAGAAGGAGAACAACACCTGTATATCTGTCTGAGAGATCTTTTGTTTCTTATAAGCCGTACTGTCGATTCCTCTTTGCGCAGATGCCGTAAAATAAGCTGCCAGCAAACCTGCCGCAATAAATAGTCTTTTCATTTAAGATCAGTTACAACCACATCCTCCGCTGCTCTTCCCACTACCACCCCCACTGCTTCCTTCACGGTAAGTATGTACGTTTTCGTCAAATTTTTCTATTCCTCTTTTACCCAGTTGCATGCTCTCATCGTTGAGATACATCCGCTGATATGGCTTTACTGTCACGCAGGACTGCATGAACAGTAATACCAGGAAAGTACCTGTGGCGATAAGCAGGATGCTACTGCTGTTAGCCTTTTGCATGTATTTGAATATTATCCGATTGAAATACTTTATTCCTCCCGTCTATGATGACGCAGTGTACATCCGGCAGCTGGTTCACCAGGTCCAGGCCTACTACAGGGCCCATGACGGTAATGGCGGTAGCCAGTGCATCGGATAGTTCTGCGCTGGGGCTGACCACGGTAACACTCTTGATATAAGGCACCGGCCATCCTTTGCGGGGATCGATATTGTGGGAATAACGGATGCCGCCACGTTCCACGTATTGTTCATAGTTTCCGGAGGTAGCTACGGAGGCATTGTTCACTGGTAGCCATAATAGCGCCTTCCGGGGATCGTCAGGATGTGCAATACCCACCTTCCAGGGACCGCCGTCGGGTTGTGTGCCCCAGGCAGTCAGGTCGCCGCTGGCGTTGATCACGCCACTGGTGGCGCCGTCAGCTATCCAGAGTGCTTTCACCCTGTCGGCCGCATAACCTTTGCCGATGCCTCCAAAATCAATGCGCATACCGTTACGTTTCAGTTGTACGCAGTGATTGTTCAGCAGGGCAATATGCTGGAAGCCGATGCATTGCATGGCCTGTTCTATGGCCGTCTTTTCCGGCCAGGTGAAGTGCTCATATTTGAAGTTGAACAGCTTTTTCAACACACCGGCCGAAATATCAAAAGCACCCTGTGTAATGGTGCTGATCTTATTACAACGGTGTATGAGCTGGTATACTTCAGAGGGGATAGATATTGGCGCTCCGCCTGCCTGCGCGTTGATCTGTGCTGTGATGGAACTTTCATTGAACACTGTAAGCAGGGCTTCTATCCTTTGTATTTCCGCTACTCCTTCCTGTAACCGTCTGTCAGCGATCGCCTCAGTTGCTCCGGTAGCTATCAGCTCAAAATCGGAGCCCATCAACCTGGTATGAAGCTTACTGCTATGCATGAAGGGCTATTGAAGCAGGTGTTTAAGTGTTGAGATAAAACCGGCGGGTGTTTCTTGTCGGTAAGGTACGTAAGCCACCAGTTTTTTCGCGGGACTTAATAGTACCACCTGTGGAAAGGCGCCCTGTGGATTAAAAGCTGCTGCCAGCGAATCATATTGAGAGCGGAGCGGAGCTGCTATCTTTTTTCTCTGCGGAAAATCAGCTTCCAGTAGCACCAGGTTTTCTCCTGCAAAGCTCAGAAAGCTGCTGTCCGACAATATTTGTTTATTAAATCTGATACAGGGTATGCACCAGTCTGACCCGGAAAATACCAGCATCACTTTTTTGCCGGATGCCTGGGCCAGTTCAAATGCTTTATCAGGGTACTGGAGGACCTGTGCATGAGCAGATCCTCTCAAGGCTACAATTAGAAGCAGTAACAGAATACTTCGCATATCGCGATAAGTTTATGTTGTGGCACGGTTACCTTCTACAAATGTAGGGGAATTTTACTTCACATCGCCGGCATCGCTCTGTCGATCGTCCGGCTTTTGCGGCGTATCAGATGGTGGCATCTTAGCAGGCGGTTCCAACGAAGGCTTCACCGGCGAAGGCTTTACAGCCGTTATGGGTGCTGCCTGTGTGGCCGGTGTTGATGCTGCCGGCGCCTGTTGCCAGTTACCTGGTTCCATATTGATCTGCACCTGTTGCGGCCTCGGATAGGCGATACTAATGCCCGCTTCCTGGAGTTTGACGTAGACATCCGTCAATACCTGGCTTTTTATAGTTCCCGCCTGCCCAAGATCACTGATCCAGAACATGGCCTGGATATCTACAGCTATGTCCCTGAAGTTCTGTAGCAGCACGACCGGTTCCGGATTTTTGAGTATATCATCGAGACTTTGGAGATACTCTTTGACCACAGTGAGCGCCTTTTTCAGATCAGCGCCGTAGGCGATACCCACGACTACGTCTACACGGCGGGTCCTGTTGGTCAGTGTCCAGTTCACCAGTTGCTGTGCTATAAGGTCGCCGTTAGGTACAATCACTTCAGAACCATCTCCGGCGGAGATCTTACTGGATCGTATGCCTATCTCTTTCACCACACCCGTGCGGGCGCCCAGTTCAATGACGTCGCCTACTTCAATGGGTTTTTCAAATGCAAGGATCACCCCTGATACGAGGTTGTTCACAATGTTCTGCAAGCCGAAACCGATACCTACACCCAATGCTCCCACTACTATAGCCAGCTTATCCATAGGGATGCCTGAAGCAGCAAAGGCCAGCAGTGTACCAGCGCCCAATACGGCCAGGCGTATCAGCAGCATGGCAGATCCCAGTTTTTTGTGGCCTTGCGGGCTCTGGCCGGTATATCCCAGCAGGTAGGAAATGATCTGTGTAACGACTGTCGACAGCCAGATAATCAGCAGGAAAATAATCACGCTGCTGAATGAGAATGTAAAGTTGCCGATCTTCCGCTCCGCTACCAGCATATCGGAAATGCTTTCATAGAGACCATCATACAGGTAGAGGTTACGCGCTATCAGGGCCAGCCAGCCTATGAAAGCTGCTATATAGAAAATGGTCTTCAGGCGGGACTTAATATTCTGGTAGTCGATCATGGAAATGAAGGTGCTGGAATCCTTCTTGGCTTCTACCTGAAGATAGATGGCCTCCATCAGTATTTCTACCATGAGAATAATACCCGGCATCATCGTAATGCTCACCACACTGGCGGCACCCATGATCTTTGCAGCAGAGACGCGGGCCAATACTACCAGTAATACTGACAGTCCGCTGAGTGCAATAAACAGCAAAATTACAGTCCTTGAGTATTTAGGCAGCGGCAGCGTCGTATTCCTGAGCGTACGTAAGAAGTAAGTACCCAGTACAACAGATACAATCCCTCCGGTAAAAACACCCCATTGTTCGGTAAACGTTACCTGGATCAGCAGGTTATTAACGCAGTAGACAATCAGCAGTAATACCAGCAGCAACCATCTTTTGAAAAGATTGGGCGGAATATTATGGCGGATAATAAAGGTAGTTGCAAGTGCGGTGATGATCCAGCAGATGCCCGTATACATGATGGGATACTGAATGGAAATCAGGAAGGAAAAGGTCGATATCAACAGGATGGTGCTGGCCACCGGATACCGGTAGAGGTGACGGGATTGCTGCAGGATGCTTTCTGCCTCCCGTTCCTCATGTTTCCGTTTTACTTTCCGTGCATTAAAGGTGACCCACCACAGAAACAGAACCGCTAACAGGAGCCACAGCAGGTAAACAGGGCCGTGTACGGCAAAGAAGATCCTGAGAATGTTAAGGTTCTTATGTATTGAACGGTTCAGCACCTGGGGAAACTTTGGCCCTTTTTTCCCGGGAAGGGGCGGTTCCCATAGATAGCTGAAATCCTTGTTGAACAGGCGTTGTGAAAACCTGGACAACTGGAAATCCATATCTTCCAGCAGGTTCGTAACGTCGATATATCTTTTAGCTACTTTATTCTGGAGTAATCCGAGGTGCAGCAGGTTGGTCTTGTTGGCGCTATCCACCTGTCGCCATTTTTGTATGAGCGTGGCCATTTGTCCGACGTAAATATCCCTCAGCTCATCTTCCGCAGGAAAATTACGCATGGTCGTATCCTTTCTCAGAAGCGAAAGGGTGTCGGCGATATTCACCAGTTTGTCGTGGAATCTGAATAGCTGATCCTGCCAGCTGTCCAGCTTCCTTTCGAGCTGCACCAGCAATACATGATTGGTATAAAGGTCATGCATATTGTTGGTACTGCCGATGGCAGCCATATCCCGTTTCACGACCCGCATGGAAGAGTCAATCAGGGGAATACTTTCGCTGATTTCTACGGTGTCCAGTCCGCGGCGCAGGGTACTCATGACCTGGTTCAGCATGAGGGTATAGCTTTCCAGCCGGCTGATAATAATGGCAACGGAAGTATCGGACAGTTTGATCACTGATTTTCCGGAAGCAGTATCTTTTACCTGCTGGGAAATGATCTTACTGAGAGTAGCACTGTCTAATGTTTTTGGAGGGGTGGGTTTATTCTGCGCATGAAGGTGGGTATAGAGCAGCAGCAATAAAATGGACGGTAATATTTTCAGAAGAATATGGTTCCGCATGCTGTTAAGATTAGGATGAAGAAATCAGGAATTGAGAACAGGAAGCGATTTTATGCTTACTGTTCTCAATTCCCGATCAGTTTACTTTTCCCATTTCACTTTCTCTTCTTTCGGCTTCAGTCTTCTGCCCTCAGGTACCTGTTCGTCGGTATATCCCAGGTAGAAGAAACCAAGCACTTTATCTTCTTCGCGTAAGGAAAGATATTCTTTCATGGCGGGGTGGAAGGTCATTCCACCAGAGCCCCAGTAGCCGGCAAATCCTTTTTCTGTAGCACCCAGCCATAAGTTCTGGGTAGCGCAGGCAACGGAAGCGATCTCCTCTACTTCAGGGATGGCCGGTTTGCTGCCTCTTTTCATGCAGATAGCGATGACGTGAGAGGCAAGGTCGCCCTGCTGTTGCAGCTTTTCGTAGCTGGCCTGGGCAAATTTATCGGCGGGTGTGTTCGCTTTATAAAGATCCGCATGATCCTGGCAGAAGCGTTTTACCGCATCTCCGCTGAACACTACAAAATACCATGGCTCTGTATACCCGTGTGTAGGCGCCCAGTCAGCCAGTTCCAGTAACTCCTGTACCTGTTGGTCCGGTATCTTTTTCCCATTCATGCTGGCCGGTTTGATATTACGGCGCTGTTTGATAATACTCGTCAGATTAGCTGTTCCCATTCTTTTTCCTGATTGTTTATATGTTTTTTGGGAGGGGATTCCCATTATGGTGATTCCCGTTTAATATTTTTTAAGACTAGATTTTCCTTTTATAGTTTATTTACCGGTGGATACGATATCCTGGTCGTACACTGCCAGCTTTTCCTTCCATTCTTCCGGTAGTCTGGCCACTTTACGGGCATTGTAGTCGAAGAAGATCATGCCTGATTTTGCTTCAGTGATCAGGATTTTGTTGCCATCGCGTATGGTGGTTATTCTATAGTACATGTCAAAGCCGAAGGGTGTAATATCCGCGACACCGATAGCGATATCAAAGATATCACCTGCAAAACCTTCTCCTTTATAGATCAGGGCGGCATCGGCCATGATCAGTCCATCATTGGGGCCTCTTTCTTCAAAGCCCATCGATTTGAGAAACTCAACCCGGGCCTGGTGAAGGATGGACAGAATGGAATCATTCCCTACATGTCCGCCGTAGTTGATATCTGTGATTCTTACCGGTATCTGAGTGGTGTAACCCAGCTTTTCCGGCATATTTATTTTTACTCTTGCCATAATCAGGTAGTACAATTAAAAATGTGAAGCTGAATAGTGTATGGTTTCCGGTTAATCAGGAAAGTGGTTTGGTAGCAGCTTCCTTCAGAAAAGTGATCAGCTGTTGAAGGGCTTTAGCTCTGTGGCTGTATTGATTCTTTTCTGCTATATCCATTTCAGCAAATGCTTTTTTAGCGCCAATCGGTACGAAAATAGGATCGTAACCAAAGCCTTTTCCGCCGCGCCTTTCGGTGAGGATGGTGCCGGGGCATACGCCGGTGAACTGGTATTCCTTGCCATTCAGTATCAGGGAGATCACTGTTCTGAAATGCGCCTGCCGGTTCTCCTGACCATCCATTTCGTGTAGCACCCGGGTAATATTATCGTCTGCCAGTTTCTGTTCGCCTGCATAGCGGGCTGACAAAACTCCAGGAGCGCCATTCAGTGCGTCTATTTCCAGGCCGGTATCTTCAGAAAAACAGTTTTTGCCGGTCATTTCATATATGACAGATGATTTCTCCCTGGCGTTGTCTTCCAGTGTATCGTGAGGTTCAGGAATATCGATGTCGATACCAGCTTCTTTCAATGTAATGATAGAAAAGTGGTCGCCCAGCATGGAGCGGATCTCCTTTACCTTGTTTTCGTTGTTGGTAGCAAATACAAGTGTCATTCGAAAAGCGGTTTAGTGTCTATGGCAATGATGTTATATACCCAGTAATTGTTTCAGCCCCATCCACAGTTTTCCTTTCAGTGTTTTATCCTGGGCAATGAGCTGCAGCGGATCGGAACATATCAGCTGGCAAGCATTTACCTGCAAGAGCTGGTAGTTGGATATGGCCTCAAGCCCCATAGTTGCAGGATCGATACCGAAAAGCACTGCCTGCTTCATTGGAACGGCGGCTTGCCAGGTTGTAAATGTCATCGCACTGTATTGGGTTACATTTATAAGCGCAATGTCCTGCATTCCCAGTTTACATGCGTTTAATATATTGGTAAGCAGGTTAAATAATTCTTCATTTAAATATGCTTCGCTGTCGTTTTGTATGAACAGTGCAATGTTTTTTTGATTTTCGCCTAAAAATTTCACTTTAGGAGGTGCTTCTGTCACCACTGCAACAGGCGCCTTTTTCCCCGGAATAATAGGCTGGGTGTATATCCTGGCCAACAAGTACGGATCCAGTTGCAATTTATCAAAAGACATGTATATGTATATTTAACTTAATGTATAGCTCCCCTTTGGGGAAAAAATCAGTTTATTTGCATCTGACAGTGAGCAAATGTAAGAGTATTCAATTTTAGATTCAGGATTTCCGACTTTAGATTTTATACGGGAACAGGACCGGGAATTGAAATTCAGACACCAAAACACAATATAAAAAATTAATGGTCCTTATGATGGCAGTAGACAATCCAACAACAAACGCCGTACTTGAAGAGGCAGTTAAAAAAATTAAAGTGACCCGGACCAGCGAGAGCCGGATCAATGAAATTGATTTTAACAATCTTGTGTTCGGGAAGAAGTATGCCGACCACATGCTGGTGGCAGATTTTGATGGAAAGGAATGGAAAAATGCAGAGATCCTGCCTTTCCAAAATCTTTCTGTAAGTCCTTCCAATGCCGCCTGGCATTACGGACAAGCCATTTTTGAAGGTATTAAGGCCTACAAAGACCCTCAGGGAGAACCTATGATCTTCCGTCCGTATGACAACTATGCCCGTTTTAATGCCTCTGCAGAACGCATGGGGATGCCGTACATGCCGGAATGGTTATTTATTGGTGGCATGGACATGCTGATCAACCTCGATCGTGACTGGGTACCTACCAATGAGGGCAGCTCACTGTACCTGCGACCTTTCATGATCGCTGCGGATGAATTTATAGGAGTAAGACCTTCAGACACTTACAAGTTTGTCATCATTAATTCTCCTTCTGGTCCGTATTTCAATAAGCCTATCAGATTGCTGGTACAGGATAAATATATACGTGCTTTTCCTGGCGGCGTAGGTTATGCAAAAGCGGCGGGTAACTATGGCGGCGCCATGTATCCGACTATGCAGGCCCGTAAACAGGGATTTGACCAGATCCTTTGGGTAGATGGGCTGGAATATAAATATTTACAGGAGTGTGGTACCATGAACGTTTTTGCGATCATCGGTAATAAGGCTATCACGCCTGACCTGACCCAGGGAACTATCCTGGCAGGGGTGACCCGTGCCAGTGTAATGGACATTCTCTCGGATATGGGACTGACCGTAGAGGAAAGGCCTATTTCTATAGAAGAGATCGTTGCTGCCTGGAAGGCGGGTACGCTGAGGGAAGTATTCGGTACAGGTACTGCGTCAAGCGTGGCTTATGTGGAAGATCTGCATTATAAGGAGCATGAGATTCACCTGGATACTACCAGATATGCAGTAGGGGATGAACTGCTGGAGAGGCTGGATGCCATCCGTACCGGCAGAGCGGAAGACACCCGTAACTGGAACTACAAGGTATCAAAACACTAAAAATAGTCTTAGTTGTGTTAGTAAGGGGCCATTTGCGAATGCGGATGGCCCTCTTCGTTTATATTAAGAACATCTAACCAGGAATTTTATATTCCCTGCCCCCGCATCGCATGCCTGAACCGAATGGTTTGATAATCAGGAACTACCAGGCGCATCAGAGTAATAGACCTACACGAGTTAGATAATCTTTCCGCAGTGTTCGGATAGCTTACTGTCGGCTTACTATCGGCCTGGAATCGGCTTACCATTAGAATGCTAAAATGGTATTAAGAGGCTATTTAAAGGGTATCTATATATCGATGGGATATTGAAGTGACCTTTAAATACTATTTTGATGTCTATAGGTATTATTACTGGTACCTTAGTCGGATACGACAAGCAAGCTATTTATAACCTCAAAGAACCTTTATGGCCATTGTTAAAGACAATATTCTCATGCAGCTTGTACGGGGTGCTCTCGGCAAACATTAGGGATTCCCGGGGAAAAAATGCATCTTTGCAGGATGACACTTTCAGCTTTTCTGGACTCCCTCAGCCAGGATACGCCTCCCGCAGGCATCTCATCTTATCTGACCTCCCTTTGGTGGGAAGGTAAAGGAAACTGGCAAAAAGCGCATGATATAATAGAACACCTGGAAGACGATACAGCCGCCTGGGTGCACGCTTATCTACACAGGAAAGAAGGGGACCGTGGCAATGCCCGTTATTGGTATGCCAGGGCAGGACGGAAAATGCCGGAGGTATCATTAGACCAGGAATGGAAAGACATCGTGACCGATCTGTCAGGTCGCTAGAGGGTTCCTCCAAAAAAATGTTTAAAACATTTTGTTATTAACATGGAGAAATGTACCTTTGCCCTCCCAAATTCCCATTCTGGGTGATTTGGATGTCATTGTAAACCGACAGAAAAAAAACTTAGGTAGAATGCCTACTATACAACAATTAGTAAGAAAAGGAAGAGAAATTATCCGGGCTAAATCCAAGTCCAGGGCTTTAGATAGCTGTCCTCAGCGTCGTGGTGTTTGTACCCGTGTGTACACAACCACTCCTAAAAAGCCTAACTCTGCGCTGCGCAAGGTTGCAAAGGTGCGTTTGACCAATAAAGTAGAGGTGATCGCTTACATCCCTGGTGAAGGACATAACCTGCAGGAACACTCCATCGTGCTGATCCGTGGTGGTAGGGTAAAAGATCTGCCAGGTGTTCGTTACCACATCGTACGTGGTTCCCTGGATACTGCTGGTGTGAAAGATAGAAAGCAGAGCCGTTCCAAGTATGGTACCAAAAAGGAAAAGGCTAAGAAATAATACATTTACAAATAGTTGAAATTTTTCAGATAAATGAGAAAGCAAGCTGCAAAAAAGATGCCTTTGGCTCCGGATCCGCGCTTTAACGACAAACTGGTTACCAGATTTGTTAACAACGTGATGGAACAGGGCAAAAAGAGCATTGCCTACAGAATATTTTACGATGCGATTGACAGAGTAAGCCAGATCACTAACGAAAACGGTTACGAGGTTTGGAAGAAAGCGCTGACAAACGTAACTCCTGCTGTAGAAGTTAGAAGCCGTCGTATTGGTGGTGCTACCTTCCAGATCCCTTCTGAGGTTCGTCCTGACAGAAAGATCTCCCTGTGCATGAAATGGTTAATCCGTTACGCTGGTGAAAGAAATGGTAAGAGCATGGCTGAGAAACTGGCTAACGAAATCGTAGCTGCAAGCAAAGGTGAAGGTGCTGCTTTCAAAAAGAAAGAAGATACTCACCGTATGGCTGAAGCTAACAAGGCATTCTCCCACTTCAGGATCTAAAATCTACTGCCGCTTAAGGTAGATGGTTTATAAAGATATAAGGGAAACATCCTCCGGGCTATACCGGGGGATGTTCTCTTTTTTTGTGCCCGGTGTGTCGGGAGATGTCGATTTCCCATTGGTTGATCCCATTTCGTCCCCGGGGTTGCACCCAGCGCTATAAACACTGGGACTCCTGCCGGAGTCCTATTATATTTTGTTAATTGCGTTTGTTGTAATCTGTGACGCTTCGGTGTTGCCTACATTCCGTTTACCTGGGAATACCCCGTGTTACAAACATTCATCCCCCGGGTTACGCCCCGCGCTATAAACACTGGGACTCCGGCCGGAGTCCTATTATGTTTTGTTAATTGCGTTTGTTGTATAGGGACTGATCATCCTATAAATAAAAACGGCCGGACAACGTTCGTCATCCAGCCGCCTTTGCGGGTTTGTTAGTATTAAACGGACTATCTAACGTTTACCAATACCCGGATCTTTCCGGTGCCTTCCCCATTAAAATTCTCCAGTGCCTTGCCAATTACCTGACCGGGTTTAACCTTGTCCAGATCAGCCTTCATGGCATGCCCCGCCTTGCTCGAAGTAACCAGCAGATCACCCCTGCGGATAGCACCATTTTCACCGCATACCTTGGTAGGAATCACGCCTATCACACCCATCGGTACTTTGCTATCCAGGTCAGCATCAATATTTTCTTCTGTTAATAATACACCCGGTTTGGTCGCATATACGCCGGCAACCAGGGTAGAATAGGGTTTAGATGACAGCTCTACGGTTCTGTCGGCGTCTTCTGCGATTACCAGTACGTCGCCCGGACTATAAGCCTGGACATTGCCTGTTACATCAAATGCTTCCGCCACGTCTGCACCACTGTTTTGTGTACCGCCATTGAAGAAACCTCTTCCCGCCTTATTGATACGGGCCACATTGACACTGGAGCTCTGGAATACTGCGATACTACCTGAAGGCCCCTGGTGGTTGATCAGTTGGGTGGTGCCGGTACCTGTAGTCGTGATGTGCACCACTGGCTGGGAGTTGGCATTATTGAAATTGGCGAAACGGCCGGCCTTACCTGTTCCAAAATTGGGCACGAAACCGGAAATAGCATTACCGGATCCGTCGCAGCTAGCTTCCACACCATCTCCGGTACCACCGGCATTGGCAGTGATAGCATTACCTGTACCCTCTGTCAGTGCGAGTAGGGCGGGACCATTACCGGCCGGGTTGGAAGAATAGAACAAGCCTGCATAACCACCGGTACCGGAAGACTGACCATAGATGCCTGCAGTACCAAAATTGGCGAACATTGAATTGACCTCGCCTTTTACTGCAGGAGAAGTACCCGTGGTCCTGTCTACCTTGAAGCTGCCTGCAATGCCGTTACCTACGGTTTTTACCGTAATAACTTCATTAGTGTTGTTTTCATTAAAGATTTCGAATCGGCCTGCCTTACCTGTCGAAAATGTAGGTACCCAGGCGTAGAGAGCGTTACCGGCACCATCGATGTTAGTCTCCACACCGTTACCATCTTTTCCGGCATTGGCAGTGATAGCATTACCATTTCCATCTGTCAGCGCAATCAGAGACGCGCCATTACCTGAAGGGTTGGAAGCATAAAAGAGTCCTGCGCGGCCGCCGGTACCGGATGAAACACCGAAAACACCTGCTGCGCCAAAGTTGCCGAAGATGGTATTTACTTCCGCTCTTACGGCAGCCCCTACGCTGTTGGTATTATTCAGGAAAAAGGAGCTGGCGTTACCGAGGGTATTATCAGGAATATTACCATTACTGTTACTCACTACCTCCAGGATGTTTGCATCGATATTCGTCTGGTTGAAGTTCTCGAATCTTCCGGCCCTGCCAGTACTACCGCCTATGCCGACCTGTCCGTATACGCCAATGCCGGTGTTGCTGGTGTTGGTAGCAACAAAACCTCTTACGCCATAACCTCCACCATCATTACGACCAACTACTGCACCTGCGATATCAGAGGTGGTACGGCCTACCACTGCTTCACCGCCGCCGTTATTATCGCCCACCACACCGGCAGAGGTCTGAGCGCTGGTAATGCCATGTATACCAAAACCGGCAGCTGTGCTGCTACGTACACCCGCGCCATTGCCTGTGGTGGTCACATTAACTACAGTACCATTACCTACCGTTGAGGCACTCAGCGCCGTGTTATTATTTGCATTGTTGAAAATTGATATGCTGGCGGGAATACCATTATTGGAGGTGGCGGTTAAGCCTGTTCCGGTATTGCTGTTGGCATATACGCCGGTGCCATTGGCAGAGGCATTACCATATACACCAAGGCCGTTTGGCGTTACGCCATATACGCCCCATCCAGAACCGTTCTGAGAGCCATATACACCAATACCCAGACCACCGGTACCATTGTTAATCCCTCTTACAGCGGAGGAAAATCCACCCGGGGAGGTGCTGCTGATCAGCCCGAGTACAGCGCTGACATTGCTGGTACTTGTATTGTTGGCGCCTTCGATGGAAGTACCATCTCCATCGTTGGTGATGGAAAACAGGGTGGAGGCGTTGTTTTCAGTGGTAATGTAGGGTAATGTAAATCCGCCGCCTCCCAGTGGGGAAGGTGCCCAGCTTGCACCGTCATATTTTAGTACCTGTCCGGCGGCAGGAGCCGTATTGGAGACAGGGATATTTTGTAAGCGGACGACATTAGGATTAGGATAGGTTCCGCCAAGGTCTCCTCCTGCAGCTCCGTCAGGAGGCAGGGAGGTAGGGATCACACCGGAAGCCAGCTTCGCCAGCGTGATTGCTCCGTCGGCAACTACCGGGTTAGGGTAAGTGCCACTCAGGTCACCTCCGGCAGCAACACCGTTGATGTCGCCGGCAGGGCCAGCTGGTCCAACGGGTCCTGCAGGTCCAACAGGACCCGCTGGACCAATAGGACCAATCGGACCAATGGGTCCCACTGGTCCGGCGGGGCCAGCAGGACCAGCTGCGCCTGCAGGACCTACGGGGCCAATCGGTCCAACGGGACCTACAGGTCCGGCAGGACCGGGATCACCTTGTGCTCCGGCAGGGCCAACGGGGCCGATCGCGCCGGCAGGACCTACCGGACCAGCCGGACCCACAGGGCCGGGATCACCTTGTGCTCCGGCAGGGCCGACAGGTCCGATGGGACCAATAGGACCTATAGGGCCAGGTACCCCAGCGGGACCAACCGGACCTTGAGCACCTGCAGCACCTGCAGGACCAGCGGGACCGGCAGGGCCAGCATCACCTTGTGCACCGGCGGGACCTACAGGGCCAACAGGTCCAATAGGACCAACGGGACCAGGAGCACCTGCGGGGCCAGCTGCGCCTGTAGGTCCTGCAGGACCTACAGGCCCAACCGGACCGGCAGGACCTGCTGCTCCCTGAGGACCAGCCGGACCAGCAGGCCCCTGTGGACCCGTAGGGCCGGGATTACCATTAGCAGCATAAAGTGCATAAGGAACACTCATTAACTCGGAGGTGCCTAATGCTACAAAACCGTTACCGGTATTCACTTCTACTTTCAGATACTGATTCGCATTGGCCCAGGGCACTCCGGCGAATGTACCGGTAGAGGCACTTCCCTTACCAATCTGGAGGTTGAACAATCCCAGAGCGCTGGTTGCCACCTCATGGGTTTCTTCATATTGAACAGGGCCGGCTGCGGAGCCGCCCAGGATTGAAATACGTACGGAGATATTCCGATTGGCCACCAGCGTACCGTTAGGGTTACGGACTACCGCCTGGTAGTTCGTACCGGAAAGCCCATTCTGGGCATAGGTACCATAGGCGGCAGCCAGGAATATAAGCAGGAGATATAATTTCTTCATGACCATGTGTTTTGTATGCTTACAGGGGATTACTGTTTTTTGCGTTCAAATGATTTCTTAACCGGAGCGGCGGCAGGAGCGGCCGTTTTCGCAGGGGGCGTTACAACGGGAGCCGCTGTTTTTAAGGGTCCACTGCTTTCTGATTCATTTCCCTGTGTAGGGACTGCTGTTGGTGCCGGCAGATTGACCTGTTTCGCCTTTAGCGTTTTAGCAGCCTCCTCAACGTTGATATCTGAGGGATTTTTAGACGTGCTATTTGTCCTCAATGTTGCGGTACTACCCTGACGGGTGTTCTGCTGGGGACGATAGTTGGTAAAGATCTGCTCTCTTGTAGTGCGGGGATCTTTTGGTGCTTCTTTACTTTCTTTTTGTTGCAGTGCTGAAAAGTCCTGCTGGAATGATGGGAATAGTTTATCCCGGGTACGCTGCTGTGCTTTGGTTGCGCTTAAGCCGGAGAGAAGCAGCATCATCAACAGAATATATGGTTTCATATGTTGGAGGTTAATATAAATGATGAATACGGTGTTATGGACGGTTCGCTGAACCTATATGATAGGCTACTGAGAATTTGAGCGTTCTTCTCTGATAAAGACTATTCGCCGTAGGCATGATATAAGCCATATCTACAGAGAAGCCTTTGATACGGGTGCCAACGCCGGCGGAGAAATGCTGGCGGTAACCTTTTTGCGGATGCTCATAGAAGTAACCGGTCCGGATGAACAGCTGGTGCTGGTAAGTATATTCCAGGCCTGCAGCTATTGTAAACTCGCGGAGCTCTTCCTGGAAACCGCCGGGGGCATCCCAGAAGGAGGTGAACAGTGCTTCCGTCATACTGCGATTGGGGTCTTTCCCATCTTCTATTTCTCCTGTTGGCTGTCCGGTAGCATCCAGTTTATATGTAGGAGGCGTGGGGATCAGCAGTTTATTAACATCTGCCAGGACGGTGAACTGATGTTCGACGGTATTGACAAATGAATAACCGCCGCCAATGCGAAGGTTAGCAGGAAGGAAAGCCTTGCGGTCGCTATCATCGGTATAATTCAGCTTGGAACCGATGTTGGTAAAGGCGATACCCCAGCAATAACGGTTGCCGGCAGGGTCATTCTTAGCGTAGTTCTGTGAGTAGAAGCCTATATCACCTGCTACAGCGCTGGCTGGTTTCTGCTGAAGGCCATTGAAGCTACCCTGGCCAAGATCGCTGCGGATGTAACGTAGGGAGATAGCCAGCGAATAACGTTCGCCCAGTTTGCGGGCATAGGTCGCATCGATGGCGTATTCTTTAGGCTTGTACCGCTGCAGTTCGGTGCCGTTGTCATCTCTGAAGATGATAGTTCCATTGGTAAAATAGCGCATGGAAATACCTATGCCTTCTGTATTGTTATTGAAGTTTTTGAAGGCAGCGAGATAGCCCATATTGGTGCGCTGATCGCTGTTGTTGAGATCCCACATCCAGGGAGAATAGGAGGCGCTAACGCCCCAGTCGCCGGCGAAGACGATCTTGGCGGCATTGCCAAACAGAGAGTTGGCATCCGCCTCCAGTCCGGTCATGGCATCGCCGGTACCGCTGCTGCGGGCATCAGGGTTCACCATCAGGAAGGCGGCTCCGGTATTGATTGCCTTGATCCCTTTTGTCTGTGCCATCAACGGGCTGCTGTGGACAAGCAATCCGGCGGCACATAGCCATATGGTAAATTTTTTGATCATGATCGTTGTTTTGAAAGGTTATTGTATCACCAGTTTTTCCTGGTACATAAATCCGCCTGCTTTCACGATGAGAGTGTAGATACCTGCGGCGAATCTGTTGACTGGCAGGGTGATGAGTACCCGGCCGGCACCGTATGTACGGGTCTCCTGATGTACAAGCTGGCCGCCGCTGTTGACAATGAGCAATGCCACTGTGTTATTGGACAGCATGTCAAACTGGATCTTCAGGTTGGTGGATACAGGGTTAGGGTAGAGGAGCAGGTTGACAACAACTTCAGCACCTGCAGGAGCCGGGGGAAGTTCTTCCGGCTGATGAAAGCCCTGGGTCAGGAGCAGTGGTCCTTTCTGAAGAGAGCTGACGGTTATTTCGCCGATGGTATACTGGAAGAAATAATCACCGGAAGAGCCGCCTCCTCCTGCACTCGCGTTTACCTGCCTGTTGAGTATTAGCTGAGCCCGGGCGGCCGGAAAGCCACCGGCAGCAAGACACAACAGCAGGAGTCGTTTGTAGATAGTCCGCATGTGAGATATATTTGGGGGTGAATTAATAACAACGGCAAAAGCATCCCTGCATTACAATGACACAAACTGGGGGTATAAGGGGTAGGACATTAACAAGATCATATACAAATATGTTTTAAAGGGGAAAAAAAGGCAATGGGTAATTACTGGGCGGCGGAATTATTGCTAAAACCGGTAGGGGAATTTGGACAATTGGTTTTCAGGGAGATAGTGAGAGAAGGTTAGCTCGCGGAATTAGTGTAACTTTGCGCGGTTAATCATGGGGCAAATCCCCTTCTGTAAAGGAATTCTTAAATATTTATCTGGTAAGTTACCAGGTTTTATTTATTGGTAGAAATCATTTACCTTTGCCCCCCAAATTGCATTAGTAATACAGTCATTTTAATATTATGGCAGACTTAAAATTTCAAAGAAACTTTGGTATTGCGGCGCACATTGATGCGGGTAAAACCACTACCACAGAGCGTATCCTGTACTATACAGGTAAATCCCACAAGATAGGGGAGGTGCACGAAGGTGCTGCCACCATGGACTGGATGGCACAGGAGCAGGAGAGAGGTATTACCATTACATCTGCTGCTACTACCTGTTTCTGGAAATTCCCAACAACCCAGGGAAAGCTTCAGCCAGATACAAAAGAATACAAATTCAACATCATTGACACTCCGGGTCACGTGGACTTTACTGTAGAGGTAGAGCGTTCACTGCGTGTACTGGATGGTCTGGTAGCATTATTCTGCGCTGTATCCGGTGTAGAACCACAGTCTGAGACTGTTTGGCGCCAGGCTAACCGTTACCGTGTACCCCGTATCGGTTTCGTTAACAAAATGGACCGTGCCGGTGCTGACTTCCTGAACGTGGTAAAACAGGTAAAGGAAATGCTGGGTGCTAACCCTGTTCCCCTGATGCTGCCTATCGGTGCTGAAGATACTTTCAAAGGTGTAGTTGACCTGATCACCATGAAAGGTATTATCTGGGACGAAGAAGGTAAAGGTGCTACTTACCAGGAAGTTGAGATCCCTGCTGACATGAAAGATGAGGCAGAAGAGTGGAGAGCTAAACTGGTAGAAGCAGTTGCTGAATACGACGATACCCTGATGGAGAAATTCTTCGAAGATCCAAATTCAATCTCTGAAGCAGAGATCCACGAAGCTATCCGTAAGGCTACTATCGATATCGCTATCATTCCAATGCTGTGTGGTTCTTCCTTCAAAAACAAAGGTGTTCAGAAGATGCTGGATGCGGTTTGCCGTTACTTGCCTTCTCCTCTGGATATCGAAGCAGTAAAAGGTACTAATCCTGACACTGGTGCTGAGATCGAGCGTAAACCAGATGCAAAAGAACCATTCTCTGCACTGGCGTTCAAGATCATGACCGATCCTTTCGTAGGTCGTCTGGCGTTCTTCCGGGCTTATTCCGGTCACCTGGATGCAGGTTCTTATGTACTGAACACCCGTACTGGTAAGAACGAGCGTATCAGCCGTATCATGCAGATGCACGCCAACAAGCAGAATCCTATCGATTTCATCGAAGCTGGTGATATCGGAGCTGCTGTAGGTTTTAAAGATATCAAGACTGGTGACACCCTGTGTCATGAAGATAACCCAATCGTTCTGGAGTCTATGACTTTCCCAGAGCCGGTGATCCACATCGCTATCGAGCCCAAAACTCAGGCGGACATGGATAAAATGGGTATGGCTATCGCTAAACTGGTAGAAGAAGATCCTACCCTGAAAGCAAAAACTGACGAAGAAACCGGCCAGACCGTATTGAGCGGTATGGGTGAGCTTCACCTGGAAATCATCGTTGACCGTATGCGTCGCGAATTCAAGGTAGAAGTTAACCAGGGTGCACCTCAGGTTGCGTTCAAAGAAGCCTTCACTGCTAAAGTTGAGCACCGTGAAGTGTACAAGAAACAGACTGGTGGTCGTGGTAAATTCGCTGACATCCAGGTTGAGATCGGACCTGCTGATCCAGAATGGATGAAAGAGAACGACGGTAAGACTTTCCAGTTCATCAACGACATCTTCGGTGGTTCCATTCCAAAAGAGTTCGTACCTCCTGTACAGAAAGGTTTCGAATCAGCAATGAACCAGGGTGTACTGGCTGGCTATCCGCTGGACAACCTGAAAGTTCGTCTGTTTGACGGTTCCTTCCACCAGGTTGACTCCGATGCAGTATCTTTCGAGTTGTGCGCAAGAGCTGCTTTCCGTGAGGCTGGCCGTAAAGCTAAACCAGTTCTGCTGGAGCCGATCATGAAAGTAGAAGTACAGACTCCTGACCAGTACATGGGTGACGTAACAGGTGACCTGAACCGTCGTCGTGGTATGCTGGAAGGTATGGAAATGAGAAATGGTGTACAGGTGATCAAAGCTAAAGTGCCACTGAAAGAAATGTTCGGTTACGTAACTCAGCTGCGTTCAATGTCATCTGGTCGTGCAACTTCCATCATGGAGTTCTCTCACTATTCACCTGCTCCGAACAGCATTGCTGAAGAGGAAATTGCAAAAGTGAAAGGTAAAGTGAACGCTGACTAATTTTAGCAGATTCATATCAGACTTATAGAAAGAAGGGGTGCCTGTAAGGCATCCCTTCTTCGCTTATAGCGGCTTTCTCCTGGTTCCGGCGCCTGGCTGTTAGCTGCCATGCAACCTGCAAATATTGTAGCTATTGATGCCCGTTAACGGGCATTATTTCTTGCCTGTACGTGGTGCTATTATTATATAGCAACAGCTGTTTGCTGAATATTTTGTTTGTTCTCTCTCTATTCTGTTCATTTTCAATAACTTTTATTGCCGGTAAGTGTTACGTGGCATCAAATTTGGTAGCCCCTTCATATCCCACTTATCTTAATAAGTTATTAAGAGTCAAGGCATAATGTTTTCTCCCTATAGTGGGCATCTTTAATTTTTGATGGCAGCTATTTCTCAAATTAAAATTCAGAACATGAAAAAATTTTGTCTATTAACCCTGGCGCTCACTGCGGTATTCTTCGGCAGCACTGCAGTTGCGCAGACGCAACAAGGTAACCTCATGGTAGGGTCTGATATCACTGACCTGGGATTCAATTTTCAGAAAGAAAGTACAATTTTCCATTTCAATCTGAATCCTAAACTGGCCTATTTTATCAAGGATGATCTTGCATTGGGTGCCTACGTGAATTTTGGTCTTCAGACTACTGGTGGCAATGGAACGAATGTGGATTATGCTATTGGGGCATTGGCCCGTTATTATTTTCGCGATCCGAATGTGCGTAAGCTGGAGTTTTCTAAGCGGGTGCGTTTCTTCGGAGAGGCGAATGTAGGGTTTGGGGGTAGTAATCCAGCCAATGGAGCGTCTACGAATGGGGTACAATTGGGTATTGGGCCTGGATTATCTTATTTTATTACACCTAATGTTGCGTTGGATGCATTGGTGAAGTATGATGTGATCATAGGCGGTGGGAATTCGACCACCTCTCATCAGCTGAACCTGGGATTAGGTTTCCAGATTTTCCTGCCGACAGCACGTGCGCGGGCGATCATTCGTGAGGAGCAGGGGAAAAATCCGTGAATGAGATGAGAGTGGCGGGCTTGCATGCTATCTGAACGGTTTGAACGAACTCGTTGATAATGAACGGAAATGAATAGTATTTGAACGCTAATTGGATTTACCTTTATTGTGTTCGCGGGGCCTGTACTACTGCGGACTGGGATTCGCCGAAAACCATACAGAGTAGGCACGACACCCTCTTAAATTCACCCGTTATGACATCTGCTATTCTCGCTGCCATTCTCGGATTTGTGAAAACGATCCTGCGTGCTGTGTAAACTCAGCAGCCCTTGTTCTAAATGCTTTAAGCCCTGGCAATTGCCGGGGCTATTTTTTTTGTATAAATGAGCTGGTGAAAGTGACAGTAAGCAGGCTTTCTATTTAGTAAGTATTAGAAACTGAACAGAATGGTATAACTACCTGAAGGTGAATGATAATGAATGTTTTTAATTTATGACCAGCCTTTAAATTCGCGGCGGGATTAGATGATCATCTCCTTTGGGATTGCCGAAAACCAAAAACAGAGTAGGTATTAACCAACAGAAAAACCTGAAGCATGGATCTGTTAAATCAGTTACTGGCAACCCTTATTGCGTTGCTGAATTCTTTATTAGGCGGCCTGTAAGACAGGTTTCCTTTGTTCCCTAAGGAATTCTTTGCCGACCACGAGGGTGAATGGATTCCGGATTTTATTTGGAGCTCCCCGGCGTTGGGGGGCTCTTTTTTTGAACAGGGGATATTCTACTGTTTCCTGTTCATTATTGGTTAGTCTGTTCATTTTCTGTTCACTCCTTTTTTTGTCCGAACCGACTGATAATGAATGAAATGAATGACCGTTATTTCCGGGTATGCGCTTAACTTCGGCTCATGCTCCAGTAAGTGGTCTGCATTTGGGATTGCCGAAAACCAAGAAGAGAGTAGGCATAACCTTATGGAAAACCTTCGCAACTATGGATTTATTAAACCAGTTATTGGCTTTAGTTTTCGGCTTGCTGAATTCTTTGTTGGGGAATTTACCCATCTGAGGTTTGACAGGTTGAAAAATATTGCTTATTGCATTCCCAGACAGGACAGGCCACCGGTTCCCCGGAGGCCTGTTTTTTTTTAGGGGGAATGTGGAAATTGGGGTAGAAGCGGAGGTATACCGGGAGATAAGTGGGGCGGATTATGCCTGTGACGGCCTGAACAAGCATTTTTTTGGTATTTAGTTGAAAAACAGTATTTTGCTGTTCCTCGCCATATCTTCTTTGTGTAATATGAATGGCTGTCCTGGCCGGGTATGCACAATTCCTGATTTATTTTTCCACAAATTATTTGTGAAGTATAAAAAAACGGATTACCTTTGCCCTCCCAAATTGTAAGGGTAAAAACAAGAAGAAGTTCATTGCATATGTCTCAGAGAATTAGAATCAAGCTGAAGTCCTACGATCATAATCTGGTAGATAAATCTGCTGAGAAGATCGTTAAAACCGTGCGTAACACGGGCGCTGTGGTAACAGGTCCAATTCCTTTACCAACCGAAAAGAAAATTTTCACAGTGTTGCGTTCACCGCACGTTAACAAGAAGGCACGTGAGCAATTCCAGCTGTGCACGCACAAGCGTCTGCTGGATATCTACACTTCTTCTTCAAGGACAGTTGACGCGTTGAGTAAACTCGATTTACCTTCCGGCGTGGAAGTAGAAATCAAAGCGTAGGACATCGGCAGGTAGGCGAAAGGTCTGCCTGATTTGATTTAATATGCAGGTTGTTGCCTGGCAGAGGGACTGTATCACTTTTGCCGGACAGATAGCAACATACAAGTAAATATAGGCCATGCCTTCTGGGTGGCCGCCCAATAAAGCATTTAAACCGCCCATCCTGGGGATAGCAAGATCCACCCCCAGGCGCTGGGTAAAATATATATAATAATGAAAGGTATTATTGGTAAAAAGATCGGCATGACCAGCATCTTCGAACCGAATGGTAAGCAGACTGCGGTTACCATCATCGAAGCCGGTCCTTGCGTTGTAACTCAGGTAAAGACAGTAGAAACTGATGGGTACAACGCTATTCAAGTTTCATTTGGTGAGAAGAAAGAAAAGAACACTCCCAAAGCTGAACTTAATCACTTCGCGAAAGCAAGCACCTCCCCTAAAAGATTTGTAAAAGAGTTCCGCAACCCGGATGTACAAAAAGCTCTTGGTGAGACCATTACCACCGAAATATTTGCAGAAGGAGAAACTATTGAAGTAGTAGGTACTTCAAAAGGTAAAGGTTTCCAGGGTGTTGTAAAACGCCATGGATTCTCCGGTGTGGGCGAAGCTACACACGGTCAGCACGACAGAAGCAGGGCTCCTGGTTCTGTGGGTGGTTCCTCTTATCCTTCCCGCGTTTTCAAGGGTATGCGTATGGCTGGTCAGACCGGTAACGAACAGGTGAAAGTGAAAGGTCTGAAGATCCTGAAGATATTCCCTGAAAAGAATTATATCCTGGTAAGTGGTTCCGTTCCCGGCCACAATGGTTCAATCGTTTTAATCCAGAAGTAACATGCAAGTTGATATTTTAAATAAAGAAGGTAAGAAAACCGGCAGGACTATTGAGCTTCCTGAGGAAATTTTCGGTGTGGAGCCTAACAACCACGTTATTTACCTGGCTGTAAAACAGTATCTGGCCGCTCAGCGTCAGGGTACTCACAAGGTTAAGACCAGAGCTGAAGTGAAGGGCGCTTCCCGCAAACTGCACAAACAAAAAGGTACTGGTGGTTCCCGTAAAGGTAACATCCGTAACCCACTGTATAAAGGTGGTGGTACCATTTTCGGTCCAAAGCCACACAGATATGAAATTAAGCTGAACAGAAAGGTGAAAGATCTCGCTAAGATCTCTGCCCTGTCTACCAAGGCTAAAGAAAACAGCATCATCGTACTGGAGGATCTGAACCTGGATGCACCTAAAACCAAACAGTTTGCAGGTATCCTGGCTAATCTGAATGTAAATGTAGCAGGCCGTAAGACTTTATTCGTACTGCCTGAGTACAATGATAATGTTTACCTGTCTCTGAGGAACATTCCTACCGTGGATAGCGTAATGCTGAGCGATATCAATACTTATGATATCATGAACAGCAACTATATCGTTCTCACGGAGAGTGCTGCTAAGATCTTCACTGAAGAGCCGGTAGAAGCTTAATTAATATTACAAAAAACACAGCTTGCGGGCAACCGCAGCTCAAAGCTATAAAAGATGAAACTTTCAGACGTTTTAATCAAGCCGGTGGTAAGTGAAAAAGTGAACAAAGCCACTGATAAATTCAACCGCTACTACTTCATCGTAGATAAGAAATCCAACAAACTGGAGATCAAAAAAGCAGTGGAAGAATTTTACGGTGTGACCGTAGCTGAAGTGAACACTGCCGTAATGCCGGGTAAAGCTAAACAGCGTTTTACTAAGGCTGGCTTCATCGCTGGTAAAAAACCATCTTACAAAAAGGCGGTTGTTACACTGGCTCAGGGAGAAACTATAGATCTGTATGCTAACATATAGTGCTCATTCCTGCTACGCAGCAGGATGATGGATGTATATGCAGATCACTTTTTATAATAGAAACTAGTTAAACACGACACTAGATCATGGCACTGAAGAAATACAAACCGATGACAGCCGGTACCCGTTGGAAAATAGGCAACGCGTACGCAGAGCTGACCACGGATACTCCTGAAAAAAGCCTGCTGGAGCCTGTTAAGAAATCCGGCGGTAGAAACGTACAGGGTAGAAGGTCTATGCGCTACATTGGTGGTGGTCACAAACAACACTACCGTATCATAGATTTCAAACGCGATAAACACGATATTCCAGCTACAGTTAAGACTATCGAATATGATCCAAACCGTAGCGCATTCATCGCTCTGCTGAACTATGCAGATGGTGAAAAACGTTACATCCTGGCTCCTCAGGGTCTGCAGGTAGGTGCAACCGTAACAAGCGGTCCTAATGCAGCTCCGGAAGTTGGTAACGCACTGGTGCTGAAGAACATGCCTCTGGGTACTGTTGTTCACAACATCGAATTACAGCCTGGCAGAGGTGGTGCGATCGCAAGAAGCGCTGGTACTTATGCTCAGCTGTCCAACAAGGAAGAAAAGTATGCCGTTCTGAAAATGCCTTCTGGTGAGCTGCGTAAAGTGTTGATCACTTGTGCTGCAACAGTAGGTACTGTTTCCAACTCAGATCACGCGCTGCAGTCCATCGGTAAAGCAGGTGCTAACCGTTGGAGAGGTATCAAGCCTCGCAACCGTGGTGTGGCGATGAACCCAGTGGATCACCCGATGGGTGGTGGTGAAGGTAAATCTTCCGGTGGTCACCCAAGATCCAGAACAGGTAAATATGCGAAGGGTCTGAAAACCAGAAAGCCGCATAAGAGCTCTGACAAACTGATCATCAGCAGGAAAAACGGTAAGAAATTATAAAACTTAACGCCTTAACAGTTCCGCTGACGCAGCCAACGCTAAAGCGGAACTGGTAAAGCGGCAGGAATAAAAACAACAAGACATGGGTCGTTCCATAAAAAAAGGTCCTTACGTTGACCAGAAATTAGAGCAGAAAGTTGAGAAAATGAATGAAGGCACCAAGCGTACTGTTATCAAGACCTGGAGCCGTCGTTCTACTATCACGCCTGATTTTGTAGGCCACACATTTGCGGTACACAATGGCAACAAATTCATCCCTGTATACGTGACCGAGTTCATGGTTGGTCATAAACTGGGAGAATTTGCACCTACCCGCAACTTTAAAGGACACGCTAACAAGAAAATGTAGTAAATCGTTTGAAGTTTAAAGTTTGAGGTTTTGATTCACCTCTAAACCCAAACTTCGAACCTCAAATCACAAATTATAATAGAAAATGGAAGCAGTAGCTAAGCTTAACAATAATCCTACATCTACCCGCAAAATGCGTTTGCTGGCTGACCTGATCCGTGGTCTGGATGTAGAAAAAGCTCTGAATATTTTGAAATTCCATCCTAAGCATCCCAGCGTTCCTTTGGAAAAGCTGCTGTTGTCTGCCGTTGCTAACTGGAAGGTGAAGAACGAAGGCACAAGAGTAGAAGATGCTAATCTGCAGGTTAAGACCATCTTCGTTGATGGTGGCCGTATCCTGAAAAGAATGCGTCCGGCACCACAGGGTAGAGGTTATCGTGTTCGCAAGAGAAGCAACCACGTAACAATCGTTGTTGACAGCCGTCCTGCAGTGGAAGCAAAATAAAAGAAACTAAAACTATTTATCTAATAGACAAATAAACCAGAACATGGGTCAGAAAACAAATCCTATTGGTAACAGGTTAGGTATCATCAGAGGATGGGACTCCAATTGGTATGGTGGTAAAAAAGATTTTGCTGCCAAACTGATCGAGGATAACAAGATCAGGACTTACCTGAATGCCCGTATCAACAAAGGTGGCATTTCCAGGGTAGTGATTGAAAGAACTTTAGGTAAACTGATCATCACCATTCATACATCTAAACCTGGTATCATCATAGGTAAAGGTGGTGGAGAGGTAGACCGCATCAAGGAAGAGCTGAAGAAACTGACAGGAAAAGAAGACGTACAGATCAACATTCTGGAGATCCGTCGTCCTGAAATAGATGCTAACATCGTTGCTGAAACCATCGCTAAGCAGATCGAAAGCCGTATCAACTATAAACGTGCGATTAAAATGGCTATCGCAACTGCGCTGAGAATGGGAGCTGAAGGTATCAAGATTAAAGTAGGTGGCCGTTTAGGTGGTGCTGAAATTGCCCGTTCAGAAGAAATGAAGCAGGGGCGTGTACCTTTGCACACTTTCCGTATGGACATTGATTACGCTTCTTTGTTCGCACTGACTGTATATGGTAAAATCGGTATCAAGGTATGGATCTGTAAAGGTGAAGTACTGGGCGAGCGCGATCTGAATCCGAACGCTATTTCCGCTAAAGATGGCGAAGGCCGTTCAGGTGGTGGCGAAAGAAGAGGTGGCGACAACCGTGGTGGTGACAGAAGAGGTGGAGATAACCGTGGCGGTGGCGACAGAAGAGGTGGTGACAATCGTGGTGGTGGCCGCAGATAAGCTTACTTAACAATTTAACATTAACAATTAACTAATACCAAGATGTTACAGCCAAAGAGAACGAAACACAGGAAGATGCATAAAGGCCGCATCAAAGGTGACGCTAAGCGTGGCGCGACCATTTCCTTTGGTAGTTTCGGTCTGAAAGCATTAGAACCTAAGTGGATCACCGACAGGCAGATTGAAGCTGCCAGGGTGGCTCTGACCAGGCATATGAAACGTGAAGGTAACGTGTGGATCCGTATATTCCCGGATAAGTCTATTACCGCCAAACCACTGGAAGTGAGGATGGGTAAAGGTAAGGGTGCTCCTGACCATTGGGCTGCAGTAGTGAAACCAGGCCGTATCTTATTTGAAGCGGATGGTGTTCCTTTACAGGTAGCTAAAGAAGCAATGGAGCTGGCTGCACAGAAACTGCCGATTAAAGTGAAATTTGTAGTGCGTCCCGATTACGTTGCATAATCCGGCAACCCGCAGGAATGCAGACGCAACGAGAGATAACTATAAACGATAAACCAGAAATTTTATAAAACAATGGCAAAAGAAAAGCTGGATCTGAAAGGTTTAAGCGACCAGGACCTGAGAGAGAAAATCTCTGAGGAACAATTACGCCTGAAGAAAATTACATTCAGTCACGCAATTACGCCGATCGAGAACCCGATGAGCATCCGCGCTCTGAGGCGTCAGATCGCACAGCTGAAAACCGAGCTGCGCAAAAGAGAACTGGGCGCACAAGCCTAAATAATAAAATTCATTAATCCTGCTGTGCGAATGGGAGGGTTAGAGAGTAAATACTTTCAACAATGATCGAAAGAAAATTAAGAAAAACCAGGACTGGTGTGGTATCCAGCAACAAGATGGATAAAACTATCACTGTAAGCGTTGAGCGTAAGGTGAAGCACCCTATCTATGGTAAGTTCGTTAAGAAAACTACCAAGTTCATGGCGCACGACGAGAAAAACGAGTGCAGCATCGGCGATACCGTTAGAATAATGGAAGTTCGTCCTCTGAGCAAGAATAAATGCTGGAGACTGGTAGAGGTTATCGAAAAAGTAAAATAATTTATTGTTTCAAGCTCCTTCCGGCATTCCCGGGTTGAGCCGCTGATAAAACAACTAACAAATCTCATAAGATGATACAACAAGAATCAAGGCTGAATGTGGCTGATAACAGCGGTGCCAAAGAGGTACTGTGTATTAGGGTATTAGGCAACTCAGGCCAGGATTACGCTAAAGTGGGTGATAAGATCGTAGTGACTGTAAAGGATGCAATCCCAGGTGGTGGCGTAAAGAAAGGTATGGTAACCAAAGCTGTTATCGTAAGAACTAAAAACAAGCTGCGCCGTAAAGACGGATCTTATATCCGTTTTGACGATAATGCCGTTGTATTGCTGAACAACTCTGACGAGCCACGCGGTACCCGTATTTTCGGTCCGGTTGCCCGTGAGCTGCGCGATAAGGGATACATGAAGATTATCTCTCTGGCTCCCGAGGTGCTGTAAATCAAAGCATTATAAGAGTTGAAAGCATAAAGCCAAAAGTTACAGACCTTTAGGCTTTGTGCTTTCAGCTTAAAAGCATATCTTTGCAGCCCGTTTCAAAAACGACAATATTAATCAAGCGGAACGGGTGTTTCGCTTGGCGTTTTAAATAAACAAATAATGAAAACGAGATTCAAGCCTAAGTTCAACATTAAGAAAGGCGACACGGTAGTGGTGATTGCCGGTGATGACAAGGACAGGACCAAGCCCCGCAAGGTGCTGGAAGTGATTCCTGACAAGGCACGCGTTCTGGTGGAAGGTGTGAACATCATCACCAAACATACCAAACCTACTGCTCAGAACACCCAGGGTGGCATCGTTAAGCAGGAGGCTCCTATCGCTATTTCTAACGTAATGTTATGGGATGCTAAGGCTGGTAAACCTACCAAAGTAAGCAGGCAGCGTGATAATGGTAAATTAGTTCGTATAGCTAAAAAATCAGGGGAGGTAATTAAATAATGGCAAACACTACATATACACCCAGGCTGCAGTCTAAATACCGCAATGAAGTGGTTGGTGCGCTGCAAAAGAAATTTAATTACAAGAGCGTAATGCAGGTACCCCGTCTGGTAAAGATCTGTCTGAACCAGGGTATCAACGGTGCTGTTGGAGATAAAAAGCTGGTAGATATTGCTGTAGACGAGATGACCCGTATCTCTGGTCAGAAAGCGATCGCTACTATGTCCAAAAAAGATATCTCTAACTTTAAATTAAGGAAGAACATGCCGATTGGCGCCCGCGTAACACTGCGTGGTAACAATATGTACGACTTCCTGGATCGTCTGATCGCAGTTTCCCTGCCTCGTGTACGTGACTTTAAAGGTGTAAATGAGAAAGCTTTCGATGGCCGCGGTAACTATACCCTGGGTATCACTGAGCAGATCATTTTCCCTGAGATCGATATCGATAAAGTAACAAAGATCTCCGGTATGGATATCACTTTCGTTACTACGGCTACTACCAACGAAGAAGCTTATGAACTGCTGAAAGAACTGGGTATGCCGTTCAAGAATATCAAAAAGGATAATCAATAATATCTGATATCAAATTCCAATCCCGGACAGGGTTTGGAATTTGGAATTTATAACTGGAATCATAAACTTAACATGGCAAGAGAATCCGTAAAAGCCCGTGAGAGAAAGAGAGCTGCGCTGGTTGAGAAGTTTGCAGAAAAGCGTGCTGCCCTGAAAGCAGAAGGTAACTACGCTGCACTGGATCAACTTCCAAGAAATGCATCTCCTGTTCGCCTGCACAACAGGTGTCAGCTTTCAGGCCGTCCAAAAGGTTATATGCGTCATTTCGGTATGTGTCGTAACATGTTCCGTGACCTGGCCCTGGCTGGCAAAATCCCTGGCGTAAGAAAAGCTAGCTGGTAAGCCAACACCAGATCCGAATGCACTGCAGAGCAGTGCTTACGGATAAACCGGCATTAGTTATTTGATTTTCCTATCTATTACTGATTGGATATCGCATTGTAAAATAGTTTTTAAATTTTAAGAACAATGGTTACTGATCCAATAGCAGACTTCCTGACCAGAATCCGGAACGCGCAAATGGCCAACCACAGGATTGTGGAAATTCCTGCCTCTAAACTGAAGAAACGTATCACCGAGATACTGTACGACAAAGGTTACATCCTGAAGTACAAATTTGAAGAAGATACTAAACAGGGCCTTATCAAGATCGCTCTGAAGTATGACCCACAGACCAAGACTCCTGCTATCACTGATCTGCAGCGTATCAGCCGTCCCGGTTTACGTCAATATTCTAAACCAGCTGATTTCAAACGTATCAAGAATGGTTTAGGTGTTGCCATTATCTCTACTTCCAAAGGCGTAATGACCGATAAAGAAGCCAAAGCACAGAATGTAGGCGGAGAGATCGTTTGCTACGTTTATTAATATATATGCCCCGTTGGTGGCGCTGTTGGTGTATCCGGCAGTTATCAGCAACAGGGCGAAACTAAATGGACCTTCTGACAATTAAGCTTTCTATACGGCGCTGAACACGGAAGATCCTGAATTCAAACATAACAGTAAAAACTGCAATTATGTCTCGTATAGGTAAAAGTCCTATCAAATTGGCCAGCGGTGTAACAGCAACTGTTTCCGCTGCTAATGAGCTGACTGTAAAAGGCCCTAAAGGTGAACTGAAAAGGAACATCGACAGGGATATCAAGATAGAAGTGAAGGATGGTGTGCTGACAGTAGTACGTCCTACCGACCAGATCCGTCACCGTGCACTGCATGGTTTGTACCGCGCGCTGATCGCCAACATGGTGACCGGTGTTACTGACGGTTTCAAGAAACAACTTGAACTGGTGGGTGTGGGTTACAAAGCTGCTCACAGCGGTCAGTTACTGGACCTGTCTTTAGGTTACTCTCACAACATCATCGTTGAGATCCCTAAAGAACTGAAAGTATCTACCCTGACTGAAAAAGGTGCTAACCCTAAGATCATGCTGGAAGGTATTGACAACCAGCTGTTAGGTCAGGTAGCTGCTAAAATCCGTAGCCTGCGTAAACCAGAGCCTTACAAAGGTAAAGGTGTTCGCTACAGTGATGAAGTGGTTCGTAAGAAAGCAGGTAAGTCTGCAGGTAAATAATTTTTAATTAGCTAATTGGCGGTTGTCGTCAATTAGCTAATTCAACACCATTCCGGCAGTATCGGAATGAATAAAAATGAAAGAGAAATGAGTACAAAAGTTAATAGGAGACAGAAGATCCGCTACCGCATCCGTAAAAAGGTGGTGGGTGTTGCACAGAAGCCGAGATTATCTGTATTTCGCAGCAATAGCGATATTTACGTGCAATTGATAGATGATACCAATGGTGTTACTCTGGCTGCAGCTTCTTCCCGCGATAAAGATATCAAGGCACAGAAAGGTACCAAGAGCGAGAAATCTAAACTCGTAGGTGCTGCACTGGCTACCAAAGCAAAATCATTAGGTATTGAAACCTGTATTTTTGACCGCGGTGGTTATCTGTATCATGGTCGCGTAAAGAGCGTAGCTGATGGTGCCAGAGAAGCTGGTCTCCAATTCTAATATCGAAATTGATTAAATCGTAATTCGCAAATAAAAAAATGGCAAAGAATACATTTAATAGAGTAAAGGCCGGTGACCTGGAGCTGAAAGAGAAGGTTGTGGCTATCAACCGTGTTACTAAAACCACCAAAGGCGGACGTACTTTCAGTTTTTCTGCCCTGGTAGTAGTAGGTAACGAGCACGGTGTAGTAGGACACGGTCTGGGTAAGGCTAAGGAAGTGCAGGAAGCTATCACCAAAGGTATCGACGATGCCAAGAAGAACCTGATCAAGGTTCCGGTAATGCACGGTACTATTCCTCACGACCAGTTAGCTAAAGAAGGTGCTGCTAAAGTGCTGATCAAGCCAGCTGCTCATGGTACTGGTGTGATCGCCGGAGGTTCTATGCGTGCCGTACTGGAAAGCGCAGGTATCACCGACGTTCTGGCTAAATCTCTGGGTTCTGCTAACCCTCATAACGTGGTAAAAGCTACATTCAAGGCATTAGGTCTCCTGCGTGAGCCAATCCAGGTAGCAAAAACCAGAAGCGTATCGCTGAAGAAAGTATTTAACGGATAATAACACTATCCAGTTAGCAGGACGGTATTCTGTCCTGGCAATTGTAAAGTGGCAATTCAAATAACAATGGCAAAGATCAAGATCACTCAAGTAAAAAGTGGTATAGACCGTCCTGAACGCCAGAAGCTCACCCTGAGGGCACTGGGACTGAAAAAAATGCACGCCACTGTAGAAGTGGAAGCTACCCCCCAGATCCTGGGTATGGTGCGTAAAGTAAATCACCTGGTAAAAGTTGAAGGAGAACAGGCGTAATAAATTTTATTACCCGGGAAATAATCCTACATTTATATTCGGAGATTTACGAATAAACATTTTACATTTAAAGCGAGCGGTTAATTTCCGCGTAAGTAAAAAAAATTAGAAAATGAATCTGCATACGTTACAACCTGCAAAGGGTTCCGTACATAAAGAGAAGCGCCTTGGTCGTGGTGAAGCATCCGGTAAAGGTGGTACCTCTACAAAAGGTAATAAAGGTGGTCAGTCACGTGCTGGTTATCAGAGCAAAAGAGGTCATGAAGGTGGTCAGATGCCAATTCAGCGTCGTATGCCTAAACGTGGTTTCAAGAGCTTAAATCCAACTGAATACCAGGTATTTAACATCGGTCAGATCGATCACCTGGTTGAAAAATATGGTCTGCAGGACTTCTCTCTGGAAAACCTGTACATGAATGGGCTGATTAACAGGACCGCGAAAGTGAAGATCCTGGGTCAGGGAGAACTGAAGGCTAAAGTAACCGCAAAAGTGAATGCGATCAGCGAAAAAGCCAAGCAGCTGATAGAAGCAGCGGGTGGAACGGTAGAGCTGGTATAAGATTTCACGACTGAGGAGACGCCTACGGAGTAGTGCGTCTTTTCACATTTTATCAAACCAGAGAAAACAACACAAATCCCGGCCAGAGTTACTGGATAGCAGCTAATGCAGGTTCGGAATTTGGTCTCGCCTGCGGCGGGATGAAATTTTGAATATTAAACATTCATCTTCCTGTGAAGAAATTTATCGAAACGATTAAGAATATCTGGAGCATCGAGGATTTGCGTAACCGCATTCTCACCACATTGCTTCTTGTCCTCATCTATCGTGTAGGATCCTATATCGCGTTACCCGGTATTGATGCCAACAGTTTGGGTATGGGAGAGTTTGCCAACAAGTCAGAGAAAGGTATCCTTGGACTGTTCAATATGTTTGCTGGAGGTTCATTCTCCAGGGCCTCGATTTTTGCTCTTGGCATAATGCCCTATATCTCTGCATCCATAGCCATACAACTGCTTACAATTGCCGTGCCTTATTTTCAGAAACTCCAGAAAGAGGGCGAAAGCGGTAGGAAAAAGATTAACCAGTATACCCGTGTACTGACAGTAGTAGTAACCGGTTTCCAGGCGAGCGCATACGTTGCCTTCCTGAAACAGCAATCTGCAGGTTCTATTATTCCTGAATATGGTTCTGCCTTCTTCTGGCTGACCACTACCATCGTACTTACAGCAGGTACCCTGTTTGTAATGTGGCTGGGTGAAAAAATTACAGATAAAGGTATCGGTAACGGTACATCTATTATAATCATGGTCGGCATCCTTGCCCGTCTGCCACAGGCTATTATCCAGGAGTTCTCCTCCAGAAATGCCCAGAGCAACGGTGGTCCGATGCTGTTCCTGATCGAGCTGGCAGTGTTCGTACTGATCACTATCGGTCTGATCCTGCTGGTACAAGGTACCCGTAAGATCCCTGTAAACTACGCAAAACGTATAGTTGGTAACAAACAGTTTGGTGGTGTACGCCAGTTCATCCCGCTGAAGGTAAATGCTGCAGGTGTAATGCCTATCATCTTTGCTCAGGCGATCATGTTCATCCCGGCTACAGCGATCGGTTTTGCTACGGACAGCGGTTCTGGATTCATCCGTATATTCAGTGATCACACTAATGGCTGGTACAACCTGATCTATGCTGTACTGGTAATAGTGTTCACTTACTTTTATACTGCATTGATATTCAATCCGACCTCTATGGCGGATGAGATGAAACGTAATAATGGTTTCGTTCCGGGTGTTAAACCTGGTAAAGCTACTGCTGATTATATCGGCGCTGTAATGGATCGTATCACATTGCCAGGTGCATTCTTCCTGGCGTTGGTAGGTATCCTGCCTGGTGTAGCAGCTGCGGTGAATATCAACAGTAACTTTGCTACCTTCTTTGGAGGTACATCCTTATTGATCATGGTGGGCGTTATCCTGGATACGCTCCAGCAAATAGAAAGCCAGCTGCTGATGCGCCATTACGATGGTCTCATGAGCACAGGTCGGATTAAAGGAAGAACAGCTCCGGCTAACGTCTGATTAATCCAGGCTACCTGGTATAAAAGCCACAGAAGCATAAGACCAACAGAGTTTGATCTGCTGGGCTTATGCTTGCGTGGCTTCATCTTTTAAGTAAATTCAAAGCTGAACTTACCTAACCCGTTTTTTGGTATGGTGCATTATAAAACTAAGGAAGAAATTGAGCTGATGCGCAAAAGCGCATTATTGGTGAGCGCTACATTGGAAGAAGTTGCCAAAAATCTGAAACCGGGGATGTCTACCCTTGAGATTGACGAAATTGTAGAGAAATTCATCGTAGCAAATGGAGCTGTACCGTCTTTCAAGAATTACAGGGGATTTCCAAAGAGCTGCTGTATTTCTGTAAATGCAGAAGTGGTACATGGCATTCCGAATGCCTATGTACTGCAGGACGGTGATATCGTGAGTGTAGATGTGGGGGTGCTGTTGAACGGGTATCATGGCGATAGTGCCTATACATTTGCTATTGGCAACGTAAAGCCAGAGGTGCTGGCACTGATGAAGGCTACTAAGGAAGCGCTCTATAAAGGTATTGAAAAGGCCATAGCTGGCAACCGTATAGGAGATATTGCGCATGCCATCCAGGAGCATACCGAAAAGCAGCGTGGTTATGGCGTGGTACGTGAACTGGTAGGGCATGGTCTGGGCCGTAATCTCCATGAAGATCCGCAAGTGCCTAATTACGGTAAGCGCGGGAGCGGTCCGATTATGAAGGAGGGGCTGGTGATCGCTATAGAACCGATGATCAACCTGGGGGTAAAGGAAGTTGAATATATGGAAGATGGCTGGACAGTGATTACCCGTGATGAGAAGCCATCCGTTCATTTTGAGCATAATGTGGCTGTTATGAAGGGGAAACCTGATATACTTTCTTCTTTTAAGGGGATAGAAGAGGCGGAAAGAAATAATCCAGCATTGAGTTCAAACTATTGATAATTAATGGATAAGAGTGAATTCAGGAGATTATCCACAATTAATTATTCACGTTTATTTTATTAATTTTTCTTTTTCTTAAGATTTCGCTATCTTTGCAGTCCTAAAAATTTTTATGGCAAAACAGGCACTCATTAAACAGGATGGAATAATACTAGAAGCCTTGTCTAACGCTATGTTCCGAGTTAAGTTAGAGAACGGGCACGAGATTTTAGCTACCATTTCTGGGAAGATGAGAATGCACTATATCCGCATCCTGCCTGGTGACAAAGTAGGGGTCGAGATGAGTCCATACGATTTAAGCAGAGGCAGAATAATATTTAGATATAAATAATAATACAGACTTATAACTTATAACTTATGAGGGTAAGAGCTTCCATAAAAAAAAGAAGTGCAGATTGCAAGATTGTGCGCAGGAAGGGTAAATTGTTGGTGATCAACAAAAAGAATCCCCGTTTTAAACAACGTCAGGGATAATCATTTAATACATAACTAGTAAATTAAAATACAAATATGGCACGTATAGCCGGTATCGATCTTCCTAAAAATAAACGTGGAGAAATTGGCCTGACCTACATTTTTGGTATTGGTCGTTCTACTGCTCAATATATTCTTGAAAAGTCTGGTATAGACCTGAACAAGAAGGTAAAGGACTGGAACGATGATGAGCAGGCTGCTATCCGTAACATCATTAACAGTGAGTTTAAGGTAGAAGGTCAGCTGCGTTCTGAAGTACAAATGAATATCAAGCGTCTGTTGGACATCGCTTGTTATCGTGGTCTTCGTCACAGGAAGGGCTTACCGTTAAGAGGCCAGCGTACCCGTACCAATAGCCGTACCCGTAAAGGTAAGCGTAAAACGGTTGCAGGTAAAAAGAAAGCGCCTAAGAAATAAACTTGATAATACAAATAACAAGTTCCGGTTTCCAGTAGTCGTATATATGGCAAGAGGAATCTGGAACCTGGAACCTGGAATTTTATATAATTATGGCAAAAGCAACAAATACAAAAACTGCTGCTAACAAAAAGAGGGTAGTTAAAGTAGATAACTACGGTGATGTACACATCTCTGCTAGTTTCAACAATATCATCATCAGCATTACCAACAAACAGGGTCAGGTTATTTCCTGGTCTACTGCAGGTAAAATGGGCTTCAAGGGTTCTAAAAAGAACACTCCTTATGCGGCTCAGCTGGCTGCTTCTGATGCTGCAAAAACGGCAATGGAAGCTGGTCTGAAAAGAGCAGATGTTTTTGTAAAAGGTCCTGGTGCTGGTCGTGAAAGTGCTATCCGTGCTATCGCAAACTCCGGTATCGAGGTTAGTATGATCAAAGACGTAACTCCTTTACCTCACAACGGTTGCCGTCCTCCTAAAAAGAGAAGGGTATAGGATCGATATAATTGTACGGTATTTCGAAGGTGGAAAGTTGGAATTATCTTCCGCTTGCTGCTTTCGAATTGCCGTTTAAGAATTTTAATTATTAATGGGTATATGATCAGGTTTAAGATTTTTTAAAGATCATATACCGGAACTAAAAAATCTAACAAAGAACATGGCAAGGTATACAGGACCAAAGACCAAGATCTCCAGAATTTTTGGAGAACCGATTTTAGGAAACGGTAAGTATTTAGGTAAGAACAGCAACCCTCCGGGTCAGCATGGTGTAACCCGTAAGCGTAAACAGCTGGGTGAATACGCACTGCAGCTGCGTGAAAAACAGAAAGCGAAATACACTTATGGTGTACTGGAGCGTCAGTTCGCTAATCTGTTCGTTGAAGCTAACCGCCGTAAAGGTGTTACCGGTGAAGTATTGATCAAATTACTGGAAGCTCGTCTGGATAATGCAGTATTCCGTCTGGGTATTGCTCCTTCCCGTCCTGCTGCCCGTCAGCTGGTTTCTCACAAGCACATCACTGTTAACGGTGAGGTAATGAACATCCCTTCTTATCAGCTGAAACCAGGTGATATCATCGGACTGAAACCATCTGCAGCAACTAACTCTGCAATTACCAGCAATATTCGCGGTAAAAATCCTAAATTCAGCTGGCTGGATTGGAATGAGAAGGAACTGAAAGGTACTTTCATTGCATATCCTGAGAGAGAGAGCGTTCCTGAGAACATTAAGGAGCAGCTGATCGTAGAATTGTACTCTAAATAATAATATGTCTTTAGCCGTTAAGCATGGGTCATTAGTTGCCAGCGTAATACTCTTACGCAGGTTACTAGGGGCTACATGTTAATGGCTAAAGGCAGTTTTACATAAACAATTAAACTTAACATATCAATGGCAATTCTGAATTTCCAAAAGCCTGATAAGATCGTTTTGCAGAAGTCTACTGACTTTGAAGCTCAATTCGAATTCCGGCCGTTAGAACCGGGTTATGGGGTGACTGTGGGTAACGCGCTGCGTCGCGTGCTGCTATCGTCTCTGGAGGGTTATGCCATTGTGGGAATAAAGATAGAAGGTGCAGATCACGAGTTTGCAACTTTAAAAGGAATCACTGAAGACGTAACTGAAATTATCCTGAACCTGAAACAGGTGCGTTTCAAACGTATCGTTGAGAACGAAGTCAGCAACGAAAAGATTCAGATTTCTATTAAAGGAAAAACTGAGTTCCGTGCTGACATGATTGAGAAAGCTACCAGTGCTTTCCAGATCATGAATCCTGAATTGCTTATCTGTACGCTCGATCCATCTGCAAAGCTGGATATCGAACTGACTATCGGTAAAGGTCGTGGTTATGTGCCAGCTGAAGAGAACAAACCTAAAGATGCCGTTTTCGGTTACATCGCTATCGACTCTATCTTTACGCCTATCAAGAATGTAAAATATAGCATCGAGAACACCCGTGTGGAACAAAAGACTGACTATGAGAAACTGATCATGGAAGTGATCACTGATGGCACCATCCACCCGGAAGAAGCTGTAAAACAGGCTTCCCGCATTCTGATCCAGCACCTGATGATCATCACTGATGAGAACATCAGCTTCGATACAAAAGACACCGAGAAAGAAGATGTTGTAGATGAACAGACACTGCAGCTGCGTAAAATACTAAAAACGCCGCTGGAGGACCTGGATCTGAGCGTTCGTGCCTTCAACTGTCTGAAAGCTGCTAAGATCAACTCTCTGAGCGAACTGGTTCAGTACGAACAGGAAGAGCTGATGAAGTTCAGGAACTTCGGTCAAAAATCCCTCAGTGAAATTGAGCAGGTACTAAACGAAAGAGGTTTACATTTCGGTATGGATCTGTCCAAACTGAAATTAGACGAAGAATAGTAGAATTAATATCTAAATAAGTACCCTGTAATTCCTGACACGGTACAGGGGAATCAAAAACAAAACGTCATGCGTCACGGAGTAAAATTAAACCACCTCGGCAGAACTGCCGCACACCGCAAGAGCCTGATGGCTAACCTTGCAATGGAGTTGATCAAGCACAAACGTATCACTACAACTCTGGCTAAAGCCAAGTCACTGCGTGTATACATTGAGCCTTTGCTGACAAGAGCAAAGAGCGATTCTACCCACAACCGTAGGATTGTGTTCAGCTATCTGCAGGATAAAGAGTCTATCAAGGAATTGTTCGGTGCTATCAGCGAAAAGATTGCTAACCGTCCTGGTGGTTATACCCGTATCATCAAGTTAGGTAAACGTGTTGGTGACAACGCCGAAACTGCGCTGATCGAACTGGTTGACTTTAATGAGATCTATGGTGGTAAAGTTGAGAAAGAAGCAGCTCCTGCCAAGAAAACTCGTCGTGCTGGTGGTAGCAAGAAAAAAGCTACTGAAGAAGGCACTGCAGCAACTGAAGAAAAAGCAGCTGAATAATATCAGTTTGTTTCAATTCATAAGAATCCCGGAGATTACTCCGGGATTTTTTTTTTACCTGATCTCCAGCCTGATGCGGAAGCATAGTATAGTTTAATTATATTTTTTTGTAATATCGTGCTTGTATTTAGAAATTATACGGGAAGATCCGGTTTATAAAAATCTCTCTATATCTTATGATTTACCTGAAATGTAAAAGCTGTGGGCATTACAATGAGCTCAAATCAGAGTTTCTCACCTTTTGCGCTGAATGTGGCAAAAAACTGCCTACCAACTATGCTGAATGGAAGTTGAAAAGCCCTGAAGGCAGCTTCGAAGACTTCCAGCGGGAAAAAGGAGTAAAACCCAAAAAAGCCAGGACGAATTCTCTTGGTGAACTGCAACAGAAGTATCTGAAATGGGCTGGCCGGCGCGGAGCTATCATAACTATAATACTGATAATAGGCCTGGCGGCAGTAGCTGGTGGATATATCGGCAAACGTGTCGTATTCAACCTGATCTATCCGAAGATAAACAAGTCGTGGTTGTATTCTTCGTGGGAAACAGCCAAAATTGGGCGGCAAATGATTGAAATAAGTACACCAATGCATCTTGGGGTGAACGACAAGCCATTGGCTCCGGAAGTGGCTCAATTCGTCGAATATGCCAAGTGTTACAGGAACAGGGTGGAAGAGGGGATGCAGGTGGAAGTAAAATTGTATAGCTTCCGGCCAAATGTGTCCAACGATTTGGAGATTGCAGGGGCTGCTACCGCGACAGAGATGAAAAAGAACGAGGAGATTTCCGACCTTCAATATAAGACAGATACCATCACACAAAGTGGGATGTCTGCTTTATTACAAGAAGGTAGCTATAACTATAAAAGCGGCATCAGGCTTGCTTTCTGCAACTTATTACTTGTAAAAGGTCCACACCGCTGGGAAATAGGGATCCGTTACCGGGAGGATGACACTACTGCTGCAACTGCTGCACATCGTATTATAAAATCGATTCATGTCAAATAATTGAGGGTAAAGATTAACAATTAATCGGTAGAAATCTCGATAGTTAATCTTTTATTCAATAACTTTGCACGATTTTTTAAAACGAAAAAATAAGCATGCCTCAGACTAGATCGATCCAGCCAGCCATACTGTTGTTAGACGACGGTACGGTATATCAGGGAAAAGCTTTTGGTAAAATTGGCACCGCCGCCGGTGAATTATGTTTTAACACTGGAATGACAGGATACCAGGAAGTATTTACGGATCCTTCATATAAAGGGCAGGTACTGATCATGAATAACTGTTACGTAGGTAACTATGGTGTGAAGAAAGACGATGTGGAGAGTGACAGTGTGAAGATCAGTGGATTGATATGTAAGAACATCGCATATAATTATTCCCGTCAGATGGCTGACGGATCACTGGAGAAGTTCCTGGTTGAGAATAATCTGGTGGCCATTTATGATGTAGATACCAGGGCCCTGGTTGCACACATCCGTAGCAAAGGAGCGATGAACTGTATTATTTCTTCCGAGATCCTGGATGTTGAACAGCTGAAGGCCGAATTGAAGAAAGTGCCTTCTATGGAGGGACTGGCGCTGTGTGCTGAAGTATCTACCAAAGAAACATACAATGTGGGGGATCCGGCCGCAGATATCCGTATCGCGGTACTGGACAATGGGGTGAAAAGGAATATGTTGAAATGCTTATCCGAGAAAGGTGCCTATCTGCAGGTATTCCCTACAGATACTCCTTTTGAAGAGTGTGAAAAGTTCAAACCAAATGCCTATTTCATTTCAAATGGTCCTGGTGATCCGGCTCCTTTGAAATATGCGGTTGATACAGTTAAAAAGATCCTGAATGCCAACAAGCCTATGTTTGGCATTTGCCTTGGACATCAGCTGCTGGCACTAGCCAATGATATTCCTACCTATAAAATGCATCATGGGCACCGCGGTCTGAACCATCCAGTTAAGAACCTGGCAACAGGACGTTGTGAAATCACTACCCAAAACCACGGTTTTGCTGTGGATCCGAAGGCAATAGCTGCCAGCCAGACGGTAGAAGTAACTCACGTGAACCTGAATGATTCTTCAATAGAAGGTATCCGTATTAAGAATAAGCCAGCATTTTCTGTACAGTACCATCCGGAATCAACTCCGGGCCCATATGATAGTCGTTATCTGTTCGATGACTTCTTTAATATGATCAAAGAGAACATGTAAATCTTCCTGAGATAAATTTAAAAGAGGCGGTCCTATTACAGGTCGCCTCTTTTTTTATATGCAATTTTAAAGGTTAAAGCAGAGGCAAATAGAATGGAAGGTTATTCAAGATATTGGTTATCAATATATTATTTGGGTATAGGGCAAAAAAATACGGCTCTGTGATCAGAGCCGTTTGCCTTTATAAATTCCACGTTATGAAAAACTGATACAAAAATAAGGTATTTAGCTAAAACGTTTTAGTATATCTTAAACTTTTTTACAAAAAGTTGATAATTCTTTTCTAACTGTTAATAACTCAAAGTTCAGGATTATAAAACGCTTCTTGAAATTATTAAGGTTAAATTTATGCTAAACTGGTTCCTGCTATCTGTCTTCACTGTTATCTCACTACCAATCTAGCTGCCTTTCGCGATTCAAATATACGAAGAAATCTGATGTAAAAAACATTTTCCCCTATAAAAAATCAAATTTTGATAATAAAAAGTGTACATATTATTTTTTATAATGTAAAAAAAGGGCCTTTTAGAAGCAAAAACCAGAAAAAATGCAATAACCATATTATATTGAATTATTAATAATATGACTATTGCGTTTGTCTTAATGTCCTTTTTCAAGTACTCCTTCCGTAACAGAGACACGTCCCGGATACATTTCCAGTGCTTTCGAAAGACAGATCATCGCCTTCCGGATGTCTTCCGTGTTCAGTACATAGGCCAGTCGCACTTCATTTGTACCCAGTCCCTTGGTGGCATAGAAGCCGGTGGCCGGAGCAAGCATTACAGTTTGTTGTTCATACGAGAATGATTCCAGCAGCCATTGGCAAAATTTGTCAGCATTGTCGATAGGTAATCTGGCCATTGCATAGAATGCCCCTCCAGGGTTTGGACAGAATACGCCTGGTATATCGTTCAACATTTTAACCAACACATCGCGACGGCTCAGGTATTCAGCCTTTATTTCATCAAAATAATCCAGGGGAAGGTCTACAGCAGCTTCACCGGCTATCTGGGCAAATGAAGGTGGGCTAAGTCTGGCCTGGGCAAATTTCATCACGGCATCGAGCACCGTCTGATTTTTGGTAACAAGCGCGCCAATTCTCCCCCCACAGGCACTGTAACGCTTGGAAATAGTATCCATTAAGATAACATGCTCTTCCAGGCCTTCCAGGTTCATTGCGGAGAAATGTTCGCCGGTATAGCAAAACTCTCTGTAAGCTTCGTCGGAGAACAGATAGAGATTATGTTTCAGACACAGCTCTTTTAGTACAGAAAGTTCTTCTTTACTGTACAGATAGCCAGTCGGATTGTTAGGATTACAGATCATGATCGCTTTGGTCCGTGGAGTGATCGCCTTTTCAAAAGCTTCCATGGCCGGCAATGCAAATCCGCTTTCTATATTGGATGTGATAGTACGCACATGTATTCCTGCTTCAACAGCGAAACCGTTGTAGTTGGCGTAGAAAGGCTCAGGCACAAGCACCTCATCTCCTGCATCGAGGCAGGCCATAAAAGCGAAGAGGATGGCTTCTGAGCCGCCGGTAGTTACAATGATCTGTTGGTGATTCAGTCTGATACCAAAACGCTCATAATAAGTAACCAGTTTACGGCGATAACTTTCATTTCCTGCGCTATGACTGTATTCAAGTATGGTGAAGTCGGAGTGACGGACTGCATCCAATACCGGTTTTGGTGTTTCAATATCCGGTTGCCCGATATTGAGGTGATAGACCCTGGTTCCTCTCTTCTTAGCTGCTTCTGCATAAGGAACCAATTTCCTGATAGGAGAAGGTGGCATTTGTTCCCCTCTCTTACTAATGGTAGGCATATATTGTCTTGATTTTGAGTATACAAAGGTAGTAGATATTAGGGGATCTACGGGCTCAGTTAATTTCAGTGTGGAATCAGCAGGTCGGCAACAAAAAAGCCTTACAGCTAGAACTGTAAGGCTTTTTTATGACGGTTAGTATCTGTAGTAATTAGTTCTCAACAGTACCAGTCAGATGCAGTTCTTTGTCCTGATCAACACCTTTTAACCTTACCCAAACAGTTTTGTTCTGCTGACCTACGCTGTTGGCGGAATAATTGGCGGTAACTTTGCCTTTCTTGCCTGGCAGGATTGGTTCTTTAGTCCAGCTAGGGGTTGTACAACCACAGCTCGCACGTGCTGTTTCAATCAAAACAGGTTCTTTTGTAGTATTGGTAAATTCGAAATCAACTGATACTGGTTTGTTCAGTTTAGTTTTACCAAAATCAATAGTTTCCTGTTTGAATTTCACTTTTGCATCAACAGGATTACCGGTCTGTGTTTGCGCCCAGAGAGCAGTGGTTAACAGCATGCTCGCAAATAGGGATAAGATAAATTTTTTCATGTATAATGTGGTTTTAAAACGATTGGTTAAAAAATAGATCATCGTTTAACTTAGTAACAAATTTACAGCCAAAAACGATGTGTCACCAAAGAATTTATTAAAATCTTATTAAAAAAAATCAAATTATTTTATGCGTTACATTTTCAAACGTTTTGCAACTGTATAATTAACTATAATTAACCTTACTTTTGTACTTTAACCAAGAGGCATGATAGAAAACAATGAACTGACTATGAATACGGAAAGCCGGTTGTCATTCGATGAATTTCGGAAGGAAGTACTGGATGATTACCGCCTGGCTTGCGAAAGCAGGGAAGTTAGTCTGCTGGCCCGTAAGGAAGTGCTTACAGGCAAGGCCAAGTTTGGTATTTTCGGAGATGGAAAAGAGGTGGCTCAGATCGCCATGGCCAAGTATTTCAAGCCTGGAGACTTTCGCTCAGGTTACTACCGGGATCAGACCTTTGCTTTTGCCAGTGGTATTGCCACACCAGAACAATTCTTTTCGCAGATGTATGCCGATCCTGATCTGGCCAATGAGCCATTTTCAGGTGGACGCCAGATGAATTCCCACTTCGCGACGCCAAACCTAGGGAAGGATGGTAACTGGCTGGATCTTACGCAAATTAAGAATACCGCTACCGATATGTCTCCCACTGCTGCGCAGATGCCGCGTGCACTGGGACTGGCTTTCGCATCCAAGCTTTTCCGGGATGTGGAAGTGTTAAAGGAATTCACAAAGCTATCTAATAACGGTAATGAGGTTTGTTTTGCTACTATAGGAGACGCTTCTACGTCTGAAGGTCATTTTTGGGAAACAATGAATGCTGCCGGAGTATTACAGGTGCCCTTAGCAGTATTCGTATGGGATGATGGTTATGGTATCTCAGTTCCGAAGGAATATCAGACCACTAAAAACTCCATCAGTGCCGCCCTTGAAGGTTTCCGTAAAACGGAAGACTCAAACGGTTTTGATATATATAATGTGAAGGGATGGGATTATGCCATGATGTGTGAAGTGTTTGAAACCGGCATCAGAAAGATACGGGAGACGCATATACCAGCATTGTTCCATGTTGAGGAAATGACCCAGCCACAGGGGCATTCTACCAGTGGATCTCATGAGCGATATAAGAATAAAGAACGCCTGGCATGGGAGAAGGAATTCGACTGTAATTACCAGATGCGGCAGTGGATCCTGGAAAATGCACTGGCAGACGAAGCCACGCTGCTATCTATAGAAGCTGAGGCCAAAACAGTAGCACAGGATGCACGTAAAAATGCATGGGAGAAATATATCACGCCTATCCGTCAACAGATACAGCAGTTGATAACACTTGGTCAGGCAGTAGCTGCTTTGCCAGAGGTAGATGCTGCAATGGTAAATAATCTGCTGCATGAGTTGCAGGTAAACCGCGAACCACTGAGACGGGATGTGCTCAGAACCGCCTCTACTATATTGGTTTATCATAAGAAAGTAAAAGCGCCTGCATTGGATGCGCTGAAAAGGTTTTATGAAGGCCTGCTCAGCCAGGAGAGGGAAAATTATAACTCTCTGCTGTATGCAGAAGGAGTAAACGCTGTATCGAATGTGCCAATAGTGCCTGCAGTATATAGTGAAGATTCAGCCACTGTAAATGGATATGAAGTATTAAATAAATACTTTGACCAGCTGATAGAAAATAATCCTAAGGTATTCGCATTTGGTGAAGATGTGGGTAAAATAGGAGACGTAAACCAGGGATTTGCCGGCTTGCAGCAGAAGCATGGCGCGCAGCGGATCTTTGATACAGGTATACGCGAGTTGACTATTATGGGGCAGGGTATCGGTATGGCGCTCAGGGGACTTCGTCCGATCGCCGAAATACAATACCTCGATTATCTGATATATGGTCTGCAACCACTCAGTGACGATGTGGCCTGCCTGCAGTACCGGACAAAAGGTATCCAGTATTGCCCGATCATTGTGCGTACGAGAGGTCATCGCCTGGAAGGTATCTGGCATTCTGGTTCTCCAATGAGTATGATCCTCGGATCTTTAAGGGGCATGAATGTTTGCGTACCGCGTAATATGGTACAGGCCGCAGGTATGTATAATACCTTACTGTCAGCAAATGAGCCTGCACTGATGATTGAATCTCTCAACGGTTACAGGCTTAAAGAGAGATTACCGCAGAACCTGGGCAGCTTCACTGTACCTCTGGGTGTGCCGGAAACAATACACGAGGGTACTGATATAACGATTGTTTCTTACGGATCTACGCTGCGTGTGATTGAAGAAGCCATGCATACATTGGAAAAACTGGGTGTTTCCTGTGAGCTAATTGATATTCAGACACTATTACCTTTTGACACAAGTCATAAGATAGTGGAGTCATTAAAGAAAACTAACCGGATACTGTTCGTTGACGAAGATGTGCCCGGTGGCGGTACCGCCTTTATGTTCCAGCAGGTAATGGAGTTGCAGGGCGGATATAAATGGCTGGATGTAGCACCGAGAACCTTAAGTGCACAGGCGCATCGCCCGGCATATGGTTCAGATGGTGATTATTTCTCCAAGCCTAATGTGGAAGATGTGATCAGGATAGTAATGGAAATGGTAGAAGAATAGTTTACTGATTATAATAAAAAGTGAAACGCAAGGCTTCCCGGCCTTGCGTTTTTTCATTTCAGTGTAGGTTGTAGGTTTAAGAAGATGTTAATGCAGTATACAAATATTATGAAATACTTTCATGATAAATCAATTAAATTATAATTGAATAATTATTTAATACATGATCGTTTTTAGCCGCGGAGAATAACATTAACCAAATGTTATTTTCTATTGTAGATGATAATTAATATATTAGACATGCTTATTTTTCGTTTGGTCAGGAATGAACGAAATGAATGAAGATAATAGGTGTTGTGCAGCCAAAATTTAAAAGAATAAAACTAAATTGGATAAACATTTAGTCCACGTTAATAGTTAATAATTCGTCATTTTGTTAGGGCTTGTCAGGAATGACTTCTAATTAACCATCAACCCAAATCCGTTTATGAAAGCAGGAGTTCTGTTAGTAGAAGATGATCATTTTTTTGCCAAAGTTATCAAGAGCCACCTGGAGAAGGCGGGATACCTGGTTGTGCATTGTTCAGATGGGGAGGAGGGCTGGAATACCTTCCAGGAAAGACCATTTGATATCTGTCTGCTCGACGTCGTAATGCCGGGTATGGATGGGTTCACACTGGCAAGAGAGATCAGGGACAGAAATGATAATATTCCTATCATTTTTACTACTTCGCGATATATGGAGCAGGATAAGCTTAATGGCTTTGAATGTGGCGGTGATGACTATCTGGTAAAGCCATTCAATATGGAAGAATTGCTCTGCCGCATGGACGTTTTTATGAAAAGGAGCCGTCTCTTGCAAAATGATAAACAAATTGTTTTTAAACTTGGATCCCTGATCTTCAACTATAGTGAATTCAAGATCTATCATCCTCCAACCTGTCAGACTATTAACCTGCCGCCAAAAGAAGCTGAATTGCTGAAGTTCCTTTGCGACAACCCTAACAAGAGGTTGAAAAGAGAAGGCATTTTACTCAGCGTTTGGGGGAATGATGATTTCTTTACCGGTCGTAGTATGGATGTTTATCTCACACGTATACGCAAGCACTTCAAACTTGATAATACAATTAAACTTGAAACTATTCATGGCAAAGGTTTACGTCTTGTGATAGAAAGCGAAGTAAGCCGTGTACTTTGATATACCAATTAATAGATAAAAGAAATGGCCTTGTCGGAGACAAGGCCATTTCTTTTATCTATTAATTGGTATTAACGCAGATTATGGAATACCTGCTGTACGTCGTCATCCTGCTCCAGGCGGTCGATCAGTGTCAACACTTCCTTCGCCTGCTCTTCGTTCAACTCAACGGTGGTTGCAGGAATACGCTGCAACTCCGCACTGATAGGAACAATATTTCTCTCTTCCAGTGCTTTTGACATGTTACCGAACTCGGTAAATGGCGTATGCAGTATAATATTACCTTCGCTGTCTTCTCCAATCTCTTCCAGGCCGGCATCGATCAGTTCCAGTTCCAACTCCTCCAGGTTCTGTCCTTCATTCTTGATCTTGAAAACACCTGTGCGGTTAAACAGGAAGCCTACGGAACCGCTATTGCCCAAACTACCACCCTCTTTGTTGAAGTGCATGCGCACATTAGCTACTGTACGGGTAGGATTGTCTGTTGCTGTTTCCACCATTACTGCAACTCCGTGTGGAGCATATCCTTCATATACAACTTCTTCATAATCAGTCTTATCCTTACCCATTGCCCGCTTAATGGCCGCTTCTACACGGTCTTTAGGCATGTTCACACCTTTGGCGTTGGCAAAACATCTGCGAAGAGCGGGGTTATTATCCGGATCAGGACCTCCCTGTTTCACAGCGATCGCTATTTCCTTTCCTATCCTGGTAAATTGTTTGGCCATCCTGTCCCATCTGGCAAACATGGTGGCCTTTCTTACTTCAAATATTCTTCCCATATTGGGTATAATTAATTATTTAGAAAATCGAGACGCAAAAATAGTCACTTTTATAGTAAAAATGACTTACTCCGGCCGCTTTAACTCAGCAAGGCCGGAAATTCAGACTACCAACGCAGCATGAATTCCGGCCTTGAGATCTTTATAGTGAAATAACCTGATTACAATTTTCTGGCTTTACTGTTCTTAACACTATAGCCAAAGTAAATACCAAAGCCAATCAGCAGCCAAACAATCAGTCGTGCCCAGTTTTCAATACCCAGGCTTACAATCATTGTCAGGCAGAATATAGAACCCAGGATTGGAACAAACGGTACCCAAGGTGTTTTGAAAGCACGCTGTAAATCCGGATTGGTCTTTCTCATTACAATCACACCCAGACAAACCAATACGAAGGCGAACAAGGTACCAATACTGGTCATATCACCTACCACGCTATCCGGAATGAAGGCCGCGAAGATAGATACAAATACAAAGAACAGCGCCTGTGATCTGTATGGAGTGCGGAATTTCGGATGAAGGTTAGAGAATACTTTTGGAACGAGACCATCGTTTGACATGGAGTAGAACACCCTTGTCTGACCTAACAACATCACGAGGATCACAGAGGAGAAACCCGCGAGGATAGCAACAGTTACGAACGTTGACAACCAGCCATATCCGTGCATGTAAGTATCAATTGCATAAGCTACAGAAGCCTCACCACCTTGTCTCAGGAAGTCTTTGTATGGAGCAATACCTGTCAGTACATAAGAGAATAGAATGTACAGCAGGGTACAGATAGCCAGTGACACAAGGATTCCTACCGGCATATTTTTCTTCGGATTTTTTGTTTCCTGTGCAGCTGTTGATACCGCATCAAAACCGATAAACGCGAAAAATACCACTCCGGCACCTCGTAACACCCCAGGTATACCATGATACCAGAAGTCGCTGTAGTTGATCACTTTACCATTGTGCATCGTTACAGAACCAGCATCAGCAGGAATCGTGAACGGTGTATGGTTAGCAGGATTGATAAACTGCCAGCCCAGGAGGATCAGCAGGATCACGATGGATACTTTCGTAATAACGATGATGTTGTTAACAATAGCAGAGCCTTCGATACCACGGATCAGTAATAAAGTGAGCAGCAACAATATGAAGACTGCAGGTAAGTTCATGATACCGTGCACGCCTGCATCAGATGTCTCAAACGGGCTGTGGGACCACTGATACGGTATGACATATGCTGCCCCGAAGACCTTTTCAATGAGTTTGTTCAGGTATTGGGACCAACCGATGGCTACTGTAGCGGCGCCAAGTGCATATTCCAGCACGAGATCCCATCCGATAATCCATGCGATGAATTCACCCATTGTTGCGTAAGAGTAGGTATAAGCACTACCGGCGATAGGGATCATTGAGGCAAACTCAGCGTAGCAAAGACCAGCTAAAGCACAACCAATAGCAGCAATAATGAAAGAGATCGTAACAGCAGGACCGGCGTGTTGTCCGGCAGCAGCAGCTGTTCTGACAAAAAGCCCCGCACCAATGATAGCGCCTATTCCCAAAGCTATAAGAGATCCTGCCCCTAATGTACGCTTAAGGCCTTTTTCAGATTCGGATGCTTCAGCTAATAACAGGGAGAGAGGCTTTTTTACAAAAAGTTTGCCCATACTAATGAGATATTGTGGTTGACGTTTAAGTGGTTTAGTTGTTGTTTCGTTTTGTTACAGATCGCCAAATATAAATATCAAAAAGCAAACCCGGAGCTTTTATTTTATAAACGAAGTCACAACTTTACAGTACTAACCTTATTTTTGAGGAATTTTAGCGTTTAGCACAAATATTAATTGTAATTAAAAGGCTTTGCATGAAGAGATCCAACCGGCTTACACTATTTATTTTCATAGCCATGGTATTGGGAATACTGACAGGATATATAGTGAACGTTTGTTACACCGATGTCTATACCTATGGTGGCGGAAATGCCGGACAGCTGGTCACCGCTGATAACGGTTCCGCGGGCAAGACCGCCGGACATATTATAGGCCTCTCTGCTGGGAAAAGTACTACCGGAGAAGCCTCTATCCAGAAATTTGCTGACAACATTTCCATTCTGACCGATATATTTCTGCGGCTGGTAAAGATGATCATCGCTCCCCTTGTATTTTCTACACTAGTGGTAGGAGTGGCAAAACTGGGCGACATAAAAGCGGTGGGTCGTATTGGTGGTAAGACCATGTTATGGTTTATCTCCGCTACTTTCGTTTCCCTTTTCCTGGGATTGCTATTGGTTAATATCCTGCAGCCAGGTCATTCCCTGAACCTGCCTTTGCCCGATTCTCATGCCAGCAGTGGAGTAGCTGCCGCCAGCATGACACTAAAAGGCTTCTTCCAGCATGTGTTTCCGGACAGTGTAGTCAACGCAATGGCACATAATGAGATCTTGCAGATCGTTGTATTTTCACTTTTCTTCGGTGTAGCTACTGCAGCGGTAGGTGAGTTTGGAACTATCGTCGTAAAATTCATGGATAGCGTGGCCCATATCATGTTGAAAGTGACAGGCTATGTAATGAATTTTGCTCCCCTTGCTGTATTCGCTGCTATGGCGGCAATCATCGCTCAGAAAGGGCTGGGTATTTTGCTGACCTATGGCAAATTCATCGGACAATTTTATCTGGGTCTCACCACTTTGTGGATAGTATTGGCTTTGATTGGATTTCTGATACTCGGAAAACGGGTGTTTACATTACTTGGATTGATAAAAGATCCATTATTGCTGGCATTCAGTACCGCCAGCAGTGAAGCTGCCTATCCCCGTACAATGGAAGAGTTGGAGAAATTCGGTTGCGATAACCGTATTGTAAGTTTCGTACTGCCTTTAGGTTATTCCTTTAACCTGGATGGCTCAATGATGTATATGACCTTTGCCAGCCTGTTCATTGCCCAGGCTTACAATATGCATCTCGGTATCGAACAGCAGATCTCTATGTTACTTGTATTAATGATCACCAGCAAAGGTATAGCCGGGGTGCCCAGAGCTTCCCTTGTAGTGATCGCCGGTACACTTTCTATGTTCCATATCCCTGATGCCGGGTTATTATTGTTGCTGGGGGTGGACCATTTACTGGATATGGGCCGCTCTGCTACGAACGTGATTGGTAATGCAATGGCAACCGCAGTGGTATCCAAATGGGAAAATTCCCTGGAAGAAATACCAGCCTCCCAGTTAAAGGAAGTATAACAAATCAATAACAGTTTTATGCTTATTTTGCCCATAGTCTGTTGGGTATGGTATTGAGCAAAATGTTCAATGCTGGCTGGAGGCAGTGTAAGCGCTTATATTAGTATCTGATTTTGAGATTATTAAAATATATATGGACCAGTTTATAGAGTTATTTAAGCATCTTATTAACCCGGAATGGATCATTGATCATGGTGGTTTGTATTTGTTATTATTGATCATTTTTGCTGAAACAGGGCTTTTTGTTGGTTTTTTTCTACCTGGCGATTCCCTGCTTTTCGTAGCTGGTATATATGGTGGTTTATTGAGTGCAAGCTTTTTCAATGTTCCCTTCTTCGTCATTATGGTGATGATTGCCATCGCTGGAGTATTGGGTAATTTTGTCGGATTCTGGTTTGGTCGTAAATCGGGACCATTACTTTTTAAGAGAAAAGACACTTTCTTCTTTAAGCAGAAACACCTTTACCAGGCGAAGGAATTCTATGAGAAACATGGCGGCGGAGCTATCTTTCTGGCCCGTTTCCTGCCCATCATCCGGACTTTTGCTCCTATTGTGGCCGGTATTGTGCAAATGGACAGGAAGAAATTTATGTTCTTTAATATTATCAGCTCCTTCTGCTGGGTATTCTCAATGATGCTGGCAGGTCATTACCTGGATAAATTCTTCCCTTCACTGAAAGAACATCTGGAGCTTATTGTAATTATATTAATAATTATTACTACATTACCTGTTATTATTAAACTAGTTTTTGGAAAAACAAAACATCCGCATCCTACCCATACTGATGTGAATGAATAAAACAGGTTCCTGTTATGAATTCCGGTAATCGTTCAACATCCATTTTTAATGTCGCAGTGATAGTAGCTTCACTGGGATATTTCGTTGATATCTACGATCTGTTGTTATTTACGATCCTGAGAGTGCCCAGTCTGAGAGACCTGGGAGTACCTCAGACTGAGATTGATTCAGGTGTGGGTATGTGGCTGATAAATGTACAGATGATCGGATTACTCGTGGGAGGTATCTTCTGGGGCATTATCGGAGATAAGAAAGGCCGTCTCAGGGTCTTGTTTGGTTCTATATTACTTTACTCAATCGCTAATATTGCAAATGGTTTTGTGACCAGCACGAACGGCTATTTATTCTGGCGCTTTGTCGCAGGGCTGGGGCTTGCTGGAGAACTAGGTGCCGGTATTACACTGGTAGCTGAAATATTACCGAAGGAAAAGAGAGGCTACGGCACTATGATAGTAGCCACCGTAGGCGTTTCGGGTGCCATTGCTGCAAATCTTATTGCCAAGATGGTTCCTGACTGGCGTTACTGCTATTTTATCGGAGGTGGATTAGGACTGCTATTGCTGTTACTCCGTATCAGTGTAATGGAGTCACATATGTTCAACCAAACCGCTGAAAAAAACACTGTGGGGAGGGGAGAGTTCCTGGCCTTGTTTAATAACAGGGAGCGCTTTTTCCGGTATCTGAAATGTGTATTGTTGGGTGCCCCTACCTGGTTTGTAGTAGGAATACTGGTGGCATTCTCCAATAAATTTGCTGTTGAAATGGGGGTAAAGTCTCCAATTAATCCAGGGGATGCAGTGGCATTTTGTTATGCAGGATTGGTGTTAGGCGATTTTTGCAGCGGTGTGCTCAGCCAGATGCTGAAAAGCCGGCGGAAAGTGATGATGATCTTCCTTGGGTTAACTGCAGTCTGTGTCTTTTTCTACCTTAATCTTCATGGTGCGGAAAAGTGGCTTTTCCACACTGTCTGTTTTATACTTGGTTTTAGTGTAGGCTTCTGGGCTATCTTCGTTACCATTGCGGCAGAAAGTTTTGGTACCAACCTCAGGGCTACAGTTGCCATTACAGTGCCCAACTTTGCACGCGGTATGCTACCACTGATCACCATGTTATTTGCTTTCGCACAACACTATTTCACTTATCTCCAGAGTGGCGCTATTGTAGCAGCGGTTTGTATCGTGACTGCGTTAATAGCGTCCTATACGGTAGAAGAAACTTTTGGAAAAGACCTTAATTACGTAGAAGATCTAAAGTATACAAATACAGAAGCAGAAGACGTAAAAAAACTTTCCGCTGATTGAGTACTTGCACTCAGTTGGCCGGAAGCTTTTTCAGCCTAATAGCGTGTCAATATCTTATCAAGGAGCATATTTAGCTGTGATGCTTCCTCTTCCGTCAATGATAATTTCAGGGAATCTTCAAGATCCGGAAGATCTACATCCATTACTTTAAGTAGGGCCAGCCCTTTCTCTGTGATCTGCACATCCACGGCTCTGCGATCGACTTCACTGCTCTTTCGCTCCACTAATCCGGCTTTGCGTAAACGCTCAACCAGTCGCGAAACATCGCTCATTTTATCCAGCATTCTCTCTTTCAAAGTATTGATATTAGCAGCTTTAGGATGTTGGCCACGCAATATTCTCAATATGTTATACTGCTGCATCGTGATGTCAAACTTCTTGAAGAATTGTTGGTGACGTGACACTATCCAGTTGCCTACGAAAATGAGACCTATTAACCCTTTATTATACTCGCTGGTAAATGTTTTCTGCGAGATCAGTTTTTCTATGTTTGACATAAGTGAGAATGTAGTCGGGTTAAAAATACGAATATCAATCATCCATTTAGCAAACAAAACATCACGTTTTGTATAATAACCGTTGAAACGAATGTAACAAATCTTTTCAGAGACGGAAAGGATTTATTCCTGGGAATAGTAAGAGGAGAGGGGAGGGAAGGGGAGATAACATTCCTTGAATGACATAATAAAGGCTGACTGATAGCCGGATCATTTTTGGCTATTAGTCAGCCTTTTATATTAGGATCAATATATTATGCAATTACTTTCATATTGTCCAATACGTCCATAACTTCTTTAACGTGGGAGGCAGAAGTAGTGAGTAAAGCCTTCTCACTATCATCAAGTTGCAATTCCAGGATCTTTTCGATACCATTTTTACCCAGGATGACAGGAACGCCCAGGTATATGTCTTTCAATCCATATTCACCGGTCAGCCATGCGCAGCATGGGAATATCCTTTTTTCATCCTTCAGGATTGCTTCCACCATTTGAGCAGCAGCAGCTCCTGGTGCATACCAGGCGGAGGTACCCAGCAGGTTCACGATTTCGCCGCCTCCTACTTTGGTGCGTTGTATAATAGCTTCCAGTTTATCCGGAGCAATGAGTTCTGTAACAGGAATGCCTGATACGGTTGTATAACGCGGTAACGGCACCATGGTATCTCCATGCCCGCCCATCAGGATGGCCTGGATGTCTTTTGGGGAACAACCGATTTCCTCAGCAAGGAATGCGCGGTAACGGGCGGTATCAAGGATGCCCGCCATGCCGAATACCTTACTGCTATCCTTCTGAGCAGTCAGATAAGCGCAATAAGTCATAACGTCCAGCGGATTACTTACTACTATAATAATAGCGTCAGGCGAATGCTTAACGATGTTTTCAGTAACCGATTTTACGATATTGGCATTGGTTGAGATAAGGTCATCCCTGCTCATGCCAGGTTTGCGGGGTAATCCTGAAGTGATGACAACTACATCACTATCAGCGGTTTTGAGATAGTCATTCGTGACACCCGTTATTCTGGTGCTATAATAATCAATCGGGGCCTGCTGCCAGCTATCCAACGCCTTTCCTTCTGCAGTGCCTTCTTTAATATCCAATAGCACAATCTCCTGCAAAAAATCTCTGTGGGCCAGTACATTAGCACAGGTTGCACCTACATTACCAGCTCCTACGACAGTAACTTTCATCGTTTGTATAAAATTTTAAGGTGAAGAATACGAGGATAAACAAATGTAACCATTAGCCACTGAAACAGGCCCGCATTGCTAATTCAGATATTCCTGCAGCTGTTCCAGTTTCACAGTGCCCTCAAAGCCTTTCACGAACTGCTGCTTTTTGTCATAAATGAACAGCCCGGGGAAATAATGAAGGTTATAGAAATACATGATCTGGCGAGTCGGCTCACTGGCCATTATAATATTGGGGTAGTTTTTGATGTTATAATTATTATAGTACACCTTCATCTGTTCCGGTTGAAAAGGTGTGACCATAAGGATCTGTGTCTTTTTAAATTTATTGATGTTTTTCAGCACCTCTTCCGTCAGGTGTTTACAGTGATCGCAATCTACGCTAAAAACAAAGACAATTGTCTTGACGTTCTTTTTCAGGTCATTTTTGGTAATAATATGCCCGTCAGGCAAAGTAAGGGGGAATGATGGCACTATCGGATACTGAAGATAAGGAGGCTGATCCTTCGGCACAGACACTGTCCTGGTTTGAGCTTGTAAAATAAATGGCAGGCAGCAACAACATAAAAGGAGCAGATAACGTCTCATAAGTCTGAATTTTGAACGCTTGATTTTTGTACGGTATTAAAGGTATCGAATTTTGTAATAGTCTATAAATCTCAGCAAAGAGTATTCAAACCTTTATTTTGAACGGTTTTTTTACTTAAAAAAGGACTATTCCGGGGCGTTGGAAGGTAAGTATAGACATACTTGCCATTTTTTTATAAAAAAATTACTAGATTACCCTTCCTTACACTATGTTTGCATTCCTAAAAAAAATAATAGATAAGAATAGGGTCTCTATATAACACTAAAACAAATTAGGAAGCAATCAGTTCCATGAGGGATTTTGCCAGAATGAATTACTTTTGCAGTCCTAATGTATTTTTAAACTAAAATTAAGTATCCTTTTATGGCTACCACTGCAGATATCAGAACAGGATTGATTATTAAGCTGGAGAACAGCTTATATTCTGTTGTAGAGTTTGGTCAGAACAAAACGGCCCGTGCTGCTGCTAAAGTATGGGCTAAACTGAAAGGTGTTGACAATAGCAGGTCTATTGAACATACCTGGAACTCCGGCGACACTATATACCCTGTGCGTGTTGAAAAGAAAACCTACCAGTTTTTATATCAGGATGACAGTGGATACAATTTCATGGATAATGAGACCTTTGAGCAGATCGCACTACCTGAGTCAATGATCGATGCTCCTCAGTTCCTGAAAGAAGGCCAGGAAGTAGCTGTTTCCATCAATACAGAGACAGAACAACCTATGAGCGTTGAGTTGCCTGACAAGATCGTGATGAAAGTTACTTACTCCGAACCAGGTCTGAAAGGCGATACCGCAACCCGTACATTGAAACCTGCCACCGTTGAAACCGGTGCCACTGTGAACGTTCCCCTGTTTGTGAATGAGGGTGATGTGATCAGGGTAAACGCCAAAACCGGTGAGTACATCGAAAGAGTAAAAGATTAGTTTTAGTCCATATATTATCTACTTACAAGCATTTCTAAACCAAAAACTGTCTACATGGATTTTAAACAGATTCAGGAGCTGGTCAAGATGGTCAATAAGTCCAACATCAGTGAACTGAGCATAGAGCAGGACAAGTTTAAGATTACAATAAAGCAAAAAGATAACGAACCACCGGTGTATACTGTTCCAGCAGTAGCTCCTGTGTATCAACCAGCACCTCAGGCGGCTCCAGTAGCTCAGGCTCCACAGGCAGCACCTACGGCGGAAGCTAAACCAGCTGAAGCTAAAGCAGACAACCTGGTAACCATCAAATCTCCGATGATCGGTACCTTCTACCGCAGCCCTGGTCCTGACAAGCCTTCTTTTGTGAATGTAGGCGATGAGGTAGCTCCTGGTAAAGTAGTTTGTATCATTGAAGCGATGAAACTCTTCAATGAGATCGAAAGTGAAGTAAGCGGTAAAATCGTAAAAGTGTTGGTAGACGACGCTTCCCCAGTGGAATACGATCAGCCTTTGTTTTTGGTAGAACCATAATTCTTTATTTAAAAGGTTGGAATATTATGAGTAGGAAAGGATGCTTGCCTGCCTCATAGTTTTCCAACCTTTTAGGTTTATTACTCTTTTCTTTAACCTATTGAAAAAACATGTTTAAGAAAATATTGATTGCCAACCGTGGAGAGATAGCCTTGCGTATTATTCGCACCTGTAAAGAAATGGGCATCAAAACGGTAGCTGTTTATTCTACTGCAGATAAAGACAGCCTGCATGTGAAGTTCGCAGATGAAGCCGTATGTATAGGTAAACCACAGAGCAGCGAATCCTATTTAAATATACCTCACCTGATGGCTGCAGCAGAGATCACTAATGCTGACGCTATTCACCCTGGTTATGGCTTCCTGGCAGAGAATGCACGTTTTGCAGAGATCTGCGGCGAACACGGTATTAAATTCATCGGGCCCACTCCGGAAATGATCCGTAAAATGGGTGATAAGATGACCGCAAAAGAAACCATGATCGCTGCCGGTGTACCGGTTATTCCAGGTTCTGACGGTCTTCTGCAGAGCCTTGATGAAGCTAAGAAACTGGCGAAACAAATGGGCCTTCCGATTATCCTGAAAGCTACCGCTGGTGGTGGTGGTAAAGGGATGCGTGTAGTGTGGAAAGACGAGGAACTGGAGAATGCCTACAACATGGCTAAAAATGAGGCCCGCGCTGCTTTCAATAATGATGGTATCTACATGGAGAAATTCGTGGAAGAGCCCCGTCACATTGAAATCCAGGTAGCTGGTGACCAATATGGTAAAGTGTGCCACCTGAGTGAGCGTGATTGCTCTATTCAGCGTCGTCACCAGAAACTGGTGGAAGAATCTCCTTCTCCGTTCATGACTCCTGAGCTCCGTGAGAAGATGGGTGAAGCCGCTATCAAAGCTGCTTCCGCTATCAATTACGAAAGCGTAGGTACCATTGAGTTCCTGGTAGACAAACACCGTAACTTCTACTTCATGGAAATGAACACCCGTATCCAGGTAGAACATGGTGTTACTGAAGAGGTGATCAATTTTGACCTGATCAAGGAACAGATCAAGATCGCTGCCGGTATTCCTATTTCCGGTAAGAACTATACTCCGGAAATGCACGTAATCGAATGCCGTATCAACGCGGAAGATCCTTACAATGATTTCCGTCCGTCTCCAGGTAAGATCACTACTCTGCACATTCCGGGTGGTCACGGTGTACGTGTGGATTCCCACATCTATGCTGGTTACGTTATTCCTCCGTATTATGACTCTATGGTGGCTAAACTGATCACCATTGCGCAGACACGTGAAGAAGCGATCAATACCATGGAACGTGCACTGAGCGAGTTTGTAATCGAAGGTGTGAAAACTACGATTCCTTTCCATCAGCAGCTGATGCGCGATGAGAACTTCCGTAAGGGGAACTTTACGACCAAATTCACAGAAACATTCAAACTGGTTTAATCTATCAGTGCGATATAAAGAAAGCCGGCCTGTCTCAGACAGGCCGGCTTTTCTGTTTTAAGCAGTCCGTCAAGCCTCTATTTGCATTTATAAGTAATGTCCAGGTCAGAAAATACTACATCCAAAAAGTAAGTATGTCTGCCTGTTTTGCTATCGGGTCTGAATTTCAGCGGAAGACCGTATTTATTGTAAGTGACGGCTGCCATGGGATTATTTTCGCTATAGTCCCTGTTGAGGAATTGCCATACTTTATTAGTACGGAGATAGTTTACCTTGTTGTCATGAGACCCGATGTAAGTTGTATCGGCGTTCCCTGAAGAAGGATTAACAGTGACTTTTTTCACGAGGTTCTGCTGTGAGTCATAAATATAAACTTTAACGTACCAGGGCCGGCCGTCATCAAAATTCGCAGTTTCTTTAATGATACGGCCTTTATAGTCATATTCGAAATGGGTGATAGTTATGAATCCGACACCTACAGGATGAGGAAGAGGATTGTTTCCGATGAGTCCTATGTTGTAGACACTATCCATATAAATCCGGTTCTGGCTATCATATTTAAACCTGTGCCACTCCCAGAACAGATCGCCGTATATTTCGCTTGTGTTATAATGGGTAATCTGGTCTGTGAGCCTGTTTTTAGTATCATACCGGTAACTTTCATTTTCATTACCGGTTGCTACGTTTGAGCGTAGGCGCAGTATTGGGTTTCCCGCCGCGTTATATTCAATTGTATTCGTGTGTGTTTGTTGAAGAACATCATCATAGCCTTCCAGTTTTTGTATCTGGCATAACGGGGCCCCGCAATCGGGCTTAATGTCGTGTTTGCCGCAGGCTGAAAGCAGGAGGGTAACAGCAGCAGCTGTTAACGCATGAATAGGATTGAGATTTAAGTGCATGAAGTGGCATTTTAGGGGTAAATAAATCGTGTCTTTAAAAAAAGAGAGATCGCAGACTGCTTAATACAGAATAGGAGGGGTATTGGGTTAAGAGTACATTGAATATAAGCAATACTTATAAAAGCACAAAGCCCCGGGTAAATACCCGGGGCTAATCATACACCAAAACAATCTTACGGTTTTATCGCAAGAAAAGCAGCTCTCTGTACTTAGGCAGTGCCCATTGTTTGTCATCTACAAGGAACTCCAGCTTATCCGCATGGTAACGGATAACATCAAAGTACGGCTTAATTTTATCACAATAATCTATAGCTTTCTGGCGGCTGTCAGTAACTTTATTAGCTACTTTACGCGCTTCAATCATAGCCTGTACATTCTCACTGATGACGTTAATATGTTCAGCTATTTTTGCAGCGATCTGGGTCTGCGCTTTAACGGCGCCATCACCAAGACCTATGCCTTTCAGACCATTAATGTTGGTAATCAGACTGTTCAGATAGTTAATGGCTGAAGGAAGGATCGTGTTTGTAGCCAGATCTCCGATTACACGGGCTTCGATCTGAACTTTCTTCACGTAGTCTTCGAGCAGGATTTCATGACGGGCATGTAATTCTTTCTCGTTGTAAATACCTACCTCAGTGAACAGTTTAGTTGCTTTTTCGGTAACGTATGCATCCAGCGCCTTAGGAGTGGTTTTTACGTTAGCAAGACCTCTCTTTTCAGCCTCTTTTTCCCATTCTTCACTATAACCGTCACCTTCAAACAAAACTTTTTCCGAATCTACAATATATTTCCGAAGAGTTTGCATAATCGCAATCTCTTTTTTCTCGCCTTTTTCGATCAGGGCGTCAACTTCTACCTTGAAGGTAGCCAGTGTTTTAGCTACGATAGTATTCAATACAGTCATAGCGGAAGCGCAGTTTGCAGAAGAACCAACGGCACGGAACTCAAATTTATTACCGGTGAAGGCAAAAGGTGAGGTACGGTTACGGTCGGTATTATCCAGCAGCAGCTCAGGAATATGACGGTGCAGATCCAGTTTCAGAATGGCTTCGTCCTGCTCATCGAACTTGTTGTTCACACGGTTCTTAACTTCCTGCAGTACATCATACAGGTATTTACCAGAGAAAACAGAGATGATAGCCGGAGGCGCTTCGTTGGCACCCAGACGGAAGTCATTGCTTGGAGATGCGATAGAAGCTCTCAGCAGGTCTGCGTAGTCGTGAACAGCTTTGATCGTGTTAACGAAGAAAGTCAGGAACATCAGGTTGGTCTTCGGAGTTTTACCCGGAGCCAGCAGGTTCACACCGGTATCTGTAGCCATGCTCCAGTTGTTGTGTTTACCTGAACCATTGATACCTGCAAATGGTTTCTCATGCAGTAATACTCTCAGCTTATGACGTTTTGCCACTTTGGTCATTACGTCCATCAGCAGGGAGTTGTGGTCAACTGCGATGTTTACTTCTTCAAAGATAGGAGCGCACTCGAACTGAGAAGGAGCCACCTCGTTGTGACGGGTTCTTAAAGGAATACCCAGTTTGTAAGACTCTTCTTCGAAATCGCGCATGAAAGCGTATGCACGCTCAGGGATTGAACCGAAGTAGTGGTCTTCCAGCTGCTGACCTTTGGATGGAGCGTGACCAACTACGGTACGACCACACATTACCAGGTCAGGACGGGCGTTAGCCAGACTTTCGTCTACCAGGAAGTATTCCTGTTCCCATCCCAGAGTAGCTGTAACTTTGGTTACATTTTTATCGAAATAGTTACATACGTCTACTGCAGCTTTATCCATTGCAGAAAGAGCTTTCAGCAGCGGAGCTTTGTAGTCCAGTGATTCACCGGTGTAAGCAACAAATATAGTAGGAATGCAAAGTGTTTTACCGTGACCCTGCTCCAGGATAAAAGGAGGAGAAGATGGGTCCCATGCAGTATAACCACGAGCTTCGAAAGTAGCGCGCAGACCACCGTTAGGGAAGCTGGAAGCATCAGGCTCCTGCTGTACCAGCGCATCGCCGTCAAAGGTTTCGAGGGCAGAGCCATCGCCTTTCAGTGTAAAGAAAGAATCATGTTTTTCAGCTGTAGTGCCGGTTAAAGGCTGGAACCAGTGGGTATAGTGGGTAACGCCTTTTTTCATTGCCCATTGTTTCAGACCAGAAGCGATCTGCTCGGACATTTTACGGTCGATCTTAGTGCCAGATTTGATGGAGTTCATTAAGCTCTTATAAGCCTCATCACTCAGATTCTCGCGTACTACTTTTCCTGCGAATACATTGCTGCCGAACACTTCGGTGATCTTGGTACCGTTAAGTTGTTCGGGCTTGATTTTTAAATCAACACCAGAAAGGTTTTCCAGTGCGGTGAAGCGTAACGATTGCATGCTGTAAATAATTTTACACAAAAGAACAGTGTTGTGGTAACATAAGCAAGAATTAAGTTGGTTTTAACTAAAAAATTACATTTAGTAGATAAAAAGCTTAAATTTTTTAATTTTTCAATAAAAAATGAACAGTCAATCCTGTTTAAACTGATATATTTAAAAAAATATAATTCGTTAAAACTGCTTAGATATTACACTGGCCCGGTTATAGAAAGGATAATAATTATAATATGAGTGCACAAGTAGCCGTAAATTGTTTTACCTGCAACGACCTGTAATTGCCAATATCCTTTGTCAATTGCAGGAAAAACCTGTAGGTTTGCATCTTCTTTTTTTATCTATCGTACTTATACATCCAGTTACATGCAAACTAACGTAGAAACTACAGATAAGTTTTCCCAAACTTCTGTTGAAACTGCCGAGCAGCTTGGTCTTACAGCAGACGAATTTGAGCGCATAAAGGGCATCCTGGGCCGCACGCCTAATTTCACAGAATTAAGTATGTACTCTGTAATGTGGAGTGAGCATTGCAGTTACAAGAACTCAATTGTCTGGTTGAAATCACTGCCCCGCGAAGGTGAGCGCCTGCTGGTAAAGGCTGGTGAAGAAAATGCCGGTCTGGTTGACATCGGCGATGGTTACGCCTGTGTGTTCAAGATAGAATCACACAACCACCCTTCTGCTATTGAACCCTTCCAGGGTGCGGCTACAGGGGTAGGAGGGATCCACCGTGATATTTTCACTATGGGTGCGCGTCCTATCGCAGCGCTGAACTCTCTGCGTTTTGGGAATATCAACGATAAAAAAACACAACATCTTATTAAGGGTATCGTTCATGGTATCGGTCATTACGGTAACTGTTTCGGTGTGCCTACCGTGGGTGGTGAAGCATACTTCGAAGATTGTTACGGTACTAACCCATTGGTGAACGCAATGAGTGTCGGTGTCGTGAAAGTGGGCCAGACAGTGTCTGCTACTTCCTATGGCGCCGGTAACCCTGTTTTCATAGTAGGTTCCGCTACCGGTAAAGATGGTATCGGTGGAGCCTCTTTCGCAAGCGCCAACCTTACTGAAGACAGCGTGGAAGATCTGCCTTCCGTTCAGGTAGGAGATCCTTTTCAGGAAAAGAAACTGCTGGAAGCATGTCTGGAAATCATTCCGACAGGCGCCCTGGTAGGTATGCAGGATATGGGGGCTGCCGGTATCACCTGCTCTACCGCAGAAATGAGTGCAAAAGGTGAACACGGTATGATTATCTACCTGGATAAAGTACCTACCCGTCAGGACAATATGAAAGCCTGGGAAATGCTGCTCAGCGAAAGCCAGGAAAGAATGCTGATCGTAGTGCACAAAGGCAAGGAAGCAGAAGTGCTGAGAATATTTGAGAAATGGGACCTGCACTGCGTACAAATCGGTGAAGTAACCACTGATAAACAACTGAAGTTCTATCTGAACGGTCACCTGGAAGCTGATGTTCCTGCTGAAAGCCTGGTGCTGGGTGGAGGCGCTCCTCAATATCACCGCGCTTATACAGAACCAACTTACTTCGAGAAGATCAAAGCTTTCGATATTCACAAAATACCCGATACCCTGCATCCGCGTTTTGCTGCAGAAAGACTGGTAAAACTGCCTAACATCGCCTCTAAACGCTGGATCTATAACCAGTACGACAGCATGGTAGGTACTGCCAATGCCAGCACCAATGCGCCAAGCGATGCATCTATTGTTACTGTAAAAGGTACTAAAAAGGCCCTTGCGGTGACCACAGACTGTAACAGCCGTTACGTATATGCAGATCCGCATGTAGGTGGCCAGATCGCTGTAGCAGAAGCAGCACGTAATATAGTATGTAGCGGTGGCGAGCCTGTTGCTATTACCAACTGTCTGAACTTCGGTAATCCTTATGATCCTGAAGTATACTATCAGTTCGTACATGCGATCAAGGGAATGGGTGAAGCCTGCCGTAAATTCAATACACCCGTTACCGGTGGTAACGTGAGTTTCTATAACCAGTCACCTGACGGTCCGGTATATCCTACCCCGACTATTGGCATGCTGGGTATACTGGATGATATGTCTGAGCGTATCACCCTCAACTTTAAGAAAGAAGGCGACCTGGTTTACATGTTGGGCCGCAGCCGTAACGATATCAGCAGCTCCGAATACCTGCACAAACTGATCGGCATTGAGCATAGCCCGGCGCCTCACTTCCACCTGGAAGAAGAGCAGCGTCTCCATCACACTATCGCTAAGCTGAATAAAGCAGGTATCATACAGTCAGCGCACGACGTAAGTGAAGGTGGTCTCTTTATCTCCCTGCTGGAAAGCGCAATGGCTTCCGGATTAGGCTTCGAAATCCACACTAATCATAATTTCCGTAAGGATGCCTTCCTGTTTGGTGAGAGCCAGAGCCGTGCGGTAGTAACCATCAGTCCTGAAAATAAGGAGAAATTTGACGCTATTTTACATAGTGTGATCGATGCAACCGAACATTCTGTGAAGGTTGAAAAGATCGGCGTAGTGAAAGGCGAAAATATAGTGGTTGATGATGAGGATTGGGGTACAGTTGCAAGCTGGAAACAACCTTATGACGTAGCTATAGAGTCTCATTTACAGTAAATAGCGATACTTAAAAAAGTAAGAGGTGCAACGTATATCCCACATGGGTGTTATGTTGCACCTCTTGTCATTTTATAGTTGTTCGTCATACACTTATAAGAATCCACAAATTGGGTAATCCCCGCCAGTAAAGGGTTTGAATAGTTAGGACTGTTTATTGTATTGTTAATTCCTTTTAACAACTCATTAACAAAATCCCATCTTCGTGTGAATTTATATCACCCGGCTTAAACTACTTTTGATGAAGAGAAATGCGAATACACCGGGCCTGATAACAAGGGCCAAGTCCAATAATATTTATCCCATGGAATCAAATTGATTCCTGTTCTATGAAAGCCAATGCCAATTATTTATCCCCGGAATTAAAAGAATTCCGGTCCTATGAAAGCCAGAAATCAGAACAATTATTATCCCTGGAACCGAATGGCTCCAGACCTATGAAACCTAGTTTATTTATCCCAGGAATCTTATGATTCCTAATTCTATGAAGACCAATTGTTCTGCCATGTCCTAATGAAAGCTAAGTGAAAACTTACACCTAGTGAGAAAGAACGATTTGTTGTGAAGCCCCTCGTATAAACGAGGGGTTTTTTTTGTCTCAGTTCCAATTCAAACGCAAAAGTTATGCCAGTTAGTATAGGCATTCCCGTAATTTTTTTGCTAGCTTTTAGCTAACCGCCTCTTATTCAATATTGTTGCTGTCTCTCATTCATGTTTCAGGTAAAAAAGAAAGCCCGGACCACATGATCCGGGCTTCTTCTTATACGCTAAAGATACGTGTGCCTGTTATACCATCGGTATTTCAGCTACTTCATATACTTTCTTATCCAGTTTCTCTTTTGTTTCGCTGAATGCTTTCAGTGTCAGCTCAATATCTTCGTCGGTATGGGCTGCTGTCGGGATCAGACGGTAGATGATCTGTCCTTTAGGGATAACAGGATATACCACGATAGAACAGAAGATATTGTAGTTCTCACGCAGGTCCAGACACATAGCTGTTGCTTCAGGAATATCTCCCTGCAGGTAGATCGGCGTTACAGGTGAATTGGTTCTGCCGATATTGAAACCACGGTCACGAAGTCCTTTCTGCAGTTTGTTCACATTCTCCCACAGTTTGTTCTTCAGATCTGTGTTTTTGCGCATCAGTTCAACGCGTTTCAGATGTCCGATTACCAACGGTAATGGAATTGACTTTGCGAAGATCTGAGAACGCATATTATAACGCAGGTAGTTGATGATAGCTTTATCACCGCTCATGAAAGCGCCGATAGAAGCACCTGATTTTGCGAAGGTATTGAACAGCAGGTCGATCTTATCCTGAACGCCCTGTTCTTCACCGGTACCAGCACCGGTTTTACCCATGGTACCAAATCCGTGTGCATCATCTACCATGAAACGGAATTCATATTTCTCTTTCAGAGCAGCAATTTCTTTCAGTTTACCCTGATCGCCAGCCATACCAAACACGCCTTCAGTGATCACCAGGATACCGCCGGTACCGCCATTAGCCTTGATCAGTTCTTCTGCACGTTTCAGCTGTTTTTCGCAGTCTTCAATGTCGTTGTGTTTGAAAACATAACGGTGACCCTGGTGCAGGCGCAGACCATCAATGATACTTGCATGGCACTCAGCATCATATACAATCACATCACGACGGCTGCAGATAGCATCGATCGCACTCATAATGCCCTGGTATCCATAGTTCAGAAGGGTTGTATCTTCCTTACCCATGAAGTCGGATAATTCTTTTTCCAGCTTTTCGTGAAAGTTGGTATTTCCACTCATCATACGGGCTCCCATTGGAGCGGCAAGACCATACTCCGCTGCTGCTTTCGCATCAGTAGCGCGTACCTCAGGATGGTTGGCAAGGCCCAGGTAATTGTTCAGGCTCCAGACAATTTTCTCATTACCCCTGAATTTCATACGGGGACCAATCTCACCTTCCAACTTGGGGAAAGCAAAGTAGCCATGGGCTCTGTCAGAGTGTTCGCCTATAGGGCCCATGTGCTTAAGCAGTTTCTCAAAAATATCCATATGTTAAATAATAATTAAGAGTGATCATTGAAAACCCGCACAAAGGTATTAAAATATTAGTTTTTGTAAACTTGGGTTACCTTTGAAAATGTGAATAATAAATAATGTATTTAAAAATCATGAATTGTAAGTTCTTGTCGTGTGTGTTCATAACGGCTGCCCTTTTGGTTACACAATCTACTGACGCTCAGAAAGCTACCTCTCCCAAACCTGGTTACACTACTGCATGGAGCAAACCCGCTGCCTCTAAAAAAATTACCCGCCCCAGGCTGGTGGTCGGCATCGTGGTAGATCAGATGCGCTGGGACTATCTCTATCGTTATGCTAACCGCTATACAGATGGTGGTTTTAAGCGGTTACTGAAAGATGGTTTCTCCTGCGAAAATACGTTAATTAACTATACTCCCACTATTACTGCCTGCGGTCATACCTGTGTATACACCGGATCCGTGCCCGCCATACACGGTATAGTAGGCAATGACTGGTACAACAGGGACCTGAACAGGGATATGTATTGCGCGGAAGATTCTACCGTGAATACAGTAGGAAGCTCTTCCAATGCCGGTAAAATGAGTCCCCGTAACATGGATGTGACCACTATTGGCGATGAATTACGCCTGGCCACCAATTTCCGGAGTAAAGTGGTAGGTATCGCTATCAAAGACCGTGGAGCTATCCTCCCTGCAGGTCACAGCGCCACCGCCGCCTATTGGTATGATGGCAGCACCGGCAACTGGGTGACCAGCACTTACTATATGAATCAGCTGCCTGAATGGGCGGTGGATTTTAACAGTATGAAATGGCCGGCACGTTATCTCAGTCATCCATGGTCGACTTTATATCCGATTGAGACTTACGAGTTGAGCACTGCCGACAATAAGCCATATGAAGGTCCTTTCAAACCAGGTAATGCACCTGTGTTCCCATATGCGCTGGGTGGTGAAACCGGTATGCCGTTTAAGGCTATTTCTTCTACGCCTTTTGGTAATACAATGACGCTGGAATTTGCCAAGAAAGCACTGGAAGCTTACCAACTGGGTAAAGGAGATGTGACTGACATGCTGGCTATCAGCCTGTCATCCACTGACTATGTAGGCCATCAGTTTGGCCCTAACTCTGTTGAGATAGAAGATACTTACCTGCGCCTGGACAAAGACCTGGCTACTTTCTTCCAGTACCTGGATGCAGCGGTCGGTAAAGGACAATATCTGTTCTTTATCACTGCCGATCATGGCGTTGCACACGTTCCCGGTTTTATGCAGGAAAACAAATTACCTGGTGGTGTCTGGAGCGAAGGAAAAATAGTAAGTGATCTGAATAAACTGGTAAAAGAGCAGGTGGGTGTGGATAAAGCAATCTCCGGTGCCAGCAACTACCAGTTATACCTGAATAATGAAGCGATTGCAAAAGCAGGGAAGTCTTCAAAAGATGTACGTGAGTTTATCATCAATGCCTTACTGAAAGATCCTGCCATCAGCAATGCTTTTCCATTGCAGGAGTTGATGACAACTACTCTGGCAGAACCTATGCGTACAATGATGAACAACGGTTTTAACAGGAAACGCAGTGGTGATATCCAGATAGTACTTAAACCGGGATTCATTGACGGTGGAAAAACAGGTACTACTCACGGTCTGTGGTATGCTTACGATGCGCATATACCGCTGGTATGGATGGGCTGGGGTATCAATCCAGGTAAAAGCAACCGTACCGTAGGTATGACAGATATTTCTCCTACTATCGCTGCATTGTTACGTATTCAGATGCCGAGCGGTAACGTCGGACATGTAATTGAAGAAATAACACGATAAACACATCATTTTAGAAAGCCGGCGATTTCAGATCTCAGAATTCAACAAGTTCTTGTTATATTCATTCTGCGATCTGAAATCGCCAATCCATAAATAATGGCTTTCGAACATATCCTATATAATGTTACAAGCCGTGTAGCCAGCATAACGCTGCACCGGCCTGAAAAACGCAATGCGCTGAATGGCGCTATGGTAGCAGAATTGCGCGCTGCTTTCAAGCAGGCGGAAAGTGATCCCGGTGTGAAAGTGATCATATTAAAAGGCGCTGGCGAAGCCTTTTGTGCCGGAGCAGACCTTGAATATCTCCAACAACTCCAGTTAAATACCAGAGAAGAAAATCTTGCCGATTCAAAAGAACTGATGCAGCTCATGCAGCAGATCTACTATCACGATAAAATAGTAATAGCCCAGGTGGAAGGACATGCTATTGCCGGCGGCTGTGGTCTTGTCACACTGTGTGATCTGAGTTATGCAGTACCCGAGGCAAAGCTGGGATATACCGAAGTGAAAATTGGTTTTGTACCAGCCCTTGTAGCTGTATTTCTGGTCAGAAAAATAGGGGAGGGGCGTGCCCGCGACCTGTTATTGACAGGAAGACTGGTCACTGCCGAAAAAGCGGCCAGTTACGGCTTGCTGAATGATGTAATACCGGCTGACCGCATTGCAGAACATGTAGCAAAAATAGCTGAGGATCTCTGTACCGGTGCTTCCGCTAATTCCCTGAAAGTTACCAAAAAGCTGATCACAGACGTTTTTGACCAGCCCCTGGATAATGCGTTGGAGCAGGCAGCCAGATTGAACGCAGAAACGAGGGAACATACTGATTGCCAGCGTGGTATAAAAGCCTTTCTGGATAAGGAAAAAATGGTCTGGTAATCCGGTATGATTTTTTCAATATAACCTATGAAGTCAGGCATAGTCGATCCCTATACAGCGGAAACATTATGCAAGGTGACATCCGGCCTTAACTTTTAAACATTGCGGATGAAATAATTACTGTCATGCAAAAAGCTATTTTAACACTTTTATGCTGTTGCCTGATCACCGGTAGCCTGTTTGCCCAGCGCCTGGTATCAGACGCGAAGATCGTTTACAAGATCGAAACACCACCACAGGCAGATCCCTCTTTTGAAGGAGGTACACTCACCCAATACATGAAGGGGCACCTGAGCAGGGTGGATATAGATTTTAAAACAGTTCATTACAGCTATCTCATTAACAGCCGTGAAGAAACGGTGGTTACCCTGATTGATAATCATGGGGATAAGTACCTGATCCGTGCTGGTAAGGAAGAATACAACAAGGAACTGAAGGAATATAGCCAGGTTCAGTTTAAGGATGGTACTGAAACCAAACAGATTGCTGGCTATAACTGTAAAAAGGCGATTGGTAAAATGCCTGATGGGCAGACATTTGAGGTTTACTATACCACTGAGCTTTTGCCGGAAAATAAGCAGCATAACCGCCGGTTTGTAAATCTGAAGGGTATGCCTTTACAGTTTGAGATCATCAATAAAAACGGCTCCAGAATGCATGTAGTGGCGACTAAGGTTGACCTTTATGCAGTGCCGGGATCTTTCTTTGACACGCCTAAGTCAGGATATAAGGAGATCAGTCGTGAAGAATTGCAGAAAATGGGTAGCTGATAAGGTTCTGCCTCATAACTTTTGAAGGGTTCTGTCTTTGACGGAGCCCTTTATTTTTGATTGATAGAACGTAGTCGATCATACATAATTGGCGCTCCCTCCAGGGGATCGCGTGTTTGTATCACGGATCGCATACTCCTCGGGAATGCCGGTACACAACAATTCATTCAACAAAACATAATAGGACTCCGGTAGGTGATTGTGTGTTTGTATCACGGATTGCGTACCTGGGGGAATGCCGGTGCACAACAATTCATTCAACAAAACATAATAGACTCCGGTAGGAGTCCCAGTGTTTGTAGCCCGGGGTTGCAAACCCCGGGGATGGCGATCCCCCCGAGATGGGGATAATCCAATGGGCGCCCCGGGACCGGCATTCCCCGCGCACCAAAAATGAAAAGGTCCCGTCTACAACAGGACCTTTTTATGCAGAATGCAAATAATCAATGTAATCAATTCTTCCTCAGAGGCAGCACTATGTGCAGCTGATGAAAATTCATGTTGGAAGGTGGTTGTATTTGCGTAGCATATGGCAATACATATGTTACGTTCCCTTTCTTGATTGTCATTACTGACTTAAAGTTCCAGGAATTATTTTCCGACAACTTAAAGTTGGAGCTCATGGCGCCATTGAAACGAAATCCCGCATCCAGGCTTAAGTTTGCCTTCCCGGACAAACCTGTCAGGGAAAGTTTGGTTTCGTTCTTCTTTATCTTGTCTTTATTATCGGAAGTTAAATTATCGTTGGCTTTAGCCGTCAATCCCGCTATTACCAGGATGCCAGCCAATAAAAAAGACAATGAAAAGGTCTGCAATATGTTGGTTAGCTGTTTCATTGTATCACAAATGTACAAACTTTTCTATATATTATATAACAAATTCTTAACGAAGATACGAAAAAAACTTAAAGTAATGTTAAATAATTTAAAGAATCCGGGGAACCCCGGGCGATAGACGCCCGATTCAAAAAATACTTATATTTACATTAATGAATCAAGACTTTCCATTTTTAAACGACGATTTTGAGGAGTTAAGAGACTTGTTGCAGCAGTTTGAAAACCTGAAAGCTGGCCAGTCTCATTCCTTTCTCGACGAGGATTCTTTCGAACTGATCATAGACTACTATGATGAGCATGATGAACTTCCTAATGCCATGCAGGCTGCTGAAATGGCTATTGAACAGTTCCCTTATTCTTCCACCCTCTTACTCAAAAAGGCCAATCTACTCATAGAATCAAAGAAATACCAGGAAGCAATGGACCTGCTGGAAAAAGCAGCCATACTGGATAGTACAGATATTAACCTCTACATCCTGCAGACTGATGTATACCTCGCTATGAACCAGCATGAAAAAGCTGCGGCCGTGTTGGAAGAACAGATTGCCGTATTTGAAGGAGAAGATAAGACTGAATTATTGCTGGAACTGGCCGATGTATATGACGACTGTGAAGAGTTTGAAAAGGTTTTTGACTGTTTGCGCCTCACGCTCGAACACGATCCCAATAACGAAGAGGCTTTACATAAGATCTGCTTCTGGACGGAATTTACCGGGCGGAATGAAGAAAGTATCCGCCTCCATACCAACATCATCAATGAGCATCCCTACAATCAGCTGGCCTGGTTTAATCTTGGCACCGCTTACCAGGGACTCAAATTGTATGAAAAGGCAGTTGATGCTTATCAATACGCTATCGTAATTGATGAGAAATTTGACTATGCCTACCGCAATATGGGCGATGCCTACATCAGGCTCCGTAAATATGCCGAAGCAATTGATGTGCTGAAGAAGCACCTGGAGATTGCCAAGCCGGAAGATGTTATTTACGAAGCTATCGGCCACTGTTACGAACGTCAGCGTAAATACACCCAGGCCCGCTACTACTATCGTAAGGCCTCCCATCTGAGCCCAAGTGATGATAAGCTCTACTATAAGATCGGTATAGCTTACATGACAGAGGCCAACTGGGAGAATGCTATCAAATCTATTAACAGTGCTATCAAGATCAATAAGAACAGCGCCGAATACCTGATAGCACTGGGCCAGTGTTATATTGAACTGGACAAGAACAAAGAAGGATTAATTCATCTCCTCGCAGCTGTACGCATCCGTCCTTCCAGTATCACTCCCTGGCAGGAATTTATCCGCGGCCTCTATATCTCCGGTTTCTTCGAAGAAGCCCTGGTACAGCTGGAAGCCGCTACACAGAAAGTAGGACATAAGCCTGTCCTGCAATACTACCGGGCCGCTATTATGTTCGCCACCGGTAAATCCAAAGAAGGTATGTTACAACTGGAAACAGCACTTCAGGTCAATGCAAAACATGTGAAGAAACTGATAGAACTGGATCCGACATTGTTGCAACATCCCGGTATCGTAGAACTTATCACCAGGTATAAACGTACCAAAAAAGGGAAGTAATAAATCTCTTATCAGGAACCATTGTTCCTTAAATGCGTAATATGATGTGCTGTAATTTCGCACTTTATATTACGCATTTTTTATTTTAATTTGCTGATATTTAGTATCTTATGAGATAAGAAAATTTCTTTCTGATAAAATCCTTTATTTGAAACTCTTTAAACCGGAATATGTTAATTTTGCGCCGGTTTAATATAAGATGGGCCGATCCCTATTCCTGAAAACCAGTGAAGTATAGTTGATTAGTTTACAGACCGTCAAGACGAAAAAAAATGTTCAAATGAATTTTAATCTGACACAAATTCCCGATCGGACAAAGAAACCTCGTAATCATGGTTTAACCATGGTGATGGATAAAGGGTTAAGTTTGGAAGAAGCTAAGAATTTTTTATCAGTAGCGTCTCCTCACGTTGATATCCTGAAGCTTGGTTTCGGAACTTCGTTTGTAACACCTAACCTGCGCCAGAAAATAGAACTATACCAATCTGCCAATATTCCTGTGTATTTCGGCGGAACTTTATTTGAAGCATTTCTTATCCGTAATCAGTTTGATGAATTTGTGAATGTGATCAAAGATTACAACATCAAACATATTGAAGTATCTGATGGTTCCATTACCATCCCGCATGCTGAAAAATGCGGCTATATCGAGAAGCTGTCAAAGATTGCCGTTGTGCTGAGTGAAGTAGGTTCTAAAGATGCTGAACACATCATTCCCCCTTATAAATGGATTGAACTCATGAATGCCGAACTGGGTGCGGGCGCCACATATGTGATCGCAGAAGCACGTGAAAGTGGTAATGTGGGTATTTACCGTGGTAGTGGTGAAGTAAGGGAAGGCCTGGTACAGGAGATCCTGACCAAGGTTCCTTCAGAGAAGATCATCTGGGAAGCGCCACAGAAAGCGCAGCAGCTGTACTTCCTGGAACTGATCGGCTGTAATGTGAACCTGGGTAACCTGGCGCCACATGAAGTGATCTCCCTGGAAGCAATGCGTATCGGCCTGAGAGGTGACACTTTCCACCTGTTCCTGGATAAAGCATAATCCGTTCTTATGAAGGTGTACGGTCTTATTGGATATCCGCTGAGTCATTCATTCTCCAAAGGTTTTTTTGCCGAGAAATTTGCCCGTGAGGGTATCAGGGATTGCATGTATGAAAGTTTCCCTATACCGGAAATAAATGAATTACCTGCATTGCTGGCGCAATATCCTGACCTGCAGGGACTGAACGTGACCATTCCTTATAAGCAAGCCGTCATGTCTTACCTGGATGAACTGAGTCCTGCTGCTGCACAGATAGGAGCTGTTAATTGCATCCACTTCAAAGATGGTCGTAAGAAAGGTCACAATACTGATGCCATCGGCTTCAGAAGATCTCTGGAACCTTTGCTGCAACCACATCATAACAAGGCATTGGTGCTTGGCACCGGTGGTGCTGCCAAGGCAGTACAGTATGTGCTGGAAGGCCTGAACATTCCTTATAAGCTGGTTAGCCGGCAGGCTTCTGCAGATTCAATCTCCTATGAACAGCTGGATGCCGCTACTATGGCATCTCATACGTTGATCGTTAATGCAACGCCTTTGGGGATGTATCCTAATGTCAGCGCAGCTCCTGCATTGCCATATGAACAACTGACGGATAAGCATCTGTTGTACGATCTCATCTACAATCCTGCTGTGACAGCCTTTTTACAACAAGGTGCCGACAGAGGAGCGACTATCAAGAATGGTCACGAGATGCTGATATTACAGGCAGAAGCAAGCTGGGAGATCTGGAACAATGAATAAGTAGCGTAACAGATCTATCTCTGAGTGAATGCGCATTCCGGGTTTCCATTATCTTTGCGGGATGAATCAGACAGCAGAAAAAAACATTTACGAAGAAGGACAGGTAATACTTATCAATAAACCTTTGAAATGGACCTCTTTCGATATTGTAAGAAAGATCAGGAACACTACAAAGGCGAAAACCGGTCATGCCGGTACCCTGGATCCGCTGGCAACAGGACTGCTCATCTGCTGTACAGGTAAAATGACGAAAAAGATCAATGAGTACCAGGCGCAGGAAAAGGAATACACTGGTACTTTCACCATAGGTGCTGTCACTCCTACATACGACCTGGAATCTGAACCAACAGATTTCAAACCGCTGGATGGCATTACTGATCAACTGATCCATGACACTACCCGCCAGTTCCTTGGCGAACAGCAACAGCTTCCACCGATACATTCCGCCATCAAACAGAATGGTAAGCCCATTTATGAACTGGCGCGCAAAGGTGTCGAAGTAAAAGTGGAACCCCGCACTGTTTTCATCAAAGAATTTGAGATCACCAAAATAGAAATGCCTGTAGTGTACTTCCGCGTTGTTTGCAGCACAGGTACCTATATCCGTTCGCTGGCCAACGATTTCGGTGCTGCCCTTGGAGTAGGAGGTTATATGAGCAGTCTTTGCCGTACGAGAATAGGGGAGTTTAAACTGGCAGATGCGTGGGAAATTGAGCAGTTTATCGAAGAAGCGAAGAACGTCGTAAAAAAATAAGAGCGTAAACAAACTAATCATTCGCGTAGACTCCGTTAGGAGTCTCGTTGTTTGTAGCCCCGGGTTGCAAACCCGGGGAATAACGCAATCCGAATAATGCAATCCGGAAACAATAAAATCTGAACAACGCAATCCGGTTGAATAATCAACCCGGGAGCAACGCATCCGCCAAATCAGAACGGATACCCTATCGCCACATTCCAGATGATATTATTCCTCCTCCATGTCGCATCTCCCAGCTGCCACTGGCTCAGATACCATCCATTCTTATTTCCCGTATAATAAGGCACCTTCACTGGTACACCCCAATCCAGCCTTATCAAAAAGAACGAAAAATCCAGTCTTAAACCAGCACCTGTACCTATTGCCAGATCCCTGTAAAGGTTCTGCAACCTGAACTCACCTCCCGGACGAATCGTATCCTTCTTCAGCATCCAGATATTCCCCATATCCAGGAAAGTCGCCCCCTTGAGGTTGATACTACCATTAAACAGGCGTAACAGGTCGAAACGGTACTCTATATTCCCTTCGAGTTTCATATCGCCAGTCTGGTCAGGGAAGTTGCTGGCAGTAATAGAACTGTCTTTAAATGTACCTGGTCCAAGTGTACGCAGACGCCAGGCACGGATACTATTAGGACCGCCAGCCGTAAACTGACGGATATATGGCATTACATCGGATTTGCCGTAAGGAATACCCACACCACCATAAATACGGGTGGCAAGCACCGTATGATCTGTCAGCGTCCAGTAATGCCGGTAATCAGCCTCCAGTTTAAGGAAATTGGCAATCGGCATATTAGTCAGACTCTCGAGATCAGTACCCTTACCAGAAATACTGCCCCAGAGACTGTTGATACCATTCAACCAGGCACCAGACTCTTCGACATTCGCACGGAAATAAGAATAGTGGTTGCGGTGCAGTATATCATTGTTACTATAGATGTAAGTGATGTTCTCACCACCAATAAATGCAGGTTCGAAGCTTCTTTTCAGATAAGGGTTTTTGTTCACGATGCTGTCGCGGAATCCGGCATTCAGATTCACCCCCACATAGTTGAGGGAGATAGGTTTGACGATCCAGCGCTTATAGAGGTTTTGATTCCATTCATATCCGAAAGAGGCGTTTACGTTGGAGATGTAAAACTTCGCCGAACGGGTCAGGTAATCAACCCCCGCTGTCAGCCTGGTACGTACTGTAGTAGACCGGCTGCGCTGGGCAATATGGAAAGGTGTAATGAATCTGGGGAAGATCAGGCTGACCTGTCCGCCTATTTCCTGCGATTGCAGCATCCAGTTGCCCTGGGTACGGATGAGTTCAACGCCGGTATTGAGACTGATGTTCAGCTGGGTAGCAGAACGGCCTATGTTCAGATGCCGGTAGTTCAGGCTGATACCGCTACCCACCAGGTAGTCAGAGCTCGTGCTGACCTCAAAGTTGGCTCCAATCTCCTGACGGCGTTTGGGCGTCATGAAGATGTAAGTACTTAGCGTATTCGGTGTGTCCTTGCGTTCCCTGTACTGCAGGTTTACAAACTGCCAGGCGCCCAGATCATAGAGACGGCTGATGGCATCGTTGGTACGTTGCTGGGAAAAACGTTCATCCTTCTTCAGAATAACAGATCTATAGAGCACGGCCGGCTTCAGGATATCCTGACGATAGCGGATAGTGAGATCCTTACGCTGAGTAGTCTTAAACAGTGAGTCGGCAGTACTGCCATACACCGGATAATCAGGATAGACAATAATACTGTCCAATGTATACTGTTCATAGCGGAGGGAAGAGTCCTCCGGATTCCAGATCTTAACGGTGATATCCATTTTCGGCATCTCCTGACCCTTACGCTCATTATACACGTTAACGATCCCTTCGAAAGGGTTCATGAGGTTGCGGAACAGGATTTTATGCAGGGTATCGATCTCAAATTCGATTGCATTACGGTCAAATTTATAATAGCCGGCATTACGTATCACACGCATCAGCCTTTCACGCTCGCTGCCCAGGGCTTCCTGTTTATAGGCCATACCCGACTTGATCAGGGCGAGATTTTCGTGTTCTTTGACCAGTTTCAACAGGTTGGTGTCTGGTATCTCATAACGGATCTTGTTGATCACAAAGTTCTTACCGGTATTGACCTTGTAGGTGACATTTACTTTCTGTCTTTTGATGGATTCCTCATAATCTACGGTAGCATAGAAATAGCCCTGGTTATTCAGGTAGCTGACCATGCGTTTTATGGATTCCTTGGTTTTGGTGGAGTCGTAGATCACGGGTTCTTCCAGGTTACGGGGCGCCAGCATCAGGTTCCAGAACCAGTTGGATTTCTTCTCATTGTACTTCTGGTTGTAGAGCCATACCTTGAAACGGGTACCCATAAACAAGGTATTGGACTGTTGCAGCATGAGTTGTTTGGAACTCAGGGAGGCACGGATATCCTGTTTTTCAGCAGAAGATGTTTCCCCTTTCACATCCACGTCACTATCCACATACAGCAGCTGATTCTTTTGCAGGTATTTTGTATTGGAACAAGCAGCCAGCGCCAGTGTGGTCATCAGGATGATTATATAGTTCAGATAGATGAAAAGGGAACTATGTGGCCGCTGCTGCATCAGAGTCAATACAATTATTAATAGTTAGAAGCTTTGTTTTCTGTTTATTTCCATAGAGGCCAGTCCGCGTGGCTTTGCCGATTAAAAGAATTCATGTAGGTTTGGCTCTATGTTGTCGAAGGCGCAAATTAAGTATATTCAATCATTACAGCATAAAAAATACCGTCAAAAATCCGGCCAGTTCATTGCTGAAGGAGATAAGATCGTTCCGGAGCTCCTGCAGGAAGGCATTCCCGTGCAGGACGTGTATGCAACTGCCGCCTGGATCAGTACTCATCGGTCTTTGCTGGACCGTACACCCGCAGTACGGGTTACTGAAGTAGAAGAAAGTGTCCTGAAGCAGCTGTCAGCACTGACTACACCCAATCAGGCATTGGCCCTGCTGGACATTCCCGGCGCTGCTGCAATAGCGCCTGCATCCTTAAAAGGAACGGTCTCCTTAGCGCTGGAAACCATCCAGGACCCCGGTAATATGGGTACCATCATTCGTATAGCCGACTGGTTCGGCATCCGTCAGATCATCTGTTCGCCCGATTGTGTGGATGCCTATAATCCTAAAACTATCCAGGCCACAATGGGAAGCATCGCCCGTGTAAGCATACTGGAAAGTGATATTGTCACTTTGCTGCAGCAGGCTGGCGTGCCCTCTTATGCCGCCACCTTACATGGTACAAACATCACCGAATTCTCCAGGCTGAAAGAAGGTATTATCCTGATTGGTAATGAGTCCCGCGGACTGAGTGATGCCGTGATCGCCGCAAGTACTTATAAGATCACTATCCCAAGACTGGGAGGGGCAGAATCCCTGAATGCCGGTGTCGCAGCAGGTATCATCTGCGGAAGATTGCTGGTGTAGTACAGGATAACGATAAAACAGGAACTATTACATCTGACCGCCATCCCATACTGAAACCGGAGCTGCTTAGCGTAATTTAAAAGAGATTATTTAAACTGTATTGCCTTCACAGGCGTGATCTTCCTGATGATCAGGGACGGCAGTATCAATACCAATACGCAAAGGTACAAGGTGCCAAAGTCAATCAGCAGCACCTGCCACCAGCGTAGTGAAATAGCCGCTACGGACATGTAATAGGATTCTTCCGGCAATTTAAAGAGACCGGTGGCCTTTTGTAGAATGGCTAAACCAACCCCAAGAATATTCCCCAGCACAATCCCTGCTATCACGATATAAGCCGCCTGGACGATGAAGATCTCCTGCATCCTGGTATTACGCATGCCCAGTGCCTTCAAAATACCGATCATGTTTGTCCGCTCCAGGATGAGAATAAGGATAGCCGTGATCATGTTGATGGCTGCCACAATGGACATAATCACCAGGATAATGGCCTTATTTTTATTCTGTAAACGCAGCCAGGCGAAGATGTTGGGATAGATATCAGCGATAGAACGGATGAACAGGTGATCCGGAATGACGTTATAGGCTTCCGTGCCTACTTCTTTTATTTCCTGGTAATCATCTGTAAAGATCTCATAGCCCCCGATGCTGCCAGGTTCCCAGTTATTCAGCTTGCGGATCAGTTCAAGATCGCCCAGCACATATGTCTTATCATATTCTTCAATACCCGTCTTATAGATGCCGCTGATGGTCAGCTTACGCGCCCTGGGCGGTTGTCCCGGTCCCTGGATAAAGTAAATAATCAGCGGATCATGCAGTTTCAGTTGTAATTCTTTTGCAAGCCTGACAGAGATGAGCACTTCCGGTGCATAACTGCTGTCGTTATAGTGGATAATCGAGCCTTCCTGCAGGAATTGCTGCAGATGATTCCAGTTATAATGACGGTCTACACCCTTGAAAATGACGCCTTCCAGATCTTTTTCTGCTTTTATTATAGCAGATTTGGTCGCATAAGCGTTTATAGTATTGATACCCTTTATCTGTCTGAGTTTTGCCACCATGGTGCTATCCGCAGCAAAGGGAAATTGTTCGGTCAGCGGACCGGCATTAGGCTGATACTGGGTAATGTGCATATGTCCCCAGAAACTGAAGATCTTCTGCTGGATAACCTCCTGGAAACCATTCACCAGGGCCACAGCCAGTATCATTACTGCTACGCTGATCGCGGTAGCTGCAATAGCAATATTGATAATGAACTTGGAAAAGGAAGATGACCGGTTGAAGGCAATCCGCTTAGCAATGAAGAATGGCAAATTCATAAGACAAATGTATTGAATATAATCATAAACAGCCGGCCGCTTATATTATAATGAGCTGCCGGTACAAATCGAAAAAATAGTACCTTAATGGTTACTTGAAATGCTATTATGAAGATAAAAACCTTCTTCTGTATACCTGTAATATGTTTACTGGCCTACGTTCCGCCGGTAGCTGCGCAGGAGAATACTATCAGTCCTGACCACGTTTACTACAGTAATATCCGGTCTGTAAAGCTGAACCAGGCCGGCGATCAGCTCAGTTACCCCATTATTACCCTCAATGGCGAGGAAAAGCTGGAACTAAGCTTTGACGACATGGATAATGATGTGAAGAACTACTTTTATACGTTCGTTCTCTGTAATGCCGACTGGTCAAGAGCCCAGATCAACCAGGTGGAATACCTGCGGGGCTTTTCGGAAAACAGGATCCAGGACTACCGCTTTTCCAGCATCGCTTTACAGAAATATACCCACTATTCGGTACAGCTGCCCAACCAGAACTGTTATCCTACAAGGTCGGGCAACTACCTGCTGAAGGTATACCTGGACAGCGATACCAGCCAGCTGGTGCTTACCCGCCGCATGTTGGTGATAGCCAATAAAGCCAGTGTAACTGGTTTTATTCAGCAACCTGTTACGCCGAAGGTGTTCCGGACACACCAGAAGGTAAACTTCTCTGTCAATACTGCCGGACTGAATATCACGAATCCATTTGACCAGATGAAAGTGGTTATTCTGCAGAACTATCGTTGGGATAATGCTATCAAATTCCCCCGCCCATTGTTCATTAAAGGTAGCGTACTGGAATACAACTGGGAGGTAGACTGTGTGATGCCGGCAGGTAAGGAATGGCGTTGGATTGATCTGCGAAGTTTCCGCTTGCAGACAGAAAGAGTGAAGAACACAGAGTATGCAAAAGATCATACAGATATCTATGCTCTTCCCGATTTTGAACGGGGAGGAAAGATGTACCAGTATATCAAGGATATCAACGGATTGTACTACCTGGCTACACTGGATGATTATGATCCTTTCTTTGAAGGAGATTATGCTACTGTGCATTTCTCTTTCCCGGTTCCAGAGCCATATGCAGGCTATGACATGTTCATTCTCGGAGAACTGACTAATTACGAGTGCGACGATAACAGTAAGATGGTATTTAATCCTGCCACCAAAGCATATGAAGGAACGTTGTTCCTGAAACAGGGTTTTTATAACTACGTATATGCATTAGTGGATAATACTGTTGTAGGCAGCAAACCCAGTACTGAATTGACGGAGGGAAACTGGTGGGAAGCGGAAAATAACTACACGATCCTTGTTTATTATCGTGCATTAGGCGGACGTGCAGATGAACTGGTCACTACCACCACACTGAATTCCATGTTGAGCCGTAAATAATAACAATATCAAATAACAACGCGTCCATAGCATATGAAGCTGTGGACGCGTTGTCGTTTTATCACTACAGATAATAAAATAGTAGTGTGTTCACGGTATCATGTATTATGGACGCGTTGTTGTTTTACTACTACGGATGATGAAATAGTAGTGCGTTCACGGTATCATGTACTATAGACGCGTGTTGTTTTTATCACTGCGGATGATATGTCGCGTTATGCATCTTCCGCAGAATATCAGCTGACAACAGTCTGACGGAGTTTCACAATATTTGCAGCACCACGTTTAATGATAATACGTGTACCTCGGTCAAACGTGAAGTAACGGTAGAACCAGTTACTGAACACCACCAGTTTGTTCCTGAATCCAAGGAGGCTCATAAGGTGTACTGCCATCCACACCATCCAGGCCATAAATCCGCTCAGCTTCATCCCTGCGAATTCAGCCACCGCATGATTACGCCCGATGGTGGCCATACTACCAAGATCATTATATTTAAACTCTTTCAAACCACGTCCGGCAGATTTGATCATCTTCACAATATTCTCTGCCAGGTTAGCACCTTGTTGAATCGCCACCTGCGCCACCATCGGATAACCTTTCGGGAACTTAGGATCATTCACCATCTGGGCAATATCGCCAATAGCATAGATGTTGAGCGTACCATTCACGAGGTTGAATTCATTCACCTGTATACGACCGTTCGGTAATATTGACTCCTGTGGAATACCTTTTACCGGCACACCTTTTACACCTGCAGCCCACAACAAGGACTGTGTTTGCAGTGTTTCGCCATTGCTGAGCAAAAGTGTTTTGCCATCGTATTCTTTTACTACCGCATTGCACAATACTTTCACACCCAATTTTTCCAGGCTTTCCAGTGATTTCTGTGAAGAGTGCTCACTCATGCCGTTCAGGATACGGCCGCTGCCTTCAATGAGGTAGATGTTCATAAGCGATACCGGCAGTTCGGGATAATCTTTCGGCATGATATACTTACGCAGTTCTGCGAAAGCGCCTGCCAGCTCTACGCCTGTAGGACCGCCGCCTACCATCACGAAGTTCAGTTTTGACCTGATCTGTTCTTCATCTTCCAGCAGCAGGCTTTCCTCAAACTGTTTGATCACATAATTACGGATCTGTACAGCCTCAATGAGCGACTTCATACCTATGGCATGTTCTTCAATGATCTTGTTACCAAAAAAGTTGGTGGTGCTGCCTGTGGCGAGTACCAGGTAATCGTAATGTAAATCCCCGATACCTGTTTCCAGTATGTTTTCTGTGGGCCGTACACCGGTTACTTCGGCCATACGGAAGAAGAAATTGGATTGGTTTTTAAAGATCCCGCGAAGCGGAAAAGCGATACTATCTGTTTCAAGACCGGCAGTAGATACCTGGTAGAGGAGGGGTTGGAAGAGATGGTAATTGTTCCTGTCCAGCATTACAACCTGTACGGGGGCGTTTTTGAGTTTCTTTGCCAGGTTGATACCTCCAAAACCGCCACCTACAATTACTACGCGGGGCATGCCTGTTTCCGGAATATTCGGCTGAATCATAATACAATCATTTAGCAATTAAAGAAATAAATGAACGTGTGTCTTTCGACACCTATGTATTCAAACGCCGGAACGTATAATGGCATATCAAAATTACAATACTTTCAGAAAAGAATGAAAGTTTATTTATAAAAAGTCATTCAAAAATATTTGAGTCAATAGGCTTTGTTAGATGTGGTTCAAAGCTTCGCATGCATTGATTAGGCCGGGCGGCCTTGCTGCGCAGGTGCTTGTCAAATTTCCTGTAATGGGTTTTATGCTTCACATTACCCTATTTCGATAAATCCGAGGAAACTATAGCAGGTGTTGGGGAAAAGAAGATTATGAATTACAATGCTGTTAAAGAATTCCAACCAGGTAGCATAGTAAATCCCATCGTTTAATTTAATAACACTTTTAGTTTCCACTTCGAAATACACTTTTGATTCACCTCCTCTGGCTAGAAACTGGGATTCGTTGGGGGCTTACTTTATTAAGAGACCATGTTCAGATGCATATCTTTTTAAGAATTCGACCTGCTCTTTTTTTGCGATTGCTTTACTTTCGAAATCTCTTTTAACCGTTGTACTTGTGCTAAAGCTTGAGCATAGGATATTTCGGGTTGCTGTGCAATTATCTGTTGCCCCCTCAATGATAACTCCGTCAATGATATTTTTAAGTTTGCTTCTGGTATCATCAATACTCATTTGTTGTAAAATTACTAGAATCAGAAAAAATATAAAAGTTACGGATTAGAACTGAATATAAATAGTTGATTTTTAGTTATATATTATGCTTTGGCCTGTCATCACAGCTATAGACATGTAATATCTCCGGAGTTGATGTATGCCATCTTCCCCTGCTTGAAGCTCCGCGCCAACAGGAGACCAGGGGTAAGGAATCCCGCCCGCAAAAAAAATCCCCGATGCATGGCTTGCACCGGGGAGTATACCATCTAAAAATAAGATTACATTTTCTTAGCGTCTTCCAGGAACTTCGCCAGACCGATGTCAGTCAGCGGGTGTTTCAGGAGACCGAGGATTGAATCCAGCGGACATGTACAGATGTCTGCACCGGCTTCAGCACATTTGATGATGTGTAAAGGAGAACGGATAGAAGCTGCCAGGATCTCAGTTTTGAAGCCCTGGATGCTATAGATCTGTGCTATCTGGGCGATCAGCTCAACGCCATCCCAGTTGCTGTCATCAATACGACCAATGAAAGGAGATACAAAGGTAGCACCTGCTTTAGCAGCCAGGATTGCCTGACCTGCAGAGAATACCAGTGTACAGTTAGTTTTGATACCGTTGTCGGTGAACCATTTCAGCGCCTTGATACCGTCTTTGATCATTGGCACTTTCACCACGATGTTTGGGTGAATAGCAGCCAGTTTCTTACCTTCTTCAACGATGGCGTTGAACTCGGTAGACAATACTTCTGCACTGATAGGACCATCTACCAGCTCGCAAATTGTTTCATAATGTTTGAGGATGTTAGCTTCGCCTTTGATGCCTTCTTTAGCCATCAGGGAAGGGTTGGTGGTAACACCGTCAAGAACGCCCAGGTCGTTTGCTTCTTTAATCTGTGCCAGATTTGCAGTATCTATGAAGAATTTCATTGTGAAATGATTTAGTCCTTTTTAATAATTAATTGCCGTCACAATAGTACGGAACAAATAAAATATAATCAACAGTACTCACTGATTCATTTAGAATGAACACAGAAACCGGACAATCGCGAAATAAACAGTTGGAACGCATTGGTAGGTCAGGTCATCCTTTATTGAAGAACGAGAGTGAATAGTAATTCGACTGAATCTATTGACCGATGACCTGGAATATAAAATAAAAAAAAACGGCAAGTTACTTACATCGCACCGCTACAACCGCCTACCCTTGCTACATTCCTGTCCTGGGGGAGTTCAGCAGGAGCTGGTCGTATAAGACTTGCCGGCTGCAAATGTACACTAATTGAAATAAATAACAAATCTTAAAAGAAGAATTATGAGAATTATTTAAAAAAGTGAACAAAAACTGCGTTCCTCAGTGATCAATTTCGTCACATCCGATGTTATATGTCTTGTATCAGTGACCGGTTGAACCCCGCAGCGGCTCCATACTCCATGAAATAAAGATCTTTTTTACACCACGATCCGACAGGCATTATGTTCAATTTCTATACATATATCCTTTCACCTAAACCTTTAATTATGCAAGACGTTTCCTACGATTCTTCAGGCGCTGCTGCTATGGGTGGCGCATTCGTTGTTCTTATGGTGTTTTATGTGGCTGTTTGTGTGTTGATGATTGTCTGTGGCTGGAAAGTATTCGAAAAGGCTGGTAAACCAGGCTGGGCAAGCATTATTCCTATCTATAGTTTAATTGTGATGCTGGAAATTGTAGGGAAACCCTGGTGGTACATTTTTATGTTCCTGATCCCGATCTACGGATGGATCGTCCTGCCTATTATGCTCACCCATGATCTTAGCAAAAGCTTTGGGAAAGATGTCGGGTTCACCGTGGGGTTATTGCTTCTGGGGATTATTTTTTATCCGATCCTGGCGTTCAGCAAAGACATCCGTTATATAGGTCCTGCCGGCCGTCCTACCGGAGCTTCACTGGATAGCCAGATAGGTAGTATCGGAAATCCTGCCGTATAATCACTTTTTTGCCATAATTAGTTATCCTGCCGGTTGTCATTTATTTGGCGACCGGCAGCTATCGCGTAGTGTAGTAGTTATAGTCATTCAACACCGTTTCCAGGAATTCCGCCGGCTGCATATCCGTTTTAATCTCAAGCACATCTTTTACACGATAAGCAACACGCGCAGCCAGCTCCGGATTATTGGACTTGATAGCCTGGTCCATCAGCGTTTTGATCTTATTCATATCTCTGTCAGATAACTTGAGGATCTGCGGGAAATGCGGTTGATAATCCACTGCCGACATATCCCTGAAGATCGTCTCATTCAGGCTCGCCTTTGTCTTTGTGCTTACAACGATCGTTCCGGCCACAATATCTCCCAGCCGCTGGTCGTACGGCGACCTTAACATGGCAATGATGGGAATAATACCATTCCAGAAAATGTAGGGCGTTTCGATCATGCGGAACAGCCATCTGATCAGATGCTGGCTGATACTGGGCTTGCCTCCCTGCATATTCCTCACCTTGATGTTGAGTATCAGCTTACCCGGCGTTTGTCCGTTCATAATGATCTCAAGCACAAGGAAATAGAACAGCATGGGCAATACACCCAGGAAGAAATATACCACGTAACTGGCCGTCTCGCTCAGCTGCATGTTATACACCGTGTAACCCAACACAATACAATATACCAGCCTGATGATCGCATCCAGCAACCAACCCAGGAAACGCTGGAAAAGGTTAGCTGTCTCAAATTCGAGATCTATATTGAAAGAAGTGGGTATTTTTATAGAGGCCATGTATAAATTTACTAATTAATGTATATGTTTGCCAGTAGTCTATAATCTTAGACCATAAGCGGTAGAGCAGTGGTCCGAACGGCGCTGTTGCTGACTAATCTAGCTACATTTATTTAATTAATATTAGCTGCCGGGGTCATTTTTTTGTATATTCTGAGCGAAATCCTTTAAATGAACATTTGATGGCTTATCCTTTATAGCTTATCAACTATGGATGACGGACTAACAGACTAGCCCATGCGTGAATCAACCTTCATAAAAAAGAATCTGCAGCGCTGGAAAAGATACCAGGAAGAACCTGCCGAAGATCCGGACGAGATGGCGGAACGTTTTACCAGCCTGCTGGATGATCTGGCATATGCCAAAACCTTCTATAGTTTCAGTAAGGTGACCAGTTATATTAACGGCCTGGCTGCTGGTATTTATCATACTATTTATGGTAACCGGAAAGAGCGGGATGGCCGGGTCCGCAATTTCTTCATTTATGAGCTACCGCTGTTGTTCCGCAAATACCATCGTTTGTTCCTTTTCACCTTTCTATTCTTCCTCCTGTTTTGTGTGATCAGTGCTTTTTCTGCCGCCCACGATGAAACTTTTGTACGGGGTGTACTGGGAGATGAATATGTGGGTAGAACAGAACAGAATATCAATAACGGCGATCCTTTTGGCGTTTATAAACAGGAAAACGAGCTGGTAATGTTCCTGAAAATAGCGCAGAACAATATTACTGTAGCGATGCTCACTTTTGTAAGCGGCCTTACGCTGGGCATTGGTACGCTCTGGCTGATGATGAAGAATGCTGTCATGCTGGGCGCTTTCCAGTATTATTTCTTCGCAAAAGGATTAGGCCTTAAATCTGTACTGGTGATCTGGATACATGGCACCCTGGAGATCTCTGCTATTGTAATAGCCGGTTGCGCCGGGCTTGTGATGGTTAGCGGACTGATATTTCCGGGTACACGTAAAAGATTGGATGCGCTGAAAAATACAGCCCGCGATGGCGTAAAAATAGTAGTGACACTGATACCGATATTTATAGTGGCGGCCTTCCTGGAAGGTTTCGTAACCCGGCATACTGCTATGCCTGTATGGACCAGTGTCAGCATATTGCTGCTGTCACTGTTATTTATTCTTGGTTACTTTATTGTTTACCCGATCTATCTGCATCGTAAAGGATATAAGCTCGGACCTAAAGCAACTATTATAAAGCCTGTGAAATGAGGAAAAAGCGTGTACATTATATCCTGGTATTATTGTGCCTGCCTTTGTTCGTCAAGGCGCAGACGTCGGTGCCTCCGGAGAAATGGGATTCCATGGTAGCTGAAGATATGATGGCTACTGCTGCAAAAAGGGAGGCTGCAGAAGAAGCGGCAGATTCAAACGCCAGGGAAGATATCAGTCAGCAGGCACAAAAAATGCTGATAGACCATCACCTGTGGGATGAGGCAATGCCGGCAATGGCTGACACGATGGAATCTTATGCAGACTATCCACTGGTGATACGAGCAGTGCCTGATACCATCATGAAAGCACTGCTGGCTGACAAGGAATTGCAATACCAGAAAAAAGAACCAAAGCCGCAAAAAGACATGTCCTGGCTTAACGAGATCTTTGCAGCGATCCTTCGCCTGGTAGGGCTTTCCCCATTCACGATCATATGTTTCATATTAGGAGGTGTAGGCGTATTGTTATATCTCTACCTGAAGCAGAATGGTTACCTGTTTAAAAGAACAAAACCGGATGCAGATAAGACGGTAAAACTGACAGAGGAAGAACTGGATACAGAAACATATCATCAGCAGATAGAACAAGCTATCTCTTCCGGCAGGTTCAGAGTAGCGGTAAGACTGCTATACCTGCAAACACTGCGGGTACTGATGGATAAAGGGATCGTTACCTATAGCAGGGAGAAAACCAATGCAGCTTATCTGCGCAGCCTGGTGTCTACACCGTGGTATAAAACATTTGCGACGCTGACACTGGATTATGAATATATCTGGTACGGAGAGATGCCTGTGAATGATGAACAGTTCAACGTTATACACAGACAGTTCCGTCAATTTATGAACGAATTAGGCTATACCCGGTGAAATCAAAATTAATAGCAATAATCGGCGCCATTATCCTGGTATTTCTGATCCTGCTGGTCTTCTCGTCACGTACGGATAAACCAGACAGTAAAGAAGTTGACGAGAGAGAACTCGCACGGCAAAGCTTTTCCCACAAGGATAAAAGCCCCGGTGGATGTTATGTGATGTTTAATGCCCTGTCTCATCTGTTTTACTATGATATCAAACCACAGGTAGTTACCAAGCCGTTTTCCCGCACGTACAGTAGGGATGAAACGCTGGCCTCTACAGACTATAACCTGTATATCATCGTAGCAGACAGACTATATACTTCAGCAGAAGATGCAAAGAATATGATCAGATTTGCATCAGCAGGTAATCAGTTATTCATCGCATCCAATCAGCCGGATAGTATGCTACTGGAATATCTGAATATCGCTGTAGATGATGAAGGTATTTTCCAGTCTTTTACTAATGCTGACCAGCGTTATGTGAACAGGAACCTCGCGCCCGACACCGCCTTTTCCCGTAAGGGTATCAGGGGCGGCAGCTTCGTTACAAAAATGGATACCAGCCGTACTACTATATTGGGTACTGATGCATTCAAGCGTCCTGATTTTGTGAGAGTAGCAGTAGGAGAAGGCGCTGTATTCCTCTTGTTACAGCCATCTACACTGACCAATTATTTCCTGCTGCACCGCCGTAATATCGTATCGCTGGAAAGGCAACTGGCATATACCAATCTCTACATGGATCATGTGTATTGGGATGAGTTTTATAAATATCAGACCTATCGTCAGTCGTCTGATTTCAGCGAATGGCAGGTGCTGATGCGTTATCCGGCAATGCGCTGGGCTTTATGGCTGGCTGTGGCATTACTATTGATCTATATGTTGTTTGAAAGCAAACGCAGGCAGCGTATTATTCCTGAAAAGCCTCTGTTGGTGAATAACTCGCTGGAATTTGTGGATGCACTCGGGCAGTTGTATTATCAGCAGCATGATAACCGCAACCTTGCGCAGAAGATCATTCTGCAGTGGCAGGAGTTTGTACGCACGCGCTATTATCTGAATACTAATAACCTGGATAACGCATTTGCAGAAGCATTGTCGCGCAAGGCAGTGATGCCGCTGGAACAGGTGAAAGATATCCTGCATAGTATTCAGCAGGTGCAATCTGAGTATGTTATTACAGATGAGTATTTACAGCGATTTTATAAAAATATACAAGCGTTCTATTTAAATACGAAATAATGGAGGAAACTACATTTCAGCCCCGTACTGATTTTACCGCTCTTCATGAAGCGGTAGTGGCCATCCGGGAGCAGATAGGCAAGGTAATTATTGGTCAGCATGAGATGATTGATCTGTTAATAGCAGGGCTGCTTACACAAGGACACGTACTGATAGAAGGTGTGCCGGGAGTGGCCAAAACGCTGACCGCTAAACTGCTGGCACGCTGCATAGATGCAGACTTCTCCAGGCTGCAGTTCACACCCGATATCATGCCTGCGGATGTGATAGGTACTTCCATATTCAATCCTGAGAAAAGAGAGTTTGAATATAAGCGTGGTCCTGTATTCAGTAACCTGGTGCTGATAGATGAGATCAACCGTGCCCCTGCAAAAACGCAGGCGGCCCTGTTTGAAGTGATGGAAGAGAGACAGATTACCAACGATGGCATCACGCATCCCTTACCTGCTCCGTTCATGGTAGTGGCCACACAGAACCCGATAGAACAGGAAGGTACTTATCGACTGCCGGAAGCACAGCTGGACCGTTTTCTCTTCAAGATAGAAGTGAAGTATCCTGCACTGGCGGAAGAAATTTCTATGTTGCAGGCCATGCATCATTATAACGGCTTGTCAGATCTGACGAAGCTGGTAGAACGTGTGGTGACAGCCATACAGATCATGGACTACCAGCTGTTGGTACGCAAGGTACATATTGAAGATAAACTGCTGCACTACATTGCCGCTCTGATCCATGAAACACGTAACAATGCTTCATTGTACCTGGGTGCATCACCACGTGCATCACTGGCGGTGATGAATTGTGCGAAAGCTGTTGCCGCTATGCATAACCGTGATTTTGTTACGCCTGATGATATTGTCAACATGTTGCCGCATGTACTGCGTCATCGTATTATGTTGACACCTGAACGTGAGATGGAAGGTATTACTGCAGACGAAGTGATCTCACAGATCGTGAAGTCGGTGGAAGTGCCGAGGTAAAAACTATTGTATGTTGAAAGCATTCTATCAGTCTTTATTTTTTACAACACGTTTCTATGCATTGCTGGGAAGTACGGCGATGTTATTCGTCGTGTCTTACTTCCTTCCTCCGCTGTATATTATATCGGAACTGATCTTTGCATTACTCGCTTTTCTGCTCGTACTGGATATATTCTTCCTGTATGTGGCAGGAGAGAAGCCGTTGGAAGTAACACGTATCATGGCGAACCGTTTCAGTAATGGTGATAATAACGATATCAGGATAAAGCTGGTGAATAATTATCGTTTCCCCATTACAGTTATATTATTAGAAGAATTGCCAATGCAGTTCCAGATACGTGATTTCAGGAAGAAAGTAAAACTGAAAGGAGGAGAGGAACAGGAAGTACATTACACTTTACGCCCTGTGGAGAGGGGAGAGTATCATTTCGGTAAAACCAATGCCTTCGTACGTAGTTTATTGGGACTGTCGCAGCGTCATATTGCACCCTTGAATGAAGAAATAGTAAAGGTATATCCTTCTTTTCAGCAGTTACGTAATTATGAGTTCTTTTCTTTCAACGGCCGTTTACAGGAAATGGGTGTGCATAAACAGCGTGTAACGGGTCATAGCATGGAGTTTGATCATATCAAGGAATATGTGCGCGGAGATGATGTGCGGATGTTGAACTGGAAGGCTACTGCACGCAGAGGTACGCCTATGGTCAATAACTATGTTGAAGAGAGATCGCAGCAGGTATATTGTGTGATCGATAAAGGCAGGGCGATGAAGATGCCATTCGAAGGATTATCCTTATTGGATTATGCCATCAACGCCTCGCTGATCTTCAGCAATATTGCCTTGCAGAAGGGAGATAAAACAGGACTGGTTACACTTGCTGCGCAACAGGTAGATGTGTTGCCTTCTTCCAGTAAGAAAACGCAAATGAACCTGATACTGGAGAAACTGTATGCGCAGGAAACGCAGTGGCAGGAGAGTGATTATGAAAGGCTGAGTGTTACTTTACGTAGTGTTTTTTCCCAGCGTTCTTTACTGATACTCTTCACCAATTTTGAGTCTATGACAGCGCTGCAGCGGCAGCTGCCTTATCTGCGCCGGCTGGCGAAGTACCACTTGTTGCTGGTAGTCTTCTTTGAAAATACAGAGCTCAAAAAAGTAACAAAAGATCATGTGCATACGGTAGAGGGCATCTATCGTCAGGTGATTGCACAGAAGTTTGCTTATGAAAAGAAACTGATGGTGCGGGAGCTCACGAAATATGGCATTCTGTCCTTACTTACTCCGCCTGAACAACTCACACTGAATGTGATTAACAAATACCTGGAGCTGAAAGCCAGGGCGCTTATTTAGCCATGGGAGTCAGCTCCGGTAGCCCATGTTATTTATCCTGGAGCTGCTTCACAGGTATTGTGCTTGATATAGACATTGACGGATCGTTTTTGTTGGTAGCTGTAACAGTAATAGTGCGTGTTGCATCACCCGTGTTCAGCAACAGGTCCTGCCCCAATAGTTTCCCTGCACTGGCCGTAAATTTTACAGCGGCTGTATCCAGCGGATAGATCTTTCCGCTGCTGAAGGATCCTTCTACATTCAGGTAAAACCGGATACCTCTTTTCAGGCTGTCGGCATAATGGTTAAAGCGAATGCTTTCCAGGTGAGGGAGGGTCAGTGTGGTGGTCAGCGGTTGTGCTGATTCAGGCAATGTGATAGTGAGTTCAACCTGGTAATGCAGTTTTGCCAGTCGTTGTCTGTCCAGCTGCAGATAACCATTCTGCACGCTACCGGCAGAGCTGGTTATTTTGATATTCCTCCAGCGATAAACTCCCTGTAAATATCCTTCCGTTTTTCTTACCTGTCCGTTCGCATATTTGAATTCCAGACCAATAGGGATATGATCGTACAATTCGGCTATGGAAGCCGGGTCATAACTGGCGGTAACGCCGGTTATATTGTTTTGCTGTGCCTGGGCGTTGAAGAAAAGCAATAGCTGCGCGATGATTAAAAAAGCTCTCAATGTGTTTTTTACCTGAAAGCTGAAAAAATCATTCCACATTTACAAGCGTAGGCGGTTTTTTATCTTTCTTAACAGATAGCGGAGACGCTATGCTATGGGCGTCAATGGGTAATGGTGGAAACGGATCTGGCTTTGGCTGGGGGGCAGTTTCCAGTATTGCTGCTGCGGACCGTTTCTTTTGCATGATCCTGGGAGCTTTGGAAGGCAGTACCTGTTTTTCTGCCACTGGCAAAGCTGGTTCCAGCACTGCGGTAATGAATGCCTGTTCGCTTTTGGCGGACTTGTTAACCTGTATATCCGCATCAGAATGAAGAAAGCGCAGCTGCAGTACAACGATGGTGGCAGTGGCTTTGACAGGGATAGCCGGCAGGAGCAGGGAATGCTGTTTTTCTCCCAGGGGTACACAATTGGCTGCTGTGGCGCTACCCATGCAGGTATTATTCTCCAGATCCATATCCAGTGCGGCGGCGTGAAGCTGTATATACCCCGTGTCTTTGGGAGGGTTCAACCAGTTTTGCCAGTTGGCAGGCAGCTTCACCAGGATGTTGCCATCTTCCTGGCGGATGGTATCTATACCTCCGATGGTCATAACAGCCTTATTGTTATACCGGAAATCTTTCAGGTGCTGGTGCAGGGCTGCGGGTTTAAATACGCGCTTTCCCCGCACGTGCAGGGTATCTTCTCTTAAAGCCGCATAAACGGCCGTATTTAGCCTGTAAATCGTCGTTTCTTCCTTTGCTGGCTGCCATACTCCATTCAGGGCTGAACGGATCGATTTTGCGGCCTTACTGGCCTTTGCGAATTCCCGGCTGCTTTGTTTACTGGCTGCAGACATGCTGTCCGGGCCATACTGCGGCATCCTTCGGCAGAACGGCTTACCGTTCCGTTCGTAGAAAATCAGGTCTCCGACATGACCGGAGAGTCCCTGAGTGATAATATTGAAATTTTGGGCCATAAACGTACAATAGATTTTACTGAATATACGAAATAATCGGCTGATAATTAGGTTCTTTGTTCGGAGATGTTCTTATTCTTCAGGCTCATTATAAATACTGAATAAATACATCTTAATATCCCTTAGGGACTCTCAAATGAGCCTGAAATGAGCCTGAAATGACCTTATAGAATAGGGTTTTAATAGGAGATAAGTCGGACATCAGTCGGACTTGACTTGGACTTGATCGGAGTAAAAAAGAGACTTTAAGTGATTTGAGAGGGGGACAGGGACTGGGGAAAAATAAAACCCGTTGTTTGGAAAAATGCCTATAGAAGAGCGAATGTAGTACTGCAAAGGTAAGCTATTCGGCAATCATAGCCCTGAAATACTACCCAGAAGCATTATAAAAAGAAGCCTCAAATGTCTCAGGGAGAGGGCCGTAACTATCCTGCAGGTTAGTACTAACCTTTAGTTTACTACTAACTATTTATTAGCAATTGTAAATAGTTTTGCCCTGTCAAAAAGTATCAAATGAAAACATTAAGGATTGTTTATTGGATTAGCACAGCGATTATAGCACTAATGATGACGTATTCAGGATATGCTTATTTCACGGATGTAAAAATAGATCAGGCATTTCAACATCTGGGTTTTCCTGCTTATTTCAGGATTGAACTGGCTATTGCCAAATTTATAGGTGTCGTGTTGTTACTGGCGCCGGTTGGCAGCAGGTTGAAGGAGTGGACGTATGCTGGTTTCACTTTTACATTTATATCTGCCGGTATTGCACATGGTTTTTCTGGAGACCCGATACCTCTTCCGGTTGTACCATTTGTTTTCCTCGCAGTACTGACAGTGTCCTACTTTACTTATCACAAATTAAATAAATCAAAATAGCATGAAAAAGATATTGAAGATTATATCAAGCGTAAACGGAGCTCAATCAAAAAGCACACAGCTGGCAGATGCAGTTATTGAAAAGCTGACAGCAAATTATCCGGGTAGTACGGTGAAAGTAAAGGATCTGTCACAGCAACGATATGAACATTTTCATGAGGGCCATCTGAAGGTATATCGTGGAATGGGAGAAGTAGCGACGGATGTAGTGGCGGCAGTAGAAAAAGTTTCAGATGCTACCATCAATGAAGTAATGGATGCGGACATTATTGTGATAGGAGTGCCTATATACAACTTCCATGTTCCGTCTACATTGAAAGCATGGATGGACCATGTGATGCGCGCGGGAAAGACGTTCTCCTTTGCAACAGGTCAGGCAGAAGGCCTGGTGAAAAATAAGAAAGTATACCTCGCAGTATCTTCAGGAGGCATCTATTCCGAAGGGATTGGACAGACATACGATTTTGCGGTGCCATATATGAAAGCAGCGCTTGGTTTTGTTGGTATGACAGACATCAGCATATTCTGGGCGGAAGGATGTGATATGCCTGGATACAAGGAAACTGCTTTGCAGAAAGCAATTGACAAAGTAGCTGTATAATTGCTGGTTTAGTTGTACATGCGCAAGCAGTAGAAAATAATAAGTACAGTAAATGTATCATATCAGACCGAATTTAATTGTAGGCTTCCACGGTTGTGATGAAGTAGTTCGTAATGCATTGCTGAATAACCCAAATAAAATTAAAATCAGCAGGAAGCGATATGATTGGCTAGGGAATGGAATGTATTTCTGGGAGAATAATTATCAACGTGCTTTGGATTGGGCAACAGAAAAATATCAACGAGGAAAGATTACCAGCCCCGCTGTAATTGGTGCTGTCATCGATTCGCAATCCGAATTGCATCAAAGGATTTTTTCTTCCGCGTAAGGAAAGACTATCGGAAGGATTTCAGTATGACATAAGTGATATCTCCGAAGATGGCTTTCTTTTGTCCGAACCAGAGGTGTCTTAGATATATGCAAAAGCAAGTCCCGGAAACAAACTATTTCCGGGACTTATATGCTGCGTGTAAGGGCAGGAGCCTACATATACTTCATCGCTTCATAGCCCAGTAACCTCCGCCACAGCGCTAATTGCCCAATACAATTCGCCTCGCGGTAAGTCTGAAAAGATACCAGATCAAAAATGCTCATTTTCATACCCGGCATTTCAAAAGGCTCATCAAACTTCTCATCATCTGCATTAAGGAGCGCTTCCCTTAAAAGCGGAGAAATGATCTTCCAGTCCTTTTCAAAAGCACTCAGGGCAGGATAGGTTACACCCTCCTGGATGCCTTTGTGATCTTTAAAAAGTTCATGCGCCTGTTGCTGTTTATCTATACCAAACAATTTAGCTAATTCGAATCGTTCCTGTACCAGGCTGCCTGTCAGCCATGCCATGTGATTGGCTTTTGTGCCCAGACGTTCATTGGCGTCTTTTTCAGAAATGCCTACGATGACATTGGGGAAAAAAGTGGTATGCATGTCATACAATACCATAAATCCAAAAGTTTTGCTGCTAAGTGGTTGTACTTCCATTTTTAATAGTATTGGTGAGTACTAAGGTAAGGAATAGCCACCGGGTGACAGGTTGCTGAAGCTGCCAATCTAGGGGGGTATTTGTGACAAATGCAGTAAATTAGTAGTCTATATCACTCAGTTATGCCATCTCAGACGCTTGACAGCCGTACCATAGATACATTAAGAGATATTCCTGACCTCGTCCCCGTATTCCGTGAATATTTTGAGGACTGGACCATCAGGGTGTTTAACAGGGAAGTACATGAATGCCGGAATTACCTGTCGCCCAACCGGAGAGATTTCTATAAGATACTGCTGACCACGAAAGGAGCAGGGGTGTTTACAATGGGACTAAATACCTATTACCTGGAAGAGCCGACTATTCTGTTTATCCATCCTAATGATATCATTTCCTGGAAAAATTTATCCGATGAGTCGGGAGGCTACTATTGTCTCTTCAGAAGATCCTTTGTCAATGAGCATCCCACTTTAAAGGCAAGTATGGACAAATTTGCCCTGTTCACGGACAAGGCTAAGAGCGTGATCCGGCTGACGGAGCAGAATGCTCAGCCGCTGGAGCAGTTGTTTGCGAAAATGAAGGAGGAGGAGTTGCTGGGCAGCAAATGGAGTGATGATTCCCTGCAGGCTTATCTGCAACTGTTGATGGTGGAAAGTGCCAAGGTTGCCAATTTCCCTCCGCCGGACAATATAACGGATGAATTCCGCCATGTGCATGAATTTTTCAGATTACTGGAAGCGGAAACTGCCGGCATCAATAAAGAAACGCCGATCCGGATCAGGACAGCCAAGGAATTTGCGGCAGATCTGGCCGTGCATCCCAATTACCTCAATGCCTTGCTGAAGAAGCATACCGGCCAGAATGTGAGCACTCATATCAAAAACCGCCTGCTGGACGAAACAAAGGTATTATTGCTGCAAACTGACTGGTCATTACAGGAGATTGGATACAGTATAGGTTATGCAGAACAACCCAATTTCAATTCATTCTTCAAGAAAAATACTGGTATTACCCCCGCTGAATTCAGGAAGACATACCATCTTTGATTTTCATAAAAGGTTCATTGCTTTTGCTAAAGTCCGCCTGCTGGCTTCTTTTCATCTTTGTATCACAAAACACGAACAAAATGAAAAGCGTAAACACACAGAAAGTATGGTTCATCACCGGCGCATCCCGGGGCTTCGGATTAGAAATATCAAAGGCAGTTCTTGCCGCAGGCGATAAACTGATAGCTACTGTACGTAGCAAACCACAGGACCTGGCCGTCCAGCTGGGAAATCATGAAAATCTTGCTGTTGTAACCCTGGACATCACTAATGAAGAACAGGCACAGGTTGCCGCCAAACAGGCTATTGACACTTTTGGAAGAATTGACGTCCTGGTAAATAATGCCGGTTATGGATTGTTAAGCGGAGTGGAAGAAGCTACAGCGCAGGAAGTAAAGAATAACTACGAAGTAAATGTATTTGGATTGTTGAATGTAACCCGTGCGGTATTGCCTTATATGAGGGCACAGGGATCTGGTCATGTGATCAATATTTCTTCTGTAGGTGGTTTATTCGGTTATGTAGGCTGGGGTATTTATGGTTCTACCAAATTTGCCGTAGAAGGTATTACTGAAGCCATGGCACAGGAGCTGGCTCCGCTGGGTATCTACGCCACTGTGGTAGCTCCTGGTTTCTTCCGGACAGAATTCCTCGACCATGCCTCACTGATAAAAACCAGCAATGAGATCAGCGATTATGAAGCCACTGTGGGGGCAATGCGTTCCTTTGCTGCGAATGCCAATAAAAAACAACCCGGCGATCCGGTTAAGCTGGCACAAGCCTTTGTGAAACTGGGACATGCGGAAAAACCTCCTGTACACCTGCCATTAGGTAACGATACCCTGGCCAAATTCAGGGAAAAGACGGCCGCTTTCGAGAAAGAGATCACAGAATGGTATGATGTGATCACCGGAACAGATCATGATGATGTTGCTGCCTGAGAAGGTACAGTGAAAATCAGGATATGAAGAAATGAAAAATCGGCTGTCCGTTTTAAGGGGACAGCCGATTTTGTATATGTATTGCTATTGCAGAATTACAAAGAGACCTTTATTGTCAGAACCGGTTAGTGCCGGATCATTCCGGAGGGACGTGGGAGGTCCGGAGATGTATTCTTCCTATCTGACGAGCAGCTGGCTGGTCTTCTCCAGTGTCTCTTCCAGTTCCTGTACCAGTTTGTTCACAATATCATGGATAGGGCTGATATCTTCCACCATTTCGACGCTTTGACCGGCAGACCATAGTTGCTGGTAATTGCCCGGCTTTACAGCTGCTTCCAGTTTTTTCATGCCGCGTAGTTGTACCAGCATTTTGAAATATTTGCGGGTACCGGCATTTTTATTCAGTTGTTTTTCCAGCCAGTTCTGTTTGTAACCGATCTTTTTTGCCGCAGGAGTATTGATGACGTTGCAGGGAGTACCTGATAGGCGTTCTGTCAATACGATATCTTCCATGCCATAGTCCAGGATGGCGTTCTTATATTCATTGCTGACGCCGGCTTCTTCACTGGCAATGAAACGGGTACCGATGGAAGCGCCCTGAGCACCCAGTACCAGGGCACTGGCCAGTTGCTGACCTGTGGCGATACCGCCGGCGGCTACCAGCAGTTTTTCGGGGAAGGCTTTGTGAAGGGCAGGAACGAGTATATGCATGGGATAGGGGCCGGCATGACCGCCAGCGCCAGCGCATACGGCAATAAAACCATCGCAGCCTGCCTGCGCCGCTTTTTCGGCGTGCTGCAGGTTGGTGACGTCGCAGAGTACCTTAGCGCCATAACTGTGGGCGGCTGCAATCACCTCCTTCGGACTACCCAGGGAGGTAATATAAAAAGGTACTTCCGCCGTTACACATTCTTTCAGGTGTTTGGAATAAAGGGGATTGGTCTTCTGGACGATGAGGTTGACGCCATAGGTACCCTGACCGGGCGGCAGTAATGCCCGGTGTTGGTTCAATTGCTCCAGCACCTGCCTGAGTTCTCCCTCCTTTCTATAGTTGAGAGAAGGGAATGTACCGGCAATTCCATTGTCCATGGCGGCTTTAACCATTTTTTCATTGCTGACAAGGAACATGGGGGCCATGATGACCGGATAACGGATGGCAAGGGCTGAGGTTAATTGCATAAGTGGACGTTTAGCTATGATTTCGCAGCAAGCTGCCTGGCCACGTATTTTCCAAGGATATCAAATTCCAGGTTAATTGTGTGTCCGGGTTGAACGGCTGAGATATTTGTGTGTTCATATGTATATGGAATCACAGCGATGCTGAATTCCGTATTGGTCACATTATAAATGGTCAGGCTGATACCGTTGAGGCAGATAGAGCCTTTTTCCACGACCAGGGCAGCAAATTGTTCCGGATAGCGGAAGCGGTATTCCCAGCTACCGTCCTGGGGGGTACAGGAAATACATTCGCCGGTGCTGTCGACATGCCCCTGAACCAGGTGACCGTCAATCCGGCCATTGAAGACCATGGCTCTTTCCAGGTTTACTTTTTGTCCGGGTGCAAGTTGGCCGATATTGCTTTTCAGCAGGGTTTCGGCAACGGCGACGATGTCGTAGGTATTGCTATCTACGCGGGTAACGGTCAGACAAACGCCGTTGTGGGATACGCTCTGGTCAATTTTCAGTGCTGGTGCGAGGGAAGAGCGGATGGTGATGACCATATTGGTGCCTTCCTGCCTGGTAGCTATTACTTCTCCTAATGATTCTATGATTCCTGTAAACATAGGGCTAAATTAAGTAATAAAGAGGAGATGGCGGTGTACAGAAGGAGCCGACAATATTTTGATAATTAAAATGGAAGTTATATCTTTGCCTTCCTGAAAAAAAGGAGTATTATATTATGTTGATCATCGATTCCAAAGATTGCGAAAACATTGACAAGGCGCTCAAAAAATACAAAAAGAAATTTGAGAAAGCCCGTATCCTGCTGCAACTCAGGTCACGTCAGTCTTTCACAAAACCTTCTGTTAAGCGTCGTACTGAAGTGCTGAAAGCTGTTTACAAACAGCAGTTAGCCAGTGGTAAATTAGACGATTGATTCTATCGGGGGTAATTCCCCACGCAAAATATGTGATGATTGTAAGGTTTATTATAACTTTACAATCATCAAATTTTTTGTTTTGAGTGAAGTCTTACACCCGGTAGCTAATCGTTTTCTGGCATATATCCGGCTTGAGAAGCGCTATTCTGCGCATACTGCTACTGCATATCAGCAGGACCTTACCCAGTTTTTTATCTTTTTAAGATCCCAATATGGCGATGTGTCTCTTCCGGGCATATCGCATTCTCATGTCCGTACCTGGCTGGCCTGGCTGATGGAGGAGGGCATGATTGCCAAGAGTGTTAACCGCAAGATCTCCACACTAAAATCATTTTTCAAATATGCCTTGCGTCACGGGGAAATTACAAGTTCTCCGATGACGAAAGTGACTGCCCCGAAGATCGGGAAGCGCTTGCCTGGCTTTATTGATGAAAAGGGTATGCAGGCAGTGGAAGATAACAGGAGCATGCGCAGGGGGCAGGAGGATATGCCGATTTTTGGGGATGACCTGGAGGGGAAGACACACCGGATGATATTTGAGTTGTTGTACCATACAGGTATCCGGTTGTCGGAGTTGATCAATCTGCAGGAGCGGCATGTGGATACCGCCAATCTGACTATCAAGGTGCTGGGAAAGGGCAATAAGGAGCGGATTATTCCAATCAGTACTTTATTGAGGGATGCAATAGGGGAGTACCGTGCGATGCGCAGGAAGGAACTGGCGGAGTTTGACAAAGAGGTGTTACTGGTAAATCCGCGGAGCGGGAAAAAATTGTATCCGAGATATGTCTACAATGTGGTGAGAGGGTATCTGACCGATCACCAGATTACGACATTGAGCAGGAGGAGTCCGCACGTACTGCGACATACATTCGCTACTCATTTGACGAATAATGGTGCTGATCTGAATGCAGTCAAGGAGCTGCTGGGGCATTCCAGCCTGGCGTCAACACAGGTTTATACGCATAATAGCATTGAAAAACTGAGGGAAGCGTACCGGAAAGCGCATCCAAAAGGTGAGTAGAAAAGGGCCGTTCCTACTTTAACAAAATATTACTAAATGGTTATGTAAAAGAGTCGAAAAGTGAGTAAATTAGTAATGAGTTCTTTGTATACACTTCTTTCATTAAGTCGATGACCATTAAAAAATGAAAGCGCCTATGGACGTAATGTTACGAGCATGTACAAGATTGTTTAAAACTAAAAATTAGTGCTATGAACGTTCAAATTCAAACAGTACATTTCGATGCTGACTCAAAATTGATTGATCATGTGAGTAAAAAAATTCAAAAACTCAATACTTTTTATGACAGGATTATTAGCGTAGAGGTTTTTTTAAAGTTAGATGGAATAGCCCATCAGATTAAGGATAAAATAGCTGAAATAAAAGTCCATATACCCCGCCAAGACTTATTTGTAAAGCACGAATCCAAATCCTTCGAGGAGTCATTTGATCTCGCCTTTGACTCGGTTGTTAACCAGATCAAGAAAACCAAAGAGAAGAAATTTCAGTAAAAACATAAAAATATTTTGGAATTAAATATCTGTTTACTACCTTTGCCATCCCGATCGAAAAAAGGGATCGGCGAAGGTAGTAAAGTTCTTTACTGTAGGGTGTTTTAGCCAATTAATACAAGTCTTAAAATTTGTATCCGGGTGCTGAAAAAAAGATTTTGAGATTAATTAAATTCAACTATTTTTGCACCCTCTTATAACGGATACCTTTTATAAGATTCTTGAATAAGATAAGCCAGCATAGCTCAGTTGGCCAGAGCTACTGATTTGTAATCAGTGGGTCGGGGGTTCGAATCCCTCTGCTGGCTCCGGAAAAATTCCGAAGCAAAAAAGTGGTCCCGGACGGACGAGATTTTTGGAAAGGAGTTTAAGGATTAAAATGGGCAGGTTCCAGAGCGGCCAAATGGGGCGGACTGTAAATCCGCTGACTACGTCTTCACAGGTTCGAATCCTGTCCTGCCCACTCAGCGCAAATGTTCCGCCTTTGCCCCTTAGCAAAGGCGGAACTTGTCTGTTAAGTGCAGGTTCTTCCGGAAGGAAGGCATAAATCGAAGAGGAGAAAGGGTAGTGGAAGTAGTTCTTCAGTGTCTATCAGATGACAGTTTCCCCAAAGGAAATCTTCTATGAAAAAAGAGACACACAGTTCTTTAGCTTATTATTATTAAATGCGGGAGTAGCTCAGTTGGTAGAGCGACAGCCTTCCAAGCTGTAGGTCGCGGGTTCGAACCTCGTCTCCCGCTCATCGTAATACCGGTTCGAAATTTTGTCTTGGTATTACATGGGATGAAAGTTCTTTAAAAAGATTTTCAATGCTGTTGTAGCTCAGGGGTAGAGCACTTCCTTGGTAAGGAAGAGGTCGTGAGTTCAATTCTCATCAACAGCTCAACGGATTTCCAAACATCCGGGATCCGGATTTCGTTGTAGCTCAGTGGCAGAGCGTTCCTGGTGAAAAAGCCGGGAAAGGTCGTGAGTTCAATTCTCATCAGCGGCACAAGTTTGTAAAACCGTTTTTTAAAAACAACTATCAATACAATCTTTACAAACCATCTAAAAAAAATACAATGGCAAAAGAAACCTTTAAGCGGGATAAACCCCACGTAAACATTGGTACCATCGGCCACGTTGACCACGGTAAAACTACCTTAACTGCTGCCATTACTACGATTCTGGCAAACAAGGGTCTGGCAGAGAAGAAAGGTTATGATGAGATCGATGCGGCTCCTGAAGAAAAAGAAAGAGGTATTACCATCAATACAGCACACGTTGAGTATCAGACAGCTAACCGCCACTATGCGCACGTTGACTGTCCTGGTCACGCTGACTATGTGAAGAACATGATCACTGGTGCTGCGCAGATGGACGGTGCTATCCTGGTGGTTGCCGCTACAGATGGTCCGATGCCACAAACTAAAGAACACATCCTCCTGGCTCGTCAGGTAGGCGTTCCTCGTATCGTAGTATTCATGAACAAGGTTGACCTGGTTGATGATGCTGAACTGCTGGAACTGGTTGAACTGGAAGTACGCGAACTGCTGAGCAAATATAACTATGATGGTGATAACACACCAATCATCATGGGTTCCGCAACCGGCGCACTGGCTGGTGAAGAAAAATGGGTGGCTAAGGTTGAAGAACTGATGAATGCAGTAGATGAATACATCCCACTGCCTCCTCGTCCGGTTGATCTGCCGTTCCTGATGTCTGTAGAAGACGTATTCTCTATCACTGGTCGTGGTACTGTTGCTACAGGTCGTATCGAGCGTGGTAAGATTAAAGTTGGTGAGCCAGTTGAAATCGTTGGTCTGATCGAAAAACCACTGACTTCTACATGTACTGGTGTTGAGATGTTCAAAAAATTACTGGATGAAGGTGAAGCTGGTGACAACGCTGGTCTGCTCCTCCGCGGTATTGAAAAGTCTCAGATCCGTCGTGGTATGGTTATCACTAAACCAGGTTCTATCACTCCGCACACTGAATTCAAATGTGAAGTATACGTACTGAGCAAAGAAGAAGGTGGCCGTCACACTCCGTTCTTCAACAAATACCGTCCTCAGTTCTACTTCCGTACAACTGACGTAACTGGTGAAGTTGAATTACCAGCAGGTGTTGAAATGGTTATGCCTGGTGATAACGTTTCTCTGACTGTAAAACTGATCGCTCCAATCGCTATGGAAAAAGGTCTGAAATTCGCTATCCGCGAAGGTGGACGTACCGTAGGTGCTGGTCAGGTTACTGAGATCCTGAAGTAATCACTTTCTGATATAATTTAAAGGCCATTAGCAATTAGCAAATTGCGGCCAGCGAATAGATTTAATTTATGTAAATTTGTTTCGCTGGATAGCCTGGAGCTGGCAGCTAATGGTCTTTTCTTACACACGGGCATAGTTCAATGGTAGAATAGAGGTCTCCAAAACCTTTGATCAGGGTTCGAATCCTTGTGCCCGTGCTAACAATGGTGAAAAGTGAAGGCTTTTCACCTTTCATGTTTTCAAACGGTTAATTTTTAAACCAATGAATAAGGTTAGAGCATACTTCCGGGAGTCTTATCATGAGCTGGTGCATAAAGTATCCTGGCCTACTTGGCAGGAGCTGCAGTCTTCCACAATGGTGGTATTAATCGCTACTGTTGTTATCACTGCGATTGTTTGGGGTATGGACGCCCTTTCACATCTCATGTTAACACAGTACTATAAAATTATAGGATAATGATAGATGCATCCAATAATAACCCTGCAGAAGAAACAAACATTCCCACCCAGGACACCAAATGGTATGTTCTGCGCGTAGTGAGTGGCAAAGAAAAAAAGGTAAAAGAATACCTGGATATCGAAGTACGCCGCTCCGATTGGGGTAACGTGATCACCCAGATATTTTTACCTGTAGAGAAAGTGTATAAAGTGCAGGCAGGTAAAAAGGTGATGCGCGAAAAGAACTTCTATCCAGGTTACGTAATGATCGAAGCAATAGACGGAAAAATGACCGACGAGGTGATCCAGTCTATCCGCAACGTATCAGGCGTTATTCACTTCCTGGGTAAAGATAAGCCCATCGCTCTGCGTAAGGCTGAAGTGAACAAGATGTTAGGTAAGGTGGATGAAATGTCTGACAACGGACTGACCATGAGCGAGCCTTTCATTGTTGGTGAAACTATTAAGATCATAGATGGACCTTTCAACGACTTCAATGGTATCATCGAAGAGGTGATAGAAGACAAGAAGAAACTGAAAGTAACTGTGAAGATCTTCGGTCGCGCTACCCCGGTAGAACTGAACTTCATGCAGGTAGAAAAAATCAGCTAACTATTTCAGTAATCATATTAAACCGTCCCGCTTTAAGCAGGACGGTTTTTTTATGCTTAATTCTTTCTGGTGAATTTAAGTTCCATTGTTTTGAATTCTTTGCCGTCATTCACCATGTACATTTCCATCACATGATGATTGTCGTCGACAATCTTAAAGATCTCTTTAATATCCATGTCTTTTCCAGTCATGGGATCCACTGATTTGCCGGTAAACGTAATGGACTTTGTGGCATCGTCCCAGGTACCTTCTGTATTCATAATACCGGTGCCCATATTGTCTACCCAGGAGCTCTGGAATATTTTCTTGGCATTGTCATAGGCGAGCAGGCCATGACCTTCGAAAGGCATTCCCATGAAAGTGCTTTTGTGAATAGATTCCTGGTAGCGGCCTCCCAGGATCATCTTATTGACGGTAGTGCCCGTTGAAGTAGTCGGGGGCGCATCTGGTTTCATCCACATCGTCATATCAAAGCTCCATTCGCCATCGGATTTGGCAATCATCTGGTGAATAGCACCCGGGGTCATGTATTCCATCCAGGCTTTTTCTTCATCAGATTGGGTCTGAGCCCGGGAAGTAGTGTTGAGCGATAAAAATGAGATGAGGACTGAGGCTGAAAATAACAATAGACGTCGCATAATTGGTGGAGTTTAGTTTTAATCATAACGTTTGAAAGGCGATAAGGTTGGGTTAAATCGGGTGATCGATTAGCTGATATTCCTTAATTTTGGGGACATTTTCGCTATACACATGAGGGTTGTTTTTATATTGTTAACTGTCGTTACATTATTTTCTGCGTCACTATTTGCCCAGCCGAAGGAAAGAATTAGTACCGAGCGCCCGGTACCGGCAGCCCTGGTTATACCGGAGGCAGACCTGGCTACCCCTGTTACGCTGAGCCATTATCTATCTGCACATACCACATCCCGGAAAGAGTTTGTCCGGCAGTTGTATAGCTGGCTGGTATGGAGCATCGGGTATGATGTAGCCAATATGTACAGCCCCAACTATTATAAAGATACCCTGGATGCGGCGCAGAAGACTTTAAAGACGAGGATCGGTGTTTGCCAGGGCTATGCGAATCTCTACTACCTGGTTTGTAAAGAGGCGCGCATTCCGGTGCACCTGATAAGTGGGTATACGAAGACATATGGAAGGATCGATAATGCCAGTCATGCCTGGGTAGCTGTACAGATAGATAACACGTGGTATATGACAGATCCGACCTGGGGTGCTGGTGTGGTGAACAATAACAAATTTATCAGAAAGCCGGTGGATAGCTATTTCCTGGTGGCACCCTCCGCTTTTGTGGCAACGCATATGCCCTTTGATCCTTTATGGCAATTACTGGAGCATCCTTACCGGCATGACGAGTTCAGCGGCAATGATTTGAAAGCAGCAGCAGAACGGGCGGTATTTAATTATAAGGATTCGCTGATAGCCTACGAAACAATGAATGATGACCTTCGGAAGTATCAGTTGGTTATTAACAGGATAGAAGGGTATGGAGTAACTAACCAATTAATCAGTCATGAGCTCGGATATTATAAAAGCCTGGTAAAATATATTGCTGAGAACAGGCAGATAGTGGCGGCGAACAGGGCAATAGATGATTTTAACCGGAGCAGTAATCAGTATAACCGGGCTGTAAATATGTTCAATGAGTATGTACACTTTAAGAATAACCAGTTTAAGCCGTCGAAGCCGGATAAGGAGATCAGGGAGATGGTAGATGCGATAGGGCGGAAGCTGGCAGAGAGTCGGAAGGGGCTGGCTGGATTGAACAGGAATGAGGTGGTGATCCGGGGAAACATCAGTGAATTAGAGGAGTCGTTGAGTACGATGGAGAAGCGTTTAGGGGAGGAGCAGGCGTTTGTGGATAAGTATATTAAGACGGGAAAGATGTTGAGAAAATCTTTGTTTTAATAAAGCGACGTGGATGGGAATTCCATTAAATTAAATTAGATTTGTTGCAGACCGTTAAGACATATTTAACCCGTAAAAGTTTTTACTGCTGGGTTAAGATAAAATACTTTTGCAATAGAATTGTAAAATTTTCGACCCAAACTGATTATAATAGCAAAAAGAATGCCCGAAAGCAAATTCTTTTTGAGATTTAATACATTATTATATACCTTTGCATCCCCTTTAAAAGGTAAATTTCTCTTTTTTAGTAAGTAAATTTTCTCCTTTTAGTTTTGGGAGTCTCGTCGAAGATGGGACGTTTTCACCAAATTAAACTTTATAACATGGCAAAAGAGATCGCTACGTACGTGAAATTGCAGGTGAAGGGCGGCCAGGCCAACCCTGCTCCTCCGATCGGTCCCGCACTGGGTTCCAAAGGTGTGAACATCATGGAGTTCTGTAAGCAGTTCAATGCCCGTACCCAGGATAAAATGGGTAAGGTATTGCCTGTATTACTGACTGTTTACACTGACAAGTCATTTGATTTCGTAATTAAGACGCCTCCTGCTGCTGTACAGCTGCTGGAAGCTGCCAAATTGCAGAGTGGTTCCAAAGAGCCTAACCGTAACAAAGTTGGTAAGGTTACCTGGGCACAGATTGAGGCAATTGCTCAGGACAAAATGGCTGACCTGAACTGTTTCACCAAGGAAAGCGCCATGAAGATGGTAGCTGGTACTGCCCGTTCTATGGGTATAACAGTAGATGGTAACGCTCCCTGGAATTAATTGTGTCACCCTGTTGAAAGCAGGTTAACTTTTTAAAACATTTTGCAATGGCAACTAAGAAAAGAAAAGCAGCCGATACAAAGGTGGACAAAAACAAGGTTTATAGCCTGAAAGAAGCTTCCACACTTGTAAAAGATATTAACTGCACCAAATTCGACAGTTCTGTCGATTTACATATCCGTCTGGGCGTAGATCCCAAGAAAGCAGACCAGGCTATCCGTGGTTCCGTAACGCTTCCCCACGGTACTGGTAAAACAAAACGTGTACTGGTTCTTTGCACTCCTGACAAGGAAGCTGCAGCGAAAGAGGCTGGTGCTGATCATGTTGGTCTGGACGAGTATATCCAGAAGATCGAAGGTGGTTGGACCGATGTTGATGTTATCGTAGCTACTCCGGCTGTGATGCCTAAGATCGGTAAACTGGGTAAGATCCTGGGTCCACGTAACCTGATGCCGAACCCTAAGACAGGTACTGTTACCAATGATGTAGCAGCTGCTGTTAACGAGGTGAAAGGCGGTAAGATCACTTTCAAAGTGGATAAAGCAGGTATCATTCACGCTTCGATTGGCCGTGTATCATTTGCTTCTGACAAGATCGAACAGAATTCTCAGGAGTTGATCAACGCTATCATCAAGCTGAAACCAGCTACTGCGAAAGGTACTTACCTGAAAGGACTGTCTATGGCGAGCACAATGAGCCCGAGCATCACAGTTGACACAAAATCTGTTCAAAACTAATGATTGGCCTTCCGGCAAATCAACAAATTGACAAAAAGCTATGAACAAAGATCAAAAAAACGAAGCGATTGAACTGCTGAAAAGTAAGTTCTCTCAATATAACAACTTCTACATCACCAACACCGAGTCTCTGACCGTTGCACAGGTGAACAACCTGAGAAAGGTTTGTTTCGACAAGAACGTGGAAATGAAGGTGGCTAAAAACACCCTGATCCGCAAGGCACTGGAATCTCTGGATAGCCAGAAATATGCAGGTGTATATGACGCTCTGAACGGCGTTACTGCCCTGATGTTCTCTGACAGCCCTAAAGAGCCAGCTCTGATCATTTCTTCTTTCCGTAAGGAAAACAAGAAATCAGAAAAGCCTGAGCTGAAAGCAGCTTTCGTAGGTGATGAAATTTACACTGGCGATGCTCAACTGGCTAACCTGGTGAAGATCAAGACCAAGAACGAGCTCATTGGAGATGTTATCGGTCTGTTGCAATCTCCTGCAAAACGCGTTCTCGCTGGTTTGCTTGAGAAAGCTAAGAAAGAAGGTGCCGGCGCAGAAGCACCTGCAGCTGAGTAATTGGCTGAATGCCTTAACAGGCGCGCAAAACAACACTGGCTTCCAAGTCACAATATAAATTATTACAATACTTAAAATTCTTAAAAACATTATACAATGGCAGACGTTAAAGCATTAGCCGAACAATTAGTAGGTTTAACTGTTAAGGAAGTACAAGAACTGGCAGATTTCCTGAAATCTGAATACGGTATCGAACCAGCTGCTGCTGCAGTAGTAGTTTCTGCTGGTGATGGTGGTGGCGCAGCTGCTGCTGAAGAAAAAACTGCCTTCAACGTTATCCTGAAAAATGCAGGTGCTAGCAAACTGAACGTAGTTAAGATCGTTAAAGATCTGACCGGCCTTGGTCTGAAAGAAGCTAAGGAACTGGTAGATGGTGCGCCTAAACCACTGAAAGAAGGCGTTTCCAAAGCTGAAGCAGAAGATCTGAAAGCTAAGCTGACAGAAGCTGGTGCTGAAGTTGAAATTCAGTAGTCTTTGCTTAAAGGATACCTCTTTATAAAGGTCAAAAGTGCTTCCGGCACTTTTGGCCTTCTTCCCTTTGGGAAAGTGTCTTTTCGGAGCGTCAAAAAGGGGGAATCACCAGGTCGGTGGATTTGACACAGCAGAGAAGACAGAAATTTTTGAGGGTATTTGACAAAGATGTCTTAATTTCCCCGATCCATGTTGTGATTTACTTCACAATATTATATAAGTTAATATAACTGCTAACTTCGAATATGTCTCTAAAAAAAGCCCAAACAAGCGAAAGAGTAAATTTTGGAAAGATCAAACAAGTTACTGAGACACCGGATCTGTTGGCTATCCAAATCCAATCTTTCAAGGATTTCTTCCAGTTAGAAACCACACCAGACAAACGTAACAATGAAGGCCTTTTTAAAGTATTTAAGGAGAACTTCCCGATTACAGATACCCGAAATATCTTTAATCTGGAGTTTCTGGACTACTTTGTAGACCCTCCGCGATATACTATAGAGGAATGTATTGAACGTGGGCTTACCTATTCAGTACCGCTGAAGGCGAAATTACGCCTGAGCTGTAACGATGAGGAGCACGTTGACTTCCAGACGATTGTGCAGGACGTATTCCTCGGGAATATACCCTACATGACCCCTAGAGGTACATTCGTGATCAATGGCGCAGAGCGCGTGGTAGTATCTCAGCTCCACCGTTCTCCTGGTGTATTCTTCGGACAGTCCATACATCCAAACGGTACTAAGATCTACTCTGCAAGGGTGATTCCGTTCAAAGGGGCGTGGATGGAGTTTGCAACTGACATTAACAATGTGATGTACGCTTACATCGACCGTAAGAAGAAGTTCCCTGTAACTACCCTTCTGCGTGCGATCGGCTACGAAACAGATAAGGACATTCTGCAGCTCTTTGGAATGGCTGACGAAGTAAAAGCAGACAAGAAGAGCCTGGAAAAATATGCCGGTAAGAAACTGGGTGCACGCGTACTCAGAAGCTGGGTTGAAGATTTCGTAGATGAAGATACCGGTGAGGTAGTGAGCATCGAGCGTAATGAGATCGTGCTTGAGCGTGACAGTATCCTGGACGAAGCGAATATCGAGACGATCGTGGATATGGGCGTGAAAAGCGTGTTCGTGCAGAAAGAAGAGGTGAGCGGCGACTTCTCCATCATTTACAATACTTTAAATAAAGATACATCTAACTCCGAGCTGGAAGCCGTTCAGCACATCTACCGCCAGTTGCGTGGTGCAGATGCGCCGGATGATGAAACAGCAAGGGGTATCATTGATAAATTGTTCTTCTCTGACAAGCGTTATGACCTCGGAGATGTAGGCCGTTACAAGATCAACAGGAAACTGGGTCTGCCTACACCACTGAACATGAAAGTGCTGACCAAAGAAGACATCATTGCGATCATCAAATACCTGGTACAGCTTACCAACAGTAAAGCGGAGATCGATGATATCGATCACCTGAGCAACCGTAGGGTGCGTACCGTGGGCGAACAGTTATATGCGCAGTTTGGTGTTGGTCTGGCCCGTATGGCCCGTACCATCCGTGAAAGAATGAACGTTCGTGACAATGAGGTATTCACTCCGGTGGACCTGATCAATGCAAGGACACTGTCTTCCGTAATCAACTCCTTCTTCGGTACCAGCCAGCTGAGCCAGTTCCTGGATCAGACTAACCCGCTGTCAGAGATCACGCACAAACGTCGTATCTCCGCACTCGGACCCGGTGGTCTTAGCCGTGAGAGAGCAGGTTTCGAGGTGCGTGACGTACACTACAGCCACTATGGCCGTCTGTGTACTATCGAAACGCCGGAAGGTCCGAACATCGGTCTGATCTCCACACTGTGCGTACACGCGAAAGTGAATGACATGGGCTTTATCGAAACGCCTTACCGTAAGGTGAACGATGGTAAAGTTGACATGGATAAAGTACAGTTCCTGAGCGCTGAAGAAGAAGATTCCGTGAAGATCGCGCAGGCGAACGCGCCACTGGATGAAGGTGGTAACTTCCTCAACGATAAGGTGAAATCCCGTGAAACCGGTGACTTCCCGATCCTCGACAAGGGTGAAGTTGAATACATGGACGTTGCTCCGAACCAGATCGTGGGTCTGAGTGCTTCCCTGATTCCGTTCCTGGAACACGATGACGCCAACCGTGCTTTGATGGGATCAAACATGCAACGTCAGGCAGTGCCGCTGATCAACCCGCAGGTGCCTATCGTAGGTACTGGTCTGGAAGGTAAAGCAGCGCGCGACTCCCGTCTGCAGATCACCGCTGAAGGCCGTGGTGTGGTTGAATTCGTGGATGCAAATGAAATTCATGTTCGTTACGAGCGTGATGAGATGCAGAAACTGGTGTCATTTGAAGATGACCTGAAAATATATCAGCTGACCAAGTTCGTTAAAACCAACCAGAGCACCTGTATTAACCTGCGTCCTGCAGTTAAGAAAGGTCAGCAGCTCGAGTTTGGCGACTTCCTGACAGAAGGTTACGCTACTCGTGGTGGTGAACTGGCGCTGGGCCGTAACATGAAAGTGGCGTTCATGCCATGGAAAGGTTACAACTTTGAGGATGCGATCGTAATCTCTGAGCGTGTGGGCCGTGAAGACCTCTTCACTTCCATCCACATCGATGAGTATGAGCTGGAAGTACGTGATACGAAACTGGGTGAGGAAGAACTGACGCCAGACATTCCAAACGTAAGTGAAGAAGCTACCAAAGATCTGGACCAGAACGGTATCATCCGTGTTGGTGCGCACATTAAAGAGGGAGATATCCTGATCGGTAAGATCACCCCACGTGGTGAATCTGATCCTTCTCCGGAAGAAAAACTGCTGCGTGCGATCTTCGGTGACAAGGCTTCTGATGCGAAAGATGCTTCCCTGAAGGCGCCTCCAAGCACAGAAGGTGTGGTAATCGACAAGAAACTGTTCAGCCGCGCCAAGAAAGATAAGAACTCCAAGACCCGTGAAAAAGCGGCCCTGGAGAAACTGGAAAAAGTACACCAGAAGAACGAAGAAGACCTGCTGGAAGTGCTGATGAGTAAGTTGCTGACACTGCTGAAGGATAAAACTTCTCAGGGTATCACCAACACTTACGGTGAAGTATTGATCTCCAAAGGATCTAAGTTCTCTGCGAAGAACCTGGCTAACATCGACTTCCAGAATGTGAATCCGCTCGGCTGGACTACCGACGAGGTAACCAACGATCAGATCAACACATTGCTGCACAACTATAACATCAAGTACAATGAAGAACTGGGACGTTACAAACGTGAGAAGTTCAACATCTCTATTGGTGATGAGTTGCCAGCAGGCGTACTGAAACTGGCGAAGGTTTACCTGGCCAGCAAACGTAAGCTGAAAGTGGGTGATAAGATGGCGGGCCGTCACGGTAACAAGGGTATTGTTGCGAAGATCGTGCGTGATGAAGACATGCCATTCCTGGAAGACGGAACACCGGTAGATATCGTACTGAACCCATTGGGCGTACCTTCCCGTATGAACCTTGGACAGATCTACGAAACAGTACTGGGTTGGGCTGGTCTGAAACTGGGCGTGAGGTTTGCAACGCCAATCTTTGATGGTGCTACTACAGAAGAAATAGCCAGCTATATCAACGAAGCAGGTCTGCCAAGCTTCGGCCATACTTACCTGTATGATGGCGAAACCGGTGAGCGTTTCCACCAGAAAGCTACCGTGGGTGTTATCTACATGCTCAAACTGAGCCACATGGTTGATGATAAGATGCACGCCCGTTCTATCGGACCGTACAGTCTCATTACACAACAGCCGTTGGGTGGTAAGGCGCAGTTCGGTGGTCAGCGTTTTGGTGAGATGGAGGTGTGGGCACTGGAAGCATATGGTGCATCCAATATCCTGCAGGAGCTGTTAACCATTAAGTCTGATGACATCGTAGGCCGTGCCAAAGCATATGAGTCTATCGTTAAAGGCGATAACATACCAAAAGCAGGCGTACCGGAATCATTCAATGTATTGATACATGAGCTCCGCGGTCTGGGTCTGGATTTGAAATTTGATTAATATTAGTCCATAAGTTGATGGTCCATAGTCCTTAGCAGCCGCTTTGGACTATGGGCCTTAGGCTTTAGATAATCAGACACGGTCTCCATGGACGCTGTCTATGCCCGCGGACTGAATAACATGTGAATTTTCTTTAAACAACATATATGGCCATCAAGAAAGAAAATCGTCCTAAATCAAACTTTAGCAGCATTACCATTAGTCTGGCTTCTCCGGATTCAATCCTGGAGCGCTCTTATGGGGAAGTGCTGAAGCCGGAAACCATCAACTACCGTACTTACAAGCCGGAGCGTGATGGTTTGTTCTGTGAAAGGATCTTCGGCCCCGTAAAGGACTATGAGTGCTATTGCGGAAAATACAAACGTATCCGTTACAAGGGTATCGTGTGTGACCGTTGCGGTGTGGAAGTAACCGAGAAAAAGGTACGTCGTGAAAGAATGGGTCACATCCGCCTGGTTGTGCCTGTTGTACACATCTGGTACTTTAAATCATTACCTAATAAGATCGGTTACCTGCTGGGAATGAGTTCCAAGAAACTCGAGACCATCGTTTACTACGAAAGGTATGTGATCATACAGGCTGGTGCTAAACAGGAGAAAGGCCTGAACTACGGCGACCTGCTGACAGAAGAAGAATATCTCGACATACTGGATACCCTGCCGAAAGACAACCAGCTGTTGCCTGACGAGGATCCAAACAAGTTCATCGCCAAGATGGGTGCTGAAGCGGTAGAAATGATGCTGGCCAGAATTGATCTGGATAGCCTTTCTTACCAGCTGCGTAACCAGGCGGCAACTGAAACCAGCCAGCAACGTAAGGCAGAAGCGCTGAAACGTCTGAGCGTGGTGGAAGCTTTCCGTGAAGCAAATGGTCGTGTTGAAAACCGTCCTGAGTGGATGGTAATGCAATATATCCCTGTAGTACCACCAGAACTGCGTCCGTTAGTTCCATTGGATGGTGGCCGTTTCGCGTCTTCCGACCTGAACGACCTGTACCGCAGGGTGATCATCCGTAATAACCGTCTGAAACGTCTGATCGAGATCAAGGCGCCAGAGGTGATCTTACGTAACGAAAAACGTATGCTGCAGGAAGCAGTTGACTCCCTCTTCGATAACTCCCGTAAATCAAATGCGGTGAAGGCAGAAGGCGGACGTGCACTGAAATCCCTGTCTGACGTACTGAAAGGTAAACAAGGTCGTTTCCGTCAGAACCTGTTGGGTAAACGTGTTGACTACTCTGGTCGTTCCGTTATCGTGGTAGGTCCTGAACTGAAACTGCACGAGTGTGGTTTACCTAAGGATATGGCGGCTGAGCTGTTCAAACCGTTCATCATCCGTAAACTGATAGAAAGAGGTATCGTTAAAACGGTAAAATCAGCGAAGAAGCTGGTTGACAGAAAAGAAGCAGTGGTTTGGGATATCCTGGAGAATGTACTGAAAGGACATCCTGTAATGTTAAACCGTGCTCCGACCCTGCACCGTTTGTCTATACAGGCGTTCCAGCCTAAACTGGTGGAAGGTAAAGCGATCCAGCTCCACCCACTGGTGTGTTCTGCGTTCAACGCCGACTTTGATGGTGACCAGATGGCCGTGCACGTACCGCTCAGCAATGCTGCGATACTGGAAGCACAGTTACTGATGCTGTCATCACACAACATCCTCAACCCGCAGAACGGTACGCCTATCACCCTGCCTTCACAGGACATGGTATTGGGTCTGTACTACATCACCAAAGGCAAGAAATCTACTCCTACTGAAAAAGTAGAAGGAGAAGGTAAGGCTTTCTATTCTGCAGAAGAGGTGATCATCGCTTACAACGAGCAGAGAGTGAACCTGCATGCGAACATCCGCGTAAGAGCGACTGTACGTAATGAGAAGGGTGAACTGGAAACTAAGCTGATCGAAACAACTGTAGGCCGTGTGATCTTTAACCAGCACGTTCCAAAAGAAGCTGGTTATGTGAATGCACTGCTGACTAAGAAGTCACTGCGTGAGATCATCGGTGACATTATCAAGTATACTGATATTCCTAAAACTGCGAAGTTCCTGGATGATATCAAGCAACTTGGTTTCCGTACCGCATTCCGTGGTGGATTGTCCTTCAACATCAATGACCTGATCATCCCTGAGGTGAAACAGCACATGATTGATGGTGCTTCCAGCGAAGTGGATGAAGTATGGGATAACTATAACATGGGTCTGATCACGAATAACGAACGTTATAACCAGATCATTGATATCTGGTCACGTGTGGATACCAAAGTAACTGAAACGCTGATCCGTGAGCTGGCAAATGACAAACAGGGCTTCAACTCTGTGTACATGATGCTTGATTCCGGTGCGCGTGGTTCCAAACAGCAGATCAAACAGCTGGCTGGTTTAAGGGGTCTGATGGCTAAACCGCGTAAGAGTGGATCTACCGGTTCAGAGATCATCGAGAACCCGATCCTGTCCAACTTTAAGGATGGTCTGAACGTATTGGAATACTTCATCTCTACGCACGGTGCCCGTAAGGGTCTTGCGGATACGGCACTGAAAACGGCGGATGCGGGTTACCTGACCCGTCGTCTGGTGGACGTAGCACAGGATGTGGTAATCAATGAGGAAGACTGTGGTACACTGCGTGGTATTGCAACCTCTGCACTGAAAGATAACGAAGAGGTGGTTGAGCCACTGTACGACCGTATCCTTGGCCGTACTTCCCTGCACGATGTGTTCGATCCTCATACAGAGGAACTGATCGTTGAAGCAGGTAGCCTGATCACTGAAGATATCGCTCATCGTATTGAGAACAGCTCTATCGATACAGTAGAAATCCGTTCCGTACTGACCTGCGAAAGCCGCAGAGGAGTGTGCGTGAAATGTTACGGTAAGAACCTGGCTACAGGTTATGTAACACAGCGTGGTGATGCAGTAGGTATCATCGCAGCACAGTCCATCGGTGAGCCTGGTACACAGCTGACACTGCGTACCTTCCACGTGGGTGGTGTGGCTGGTTCTACTTCTGTTGATACCGGCTTACAGGCGAAATTCGACGGTACTATCCAGTTCGATGGTCTGCGTACCACTACTTACGAAAACAACGAAGGCGAGAAAGTACAGGTGGTAATTGGCCGTACAGGTGAATTACGTATCATGGATGTGAAGAATGACAGGTTGCTGATCACCAACAACATTCCGTACGGTTCTACCCTGCTGGTGAAAGACGGACAGAAAGTTGCGAAAGGTGACATGATCTGTACATGGGATCCATACAACGCCGTTATCGTATCTGAAATCGCGGGTAACATCCGTTTCGATAGCATCATCGAAGGTATTACCTTCCGTGAAGAGGCTGACGAACAGACTGGTCACCGTGAGAAAGTGGTAATTGAAACAAAAGACAAGAACAAGATCCCATCTATCTACGTAGATGGTAATAAAGAGGTGAAATCCTACAACTTACCAGTTGGCTCTCATATCGTAATTGAAGAAGGAGAGGCAGTAAGAGCTGGTCAGGTTATAGTGAAGATCCCTCGTATACTCGGTAAACTGCGCGATATCACGGGTGGTCTGCCACGTGTAACTGAACTGTTTGAAGCACGTAACCCAAGCAATCCTGCCATCGTATCTGAAATTGATGGTGTGGTAGCTTTCGGTAACATCAAACGTGGTAACCGTGAGATCATCATCGAAAGCCGTGAAGGTCATATCAAGAAATACCTGGTGCCATTGACACGTCACATCCTGGTACAGGACGGTGACTTCGTGAAAGCAGGTACTGCGCTGTCTGATGGTTCCATCACTCCTGCGGACATCCTGTCTATCAAAGGACCGTTTGCTGTTCAGGAATACCTGGTAAATGAGATACAGGAAGTATACCGTTTACAGGGTGTGAAGATCAACGACAAGCACATTGAGGTGATCGTACGTCAGATGATGCGTAAGGTGAACATCGAGGATCCGGGCGATACCCGCTTCCTGGAAGGTGACACTACCGATAAATTTGAATTCTTTGAAGAAAACGACAACATCTTCGATAAGAAGGTGGTTACCGAAGCAGGTGAATCAACCGCGCTGAAAGCTGGTCAGATCGTTACACTGCGTCAGGTAAGGGAAGAAAACTCCCTGCTGCGCCGTGCTGACAAGAAACTGGTGGAATTCCGCGATGCGAAACCAGCTACTTCCAGCCCACTGTTACAGGGGATTACCAAAGCGTCCCTGGGTACTCACAGCTGGATCTCTGCAGCGTCCTTCCAGGAAACAACCAAGGTACTGTCTTCTGCAGCCATCAACGGTAAAACAGATGACATGCTAGGCCTGAAAGAGAACGTAATCACCGGTCACCTGATACCTGCAGGTACTGGTCTGCGTGAGTTCGAAAACATGATCGTAGGATCCAAAGAAGAATATGATATCCTGGCGTCTTCCAAAGAAGTGTTCCAGTTTGACGAAGAAGAATAGAACAGATTCATTCATGTATAAAAAAAATGTCCCGTGCGTAGTGCCGGGACATTTTTTTTACCTGTAACTTTCCGCCAATTAAACTACCGGATGATAGTTATGAAGCAATGGCTTTTTTTAGTATTGATATTAACAGTAGTGGGCGTGATAGCCTGTAATAAGGATAGTGACAGCTCTATACCAGAAACAAGTTCGAACATCAATTTCTTTACGGCGGTACCAGGCAAAGAGTATGATGTGTTGATAGATACCACCACTATAGGGAGTGCGGTAGGATACGGTGAGAGCACCGGCTATCACTCATTTCAGGCGAAACGTTACGCCCTGCGGATCTATCCGGCAGGGAACCATAACACCCCGATAGGTAGTGGCGAGATCAGCATGAGGAATGGTCATTATTATTCGGTATTCCTCTCGCAGAATAACTCCAGGGCGCTGCAGTTACTGCTTGTTGAAGATCACCTGGCGCCATCTCAGGCCAATTTCGGTAAAGTGAGGTACATTAATCTGAGTGATACCTATACGACGCCAGCTTTGAGGCTGACCCTGGACATGTATGTGGACAATGTGCGGGTATTCCGCCAGCTGGGTTATCAGGCGGCTACTGATTTTGTACAGGTGCCTGTGGGCAACCGTAACGTGGACCTCCGTTATGCAGACTCTTCCCTGAGTCTAATGGGAAATAACAGCCATACCTATGAAATACAGGACCAGAAGCAGTATACCATTATCGGATATGGAAATGTCAGGAATGTTGATTCCTTCAAACTGACAACCTTTGTACATTAGAAACTGTCTCCTATGCAGGGGAAAAATCTATATGTGAAAGTGTTGTTAAGAAAGTGAGGGACTAAGTATAATCATCTAAAAACCTTATTTTAGCCGTTCAATTTTAAAAATGTATTTAAGGAGATTAAAAAATCCACCTAACAACATGCGCACTACTAAACAACTTGTGAAAAGCGGATTATTAGCGGTACTGACAGCCGGAACATTTATTGCCTGCCAGCAGAATAACAAACAGGGGAACAATAGTCCGGCAGCGGCTGCCAAGGACGGCAGTGCGGCATCTAATAACAGCTTTATTATAGCATATGTGGATATCGATACCGTTGAAGCTCACTATGAATATTTCAAGGAGAAAAAGGCTGAATTAGAGAAGAAACAGCAGGCAATCGACAATGAACTGCAGGCCAATGTACGTGCATTACAGAATGAAGCGGCTGATTTTCAACGCAGAGCTAACGGAATGACACAGTCAGAAGGTGAGGCAACCCAGCGTGCTTTATATAACAAGCAGCAGCAGCTGGAAGGCAAGGCGCAGGCCATGCGTTCCCAGTATGCAGAGCAGGAAAACAAGTTCAATGAAGAGCTGCAGAAAAGGCTGAACGATTTCCTGACAAAGTATAACAGCGATAAACGTTATGCCTATATCCTTTCTTACCGTACAGGTGCTAGTAATGTTTTGTACAAGGATGAGAAGTATGACATTACAAATGAGGTAATTAAGGGGCTGAACGAAGCCAACGCATCCACTGAGGAGAAAAAATAATAGTTGCTATAGCAGCAACGTTTGAAAAATAATTATAAATTGGAATCCCGTCTCGTAAACATTACTGAGACGGGATTTTTTTAATCATATAGACACAAGAACATATGGAAAACCACAACACAGCTTTCCGTCCAAGTTTAAGTTTACTGGACGCAACCATGATCGTAGCTGGTTCGATGATAGGATCCGGCGTATTCCTTGTATCCGCAGAAATAGCCCGTAATGTGGGTTCTGCGGGCTGGTTAACATTGATGTGGGTATTGGGCGGTATTGTTACCATTATCGCGGCGGTGAGTTATGGAGAGTTATCCGGTATGTATCCAAAGGCAGGGGGACAGTATGTTTACCTGCGTGAAGCCTACAATCCGTTAGTAGCCTTTCTGTTCGGCTGGACACAGTTCAGTGTGATCCAGACAGGTACTATAGCGGCCGTAGCAGTGGCGTTTGCCAAGTTCTCCTCTTATCTTATCCCGGCCTTCAGTGAAGAGCATATACTGTTAGACGCAGGGATTGTAAAGGTATCAGCAGCGCAGATCGTAGCGATCATCTCCATTATATTGCTTACCTGGATCAATACACGCGGTATTAAAAGCGGTAAAATCATCCAGACAGTATTTACCCTGGCAAAACTGCTGTCTTTGTTTGGCCTGATCATATTCGGGTTCCTGCTGGGAGCTAAACAGGAAGTATGGAATGCCAACTGGGCGAATGCCTGGGAAGCAGTAAGTCTGACACAGGTGGACGGACAGGTAACTACCACACTGTTATCCGGACTTGCTTTATGTGGTGCTATTGCTATTTCTATGAAAGGATCATTGTTCAGCAGCGATGCCTGGAACAATATTACCTTCATTGCTGCAGAGATTAAAAATCCGCAGAGGAATATCGGACGTGCCCTATTCCTGGGTACACTGCTGGTGACCATTGTCTATGTAAGCGCCAACCTGATGTATCTGGCAGTGCTGCCAATGCACGATATTGCTTTTGCAGCGAAAGACCGTGTAGCTGTTGTTGCTGCAGAACAGATCTTTGGGTCAAGTGGCTCCCTGGTAATTGCAGTAATGATCATGGTATCTACCTTTGGATGCAACAATGGATTGATCCTGTCTGGCGCCCGTATTTATTATACAATGGCTGAGGACGGACTATTCTTTAAGAAAGCAGCTGAGCTGAATAAAGATAACGTACCTGCCAACGGGTTATGGATACAATGCGTGTGGGCGTCATTGTTATGTCTGACTGGTAAATACAATGATTTGCTGGCAATGGTAATTTTTGGCGTATTAATATTTTATGTTATCACAATTGCTGGTATCTTTGTGTTACGCAACAAGCGTCCGGATATTCCACGTCCCTATAAAGCATTTGGCTATCCTGTATTACCAATGTTATATATTGTGGTAGCATCCGTACTGGCGTTATTGTTACTTCGTTTTGAGAGTGGCTATGCTTTATTCGGATTATTGATCATCGTTATTGGTTTCCCGCTGTATTACCTGGCCATGAAGACACAAAAAACAGCTTAAAAAGTGCGGGAAAGCTAATATGGACAAATAATAATGCGGGTTTGACACAAAAGTTGTATGTAAAATGGTTGAAAATTTATCCCACTGCTGTGGAACTTTCAGTGAATTGATGTAATTTGCATGAAGACTTCCGGAATAGAGGATTGATTTGTGTGTAACCCTTGACGCAACGACACGTATGAATAGAAAACCCTTTGTCAACAAAGAGCATTGCTTTTCCAACGGAGCAATGATTAGAAGGGGAGGGACCTATCATATTTCACTAAAGTGGAAGCCCGCAAGAATACAGGAGTAGAAGGCGAATAGATGTTCAAACATTCATTAAATGATGCATGTATGAATAAATATTTAACAACATTGTTTGAAGATAGGTAGCACGTACTGGAAAATGAGTTAACATTAGAAGACTATATGCCAACAACAAACAACATCAAAAAAATTATTCAATAAAAATATTTATAAAGGCAATTATTTCTCATTGGGTGGGAGTGAAGATGATTTGAAAAAATCTCTGAATCCCATAATGACCATTAAAAGCCTACACGATTTGCATTCTCGAACATTCACATGACAATCTTAACAACAAGCGTATGGTATCTACCGTACGCTTGTTGTTTGTCTGAAGAGAAAGACGCCGGCTGGTGAATACCCGGGCCACCGAACGCTGTAAATGTTCCCGGCAAGGGGCCGGGCCTGCCAGGTGTAGTTAGGAGATACATAGTAAAGCCTATCCTTAGTCCTTTATGTTAAGGAATTATGAACTCCATTTTTTGATTAGGACATCTTTCTTTCACAATCGTACTCTTATTGTATTAGGTCACCAGAAAACAATATTGAAGTCCTGCATTTCAAGAAAATGAAAATAAGCGCACAGTTACTGGAAAAATATTTTAAAGGTCTTTGTACGGATGAAGAAGCAGAAATGGTTGCTGCTTATCTCGAAGGAGATTCAACGCCCGAGGCTGATGAATATTTCCTGCAGGCACTTGAAGATACGTCGGATGTACCGGTTATATCAGCACCTCAAAAGGAGGTGAAGTCTGTAAGGCGTATGCTTCCTGTATTTAGTACTGCTGCTGTGTTATTGCTGCTATTAAGTGTGCTGGCCTGGCTTTGGACATCTCAGCGCCGGCACAAAAGCGTGCAGGTGGCTTTACTGACTGATACGATTGTTAATAATACCAATACTATACGCCTGGTGCATATGGCTGACGGATCAAAAATATGGCTGAATACAAATTCATCTATTGTGTATAACAGGCAGTACAATGGTACCAACCGCGACATATGGCTGCAAGGCGAGGCATATTTCGATGTGAGTAAGCAAGTGGCTCCTTTCCGGGTACATACAGCTTCGCTGGTAACCACAGTATTGGGCACCTCATTCAATATTTCGACAGATAACAGGGCAAATGGCGCTATTCAGATAAGTCTTGTAACAGGTAAAGTAGCGGTAAGTCACATGTTGAAAGGCAGTCCGTTCAGACATATTCTGAAGCCAGGTGAAATGATAGAATACATCGAAGGCATAGAACCCGGAAAGCCTCATGCATTCAATAATAATGCAGTATTAGGATGGAAGAACTACAAGCTCGTCTTTGACAAAACGACATTGGAAGATGCTTTCGCTATGCTGGAGAACAGATACAATTGTAAGATTACCATAAAAGACACAAAACTTATTAAAAAAGAGATATCAGGTGTATTCAACAGTACACAATCAATAAAATCTATACTTGAAACACTTAGCTACGTACATCGTTTTTCATACGAGTACGGCGCAGATACTAACCACTATATTATCAGGAGAAAATAAAAGCGGCAACCATATAGCTTAGCACAAAGGCATTTTTTAATAAAATCGGACAAAACAAAATGCAAAAATCGATCAACAGATTTTGTAAGGGGATCTTTATGCCTGTATCAATCTTTTTTAATCTATTTATTCTTATATGCGGGCAATCAACTGTACTGGCGGGACAATTGTATAATGAATTGAATGAGAGGGTAACGTTGAAAGTAGGCACTACATCTGTCGCTGAAATCATCAGATCATTGCAACAACAGACCAGATATACTTTCGTATATGACCCGGAGTACCTTGCCAAATGCCAGGTGAAAGCTATAGAGATAGAAAATAACAAGCTGTCGGATGTATTAAAATGGTTAGATGAAAGAGCTCCGCTGGACATTATGTACAGCGAAAATAAAATAGTGATCAGGCAGGGGATGCAGGAGAAACCAGCGCAGGTGAAGAATGGCTTTATCAGCGGAAAGGTAGTGGATAACAAGAATGAACCATTACCCGGCGTAACGGTAAAAACCAGTACCGGAAAAGGTGCGCTCACTTCAGTTGACGGTACTTATCAGCTGACATTGGAGCCTGGAAAATATACACTGGAATTTAGTTTTATATCATATACAACAAAAAGGATCACTGACATCACAGTGAGTGAGAAGAAAGTGACTCCTTTGAACGTAGTAATGGCGCCTTCTTCTTCTGCCTTAAAAGAAGTGGTGGTTACCGCCAGCTATCAGAAAGCTTCAGTAGAAGGATTGTATGCAATACAGAAGAATAATGCAGCATTATCCGACGGTATCAGTGCCGAGCAGATAAAGGTAACTCCCGATAACAACGCTGCTCAGGTATTAAAACGCGTAAGTGGATTGACTGTGCAGGATGATAAATTCGTAACAGTACGCGGCCTTAGTGAACGTTATAATAACGTGATGCTGAATGGTGCTAACCTGCCAAGCACAGAACCTAACCGCCGTAACTTCTCTTTCGACGTAGTACCGAGTGGTCTGATAGACAATATCATCGTGAATAAGACTTCCACACCAGATATGTCTGCTGAATTTGCAGGAGGTCTGGTACAGGTAAATACAAGAGATATACCTGTAGAGAACTTCACTTCTATAACATTAGGTAGTGGATTAAATACCAATAGTTCCGGAAAGGATTTTTATGCCACAAAACGCGGTGATAAAGATTACCTGGGATTTGATGATGGCACCCGCAAATGGTGGAATAAGGACTGGAATCCTGATGAATACCGCAAATATGCCGCTGCCGGTAACTATGGCAAAATGAGTGAAATGAATGCACGTATTCCTAATACATGGGGACTGCATAAGTATAACTATTCACCTGTGCAGAATTATCAGCTGACACTGGGAAGAAGAATAAAAATAAAAGAGACGTCCACACTGGGAATCACGCTGGCGGCCACTTATCGCCACGAGGAGCAGATCATGAATGAAGAACGTTTCCAGCCAACTAACTATCATTATGATAGCAGTTCCCGCGCCTATCAGTTCAATACAGCGTTGGGAGCAGTTGCGAATATTGGTTTTCAGACAAAAGGACATAAGATCGTATTCAAGAATCTTTATAACAGAAGATTCCAGAATGAGACTGATGTATACAACGGTAACGAATTCAACTTCCTGATAGTGGGTGGTACTGATCGTAATGCGGTTCAATATTACAACTCAATTACGATCATTAATGAATTACTGCAGAACAGGCTGGAAGGTGAGCATGTGCTGGGTAAACACCTGAAGATCGACTGGTCCGGCGACTATATCACTGTTAACAGAGATCAGCCTGATACACGTGCTGTAAAAGGATATCACGTGGATGGACCTAAAGGATATTATCAGTATGTATTGACTGATAACAACGGTTACATGACGCAGGGATTGAACATCTTTAACTCAAGACTGGAAGAAAGAAGACAGAATGCTGCGGTGAACTTTTCAATCCCTTTCAAGATGAAGGGTGCGAATGAATTGATCAAGTTCGGATATGCAGGTAATTTCCGTCAGGCGGATTTTAAATCGACTTCCCTGCGTATGTTCTATGACCCGACAGGTAACCCTGACTCGATCAGTAACGCAATATTCGGTTTAGCTGATTATCAGTTGCAGTCGTTACTGAAACCCAAATACCTCACATATAAACTGACAAGTACCGGTGCAGGGGAAAATGCCGAGAACTATACAGGCGATCAGAAATTACATGCGGCTTATGGTATGGTTGACATTAATTTCCTGAGGAAGTTCCGGTTTATTGGTGGTGTGCGTATGGAGAATAATGCAATGGATATTACAGGTACTTCCTTCAGCCAGGTTACCGGACTTCCTGTTGATACTGTTGTTAAATATAAACGTACTGACTGGCTGCCGTCTTTCAACCTGGTGTATAGTCTGACGCCTGCAATGAATATCAGGTTTGCATATTCACAAACACTGGCAAGAGCGGATTTCAGGGAAAGGGCGCCATTCATTTACTATGAATTCAGAGAGAGAAGTATCTATCGTGGAGCAACATCACTGAAGGATGCGAAGATCTCCAACATCGACCTGCGCTATGAGTACTATCCCGGGCCAGGAGAAATTATCTCAGTATCTGCTTTTCACAAGAAGTTTGATAGTCCGGTAGAGTTGGTGTCAGCGCTTGGATCTCCGGAATTGATCTACTTCTATTTCAACCTGAAAAGTTCAACCAATAATGGCATAGAGGTGGACCTGCGTAAATCATTAGGTTTTATTTCTCCGGCATCAACCTGGCTGAAAAACATCTATGTTAGTGCAAACGGTTCCTGGATGGATGCGAAAGTAAACTACGATGTAGCATCATTGATAAAGGCAGCATCCGACGCTGTGGGTGGCGCTCCATCAGGCAATACACCTGACACACGTAAACGTGCTTTACAGGGCTTATCGCCTTATGTGATCAATGGTGGTATTGGTTATTTTGGAAAGATCATCGGTGCCAACATCAGCTATAACAAATATGGCAGACGTATTGTGAGTGGTGGTGTATTCCCTTACCAGGATCAGTATGAGAAACCAAGAGATGTGTTAGATCTCCAGTTGAGTGCCAACTTGCTGAAGAATAAACTGCAGGTAAGATTCAACATCAGCGATTTGTTACAACAGGACTACATCATATATCAGAACATTTCGGCAACAAGTCCTCACTCCAGTGGTGGCGGTACATTTGTCGATCTGAATGAGGCGAATCTGCTGAAAGATAATGTCAATAACGATCCTAAAGGTCTTTCGTACAACAAACAACTGGATTATGTTTATCACAAATGGTTCAAAGGAAGGAATCTGAGTGTAAACGTAACCTATAATTTCTAAGCGTTCATATCATCTTTATAAATTTCAAAAAACTCTTAAAACCCTAAAGATCAAAACCATGAAAAAGTTCATGACTGTTGCGGCTGCATTGTCCGTAATCGCCTTCGGTGCTTGTAAAAAAGAAGCAGAAGGTCCTCAGGCACCAAAAAATGTTCAGGCTGTTGTTAACATCAACCTCGCTTCTGGCGCTACGCTGCCACTGGTGATCGGTGCTGATACTAACTACATTCTGAGCAGCGGTACTTACTTCCTGAATGGCAAAACTTATGTTGCTAACGGAGGTACTATCACTATCGCCGCTGGTGTACAGGTAAAAGGTATCAAGAAAGCAACAGCTGCAGAAGCATCTGCATTGGTTGTAACCCGTGGTGGTAAGATCTTCGCTAATGGTACTGCCAACAGCCCGGTTGTTTTCACTTCTGCTGAAGCAACTCCTGCTGTAGGTGACTGGGGTGGTATCGTAATTCTGGGTAACGCTAAAACCAACCAGAATACTGCTACCTTCTCTCCAACCATCGAAGGTATCTCTACTCCGACTTTACCTGTTGGCATCGACGCTACTTACGGAAGCGCTGATACAACATTCAATGGTGAGTCTTCCGGTGCATTAACCTATGTTCGTTCAGAATATGCCGGTGCTGCCATTGCTGCAAACAACGAATTAAACAGCTTCACTTTTGGTGGAGTTGGTAGAGGTACTGTTGTTCACCACCTGGAAGCCTCTTATGGCGCTGATGATTCTTTCGAATTCTTCGGTGGTGTTGTGAACGCTAAATACCTGGCCTCTTTAAATACCAATGACGACATTTTCGATTTCGATTTCGGTTACAACGGTACTTTACAGTTCATTTTGGGTGTTCGTAGAAGCGGTTTCACTTATGCTGATGCAAACGGTATCGAATCAGATAACGATGCTTCTGGTTCTGCGCTGACTCCAAGAACTCAGGCTAAAGTGTCTAACATGACCCTGGTTGGCGGTTCTTCTTCAGCTTTCACTGGTACACTGAATGGTGTTCGTTTAAGAAGGAACACAAGCTACACAATCATCAACTCTGTTGTTCTGGGTTATACCACAGGTGTAGCACTGGAATCAGCCGGAACTATTGCTGATTCAGCTTTGTTCCACCACAACCTGGTGCATGCATTCGCAGCTCCTGCTGTAGTTGGTGGTACACTGACAGGCTTTAACTCTATCTGGGTTAATGCCAGCAATTCAAACGCGAATATCCTGTTGACATCTCCATTCCTTGCGTCTAATGCTAACTTCGCTCCGCTGCCAGCATCTCCTGCTGCAAGTGGTGCTAACTTCACTGGTTTCAGTGGTAGCTTCTTCGACACAAGCGTGGCTTACAGAGGTGCGTTCCCTGTTTCCGGTGGTAACTGGTTAACAGGTTGGGCTGCAGGTTTCTAAAAAATCTTTTGATGAATGAACGGCCAGGCAGGGGATAATTTTTATCACCTGCCTGGTTTTAAAAAAAACGATAATAAAACTATGAAGTACAAAAAAAATGCATTTTCGAAGGTAATGACAGCAATCGTGGTTGCTGGTTTTTTGTTTCAGGCTATTTCCTGCAGTAAGGACGGTGAAAGGGTGACTGCTCCTGAGGTAGTAAAGGTGACTGTTACAAACATATCATTAGAAGGTGCTTCGGCCCGTTATACGGCTAGTATTGATGGTAAAATGATCGGCGACACATTGTTAAGTGGTGAACGCCAGACACAGCTTATTGAACATAAAAGCGAGCAGCGTTTCCTGGTAAAAGATGCCAATACAGGAAAAACGGTAATAGATACGCTGTTATCGCTTCCTGAGAAAAGTGTTATACTAACTATTCTTAAGCTCAGCAGTGAAGAAGGCGCAAGTCCTTCACTCTATATAGGAGGCCAGGAAGATATCCTGCCTACTGAAAAACTCTGGTCTTTTTATTATGTAGATCCACTGCTGCCCGATTCACTTGATCTCACAATGTACAGAACACGTCCTGATGGTGGAATTGATACGCTTGGAAAATTTGCGCACATCAAAAAAGGAAAGTTGTTTGACTTTAAGAAGGTGGATTATAGCTATGGGCTGAGCACTGCGATGTTTTACTTTGATCTCAGAGATCCGCTTACCGGAGAAATACTGTTAGGATCTGCTTTTGATCCAACTATGGGAACCGGGGGATTAATGGCTTACAATGATTTTGTAGCTACTCACTTTATTAATGACCTGGTGGTCTATGATCTGGGAGGAGGTAGTTATTTTCATTATTCTACTACCATTCTTGCATACTGATATGTCATGACCGGATGTTTGTAATACAACATTAACGGTAAGCTGAAGGTTACACCTTGTATGGCTACGGAAATATGTAATACGAATATAACAACGATTATTAGCTGTAGTTAACTCCAATGTGCCTATACACTATGGAATGTTTCTAAAGAAAAGATTGATTACCCGGCGTTTGTTAACCCCTAACTTTCCCCTTCAACGTGGTAGTATTAATCGGCTTTCCCTGCTGGCTCTCGTACGGGTATCATAAAGAGAAGTAGTGATCCTTTCAGGATAGGCGCTGGTCCTTCCGTCGCCTCTGATAACAGACAGGGCTTTTGCAATAAAGGGATCTGCGGGATCGCCCATGGGTAGCAGGGGTTGTGTATTCAATTCATAGACGGTATAATCAGGCGCAATACCAGTGGTATAATTTCCTTCACCTTTTGCATTTGATAACAGGTAGGTGATAGGCGCCAATGCCCATGATAAACGGCGAGGTGTGCGCATGTCGGTTATAACAACTGCTCCTTTATCCTTTCCATATGTTCTTTCTCCGATAGTAATAACCTGTAGGTATGGTTTCAGGTTGTTGATAACAAGTTCCGAAGCAGAGGCTGTCTGATGCGTGGTAAGAATAAATACACGGCTGATCGATGATCTGCCGGCAGCCAGTTGGCTGAAGGGTACTACCACTCTGCTTTCCGGAACAGCAAGCGCCTGTTTGAAAGTGACTGATAGTGATCCCATTTGCTTATTACCGGTATACCTGGCCAGAATACTGTTTTCATTGGTGGCAGGCGCAATAAGTGCAATCATGGCCGCAGCCGCAGCTACGCTTCCGCCGGGATTGTAACGAAGATCAATGATCAGGTCTTTGATGTTGTCCTGCTTCAGTTTAATAAAGGCATTAAGTAAATTGGTATTATAAAAGTCATCAAAATAGTTATAGAAAATATAACCGGTAGGATGGCCCTGGTTCTCAAATGTCTGATAGATGTACAAGGGGTTTTCCTGAAGCGTTGCACCTTGTAAGGGCACTTCCCCGGTTTCGGTAACTACATTGCCGGCAATATCGGCTTTGGTAAGACTGCCTTTATGATCATTTAAAATGTCCTCACTTAACTGTTGGGCATTTTGTGGAGTCAGAGGTGTGTTATTGATCTTTGTAAAATAATCACCTCTTCTAAGTCCGTCCTGCCAGATGGCGCTACCGGGTATTACAAATTTCAGCAAACCCAGTGGCTTTTCTATTCCGTTAATAGAGACTACCGCAAAATCAAAACCGAATGTATGCAGGAAATCTTTTTTGCTCGTTCCGGGTATGTCATTCAGGTCAATGATCTGGGAGAAACTGTCGGTAGCCTGCTTCAGTGTGTTGAAGTAGGGAATTGCGGTCAATTGCGTATCTGCTTTTACCGGTAGTGTCGTATTCCAGAGATAATAATAACGCATACTATCCAGTATCCACTTATTTGTTTCCCATTGGGTAACAGGGCCGGTAGGAGGCGGATCGGGAACAAGCTTATCCTCTTTCCGGCAGGACAGCATGATCATCACAATGCCCGACAGGCATACGATCTTACGTGGGAAAATCCTTACATCCATAGAAGGGTTTTAAATGTTGTACTATTTGGTCTCCATGTCGTAACGTACCATTAGCTCCCGCTTTAGTGATTGCAGGGCAAGGGTCAGATGATTTCTTACTGTAGTAGGTGAAAGTGAAAGCTGGTCGGCAATTTCCTTATTACTTTGTCCTTTGTCACGGCTCAGGATATAGACATTTCTCCGTTGCTCCGGCATTTGTTCTATCACTTTGTGCACGTGTTGGTTAAATTCTTTTCTCAGCAATGCATTTTCTTCTGCGTTCTCATTACTGACAGGTTGGTGCTGGGAAATGTGATTCAGTGTTTTTCTTTCGCGGTACAGTTTACGGGTTTCATCTATGACAATGTGTTTGGTAAATACGAACAATAGCGGAAAGACATCCTGTCCTTCCTGGACTTTATGCATGTTTTCCCAGAGCTTGATAAAGCACTGCTGGGTGATCTCTTCCGCCCGTTGTGGATCGGAAGTAAGTTTGAATGCTAACCGGTAGACCTTTTCCCTGTTGGATTCAAATAATTGACCAAAGAGTGTTCTGGATGGGTTATCAGACATATAGTTTGATATGTGGTTGCTATAATGGAAAATAAATGTAACCCTTACATGTTACTTGAATGTTAAGACTCTACAGTCGTGCATTTGAGTGGTGTTCAGCATGTGCCCGGCAGGGAAGGGAAGAGCCGTCTATGGACTATTTCACCAAAATATATACTTTTGTCCCATGTCTACAGAACTGTACAACCAAATATTTGATCAGAGTATTGCCGATTATCATGTGCATAACAGTGTACATCAGCCTATCCTGAACCCGTATGAAAAAACAGCTATTGAGCACCTGCTTTATCTGAAAAACTGGATAGATACGGTGCAGTGGCACCTGGAGGATATTATCCGTGATCCACTGATAGACCCGGTGAAAGCATTGGAAATCAAGCGTTGGATAGACCGTTCTAACCAGGAGCGTACGGATGTGGTAGAGTATATTGACAGCTATTTTCTTGATAAATATAACGATGTGAAGCCGTCGGCCGATGCTACCATCAATACTGAAAGCCCTGCCTGGGCGATAGACCGGCTGTCTATACTGGCATTGAAGATCTATCACATGCGGGAGGAAGCTACCCGGCCGGACGCTACGCCAGCGCACAGGGAAGCCTGCCAGCGTAAGCTGGACATCCTGCTGGAGCAGCGCAGGGATCTGGGAAGCGCTATCACCCAGTTACTGGCCGATATTGCCGCCGGTAAGAAGTACATGAAAGTGTACAAGCAGATGAAAATGTACAATGATCCCGCCTTAAACCCTGTTCTTTACAAGGGAAAATAATATATGCCAGAACAATTGAGAACGATACTATCTATCCGGTTTTCTGCCATGGGAGACGTGGCTATGACCATTCCCGTGATGCAGCAGGTGCTGGAGCAAAATCCGGATATACAGATCGTTTTTGTCTCCAATAAGAACTGGGGAGCGCTATGTGAAGGCATTCCCCGGCTGATATTCTTTCCGGCAGACCTGAAAGGGGAGCATAAAGGGTTTAAAGGATTATATAAGCTTTACAAGGCTATCAGAAAATCCTGGAAGATCGATGCGGTGGCCGACCTGCACCACGTTTTACGTTCTCAGATAGTGCGTACCTTTTTCCGGTTGTCCGGTTGTCCGGTGGCGGTTATCGACAAGGGAAGGGCTGAAAAGAAGGCCCTGGCCAGACCGGAGGAGAAGGTGCTCCTGCCGCTGACCAGCACCATAGAGCGATATGCCACCGTATTCCGCCAATTAGGGCTCTCGCTGTCCATTAACGCTACAAAGCCGGTATTTCCCCGTCAGCCACTCACATCGGAGCTGATGGCCATTACAGGGCCTAAAAATGGGGATAAATGGGTAGGGCTGGCACCATTTGCGACATATAAGGAAAAAACCTATCCGCTGGGAAAAATGGAAGAGGTACTGGCTACGCTGGTAAAACGTCCGGGTATCAAAGTGCTGCTGATGGGGGGAGGGGCGGCTGAAATAGCCCAACTGACAGCGCTGGCCATAAAATACCCGGAAGCTGTTGTGGTGGCAGGGCGATTCAAACTGCCGGCAGAACTGGCGATTATCAGCAACCTGGATGTGATGATCAGTATGGACTCGGCTAATATGCACCTGGCGTCCCTGTTCCGGGTACCGGTAGTATCCATCTGGGGCGCTACGCATCCTTTTGCCGGATTTATGGGATTTGGGCAGAGCGAGGCCAATACGGTGCAGCTGGAGAGTCTTTCCTGCCGTCCGTGTTCAATATTCGGTAATAAGCCCTGTTTCAGGGGAGATCATGCCTGTATGGAGTGGATTCCGCCTGCTGCCATTGTGGATAAGGTCGTGAAAGTGGCTGGGTGAGAATAAATTTGAAAACTTTTTTTTGGGAAATGAGAAAAAATACTAATTTCGCCATCCCAAATAACAGGGATTGTCCCATAGTATAATGGTAGTACAACTGATTTTGGTTCAGTTTGTCTAGGTTCGAATCCTGGTGGGACAACAGAAGCCCTCAGCTATTGCTGAGGGTTTTTGCATTTTTGGGGGAATTGTGCTGGGGCAACCGGTATAACCACCCCACGTCCGGGTTGCACGCCGCGTTACAACCACCCCCGGGTTGCCACCCGGGGCTACAAACACAAGGACTCCTGACGGAGTCCTATTATGTTTTGTTGATGACGTTTGTTATAAACAAAAAAAAGGCGACTGTAGATACAGCCGCCATGTTTGCACCAATCAATAATCCATGCTATGATTATGATACGGGGTTGGGGTGTTTCAACTGAAGCACTCCGTTTCGTTCATTTTCAACCGTTCTCCGCTTAGCAAATCGTTCCTTTACTTTGTCCACTACGTAATAAACCATCGGCACAACAAATACCGTCAATACAAGGCTGGATGAAAGGCCTCCTATGAGTACCCAGCCTAATCCGTTCTTCCATTCAGAACCGGCGCCTTTAGCTATTGAGATAGGTATCATACCGGCTACCATTGCAATGGTGGTCATGAGTATAGGACGAAGCCTTGTTCTGCCGGCAGCTATCAGGGCATCCCATGTACTGGCGCCATCTTCCTTTCTGTGATTGGCAAAGTCGACGATCAGGATGGCGTTTTTAGCTACCAGACCAAACAGCATGATGAGGCCTAACATGGTGAACATGCTCATTGAGGATTTTGCCAGGTTTAACGCCAGGAAGGCGCCGATGAAAGAGACGGGGATGGAGAACAACACAACAAATGGATAGATAAAGTTATCATACAGCGCCACCATTACCAGGTACATCAGCACGAGCGCGGCTGCCATGGCTAAGCCTAAAGCACCCATTGAATCTGCCTGACGTTCAGTATCACCGCTCCATTTTATATCAACGCCGGCAGGCAGCGGATGTTCGACCAACGACTTGTTGATATTATCGGATAGGATCCCTGAAGTAATACCCAACACGTTACCCTTCACTGTCACAGATGTGCGCCTGTCTTTTCGTTCGAGTATGCTTGGTCCGCTGCCCTGCACTACAGTCGCAAACTGTGACAGTTTTATCTGTTCTCCTGCGGTATTTAAGAACGTAAGATTTTCAACATCCTCCACATTCTGCCTGTCGAAATCATCCAGCTTGATATTAATGTCATATTCATTCAATCCTGCGCGATATTTGGCATCTGTGTTACCCGCATAGGCATTTTGAAGAGTCGATCCTACGATGTTGATGTCGAGCCCCAGTTGCTCCATTTTTTCCCTGTCAATATTTACTTCGGCCTGTGGATTACCTTCTTCCACGCTCAGGGAAACATCATTGGCCCCAGGCATGGCTTCAATACGGCGTTTGAGGTCATTGGCGGCCTGCATCAGCAGTGTGCTGTTCTCTGCATTCAGTACAATCTGGATAGGCTCTCCCATACTCACCATGCCAATCACATTTGAGCGGATCTTCACTCCCGGGAAACGCTGTTCCAGTTCACGGCTTTTGCGGATCATATAATCTTCCGTAGAAACAGCACGATGCTCTTTGTCCACTAACTTGATCGTAAGCTCCGATTTGTATTCACTGCCTACTGCGGTAGCCGACTCCAGCCCTGAAGTGCTTGGACCAGCCACATTGGCAAATACTATTTTCACCTCTGGCTGTTGTAAGAGGAAGTCTTCAATAGCCTTGGTCCGCAGGTTATTCTGTATGACTGTAGTGTTTTTGTCGTATTCCAGCTTTAAGCGGAACTTGCCCTGGTCGCCACTAGCTACCAGCTCACTTCCCAGTATGCCCATATTCATTACTACGGCGGTACATGCAAATAAGCTGAGTACAATGGCAGTCATGATCAGCTTGTGACGCAGTACCCATTGTAGTGCGCCTGTATACCAGTTGGTTAACCATTCCAGGAAGTTTTCAAACAGGATAAGTGGTTTGTGCATCCACTTATTGTTATCAAGCTCTGTTATTTTACCAAAGCGGGAAGCCAGCCAGGGAGTTAATGTATAACATACGAAGAGACTCATCAGCGTAGCCGTAACGATGGTCAGTGAATATTGACGCAGGATGGCCGAAATGCTTGTATTTACGAGCGCAATAGGGCCAAATACAACTACGTCTACCATCGTGATTGCCATGGCGGAGAAACCGATCTCATTTCGTCCATCCAGCGCTGCCTGACGTTTGGGTTTGCCCATGTGCAGATGGCGGTGAATGTTTTCCAGTATCACAATGGAGTCGTCTACCAGGATACCGATCACCAGGGATAGTGCCAACAGCGTCATCAGGTTCAATGAATAACCCAGCAGGTACATCACGATGAAAGTGGAGATCAGTGAAGCAGGAATGGAGATCAATACAATAATGGAATCACGCAGACTATGTAAAAAGAGCAGCATAATGACAGCCACGAGCACTACTGCGATCATCAGGTCATGTGTTACTGCATTGGCTGATTCCATCGTGAAATCCGCCGTATCATCAGCGATGATCATCTTTACATGATCGGCAGCATATTTCTTCTCCAGGAGGGCAATACGCTGTTTCACCTGTTTACTGATCTCGACTGCGTTGGCGCCGTTTTGTTTTTTGATCAGGATACCTATTCCATTCATCCCGTTGTACCTGTTTACCGCGGCAGCATCCTTTACGATGTCGCTGACTGCGGCAATATCCCGGAGCTTAATTACACTGCCGGCAGCTGGTTGTGCAACCGTTACATCGTTCAGTTGTTCTACAGAGGTGAACTTGCCTGTCACCCTTACCGTCATCTGATCCTGCCTGGTTTTGACCTTGCCTGTAGGGAATTCTGTGTTCGCCTTGTTCACAGCACTGGTAACCTGTGTAATGGATAAACCGTAATAGTCCAGCTTATCTTTGTTGATGTTCACCTGTATTTCTCTTTCCTGTCCACCTATCAGTGTTATTTCTCCTACTCCGGGTATCTGTTGCAATTGCGGCTTGATCTCGTTTTTTATCAGGTCATAGAACAATGCATTGTCCAGAGAAGAAGTGGTGGTCAGCTGCATCACAGGTTGATCGCTGGGAGAAACCTTCGAGATACCTGGCGTTTTTACATCATCCGGCAGTGAAGACATTATGTTGTTGATCTTCCGCTGCACTTCCTGTTGTTTGTCGTCTATGTCAGTGCCCATAGAGAACTCCGCCTGGATGATGGAATTGCCTTCTGTAGATTGTGAAGTAATGCTTTTCAGCCGGTCGATACTACTGAGTACATCTTCTATCTTCTTTGTAACCGTTTGTTCCACGTTACTCGGTGTGGCGCCGGGATAAGAAGTAGTAATAACGAGCGTCGGCTGCGACATGTCGGGCATCAGCTCGTAATTAAGTCTGGTGTAGCAAAACAAACCGCCGCCTATCAACACTGCAAAGATTACAATGATGAGGGAAGGTCTTTTAATAGCTATTTCTGTTAGTGACATGGCCTGTGTTTTAATTGTGTGCTTATTTTGCGATGTTTACCTTGCTGCCTTCAGTGAGGTTGATCAATCCGCCGGTTGCTACGATTTCACCTGGCTGCAGTCCGCTTGTAACCTGAATGATGGTTTCATTGCTTCCTCCTGTTTGTATGTCGCGGAGCTTTGCAATGCCGTTTACAACCACAAACACCTGTGGACGGCTGGAAGAACCTACCAAAGCTGAACGTGGGATGCTGATAGCCTCCTTCGTTTTTACATCATTAAAGGAAATACGGCCATACATGCCTGCTTTCAGGGCGGTAGCTGCATTGTTGGTGACCAGTATTTTCACGGTGTAGTTATGTGAAGCATCGGCTTTCGCTGCTATCATGTCCACATGTCCCTGAAACTTTTCATCGGGGTATACATCTGTTAGCACGGTTATGGCTTGTTCCTTTCTAAACTGCATGATGTTCCTTTCCGGCACACTGATCTCCAGTTTTAATCTGCTGATATCCGTCAGCTGTGCCATTTGTGCACCTGCACTGACTACTGCGCCCAGTTCAAAGTTCTTACTGGTAATGATGCCGCTGAAAGGCGCTTTGATACTGCACATGTTGATCTGTTTTCTCAACTGATCTATCTGTGCTTTGTCTGTCAGCATCTGTGTGCGGGCATTGTCAATCTGCAATTTTGTGACGCCGTTGATGGCCTGTTCATAACGCCTGAGTGTAAGTGCTGCATTGTCATAGTTTGCAAGGGCAGATTGTAACTGTGCCTGCAGTAGGTCGGTGTCCAGCTGTGCAATGAGGCTGCCGGCACTTACCTGGCTGCCTTCCCGCACATTTATTTTGACCACTTTTCCGGTCGATTCAGAAGCAATCACTACTTCGCGGTCTGGTGCAAAAGACCCAAGGAAAGCTGCTGTTTCTGTAAACGGTGTGTACTGTATAGTATCTGCCTGTACCGTTGCTTTGATGTTAGGATCTTTATGATATACCTTCTCTTCCACTTCTTTTTTGTTGCTGTTGAGTTTTACTGCAATAAATCCTACTAATGAGCATAGTACTGCAGCAGTTATCGAATATTGAATGATCTTTTTCATTTGTTTGCTTTAATTAGTTTAAATAAGGTTGTTTATTGCAATAAGGTACCCTGAGCTTTTTTGAGATCCAGCTCTGCTTTCCTTAGATTGATCAGTGCATTGATGAAATTGTTCTGGGCAGACTGCAGTTCTGTTTGTGAATTGATGGCGTCGGTCAATTTCGAGATGCCACTTTTGTATTGTGTATTTACATCATCGAGTACTTTTTGTGCCAGTACCAGGTTGCGTCGCTGCGTCTGTAATGTGATGTAATTGCTTTTCAGATCAGCATAAGCATTGGCTGCATCTTTGTTGTTTTGCTGAAGCGTTTGCTCCGCCTGCACATCGTATTTTTTGATCTGTATTTGTTTTTGTTTGATCTGATACTTTTTACTGAATCCATCGAAAATGGGGATACTTAACGACAGGCCTATAGAGGAGGAATAATACCATTTGTTGTTAAGGTTCTTGAAAGGGTTGGCGTTAGAATAATACCCGGAATAGCCATTGCTCATCGTTTGTGACAGCGTGGGCAGATAGCCGGCTCTGATGTTACGCCGTTCCAGATCAGCTACCCGTTTATTTTCCTGGATCTGCAGATAATTTGTTTTTTTGGTGGGATCGAAAGCGGGCATATCGAGGCTGACAAATACCTGGTTATAATCTTCTTTCACCACACTAAGTTGTCTGTCCAAAGGAACGTTCATCAGTAACTTCAGGAGGTTATACTGCTTTTCCAGGTTGGTCACTGCATTCTGCAGATCGGCTTCTGTATTGTCTCTGGAAACAGTTAACCTGTCCACATCGGTTTGTGTAGCCAGACCTGCGTTAAGTTGCTCTGTGGTTACTTCCAGCAACGACGATGTGTTGGTGAAGTTATCCTTGAGTAATTCCTGCTGCCTGATAATAGTCTGTATGTTATAATAGGTAGCAGAAATATTGTACACCAGGTCTTCTTTTGAGCTTTGTATCTGCAGCATGTTCAGGTTGACCGCTACCTTGGCTGCTTTTAATGCAATCAATAAGGACGCATTAAAGAGTGGCTGGTTCATCTGCAAGGTAGCAGACTTGGTTTGAGGTACACTGAATTTTGATGCCTGATAGGTGCCTGGTGTGCCGCCGAAAACATCTGCTGGTATCATCTGTACAGGTACATTGGCCTGGTACTGATATGAGCCGCTGAGGCTTAGCGAAGGTAACAGGCTGCTGCGTGTCTGTTTTACAGCAGCCTTCGTTTTTTCCAGATCGTAATTGTCGGCTTTTAACTGAAGGCTGTTAGCAAGCGCCGTGTCAATAGCTTCCTTTAAGGAATACTCCCGTTGTGCATTCACAGATTTTACCGTTAGTAAAAGAATGACGGTATAAAAGACATGTTTCATAAATCCCTGATAATTTGAATGAATATTTGAAGTAGTATTCAAAATGCCGGTAAAAGAAACCTTTCATAATGGCAACAGGCGTTAAGGAAGCAGGGCGGAACCTGGCAGCATTTGCATTACTGATGGGGCTGTGCTCATGATGATATAAGAAACTGATTGGTGTTTTGAATAGTCTTCAGGGTTGGCGTTTTATTATTTTATTCTTGTTAGATAGATGGTTTTGCTTACGAGCAGTTTTCTAGCTGTCATCTTCAGACGATCTTTGTCTACGGGAGAGACAGTTACATTCAGATCAACGTCTGCATCAGGCGGACGCATGGTGCCTTTAAATGCCTGATCAGCTTTGTCGTATTTAAGCGCTTTCAAAACAATTGTTCCGTTCTTTGACGGGACATTGTTGTCATTTATTATTTTACCGTAGTACGCATCGTCTTTAGCCGGATATATTTCTATCTCAGCCGGTTTGTCTTTGGCCTCGATCTTCCAGTTGCCTGTAATATTTACTTTTATCTGGCAAAAAGCCGGTGTACCAGCAAAAAAGCAGGCAGAAAAAATGCTTGTGCGAATTATTGACTGTGCCATATTCTTTAATTATGACACAAAGGTTTATATATCTCGTGTGTACCGCAATTGAATGTAATACAGGATGGACAAAATGGGGGTTGAAAGGGAATAAAGGGCAGAAAAGCGGACAGGCCTAATACTGCGAAAGCCATTCTACAAACTGGGTGTTTTTTAGTTTTCCTACCAGTATCTGTTCTTTGTATGGCACATTCAGGTTCACAATAATTTTGCGATTGAAATAATGAGTGGCGTCTATTATCGCTTTCCGGTTAACAAGATATTGCCGGTTGGCCCGGAAGAAAGAAGGGGTAAAGTAATTTTCCAGGACCTCCAGGTTCTCATTTACAATGAATTTTTCTTGGCTGAAGGTGTAAGCATAGGTATACCCGTTTTCGCTAAAGAAGAGCGCTATGGCAGCGGATTCCAGTGGAATAATCTTGTCCCGCTGGCGGATGATAACAGCGCTTTTTTTAGGTGTGATCCTGGTTTCCAGGACACTTAGCTGTTCCTGGAAAGTTTCAGTATTTCTTGTAAACCTTTTCTCCAGCGTAGCATATTTTGCAAGTGCTTTCTCAATCGCTGCTTTGTTAAAGGGTTTCAGTATGTATTCAATGCCAGTTGCTTCAAAGGCCTCGGAAAAATAATGGTTGTACGCCGTGCAGAAGATGATCGGCACCTGGTGTTCCATTTTCTTGAATATTTCAAAGCTTAGTCCGTCGCCCAATTGAATATCCGAGAAAATAAGGTCTGTATCTTCATGCTCTTTGAAGTATTCAATAGCCTCTTCTACTGAATGTAGTAAGGCGGCAATTTCTACGTCAGGTTCTACTGCCAGAAGGGTCCTTTTCAGATCTTTTGCAGTAACTTTCTCATCTTCGATAATTACAATTTTCATATTTGACTACTATTTAGCAGATATACTTTTGCGCTAAACTTATCTTCAGTGTCAGTAATTTCTATCTCCTTGTTCGCAATGATTTTATAACGCTGATTCAGGTTTTTTAAACCTGTGCCGGTGGTTTCTACTGCCTTTGCAAGCATCTTGTTGTTACTTACCAGAATAGCATTGTCGCCCGTATAATCAATTTTTATGTGCAGTGGTCTTTTTTCTGTAAATGAGTTATGCTTAATGGCGTTCTCCACAAGCGTCTGCAGCGCATATGCAGGTATCGTCATCTTATATACATCATGTGGAATATTTACTTCGAATATTACAGAGCCTTCAAAACGTACCTTTTGCAGATCGATGTAGTCGTTGGTGAATTTTAACTCTTCCTCAACAGATACCAGGTCGTTCTTGTGTACCTGTATGGAGTAGCGTAGAAACTCAGACAGATTGATTGAATAATTTTCAGCTTCGTCGGGATTGTCTTTTATCAACGACTTTAGTACACTGAGTGTATTAAAGAGGAAATGAGGTTGCAGCTGTTGCAATAATACCTGCTTCTGTGCTTCGAGATTACTTACTTTAAGCTTTTGTATTTCAATTTCGGCAGTTTTGTTTTTTTGAGTTGCAAGGATAGAACTGCATATTATTAAGATGATAGTATTAACAGCAAGTAATGACACAAATGGATATATAAGTAAGATATCGCTTCTAAAGGTTAATTCGCCTTCAATAACGAAAGCCGGCTTCGGAGTCATTTCCCTGAGGGTGATAAGAAGAAGATGAAATGTGATAACAAAAGCAAAGCTGAGCAAATACCCCTTCCATTTTTTTTCTGCTTTTAAATATCGGATAATAAGGATATTAGTTACCCAGAAAATAAGTACGTTAGCCAGCATCATGAGGCCGGCTATCAGAATAAATAAGGACAGCTCTTTATTAAAGACGTAAAAGGGGGTTATACCATATAAGGCAATTATTGGCGACGAAATAAGGGCAGTTCTTATGAACCTTATGTATAGATTTTTATCCATCTTACCGTAAAGTTAATTTATTATAAAGTAAACATTTAGCGAAGTAGCCTCCGCTTAACTGGTTATTTGTCCTGTGTTTTACGTTTTTTTCCCTTTGAGGTCGCATTTTGTCCATTTCAACGAAGCTCACATATTTTGTTTTCTGCATATACCGCACATTTGGCGTATCAAGCAGAAAATGTTCTCTCATGAAGATTGGCAAATCCTATCGCCTTCCTGCAATTAAGCTGCCTGCCACTGGCGCTTTTTGTTGCATAATAACTTTGTTTACGGTCAGATTATGTGCTCAGAACAGGGACGATACCGATAAGGAATGGGAGGTCGTCAAATACGAACGATATGTAAAGGCGTTGAAGTTTAGCATGGACTCTTTAAAGCTAATCTACAGGCATAGATGGTCTGTTGGTTTTTCATTTGGAGGATTGTATATGCCGGGAGCTACTTCAACGGAGAAGGATTATAATACCCGTGTGAATATGAGAGAAAAGCATTCTTTTTATATGCTGTCATTCGAATACTACCTTACTGATATATCACGGGTTGGTGTAGAAGCCGGGTGGCAGATGCTTCCTATGAAAATTGAACCCCGGGCAGGAGGGACCTATATTGATGGCGGTGGAGGTATAAATATTCCTGTTTTTGTATATCTGAAGAGGGACATTTTTGGCGGTGTACTGAACAGAACGGTTATGAAGCCAGAGAACCGGGGATCGGTTAACCGGCCCTCTTTTTTTGCGGTGGCTGCTGCAGGACTGACCTTTACCAATCTCGTAAAGATTCAGGCCGGCCGGCAGGAGCTACGTACTTCGCAATATAGGCAGGTGCCCTTTACTTCTAAATTAGGGATCGGGATGTTTCAAAGGATTGGAGGAGTAGTAGGTGTTGAGTTGATAGCTGCTTACCAGCTTTCAAGTAATTATTCGCCTTCTATTGGTAGTGTCAGTGCTTATAGTGGATTTAACCTGTCCACCAGATTAAGTTTAATAGGTGGCGGGGGATTTGGCAAGATGAAGAAGCGGATTGGTGAGATGTATTGAGATGAACCCTTTTTTCCATTACCTTTATTGCAACAGCGTAAGGTATGGAACTGCTCCGGTACATCAACACCAAAGTCAAACTTAGCGAAGAGGAAAGCGCTATAATTGATGCCGCCTTTAAAAGAGAAACCTATCCTAAAGGAACCATTTTAATGCAGCCGGACAATAACTCCCAAAAGGTTTTCTTTGTAGAAAAAGGCCTGCTCCGGACCTTTTATAATAAAGATGGAAAAGACATTACGCATTTTTTCTTTGATGAGAACAGGTTTACCTTGTCTTTGGAGAGTGTCTATTTTAACCGGCCAGACCCTTATGGAAGAGAAGTACTGGAGAATGCAACACTAAGGACTATCCTGTTCCGGGATTTCAATGCATTGCTCAATGAGATCGGGGAGTTTAAGAGCCTGGGCATTTCGGTAGCCATTGAATACCTGAAGCTGTTCTCCGACAAATTATATTCCTTGCAGTTCCAGACAGCAGAACAACGGTATAAGTTTATGATGGACAATTATTCAAATATACTGTCAAGAGCCCCACTTGGACATATCGCCTCTTACCTGGGCATTACCCAGCAAACCCTGAGCGTTATAAGAGCTAAATATTAGTCTACCCACCCCTCACGAAACAAAATTCGATTTAGAGTGTTCATTTTTTAATATAGATTAAAAATCGTCCCCCGGTTCTTTCATTGCTTTGCATTGTAATTCTTTATCAATACAAAAGCTATATGAGGAATGGGTATTCATTATGTATTTTTTGCAGATGATTTGGGCATTGCCTCTATCTATCCCACATTAAAAGACAGGCTCGCCAAATCAGGCCACACACATGTGTCGCTGCTTTATTGCTCTGCCGACAGCCCCTATGAGTTTCAGAAAGAATTGGAGATACTGCAAAGGCATTTTCCCACCAGATTATTGGTATGCTATTATTCAAAAAGGTCAACCGGACAATGGATCATCCAGCAAAGCGAAATTGAAGCAGTATTGAATGCAAATACAATGCGGCAGATGAATTTCACTATATCCGGTAATGAGTCATTTACTAAAAGCATCAAAGACGTGCTGCTCTTTCTGGGTATAGAAAATGTAACGATACAGGAACAATATTTCACAGAATAAAAAATATAAAAAGATGAGACGATCTCTATTTTATTTTACACTGATTGCCATCTTGATTTTCTCAAGTTGCAGGCATAAAGAAACACAGACATCCGAAAATGCTTCTCAGCCTTTAGCTGTTAAAGCGGAAGAAGTTCACCCCACCACCATCTCCGGTGAAGTTTCAGTAAGTGGAAATATAGACGGCAATACTACCGTAAAGTTAGGCTTTATGGTAGGCGGTAAGATCAACTATATCTCCAACAATGAAGGAGACAATATCTCCAAAGGGCAATTGATTGCCAGCCTTGATCCCACCAATTATTCCATCGCTAAAAGGCAGGCAGACGTCCAGGTAAGTACGGCAAGCGATGAATTTGACCGCCTGAAAATATTGCATGAACGGGGAAGCCTCAGTGAAAGCGACTTTTCCAAAATAGGTTTCAACCTGCAACAGGCAAAGCTGCAGCAACAACTACAGCAGAAAAACCTGTCTGATACCCGCTTGTATTCCACTATCAGCGGCGTATTGCTGAAAAGGCAGGCAGAAGTAGGTGAGATCGTAAGTGTGGGTTCACCATTGTTCATCGTATCTGATATCAGTAAAGTAAAAGTACTGGCCTATGTTCCGGAAGGAGAGCTGCATGAGATCAGGATAGATCAGACAGCAAACATCAGTATTTCATCTCTTGGCAGAACCTTTACCGGTAAAGTGATAGAGGTTGGTTCTACTGCTGATGCTACCTCCAGGGCTTTTACGATAAAAATCGGGATAGAGAACCCGGGATTGGTCATTCGTCCGGGGATGATTGCAGAAGCCCGCATCGCTACCAATAGTAATAAACAGGTGATCCTGTTGCCCGCCGAAAGTATTCAGCAGGACCAGGCCAATCAGAGTTTCGTTTTTGTGGTAGACAAAGCACAGAATAAAGCATTCCGGCGCAGGGTAAGCCTGGGCAATATGGTAGACAACAAGATCGAAATTGTATCAGGGCTTTCTGAGAAAGAGCTCGTAGTTACCGGCGGCCAGAAAAGATTGTCTGATGGTTCCCTGATTACTATTACCAAATAATTACTGGAAATGAACATTATAAAATCATCACTGAAGTATAAGCATGTAACCTTGTCTGTATTGTTATTGCTTTTTGCGATAGGTGTCAACTCCCTGTTCTATATGCCGCGCAGGGAGGATCCAAAGATCACTATACGGCAGGGACTGGTCATTGCATACTTCCCGGGGGCAAATTCTGTGCAGGTGGAGGACCAGGTTACCAGGAAGCTCGAACAGTATCTCTTTCAGTATGAAGAGGTCGATAAATCGAAAACATATTCTACTACAAAAGATGGCGTGGTGGTAGTAAATGTGGAGCTCACAGAGCATGTAAAGCAACCTGATATATTCTGGAGCAAACTCCGTCATCAGCTGCTCGTTTCAAGACAGATTGATCTGCCGGAAGGGGTAAGAGGTCCTATCGTCAATTCGGATTTTGGAGATACTGAAGCCATGGTGATCAGCCTGGAAAGTAACAGCGCCAGCTATGATGAATTAAAGCGGTATGCCCAACGCCTGGAGGACTATCTGCGCACTATCCCTGCCGCCTCTAAAATAAAGCGGATAGGCGAACAGCAGGAGGAAATAGTAGTATCGTCTACTTCAGAAAAGCTCTCCCAATACGGGGTGAGTACAGATCAGGTAGTAAAGTTATTACAATCTCAAAACAGCATTAATGCTACAGGAGAGGTGAAAACCAGCAGTAGCAAAACACCGCTGTATACCAACGGCTATTACAATACTGAAACAGACCTTGCCAGCCAGATTGTGGGTACCTCTCAGTCGGGCGCAGTAGTGAAGCTGGGGGATGTGGCCAGCCTGAAAAGAGATTATGCGGAGCCGCAGAGTATTATAACTGTAAATGGTAATAAAGCGATGATGCTTTCCATTCAGATGCAGGAGGGCAACAATATTGTAAAGTTTGGAGAGGATGTGAATAAAAAGATTGAAGACGCCAGGAAGGTGATTCCTTCTTCTGTAAAGATCACCACTATTGTTAACCAGCCACATGTCGTAGATGAAAACATTTCGCATTTCATCCATGAATTCTTCCTCGCCATCCTCTCAGTGATCGTTGTGGTAGTTTTATTACTGCCGCTGCGTATAGCGATGGTAGCAGCGATGGCTATTCCAATGACGGTAGCAGTCACCTTTGCCATTATGCATGCATTGGGTATTGAACTGCATCAGGTGTCGCTGGCGGCTTTGATACTGGTGTTGGGGATGGTGGTAGATGATGCTATTGTTATTGCAGATAACTATGTGGAACTGCTGGATGAAGGTGTTGAAAGGTGGACTGCTGCCTGGCGTAGCGCCAATGACCTGGTAATACCTGTGCTGACGGCAACCGTTACCATTATAGCGTCCTTCATGCCAATGATATTGTTAAGGGGAACTGTGGGAGAATTCATTTTCTCCCTGCCCATAACAGTCGCAGTGGCCCTCGCTTCTTCATTTATCGTTGCCATGGTGCTGACCCCATTGCTTTGTTACACTTTTATTAAAAAAGGCCTGCACGAGAAAGCAGCTACTACAGGGGAAATTGATAATGTTCCTGTGAAGAAAAAAAGGAAATCTGTACTGGACTTAATGCAGGATGGATATAATGCATTGCTGGATTGGTGTGTACTGCATCCCAGGCTGACAATTGCCAGCAGCCTTGTACCTATCATTTTTGCAGGCTTGCTGTTTGCAAAAGGTGTGAGGCAGCAGTTTTTCCCGGCAGCAGAAAGAAACCAGTTTGTAGTAGAACTATGGATGCCGACCGGAACAAAACTGGAAATGACCAATGAGGCTATCCTGAGGGTAGAAGCATTACTGAAGAATGATAAGCGGGTAGTTTCTTATGCAACATTTACAGGAACTGCGTCGCCAAGGTTTTATTATAATTTCTCTCCGGAGTTTCCTACATCCAACTACGCACAGATATTGATCAATACGACTACGGAAGGAACTACCGATGAACTCTCCCGGGAGTTAAGCAGCAAGGTAGGTGAACTGATACCCGAAGGCACCACTTATGTCAAACTTATGCAGCAGGGATCGACGTTGAAGGCTCCTGTGGAAGTAAGGATCATCGGTGAGGATATTGATCATTTAAAAGCTATTGCAGCCGATGTAACCAACATACTCAGGAACGAGAAAGGCGCCCGTTTTGTAAGAAGTGATTTTGCCGAAGATTATTACGGTATCGGGATAAGACTGAAGGAGGAAGCCAGCCGGCTGGGTTATACAACCACCAGCATCTCACAGTCAGTCTATACCGGCTTTAGTGGCGCTGCTGTTTCCACCATGTATGAAGGTAATGATCCGATAAACATCTTATTGCGTCTGGATGAAAAGAGCAGACAATCAACAAGTGATCTGGAGAACCTCTATTTAAAATCCCCGGTAACAGGTGCTGCAGTGCCCTTAAGGCAGATTGCTGATTTGAGCCCACAATGGCAAACGGGTAGGATCATGCACCGCAATGGTATACGGACGCTTACGGTCCAGAGTGAAACAGCACCGGGCGTATTGCCTTCAGAGCTGCTGGCTGCTATACAACCGGCGATCAATAAACTGGCGCTGCCGAATGGATACCGCATTGAATATGGAGGAGAGGATGCTAACAAGAAAGAAGTGCTGGGACAGTTAATTGCTGCATTACTGGTGAGCCTTGTGTTGATATTCTTCATTCTGCTGTTTCAATTCAGGGATATCAAAGAGGTGCTGATTGTGATGCTTACCATACCATTAAGCCTGTTTGGCGCCATCCTGGGCCTCTACCTTACAGGTAACTATTTCAGCTTTACAGCCTTTGTTGGCCTGATAGCCTTGTCGGGTATCGTTGTTCGTAACGCCATCATCCTGGTAGATCATACGCATGAACTGATGAAACATGGGTTCGATATTAAATCTGCCGCAATAGAATCGGGTAAAAGACGTCTGAGACCTATCTTCCTTACAGCAATGGCAGCTGCTATTGGTGTATTGCCAATGATCATATCAGGCTCTCCTATGTGGGCGCCGCTTGCAAGTGTGCTGGCATTTGGTGTGGTATGGAGTATGATCATGGCATTGCTCACAGTACCGGTATTGTATATATCCCGGATAAAGTCAAAACCTATTAATGTAGAATCGATAAAGTCAACAGAGAAATGAAGCACTATATAAAACACCTTGCCCTTTTATCCGTGGCTTTCATCTGCAGCTGCACCTTGCTGAAAGCGCAGGATGGTCAGTCATACACCCTGGAGCAGTTAAAGGATGCTGCTTTAAGGAACAACCATACACTTGCCATCAAAGAATGGCAGATAAAAGAAAAGCAGGCGAAGATCAAGGAAGACGAAGTCAAAAAGTATCCTTCTGCCACTGTGAATGGCAATTACTTATATAATGTCAATCTGGGAGAAATAACCATACCTGCCGGTACTATTGGTGAATTGCAGCTCAGTCCAACGAATACTGTACTGCTTCCCGGCACTGATAAGGATTTTACAGTGGGCCAGCATAGTAACTTTACTATCGGTATGCTGGCCTACCAGCCTATTACCCAACAGGTCAAGATAAAAACCGGGCTGGATATAGATAAAACCGAGGTGGCAGTAACAGAAAAAGAACGGTTTAAAATAACGCTGCAGATAAAACAGGCTATAGATAAACTCTATTATGGCACTTTAATAGCACAAAAGCAGCTGGAGGAAGCAGAAGCAAAATTAGCTTTAGCTACCTCAAAACTAGCGGATCAGGAGAATGCACAGCTGGCCGGTAAAACGATCACGGCAGATAAAGCCGGTCTGCAGGCTGCTGTTGCCAATGAAGAGCAGAGTATCCTTAAATTAAATATTCAGATAGAGGACTATATGGGCGACTTATTAAACCTGACAGGTATTAATGCCCGTTCATTGAAACTGGAGGAAATTGAGCCTGTTATTCAGCAAATAGATGCATTGGAAGGCTATAAGACTACCGCATCTTCTTCAAATGCTGATATGCAGATTGCAGGCCTGAATAAATCAAAAGCATTATTGGGCATCAAAGCAGCAAAACAAAGCAATATTCCTGATCTGGGACTGGTAGGAGGCTATTCCTATCAATATGGAAATCCAATACTACCTTCGAATATTCCATTTTTAGGTGTGAACCTCAAATGGAATGTGCAGGATATTTTCTCCAATAAACAGGTATTAAAACAGAGACAGTTCCAGCTAAAGCAGGCGGAAGAGCATATCCAGTATACGCAGCAGCAGGTGAACAATGATATTGAGAAAACTTACAGGAAGATTGAACAATCGAAGCAGTTGATTGCTGTTGCGCAAAAGGCCCTTTTTTATCAGAAAGAGGCGTTTAAACTGCAGGAGGATAAACAGGCTGCCGGTCTGAATGTAAAAACAGATCTGCTGAATGCGAAGTCTTTATTGGCAAAATCGGAGGCTGAGATGTATGCGGCGCAGTTGTCTTATCTGATAGCGGTGTCTGACCTGAAAATACTGACAGGACAATAAGATGTGATTTTTTGTTACTTATATGGCAGACACTCAGCAATATAGCAGGCTGCATATTGATTGGATATTTTCCCCATTGTGGTTTAATTTTGCGCCCATATCCGGGGACGGTAAAATTAATCGAGAATGAATTTTTATACGCGTAAATGGGTGAAACCCGAAGATCTGAATGCACATGGAACTTTATTTGGTGGCAGCCTGCTGCGCTGGATAGATGAAGAGGCGGCTATCTATTCTATTATTCAGCTGGGAACGAACAGGTGTGTGACCAAATATATGTCAGAGATCAATTTTATCAACTCTGCCAAACAGGGTGATATTGTCGAGTTAGGGATCAAGGCGACCCATTTCGGAAGAACATCTTTAACACTGACCTGCCAGGTAAGGAATAAGATCACACAGAAAACGATCCTCACAGTGGATAAAATGGTATTCGTAAGTGTGGATGAAAACGGTGTACCAGCGCCACATGGCCGTACTAAGATCACTTATACTGACGAGCGCCTGAGAGAGGACGATTAACCGCGTCCGACGGTGAAGCAACGCATGCTTACTGCGCTGAATACTTCTTCATAAGTATAATGAATCTCTTCGTGTTTGTCTGCCAGCGCTATGCTGTATAACATGGGAATGTAGTGGTCTTCCGTAGGCACCGCCCTGCGCGCCAGTTTTCCCAGGTTCCTGTAGTAGAACAGACTGCCAAAGTCGCGTTCATTGATCCGGGCTTTTACCCATTCATCGAACTCAATAGCCCAGGAGTAAGGCTTTCCATTACTGAATGTTCCTTTCAGGAGACTGAGTTGCAGGTTGTGTACGATGTTGCCACTGCCAATGATCAGCACTCCTTTCTCCCGTAATGGCTTCAGTTGCTGGGCGAGATTCCAGTGATAGTCCAACCGCTGACTGACAGGAACGCTTAACTCCATTACGGGGATATTAGCGTCGGGCATAATGTGCCGGAGGATGGCCCAGGCGCCATGATCGAGGTCGGTGCTTTCGTCTATTTTGACCTGCGGTGACAGTTCAGGGACCACAGTACTGAAGCGGGTAGCTCCGGCTACGTCGTAGTAAGAGCAATTGAAATGCGCTGGCACTTTTAGCCAGGAGTTTTCTGCGGTCAGATAATGGCCGGAGATGACCAGTATGGCAGATGGCTTCCGGGTAAGGGTATTCCCCATTTTACGCAGGCTCTGGGTAAAAGGATTGTCCCTGAATGCATTTTCCGGATCGCCATGACCTACAAAGAATACCGGCATCTTTTCAGTAGGCTGGAAAATGCCTGGTAAATTTAATAACCGTTCTATCTGCGATGAGTAGGGGATGAGCGGCAGTAGTGCCGCCATCTTAATAAATCTTTTCCGCTCCATACCACTTTAATGATTCATAGTTCTCTGTAATCACTACCACCGGTTGTACCTCTCCTGTCACAGGTACAGCTCCCGTTGGCTGTGATTGATGATACAATGTTAGGAAAGATTTAAAAGCGGTTTTGAAGAATCTATACGAAAGCCCCGAATTAACAAATAAGAGGCCCAAACTGCCTCATAAAGGCGTTTTCTGCATTGCTGATTTCCCTCTGATCACTGCTCAAGATGTTATGATTTGCTTTAGATTTTACCCTTCACCAGTATACTTCCCCTCAGGAAATTCATTTTCACAAAAGAGTCTGTTTCTTCAAATCCTGCATCCAGCCATTGCTGTTTGCACTGTGGATTCGCATACAGTATTTTCAGGGGTCGGGGTCTCCTGAGCAGGCTTTCTTCAACTTTGGCGATAAATTTCTCCATGATCACCTGATCGAAAGGATTGAAGAGGAAGATCACACCAACGGTTTCGGGAATGGCGTACACACGGGCGTCCTGGCAGGCTACATTTATCCTGATATGCTGGTACCGGTTACAGAGCATATCCCGCATTTTAACAGCAGCCTGGTATAGTTTGGGGGAAAGGTCTATGCCGGCGAGGGTAGTGAAGCCGTAGTCGGCTGCCATGGCCAGTACTCGTCCTCTTCCGCAGCCGACGTCCAGCAGGGTAGTGGAGAGGTCCGTAGGCTGCAGATGATCGAACAGCCAGGTGGCGGTGTAGTAGTTGACTGGTTCATACATGGCAATATGCTTCCTGTCCTCTTTTGACAGCTCTGATGCGAGGTTGTCTGTGCCTATGGTCCGGATGCCGTATTTCTTTTCTCCGCGGATTTCATGCCTGATGATGAAAAAGGCCAGATCTAATCCCCAGTGCCATCCGACATATAAAAAATATAACAGGTATCTCATGATTGATACGCTTGTTGGTTATGGGGGTGACTTATGCTTCAGGATTGTAGGGTTCAGGCAGTAATATTTGTAATATAAGTAATTTATTCTATTGTTTATGCGAAGTAGCCGCGGTTTCATTACGCGAAGTAGCTTCGGTTTTAGTATGGGATGTCGGTCGGCGCCTCTCTGGAATCCTATTGGGCATTGTCAAGCGAATAGGGGCGGGATATTAATTGGGCTGCACCGGGTCGTATCACCGGAGAGCCGAAGGCCCGACATTCCCATCTGAAACCGGTACTACTTACGCTCTCCCTGGTACTTTTGTAAGGTCTCCTTATTATGCCCCCTGACTGATAAGCGTTACTATCATAGTTGGTACTGATTTATCGCTGTTGGATTATCCCATTGGATGTTTGTGTGGCCTGTTCGATGTTTGTGTGGCCCGACTTTTTTTGGTCGGATATGGTTGTCCTGTCTGGAGGTAAATGCTTCGTGCTTGTGGAAATAAAGGCAAATGGGGGCGAAGTCATGTAGCAGTGGCTGGCTTCTATTCGTGGAAACAGGCATGGTGCGGCTCAGATCTTCCCCGAAGGGAAAATATTCATATTCCCGTTGTATAAACAAAAAAGCTGCCTCCCGGTATGGAAGACAGCTCTGTATAATTTTTTTAATATTTATATCTGCTGATCTTTCTCCTCCAGTCTCGGCTGGTGCAACTTTACAGGCTTGCTGGATTTGGATTTCATTTTCAGGTTCAGCATTTCTATGAAGACAGAGAATGCCATCGCGAAATAGATATATCCTTTCGGGATATGCTGTTCGAAGCTTTCTGCGATCAGCGATACACCGATGAGTAGCAGGAAAGAGAGCGCCAGCATTTTCACCGTAGGGTGTTTATCTACGAAATTGCTGATGACTTCGGAGGCCAGTACCATTACGGCTACAGCGATGATTACTGCAGCGATCATGATCTGGATGTGGTCGGCCATACCCACCGCAGTGATGACAGAGTCAAGGGAGAAGACGATGTCCAGCAGTAGGATCTGGATAATGGTCTGGGTGAAGCTGATCGGCTTGGGATTCGCAGATTCATGTCCGCCGCCTTCCAGCTTTTCATGTATTTCGGCAGTGCTTTTATAGATCAGGAAGAGGCCCCCGATCAGCAGGATGAGGTCCCTGCCGGAAATAGCGGTGGCTTCCAGCCATTTTTCGTTCTGTATGCCTATCCAGTCGCCTACATTGAACAGCGTTCTGGTCAATGACATGATCCAGCTGATGGACAACAGTAACAGTATACGGACAAACATGGCAAGTGTCAAACCAAGACGGCGAGCCTTCTTTTGTTTGTTGGCAGGCAGTTTTCCCGCCATGATTGAGATGAAAACGATGTTATCAATTCCAAGTACTATTTCAAGTACGCTTAAAGTTAAAAGGCTGATCAATGAGTCTATCGTAAACAGGCCTTCGGCGGAAAAAAGATTTCCCATTTTTAATATGCATTATAGGTTTGAAGCCGCAATCTTACAAATTTTTACGCTGATCAGGAAGTAATGTTGACAAGTTACGTGCCTGATCCCTATAAAAACGCCCACGCCTATTGATGGGAATGCTGCTCTGGTAAGGCATTTCAAGGGTGGTACAAAATCTGCGCCACTGCTGCGGTGAAGTTTAGTGATTAAAAAAGAAGGAAAAGCGCCGTTAATTGGATACTTTTGTTACTGTAACCCTTGTAAGAAGATATATGAATATAAAAGTTATTGCCTTTGATGCGGACGATACATTGTGGATAAACGAACCCTATTTTCGCGAAACCGAAACCGAGTTTTGCCAACTGATGGAAAGCTACTTACCACAGCATACCGCAGCGCGTGAATTACTGCAGATAGAAATCAGAAATCTTTCCCTGTATGGCTATGGTATTAAAGGATTTATGCTGTCGATGATAGAAACCGCATTGACCGTTTCCAACAAAACCATTGACATCAGCGCTGTTGAAAAGATCATTGAGTTAGGAAAAGCCCTGCTGGCCAGGCCGGTGGAGGTGCTTGACGGAGTGCCCGATGTATTGTCATCACTGAAAGATAATTACCGCCTGGTGGTAGCTACCAAAGGCGACCTGCTCGACCAGGAGCGTAAACTGCGTAATTCCGGCATCCTGCATTTCTTTCACCATGTGGAAGTAATGTCCGACAAACAGGAGGGGGACTACCGTAAATTATTAAAGCACCTGGATATTACGCCCGACCAGTTCCTGATGATCGGTAATTCATTGAAATCGGACGTGCTGCCAGTACTTGCAATTGGTGGTCATGCTATTCATATTCCTTTCCATATTACCTGGGAGCACGAACACGTAGACGTACATATTGACAACCCCAATTTCAGACAAGTAGAACATATTTCAGATGTACTACCGCTACTATATGCCACATTACCTTAGGCAGTAACAGCTGTTTTTCTTGTTTATCTATCCCATACTGTCCCAGTGCCAGCGGGACTTTTAATGCTTAATTATTAAGCAGGATTTACTATTTTGTAACCCACGTTAGAATTCCATATTATTCACTACTCAAGTCAAATTAATGAAAATTAAATGGATGGTGTGTTGTGCACTTCCAGTGGTTTTCATGTTACCACTGGGGGCACAAGCCGGCATTAAACAGGTCTCACCCGGCGCCTTCACTCCGGGTGCTTATGAAGCACTACCATTAGGTTCCGTTAAACCCGCCGGATGGCTGAAACACCAGCTACAGATCATGCGTGACGGTACAACCGGTCACCTGGATGAGGTGTATGCCAAAGTTAAAAATGATAATGGCTGGCTGGGAGGCCGGGGCGATGGATGGGAGGAAACCCCTTACTGGCTGGACGGTGCATTACCGCTGGCTTATTTACTGGACGACAAGATCCTGAAAGAAAAAGTACTCCGCTATGTGAACTGGACAATAGAACATCAGCGTCCAAGCGGTTATTTCGGTCCGCTGACAAGAATGGAACTGGACAGTGGTGTTACCATTGATCCGCAGCACGCTGCATACGGTGAAGACTGGTGGCCGAAGATGGTCATGTTGAAAGTATTGCAGCAGTACTATTCCGCTACCGGCGACAAAAAAGTTATCAAGCTGATGTCGAAGTATTTCCGGTACCAGGTGGAGGCCTTGAAAGTAGCTCCCATAGGCAAATGGACGGAATGGGCCACTTCCCGTGGCGCTGAGAATGTGATGATGGCGCAATGGCTATACGGTATCACCAAAGATGAGTACCTGCTGGAACTGGCTGACCTGATAGAGCGTCAATCATTCCCCTGGACCACCTGGTTTGGCAACAGGGATTGGGTGATCAACACTACTACCTACCGCAACAATTATCAGTGGATGAACCGGCATGCTGTGAATGTTGCCATGGGATTGAAGTCTCCGGCCATCAATTATGAACGGACCGGCAACAAACAATACCTGCAGAACTTACATACAGGCTGGAAAGACCTGATGACTGTTCACGGACTACCGATGGGCATCTTTTCCGGTGATGAAGATCTGAACGGTAACGATCCGACACAGGGCGTAGAGCTGTGTGCGATAGTAGAAGCAATGTATTCACTGGAACAGATCAGCGCTATTACCGGAGATGTGGCCTATATGGACGCATTGGAGAAGATGGCATTCAATGCCCTGCCGACACAAACGACCGACGACTACAATGCAAGACAATACTTCCAGGTAGCAAATCAACTGCAGATCAGCAAAGGCGTATTTAACTTCTCGCTGCCCTTTGACAGGGAAATGTGTAATGTACTGGGGCCTCGCAGTGGTTATACCTGTTGCCTGGCAAACATGCATCAGGGCTGGACAAAATTCACCACTCACCTGTGGTATCAGACTGCTGATCATGGCATCGCTGCATTAGCCTATGCTCCGAATACAGTAACGGCTAAAGTGGGAAAGAAAGAGCAGGAAGTGACCATTAAGGAGATTACAGATTATCCTTTCAATGAAACAATAAAGTTTGAAATTGCTTTAAAGAAGGACGCAGAGTTTCCTTTGCAGCTGCGTATACCGCAATGGTGTGAGCATGCTGTCATCCTGTTAAACGGTCAGCCTTATAGCCAGGAGAAAGGCGGGCAGATCGTCACTGTCAAACGTGAGTGGAAGAATAAAGACGTGCTGACGTTGCAGTTGCCAATGAAGATCTCCACCGGTACCTGGGGCAGAAATTCCAGTGCTGTGGAAAGAGGCCCATTGGTATACGCCCTGAAAATACAGGAACGTTGGGAGAAGGCTACTGATACTATCGAAGGAGACTACTTCAGCGTATATCCTGAAAGCGTCTGGAACTATGGTCTGCGTCGTGTAGATGTACGACATGCTGCAGATAGTATGAAAGTAAGCATGCAGCGGCCTGTAGGTGATAGCTTTGTATGGAACCTGCAACATGTTCCTATCGAGATCACAGCACCTGCTAAAAAGATTCCTTCGTGGAAAGTATTGAACGGTGTGGCTTATCAGCCGCCTACCGATCGGGAAGGTATTTATAAAGGGAAGGTAGATACTGTTGTGCAACATATCACCCTTGTACCTTACGGTTTCACTAAAGTCAGAGTTGTAGCATTTCCTGTTGTACCATAAAATATCACACATTGAAATTCATTATCTCCGCCATTTTAATTTTCTTTACCTGTACATTGTATGGGCAGCGTTCTGACTGGAAAGGAAGCTGGATCACCAATACAGAAGATACCACCGCTACAAAAGCGCCTTATTTCAGAAAGACATTCAAACTACAAAAGAAAGTAGCCAGTGCTACTGCCTACGTTGCTGGCGTAGGATATCACATTGTGTATGTGAACGGCAAACCTGTTACAGATGCTGTGCTTGAGCAGGCGTATACGCGTTATGACAAGCGTCTTTTGTACAAAGTGTATGATGTCACTGCACTGTTATCTAAACAGAATGCCACCACTCAGAGCATTGCCGCGGAGCTGGGCAATGGCTGGTATAATATCCAGTCGCACGCTGTATGGGGCTTTCAGAATGCTCCGTGGAGAAAGACACCGCGCTTATTATTAGACCTTGTTATCAGATACACTGATGGCAGCAGCGAAACCATTGCTACAGATGATAGCTGGAAATGCGCTACTGGTCCCAGTCAGTTTAACTGTCTGTATACCGGTGAAATATATGATGCCCGTCAGGAAGTACCAGGATGGAATCAGCCCGGCTTCAATGATGCCGCCTGGGCACATGCATTGAAAACATCTTCTCCCGGAGGAGCGTTGCATGAGCAGGTGATGCCGTCTATTAAAGTCATTCGTCATATCAAACCTATATCAGTAAAGAACCTGGGCAATGGCAGATACCTTTTTGACATGGGACAGAACTTTGCCGGTGTAGCTACTTTAAAAGTGAAAGGGAAGGCCGGCACCAAAGTGACAATGTATTACGGCGAAGTGCTCAAAGATGGTGAACTGGACATGAAACACAATACTGAGCATATGCGCAGCCTGCCGGGTGAATTGCGTTTCCAGACAGATGTATATTATCTGAAAGGAAGCGGCAATGAAACATTTACACCACGATTTGTATATCATGGTTTCCAGTATGTACAAGTAGAAACGGACAATACACTTCCCCTCGATATTCATTCTCTTGAAGGATTATTTTACAGCACAGCATTTAAAGAAGCGGGACATTTCACCAGTTCAGATACAATGGTGAATAAACTGTATGCTGCTGCACGACAATCTTATCGCAGTAACTTCCTGAGCATTCCTACTGATTGTCCGCAGCGCGAAAAGAATGGCTGGACGGCTGATGCGCATATCTCTACGGAGGTAGGGCTTTGGAATTACAAAACTGAAGAAGGCTACCGTAAATGGCTGGATGACGTAAGTGATGCGCAACTACCCAGCGGCGCTATGCCTGGTATTGCGCCTTCTAATGGCTGGGGCTATGACAGGCCTGGCGATGAAGAACATACTTTCGGTCCTGCCTGGGGAAGTGCGCTGGGCTTTGTGACCTGGTATATGTATCTCTACCACGGAGATACTGCTTTAGTGCAGAAGCATTATCCTGCAATTAAAAGATATACGGATGTGGTGGCGAAAGAAGCGGAGGGGTATTTGTTTAAATATGGATTGGACGACTGGATGTCGTTAGTGCCAACACCGAAGACCTTTACTTCTACGGCTTACTTTTATACAGATGCTATCCTCGTTGCTAAAATGGCGCGTGTCTTAGGTAATAAGGCGGATGAGGCGACTTATACTACGCTCGCGGATAGTATTCGTGCTGCGTTTAACCGTACATTCTTTGATCCTGTGACTGGTCGTTATAAAGACAGCACAATGACGGCGTTAAGTGCGGCGGTGTTTCATGATCTTGCTGCTCCTTCTGTTGCAACTACTGCTGTGGAGCAGCTGGCGGCTAAGGTACAGCGGAGTAACTATCATGCTGATTTTGGTGTAATGGGGACGAAGTATGTGTTACCTGTTCTGAGTGATCGCGGTTATGAGGATATAGCTTTCCGCATGCTGACAGACACAGGTTATGCAGGTTGGGGGCATTGGATTGCGCATGGTGCGACTACCCTGTATGAAGATTGGCCTGGGGAGTTGTCGCATAATCATATTTTCTTTGGAGATTATTGTGCGTGGTTTTATAAAACTTTGGCGGGGATTAAGCCGGATGAGCATGCGCCAGGGTTTAAGCATTTCTTCCTGCAGCCGGCGTTTGTAAAAACGTTGAATTTTGTGAAGGCGGATTATGAGAGTAGGTATGGTGTTATTAAATCGGAGTGGCGGCGTGTTGGTGGTAAGATCCGGTTTTCTTTTGAAGTGCCTGGTGCGGCGACGGCGACAGTGCGGTTGCCAGTGGGGTGCTTGGTTTCGCCTAAGATGCAGGTGAGGAAGGTTGTTGTTGCGGATCAGGAGTTGGATGAGGTTGTGGTGAAGGGAGGGAAGTATGTGTTTGATTTGCAGGTGAAGTAAAAGAATATGTTATTAGTTAAGGCCTGGCGATGAATGTTGCCAGGCTTTTTTATTTGTGATTCCAGTACCGACCGCACTTGCTCGCGGTGCAGGCTGGGATCACTGGCTGAGTTCTTTGAAGTTCCTTGATATTGGACTTCGGGAACACGGTTTAGCTTTGGTAATTCTATTAAACCCCTGGTAGATCGCGTTGGCATACTTCAACGAACTTAGGCCAGTGATTCCCACCTGCCCGCTCCCGGCGTACGGTCTCCCCCTTAATAGTAGGGCGCCCAGTCTTTTATGGGTTGGTATTTTGCTGCTTGTTTTTATGCTTATTGCTTTCTTTACGTCTTTCTGTCTTCCTTCCTTTCTGTCTTTCTTAACTTATTTCTTAACAACCTTAATTAGTTATCTCTTGTGGTTATTCCTTTACCGGTTATTTCCTTGCCGTTGTTTCATTATTCCATTATTAGCTAATTCTTATAGCCATCCCTTTATTCTAATTATTTAGTCTAATTTTTTATTCTATTCGACAGCATTCTTTGAAGGGAGTGGCAAAAGCGGCAAAAATGGCATAATTGGCATAATTGGCATAGACGGCGATAAAGTACGCTTTAAACATGTCGTTACTATGCCGTTAACACGACGTATCTATGGCGGAGCGTATATTCGTATAAACTTTTTAAACTGATCTTTATGGCAAAGATTGTTGGTCCGGTACCACCTTTTATTGGCACAAGAGATAACGTGACAATATATCTTATGAATGGAGAATATATTGCCCGTTCTAAAAGTTCGCTTACAGGAAAACGTGTTAAAAAAGATCCTGCATTTGCCAGAACGATGGAATGGGCCGGCCGCTTAAAGCAAGGGGCACGTATTGCTTCATCCATCTACAGGCAAATGCCGGTTGATGACCGTGTATATAAGCGGTATCGGGAAATTACAGGAAAGGCAATGTCCTTGTTGAAAGAAGGTTTTAGTGTGGGAGATGTTATCACCATGCTTGAAGCTGTTTATTTGCCTCAGTTAATGGGGAATACAGACAGCGTTATAGTTGGAATTAAGCCAGCAGCTGAGCCGGAAAGTGAATTGTCAGAAGGAAGAATATGCAATTCTACTGGTAGGAAGAGTCATTACTATGTGGGCAATAGCAAATGTAGTGTGTATAATGGTGCTAATAATAATGTGTATCTAGTGTGCTCTGCTTGTACAGTGGCGTGCAACCGTGCTTATAATAGTGTGTGCCCAGTGAATCCAGTATATCCGGTGGTTCGCAATACTGTTATATACAATGCAATCAGTGTGTCACATCTAATCGGAGAAGCAAAAAAGCAGAACGAATAAGCATAAAATCACAATCTTACAATCTAACAGTCTAACATTATGTATATGTAAGGGAAGTATGGCATATGAGAAGGACGTCCTGCCAATTATTGGGAGACCGTACGCCGGGAGCGGGCAGGTGGGAATCACTGGCCTAAGTTCGTTGAAGTATGCCGACGTGACCCACCAGGGGTTTAATAGAATTGCTAATGCCAATCCGCCATTCTAAAATTCCATATTAAGGAACTTCAAAGAACTCAGCCAGTGATCCCAGCCTGCACCGCGAGCAAGTGCGGTCGGTGCCTAAACCACTGTCAGCCCATATAAAATATCGATAAATTTCGCACCCCTACACGGAATGATCTGAAAGAAGGTCGGCGCAATAACCACTGTCAGTCCATGATAAAATATCGATAAATTTCGCACCCTAAATAAGGAACAATCTGAAGGCAAACCACCAACTAAAACTTATGCGGATAAAAATTTACTGCAGGATTCTTCCCCTCACTAATAGTAACATACCCTGAATTATCAACACTAATCGTCACCCCTTCCCCCTGCTTCTCCGGCACATACGGCAGCACAATAGCAGGCTTAGACATCGCCGCCTCTACACTCTCCCCCGGATCCCTCCGCCAATAATAAATCTGCTCCTTATTCTTAATAACAACATGCCTCCCATCCTGCGAAATATCCCCCGCCGTAATCCACGTATACGGCACCGTCCCTACCTTCTGAAACACAACCCTATCCCCGTTTTTAAAATCCAACGGCGCCTTATATATCCCCACCGCCTTCTCCCGCTTGCTAACAATATAAAAGTACCTCGAAAGCGGATCTACCATGAGCGTCTCCGCATCCCGCGGACCATCAGCAAAAGCAACATGCAACACATCAGGGTTAACGCTGAATTTCCGCGCCGGCGCCTCTACCGGCGCAGGAAAACGTAAAATACGCGTACGCAGATCTACCTGGACATTGTTACCAATATCACCAACATATACATATTGTTTGTGTGGAACAGGACCAATACTTTCCGCGATATCTTCCCAGTCGCGGTTAAACACACCCTCAAGGTGTACGGTACTCACAAGTTGCCCCTTATTATCCAGCAGATATACTTCAGGTTTATTGCCGCTGTCATTATGCGTCCAGAAATGGCCAGGCAGTGCTTTGCTGGCAGCAATACCTGAAGCCTCGGCAATGGCGGGTGATTGTACAACGCCGAGCACAATAGGTTTGACAGACCCATTTGACGATGCAGCCTGCTCGGATTTCTTCTTCTCCTTTTTCTTATGTTTCTTCTTCTGCGCCGGTGCTGTAATAGCTATAGAAAGCATGATCAACAGCAGCGTGCTAATGCGAAAGGTCCGTGTACTCATGATACGATACTACGAAATAATGAGCACATAATCTACCTATACCAGCCCCGTCTGCAATGCGACCTTCACCAGTCCGGCGGTATTCTTCACCTCGAGTTTATGGAGTAGACTGATACGGTGATTTTCTACTGTATGGAGGCTGAGAAAAAGCTTGTCGGCAATTTCCTGGTTGGTATGTTCATCAATGATCAGTTGCAGTACTTCTTTCTCCCTGCGGGTTAAGGTAGTTGTTTTCTTTTCTGATTTCTTGTTGCGGAACATATCCTCTATGAGCAGCTGGTTGAGAGCAGGAGAGAGGAACTGACCGCCTTTATACACGGTTTCTATAGCCTGAAGAATGGTGGTCTCGTCGGAGTCTTTCAGCAGGTATCCCATACATCCCAGTTTCAGCATCTTCTTTACCTGGAAGATGACATCTGAGCTGCTGAGTACAAGGATGCGCACCTGTGGGTAGTTCTTCAGGATGCTGGCAGCTAGTTCCGGGCCACTCACGTCGGGAAGGTGCATATCCAGCAGCAATATGTCGGGTTGTCTTTCTTTAATGCCTTTGAGGAGCGCAGTGCCATTGGCATAGATGTCGGTGACTTCTACATTGGCAGCATCACGTAAGATGTTACAGATGCCCTTAGCTACAATAGGATGATCGTCAGTAATCGCTAGTTTTATAGGCATAACTGGCAGTATTTTGTTTGAGCGTAATTTCTATGTGTACGCTGGTTCCCTGTCCAGGTACACTATCTATATGCAATTCCCCGTTCAACGAATTTACGCGTTCCCGGATAGTTTTCAATCCTATACCATCTGATTGTGCTGTGGTCAGCATACCGTTGCCATCATCTTCCACGGTAACAGCCAATTGCGTTTCATAGTAGGCTATCTGGACGATGGCATGCCTGGCGTTGGCGTGTTTGAGGATATTGTGTACCAGTTCCTGGATGATGCGGTATACGGTGAGTTCCGCATCAGTGGAGAGGCCGGAGGTGTTGCCGATGGCCTGGAAGCTGATCTCCAGGGTATGACCTTTGTGCACACGCTCACAGAAGAGTGCCGTAGCTTTTGCCAGCCCTTCCTGCAGGAGTATTTCCGGCATGAGGTTGTGGGCTGTTTTACGCAGCTCAGTAGAGGCTTCTTCCAGCAGGTGGAGCACTTCCCGGAAATCATCTGTAACGTCGGTGGTGGTATGGCTGCGGAAGATGGAACTGAGACGGGTACGGATGGCGCCAAGGGTGCCGCCCATGCCGTCATGAAGATCGCGGGCTATACGGCTGCGTTCCTTCTCTTCACCTGCTATCATAGCCTGGAGGCTGCTGATCTGTAGTTCCTGGCGGAGGTTACGGATCTTTTCAGCCTGCAGTTTCTGTTTGTTGAGATTATTGCGGTAGATGAGGATACTGACTAAGAGTATGAGCAGTAAGCCGGAAGACACACCGATGATGAGGAAATTCTTTGTCTTGATCCGGCTTTCATTGCGGGTGATAGCCAGCTGTTTTTCTGCCAGTTCCTTGTTCTTGTCGGCGATGCGGTAGCGCATTTCCAGGTTGTATACCAGTTCCAGCTTTTCCACTTTCATCATGCTGTCCCTGATAGCACTGTATGCCTTTCTGTATTCCGCGGCCTTTTTGTACTGTTCCAGGGCCTCATAGGCATCCGCCATTACCTGGTTGCCACGAGCGGTCAGGAGGTGTACCATATTGCGTTTATGGGCACTTTGGAGGGCAGGTAGCGTGATGGTGATGGCTTTGTTGTATTGCTGCTGCATCAGATAGGACTGACCCAGGAGAATGTCTGCAAAGATCTGGTGGCGATTAGTGACCGGATCCAGCTGGGGAAAAAGTGCTTTCGCCTTTTCCAGGTAATGGATGGCGGGCACCGGATTTTTATCGTCGAGGTAAGTGAGCGCGGTGTTGATCAGCAGACCGGCTTCCATGCTGGGAGAGATCTTTGTTGCCTTTCCCATCTGGATAGAAGAACTGCAGTAGTAGCGGGCGGAATCATTCTGCGTGATATTATTAAAATAACCTGCCTTATAAAAATATAACATCATCAGGGCAGGAGTGTCCTTTTTGATTTTAGCGCTGTCTATCAGCGTATTGATATGTCCCATTACCTGCTGGATGTGCATATCGTTGGAGATATTCTCGTTGATGTTCAACCAGAAGTCCAGCAGACTGCAATATACGCGGGTCTGCATTCTCCTGTCTCTTACCTGGTTGGCTTCCAGTACATCCAGCGCTGCATAGCGGTAGAAGGCGGAGGAATCGTATTTGCCCCTGTAATAGAATGTCTGCGACATGAGGATGTAAAGATCAACCCGGATAGCAATACCCTGCTCATTGTTTTCACAGTAGTGCAGGGCCAAACGTTCGCAGGAGAGAGCCTTATCTTTTTCGTTGTTGTTATTGTAACAGAGTGCCAGTCCGGATAACGCCCGGGCTACTCCGTTGTTGTAGCGTAGCATGCGGGCGTCTTCCATGCCCGAATAATACAGACGCATAGCGGTACCGGCAGCGGTATCTCGCTTGGTACCTGCAAGTTTCAGGAGACTGTCCACGTTCTTCTTACTGGTATGCGGGTGTACGACAGTTTGTGGCAAACGATCTTCCACCGTCTGTGCGGTAAGGGATAAACAGTTACCTGAAAGGAGCACCAGTAAGAAAAGCAGGGCCCGACGGATAGTTCCGCGGCTGTTGTTACTAAGGTTTCCCATGATTAGAAGTCATTTCTTTCCTCTTTGTGGCATCACTGGCAAAGCATGCCTGTAAAATTGACAGTTATTACAAGGCTGTGATTAGATTCTGGTTGCTACAAAGCTTGTTTCCTATAAAAACAGACGTTACGAATATAATTCCTGGTTGATTCCGATGGGTAAGATAATAATTAAATAGTGGTTTACCGCTATTTTCTACAACAGCGGTTTACCCCGGTAAGAGAACGTTGCCAACTGAATAATTTTAGGTGTTGAAAAAAGGAACATAGTTAGCAACATGTGGGAAGGGGAATAAATGGAGAATTAATTTACAACAGCCTGAATCTATTGCCTGATCTGTTGAGTAATCAGATAGACCGTCAATCTATTGTAGTACAAGGAACAACCAGAAAGTAGGATTTTTTACAACCAGGATCTATTCAGTAAATCAGCTATACATATGACATTACCTATGCATGGTAATCGCTTGACGGCGTCGTTAAAAAGACGCCGGCGGGGAATTATTACGGTAACAATATTGTTATTACTATCCGCCAGTGCACATGCTGCTGGTGAAACCCATACGGCAAACAGCCGTGCAGTAAGGGATTCCATTCCTATGAGTGTGGCCAAGGGACGTGTAACCGGCGCCGAAGAAAAAGTAGCCTTGCCTAATGTATCAATAGTCAATCTATCTACTCGTAAGGGAACTGTAACCACCCTGGAAGGGGATTTTGTGCTGGCCGCCCGTTCCGGCGACAGCCTTCGTTTTTCCTATATCGGTAAACAATCGAGAGTGATATTGTTCAGCGGACAGGCATTACTTAATGTAGTACTGAGTGGTACAGAAGGCAATTTGTCGGAAGTAGTGGTAACAGGTTACCAGAACGTAGACAAGAAGAAGTTTGCCGGTTCTGCAGTGTCCCTGAAGGCAGAAGATGTGCGGCTGAGTGGTGTGGCCGACGTTAGCCGTATGCTGGAAGGCCGTGTAGCAGGAGTGTCTATCCAGAACGTGTCCGGTACATTTGGTACGGCGCCTAAGATCCGTATCCGTGGGGCCTCTTCCATCAATGGCGACAACAAACCATTGTGGGTAGTGGATGGCGTAGTACTGGAAGATGTGGCTAATATTTCCAACGATCAACTCTCCAGTGGAGATCCGACCACCCTCTTAGGATCTGCGGTGGCCGGATTGAACTCCAACGACATTGAGAGTTTTGATATCCTGAAGGATGCTGCTGCCACTGCTTTGTATGGCGCCCGTGCCATGAATGGCGTGGTGGTGATCACCACCAAGAAAGGTCGCGCCGGTAAAACGGCTATCGCCTATAGCGGCAACTTCAGCACGCAACTGAAACCTACCTATGGAAGCTTTAATATCATGAACTCCGCCAGGCAGATGTCTGTTCTGGCGGAGCTTGAGCGTAAGGGTATCCTTACCTCGGACATTCTTTCCCGTGGTGATGTGGGCGTGTATGGTAAAATGTATGAACTGCTGCAGGCAGATGAGAATGGGAACTATGGCCTGGAGAATACACCTGAAGCGCGTAAGGCTTTCCTCCTGAAATATGGTAAAGCCAATACAGACTGGTTCGATCTGCTGTTCCGCAACAACTTTGTGCAGGAGCATTCCCTGAGCGTGTCTTCCGGTACCGATCGTTCGCAGTCTTACTTCTCTACCAGTTACTACGGTGATAATGGATGGACGCTGGCCGATAAAGTACACCGTTATACACTGAACTTCCGTAACAACTATAAATTCACCGACAGGCTGTCTGCCGGTTTCTCTACCCTGGGATCGGTACGTCAGCAACGTGCACCGGGATCGCTGACCCGCAATAGCAATCCTGTGGAAGGACAGTATGACCGCGACTTTGATATCAACCCTTTCAGCTATGCGCTGAATACCAGCCGTACGCTGAGGGCCTATAATGACAATGGGCAGCTGGAATATTTCAGACGTAACTATACTGACTTTAATATCATCGATGAGCTGCGTAACAACTACCTCTCGCTGAATGTAATGGATCTCCGTCTGCAGGGAGATATAGGCTGGAAGATCACAGACAAACTGAAATGGGAGTTTGTAGGTGCACTGCGTTATGTGAAATCATCCCGTGAACACCAGATCACGGAGGACGCGAATATGGCGAATGCATACAGGGCAGCAGATAATGCGACCATTGCACAGAACAATAAATTTCTCTACAGAGATCCTGAAAACCCGGATGCAGAACCAGTGATCGTACTGCCAGCAGGTGGGTTCTACAATCGTACGGAAGACCAGCTGCTGAACTACGACTTCCGCAATAACCTGAGCTACAGAACTACTTTCGGTGGTAATCACAATGTGAATGTGCTGGTTGGTCAGCAGGTAAAGTATGCTGACAGGCAGAATGCATCCAGCACTGGTTATGGCTATCAGTACAACAATGGAGGCGTGCCTTATATCGACTATCGCATCGTAAAACAAACGATAGAAAGCAATTTCCCTTACTATGGTATGGCCCGCGATTACGATCGTTTTGCGGCTTTCTATGCTACTGCAGATTATTCCTTTGGAGATAAATACAGCATTACCGGTAATGCACGCTACGATGGTTCCAATCGCTTAGGTGCTTCTTCCAGCGCACGCTGGCTGCCTACCTGGAGCTTTGCTGGTCGCTGGAACCTTGACAGGGAAAGCTTCATGCAGAACATGAGCAATGTAGATTACCTGTCATTGCGTGCCAGCTATGGTCTGACGGCAAGTATGGGACCTGCTACCAACTCTAATATCGTATACCAGACAGTGAACAGTCGCCGTGCGCATCTGAATGAAGTAGAGTCAGTGATACAGCTGGCGCATCTGAAGAATACAGAACTGACCTGGGAAAAATTATATACTTCTAACGTTGGTGTGGAAGCAGGTTTCTTTGACAGGCGTCTGAACCTGACTTTAGATCTGTATAGTCGCAAGAGCTTTGACCTGATCAGTATCATCAAAACTGCCGGTATCGGTGGTGAATTATATAAGGCCGCTAACTATGCGGATATGGACTCCAAAGGTATAGAAGTGATGCTGGGTGGTGAAGTGATCCGTAAGAAACTGTGGGGCTGGAGAACCAATCTGACCTTTGGCTACAATACCAATAAGATCACCAATGCAAAGAACTCTCCGTTGATCTTTGACCTGGTAGCACCTGAAGGCGGCAATAAGGAAGGATATCCTGTACATAGCCTTTTCTCCCTTGATTATAAAGGGCTGGATCCACATACCGGTGTACCTACTTTTGTAACACCTGATGGACATGTAGACTCCAACATCGACCTGCAGGACGATGCTACCGGCACCCTGGTATACCAGGGTCCTGTTGATCCTCCGGTAACTGGCGGTTTTAACAACACTTTCCACTACAAGGCATTATCACTGAATATATTCATGACCTATCAGTGGGGTAACAAGATCCGTTTGTACCCTGCTTTCAAGACTTCCTACTCTGACCTGGACGCAATGCCGAACGAGTTTTACGATCGCTGGGTGATGCCGAAAGATGAGACGGAGACCAATGTGCCGTCTATCCTGGATGCTTATGAGAAGACCTTACTGGGAGGTGCTTATCCGTATAGCAACTACAACTTCTCGACTGCACGGGTGGCTAAAGGAGACTTTGTACGACTGAAGACAGTATCCCTTACATATCAATTGCCCAACAACCTTATTAAGAGAACAGGTTTCAACAGCCTGGTGGTAACAGGAGCTGCAAATAACATGTGGCTGATCTATTCAGATAAGAAGCTGAAAGGCCAGGATCCTGAGTTCTTCAATGCAGGTGGTGTTGCACAGCCGATCCAGAAGCAGTTTACATTATCCGTTAAAGTGGGCATTTAAAAACAGACAGTATGCAAAGAAAAGCGCTATATATTCTCTTAACGATTCTCCCGGCTTTTGCGGGTTGTGAGAAATACCTTGATCAGGCGCCTGACAGCTCCTGGACACAACTCGACACACCGGAGAAGGTGAGCCAGTTGCTGGGAACAGCTTATCCGCAGGCCAACTATATGACCTTCTGTGAAGCGATGTCAGACAATGTAATGGATAAAGGCACAGGTGTAGATGCACGCACGAACAGGGACCCTTTTTACTTTAATGATGTACAGAATATCAACGAAGATTCTCCTGAATATTACTGGCAGGCTGCTTATAAGGCGATCGCTGCTGCAAACAACGCATTGATAGCCTGTGAAAATGCAAAAGATACAGCGGCTTATAGTCGCCAGAAAGGAGAGGCGCTCGTAGCACGTGCGTATTCCCATTTCATGCTGGTGAATCTATTCTCCAAAAGCTATGACGCCACTACCGCCAATGCTGACATGGGCATCCCCTATGTAACAGAGCCGGAAGATGTAGTGTTCAGGCAGTATGACAGGAAAACGGTGGCATATGTATATGAACAGATAGAGAAAGACCTGCTGGCAGGTTTACCACTGATCCGCGATGATAAATACAAAGTGCCTTCCTATCATTTTACGCAGAAAGCGGCTTATGCATTTGCAGCAAGGTTCTACCTCTACAAGCGTGATTATAGTAAAGTGGTGATGTATGCTGACATGGCATTCCCTACCAGTCAGACAGGTACTTACCTGCGTCCATGGAACACCTCATATGTATTTATGTCGCCGCTGGAACTGTTCAATATCTACACCAACTCCAGCGAGAAAGCCAATCTGCTGCTGGTGGAGACGGCTTCCAGTTATGGCCGTTACGTGGGGCGATACCGCTTTGGTATGAACTATCCCATGTATTATGAGATCCTGGGCCGTGGGAATGTGACAGGTGGTGGCTGGTGTTTCCCGGTTTACACCTATAGCACCAACGATTACTTCGTGCCTAAAGTAAGTGAATATTTTGTGAAGCAGTCTGTGAATGCCAACATCGGTTTTATTTATACGATGGTGCCATTATTTACTGCAGAAGAGCTGCTGTTCAACAGGGTAGAAGCCAATGCCAATTTGGGTAATACCGCTGCTGCACTGGCAGACCTGAATCTGTATGCCAGCACACGTATCACTAACTATAATCCTTCCACTCACAATATCACCCTGGCTAAGAGCAAAACCTACTATGGCGTTACCGATAACCGGGAGGCTTTGCTAAGTGTGTTATTCGATTTCAAAAGAGCAGAATTCGTGCAGGAAGGATTGCGCTGGTTTGACCTGATGCGCTATAAAGTACCAGTCACACATGTTACCCGTGATGGAGAAACACTGGAACTGGGGGCTGAAGACCCACGCAGGGTATTCCAGCTGCCGGTGACAGCAAAGACTTCTGGTCTTCCAATGAACCCCCGTTAAAAAATATTCTCAGGATCTATCAGCTAATAGCATGAAAACGATAAAAACAGTAATAGTTCTTCTCAGTGTGGTATTGTTTGCCGCCTGTGCCAAGGATGATGATCTCAGCGGTCTGCAGGACATTCCCGGACTGGGAGGCGATACCTGGCAAAAGACAGCGTTGGATAAATGGTTGTACGATACCCTGGTGGTGCCTTACAACATCGAAGCAAAATATAAATGGGACCAGTTTGAATTTGAGTTGGATAAGACACTGGTGCCGCCAAAGGAATCTATGGTAAAACCTGCACTGCAGGCTATCAAGAAAGTGTGGATCGATACCTATGTAGCAGAGGCAGGAGAACTGTTCTTCAAACGCTACAGTCCGAAATTTCTGATACTGTGTGGCAGTGCCAGCTGGAATGTGGATAACGGAACTATCACCTTGGGTACGGCAGAAGGTGGCCGTAAAGTAGTGATCTATGCCATCAATTCTTTCCGTATTAAGGGTATGCCGGATTACAAGCCTTCCGACTCAGCTACGCTAAAGCAGATCTTTCACGTAATAGAGCACGAATTCGGGCATATTCTCCATCAGACGATACTTTACCCGCCTGCGTTCAAAAACATCTCTGCGGGGCATTATACGGCCAACTGGAACAACATCAGTGATGAAGAGGCGCATGCCAATGGATATATCTCCGCTTACGCCATGTCTGGCTTTGACGATGATTTTGTGGAGATGATCTCCCTGATGGTGATTGAAGGCCGGGATGGCTTCAACAGGATCGTTGAAAGCGTTCCTGCAGGTACTTCCGCCAGCGGCGTAACACAGGCGCAGGCGAAAGCGGCGCTGCGTGAAAAGGAGGCAACGGTGGTGGCTTACTTCAAGGCTGCCTGGAACATTGATTTCTATAGCCTGCAGGCGAAAAAACGTAAGGCGGTGGAAGCCCTGATCTACTAGACGGCCTTTGGACGAACAAGCGACGAACAAGCATCGAACTAGCATCGAACAAGCGACGAACAAGCGATAGGAAGATGCAGATGGGCTAGTGATGTTAGTTTAACGCCTAATTAAAAATAATAAGAAAAAGTCTTTAAAAAGATATTATGTACAAACGCTTATTGCTGATATGTTTTACCCTTTCCATACTGGCCGCTTGTCAGAAGTCGGACGAAAGTGTATTCAGCGCTCCGCCTGATACCCGTCTGAACGATACCTTGAAGAAATACGGGGATATACTGGTGGCTGCGCCGCATGGCTGGAAAGGACTTGTTTATCCCAAGGGATTGGAGAACGGCGTGTTTTCCTTCTTTTTCAAATTTGATGCTGCTAACCGGGTGAAGATGTATGCCGACTTTGACTCGGCATCAGCTGTGACCAGCATGGAGGGCAGCTACCGTTTAAAGGCGTTACAGCAGCCCTGTCTCTTATTTGATACTTATTCTTACATCCACCTGCTAAGCGATCCTGATGCGGCTGTAAATGGCGGTGTGTATGGTGAAGGATTGTCTTCCGATTTCGAGTTTTCCATCGAGGGCATGAATGGTGATACCATCCTGCTGAAAGGAAGATATCACAACAGCAAAGCAGTACTGATCAAAGCGACAGAAGGGGAGGAAGCGGCTTATGGTGCGGAAAAGACCAATCGCCTGATCGACAAGATAGATACCTACCTCACCTATTTTAAACGCTTTACTACGGGCAGCAGCAATTACGATGTGGCTTTCGATATCCTGAACAGGAGCGCCACTTTCAGCTGGATAGACGAAAACGGTGAAAGTCATGTGGTGACAACAGGATTCTATTATACGCCTGCCGGTGTAGGCTTTTCGCCTACTGTGAATCTCGGGGCAGTCACACTGACGGCTTTCGACAACATCAGCTGGAGTGCGGCTACAACTACGCTGAGCTTCACCGTGAATGGTAATACCGGTACTATTAAAGAAACAGCGAAGCCGCTGGTGATAGATCGGGATGCTCCTAACGCATGGTGGCAGCAGCAGGTAGATGCCGGCGCTTACTGGGTAACGCTGCAAGGTTTCCACGTTGATGGCGTGGATGATGCGTATGGTATTACGAAACTTCCCAATTATTCCTTTACGGTCTTTTATCCTCAGTTTGGCACAAGCGACAATGTCGTGTATGACCTGTTAGGTTTTGTAACCCGTGTTGATGGCGAACAATACATAGAATATGGCCCCGCCTTCAAAGCTCCCACCTATAAAGCAGACGGACGCATTGTATTCCCCTACCTGGGTATCCTGGGAGAGCTTCCTGAAGGAGAGACTGCGGTGACTAATACGATCATCAAACTCACTGACTCCAATGGGTATTACCTGGTGAAAACAAGTGAGGGTTACGATATGGTAAGCGCGAAAGACGGCAAATCCTGGATATCCTGGTTTTAACAATCCAAAAAGAAAGTTATTCACATGAAACGGCATTTTACTTATTCTTTTTACAGGGGCTTATGTCTCATGGCTATATTGCTGATGGGCATCATGTCTACGCAGGCCCAGACCACTGATATCAAGATCGGGTCAAGTACGGCGGGAAACGAGATCAGCTGGTATCCCTGTCCTTTGCAGGATTATAAACAAGGGGCGCGTGCACAATACCTCTACCTGGCCTCTGAGTTGCATGCAGCAGGCATGGGAGCAGGCGATATCAGTGCACTGGCTTTTAATGTACTGAACCTGCGTGGCGTTGGTAAGGTGGAAGGCTATGTAATAAAGATAGGTTTCACGTCGGTGAATAACCTGGACGAGACCCGCTGGGAAACAGTGAATACACAAGTGTATGGACCTGTGCATTATCAGCCGGTGGCAGGATATAATAAGTTCGCTTTTTCGTCGACAGTTACCTGGAACGGCATAGACAATATCATAGTGGAAGTATGTAATGGTGATCCCGGTGGTGCTACCAGTGATGAGAATCCGGAGGTAGCTTATACAGAACTACTGCCCTTTAGAGCTTCTCATACTTACCGCGCTAACACCGGTAATGAGTGTGGTAGTACAACCACTACCAACACAGGTGATATGAGTAACCGTCCTGATATTATGTTCTCGTGGACAGCTGCTCCGGCATGTACAGGTACACCTGTAGCTGGTACGCCCATTGTGAATACAACAGATATCTGTGCAACCGGTAAAGTAGACCTGTCGCTGACAGGAACAACATTGGCTTCCGGTTTAACTTTCCAATGGCAATCCTCTCCTAACAATACTACCTGGACAAATATTCCGGGTGCCAGCTTACCAACCTACACCGCATCGCAAACAGTTACTACCTGGTATCGTTGTGTGGTGACTTGTACCAGCGGTGGTGCTTCCACCTCTACCAGTGTACAGGCAGTGACGCCTTCACCGGTGAGTGGTACTTTCTTTATCAACAATGCCACAGCTACGGGTGGTAATAACTTCAACTCTTTTAAAGATGCGGTTGATTTCATCAAATGTGGTATCAATGGCGCAGTAATATTCAACGTAGTAAACAATGCCACTGCTTATAATGAGCAGGTAATGATACCACCGATAGCAGGTGCATCTGCTACCAATACGATTACATTCAATGGTAATGGTGCACTGTTACATTATCTGTCGGGTGATGCGAAGAAACAATATGTACTCGAACTGAACGGTGCTGACTTCGTTACTGTGAATAACCTGCAGATAAAAGCAGATGGTACCGGCTGGGATCACTACGGTATTGCCGTACATCTGACAAATGATGCGGATAACAATACTATCAGCAACTGTATTATCACCACTGATACACAGTCTACTGATTTTAACTATGCGGGTATCGCCGTAACAGGCGGACCATCGATCAATGAAGACGATGCCCGTAGTGATAATAATACCTTCAGTGGTAACACGATCACAGGTGGTATTTATGGTATCCTGATGATGGGGAGCAGTTCGCAGGCTGTTATGAATAATAAAGTGCTCCACAATAAGATCTACGATTTTCACAATACAGGTGTAAAACTACAGGGTACTTTCAGTGCAATGGTGGATGGTAACGAAATAAGCTGTCCTGCACGTACTACTGCCTGGTCATTTGTTGGTATTGAATTGAGCAGCCTAAATACAAAGGCGATCATTAATGCCAACCGTATCAGCAATCCTTATGGCGGTGTACCGGGGAAGACAGATCCGGCAACAGGTATTAATGTGAACATGGTAGTGGCGCTAACCACACTGGAAAATAAGATCACCAACAACCTTATTTATAATCTGAATACTGGTGGTCACCTGATAGGCATCAACTGTTACTATTCCAATAACGTCTGGTTCTATCACAATACTATTATCCTTGATGGAACAACAGCTCCGGGCACGTATGATACCAGGGGCTTCGCCACAGATAATGGCGCCGGAGGTCAGATATTCAAAAACAACCTCGTCTATATTTCCAGGACCGGTACTTCAAAGAAGTATGCTATTTATTCTGATGGCGCCGGTGCTGGTCTTGAGGCAGACAGGAACAACTATTATATAGAAGCCGCTGCGACGAATGCGTTTATTGGATATGAAGGACAGGATGCCGCTTCTTTAACACAATGGCAGGCACTCAGCAGCCGTGATCAGGCATCTGTGTTTGCTCCGCCTTTGTTTGTGAATGCCGCTACCGGCAATTATACACCGCAGAATAATGTAGTGGATAACAGGGGTAGCTATGAGAATGTGGACGTTGATATTGCCGGTGCAGCACGTAGTCATACTACACCCGACATAGGTGCATTTGAATTTACGCCACCGGTATGTACAGTGCCGCCAACGCCTGGTACTGCTACATTGTCCAAACCTGTTGTGTGTGTAAATACGTCTGTTATATTGGGTGCCAGCGGTAACTCAGTAGGCGTGGGACAAACTTATCGCTGGCAGACAGCTATCGCTCCGGCAGGCCCATTCACTGCTATTGGTAATGTACTGGACGGTCCTGATACTGTTATTACAGCTACCGCTTCACTGTGGTACCGACTGGCAGTAACATGTAGCGGTAATACTGCGTATACTGTCCCCGTATACCTGACGGTGAATCCGGCAATGGCTGCCAATACCTATACGATCAATAAAGGTGCGCCGGCTTCTGCTACCAACTTTACCAGCTTTACCGCTGCCGCGGATGCTTTATCCTGTGGTATAACCGGTCCTGTGGTATTTAATGTGGTGGCTAATTCCGGCCCCTATAATGAGCAACTGATCCTCGATACGATCAAGGGTGCTTCTGCTGTGAACACTGTTACCTTCAATGGTAATGGTAATACGATTGCCTTCAGCTCCATGTCCTCAATGGAAAGAGCGGTAATTAAACTTCGTCATGCTGACCATGTGATCATAGATAGTCTGACCATTGATGCAAATGGTACCGGCGACTATGGCTATGGTGTCCATCTGTTGAACGATGCAGACAGCAATATTATCCGCAGATGTAACATTCTTGTAAGCACGACGGAATACTCCGGAAGAGCCGCGGTGGTGATCAATGGTAATGACGAATCAGACAGGTACAATACTTCCTATTGCGATGCGAACCTGATTGAAAAGAATAACATAGAGGGAGGATATGCAGCGGTAACACTGTACGGCGGATCTGATTATCCTGCAAAGAATAACCGCATCCTGAATAATAAGATCACTGACTTTACACAGTATGGTGTGAGTATAGGCAATACGCTCAATACAACGATTGCCGGTAATACTATCAGCCGTCCTACCCGTAATGCCAGCATGTCTGATTATTACGGTATCCTGTCTGAAGGTCATAGCGGCTTACTGGTAGAAGGTAACAGGCTGGTAAATCCTTATGGTGGCAATCCTTCTGCTTATGGCGGTTTCCGTGGTATGGATATAGAACAGACGCAGCAGGGTGCATGGAATGAAATCAGGAATAACGTCATCCATGCTACAGGTGGAAGTGGCAATGAGGTGGTAGGTATCTATTCTGCCTTCACTGACAAGACCAACTACTATCATAATACCATCGAAATAGAAAGTTCTCCTGAAGCAGGTGTTACAGGCTTTGCGCTGTATGGCAATGCAGATAGCCTTGCCTTTACAAACAACATCGTGAGTCTAAGAAGTGAGAGCGGCAGGAATGAAAGAATTGGTCTGAACCTGGCGAATGCTGGTCAGCAGATCCTGAGTATCAGTCATAATAATATCTACCTGAAAGCGACCACCGCTGCTTATGTGGCAAAGGTGGATCAGACTACTTTCACAGATATCGCCGGATGGCAGGCATCTCCTTTCGGAATAGCCTCTATTGGTGTAGCACCTGTGTATGCGGATGCGGCCAATGGCAACTTTGCACCGATCATTTCTCCGTTTGATAATGCAGGCGCACCTGTAGGTGTGGCAAAAGACATCCTTGGTGTAAGCAGGAGCGCTACAAAGCCTGACCTGGGAGCTTATGAAATCAATATACCAGCATGTACAGCGCCGCCAACTCCTGGGACTGCTGTGGCTAATCCAACAGGTGGTATATGTCTGGGAGATACTGTGAAGCTGGACCTCTCCGGTAATACCACAGGCGGTACACAAACATATCGCTGGCAGCAGGCGAAATCTGCTGCTGGTCCATGGACCAGCATAGGAGAGTGGCAATACCTGTCTTCCTTTGCTACGCCTATTACATTTGAAAATTACTTCCGTTGTATACTGGTGTGTGGTACAGATACTGTCTACTCTGCACCGGTACAGGTAAATATGAACGCAGCTTTCCCTGCAGGTGAATACACAATTAACCCTGCTTTACCAGCTGGTGTGACCAACTTCCAGTCTTTCAATAAGGCAGTGGAGGCCCTGGAATGTGGTATCACTGGGCCCGTTGTGTTTAAGGTAGCAGCAGGTACTTACAATGAGGAGGTGAGAATGCACACGGTGGCAGGCGCGGGTCCTGACAGCAGGATCACCTTCCGCAGTGACAATAATGATGCTGCCAGTGTGATACTGACCAATGTTTCGACTTCCAGCGACAACTATATATTATCTCTTGACAGTGCTATGTATGTGACCTTCAGGAGCATTACCATGAAAGCTGGTGATAACGACTATGGTAAAGTGGTGTTACTGGCTGGTACCGCGTCTTACGATAGTATCCTGAACTGTAAGATCATCGCCCCTGATGTGATCAATAGCAGCACGGATGTTGCAGCTATCATCGGAGAGAATTTCCTTGGTAAGCATATTGTGATCAAGGGTAATACCATCGAGAATGGTTCTGCGGGTGTTTATCTCTTTGGGGTGAACGACCAGAACCTGTCGCAGGACCATGTGATAGACAGCAATATCATCAGCAATAGTTTCAAATGGGGTGTTTATTCACAATATACCAGTCGCATCAACATTACCAGGAATACGATCAACCTGGACGGCGATATGAGTAGCAGTGGATATGGTATTTATCAGTTTGAATCAGATACTGCATGGCATATCAATTACAATACCATCAACATACTGAATACAGTAGCGGGCGATAAGATATTTGGTATACAGGCAAGATGGAGCAGTACATTGGCTGCGGCGCCACTACAGATTGAAGGTAACAAGATTATCGGGTTGACAAATAACAAAGCCAGCCTGTATGGTTTGTACACAGAACATAACAATTATACAAGCATTCTTAACAACGTGGTAAGTGTGCAGACAACTGCAAAACTGGCTTATGGCCTATGGGTATCCTCTGACGAGAATGCGACTTATTACAACAACACGATTTATAACGGTTCTGCCGACCTGTCAGCCAAAACCAATAGCGCCGCTAAGCTGAACGAAGATGGCGCCAGCAATGTGGTAGTAAGGAACAACATCTTCTACCATGGCGCTGCCGGTATTGCACTGGAGATCAGCAATGAGAAAGAAGAGAATACTGACTATAACGTGTTGTACAGCACGGGCGCTGTACTGGCATCTACCTCCCTCTATAAAGAGGCAACGCTGCCAGCATGGAGTGCGCGTACCGGACAAGACCTGCACTCTATCTATTACAAACCTGCACTGACCCTGACTGATGGCAGCCCTGTAGTAAACAGTCCTGATGTATGGGCCATACATGGCCGTGGCGTACAGATACCGGGCAATGACCATGACATCAACGGTAAGGCAAGACCTGTTACTTTACAGGCAGGTGTACCTGATCTGGGAGCCTATGAGTTCGAACCTACTTCCGTTCCTGCCCTGCTGACCGCTGTACCTGCCGCTCCTGCTGCAGGTACTACACAGCACTTCATGATGGGATCAGACAGTGTGATGAGTATTACCTGGGCAGCCGGCGCACCTGTTCCAGCTTCCATGAATATCAGAAGGTATACAGGCGTACTGCCGCCGAATGTGCCCGCATCTGCCGAACAGATGTACTTCTACAATGATGTGGAAACTACAGGTAGCGGTGCATATGATTTCTCTGTGAAGACCTTCTACATGGATCCATGGCAGGGCTTTGTGAAAGCACAGTATCAGTTAGGATTAGGAAGAACAGATGCGAATGATAAATGGCTGGTTGGAGATAGTAGTAAAGTAAATGAGTTCGATAATTATATCACTGAGTCTAAGCTCAGCTTCCTGGATAAGTTCACCGGCCTGGTAGATAGCGCAAGAGCAGTAGTGCCTGTAGTGATTCCACCGGCGGATAGTTCCAACAGGGGTACCCGCTTCTGGGTAGGTTACGGTCACCATGAGTTCTTCAGTGGCAGTAATGACCAGGATATGTTGTTGTACCTGAGTGCAGAAGAAGCTGCGGATGTGACGGTGAAAGTGAATGGTACCAGCTGGATCAGACGTTACCATGTAGCTGCGAATACGACATTGTCCACAGACCTGATACCGAAGAACGGCCTGGAAGATGCACGCTTGATGACCGAAGGCATCTCTGACAGAGGCATCAGTATTGAGAGTGATAAACCAATCGTGGCATATGCACATATTTATGGTCACCAGTCATCAGGTGCTACTATGCTGCTGCCGGTAGGTACATATGGATATGAATACTATTCACTGGGTTATAACCAGGTGTATGGTATGGACGACTACTCATGGGCTTATGTGGTGGCAGATCAGCCGAACACAGTTGTAGAGATCACCCCATCTGTTCCGACTGTAACTGGTCACCCGGCGAATGTACCATTCACCGTAACACTGAACAAAGGAGAAGTGTACCAGGTGCTTGGTGCAAGGATCGACAATGCAAAGGGATACGACGTAACCGGTACAAGATTCAGGTCTATACAGAATGCACAGGGTAAATGTTATCCGATTGCGGTATTCTCGGGCAACAGCCGCACCAGTGTAAGTTGTGATCCAAGTGGTAGTGGTGGTAATGGAGATAACTTCATCCAGCAGTGTTTCCCTTCACAGGCATGGGGTAAACGTTACCTGACAGCACCGACATCCACTGATGAAGATCCGAAAGTACTGATGGGCAATGTGTACAGAATTATGGTGAAAGACCCGGCTACGAAAGTAAAGGTAGACGGATCGTTACTGGCAGGATTGAATAATGGCCGTTTCTACCAGTTTGTGACGGACGCTCCCGCTTATATAGAAGCTGATCAGCCGATCATGGTAGCACAGTACATGGCTTCATGGGACAGATGTACCAATACCGGTGGTTACGGAGATCCTGAGATGATCTATCTCAGTCCGCTGGAACAGGGTATTAAGAAACTGGGCTTCTACCGTAATACGGAAGAAGGTATTGTAACGAACTACCTGACACTGATCATTCCCACAGGTGGTATGACCAGCCTGAAGATCGACAACGGTACCTTATTTGACTATACTTATGATCACCCTTCATTACCTGGTTATACTGTAGTAGTGAAACGCTGGGATGCTACAAAAGACCAGAGCTATGTAGTGAGTGACTCCGCCTTTACTGCGATTACCTATGGTTTGGGTGAAGATGAAAGTTATGGTTACAACGCCGGTACACTGGTAAGGAACCTGAACACAAGAACTTCCATCTCCAATGTACATAGTGGTACCAATGCAGTAAGTGACTACACTTGCGAGAATACACCATTCCGGTTCACGTTTATTTCTACGCAGCGTCCTGCTTCCTTACAGTGGAACATCAGTAAGGTGAGCAACATTAGTCCAGCTGCTGATGTGATCCAGGACAACCCAGTACCGGTAGATTCCTTCATCGCTAATAACAAGAAATATTATCGCTTTGCCATCGACCAGGATTATTCCTTCTCAAAAGCAGGTACTTATTATGTACCGGTAGTGATGCAGGATCCGTCTTTCGAAAGTTGTGATAATACAGTAGAAACCTTCCTGCCTGTAACAGTGATCGCTGCGCCGAAAGTGGATTATACAACTGCATTCAATGGTTGTGTGAGCGACTCTGTACACTTCACCGGTAATGCAATAACAGCCAATGGTGCTGCCATCGGTAAATGGAAATGGGACTTTGGCAACAGCGCGATTGACAGTGTACAAAACCCTGTTTACCTGTTTACCGCCGGTGGTACTTATCCTGTGTCGTTGACAGTAATTGGTGAAGATGGATGTATTGCAGATACAGCAAAAGACCTGGTAGTGAAAGGACCTGCAGTTGGTATACTCCTAACTGATTCCTTCACGGTGTGTACGGGTAGCAATGTAACATTCGAAGTACAGAGCCCTGCCACAGGGGTTGATTATAACTGGTATGATGCAGCCACCGGCGGTAAGCTGGTAGCCAGCGGAAGCACGCTGAACCTAACCAATGTAACTGCTGATGCACAATACTACCTGGAAACAATTAAAGACGGTTGTACTTCTCCTGAACGTACGCCTGCGGAAGTAGTGGTATTACCAGCGCTGACTGCTCCTGTAGTGAAGCTGGATTCAACAGGTGTGAATGTGCTTCGCTTTACATGGGGTACTGTTCCAAATGCAACGGGTTATGAGGTATCAACAGACGGTTTGAACTGGACGGCTCCATCAACAGGCAGCCAGGGTCTTTCTCATACGATCTCCGGTTTACAGCCGATGCAGGAAGTGAAGCTGTATGTGAGAGCATTGGGTTGTGAGCCGGTAGCAGCTGAGCCAGTAAGCGGTACCACATTACTGGATGGTATCTACATTCCTAATGCCTTTACGCCGAATGGTGATGCTGTGAATGATGTGCTGAAAGTATATGGCAGCATCATCAAAGATATCCACCTGATGATCTTCAACCAGTGGGGTGAGAAACTGTTCGATTCCGATAGCCAGGACAGAGGGTGGGATGGTACACACAAAGGAAAGCAGCAACCATCTGGTGTATACATGTATGTATGCAGACTGGTATTGCTGGACGGAACAACGGTAGATAAGAAAGGTATTATCAACCTGATCAGATAAGCATGACGACATTCGTAACCAATATTTTCAATCATATGCAGGCAGCAGTCCGTAAAGGTGCTGTTGCCTGCATCCTAACACTGTGTAGCATCAGTGCGATGGGACAGGGTGTGTCTAACAGAGGCAAGGAATTCTGGGTAGGATATGGACACCATCAGTTCATGGAGCCTGGTTTTACCAACAGCCAGGATATGGTGATATACCTGAGTGCAGAGGACGCCGCTACAGTAACAGTGAGTATTGATGGAACCGCGTGGACAAGAACTTATAACATCCCTGCCAATACGGTGATAGTAACAGAAACTATCCCTAAGTCGGGCGCCATTGATGCTCGTCTTTTTTCCGTACCGCCTTCTTATGGTGGTACAGGTGGTGAAGGATTATTCAGTAATAAAGGGATCCACATTGTAAGTAATGTGCCGATCGTAGCCTATGCACATATTTTTGGAAGTGTATCATCAGGCGCTACCATGCTGATGCCGGTATCTACCTGGGGATATTCTTATACCTCATTAAACAGCCAGCAGAGCTTTGCCAATGATTGCTTTTCCTGGATGTATGTCATTGCAAAGGAAGATAATACGATGGTTGAGATTAACCCCTCTGAGTCGAGCCGTAACGGACGTGCAGCAAACGTTCCGTTTACGGTGACACTCAACAAAGGCGATATTTACCAGCTGATAGGCGCCCCGCTGGGCAGTGGTAAAGGAAAAGAACTGACAGGTACAACAGTACGTTCTATCGCCAACGCATCCGGAAAGTGTTTCCCCGTAGCCGTATTTTCTGGTAGCAGCCGTACCAGTATTAATTGTACCGGTGTCACGGCCGGTACCAGTGGAGATAATAATATGCAGCAGGTATTTCCCTACCAGGCCTGGGGAAAGCGTTATCTGACCATGCCCATCTCGGGAAGAGTAGCCACCAGTTTTCAGACCAATATCTATAAAGTAGTTGTCAAAGATCCTTCTACTGTTGTAAAGCGTAATGGCGTACAATTAACCGGACTGACACCGCATATGTGTTATGAGTTCCAGAGTAATACAGCAGATTATATAGAAGCGGATAAGCCGGTATTACTGGCACAGTTCATGGCTTCGCAAGGAGGTTGCCCTAATACTACCGGCATCGGAGATCCGGAGATGATCTATTTAAGTCCTGTTGAACAGGCAACAAAGAAGGTCGCTTTTTACCGGAACAATGTAGAGAAGATTGAGATCAATGGATTGCTGCTAGTGATCCCTGACAACGGAATGAAATCACTCACAGTGGATGGCAGCCAGACATTTGACGTTACTTATCCACATCCCAATCTGCCGGGATATACTGTTGTTGTAAAACGCTGGCCGGCAGCAGCAGCACAGTGTACAGTACAGAGTGATTCGGCTTTCAACGCTATCACGTATGGTCTGGGAGATTTTGAAAGCTATGGTTATAATGCGGGCACATTTATCAATAACCTGAATGCCATCGGGCAGATACATAACGAAGCAGATACCACAAAGGATGTGCATACGTTTACCTGTGTGAATACACCACTGGATCTGTCTGTATTGCTGACCTATCAACCTACAAAGCTGGAATGGCAGCTCAGTAAACTGGGCACAGGTATTACACCTGCAGCAGATGTGTTGCAAAATGCACCTGCACCGGCAAAACAGTTGCTGGTAAATGGTGTGGTGTATTATCAATATACTTTACCGCAATCCTATCAGTTTACGAGTGCCGGCTACTTTGATATAACGGTGCTTTCTACTGCTCCACATATTGATAACTGTAACAACACGGAGGAGATCAATTTCAGTGTGACGGTAAAAGGGAAACCCAATGCAGTAGCTACTTACAGTTTCCCTACCGGCTGTGTGCTGGATACTGCCTACTTCGCCGGAAAGGACAGCAGTAATGGTTATAAGCTGGCGCAATGGCGATGGGAATTCCCCGGTAATATTATTTCAACAGTACAAAAGCCAGGACAGCGACTAAACATAGGTACGCAGACAGTGAAATATGCCGTTGCTACGGAAGATGGCTGTGTGGCAGATACAAGCTTTAACCTGACAGTATATAACAAGCCGGTAGCAGATTTTGCCGCAACACCTGCGGCAGTCTGCGCTGGCAGTACCGTGACTTTTACAGACAATGCCACTTACGGTGGGCCTGCTCCTGTAAAAGAATGGTACTGGGACTTTGGCAATGGCGACACAAAAACCAATGCTACTAATGCGGCTGCAACAACTGTTTATAAAGACTACCAAACCTACACTGTAAAGCAGGTGGTAAAGGTAAGCCAGCTATGTGTGAGTGATACCCTGAAAAAGACCGTAACCGTCTATGCAGCGCCGGTGGCTTCCTTTACCTACCCGCGGAACTGTATTTCGCAGGGAGAACAGATACTTTTTACCAGTACATCCACTACTCCTGACGGACAGGCGCTGGCATCGTACGCATGGGATTTCGGAGATATCAATGCGACGCCTGCCAATCCCAATACATCGACTTTAGCTGATCCTGTACATTCCTATACCTACTATGGTTCCTATAAAATCCGGCACAGTGTGACGACCGTAAACGGTTGTGTGAAGGATACTGTTGTAACGGCCACATTCAATGTGAAGCCTGTTCTGACGTATGCCAGCATACCTGCTGTTTGCGAAAGCGTAAAGGGGGCTATCTCCATTGCGCTTGCCGGGGTTACGAATGGCGTGACCGGGGCCGGTATCTACCGGGGCCCGTATGTTGATGATGCCGGTAATTTCAATCCATCTGCCGCGGGGGCAGGAACACACACTGTGGAGTATGTATTTACTACAACCAATGGTTGTATGGATTCAGTTACCGCCACCGTCACAGTATTGCCTGCACCGGGTGCTGACTTTATTGTCAGCCCGGATGTGTGCCTGGGAGCTGCGGTGAGGATCACAGATCAATCCACCATCGCCAGTGGTACCATTACCTCCTGGCACTGGAGTTTTGGAGATGGTACTACAGATGTACAGCCTACAGGTGCTGCATTTGACAAGTTATACGCAGGTAGCGGTACATATGCAGTGAAACTAGCGGTAGTAAGCGATAATGGCTGTACCAGTGATACAGTGACAAAGAATACGGTAATACATCCGCAGCCTGTAGCTGATTTCCGCCTGCCGGTGGCTGTATGTATACCGGGAGGAACTGCTGCATTCACCAATACATCTGCCGTAGGCGATCAATCTGCATTGAGCTACCAGTGGAACTTCGGTGATGGTGTTGGTACTTCCACAGCTACGAATCCTGCATACCGTTATGCTGCTGCAGGTAAATATGATATCACGTTGTCTGTTATATCTGCCTATGGTTGTACACATGATACCACTAAATCATTCAGCGCATTTTTCAATAGTCCGGTAGCAGCCTTTACCGCTTCCCCTGATACACTCTGCCAGGGAACAGACAATTTCTTTGCAGATGAAAGTACTGTTGCCAATGGTACGATCAGTGCATGGGCATGGGACTTTGGCGAAGGTAGTACAGATGATGTAGCTGATCCTGTGAAACGATATAAGGACCCTGGTGATTATACCGTACAACTGGTGGTGACAAGTAATGCTGGTTGTGTGTCTGAGCCATTCTCTTCTCCTGTGAAGATCTACTTACAGCCTGTTGTTGACGCAGGGCCTTCATTTGTAGTGACGCAGGGTACAGTGGTGCAGTTCAAACCTGTCGTGAATGATGAAACAGGACTAAGCTTTAGATGGACGCCTGCTGACAATCTTAACAATCCTGATGTACTAAGACCACAGTTGATTGTGATGGATGATGCAACCTATACCCTGACGGCGACTGGTCTGGGTGGTTGTACCGCGAATGATGAACTGACAGTGAAAGTATTCAAACCTGTAAAAGTGCCAAATGCATTCTCTCCAAATGGAGATGGTATCAATGATACATGGGTGCTAAGCAATCTTTCAGATTACCCGGGTTGTACGATAGAGATCTTCAATCGTTATGGACAACGTGTGTTCCAATCCACCGGTTATAATACTCCCTGGGACGGTACGATGAACGGACATCCTTTACCACTGGCAACTTACTATTATGTGATACAACTGAAGAATGGATTTGCACCGATGACTGGATATGTAGTGATAGTGCAATAACCAAACAAATTTCAAAAAAACATTGACCAATAAAAAAATGCTGACATCATGAGAACTTTTACCAAAGCATTGCTGATGCTGACCCTGGTGAGCCTTACCGGTAAAAAGCTGCAGGCGCAGTCAGACCCGCACTTCTCTGGCTACTATGTATATCCTGCATGGTTGAATCCTGCACTGACAGGTGTGTTTGATGGTAATTACCGTGTATCTGCTATCTATCGTTCACAATGGGGGAGTGTGAGCAGTCCCTTTAAAACTTATGGTATAGCGGGAGAGGTGAATACAAACAGCAATATCAGCTTCGGTGCCAGTGTGCTGAATCAGAAAGCAGGCGATGGAGGTTATAACTATACCACTGCTTATGGAAGCGCTTCCTACAGCGGTGTACGCTTTGGTGCATTTGAGCAGCACAGGTTGATGTTTGGTATCCAGATGGGCATGATACAGCGCCGGTTCGATCCGTCCAAACTTCATTTTGGAGATCAGTGGAATCCTATTACCGGTTATAATCCGGGACAGGCAACAAATGATATGTTCAACAAAACGTCTGCTGCTACATTCGATGCAGGGGCAGGAGTACTGTACTATGATGCGCAGCCAGGTAAGAAATATAATCTGTATGGCGGCTTCTCTGTGATGCACCTGAACAGGCCAAGTGATCAGTTCAGCGCTACCGGAGATGCGCGTATCCCAATGCGTACTACTGCACATGCAGGAGTAAGGGTGATGATCTCTGAACTGTTCAGTCTCACACCAAACGTATTGTATATGAAACAGGGATCAGCACAGGAGAAGATGCTTGGTGCTTACGGACAGTATACTGCTGCTGCTGAAACAGATGTGATGCTGGGTGCGAACTATCGTTTCAAAGATGCATTCTCTGTGTATACCGGTGTTAGCTACAAGAGCTTTATGCTGGGCCTGAGCTATGATGTGAACTCGTCTGACCTGGGTAAGATCACCAGGGGCTCTAACAGTTTTGAGCTATCCTTATCATTCATAGGCAGGAAATCAGTGAAGACACCGGCAGGTGATTTCGTTTGTCCAAGGTTATAAAGAAAAAATTATTGCATCATGAAGAAATTATTCCTGACAGTTATAGGCCTGGCCGCTATGCAGCTGGCATGGGCACAACATAAAGCAAGTTATCTGAAGGCCGCGGACAGTTATTATAAACAGGCAGATTATTATTCAGCATCCCTGTATTATGAGAAGTACCTGGCCGTGAACACTAAAGGAAATACAAGGAGCGTATACAGTCCTTATGCAGCGCCGGGTGGTTCTGCAAAGGCAGCACCGGCTGCTGATGAAATACAGGCTGCTTATCAGCTGGCAGATAGTTACCGCCGTCTGCATGATCCTGCGAAGGCAGCACCCTTGTTTGGTAAAGTGGTAGCGGTTGATAGTACCCGCTTCCCATTGGCAGCCTATTATTACGGAGAGAGTTTACGTGCCATCGCACAATATGATGCAGCCACGTCTGCATTCAAAACTTTCCTGTCGCAATACAATCAGAAAGATACATACGGTACAGCGGCAGAGCAGGAGTTACGTAACCTGCCTTATATCCGTGAGCAATTGCAGAAAAAAGAACTGTCCGACTATCATATCAGGAAAGCGTCGCCTGTACTCAATGCAGGTGGCGCTACCTATGCGCCTGTATGGGCGGGTGATCAGTTGCTGTTCACTTCAACGAAAGAATCGAATTATGTGAACCGCATCTACATGGCGAAAGATACAGTGGCTGCTGCCATCAGTAAAGCGCTTATACCACAACCTTCCAAAACCCATCAGGGCGCAATCAGTTTGTCTGCAGATGGTAACACGCTATACCTGACGCAATGGACCGTAGCGGATGGTAGGAAATCCGCAGCTATCTATACCAGTCGCAAGGAAGGCGATAAATGGAGCGAGCCTGTGAAACTGAGTGATATAGTGAATGCTGCAGGTGCTAATACCCAACAGCCTTTCATCATGGCGGATGGTCGTCATTTGTTGTTTGCAAGCGATAGGACCGGCGGTTCGGGAGGATATGACCTCTATTCCGCAGAACTGGATGTCAGTGGCAAACCTTTGTCTGTACAGAATCTTGGACCAGCTATTAATACTGCCGCCAATGAGGAAGCACCCTTCTTTCATCCTGCATCCGGTACACTGGTATTTGCCAGTGATGGAAGAACAGGCATGGGTGGATTCGACCTCTATTATGCAAAAGGTAGCCTGGGTAAGTGGGACACACCTGTGAACTTCGGCTACCCTGTGAATGATGTGAAGGATGATATGTATTTCTTCAGTCGTAGCAAATCTGAATACATCCTGGAAGATGCCTGGTTCTCTTCCGATCGTTCCGCTGAATGCTGCCTGGAACTTTTCAGTCTGCATCTGGCTCCGCCACCGCCTCCTGTGAAGGAAGAACCGGTAGTTGTTGTGACAAAGCCTGCTCCGACTTTAGCTGATACTATCCTGAGTGCACCTGTGAATACAGCCATCACCATGCAGGAGATCTACTATGGTTTGAATGAGTTTGAGGTAACACCAGCTTCACATCCTGCATTGGATAAACTGGTCGACTTACTGAAAGATCATCCGCAGATGGAAATAGAGATCAGCGCACATACGGATAATACCGGTAGTGCTGCCTTCAACCAGCGATTGTCAGAAAAACGTGCATTGAATTGTGTGGCTTACCTGGTAAGCAAAGGCATTGACAAGAAACGCCTGCAGTACAAAGGCTATGGTGCAACAAGGCCTGTAGCGCCAAATACTTTAGCTGACGGATCAGACAATCCGGAAGGACGAAGACTGAACAGGCGTATAGAATTGAGGATCTTAAAACAGTAACGGATGCAGTTGAAGGGCATGATAGCTGTCATCATACTTGTACTGGTAGTCTTGCCGGTACAGGTATTGGCACAGCAGCAACCACACTATACACAGTATGTGCTGAACACGTTCATTATCAATCCTGCCGTAGCGGGTATTGAGAACTACTGGGATGTGAAGGCCAGTCACCGGCATCAATGGGCAGGGCTGAATGGTAGTCCGGTTACGACTTACCTGACAGTGCATGGACCCTTAAGCAAGACAGACTATCCGGAGGCATCAGCTACGGGGTTTAATCCGGAGGGATCGAATCCACGTGGCAAGGCATACTGGGCGTCTTATTCAGCGCCGGCGTCGCATGCCGGTGCAGGACTTACCATTCTGAATGATCGTACCGGACCGCTGAACAGGTTTTCGATAAGTGGTACTTATGCCCATCACATTGGTGTCGCACCGGGCACCAGTTTGAGTGCAGGTATATCTGTCGGGGCGCAGCGCATCTCCCTCGATGCATCAAAGCTGGAATTTCAGAATCCCGCTGATCCGGCTATTGCAGGCAGTACCGTGTTGGGCAGGTGGCGCCCGGATGTGAGTGTTGGTTTGTACCTGTATTCATCACAATACTTTGCCGGTATCTCTGCACAGAACATCGTACCATCTGCAATAGGTTTTGATAACGGAAAGGTGGTAGGGGAGAATGTGTATCGCGGAAAGCTGGTACCGCATCTGTTTGGTACGGCGGGTTATCGCTTGTGGGTAAATGAAGATCTGAGCCTGCTGCCTTCTGTTATGATCAAATATGTGACTGCGCTGCCCCTGAGCTTTGATGTGAATGCGAAACTGCAATACCAGGACCGCGCATGGGTAGGCGCTTCTTACCGCCATAAGGATGGTATTGCTGCCATGCTGGGTATTAATGTGAACGCCACTTTCAACGTGGGATATGCCTATGATTATACTACTTCAGGATTGAATATTGCCAGCCATGGTTCTCACGAGATCGTGATAGGGATCATGATCGGGAATCGCTTTGCGGATTTGTGTCCGCGTAATGTCTGGTAGCGGGAAGAGCATTCGAACCTTAACGGAAACGCTTTTTATTAAATCACTTTAACACTTAAAATTAAAACCTAAATCGAAACATGAGAAAAATGTCTTTGTACGCCTTGTTGTTATGTGGAATCTGCTTATTTGGCGCATGTGGTAAGGATGGAGCTGCTGGTCCTAAAGGTGATACCGGTGCAACTGGTCCTGCGGGTCCTGCAGGTCCTAAAGGTGCCGACGGTGAAGATGCTACTTCCGGTATTATTTATTCTGACTGGCTGGATGTAGAATACGAGGCCGTTACAGAAGACACCGATACAGATGGTAACGGTAAACTGGATACTATCTTTTTTGGTGCACATATCGAAGCTGAGAAACTGACAGACGAGATCTTGTCTACCGGCGATATTAAAGTGTTCATCAACACCTATTCCGAAGCCGAAAAGGACATCGCTCCTTTGCCTTACACCAACCCATTCAGCGGCGCCAGTATTAACGCGTCTTATTCACTTAAGCTGATCACCCTGATCGCTAATGGACCGTTCAATACAGTTACTGATAACGGCGTTAAATACCAGCAATACAGGTATGTACTGATCCCTGGTGGCACCGAAGCACGTAAGGCTGCAGGAATTGACTGGAACGACTACAAACAGGTAAAGGCTTACCTGCATCTGAAAGACTAATCACTTAGAAAGCTTAGAAAAAAGAGACTTCAGTTTTGGAGTCTCTTTTTTCATTTGTACATTGTCTGTCCTGATCATTCAAAAAGAATTTATGAAAAGTTACAGGCACTTAATAAGTACAGCTATTTTGCTATTGGGATCGGTCACTGCGGTCATGGCTCAAACGCGCAGAACCAGCAATGTATCGTATGTAGATCCCACTATCGGCAGCGTAGGGCTCATACTGGAACCTACCCGTCCGGCTATGTATCTGCCTAACAGTATGGTAAGAGTATTCCCCGGACGTAAGGACCAGCTGGATGATGAGATCAGCTATTTCCCCTTAACGATCGCTTCTCACCGCCAGGAGAGCCTGTTTGGATTATTACCCATCTCCGGAGAGATCAATGATAATAACTGGCGGCAGTCCCGGGTATCTGACAGGGAGGAAGCCAGGCCTTATAACTACAGTGTTTACCTGGATGATACTGATAATGTGGAATTCTCCCCTGCTGCCCGCAGTGGTTATTTCAGTATCCGCTTTGCCGGCAATACACCTCATCAGCTGCGATTCAGCATTCTTAATGATGAGGGCGAGCTGTCTGTCAGCGGAAAGCGTGTTATCACCGGAAGAGAGAATTTCAGTGGGATGAGTGCTTACTTTTATGCGGAGCTGAATACAGACATTACAGGTTCAAACTACCGTGGCGAGAATAAACATCTCTTTGTAGCAACCGGTAATAAGGCCCAGCAGGTGGATGTGCGTTATGGTATCTCCTTCATAAGTGTTGAACAGGCAAAGGCTAACCTGCAGAAAGAAATCCCTGACTGGGGTGTCGCCATTGTTACCAGCAAGGCACTCAAGGCCTGGGAGGTGCTGGATCAGATCAATGTGAAAGGCGGTACTCCTGCGCAAAAGAGAGTATTCTACACGTCCCTGTACCGTGCGTATGAGCGAATGGTGAACATTAACGAATACGGCAAATACTACAGCGCCTACGATCACCAGGTACACACTTCCGACAAACCTTTTTATGTGGATAACTGGCTGTGGGATACTTATATCGCCCTGGAGCCATTACAGACCCTGTTGAATCCTAAAATGGAAGCAGATAAGATCCGCTCTTATGTGACCATGTATGAGCAGAGTGGCTGGATGCCTTCCTTCTCTATACTATGGGGTGATAATCCTTGTATGACAGGCAATCATGCTGCTGCATGGTTTGCAGACGCCTGGTTCAAAGGTATCAGGGACTTTGATATAAAGAAGGCTTATGAGGGTGTGAAGAAGAATTCTCTGCAGGCTACACTGCTGCCATGGAAGAATGGTCCTGCCACTTCACTGGATTCCTTTTACAATGAACATGGCTATATGCCGGCACTGAAACCGGGAGAGAAGGAAACCGTGAAAGCTGTACATGGTTTTGAACGCCGTCAGGCAGTAGCGGTAACGCTGGAAAACAGTTATGATGACTGGTGTATTGCGCAGCTGGCGAAAGCAGCGGGCAAACCAGAAGATACTGCTCTCTTCCTGAAACGGGCTACCAACTACAAAAATGTATACCGTGCAGATCATGGGTTTATGTGGCCAAAAGATGCAGACGGTAACTGGATAGAGCCCTTCGATCCTAAATTCTCAGGTGGTCAGGGTGGACGTGATTACTTCACAGAGAACAATGCCTACACTTACAATTGGGATGTAAAACATGATCTGCATGGCCTGTTTGAACTGATGGGAGGCCGTGCAAAGGCAGAAGAGAAATTGGACCAGCTGTTCCGTGAGGGCCTGGGTCGCAGTAAGTACCAGTTATGGTATACCTTTCCGGATGCTACCGGCCTGGTAGGACAGTTTGTGATGGGGAATGAACCCAGCTTCCATATCCCTTACCTGTATAACTATATGGGGGCTCCCTGGAAGACGCAAAAACGCATCCGCATGCTGCTGGATACCTGGTATACAGACAACCTGTTCGGTATTCCCGGTGATGAAGATGGTGGTGGTATGACGGCTTTCGTGGTATTCTCTATGATGGGCTTCTGTCCGGTAACGCCTGGCGTACCGGTGTATAACATTGGTAGTCCTGTATTTGAAGAAGTGACTATCAATTTGTCAAATGGTAAGGTGTTCACTGTATCTGCACCGGGCAGTTCTGCGAAGAACAAATACATCCAGCAGGCATCATTGAATGGCCAGCCCTTGAATGTGCCCTGGTTCACACACGAGGCCCTGCTGAAGGGAGGAGTACTGAAATTAGTGATGGGAGAAGCGCATAATAAGCAATGGGGTAATGGGGAACAGGCCGCGCCGCCTTCTTCCCTGCAGTATAAGCCGGAATAATTTTTACCGGGGGATCAGGAATGGATCATCGTTCATTCCTGATCTTTTATTGGAAAGACCTACAGTTCATCCTGGATGTGGAGGCCCAGCTTTTTAATGGCTTCCTCGTTTCTCTTGTAGTGTGTCCATTGGCCCAAACGGGTAGCTATCAGTAGGTTCGCCCGCTGCAGCATAGACAGGTACTCAGATACTGTGGATTGCGTAAGTCCTGATTTCTGCTGAATATGGCCCACGCACACGCCTGTCCTGGCAAATTCCCCGCATTCCTGTTTGGGGAAATGCTTTTCCGGTTCCTTCAGCCAGGCTAAGATTTCCAGCCTTTTTTTGTTGGATAAGGCCTTAAAAACTTCAACTTGATCCATACTGCAAAGGTATCGGAATTCTCCGATTTAATGGCATGGGGGTTTTATAATGGTTTTATATGTTTTCATAACAATAATTTCTTTTATCTTTCTGTTTTATAGAATAATTTATATGGATCTGTTTCAATATAAGAATGGAGTACTCTATTGCGAAGATATTGCGGTGAATAGTTTGCCGGACAAAGGTCTTCCCACGCCTTTTTACCTGTATTCAGCGAATACATTAAGGCTGCATTATAAGAAGATCTACAGCATCTTTGAGAAGCTGCAGCCTATGATCTGCTTTTCTGTGAAGTCGAGCAATAATGTACATCTGCTGAATGAACTGGCAGCCCTGGGCGCCGGAATGGACATTGTGAGCGGGGGAGAGCTGTTTGTAGTGAAACAGAGTAATGCCGATCTGTCAAAGGTTGTGTTTGCCGGCGTGGGGAAGTCTGATGAGGAGATCACAGACGCTATCCTCAGCGAGGTAGGTTTTATCAATATCGAATCCGAGCAGGAACTGGCAAGAGTGCAGGAGCTGGCCGGAGAACAGAAAAGAGAGGTGAATGTGTTGATCCGTATCCTGCCGGATATCCTGGATGAGAAGACAAATGAAAAGACCCGTACCGGTCATAAGGGCGCGAAATTCGGTATTGACTATGCCAATGTGGAAACGCTGATCGAAGAGAATGCAGATCATCCTTATGTGAAGATCAGGGGCCTGCATTCGCATATCGGCTCGCCTATCTCTTCCTACACATTTTATGTAGCCGCTATTCACAAAATGGTGGAGCTGGTGGAAAATTTAAAGCGTAAGAACATCCGGCTGGATGTATTGAATATAGGTGGTGGGTTCCCGGCGAATTATATGGACAATGACAATTTCTCCTGGGAGAGTTTCGCCGGTCCGATCACTGAACTGCTGGAGCCTTACGTAAAAAATGAAGGCTTTAAGATCATCCTGGAGCCAGGACGTTCCATCTCTGCAAATACCGGGATAATGGTCTGCAAGGTGTTGTACGTAAAGCAGTCAGGTGATAAAAATATCGTGGTACTGGATGGCGGTATGACTGAGTTGATCCGTCCTGCGATGTACAATGCGTTCCATTTCATCTGGCCGGTAAAGCCACAACCGGAGCACGTATTGACTAACCGCAATTACCCGGTGCAGCAGGAAGGACTGACCACCTATGATGTGGTGGGACCTATCTGTGAGTCGTCCGACTATCTTGCTAAGGAAAGGCCGCTGCCACTTTTAAGGCAGGGCGACTATGTAGCAGTATTCACAGTGGGTGCTTACGGTATGGTGATGGCCAGCAATTATAATCTGCATGTACGGCCGGCAGAGATCATGATTGATAAAGACAAAGTATATATTATCAGGGAACGCGAAAAGCAGGAAGACCTGGTAAGGACAATGATCAGACATGAACTGTAAACGTTAATTAACCTATGACGAAGGAAGAGTACAAAAAGTTATTCAATGAAGACGATGCAGTAGGATGGCTGGCAATTGATAAACAACTGGAAAGCATCTATGGAACGCAGGAGCCAAGACACTATGCTCCGCCCCTACATTTTGCAATAGGAGGTGAAGACCCTATTGACGGTACCAGTATTTACGACAGTGAAAAACAGATCCCGCATCTGCACATGGTCAGCTATGGTATGTCACAGCTGTACTATAATGAAGAACAGGCCGGTGGTGAATTCAGTAAATGGGGATTTGAATTTACCTTCAGACTCAAACCTTTTGCTGAAGATACCGGTGATCCTACATGGGCTATCCAGGTGATGAATAACCTGGCGCGTTATGTATTTCAAAGTCAACGCTGGTTTGAACCGTATCATTTTGTTCCTGCCAATGGACCTATCAGGCTGGAAACGGCTACTGACATCGTCGGACTGGCATTCGTTCCTGATCCTGAACTGGGCGCTATTCAGACGCCTCACGGAGAAGTTACTTTTCTACAGATGGTAGGACTGACCAGTAAAGAAGTGGAGCGCTTACTGGCAAAACCGCAGACAGGTGAAGTAGAGAAACTGATCAATGAGATGCGATTGAATAATCCTTTGTTGATCACAGACCTCGACAGGGTAGATTAATGAAAGAGAATATAAAGAAAAGAGACTGCTCATACTGATGGGCAGTCTCTTTTCTTTTCTATAACGTTATTTGTGTTTTACACAATAACATTCTTTTCCTGCTTGGTAAACGGCAGGTGTTTCTTTCGATAAGGGCTCTTTTTCGGTATTGCCGTAATACCTTCGAGAGCACTGTTCTGTGGCAGTGTGATGATCCAGTAATAATTAGCATTTTCCTCCGTAGTCAGGTACAATACACTGAGCCCGACACTGTCATAAGGTAGCATCCATTGGTCCCAGTCTGCATTGACAAAATATACTTCATCGCCGTAATGAATATCCAGTCCATTGGAAGTATCCCGTTTGTACACATACCATGCTGTTCTATTGTCGTTGGCATCATCATAATACAGCGACTTTCTGGTGAAGGCGCCCAGCTGATTTTTATCGCCTACAGTGCTGTCTGTAGTAAGTATGCGCAACTTATCTCCATGCGTCAGATAGTTGCCAGATGTGACAACCACAGGATAGAACTGCTGTGCTACCGGTGTATCATCACTCATATATGGATAGTCTCTATACTCCGGCCCGATGAACTGTCCGTCCTGGGAGAGGAGGTAAGTATTGGCAACGTAAGGTACCTGTACCTCTGATACCGGAGGAAGGCTATACTGCTCCTGGTACAATTGAGTAGCTTCAGGATCGTCCGGCGGATTATCTCCCCAGGAAGGATATTCGTAATAAGTAGCCGTAACCGGATCGGTAGGATTTGATCTGCCGCTGAAATCAATGACCGCGTAAGCGTGATTGTAGTAAGTCACACCATTCAGATCAGCGTTGGTGGAGAGTTCTATCATATTTCCTGTTTCCGGATCAATAAAATTTTTGATTTCCGGATAGTTGATCGCATAAGGATCAGAAGAGGTCAGTTCTTCGAATGCACTGCAACCCAGTAGCCGTCCTTTGGAGAGTCCCAGCAGGTCATTTTCAAACATTACGAAGTTGTGTTCATGTCCCCATAACCAGGCAGCTATCTTTGGAAAATAAGGCAGGAAGGTCTGGTAGAGATAAGGGTTCTGTGCTGGCAGTGCGCTGAAATCGGATAATTCTCCGTTTATCTTGGAATTGCTGGAGAACAACTGGTGGTGTGAAAGCAGGATAGTAGCCCCTGCAAAGTTGTTCAGTTTGTCCTGGTGCCATTCTATCTCATTAGGTTGCAGCCAGGGGCCGGCATAGAACGGGTCTGCCTGATCGGCAGGGTTACTATCGTTGTAACCGGTATCCATTCCCAGGAATTGCCATCCTCCGTCTTCCGTACGCAGGCAGAAGTAACTGGCTGGTTGAAAAGCAGCTGTTCCGATCTCGCTGTTCAGGCCATATACCATGCTGTAATAACCCCATCCCAGTGAGTAATAATCATGGTTGCCGGGAATGGTGAAAACAGGAACAGGGTCCTTTTCAGCGATATCAAAAGCGTTTTTAATGATGGCTGAGAAGTTGTTGACACATTCTTCAGGTGTACCTGAATAATAGATATCACCAAGATGAATGATACAATGTGGGTTATGCCTTTGGATGATGTCTACCAGCAAAGCCTGTGCGTCTGCCAGTCCGGTACCCCAGTCACCAATGATGGCTACTCTGGCGTCTGATGGAAGGGAGAAACCGTTACCGTTGTCATTTTCATTGATAACACCGTAGGTAGAGATATCTTCCCCTAATTCTTTCCAGTCGTTGTATGCGAAGACGCCTGCGTATTTCAGGTAGTATTCCGCGAAAGTAGTAACGCAGGAGGCGAAGCCGATGATATCCTTGTCGCTATACTTACGGTATTCCGTCTCCAACACCCCGGCTCTTTGCGCATCGTCTTCCACCACGCATAGTGCTTGTTCGTAGGCCAGATGGGAGAGATATACCATCTGCTGATCAGGATCAGTAAGGTCTAAAGTGTCCGGACCGGGAGGTGTGCCCTTCGCCGTTAGTTTAACATGTTGTGCGGTAGCGGCGATGGCCGGATGTTTGAGTAGTAGATTATGGCTAACCTTAGCGCCGGTCAGCTCCAATAATTGGCGTACGCGTTGTGATACAACAGATTGCCAAAAGGATAAATGGGCATTGTGTACCCGTACAAAGTTCTGCAGAGACATACGAGTGGGTTTTAGGAATGATTAATTGTTTACGATCGAAAAGTGCGTAGTGAGCCGTACGAATAAGGTGGTCTTATTCATAAAATCTCAATGATTTGTGGCTATATGTCTCAGGAAGTAGTGGGTACCAATGTTTCTAAGGCAGCACTAAGATGGAGTCTCTATGTGGCCTGAACAAATTTATATAAAAATTTAACACCGTCTTATGGAATCTTTTTATTTCTTGCATCATTATAGAAATTTGTCGAATTGAAGTACTTTCCATGGGCCTCTACGGTTATGTTTGTTAGCGGAGCCTTCCTTCTGTTCTGGCACTATCTTGAGGCCAGGAGTCTGCAACTGAGACCGGCAGTGCATTATGACACGGTCGGACAGATACCATTGCCTGCAGGGTATAAACGGGTATCGCAGGATGCAGGTTCGTTTGGAGCGTGGCTGAGGAAAGTACCTTTAAAAACAAGCAATACCGTATATCTGTATAATGGCGAAAGAAAGCCGAATCAGTCAGCGCAGTTTGCTGTACTGGATGTTTCTGTGGGAAAGAAAGATTTGCAGCAGTGTGCGGATGCTGTGATCAGATTATATGCAGAATATATGTATACTACTCAGCAGTATACGCGGATAGCGTTTCATGCTACTGATGGAACGCTGATGGATTATAGTAGCTGGATGAAGGGATTCCGGTTCCCGGTTAAGCAAGGGCGTTTGCAGCGACAATTGGCAGCGAGGGCTTGTCAGGGTAAGGATTGTTTTTATCAGTATTTACAAACGGTGTTTTCTTATGCGGGGACTTTATCGTTGAGTAAGGAGCTTGCGACTGTCTCTACCCCATCGGATATACGGGCTGGTGATGTGTTTATCCGTGGTGGTTCTCCGGGGCATGCTGTCCTCGTCGTTGATATGGCGGTGAATGCTGCAGGGCAGAAGGTATTTCTATTGGCGCAGAGTTATATGCCGGCGCAGGATATTCATATATTAAAGAATCCAGGTAATCTTCCTTTTCCATGGTATTATACTGCTGATGCAGGTAAACTGTTGGTTACGCCTGAGTGGGTGTTTAAGTGGGAGGAGCTTATGCGGTTTAGATAAAGATTGTCGATTCCCTATACCATGCGATGCTGGTAGGCTGCTTCGGTGGCTTGCCAGCTTTTTTTGTTTGAGTGAGTAGTGTTTTTGGGGGTAGCGTTTCGCACGGCTTAAGGAAGTCGTGCGTTCTCATGCGTATGTAGGATTGACGTTTCGCACGGTTTCAGGTAGGATGCCGGTCGGCGCCTCTCTGGGCTATTGAATTACTATTTAAACATTCGCAATCGTATGGAATGGGAATATCTATTGGGCTTTATCAATCGTATGCCCAAGGAGCCGAAGGCCCGGCATTCCTCCAGAAACCGCTTGCTGCTCTTGAGTTCCAATTGAATTATTACCATACAGCAAATAGGTTGATACATCTCCCAAGTCTCTCTGATACATCTCCTGATTCTTCCTTTGTACTTATTGTAAATTTGAATACTTTGCAATGATGTAACCCGTGACCCGGTCATTAAATAACCTATAAAACATTTCATGAAAACGTTAGTATTAATTCTCAGTGCTGTTTTGTCATCAACATTTTTATACGCTCAAAATAATCAGATGAAGTGGAACAACGAACCCAAAAAGTGGTCAGGAGATGAAAAGAAACTGACCTGCACCATTGAACCCAATACAGATTTCTGGCGTGTGACACATTATGGTTTCATCCGTGATAATGGTCCTTTCTACTACAAAGAAATGACCGGTAATTTCGAGGCCAGTGTTAAGATCAGTGGCCATTACAAAGAACTATTCCACCAGGCGGGATTGATGGTTCGTATAGATGAAAAGAACTGGATCAAAACGGGCATAGAATACGTAGATGGGGTACAGAATGTCAGCGCTGTTGTAACACGTGAGGTATCCGACTGGTCAGTAGTGCCAAGACATGATAGTCCCGCTTCCATCTGGCTGAAGCTCTTAAGGAAAGGTGATTATGTGGAGATAAAATATTCCTTCGATGGCGTGAAATATGATATGCTGCGTTTAGCTTATTTCCCGCCAAATGTAAAGGCTGGAATAGGCATAGTAGCAGCTGCTCCGGGTAAACAGAGTTTTGATGTGACGTATGAGAATTTTGAGGTGAAGGCAGTGGAGTAGTAAGTACGAAAAACTAATTGAACGGGAGGCTGTCTCATCTGTATATGAGGCAGCCTCCCGTGTTTTAGTTATACTTTGGTTGATATAATTTGCATATTCCTTGCATCAAACCAGCATATGACCAGGATCTTCCTCCGTTAAAAACGGAGGAAGATCCTGGTCATATGCTGGTTTGATGCAACTGTTATTGATTTTTGCTGTTATTGATCGCCTGTTGGAACATGTTCCTCTCCTGTTCAGGGATATTCTGACCGTATTTTTCCAGGTAAGTATTTGCTACGGATGCATAGTTGGTCCAATCCTGTTTGTTGAAGGTATATACTGTTTTCGCACGCAGGAAGATCTCTTCGCCTGGATCACCGTAAGGTTTTACGCTGTTGGCGATGGCATTCCAGTCAGGCGTATCTCCGCTTTTCTGCAGTACCGGGTCGATCACATCTCTGAAAACAATATTCATCAGCTTAACGGTAACTGGTCTTTTTTCCAGTTTGGAGTTTTGGGATTGTAATTGTTCCTGCAGTACGCTGAAGCCTTTGTCTTTTGTGCTGCTGGTAAACTGAAGAATGAGGGCCAGCTGTTCAGGTGTATAAGGTGCTTGTAAGGTAGTGATGTATGCACCACCTGCCATATTTGCGCCATTCTTATCACCTGCTTGTTGCGCCATCATCGCCATTTTGAACAGGAATTCGGGATCACGGCGGCCATTGATATAGTCCTGTAGCATTTTGCTGTAAACTTCACCCGGATCAGTCAGATCAGCATTTTTAGCTGTTACGGCTGGGATAGCACCCAGATCTGGATTCAGTGGTGAATGGATCTTACGCATCTGCTCAAACGGGATCTTGATCACTTCACGATCGTAGGTCAGTAAGCCGTTCTGTTCTCCTTCCACATCAAATGGCTGGGTGTAGATGGAGCCTGACAGCCCTTCCGCTTCCAGCAGTTGCAGGTGCTGATTCATGATGGTGTATTTGGTAGCCAGCCCTGCCGCTTTTTCCTGGATATAGCCCCATGCGCTGCTGGTGTTCCACTGATGATCAGGAATGAATACACCGATACCGCCGAATTCACCGAGTACCCTTGCCTTGCCTGGTTCGGCAGGTGCGTTCATCGGGTCAGGGTAGGAGTGAACATCAGTCATGTCGGCACTTACCCAGGCATTGGGAGACGGACTGCGGAGTTGTTCATTGACATACAGCATTTCGCCGGAATGGCCATTCACAATACGGGAAGGATCGCTGGCTTTCACCCATTCGGTGATACGCTGTTGATCGAAGGCTCCCCATTTCTCGTTAAAGATCACCCAGGTGGTAATGGCAGGGTGATTGTGCAGTTGTTCCAGCGTTTCTTTGGTCTCTTTCTCGTATTCTGCTTTTGCGCCTTCCGGTAATCCCTGGTTGGGGTTCACGAAATCCTGCCATACCAGCATACCCAGTTTATCTGCGTGATAATACCAACGTGCCGGCTCTACTTTGATGTGTTTACGGATGGTGTTAAAGCCCATCGCTTTGATGGCTTCTATGTCGAATTTTAGCGCATTATCAGTAGGAGCGGTATACAGACCGTCGGGCCAGAAGCCCTGGTCCAGGGTACCCAGGTTGAAGTAAGCGTGATTGTTCAGGAAGATACGGTCTACACCTTTTTCATCCTTCTGGATGGCAATCTTACGCATACCAAAGTAGCTCTTTACCTGGTCGATGGTTTTACCGCCTTTGGTGAGTTTTACGGTCAGGTCATATAGGAAAGGATTAGCGGGAGACCAGAGCTTCGCGTTCTTTACAGGCAGCTTTAATGCAGCGCCTGCCTTGCCTTTTATCTTGCTGACTTCAGTACCTCCATCGCTGGCAATGAGCTCGACGTTGGTGCCGGCAGGGGCATTTACTTTCACATTCAGGATGCCTTTGTCAATATCCGGAGTCATGTCTAGTCCAGCGATATAATCCGCAGGCACTGTTTCCAGCCATACTGTTTGCCAGATACCGGAGGTAGGGGTGTAATAGATATTAGCGGGGTTGAGTACCTGTTTGCCGTGGGGGCCGATGCCTTCACTGGTAGGGTCAAAAACCTTTACTACGATCTCGTTCTCGCCATCTTTAAGGGCAGCCGTAATATCCTGTGAGAAGGCCTGGTAACCGCCGCTATGGCTACCGGTTTCTTTGCCGTTCACATATACAGTGGCTTGCCAGTCAACAGCGCCGAAATGGAGCAAAACATGCTCGCCGTCTTTCAGGGCGGGTTTGGTAAAGGCGCGTTTATACCAGAGGTTCTCTGATGGCTGTAATGGCTTTTTTACACCCGACAGGGCCGATTCCAGCGGGTAGGGAACGAGGATCTGCCCCTGGTAGCCGGAAGGCGTGGTGGCATCTTTAGGTGTAATGGTATAGTTCCACAGTCCGTTCAGGTTTTGCCAGTTCTCCCTCACCATCTGCGGACGAGGGTACTCGGGTAAAGCATTAGTGGGGGAAACTTCCTTTGCCCAACGGGTTTTGATCGCTATGGGCTGGATTTGCCAGTTGGTCTGCGCCATCAGGCCTTGACCAAGCACGACACTCAAAAAACATACACTCGCAGTCTTAGACAGGTTCATTGCTGTTAAATGATTGGTTATTAATTGATTTGTTGTTTGTGGAATGAGCTGTTTATCTCAAGTAATCGATTACGCTATGGATGGTAAAAGATCAACTTTCGAGGTGTCACAATTAAATAAGTATTTATTGGTAAAATGGTAACGTGTTGCCGTCTTTCTTCGGATGGAGATTGTTTTGGTCGCTAACTTCTTTGTCTTATTCTGTCCGGAATAAAGATATGGAAAATCATTGATAATCATTCTACTTTCATCACCGGGCTCCTTTTGCCAACCCCATTCTCGTTGACAGGTTCAATGGAAAAATAGTACGTGGTATTCTTGTCAAGTGTCTTCAGATAATATTCGGAAGCGTTGTAGACCATGATGCTGGTATATAGTTTATCAGGGGCAATACCGTAGTAGATGTTACAGGCATAGGCATCGCTTGACGGATACCATTTCAGCCAGGCATTCCGCTTATCGGATTGTTGCCGTAGTACGATAAAGTTCTTTATTTCGGCCGGAGGGGCGCCATTACCTTTGCCAAATACTCTTAATCCGCTGATGGCGAATTTTCCGTCGGCCATGTGGATGTTTTCCAGTTTGATATAACGGGTACTTAAGGGCTGAGGGAGTTCTATATAGTCATGCGGAACATCCGTTTTATTCCGGCTTTTATCCACCAGTAATTTCCAGTTCTTACCATCTGTAGAATGCCAGAGGCGGTATTGATGATAGATATCTGTGCGTTTACCGAGAATGTCTGCATCCTGGTCGGCATAGTTGATCTGAATAGCGTTGACGGCAGATAGTGCTCCCAGGTCGCTTTGTATCCATTCTCCGGCATTGGCAGTGGCAGCACACCAGTAAGTCTTGATACTTTCATCCACAGCATTATTGGCATAATATGCGCCGTAGGTGGAAGAGACTGTTACAGGGTGTTGATAGTTCAGTAACATCCAGCCGGTGAAATGGCCCTCTTCTTTTTCAGTAGGCAAGTAATAGGGATAATCTCCGAAGGCAGTATTACAGTAAAGAATATCGTCTTTGTCAAAGCCGGCCGGCCAGATGCCGATTCTTCTTTCGAAATTGTTTTTCACGTTGATGACCATCGTGGAAACATGCCACCAATGGCCATATTTATCCTGATAGGTAGCACCATGTCCTGCGCCCCTGGCGAATCCTCCGGCTTTATAACTAAAAGGATTATGGACCTGGTAAGTGAAGGGGCCTAAGGGATGATCGCTGACATATACGCCATCCGCATAACCGCTGAATTCCGTGCCGGGAGCGCCGTACTGCAGATAGTATTTACCGTTATGTTTATTGACCCATGCACCTTCCATAAAGGGAGGCATAAAGTTGTTATCATTGTATTCACCGAAACGTTCCCATCCATGTTGTTCATCGTGGAGTTTGATAAGGTCATGTCGTTCTCCGATGGGCTGTAATGTATGACGATCCACCTCTTGTCCATATAGCGGATAGGTATTACTGGAGCCATGATAGAGATAAAGACGATTATCATCATCAAGGAAAAAAGACGGATCCCATGCACCTGCGCGGAAGGAGTCTACCGCTTCTTTCCAGTCGTCTACCTTAGGATTGGTGCTCATCCAGATGGGAAAGTTCTTTTCATAGGTAGAGCCAATCACCAGTAGAGTATCTCCCAAAACAAATACTGCGGGAGCGCAGAGTTCGTCGTATACTTTGTGATAAGGTTTGAGGAATTTTCTTGGTACGAAGTGCCAGTTATACATATCACTGCTCCACCAGTAACCCCATTGGTTCGTAGAGAAAAGATAGTAATCACCTTTGAAAAGCGTGATAACAGGATCGGCTGTAGCGCGGTGCCTGCCTGCTTCCGAGAAGTTAGGGATGGGCGTAAAGCCGTAGTCTATATTGATTGGATTGCAGTATGTCTTTTGTTGTGCTTTGCCAACCGTGGAAAGTAGCAGGAGTAGAAAGAGTATGTATACTGAGTTTTTCATTGGCCATCCTTTTCTCTGACCGAATTTAAGAAAAGGATAGCGGTTGAAGATACATTGCAGAATAGAATATCTGTTGGGGATAACAACAACAGCTGAAAGCGTCACAATGTAATACAACCGGAACACCTGGCTGATAGCCGGTATTCCGGTGGGTTAACCTACTGGGTTGAAATGGCCGAACTGTTTTTTGAATGCATCTGCTGTTTTCTTTTTCTCTGAAGGATCATAGATCGCGAAAACAATGTGTTTGAATGCATTTTTGAAAGTCTCATTCTTCAGTAGATGATGTGCGAACCAGGCGGCGACATCTTCAGTACTGTTTCTGAATACACCGCAACCCCAGGCGCCAAGTATGAGGGATGTCTGGTTATTGACGATGGCCACTGACAGAATCTTTTCAATCCTGTTAAGCATTACAGTTTCGATGCTTGTTGCATATTCAGGCTCATTCATTAGCAATGCACCTTTGTTTACAGCAGGTGATGTAATGATGGATACGAGATAATGTTCATCTGTGAGGCGGTCTTCATCATTTCTGAAAACAGGTACCAGCGGAGAATAGATCATATGGTCTGTGTATAGCAGGCTGGCATGTTTCCTGTTTGTCTCGTACATTTCAGGATGCTGTTTCAGCGTTTCATACAAGCCACTGGCTCTTGCCAGGCTCTCTTCCTGTGCCTGTGCACCTCCAAGAAATCCACCACCAGGGTTTTTAGCGGAAGCAAAATTGAGGCAGCATACATTTTCTGCACCTTCGGTTGCCACCAGTCTGCGCGCCGCAGCAAAGGTAGTTTCACTTGTTACCTCAATGCAGCATGTGCCGGCAGGAGCATTTTTAAGTTGGGTGTCTCTCGCAATGAATACGTTTTCAAAGTCTTCGGGTTTGTAATGAATAGTGTGCTGTACAGCATGCCTGAGATCCTTGCTGATATTGACCACTTCATTCCGTTGGTTCTGGTACTGGCCTGCCGCCAGGATGTCCAGTGTTTCATAGGCGATTGCCACTCTTGCTTCTTTGTTCATAGGGGTATATTTTCTTTGTGTTATTATGACGCAAAGTGAATGTTTTTTTCGGAAACAGGCAAATTTTTTTTGAAGGAAGGGGATTTTGTAGCTTTGTCGCCTTGTAAACCTATACCGCAATATGAGCCGCACATTGGTAATTGGAGATATCCATGGCTGTTATAATGAGTTAATCCGGTTAACCACCCTTATCGGGCTAAAAGAAGACGATCTGTTGATTTCCGTCGGCGATATCATCGACCGGGGACCAAAGTCTAAAGAAGTATATCATTATTTCAGGAACAGACCGAATAGTATTGTGCTTGCCGGCAATCATGAACGCAAGCACCTGAATGGGGTATTGAGTTATGCGCAGGAGATCGTCAGACTGCAGTTTGGCGACGAATATCCGGCATTCCTGGAATGGTGTGCTACTATTGGGTATTATCACGAAACAGCGGACGCCATTATCGTGCATGCTGCTTTTGAGCATGATTGTGCACTGACAGAACAACGGGAGGACGTATTATCCGGATCAACTGCAGGTGATAAATACCTTGAAAAGAAATATGGATCATCCGCAGAATGGGTAAACAAATATCGGGGTGTCAAGCCAGTTATTTATGGTCATCATGTAACCGGCGATCAACCGGAAATGAGGAATAATACATTCGGCATTGATACCGGCGCCTGTCATGGCGGATATCTTACCGCAATAGAACTGCCTGGTTTTATAGTACACCAGGTGAAGGCGGAAAAGGATTACTGGAAAGAGGAACAGGCCAGCTGGCAGATCCCTGTACTACGGGCAAAGGATTGGGAGAATATGCCTTTTGAGTCCATCAGAAAACAGCTGGATAAACTGGCATATATTGAAGTGCCGGAGGTAAAGGCTTTTCTGGCAGATATTGAACGCTGGTCTGCAGGACTGTATGCGCTGTATCCTGTTATCATAGAAGCCCTGGCAACCTTTGTAACCCAACTGGTATCCACACACGGTGCGGACTTTTCCAAAGCAGCTAATCAGTATACATTCAAAGCATATCTTTTTAAAAGTAAGGCTAATAATCTTAAGATAGAAGATCTTGGAAAAAGCCTGAACACGCCGGCAAAAGTGATGGAACTGGCAAATGTATTGGGCGTAGCAGATATTCCGTTAAGAAATTATTAATCCCGTTATCGAAGTTTTTGTTTTTTTATAAAATTGCTCTAATTTCAGTGTACAAGATGTGCTCAGATAACCTTTTTGCTTTAATGTAACCAGACCTCGAATATTAATATCATCAACAAATTTTTGACATCATAACATTACTGTATCACATCAGAAGGATTATTAAATGGATGTAATACAGCCCTACATGCTTTGACTGAGAATCGCAACTAACTGTAAAGAAATACATCTTATTGTTTAACATCCGGGCTATGTGTCCGGCAGAAATACCATACCCTACTGTATTGTAGTCATCCTCAAATGATTAAATAAACCACAATTCATGCAAAACACCACCTTTACCGTTGCGGATTATCTTTTAACCCGGCTAAAACAATTAAATGTCACAGAGGTTTTCCAGATACCCGGTGACTACGTTAAACATTTTACCCAGGCCCTGGAACATTTTGACGGCGTCAATGCGATTGGTTGTATCAATGAACTGGATGCCGGCTATGCAGCTGATGCATATGGCAGGACAAGAGGACTGGCCGCTGTTTCCCTTCAATATGGTGTAAGTACCTTCATTGCGCTGAATGCTATCGGAGGTGCTTATGTAGAGCGTAGCCCCGTTGTAGTTATCTCGGCAACGCCTGGTGCAGATGCCCGCCAGATCACAAAGATGTATGATGTGTTGTATCATCACTCTACCGGCAACCTGGCCGCCGACCAGGAAGTGTATGACCAGGTGACGGTGGCCTGCGAAACACTTAGTACTTCCGTGGGCGCTGCAGAGAAAATAGACAATCTCCTGATTGCAGCAATTACCCACAAGCGACCTGTGTTTATTGAATGTTACAAAGAAGTATGGGGCGAGCCTTGTCCGCCGCCACCTGATACCGTATTGCAACCCATCATTCCCCAAAGTGATCCTCTTGCATTGGAGAATGCAGTCAGCACTGCCTGGACACAGATCACACAGGCACAGAACCCGCTGATCTTTGCAGGTGTAGAGGTATTACGTCATGGACTATCACCTCTTTTACAGGAACTCATCGATGTGAGTGGTTTCCTGTATACCACCACCAGTCTTGGCAAAACAGTGCTGGATGAAGGGGGGGATAAGTTCATCGGCACATACTCCGATCAGGCGTCTATTCAGAGTGTACTGGACCTGGTATCAGCAGCAGATTGTTTTTTGACACTGGGTACTATCATTACTGACGACTACCTCTGGTTTATTGAGAACAAGTATGCCGACATGGTGCTGGCTACTACAGAGCAGATCAGGGTAGGATATTTCATTTATGAGAATGTGACCATGAAGGATTTCATGGAAGCATTGATCGCCCGTTTTAAAGCCCAGGGAAGCCCTTATCCGTTGCCTGTAAAGGCGCCGCCACAACCTCTTTATCCGGAACCCTGGTTATCCAATTCTGATCCCCGCTGGAATGATCAGCCCCAGGTGATCACCTATAACCGTTTCTTCCAGCAATCCATGAAGTTCCTGAACGACAATAATATGCTGAAAGATATCGTCTGGACTTTCGGTATCAGCTCTGCCATGTATGTGGCTACGAATGCCTATGGCCTGGCACAGAACAGCTTCCTGGCGTCCGCAGCCTGGCAGATCATCGGGTATGAAACAGGAGCAGCATCAGGAGCACAGCTGGGTAGCGGCAAACGTGCATGGACAGTAGCCGGAGATGGTGGTTTTATGATGGTTTGCCAGTCTTTGTCAACACTAGCCAGGAACAAGCTTAACTCCGTGATCTTCGTTATGAGCAATGGTGTATATGCCATAGAGCAGGTATATGTGAATATGGACGCTTTTGAACCCGGTCCTCAGCACAAGTTTGATACATTCGACATCCTCCCTAAATGGGATTACCTGGCGCTGGCACAAGCCTTTGGCACCAATGGTTACCGCGTTACCACCATAGATGAACTGGTGGAAGTATTAGGTGAAGTTAAAAACCTAACAGACATCCCTGCACTGGTGGAAGTAGTGATCCCTGAAAAAGATCTTCCGCAGCAGATGAAACGCCTCGGTCTCGAATAATAACCAGAAATCAATTACACTCTCAACATTAAACCATACTTCTATGGCTAAGACTTATTCTATTTTCGGCGCCGGCGCTGCCGGGCTTTATACGGCATGGCGATTGCTCAATGGCATTACGAACAGTGAATCCGCCAAAGCTAAACAACTGCAATCAGGCGATACCCTGGAACTCTTCGACTGGGGCCAGTATACTTTCAATAAAGACAATCAGGGTACCCGTGAGGCAGGTGCACGTGTGTGTACATGGCATTACAAAGACGACCCGAATAAATCATACCTGGAAGTAGGAGGGATGCGCTATTCCTACTGGGATGGCAATGACGATGGTAAAAGCGGAGGGCATCGCCTGGTGACAACCGTTATTGAAAAACTCGGTCTGAAGCCCTTGTCAGTACCATTTAACGAGTCTACCAATCCGCTGTTCTATCTGCGTACAAAGAATATGTACCTGAATGATATTACCTCCAGCAAACCCGCTCCTTATAATGCAGATCATTATGCTGCTTCAGACTCTCCGGATACCGGATTCAATACGGTAGAGAACCTGGCTGTTACTGCCAATTCTGGTCCGACAACAAGAGCAGAATGGTGTAACTTCTATCAGAATGGGGTGATCAAAGTGGATCTCCCTGATTCCTCTATCTTTAAGAAGGGGGATAAGTTAAGTGATATCGGCTACTGGAACCTGATGTTTGATCAGCTGGGATCAGAGGGATACAGCTATACATCTGATGGTAATGGTTATACTTCCAATGTGATCAACTGGAACTCGGCAGTAGCTTTCCAGGCGAATAATGAGTTTACGCCAGGGACAGAATATCGTACACTGAAAACTGGATATTCCACTATGTTCAATGCCTTGTTTGATGCTATCAAGGACCTGGCGAAAGCGCAGGGTGTAAACTTTAATTATCAACCTAACACACGTCTGCATTCTATCCTGGCAACAGATGATGGTAAGGTGCGGTTCACTACTGCTACGCGTTCTGCGCCCAATAAGAAGAACGGTGATTTTATTACAGACGCTGCATGGATGGCGATGCCCCGTGCTTCTATCGAACTGGTGGCCCAGGCTACCCGTTATGAAGATCATGCGGGAACTGACGTCCTGAACGACAGCCAGGTGCAGTTATACCTGGAATCGGCCGTATTGCAGCCTTCTTATAAAGTAGGCATGTTCTTTAAAGAACCATGGTGGGCGAATAACTATAGTGGAGATAATGCGGCTGTTTATCCTGCACAGATCAACGGTTATGAAGTGACGCAGGATGTTATTAATAGTCTGCAGTCACAGGGATTCCCTCAGGCATATCTGAATGCGATGGATAACCCAAGCAATGGGATACTGGAAGTACCTTTCGCTGCTGCTGCCGATTTAATCAAGACGGTAGAACATGTTATCCAGACAAGATTAACAGTTCCGCAGGAAGAACAACTATTGGCCGCTTCAGAACGTAATACCATTGGACCGAGTGTCACTGATACGCCTATCCGGCAGGTAGTTTATTTCGGTAACAATGCACTGGATCAGAGTGGGGAGCCTGTATACGGACTGCTCGCTGCTTACGATGATGAAGAGTTTACCACCTTCTGGAGAGAGTTAGAGCTGGGAACGGAAAAGAGCCGTACTATACCAACTTCACAGGATCTGCAGACACTTGAGGGACCGCGTGAAGCGCCGGATATCATGGTGAAGATGCTACGTAAGCAGCTGGCAGCAGTACATTATGGTCCGGCCTCAGATTATACTTTCGTTCCCGAGCCACTGGAAACACGGTATATGGATTGGTCGCTGCCACCGTTCAATGCCGGTTATCATGCTTTCGCCGCGCATTATGATGTTTGTGATGTGCAGCAGAAGATCAGGAAACCTTCACAGCTGATCCCGGGAGCGGATGCAAATATCTTTATAGTAGGAGAGGCGTACTCGAATGATCAGGCCTGGGTAGAAGGTGCATATTGTACGGCAGAATCAGTGCTGAATGATTTCTTCGGAGTTGAACCGCTGATAGACAATACACATTATCCATTTATATGCCCTTGTGGTAAGTAAGTTTGCTTATGAAGAAAAGGAGCCTGTTGCAATAATGCAGCGGGCTTTCTTATTATTCAGCAGCATCTGTATTATTGCCATTTTTGAATAGCACATGTACTTATCGGGTACTTTTTTTTCATAAATTTTTTTGTAGCCCTATCTCTTTTTCGTACATTTGATGCGTCGAATTGTTTAACCCATTAGTCTTTCTAATGACAAATAGCCATTTATTTCTACCAGATAATCTCAACATTAACCCTTAGTGTTTTTGCACTAATAATCTCTTTTTTCTTAATCCTAAATACGAACTATGAAAAAGATCCTTACGAGGAAAGCTTTGCTTATGGCCCTATGTGGCATGTTAACCACTTTTGCAGCCTCCGCCCAGGGCTGGATAGCAGACGCTACCGGACAGCGACTGTACGCTGTGAATGATTCCCTGAAATTTGGTAGCCTGTTTGTCGGTATTGGCACCAATGTCCCTTCTGCTCAGTTGCACACAACAGGTACTGTACGTTTCACAGGTATCACGCAGAACAACACATTCAGTCGTCTGCTGGTACAGGATACCAGTGGCCGTTTGTTCTGGAGAGATGCTGCTTCTGTAGGCAGTGGATCTGGGTGGCTGTTGACCGGTAATGCAGGAACAAATCCCGCAACTAATTTCCTTGGTACACGGGATACTGCCAGATTGGTATTCAGAACCAACAACACAGAAAAGGCTACCATTCTATCTAATGGTTATGTAGGTATTGGTGTAAGTCAGGCAGCCAGATTGCTGCATGTACATAATGCAAGTACTGCAGATAACAATGCGCTTTTTTCAGGTCGTGCTCCTTCTGCTTATTTTAGCCTGAGTCCAACGCTGCCTGGCTCACAGCCTTCTTACCCCAGCCCTATTGCAAGAATAGGATTGGCAACAGGATTAGCCGACTTTGTGACCTCCGGCCAGGCAGGTGATTTTGTTATACATAATATCACTTCTGGAGGGAGCTTAATATTTGGTGTTGGAGTTGACCCTACAGGGTCTAATGGCTTAGAACGTGCCCGCCTGGATGCCAGTGGTAACTTTGGTATCAATACGTTTAGCCCTTCAGCGAAATTGCACGTAAACGGTAATGTGCGTTTCGAGAATCTGCCTTCAGGTAGTGGCCGCATATTGGTAATAGATGACAACGGATTTATATACAGAAGCAGTACCAGCGCTCAGCGTTCTACGGAAACTGCAGGTGCAGGCGAAGATGTGGCAGCCCTGCAACAGGAAGTGAATGCCTTAAAACAAACACTGGCAGAAGTGCAGGCACAATTAGCCGCAATTAAAAGTGGCAGCCTGCAGGTAGCTGCAAATACTTCCGGTGAATCTTACGTTCTTGGTAATGCGCCTAATCCATTCAATGGCAGCACTACTATTAAGTATGCTTACCCACGTTCCGCTGCTAAAGCATATCTGACTGTGTCAGACCTGAATGGTAAACAGATCAGACGTTACGACCTGAAAGCAAATAACAGTAACAGTGTTACGTTGACACTGGACGGCGTTAATGCAGGTACTTATATTTATAGCCTGGAAGTAGATGGACGCATCGTGGAAAGCAAGAAAATGGTGTATACAAAATAAGTGTGATAATGGCGGATCCTGCTTAATATAAAGCCCGTTGCGATTGCAGCGGGCTTTCTCATTATTTTACTACTGTTGTTTCCCAGCCTTACATTTCTTCCCTTCTTTTTCTTAGCCCAGTGGTATTCCATGGTCTATTCGTTCGGATGTAAGAGCTTCCGGTAGGTGTCCCAGTCCTTATCAAGCTTAATGCTGATGTTAGCATCATATGCGCTAAAGTACTTTTTGTACAAAGCAGAGAGACGGTCTCTTATCTGTGTTGTATCCGCGACATAGTAATATTCCTGCCGTTCACATTGATAAGTGAATGTACCAGCCATGATATTCTTTACAAGTCTGGTAACATTGGCATAGACTGAGTCGGAGACCCTGTCTAAATTGGATTGTTCCTGTTCTGTCGGTATCCCCTTGTCACAGCCTTTAAATTTTACGCTTGTTATAAGAACGAAGGGGTAGCCGCTGTCAGGGGGTGTTTGCTTAAGTCGTTTGACAGTGCTGCAGGTTCCTTGGTCGTATTGGGCATTATAAGCGTCAAAATTGGTTTTCGGGGCTGTCATGGAGGTGGCGGTGAGGAAAGGTAGAATAAAGGGAAATATGAAGCGGATAGAGATATTCATGATGTATTGGTTTAGATATGGGAATAGGTTTCCGGTTTACGTGACAATTTCTAACCTGTTTTACGTTAGCTTTTTTCTGGTATTTGTGAGTAAGTTCCGGAAAATACCTGACAATGGAAATAGCTGATTATGGCTATTAGAGATTGTTGTGATATTTTTAAGCTTGTTGAAGATTTGGGTATAGGAGATTTGTACATTGAAGGTAAGAAAGCTAAAGCTGCTCCTAAGAAGTTAACCACAAAAAAAGCAGCTTGTAAATAGAACTTCCTTCCCCAAAAAAGATTTATTTCCACGTAACTTTCTATCGCAGAATATGATCTATTCAACTGATCCTGGCCTAATATTAGGCTTTCATGGATGTGATTTAAGTGTGCAAAATAGGGTTATTAATGGTAAGACTTCGTTGCGTCCCAGCACGAATGATTGGAATTGGCTTGGAAATGGTGTATACTTTTGGCAAAACAATTATGAGAGGGCTTGGGACTTCGCTTCAAACCCTCCCGAAATGTCAAAATAAGGAAACCGGCAGTTATTGGCGCTGTTATAAATTTGGGACACTGTTTAGATCTATCAGATAAAAAGTGGATAGATCTGGCAAGATATTCTTTTGATAATTTGAAGAAGTTAAAGGAATCAGAAGGCAAAAAGCTGCCAGCAAATATAAATCCGCCGAATAATTTGGGTGCAAAGGATAAGATTATAAGAAGATTGGATTGTGCCGTAATACAAAATATTCATCAGCTACTTGAGATTAATGATATCACTCCGTTTGATTCAGTGAGAGGTGTATTCTTTGAAGGAAATCCTTTATATGATGGCGCCGGATTTCATGATAAAACCCATGTGCAGAGTTGGAAATTCTATAAATAGAAAGAACCGCCTGTAGCAATAAAAGAGAAGCCCGCTCATTGAGCGGGCTTCTTTGTTGCCTGACCTGGATTCGAACCAAGACAAACAGAGTCAGAGTCTGTCGTACTACCGTTATACTATCAGGCAATAGTACCGGGGGTATATTTCCCCGTTCGGGACGGCAAAATTATATATTTCCCTTCAATTTCCAAAAAAATATAAAAGAAAATTATAAACCACTGTAAATCAAAAAAGTAGTTCCGCATCCGCGAAACTACTTTTCTATTGAAAAAAGGAGATTTAATTGTCTTATTTGTAGGTAGCCGCCAGTTCCAGTGCTTTGTAAGCATTCACTACACCACCGGTGCGGCAAAGGTCTGTCATCTGTACTGTTTTAGGCTGACCTTCTTCCATGATGGTCACCGGGTGGTCCACCTTTACCACTGATTTCAGGATGATATCTTTTACCTGTACTGCACTCAGCTTAGGGTAATAAGAACGGATCAGGGCCGCCAGACCGGTTACCACAGGGGCTGCCATACTGGTACCATCATGGTAGTCATAATGAGAACCCGGGGTGGAGGAGTAGATGCCCACACCAGGAGCAAATACATCCACAGAGAGCTTACCGTAGTTAGAGAACGGTGCTGCCAGTGTTTCGTCATTATCAGGGCCGGAAGCACCTACTTCTATCCAGGCAGTTGCAGTATCACCATTCTGGTAAACACGGCTGGGATAGTTGGGGGTGATATCTATATTCTCGGCATCGTTACCTGCAGCATGAATCAGCAATACATCCTTAGAGATGGCGTATTTAACCGCCTCGTCCACAACATTTTTGTTAGGAGAGTAAGGCTTACCGAAACTCATATTGATCACGCGGGCGCCATTATCTGCCGCATAGCGGATAGCATTGGCCACGTCCTTGTCTCTTTCATCACCATTAGGCACTGCCCTTACTGACATGATCTGTACATTGTTAGCCACACCGTTGATACCCAGGTTATTATCCCTGCCTGCCCCGATGATACCTGCCACGTGTGTACCATGGTCTGCATCCGGACCAGTGGCATCACCAGAGCCGTAGTATCTTTCAGTTGGATTGTTATAGTCGTCGCCTACAATAGCGCGCGGGTCGTAGTCCAGGTTCAGCTGGTATTGCACTTGTTCTTTATAATGATTTACAGCAGCGTCCAGTTCTTTTTCACGGAAGGTTTTGAAATCAGGGAAACGCTCCAGTTGCTGGGCAATTACCTGTTTGATCTGTGCTTCCGCCGGGTTCTGTGGAGTATAAGCCTGTAAGTCCGCAGCTGTTGGATTATTGTTGCCCAGTTTGATCAGCATGGTATCCAGCATACCTACAAAACGGGTGATGCCGTATAACGTTTGCTGTGCTTCAGACAGTTTCAGTTCATACTTGCCCCTAAGCACTTTATATTGGTACAGGCCGACAGTATCTTTGGGAGGAACGCTGTTCAGGCTGCCAAATTGTTTCTGTTGCTGGCGGATGATACGGGTCAGTTCCAGGTTGTCGTAGTCAACATTACCTTTGGTAGAACCGATGAAGTTCCAGCCGTTGATATCGTCTGTATAATGATTCTTGTCATCATCTTTACCATTGCCCCTTTTTTCTTTAGCGTTTACCCACAATACGCTTTTCAGGTCCTCATGCGTTGTGTCAATACCACTGTCGATTACTGCAACAATTACAGGTTTGGATTTCTTATCCTTTAGCAGTTCCGTATAAGCTTTTTCTACACTGATACCGAATACGGAATCTTTCTGAAGGTCCATATTTTGCCAGTTCTGTGTCTGTGCCTGTGCAATGTAACCTGAGGCTAATAATGAGGCAATGACTGCCGCCCGCTTGAAAATCTTCATGTGATAAATCATTGAATCAGCTGTAGTCCTGTTCTATATGTGACTAGCTGGGGTTGGTTTAAGATTGAATTGAATGTTGTTAATAAATGCTACGTCCAATCCTGAGTTGCTCTGACCTAATGCTCCTGAAGGAAATACTGTGGCGCAAGGTAGAAATTTAATAGTAACGGAAATGTTAAAAGTTGCTCAGCGGTAAGGGATTTATTCAATTGGATTAACTGGGTTTTCTTGAAAGCAGATGTTATAGGGTTAATATTTTATTGGAAATATGACCTTACAGGCGATTTTAGTAAATACCCTGCTGAAAACTGGAAGGCCGTTTATTTGTGAGCTGATAAAAGACTTTACTAAAAGCTGCAATACTGCTATACCCCGTCTGATAAGCGATTTCACTTAATGTCTGGTTTGTCTGAAGTATCATTTCAATGCCCTTGACAACCCTTAACGTTTTCAGGTATTGTACGAAAGACATATTGAGGATATTGGTAAAGAGGCGGGAGAGGGTACGTGGGCTCAGATCGAACTCCTGACTAACACTTTCCAGCGTCAGCTGCTGATCGTAATGCTGAGCAATATATTGTAATACCGGCCGTAAGCGCTCGTGTTGCGTGGTAGGTAATGCTACAGGCAATGCAGTCGTACTGATCTCAGGCAGAATATCCTTAATGGCGCTCAGGAAACTGAAGCCGGGCTCACCTGGTAATACATGACATTTCCAGCGGGCTGAATAGGCAATCATTTGCTGCAGCAATTCATTGACAGGATAAATGCCCAGGCGGTTATAGAAGGGATTCAGGTGATCATCATGACTATAGAAATACAGGTTACGGGTAGTGGTCGCCTTGGAATGCCTGATCTGCATATAATGCTGCTGACGTTTAGGAACCCATATATAATGACGCGCAGGGACTACATAAGATCTATCAGGCATATTACAAAAGGCAATACCTCCCTCAACATAAGTCAGTTGGCCCTTCTCATGCTTATGCATAGAAAACTTTCTCTCTACCTTTTCGTGCAGAACATAGACTGATTGCGGATGTACGTCTATCTCACTTAAATAGCCCGCCAGCGGTTGCATGTTTCTAAATGGCTTGAATGGACAAATAATTGGCAATTTAGATAAAAGCGTTCATTTCCACGCATAGTAACTTTGCATGCAGAATAAAGAATATGTGGATTAATATCAGAAAGGCATGTGTACTGCTGCCTTTTATGTTTTTAACATTGTGTGTAACGGCACAGCAACCTCACGACACCACAACACCGTTACATCTATCTATCGGGCAGATTTGGGAGCAGGCAGAATTGAATAATAAGCGGATAGAAATGTCACGGCTTCGCGTACAAAGCAGTGAAGAATCTTTAAAAGATGCGAAGGCGGAAAGACTACCGGAAATCAATGCTGCAGGTGCTTATGCACGTGTTACCAATATGCCGGTATATGAAGACGGCCTTTTTCATACACCACAACAATTTCCCGTCTTACACAACTATTATAAGATAGGAGGAGAAGCATACTTTAATATTTATAACGGAAACAAGACAAACCTGGAGATCAAAAAGGAAGCAACAGAACAGGCTATAGCGTTACAACAACAAAATCTGACCGTATCTGAAGTGAAATTCAATGCGGCAGTCTGTTACCTGGATCTGGCGCGTAGTTGCCGGTTTAAAGAATTAATAGCAAAGGATATTGCCGAACAGGAAAAGCAACTCGCCCATATCCGGGAATTACAGAAAAATGGCGTCGTATTGAAAAGCGATGTGTTGAGAGCGGAATTAAAACTATCCCGCCAGAAGATGGGAATGATGGCGATCGACAATGACATTGCTATTGCCAGTCAGAAGCTGGCTAATATGATCGGAGCAGATGAACATGTATTAATAGAACCAGATACTGCATTGACAGAGCCAATGGTAATACCAGGAACATATGAAGATTACCTGGCCGCTGCTGCAGATCATGCCTATGAATATAAGATCTCCGAAGGAGAGACCGCCCTTAAAGAATTATCGCTTAAACAGGTAAAAGCAAATATTTCACCTAAAATTGGCTTGTTTGCAGAGTATGCCTGGGCTTATCCGCAGATACAGTTCTATCCCTATGCTGCTGCGACGTATGGCGTAGGTATGTATGGCGTGAAAGCGGCTTTCCCTATCTCTTCTTTTTATCATAACAAGCATAAAGAGAAGGTAGCGGAACTGCAATTGAAAAGGCAGGAGGTAGAACATAAGGAGATAGGCGACGAGATAAAAGAGCAGGTGAACGAAGCCTTCCTGCGATACAAAGAAGCGCTTACACGCATAGACGTCGCAAAGACAAATGTGAAACAGGCGGCAGAAAACCTCAGGATTGTGAATAACACTTATTTCAATCAACTCTCCCTGGTGACCGATCTGCTGGATGCAGATACCCAGCTGTTACAAACACGTTTTGACCTGGTGTCGGCCAACATAGCCGCCCGTGTCAGATATTACCAGTTACAAAAAGTTATAGGCAATTTATAAGTTATGACAGGCAAGAGGAACAACTATAGGAAGACCGATAGACTGATCACCGCCATTACCGGCTGGGTAGCAGGTATTATCCTGGTGGCTCTGGCTGTATGGGGGATCAGTACCTTGTTTGAACTGCGCAGGTATGAAGAAACCAATGATGCACAGGTAGAGGAGTATATCAACCCCATTACTTCCCGTGTGACAGGTTATATCAGCAGGATCAACTACGAAGAAAACCAGGACGTAAAAAAAGGAGATACCTTATTGGTGATAGATGACAGCGAATATGTGTTGCAGGAACAGGAAGCAAATGCTGCTTTGACAAATGCAAGAGCGCAGATACAGATACTGGAAAGTAATGTGATCACCAGTAGTAAAACAGCGGAAGGTACTCAGGCACAGATCGCGGCTGCTAAAGCAAGGCTCTGGAAGCAACAACAGGAATATGACCGCTACCAGAAACTGTACGATGCAGAATCTGCTACAAAACAGCAATTGGAAAATGTACAGACAGCATTGGATGTAGCAAAGGCCGACTATGCGTCTATCGTTGATAACTATGATGCTGCTGTATCAAAAATAGATGATATCAGATCTCAGAAAGCCGCATTAATGGCAGAGATACAGCGTAGGGAAGCGCTTTTGGGACGTAATCAACTCAATGTTTCCTATACGGTGATCAGGGCGCCTTATGATGGTAAAATGGGTCGCCGTACTATCCAGGAAGGACAGTTAATACAGGCGGGGCAAACACTGGCCTTCATCGTGAACCAGGCTACCGGCAAATGGATCATTGCCAACTTTAAAGAAACACAGGTTAGCAAAATGCACATAGGGCAGACTGCTGATGTTGAAATAGACGCCTTCCCGGGTAAAACGTTCAATGGAACGATAGAGTCATTATCGCCTGCTACAGGTTCCCGTTTCTCTCTTTTACCTCCTGACAATTCTTCCGGCAACTTCGTAAAGATCGTGCAACGCATACCTGTCCGTATCAGATTGACGAACGCTCCTGGCGAGATCGCCTTGTTAAGGGCTGGTATGAATGCGACGGTTTCAATCAGTAAGAAAAATGGCTGAGCAAACTTCCATATTTAAACCATGGGCCTCCGAGTGGCTGATCAGGGCAGTGATCTTTCTCAATCTGCTACCCTCCATGCTCGTGTTTGGGTTATCAACTGCCAGTGGATCTGCTGCAGCCGGTTACTACGGTATAGAGCCTGCTGATGTGCAATACTCGATGGTATTGTTCTACGCATCACTGGCGGGGTTCTTTGCATTGGAAAGGAGGTTCTTTGTTTTTATTGCCAGTAAGGAATACTTAATCATAGGGACGGTGATTCAGATCATTGCTTCCTACGGCTGTTATATCACCCGCGATCTGCATATATTATTGGGGCTTCGCTTCATACAGGGAATGGCAAATTGTGTAACCACGAGCGTATGTATTACACTTGTGTTCAGCAGATTGCGGACTAACCGTGCCAGGGAAATGGGGTATTCCCTGTTTTATGGTATCCTGCTTTGTATTACAGCACTTACCACTTTGCTGACAGCACCGATCATTGATGCATTTGACTATAATGTGCTGTACAAGTGGATGATCTTTATGTATGTACCCGGTGCGGTATTGCTCGTGCTCATCATGAACCGGATAAGACTGAACAGAAAATTCCCTTTGTACCAGCTTGACTGGGGAAGTTATGTGATCTATACTACCGCACTTTGTTTGCTGGGTTATGTGTTGTTGTATGGACAACAGTATTACTGGTGGAGCGACGAGCGGATTATGGCGGCTACAATAGGAGTGATCATACTGCTTATCCTGCATGTCTTCCGGCAACGTTCATTAAAAAGACCATATCTGAGCCTGGAAGTTTTCCGTTACCGCAACTATGTGATAGGTGTAGGCCTGTTGCTGATCCTTTATATCTGCAGGGGCGCATTGAATATTACGACAAACTATTTTACTACTGTGCTGGGAATGGACCCCAGGTATTTATCTTATATACTACTGGCTAATATTGCCGGTGTCATAGGAGGTGTATTGTATTCATCAAGATGGATTGTACTTAAAAGAGCTGTCAGATGGATATGGATAATCGGTTTTGTACTGCTCCTGGTATTTCATCTGTGGATGCATGTGCTCTTTGCCACGCAAGCGGATGCACCTACGTTCATTGTACCCCTGATCCTGCAGGGATTGGGAGCTGGAATGCTGATGGCGCCTATGATCATCTATGCAATTTCTTCAGTGCCACCACACCTGGGAAGCACAGCATCTGCAACAGGCGTCTTTTTCCGTTTCATTGGCTTTTGTCTCAGCATAGCACTTATCAACTATTTCCAACTCTTTTCCAGGAAGGTGCACTACAACCGATACCTGGACCTGGTCACTTCGCTGGATCCCCTTGTAGCAGAAAGACTTGAGGGGTATCAGAAAGCTGTTACAGCAAAAGGGGTTCCGGCAGATCAGGCTGTAAAGATGGCAAATGGACTGTTATATCGCTCAGCCGATATACAGGCGCAGATCCGTTTTTCAATGGATTATTATTACCTGATCAGTTGTTTACTGGCAGTGATCATTCTGTTGATCGCTTTATTGCCTTATCTGAACAGAACTGTTATTAACCTGAGGAATAATCAACCTGCGCCTGCATCGTATTGAACAGTTGGAATGACGTGATGATCGTTACGAACTTACTAATTCTTAAGTTTCTCCTGTAGTACGGCACTTAGGGTTTTTCGCTTCAGCTTTGCTTCTATCCATGCTGAGAAGTCAAAAAGTTTTAGCTGCTGGCGTTCATATTTATCCGCTTTTATTTTCTCGAAACTGGCATTGATCTTTTTCCAGAGAGCCGCACGATAGGCAGTGACTGTTGGTATTTCACCATATCCAAGAAATTTGATCACTGTTCTTTCCAGCAGATAAGAACGTTTCGTATCTGGTTGTAAGTGACGGCGGAAAGCCCTTGTCTCATAACGGATGTATTCATAGTTACCCAGTTCATACTGTATAAGCAGATGTACCAGGCGACAGGTGCGGTAGATAGGCAGGGTACTGTAAAGATTACTTTGTAATACCTGCTCAAGACTGTTGTGAGCGTTGTTGATATCTTCATTACCAAGGTAGATCAGTGTCATGTGCAGATAGATCTCAGCCTGCTTTCCGATGTCCATCAACAGTATGTTTTTCATTATTGCCGGCATATACTGCTGCAATAATTTAAGTGCAAGCGGGAAGTTGCCACTGTCTATATAAGCGCCCGCCTCATAAATGAATAACAGACGTTGCTGCATAATGGAAAAGTAAACACTGTCGCCATTCAGACGTTTCACCTTGTCAATAAATGAGAATAGCTCCTCATAGTGTTTGCCTGCCCGTAAACTATCCAGTATACCTTCTACGATCAGCAGATGATCGGTCGGTGTGTCTTCAAATAGCACAGGATGTGTTTCCAGTAACTGATGTAGTTTGTGAAATACCTGTAATGCGGCAGGATAATCGCTGGTAACGAGATAATAATGTGCCTCGAATAACAGATGCACTTTCAGACTGGTAGCAGAATGTGGCACTGGTGGAGGCATGTCTGCATTCAACACATCTGCCGTTTCCTGCTGCCGTACACTACGTGCACTACCCCTGTATAATAGTCGATGCCTGAGTGTTTCATATAAAGATGTCTGCTGCCTTATCTGTTGCATATCCAGCATTGTTTGCTGTATGTTCGATTGTTTGTATAACAGATCTTCTTCCGTAATACCAGGGAAATTCATCTGTTGCAGCAATTGCATCTCCTGTTGTTGTGCCCATAACTGTAATAATTGTTTTTCATTGGTTGCTGCAGTTGTTTGTACTTTCTGCAATTGCTTCAATGCATCTTCATGTAAAGAGCGTTCAAAAAGAATGTCGCATTTTAAAATACCTGCTGTTAATGCAGCAGTGGGATGTCGTTGCATTCGCAGATGCAACAGGCAATCCAGCAATACTTTGTACAGATATTTACTGCAAACTTCATAACTACAGCCGGCATATTGTTGCTGAAACGCCTGCTTTAATTCAGCAGTGCTTTTGAATGATATACGTTCCATCATGTTGAAGAGGTTGACATAGTCTTTGTTTCCCTGCTGGAGCGCCGTATACAAACGAAAGTATCTTTTTTCAGCTTTTGTAAGTGTATTTATAAGTCTGCTAAGCATGTCAGCTTTAGCCATAGTCCACCTGGTTTAAATTAATAAGGCCCCCAAACTTTCCATTGTGTTAGTATGATCCTGGTTGATACGAACCAAAATAAGTTAAATAACGAATAGTATTCTACTGATGTTATAAAGTCAATGTTATTGCTTTTGGATTATCCTATTTGTATAGTAAATATCTTCTATTTGTATAGAATGTTTGCTTGTTAATCATTTGATTATTAAAATACTATATGCTTTTTGAAGTAGTTTGAGTAGCTGTAAAAATTGTGTTGGGAATGTCTATTCTTTATAAAAAAAGGTTAAAAAGTTATCAGACGGCTCATTATATTTGAATCGTAATAAAGGCACAAATGCAACTAGCATGTAACCTGTATTTTGTAGATTCCCGTTACCAAGCCCTGATGAAGAGTGTTAGTTAATCAATGAGTTCAACCTAAATCGCAGACCAAGAAAATATTGTAGCAGGAACTAAAAATCAAACCAGCAGGATTACAGGTAAACAGTAGCTTCACAAAGTATCAACAGTAAACAATTTTATTCTAAAACTTAAACACATTCTATTGATGAAAAGTATACGCTAAAACGTTTTATACAAGCAGTTAAGAGATACTAGTCCAATGCAGCAATGCTGTATATCATTTATTTCACGTTATAGTTTCCACGGGTACGGGTCAGGTTCGGTGTTGTTCACCCAGTTCACTCAAGTATAATACCGCTTTTAGCGTTTAGCTACGCTGAAGAACAGGCCTATCGTTGTTGGTCTGTACTTCTATTCAATTCAATTTTAAATACATGTTGTAATCGATTACTCGGTGTGCTTTCATACATCGTGGTGATCAGCTCTGCCTATTTTAAATTATTTACGTTATGCGTGTACTTGTACGGATCTTTATCACGTGCCTGGCTGTGTATTGCCCACAGTATGCCTTTTCACAGGATACAGTTAAACAATATCATCCGGTGGTCAGGGGGACAAAAGCAGATTCCATATCGCCTGAGCGCGAGAATATTTATCCTTATGCCTCATTACAACAGCTATTAAAAGGAAATACTGCCGGGGTATATATACAGGAACCCAGTGGGGAGTCCGGTGCCTTTACCAGTATAGCTTTGAGGGGTACTGCCATCCCTTTTATCACCAGTAAGGACATCTATGAATCGCAACCTACGATTGTACTGGATGGTATTCCTCTTATAATGGATCATCCTTTTACCTTCGATATTCAGTTGTTCGGATATAATCATCTGGGGCCAGCTACCAATCTGCTATCCGCTATTGATCTGAATAATATCGAGAAGATAGAAGTCGTGAAAGACTTTGGCAGGGCTGCATTGTACGGGCCGCGTGCGGCCAATGGCGGTGTGATCCTTCTTACTACGAAGGCGCCCGTTAAAGGTCACCGGAAGATCAGTTTCAATACTTACTTTGGTATTGTACAACGACCACATATTTATACGACGAACGCAAAGTTTGAAAATGATTTCCGTCAGCGGTTCTACAATAAATATGCTACTACTGAACAATTGCAAACCTATCCGCTTTATCTGCGCGACTCTACGAATAATGCCTACTATGGTCCTTCCAACTGGACAGACCTTTATTTCAAGAACACACCTGTATATGGTGTAAATGCCAGTCTTTCCAGTGGTACAGACAGGGCTAACTTCAGGTTTGCTGCAGGCAACCAGCGTTCTGCCAATACTGCCGACAACAGCCATATGGATAGATACAATGCCATGTTCGAGATTAACATGGTGCCACTACATGGCTTCACCGTGTCATCCATGATCAGTGCATCAAGACTGGAAAGAACACGGAGCAGATGGCTGCGTGACAGGTTTGCTGAAATGCAGTACCTGCCCGACCTGAGCAATCCATTGCCCCCTAATAAGCAGTACTATGGACAATACCTGGATCAGTTCACCAAGTCATTCGACGATAACAAAACCAACGAAGTGAACGGGTATTTTAAGATCAATATAAAGCCATCAAATAGTCTGCAGATCACCTCACAATTCGGATTCGACTATAATGAAGGACTGCGAGATCTGTTCTATCCAAGCACACTGCTGGAAACCGTGAACTATCTGTCCAACTATTTCGGATACAACCAGCGGGTTATCTTCAATAATACCATCACTTTTGATCATACCTGGAAAGAGAAACACCACGTGACTATTGAAGCTGGCCAGGGTTTTCAGGCAGACTATCACAGGTATAACTATGCTTATGCCTATAAAGGGCCCAATGATCTGATTCGTATCAACCTGTTACATTCAGACAATACGAAAACAGAATACCTGTCGCCAAAATCATTTGATCATGCGCTGATCTTCTCTTTCCTCGACAAACAGCGCACCCGGTTATTATCCTTCTATGGCCGCGCGGCATATGATTACAACGATCAGCTTGACTTCTCCGTATTGTTCCGCGCAGATGGTTCTTCCAGCGCGCAGCCTGACAACTGGTGGTTATTCACGCCCACATTCACCGCAGGATTGAATATTAAGAATACCTGGTTAAAAGATAACCATGCCATCGATGTATTAAAGCTGCAGGCCAGCTGGGGAAGGGTAGGCAGGTTGATGCCGGACGACCGTTTTGGTGAAGGACCACAATATACTTCGGACCTTTCATTCAGTAACAACCCTGTTCGCTTCTCCTATAACGGTTTTCCGGGCATCAGCCGGGCCTACTCTTCCGGTTATATTGGTTACGGTATCACATGGCCTTATACTGACCAGTTGAATGTAAATGTCAGTACCGCCTTGCTGAACAATAAGCTGCAGGTCTCTCTGGACCTTTATAACAAGACCGATCATAACATGCTGCTGGGCGTGCCTTTCTCCGCAGAATACGGCTATAACTTCCGCTATAAGAACGGAATGGAGGTGCGCAATCGTGGAATAGACCTTTCCCTGAAAGCGGCTGTATTGCCGGCAAAGAGCGCTGTACAATGGGTGCCTGGTATCACGGTTAACCACAATAAGAACACCTTGCTCGCTTTGCCTGGCGGTCTGAATGAACTGTCTGTCGCCAATGGCAGCAAACTATTGAAGGTGGGCAATTCGATAGATCAATACTGGGTACTGGAGAATGAAGGTATCTATAACCGGGATGCAGATATTCCTACAAGTAAAGAAGGGAAGCGGCTTAACTATAAAGGCATTCCTTTAATGGCCGGTGATCCCCGCTGGAAAGATATCAATGGGGATAACGTGATCAATGATGATGATAAGGTTTTGAAGGGGAATGTATCTCCTGTCATCTCTGGTGGTTTCAACAATGACTTCTACTGGAGAGGTTTTACGCTTGGCCTGTCCTTCTATTATGCACTTGGCAGAAAAGTGATGAATGCAGAAGTGGCCAACCGTTTTGACTTCATCAACAGGGAAGGTAAAATAGATATGAGCGCGGTAAAGGAGATCACGTTCTGGAGCAAGGTGGGTAATTACGATAAGTATCCGCTATACAATCCATGGAGCACGGTGGATGCTTACCGCATAGATCAGGACCTGTTCATGGAGAATGGTTCCTTCCTGAAGCTGCGCACGCTTTCCCTGCAATATGATGTGACCACGGCAAAGTGGTGGAACAAAAAAGGCAAGATCAACGGACTGGCAATCTATGCTACTGCTACCAATGTTTTCACAATCACTCCATATACAGGGGGCGACCCTGAGCTGGTCGATTTCAATGGTTTTGATACTGGCTATTCCCTGCCATTATCCAGGACATATACAATAGGGTTAAAAATGGATCTCTGATGAAACGCTTATTCCTGATAACAATCATCTTCTCTTGCACCACCTTTACCGGTTGCAAAAAACTGCTGGATATTGATTCCTCTCACGCTGTATCGGAAGAGAATTTCTGGAATTCACATGAAGATACACGTACGGCGCTGGTAGCTGTTTATGGCCTTCTGCGCGCTGCCATGGCTGATAATAATGCCTGGTGGATGTATGGTGAATTGCGTAAGGGCGATTTTTATGCGCTGCAACGACAGGATATGAAAGCGATTATCCGCAATGACCTGCGGGCAGCCTATCCTTTGCTGGAATCACTCTCCAACTGGCGCCGTTTTTATGCTGTGATCAATGCCGCTAATATGTTCCTCGAGCATGTAGGCGAAGTAAAGGCACGCGATCCAAAATACTCTGAAGAGAATATGCGTGTGGATGTTGCACAGATGCGTTGTATACGCGCGTATGTTTATTTCTTCCTCGTATCTGTATGGGGAGATGTGCCACTGATCACGTCTTCACATGACGGTGAATTTGAAAATAAACCAAGAGAGGATAAACAGACGGTTCTCGCATTCGTGGAGAAAGAACTGGTACAGTCTGCGGCAGACTTACCATATAAATACAGTGCCGATGATCCGCAACAATCAGGCGCCTACTACAATGAAAGCAGCACCCGCTGGTATGGTGTGCTGGCGCGTAAGCATACAGCCTATGCGATCCTTGCCCATGTGGCCGCATGGCAGGGAAAGTATGTTGATGCATCTGTATATGGTCAGTTTGTGCTGGACAACTACTCCAAAGGAGGTAGCTACTATGTTGGCACGGATGAACTGGTGAGCGGCAATGGCTTTTTCAAATGGAAGAAAGATAACCACATCCTGGCTTTCAATTTTGACTGGGGCCATGTGGATGCTTCTTTCTCTGGTCACCTGGAAGAAATGACACTGGCAGAACCTGTTATCAACAAAGCACTACCGGATATCTATGTACCGAAAGATACCATCCTGTCAGTATTTGACCAGCCGGTGGATGAGCGTTTTAGCCTGGATACACTGACCGGAGTACCTACTTCGCAGCGCTACTTCTCCAACTTCAATAGTCAGATCCCCATTTTCAGCAAGATAAAAGTGATACAGGATGGTAATACTTCAGATCCTTCTTTCAGGATCTATTCAAGCACCATTGTCATTACGCGTCTTGAAAACATTGCATTGCTGCAGGCGGAAGCACTGGCAGTGATCGGAGAACAGCAACGGGCCATTGATCTGTTGAACACAATCAGGGACCTGCGTAGGATAAAGCGTTATGATGCCGTCAGGGAAGGCGATCTGATAGACGCCATCTTCAGAGAGCGGCGTAAAGAGTTGATGGGAGAGGGCTGGCGCTGGTTTGATCTCATTCGCTACAACAAGATCAAACAGAATGATCCTGCTTTTATGGAGCTGATTGCCAAGGGAGGCATCTATTGGCCGGTAGCAGATGAAGTCATCAAACAGAATCCATTGATCACCCAGAATCCCTATTGGCAATGATAAAAATGATGAGATATATGATCAACATAAAGAAGCTGCTGGTTGCAGGGCTGGGAATACTATTGCTATCTACAGCCTGTAAAAAGGACAGTGGGTACTACAGTTATCAGAATCAGCTGAGGGAGTTTGATGGCACCACCTTTGAGTTCCTGCAAAGCGAACATCAGTACGATTCTTTCCTGCTGGCAGTGGAGAGAGTACACCTGACGGACTCATTGAAGTCAGGTCTGTATACGGTATTCGCACCTACTGATGCCAGCTTCAAACAGGCCATTGAAAATATGAATACGCTTCGCACTATTCAGGGCCGGGGGCATATGTTCATCGGCACCGTGCCCTTTGAACAACTTGATACCCTTGTGAGTCGCTACATTATCAGGGATACATTCCCTTCCCGCTCAATGGTATTACAGGATGGTATCAGGCTGACTGCTATAAGGTATAACTATCCTATGCATGGTAAATTCAATCGTACCAATGCAGAAGGTCATGTGAATGGCGGGCCGGGTGTGATCACCTTCAGTGATACCAAAGGTGTGATCTACACCAACCGGTGGAGTAAAGCCAGCACAGTAGCCATTGATATAAAAACCAAAACAGGACTGGTAAATGTGCTGGATAAAGATCACATGTTCGGCTTTGATGAATTCATCCCCAGGATGAACCCCACAGTGTCTGCTCCATGGAATGAGTTTCCGTTCTACATACCTGGTGTAGTAGGACTGGAGCAATTCAACCGCGGCGGCAACAAGGTGGCTTATCTGGATTTCTCGTTGAATAACCAGGGAGGTCAGTATCGTCCTGCAGAACAGGTGGATATTACTACTGCCTCCAGTGAAAATGGCCTCAAGGTAGGATGGACAGAGACAGGAGAGTGGATGGATTACACTGTTGAGGTCACAGAAACCGGCGAATATGATATGACGCTACGATATGGTAGTGGTGGATCTGATGGCCGGGTACACATCGAAATAGATGGAAAGCCGGTAATAGGCAGTGCAATGGTAATGCCTGGGACGGGCGGCTACGATACATTCCGCGATATCACTACAACAGTGCAGCTGACTGCAGGCCGTCATCTTATGAAGCTGTTTTTCGACTTTGCCAACTTCGATCTGCGTTACCTTAAATTCCTCCGTAAAGGCGCTCCAATGACCATCCCTGGCGTGATTACCCTTGAAGACTATGATAGCGGGGGAGAAGGAGTTGGATATCATGACAATAACACAGGAAACAATGGTGGTAAATACCGTCCATCTGAAGGCGTGGATATTGACTTCTCCAGAAATGAAGGAGGCGGCTACCAGGTGGGCTGGACCGAGACCGGCGAATGGATGAACTATACAGTGGTGGTAAAACAAACAGGCTATTACAACACATTCGTACTCGCCGGTTCCAACAGGAGTGATGGGGTTATTCATCTTGAGTTTGACGGCGTGGATGTTACCGGCCAATTGAAAATGCCTAATACCGGCGATTATCATAAAAGACAGAACGTCGTTACCAGTGTCTATCTAACTAAAGGAACGCATGTGATGCGCCTGTTTGTAGACCATGAAGGATTTGATGTGAAGTCTGTCACATTCCGGCCATTAAACTAAAATTACTACCCATGCGACGACTTTTTATATTACTGTCTTTACCACTGTTATTCTTCGCCTGCCGGAAATGGGCGGCGGATGATCTCGACTATCTCAGCAAACGTGCGGTGTATAACCAGAAGGTATTCGCTCCTGTGCTGGGAAGGACAACTTTATACTCCCAGATCTTTAATACAGATAACTCTACCACACCGATTAACTTCCGCATACTGAATGTCAGGTATAAGAAGGATGGTAAACCTACCAATGATTTTGATCAGAAAGTGGAAGCACTGGTATGGAAGTCATCTTATACCGGTTATGAAAAATCATTGGCAGAGATAGAAGCTAAACGTGGCATAGAGACACATTCCGTTTTTGAAGTCAGACAACAGTCAGGCGATTTTGTACTCTGGGCAGAAGCGGTCGGCACTGCCATGCGACAGCAACCTGACTCCGGTTATCTGTTCGATGTGGAAGCATCCAATTCCGGTGGCACCAATATGTATAAAGACATTTCCCTGATGCCGTTCCGGGAACAGGCTTATGCGCCTTATGAATATGATGCGATCACAGGCGCACACCGTGCGAATTATCCTAATCCTAATGATTCATCCGTATTTGAGCTGATCTACAACCATCCGGGCGTATACAACATGATAGATGACGCCACTAATCTGCCATTAAAAGGCGATAGTGTCAGGGTATTCTTTCATCGCAAAGGAAACGGCAATTCTTTGTCCTTCAAGTTCATGGATAAGGACTCTCTGCCTATCGATCCTCAAAAATTCAATCTCACACCCTGGGATTCCATTTTACATGGCTTCAATAGGCAGATGACTGCAACGGAAGTGACTTACGAGGTGGCTTACCCGATTCCTGCAATGCGCTTTAGAACAAAATATACAAATGGTGATGGTTCACAGGCATATGTAAGGTTCAGCTTCACCAGGGTAGGCTTTGGAAATGTCAGGGAGACCGGCGTGCTGGACCTGAATTTCAATATCTATCAGAAAGGTGACTGGGAGATCATCTTCTATTTCAGGAATAACCCAAGGTTCAGGGATGAATGAGTTAACAACACAAAAAACTGTGACTATGCAATGTCTGCGTTTATATAAAATGATAGGACTGTTACTGCTGCTGCCAGTACTGGTGGCGCAGGCACAGGAGAAAGTACAGGTAAAGGGCGTGGTAAGGGATGCCCAGACCAATGAGCCACTGGTGGGTGTAAGTATCATGGCGGGCACTCCGCCTAAAGCAGTAGGTGTTACCAATGCTGCCGGTGCTTTCAGCGTATCCGTTGCACCGGATGCTGCTTTGCTGTTCCGCTATATCGGCTTTTCAGATTATAAGTTTAAGCTGAAAGACAAACGTGATCTTGTAATAAGGCTGGTGGTAACGGAGAACAAACTGAATGAAGCGGTGGTGATCGGTTATCAGAAGAAGACCAGGGAAGTGACCACAGGTTCTGCCGTGATTGTAAGTGGTAAAGAACTGCAGGATATTCCTGTATCGAATGTGGAACAGCTCTTACAGGGGCGTGTAGCCGGTCTGAATATCCAGAACAATACCGGTACACCTGGTGGCCGTGGTATCATACAGATCAGAGGCTTGTCCAATATCAGTGTTACCGGTAGCGGTAATGATGCTTTTCTTTCGCCGACTTCTCCACTATATGTAATTGATGGCGTGCCGGTGGAAGCAGACGCTAACTTTGAATATGGTTATCAGTCGGCAGGACCTGGCGTAAGCCCTCTGTCATTGATTCCTCCGGAAGATATTGAAAGCATGGAGATCCTGAAAGACTCGCAGGCTACGGCTTTGTACGGATCAAGAGGTGCGTATGGCGTAATCCTGATCACGACAAGACGTGGTAGTTCTCCTATCCCCATCGTAAGATATACCGGTAACTTCTTCATCAATAATCCTCCTAAGCTACGCCCTACTATAGGTGGTAAGGAAGAGAGGAGAATAAGGCTGGGTATGATCTACGGAGGAAATAACATGGAAGATATTTACAAGATCTCTAACCAGGCTTTCCTGGCGGATAGTTTGAATCCCTATTACAACAACTCTACAAACTGGCAGGATGTGTTCTATGCCACTACTTACAACCAGACACACAACGTGAATATCAGCGGTGGTGATCCTAAGTTTAACTATAAAGTAGACCTGGGATACTATCATGAAAATGGTGTGATCCGCAATACAGGATTTGACCGTTATTCTATTAATACCAACATGCTGTATCAGCCTAATCCTAAATTCAGGGTATTCACTACTTTGTCCACACAGGTAGGTAGAAGAAATAAGGGTGATGGTAATGGCCTTACGCAAAGTGGTGTATCGAATAATGCGTCTGCATCATCATTGTTGCCGGGACCTTCTTTTTACCAGAGTACTGCAGGTGTGTTGTCTGCACTGAATACCCGGAATGACAACAAAACAGGAAACGTGCGCAGCAGTCTTGATGTGAGCTATCAGCTGGTACAGGGACTGAACCTCGGTTCCAGCGTGAGTTATGAATATGCTTCCAATACGGAGGATAGATTCACACCTGCAGAGGCGCATAATGATTTCTCGCAGATCTATGCTTACAATGACCGGAAGTACACATTGTACAACCGTAACACGATATCATACAACTATATCCTTAATACAAACCACAATTTCTTCATTTCTGCTTTTAACGAATTCTATAACCGCGGTTTCCAGGCACAGGTGATTCAGCAGGAGAAAACGCCGAATAACCAATACGAAGGACCGCTCGGTTATGATGGATATGCTTCCCGCGGGGGAGGTCTCCTGGATAACTACAGCAAACAGCACGTGGCCTCCTTTGCAGGAACATTTTCCTACAATTACAAGCAGAAGTATGTACTGGATGTCAGCTACCGTATGGACGGTACATCCAGCAGCGGGTTCGAAGATCCTTACTCAAAAAATCCCGCTATCGGACTCCGTTGGAACTTCAATAAGGAACCGGGTCTGAGCGACAGTAAATGGCTGACCTATGGTTCATTGCGTGGTAGCTGGGGACAAAACATCGTACCTACCGGAGATATCTTTTCCATCTATGGTACCTATGATCCCCGTGGTACCTACAATGCCAATCCCCGCTTAGGTATCAACTTCGGCCGGTTGCCCAATACCTATCTGCAGCCTACTGCCACTACACAGTATAACTTCGGTTTTGAGGCTGGTTTCTTTGACAGCAGGCTAGAGGTGATCTTCGATGGTTATTACAAAACGGTGAAGAACCTGCTGCGTACCAAATCATTGTCTAATATTACCGGCTTCAATGAGATCACTACCAATGAAACTTCGCTGATCAACTACGGTTATGAACTGACTTTCACCTTCCGTCCGCTACCCCGTACCAGTGAAGTGCAATGGACTATCTCCCTGAATGGCGCTCTGAATAAAGACGTGCTGACCAGTCTCCCGAATGGTGCAAGACAGTTAGTGCAATATGACAATTCGACCAGTCAGCATACCCTGTTCCGTGTAGGTCGTAACAGTCTTACGAACTACCTGTTGAAAACAGAAGGTGTTTACGCCACTGATGCAGATGTACCAGTAGATCCTGCTACAGGGCAACGTTTCCGAACAGCAAGCGGTACTTACTTTAAAGCGGGTGATCCTATCTGGAAAGATGTGGATGGTAACTATATCCTGGATGGAAATGACTATGTGCCTGCCGGTAATTCACAGCCGCTGATCACTGGTGGTATACAGTCTTATGTGAACTGGAAAAACTTCTCTCTCAACATCAGCACTTCTTTCACACTTATCAGGGATATCCTGAACAATGCATTTGCAGAGAGAATGCAGTTCCTCGGAGATCCTTACAATCAGAAAGCCATGGTCGACTTCAGCGATGTAGACTATTGGAAAGGACCGGGTTCCACGGCAAAATATCCTAATCCATTTGACTATAAACGCTATAACGACATCCGGCCTTACCGCTATGATCAGACGCTGATACAGGAAGATGGTTCTTATTTCAAGGTGAATACAGTAACGCTGGCTTACCTGGTAAACAGGAAGTTCACCAGCCGCTACAGCATCAACTCTGTCCGTATGTACCTGTCCTGCAATAACCTGATCACCTTCTCGCCATACAGTGGTCCTAACCCGGAGAATGTATCTGCCCTGGGTCGTGACCAGTCGGGAGGTTATCCTATTGCCCGCAGTTACAACTTCGGGATGAATGTTGAATTCTAATGTTTTTAAAAGTATTGCTATGCTCCGGAGGTTTATTTATATCACTGCCTGTTTACTGCTCTGCAGTCAGTACGGGTGTAAGAAGTTCCTGAATGTGCAGCCGCTGGACAGGCTTTCAGGAAACACGTTCTTCAAGTCAGCAAAAGATGTGGAAGACAATATCTGGGATATCTATGGCCTATTCAGAGATGCTGCAGGTGCCTGTCCGCTGTTTGCACTGGCAGGAGAAGCGAGGGGCGGTATGCTGGCAATGTCACCAAAGGGTGACGGGGCAGACAGGACCTTCGTTGAATATGTGGCCAAGAATGACCTGATACCGGTTATTTACAGGCCACCAGGCAAAGACTTCTGGGACATCTTTGATCTTTATATGCTGGCAGACTGGAAGCCCTATTATCGTGTGATACAGGCTTGTAATATCCTGATCTATGAAATAGACAGGCGTGACATACCCGATCTGGAAGATGCCCGTAAAAGGACCTATAAAGCAGAAGCCACCTTTATGCGTTGCCTTTCTTATTTCATCATGGTACGACTCTGGGGAGATGTGGCATACTATACAGATGCTTATCACCAGGATCCTTTGCCCAGGGAAAAGATGGTGACTGTGATGAATAACTGTATCGCCGACCTGACAGCTGTATTAGGAGATCTGCCCTGGACATTTACGGAACCTGCTTACCAGGGCGCCCGTACCAGCAGAGGGTCAGCAGTTGGACTGCTGATGGAAATGCATATGTGGAATGCAGGTTTTGATAAAGCGAATGCGCAAAAGTATTACCAGGCTACTGCTGATCTGGGTAATGAACTGATGAACAGCGGCGCTTACATGCTGTTGCCGATAGAGGAATCGTTCACCATCTTCAAAGGCCGTTCAAGAGAAAGCCTCTTTGATATAGTGATCAGCTCCAACTATGGAGAAGGACTGGCCGAGAAGTGGAATGACCTTTCTGAGCTGGTAGTGCACTATCCATATAAACGTCCCGCCTGGAATCACCAGTACAGTTTCTGCTACTTCCGTGCAGAGTACCTGCGTCGCCTGTATCCTTCCGGCGTACCTGACGCCAGGATACAAATGTGGTTTGACTCACAGATGTTTTCCAATGACGGCACATTCATGTTCCTCAAGTATAACAGTCTTTATGAGCAGGGTAATGAAGATGTGAATGTGGATAACAACCTTATTATACTACGGTACGCCGGAGCTATTCTGCTAAGAGCCGAAGCACTGGCAGAACTGGGACAGACAGATGAAGCGATCCGTTTGATGAATATGATCAGGCAGCGTGCAAAGACTACATTATACCAGGGAGGATCAGGCCAGGCCCTGAAGGATGCCATTTTCACGGAAAGGGCAAAAGAGCTGATGATGGAAGGTCACTACTACTTTGATGTGGTGCGCACCGGCAGGGTAACAAGCCAGCAATGGTGTTATTATCCGCTTACACAGGCGCAATTCGACAATGGCGGCTGGACATGGCCTATCAACTCTGCCGCGCTGGATAATAATCCCTATATGCAACTGAACAATTATTGGTTAAGATAAAACAATACTTATGCGGACAATACTGTGCTTTATGGCTGCCCTGTTACTGGGTTTGTGCGCCTGTAATAAAGATAAATACTACCAGGACTCCGGTACCCACGATCCTGCTTTTAAAGGAACTACGCTGGGCTACCTGGACGCGGTGCCTTTCTATTTCGATAGCGTAGCAACTATAGTGAGACTGGCTGGCATGGAAGAGGTGTTTAGCCGTGATACGCTTACCTTCTTTGCTCCGACCGACAGAAGTGTGCTGCGATTGGTGCATAGTCTTAACTATGAGCTGTATCGTTTGGGATATGATACTGTGAAGGTGCTGTCAGATGTGCCACAGGAGATCTGGTTCAAATACCTGCAGCGGTATATGTTCCATGGCCGTAATGAGCTAAAGGACTATCCGCAGATAGATTATAATCTGCTGAACACTTATCCGGGGCAGGGTTACCTGTCTTGGAATGGTACGCCTATGAATATCGGTGTTGTATATCACGATGATAACGGTGTGAAATACGTGGGATACCGGCAGCTCTCCATCGCTTGTATCCCCGATCCTGCGAGACCCAGAGAGAACTGGATCATTGACTATATAGCCTCCTGTAATATCACTACTTACAACGGGGTAGTTCATACACTGACGGATGATCATTACTATTTCGGATTCCAGGCAGATCTCTTCATTGCAGATATGATTGACGTAATGGAAAACGGAGGTTAATAAAAAGCATGCATCACATGAGAATAATTTCAATGGCAGCGCTGTTAATGATGCTTTTCATAACAGCCTGTAAAAAAGATAAAACGTATGATGATCCTTATGCCGGAGGGAAAGAGCCACTGGGTGTAACGTTAAGTACGGAAATACCGAATCCGTCAGAAGCTGCACCGGGTACAGTGATCACCTTTAAAGGCAAGGGACTGATGAAACACAAAGATTCCCTGCTATTCAACTTTAATGGAGAAGTCGCAGAGATTGTGAAGGTGGATTCTACCGGCATACAGGTGAAAGTGCCTGTTACTGCCAGTACAGGTGTGACCTCTGTAACAATCGGTGATCAGATCTTCTTCGGCCCTCTGTTTAAAGTGAAGGGTAACCTGGATATCGACAATAACTATAAGGTAGTCGTAGGCGCCGACAGCTGGGTGAGTGACGTATATCGCTTCGCTGACGGAAGGCTCTTACTGATAGGCGACTTCCTGGACTATGAACGTAAAGGTATTGTAAGACCCATCAGCAGGATAGTACTCACTTCCCGCGATGGAGAAATGGATCGTAGCCTTCAGTCGGGAAGAGGGGCAGATGGTTCACTGAACAGTATAGCGGCATTACCCAGTGGCAAGCTGGTGGTAGGTGGCAGCTTTGCTTCCTACGATATCCATCAGGCCGAGATCCGCAATATCACCGTGCTGAATAGTAACGGTTCTCTTGACTCCATGAGTGTGAATACTTTTACAAAAAAAGATACAGTACCTTCTTTTAATGGAGGTACGGATGGAAGGATCTCCAAGGTCTTTGTGTATAATAACCGTATTACCGCTATTGGTAGTTTCAATTATTACCTGCGCTTTGTATATGGTAAATCAGATTATCTGCAGGAAAGGGATTCACTCGTGACTGATAGTACCCTTGTTCGCCAGTTGATACGTTTTTATCCGGACGGTACGCTGGATTCTTCCTTCAACTACGATCTGGCGCGCCACAGGAGCTTTGATGGTCCTAATGGTCCTATCAATGATGCCTACCAGCAGGCCGACGGGAAGATCATCATTGTAGGCCGCTTTACGCGCTATAACGGGCAACCTGCACCTTATATCGCACGTCTGAACCTGGACGGTAGCCTGGATCCCGGCTTTGGTGGCAGCGGCGCTGATAATGATATTGTTACCATCCGCTATAATGAAACTACACAAAGGTTCATGCTGGCGGGGAACTTTGATAAGTTCGATGGTACTGCACACAGCGGGCTGGTGATGTTGCGGCCAGACGGTACACCTGATGAACAATTCAACGCAGCACAAAGAGCTTCCAATGAGGCTTACTGGTGTGCACAGCAGTTAAGCAATGGACTGGTAATAGTCAACGGTAATTTCGCCCGCTATGAAAACGTACACCGCAGTGGGTTTATGGTGCTGGACAAGACAGGCAAACTGGCGCAGGGATATAATAATACCGCTGATTTTTCAGGCTTTCTGCTCAGGGTGTTTGAAACCATCAATACCTCCGGACAAACACAGGCCCTCATTATGGGAAGGTTTAGCCGTTTCAATAATAAAGAGATCAATAACGTAGTTCGCCTGTTATTCAAATGATAAAATTATCCGCATATATGAAGAATTTCAACCGGCTGGCAGTGATCATTACGGTTGTACTGCTTTCAGCCTGTAACAAAGGCTATGACAGGCTGCTCGATGACAGGGAATATGAAGATACGACAGGTGTAACCGGTAAGCAGCCTAAAATACTGTTTCTCATGGTAGATGGCGCCCGTGGAGAATCTGTAAGAAGTGCACAGGCGTCACACCTGCTTGAACTGGGGGATAATGCCATCTATTCCTGGAACAGCATCAGCGATACGCTTAGCCTGGATGCTACCGCATGGGCAGATCTGCTGACAGGTGTGCGTAAGGAAAAGCATGGTGTGGTGAAAAGTGATTTCAGCGATAACAGGCTTGGGCAATATCCTGTCTTCTTCAAATACATTAAAGCGCGTATGCCTGCATTCAGAATAGCGGCGTATAGCGCTACAGATTCACTGGGTAAGATGCTGATCACTGATGCAGATGTGAACCGGACCTTTAGCAATGACGACGATGCAACAGAGCAGGCTATCCTTGATGAACTGAAGATCGATACCGCCGGATTGATATTCGGGCAATTCAGTCAGGTAGCCACTGCCGGTAAGGCTTATGGTTATGATGTCAGCATACCGGAATACAAGGCGGCCATCCTGCGTGTGGATGAATATATCGGTAATATTATGAATGCCCTGCGGCAACGTAAGAACTATCAGCATGAAAACTGGCTGGTGGTGGTAACATCCGGTAGAGGAGGTCCCTTCAGTATTTCACCTGATGAAGACGATGGCACCATCCTCAGTAATCCGAAGGTGAACACCTTCACTATTTTCTATTCTCCCCGTTATACGCCAAACTTCATAGACAGGCCTTATACGGGAGCCCGTTATACAGGCAAGGCAGTGCGTCTTTATGGAAAAACAGCCAATGATGCTGTATATGCTACCATTGACGAAGGAAAGGAAGACCTGGCCCTTGGTAAGACCAATGAAGTGACCATCGCACTGAAGATCAAAAAGAACAAGACCATTTATGGTGACTATTCCTATACCTATCCTAATATCATTGGTAATAATCTCTCCCTCGACTGGTGGAAGAATACCGGTTGGGCCATGTCTTTGGAAACAAACGGCTGGGGCGTGCACTACGGACAGAATGGCGCCGGCTTTAATATGGCGACCGGCGCCAATATCAGTGATGGTAAATGGCATGACCTGACTGCGGTGTTCCTGAACAGGGATAATAAACGTTTCATCCGCCTGTTCACCGACGGCAACTTTAACACGGAGGCGGAGATCACTTCTTATGGCAACTTTGATACCGACGACCCGCTGACACTGGGATATGTGCCGGGGAATGTAACCGATGATAACCGCTGGCTGAATGCCTATGTTACGGAGATCCGTTTCTGGCGGGCCGCATTGCCTGACAATGTGATCAAGGAATATGTCTGTGCGGAAGAGTTACCTACTTCTCATCCTTACCACGACTACCTGATAGGATACTGGCCATGCAGAGATGGTTTTGGTGGCGTATTCAAGGATCAGACGGAATACAAACATGATTTCCAGCTACACAATAACTACCAGTGGGATGATTTCAGTGACCTGATGTGCCCCAGCTCCGCTTCCAACCTGTCGCAACTTGTGCCACAGCCTGTGGACGTGGCCCGGCAGATCATGAACTGGCTGCAGATAGCGGTAGATACCAAATGGCAGATGGATGGCAGGGTATGGGTAACCTCGTATGTATCTATCTGAATATATTTTTTAACTGCAAATACGCTGATATGAGTCGCAATATGCTCCCTGTGTTGTTACTGCTCCTGTTGTCCGGAATGCTGTCCTGTAAAAAGGATGACAAGTTCCAGGATGAGCAGCTGAATCCTGTGAATGTATCCATTCAAAGCACCAATGGGCGGATAGCTGTGCCTTCGGGCGACAATTACACTAAAACAACAGATTACCTCAATATACCGGTTAAGGTTGTACTCTCTGCCACTGCTCCCAAGATCTTCACGATGGACGTGCATGTGAACAACGATACCATCACACACCTGATAGAACAGCAACAGCTGGGAGATGCAGTATTGCTGGAAGATGTTTATTATCAGTTGCCCAGAACGGCAGAGATCCGCTTTGGGATAGATACATTCACCCTGCCTTTGCAAGTCAGTATGCAGGCTGTTGAACGGTATTATGGTAAAACGCTGGCGCTGGCAGTGGGACTGTCCGATGTAGGTAAAAGTAACACCCTGGATGCCGCAGGTAAAACAGCCATTTTGCTGATCAATACAACTGAAATTATCCGGCAGGAGGATATTCATTATATCTCCTTTGCGGGGGCAGGCAGTGTACTACAGCAGCCTTCGGGGACTAATCACGTGCTGGGTACCAACGAAGTGATGCTGCCGGTTACTGTAACGCTGGGAGGTGTAGCAGGAGGCGCCTTTACCGTGAATGTCAGCGCAAGTCCTGATACTGCGCAGGCATTGATAGATGATGGTACATTGAGTGGCTCCGCATTACTGAAAGAGGGCGATGATTATAGCATCCCATCTACACTGACATTCCCTGCGAACACAAATACGGCAAGATTTAATCTGGTAGTGAAAACAGAAGCATTGAAAAGAAATGCGCAGAATAAACCAGTGCTGGCATTAAGTCTTAGTAACCCCACTAAGCACCTGCTGGATGCGGAACACAGTACTATTGTAATGACATTGGATCCTTTCAGACTGATAGAAACAGATATAACCAATACCAATATTGGTTATAAGACACAATACGAAAATACCAGTAATGCGAATGAGACATCAGGTAAGTTGATCGACAACAATATTAACTCGAAGTTCCTGTTGTTTAATTTCTCCACGGTTTGGGCGCAACTGGAGTTTGCTACTCCGCAAACCACTGGCGCCTATACCATGACGTCTGCCAATGACGCCCCAGAACGTGATCCTAAAAACTGGACACTGGAAGGGTCGGATAATGGTACAGACTGGACGGTGTTAGATACGCAGACGGATCAGTCTTTTGGCTCCAGGTTCCTGACGGTGAAGTATACCTTCAACAACCAGGTAGCGTTTAAATTCTATCGCCTGAACGTATCTGCCGTGAAAAACAGCTCATTATTCCAGCTGGCCGAGTGGCGGCTTTTAAAACGTCCATAATATTTTTCCTGTTCCCTCAGAACCAGGAGGTTTAGATCCGGGGGCCGGTAATTACCGGCCTCTTTGTATTTTTGTATTGTCCCTTCTATCGGTATAAGATCTCTTTCAAATCAGGTACGTCAGAACGAGGATTGTACCTGATTAAATACAAGATAGACCGAAAAGAAGAGGAACTTACAAAAGGGATGCTGAATTTATAAAAATAGACAGGAAATCGGCAACAGATTTGTATAAGATTATATTTGCATACAGACATGACGAATAATAAAAATTATGAAGATAACGCTGTTACAAGGCGACATCACCAAAATGGAAGTAGACGCTATCGTCAATGCAGCTAATTCGTCTTTATTAGGCGGAGGTGGCGTGGACGGCGCTATCCATAGGGCCGGAGGACCAGCCATCCTGGAGGAATGTCGTAAGATCCGCGATAGGCAGGGCAGATGTGCAGTAGGAGAAGCAGTGATCACGACAGCCGGCCGACTACCTGCGAAGTATGTTATCCATACAGTCGGGCCTGTATGGAACAAAGGAAATGATGAAGAGAAAGCATTACTGCGGGATGCCTATCAGAATAGCCTGCGGCTGGCAGTCAGATATGACGTGCAGACGATTGCCTTCCCTAATATCAGCACTGGTGTATACCGTTTCCCTAAACAGATTGCTGCGGAAATAGCGGTAGCTGCCGTGACGGATTTCCTGAGAACAGACAACAAGATAAGTAACGTGATATTCGTCTGCTTCGAAAAAGATAATTACGACATCTATTCTCAACTGCTTACCCAACAGGGAACCATATAGGTTTCCGCGGTAATGGCGTGAATTAATGATACGGGCGTGGTTGCAGCTGTGTGCAATCACGCTTTTCTTTTTTAAGATTCATTTAGTACTTTTTACCGTAAAGTAAATTCCATGAAAAAATTCCCGTTACTAGTACTCCTGTTCTGTTTTACTGTGCCAGTATTTGCGCAACAATTCAATGGCCTGGATATGAATCTTGGCAACCTGTACCGTTTATCCAATGCGAAGACCCGTTCTATCAGCCCGGAAAATCTCACAGGCGAGAAAGGGAAAGGAGGGATGGCTACTCCCCAGAAAGACGCTCCTGTCAATACTGCCAATGCCTCTCATGCGGCACGTGAACTGGGGCAGGGATGGAAGGTGAATCCCTTTGTTATTATTAAACCCGGACAGACATTCACACTCGGTGAAATAAGCGGTCCGGGAGCTATCCAGCATATCTGGATGACGCCGACAGGTGTATGGCGTTATTCCATTCTGCGTATATACTGGGATGATGAGAAGGAACCCTCTGTGGAATGTCCTGTGGGCGACTTTTTCGGTATGGCCTGGAATGAATATGTACCGCTGAATTCCATGGCTATCACCGTTAATCCCGGCAGCGCCTTTAACAGCTATTGGATGATGCCTTTCCGGAAGAAATGCCGTATCACGATGGAGAACATCAATACGGAACAAATGACGCTGTATTACCAGGTGGATTATACACTGACAGATGTGCCTGATGACGCCGCCTATTTCCATGCACAGTTCCGCCGTACTAATCCTGATACCACATCAGATTATGTGCTGGTAGATAACATCAAAGGAAAGGGGCAATACGTGGGCACCTTTATGGCCTTAGGAGTGAATAATTCCGGCTGGTGGGGAGAAGGGGAGATCAAATTCTTTATGGACGGAGATACGAAGTTCCCTACTATCTGTGGAACAGGCACTGAAGATTATTTCTGTGGTTCCTATAACTTCGATAGAGGAGGCAAGTATACAGAGTTCTGTACACCTTATGCAGGATTACATCAGGTAATACGTCCTGATGGAACATACCGGGTACGGCAGCGTTTTGGTATGTACCGCTGGCATATTATGGACCCTATCCGTTTTGAAAAGGAACTGCGGGTTACTATTCAGGATCTGGGCTGGCGGGAAGGAGGAAGGTATCTGCAACAGCATTCAGATATCTCCTCTGTTGTATACTGGTACCAGACAGAACCGCATCAGCCGTTCCCGAAACTGCCTGTAAAGGATAAACTGGAAGTTTATTAGGCAAGAGCTTTAACCAGTACAATTTCTAACTGTTTGCACAGTTCGCCAAAGCTGGAAGGTTTGGTCAGGAAATGTGATGCGCCGAGTTCGGCAGTCTCAATGCCATCTTTTTCTCTTAATGAAGTGGTGAAAATAATGATGGGAATATGGCGATAGGCGCTTCTCTTTTTTATTTCAGTCAGAAACTGTTTGCCATTCATCTTGGGCATATTTAAATCCAGGAAGATAAGATCGCATTGGAGGCTGCCACTTTCCAGCATCCGTAAGCCTTCTTCTCCATCGGAAGCAAAGTGACAGGTAGCGGCGCTATCCACGATGGACATCGCCTCTCCAAAAAGCTCCTGATCATCCCTGTCATCGTCTACCAGTAAAATTACTTTTTTTGCCATACGTGCCGCAAAATTAGGGATAAATCGCCAATCTATGGCGGGTTTAGGCAGAATGTTTACATATATCAGATATTAGAAAAATGGTGCATGAGTGTGCCTTGTAGTGAGTGTAGTACATACTGCAGTAAAGATATGTAAGTTGCTGCTGCAAGGCAGCTGTATACTACTGCAAATTTCCACGAATGTCTCTCAGCTGTTTCGGCAAACGCGGTATGAGAAAGAGCATTACTATAATGTAATAAAACAGAACGGCTTATGATTATTAACAATCGGTGTAATTTTTTTTGCAGGAAATATCGTATATTCAATAGTCACAAATAGTCTATAATGCAATGCTGCACTGGGATTGCAGTATTGCAGGGAACCCAGTTGATCCCCTGTAGGGTACGGATAAAAGTTAACCTGATTGAAATGGAAGACAACGTTTACTGGCGCATACTCAACGCGCTGTCTTTGAAATTGTGTTCATGCTTCACTCATCCAGGTGTTCAGGTAGTTAACCGCCAACATTACTGCAACGACTCCGCAGCACAATCTGTAAGCTGGTTGAATATGCATCCCGGATAGATAGTATGAATGCAATGGTCCCTATCAAGTTCTCTTCCTCATTTAATAATAACTAACATGAAACTAGACGTTAACTTTAATCCACTTTTGACATTTCAACAAACTGAAAACGTACCTGCAGCACTTGAGCATTATCTGTCTTCGGAGAAACCCCCGTTATTTTATACTGCACCCCAGTGCAATGTGCTGATACAACAGATGCAGCTCTTTGAAAGAAGCTTCTGGTATACAGTTATCAGCGCTACAGAAGATAACCTGCTGTTGAGATTTGACCTGGTGCCCGGTCTGAACAAATTATTGATCTACACAATTCAGAATGATGATGAAATGATGTTTCTGCATCAGGACATTGGAATTGATATAGGGGAGAATGATTACTGTTACCTGGGAGGCGGCTTTCAATCAAAAGACCTGCGGGTGCTGGTCAGTAAAGGTACCTATCAGTCACTGGCATTCCCCTTTTCTGCTGAACAGGATGATACTGAAAGTATGAAGAGTGCCGAAACTTTTTCGTTCGTAAACAAATTTCTTTTCGCGCTGGGACTGTTGAATACAGAAACCCGGAAGTAGCGACAGATACCATTTATTCTATCATAAAAACCTTACCAATATGCCAATTGAGTTCCGGTTGCCTGACCAGTTAGCGCAGGACGTGGTGGTAACGCATGCCGTACCGGCTCGTTACCGCAAAATGAGATTGCCCATTGAAGATACTGCAGCATTGTTCTTATCCGGTAAATGGGGGGCCTTGCTTAAACAGAAGGTGCAGGTTGCAGATAGCTTTTATTGTGAATTATATGCCGAACCGGCAACAGACATGGAATTACTACTCTCAGTCACAAAGCCGGTCATTATCATGCAGACAATGATGACCGGCAGTATACATGTTATGTATGGTGATAGTCGTATGCAATTACAACCCGGAAAAGTAGGTATGCAATACCTGGCGCCAGGAATTACTTACACCATTAGTCTGACAGCAGGACAACACTATCGCAGCGTTTACTTCCAGACGCCCGCAGCTATGCTGGAGGAACTGAGTGACACCTATCCGCAGATAACTGATATGTTGCAAACCGTAAAGGCCGGTAATGGCGTGTCAGCACATCTGCCCTACATCCGCCTGAGCGCCGCCATGCGCAGCGAAATAGAGAAAATGAAGAATTGTCCGCTGATAGGGCAGGCGCGCGCCCAGTATTATAATAACCGCATCAGTGATGTGGTGATCGCTTACCTGGATAGTATGCATCGCATTACATTACAGGATAGCAGGCTGATATTGCTGCATGAAAAAGAGATCGACGAATTTATTGAAAGGGTGGATAAATGCCCGGAAGAACATGTGAACGTGGAACAGCGTGCGCATGCCCTGGGATTGACAGAGCGTGCACTGGAAAACGCTTTCAAGTTGAAGCTGGGCAGCACTGTAAAGATATACATACTACAGCAGCGGGTGGAGAAAGCCAAACAGTTATTGCTGGCTACCATGCATACAATAACAGACATCGCTATGGAAGTTGGATATTCTGACCCCTCTTATTTTATCAGGGTGTTTAAGCAGACGGAGGGCGTTACTCCCGGACGGTACAGAAGTGATCACAGTGCAGCAATATAGCTGTGTATAGGATAAAAGAAATAAAAAACTGCTGATAATTTGCCGCCTTTGTCCTATCCGTTTTATGTATGACTAGCGATATTTGAATTGTAAGATTATCCCCTATAAAAAGCCATTACGTTTAAAATTGTTAATACCACAAAAGAAGTTTTCTTATGAAAAATCTCTAAAAGAGCCTTGTTTGTAAAATGATTTTCAGGTCTTGTTTAAACTGTCATAGCGTAACATATTTTGCCTTTTCATAATAATGCGGGCAGGCATTCTTCCGGGATGCTGTTTTCCTCAACTACTTACGGAGTAAGTATGCCTGCAGAAGATCAATCAGTCGGATGTCCACTCCTTTGCTTGTGCAAAGGTTTGGAGTCCGCTGACAGAGAAGGTCTGAACAGCTCTTTTTAATGGTATATTGAGGATATCTAGCCGTTCTGCCTGTCGAGGCGGGACATTCTGAAACTGACTACATTATAGCCCATGGAGATGGTCATCCGATGGGTAACCATCAAAATGTGAAGCTTGTTCGTAAACATTTTTTAAGCGTTAGTGCCGGCCTGCCACTTTTCTTCATCCATTGAATAGCCCCTCCGAAAGGCAGACTGTACGACCGCAATACAGTTACATATTGGCTCAATGTTCCCTCGTTAACCTCGTGAGTCAGCAACTGTATTTTTAATCGTTCCGGGAGAATTGCCATCAGGCTTTTTTCCCGGAATTTGTATTTTATTCCCACTGCTCACAACCTGCACCCGGAAATGCCCGGTATTTGTTATCTTATAGCCCACAAATCAACTCTCCATGAAGTATCCCGCATTATTATGCTTAGCGTTATGCTGCCTGTTCCTGCAGGCTTTTGCCCAGAAAAGGGTTCACGTTATACCAGAACCGGTGTCCGTACAGGAGCAACCGGGTGAATTTATTGTCGACAAGAATGTCGCCATTACTACCACGTCAACGGATAAACAGCTGGCCGGCACCCTGCAATGGTTTTCTGACCGCGTAAATACCGCCACGGGATTCCGTTTAAAACAAACCAGGCAGCCCGGTGCCAAGGCTATCAACGTTGTCCTGAAGCAGGGAGAAAAAGCGGAAGGGTATACCCTTGCCGTTACACCTAAAGAGGTGACTCTCACAGCAGGGAGCCCGGCGGGTGTTTTTTATGGTCTGCAAACCTTATTGCAACTGCTGCCACCGGATATTGAGAGCAGTAAACAGCTTGTCCGTAACTGGACGATTCCCTGTGCCACTATTACAGATTATCCCCGTTTTGGCTGGAGAGGGCTGATGCTGGACGTAAGCCGTCATTTCTATACGAAGGAAGAGGTAAAGCGCTACATCGATGAAATGGCCAAATACAAGTACAATATCTTCCACTGGCACCTGAGCGATGACAATGGCTGGCGTATAGAGATCAAAAGCCTGCCGGAACTTACAAAGACCGGCGCATGGCGTGTACCACGTACCGGCAGATGGGGTAATTTTGAAGTGCCCCAGCCGGGAGAAGCTGCTACTGACGGTGGTTTCTATACCCAGGAAGATATAAAGGAAGTGATAGCCTATGCCCAGGCCCGTTATATCACCATCTTGCCAGAAATAGATGTACCTGCACATAGCCTGGCTATGATCGCTTCTTATCCTAACCTGTCCTGTACCCAACAGCAGTATAGCGTAAATCCGGGTAGTCATTTCTACAAAGCAGAAGATAATGCATTATGTATAGGTAATGATTCTGTTTACCTGGTGCTGGACAAGGTCTTCACTGAAATAGCAACCTTATTCCCCTTCAACTATGTGCATGTGGGCGGTGATGAAGCCTATAAAGGCTTTTGGGATAAATGTCCGAAGTGCCAGAAAAGAATGTCGGAAGAGCATCTGAAGAATGTAGATGAGCTGCAGAGCTATTTTGTGAAACGCATGGAAAAGATACTGAAAAGCAAAGGTAAAAAGCTGATAGGATGGGATGAGATCCTGGAAGGAGGATTAGCGCCAGAGGCAACTGTTATGAGCTGGAGAGGAATGAAAGGTGGTATTGAGGCAGCAAAGCAGAACCATCATGTGGTGATGAGTCCCTGGGCCTTTTGTTATCTCGACCTGTACCAGGGTGACCCTGCTGCAGAACCACCTACCTACGGCATGTGCCGTCTGACTGATTCGTACAACTACGACCCGGTGCCGGAAGGAGTGGAAGAGCAATACATTCTCGGTGGACAGGGAAACCTGTGGACAGAATCCGTATCAAATTACCGGCATATTCAATACATGACCTGGCCAAGGGCACTGGCACTCTCTGAAGTGTACTGGAGCCCGAAATCAAAACGTAACTGGGATGATTTCATTAACAGGATGGAAATGGAATTCGTGCGTATGGATACTGCTCATATCAAATATTCGCGCAGCGCCTGGAATGCTATTGTAAAACCGCAGCAAAGCAATGGCGGAGAATTGTCAGTACAGTTATCAACCGAGATCAAAGGACTGGATATCTATTACACATTTGATAATTCTGATCCTGATAACTGGTACCCGCGTTATACCGGACAGCCGCTGGTTTTCCCAAAGGGCGCAACAAATTTGAGTGTCATTACTTATAGAAATGGAAAGCCCGCAGGAGAGCAGGTTACCGTTAGTAAAGAAGACCTGTTAAAACGACTAAAAGATAACTGATTAATACCCAGCCGGGTAATTTGTAAAAGCGTCGTCTGAGTTATCAGACGGCGCTTTACTGTATTACATATATAACATTTTTATTCTTTTTTCAGAAAACAATTCCTTACTTTGAATAGAAATTTAACTATCCGGAAAACCTGATGACTATACCAATTAGGAGCTTACTTCCCTCGGTAGCTCTAACCATTATTTATTGCCTGGTCTCTTCTATTTTTATTCATGCAAAGAATAACAGTATTACAGACAGTGAACTTTGTTTCCAGCCATCCGGCATGCAGGTGAGCAGCAGGAACAGTGGAGGGACTGGTACCCGTGACAAGGATACGACACCTATTGTTGCCACTATTTCTACCACCGCCGCAAATGGTATTTATGGCGTTGGCAGCACAATTATCTTCCATATTACTTTCGATCAGGTCATAAGGGTAAGCGGTGGAACACCAGCCCTGACACTGGCTACAGATCCTGTGACCAGGACCGCTTTATATATTTCCGGAGATAGTTCTAATACCCTCGCTTTTGCCTATACTGTAAATACAGGAGATACCACTGCCAGCCTGGATTACACCGGTACAGATGCATTGCTCTTCAATGGTGCTGTTGTTCGTGGTAGTGGTGGCTCTATTGCTTCACTGGTTTTGCCCGCGCCTGGTAGTGTAGGCTCTATTGCCGGACAGCGTACGATTGTCATTGACGGAAATGCGCCTCCTGCACCTGTCATCACTATACCTGTCAGCAACACCATCTTCAATACGACTGATATGCTTATCAGCGGCACAGCTGAACCGAATACGTTGATCACCGTGTATGTAGACGGCAATGTACTGACCACGGCCACTACTGATGCAGGAGGCAGCTGGTCATCGGCTTTTACAGCCAATTCGCTCGCCGACGGTAAGCACAATATCAGGGCTACCGCTACTGATAATGCAAAGAATGTAAGTCCGCAGAGTACAGCTATTCCTATCGTAACAGATGTTACCATTCCCGGCGCTATGTCCGTGGCAATATTATCAGGCAACCAGAATCCTGCTTATGCCACTACGGGCGATGTCATCACGGTATATTTCACAGTAGATGATGATATCTATGTGCCTGAAATCACGGTACTGGGAAAGCCTGTCACTGTTAGCATGGTAGGTGCAAAAGAATATGTAGGCCGGTACACAGTGACGGCGGCCGATCCTGACGGAACGGTTCCGTTTTCCATTGACTTTAAAGATCTGAATGGAAATGCGGGCGCCACTATCACTGCCACAACAGACAACAGCAAGGTAGTCATAGACAGAAAACCGCCGGCTGTTACCCTCAATACAATCGAGATTTCACCGCTCAGGCATGCATTTCTCGTCTACATCAGTTTTAGCGAGGCGATAGCTGATTTTGACCCGGGTTATCTGACAGTTAGTAATGCTACTATTTCTGATCTGACCAGTATTAGCAACAACGTAATGACCGTTCTGGTTACTCCGCAGTACGATGGTATGGTCACACTGAAACTGGCAGCCAATGCCGCCCATGATGTAGCCGGCAATCCCAGTCAGGCAGCAGAAGATCTACAGGTGGAAGCACTCTTCGGAGGATATTTTGAGAAAGTATATCCTAATCCTGCATCAGGTATTATGCATCTTCACTTCACTGGTACTGTGAATGAAAAAGCTAAAGTGACCATGACAAGTTTCATGGGCGTGCTGGTATTTGAAAAAGACCTGCAAATGGATGATAAGACGCTGACAGTGGATGTGAGCGGACTGGAGCCGGGAGCATACATCATGAGAATTACGTCAAAGAATTATAATTTTTATACCAATGTAATGGTGGTTCATTAACCTTATCTGGTGCATAAAGCACTATTGTTTCAACACTTCTTAAAATTTCCCCTGCATTTTTTGTGCTGTACTATTATCTATGGTGAGGAAGTAAATCCTGTATGCGCCTGTTCTACAGGCGGTTTCAGACTATATCTTTCAATCGGGAATGCGCCTTATCATGTATTATTTTAAACCTAAATAATTTCCGGCAACGATTGCGTAAATAAAAAGAACGAGAATTAAATAATTCTGTAGCTTGTCAAAAATTAGTGTCACACAGACACTGTTGACAAATAGCAAATAAGATTCCATGGTTGTGAAAAGGGGGCTGTAGCTCGGGTTTTGGCATGCAAACATTGTCACGATGCTTCGTAGAAAGATATGAAGAAAGTTTAAAATTCCTTTGGTATGAGAAAGTATGTATTCCACCATCTGATTGCTCAGAAATTTTTTTGCCAGCGTTTATTTTAGATGCCGTTTCTGAATTAAGGACGCCTATTTTTTAAAGAATTCCACTATTAAAAGCAGCATTCGGTTACCACCGCGTTTTCAGCATGCTGTATTCAGCAAAAAAACCAGCTGATGAAAAATTTTTTATTCCACAGAAAACTGTTATTGCCTGGTGCATTATTGTTTCAAATGACGGCTGTCGCGCAGCAGCTCGCTGTTAACAAATCTAATGCGACTCCTGCCACCGTTGCACAGGCAAAAGAAATTATCCTGAAGGGGAAAGTATTAGGGACAGAAGAAGGTACCGGCCTACCCGGTGTTACCGTACGTGTAAAAGTGGGCAACAAAGGCACCACTACTTTGCCCGACGGTTCGTATACCCTGAAAGTACATGAGAATTCCACTATTGTTGTATCCCTGATTGGATATGTGACACAGGAGATTCCTGTGAACAGACAACAAAGTATCGATGTATTCCTGAACAGGGACGTAAAGGCCCTGAACGAGACGGTGATCATCGGTTATGGTGGTCAGAAACGGGCTAACGTACTGGGCGCCGTGGCAGCAGTCAATGCTGCTGATATCGAGGATCTGCCTGTTGCCAATCTGGCTACTGCCCTGCAGAACAAAGTACCGGGTGTATCAGTGTCTCAGTCCTCCGGCCGTCCGGGATCCAGCACATCCCTCACCATCCGTAATCCTGTGACCTGGGCAGCTACCGGTTCTTCTACCGATCCGCTGTATGTTATAGATGGATTCCAGATGACTAAACAGGATTTTGATAACCTGGATGCTACCCAGATTGAGAGTATCACCTTCCTGAAAGATGCCGCGGCTTCTATTTATGGTGCAAGAGGTGCTAACGGTGTTGTGTTGATAAAAACCAAAATGGGCCGTCCGGGCAAGCCCCGTATCAGTTATGCAGGATCGCACGGTATTTCTTCGGCGACCTACATCCCTGAAATGCTGTCTTCCTACGATCATGCAGTGCAGTTAAATAATAAGTATACGGCGCTGGGCGACGCAAACCCCGCCAGGTACTATACTGCTGATGAACTGGCCTATCTGAAAACACATAACAATAACTGGATAGATAATGTCTGGAAAAGTTCACACCTCAGTCGTCATACACTGAACGTGAGTGGCGGTAGTGAGCGTGTGACTTTCTTTGCCGGCGCTAACTACTATTCAGAAGATGGCAACGTAGGTGATCTGAATATCACTAAATACGGTTTGCGTATGGGCGTGAATGCGAAGATCATCGACAACCTGACGGCCAGTATCTCCTTTGCGACAGACAACTCTAAGATAAACAGGCCCACGCCTAAAACCGTACAATCCGGACTGACCGAACAGGCTGACCAGATGAATGGTACGGTGAGTGCGCTCTTACTGACACCAGGATGGGTGCCGATGTATATTGACGGCAGACCAGTTTACTCTTCCACACCTGGATGGCATCCCGGAGAGCTGGTAAGAACAGGTAGCTACAGTCGCACCCGCTCACAGGGACAGACGATCAACGCCAGCCTGGATTATAAACTGCCAGCCATCGAAGGACTCTCCTTCCGTGTACAATATGCCCGTAATGCGCGGAATACTTTTGGCAAAGAATTTTACCTGCCATACTCCCTGTACAACTTTGTAAGAGAAGGTACGCACCAGGGCACGCAAAACGTCATTTTTACCAATCAGCTTACATCCACTAATCCAACTACGCTGATCAAGAATGGTAACCTGATGACCGAATCTTACGGTGGTTCCAACAACTACCAGTTGAATGAAGCCATCAACTATGCGCGGACCTTCGGTAAGCACGATATCAACGTAATACTGGTAGCAGAACAGGGAGAATCATTCACAGATGCGTTTGATACCCGTCGTGAACAGGTGGTGATACCCGGCATCGATGAGTTGTTCGCTTTCAGCATGGATAAGAACTTTTATGACAACTCCGGTTCTTCCGGTGAAACCGGCAGAATGAGTTATATCAGCCGCCTGAACTATGGCTTTATGGACAGGTACCTCCTGGAAGCTACATTTCGTGCAGATGCTTCACAGAACTTCCCCAAGAATTCCCGCTGGGGTTACTTCCCTTCTGTGGCAGTAGGTTGGAAAATATCACAGGAGAAATTCTTTATCGATAATGTGAAGTTTATCAATGATCTGAAGATCCGCTTCCAGGTAGGTCTTACCGGTAATGACGCTGTACAGAATTATCAATACAAGGAACGTTATACCCAGACCACCGGTATGCTGTTTGGCAATACTATGACCAGTGGTTTAAACAATAACAACATCCCCAACTCCTCTATTACCTGGGAAAAAGCATTGTATAAGAACCTGGGATTTGATGGTAGCTTTTTCGGTCGCCGTTTTGATTTTGCGATCGACCTGTATCACCGTTACAACTACGACATGCTGCAACAGCCTACCAGTACGGTGCCTACCAGTTTCGGTGGAGGAATCTCCGATCAGAACTATGGTCGTCTGAAATCATATGGTATAGAGGCGATGTTGAACTATAATGGTAATGCGGGCAAGGATTTCAAATATAATGTCTCCATCAACTTCGGTATCAGTGATAACAAAGTGATACGCAAATATTATGGCGCCGGCGATACTGCCTGGAGAAATCCGATAGGCCGCAGAACAGACAATGGTCTGGAAGGATACAAGTCGACCGGTATCATGCGCACACAGGCGGAAGTAGATGCTTTCCTGGCGAAGAATCCTAACTGGACTATTGACGGTGAAAAGCTGATACCTGGTTATATGAACTTCGAAGATGTCAACAAGGATGGCAGGATAGATGAGAACGACAAAACACGTATTGCACCAAGAGGTAGCAGCCTGTTTGGTGTGGGCTTCAACCTGGGCGCTTCCTGGAAGACGCTTAAGTTCAGTGTGAACATCGGTCTGCAGGTAGGTGGCTCTCTGGCTTACGATAAGTCAGCCAGAACGCCGGCTACGGAGAACCTGCGTGCCCTCGCTATCTGGAAAGATTCCTGGTCGCCGGAAAATCCAAATGCGAAATACCCGTTGATCAATTCACCGCTGATCAAAGAAGTATCTGACTTCTGGGTGCGCAACGCTACCACTATGCGTGTGAATAACATGATGTTGTCTTACGGTATTCCGCAGGAGCTATCTGCCCGCTGGAGAGTGCCTGAGTTAAGGGTATTTGTGACCGGTACCAACCTCTGGTCTATTATTAACCATCAGCCTTACAAAGATCCGGCTACTAACCTGGCAGTAGATTATCCTGCCCTGCGTACCTATACTTTCGGATTGAATGTGAGCCTGTAAATTATTAAGCCATGCGAAAAATATTCAGCTATATATTATTGACTGCCTGTCTGAGCGCCTGTTCTGACATCCTTGATAAAACAGACCTGACAGGTATTGACGAGCGTACCTGGGATAATGAGTCCACCGCCACGCTCTACCTGAACAGGCTCTATGATATATCTATGCCAACCTGGCCCAATCTGACGGGCGCTGGTACGCTGCCTACTGCTATCCATGACCTGTCTGACGACTATAACGGCGGAGACGCGAAGATCTGGTATGGTACATTATCTGTGGATAATATTTCCGATTTCTTTGGTGGCAATGCCACCAATAATGCCTGGGCATATATCCGTAAGATAAACATCCTGCTGGAAGAGATAGAAACAGGAGCGTTGCCGGTGGATGTAAAGACAAAGATCAAGGCGCAGGCATATTTCCTGAGGGGATGGATATATTTTCAGCTTGTCAAACTGTATGGTGGTGTGCCTTATATCAGTCATCCGCAGGACTGGATCACAGAGAACCTGTACGTAAAGAGGAACAAGACCTCAGAATGTGTGGATTCCATTGCCAGGGATTTTGATATGGCTACTTCCTTACCAGCTACCTGGGGTAGTTCGGATAGAGGAAGGATCACAAGAGGGGCTGCATTGGGTATTAAAGGCCGTATGCTGCTGTTTTGGGCTAGTCCGCAGTTCAACCCTAATAATGATCCGGAACGCTGGGAAAGGGCTTATAAAGCCAATAAAGCGGCATATGATACTTTGCTGATAGATGGATATGGTTTGTTCTCGAGTTTTGCCAATATCTGGCTGGATGAAGGAACAGGTAATAAGGAAGTGATCATGTTGCGTTCTTTCGACGGGGCCAACAAAGCAAGTACATTCGAAGATGCTGCTCGTCCTTACTCCGAATCCAACGGAGGAGGGGGTGCCTATCAACCAACACTGGAGCTGGTGAATGCTTTTCCTACTGTGGATGGTCTGCCGATTACCGATGCCGGTTCAGGATATGATCCGGTATATTACTGGAAGAACAGGGATCCCCGCTTCGACGCTACTATCGCTTATAACGGCTGCATATGGCCACTGAGTAATAAGACCGGCCGTAAGCAATGGACATATACCGGGGTGACGGAAGATAAGAACAAGCCCAGTGTGACCGGTTTCTATTGCCGCAAGAATATCAATACTTCGACGATTAAGGATAATACCAAACTGGGTAAAACAGACTGGATAGAAATGCGTTTTGCAGAAGTGATGCTGAACCTGGCAGAGTGTGCCAATGCTACTGGTCGTACGCAGGAGGCTTATGATATGCTGATCGCTATCCGTAAAAGGGCAGGTATCCATGCCGGCGAAGGAAGCCTTTATGGCCTGAAGCCTTCCATGTCCAAAGAGGAAATGTTTGCCGCTATCATCAACGAGCGTCGTATAGAACTGGCTTTTGAAGGTAAGCGTTATGATGATCTGCGTCGCAACAAACTGTTCGATCAGCTGAATGGTAAAAAACGTTCCATCCTGAAGATCGCGGTGAAGGCGCCGTATACCGTAGCCGACCTGGAAAAAACAGATGCAACAGGTATCATGCTGCGTGATAAACTGGATCTGAACGGACCGGATTATACGACGTATTTTACAGCAACTGTAGATGTGCTGGATACGCAGAAGCCGATCAACTATCCGTCAAACTATTATTTTTATGCTATTCCGACTACGAATATCACAAGGAATCCAAGCCTTGTGCAAACGGTAGGGTGGAACAGTGGGAGTTTTAATCCGCTTGAGTAAAATAACATCATATCATCAACTCTCTGTTACAGGTTAAAGACCATTAAACTATCTTATTTGTATGAAACATTATCTCGCCGGAACTATGCTTATTGCCGCCATTGGTGCGGCGCACGGCGCTTTTGCTCAGTATCCGACCATTCCGAAAGCGGTACAGGAAGTGAGTGATTCAATGCTGGAAGCAGCTAAGAAACATGCTGATGAGGCATGGGAGAAAGCGTTGCCTATTGTAAAACAGGAAGCCCGTCAGGGGAAACCTTATGTACCATTTGCATCCCGTCCCACTGATCTGCCACAGGCTACGATCCCGGCCTTCCCTGGTGCGGAAGGTGGTGGCGCCTACACCTTTGGTGGAAGGGGAGGAAAGGTCTTTGTGGTGACCAGCCTGGCCGACAGCGGTCCCGGTACGCTGCGTGAAGCCTGTGAAGCAGGTGGCGCCCGTACCATTGTCTTTAATGTGGCTGGTATCATTAAACTGAAGACGCCTATCATTCTGATGGCGCCCTACATCACTATCGCCGGTCAGACAGCACCTGGTGATGGCGTTTGTGTAGCGGGTGAATCTTTCTGGATCAATACACATGACGTCGTGATCCGTTATATGCGCTTCCGCCGTGGTGAAACTACTGTGGGCCGCAGGGATGATGCCCTGGGTGGTAACCCGATCGGTAATATCATCATCGACCACTGCTCTACCAGCTGGGGACTGGATGAAAATATCTCCCTCTATCGTCATATGTATAACCCGGGTGCAGGGTATCCGGAGGAAAAATTACCTACAGTAAATATCACCATCCAGAATACGATTTCTGCCGAAGCATTGGATACGTACAATCACGCTTTTGGTAGCACATTGGGAGGAGAGAATTGTTCCTTCATGCGTAACCTCTGGGCTTGTAACGCAGGTCGTAACCCATCTATCGGCTGGTTCAGCGTATTCAATTTTGTGAATAACGTAGTTTTCAACTGGAAACACCGTACCGTAGATGGTGGCGACTATCGTTCACAGTTCAATATCGTCAACAACTATTTTAAACCGGGTCCTATTACGCCAAAAGATGATCCTGTTGGTCACAGGATTCTGAAACCCGAGTCTGGTCGTAGCAAACTGAAATACAGGGAATTCGGCCGTGCTTATGTAAGCGGCAATATCATGGAGGGATATCCCAATATCACTAAAAATAACTGGGATGGTGGTGTACAGATAGAAGATATGGATAATGCCGGCGAATACCAGGCAGATATGCGTGTGGAAAAACCACTGCCGATGCCACGTATGATGATCATGTCTGCAAAGGATGCATACGAATACGTACTGGATAATGCAGGTGCTACCTTGCCTAAAAGAGACGCTGTAGATACAAGGGTGATAGAGCAGGTGAGAACCGGTAAGATCCAATACAAAGAGAACACCGGTTCAAAGATCGGTAGCGAGTATATTAAACGCCGTTTACCTGAGGATTCCTACAAACAAGGTATCATCTATGATATCGCACAGGTAGGTGGATATCCTGAGTATAAGGGAACGCCTTATAAAGATACTGACGGAGATGGTATTCCTGATGAATGGGAAACACGCCATAAAATGAATCCTAAAGATGCGAAGGATGCAGTGCTGGATGCGAATGGCGACGGTTATACTAACATTGAGGACTTCCTGAATGATATCAAGGGAGAAAAGAAGAGTTACCAGATGATTGTGACTGAACGTGCTGCAAAGATCGTTTCTTCACTGGATATCAATGATGCAGGTAAGTCAATGCAGGTGCAGGACATCATTGCACAGCAGTATGTAGACCTGCATGATACTGAAGAGAAAAAAGATACGACACAGGTACATCAGCTGCACGAGCGTTACCTGTCAAAATTATCATCTGTGCTGACCACAGAGCAGGTAACAAAAGTAAAAGACGGTATGACTTACGGCATTCTGCCAATTACCTACAATGCGTACCTGCAGATGTTGCCACAGCTTACCAAAGAGCAGCAGAAACAGATTATGATCTGGCTGGAAGAAGCACGTGAGAAAGCAATGGATGCCGGTTCATCAGAACAGAAGCATGCATGGTTCGGTAAGTATAAAGGCCGTATCAACAACTATTTATCAGCATCAGGTATTGACATGAAAAAGGCGGAAGCCGAATGGAAGAAGCGCAGGAATGAATAGGAGATTATTAATAGCATGGATGACCTGCTGCCTGCCGGTAATAGGAACTGCACAGGTAAAGAAACCGAAAGCACCTTTGCCCCCCGTTTCATGGGAGAAAGGGCAATTGATATACCAGCAGGATGAACGGGGCAACCGTGTCCCCGATTTCTCCTCGTGTGGGTATATGGCTGGAGATAAAGCATTGCCCCTGGCCCCCGTAAGGGTCAGGGTGCCTGCTATGAAGGAGGATGCTACTGCCAGGATACAGGCAGCGCTGGATTATGTAGCTACTTTACCGGCAGATAAAGATGGCATACGCGGAGCGGTGCTGCTGGATAAAGGAACATATCCTGTAAGTGGTAGTTTACGCATGCATAGTTCAGGTGTAGTGCTGAGAGGTAGTGGAGATAGTACCGTATTACTGGCTACCGGTTATAGCCGTGATATATTGATGCATGTAAGTGGTCGTAACGATAAACAGTTATCACCTGCTGCGAAGCTGACAGATGCTTATGTACCGGTGAACAGTAGCGTAGTGCATGTACCTTCAGGTATAGCATTGAAAGCAGGAGATGAAGTGGAGATCACAAGACCCTGTACGCAGGCCTGGATACAGCAGTTAGGCACCACCCATTTTGGCGGTGGGATCACTGCTCTTGGATGGAAGCCGGGCGATCGGGATATCCATTGGTACAGAAAAGTCACCAAAGTAGAGGGTAATACAGTCACGCTCGATGTGCCATTGACTACTGCATTGGACACTGCTTATGGCGGCGCTACGATTGCTGTATATAAATGGCCGGGACGTATATCACAGGTAGGTGTGGAAAACCTGCATTGCCGTTCAGTATTTGAGGCTAACAATCCGAAGGATGAGCAACATTGCTGGACAGCCATCGCAATAGAAAATACCGCAGATGCCTGGGTAAGACGGCTCACATTCGAACATTTTGCCGGTTCGGCAGTATCAGTACTGGAAACCGCCCGCAGGATAACGGTAGAAGATTGTATTTCCTTGTCGCCCGTATCTGAGATAGGCGGACAACGCCGGTATACCTTTTTTACTTCCGGTCAGCAGACCCTATTCCAGCGCAACTATGCCCAATACGGGTATCATGATTTTGCAGCTGGCTTCTGTGCTGCAGGTCCCAATGCCTTTGTACAATGTATGTCTGATATGCCTTACAGTTTCAGTGGGGCTATTGATAGCTGGGCATCCGGTCTGTTGCTGGATAACGTAATTGTTAATGGTCAGGCATTAGGATTTCCCAACCGCGGACAGGATGGGCAAGGTGCAGGATGGTCGGCCGCAAACAGTGTCTTGTGGCAATGTGCTGCAGCAAGAATTGATTGTCCACGACCTCCGGGTGCTACTAACTGGGCTTTCGGTGCCTGGGCGCAGTTTACCGGAGATGGGGAATGGTATAGTTCCAATGAATATATTCAGCCACGCAGCCTGTATTATGCACAGCTAGCCGCAAGGTTGGGAGAGCAGGCTTCAGCACGCGCTTATCTGTTGCCGGAACTGGGAGATGCTTCCAGCAGTCCGACGGCAGCCGTAGCTGCCGAATTATCCCGTCAGGCTATGCAGCCCTCCGTTACTTTGTATGAATGGATCAGGCAGGCGGCACAACGTGAGCCCATTCCTGTAGATGCTGCAGGTGTGAAGATACAGGGAGCGATACAGCCGCTACAGGCATCCGCAGTAACAGGAATGAAAATAGTGAATGGGTGGCTGGTGAATAACGGTGCTGTCATGACCGGCGATAGAAGAGACGTGTCCTGGTGGCGTGGCAACATACGCCCGGATGGTGTACAGGAAGCAACGCCGCATATCACACGTTATGTACCGGGAAGAACAGGTACTGGTTTAACAGATGACCTGGATTCCGTATCTGCCTGGATGGAACGTAAACATATCGTGGCCATTGATCACAACTATGGCTTATGGTATGAAAGGCGTCGCGATGATCATGAACGTGTGTTACGTCTTGATGGCGATGTATGGCCTCCTTTTTATGAGCAGCCTTTTGCCCGTAGCGGACAAGGCACTGCATGGGATGGCCTGAGCAAATATGATCTTACAAAATATAACCGCTGGTACTGGTACCGCCTGCAGCAGTTTGCAAATCTCGCTGACCGTAAAGGGCAGGTGCTGATCCATCAGCAATATTTCCAACATAATATAATCGAAGCAGGGGCGCACTATGCTGATTTCCCATGGAGGCCTGCGAACAACGTTAATGCAACCGGCTTTCCTGAGCCACCGCCTTATGCCGGTGGTAAGCGAATCTTCATGGCAGAGCAGTTCTATGATACGACGCATACTGTCAGAAAGCAATTCCATCGTGCTTACATACGCCAATGCCTGGACAACTTCAGTAACAACCATAACGTGATCCAGCTGATTGGCGCGGAATTCACAGGGCCATTGCATTTTGTGGATTTCTGGGTAGATGTGATTAGCGCCTGGGAAAAGGAAAAGCAACAACATCCTGTGATTGGATTGAGTACGACGAAAGATGTGCAGGATGCCATCTTGCAGGATCCTGTACGTGCTCCCTTGATTGATCTGATAGATATCCGTTACTGGCATTACCAGACAGGCGGTACTACTTATGCGCCGCAGGGAGGACAAAACCTTGCGCCTCGTCAGCATGCACGCCTGCTGAAACCTAAACGGAGTGATGAAAAAGAAATATATCGTGCCGTGCGTGAATACCGTGATAAGTATCCCGGTAAAGCGGTGATCTATTCTGCTGACGGTTACGATAAGAACGGCTGGGCTGTATTCATGGCAGGAGGTTCTCTTGCCAGTATTCCATCCATAGCTGTACCCGGTTTCCTGTCTGCCGCTGCTGATATGCATCCGGCAGACATGCCGGGGTTCTTCGCCCTCACCAACGATCATGGTGATTATATCATCTATACACCAGGTGCAGCTGCTGTTGATGTAGCAGGAGCTTCCGGTACTTTTAATGCTGTATGGATAGATGCGGCCAGCGGACAAACGTTGTCAAACAAGAAAAATATTAAAGCTGGTACTGGTCATGCTTTACCAACGCCACAGCAAGGCGCCCTGGTATTATGGCTGGTACGCAAATAAAGACCTACTATGCTGAACAAGATCTGTATTGCGACCTTTTGCCTGTTTGTTTGTCTGATAGCCTGTGCGGATGCTCAGCAGAAAAAGATGTTACCACTGCGTGTGTCGGCCAACGGAAGATATTTTGAAACGACTGACGGAAAACCATTCTTCTGGCTGGGAGATACCGGCTGGTTATTATTTACCCGGCTGACACGGGAAGAAACGGAACAATACCTTACTGATCGTCAGCAGAAAGGTTTCAATGTGATCCAGGTGATGGTGTTGCCTGGTGTTACCTCCGCAAATATTTACGGCGACTCCGCACTGGTTGCAAAGAATGTGAGTCATCCGCTGACTACTCCGGACGCTCAGTTTACCGATACTACACAATACGACTACTGGGATCATATAGATTTCGTGATTGCCAAAGCAGCTGAGAAAGGGCTGTATATGGCATTGGTGCCGGTGTGGGGGAGTCCGGTTAAAGCGGGTCTTGTAACAGAAAAAGAGGCAACTGCTTATGCGTCTTTTCTGGCGAAGCGATATAAAGATTATCCGAACGTTATCTGGATGAATGGTGGTGATATCAAGGGAAGTGATTCGATGAATGTCTGGATGGCGATTGGCAATACACTGCACCGGGAAGATCCGGGACATCTTGTAACTTTTCACCCACGCGGACGTACGCAGTCGTCCGACTGGTTTCATAACGCCTCCTGGCTGGCGTTTAACATGTTCCAGTCCGGGCACCGCCGTTATGATCAGGATACTGCTGCCGGTGATAAAAAGTATGGAGAAGATAACTGGAAGTATGTTAATGTCGATTACAATAGAAAGCCTGTTAAACCAGTCATAGATGGTGAGCCTTCTTATGAGGGAATTCCGCAGGGCCTGCATGATCCGAAGGAGCCTTTCTGGAAGGATGGTGATGTGAGGCGATATGCTTATTGGTCTGTATTTGCAGGCGCTTGCGGGTATACTTATGGGCATAATGCCGTTATGCAGATGCATAAGCATGGTGATGGTGCTGGTGTGTATGGTGTGCGGGAGTTTTGGGAGGATGCTATTAAAGCGCCTGGTGCAGGGCAGATGATCTATCTGAAGCAATTAATCTATTCACGGAGTTATGCTGATCGGGTGCCTGATCAATCTTTAGTGGCGGATAATGGTACTGGATATAAGCGTCTTGCAGCTACGCGCGGGAAGGATTATGCGTTTATGTATACATATACTGGTAGCAAGATTTCTGTGAAGATGGGACGCATTGCGGGGAGTCGTGTGAAGGCGTCATGGTATGATCCTCGGAATGGGCGTATTAGTGAAATTGGTGAGTATGCGAATAAGGGCGTAGTGGTGTTTGATCCTCCAGGGGAGGAGCAGGAGGGGAATGATTGGGTATTGGTGATTGATAGGGTGAAGTAGGTGTTGGTTTTAAAGTAGCTTTCGGTTTCAGATGGTATTGCGGTCGGCGCCTCTCCGGGCATTGCAATACTATTAGACTTTGACAATCGTATAGATTTGGGAATATCTATTGGGCTTTATCAATCGTATACCCAAAGAGCCGAAGGCCCGCAATTACCATCTGAAACCGTTCCGCTACTTCGGAGTTGTTGATGATTGGTGGGCGTCCTGGTGAATAGGTCCAACTCCGCATAACGGAACCATTCGCTACAATCGGCTCCGCTAGGTGCCGTGTGTTTGTAGCGCGGGATGATAACCGCGGGGTACATAACGGGGTGACAACCCTAGGGATTTGCGGGGTGACAACCCGGGACCGCATAACGGAATCAT
>NZ_FNBN01000005.1 GCF_900102545.1 Chitinophaga filiformis | reverse complement strand
ATGTTCTAGCTTTTTACGGAGTTCTTCATTTTGCTTCTTCAATGCATCAAACTCTTTTTTTTCCTGTTCTGTCATGGCCGTAGATATTATGGTTTTTTCCAAAGTCGTTTGCCTAAGTTCGGAAGAAAAAAGAGAGTACCAATAAGCCACTTGGGTTTTAGTGATCCTATAACGAGCTGCGACCTGGCTCATGCTTTGGTCTCCGGCCATGTAATCGGCCACTACTTTGTCCATGAACGACTGCTCATATTGGAACTGCGGGCCCAGACGTCCCTTGCGTCCCTGATTGTTTGAATTTTGCATGTTTTACACTTTTTAAAGTGTAAACCTATTTCAGGACCTGACAAACAATGGTTCTCCTATGGGTATCTTACGTTCATCCTACGTTCAAAGACGTAAGATGAACGTAAGATACCCATAGGAGAACCATTGTTTGTCAGGTCCTGAAATAGGTTTATACCTGTTCAGAACGGGTTCTGATCCTTGTCAATCAGAACATAAATTGAAATGCGCTGGATTAAAAACGGAAAGCCTCTTCGATATAAGGCAGCTTTCCGTTTAATAAGCTATTCATCTTTGTACAAAGGTGCTTCCACTATAACATGCTAGGAATTTAATTGATTAAATAGAGATAATATAGTTTTTTATTAAAATATATAATATATTTGTTTAATAATGAAAACAGAACAGTCTGCCTCAGGAAATGCGGTTAAGAACTATTTCACAAAAAGGTGCTGATGGGATCCGGACATAGCAGACAAATCAAAACATTCGTTTACTCAGTTGCAATGTTGATAACGCCTCGTGTTCGCACTGAATACGGGGCTTTTTATTAACAAAAGCCTATATTCATGTAATATTCCCAACAATACCTACGCTTTATGGCTGTATTTACCTTTATACTTCTGATTGTCATTCTTATAATGGTCATCACTACAAAGAATGATCTCACAAGTAAAATAGAAGAGATGAACCATAAATTGGATCTTCTCATAAGACAGCGGGAAAGAGTTGCCCCAACAACAAAAGAAGAAAAAACAGCTTCACCTGATTATAACAGGCAACCAGCATTGCAGCCTGAGCCTGCACCGCATATTCCGCCAGTAGTTCCTCCTGTAGTGGTACCGAAAGCTCCGGCGCTCCCCGTTACTGAAGTAATTACTCCGCCACAACCGGAAACGACCGCACCAATGCCTGTTCCGGAAATGCCGCAACCGGCAGGAGAGGCAACATTTACTGCTCCGGTAACGGCGCCAATCACCGCACGGGAACCAGCAAAACCGAAAGAACCCACTCCTACTTTCTGGGAAAAGAATCCGGATCTGGAAAAATTCATCGGAGAAAACCTGTTCAACAAGATCGGTATCGCTATTCTCGTTATCGGTATAGGGTTTTTCCTGAAGTATGCGATAGATAAGAACTGGATCAATGAAATCGGCAGAACTTTCATAGGAATCGTTTGCGGTGGTATCCTGATAGGTCTTGCACACCGTCTGCGGAAAACTTTCACTGCATTCAGTTCTGTACTGGTGGGCGGAGGTGTGGCAGTCCTCTATTTCAGTATCACAATCGCGTTTCAGCAATATCATCTCATTAGTCAGACGCTGGCCTTTATTATGATGGTGCTGATTACCGCATTCACTGTTGTATTGTCGCTCAGTTACGACCGGAAAGAACTGGCTGTTCTTGCCATACTCGGTGGATTCTCCTCTCCCCTGCTGGTCAGCACGGGCGCAGGCAATGCAGCTGTACTGTTCACTTATATTCTCATCCTGAATGTAGGTATGCTGATACTGGCATATTACAAGAAGTGGAATATCGTTAACATCATTAGTTATATAGCCACTGTCATACTATTCGGTACCTGGCTTTCTTACAACATTAGCCAGAAAGAAGGCAAAGCGGTGCCTTATGGTACCGCACTGATATTTGCCACCCTGTTCTATGTTGTTTTCTTCCTTATGAATGTGGTGAACAACCTAAGGCAGCGGATCGACTTTAAGGTAATAGAGATTATGATGCTGCTCAGTAACACCTTTCTTTATTATGCGGCAGGTATGGTAATATTGGCGCATATAGGTAAAGCTGGCGTTCCTGAATTTGATAGCGATGCGGGACGTTACCAGGGCCTGTTCACAGCTTGCATGGCTGTTTTTAATTTCATATTCGCCTACGCACTTTACCGCATTCAACGCGCTGACAGAAATCTGGTTTACTTACTGATAGGTCTTACACTCAGTTTTCTAAGTCTGACGGCGCCGGTACAATTGAACGGAAATCATATTACATTATTCTGGGCCGCAGAATCTGTATTGTTACTGTGGTTATATCAACGCTCACGTATAGCGTTAATGCAATATGCTTCGGGTATAGTATTCTGTCTGATGTTTGTCAGCCTTCAGATTGATTGGTGGCATACATATTCCCATTTTGAAGAATACGATTATTTCATGCCATGGGAACCGCCCTTTATTAACCAGGGATTCATTACAGGTGTTGTATGTATCGCAGCAGTAGTTATAATAAGACGGCTGCTGAAAAAAGAGGTGCATGAAGATCAACATCTCAATGCGCAGATCTCCTCAATAAGATATGCATTAGGCATTGTTCTCGTAGGCTTCATTTATCTCACCGGCATCCTGGAACTTGCTTACCAGTCTATTCACTACTGGCGTGGAGCTACAACCCTTTGCACAGGTATTTACAATTACGTATTCATTGCTTATATGCTCTATCACAGCAGGAAAGAACATGATGCTGTCAGAATGATGTTTTTGTTTGTTGCCGGAGTATTTATCATTGCATTTATTGTCTTTTACAATGACATGATCATCGATGTAAGAACAGATTATCTGCAGAATCATCAGCCGCTCGCGTACTTTGTAGTTGGCTGTCTACTGATCGTTTCTTTGTTTCCCATGCTTGCTCAGGCACATCTAACGGTGAAGTCGCTGGAAAGAAAAGAGTACAGTCACGCGTTCCAGTGGATCGCCACTTTGAGTGTACTATATGTGTTAAGCGCCTCGCTTGATCATATCGTAGCGTTGAGCACCTGGCAGCCGAATATCCATAGCAGCGATGTTACCAACAACAGTCAGCGTACCGGGTATACCATTCTCTGGGGTGCCTTTGCCTTTACCCTGATCTATCTTGGATTCAGGTGGCAATCAAAACAGGTGCGTATTATTGCTATCAGTTTATTTGCTTTGACGCTGCTGAAACTATTCCTGTTTGATCTGCATGATCTGTCGGAAGGCGGAAAGATCGCAGCATTTATTTCCTTAGGTATTATCCTGCTGATCATTTCTTTTATGTATCAGCGACTGAAAAAAATATTGCTAACAGATGAGAACCAAACGAACGGTTAAGTTCATTCAATTATTCACGTTCCTGTTCACCATCACTGGTATACTACCTGCCAGCGCACAACAATTTACCTGGCAGGCAGGGCTACCTGCTATTAGTGAAACAGGCTTTTATAATATCTCTCTGCAACCGGCATTCATTGCTAAAAGTGATGATACTGCGCTGACAGATGTGCGGCTCTTTGACCGGGAAACAGCTGTTTCCTACATTTTGCGGCGCGATACCCCCTACGTTGTCCTGCCTTCTCCGGTGATAACTACCAGGAACGATGCGACATCCAGGAGAACAGTCATTCAACTGCAATTCAAAGAGGAATATCTTATCGAGCGACTGACACTGAGAGTGGCCACTCCGGCCTATTTTAAACGGTATGTATACATTACGGAGGATACCACCGGAATAACTCCTGGACAGGAATTTGTCCTCGTGTCTGGCCAGGCGGCTGTATTTAAATTACATACACCGCTCAAAACAAAGCAGTGTTTCATCATTATCAAAAATGAAGACAATCCTGCCCTGCATGTAAAAGACATCAGCGCCTGGCAGCAGCATATTTATCTTACTGCCTGGCTGGAACAAGGGAAAAGCTACCTGCTGAAGACAGGTGTTCCTGACCTACCGGCGCCGGTTTATGACCTGCCTTATTTCGCCAATAAACTACCGGATAAGATCACTATGCTAGAGGCAGGCAATATCACACCCATTCCGGCCGTTATAAAAAATATGCCTTCACCGGCAGCTGAAACAAATTCTACCGTTTTCACGAGTAAAGTGTGGATCTGGGCAGGGATATGCAGCATTATTGTGCTCATTGCCCTCCTAAGCATCAGACTACTCCGGGATATGCGGGAGCGGAAATAAAGAAGATATCTGAGATATCTTTTTAAATTGCAACAATTTATATTTTTCCATAATCTGTAAAATAGATTATCTTTATCCACATGAAGACTGCTGCTGTTAAAAATTATTCCAATCTCGTGTTTGATCTGGGCGCTGTGCTGATAGACTGGAATCCCCGTTATCTCTATAATAAGATCTTTGCGACAGCCGCAGAAACCGACTTTTTCCTTGCCAATATCTGCACCTCTGCCTGGAACGAGGAACAGGATGCCGGCAGAAGCCTGCAGGAAGCTACCGAGATGCTGGTAAGCGAGTTTCCGAAGTTTGAAGCGGAAATACGGGCTTATTATGGCCGCTGGAAAGAAATGCTGGGCGGGCCTATCCAGGAAACGGTGGATATTTTACAGGAACTGAAAGAAAGCAATCAATATAAACTCTACGCACTCACCAACTGGTCTAACGAAACCTTTCCGCTGGCTCTCCTGAATTACCCATTCCTGCAATGGTTTGACGGTATTGTGGTATCTGGCAGGGAGAAGATCCGTAAGCCAGACCCTGCGTTTTACAATTTGTTGCTCGAACGCTATGAACTGGATGCCTCAGCATCCCTCTTTATTGACGATAATGAGCGCAATATACGCGGTGCCGCAGCCTGTGGCATAGATGGTGTCCATTTTACCTCTGCAGCGCAATTAAAGGCCATTCTGGGGGAGAAATCAATCCTCCCTATCTCCTTGCTTCATTCGTAATTTTTTTTCACACAAACGTTGTTTCCCAGGTCAACGGACCAGCGCTACATATAGCACTTGTCAGTGGCAAGCTGAAATGCAGTGAATGCTCCTGTAAGCAGGATGGTATTAATTTCTCCGCCATGCTCTGCCTGCTATTCAGGCTTATCTTTCTATTTTAGGAATACCTTAACATTTCACAGATAAACTTCATGTAACATCCCCTGTTCAAATACGTTAAAAGGTTGTGCTACTCTGCTAACCAGCTGTTGGCACATTTCCTGTTAATGATCATAACAGCCTGTCTCATTTTCCTCCCTCTACCTGCCTGAAATAGCAACAAAATAAAAACCCGTGAATATGAAAAGAGTAATGTTATTAATGAGCGCAGCATTGGGCCTGGTAGTGTCATTCAGCAGCTGTGGGAAAGACCCACTCAAAGATATGACAGACGAAGAATCAAGAATTTACGTAACAAACCGTGCAGACAGTGTTGATTTTAGTTCCTACAAAACTTTTAGTATTGTCGACTCCGTAGCAGTCGCCTCTAATTCCAATAACGATGAGCGTGCCCTGACGGACTATGACAAGAAACTGATTGCGGATGTTACACAGTCATTAACAGCAAGAGGTTACACAATGGTGAGCAGAGCAGCCAAACCAGACCTCGCCGTAAACCTCACCCGTATTGACAACACCTACAGCGCTGTTTATTACGACCCCGGTTACTGGAGTGGTATAGGCGGTTATTTTGACCCATTCTACTGGGGCTATCCAGGCTATGGCTATTACTGGCCAACTTATTACCAGGTGTACCAGAAAGAACGTGCAGTATCCGTTGACATTGTTGACCTGAAAAATCCGAAGAACAACAAGCTGGTGGCCATATGGAATGCCATGTTGCGTGGCAGCGGTGTATGGAACATCAGTAATGTGGACAGTATGATATCTGCTGTTTTCGCACAATCTACTTACCTGAAGGCAAACAGTTAATGATTCACTTTAAAAAAGACAGAGATGAAAAGTATGAAGCTTTGGATACTGACGATGATCGCTTTCCTGGGAGTACAATCTGCTTTTGCACAGGTACGCTCTCCTTTATCCATTAATGTAGATTATTCAATAGGGCAACCGCTTGGTTCGCTGAAAGATTATACCGATAAAACCAGTTTCCGTGGCTGGCGGGCAGGCATACAATATCAGATAAACGACCAGCTGGCTGTTGGTCTCAGAAGCGGCTATCAGCAGTTCTATGAAAGAATGCCACGCGCAGTATATCCCACAAAGGGTGGAGATATTTCGGCAGTACAATCCCGCTCACTGGAAGTTACACCGATACTGGCTACTGTACAGTATCAGCTCACGAAACCTGATGCTGCCATTATTCCTTATGTAGGATTAGGCGTGGGTACAGTGAATATGTTGTACAATAAATACTGGGGGGAATTTACTGACAGGGATAACAGCTGGCAATTTGCCGCTTCACCTGAAGTAGGTATCAATATTCCTTTTGGCAAGGGCTCTCCACTGTTGTTCAATGCCAGTGTACAATATACTTATTCGCCATACAAGCTACAGGAAATTACAAGTTATAATGTGGTGCAGGCCAATGTCGGGCTGAGACTACATATCAACTAAGCAGGCATATTCTATAAAAAACCACTTTTCCGGAGAAGGTCCTGTAGCGATACGGGACCTTCTTTTATCTGATCAGTAACTTCTCAAAGCCGGGAGAAAAGCGTTCCTGTATTTTACCTTTCTCATCCTTGAAGATAAAATAAGCTTCCAGCCCGTATTCCGGATGCTGGCTGATAAAAGATAGTCCGCGCTCCACTCCCATTAAGATCAGTGCATTATCAAATCCATCCGCCGTGATAGCATCACGGGCAATGACCGTTACGCTGATAATATTACTATGTAATGCCTCGCCGGTAGCAGGGTTTATACTATGTGCAAAACGGGTACCTCCCTGATCGAAGAAACGACGGTAATTGCCACTGGTTGTAATGGCCTTATTATCAAGCGCCAGTAATGCCTGTACCGGATAATCATTATCGTCTGTGGCAGGACGTTCAATTCCTACGGTCCATACTTTGCCATGCTGGTTATGTCCTCTGCTGCACAATTCACCACCTACATCCACGAGGTAATTCGTGATCCCTTTCTGTTCCAGTAAACGCGCCATTACATCGGAAGTATATCCCTGTGCGATACCATTACAATCAATCTCCACACCTTTTTTCTTCTTCGTGAGTTGCTGACCGCGCACCTGTAAATACCTGTACCCTACATACTGCAGGACACGACGCAAAGTATCAGCCGCTGGTATTTTTTGTACTGCAGGTTTACGTACACCAAATCCCCAGACATCCACCAAAGGTTTTACAGTGATATCAAAAGCGCCATTGCTTGCTTTGCTGATCTGTAATGATCTTGTGACAACAGCCTGCATATGATGATCCATCTGCACCCCAATCCCTTCATTAAAACGATTGATAAGAGAACCCGGTTTGTATAGGGACAAAGACTGATCTATATCTGCAAAAAGGGAATCTATCGCATGCTGCAGCGAAGTCGTATCGTCAGACAGGTATTTGATGATGTAATAGGTGCCCTGCGCCTTTCCTTCCACTGTTACCAATCGCTGCGCGGAAGTAGCGGCACTGATGCAGAGGATAAAACACAAAATAAGCAGCTGTTTTACAATTGCCAGTCTGTTCGTCATTATATACATGAGCCTTTTGCCGAAAATTTTATTTACGAAAGATAGACAACTATATCAATGAAATGCATCCAGGCCGGTGATATCCTGCCCGGTAATCAGCAGGTGTATTTCATGAGTGCCTTCATAGGTGATTACGCTTTCCAGGTTCATCATGTGGCGCATGATGGAGAATTCTCCCGTAATGCCCATGCCGCCTAATATGCGACGGGCCTCCCTGGCAATATTGGTGGCTATTTCGCAGGCATTACGCTTGGCCATAGAGATCTGAGCAGGAGTGGCCTTTCCTTCATTTTTCAGTACGCCCAGGCGCCAGTTCATCAGCTGCGCTTTGGTGATCTCTGTGATCATTTCCGCCAGCTTTTTTTGCGTAAGCTGGAAACCGGCAATAGGTTTATCAAATTGAATGCGTTCTTTAGCATACCGTAAAGCGGTATCATAGCAATCCATAGCAGCACCTGTTACTCCCCAGGCAATCCCGTAACGGGCAGAAGAAAGGCAACTGAGCGGTCCCTTAAGGCCTTTTACGTTTGGCAGGATGTTTTCCTTTGGTACTTTTACATTGTCAAATACCAGCTCGCCTGTAGCGCTGGCCCTAAGGCTCCATTTGCCCTTCGTTTCCGGTGTAGAGAACCCTTCCATCCCTCTTTCCACGATGATACCTCTGATAACACCCTCTTCGTCTTTTGCCCATACTACTGCTATCTGTGCAAAGGGAGCATTGGAGATCCACATCTTGGCACCATTCAGAATCACATGGTCGCCGGCATCTTTAAAATGGGTGATCATTCCGGAAGGATTGGAGCCAAAATCAGGCTCTGTCAGTCCGAAGCAACCCATCCATTCTCCTGAAGCCAGTTTAGGCAGGTATTTACGCTTCTGCTCTTCACTACCGAAGGTAAAGATCGGGTACATGACGAGGGAGCCCTGTACTGAGGCGGTAGACCTTATCCCGCTGTCCCCCCTTTCGAGTTCCTGCATCATCAGTCCGTAGGCAATATGATCCATCCCTCCGCCGCCGTATTCCTGCGGAATAGTGGGGCCAAAGCAGCCTAATTCGCCCAGGCCTTTGATAATATGTGAGGGAAAGGTAGCGTGCTGGCAGGCATCTTCAATAATGGGAGAAATTTCTTTTTTCACCCATTGCCGTACGGCGTCACGCACCATCAGATGTTCTTCGGTCAACAACTCGTCTACGTGGAAATAATCGGGGGATTGAAACAGGTCTTTAAGCATGTGGAACACGTTTTATAAGTCTTTCTCAATTTAAGACTTCATCCACAAAAAAAGTCCATAGTCTGAAGAACATTCCCAAAAGGGACAATTCTACTGACTATGGACTGCATTATGATTGCCAACAGCAGATCAGCTGTTGGCTAAAGTCTGTTTTGCATCCAGGCACTCAGCCATTTCCTGCTGCAGCTGGAGGGCAGCAGCGCGGGCATCGTTGGCAAAGTCTTCACCGTTTCCAGCGTAGATAATTGAACGACTGGCATTTACCAGCAGACCGCAGTCTTTGTTCATGGCCTGGGATGAAATATCCTGCAGGTTACCACCCTGAGCACCAACACCGGGCACCAGGAAGAAATGGTCTGGCACCAGCTGGCGGATATAGCCTAACTGGGAAGTCTGGGTAGCACCCACCACAAACATCAGATTATCAGGCGTTCCCCAGCTCATACCGGCTTTCATGACCTTTTCATAAAGAAATTCATCACCGGACTGCTGTAACTGGAAGTCCTGGCTGCCCTCATTGGAGGTGAGGCCCAGCATGATAGTCCACTTTTCGTTGAAAGACAGAAAAGGCAGTACGCTGTCGCGGCCCATATAAGGCGCCACGGTCACTGCATCGAAATTGTATGTTTCAAAGAATGTTTTGGCGTATTGCGTGGAAGTATTGCCTATGTCACCACGCTTTGCATCAGCAATGGTAAACAGGCCGGAAGGGATGTACTCAACCGTGCGTTGCAGGCTTTCCCATCCGCGAATGCCCATACACTCGTAAAAAGCAGTATTGATCTTATAGGACACACAAAGATCCTTTGTCGCATCAATGATCGCTTTGTTAAAAGCAAATACGGGGTCGGGATGAGAGAGTAAATGGCGGGGAATCTTATGAAGGTCCGTGTCTAATCCCACACAGAGATAAGATTGCCTCTCCTTTATCAGATTCACCAGTTCCTGTCTGTTCATAAATGATTGATTTGGGGCGCAAAGTTAAGTAAAACTTAAGCAATGCCGTTTGAAATGAAATATTAGCAAATTCCGGAATATTGTTTCCGCTCTTATATAAATATAACAAAAGAATCTGAAAACAGCCTGACAGGTTATCCAGATACCGCTCATCCCGCACCCATTTGGATTTTTAAAATAATGTTCCTAACTTTTAGGCACTGCGTTTATGAAAAAAAAGATATGAAAAACTGTTCCGGATTGATTTTTTTAGCCCTCTTCCTTTGTGTTTTGCAATCGAATGCACAAGTGAAGGTTCCCTTGGTCGGAGTTGCTACCTCCCGTACGAATGATAGTCTTCTGCATGCTGCCGGCTATGATTACATTGAAGAAAATGTACAAAAACTCTTATCTCCCGCCATACCGGAAGATACTTTCCGCCTCCATCTTGCACAATTGCAGAAAATGCAGTGTAAGGTACAGGCATGCAATGTCTTCTTTCCCGGAGAGATCCGGCTAACAGGTAACAACGTCAACGAGCAGCAGGTGCTCACTTATGTGGATGGGGTAATGGCCAGGGCCAAACAGGCAGGCATCAGCGTGATCGTATTGGGCAGCGGCGGTTCCCGCAAACTGCCGGAGAACTACAATAAGGACACGGCGACGCTGCAATTCATCAATTTATGTCGCAAAATGGCTGTTGTGGCAGGGAAATATGACCGCGTAATCGCCATTGAAAACCTGAACAGTACAGAGACCAATTTCGTGAATACCCTGGCGGAAGCCGATGCTATCGTAACAGCCGTACATCATCCCAACTTCAAACTGACAGCAGACATCTATCATATGCTGAAAGAGCATGAATCGCCCGATATGATCAAAAAGGCCAGAAAGAACCTGGTGCATTGTCATATTGCGGAACGGGAGAAGAGAACAGCTCCGGGTTCCACCGGCAATGATGTAGCGCCTTATATCACAGCACTGGCAAGTATTCAGTATACCGGCAGGATCTCGCTGGAATGCCGTTGGGAGAATATGGCTACGCAGGGAAAACCTACGCTGGATTATATGCGTAACCAGATAAAAATGGCCTATAAACAATAAACCTCTTAAATCTATATAGAAATGAAATCACGTCGTGAATTCCTGAAAGATTCCCTGCTCACCGGTGCAGGTGTTACACTGAGTGCAATGGGGCTGCCCGCCAGCAGCTATGCCCGCATTATGGGCGCCAATGACAGGGTCAACGTAGGACTCGTAGGATTTTCTGATCGTGCGAGACAGACCTTGCTTCCCTGCTTCTTTAACAATCACAAGGAGCTGAACTTTGATATTATTGCCGTATCAGATATCTGGAATCGCAGACGTGAGGAAGGAAAGGCATTCCTACAGAATAAAGCCGGGCATGACATAAAAGCCTGCGTCAATAATGATGAATTATACAAAATGAAAGACCTGGATGCAGTGATCATTGCTACCGCCGATTTCCAGCACGCCTTTCATACTATTGAGGCAGTGGGTAACAGAATGGACGTATACTGCGAAAAACCATTCGCAGAAACCATGGACGATGCGCGGAAAGCATTGAAGGCAGTAAAAGCTTCAGGAAAGATATTCCAGGTGGGTACACAACGTCGTAGTGGCGACAGCTACCATGCTGCCAACAATTTCATTAAAGAAGGCAAGTTTGGTCCGATCACCATGGTGGAAATGACCTGGAACGTGAATCAACCCGGACGCTGGCGCAGACCATCACTGGTAAATGAGATCCGCGAATCAGACACCGACTGGCAACGTTTCCTGGCTGGTCGTCCGAAAGATACCTGGGATCCACGTAAATACCTGGAATACCGACTGTTCTGGCCTTATTCCTCCGGTATCTTCGGTCAGTGGATGACCCACCAGATCGATACTGTACACTGGTTCAGCGGTCTGAAACATCCGCGTACTGCGGTAGCCAACGGCGGTATCTATATGTGGAAAGATGGCCGTACCAATGCAGATACTATTACAGCGGTATTTGAATACGGTCCTGAAAATGATCCTACCACCGGCTTCCAGGTAGCTTACAGCTCCAGGTTCTCTAACTCTGCCGGCGGTATCAAGGAAATGTACTATTCCAATGGTGGTACTATTGATATCGACAAGAACAAGATCACTCCTACCGGAGGTCTTACGGAAAGAGAGGCAAAGGAAATGGGCATGCATGCCAACCTGTTGCCAGAAATGACACTGTCTTCCAATGAGACCAGGGTAGCTACCGCTGCCGACATGGGAGGCGATCCGCTGACCAATGCCCACATGCGTAACTGGATGCAGAGCGTACGTGACCGCAAGCCGGCCAACGCGCCAATTGAAGCAGCCTACTCTCACTCCATCGCACTTATTATGGCAAATGCGGCTTATCGTACCGGTCAGAAAGCCACTTTCGACGAGGCCAGCCAGGAAGTAATGGTAGGTGGCAAACCGTTCCTCTTATAGTTGTTTCTCTTGTTTATAATGAAAAAAGCCCTGCGCCGATGGCACAGGGCTTTTTCTTTCATATTTTACTGCTTATACGAAGACCTCTACAATCTTTGTAGGTGGTACATTCGCATTTCTCATCGCAATGTTGCGGGCTACCATGCTGGCGAAGCCCATAAATGCCAGCTGCGTGGCATTATCGCCGCCTACCATCGCCGGGATACCATCATCTCCACCTTCACGGATGCTCTGCACTAATGGTATCTGACCAAGGAACGGTATTTCCAGCTGTTCTGCCAGACGTTTACCGCCTTCCTTACCGAATATGTAATATTTGTTGTCAGGCAGCTCTGCGGGTGTGAAATAAGACATGTTTTCTACCAGCCCCAGGATCGGTACATTGATCTGTGAACCGCCAAACATGGCAATACCTTTCTTGGCATCTGCCAGTGCCACATCCTGAGGTGTGGTCACCATTACCACGCCTGTTACCGGTACTGTCTGTACCAGGGTCAGGTGGATATCGCCTGTACCGGGAGGGGTGTCAATTACCAGGTAATCCAGTTCTCCCCAGTTCACGTCTGTAAGGAACTGTCTCAGGGCGCTGCTGGCCATAGGGCCACGCCATACAACTGCCTGCTTCTCATCTATCAGCGACCCGATGGACATCAGTTTGATACCGTGTTTCTCCAGGGGGACTATCATGCCTTTACCTTCTACTGTTTCCATCATTGGACGTTCACCGCGTACACCAAACATAATGGGTACGGACGGGCCGTAAATATCTGCATCCATGAGTCCCACCTTGGCGCCGCCTTCAGACAGGGCCAGGGCCAGGTTAGCTGCAACGGTGGATTTACCTACACCTCCTTTACCGGAGGCTACAACGATGATATTTTTCACGTTTGGTAGTACACTTCTGCCATCTTTCCTGTTGGAGTTTACGTTGGCTGTCATATTCACCTGAACTTCCGCATCCTTGCTAACAAGGTGGTGTATCGCATTCACACAGGCATTCCTGATCAGATCTTTCAGCGGGCAGGCGGGGGTGGTGAGGACCACGGTAAATTTCACCTTATTACCATCAATCTCAATATCTTTCACCATATTCAGCGTTACCAGGTCCTTTCCCAGATCAGGCTCTTCCACATTGCTCAAAGCCTTCAATATCTGCTCCGTTGTGATCATAAATAGTTGTTAATTTTAATTCCAGAATGCAAAGTTAACCCAATTGCGACTTAATTTGTCAGCGCTGTCATAGTTTTTGTCGATCTCTTTTCCATTCATCATCTATAATGACTGGAACACAATCCTATGGCCACGGATTTAAAACAAATAATTTATCTTAGAGGCGGCATGAATAAAAAGAGTACCTACATACTGCTATTTTTCCTGTTTTTTCCTTTCCTGCTGAAAGCCCAACTCTCGCAGTTCAAAGACAGTATCATCCAGATTTCCGGTATTACCATGACGGCAGACAGTCTGAGAGCTGTGCCGGCAGTAAGTATCCTGGTAAGAGGTCAACACCGTGGTACTATTTCCAACAGCCAGGGCGTATTCTCAATCGTTGCTTTTAAAGGGGATACCCTTACTTTCAGTGCCGTAGGTTTCAAGCGAAAAGATTATAAGATTCCCCTGAATCTGCCTGGAAATAATTACTCCATGATACAACTGCTGGTGGATGATACAACTTATCTGCCGGTTACTATCATTAAACCTTACCCTACAAGGGAAGAATTTGAAAAAGCATTCGTCAGCTCGGACATTCCCGATGATGAGTACGAACTGGCACGCAAGAATACGGAAGAGGCCCGTATGCGCGCACTTTCACGTTATATACCTCCGGATGCCCGCGAAGCGACCAACATGTACATGAACAAACAGGCGCAATCGCTTTATTATGCTGGTCAGCAGGCTCCACAGAATATTCTTAATCCCCTTGCCTGGGCCCAGTTCATTCAGGCCTGGAAACGAGGCGACTTTAAGAGTAAGAATAACAATAACTACAGTTATGGTTATTAATCTGGCTTAGCTCCATCTCTTAAAAATCAATACACCATGCAACAAATTGCTGTCATCGGCGCAGGCACCATGGGAAATGGTATTGCGCATGTATTTGCACAGAACGGTTTTAAAGTCAACCTCATTGATGTTTCTGCTCCGGCGCTGGAACGTGCCCTGCAGACCATCGAAAAGAACCTCGACAGGCAACTGGCAAAGGCGTCAATTACTGAAGACGTTAAAAGTCAGACCTTACAGAACATTACCACGTTCACAGACTTAGCTACTGGTGTAAAAACCGCGGAGCTGGTGGTGGAAGCGGCCACTGAAAATGTGGATCTGAAGCTGAAGATATTCAAAGAACTGGATCTTCATACTTCTCCCGACACTATACTGGCAACCAACACCTCCTCTATTTCCATTACCCGGATCGCTGCCGTTACACAAAAGGCAGGTAAGGTAATCGGTATGCATTTTATGAATCCTGTACCGGTGATGAAACTGGTCGAGATCATTAACGGCTATGCTACTGAGCAGACTGTTACTGCCGCTATCGTGACGCTATCGGAGCAGCTTGGTAAAGTACCCTGCGTGGTGAATGATTATCCCGGTTTTATTGCCAACCGCATCCTGATGCCAATGATCAATGAAGCCATTTATTCACTATACGAAGGTGTGGCAGGTGTAGCAGAAATTGATACCGTCATGAAGCTTGGAATGGCGCACCCTATGGGCCCCTTACAGCTGGCAGACTTCATCGGTCTGGATGTATGTCTTTCTATCATGCGTGTATTACATGATGGCTTTGGCAATCCTAAATATGCGCCTTGTCCCCTACTGGTGAATATGGTCACTGCAGGTTACCTGGGTGTAAAAAGTGGCGAAGGATTTTACAGGTATGAGAAGGGAAGTAAAGACCTGGTAGTCAGTGAAAGATTTGCGAGAGAAGTTAATATCTAGGCTCGTATAATAACATTACAGGCAATTGGTACTACAGTAGACGCTGTATTACCAATTGCCTGAAGTACTTTAAGAAGCGACAGACATCCCTGATTATATCTTTTTTATCTCCAGGCCCCGGACATCATTCAGCTTTAACAGTGTTAGCTCCTGTACCGCCTTTGGAATACCGATTTCCATTTCACAAAACAGCTGCAACTCCTGCATGTATATGGTGCAATTCTGCTGTTTCAGCACAGTCATGATCTCATTCATGATAGTGTAATCAAAGCTCAGACGGTATTTCGCCTCTACATTTTTCTGTACCACAGGAATCAGCTGTAATACCATAGCGGTGGACATTTTATAGGCGTTGATAAGCCCCGGTGCACCCAGCAAAGTGCCTCCGAAATAACGTACCACTATTACCAGCACATCGGTCAGCTGTTTACTGTCTATTTGTCCAAGAATGGGTTTACCCGCAGTACCGGATGGCTCACCATCATCATTTGCTCTGAACTGCAATCCGTCAGTACCGAGACGGTAAGCAAAACAATGATGGGTAGCTTTGGGGTGTTCCTTCTTCACTTCCTGCAGACAATCTTTTACCTGGTCTACTGTTTTTACGGGCCAGGCATAAGCAAGGAACTTGCTGCCCCTGTCTTTGAATTCTGCGGTTGCTGTTTTTTCTATAGTAAAATAAACTTCCATGCTGTTATTGTTTACCGGTAGCATCAGCCTCCGGCTCATAAATGATCAGCAGCATATTGTTCTGCTGCAGATCTGTTTTTATTGTCACGTATTTCCTTAATGCTCCTGCTACTATTCTCATTACGGCGGTATTTGGAGGAATACTGCCAAGATTATCAGCCAACATGATCAGCCTGTTCTCTCCCTCCTGCAGTGTTACTTTCAGCTGCTGCCGTTGTCGCTTTACCGGAAATCCGGTCACTACTTCCAGTCCGTTCATCCGTATGGAGATACTATCCCCATCTTCTGCCGCATCATCCCACAATTCCAGCATTACTTCTGCCTGTTGTACATTGATCTTTTCCAGCAGACTTGTATGGCGTTCTGCGATACGCTTATCATTAACAGGTTTAAGCAAAGAAGACCTGATACTGTCCTTCGCAGGATGAACAGCATCCCGGCCCTGGATTTGCTTAATATCAGTTTTACCAGCTGTCAATATCTGTTGGCTGCTGGTATTTCCTGTTCCGGATACTGTCATTTCTATCCTTCCTGTACTATCCTTCGCAGTACTACCGGTTACCGGTATATTGTTCCGCTCTCCTGATGTATTCAGTGCCACTGCTTTCACTGTATCCTTAACGGGTTTGCGTAGCACGCGGTTCAGTTGTGCCACCAGGAAAGTAGCATACAAATTTGGTTTGTCTGTAAAGTCAAACAGGTAGGAACCCGTAGTCGTCTTTATTTTAAAAGTACCGGTATTAGGCGGCAGACGGCCATAGTTGTCGGCAAACAGTGCTACGATATTGATACCCGTATCCAGCGGCAATTGTAAAACCCGCCCTGTTTCGCTGATAAATGACTTGTCCAGCAACTGTTTACCATTCAACAAAAGGGTCACTGTATCCCTGTCAATAGCATCCTCATCTCTGATCGACAACGGCACGATAGAATCATAAACATCCACTTTATCATAAATACCGAAGTAAACAGAATCCTGCTCAGGATGCAACATCCGGTGAATGTCCTTATGTTGCCAGGGGGTATTGTTCTGTTTCTTCAGAACGATGTCTTTGCGTGAGAGTAAATCCCGCAGCAGGTCTTTCATATATGCATATATTTCATCGTCTGCATATAATCCCTGCATGTATAACTCATGCGAGTTGATCCACATGCGTTGCAAGCTCAGCTCCGGCGATCCCTTTGCCTGGTAGTTCAAAGTACCGTTCAGGTAAAGCATCCAGGCCCCAAGGTGAAAAGGTGTTTCCTCCACTGGATATTTTCCCCTGCCAATACCCAGCTGGTTATCATTCTTTTTGGCTAATAATACTTCGTAAGTGCCTGAGAAGGGAGAATAATTCACTTTCAGTTGCGCAGGATAGAGCATATCCCTTTCTGGTTTACCTATCTGCAACTGTAGTCTGATACCGCTTGTGGTAGGCCATGGTTTATACTCCATTGTCCAGGTACCCACCCACTTGTCAGTCTGGCCATATGCCCCCAGCATACAGCAACAGAACAATATCAACATACAAACCGGGCGCCTCAGCAAGTTCATTATACCGTTCCCTCCTTTCTGTTGCGGTAATACAATATCCTGTCGCCATCCAGCAAAGTCTCGTCAGTCAGCAAGCTGTGTGACAGTACCGGCGATTGCACACCATCCGGCAATGAATGACTTCCTATGATAACACGGGCTTCATCCCAAAGACCTGCTTTTATAAATTCATTCAACACATAAGGGCCGCCTTCCACCAATACACTTAATATGCGCCTTTCATGCAAAAGCTGCATTAACTGCGGAAGCAGTGGTTGCCCAAAGTCGGCCGTGACCATTTCTGTTTCCCCTTCCTTTCCTGCTGCTTCCCCTGTGATAAACAGTGTGGGGGCAGCGCCGTTCCACAAATGGTAATGACGTGGCGTTTTCAGCGTACGGTCTATTACTATTCTGACAGGGTCTTTACCTGTCCAGTAGCGGTTGTTCAGGCGGGGATTGTCTGCCACAGCAGTATTGGTACCAACCAGTATTCCCGTTTCTTCACTGCGCCAGCGATGTACCAGCCTGTCAGTCAGCGGGTTTGAAATACGCACCGGAGATCCATCCGCAGCGGCCATATAACCCGCCGCACTCTGTGCCCATTTCAGTATAATATAAGGACGTTGCTGCTCATGAAAAGTAAAAAATCGCTCATTCAGTTGTCGACAGGCAGCCTCCAGCACATGTGTCCTCACGTTAACACCTGCCTCTTTTAATATAGCAATACCGCGTCCTGATACCTGGGAGAACGTATCTACACAGCCAATTACCACCTCTCCTATTTTCTGAGCGACGATCAGTTCTGCACAGGGAGGGGTTTTACCATAGTGTGCACAGGGCTCCAGGCTTACGTACATGGTTGAAGCAGGGATCAGTGGCTGATCTTCCGGCTTTACGGATCTCACACAGTTTACCTCTGCATGTGCGTGGCCATATTGCTGATGATAGCCTTCCCCGATAATACGGCCCTCATGCACCAGTACTGCACCTACCATAGGATTAGGCGCTACATTCCCTGCCCCCAGCTTCGCCAGTTGCAGGCACCGTTGCATATAAAATTCATCAAAGGAGCTGTCCATGATAGCGTCTGATATTATACTTTTGTGTGCAAAAATATCGTTTCAGCAGGGATTTTCCCTGTACCATACATTTTTATACACTCCATATGACAATACAGGCCGCCTTTACACAGCTCATCACGTCCCTGGCTCCTATTCATGACCAGCGGGAAGCCGCTAATATCGCTCATATCGTGATGGAGCATATAACAGGCCTGTCAAAAATGGACAGGATCGTTTATAAGGACAGGGAGTTGACAGCTGAACAATCTGCGCTATTGGAAAAGTCCCTTGCTGCATTACTGGCACATCAGCCGGTGCAATATGTTACCGGCAGCAGCTGGTTTTATGGTATGGAGTTGCAGGTAAATGCCAATGTGCTTATCCCTCGCCCTGAAACGGAAGAACTGGTGGAATGGATCGTGCAGGATGTGCGTAACGACAGGGTACTTAACCGAAAGATACTTGATATAGGCACCGGCAGTGGTGCCATTCCTCTTGCTATTAAGAAAGAACTGCCAGCCGCGACCGTCTGGGCTGTCGATGTCAGTGCAGGCGCCCTGGAAACCGCCCGTACCAATGCGCGGCAACAAAAACTGGATGTTCATTTTGAGCAGATGGATATTCTTGATACAACTGCTACAAAATCATTACCTACATTTGATATTATTGTCAGCAATCCTCCGTATATCTGCCAGCGGGAGCGTACAGATATGCAGGAACAGGTAGTGGCTTATGAGCCATCTATTGCGTTGTTTGTTCCGGATGATGATGCCTTGCTGTTTTACCGGCAGATAGGGTTACTGGCGAAAGAGAAACTGTATCCCGGCGGGACTTTGTACTTTGAGATCAATGAAGCGTTTGGAGAAGAGACAGCGGCCTTATTACGGAGGCAGGGATATATTTATGTAGAAGTGCAAAAAGACCTGTTTGGAAAGGATAGGATGGTGAAAGCCCTGCTATAAAAAGATTCGCGGTTCCCTATAACATTTCAGCTGTTATATGGAACCGCGATCTATGTATTTAAGATATATTATCCTTTACTCTGTGGATTAGCTGTAGCCAGCACCACTTTAGCGCCTATTTCACGGGCCACTTCCATTACCTTCACCACATCTTCCACAGGCACTGTTTTCTCTGCATTGATCACAATGGTGGGATCTACGGTTTCACGTCCGATAGCAGGTATCAACATCTGTTTCAGGCTTTCAAAAGGTACTTTGTTGGTACCTACATAGAATTCCCTCTTATCATTGATACTGATCACCACTGTCTGCTTGGCTTTGGTATTGCTTTTAGCTTTAGGCAGTGTCAGCTTGATCACGTTAGGATTAGCCAGTGTGGATACGATCAGGAAGAACAGCAGGAGAATGAACAGGATATCATTCAATGCCCCATTGTGCAACTCTACATGCCGTTTGTTTCTTCTATTGCGTAGGTTCATATTTTACAATTACGAATTATCAATGAATTATCTCGTTGGTTCTTGCAAAATATCAATGAACTCTGCTGAAGCGCCTTCCATTTTATTAATAACCTTGTCAATCTGTGCATTCAGGAAGCTGTAACCGATGTAGGCCACCAACCCGATGATCAGACCTGTAGCAGAAGTGATCATCTTTACATAGATACCACCGGCGATAGTTCCCAATGTGATATCAGATGTGATGGAGATGTTGAAGAAGGTCTGGATCATACCGGCAATCGTACCAAGGAATCCAAACATAGGTGCAATACCTGCAATAATAGACAGGATTACTAAGTTCTTTTCCATCTTGTAAATTTCCAGTTTACCTACGTTCTCCATAGATTTTTCGATACTCTCGATCGGTTTTCCGATACGTTGTACCCCCTTATCGATCATACGTGCGATAGGACTGTTGGTGTTCTTTGACAAAGAACGGGCAGCGGAGATATTGCCGTTGGAGATATGATCTCTGATCATCGGCATAAAGTTATCTTCCAGCTTGCCTGCCTTTGAGATAGTAAGATATCTTTCCACGAAAGCAAAAACAGCGATAACGGAAAGTATTCCCAATGGGATCATCAATACTCCCCCTTTCATCAGCAGGTCGAGTAATTTGATCTGCTGATCAGCAGCTGCAGCATTTGCAGCCGCACTGGCAACCGTATCTGCCTTTGGCTGTAATAGAGAATCCTGTAGTAATGTAACGAGTCCTAAGAGCATGAAAAAAATTTTAACCTTGCAAAAGTATTAAATTCAGATGCAACAAGGCCGGAAGATACCAATAATATGGTAAACATTTAACGTATGTTCTGGCAAATTATTGCCAATCAACCAACTAAATCAGCTACGTTCTTCCCAAACCTGTGCCAGATGTACAATAGTCTGCACGGCTTTTTGCATGTCCTGGATACTTACATACTCATATTTGCTGTGTAAGGCCATTTCTCCGGTGAAGATATTAGGACAGGGTAATCCCATAAAAGAGAGCCTGGAGCCATCAGTTCCTCCCCTGATAATCAATCTTAAAGGTTCTACCCCTGCACGGCGGATGGCTTCTTCAGCGTTGGCTGTCACCTGTGGATGCAGGTCCAGCACTTCCTTCATATTCCGGTATTGTTGTGTAATGGTCAGCGTTGCACTGGCCTGTGGATGACGGGCCATCACCATATTCATAATATTCCGGAGAAAAGCAGCATGATCGTCCAGCTTTGCGGTAATAAAGTCCCGCAGGATGAAGTCTATCTCTGCATGTTCCACAATTCCCTGCATCCTTACAGGATGGATAAAGCCCTGGCGGTCTTCTGTTGTCTCAGGAGATAAGCCATCCTTCGGAAGGGCGTCTACAATCTCGCTGGCTATTTTGATAGCGCTTACAAGTTTATCCTTTGCAGTACCCGGATGTACGCTTACACCCTGTATAACAATCTTCGCCGCATCGGCAGAAAAACTTTCCTCTTCCAACGAACCGCGCTCTCCTCCATCCATCGTATAACCAAACTGCGCTCCTAATCTTTTCATGTCCAGTTTTTCAACACCACGACCCACTTCTTCATCCGGTGTGAAAAGGATACGGATATCGCCATGTTTGATCTCAGGATGCGTCAGCAGGAAGTGTGCGGCATCCATGATCTCTGCAACGCCGGCCTTATCGTCAGCGCCCAACAGGGTGGAACCACTGGCGGTAATGATGTCGTCTCCTTTTTTTGATTGCAGATATGGGTGTTCAGCAGCCTTAATCACTGTTCCTTCTTCAGGCAGGGTAATATCTCCCCCATCATATTGTTGATGGATGATGGGCTTCACGTTCTTACCACTACAATCACTGGAAGTATCCATGTGTGAGCAGAAGCAGATCACTGGCACAGACTTGTCAGTGTTGCCGGGAATAGTAGCAAAGACATATCCATGCTCGTCCATCACAGCATCTTTGATACCCATGGCCTGTAATTCTTCTACTAACAGTTTGCCGAGGTCCTTTTGCTTCTCTGTGGAAGGGAAGCTCTTACTCAGCGGATCTGATTGTGTATCGATCTGTACGTAGCGCATAAAGCGCTCTGTTACCGTGTATTTATAATTGTTGAACATAGTGCAAACGTAAGGAATTTCAGATTCCGGGGAATAGACATCGTATGATTTGCATGTTCAACAGAAAAAAACACTTGTTTCTATGTCACTTTTCCACAAAAACAGCATATTTATCTTCAAAAACTCATTAAAAAGAATAAAACACCAAATAAAAATATATTCACAATATTTTGTTCCGTAATTATAAGTTTGCACAGAAAAGACACCGGGTCATTATCATTAAAATTAGTAAGTATGCAAACCAACATTCTTGGCTACCCACGTATTGGTAGCAACCGGGAATTGAAGAAGGCAAACGAAGCCTACTGGGCGGGAAAGATCTCCTTAGAAAAGTTACAGCTCACTGCCAGGCAACTACGTCACCAGAACTGGGAAACCCTCCACAAGGCAGGCATAGACCTGATTCCTTCCAATGATTTTTCTTATTACGATCAGATACTGGATATGTGTATTATGACGGGTACTGTTCCGGCCCGCTTCAGGGCTTTAATGGAAAGCCTCGTAACACCCAGCAGTCCTGAGTTATATTTCGCTATGGCCCGTGGTTACCAGAAGAATGGATTTGATGCTACTGCTATGGAAATGACCAAATGGTTTGACACCAATTACCATTATCTGGTACCGGAGTTCGATCCTTCTCAGAAATACGGGCTGTTGTACAACAAATGCCTGGAGGAATTTAAAGAAGCCCTCTCATTGGGTATACATACCAAACCTGTGCTGATAGGACCTGTCAGCTTCCTGCTGCTGGGTAAGATCAAAGATGAAGAACTACGGGAAGCAGACCTGTTAAACCAGTTGCTGCCTGTTTATATAACATTGCTGCAATCATTACAACAGGCAGGCGCCACCTGGGTACAACTGGATGAACCAACACTGGTGCTTGATCTGACACCTGCACAACAAGAGTTATTTCATCATGCATACACGCAGATCAGAGAAGCCGTTCCTGCATTGAAGCTACTCCTGACCACCTATTTTGGTGGCCTGCAGGATAATGCATCACTGGCAGTACAACTCCCTGTAGATGCATTACATATTGACCTGGTACGGGCACCGGAACAACTGGACACCATACTGACATCTCTGCCTGACGCCCTGCAACTTTCTGTGGGCGTAGTGAATGGCCGTAACATCTGGAAGAACAATTATGAACAGTCGCTGCACCTGGTACGTAAAGCCATCGCTGCACTGGGAGAAGAACGGGTACTGATAGGCACTTCCTGCTCATTACTGCATACGCCTTATGATCTTGACCTGGAGACTGACGAAACAGTACTTACTCCACAGATCAAAAACTGGATGGCCTTTGCTAAACAGAAAGTATATGAAGTGATCGCATTAAAGGATATCATTGTTGGCAATGATGCTTTATTAAAAGCCAACCAGGTCACCATGCAGGAAAAAAGCACTGCTGCCATCATTCATAAACCGGCAGTGAAAGCAAGGCTGGCTGCTTTGACCGCAGCAGATGCTGAGCGTAAGAGCGCATTCCCCATCAGGCAGAAAGCCCAGGAGAAAGTGTTACAACTACCGCTGTTCCCTACCACTACCATCGGCTCTTTTCCTCAGACGGAAGATATCAGGAAACTGCGTGCCGATTTCAAAAAAGGAGCTATTAACAGGGAAGAATACGAAACCGCTATCCGTGCGGCTATACAGGATTCAATACAACTGCAGGAACACCTGCGCATTGATGTGTTGGTACACGGAGAATTTGAGCGCAACGACATGGTTGAATACTTTGGAGAACAACTGGAAGGGTTTGTATTCACGAAGAATGGCTGGGTACAGAGCTATGGTTCGAGGTGTGTGAAACCTCCCGTAATTTATGGCGATGTGCAGCGTAGTGCACCTATGACCGTAGAATGGAGCAGCTATGCACAATCATTGACAAACAAGCCGATGAAAGGCATGCTGACAGGCCCGGTTACCATCCTGCAATGGTCATTTGTACGTGATGATCAGCCACGTGCTGATACCACCCTGCAGATAGCACTGGCTATCCGTGATGAAGTGGTTGATCTTGAAAAAGCTGGTATCCGTGTGATCCAGGTAGATGAACCAGCGATCAGAGAAGGCCTGCCGTTACGTGAGGCTGACTGGCAGTCTTACCTGGACTGGGCGGTAAAGGCATTCCGTGTATCAGTATCCGGTGTCGAAGATGCCACACAGATCCACACGCATATGTGTTATGCTGAGTTCAATGATATCATCAGCAATATCGCCGCCATGGATGCAGATGTGATCACTATAGAAACATCCCGCTCACAGATGGAGCTCCTGGAAGTATTCTCCACTTTCAGATATCCGTATGAGATCGGCCCCGGCGTATATGATATACATTCACCACGGGTACCCACTGTAGCTGAAATGACAGCGCTGCTGGAAAAAGCCATACAACTGCTACCCGCACGTAATATCTGGGTAAATCCTGACTGCGGGCTAAAAACACGTAAATGGCCAGAGACAGAACAGGCATTGCGCAACATGGTAGCAGCCGCCCGTAATATGCGCCAGGCTGTTAATGTAACGGTATAACCATACCCTCTACATAAACATTTATCCGCCATTCAAAACCAGGAGTGTAGCAGAAGCATTTGCTTTTGCTGCACTTTCCGTATTACAACTGTTACGCGCCCAGCTATTTATGAAACAAATCCTGTTTCATGATCCCTGATTCGTAACTTTACAGTATGGCTTGTCATGAAACCATCAACTGTCCCCGCTGTAATACAGCTTTTGAGTGCCGTGTTGGTTCTATCCTCCGCTGCCAGTGCCAGCAGGTAAAGCTGACAGAAGAAGAGCGCACATTTATAGCCGGCGCTTATGCAGGGTGCCTTTGCGCCGGATGTTTGAACGACATGAAGATATCCTACAGACAGACACAATTTAAACAACGCCTGCTACAACTGCATATCCTGCGTCTAAAAGATAAAAACAGCAAATCAACAATATGGCATACGAAAAACAGATAGCCGATTCCGTTACCCGGATCTTCAAAGCAGTATTCCCTAACACAGTGAACCATTATGATACGCTCTTTGGCGGCACAGCGATGCAGCTGATGGATGAAGCAGCTTTTATCACCGCTACCCGTTTCAGCCGTATGCGTATGGTAACAGTTTCAAGCGACAGGATAGATTTCAAGATGGCCATTCCGCACGGCACTATTATAGAGCTGGTGGGAACAGTAGTACATGTGGGCACTACCAGTCTGAAGGTAGAAGTAGATATTTATGTGGAGCAGATGTATAATACACACCGGGAAAAAGCTATCTCGGGCACATTCACCTTTGTGGCCATTGATGAGCAGAAAAGACCTACAAGGATCGTATTACCTCATGAATAGTGCAATATTACAACATGGCTTCAAATGCAAAACGCTGATCACCATTCCGGCAATCAGCGTTTTACATTAAGAATTTCGGTTACTGTTATTTGATCTCTACCAGTTCGATGTCAAATATCAAGGCTTCACCTGCCAGTGGATGGTTTGCATCCAGGGTGATGAAGTCGTTGCTTATAGCCGCCACTTTTACAGGGAAAACCTGTCCCTGAGGATTGCTCATCTGCAGATCCATCCCCACCTGAGGATTCAGATCAGCTGGAATATTCTCTTTTGGAAATTCCATGATCAGCTCATCATTTTTTGGGCCGTATGCTTCTTCTACAGGAATATTTAGCGTTCTTTTATCACCAACCTTCATGTCCACCACACCATTGTCGAAGCCTTTAATAACCATACCGGCGCCAACCTTGAACTCCAGTGGGTCCCTGCCCTCGGAAGAATCAAATGTAGTTCCGTTGGTCAGGCGGCCATGATAATGCACACGCACCGTATCTCCGTTTTTAACTGCTTGCATAAGAATTTAATTATAAGTGTTACAGGATTTAATTGTTGCAAGGTAAGAAAATAGTGAATAGATATTCAATTTAGGATAAATCCTGTAAACTACCAATCGTTAATATATCTTCCTTTATTTAAGCTATTTTTACGCCATGTATAAGATCATAATTCCTCTCTTATTATGGCTGGCAGCCACTACTGCTGCTTGTGCACAGGTTATAACAGGCGCCGAAAGGACCAGCGAATACCTGCCGCTGTTGAAAGACAAAAGAGTAGCATTGCTTGTTAATCAGACTGCTACATTGGGCAATTCACACCTGGTGGATTCACTGCTGAAACTACATGTGCACATCCAGAAAATATTCAGTCCTGAACATGGCTTCAGAGGCAATGCAGATGCAGGTGAGAAAGTAGGCAATACAAAAGATGAACACACCGGGCTGCCTATTGTCTCTCTTTATGGCAAACACCGCCAGGCAACAGCAGACGATCTGAAAGATGTAGACATTCTCATCTTCGACATACAGGATGTAGGCGCACGCTTTTATACCTATATTTCCTCTTTGCAGGAATTGATGGAATCTGCTGCGGAAAACCATAAACCATTGATCATATTGGACCGTCCCAATCCCAATGGGCATTATGTTGATGGCCCGGTACTACTCGACACTACATTGCGCTCCTTTGTAGGTATGCAGGCTATTCCTATTGTACATGGTATGACTGTTGGAGAATATGCAAAAATGCTGAACGGAGAAAAATGGCTGAAAAATGGAGTACAGTGTAAGCTGACAGTGATCACCTGCCAGCATTATGATCATCATACCTACTATCAGCTACCGGTGAAGCCTTCACCTAACCTACCCAATATGGCAGCAATCTATCTGTATCCTGCTACCTGCCTGTTTGAAGGAACAGCGTTAAGTCTGGGCCGTGGTACGGATCTTCCATTCCAGGTGTTCGGACATCCTTCCTACGCGAAAAACCTGTTTTCCTTCACTCCACACAGCACTCCCGGAGCAAAGGAACCTCCGCTGAAAGATGTGACCTGTTATGGATATAATCTCACAGGTACACCAGATGCAGTCAGGAAGGAAATGAATGGCAGGGTACAGCTGAAATGGTTAATACAGGCATATCAGCAATTCCCCGAAAAGGATAAATTCTTTATTCCTTTTTTCAATAAACTGGCTGGTAATACTATTTTACAGCAACAAATAAAAAAAGGCCTCAGCGAGGCGGAAATACGCAAAAGCTGGGAACCTGCTTTGAGTCAATTTAAAACTACCAGGAAGAAATATTTATTATATGCAGAGTGAGTTAACGGATCAAAAGAACATCAGGATCATTTTCATGGGTACCCCCGATTTTGCGGTGGCATCACTGGATATCCTGGTACAGAACGGATATAATGTAGTAGGCGTGATCACAGCACCTGACAAACCCGCGGGAAGAGGATTACAACTGCAACAAAGCGCTGTTAAACAGTATGCCGTATCAAAAGGTATCCGTGTATTGCAGCCGGAAAAGCTGAAGAATCCGGAATTCCTGGAAGAACTGCGCGCACTGAAAGCAGACCTGCAGGTAGTAGTAGCCTTCCGTATGCTACCGGAAGTTGTATGGGATATGCCTCCTTTAGGCACTATCAATGTCCACGCCTCTTTACTGCCTAATTACAGGGGCGCTGCGCCTATCAACTGGGCCATCATTAACGGCGAAAAGCAATCAGGTGTAACTACGTTCAAGCTACAGCATGAAATCGATACGGGTGATATTCTTTTCAGTCAGTCAGTAGATATCCGCGATGATGAAACTGCCGGAGAACTGCATGACGACCTGATGGCCACCGGCGCTGGCTTGTTACTAAAGACGGTACAGGCGCTTGCTTCCGGCAATGCCAAAGGAACGCCACAGGCGCATATCAAGGCAGAAGACATCAAACATGCGCCGAAGATCTTTAAGGAAGATTGCCAGATAAAATGGGAACAGCCTGTAGAACAGATCTACAACCTGGTACGTGGCCTTAGCCCCTATCCTACTGCCTGGACAACACTCAATGGCAAGGGACTGAAAATATTCAAAGCTACCAGGGAACATGCTACGCCCAGTGTAGCACCCGGACAGGTGATCAGTGATAATAAAACCTACCTGAAAATTGCAGCAGCAGACGGTTATCTTTCTTTACTGGAGATTCAACTGGAAGGGAAGAAACGGATGGATATTGAGGCGTTTTTAAGGGGAAACAAGATCAATTAAAAGTATCCGGATAGTACTTAATCAGTAATTAAGTATCAGGTTAATGAATATTTCCCTGATACTTAATTACTGATTTTTTATTTAGTCTTCATAATTCAGCTGGCAATAGAACTTCGCTTCATTGGTTCCTAATGCCTCTAATGCTGAATCACTCAGTTTGATGATCAGACCTTCATTTTGTTTTATCTGTGGAATGGCTTCCAGCACTTTTGCATAGATGGATCTGCCATTCAGCGGATTGGTCACTTTGATAATGGTACCTCTCGGTGCAGTATTGTGCAGCGCATAATACTTACCCGGGCTTGCATTGCTCTTGAACCATCCTCCCGGACCTTTTTCAGAAGTTACATTCTTACCGTTGCCTGTCTGCTGGTTGTATAACACCTCAAAGGAAGATCCGGCTGGTGCGGATGTTACCGGTGGTTTGCTACCGGTATTATTGCTATCCGGAGTTTTTACTGGTTCCGGTGGTGCCTGCTGATCCGGTTTAGTAACCGGAGGCGCTGGTGTTGTACTTGCCGGAGGTGTTGCTACCGGAGTTGTTGGCGCTGGGTTGGACGGCGCCGGATTAGATGGTGCAGGTGTAGATGCAGGTGGTGTAGTAACAGGATGATTTGCCGGAGGTGTAGTTGCCGGTGCACTAGCTACCGGTGCAGATGGAGCAGGAGCACCACCACCACTTTTCAGCCATCCAACTATCACATAACTATCTTTCTGTAAACCATCACCGGTCATCTTATTCCAGTGGCGGATATTATCCAGCGGCACTTTGTTATTGTTAACACTCAGACGGTAAAGTGTTTCTTTCTCTTCAACCTTATGATACACAGGCGTGCCACTTGCGTCTGACTTCTGTGAAAAGTTGGTGTTATTCAGCGGGATCTTTACCTGTTGTCCCAATTGCAAACCTTGTTCAAAAGAAATATTGTTCTCAGTTGCTATTTGTTTTGGAGACAAACTGTAGGACCTGCCCAGGCTGTAAAAGGTTTCCCCTTTTTTTACAGTGTGCAGTACATACAGATCGGGAGAGGTACCTTGTACCTGCAGCCTGTCCTGTGCCTGTACTCCACCGGCTACACATAATACAAGTCCTGCAATTGTCATGAACGTTTTTACCATTACTACGCTGTTTATACCTTTCGGGTAACTAAATTAAAAATTATTTGCCTACACTTCTTTTAGAATACGGAGTTCTTTAGGATAGTAATTGTTGATACGGTTCGGTAATATTTTTGCCCATCCGAGGGCCATCCCTTCATACATCATCAGTGCCCAGCCCTTCACGGCTGTTGATACTTCCGGATCTTCTTTTCTCAGATAACGCAAGGCCTGTTCTCGGGTCAACCCTATCTGCGGGATTGTTTCACTTAGCATAGTGCTCATTGCCAGCTGATGATCAGGTATCAGTTCCTTTGCCGCCAGCTGACCGGCTTTAATGCCAGCTTTCCGCAAATATAAGTGCTGTTGTAATAAAGAAACAACAGGCGCCATATTTTCCGGAAATATTAATACCTCTCCCTGATGATCCATCAGGAAAAGATTGTCCATATTTTTCACCCATTGCGCTACCTTTCCTACATCTTTTTTAGCGACCGCAGAAAGCGTATCACGTTGCCTTTTAGCAGTGTATATATCACCAGCTGTCTTGCGGAAACAGGTGATAAAAAAGCCCTCCCCTTTTACTTTATCAGGATAAAAGCGATATCCTTCTGCCGCTTGCGGCCCTGCTTTTGTCTTTACAATATGCCAGCTATCATCAACCGGTATGGCAATATTCTCCACTGAAAAGTTCTGCTGTATCCATTCCATGATCTCCTCATCTTCCTCCTTTGAATAGGAACAGGTGGCGTAAATCATGATGCCGTTCTCTTTTAACGCATTCCATACATCTGCCAGTATGCGCTGCTGTCGCTGGCTACAGAGTATCACATTCTCGGGCGACCACTCCTCTACTGCTTCCGGTTCACGACGGAAAAGACCGGAACCGGAACAGGGGGCATCCACTACCATCACATCAAAATATCCCTGCAGTTTTGCAAAATCCCTGGGATCATTGTTCGTCACAATTACATTGGCAGCACCCCATTTGCTGATATTATCCGCCAGCAATGCGGCCCTGCTTTTGATCACTTCATTGGAGACCAGCACACTATCAGCACTAAGAAGGGATTGCAGCAGGGTGGATTTACCGCCTGGCGCAGCACACAGGTCCAGCACTTTCAATGATGCACTCAGATCGCAGACATGACGCATTACATGTTCCAGGAACATAGAGGAAGCTTCCTGTACATAGTAAGCGCCTCCATGAAAAAAAGGATTGAAGGTAAATGAAGGCCTGGAGGGCAGATAATATCCATACTTTGACCACGGCACCCGGCTTACAGCGTCTTCTGTCAGTGAGGCAAGCACCTTTTGTACTGCACCTTCATCCTGTATTTTGTTTGGATTGATCCTGAGAGAAGTCACCTTTTCACCTGCCTCATGTACACGCAAAAAGGCTGCCAAATCCATGCCTGGCAGTCCTGTGAGTGTATCCGTAAATTTTTTTGGTAAGAAATCCACCCCTTATTTTTGCGGCAAAATACTGAAAAAAAGGGGATGACCGATACTATGATGCTGTGGCTGTCAATCCGATAAGAGCGGCAGAACCCTGCCGGAAGGCTGCATTACTACAGGGAGTTAACAATTTCGGCCACCAGCTGCTGCAAGACCTGCTTTGCATCTCCAAACAGCATAGAGGTCTTAGGCTGAAAAAACAAATCGTTTTCAATACCCGCATATCCAGGTTTCATACTTCGTTTATTGACAATCACGCTCCTGGCGTTTTCCACATCCAGAATCGGCATTCCGTAAATTGGACTGGCAGGATCCGTTTTGGCAGCGGGGTTCACCACATCATTCGCTCCCAGCACCAATACTACATCCGTCGTGTTAAACTGCCCGTTAGCCTGTTCCATTTCCAGCAGTTTATCATAGGGCACATCCGCTTCCGCCAGCAGCACATTCATATGTCCGGGCATACGTCCCGCTACGGGGTGAATGGCGTATTTCACTTCTACGCCTCTTGCTTCCAGCAGGGTTTCCAGTTCATGACAGGCATGCTGCGCCTGTGCTACTGCCAGACCGTATCCAGGTACGATCATCACTTTCTGGGCATATGCCATTATAACCGCGGTATCCGACAAAGTGATCTCCTTATACGCCCCCTGTTCCCTGCTGGCCCCCGCGGCTTTTGGTCCGCCGAAAGAACCAATCAGTACATTCTTCAGAGAGCGGTTCATCGCCTTACACATCAGGATCGTCAGAATAGTACCTGCCGAACCTACCAGTATCCCTCCCGTCAGCATCACCGGATTGTTATACAGGAAACCGCCGCAGGCAGCTGCTACCCCGGTAAATGAGTTTAACAGCGAAATCACTACCGGCATATCCGCACCGCCTATGGGCAATACAAAACATACGCCGTATAAAAGCGACAGTAAGAGTATTACTACAAAAAGTATAACCGTTGCTGCTGGCAGAGCAACCGTCACAACTATAGCGAGCAACAAAATAACAGCCAGTATTACCAGATTGAAAATATGCTGGCCTTTAAACGAAATGTCTTTGATACTGCCGTTTAGTTTTCCCCAGGCAATGACAGAACCCGCAAAAGACACTGCGCCAATCACCATACCCGCCAGGATGATCACCAGCTGCATCCTGACCGGCGCTCCTGTGAAGATCACCGCTGTCATATATTCAAATTCCACAACAGAGATCAGTGCGGCACATGCACCTCCCATGCCGTTGAACAGACTAACCATTTCAGGCATTGCTGTCATCTTCACCCGCTTGGCCGATACCAGCCCTACAACACCTCCGATAAGCAGCCCAGCCATGATCCACCCGTAATTATGTAATCCCTGCCCATGATGCCTGTAGAGAAAAATAGTACCCAGTATGGCCAGTGTCATGCCTCCCGCGGCAATAGCATTACCTCTCCGCGCAGTAGCGGGATTACTTAACATCTTTAACCCTATGATAAATGTAACAGAGCCTATCAGATAGATCAGCGATAACATAGTGTAATGATTAGATACAATTATTTGGTCTTTTTTGACTTGAACATTTCAAGCATCCTGTCTGTCACCACAAAACCACCCACTACATTGATGGTACCCAGTATAACGGCAAGGAAACCTAATACCAGTGCCAGGTAATTATCAGCTTCGGCTTCTCCCATCACGATAATGGCGCCGATGATCACAACACCATGAATGGCATTGGCGCCACTCATTAGCGGCGTATGTAGTACGGATGGCACCCGCGATATAACCTCCACTCCCAGAAAGACAGAGAGAATAACGATGTATACCGCTTCCAGGTGTTGCTGTAGAAAAGAAAAAATAGCGTCCATTATTGGGGGATAATTGATTTCAGTAATAGGTGAACAGCCTTATAATTTCACACTATCCGCTTGTCTGAGCCGTTCATTTGTAATACCACCGCTATGGGTGATACAGGCGCCCTGCACGATATCATCAGAAAAATTCAATACCAGGTCGCCGTCTTTTACCAGTAACTGCAAAAAATTAAAAATATTCTTTGCATACAATTTACTGGCATCTGAGGGCATGGAAGAAGGTAGATTGGAATCACCGATAATGGTAATGCCTTTATGCACAACCGTCTTGTCATTTTCCGTAAACGCTGTATTACCACCGGTAGCTGCTGCCAGGTCAACGATCACTGCTCCGGGTCTCATTCTGTCCAGCATATCTGCAGTGATGAGGAGAGGTGCTTTTTTACCGGGTATTTGTGCCGTTGTAATAACGATATCAGATTTGGCAATGCTTTCCGCGATCTTTTCCTGCTGCCGCTGTCTATATACTTCCGTTTGCTCCACGGCGTACCCGCCTGCGGCGGATGCATCTGCCGCCCCCTCTACTTCAATAAATCTGGCGCCCAGGCTCATCACCTCTTCCTTTACGGCTGGCCGGGTATCAAATACCTCCACCACGGCGCCGAGACGTCTGGCCGTAGCAATGGCCTGTAATCCGGCCACACCGGCTCCCAATATCAACACCTTTGCCGGGGCAATACTACCCGCTGCTGTCATGAACATGGGCAAATAACGGCTATAACTCCATGCCGCCAGCAATACAGCCTTATAACCTGCAATATTCGCCTGTGAACTCAGCACATCCATGCTCTGTGCACGGGTGGTACGGGGTATACTGTCAAGACTGAAAGTAGTCAACTGCCTGTCGGCCCATTGCTGCATGGTTGCAGTATTGCTAAATGGCTGGTAGATGCCGGTCAACACTTTCCCGGCTGGTATGGACTTCCAGGATTGCTCATCAGGGATCTGAATGCTGAGGATGATATCTGCCTGTTGCAGGATTTCAGTGGCAGGCTTTATAACGGCGCCTGCCTGTACATAGGATTCATCAGGATAATATGCCCGGGTTCCGGCATCCGGCTCTATCCAAACCGTCACTCCCTGTTTTCCTAACTGCTTAACAATCTCCGGCACTAAAGAAACCCTGTTTTCTCCTGGCTGTTCTTTTAGGACGCCTGCAATCATCTAATGGAATTTATAAACTGAATTTACGGTAGTTTTTCTAAATATAACGTATAACGGCAAGTTGAACAAAAACTCCTCTTAGACTCAGCAGGACACGCTTGGCAGGATATTGGTGTGCTCAAAATAGTATCAGTCCTTATTCAGGCTGAGTTTGATTTAGCGGAAATTTAAACTTATATATTATGCCAAAAGATCAAAAGGGAAAATTTACGCCAATTAAAGGGAAACCTTCTGGTAATGGAAAAGAAGGTCTGGGATTAAGAAGGTCTATTTCGCCGGATGAGCTGGAGTCTGATCTTGCAATGACCGATAAATACACTATGGGACCGGATGAACTGCAACCTGCTGTGCATATGCGGCATCCGAACAGGGATACAGCTAAAAAGGCGGTGCAACAACAAAATGTCCGCGAAGCGCCCGCAGATAAAACCGTCGAGGAAACCTATGATAAGGAACACCCGGTCGTTAACTCCCAGCGAATATCCGGCAGACCTGACAAAGAAATATTTGCCGATCTGGCTGCTCAGAAAGGCGCTGTATGCCTGTCAATCTATCTTCCTACCCATTCCTCAGGTAAGGAAGTGAATGAGCAACAGGATATTATTGTATTCAAAAACATGCTGCAGAAATCGCAGAAACTGCTTGAAGAGAAGAAGACAGATCCATCATTAATACAACAAATGCTGCAACCAGGATATGAGTTACTAAGGGACGACCAATTCTGGCTCAATCAACAGGAAGGATTAGCCTGTTTCATCACAGAAAATTCATTCCGTTACCTGCAGCTTCCGATATCGGTTCAGGAACAGGTATACTGCAACAATTCGTTCATGCTAACTCCGCTGATGCCTGTTATGACCAGCAATGAACAATTCTATCTTCTGGCCTTCAGCAAGCACAATGCAAAGCTATTCCTTGCTGATGCATTTGGGATGCAGGAAATAACTGTGGAAGGCATGCCCGATGGTATGGCTGATGTTATACATTTTGAAGAAAAAGGAAACCAGCTGTTGTTCCGTACAGGAAGTTCCGGCGGCGGAGAGGGCGCCAACTATCACGGGATGAACTCTAACCCTGATCACAAAACAGATATCGCCATTTACCTGGAGGAAGTGGATAAGACCATCTGGAAGGAAGTGCTGCACGATAAACATATTCCACTGATGCTGGCAGCCGTAGATTACCTGCAACCCATCTACCGGAAAATCTCCCGCTATCAGCATATTGCGGAAGAAACCCTGACAGGTAATTTTGAACATGAAAAACCAGTGAATATCTATAAACAGGCAAGAGAAAAGATGCAGCCGTATTTCGACAAAAGACAGCAAACTGCATTGGAAAGATATTACAATGGCTCTGCCGGCGCACTAACCTCATCCATACCTGATGATGTGATTCCGGCTACCTATTATGGCCAGGTAGATAGCCTGTTCGTCCAAAAAGGTGCCCATGTGTGGGGGACCTTTGATGCGAATGCAAATGAAATTGCTATCCATGAAACCGAACAACCAAAGGATGAGTGTTTATTGAATAATGCAATAACACAGACGATTCTCCATAATGGTGATGTATTCATACTGGAGAAAGAAAAAATGCCGGCTGAGAGTAGTGTAGCAGCTACATTGCGCTATCCGTAAATAAGAAGGCTGACCAGCATCAACCCTGGTCAGCCTTTTTCAACAGCAGCAGCTGTGGTATCGTTAGTCTGCAGATACAGCTTTTATTTTTAAAGGATAACTATTGCCCGTAACAGCGTTTTCAGGTTTCACCGAAAGTAGTACCGTATCCTGGCCTTTAAGTGTCTCCGGCAACGTATACGCAAAACTGATACTATCCGGCTTGCGCTCTATATTTTGTATGACATCATCTCCGACTGAAATATCTACTTTTCCTTCATCCATCTTTTCCCCTCGCAGCGTAATAACTGTTGATTGCCCTGCTTCCAGGGGTGCTGCCTCCACGGCAGTTACCTTTAATCCACCATTCTTCAGCTGGTCAGGACGATCATCTTTGGGCCGGAACAGCACTTCAAATACCTCTTTTAACTTAAGCGTGGTACGGTCAGTAAACAAACCTGATAGTATCGAAATAGTCATCAAACCATAAATATTGATGTTCGAACTGTCGTCACTCATGTTCAGGAATCCTCCGCGGAAAACGAAATAGACAGCTATTGCCAGTGCCGCCGCAGTGAAGGGTTTCACGCAATACCAGAGTATCCAGCTTTTCCGGAATTTTCCTGCGCCTATATAACTGGTGAAAGAAGCTGAAAGATGGATCATACTACCCAGAAATCCCGCTACACCTACCATGATGAGCAGCAGCGTATTGATATGTATCAGATTATCGCTGCTTCCTGCATATACGACCGGAGCTGCAGTTTCCTGTGCAGGTGGCGGCATATCTCCTACCGGTGGACTCATGGCGCCAGCAGCACTGTCTGACTTTGCCTGCGTACTATCTATTTCACCTTTTACTGCGGGAGGCACTGCCTGCCTGCGCACGCTGGTATCCACCAGGCTGTCGATAAGCCGGACATGAAACCACCTGAAGGTATAAAGTGATGTAGTATTATCCTTTGGTCCGGGTATCCTATCCGGCCAATGGCCAACAAGATAGAACGCACTAAAAAATGTAAAAAAGATGATAAGTAATCCTGCAAATGCTTTTCCTATGGGAGTTATTTCGTTGCCATCATTGTCTTTATAAGGAGGCCGGGAGGCTGTGGGAGAAGCATTTTGTGTTTCAGCCATAACAATGAATTAAATACTGTTGAATAAAGACAGCACTTCTTCCAGTCATCACAGTAATGCTATTCGGCTATTAATGTTGTAGTTTCAACACTCCTGTAAACATTCAATATACCGGTATGTGAATATACGCTTTATTCAAATAACTCCTGCTCATCGGTGTAATAGGTCTTCCGGCTGTTCAGTTCCTTCTGCGATATTACACCTCCCGTAGGACTATGGGTTTCTCTGGGTTGATGTATCTTTAAGAAATCCCGTATCTCTCCTGCAATGATGTCAGGGTGCTCTTTGCGGATATTCTTCTCTGCATCCTTCAATACCTTGGGTATAGCACGATGCAAGGCCTTGATCTTTGCCGCAGGTATCTTATTGCTGATAGAAAACGGCGAGATGCCGGCTTCCCACAAGATCTCGTCCGCATAGGCGTTTCCTATACCGCGAATGATATGTTGATCCAGTAATATCTTTTTAACAGCAGTTTTCTTCTTGCCCAACTGCTCTTCCAGGTATTTCACTGTTAAGTCGTCCGACAGGGCATCCGGAACATCTGCCTCTTCAGGATTCAATGTAGGCACTGCAAGCCCCTGGTAGTCGGTCAGTGCAAGTCCTGTTCCGTCCTCAAACAACAATTCGAGGATGGTATTTTTATTGGTATTCTTTTCTTCAAAGAAATAAAGTTTGCCATGCAACATGAGGTGTATCCCCAGCACCACATCATTTTTAAATCTGAAGCGCAGTTCCTTCCCTTCCCGGTACACTTTATCCAGCTCTTCTCCTTTAAGGGCTTTCTTAAAAGCAGCAGGTGAATCCTTTGCTTTTTTTGTACTCTCTAATACCACGTCCTTCACAACCTTCCCTCCCAGTTTCTTATCAAGGTTATGGCTGAATATCTGCAGATCTGGTAATTCCGGCATATGTTATAGTTATTTGTTTGATGATTCAACTATTGCGTCTCCTATCGCACCAACAAATTTCTTGTCTTCAACACCATCTATCTTCCATCCTTTCTTCATTCGCCTGATAATACCCATACTGGCATCATTGAGAATAATATCATACTCCTCGCAAAGTCCGTCATGACAAGTTTGTCCAATAGGAATTGCTTCACCAAGATAATGGTTTTCGTTGTATGTAAAATCAAGTGGAGCAGGTTCCTTTTCCAGCTGAGCGATCATTTCCTGCAGAAATTCAATGAGGTGCTTCCGTTGTGTTTTTCCCGAAAGGCTCCATTTCTCTTTATCTGCCCGTTTATGTGCCAGCTTTAACTTCAGACCTGCCAGGGATGTTGTATAGTCATTTGCATTCAATTTGCGGACATTCTGATGCGCCATGATGTACCAGTGATACTCTGTTCCTACAGGCACTCCTGATCCTTCCGGTGCATGTCCTGCCCTGCGTTTGGTTACGGCGTAAGAGATCTCCCACAAGTCGGGTGTGATCTTCGTCTCTCTCCAGACGCCCGCATCATAATTCCATTTATGGCTCCGCCCTATTTTCATACCTGTATACTGCTGTCCTTCAAACTCCTTGAACTCGTTATATGTTTTGGATAGATCTTCCTTTACAGCTTTTTTCTGAGCCGCCGGGCTTTTCTTTACCAGGTTTTTGGGTACAGCAGTTCCCCGCTTTGTCACTTTTTTTGCCGCAGGCTTTTTTGTTGCTGTCTTCATATTTTTATGGTTTTGTCAGTTCAATCAATGTCTTCGCATTCTCAATCGCATATCCATGCACATCATTATTAAAAAATACCCAAATGGTATGCCCTTCCTCCTGCCACGCCAGCATCTTTTCTGCATATTGCTTCATTACCTTATCAGAGTAAGACTTGGCATAAGAACCATCCGGACCATGAAATCTCACATAAATGTGTTTCGCTGTTACAAATTCTCCATATGGCCACCGCTTCCCTGACTCCGCAATTACGAACGCGATTTTGTATTTCTCCAGCAATGCAATAGCTGCATCCTCCAGCCAGGTATCATGACGAGGTTCCAGGGCAAATGTGTACCCTTTATATGTCTTAAGTGTTTCAAAAAAGTGGGCGACTTTCTCTTCATTGAATCCCAGATTCGGCGGCAGCTGTAACAGCACAGGCCCCAGATGTTTATGCACCGGGTCAAAAATATCGAAGAACTTAGGCAGGGTTTCTTCCGGGTCATTCAGCTTCTTGATATGCGTAATGAAGCGGCTGATCTTGGGACAAAAACGGAATCGGGCATTGACAGTTTCCGTCCACTTTTGAATGGTAGATGGTCTTGGCAGATGGTAGAAGCTGGTATTGATCTCAGTGGTCTGAAAATGATCAGCATAATAAGCGAGGTAGTCTGTTGGCTTCAATTCTGCTGGATAAAATATCTCTCTCCAGTGTTTATAACTCCATCCCGATGTGCCTATATGTATTTTACCTGCTGCCATATGAATATGCAACGGAAAAGCGTGCCAATGCAGGCGTGCTCTGCGTAATATGTCTTACCATTCCGTTCGTAGATAGTGAATTGTTTGCCAAAGGGCACTCCGCACAAGCTGCATGAGAATATTGTCTTTAACAATGGCCATAAAAAGGGTCTGAGGTTGTCAATACAAAAAGCTTGTTGTCTTAGTGCGACTAATACAAAAATAGTTATGCAACCGGGCATCACAATAGTATTTAGAGGTCACTTCAATATCCCTTTGATATATAGGTGCCCTCTAAATAGCCTCTTGATGCAATATTAGTACTCTAATGAAAAGCCGACTCCAGGCCGATGGTAAACCGACAGTAAGCCGACAGACAGCTGTCAGAACGCTGCAGAAAGTTATTAGCTTGTGTAGTCTATTTGATGTGCCTGGTAGTTCTGGCCGGATTGTCAAAACCATTCGGTGCAGGAATGCGATGCGCGGGCAGGGAATATAAAATATCCTGGTCGGATGTTCTTAATTAGAGCTAAATAGGGGTATTCAGATATGTGGCAGCAACGAACAGGCTTTAAAGGGCTTTCTCAACTATACCCCTTTGCCGCCTGTATAATCGCCGGCACAGCCACGCCTGTCACATAATTCCCCGCCAGTCTTATCCCCGGATAGCGTTGCTCAAAAAAGCGTATTTGTTGTCTTATCTGCGCATACCCCACATTCAATTGTGGTATAGCCCTGTTCCACTGGCTGAAACGTTGCATTTCGGGTGGCTGCTGTAATCCTAATAGCTCCATCAGCTCTTTCACCACTGTCTGCTGCAACTTCTCTGCCCCTAACTGATCAAACAGTTGTTCCTGACGAGCGCCTCCAACGAAAACGGTAAACAGGGTCTTGCCTTCCGGTACGCGCGCCGGGAATACTGCGGTATTACAAAGCGCTCCCAGAAAATGTTTACCTGCTGCGTGCGGCACAAGGAAGCCAAAACCTTCCGGTGCTTTCCCCTGCGCCTCAGCGCCAAATCCCAGGTGTAGCACCCCCATACGTGGATAGGGAATATCATGCAGCTGTGCTGCCAGAGAAGTATCAAGGCCTTGTATAGCAACGGCGGTGCTGTAAGCAGGAGTAGCAAAGATGATACGTTCGGCGTTTAACATACCGGTACTACCATTTTCATTGTATTGTACGATATAATCTGACGCACCGCGGGCAACGCCTGTTATAGCACAGTTTAGTCTTATCTTACCTGTCAGCAGAGATAACAGCTTTTCTGTCAGTACCGCATTACCGCCTTTAAAAGCAATGATCTTACGGCCGCCCATCGTTTTCATATTCTTCATGAGCCCCTTGGTCACACTACCATACTTCTTTTCCCACTGCGGCAGCATGGGTAATACCTCTGCGATAGACATCAGGTCAGGATTACCGGCATAGATACCCGACAAAATAGGCTCAAACAGATACTCATTGATTTCACGTCCGAAGCGGCGGCTCACAAAAGAACTTACCGATTCCTCACCCTCAGCAGGATTGGCCTTGCGGAATCTCTCTGTAAACAGACGCCATTTAGCGCCCCCGCTTATATAGTTTGATTTCAGTATTTTAAGCGGATGAGGAGATACCGCGTGTAGTTGATTATTTCTGACCAGGAAACGGTGCTTGCTTGCAGCAGTTGCTTCCAGCACCTGGTCCTGCAATCCCAGTTGATCAATATAGGCCATTATTTCCGGTGAAGCAGCAAAAGAATTCGGCCCCGCATCCAGTTCATATCCATCCACATGCAATGATTTTATCACACCACCTGCGTGAGATCCTGCTTCCAGTATCTCGTAAGGAATACCTTTCTGCTGTAATTCATAAGCAATGCTTAGACCGGCAATACCGGCTCCGGCAATGATAACGGGTTGCGTTTTCATGGTAACGGCTATTTGTATAATAATAACTCAGATCAGGACTGCAGGCTCGTCATCCACTTTACAACTGCCTGTACCCATAAAGGATGTACATTCATACAGGGGATCATCGTAAAACTGTCGCCGCCGCTGTTGATAAAGGTATGCTTACCTTCCACGGCTATCTCTTCCAGTGTTTCAAGACAATCAGAAACGAACGCAGGACAAGCCACCAGCAGCCGCTTCACGCCTTTCTTTGGCAGTTCTTCCAACGTAGCGGCAGTATAAGGTTTCAACCACTCTTCCCTTCCCAGACGGGACTGGAAAGTCACACTCCACTTCTCCCTTGGTATATTCAGTTTCTCTGCTACCAGCTCTGACGTCACATGTACCTGGTGACGATAACAGAACTCATGGGCAGGAGAATCTACCTTACAACAATTTTCTACCTGCAGACAATGCTTCCCGGTGATATCACCTTTTCGTATATGCCTCTCAGGTACGCCATGATAGCTGAACAACAGGTGATCATACTCCTGTGCCAGATATGGACGCATACTTTCTGCTAATGCATTGATATAATCAGGTTCATTATAGTAAGGAGGAACGATAGACAGATTGAATGTATAGCCTTTCTTCTTATGTACCGCTTTGGCATGTTCTACCGCTGTTTCATAAGAAGACATGGCATAATGTGGGTACAAAGGCAACAGGATCACCTCTTTCAGATTAGGGTTCTGTTTCAGCAGACTATCATAGGCGGCCTCCTGCGACGGATTACCATAACGCATAGAAATCTCCACCGGCATCTGCAGATCATGCTGCACTGCGTTTTGTAATTGTTTTGTCAGCACAATCAATGGAGAGCCTTCTTCCCACCAGATGGATTTGTATGCTTCAGCTGATTTAGGAGCGCGTTTAGGCACGATGATCCCTTTTATCAATAATAAGCGGAACAGATACGGATAATCAATCACCCGTTTGTCCATCAAAAATTCATTAAGATAACGCTTAACATCAGGTACAGCCGTAGAATCCGGCGATCCCAGGTTCATCAGAATAATTCCTTTATCAGATTTAGCTTCCATCCTTTACTTTAAATTGTTGCAAATGTAATAGCTTATCCAAGCTGCAAATGTCATACAATTGTTGAAATAATTTAATTATTCGTTATAGGGCAATAGATAACACCTATCAGTGTGTAAACTGACAAAAATCATTTTTCCGCAAGCCTTGTTACCATGTGTAGAAATGACACACTAATGACAGCCTGTTGCCCTTTCTTGCGGTCTATGCGAGTATTTTTGCACCCGGAAGCTTATAAGAACAAAATGCAGGGTAGTCATTCAAAAGATATAGCCCATTTTCATATCGTTGGTATCAACTATAAGAAAACAGATGCTGCTATAAGAGGATCGTTTGCTATTAACCAGGTACAATACCAGCACTTAATTGACAGTGCTAAGTCGCAGGACCTGGATGATATATTTGTACTCTCAACTTGTAACAGAACTGAGATCTACGGGTTTGCCGATGATCCACAACAGCTGATAGAACTTGTGTGTCATGAAACCGAAGGAGATTGTAACATGTTCAGTCAGTTGTCGTACGTGAAATCCGGCGAAGATGCCATTAAACACCTATACCAGGTAGGAACAGGACTTGATTCACAGATCCTTGGCGATTATGAAATCATTGGCCAGATACGTACCGCTACTAAATTCGCTAAAGCGAATGGATGCTTTGGCGGTTTCCAGGAAAGGCTGGTCAACAGCGTCCTGCAGGTATCTAAACTCATCAAGAATGAAACAGGCCTCAGCTCCGGCACCGTATCAGTAGCTTTTGCTGCTGTACGTTTACTGGAACATAAAGTGCCTGACATCCTTCATAAAAAGATCCTGCTGGTGGGCGTCGGCAAAATAGGACGCAACACCTGCAAGAACATGATGGACTATCTGGGCGTAAACCAGGTAACGCTCGTGAACCGGACTACCTCAGTAGCAGAGGAATTTGCAGCACAGCATGGCCTCCGTTATGCGCCATATGAACAGCTGGCAGAAGAATTACAGGCGGCTGATATCATTCTGGTAGCTTCCAATGCACCGGAACCAAACATCTTACCTGCGCACTTTCAGCAGTCCTCTCCTAAACTGATCATCGACCTGTCTATCCCTTTCAACGTAGCGCCTGAAGTAAAGGATTTGCCGCATATTGAACTGGTAAATGTGGATGAACTGTCCAGGATACAGGATGAGACATTACAGATGCGCCTGCAGGAAGTGCCTAAAGCATTAGCCATTATTGAAGAACACATGAACGAGTTCCTCTACTGGTACAAAATGCGTAAACATGCTGTGGTGCTGAAAGCGGTGAAAGATAAGCTGACGGAGATACATACCAAGGAAATACAACAACAGAAGAACGGCAACCAGTACAATCTCGAAGATATTGAAGCAGTATCTTCACGTATCATCCAGAAGATGATCAACCTGATGGCTGGAAAGGTACGCCGGGAAACAGATAAAAGTGATCAATATATCGCCATGATCAATGATATCTTTGAGACGGGCGTTAATCAGGAATAATTCATGAACAGAGAAATACGGATAGGTACAAGAGAAAGCCAGCTGGCACTGTGGCAGGCTAATAAGGTAAAAGGCCTGCTCGATGCGCAGGGATATACAACTACACTGGTACCTATCAAAAGCGAGGGAGATATCGACCTCGTCACTCCACTTTACGAAATAGGCGTTCAGGGTATTTTCACCAAAAGCCTGGACATCGCTCTCCTCAACGGCCGTATTGATATTGCCGTTCACTCACTCAAAGACGTTCCGACACAATTACCTAAAAATATTATACAGGCTGCAGTCCTGGAAAGAGGCCCTGTAAAGGACCTGCTGGTATACAGACAGGATACCTCCTTTCTTGACAAACCCGGATATATCGCTAATATCGCCACCAGCAGCGTAAGACGTAAAGCTCAGTGGCTGCGTAAGTATCCGCATCACCAGCTGCATAACCTGCGTGGCAATGTGAATACCCGCCTGCAAAAGCTGGCAGCTGAAAACTGGGACGGCGCCATCTTCGCGGCTGCCGGACTGGAAAGAATAGGCATACGTCCCACCACCTCTATAGAGCTGGACTGGATGCTGCCCGCTCCCGCTCAGGGCGCCGTGGTAGCTGTATGCCGGGAAGACGATAATTTCTGTCAGCAGGCCTGTTCACCAATGAACGACCTGGCTACAGCCCTTTGCACCCGTATAGAGCGCGACTTTCTGCGTACACTGATGGGTGGCTGTACCACTCCTATCAGTGCTTATGCTACAGTAAATGAGGAGACCTTACATTTCAGCGGAGAGCTGTGCAGCCTCGATGGCCAGCAGCTGTTCACCATTACAGAACAGGCACCGCTACAGGATGCCGGCCATATTGGTAAAATTGCCGCAGAAAAGATCCTCGCACAGGGCGGCGATAAAATTGTTGCACAAATCAGGGATGCCATCAAATAAAAGATATCGCATATTAAGCACTAAAGCGGTCGACCGACGATTGGTCGTGATAGCAGCAGCGCAAAATATCGATATCGAGGCTAAGGGATTCATCAGCACACAAGCATTGATCACAGACAGCCTGAAACAACGCATACACCAGCTGTTCCAGGAAAAGGCAACTGTCGTTTTTACCAGCGCCAATGCAGTACAGGCACTGCTTGATCATTACCTGCACCCGGACGGAAAATACTATTACGGCACCTGGACAGCATTCCCTCCAACAGTAACAGATGAAGAGTTTGATGCATTCAAAAAGGGAGGTTTCTTCTCCCCCGGATGGAATGTATACTGCCTGGAAGGAGCTACACAAGAGGCATTAAAGCACCAATATGACATCCGGCACAAAATAGCCGGCACCGCAGCTAACGCTGCCTCGCTGGCGCAAGAGATCATCAGAAATGAAGAGAAAGGCCCGTTGGTATTCTTTTGTGGCGACAAACGCAGGGATGAGCTGCCAGACCTGTTACAGCAACACAATATCGTCTTAGAAGAACTGATTGTATATGAAACAACGGAAACCCCTGCCCTCACAGGACAGGAATATGATGGGATCCTCTTCCTCAGTCCCAGCGCCGTAGAGAGTTTCTTTTCAGTCAACAGTCTGCCACCGCATACCGTCTGTTTTTCAATAGGTCCTACTACTGCCCGGGCCCTGCAGGAACATACCAGCAATATGATTATTACCAGTGCAAGCCCCTCTATGGAACAACTTGTACGAACAACGATATTTCACTTTAACAACATTAACTGATAAGAATGAGCGCCTTAAAGAATGACCTTTTACTGAGAGCCTTACGCGGAGAAACAACAGAACGTGTCCCTGTATGGATGATGCGTCAGGCCGGCCGTTACCTGCCCGACTACATCAAACTGCGGGAGAAATACTCTTTCTTTGAACGCTGCATGAACCCTGAACTGGCCACAGAGATCACTGTGATGCCGGTACACCAGGTAGGTGTAGACGCGGCCATCATCTTCTCTGATATCCTCGTGGTTCCACAGGCCATGGGCATGGAAGTACAGCTGATAGAAAAGATCGGTCCCGTACTGCCTGACCCGGTAAAAGGTGCGGATGATCTGAAGAAACTCCGTGTACCCGATGTAAAGGACACTCTCAACTATGTATTTGAAGCGCTCGCCTTAACAAAGAAAACACTGGATGGTGCCGTTCCCCTGATCGGTTTTGCAGGCGCCCCCTGGACCCTGCTCTGTTATATGGTGCAGGGTAAAGGCTCCAAAACATTCGATAGTGCCAAAGCATTCTGCTATCAGCAACCGGAAGTAGCCCATCAGTTGCTGCAGATGATCACTGATACTACCATCGCTTACCTGAAAGAGCAAGTGAAAGCAGGAGCTGATTGCATACAGCTGTTTGACTCCTGGGGCGGGTTATTAAGTCCTCAGGACTTCGAAACCCTCTCTCTCCGGTACATGCGCCAGATCGTGGCTGCATTGAAAGACGTCTGCCCCGTTACTGTATTTGCAAAAGGAGCCTGGTTTGCACTGGAAGAAATGGCCGCTACCGGCGCTAATTGCCTGGGCGTTGACTGGTGTATCCAGCCTGCCCGTGCAAGACAGTTTGCAGGCAATAACGTGACACTGCAGGGTAACTTTGATCCGGCCAAACTGCTGGCGCCTATTCCTGAGATCAAAAAAGCAGTAAAGGAAATGCTGAATGGCTTTGGCAAACATCGCTATATTGCGAACCTCGGCCATGGCATCCTGCCAAATGTGCCTGTTGATCACGCCAAAGCTTTCATTGAGACCGTAAAGGAATTCTAAAGGAAACCTGCCATGAACATTAAAGACAACTTTATTTCCCTCATACATCGCCTGCAGAATGAGATCTGTACAGCGCTGGAAGATATTGATGGTAAAGCCAGATTCCGTGAGGACATCTGGGAACGTCCCGGCGGTGGTGGTGGTAAATCCCGTGTCATCGCCGACGGTAATGTATTCGAAAAAGGCGGTGTGAACACTTCTGTCGTATCTGGCGAACTGCCGGAACTGATGGCGAAACAATTTGGTGTAGGCCAGGCACAGTTCATGGCCTGCGGCATCTCCCTTGTTATTCACCCGGTAAATCCTTTTGTACCCACAGTACATGCCAACTTCCGCTATTTTGAGCTGTACGATGACAACGGTGCACTGAAAGACTCCTGGTTTGGCGGTGGAGCAGACCTGACGCCCTACTACCTGGATGAGCAGGATGGTATCCACTTCCATCAGACATTCAAAAATGCCTGCGATCGTTTCGGCACGGAACTTTATCCGGCATTCAAAAAGCATTGCGACGAGTATTTTGTCAATAAACACCGGAACAACGAAGCCCGCGGTATTGGCGGCATTTTCTACGACTACCAGCGCCCAGGTGAAAAAATGAGCGCTGAACAGTTGTACAATCTGGCGAAAGCCAATGGCGAAGCCTTCCTGGCCGCCTATCTGCCCATCGTAAAGAAAACAAAGGATATACCGTATACTGAAGCCCACAAAGACTGGCAGGAATACAGGCGCGGACGCTATGTGGAGTTTAACCTGATTCACGACAGGGGCACCCTGTTCGGCCTGAAAACCAACGGACGTACGGAATCCATTCTGATGAGCCTTCCGCCACGGGCCCGCTGGGAATATGATTATCATCCCACACCCGGCAGCAGGGAAGCTGAACTGGTTGAATTTCTGAAACCCAGGGAGTGGGCCATCTGAACATATTAAAACACATTTATCATGATACGTAGAAACAGGATATTGAGAACTTCTCCCGCCATCCGTGCGATGGTTGCAGAAACAGTACTGACGCCCAGCGACTTTATTGCACCGTTATTCATTGTGGAAGGAGAAAATGTGAAAGAAGAGATCATTTCAATGCCCGGCTATTTCCGCCATTCACTGGACCTCACCGTGAAAGAAGTGAAAGAGCTTTGGAGCATGGGTATCAAAAGTGTATTACTGTTCATCAAATGCGCTGATGAACTGAAAGATAATAAGGGTACGGAGGCAGTGAATCCCAACGGTTTGATGCAACGCGCCATCAAAGCGATCAAAGATGCTGTTCCGGAAATAGTAGTGATGACCGACGTAGCGTTGGACCCCTACTCCTCTTACGGCCATGATGGCATTGTTGAGAATGGAGAGATCGTGAACGATATCACCGTGGAAGTGTTATCCCGTATGAGTCTCAGCCATGCCGAAGCAGGCGCGGACTTTGTAGCGCCCAGCGATAAAATGGATGGCCGCATTCTTTCCATCCGCACTATCCTGGAGCAACACAGCTTCCATAAAGTAGGTATTATGTCGTACAGCGCCAAATATGCATCCTGCCTCTACGGTCCTTTCCGCGATGCACTGGACTCTGCTCCGGGCTTCGGCGACAAAAAGACTTACCAGCTGGACTTTGCAAACAGCGATCAGGCATTGAAGGAAACCCTGATGGATGTAGAAGAAGGAGCTGATATTGTGATGGTAAAACCAGCGTTGTATTACCTGGATGTGATCCGGAAGATCAAAGATCATGTACACGTACCGGTAAGTGCCTATCATGTGAGCGGAGAATATTCCATGATCAAGGCAGCAGCTAAAATGGGCTGGCTCAACGAAGAAAAGGCCATTATTGAAGCGCTCACCAGCATCAAACGTGCAGGAGCAGACCTGATCGCTACCTATTTTGCAAAAGATGCGGTGCGATTATTGTAAACAACAGCACATGCTTTTCAGTTAAAAATACTTATCACTACCACCATGTACACGCAAAGCAGATCATTATTTGAAAGAGCAAAACAGCTCATTCCAGGCGGTGTAAACTCACCCGTTCGCGCATTCAAAGGTGTGGGCGGCTCACCCATATTCATGAAAAACGCTAAAGGCGCTTATATGTATGATGTGGACGGGAACCGCTATATAGATTACATCAATTCATGGGGGCCGATGATCATGGGACATGCCTATGAACCGGTAGTGAAGGCCATCCAGGAATATGCCACCTACTCCACCTCTTTCGGAGCGCCTACCGAGCTGGAAATCAGCATCGCAGAGCTGATCATCAGCATGGTGCCCAACATTGAGCAGGTACGTATGGTGAATTCCGGTACAGAAGCCTGTATGTCAGCCCTGAGGCTGGCCAGAGGGTACACCGGCCGCAATAAGTTCATCAAATTTGAAGGTAACTACCACGGCCATGCAGATTCTTTCCTGGTAAGCGCAGGTAGCGGAGTAGCCACTTTAGACATACAATCTGTTCCCGGCGTTACGCAAACCGTCGCAGCCGATACGCTTACCGCTCCTTACAATAATTTACCGGCTGTGGAAAAGTTGATAGCAGCACATCCCGACCAGATAGCCGCTATCATCGTTGAACCTGTTGCCGGTAATATGGGCTGTATCCTTCCACAGGAGGGCTTTTTACAGGGCCTGCGCAATCTCTGTGATGAACATAATATCCTCCTGATCTTCGACGAAGTGATGACAGGTTTCAGATTAGCACGCGGAGGCGCACAGGAACTATTCGATATTAAAGCAGATTTGGTTACCTTTGGCAAGATTATTGGCGCAGGTATGCCAGTGGGCGCCTTCGCCGGAAGTAAAGAGATCATGGAACATATCGCCCCTGCCGGGAAAATTTATCAGGCAGGAACATTGAGTGGTAACCCGATTGCAATGATTGCTGGCTATACGCTGCTGAAAACGTTGAACGAAAACCCGGATATTTACCGGCAACTGGCGGAAAAAGCTGCTTATCTGGCCGGAGGATTGCAATCTGTACTGAGTGCTGCCGGGATTGTTCATCAGGTCAACAATCTGGGCTCTATGATGAGTGTTCATTTTGCAGAATATCCTATCATTAATTTTGAAGCTGCTTCGGGTGCTAACAATGAGTTGTTCAAACATTTCTTTCACGCTATGCTGGAACGCGGCATATATCTGCCACCTTCCGCATTTGAAAGCTGGTTCCTCAGTACCGCGCTGACAATAGAAGATCTCGACGCGACCGTAGAGGCTGCAAAATCAGCCATACAGTCTATACATAGTTAACAATTCAAATCCTGTGCAGAGTGGAAAAACGCCCCGGTCATGTGCCGGGGCGTTTTTAGTTTCTTATAGGTCCACCTCAAAGGCATGTCAAAGCCATAGTAAAGGCATGTCAAAGCCACCCTTCAGGTATTATTTCTTCTTGTGAGAAAAGAGCCAGGGCAACAAGTCAGGTTCAGCAAAAGCATTATCCCAGCTGTTATGCCCCACACCCGGATATTCGGAATATTTTACATCCGCCTTCAGTTTTCTCAACGCTGCCACATAATCCCTTGAGCCTGAAACAGGTACTGCATTATCTGCATCTCCGTGAAAAATCCATAAAGGTACTTTTGAGAATTTCGCTGCAGTGCTGACATTCCCTATTCCGCAAATCGGGAAAGCTGCTGCCCACATCTTCGGATAACGGGCCAACATATCGTAGGTTCCTATACCTCCCAGGGATAATCCGCCGAGATATACCTGCTTACTGTTCACTTTCTCCGTCTTCACCAGGCTGTCCACCAGCAGTTTCACCAGCAATCCCGGCGTTGACTGTCTGTCGGTACCATCTGAGAACTCCCGTTTTATTGCCTTCCCCGTACTATCCCTGGTCACTTTCATTGACGCCCACATCGAATCCGGTGGACACTGCGGGAATATAACAAAGGTAGGGAACCGCTGACGCAGGGAATCCTTCAGGAACAAGCTACCGCCATGCAGCAACTGAGCAGCATTATCAGTACCCCTCTCGCCGGAACCATGCAGAAATACGATCAGGGGATAAGGCTTCTGCGAATCATACCCCTCCGGCTCTAACATGCGGTAACGCAATGTATCGCCATTATGTATGAACGTTTCGTAACTATAAGCGCTGAAATCAGGGTTTGTCTGCGCACCTGCATACAGGCAGGAAAACTGTACTGTCAGTAGTACAATCAGGGCTCGGAATATTTTCATAATGGAATGTTTGGATGTATACAAAAATAGAGATTCCGGATAAAACATACATTTCATCCGGAACCTCTTATTTAAAATAGTTGACAACGTTAATACTTCAGTATAAAATGCTGTTTCACCTTCATATCCGGGCGGAAAAATACCAACCCGATGAAGAACAGATCTACCGTAAAAGTCACCTTTGGATGTTGCTGGATAATATGCCATGCAGCCTCCATATCAGGCGTCCAGTGAATATCATCAAAGATGAATAGCGACCCGTCATGTACTTTAGTCAGGCACTGCTCAAAATAATTCAATGTAGGTACTGAGCGATGATTCCCATCAATATACACATAGTCCAGCCGGGGCAATTCTTTCAGCAGAGCTGGTAACACCGTATCAAAGTTTCCCACATGCTGTTTGACATTCTGCAGCTGTAAAGCCTTAAAATTGGTACCGGCACGCGCAGCAATATTAGGACATCCTTCAATGGTATGCACAGTAGCGGAAGGTGCTGCCTTTGCCATATAGGCGGTAGACATCCCCATAGAGGTACCTAATTCAAGCAGGTATTCCGGTTGGAAGTGTTGTATCAGGCGATAGAAAAGCTGCCCGAATTTAGGCGGTTTTGCTGCATGGCGGGTAATATCGCTTACGCTACGTTCCCTTCCTGCATTCGTGTGTGACCCTGCCCCCAGATCGGTAACCTGCAAGGTTTCCGCACTGTGCAATAAAGATTTCCGTAGCTGTTCAATTTCCCAGAAAACTGCCGGTTTTTTCTTATCCCGTAACACTTTCTCCACAAGGTCAAATACAAAGGGAGAATGTACATCATGCCGGTTGCCCGCTGTGAAATAATAATGCAGGTATTTTTTAGCTAATTCCCACTGTAGGCCCAAGATAATTAATCAGTTTATCAGTTATAAATTTTCGATCTAACCCATCCCCACATATGCAGGCGATGTTGCAGAGACACCCGCAATACGCCCATACCGTAGATAGTGCTGCGTTTAAAGTTAATACTCGAGGCGTCCTCAAAGTATTTGGTGGGGCAAGTTACTTCACCTATTTCATAACCCTTCATAAAAATCTGAGAAATCATCTCATTATCAAAAATGAAATCGTCATCATTGGCCATAAAGTTGATGTTTTTCAGCACTGTACCAGAAAATGCCCTGTAGCCGGTATGATACTCACTGAGTTTCTGGTTAATGAGCAGGTTCTGCACAAATGTCAGGAAAAGGTTACCAATGTATTTATATATAGGCATCCCTCCTTTCAGCGCACCTTTTCCAAGAATACGGGAACCAAGCACTACAGGATATACATCATTTGCAATGATACTGCACATGGCTATAATCAGCTTTGGAGTATATTGATAATCAGGATGTAACATAATCACAATATCGGCTTCCAGTTCTAATGCCTTATTGTAGCAGGATTTCTGGTTTCCGCCATATCCTTTGTTATTATCATGGCGGACGATATGCCTGATCCCCAGTTGCTTTCCGACAGCAACCGTCTCATCTTTACTGGCGTCGTCAACCAATACGACTTCGTCAACAATGTCAAAAGGAATTTCATTATAGGTTTTCTCAAGTGTTAAAGCGGCGTTGTAGGCTGGCAATACTACCACTATCTTCTTATTGTTTAACATGAAAGTGGGTAATTTGCGGCTAAAGGTAATAAAGTAGTTGAAAGACTGGCAATTTCAACTTATTATAAATTGTTATCTTTGTGTAAACTCGTTTTTTGGCACCATATTTTCATGGATTGCTGAAGAACGCAAAATATTTTTGCATGCAAAAACAATTACAGGTCGCAACTGAAAGCGGACATCCTGACTGTCGGCTTTGTGGGAAGAATGTATCCTATTGTGAGTGTTTTGCATTTTTTAAATCAGTCAAGATCACGCATTTAAATTCTATGAGATATCTGACACTACTACTGATTTTACTTTCAAGTTTCCATTATGCACAGGCACAGGAACCAGAGAAACCTAAGCCGCCGACCGAACAATCTAAAGGTGATCCAAATTCAGAACTGAAGAATGTGGTAATGCCTCAGGTAAGAACGCAGGACACTACTATCCGCAGGATTATGGAGGAACTGCAACGCATTAACGATAGCGACAAACAAAATTCAAACGCTATCCAGGGCTTATTGCAGGGACGTGAGATCGATAACATTACCAAGTATGAACTGATCCGTAACAACATCGTATTTGCGAGTGAAACATATTACCTTCTCAATAAAAAGATCATTGACCTGAAGTCTCGTACGACTACCAATAATCTCGACGTATTCATCACTTCACTGAACAACCCGGAAAGTAAAGAGCTGGGCTTCTCCCTGAGTGACCGTATCGTAGAACTGGTAGAGAAAGTAGTATTGAAGGGCAAGGCTGACAAAAACGAAAAGAACAGTAAGATCGTTGAGTCTACCAAATCTATCATTGCCAGCCCCATCTTTCAGAGTTTTACCTCTTTAACGCCTCCCCTGGCTATTGCTAACTCAGTAATGAACTTTCTGCATAGCATCAGTGTGAATAATAAAGAGATCAATCAGAATACACTGAAAGAATTCGAGAAAGAGCTGAACAAATATGTTGTATACTACACCGCTTTGAACGATGCGAACCAGAAATTCGAATATGGTCTGAACTTCAACAAAGATCAGCTGAATCTCCTGCAGGACAACCTGTATGATCACCTTATGTTCACGGCGAGCGCCCTGAAATACCAGCTGCCTCAACGTGGTAACAAGTCTCTGGGTGAGACTATGAACGATTTCTTCTTTGACTTCAAAAGAGACAAAGTTGTTACGTTCTTCAATGACTTAGAAACTAAATATACTAAAGGCAAGAAGGTTGATTACGAAGCTTTGCTGCGTGAGAATCCCAACCTGAAAGAAGTGAACAACCAGTTAGAAGATCTGATCCTGCAGACTAAACGCTTCGAGAATCTGTACAACGAATACTTTACCCTGTTGGATTCCTACTATGGTAAAGTGAACAACTCTCTGAAGATCGCACAGGATAATGGTTTGGCTGACAAGAACACCATTGACACCAAGCAGGCGGAATTCCGTAATCTGAAAGATGAAGCGGTGAAAGAGATACAGGCTTCTATTAATATCAGGGAACTGTATAACAATACAGATAAGATCAAATACAGATACAGAATATTCTAGCAGTCATTTCTGCATAAATAAAAAGGACGGATTACTCCTGGTAGTTCGTCCTTTTTATTTATGTCAATTTTTACGCTAAGTAGCAGCGGCTTCCGCTGGACGGTACCACCCCATCACTATGAAATGCAGCACGCCGGGTCGCAAAAGCAAGCACTGACGACCGTTACCCAAAGCATCCGCGAATTCCTGACTCAGATCATACACATTTCGTCATTCTTATTCGTAATTTTGACGCATGACCACTGTTCAATTAGAATATATCGTTGCGGTAGACACTTACCGAAGCTTCGTCATAGCAGCCGAAAAATGCTTCGTCACGCAACCTACGCTCAGCATGCAGATACAGAAGCTGGAAGACGAGCTGGGGGTCAAGATCTTCGATAGAAGTAAGTTACCTGTGATCCCAACGGAAATAGGTATAGAGATCATAGCACAATCCCGTATCATTCTGAAAGAGAACGGGAAAATTAAAGAGATCATCGGCGAACATAAAAAAGAAGTACAGGGTAATCTGCGTGTAGGCATTATCCCAACGCTGGCACCTTATCTCCTACCCCGCATTCTCACAGGTTTCATGAAAAAATATCCAAAAGTGAAACTGGAGATCTGGGAATATCCTACAGAACAGATCATACAGCAACTGAAACAGGAACAACTGGACTGCGGCCTGCTGGCCACACCACTGCATAATCCCAACCTGGATGAACAACCACTGTTCTACGAATCGTTTGTAGTATATGCAGCAAAAACCAACAGCCTGTTCGAAAAGAAATATATTAAACCGGAAGATATCGACGTACGCGAAGTATGGCTGCTGAACGAAGGACATTGTATGCGTAATCAGGTGCTGAACATCTGCCGCGATAAATTTACCATGGGAGAATATAAGAACCTGGAATATAACACCGGCAGTGTAGAGACACTGAAAAGAATGGTAGACCTGAATGCAGGATATACTATTTTACCGGAGCTCTCCCTCCAGGAGATGTCTGCCCGCCAGATGAATATGGTTCGCTATTTTAAGACGCCTGAGCCGGTAAGAGAGATCAGCATAGTGACACACAGGTTCTTTATTAAACAGGCGCTGATTGCCGCCTTTAAGAAGGAAATACTGGCACATGTACCAGAGAAGATGAAAATTCAGAAGAACAAAAAAGTAGTAGAAATCACAGTGGATAAATAATCCATGAAACAAGTTATAAAAGAAAAAGCATCCGTTCATTGCGGATGCTTTTTCTTTTGATATCGACTATCAGGTTATTTCTTGATAGGCGTATAATACTTCATTGCCTCTGGCATAAGCTTTTGCAGTTCTGATACACGACGCTCATCGCTAGGGTGTGTGCTCACCAGCTCAGGTGGTTTATTACCGCCACCCGCTGACGCCATACGCTGCCAGAAAGGAATAGCCTCCTGAGGATTATAACCGGCCATTGCCATGAAAATAACACCCAGATGATCCGCTTCCAGCTCGTTCTTACGGGAGTATGCCAGCATACCAAGGTTACCGCCTACACCGAAAGACTGCAGGAAGATATTCTGCGCTTGCGGATTACGATTGAGTGCTACGGAACCAGCTACCTGGATACCCTGTGCCACTACCTGCTGACTCATACGCTCATTACCATGACGGGCAATAGCATGGGCAATCTCATGCCCCATTACACAGGCAAGCGCAGTTTCGTTCTGTGTTACAGGCAATAAACCGGTATACACCACTACCTTACCACCCGGCATACACCAGGCATTCACTTCCTTACTATCTACCAGGTTAAATTCCCATTTGTAATTTGCTACCTCACCAGCCAGATTATTCTGAGTCATGTACCTGGTAACTGCTGTAGCGATACGCTGTCCTACCCTTTTCACCATTTCAGCATCCTTGCTGGTTGTAGCGGCTATTGTTTTATTCTGGGATAGGAACGTCTGATATTCCTGCAGCGCCATTGATTGCATGGTGCTTTCAGGGATCAGGTTCAACTGGCTACGGCCAGTGATAGGTACTTTGGCGCAAGCAGTGATAAGCGCAAGGCCGGTACCGATAAGAAGAAGTTTCTTTTGCATCTGACAATTTGTTTTTGATGGGTATTACCCCATCCGAAAAGTGCTACTACAGTGTTTAAAACAACTTTGATCGTTGCCCTATAAAGCATCTCAACACCCTATACGCAACAATCAAAATCCGAGGAAAGTTAAATATTTATATCATCCAGTACAAGAGATATGCCAGAATGGATACGGCATACCGGGTCGCAGTAGCAGATTATTTTTTGTCCCTCCTGTTTTTAAATAGGGGTACCTTGCTCTCATTACCGTTTATAAGACGGAAAATGTTCTTCTGATGTGTCAGTACTACCATCAGTGCAACAGCAATAGCGAAAATGCGATAGAATACTTCTGGTTCATTGAAGATATAGAGAATCAGTATCGGGAAAGCGATACTAGCTGAAATGGAGCTCAGCGATACATACCTGGTCAAAGAAAGGCTCAGCAGGAACACGCCTACACAGCAGATAGCCACCAGTGGCTGGATGGCCAGCACCAGGCCGAACAGGGTAGCAATACCTTTACCGCCACGGAAATTTGCCCAGATAGGAAAGATGTGACCTATCACAGCTGCAAGACCCAGACCAATCTGGAAGTTCACCAGCTGTGTTGTTACTTCCTGCAGATGCTCAGGGTTCTGATAATAACCCACCAGGTAAGCCAGACGCACGGCCATTACTCCTTTGAGCATATCCACCAACATCACAAAAGAACCCGCTTTTGGCCCTAATACACGGAATGTGTTGGTAGCACCGGCATTGCCGCTGCCATACTCCCGGATATCCATGCCAAAAACGCCTTTACTTACCCATACCGCAGTAGGTACGGAGCCAATCAGATAAGCACAAAATAGTAACAATAATTCTGTCATACAACAAGTTAGGTTTTGCTAAGATAGTAAATTCGTTCGTTAAAATTAAGAAAACATTAAGAATTTCGTTAACACGAAAATTGTATAGTTTTCAGTATAATATTAACTAAATTATCTAGAGCGGCCGCATCTATCGTGCTAATAATTTCATAGCCAGCCAATTATCTTTTTCCAGTTGGGTTTCCAGCACCAGCGCATTTCTTCTGGCTGCCTCCAGGATCGCAGTCTCATCCTCCTTTAAAATACCGCTCAGCAATAAAATACCATCTCTGACGAGTATACGGCGCATATCTTCCATATACTCAAGTAAAATATTACGATTAATGTTGGCAAGCACCATGTTATAACTGTTCCGTATACCCTTCAGGCTGTCTGCCTGCCATACTTTAACCGGTAACGCGTTGTTATTGGCAATGTTTTCCTTCGTATTTTCCACAGACCAGGTGTCAATATCTATGGCATCTATCACAGCTGCTCCCATCTTATAAGCCAGAATAGCCAATATGCCCGTACCAGTGCCAAAATCAAACACATTCTTTCCCACAAAATCTATTCCCTCCATCAGTTTGATGACAGAATAAGTGGTGGCGTGATGACCTGTTCCAAATGACATCTTTGGAGTGATCAGTATTTCATGCTGTGGCGCCGGAACAAAAGGGGGATGAAAAGAAGCCCTGATGCCGCAGAAATTATCTACCAATACAGGTTGAAAATTACTCTCCCATACCGCATTCCAGTTTGTCTGCTCAATACGTTCCCGCGTATACGTCACACCAAAACCAGCTGTCAGCTCATTCGTTTCTTCTTCATTGAAATCCTCTTCAGGAATGTAAGCAACGAGAACATTGCCGGGTTGTTCCTCAAACCCCTCAAAACCTTTTTCTGACAACACTGCAACCAGAATATCTTTCGTATCATCGGTACAGGTCAGGGTAATTGCTATATGTGCCATAGCAGCAAATATAGAGAAAGTAAATGCATCATATGTAACGCGTACGTGTCAACCTGCACCCCTACCTGTTATTGTAATGTTAATAACTAATGTGGCAACTGATAAATGCATAAAGTTATTTTATTATATTTGCAATATCTTTAATTGAAAACCATATTTTATGAGAACCTTGTTTTTAACAGCGGTACTACTGGTAACAGCCCTCGCCAGTCAGGCCCAGGAGATTGTCAAGTTGTACCCGGATGATACCATGAAAGATTCAATCGTTTACAAGAATGGCACTAGTATCCTCGTTATCAATCGTGTAGATCTGGTAAACTACATGAAAGGAATGGACACCGTATTACAGAAAACCTGTTACAGCGATAACAGAGCTTTCCATAACGTACAGTTCAGCCATCTGACCGCACAGGAAATTGAATCACACTTCACCAGCGCACAGGCATTCCTGGCAGATTCCACACACACTAACCTGGAATACAGCACAGATAAGTTTGTACAGTTCTGGACAGAAGGTGAGAACATTCTCCTCCCCTACATTGAGGATATGTTATCAAGTCTGCTGACAGACGGAAGGATTAAAGTGATCGACAAGAGCACACAAAAGTCTGTACCACAGTACACTATTTTCTGGGAAGATATTGCTGGTCAGCCATTCAAGATCTATAAATTACCTTCCGGTAAGATCATCTTCAGAGAAAGTAATCATTACATAGAGCAGTTCGCAGGAAGCGGCGCTGCCAGATAAATCACAATAGTAAATTCACTAAAGGATAGATAGTCGATAGTCAACAGAAAAGGCCAGAGCGTTGCTCTGGCCTTTTCTGTTTGCACGTTGCAGCATCGGTTTATATTTCAGAATACTCAGCTGGCTGCAGGAATATGATTTCTGCTTTAGACACATTATGGCTGTACTCCGGCTTTGCCAGCAGGGTTTTCCATTGTGCATCACTACTAAAGGCTTTCCAGTGTTCATCCCTGGAAGCACGGTTATCAAAAGTGGTCATGTACATCAGGTTCGGCATATGACTGCCACTCAATACTTCTGCGTAAAACACCGCGTTGAAGCCCAGTCTTTTGAAAATACCGATTTCATCCCCCTTGTTGAACATATCAACCTTATTACGGTATAGCTTATCCGTCGGACTTTCATAACTGCGCAATTCGTATATGCGTTCGCTTTTAGGACCTTTTAAACCCGGCAGTTCCATTTTAGTCATGCCCGGAAATGCCTCAAGGATAATGGTTTCCTGACGTGTATACGTTGGCTTGTCCCATGCAGCATCAATGAAATCTTTTGCTGCGGTCTGATAGGCAGTATTCTGCAGCAATGTTCCGGGCAGATGTAATAACTGTTCAGAAGAATTGCCAGGAATAAAAACATACACTCTGCGATCGGCAGTAGTATCATTTCCAACAGGTTTAAATACGCCTACATGCGCAGCGCCGGCTTTGTGTAAAGCTGGTATCAGCGCATCTTTCAGATAGTTGTCCATGCGTGTTTCCTGTTCTGCATCCTTCAGATGATAGATCAGGATGCTGTAAAATTCTTTCTTCGGTGGAGCATGATGAGCGGCCTGTAACAGACATGGCAACAGGAACAGGATTATACCCAGCGCCAGGCCATGATAAGCGTTTAACGAAAAATGTTTTGTTTTCACTGATGTGGAAATTTTAGTCTTGAAATATAGAATGAATTATCCGGTAGTAAGATACAATTTACAGGAATGGTCATACTGTGCGACAAGTTTCGCTCCAATAAAATAGCCTGAAAATAAAACAGCCGCCCTGTTGTACAGGACGGCTGCTGAGTGTATTAGTCGTTCGGATAATTATTCTTCATCGAACATTGGTTCCTGCGGCTGGTCCGGCGGAGGCGTAGGACGACCACGCTCTCCTCTGTCGCCACCATCGCGAGGGGCACGACGGTCACCGCGATCTCCACCACGGTCGCCACGGTCACGATCTCCACGAAAATCTCCACGTCCGCCGCGATCACCTCTATCACCACGACCACCACGGTCTCCTCTGTCACCACGATCGCCTCTGTCGCCACGTTCGCTACCTTCAGGTCTTTCTACATAACCCTCTGGTTTTGGCATCAGTACGCGACGGCTCAGTTTGAACTTACCTGTCTTAGGATCTGTACCTACCAGTTTCACTTTCACCTTTTCACCTTCAGACAGTACACCGTCCATTGTTTCCAGGCGTTTCCATGAAACTTCGGAGATATGTAACAGTCCCTGTTTACCAGGCAGGAATTCTACGAACGCACCGTAAGGCATTACTGATTTCACAGTTGATTCGTATACTTCGCCGATCTCAGGAACAGCAACGATACCTTTTATCCATTCGAGTGCCTTCATCAGGCCTTCTTTCTGTGCAGAGAAGATACTTACTTCACCGGTTTCACCAACTTCTTCGATGTTGATGGTTGTTCCGGTTTCGCGTTGGATCTCCTGTATCACTTTACCACCAGGTCCGATCACAGCACCGATGAATTCGCGGTCGATGATCAGTTTTTCCATGCGTGGTGCATGTGGTTTTGGCTCAGGACGTGGTGCTTCCATACATGCATACATTGCATCAATGATATGCAGACGGCCTTTACGTGCCTGTTCCAGCGCTTTACGCATTACGTCCATGCTCAGGCCATCTACCTTAATATCCATCTGGATACCGCAGATACCATCGCGTGTACCGGTTACTTTAAAGTCCATATCACCCAGGTGATCTTCATCTCCCAGGATGTCTGTAAGTACCGCCCACTTTCCATCAGAAGCACGGGAGATCAATCCCATTGCCACACCGGAAACGTGTTTAGGAAGAGGCACACCAGCATCCATGAGCGCCAGTGAACCGGCACATACGGTAGCCATGGAAGAGGAACCGTTGGATTCGAGAATATCAGATACCACACGCACAGTATAGGCGTATTCGCTGCCTGGCATCATCTGCCTCAGGGAACGCATCGCCAGGTTACCATGACCTACTTCGCGACGGCCAGGGCCACGCATAGGTTTCACCTCACCTGTAGAGAATGGAGGGAAGTTATAGTGCAGTATGAACTTTGAATATTTTGATGTAGCAGCGCTTTCGATCAGCAGCTCGTCATCCGGAGTACCCAGGGTCACAGTAGTGAGGGATTGGGTTTCACCACGGGTGAACAGGGCGGAGCCGTGTGGGGAAGGCAGTATATCCACTTCCATGTTCAGCGGACGAACCTGATCCAGGCTACGGCCATCCAGACGAACGGATTCATCCAGGATCATGTTACGGATCACTTCTTTCTCAAGATCGTGGAAGTATTTGCCTACCAGTGGAGCATCCTCTTCAGACAGCTCTCCCAGTGATTCTACCAGCTCTTCGCTGATCTTGTCGAATGCATCGCCACGGTCGTGTTTCGCAGACGCAGATTTTGCTACAGCGAGGATACGATCCTTCGCAAAAGCAGCTACTTTCGCTTTCAGTTCTTCGTTGGCGTAAGGCAGATCAAATGTACGTTTGCCGGTAACGCCAGCTTTATCACGCAGTTCTTCCTGTGCCTTAACCTGTACTTTGATAGCATTGTGGGCGAATTCAATCGCTTTGATGATATCTTCCTCGCTACACTCCTTGCTCTCACCTTCCACCATCATGATGTTCTTGTCAGTAGCACCGATGATGAAGTCCATATCAGCTTTCTCCAGCGGAGTGCGGTTTGGATTTATAACTAATTGTCCCTCAATGCGGGACACTCTCACTTCGGAAATAATTTCCTGGATGGGCACATCAGAAACGGCCAGTGCTGCAGAAGCGGCCAGACAAGCCAGTGCATCCGGCATCACTTCAGGATCAGAAGAGATGAGGCTCACCAGTACCTGTACTTCGCAGAAATAATCATCCGGGAAAAGGGGACGCAAAGCGCGGTCGATCAAACGTGAAATTAAAACTTCGTAGTCAGACAGCTTGCCTTCACGCTTAAAGAAGGAGCCAGGTATACGTCCTGCAGAAGCAAATTTTTCCTGATAATCAACTGTAAGGGGGAAGAAAGATTGTCCGGGTTTTGGAGTTTTAGCTGCAACAACGGTAGCCAACAGGATACAATTGCCCAGACGAACCGTTACGGCACCATCAGCCTGGCGGGCTAACTTGCCAGTTTCAATGGTTACGATCCGGCCATCTCCTATATCGAAATTAACTGAGATAGGTGTCAGATTCATAAAAATGAGAAGATTAAAATGGTATACCTAAAAAAAAACTATTCCCAACCTTATAAGTTGGGAATAGCGCTATAAAAAAGTTCTTATTACTTTCTGAGACCTAATTTCTCTAGCAGAGCGCGGTAGCCTGTGAGGTTAGTTTTAGACAGGTAGGAAAGCAAACGCTTCCTCTGACCTACCATCTTCATCAAACCACGGTGTGTAGAAAAGTCTTTTTTGTTTTCTTTCAGGTGATTGGAGATGCTGTTGATACGCTCAGTCAGCAGGGCTATTTGCGCTTCTACAGAGCCGGTATTTTTTTCGCTTCCACCAAATTCTTTAAAAATATTGGCTTTCTTTTCAACAGTTAAGTAAGACATCTTGATAATTAAATAAAAAAATGATAAAGTTTATTTAGTCGCTATTTTTCCGGGGCAAAGGTAAATCAAATATTGTGAATTAACAATTTCACATAAATTTTACACGAAAGTCACACTGGCGTGATCTGTCACCTTGCCGTTTTCGGTCCGCAGCACCCTGGACGGGAACTTCTGCAGTAATATATAATCGTGGGTAGCCATCACTACTGCGGCCCCTTCTTCCCGGCTGATCCTGAACAACAACTGCATAATGCCGTCGGAGGTCTCAGGGTCCAGGTTACCGGTAGGCTCATCCGCCAGGATCAGTTTCGGGGAATTCAGCATAGCCCGGGCTATATCCACACGCTGCTGCTCACCGCCACTCAGTTCATAAGGCATCTTGAATCCCTTGGTATTCAATCCCACTTTATCCAGCACGTCTTTGATCTTCTCGTCCATCTTTTTGTTGTCCGTCCAACCAGTCGCCTTCAGGGCAAATTTCAGGTTGTCGTATACAGTCCTGTCTGTCAGCAGCTGGAAATCCTGGAACACTACTCCCAGATTACGGCGCAGGTAAGGCACCTTCTTCCAGTCCATCTTCTTCAGATCAAACCCTACCACCTGACCAGCACCTTCCTTCAGGGGCAGGTCCCCGTAAAGGGTCTTCAGCAGGCTGGATTTACCGGTTCCGGTCCTGCCAATCAGGTATACAAATTCTCCTTTGTTCACCGTAATATTCACGTCAGCAAGGATCAGGGAAGTCCCCTGGTAGATATTCACATTGGATAATTGTATAATAGGTTGTTCTGTCATTTTCTGCCGTATGGATTTTATAATAACAAAAATAGCTATTTATCAGCATAACCATTCGCCTGCGGTCTATCTATGCCGGAATTTCTTTGAGATAGCGTAGAGGTTCGGTAAAGGTTCAGTGGAGGCTATATCCTATAGGCTCTCCAGTCCTACATTACAGGCACTATTCTATAGCGATCGCTATAGGAAGTGCCTGTAATGCTATAGTAGAGAGCCTGTATGTAGAAGCCTCCACTGAACGTCTACCGAACCTCTACCGGATTTATACCATAGATATTGTTTTTGTGGACGGCCAGGCGTCGAACAAGCGTCGAAGAAGCGTCGAAGAAGCAACCTGAATTAATCCTTATATAACTAAAAAAATAGTTTGTAAACTAATTAATTAGTTATATCTTAGTTTCAGCAAAAATTTCACATTATGTCAGCAGTAAAAACATTGACCAAAGCGGAAGAACAGGTGATGCAGGCACTTTGGAAAATCGGGCCGGCATTCGTCAAGGACCTGATAGACATCCTTCCCGAACCCAAGCCCCACTACAATACTGTATCGACCCTGATAAAGATCCTGCAGGATAAAGGTTTTGTGGATTATAAGGCTTATGGTAAATCCTACCAGTACTTTGCCCTGGTCAGCAAAGACGAATACAGCCGGAATACCATGCAAAACTTTGTAAAAGGATACTTCTCCGGCTCATTCAAAGACATGGTATCCTTCTTCGTCAAGGAGAAAGACCTCAGTGTCAACGAACTGGAACAACTACTGGAACAGATTAAGGACGCTAAAAAACAACAACCATGATTGCTTACCTTATCAAAATGCTGGTGTGCTCAGGTGTACTTTACGGCTATTATGTACTGGCCCTGAAAAATAATCCATTCCACCGCTGGAACAGGGGCTACCTGCTACTGGCCACCCTGACTTCCATCCTCCTGCCCTTGCTGCAATTCTCATTTGTCAGCGCTACTCCGCCTTCCTATACAACGCCACTGGTGACTGTATACGGTTACATGACAAACACTGTCCAGCAGGCTGGTAGCTCTGCTATTGCTTCCTGGATCACGCCGGGGATCTACTCCCTGATAACTTTACTACTGATCGTCAATATGTTGCGAAACTGGTTGCTGATCAAACGCCTGACAAGGCAGGGGCAACAAACCAGTTATGACAGGTATCTGCTGATCAGACATCCGCAGGTAAAATCTACCTTTTCTTTCTTCGGCAGCATCTTCTGGGGGGAAGAGCTCACACCCGACAGCGAGGAAGGTAAACAGGTGCTCAGACATGAGCTGGAACACGTCCACGGCAGGCATACGGCAGATAAACTCTTTCTGCAACTCGTCTGTGCTGTTCTCTGGTTTAACCCCTTCTTTCATCTCTTCAAACGGGAACTGGCCATGGTGCATGAATTCCTGGCGGATAAAGCTGCGGCATCTGAAAACGCTCCCGACGATTATGCCAGGACATTATTGCAAATGACCCTGCAGACCAAGCGTATGTTCCTGGTCAACAGCTTCTCACAGGCGCCTGTCAAACGCCGTATTCTCATGCTGTTTACCCACAAAGCAAATTATGCACTTATGAAAAAAATCATCATATTCCCCGTTCTGGTACTTTTAGGTGTTATTATTGGCTGCCAGCAGGACCTTGACCTGCAATCGCCTGTTAGGAGTAGTGCTGCTTTACTCAATGTTTCAAAATCATCTACGGCCACTGCTTCAGAGGAAGTATTCAAAGTCGTAGACAATCCGCCAACATTCCCCGGTGGAGAAAAAGCACTGGTGCAATTCCTGGCACGTAATATCCGTTATCCGAAAACAGCCCAGGCGAATAATACTACCGGCACCGTATTTGTAAAATTTGTGGTCAACTCCGAAGGTAAGATTTCACAGGTAACAACTACGGGTGCTGTTCTCGGCAATGGTCTTGAAGAAGAATCCATGCGCGTAGTATCAGCTATGCCAGATTGGTTGCCGGGTCAGCAAGAAGGTAAAAAAGTGAGCGTAGAGTTCCACCTGCCGATCCGATACGTATTGCAATAACACTCCATCCTCACAACTAAAAAACAAAAGAGGCTGTTCCGCTATTTAGACGGACAGCCTCTTTCTATTTAATCAGATAACAAATCAGTTATACACAAACTCTCCCTGAGCACTGCGCACAGTTACCTGCTTCGCAGCTGCGGGTTCCACCCTGCCCACGATCTGTGCATCAATATTAAAGCTCTTGCTGATCTTAATAATATCTGCTGCAATATCTTCAGGCACATACAGTTCCATACGATGCCCCATATTGAACACCTGGTACATTTCCTTCCAGCCTGTACCTGACTGTTCCTGGATCAGCTGGAACAATGGAGGAATGGGGAACAGATTATCCTTGATGACATGCAGATTATCGATGAAGTGCAACACTTTTGTCTGGGCGCCGCCACTGCAATGTACCAGTCCGTGTATACGGGAACGGTAGGCTTCCAGGATCTGTTTGATCACCGGCGCATAAGTACGGGTAGGTGATAATACCAGTTTGCCGGCATCTATAGCGCCAAAGCCCGGAATATCAATTTTATCGGTCAATGCTTTCTTTCCGCTGAAGATCAATTCATATGGAATACCCGGATCATAACTCTCAGGATATTTTTCGGCTACCTGTTTGTTAAACACATCATGACGGGCAGATGTCAGTCCGTTACTGCCCATACCCCCGTTATAGAATTTCTCGTAAGATGCCTGCCCGTAAGAAGCCAGTCCTACGATCACATCTCCGGCCTGTATGGTATGATTGGAAATAACTTCAGCTCTTTTCATGCGGCAGGTCACAGTAGAATCCACGATGATGGTGCGTACCAGATCCCCTACATCTGCGGTTTCACCGCCGGTGGAGTAAATACTGATGCCATGACCACGCAGCTCTTCCAGGATCTCTTCTGTGCCGTTGATGATAGTCGCGATCACTTCACCTGGTATCAGCTGTTTATTACGGCCGATGGTGGATGATAACAGGATATTCTCAGTAGCACCCACACAAAGCAGATCATCAATATTCATGATGATAGCATCCTGCGCAATGCCTCTCCACACATCCAGGTTGCCTGTTTCCTTCCAGTAGGTATATGCCAGTGAAGATTTGGTACCGGCGCCGTCTGCATGCATAATATTGCAATAATCGTCCTGTCCGCCCAGGATATCGGGCACTATTTTACAGAAAGCTTTCGGAAACAGTCCTTTGTCAATATGCTTAATAGCATTGTGCACATCCTCTTTTCCGGCTGAAACGCCGCGCTGCGCGTAGATATTCTGATCCACCAGATAATTTTATTAATGAACAATCTGCTGCAAAAGTAACTGATTAGCCACTTATCTGATATCTAAATGTTGTAATTTGCATAGGATTTTGATCGTTTAAGGCAATTTATGCGGATACACAGGGACCTCACCCATTTGCCAGCTTTGAGGCGGGCTGTAATAACAATTGGTACTTTTGACGGCGTTCACAGCGGTCACCGTTATATTATACAGCAATTGCAGGAAACTGCGGCGGCCTGTGACGGGGAAACCGTGATCATCACCTTTGACCCGCATCCCCGGGAGGTGCTGCAACCCGGCGGCGCACCCGTTAAGCTGCTCACCACCCTGGAAGAGAAGATCGAGCTGCTGTCCAAACAGGGCATTGACCACCTGGTGATCGTTCCCTTTACCAAAGAGTTTTCAGAACTTTCCGCCCGGGCTTACCTGGAAGACTTCCTCATCAAAAAATTCAACCCGCATACGATCATTATCGGCTATGACCACCGCTTTGGCCACAACCGTGAAGGTGGGCTGGAACTGCTGGAGGCAGAACAGAACAGGTACGGTTTCCAGCTGGTGGAGATTCCCCAGCAGATAGTCCACGACCTGGCCGTCAGCTCCACCAAGATCCGCAAAAGCCTGCAGGATGGGAATATTCAGCTGGCCAATGAATTACTCGGCTATCACTATTTCCTGGAAGGAAAGGTAATCCACGGCGATAAAATGGGCAGACAGCTGGGCTATCCTACTGCCAATATTGAATTGCCGGATCCACGCAAACTTATCCCAGCACAAGGTATTTACGCTATAAAAGTCTATCTCGATAAACAGCTTTCTCCGCTGAACGGCGTGATGAGCATAGGTACCCGTCCTACTTTTAACGGTGTTGACCTTCGCCTGGAGGCGCATATCTTCGATTTCAGCCAGGAAATTTATGACCGGATGCTGAGAGTGGAGATCATCAGTTATATCAGGGCTAACCAGAAATTTGACAATATTCAGGACCTGATCGACCAGATGGATAAAGACAGCCTTGCTGCAAAAAATGTGCTGATGTCCTGACCTGTTGAAACAGCGGTCATAACTACTGCCGTTTATCAGTACATCAGCTTGTATACCAGTTCCTTCATCAGTTCCCCATCTTCTACACCACTGTCATTGATACCAATGCTGCGGAGGTTATATGCATGTAGCAGCAAAATGGCCTTTTCCGTGCCCTCTACGCCGTATTGACGGGCAGCGTTGACATAATCCTTGACAAAGAAGGGATGTACGCCTAAAGCGGCTGCAATCTCCTTTTCTCCGCCTTTTACACCGAAGACCATGTTCATCTTACTGAAAAAATTGTACAATGCCGGCAGCACCATCTGGATAGGGCCCGCTTTAGGATTGGCGGCAAAGTAACGGATGATACGCATCACCTTGCCGATATCTTTCTGTCCCAGGGCATTCTGCAGCTCAAACACATTGTATTCCTTGCTGATCCCTACATATTTCTCAATGTCATTCTCATCTATCTTTTTATCGGGAGGCAGGTTAACGAGCAGTTTATCTATTTCATTGGCCATCCTGGAAAGGTCATTTCCGATATGGTCCACCAGCAGGATGCCTGCCTTCTGAGAGATGGCTCTTCCAAGGCCGCTTACATAAGCTTCCACCCAGGCAGGCAACTGGTTATCGTACATCTTCTTGGTACTCAGTAGTACGCCCTTCTCCTTGATCAGTTTAGCCAGTTTGCTTCGCCCGTCTATCTTACCCTGTTTATGGGCCACAACGAAAATGGTAGAAGCTAATGGATTGTCAATATAGGCTTCCAGTTTCAGGATATCTTTCATGGACTGCGCCTCTTTCAGCACTACCACCTGCCTTTCGGCAAACATAGGATAACGGCGGCAGGCATTGATAACTGTACTCCAATCCGTTTCCTTCCCGTAAAGAATGGTCAGGTTAAAACCTTTCTCTGCTTCATCCAACAGGTGGTGTTCCGCATAGTTACTCACCTGGTCAATGAAAAAATCCTCCTCTCCTTCCAGCCAGTAAAGCGGTTTATACTTCTTTTGTTTCCATTCTTTTATAATATCCTGATATTCCATGCTTTATTATTTTGAATACACCACGTCTTCTGTTTCCAGTAAGGGAACGCCCTTAAAACGCATCAATAGCTGTCCAACGGCTACCACATCTTTCTGGCAATAGTTGGCTATTCTTTCCAGATCCCTGTCCTGCCAGTAAACTTTTGCCACCATACTGCCGTCAATATCATCTTTGGGAGTCGGAATGCCCATTACAGCCGTCATCAGTTTCAGGGAAGTATAGTTCTTAAAGTCTCCGAAACGCCATAACTGCATGGTATCCAACATCGGCAGTTCCCAGGGCTTAAATCCATGGATCTGTAAAGGCAAAGGCAAAGATAGCTGATGAATAACAGATCGCCTGCAAATAAACGGAATATCAAATTCTTTGATGTTATGCCCGGCAAACTGAAAACGGGGAAATTTTATATGGAATTTATTTACTAATTCTAAAAAACTCGTTAATACAAGTTTTTCATCGTCATTATAAAATGATTTTATACGTAGTTGATAACGACCACCTTCTGCATGAAAAAAGCCTACTGAAATACAGATTATTTTGCCGAATTCGGCATAAATCCCAGCCCTGTCTGCGTATGCTTCTGTAGGGTTCCCCGTTTCTGGCAAAGTTTTTGCAATTTTGTCCACCCAGAGCGATTGCATATTGTCAGGTAAAAAATCGAAGGCCGCAACAGCCGGCGTAGTTTCGATATCAAGCAGCAACAACTGATCTAAAGATATATTCGGTAACACTATTTTGTACGGTTTATATTTTTTTGTAATAAAGTATTTTTAACAATTACATTTGCATAACTAGTTTTAACCATATAACAATTAACTATAAAACACAAAAACGACTATGACTGAGAACACTTTTAACACGCCTGCGGCAGGATCCTCCGGACCTGAAAAGCCTAGAAGCCGTAATGGTCTGATATATGGTATATTGATTGCAGCATTGGCCGGTACATGGATCTACATGTTGTATGACAAAAATAAAACTACCGATCAAATTGCTCAACAGGCTACACAGATCGATTCTATCTCAACATCAAGAGACGCTTTACAGCAGGAATATAACGCCGCAAATGCACGTCTGGATGATCTGATCTCCCAGAACAGCCGCATGGATAGCCTTGTAAAAACAAAAGATAAGGAAATTGCGGATATGAAAGCGAGGATCCAGGGTATCCTCTCCAACAAGAACGCTACTCAGAAAGAACTGGCTGAAGCCCGTCGTCTGATCGAAACACTGAAAGGTAACATTGAAAACTATACGGCAACAATCGAACGCCTGGAAGGTGAAAAAATCGTACTGACAGGTGAGCGTGACAACGCCCGCCGAGAAAGAGATGAAGTATCTACCCAGAGAGATAGTCTGAATAAGAAAGTAAACCTGGGTTCTGTATTACACGCATCCAACATTCACCTGCAGCCTATCAATGTAAAAAAGAATGGCAAGGAAGTAGAAACGACCAAGGCTAAACGCGCAGACATGATGCGTGTAAGCTTTGATCTGGATGAGAACAGAATCGCTCCAACCGGTGATAAAGAACTGTACGTTGCTATTACTTCTCCTGATGGCTCTCCACTGGCAGTAGAAGCACTGGGTTCCGGCAGATTCACACTGGAAGATGGCACTGAAAAATTATATACTGCAAAGAAAACCGTTAACTACGCTACCGGTCAGAAACAAACCGTAAGCATGGACTGGAAACAGAACTCAGATTTCAAACCAGGCGATTATGCTGTTGAGATCTACCATGATGGTTACAAAATCGGTTCAGGCAAAGTAACACTGAAAAAAGGCGGACTGTTCTAGTAGATAGTCTTCGCTGATTATAAAATCCCGGATATTCACCCCCCGAGGGGTAGATATCCGGGATTTTTTATGTACCTTAAGCAAACACGACCATATTTTTCCCGCCTTCGGAATTTGTTAACAATTAGTTATTGGGCAATTATCATATATAAAAATATAATTAATTAGTGTTTATTTGCATTCGATTGTACCATGTGAAAACCGGGGATTACATCAGCTGTGTTTTATGTTACCCCCCTCGAATACTAGGAAAGATTAAGTTTGCAAAATCAGGTATATATGGTGGAAACCGTTAAACAGGTGTATGTTGTTGACGATGATGAAATATTCCATTTCATCCTGAAAAAAATGTTAGAACAAAATGGGGAAAACCTTGAAGTGACCTCATTCCTTTGTGCGGAAGATGCATTGGAAGAATTGCAGCATCCCAAAGGACACCCCTTACCATCATTGATCATCCTCGACATGAATATGCAACGGATGAACGGCTGGGACTTTATAGAGGCCTACCGCGGTATTAAATGCCACCTGTCTCAACAGATTCCTATCATCATGTGCTCCTCCTCCATCGATATGCGCGACATACAGAAAGTGAAACGTACGCCGGAACTGAAGGCTTATATCACGAAACCCCTGGATTCTGAGAAAATGCAGCAAATTAAGGACTACCTCTAAAAAAAACCAGGAATCAGGTATTAAGAACAATTTATTCTTAATCCCCAATTCCTGATCCTTTAAAACACTAATCTTTATAAATACAGCTCTCTCCAGAGCTGCCACTAGCTTAGGAAATCGCTACTTTCTCCCCGTACATCTCCTCTCTCAACGTTTTTACCCTTTCATCAGCCAGGTATTCGTCGAACGTCATCAGCCTGTCAATCACACCTCTCGGAGTGATCTCGATGATACGATTCGCTACAGACTGCATAAAGGCATGGTCATGCGTAGTGAACAGCACGATACCTTTGAAGTTGATCATACTTTCATTGAAAGACTGGATAGATTCCAGGTCAAGGTGGTTGGTAGGTTCATCCAGCACCACCACGTTAGGATCCTGCAGCATCATACGGCTCGTCATACAACGAACTTTTTCACCTCCACTCAGTACACTGGTTTTCTTCATAATCTCATCACCACTGAACAGCATTTTGCCCAGGAAGCCACGCAGGAACGGCTCATCCACATCGGTTACATGTGGCGGCACATACTGGCGCAACCAATCCATCAGGTTAAGGGATTGATCTGTAAAGAATTTAGCGTTATCATTTGGCAGATAAGCAGTGGTTACGGTTGTTCCCCATTCAAATTTACCGCCGTCAGCAGTTTGTTCACCATTGATGATCTCGAAGAAGGTGGTCAGCGCCAGGTGTTCCTTAGACAGGAAGGCGATCTTATCACCTTTATTCACTGTAAAGGATACATTGCTGAACAGGGTGTTACCCTCAACGGATTTCTCCAGTTTTTCCACATTCAGGATCTGATTACCGACTTCACGCTGCTGCTTGAAGATGATACCAGGATATTTACGGTTGGAAGGCTGGATATCTTCAATAACCAGTTTTTCCAGGGCTTTTTTACGGGAAGTAGCCTGTTTACTCTTGGAAGCGTTGGCACTGAATCGGGCAATGAAGTCCATCAGGTCCTTACGTTTATCTTCCATTTTCTTGTTCTTATCGGCTATCTGGCGGGCCATCAGCTGGGAAGACTCGTACCAGAAAGTATAGTTACCGGAGAAAATCTGAATCTTGGCACGGTCAACGTCGGCCACATGCGTACAGACAGCATCCAGGAAGTGACGGTCATGGGATACTACGATCACAATATTCTCATAATCAGCCAGGAAGTTCTCCAACCAGCCAATAGTTTCTACGTCCAGGTGGTTGGTAGGCTCATCCAGCAGCAGGATATCAGGATTACCAAACAGAGCCTGCGCCAGGAGTACACGTACTTTCAGGTTACCACTCAGGTCCTTCATCTGTACGCTGTGCAGGTCTTCCTTTACGCCCAGGTCACCCAGCAGTACACCGGCATCACTTTCAGCAGTGTAACCGCCCATCTCACCATACTCTGCTTCCAGTTCACCGGCACGCATACCGTCTTCTTCAGTAAAATCAGCTTTGGCATATATCTCATCTCTTTCATGCGCTATCTCCCACAGCTTTTTATTCCCCATCAGTACGGTATTCAGTACTGTTACTTCGTCAAATTCGAAGTGGTTCTGTTTCAGAACACTCATACGTTCACCAGGTGTGATTTCGACAGTGCCCTTAGTTGGGTCAATCTCACCTGATAATATTTTCAGAAACGTGGATTTACCGGCACCATTGGCGCCAATCACTCCATAACAGTTACCTTTGGTGAAATTGAGGTTAACTTCATCAAACAACACCCTTTTTCCGAAAGAAAGCGATACGTTTTTTACACTGATCATGCTGGCTAAAGAAATTTAAGGCGCAAAGTTACTAAATGTTCCTGGTTTTACAGTTATGGTTTATTCTTTGCAACAATCATCAAATGGATAGTTATACCCAACAGGTCAATAAAGAGCTCAGGGAATGGCAGAAGGCCATGCAGCGGGGCATTAGCGTGCCCGGAAGGTTGTCCCGCGGCATCCAGCGGAAAATTAACAGCGTCATCCCCGAAAAAGTACATGCCGCCCTTACCACCGCAATTAAACAGACGACCCGGGCCGTAATATCCGGCGCCGGTTTTACCAGTCCGCCTCCCCTCTTTGAGGAATACCTGGCCGTGCGGGAAGCCAAAGTAAGGGAGAGGATCAGTTTTTACAAGACCACCGCTGCCACTGAAGGCGCCCTGACAGGGGCCGGCGGTATCCTGCTCGGTTTAGCCGATTTTCCTCTGTTCCTGACTATCAAAATGAAGATGTTATTTGACATTGCCGCCCTTTATGGCCGGAATGTGGGTGACTACAAAGAACGTCTCTTTATCCTGCACATATTCTTCATCACCTTCTCCACACAGGATTTCCGCAATAAACTCTATCCCATCATCGCCGACTGGGAGAATTACAGCAAAGAACTGCCGGAAGACATCAACGCCTTCGACTGGCGTAATTTCCAGCAGCAATACCGGGATTACCTCGATCTCGCCAAACTGCTCCAGCTCATGCCCGTGATTGGAGCTGCAGTAGGCGCTTACGTCAACCACCGCCTGACAGATAAACTTGGTCAGAGTGCGATGAACGCTTACCGCTTACGACTATTGAAAAAGTAATAGCTGTCGTAACGTATCTTTACGCCCTATCCGAGAATGGTATACGCTATCTTACTTAAATTAAACTCCTTACAATCATGACCAGGTACGACGAGATTTTTGAGAACAACAGAAAGTGGATGGCCTCCAAAACAGCCACAGACAGGGAATTCTTTGAAAAACTGGCCGAGGAACAGAACCCGGACTACCTCTACATTGGTTGCAGCGATAGCCGCGTGCCTACTAATGAAATCATGGGATTGGATGCCGGTGAAGTATTTGTACACCGTAATATTGCCAACCTTGTGAACAACGTGGATCTGAGCGTGATGGCTGTTATCAATTATGCCGTGCGGCACCTGGGTGTAAAACACATTATCGTTTGTGGCCATTACAACTGCGGTGGTGTTAAGGCGGCTATGCAGCCTGCCGATCTGGGACTGCTCAACCCCTGGTTACGTAACATCCGTGACGTATACCGTTTACACCGTCAGGAACTGGATGCCATCGAAGATGAACATGCCCGTTACAACCGTCTTGTGGAACTGAACGTACAGGAACAATGCGTGAATGTGATTAAGACCGCCGCTGTACAACAATCATATGTTGAAAGGCACTATCCTACTGTACATGGCTGGGTATATGACCTGTTTACCGGCAGACTCATTGACCTGAAGATCGACTTCGAAGGCATTCTGCATAACATCCAGGAAATTTATGACCTGACTGGCAAGGGATTAATGAAAAAAAAGGATGACCAATGACGGGACCTATCGGTGTGTTTGATTCCGGTTATGGTGGATTGACGGTGCTGAAAGAGATCATTGCCACTCTTCCGCAGTACGACTTCATTTACCTTGGTGACAATGCCCGCGCTCCTTACGGTAACCGCGGCTTTGATGTCATTCACACTTATACACTTCAATGCGTACAGCACCTGTTTGATATGGGTTGTCCGCTCGTAATACTGGCCTGCAATACGGCTTCCGCACGGGCGCTCCGCACTATTCAGCAGAAAGACCTGCCACGTATTGCTCCTGACCGCCGTGTACTTGGGGTGATCCGTCCTACCACTGAAATGGTGGGTACACTCACGCAAAGCGGTGAGGTGGGAATCCTGGCAACCAAAGGCACCGTTGCATCCCAGTCATATCCCATTGAGATCAACAAGTTCTTTCCACATGTCAGGGTACATCAACTGGCCTGCCCCATGTGGGTACCGATTGTTGAAAATGGCGAAGCAGATAGTGAAGGCGCGGATTACTTTGTTAAAAAATATCTTAACCAGATACTGACAGACGCGCCTGAAATAGATACGCTGGTACTGGCTTGCACCCACTACCCTATTCTGACTAAAAAGATCCGGCAGTTCCTCCCCGGAGGGATTACCCTGTTATCTCAGGGTAAGATCGTTGCGCATAGTCTCAAAGATTATCTGCATCGTCATCCGGAGATGGAAAGCCGTCTTAGTAAGAATGGCACGCGGAAATATTTTACTACGGATGATCCTGTGATATTTGAAAAGCAAACAGAGATATTTTTAGGAGAGACCGTGAAGACTGAGTTTATTAATCCTTAGTTGATAAACAAAACGCAAGTAATAAAAAAAGCCCATAGACCGTAAAGATCCATGGGCTTTTTAAATATCTGCACCAGACTACTTTCCTTCCAGATCCAGCAGGAATGCATATTGCAATGCAATATCCTCCAGTGCCTTGAAACGACCGGAAGCACCGCCATGCCCTGCTTCCATGTTAGTGTGTAACAGCAGCATGTGGTTGTCTGTTTTTAATTCACGCAGCTTGGCCACCCATTTGGCAGGTTCCCAGTATTGCACCTGTGAGTCATGCAGACCTGTTGTTACAAGCATATTGGGATATGCCTGCGCCTTTACATTGTCGTAAGGAGAATAAGCCTTCATGTAGTCGTAGAATTCTTTCTTCTTAGGATTACCCCATTCGTCAAATTCTCCGGTGGTTAAAGGAATGCTTTCATCGAGCATCGTTGTCACTACATCTACAAATGGTACAGCAGCAATAACACCGTTCCAGAGCGTAGGCCGCATATTGACAACTGCACCCATCAGCAGGCCACCGGCACTGCCTCCCATAGCGTAGAGGTGTGTGCTGTCAGTATAATGCTCTTTTACAAGATAGTCGGCACAATCAATGAAGTCTGTGAAAGTGTTCATCTTCTTGAACAGCTTACCATCTTCATACCATTGTCTGCCCATTTCCTCACCACCTCTGATATGTGCAATAGCATAGGCAAAACCTCTGTCCAGTAAGCTGAGACGGTTACTGCTGAAAGATGGTTCTATACTATGACCATAAGATCCGTAGCCATACAGTAGCAGTGGTCCCTTGCCGTTTTTCTCGAATCCTTTTTTGTACACGATAGATACCGGTACTTTCACACCATCTCTGGCAGTGATGTACAGGCGCTCTGTTACATAATTTTTCGGATCATATCCACCTAATACTTCCTGGCGTTTACGCAACTCACTCTTTTTGGCATCCATATCGTAATCGTAAGTAGATACCGGCGTTGTCATGGAAGTATATGAGTACCGTAGCGTCTTCGTATCAAATTCAGGATTAACGGAGATCGCAGCAACGTAGGCAGGTTCCTCGAATTTCAGGTAATGATCTTCCTTCGTGCGGGAGTTGATCACACGCAACTGTGCAAGGCCATTCTTACGTTCGCTCAGCACCATATGATCACGGAACAGTTCAATGCCCTGCAACAGTACATCTGCGCGATGAGGTATCACCTCTTTCCAGTTACTGCTGGCGGTTTTATCTATCGGACATTCCATGAGGCGGAAATTCACAGCGTCCCAGTTGGTAACGATATAGAACTTATCGTCCTGGTGATCGATATCATAGAGATGGTCACGCCTGCGCGGTTCAAAAACATGGAATGCGCCATCAGGTTTTGAAGCATCCAGGATACGGTATTCAGAAGATACGGTACTGTGGCTTTGTATCATGATGAACTTACCCGATTTTGAGCGGGCCACGTCAATGGAAAAGGTCTCATCCTTCTCATTGAAAACCTCTTTATCCTTCTGTACATCCGTACCGGTTACATGTCGCAGGATGCGCTCTTCTCTCAATGTAACGGGGTTCTTCACCGTATAGAAGAAAGTCTTGTTATCGCTTGCCCAGGCCGCACTGCCGGAAGTTTCTTTAATCGCCTCAGGCAATACTTCTCCGGTCTTCAGGTTCCTGACATAGATAGTGTACTGACGACGGCTTACTGTGTCAACCCCGTAGGCCAGCCATTGTGCATCGGGGCTTACAGACATGCCTCCTACATGATAGTAGTCATGTCCTGCAGCCAGCACGTTCACATCCAGTATCACTTCTTCTGTGCCTTCCAGGCTGCCTTTTTTGCGGCAGTATACCGGGTATTCCTTGCCTTGTGTAAAACGGGTATAATAGTAGTAGCCGTCCTTCAGGTAGGGCACACTGGCATCTGTTTCCATAATGCGGCCTCTCATCTCCTCGTATAGTTTCTTTCTCTTATCCACAGATGCTTCCATCATGGTATCCAGGTAGTCATTCTCTGCCTTGAGATAGGCAATGACTTTAGGATCATTACGGTCATTCATCCAGTAGTACTTGTCTATCCTGGTATCACCGTGGATGGTCATTGCTGTATCTATCTGTTCCGCTACCGGCGGCTTTATTGTTTTGACTTCGGCTGACATACTTTTCTTATTTTCCTTACAAGCAAACAGGCCCATGCCTGACAACATTATGATAAATGCAGCGGCTTTCCTCATAGGTGACAAATTGAGGCTACGAATGTAATACTTATCTAATACTTATTCTTTTACACAATCCTCATTTTTTCAGCATCCCAGTGGATCACTTTTTTGTTGAAGTAACTTTCATTGGTAACCAATGCAGGACCCGCAGCGCGGAGCCCGAAAGAGGCATCCTCCACCACAGGTTTGCCTGTACGCATGGCGTCAAAAAAGTTGATAAAGTGGTCCAGGCGGGCGTCATATCCCCTCGGGGCCGCATATGCGCTTTCCGAGCGTTGTGCCGGCTTCCGCGTTTCCTCCGGATATCTGGCATTATACTGCTTCACGTAGGCCTCCTGGGTGGCTTTTGTAAAGGTGTTATAGGTATCCCAGCCACCATAACCGGGTGCTGACGAAAGTTTATGTTTCTTTATTTTGAAATCATCCCATCCCAGTTCCAATACGCCATCTGTACCGATAAAGCGGGTAAATTCGCCACCGCCGCCACCATCGGCGAAGTTTACACGTAATGTTACCTGGAAGGCAGGATGCGCTTTTGTTGCCGGATAATCAAAGATCGCTACCACAACATCCGGCACATCGCGTCCATCTTTCCATTGCACCAGGTTGCCGCTGGCAAAGATGCGCTCAGGGCCCAGGGAACCAGTGATGAAGTGCAGTCCGGAAATGAGATGTACGAACAGATCGCCCGGTACACCGGTACCATATGCACGGTAGTTGCGCCAGCGGAAGAAGCGTGTAGGATCAAAAGGTACTTTGGCGGTATCCTTGAGGAAGGTGTCAAAGTCGACCGTAGCAGGAGAAGCATCCGGCGGAATGGAATACTGCCAGGCGCCCAGGGCGTCGTGACGGTCTATCCTGGCCTCTACCATGTTCAGCTGGCCGATTTCTCCGGCCTCATAACGCTTCTTTGCCTCTGCCAGGGCAATACTGCTTACACGCTGGCTACCCACCTGAAAAACGGCCTTTGTGCGCTGCTGGGTGGCAATCACCTTATGGCCTTCTTCTATCTGCTGGACCATAGGTTTTTCACAGTATACAGCCTTTCCTTTCTCCATGGCATCAATGGAAATAGTATCATGCCAGTGGTCGGGCGTGGCAACGATCACAGCATCTATGTCCTTCCTGTTTAGCAGCTCGCGGTAGTCGCGGGTAGTAAAGATGTCTTTACCATACACCTCTTTCACTTTCGCAAGATGACCATCATACAGGTCGGCAGCTGCTACGAATTCTACACCGGGTGCTTTCAGTGCGGTTTCCAGATCGCCGAAGCCCATAATGCCCATACCGATACAACCGATACGGATCTTGTCGTTGGCAGAAATGCGGGTGTTGGGTTGAAGGATGTGGACCTGTTCTTTTCCTAAAGCGGCCAATGAACCGGCGCCCAACAGGGCGGCTGTACCTCCCAGGTTACGGAGAAATTTTCTCCTGGAGTTGTCTGTCATAACGTAAAATTTGAGTACAAACGGGTTTTTAACTCAAACAATATACAAAAAAAATCCCCCTCGTTTGAACGAGGGGGATTATGGTATTTACCAAATACGATTCTGCCAATACTATTTTTCGTAGGTGAAACCAGCGGCAATATATTCGCGGTTCAGGCGTGCAATATTTGTCAAAGAAATTTCTTTCGGACATTCTGCTTCGCAGGCGCCGGTGTTGGTACAGCTACCAAAACCTTCCTTATCCATCTGTGCAATCATATTCAGTGCCCTTGTCTTCTTTTCAGGTTGTCCCTGTGGCAGCAATGCCAGCTGGGATACTTTCGCTGAAACGAAGAGCATAGCAGAAGAGTTTTTACAAGCTGCTACGCAGGCGCCGCAACCGATACATGCTGCTGCTGCGAATGCTGCATCTGCTTTATCTTTAGGCACCAGGATATTGTTGGCATCCTGAGCATTACCTGTATTTACAGAAACATAACCTCCCGCTTCAATGATGCGGTCAAATGCACCTCTGTCAACAGTCAGATCTTTCACTACAGGGAAAGATCCAGCTCTCCATGGCTCAACGGTAATGGTATCACCATCCTTGAAAGCACGCATGTGTAGCTGACAGGTGGTAGTACCAGCCCAGGGACCATGTGCACGGCCATTGATATGCATGGAACACGCACCACAAATACCTTCACGGCAGTCGTGGTCAAACGCAATCGGCTCTTTACCTTCATTGATCAGGCGCTCATTCAGCACGTCAAACATTTCCAGGAATGACATTTCGGAAGAAATGCCGCTTACCGGATAAGTTTCAAATTTCCCCTGTGTGCCTGTGTTTTTCTGCCTCCACACTTTAAGTGTGAGATTCATAGTATAATGTTCCATATCTATTGGACTATTATTGTTGTGAAAATTATTTATAGCTACGCTGAGTTGGTTTACATTCTACAAACTCAAGAGCTTCTTTATGCAACTCGAACTGGCTTTCACCTTTATATTCCCATGCAGCTACATAGCTGAAGTTGTTGTCATCACGCAGTGCTTCTCCCTCGTCTGTCTGTGATTCTTCACGGAAGTGACCACCACAGGATTCACGACGGTGCAGCGCATCCACACACATCAGTTCTCCCAGCTCCAGGAAGTCAGCCACACGGCCGGCTTTTTCCAGTTCAGGGTTGAATTCATTTGCTTCACCCGGGATACGTACATCACTCCAGAATTCTTTACGTAAAGCCTGGATCTCAGTGATCGCTTCTTTCAGTCCCTGCTCATTACGGGCCATACCGCATTTATCCCACATGATCTTACCCAATTTCTTGTGGAAGTGGTCTACAGATTTGGTACCCTTAATGTTCATCAGCTTATCGATAGTAGACTGTACATTCTTTTCAGCTTCTACGAATGCTGGATGATCCAGAGAGATTGGTTTGGTCTTGATATCGTCAGCCAGGTAGTTACCCAGTGTATAAGGAATAACAAAGTAACCATCAGCCAGACCCTGCATCAGTGCGGAAGCACCCAGACGGTTTGCACCGTGATCTGAGAAGTTTGCTTCACCCAGTGCATACAGACCGGTAACGCTGGTCATCAGTTCATAATCCACCCACAGGCCACCCATAGTGTAGTGTACTGCAGGATAAATGCGCATTGGCACTTCATATGGATTCTCACCGGTGATCTTGGCGTACATATCGAAGAGGTTACCGTATTTCTCAGCTACCACTTCTTTACCCAGTTTCCGGATCTCTTCAGGAGTAGGATTGGACAGCTGTCTTTTGCTGGCTTCAATCCTTCCGTAACGGTCCATGTTGAATGCGAAGTCAAGGTATACGGCCTGTTTGGAGCTACCAACACCGTAACCGGCATCACATCTTTCCTTGGCAGCACGGGATGCCACGTCGCGTGGTACCAGGTTACCGAAGGCAGGATATCTTCTTTCCAGGTAGTAATCCCTTTCGTCTTCAGGAATATCAGAAGGTTTGCGGGTATCGTTCTGTTTTTTAGGCACCCATATACGACCATCGTTACGGAGCGACTCAGACATCAGCGTCAGCTTAGACTGGTGGTCTCCGGAAACAGGGATACAGGTTGGGTGGATCTGCGTAAAGCAAGGGTTACCGAAGAATGCACCTTTACGGGTGGCTTTCCAGGCTGCTGTTACGTTAGAGCCCATTGCGTTGGTAGACAGGTAGAACACGTTACCATAACCACCGCTACACAGCAGTACAGCGTGGCCGAAGTGACGTTCCAGCTGACCGGTGATAAGGTTACGGGCAATGATGCCACGTGCTTTACCATCGATCACCACTACGTCCAGCATTTCATGACGGTTGTACATGGTTACGTTACCTAATGCCACCTGGCGCTCCAATGCGGAGTATGCGCCTAACAGCAGCTGCTGACCGGTCTGACCGGCAGCGTAGAAGGTACGCTGTACCTGGGTAGCACCGAAAGAGCGGTTGCTCAGCAATCCGCCATATTCGCGGGCAAAAGGAACACCCTGTGCCACGCACTGGTCTATAATATTGCCACTTACCTCTGCCAGACGATGCACATTCGCTTCACGGGCACGGTAGTCGCCACCTTTTACAGTATCATAAAACAGACGGAACACTGAGTCACCGTCGTTCTGGTAGTTCTTTGCAGCATTGATACCACCCTGTGCAGCAATACTGTGCGCACGGCGTGGACTATCCTGGAAACAGAAAGCTTTCACTTTATAACCTAACTCACCCAAAGAAGCAGCAGCCGAAGCTCCCGCCAGACCAGTACCCACGATGATCACTTCCATGTTGCGCTTGTTAGCCGGGTTTACCAGCTTACAATGCCCCTTATAATCTTCCCATTTCTTATCTAATGAACCGGCAGGAATTTTTGAGTTCAACATATATCCTTACTTTACTGAATTGATTTGAAATATATAACCACGGGAATGATGGCGAAGCCAATAGGAATCAGGATCCCGAACAACCAAACACCTACGAAATTGATAAGGCCATTGTACTTAACGTGGTTCAGGCCAAATGTCTGGAAGGCACTTTTAAACCCGTGCACCAGGTGGAAAGAAAGACCGATCATACCGATCACATACAGGATCACCAGCCATAATTCCCTGAACGCCACCTGTACAGCCAGATAAAGGTTTTTGTACTCTTCACCATTATATGTCACCGGTTCCAGGTTGCCATAGTGCATCCAGTACCAGAAATCTTTCAGGTGAATGATCAGGAAAATCAGCAGGATACTACCCATGATAGCCATCTGACGGCTGAACCAGGAAGAAGTCTGATTACCTGGGTTGATCGCATACTTTACCGGACGGGCAGCCCTGTTACGGAAGGTAAGCTGTAAAGCAAGAATAGCGTGGAGGAGAATAACGACCTTCAATCCCCAGGCTATAAACTGGATAAGGCCGTTGTGACTCATGAATGCGGCGTAGACGTTAAAAGCTTCGCCCCCATCGTCTTTGAGTAACGCGAGATTACCAGCCAGGTGCACAATAACAAAACTGCACAGAAAGAGACCGGTAGCACCCACTAATAATTTTTTACCGATAGAGGTATTAAAGAACTGTGACCACTTCATAAGTTAAATTCTAAGCTTCCTAAAAAGATGATATGATAATATTTCGAATATATCGCGCAAATTTAGCGCAGGAAAAATTAAATCCAAATGATATTTCTCAGTTTTTGCTTTGATACTGAGGGCCAATCCATTGTTTCGGCCGCAGGCCCCGGTTCATGAAAGGACAGACGCTGCTAACCTGCCGGCGTAGCGGGAACCGGCTTCATTTATGGTGAAATAAACAAAGAAACGTGGAATTTGTTCCGTCGTTACTCAAGACGGCGCATCATAACGTTGTCAACAAGGGAATAAAGATGTTGCGGCTGGTAGGTACGCCATTTCTCGATCTCCAGGAGATGTACATAGTTGTCCAGGTGGGCTTTTTCAAATTCCTGCCGTGTCTGTTCCGGCATATTCAGGCTCACGATCCATCCTCCGTCATCACGGATATCATCCCACCATTCTTCATAGTAACTGTCATCAGAAGAATGGAAATTCAACACATTCTCCGTGATAAGGACAAACTTGTTGATCTTGCTGGCAATCATCACATCAATGACATCGCGTTTCAATACCATAATGTCATTCTCCAGACAATCGTTCCATTCTCCCAGCACTTCAATAATGGCATAGTTGAATTCGTAATCGGCAAAAAGTACCTTCAGATACAGATTACGGGAGCCGAATTCGTCCCATTGAGGGTGTACATAATAATTATATACAGTATTGGAGTAAGTGAATTCGCTGTATTCCCTGCCATAGAAGGGGGATAGTTCATCATCCTCTGCTGTATATAGATGGCGCCAGTTATAAAAAGGTTCTATATCATGCATGTCACGCTAACTCTAAAATGTTCGTTTCTACAAATTTCGGGGGAAATTTCAGAAAATAGAAACGTTCCATTTCTGGAAAAAGTCGTAACTATACATAGTCTTCAATGGCCTTTCTGACGCTGCCGGCTTTCAGCAGCAGCTCTTTTGCCTTTTCATAATCCGTGAGGGATAATTTCTCCATCAGCATTTTCACACCTCTGTCTACCAGCTTGTCATTGCTCAACTGCATGTTCACCATTTTGTTATCCTCTACCCTGCCCAGCTGGATCATTACGGCGGTAGATATCATATTCAGCACCAGCTTTTGTGCAGTACCGCTTTTCATACGGGTGCTGCCGGTAACAAATTCCGGTCCTACCACTACTTCAATAGGGAAATCTGCCTCGGCCGACAAGGGCGCTCCGGGGTTACAGCAGATGCTGCCCGTTACAATCCCTTCCTTACGGCATTTATTAAGTGCGCCAATTACATAGGGGGTCGTACCACTCGCCGCAATGCCTACTACCACATCCTTTTCAGTAATGTTGCATTCCTGCAGATCTTTCCAGCCCTGTTCCCGGTCATCTTCGGCAAACTCCACCGCTTTGCGGATGGCGGCATCTCCTCCGGCAATCAGACCTATCACCAACCCGTGAGGTACTCCAAAGGTAGGCGGGCATTCAGAAGCATCAACAATGCCTAAACGTCCGCTGGTGCCAGCTCCCAGGTAAAACAACCTGCCACCGGCCAGCATTTTGTCTGCAATGGCGCTGACCAGCTTTTCTATCTGTGGTAAAGCCCTGGCAACAGCCTGGGGTACGGTGGTATCTTCCTGATTAATGTTGCTGAGGATCTCCTGCACACTCATTTTCTCCAGGTGGCGGTAATGTGACGCTTGCTCTGTTACTCTCTCGAAGGACATTTGTAGTGTATTTGTTTATTGATGATATGCCATCAGTCCTTCCATCGGACTACGCAATATCCGTCCCAGCTGCAGTTCGTACAGTTCACACAGTTCCTTCAGAATATCCCTGAAGTTCCAGGCAATACTTCCGGTAAAGTGCAGCGGGTGTGTCCAGCTTTCGCTGTATTTGTAAATATGGTTAAAGAAAAATTCGTTTAAGCCGTCTTCCAGGATGTTCTCTATAATAAAATGTCCCCTGTTTTCGCCCAGGAACTTCGCAAAACCAGCCAGATAACGGTTCGGGAACGGCCTGCGGTATACATTTTCCAATATTTCCTCGTGACTGGTCTTATACTGGGCGTCAAAACGGCTTTTCAGATCTTCATCAAAGGAGTTGTACAGGTAGTATTGCAACAGCTTTTTACCCAAAAGGGCGCCACTGCCTTCATCCCCGAGTACATATCCCAGCCCGGGATTGTTCTTTTTGATAACAGTTCCGTCAAAAAAGCAGGAGTTGGACCCCGTCCCCAGGATGCTGGCTACTCCGGGTTCCTTTCCGCACAGCGCTCTGGCGGCTCCCATCATATCGTGGTTCACTTCGTAGGATGCGATAGGCCATACCGCCTGTAAAGCCGTTTCCACCAGCTCCACGCTCTTCCGCTGTAAACAGCCGGTTCCGTAATAATGTATCTCGTCTATCTGGATATCAGGCGGTAACTGAGGCAACAGCTCTTTCTCCAGTAACTCCTGTATCTGTTGTGCATTCAGGAAAAAAGGACTGATCCCGGATGTCTGGTAACGCGTTGGCTCTCCGGCGCCCAGCAGGCACCAGTCGGCCTTAGTGGATCCACAATCTGCAATTAGCTGTACTTTCATGACACATCCGTTGAAGGTTGAGGTTTAATATACTATTTTTGCCACAAGTTAAATAAATAGCGACAAGATACAAGCTACCTTGCAGCTGTTTTCAATATGTCATTATGTCGAACAGGAAACTGAATGTTTTTTTACCTCTCTTATTTGCAATAGTGCTTGCTTTGGGAATGTATCTGGGTCATAAAATGCCGGGAGCTAACACAGGAGCGCAAACGTTACTATTCAGCCGGGCAGGGCGTGCACCATTGCAGGAAGTCATGGACCTGCTGAAAATAAAATACGTTGATACCTTACAGGTAGCCGATCTGCAGCAGGAGGCCATCGAAGGCCTGCTCAGCCACCTGGATCCCCATTCCATCTATATTCCGCCGTCCAACCTGCAAACCGTAAATGAAGACCTGGAAGGTCACTTCTCCGGTATTGGTGTGGAATTCAATATTATAGCAGATACTGTGAATGTTGTTTCCGTAGTTCCTGGAGGTCCTTCAGAGACTGCCGGCGTACAATCCGGCGACAAGATCATCAAGGTGAACGACTCTCTCGTGGCAGGTAACAGCATTTCCGGCGACAAGATCCGTAAAATGCTGCGTGGTCCGAAAGATTCCAAGGTGACTGTCACCATGCTACGTCAGCAGAAACAGATCCCTGTTCAGATCATCCGCGGCGACATTCCTCTTTATAGCATAGATGCCAGCTACATGGCAGCGCCGGGAATCGGCTACATCAAGATCAGCAAGTTTTCCGGCACCACCTACCAGGAATTTATGGATGCCATGCGCAAACTGACCAGGGCGGGCATGACCAAACTGGTGATCGACCTGCGTCAGAATCCCGGCGGCTACCTCGATGCGGCCACCCGTATTGCCGACGAACTGCTCGACGACAACAAACTGATCGTATATACCAAAGGGAAAAGCTATCCCCGTTCCGACTATCGCTGTGAAAAGCCTGGTCTGTTCGAAAAAGGGGAACTGACTGTTCTGACAGACGAAGGTTCTGCCAGCGCCAGCGAGATCCTGGCAGGTGCTATACAGGAATGGGACCGTGGTACCATCATCGGTCGCCGTACTTTCGGAAAAGGCCTGGTACAGGAACAGTTTGATCTCAGCAATGGCGGCGCCCTCCGTCTGACTGTGGCGCGCTACTATCTCAATTCCGGCAGAAGTATTCAGAAATCCTATGCGAATGGTCGCGAAGCCTATGATGAGGATATTCTGAACCGTTTCAATCATGGTGAATTCGTTAACCGCGACAGCATCCACCAAACGGATACAGTGCAGTTCAAAACCGCCAGTGGCCGCGTTGTATATGGTGGTGGTGGCATCACGCCTGATATCTTCATTCCTTTTGATACCAGCCGGTTTTCAAATGTACTGACCAGTATGTATTCACGTAGTACTTTCAGCAACTTTGCTTATCAGTACTATACCAGCCATAAAGATGAATTCAAACAATATAAGGATGCTACTCAGTTTAGTAACCAGTATCATGTGAGTAATGAGCTTTATAGTGCTTATAAGGCTTTTGCGGCGAAGGATAGCGTGCGTGGGGTAGAGTCGATTAATGCGCATGATGAGGCAGAGATAAGGACGCGGTTAAAGGCCCTGCTGGCGAGACAGATGTGGAGTTATGCAGGGTTTTATGAATCGCTGAACAGAGAGGATGATATGATGAAGAAGGCGATAGAGGTGTTGAAGCAGAAGTAAAGAGTTGTTATTTTATTAGGGCCATCTGGAGTAATTCCCGGATGGCTTTTTTATTGTAGGTCTCGTTCCGGGTGATCTTTTACGCCAAATAGCGCCGTCGTCGGTTTGATTTGTCTTTTACGCTAAGTAACGCCGGTTCCAGTATGGGATGGCGGCCGTCCGATGTTTACAACAAATGTCATTAACAAAACATAATAGGACTCCGGCAGGAGTCCCAGTGTTTGTAGCGCGGGGTGATAACCCCGGGGAACAAAACGATGCGGGGTGATAACCCCGGAAAACAAAATGACGCAGGGTGCCCCCCGGAAAACAAACACCACCAACAAAACAACATTAATAAAACGTCATCAACAAAACATAATAGGACTCCGGCAGGAGTCCCAGTGTTTGTAACGCGGGGTGGTAACCCTGGGGAAACAAAACGATGCGGGGTGACAACCCCGGGGAACAAAATGACGCAGGGTGCCCCCGGAAAACAAACACCACCAACAAAACAACATTAACAAAACGTCATCAACAAAACATAATAGGACTCCGGCAGGAGTCCCAGTGTTTGTAGCGCGGGGTGATAACCCCGGGGAACAAAAACGATGCGGGGTGACAACCCCGGGGAACAAAATGACGCAGGGTGTCCCCCAGAAAACAAACGCCATCAACAAAATATCATTAACAAAACGTCATCAACAAAACACAATAGGACTCCGTCAGGAGTCCCAGTGTTTGTAGCGCGCGATGACAACCCCGGGGAACAAAAACGATGCGGGGTGATCCCCCGGAAACAAAACGACCCGGCCCCCCGGGAAACAATACAGGTTTTAATCCCGGAAACAAAACGGTTTCATCCCACGGTTGTCTTAATCCCATTTTTACCCGCGTTTTTTTGCATAAAAAAACCGCCTCGTTTGCACGAGACGGCTAAATAAATTCTTACAAAACAGATTAGTGTTTTGCTTCTGCAGCAGGAGCAGCAGCAGCTGAATCAGCAGCTGGAGTAGCAGTAGAATCAGTAGCAACAGCAGCAGAATCAACAGCTGGAGTAGCAGCAACTGTATCAACAGCTGGAGTAGCAGTAGAATCTGCAGTTGTAGTAGAAGCACCACCGTTGCAAGCTACGAAGAACATGCCAGCAGCAACTGCGAAGAAGAATAATTTTTTCATGCTTTAGTTTGTTTTTAAAGATGCGCAAAGGTATAGTTATTTTTAATTATAGAACAATACCTATATTAAAATTTTACCTTTATTTCTTCCTGAAGAACAATTTCAATGGTACTCCTTCAAAATCAAAGTTGCTACGGAGCTGATTTTCAAGGTAGTTTCTGTATGGTTGCTTCACATCATCCGGCAGGTTACAGAAGAAAGCAAATGCCGGTGTAAACGTCGGAAGCTGAGTCACATACTTGATTTTGATAGGAATACCTCTCACTACTGGTGGATGGAAATTCTCTATCGCCTTCAGCATCACCTCATTCAGCCTGGAAGTCTGCACTTTACGCTTACGGTTCTCGTATACACGCAAAGCCTCTTCTATCGCCTTGAAAATACGTTGTTTCTCTAAAACAGAAGTGAAGATGATGGGCACATCAGAGAATGGCGCCAGACGGCTTTTCAGGTCCTTTTCATAGTCCCTCGCCGTATTAGTACTTTTATCTTCAATCAGGTCCCATTTATTCACCAATACAACCAGGCCTTTCCCTTTACGGCCAGCCAGGCTGAAAATGCTCAGATCCTGTGCTGTGACACCTTTGGCAGCATCGAGCAGCAGCAGACAAACATCTGCTTCATCCATCGCCTTGATGGCGCGGATGACAGAATAAAACTCCAGGTCTTCCTGTACTTTGTTCTTACGGCGCAAACCGGCAGTATCGATCAAAATAAAGTCCTTCTGGAACATCTTATAGTGCGTGTGAATTGTATCGCGCGTAGTACCGGGAATGTCGGATACGATGTTCCGCTCCTCCCCGATCAGGGCATTCAGCAGGGATGATTTACCCACATTCGGCTGACCAATGATCGCAATCTTTGGTAGTTCTGCGGCCTCCTGTGCTGCTTCCAGTGTTTCATCGTCTTCCGGGATCATGCCGGTAATTTCATCCAGCAATTCACCACTGCCACTACCACTCATGGAAGACATGAAAAATATTTTTTCAAACCCAAGGCTGTAGAACTCTGTCGCTTCCAGCTGACGGGTATTATTATCCACTTTGTTTACTACCAGTATCACCGGTTTGGAAGAGCGGCGCAGCAAATCTGCCATATCCGCATCCAGGTCGGTAATGCCTGTAGCCACATCACACATGAACAAGAGGAGATTAGCCTCCTCCATCGCTATTTTTACCTGTTTACGTATCTCACGCTCGAAAATATCTTCACTTCTGGATACAAAACCACCGGTATCAATCACGTTGAACGATTTCCCGTTCCAGTCCGCAACGCCATATTGCCTGTCACGCGTAACGCCGCTCACGTCATCGACGATGGCTTTACGCTGCTCCAGCAAACGGTTGAACAGGGTAGATTTACCCACATTTGGACGACCGACGATTGCTACTGTAAATCCTGCCATAAAAAATAAAAATTAATAACCGTATTCCCTTAAATAAATATCATTATCCCGCCACTTGCTGCGCACTTTCACAAATAGTTCAAGGAAAACTTTCTGACCCACAAATTTCTCGATATCCTGGCGGGCCAGCGTACCGATCTTTTTAATGGAAGCGCCTTTATCACCCAGGATGATCGCTTTCTGCGTTTCACGCGTTACAATGATCTCCGCTGAGATCTTGATCAGCGTAGTCTTCTCCTGGTACTGTGTAACAATTACCGCAGTATGATAAGGGATCTCTTCGTCAAACAGGTGAAATATCTTTTCCCGGATGATCTCAGCTACAAAGAAACGTGTAGACTTATCGGTTAACGTATCTTCCGGATAGAAGGGATCACTTTCGGGGAGCATCGCTACCACAGTTTCCAGTAATGCGGGGAGACCTTTTCCCTGCATGGCAGAGATCACAACCACTTTCTCTGTTTTTCCCCACTCTTCACATTTCTTTACCAGTGCATCCAGCTCTTCTTTTAGCAGGAGATCCGACTTGTTGATCACCAGGATGCTGCGGGCCTTCAGTTTCAAGGATCCGAACAGCTCCAGGTTCTCTTCGAGGTTGTCCTTAGCGTCCATGAGCAACATGGCCACATCGGCATCTTCCAGCGCTGATTTAACAGCACCCATCATTTTTTCGTGCAGCCGGTAACGGGGATCGATAATACCCGGAGTGTCAGAGAATACGATCTGGTATTCCGGCGTGGTGACTACCCCCGTAATGCGGTGCCTGGTCGTTTGTACCTTCGGGGATACAATAGCAAGCTTCTCGCCCACCAGCGCGTTCATCAGGGTACTTTTCCCTGCATTGGCCTTACCGAAGATATTGACGAAACCAGCTTTATGCATGCACAACGAATTTCCTTAACTTCCTGAAATAAAAAAAGCCGAATCACTTCGGCCTTTTTTTGCTTTGATTTTTTGTAGCGAGGAGAGGATTCGAACCCCTGACCTTCGGGTTATGAGCCCGACGAGCTACCTCTGCTCTACCTCGCAATGAGGGTGCAAAGATAGGATTAAAATCATTCCGGCCAAATCTTTTTTAGAAAAATCTGAAAAAGATTAAAAAAACAACCAGCACTCATCTTTCCGATTCACATAAAATGTACTACAGGAAAGCGTTTCAGTATGCCACGCCGTCACGTCCGCTACCGCTATAACAAATGTTGCTCTGCTGCCTGGTTAGCAAAAACATTTCAACGTGCTTCGGCGACCACGTCCGCAACTGCTACACAACTACTGACTGTTCGCAATAGGAACCTTTCAATCCTCTCAGGGGAACTTCCGCTCTACGATAAGCATCCTGCAACGCTCCCTAAAAAGGCAGGTCGTCTGCAACATCCGTATCATCGGCTGCTACTTCTTCCACATCCTGCTCCCTTCCACTGCTGCTACGCGGCCTGGAAAGTAACTTTAAAGTGGAGACCTGCAACCGGAGTGTAGCTACTTGCTCTCCCTGATTGTTCACATATACTTCTACAGAAGGCGTGCCATCTATGTATACATGTGTCCCCTTAGTGAGATAAGGCCCCACCTTTTCATGCTCCCAGTACGAGCAATCTACCCAGATGGTCTTTTCCTGCATTACGCCGTCCTTGTTTGTGTACCGCCTGGTATGAGCGACACGAAAGCTGAGTACGGTCTTGCCATTTACTTGCCGCTGAACTGCATCTTGTCCAAGATGCCCGATTAACTGTAGTCTGATCATTACAGATTCAATTTGGTTAACGATAAAAAAAGTTCAGGGAGGATTCAATTTGAGAGAGATGTATACGAGAAGTATAACATGTGGAAATTATACATTTTCTTTCATTGTGAAAAATATTTTCTCTTTTTAATCGTAGCAACTATAACTTTGTTCCGGAAACAGGAGTGCGTACTGGCGCAAATTAGCATTCAAAACTCCCTTGTTTCACCTCGGGGTGCCTTACTATCAGGCTGAGATCAGACCCGTTGAACCTGACCAGGTAATGCTGTTTAGGAAAGGTAAGCGAACAATCTCTTCCTTACCCACCACATTATTGTTGAAAGAAAGCTTCAGATTGTAAGCTATTAAACCGTCGTAGTCCATGAGACAAGTTTTATTTCTTTTGCTGCTATGCAGCTTAAGTACTGTACACGCGCAAACCGTGCTGACAGGAACAGTGACTGACAAGAACAATGGCAAACCGCTACAGGGCGTATCTGTCAGTATCCCTTCCTCCAATACCGGCGTTTATACCGACGCAAATGGTCAATACCGCTTTACCATCTCCTCAAAGGGGCAATACACCTTACAGGCTGCTTATCTCGGCTTTAAGACATTTACAACAAATATCAACGCCAACGGCAGCAGCATTCAGACAGATATCTCACTGGAAGAAACAGGCCTGTTCGTAAAGCCCGTTGAGATTACCAGTCTGCGTGCAGGTGAACACTCCCCTTTCACACAGTCAACCCTGAATGCCGAAGACATCAAAAGGCAGAACCTCGGACAAGACCTGCCGCTGCTACTCAACCAGCAACCAGGTGTGGTAACGAACTCCGATGCCGGTACAGGGATCGGATACACAGGCATCCGCGTGAGAGGTTCCGATATCACCCGTATCAATGTCACTGCAAATGGTATCCCTATCAATGATGCCGAATCACAGGGTACTTTCTTTGTGAACATGCCTGACTTTGCGTCTTCTGTCAGCAGTATTCAGCTGCAACGTGGTGTAGGTACTTCTACCAATGGAGCCGGCGCTTTCGGCGCTTCGCTGAACCTTAGCACCAACGATTTCAGAGATAAAGCCTATGGTGAGATCAGTAACAGTTACGGTTCCTTTAATTCCTGGAAACATACGGTGAAAGCAGGTTCCGGTTTGATCAATGATCACTTCACCATTGATGCCAGACTATCCAAAATATCTTCAGATGGTTATATAGATCGCGCCACTTCTGATCTGCGCTCCTTCTATACATCTGCTGCCTATATTTCCAAAAACACCGCCATCCGCCTCAATGTATTTTCCGGTAAGGAAAAGACTTACCAGGCATGGAATGGCGTACCGTTTGATTCGCTGAAAACACATCGTACATACAATTCCGCCGGACAACGTTCTGACGGTTCCTACTACGATAATGAAACTGATAACTATCAGCAGGACCATTACCAGCTGTTCCTGAACCAGTCTCTCAACTCCAGGCTCGATTTCAACGTTGCGGCACACTATACCCGCGGCAGGGGCTATTATGAGCAATACAGGGAAGCAGAAGCATTTGCCGACTACGGCATCACTGATCCTGTTATCAACGGCGCGCCTGTAACAAAAACAGATCTTATCAGACAACTCTGGCTGGACAACTATTTCTATGGTGGTATCTTCTCTGTGAACTATAAAGGCACTCACCTGAACTGGAGCCTGGGTGGGGGCTGGAATCGCTATGAGGGCAGCCACTATGGTAAGATCATCTGGGCCCAATATGCTATAGATAAGGATCACAAATATTACGATAACGACGCCTTCAAACGTGATTTCAACATCTACTGGAAGGGTGAATACAAACTCACAACAGCGCTTCGCCTGTTTGCCGATCTGCAATACCGTACAGTGAAATACAATATCGACGGTTTTGACGATAATCCTCACCTGATACAACACAATGACTATAACTTCTTCAATCCTAAAGCAGGTATTTCCTATACGCTGGATAGCCACCAGGAAGTATATGCCTCCTTTGCAGTGGGTAATAAAGAACCTAACCGCGACGACTTCGAAGCAGGTCTGAACAATACTCCTAAGCACGAAACACTGCGCGATATCGAAGCAGGATATTCTTACCGCAGCAGCAACCTGGTATTACAGGCCAATGCCTACTACATGAATTATAAAAACCAGCTGGTACAAACCGGCCAGTTAAATGATGTAGGCGCTTATACCCGCACCAATATTCCTAAAAGCTACCGTGCCGGCGTAGAGCTGCAGGCAAGTACAAGACTGGGGCATCTCTTCACCCTGTCTGCCAACGCAGCCCTGAGCCGTAACAAGGTAAAAGACTTCAGGAACTTTGTTGACAACTACAACACCGGCCTGCAGGATACAGCCACTTACAACAACAGCAATATTGCCTTCTCTCCTTCCTTCGTAGGCGGTTATACATTGACAGCCAAGCCAATCAGGAACCTGGAAATAAGCCTCCTGGGCAAATATGTAAGCAGGCAATACCTGGATAACACCAGCACGAAAGAACGCAGCCTGGATGGCTATTATACGAACGATCTCCGCATTAACTACATAATACCACAACCCCTGTTTAAAGAACTGGGTTTACAGTTTATGCTGAACAATATCTGGAATAAGAAGTACTCACCCAACGGATGGACTTACGCATATAGAGAGGATGGGGTCGAAAAATCGACGAACGGATATTATCCGATGGCAGGTACCAATTTCTTCGCTGGCGTCAATATAGCCTTCTAATTTAGCTTTAAATAGGAATGGGGCCGTCCGCTGATAACGGACGGCCTTTTTTTTTCGCAGTTTGTGACCTGTCTGAAAATGATTTCTGTCTATATAGTATTATTTTTCATTATATTGCTTGAAAATCACACCTATACCTTCGAGGGGACATTGCATGATACCTTATACCCGGTCGCATATGACCACAACTGTTCACATACCTGGCAGAGCAAAGACTTTCATTGCAAATCACCTTTCCGACCGGTGCAGGCACTGTACGTCACAAATTCAAACCTATACCTCTTAGTTGCACTTATCAAACATTCAAAATGAAAAAAAGACTCCTATTATTCCTATCCACGCTATTTATTGTACTTAATACCCACGCCCAGTCAAGGGTATTCAAACAGGTAGGCAGTGGCATTTCCACCTCTCTGCACAGTATTTTGCAGGATGGAAGCCTTGTAGGCTATCTGACATTTACAGAACTGGAAAAAGCCAGCAAGGACTCTTTTAACTACGAGATCACTATCATGGACGAAAACCTGAACGATATCGGAAAGGTAAAGTTCCGTCAGCAGAAGCTAAACCTGCGCAGCGTAGCCTTCGAGCAGGATATCCTCTGTCTGACCTACATCAAAAGTGATATATTAGGTACGACTGCAAAACACAAAATCTCTTACAAAATAGCAGCAAAGAAAGGCTACGTATCTTTCTTCGCACAGTTCATCAACCTGCAGGGTGAGATTACGAAAACCTTCGAAAAGAAGGCTGACGTCGATCTGTATGTAGCACTCAAAGAATACGACGCAGGTATACGTCCGCTCAAACAGGACATCCAGCTGAAAAATATCAGCGGTGTGGGTTTTGCCGCCTTCTATGGTGACAAGACTAAAAAATCTTTGCTCACTTTTAATGCTGCCGGTGAAAAGATCAGTGAACGACAAGTGAAAGAAATCGCAGCCACTTATTATCTGCATACTGCCGGCGATGATATCTACCTGCTGACGCAAAAAGCAGAGGAATACGGCAGCGGTTATACCCTCTATGGATACAGTGGCACCGCCAACTCTCCTACACTGAAACTGCCACTAAGGGATAAAAAACAACGTACGCTGGATATTCTTGGCTTTGGGAATGACCCCGCTACCGGTAAACTATTTATCTCTGGCATTGTTGCCGGTAAATTCCAGGAGAACAGCGAGGGAAACGTATACGACATCTACAACGGAGCGTTCAAAGGCATTTTCAAAATGGATATAAACGGCGCCCATAAAGAAGATGTGAAAACCGTTTATTCCTGCTGGGCTGACAGCGCTGGTAATGATATCACCACCAAAGGTTACATCAACAGCGCTCAGGGTCACATCGTGCCGCGCCCTTCTTTCAGAGACTTTGAGGGCAACACTTATTTCCTGGGAAGCCGCCTTACTGCAAAGAAAAACAAGGGAGCTCTGATTGCCGGTATAGCAACAATGCCATTGCTGATCCCCTATTATGTTATGATGGCAACAGGTGCATTCGGCACCTATTCCTTCGATGATGTACTGTTGATGCAAATGGATAAGAATGGCAAGATCAGCTACGTTGACAGCATCGGCACCGAAATATATAAACGAAAGAATGTGGCGCCGGTATTTCAATTCGCTGATAACTGCAGTTTTTATTCCTTAACCAACCCGGACACCAAAACTTCCTTCCTGATTGTTAAAGGCGAAAAAGATATTATTATCTACAATGTCCATGAGAAAAAGATCGCGCGGAAAATAGTCAAGAACAATAATGAGGTAAAAACAAACATCTATCCTGCAAAGGATGGCCACATCATTGTTTCCGAATATGACGAAAAAGAGAAATCCACCAGATTATCTATCGAAGCTATTTAGTAAATACATATAAAAGCAGCAGCCTGAAAGTATGATACTTTCAGGCTGCTGCTTTTATATCGGATATCATCTTTTACTTAACTTAACAACTTCTCCACCGCTGCTGCCACTTTCCCGAAAGGAAATCCTTTGATCACTTCTTCCATCATCCTGTTCACTTCTTCATTACCCGGATTACCGATACTTCCTTCATGTGTATGTTGCACGGTTTGCTCGGGTGCAAAATTACCTTTCTCGATATCCAATCCTACCTGCTTATATGCTTCACGGAAAGGCACCCCTTCCAGTACAAGCTTGTTCACCACTTCAACGCTGAACAGGTAGCGGTATTTCTCATCATCGAGTATGTTCTCTTTAATGCGGATATTCTCCAGCATTAATCCAGCCATCCGCAGGCAATCTTTCAGCACGCCAAATGCAGGGAACAGGTTCTCCTTCAGCAGCTGCAGGTCACGGTGATAACCACTTGGCAGGTTTGTGATCATCATGGTGATCTCATTCGGTAATGCCTGCAGTTTGTTGCCATGTGAGCGGATCAGTTCCCATACATCAGGATTCTTCTTGTGAGGCATGATGCTGGAGCCCGTGGTCAGTTCATCAGGGAAACTGATAAAACCAAAGTTCTGGTTCATGAACAGACAAGCGTCCATGGCCATCTTCGCCACCGTAGAAGCAATGCCTGCCAGTGCAAAGGCAACGATCTTTTCTGTTTTTCCACGCCCCATCTGTGCATACACCACATTATAGTTCAGGTCATCAAAACCCAGTAACTGTGTGGTCATAGTACGATTCAGGGGGAAAGAAGAACCATATCCGGCAGCAGAACCCAATGGGTTTTTATTCACTACTTTATAAGCGCCCTGTAACACAGTCAGGTCATCTACCAGACTTTCCGCATAAGCGCCAAACCATAATCCGAAAGAAGATGGCATCGCTATCTGCAGGTGGGTGTAACCAGGTATGAGATGATCTTTGTATTGAATACTTTTCTGTTGCAGCAGATCGAATAAGATCTTTACCTCTCCTACCAATACTTCCAGCTCATGACGGAGGAACAGCTTCAGGTCTACCAGCACCTGGTCGTTACGGGAACGGCCGCTGTGGATCTTCTTGCCTACTTCTCCCAGTCTGCGGGTTAGTATTAATTCTACCTGTGAATGGATGTCTTCCACCCCATCTTCCAGTGTAAAATTGCCCTCCTGTATCTCTTTGTATATCTGTTTTAATTCCTTTTGCAGGATGGTCAGTTCATCTGCTGTCAACAGCCCGATGCTCTCCAGCATGGCCGTATGTGCCAGTGATCCCAGCACATCGAAGGGCGCCAGATAAGCGTCCATTTCACGGTCTTTACCGACGGTGAACTTGTCCACTTCTGCCAGCGCAGCTTTATCCTTTTGCCAGATTTTCATATCTACAAGATTTCTTCCAGTAATTTAATGTAACTATCAATACCCTGACGGATCTCATCCAGGTAAATGTATTCATCCGCAGTATGCGAACGGGCAGAATCGCCAGGTCCCATCTTGATGGAAGTTGCCGGTATCAGCGCCTGATCTGATGTGGTGGGCGAGCCATAAGTCGTCTTGCCATGACGTAAGCCACCCTGTACAAAAGGATGGTCTATCGGAATACCTGAAGGACGCATACGCAGGGAACGTGGCTTCACTTCACATTTCACATTTGCACGGATGATGTCCAGCACTTCTTCCAGCGTATACTGTTCTGTTACGCGCACATCCACCACAAAGGTACAATCTGCCGGTACCACGTTATGTGCTTTGTTGGAGGTGTTGATCACTGTTACGCTCATCTTCACGGGGCCTAATGTATCAGACACTTTAGGAAAGCGGTAAGTCCTGAACCACTCTATATCCGGCAACGCCTTGTACAGCGCATTCTCTCCCTCATCACGTGCCGCATGTCCTGCTTTGCCATACACGGTACAATCCAGTACCATCAGGCCTTTTTCAGCAGTGGCCAGTTGTGTTTGCGTAGGCTCTCCTACGATGGCAAAATCAATCGCCGGTAATTGTGAAAGGATGCTTTCAATACCATTTACACCACTGATCTCTTCTTCTGCCGTGGCAGTAAGAATGATGTTGTAAGCCATATCGCTACGATCATAGAAATGCAGAAAGGTAGCGATAAGACTGACCAGGCAACCGCCTGCGTCATTACTGCCAAGGCCGAACAATTTGCCATCTTCGACGTCGGGAGAAAAAGGGTCGCGTGTGTATTGCGGATTAGGTTTTACCGTATCGTGGTGAGAATTAAAAACAATGACGGGCTTTGCAGGGTCAAAATGTTTATTTTTTGCCCAGATATTATTCAGGTGTTGCTGATAAGGAATATTCCGCTCTCTCAGAAAATCAGCGATCAATTGGGCAGTCCCCTGTTCCTCCCTGCTCAGGGAAGGGATGGAGATCAGCCCTTTTAACAAAGTTACTGCATCATCATACAGCTGTTGGTTCCACATAGGTTTAGCGTATTAAAGTACCCGCTACTGTATCTGTGGTGTTGCTCTGTACGTCATCAGCATGACCAATCAGTACTTCCGCCACACCACTTTCTATAGCTGCGAAAGCATTTTCCAGTTTAGGCAGGATACCGTCTGTCAGCACGTTATCAGCCTTCAGTTCCTCATAGATCATACGGTCTATCAGGGTAATAACAGAATTATCATCATCAGGGCTATGCAGCACACCTTTCTTCTCGAAACAATAGATCAGTCTTACGTTGTAAAACTTCGACAAAGCTATTGCCAGTGATGAAGCGATAGTATCAGCATTGGTGTTCAGCATCTGTCCATTACCATCATGTGTAAGCGGCGCAAATACCGGTACCAGCTCAGCTTCCAGCAATGCCTTCAGGGAAGCTCCCTGTACATCTGCCGTGTTGATATCTCCTACAAATCCATAATCGATCTCTTTCACCGGACGTTTAACAGCCGGAATGATATTGGCATCAGCGCCTGTCATACCGATCGCATTACAGCCATTGGCCTGTAATTTAGCCACCAGCTGCTTATTCACTAATCCACCGTATACCATTGTCACTACGTCAATCGTCTCCGCATCAGTGATACGGCGGCCGTTGACATATTTTGACTCAATACCCAGCTTGTCTCCAATGCGGGTGGCAATTTTGCCACCCCCATGGATCAGTATTTTCTTTCCCTTGATTGCTGCAAAATTCCTGAGGAATTCTTCCAGCAACTTCGGATTATCGATGACGTTACCGCCGACTTTTATTACAAAGAGATCGATCATACAAATTAACCTTTTAAGATCTGGCTTAATACCGCCTGTGCCGCCCATACACGGTTTGCGGCTTCAGGGATCACGATGGAATTAGGTCCGTCCAGCACTTCATCAGCAATTACCACATTCCTTCTTACCGGTAAACAGTGCATCACTTTCGCCTGGTTGGTTCCCTTCAGTTTGTCGTTGGTCACCATCCAGTTGCTGTCTGTACAGGTAATCTTGCCATAATCTTTATAAGAAGACCAGTTCTTTACATACACAAAATCTGCACCTTCCAGGGCTTTGTCCTGGTTGTATTCAATCTGCGCACTACCGGTGAATTTCGGATCCAGTTCATACCCTTCCGGATGTGTGATCACGAAATCTGCTTCACCCCAGGCATTAACCCATTGTGCGAAGGAGTTGGGAACAGCCTGTGGCAGCGGTTTTACATGCGGCGCCCAGGTCATTACCACTTTCGGTCTGCGTGGCTGTTGCCATTGCTCCTTAATGGTGATCACGTCTGTTAAACTCTGCAAAGGATGCAGGGTCGCGCTTTCCAGGCTCAATACAGGTACCCCTGCGTATTTGATAAACTGATTGATATATTTCTCCTTATAATCAGACTCTTTATCTTTCAGTCCCGGAAAAGTACGGATCGCCATGATGTCGAAGTACTGCCCCATTACAGCAGCAGCTTCTTTCACGTGCTCCGAAGTATTTCCGTTCATTATAGCGCCATCATTCATTTCCAGCTGCCAGCCTTCCTTATCGATGTTAAATACCACTACTTCCATTCCGAGATTCTTTGCCGCCACCTGCGTACTCAATCGTGTTCGCAGACTGGGGTTCAGAAATATCATTCCCAGCGTCTTGTTCTGTCCTAATGCCCTGTCTTTGAAAGGCTGTTTTTTGTACTCCAGTGCTATCTCCACTAACCGCGGGACACTTGGCACATCATCTACGGAAATAAATTGTTTCATTTTATGTATGGCTCTGTAATGATGACTATTTAGTTTTTCTCTACTTCCTGTTTGAATGCAGTCAGGAACTGATCTGCGTGTTCCATGGTCAGTGCCAGGGAAGGCAGCAGTCTTATTACGTTCGGTTTTGCTTCACCTGTAAAGATCCTGTGTTTGAACAACAGTTCCTTCCTCACATGAGCCAATGAATCCGGAAGCTCAATACCGATCATCAATCCTCTTCCTCTTACTTCTTTTACCTGCGGGAATGCTTTCAGTTGTTCAATCAGGTAACCGCCTACTTTCGCAGCATTGGCGATCAGGTTGTCCCTTTCTATCACTTCCAGTACTGCCAGTGCAGCTGCACAAGCCAGGTGATTACCACCGAAGGTGGTACCCAGCAAACCATAGGAAGGTTTGATATGCGGAGCAATGATGATACCACCGATAGGGAAACCATTACCCATTCCTTTTGCCATCGTGTAAATGTCTGCATTCACACCGGCAAAATCGTGAGAGTAGAATTTACCGCTTCTGCCATAACCACACTGCACGCTATCAGCAATAAACACGGCATTGTGTGCATCACAAAGACTTCTGATCTTTTTCAGGAATGACTCACTTGCTACCTGGATACCGCCTACGCCCTGAATACCTTCGATGATAACAGAAGATACTTCATATTGTTTAAAGGCTGCTTCCAGGGCTGCCTCATCCTGCCAGGGCAGGAATACCACGTTGTCTGTTTCATTCACCGGTGCTACAATCTTCGGATTGTCGGTAGCTGCAACAGCCAGTGAAGTTCTTCCGTGGAAGGACTTTTTAAATGCGATGATCTTCTTCTTGCCGTTGTGGAAAGACGCCAGTTTCAGCGCATTCTCATTGGCCTCAGCGCCTGAGTTACAGAGGAACAGCTGGTAATCTTCCTTACCGGAAATCTTACCCAGTTTCTCTGCCAGCTGCTGCTGCAATGGTATTTTGATGGAGTTGGAGTAGAATCCTACTTTCTGTAACTGATCTGTTAAGCGTTGTACGTAGTGAGGATGTGTATGACCAATAGAAATTACCGCATGACCGCCATACAGGTCAAGATATTTATTGCCCTGCGCATCCCATACATTGGAACCCGCAGCTTTCTCTATAGTGATATCATTAATGGGATATACGTCAAATAATTGCATCGTAGCTCAGATTGTTCCCGCTTGATACGGGAGATTGTTAAAATTGGCACCAGCTTGGGCATAGTTTAAAACACAATAGACTTCAGCCTTAATCCCGCAGTTTCATCCAGTCCGAACAGGAGGTTCATGTTCTGTACCGCTTGTCCTGACGCACCTTTCAGCAGATTGTCCTCTATAGAGTGGATCACCAGTTTGTTCCCTACCTTTTCCAGCTGGATCAGGCATTTGTTGGTGTTCACGATCTGCTTCAGGTCTATCTGTTTATCACTTACATGTGTAAACGGATGTCCTGCGTAGTAGGCTTTATACAGCTGCTGCGCTTCTTCAAGCGACAAATCGCTCTGCAGGTAAGAGGTTACCCAGATACCTCTTGGAAAATCCCCACGCACCGGTACGAAGTTCACGTCTCCGGCAAAGGAGGGCTGCAACAGCTGTAAGCTTCGTCGGATTTCTTTTAAATGCTGATGGGTCAGTACTTTGTAAGTGGAGATGTTGTTGGCCCTCCATGTGAAATGTGAGGTAGCCTGTAAACTCTGTCCTGCACCGGTGGATCCTGTGATACCGGTGGTATGTACTTCCTGCAGCAAACCCGCTTTGGCCAATGGCAACAATCCTAACTGGATACCAGTTGCAAAACAACCCGGGTTGGCAATATTATTGGCAGTAACGATCTTTTCCCGCTGCATTTCAGGCAGTCCGTATACGAACTCCCTTCCCTTCACTGTCTCCCCCAGCCTGAAGTCCTGGCTGAGATCAATCACTTTTACAGCTGGAGCAAGCTCCGTTTCTTCCAGGAATTTCTTTGCTTCTCCATGTCCGAGACACAGGAACAATACATCTATATCGCTGCTGACTTCACCCGTGAAAGTGAGCTCAGTTTCCCCCAGCAGGTCGGCATGTACTGCGTACAGGGGATTGCCGGCATTACTCCGGCTATTTACATAAGAGATCTCTACGTTGGGATGATTCAATAAAAGACGGATCATTTCACCGCCGCCATATCCTGCTCCACCAATAATCCCTGCCTTTATTTTCTTGTCGTTTGCCATTTTCTTGTGTTTTGCGCCTCCGGCTATTTGTCCTTGACACTTTCTGCAATCTGATGCCAGATCATTGTCTGGTTACCGAATATTTTGCTGAAACCTCTCACATCTTCGCCAGTCCAGCCACTGTTCATTTCACCGTATTTACCAAACTTGCTGCTCATCAGGTCATATTCAGATTTGATACCTGTTACCTGGAAGCGGTAAGGCTGCAGGGTAACATATACTTCACCTGTTACATGCTCCTGGCTGTGCTGCAGGAAGGCTTCTATGTCGCGCATTACAGGGTCCATTACCTGTCCTTCGTGCAACCAGTTACCGTAGAACTGTGACAACTGGTCTTTCCAGCTCAGCTGCCATTTGGTCAATACATGTTTTTCCAGTGCATGGTGTGCTTTGATGATGATCACAGGTGCAGCGGCTTCAAAACCAACACGGCCTTTGATACCGATAATCGTATCTCCTACGTGGATATCGCGGCCGATAGCATACGGACCAGCCAGTTCCTGCAGGTGCTGGATAGCTTCTGACGGATGACCGAAGGTCTTACCGTTCACGCCGGTCAATTCACCTTTCACAAACTGCAGAGATACTTTTTCAGTACCCTGTTTTGACAACTGGGTAGGCCATGCTTCTTCAGGCAGGAACCCGTCTGATGTCAGTGTTTCCTTACCACCTACGGAAGTACCCCAGATGCCTTTATTAATAGAATAAGCTGCTTTCTCGAAGTTCATCTGTACGCCCTTACCTTTCAGGTAGGCAATCTCCTCTTCACGGCTCAGTTTCATATCACGGATCGGTGTGATGATCTCAACACCGGGGATCATGATATGGAAGATCATATCGAAACGCACCTGGTCGTTACCAGCACCGGTACTACCGTGCGCTACTGCATCAGCGCCCAGTTCCTTCACATGCTGGGCAATTACCAGCGCCTGTGTAACACGCTCCGCACTTACGCTCAACGGATAGGTGTTATTCTTCAACACATTACCAAATACCAGGTATTTGATAGCACTATCATAATAAGAACGTACTGCATCTACCGTTTTATGACTCTTCACTCCCAGGCTATATGCACGCTTTTCAATCTCCTGCAGCTCTTCCGTTGAAAAGCCACCGGTATTGATGATAACTGAATGCACTTCATACCCTTTTTCTTCTGTCAGGTATTTTACGCAATAGGAAGTATCAAGGCCTCCGCTAAATCCAAGTACGACTTTTTTCATTTATGATAAGATTGTGCTCCTTCTCCACACTACTGTATGGGCGATGCGTTATAATAAAAAATGATCTCTTAAAATAAGTTGAACAGGAAGAATCTCTTCTTGTTGGCTGGTGCACTGCCTCCACTGACACCTTCCTTCCCACCTTTCAGCAGCACGTGTCTTTTGAAGCGCAGCCATCTTTCGAACAGTTTGAAATTCTCTTTGAACTTCCTGGCTTTCTTGTGCTTCATCTCACCGTTGGCTGCCACCAGTACCTGCGGATGAGGCTGTGCATCTGTCTCTGTTCTGATACTCAGGATCGCCTTTTTCATCTCTTCCTTCTTCTCAGCCTCCTCTTTTGCTTTCTCAACAGGATCGTACAGCATAGCGGTACAGAGACAGTTCTTACGGTTCTTGCTCGTCAACACGTCAAAGTTCACACAACTGCGGCATCCTTTCCAGAACTCCTCATCGTCTGTCAGCTCTGAATAAGTTACCGGTTCGTAACCCAGCTCCGAGTTGATCTTCATTACAGCAAGCCCTGTAGTCAGACCAAATATTTTAGCGTCAGGATATTTCTGCCTTGACAGTTCGAACACACGGTGCTTGATAGCCTTGGCCACACCATGTCCCCTGAAGGCGGGATTCACGATAAGCCCCGAGTTGGCCACAAATTTTTCATGTCCCCAGGCTTCTATATAGCAAAAACCTACCCATTCGCCTTTATCTGTGAGTGCTATAACGGCTTTACCTTCCTCCATCTTAAGTTGAACATACTCGGGAGAACGTTTGGCAATACCTGTACCACGTGCTTTGGCGGAAGCTTCCATCTCGTCAGTGATGGTTTTGCCATAATGCTTATCGTCAGCGGTAGCAACCCTGACAATGATATTTGGATTTTCCAATTTTGTCAATTGAAAACGTAAATCAATAAAATTAATAATCTGGAATCCATTGCTGGATGAAAAACACCTTTGTTATGTGACTGAGAGAAAAATCACGGTGTTGCGATAGCGTGCATTATGTAAGCGGACGCTATCAAATACGAGGTCGTCGGGAAAGATATCTAAAGACATTGAACCCAATAGAGTACTCTCCTTCCATCAGAGAAGGATGATATGCAGAAAGGTTATGGGCCGCAAAGTTTTCCAACTTCAGTTCAGCATTAAATTGTTAAAAACTGTCTTTAATAAAATCAAACGCAAAGTTATACTATTATTTTTTTTCGCGGTCAAAAAAATTAAAGACGGTAAGTTAAATTATCAGATAGGTAGTTGCAAATTACGGGCCAACATAGATTTTTAAAATTCATATAACAAAAACTCCCCGTCAGTTTGACGGGGAGCTGCTGAAAATCAATAATTTACTTATTTGGTAATTACGCCTAGTTCTGCCACAGTGGCCCACTGCTCCTTTTCATTGGCAGGAGCAACTGCCACCAGCTTAATAAAATGTCCCTTCACCGGCTTAGTAAATCTGACTGTTTGTGTCACAGGATTGTTTGCTATGTTGGCAAAATTTCCTTGTGCCACTGGCGTTCCCCAGTTCTGACCATCTTCACTTACATAGAAAGCATAACTATAGATGGTGCCCGCCTTCTCCGTCAGGTGTCGCGGTGTATAGGTAAAGCCCTTCAGCGTCAGCTCTTCTCCCAGGTCTACCTGGATGTCATGAGGATACTTCGCTACCTCCGGCTGGGTCGCTGAAGCCCAGAAAGATTCCGGATTACCGTCTATCGCTTTTTCCGGGTTGGCGCCTTTCGTCTGACTGTCAGTAGAGATTACCTTCCATTTCGCCGGGGCGATATCATAAACAGCTGTTACCGTTGCGCTGGCTTTCTTTCCTTTTTCGAGGAATGCTTTTGCCTTTACAACACCTCCGGCTGGCAGGGAAATAGCGTCGGTATATTTAGGAGAGCTGTACACCGGCTCCTTGCCATCTGTTGTATAACGCAGTTCAGGATCAGGAGAAGAGCAGGTAATGCTTACCTCGCCCTGTTTATTACGATGGATAACAGGCACCGCCATTAATCCCGGTGCTTTGTACAACTGAATCTCGCTGATCACCGGACAAGCCAGGGCGTCCTGTATATTGATACGCACCTGAGTGGTGGTTACATCAGGGAAAGACAGGATACGTTTATGACCAATAGTAGTAGCGGTTGCTATCTCCTTAAAGGCGCCGTTTTCCAGGACCTCTACTGAGAAAGCTTTCACACGCTGGCCCAGGGCAATATATTCCTGCATGACCAACCTGTTGAAGGAAGTCGGCTTGGCAAAGGTCAGGGTGATCGTACCTTTCAGCACGCCATCCGGTGTTGCCCAGTAAGTGCTGTTCCTGCCATCTGTCAGGTTAGCCACTTTCACCTTCGCATTGTTCTGGCGGGTTTCAGTAGCGGTCACTTTCGCTTTCAGCGCCAGGTTTGTTTTAAAGCTGGCATCCCGGAAGCGCTTAAATTCCATCAGGCGGATAGAGTCTGCTGAATAGATCAGCCCTCTCCTGTCTACCGGTACGTTCAGCAACATGTTGCCATTACGTCCTACGGAACCATAATAGATGTCCAGCAGCTGCTGAACACTCTTTACCTTATCGTTGGTAGAAGGGCTATAAAACCATCCCGGACGGATAGATACATCGCATTCTGCCGGTATCCATTTCTCACCATTTATATTTCCTTCATTCAGCACAGACTGGGCAGGCGCGCCTTTTCCAGGCGTAAAGCCTTTCACATTCAGCGTAGCCCAGTTGGTAGTGCCGGCAATACCATCTTCATTACCTACCCAACGGCAACCAGGACCTACGTCGCTGAAGATGACAGCATTGGGCTGATTCTTATATACCGTATTATGGAAAAGATCCCAGTCATATACAGGCTTTTTGCCATTCGGGCCTTCGCCATTGGCGCCATCAAACCACTGTTCGAATACCGGACCATAGCTGCTGAGCACCTCATTCAGGGTATTGGCGAATACCTGGTTGTATTCAGGCGTGCCATAGGCTGGATGGTTGCGGTCCCAGGGAGAGAGGTACACACCGAACTTCAGCCCATATTCCTTACAGGCGGCGGACAGTTCTTTCAGTACATCGCCTTTCCCGTTTTTCCACGCACTTTCCCTTACGGTATGGGTGCTGTACTTACTGGGCCAGAGGCAGAAGCCATCGTGGTGTTTGGCGGTGATAATGATCGCCTTCATTCCTGCCAGTTTCGCGGTACGCGCCCACTGACGGGCATCCAGCTGAGTAGGGTTGAACACTTTCGGGTCTTCATCCCCATGTCCCCATTCATTGTCAGTAAAGGTATTCGGACCCAGGTGGATGAACATGTAGTATTCCATGTCCTGCCAGTCTGCCTGGGCTTTGGAAGGCAGTGCGCCATAAGGGGCGATTTCCTGCGCATGAGCAGTGGCCAGGGTACTGCAAAGCCCCGCCATTAAAAGAAATTTTCTCATCTGATGTTTGTCTTTCGTGGAACCGGAATTGCTTCCGGCGCAATCAGTGATACGACCTGTTTTGTTTATTCCTGATACGATCCGGAGGATCATTGTATCCATCTAAAAATAATGTTTAATAAAGCGTCAAGCATACAAGAGGAGAAAATTGATGCAGGGAAAGCTAAAATACAGGAGAACCGGGGCAACTGATTGTTCCTTCCGTCGGAGGAAAATCAGCCGGGTAATGGCCGTACAGGCTACGAACAGCGTCGTTCCGGAGATACCGCAGAAACTATTTTATAAGAGCTATAGCAACTATACCACATTTTCTATACTTTTAGACATTAGCAACATACACCAGCAGTCTCGTTCTTTTAGCAAGGGCTAAAACCTTTACACGCATGAAAAAGCAGCACTTACACAGGAGAAACTTTCTCAAAAACACTGTGGCAGCAGGTGTAGGATTGACCCTCCTCAATACCCCTGCCCGCCTCTTTGCAAACACCAAAAAAGAAAAAGTAAGACTAGGATTGATCGGAGTAGGCGCCCGCGGACAAGGGCACCTGGAACTATGCCTTCACCGCGAGGATGTAGATGTTATTGCCATCTGCGATCCCGATACCAAATGGGCTATTCCTCAGTCGCGCCAGTTGATCGAAAAGGCCTATGGCGGGAAAAAGAAAGTAGCCGAATACAGCAACGGGCCCGAAGATTTTCACAACATGCTGAAACGCGATGATATCGATGCCGTGATCATTGCCACTCCCTGGGAATGGCATTCCATCCAGGCTATCGCTGCCATGAAAGCAGGTAAAACGCCGGCAGTAGAGGTATGCGGTGCATCCGACATCCAGGAGTGCTGGAACCTTGTGAATACCAGTGAAGACACCGGCATTCCGCTATTCGGTATGGAGAATGTATGCTACCGTCGCGACGTCATGGCTGTACTGAACATGGTACGGCAGGGCCTTTTCGGCGAACTGACACATCTCCAGGGTGGTTATCAGCATGACCTGCGTAAGGTGAAGTTCAACAACGGTAAGCAACTGTATGGCGGTGGCGTGGAATTTGGCGAGAATGCCATGTCTGAAGCCAAATGGCGCACCAATCACAGTGTACACCGTAATGGTGATTTGTACCCTACACATGGCCTGGGACCTGTTGCCAATATGATCAACATCAACCGGGGCAACCGACTGCTGTCACTCACTTCTGTGGCCACCAAATCCAGGGGCCTGCATAAGTACATTGTAGACAACGGAGGTGAAAACCATCCAAACGCCAAAGTAGAATTCAAACTGGGCGATATCGTCACAACACTGATCCGCACCAACAACGGCGAGACCATCATGCTTTCACATGATACGAACTCTCCCCGGCCCTATTCACTGAACTTCCGCGTACAGGGCACTAATGGCCTGTGGATGGACGATTTCGATTCCATCTATGTAGAAGGTAAGAGTCCTTATGACGAATGGGAAAAAGCAGGATCAGAAAAGGATGCCGGCAGTTACATGGGTAGGTATGATCACCCTTTATGGAAGCGTTATACCAGCAGCGCTGCCGGTGCAGGTCACGGCGGTATGGACTGGTTTGTGATCAATTCCTTTATAGAAAGTGTTAAACGGGGCGCACCTTATGCCCTGGATGTATACGATCTGGCTACCTGGTATGCGATCACGCCACTGAGCGAGCAGTCAGTAGCAGAAGGCGGGAATGTACAGTACATCCCTGATTTCACCCGCGGCAGATGGATGAATAGGAAACCGATCTTTGCACTGGACGACCAGTATTAAAAACAAAAGCCTTCCGCCATGGCGGAAGGCTTTTGTTCTATGATCAAGGTACAATTATTTCTTACCCAGTTTATGTCCTGCCAGCGCATAGTACAGGATGTACAGATAACAAGGCACCATACAGTACAGGAATGCATGCCTGAAGTCCATGGTATCTGAATACAGGAAGTGGAACAGGCTTTCTTTGTTATAAAGACCGCTATATATCTGTGGCAGTATACCACCACCAACGATACCCATCACCAGGAAGGCAGAACCAATCTTCGTAAAACTGCCCAGCTTATCGATCGCCAGCGGGAAGATGGCAGGCCACATCAGGGAGTTAGCCAGACCCAGTAAAGCGATGAAAGTAACTGCAGTATACCCTGTGGTCATGAAAGCGCATACGGTAAACACGATGCCCAGGATGGCAGAGATCCGTAAGCTTTTGTCCTGCGACAGGTATTTCGGAATAGTAATGATCCCAATAATATAACCCAGTAGCATTGCCAGCAGGGTGAATGTGGTAAAGTATTTGGTCTTATCCAGGCTCATACCCAGTGCGTTGCCATAGGTACCGATCACGTCTCCCGCCATTACTTCCACACCAACATACATGAAGATACACAGCACCCCCAGCAACAGGTAAGGATATTGGAAAACACTTGTTCTGCTACCTGCAATCGGTTTACCGGCGCCATCGGATGCATCGCTCTTGTCTGTTTCAATTTCAGGCAGGGAAGAACGACTGATAACCACGGCCAGCAGCACCAGTATAACAGCCATTACGATATAAGGACCGATCACACGGGAAGCCAGGCTATCCAGCAATGCTGCTTTTTCTACAGGATCAGTAGCGGCCACTATCTTGCTTTCCAGTTCGGTGGCATTTTTCAGCACGATGGATGCCAGGATCAGCGGGCTGACAGCGCCTGCTATCTTGTTACAGATACCCATGATACTGATACGTTTAGCCGCGCTCTCTATAGGACCTATGATGCTGACATACGGATTGGAAGCTGTCTGCAACAAGGAAAGCCCCGCCCCCTGCACAAACAGGCCGGTCAGGAACAAAGCGAAGCTGCGCGTGTTTGCTGCAGGAATGAAGATGAGCGAGCCGGCAGCCATTACCACCAGGCTAAGGGCCATCCCGTTCTTAAAGCCCGTCCTTTTAATGATAAAGGAAGAAGGTACAGAGAGGAAGAAGTAGGCCAGGTAGAACGCAAACGTCACCAGTAGTGCTTCTGAGATGTTGAGCTCACACGCAATACGCAGGAAAGGTATAAGCGTCCCGTTCACCCATGTTACAAACCCCATAATGAAATAAAGAACCCCCAGAATACTGAGTGCCTGGACATAGCCCGCCTGTTTAGGCGGCGCAAGCGTAGATGCGGTGTTAGCCATTACTTCCTGTTTAAGAATTTTAATGATTTTGATTGATGTTTGCGAACTTAGGCAACTATTTCCTTAATTCATAGTTATTTGCAACCAAATCTGCTTTTTTAATAGATTTATGTTAAATTCCCATCTTAATTTACTCAAAAAGTACGCTTTTTAAATCTCAATCCGGAATATTTATCAGTCTATGTCTATTTAAATAGAAATTTTATAACATATTAGCTAAAACGTTTTTGCCTCAGGAAAATAGGCACATTTATTTTTGAAATTTAGGAATTCTCGAAAAATAATTTATACATTTATCGCGCAAAAATTACAGTAATTTAACACGTTTATGGCTCAACAAACAAAGCAAAGTACACATCCATCTTTCTTTGTACTGATACTTGTATTTTTTTTCTGGGGATTTGTTGCTGCATCAAACAGCATCTTTATTCCCTTCTGTAAGGCCCACTTCCATCTGGGACAACTCGAATCACAATTGATCGATTTCTCGTTCTACGGCGCTTACTTTATCGGCTCGTTATTGCTGTACCTCTTTTCAGCATTGCGGGGCGTAGATATCTTAAACAAGATCGGCTACCAGAAAGGGATTATTTATGGCCTCCTTATTTCCGTAGTGGGCGCAGTAGCGTTGATCGCTGCAGTGAACATTGGTAATAAAATGGCGGATGCCACTATGGCCTTCTATCTTATTCTCGGTGCGTTCTTTATCGTTGCGTTGGGCTTTTCTTTGCAGCAGACTGCTGCCAATCCCTTTGCCATCTTACTGGGTGATCCGGCTAAAGGTACCCACCGCCTGAACCTGGCGGGAGGTGTAAACTCCTTTGGTACTACCATCGGACCACTCGTTGTAAGTATCCTGCTTTTTGGTTCTGCCAAAGACGCTTCTGCTTCTGCTGATACAGATATCAGCAAGATCAATGCGCTCTACATCCTGCTGATCGTATTGTTCCTCGTTGCCGCAGCTATCTTCTGGTTCTCCAAGATGCCTAAAGAAACTTCTGATGAACCATTTGAACAATCAGCCAAGGCTAGCCGTTCATTAAGCGGTATTACTGCTATGTTCATACTGATCCTTGTTGGTATTATACTGAATGCCATTAAAACTAACCTGGGCTTCTCAGCAACCGCTGAGGTGGGACTGCCGTTCTTCCTGGTAGGTATCATCGGTATCTTCGGTATCCTGTTCAATGCAAGGATGTCAGCTCAGAAAGACGGTAATGGCTGGGGTGCTATGAAATACCCGCAGCTGATCCTCGGTATGATCGCCATCTTCGTGTATGTAGGTGTGGAAGTAACCATCGCCAGCAACATGGGCGCCCTGCTGAAACATCCTGGTTTCTTCACATTGGAAGGCCTGAATGAATCACAGATCGATCCTTATGTATCCCTCTTCTGGGGCAGCATGATGGTGGGTCGCTGGACAGGCGCTATCACTGTATTCAATCTTTCTGACCGTTCCCGTAAAATACTTTCCATATTCGTTCCTTTCATCGCTTATGGTGTAGTACTTGGTGCTAACCATCTGAAAGGTACTGACGTGAGCGTGTTATATCCTTACGCCGGCGTACTGGTAGTACAGATTATCGGTTTCTTCGTGGGACAGGAAAAACCAGCTAAAACGCTGATGATATTCGCACTGTTCGGTATCCTCGCGATGGTGATCGGCTTATGCACGACCGGATCAACAGCTATCTTCGCCTTCATCAGCGGTGGTTTGTTCTGTTCCGTAATGTGGTCCTGCATCTTCGCACTGTCTATCGCAGGCCTGGGTAAATATACCAGCCAGGGCTCATCCTTCCTGATCCTGATGATCCTGGGTGGATCACTGATCCCTCCGGTACAGGGTGGTCTGGCAGACATTCCTTCCATAGGTATTCATTATTCTTACATTATACCGGTGATATGCTTTGCATACCTGGCTTTCTTCGCATTCAGAGTTAAAAACATATTAAAATCACAGGGAATAGATTATGAGTCAGCAATTAGCGGTGGGCATTGATATTGGCGGAACCAATACAAAGTTTGGCATAGTAGATCGCAGAGGTAATATTCTGTGTGATGGTCGTATGCTTACAAATCAACACGAAGACGTTCACGGCTTCCTGGATGAACTGCATGAAAACCTGTCCGTACTGATAGCACAGGTAGGTGGTATTGAGAATATCAGAGGTATCGGTGTTGGTGCACCAAACGGTAACTTTTATACTGGAAACATTGAATATGCTCCTAACCTTCGCTGGAAAGGTGTCATTCCGTTAGCAAAACTGCTGGCTGAGAAGTTCGGTGTTCCGGCTGTACTCACCAATGACGCTAACGCTGCTGCACTGGGTGAATTCCAGTATGGCGCGGCAAGAAGTATGAGAGACTTTATCGTTATTACCCTGGGTACAGGTGTAGGTAGCGGTATCGTTGCCAATGGTCAGCTGATATACGGTCACGACGGCTTTGCCGGTGAACTGGGACACTGCATCGTAATACCAGGCGGCAGATTTCACCCTGGTACCGGTGCACACGGTTCCCTGGAAGCATATGCTTCCGCTACCGGCGTAACCAATACAGCACTGGAATTCCTGGCTAACCGCCCGGATACCAAAAGCATCCTGCGCGATCATCCAAAAGATGAGATCAATTCCAAGGTTATATATGAAGCTGCCATGAAGGGCGACCCGCTGGCTGTGGAAGTGTACGAATTCACCGGTAAGATACTGGGTGAGGCATTAGCCAACTTCGTGATGTTCTCCAGCCCTGAAGCGATCATCCTCTTTGGTGGTCTGACAAAAGCAGGCGACATGATCATGAAACCTGTACGCGAGCATATGGAGAAAAACCTGCTGCCTATCTTCCAGAACAAGGTTAAGCTGGTATTCTCTGAGCTGAAAGAAAGTGATGCGGCGATATTAGGCGCCAGCGCGCTGGCCTGGGAAATGAAAGATTAAACTTTCGGCCGGAAAACCGGTTTCATAAATAAAGCATTATGCAAGATCGCAGACATTTTCTTAAAGCAGCGGCATTAGGTGCCGCTGCTTTATCTTTAGATGGCATTACATCTAAACCCGCACATGCAGCGCCTTTTGTGAAAGGAACAAAGGCAAAACCAATTGTAGTCTCCACCTGGGACTTTGGCCGTGCGGCCAATGAAGCAGCCTGGGATGTACTAAAGAACGGTGGCCGTGCCCTCGACGCCGTAGAAGCTGGTGTAAAAGTACCGGAAGCAGACCCTAACAACCATACCGTAGGATACAGCGGATTTCCCGACCGTGATGGCCGTGTAACCCTGGATGCCTGTATTATGGATGAACTGGGCAACTGTGGCTCGGTAGCGGCCCTGGAACACGTTGTTCACGCTATTTCCGTAGCACGCGCTGTGATGGAAAAAACACCACACGTGATGCTCGTAGGCGATGGCGCCCTGCAGTTCGCATTAGCCAACGGTTTTAAAAAAGAAAACCTGCTCACGCCGGAATCTGAGAAGGCATGGCGTGAATGGCTGAAAAAGTCCGAATACAAGCCTATTATGAACATAGAGAACACTTCCTATGGTCCAGAGAAGGAATCGGCTTTTAACCCGCTTAAACTGCCTGGAAACGTGTATAACCACGATACCATCGGTATGATCGCTATGGATGCCAACGGTAACCTCTCCGGCGCCTGCACTACCAGTGGCATGGCATTTAAACTGCATGGCCGCGTGGGCGACTCCCCTATCATCGGCGCAGGCCTCTATGTTGACAATGAAGTAGGCGCAGCCACTTCTACCGGCGTAGGCGAAGAAGTGATCCGTGTGGTGGGTAGCTTCCTGGTAGTAGAACTGATGCGCCAGGGCTATTCCCCTGAAGCAGCCTGTAAGGAAGCCGTAACACGTATCGTAAAGAAGAATAAAACAAGGGCTCAGGGCTTACAGGTAGGTTTCCTCGCCATCAATAAAAAAGGTGAGCATGGTGCATACTGCCTGCAGAAAGGATTTAACTATGCAGTGAAGTCTGAAAAGGACAATAACATCCTGATAGACGGCAAGCATTATTTCTGATTATAGAGAATGGACAATAAGATCACACTTGAAATCTGTGCGGCTTCCGTAGCATCCTGCATCGCTGCAGAAGAAGGAGGCGCACAGCGAATAGAACTATGCGATAACCTGCTGGAAGGCGGTACCACTCCCAGCTATGCTACCATTGCAGTAGCACGCGAAAAGGTAAAGATCGACCTCTACCCTATCATCCGCCCCCGTGGTGGTGATTTCCTATATGATGACCTGGAGTTTGCTGTTATGCAGAAAGATATCAAACTGTGCAAGTCACTGGGATGTGATGGCGTGGTGATCGGCCTGTTAACTGCAGATGGCAAAGTAGATGTACCCCGTACTAAAGAGCTGGTGAAACTGGCCTGGCCGATGGGTGTTACCTTCCACCGCGCGTTTGATATGACAGAAGATCCGCTGCAGGCACTGGAAGATATCATTGAAACCGGCTGTGAACGTATCCTGACTTCCGGCCAGCGAAATACTGCCACCGAAGGCATTCCTTTGCTGAAAACACTGGTGGAAAAAGCGGCAGGACGTATCGCCATAATGGTCGGTTCCGGTGTGCGTGCACATAACATTGCAGAACTGGTAAAAGAAACCGGCGCTGCCGAGTTTCATACCACTGCCAAAGCTTACGAGGAAAGCGGTATGCAGTATCGTAATCCTAATGTCAGCATGGGAGGCATTCCAGGTGTACCTGAATATGGTATCTCCAAAACACAGGTAAGCGAGGTAAAGAAGATCCTCGCACAGGCCAGAGAAGCGGCAGGTATCTAAACCAGCAAACAACTTACTCATAAAACAAAAGGGCGTCCGCTAAAGCGAGGCGCCCTTTTTCGGTTTAGATCTGCTGAATATTATATAGGGTTTTGCTGGATTGCCTTGTTTGCATTGATCTCATCCTGCGGAAACAGGAACTCCCAACGGATATCATCAACAGGTACTTCCATTACGCCGGCTGTCAGCGCAGTAGTATGATTAGCACCTGTTCTGTTCAAAGGAATGTGCAGGCGTTTCAGATCATAAAAACGGAAGCCTTCTCCCCACAGTTCTATACGACGCTGTGTCAGGATTTCCTGCAGCAGCGCATCACCGGTAGCAGTCGTCTTTACGTAATTAGGATCGCGGTTCACCGCCAGCGTATACAGTGCATCTGCAGCAGCCGCATCCTGGTGCAGATGCGCATTTGCTTCTGCTTCTATCAGGTACATCTCAGCAGCACGCATCAAAGGAACGTCGCCTATACTGGCAGCCGTAGCTACAAGGAATTTCTGCTGAATGTAAGGATATCTCGAACCGTTTGGAGGTACAGGAACACTTTTACCATCAACACTCCATACTTTTTTACGTACATCTGTATCAGTGATTTTACCATACAGCGAAGAATTGATCGCCTTAGGATTAGTCCTGATGTTGGTAGAGTTGTAGTTTGCAGACATGAAGGCGAAGAAAGAGTAAAAATAAGTGGTCTGCTCAGAGATCTGGTGACTGCCCCACATCCACTCATTATTGCTGAAATCATTGAAACCAGTCACATAATCCCCATTGCTCATCAGCTCCACACCTGCTCTTGCTTCTGCTGCATATTTCGCTGCATCTGCCCAGTTCTGCATCGTCAATGCAATACGTGCTTTAATGCCTTTTGCTACATTAATGCTGATATGCGATTTAGGTTTGGATGTAAATCCTTCCAGGTTCACAATAGCATCGTCTATATCTTTTACAATCTGTGTATATACCTGCGCCACAGTCGATCTTGGCAGACCTGCAGTTGTACTGGTCAGCACCAGAGGCACCCCGTTCTGTGAGTTGTCAGTTGTGGCATCATAACGTTTACCATACATCTGCACCAGGTTCCAGTAAGCCCAGGCACGATAAGCCAGCGCCTGTCCTTTGATCACTTTCCTGTCACCATCATCTCCCACTGCCTTGTCTATGTTGTCAATGATCATATTTGCGTTGGCAATGATCTTATAGTAAAACAGGTACGTGAATTTCAGGAATGTAGCCGAAGCGTTACGGTGTGTTATCCACTGATAGTTTGAGTTGAACCAGCCATTACCAGCTGCCGTCATTACCAGATCATCCCCCAGCATATCATTGTTGATCATGATACTACCCTGACCTCCCTGGTCCTGGGCATCGTACTGGATGTACAGCGAGCGGTGAATACCGTTGATGGCAGACCATGCGTTATCTACCGTCGTAAATACGGACTCTGAAGGATAGGCATCAGTCGGATTAGTATCTAAATAGTCCTTGGTGCAGGCACTGAAAACTAAAACAGGTATTGCTATGAGTGTATATAATAATTTCTTCGTCATCTTTTTTCCATTTTTAGAGTGTAACATTAATACCGAGGGTTACTACGCGGGCCGGCACATATACGTTTGAAGTAACACCAGTGAAAGCTTGTGTTACGTTCATTCCTTTACGCGCTGTTTTCAGGAACAGGTTCTCTCCACTCGCAAAAATGTTGGCGCTGGACAGGTGTAATAAAGAAGTATATGCTTTAGGCAGACTATATCCCAGGCTCACTCTTCTCAGGTTCAGGAAAGAGGCATTCGTCAGCCAGCGATCAGATGTACCGGAAGCAAGGTTGGTTGGATTAGCAAAGTTCATTTTAGGAACATACGTTACATCTCCGGCCTTCTGCCAGCGCTGCAACGCATCTTTGTGTAACGCTGTTCCATATACGCCACCCAGCATCAGGTTCTGGTATGTCTGATCATATACTTTACCACCTATCTGGTAACTTACCAGGATAGACAATTCGAAGTTCTTATAGTTGAATGTATTCGTGATACCACCATATACATCAGGTATCGCTTTGCCTGCGTAATGGTAACGGGCATTGGATAATAATGTAGTTACGGTATCGCCGCTCTTGGTGATACGGGTAGTATTGTTAGCAGTTGGAGCAGTGTTCAGTGCCCTGTACAGCGGAGAACCATCCGTTTCATCTGCACCCATAAATTCCCTTACCCAATAGTCATATTGTGAGTGACCTACCATCAGCTTCTTGGTACCGTTGATGATCTCATCTTTCGGCAGTTTGGTCACCTGATTTTTATAGGTCGTAGCATTCAGGTTCACATTCCACTTGAATTCTTTGTTACGGATCACATCAACACCCACCTGCAATTCGAAACCCTTATTCCACATAGAACCCACGTTCGCGTTCTGTTCTTTCAGACCGCTTGAAAGTGGCAATGGTACGCGGAAAAGGAGATTGTCTGACTGACGGTGGAAGTATTCAATGCTACCACTTACACGTTCATGCAAAAAGCTGAAGTCAACACCGATATCAAAAGTCTTGTTCTGCTCCCATACCAGGTTACTGGTGAGTGAACTCTGTAACATACCCGGTTCATCAGCATTTGCATAAGGTTCATACAATGCCTGCCATGCATAATAAATATCATTACCATTTGCATCCAGCAATGCATCGTTACCCACAGAACCATAGGAAGAACGTACTTTCAGCAGGTCTATCCAGCTGATATCTTTCATGAAATCTTCACCATTGATCCTCCATGCACCTCCTACAGACCAGAAGTTACCCCAGCGCAGGTCAGGAGAGAAACGGCTGGTACCATCGCGGCGATAGGAAGCAGAAGCAAAGTACTTCTCATTGTAGCTGTAATTAGCACGGGAGAAGAAGCCTTCAGTGCGGTATTTATCTGTACGGGATGTCAGACTGTTGGTGGTAGTGAAATTACCCAACTCAGAGTTACCATTATCGAGGATGACCTGCTGTCTTGCACCGTAGAAATAATTGTAGGTCATGTCGTAGTTCTCGTGACCAGCCAGTACTTCTACATGATGCAAACCAAAGGCATGGCTGTAATTCAGCAACTGGTTGAAGGTAAAGCCTGTCCTCATGCGGTTCGTGCGACTCGCGCGGCCTGCAGGAGCACCATCGCCGATGCTGGTATTGTCAAAAGTAGCCACCAGATCGTTGGTAACATCGGCACTGATGTTGGTAGTGAATTTAAAATCACGCAGGAAGGATACTTCACCGAATGTACGCGCAGACAAGGTATTACGCTTGAAGCTGTTGTTATTCAGTTCTGTTTCCATGATCACGTGACGGCCCGCATTAGCGCCTGCAGGTCTTGCCAGCTGTCCGCCCTGTGAGCCATCACCGCGGTCATAGATCTGGTTGCCATACTGGTCTAACACATAAGCGCCGGTAGTGGCATCATGTACATGAACGGGATAAATAGGACCCATACCTCTTGTGAAGTTAAACGGGTTTATATAGGCTGTGCTGTTATCAACAGTATTACCCTGGTTTGATTTCACATAAGATCCATTCACATTAATACCGGTCTTGAACCATTTCAGGGGAGTGGTATTCACATTCACACGGCCTGTGACCCTTTCAAAATCTGATTTGATCACAAAACCTTTTTCCTTTACATATCCCAGGGAGATGAAATAATCACTCTTGTCTGAACCACCATTAAAACTGATGCCATAATCGCCACGGCTGCCTGTACGCTGCACAGCTTTTGTCCAGTCAAGATCATCTTCATACCGCAGTTTCGCATTAGGGTTTATTGTACCATCAGTACGTACGATGTCATTGTCGGCAACATTAAATGGATTGTAACCCAGGCGGGATTTGATACCGGCAGTAGCAGTCTGGCTGGCCTGCTCCAGCGTTACGGTAGAGGATATTAAACTGTTCCTGTAAGATTCCCACATCAGCGGATAATACTCGTAAGCATTTACACGGTCATATTCGGGAATAGCACGGGAAGTAACACCCTGCATGGCTTTGAACTGAATGTGGTTCCCATTGCGTTTACCTTTTTTCGTAGTGATGATCACTACGCCGTTGGCAGCGCGGGCACCATATAAGGCGGAAGAAGAAGCGTCTTTTAACAGCGACATACTCTCGATGTCGTCTGAATTGATACTGGAAATATTACCGGTGAAAGGTACCCCATCCACTACATACAGTGGTTCGCTGGATGCGTTGATAGAACCTACGCCGCGGATGCGGATAGAAGGACCTTCACCTGGCTGACCACTACCGGCGTTTACCTGTATACCGGCTGCAGCACCTTCCAGCGCATTGAACACGTTCGTAACGGGACGCGTTTGCAGTGATTTTGATTCGATCTGTGTCAGTGAGCCGGTAAAAGTCTTACGGTTGGCAGTACCATAAGCAATGACCACTACTTCGTTCAGTCCCTTGGTGTCTGTCTGTAATACCACGTTTAGCGCGGTACGGCCGTTAATGGCTACTTCCTGGTCAATATGACCGATATAACTGAATACGAGTGTAGCGGTAGTTGGTGCTTCGATCTCGAACTCTCCTTTTATATTGGTAACAGTCCCTTTATTACCTCTTGCAATACGTACACTCACACCTACCAGGGGAGCGCCTGCAGCATCTGTTACACGACCTTTGATATTGATATCTGCTATTGTTTCATTTTTGAGAGCAATGCCTACCAGCTTGTCAGACATTACGCGAAACGTAAGCCCGGTGCTGCTGAGCGCCTTGTCTAATACCTGCTCTACAGTCTTATCTGTTACTGCCACCGTCACCTTAGTATCAGCAGCAATTACATCGTTGCTATACACGAAACGATAATCACTTTGCTTTTCAATGATTTTAAGCAATTTAGCCAGTTTTACATCTTCCAGGTTAAGGGTGAACCTTTTCTGTGAGTATACACTGGCAGACACCTGCATACAGGTTACGAGCGTCAGCAAAAAGGCCAGTTTCATCAATAGAATTGCTTTTAGGAAAGACTTCGGTTTAGGTAAAAGAAACAGATTAAGTCTGGTTTTTTCCATACTTTTAGATTGTTTAAGGTCAATAAAATGCCAGACAGGTCTCATCGCCAAATGAACGCACCTGCGGCTCGCTGATCTTGGTTGAGGGGGAATGTTGCCACATTTCCCCTTACTTTTTTTAGTTGTTAATTTTAATAGTTCAATAGTTAAAGTTCAAAAGGTCCCATAGTATCACTTCATAAGCTCAATATGGACTGTTTATCGTTTTATAATGATCTTCTTCTTGTCTATGCGGTATTGAAATGGAGATGTAAATCTGAGAGCCTCTAAAGTCTGGGCCACTGTTTCGTTAATAAAAGTCCCTGTAAAGCGGTAATCTTCTACTTGTGTGTCTTCAAAAATAATCTGTACATCGTACCATCTTTCCATTTTAAGCGCTATGTCGGCAAAGCGCTCGTTGTTAAATACAAGACAATTCTCCTTCCATGCTGTTTCTGCTACCAGGCTGTCATGCGGGTTCATAGTCACTTCTTCCAGCCGGTATACTTCCCTGTCCGGGTTTGCAGGAACAGGTACTGAAACTATCTTTGGTTGTTGTGCTTCTTCGTTAAACAAAACTATCTTCTGGTTGGGCGACAGGATGACCTTTTCCGGCACCTCCCCTTTTATCGTTACTTCTACTTTCCCCTGTATTAATGAGGTTTCTACTGTTTTATCCTCTTCATAAGCCCTGACGTTAAACGTTGTCCCTAATACTGTAATGTCCATCTTTTTCGTATGGATAATAAAAGGCCGTTGTTCGTCTTTAAATACATCAAAAAAGGCCTCTCCTTCCAGCACCACCTGCCTGCTGTCTTCTTTTCCGTAATCATAGGTCAGTTTACTGCTTACATTAAGGAAAACAACGGATCCGTCGGGCAATGTTACCGTTGTACGGGACCCATGGCGGGTAGATATTTCACTTACCAGTTCTTTATTCTCAGTCTTTTTATGGTCACGCAGGCTCCACCATCCCCCCATCACCACTATCATCAGCGAAGCTGCAACCGCCAGCACACGGATACCGTTCCTTCTCAGCCAGGACCTGTTTTCCGGCATTACCGGAAGTGTGGTCTGGCCCGTAGCAGTTACCTGGAAATCTTCCGGGTACAGTTCCTGCATACGCTGCATATGCTTTTCCAGCGCGGTTTCCGTTTCCCCCGTGTCGTCAGGTGTATGCAGCTCCAGCTCCTTGATAAGGGATGCCTGATAACTCAGTTGTGCATCCTCTTTTAACAACATCTCCAGTTCCCTCAGTTCATCTAACGTGGCCTCACCTGATATCTTTCTTCCCAGCAATATCCAGGTTCTGTCTTGACTCATAAACTTTTTTATGGGCTTTACACTTAATAAGACAAAGGATTTGAAGACATCTACTAAGTCTTCTGAAAAAAAATTTAAAAAAAGTAAATGCTAGCGTTTTGGCAGGTATAAACGGAGGGATTCACTGATCTTTTTACAGGCAATGGCCATCTGTACATCGATGGTGTTGACAGAGATTTCCAGGATGCTGGCCACTTCCTTATACTTCAGCCCATCTTCCCTGATCAGTTTATAGATGATCTTACAGCGGGGAGGCAGATTATTGACGGCTTCCGCCATTTTCCGGGCCATTTCGCCTGATATCAGCAGCTGTTCGGGGGTATTGTCGGAAATGGTCAGTTCGACAGACAGTTCATCTATACTGAAATGCTGTAACTGCTGTTTGTTCAGGTAGTTAAGAGCAGTGTTACGGGTAGATACATAGAGGTATATTTTCAGGTTGCCGACCTGTAAAAGGCGTTCCCTGTTCTTCCAGATGTTTACGAATACGTCTGAAGCTATTTCCTCGGCCTGTTCATTGGATCTTACGATGGAAGTGGCGAACTGGCATAATGGCTTGTAAAAAAGCCTGAACAACTGCCTGTAAGCGTTTTCGTCCCCTGTTGCAATCCTCCCGGCGAGCATTTGTATAGTGGCATGATCTGGCTGCACTACGAAATTGGTTGATATCAGATGATTGACCCCTGCGCTGTTAATACTAATGTTTCTCTACTGGTGGCGGATAAAGTTAAAATAAAAAATGCTTAATACTAAACACATGTTCAATATTAAGCATTCGAAATTTTTTGAAATAAATTGATACTGTCAGATTACATCATTCCCATACCTGTTACCCATACAGTCCAGTCTTTATCGAATTTATACCATTCGTTTTTCGGTCCTTCCCATTTCCAATCAGGCACTTCTGACCAGCTGGCGCCCTTATCAGCGCTCCACATCAGTTTACCTTCGCTTACTTTCAGACAGTGCTCGTCTTTATCGCACCAGATACCATCCTCCACAGCAGTCCATTTCTTGCCATTAGTGCTTGACCAGAGCTTTGCGTCTTTATCTAACTTATACCAGTAGTTTTTCTTGTCTTTTACCCCGTTCCAGACACCGTCTTTGGCTTTTGTCCATTCTTCAGCAACATATTTGCTGTATACAGGTCGGGGACTTGCTGCATGTACGTTCACATTGGCAGCAAGGAAGAAGCAGATGCAAAGCATCGTCAGAGATGACTTTTTCATAAACATGTAGATTTTAAAGATTGAACTGACGGGTACGTGACAACAGGGCTGCTTGTAGCGCTCCCGGCGGAATAGCGGAATATTTGAGGTACCAGCGGTTATGCCCTTTTAACCGCTTTCATTTGCAAGGTTCCGATGTCTATATCAATAATTAACGCGTTTGGGCCACTGATGGTTTTATCTCATTTATGTGTAGAATGTTAAGGGTATTCTGTACGTTTATCGAAATCTTATGAATATAACTTAAACAAAACCCTCAATTCCTATGTGGATAGAGAGATTTTTTTTAATTTTCCGTCTCGTTTTTAAACCGCATCTAATCCAAAACATAGATCATGACGCTTAATCATCAGGAAATTGAACTGATCGACAGTTTCGAACAAATAGCCGTGGATATACATCCTACTGCTAAAGACGGTTCCAAGGCAGTTGCGCAGGAAATAGCAGCACTGATTAAATCAAGACAGGGCAGTAACAAACCTGTAGTGCTGGGCCTCGCAACAGGTTCAACTCCCAAGTACCTGTATGCAGAACTGGTAAGACTGCATAAAGAAGAAGGGCTTAGCTTTAAAAATGTGATCACATTCAACCTGGATGAATATTATCCGATTGAAGCAGATGCACTTCAGAGCTACAACAGGTTCATGAAAGAGCAGCTCTTTAATCACATTGATATTCCTGCAGAGAATTGTCATGTTCCGGACGGCACTTTACCTAAGGAAAAAGTGAAAGAATATGCCGCTGAATACGAGCGCCGCATAGAAGCAGCCGGTGGTATTGATCTCCAGATCCTGGGCATCGGTACAAACGGACATATCGGTTTCAACGAGCCCGGTTCTACCCTGACCTCACACACTCGCCTGGTTACGCTGGACAACGCTACCAGACAGGCTAACGCATTCGAGTTTGCCAATATGAGCCAGGTGCCCCGTCTGGCCATCACCATGGGTCTGAGCACAATCTTCAAAGCAAAACGCATTATACTGCTGGCTTGGGGTACGCACAAAGCCAAGATCGTACGCAGGTCTGTAGAAGGCCACAGCACCGATCAGGTACCTGCATCCTTACTGCAACAGCATCCTGACTGTAAATTCGTGATCGACGAACAGGCAGCTGAAGAGCTGACCCGTTTCAAAGAGCCATGGCTCACCGGCGACTGCGAATGGACACCTAAACTCCGTCGTAAAGCAGTTACCAACCTGGCATTGAAACTGAACAAGCCGATCCTGATGCTCACAGACAGAGACTACAACGAAAACGGTCTGAATGACCTGATCGTACAGTATGGTTCTGCCTATGAACTGAACATCGAAGAGTTCAACGGTATCCGCGACACCATCACCGGATGGCCAGGTGGTAAACCAGGCGCACAGCTGCCTAACCATCCTGAACGTTCGGAGCCACTGCACAAACGCGTGCTGATCTTCTCCCCTCACCCTGACGATGATATCATCTCTATGGGAGGTACCTTCATCCGCCTGCACGAACAGGGACACGATGTACACGTAGCTTATCAGACTTCCGGCAACATCGCTGTTACAGATGAATTCGTACTGCGTTTCATCGACTTCGCAGTAGGTTTCGAAGGTATGTTCGACATCGACCGCAGCAAGAGCTCACAGATCCTGGAAGATGCGAAAGCATTCCTCCGCGTGAAGAAGCCAAGCCAGAAAGATACGCCTGAGATCCGTGCCATCAAAGGCCTGATCCGTCGTGGTGAAGCAAAAGCTACCTGCCGCTACGTAGGTATCCCTGAAACCAATATTCACTACCAGAACCTGCCTTTCTATGAAACAGGTACGATAGAGAAGAAACCAATGGGTGAAGAAGATATTCAGATGACGGTAGACCTGCTCCGTGAGGTAAAACCTCAGCAGATCTATTGCGCAGGCGACCTGGCTGACCCACATGGTACGCACAAGGTATGTCTGGACATCATCTTTGCAGCACTGGAAAGACTGAAACACGAAGACTTCATGAAAGATTGCTGGGTATGGCTGTATAAAGGCGCATGGCAGGAATGGAACATCCATGAAATCGAAATGGCTGTACCAATGAGCCCTGACCAGGTATTACAGAAACGCCTCGGTATCTTCATCCACCAGAGCCAGAAAGACGTAGTACCTTTCCAGGGTACTGACCTTCGTGAGTTCTGGGAAAGAGCGGAAGACCGTAACGCCAACACTGCAAACCTGTACGATCAGTTAGGTTTGCAGAAATATGCGGCGATGGAAGCTTTCGTGAGATATCATTTCATGTAATCGCCAGCTTTAAAAATACATTCCGCCCCCGTTCAATGAACGGGGGTTTTTTATTGTCCGGGGCTATTTGTCCCCAGGGTGCACCCCGGGCTACAAACAAGACAACCCCTAAAGGGGTTGATTGACGTTTTGTTGTTGTTACCGGATTCCCCCTGGATACACATCCGCCTGAAGGCGTGGTTGTTTCAGGCGATCTTGTTTTCGACTTGCTCCTGGTTACGATACACATCCGCCTGAGGCATGGTTGTTTCAGGCGATCTCGTTTTCGACTTGCTCCTGGTTACGATACACATCCGCCTGAAGGCGTGGTTGTTTCAGGCGATCTTGTTTTCGACTTGTTCCTGGTTACGATACACATCCGCCTGAAGGCGTGGTTGTTTCAGGCAATCTTGTTTTCGACTTGCTCCTGGTTACGATACACATCCGCCTGAAGGCGTGGTTGTTTCAGGCGATCTTGTTTTCGACTTGTTCCTGGTTACGATACACATCCGCCTGAAGGCGTGGTTGTTTCAGGCAATCTTGTTTTCGACTTGCTCCTGGTTATGATACCCATCTGCCTGAGGCGTGGTTGTTTCAGGCAATCTTGTTTTCGACTTGCTCCTTTTTCCGTAGCTTTATTACATGACACTTGATACAGCAATCTCTATCGCGGTGCAGGCCCATGCCGGCCAGCTGGACAAATATGGAGCCCCTTATCTCAAACATGTGATGCGGGTAATGGAACTCGGTAAAACAGAAGACGAGAAGGTCGTTGGTGTGCTGCATGATGTAGTGGAAGATACTTCCTGGACCTTCGAACAGCTGATAGAGAAAGGGCTTACACCCTATCAGCTGGAAGCGTTGCGCTGTGTGACCAAACTGTCTGAAGATGAAGACTACGATCATTTCCTTAACCGCACTATCACCAACCGTCTTGCCTGCGCGGTGAAAATCAACGACCTGACAGACAATATGGATATCAGACGTATTCCCGAGATATCAGAAAAAGATATTCCCCGCTTAAACAAATACATCAGGGCTTACAATAAAATTGCCGCTGTCATCTCCGGTAAGTAAATATTCGCTACATTTAGACAACAATAAAATTTAAACCAATATCTGTTTTAGTTAGTAATGCATTGCTAAACCTATCATGTTTGTAATCTGCATATCCAATTTTAAAACTAGTAGACGTTATGAACCTGGTTCCTGCCGGCAAGGCTGCGACCTATTTAGCCTTATTACGTGCTATTGAATCGAACCGCCCTGAAAATAAGCGCTTATTTTATGATCCTTTTGCAAAACTTTTCCTGCCATCCTCTCTCCGATTGGTTGAAAAACTGTCACGTGTCCCTTTTCTGAACAGCTTTATTGCCTGGTTTATAGACAGGAACTGGAAGGGGGCCCTTACCTGTTGTTCTGCCAGAACAAGGCTGGTAGACGTAATGATAGAGAACACTATCCACGATGAAGGCGTCAACCAGGTTATTGTGTTCGGAGCAGGCTATGATTCAAGGGCCTTACGACTAAAACTGAAGAAACGCATACAGTTTGTTGAGATAGACCATCCCAGCTTCCAGGCGGAGAAAAGAGAGATACTGGATAAGAACCGTCGCAGGAATGGAAGGGAAGCGATGGTCAATTATGTGCCGGTAGATTTCGAAACCCAGGAGCTGGACGATGTAATCACCCAGGTCTTCCAGCAGGGTCACTATAAAACCATGTTTGTCTGGGAGGGTGTAACCAACAACCTGACTGCTCCTGTCGCTCCCAGGGCCTTTGACTACTTCAAACGCTTCCGTCCCGGTACCATCATTGTATTCACCTATGTAGACAAAGAGATGCTTGAAAAGCCGGAGAAATTCACCGGCGCAGTCAGCGTTACAAAGCTTTTACGCCATAATGACGAGTTCTGGAACTTCGGCATCGACCCTGCCAGCATAAAGGAATTCCTGGCCTCCTACAATATGGAACTGCTCCATAATCTGGACACTCCCACGTTCCGCCGCATGTATTTTGGCGATGACGCCATTGACATGAAAGGTTATGAATTCTACCGTGTAGCCATGGCACGGGTAAGATAGCCCTCAGCCCCCTTTATCATCTTCCCAAATATTGCACCGGCTTCCTGCCCTGTGAAGGCTGTTAGCGTCCAGAAACGGGCGCTGATATCGTTGCTATACCTGTCTTTTATTTACCATAACCTATATATAAGCTATGGTCAACCCACATATAACCCATATATAACCCATATCTTTATAAATATGGGTTATATATGGGTCATATATGGCTTATATATGGGTTATATATGGGTTATCTCACCGAATAGGCTATGGTAGAAGCTTTACAAAGGTTATTTGAAAAGCTACAGATGTACTCATTTTTTTATCAGATGATTTTATAGTAGCATAATATCATATATCATGCATATACACATTTTTCAGCATGTCTCTTTTGAGGGTCCGGGGTGTATTTTAGACTGGGCAGAAACGCATCATCATACTGTTACTTTTACCAGGTGGTATGAACAGCCGGAGCAGCCGGATATGTCGGAAGTGGATTTTCTGGTTATTATGGGAGGGCATATGAGCGTAAATGATGAAGCGGAATACTCCTGGCTGAAAACGGAAAAACAGTGTATCCTGGAGGCTATCCGGGCGGGTAAAAAGGTGCTGGGTATCTGCCTGGGGGCACAACTCATTGCCACTGCCCTGGGAGCTAACGTATATGTCAACACAGAGAAAGAAATCGGCTGGTTCCCGGTGGTTTACTCCACTGCCCTGCTTCCGCCTGCACTGGCGGTAGAACTGCCTGAAGCCCAGACAGTTTTTCACTGGCATGGCGATACGTTTGACCTGCCGGAAGGAGCTGTATGTTTCGCCGCATCACCGGTTACCCGCAACCAGGCGTTCCTGATCGGGCATAACGTGATGGGACTGCAATATCATTTTGAGGTGACGGCAGACCTGCTCACCAGGATGGTTGATGATGGTATGGAAGAACTGGTTCCCGCTGCTTATGTACAGGATGCAGATACGATTAAAAGCGAACAGCGATATATAGAGGGCGGTAACATAACGATGTACCGCTTACTGGACTTCCTGACTAGCAATTACGGGTGATCATTCGTAATTTTATCCCTTATGGAAACATACGATATACTCATAGTAGGGGCTGGTCCTATTGGCATTGCATGTGGACTGGCGGCACAAAAGGCAGGATTAAGTTATGTTATTGCGGAAAAAGGATGTCTAACCAACTCCCTCTACAACTATCCTCTATACATGACCTTCTTTTCCACTTCGGAAAGATTGGAAATTGGCGGTATTCCCTTTGTTTCGATCAGCGCCAAGCCGGTGCGTCCTGAGGCCCTGGAATATTACCGCAGGGTCACTATCTCCAATCACCTGAATGTGCGCTTATTCGAGCCCGTAGAGGACATTAAACGCATTGGGGATGACTATACCATCACCACCGATAAAACAACTTATAAAGCCCGGCATGTGATCATTGCAACAGGCTTCTATGATATTCCCAATATGCTGAACATACCGGGTGAACACCTGGCTAAGGTCAATCATTACTATAAGGACCCGCATTTCTATGCCGCACAGAAGGTAGTGGTGATCGGCGCCAACAACTCTTCCGTGGATGCAGCGCTGGAAACCTACCGGAAAGGAGCCGATGTTACGATGGTGATAAGGGAAGATGGCATCGGGAAACGGGTCAAATACTGGGTGAAACCGGATATAGAAAACCGTATCAAAGAGGGCAGTATAAAAGCTTATTTCCATTCCCATGTAAAAGCCATCAGGGAGAACCAGGTGGATATATTAACGCCGGAAGGCATGATCACTATACAGAATGATTTTGTGCTCGCGCTGACAGGCTATCAGCCTAATTTCAACTTCCTGGAAAAGGTGGGCGTTACCCTAAGCCGTGATGCGAAGAGATATCCTACTTACAATCCGGATACCATGGAGACAAATATGCCAAACATGTATCTGGCGGGCGTGGTTTGCGGTGGTATGGATACGCATGTGTGGTTCATTGAGAACTCAAGAGATCATGCGGATAAGATCATCGCACATATATCGGGTAAGGGCTATTAGATATTTCAATCTGGTGTCCAACCATATCAACTCCCCGGGTTGAAAACCCGGGGGCTACAAAAACAACGGCTCCTGACGGAGCCGATCGAAGCGATAGGACGTTCCGAGACCTCCCATAGTATTTTACGCCTGAACCTGTCAGACAATATTCACTTCTCTTTCCAGTTCCACACCGAATTTCTCCTGCACGCTGTCCAGCACCCGCTGTGATAAACGATAGATCTCATCGCCGGTAGCATTGCCGTAATTCACCAGCACCAGGGCCTGACGGGCATGCACACCCGCATCCCCTTCCCTGAAACCCTTCCATCCACACTGTTCTATCATCCAGCCTGCTGCCAGTTTATAATCTCCGTTCGCGACAGGATAGGCTACTATATTGGGGAATGCCTCCTTCAATGCAGCATACTTCGCTGCATCTACTGTCGGGTTCTTGAAAAAGCTACCAGCATTGCCTATCTCTGCGGGATTAGGCAGTTTAGAGCTACGAATATTGATCACTGCCTGACTGATGGCTTTTATACTCAGCTCATGCACACCCATGTGTTTCAGCTCTTCTTCGATAGCGCCATAGGTAGTATTGAACTTCGGATGTTTGGATAAACGGTAGGTCACAGAAATAATAGCAAACTGTCCTTTGTACTTGCGCTTAAACACACTTTCACGATATCCGAACTCACAATCTGCGTTATTGAAGGTAACGAGTGCATGGTCCTTTAGATGATAAGCTTCCAGCTCATGGAAACAATCCTTGATTTCCACACCATAGGCACCGATATTCTGCATAGGACTGGCGCCTACATTACCAGGTATGAGCGACAGGTTTTCCAGTCCTGCACGGTTATGCTCGATGCAATCCATCACAAAGCGATGCCAGTTCTCTCCTGCTCCCGCTTTCACATATACGTACTCGTCATCTTCACGTACTACTTCAATGCCTTTTACTTCATTCTTTAAGAGGATACCTTCAAAAAAATTGTGGACGAAGAGGATGTTGCTACCACCTCCCAGGATCATATGGGGCAGCTCCGGTAAAGGTGGATTTTCCAGGAGTCGCTTCAACTCATCTGTGGATGTAAAAGACGCGAAGAAACGGGCCTGGCCACCAATGCCAAACGAATTATAAGACCTGAGCGAAACATTTTCGGATATGCGCATATGATCGTAAATTTAGTATAAAGCTGCTCTTGCAGCATTCTACAACTGACAAATATAATAAAACCATGCCTCAAACTGCTGTTGTAATAGGCGCTACCGGACTTACAGGCACTACCCTGGTCACTTTGCTGTTGCATGACCCTAACTTCAGTAAGGTAAAGGTACTGCTGCGCAATCCTTCCTTCAAACAGCGGCCTGGCCTGGAGATCGTACTGGTTGATTTCAATGATGAGGAGGGTTTTTCCGAGGCATTACAGGGCGATGTGCTCTTTTGCTGTATCGGCACTACCATCCGCCAGGCAGGCACTAAAGAAAGGTTCCGCGAAGTGGATTTCCAAATACCTGTACGCTGTGCTACCCTGGCCCGCAGGCATGGTATACAGCAGTTCCAGCTGATCTCCGCCATCGGTGCGAACGCCCATGCCCGCAACTTCTACCTGCGTACCAAGGGAGAAGTAGAACATGCAGTGGAAAAGCTGGGCTTCCCTTCATTGCATATCTTCCGTCCCTCCATACTGATTGGCATACGTAAAGTATTCCGCCTGAAAGAATGGCTGGGAATAGTGCTCGCGATGGTATTCTATTTTCTATGGCAGGGACGCTGGCGGAAATACCGTCCTGTGAAGGCTGCCAATGTTGCCCGTGCTATGCTCAACGTAGCAAAGAAGGCGCCTGACGGCACGCATGTTTACGAATATGATGCGATTAAGGAACTGGCCATGCAGGGAAGATAAGGATCAGGTACAATCCAGGCCGGGAGGATGATTGAAACTGCTAAGAGACTGAATACTCAGAACGATGGATCATGTACAATAACAACGCTGTCAAGGAACTGACAGCTTCAGTGTATGTAAAGGTCAGGTACAATCGACATCCGGAACGATAATCACCGAACGGAACTGCTTCTCTGCCAGCAGTTTGATAAAATGCTCCTGCAACAGCCGTTTGGTATTGGCAATGACTTTTGTATCGCGGGGTAGCTTGATCAACATTTCCTGCAGGTAATTATTACGCACACGTCCTACCAATGGTACGGCTGGTCCTACCAATCTTGGCCCGATATGAGGGCGTAACCAGTTGCCCAATACCTGTGCTGCCTGTTCTACGGTCTGCTGATTCTTATGTTTGAGGGTAATCTTCAAAAGCCTGTAAAAAGGCGGATAACCAAAACGTTCCCGTTCTGCTATTTCCGCAGCATACATCGCTTTATAGTCGTGCGTAGTCACATAATGCAATATAGGATGCCGTGTATTGCTGGCCTGTATGATCACTTTCCCCTTTCCATGTTTTCTGCCGGCACGGCCACTCACCTGTTCCATCAGCTGGAAAGCCCTTTCATTTACGCGGAAGTCGGGGAAGCTCAGTAAACTATCTGCACTCAATATGCCTACCAGGTTCACATTCTCAAAGTCCAGTCCTTTCACTACCATCTGCGTACCTACCAGGATATCTATGCCCCGCTGTTCCAGCAGCTGGATCATCTTGTTATGACTATCCTTGTTACGCACCGCATCCATATCCATACGGGCAATGCGTGCTTTCGGGAACAGCTGCTGCAGATCGTCTTCTATCTTCTCTGTACCAAAGCTCTTGGGAATGAGCGTCTGACTACCACAGGCCGCGCAGGTCTGCGGATAAGGATAACGGGTACCACAATAGTGACAATGCAGTTTATCCTGGTTACGGTGATAAGTCAGGGAAACATCACAGTTCTTGCAATTGGGTATCCAGCCGCAGGTGGTACACATGAGGAAAGGCGCATATCCACGCCTGTTCTGGAAGAGGATCACCTGTTTCTCGGCAGCCATACTGGTATTGATAGCTGCATTGAGTTGTGGCGTGAAGTTCTCCTGCATATTCTTTTCTGCACGTTCCTTCTTTACATCCACAATTTCTATTTCCGGCATTTCCAGTCCGCCGAAACGCTCCATCAGTTCTACCAGTCCATACTTCCCCTGCTGTGCATTGAAATAAGACTCCAGTGAAGGTGTAGCAGAACCCAGTAATACCTTTGCGCTGAATAATCCGGCATAATAGATAGCTGCATCCCTGGCGTGATAACGGGGAGCAGGATCCTGTTGTTTGTAGGAAGTATCATGTTCCTCATCCAGGATGATCATACCGAGGTCGCGGAAAGGTAGCAATAAGCTGGAACGTGCGCCCAGCAATATTTGCAGTTCGCCGGTCTTTACCTTGTTCCAGATCTCTACTCTTTCGTTGTTATTAAAACGGGAGTGATAGATCCCGATCTTCTTACCAAAATGTTTCTGCAGGCGGCGGACGATCTGCGCAGTCAGCGCTATTTCCGGCAGAAGATATAATACCTGTTTGCCGCCGGCTACATACTCCTCGATCAGTTTCACATACAATTGTGTTTTACCGCTGGAAGTAACGCCATGCAATAAAGTCACTGGTCTGGCAGCAAAGCTGTTACGTACTTCCGCCAGGGCTTTCTCCTGCGCAGGGCTGAGTTCAAAGTCAATCTGCACTTCTGCTTTACCGTTGCCGGGCACACGATCCACCACCCGCTGTTCAATCCACACCACGTTTTTGTCCACCAGTCCTTTCAGCTGCGCGGTGGTAGCACCCGATTTTTTCAGCAGCTCACTCTGCAGTACACTGCCTTGTGTTTTTACCAGGTGCAGGTAAGCCAGCAGTAGTTCCATCTGCTTGGGAGCCCGGGATAGTTCGTTGAAGAGCGGCGCCAGTAGTTCTTCATCTTCGTATTGCGCGTGCAGCTGCACATAGTTTTCCTTCTTCTCCTTATAGACCTCTTTCAGCTCTTCATACACCAGCAATACTTTCTTTTCTATCAGCTTCTTGATAGTAGAATATACATCTGCCTTGTCGAGGATCAGCTGTACCTCTTCTATTCTCAGTTCTTTTCGTATGTGCAGTGCCTCTGCAACCATATATTCATCATCATCCAGGGCAGTGAAATCATCGCCGTAGGCATCGTTGAACAGGAGCAGTGTTTCGCTGGAAAGCTTGAGGTGAGCGGGTAAGGCGGCATTCAGTACTTCTCCCTCGCTACACATGTAGTAGGAAGACAGCCATTGCCAGAATGACAGTTGTGTGGGATATACTACCGGATCTTTATCCAGCATATCCAGTAGTGGTTTGGTCTTGTAGTCGGCAGGAGCCTGTTCATGGATCGCCTTTACAATACCGGCATATTTCTTCTGTTTGCCCAGTTGTACGGCCACACGGCTGCCTACCTTCAGGGTTTCCTCCATATGAGGAGGCACCGAGTAAGTATAATTCTTTGGCAGGGCCAATGGCAGTATGACGTCGGCAAACTTCATTTGAAATAGTTATACACTAGCCTTCAATTCCCGTTCCATAATGTCAAACACCTGTTGTTTCAGGGTTGGCAGGTCGTCCATTGTCAGTCCGGCAACAGGTACGGGAGGCAGATATACCACTCTGCAGCGGCCGGGATTCAGGTTGAATCCTTTGGCATGGAGGCGGTCTCCGTTATCGAGGTACAGGACCGGCTGAATGGGTGTCTGCGTTTCAATGGCTATACGGAAAGCACCGTTATGGAACGGTTGCAGCGGTTGATCTGTATGATTGGTTGTACCTTCAGGAAAGATAAGGATAGAGACACCTTCCTTCAGAACAGCTATCATCTCTCTTACGCTACGCGATCGGGCTTTGGCGTCCTTGCGGTCTACCAGTACAACAGATTGTTTATAGATAAATCCGAAGAACGGGATCTTTTTCATTTCTATCTTTCCCAGCGGACGGAAAGGCAGGCGCATGACCTGTACGGCCAGTGCGGCATCGAGATAGGAACGGTGATTCACCACATACAGGTAAGGCGTTTTATCCTTTCTGTCATGTTTATAAATTCTTTTTACCCTTATACCAACTGCAGGAAACCATGTATGAGACCAGAAGCGAAGGAAATAGAAGATGATGTTCCCTCCTTTTACCCTTCCAAAGAAAGAAGCCACAAAAATGGGTGGAAGGATTAGGAACATGATAGCAAGAAAAACAATTACAGCGTATATGATATATACCAGATGTAAAGGCTTGAGCAGTAACTTCATAATAATGCCAGTCTCTTTATTTGTCGGATCCAAGCCGGAAAATTACTGCTTACTGACGGAAATACCTAATTACAGCTGCAAGACCAGTCCTTGTCGAGGTCAATACAGGTAACTACGCTGGTAGTATCTTCACAGGGAGCGAAGACCACGCGGAGGTGCTGTCCTTCTTCTGAATAGCCTTCCAGCGCATAGGTGGGGCATGGTTCGTCGTGGGGATTGGATTTCTCTGTATTTACACGTCCGTTTTCCAGGATTTCGACTACCTCAGCTTCGGTAACATGGCGGCAGGCCATCCGGCATCTGGCGTGACGGGTATATTTTAGGGGAGCATGCCGGTTGAGAATTGCCGGGCCGCTGCCAGTAGTATTAGTATTTCTGTGGTTTGCCCTGGCGATAGTTGTGTTACCGGAAGAAGACACACGCGGAGACCGCTGAGGCCCTTTCCACCATTGTTGCTGCCAGGCCAGCCACAACAATAGCGCTAATAACAACATAGGTACATACTTGCCCTTAGATTTCATGGTTACGCTCTGTTACGAAATATTTCAGCATTTGCTCTGCCGGGCGGCAATCTATACAATTTTGGCAATATAACCAGTATAAAAAAAAAGGTGGTACCTTTGCCGTCCTTATGACAACAGGTAAAAAAGTAGCATTTCATACCCTCGGCTGTAAGCTGAACTTTTCAGAAACCTCCTCCCTGAGCAGGCTGCTGGAACAGGATGGATTTGTGAAAACGGATTTTGAGGAACAGGCCGATGTATATGTGATCAATACCTGCTCTGTTACCGACAATGCGGATAAGGAGTGCCGCCACCTGGTACGCCGTATCCAGCGGAGGGCTCCTGAAAGCATGATCGTCATCACCGGCTGTTATGCCCAGCTGAAACCAAAGGAAATCGCTGAAATTGAAGGAGTTGACCTGGTATTGGGGGCCGCAGAGAAGTTCAATATCGTAGACCATCTGAAAACACTCACTAAAGGCGATAGCGCAAAGATCTGCTCCTGCGATATCGAAGACGTGAATACCTTCCATGCTTCTTACTCACTGAACGACCGTACCCGTACCTTCCTGAAGGTGCAGGATGGCTGTGATTATACCTGTGCTTTCTGTACCATTCCTATGGCGCGCGGTAAAAGCCGTAGCGATAGTGTGGCCAGTGTAGTACAGCATGCCCATTCCCTGGCCACCAGTGGTGTGAAAGAGATCGTGCTGACCGGTATTAACCTGGGCGACTTTGGCAAGGGCCTGGAAGGCGGTAAGAAAAGAGAAGAAACCTTCTTTGAACTGATACAGGAACTGGATAAGGTGGAAGGTATAGAGCGTTACCGCATCTCTTCCATAGAGCCTAACCTGCTGAGCAATGAGATCATTGAATTTGTGGCTAACAGCAAAAAGTTCATGCCGCATTTCCATATTCCCCTGCAGAGCGGCAGTAACGAGATACTGGGTCTGATGCGTCGCCGTTATCGCCGTGAACTGTATGCAGAAAAGGTTGCTCTTATCAAACAGTTTATGCCGCATTGCGCCATTGGCGTAGATGTGATAGTAGGCTTCCCGGCAGAATCTGATGCACACTTCCAGGAAACGTATGATTTCCTCCATTCACTCGACATCAGCTACCTGCACGTATTCACCTATTCCGAACGCGCTAATACCGCTGCGCTTGATATTACACCGGTGATACCTGTGCACGTAAGGAATGAACGCAATAAGATGCTGCGTAACCTGAGCCATAAGAAACAACAGTATTTCAATGAACAGCATGTTGGTGAAACAAGGAAGGTGCTGTTTGAGAAACATGGCAAGGATGGTATGATGGAAGGATATACGGATAACTACATCAAAGTGACAACACCTTATCGTCTTGAATGGACAAATCAGCTGATAGATTGGGAGTTGAAATAATAAATCGGATCGTCTCAAACACTGCACAGCAAAGCATTTGAGAGCAATACAAATTGAGAAGGCGTTTACTTTTTTTTAAAATCTTCTCAAAAAAATTTGGTAGAATAAAAATAGTTTATACCTTTGCAATCCCATCAGACGAAAGGCCTGACGGTAACGAAGAAAAAAAGAGGGAGTTTAGCTCAGCTGGTTCAGAGCATCTGCCTTACAAGCAGAGGGTCGATGGTTCGAATCCGTCAACTCCCACTCTTTAAATTTTCACTGATTTTTTTCTTCAAGGGAGTTTAGCTCAGCTGGTTCAGAGCATCTGCCTTACAAGCAGAGGGTCGATGGTTCGAATCCGTCAACTCCCACTAAAGCGAATGGTCAATCTGATCATTCGCTTTTTTGTTTTTTGAATAAAACCTACCCTGCTGGTTTTATGGAATTATTAAAAGATTATTATTTGTATTGTTAAGCCATTCGCTGTGCTTCTCCGACCTAATCCTATTCTATGACTGAAATCCGTTTTTCCTGGTTAAAAGTATTACCCCTTGTTTTCCTGACTGCCCTGGTCTCTGCGGGTATTCAGATGTACCACAATCTGTATTACGACTTTAATGCAGAAGCTACCCGATTCGACGGGCTGCAATTCCTGGTCTTCCTTATAAAAAATGCAGTTTTATGGGCTGCCATGGGGCTGGCTTTTCGCACAGTAAAACCTGCAACCCTCGCTTTTGGCGTTTCGCTGATTATTTATTTTACCGATTTCTTCCTGAACAAGCATCATATCCTGGAGGGATCAGTGGTATTGACCAACCTGCATGCATTGTTCTTTAATTCCGAATTTTTACCAGCACTTGTATTCGCTTTCATCTGTTTCAAAAAACAGAGCCTCCGGTACTTCTGGCCTGTGTGGGTATTCGCTGCCATTACATCATTGCTGTTTTATGGCAGTGCTTACCTCGACCGTTCACCCTATAATGTATTGTTTCGCTATATTCGATTAAATGACCTGTTCAGCGTACCTACAGGCGAAAATACTTATCGCTCTTTGAATGTACTGATGTATGTCGCTCACCCGGCTATACAATGTGGTACGTACATACTTTATGCAACATGTTATATGGCTGCCATAAACAAAAGGAGCTGGAAGCAATTATTTCGCATCGATCTTTCCACCCATTATACCAAGCCGGCCGCTCTAAGTATTTTCTACGCTTTGCGTTTTCTTATCAACCTGCTGATAGTTGGTTTATTCTCCTACCCGGCAGTAATTTTATCCCAGAAATACCAGCAGCAGCTTTTTAATGGCCATTCCTTGCTCTTAATGATCCTGGGCATGGCAGGCGCACTGACTTTTCTGGTGGCCGTAACCCTGTATTACCGAAAATTTCTGTTAGAATACTTTAGCAGCAACCAGATAAAGATCTCCTGGTTATACTGGATCGTCAACCTCCCCATAGTGGGCATGCTGGTCTTTCCCTTCGTAGTGCTGTTTGCCAAAGCCATTCCTGAGGTGGAAGAAAGGACCCGTTTCTTTTATTACGAAGCTCAGCTGGGACAGAAGGCAGGCAGCATCATGTTCTTGATGCTGTTATTTAATTTCATAGGTATGTGGATCGGGGAAGGCTTCGACGTGCTCTACTCATCCTGGATAATGTGGCTAATTGATTCAATCATACTGGTAATATATTGCGTTTCAGTCAGGGGTTATTATTTCTTCCTGGGTACGGGCTGGATGGCCATGCTGGTTTACTCTGGCATATTGGCAGTGACAGCCCTGAAGGGCGAAAATTACTTTGACTCAGCATCACCTTTTACTCGCAGCAATGCGACTATGTGGCTTACAGGCGCTTTTACTGTCGTACAGTTTGTTGTAATGCTGCCTATCTTTCATATAGAAGTGATCAAAACAGAACAAACCCCCAAAGGAATTGATGAAACTGTAGGAGAGGTTGCTGGATATTCAAATGCCCGCTTGCCACCCCCGAATTTATTGAGTTAAGTTCCTATACAGACACAAGTGGACTCCATGAAACTTTAAAACCCGCTCCTGTAGCGGGTTTTGTATTTTCAGTAATTGAATTGATCTTTTTGAAAAAGATGGCTAAAGGTTCACATTTCTGTGCACCTTTTTTATTGAGATAGCCCGGCTGGTTTATAACAGCTCCATTTCACAGGCAGATCATATTCATTTTGTTATTTTCCCCCCTCTTTTTTAAGAAATCGCCCCCCTTCCTACTCCGGAATACCCTGTAATTTCAAATATTAACGTTAAAACCACTTGTTATGAAAAAATTAATGAACGTCCTGTACATCTCAGGTTGTATCCTGATTTTGGGTAGCTGCACTAAAACCAATAATCAGATAGTTGAACCCTCCGACGACGCCAATACCCTCGTGGCATCCACTGAATCTGTAGGCGCAGCAAGTATTTCCGGATTAAACTGGGCCGATGGAAGAGACAATTTTGTAGATGGCTGGGTGATCCCCTCCGGTTTAACAGCCAGTGATAACTATAGTACGGTAGCTGCCAAAACAGATGCTATTCTTAACGGCTTTTCGAGCGCAGTGAACGGAGTAAACACTATACGCATTCCGGTTAATCCGCCTTCTGTAGCCGAAAGTTGGTGGGGAAGTTATACGGCGGCTATTGATAAAGCCACCAGTAAAGGTTGGAAAGTTATTATCGCATGCTGGGAAAGCGCCTCTTCTAAGGATGGTATAATTGATAACACTACCGACTTCTGGAATATGTGGACTACCATTGTAAATAAATACCAGGGTAACAGTAATGTATACTTTGAGCCGTTTAATGAGCCACATGGTTACACATTGAGTCAACTGACTGCTATATATGCACAGTTCCTTTCAAATTACCCTAATGTTCCAAAAGGCAGGATCATACTGGATGGTCAGGGCTATTCTGAAAATGTTACCGGTGTCGGTGCTGATAGCCGGTTTAGCAGTTGTTTGCTGGGACTTCATAACTATGCATACTGGGCTACCCACAGTGCCGCTGACTGGAGGACTGACTGGAGGAACCGTATAGGCAGTTATGGAAGCCGCACGGTCATAACTGAATTCGGCGCCACTATGAATTCAGGTAAAGATTACCAGAATGGTCCACAATCTGATAATGAAATTGCCTATATCGTTTCAACCAGCGACGTTTGCAGGAACGATAAAATTGCAAGCGTTTACTGGCCAGGCTTGCGCGACAACGATTCCTATAGCCTGTTGAAGCGTGGAGGCAGTGGTACCAATATTACTATTTCTACAGTGAGCTCCTCCGGCGTTTTCAGGTTGCGTTACGGTTGGGGGTTATAAATGGTTGAATAGAAGCCGTCTCAATTACTTTTTGAGACGGCTTTCTTCTTTTTTTGCCATCATACCGGGGTTTCACCGGGCTAGAAACAAGGCTAGCCCTAAAGGGGTTGATTGCAGCGAATTGTCTCAAACTCATTGAGTATCGGTCGCTATAAAATCAAAATGGCGCCTTCCATTCGGAAGAGGCGCCAATGAAACTATTATTTTAGTGCAAGAGAACATATGTGACAGGCAGAATGCCATGAATTTTTATGCAATCTGTAAGACTTTTTCGTAATCGTATTTCTGGTATTTCTTTTCCAGCCTTGTCTCCTGCTCAAACTTTAACATTTCATTTTTAAATTGAACCCTAAGCCATAAATCAGCAGGCGTATGAAAGAAATGCCCAAATTTTAAAGCCAGCTCCGGGTTGAATTTTCTATCTTCTTTATAGTATTTATTTAAGTTGGCAAGATCAATTTCGATATAATAAGCAAAATCTCCCTTCTTCAAATTCAAAATACGTAGGAAATCATTGGCAAAATCTTTAATAGATCGCAATTCATTTGCAGTAATCGTTTGGTCTGAAATGTAGGACTCCATTTGATAACGGATGGCTAACATTTCATTCCTGATCAATCGCGCAACACTTCGGTTTGCATTATGTTCTTTGGCAGCAGCGGCAACAACTGCTTTATGCTTGGCGCTTCTTGCCAGACCATCTTTTGGCCCAAGGGTGACATCTAGCTGTTGGCGGGTTCTTCTTTTCTTTTCCATTGCACAAATTTTTGAATTTATTCTGTTCCTTTCAGGTATTTTTCTACAAGCTTTTCGCCATCTTCATCTGCAATAACCATTGTGGTTGTTGTACCGATTCGTTTCGCATTGTACCTTTTCGAATACACTTTCATTAATTTTTTCTCATTTTCTTCATGCTCTTCCAGCACATCAAGTTGCAAGTACGCCTTATACTCGTCCTGACCAAGCCGAACACTCAGCATGAAAGCATAAGCGATAAGACAACCAGCAACCCAATCATGCTTCTTTTCCTCATTCCGGTTGTGAGGCGCTACTTCGATCATAGATAAATATGGTTCCCTTTTGTCAATTAGCTGGAATATCATGCATCCTTCAATAACAAGCGGAACTTCGTCTGTAACCAGAAGATAACCTGTAGCATTTTTCAGTTTTTTAAGCTCTTTATCAAAATTGAATTGCCAGCCGTCATGCATGGATGGCATCTCCTTAATTGTACCTTTTCTGATCAGCGCCTCGATTGCACTGCCAGATTTAACCTCAAGAATTTTTACTTTCAATTTTCTTGCGTTTAGCTCGATGTTTCGGTGTTACTCCAAAGATACATAAAAATCCCATTTGGTACAAATTGTACCAATTTTAAAAATATCTGATCTTGTGGGAGATTCTGGGCACCAAATAAAAAGCAGTATGGCAAACAATAGAATAAGCCACAGATACCAGTGATCTGTGGCTTATTTATTTTCATTTATGGCTACAAGCTGTCTTACTGCGCAACTGCACTGGCGGCATGCACCTGTATCAGCTGGGCAACATAACCGGCACTTGTTTCTATTGCATTGTAGGTATTTATTTCATCGGCCAGCCTTACAACATGTTCCTTATAACTGCCATCGGCCAATACCTTGTTCACTGCATCTTTTACCTGCTCAGATGTAGGCGTATCCGTCACCAGGTTAATACCCAGTTTGAAATAGCCTATGCGGGCACATATTTCACTCTTTCCTTCATGTATACCCGCAGCCACCATCGGCACCTTATGTTTAATGCTTAAGAGCGTACCGCCATATCCTCCATTTGTTACATAAACGTTGGTATAAGGCATGATCTCATCAAATGGGATATAATCCTCCACAATAATGTTATCCTGCGGATATTGCGCCCGTAATGCGGCCGTCTGATTATTAGCAGTGGCAGTCACCACCAGCACATCAGAGCCCTTAAAAGCTTCCAGTGTCGGAATGATCAGTTTATTGATGTCTCTCTCCACAGTACCCTGGGTAAGCAGCACTACTTTCTTATATTTTTTCAGGCGCTCATCAAACCATGGCGTTTGTTGCCGCTCTGAATATGCCATCAACGCGCCTACAAAACGGACGTTCTTTCCTATATCACTGCGTTCGTATTCGAAAGAAGGCGTTCCTATCTGCAGATAAGAAGTAGCTTCACGTATCAGCAGGTCAAACAGGAAGCTCCTCTCGTGAGGAATATTATAACTGTTCAAAATATCATCATAAGTATCAGTTGACTTTTTGAACACAACTGTTGTCATCAGCTCGCGTAACTCTGCATATTTTGCTTTTTCAGCTTCATTGGTAGCAGGAGGCAGTGCCATACCATAAGGTGCAAGATCAACAGAATTCTCTGCAAGCGGAACAATGCCGATTGATAGTACAGGAATGTTCATCAGGGATTTAACAAATGGGATGGCAGTAAACACAGAATCTGCAATCATAATATCAAAAGGAAAAGACTGATAGATCTCTTTGATATCTTCATAGTACTCGGGACCTCTTTTAGCGAAGACCTCTATCATATCAAAGTCCAGTTTTGCTGCAGGATCTTCGATCAATGCTCTTTGAGGAAGTACAGTCCCAAGATTATCCTGGTTCAAATCCAGGGCTTTCACAAAAGGGTAATGGTGAATACCCAGTTTCTCCAGTTTCTTTGTAAATAGAGGGGAAGCATACCACCGTACATCACAGCCAGATGCCTGTAGATGTTTTGCCAGTCCGGTCAATGGGTTAAAATGTCCGTCGGCAGGTACAGTGCCAAAAAGGATTTTTTTGCCTTTCAATTGTTGGTCGTGCTTTGTCATTACTGAAATGTTGTTTGCTGATTAATGAGGTCTTGTTATTGTATATACTTGACAGTTATACCTTATTCCGTATTCTGTTTTTGCGGGGAATGGGTACGGGGCAAAGGTATAACCGGTGCGGCGATGCGCTTATCCCCGAAACCGGTTAAAAGGCATCCCCTAATTCAGGATCGGAGGCACTATCATACTCCTGATCTTAGTATATTATACAACGGGATGTGATGGATGTGGGATGCGAGGGGCCTATCCCTCTCAATGAAGGGAATGATATTTATTCATGTGGAAAGGATGCGGTAAACTATTTCTTCCCTCTGAGGATACGTTTTACTGCTTTACCCAGTTTATTCAGATTAGCCAGCTGTTCCTGAATAGGCGCCAGCGTAAGGTCTTCCGGTTGCACACCTGCTTCGATGTAGTCAATCTCTGTCTGCTCAGGATAGATCAGTACCAGGTTATTTGCAGGGAAATGCTTGCTTAAGCGTCCGGGCATACCATCCATATAAGGATGATGAGAGAGTGTGCCTTTACGGGCAGCTACCACCATGAGGAGATCATTTTTAGTGATATCCTTTTCAAGCTTCAGCAGTTCTTCAATGTTGCTGAATTGCTTGAATGTGATCTCGATGTTCAGTTTAAACTGTTGCAGATAGGCTTCTACAGCGGATTGTGTTTTGGCACAACAACATAGCAACAGCCTCGCTCCTACCTGCTTACTGAGCAGGAAAATCTTTTGTATATAGTGAAGGAAACCTAATTCATATTCAGCATTCTTAGGCATGACCAGCACCAGTTTGCGTGTAGTATTCAGCGGATAGTGGAAATCGCATACATACATATTTTCCCACACGCTCTGTAATACGTTGTCGAGCGTTGTACCGAAGATAGAGCCGAAGAGACGTTCTGTTGTAGTGGTTTTATCCGGCCAGCCCAATACTACATCTGTAATCATCAGCTCCTTTGCAGCGCGTGCAATACCATCGGAAACGTTCAGGTCAATACGTGTTACAGCCTGTACTTTGCTTTCAGTAGCTCCCGCATACATCACAGCGGCCTCCATGATCTTGCCGGTAAGCGCCACCTTCTGTTTTGCCTCTGCATCATCCTGTACTACTGCCAGCGGATAAATAGGCGTACTGGCATCAGGATCTTTGATCATAAGAGCGAAGTCCAGCAGTGATTCCATATGTCCCTGACGGGAAATAGGGACCAGCAATCTTTCAGGCATTTCCTCCATCACAGGCTTCCGCTCAGCTTCTACGATAGCCAGTTTACGGCCTGCGCTTTCAGTCACGAAAGAACTTACCAGGCAGGTAACGAGTATCAGTACCACCGTGCCATTCAACACATTCTCGTTGATGATACCCATATTGAACCCGATCAGTATTACGGCGATCGTAGCGGCAGCATGCGAACCACTCAATCCGAATATGACATTACGCTGTGTAGGTGTATAACCAAATGAAAGTTGTGTAAAGAAGGCTGCACACCACTTGCTGATCAGCGCCAGTGCGGTGAGTACACCGGCTATCATTAACGCTTCCGGGCCTCTTAGTAATACCCGCAGATCTACCAGCATTCCCACACTGATCAGGAAGAAAGGAATGAACAGGGCATTGCCTGTAAACTCTATCCTGTTCATAAGCGGAGACGTATGCGGTATCAGCTGGTTCAGGGCAAGCCCTGCCAGGAAGGCGCCGATGATACCTTCTACGCCTGCCAGTTCAGCCAGAAATGCGGCCAGGAATACCAGCGCCAGCACGAAGATGAAGTGGGAGGTTTTGTCGTCTTTGATCTTTTTGAAGAACCAGCGTCCCACCAGCGGAAATATCCAGAGTATAATGGCGCCAAACACGATGAGCGATACAGACAGCCGCACCCAGAAATGTGTGTTCAGGTTGCCCGCAGCAGCACCTGTGATGATCGCCAGGATCACCAGTACGGCTGTATCGGTAATGATAGTACCTCCTACTGCAACGGTGACTGCTTCGTTTTTGGTAATACCCAGGCGACTGGCCAGCGGATAAGCTACCAGCGTATGGGTGGCAAACATGCTGGATACCAGCAAAGTGGCCATAAAATTGAAGTGCAACAGATAAGTGCAGACAAAATATCCTGAGATAAGCGGAATGAAAAATGTAAAAGCCCCAAAGACGAGACTGCGGTTACGGTTCTTCCTGAACTCAGTCATATCCAGCTCCAGGCCGGCAAGGAACATAATGTAGAGTAAGCCGGCCTTTCCAAACAGGTCAATACTCCCCTTCTCAATGATCTTGAATCCATGATCACCTATTGCCATCCCTGCCAGTATCAGCCCTATTATGCTCGGAATTCGGAATTTACGGAGTATAATAGGAGCTAACAGGATGATAAACAATACCAATGAGAAAATCGGAACTGGATCTTTTAACGGTAAGCTAATATCCATCAACAATTTAGTGCCGTTCAATACATTCATAACCTACGCTTCTAATGATCTACAATAATAATAATTATCAGCCAATGCCTACCGATTATGTTAAACACATGATTATCAAAATCATTGCTGTTGTGCCGGTTTAAAACTTTCCTATTTAATTTAACGATTATTAGCTGTAGTTTTGTGTAAAGTTTTTACCGGATTATGAGCCAGCGTAAGCAAACAGGCACGCAAACAAAAGAATGGGAAGATGTATTGGTGGCTGAGGATGAGCAGTTCCCTTTCAGCCTCATTGTATGGAATGATGAGGTGAACACCTTCGACTGGGTGATCCAATCTTTGATTGAAGTGTGTGATCATTCACCGGAACAGGCTGAACAATGTGCCATGATCATTCACCATAATGGCAAATATGCCGTAAAACAGGGTGAATTCTCCCGCCTTCGCCCTATGTGCGAGGCACTGCTTGACAGGGGCATCAGCGCTACTCTTGAAGAAGCGGTTGAAAGCTAATGCCAGTTTTCCAACTCAGCAATGATTTGATTTTCCCACCTGTTGATCTGGCGGAGCCGGATGGACTGCTTGCCTATGGTGGTGACCTGTCGCCAGACAGATTACTGCTGGCTTATAGTGAAGGCATTTTTCCCTGGTATAATGAGCCGCCTGTCCTCTGGTGGTGCCCCGATCCAAGATTCGTATTATTTCCTGAAGAACTGCAAATCTCTTCCAGCATGAAACAAGTGCTGAAGAAAGGCATTTTCACTTTCACCATCAACAAAGACTTCGGGGGAGTGATCAGGGGCTGTAAAGAGGTACCCCGACCTGGTCAGGATGGCACCTGGATCACTGCTGATGTGGAAAACGCATATACCGCGTTGCATGAAGCCGGTTATGCCCATTCTATAGAATGCTGGCAGGGTGATGAGCTGGTGGGTGGCTTCTATGGCATACAGCTCGGCGACTGTTTCTTTGGTGAGTCGATGTTTGCGCGCGTCAGCAATGCCTCTAAAGCAGCCTTTATCACCTTCGTACAATATGCAGCAGCGCAGGGCCTGGAAATGATAGACTGCCAGGTATATACGGCCCATCTGGCCTCACTGGGAGCGAGAATGATATCCCGTGAAGAATTCCTCAACATCATCAAAAAGTCTCAATAAAAAACTCCGCCCCATTATACACGAAGCGGAGTTCATTTTTATACTGATTGTACTTACTTCTTCTTACTATAACTTCCCTCAAAGAAACAACGCACTCCCCTGTAAGCGCCACATCCTCCTATTTCTCTGATGCTCACTTTTCCAGAAGCAAACTGGAAAGCAATACCGCAGGATGTTTCCTTGTCTTTGTATTCGCCTTTATTAGCGCCTGTAAAATGCCCTGTTCCGGACAATTCACCCTTACAACCTGTCTTATCTTTTGAGAAGGAAATGAAGAACAGGAATGATTTCGGATCTTCTCCATCACGGATAGATACGATACTGGTTTCGCCGGAAAGGTAGTCGCCGGATAATTTATGTTTAGCTGCCAATGTATCGATCGGGTTGAAGATCTGGCCCGCAGTAGCTTCTCCGCTGCTGTTGGTCATGATCAGCGTCGTCTTTCCATCTTCTGCTACACCATAGAAATCTTCCCTGGTAGCTGTATGACCAGGGCTCAGTTCTTTTTCATTAGTGATCTTGATCACCTGACGGGTATCTATAGAGAAATAATGGCGGTCTTTCTGATCGTCTACCTTAGCAACCGTCAGGCGGTTCAGGTAGTGACCTTTCTTATCGAGGAAGCATACGTAAGCAGTGTTTGTTGATTTACCAACTGCCTTTACTATGAAATAATTCACTGCAGCGCCGTCTATAGTAGCCAGCGGATAGAATTTGAGGACTGTGCCTTCAGGAAAATCAGATTTACCCAACGTATCGATCAGGAATTGTTTCATTAATTCCGGCGAAATAGCAGCAGAATCAGCTATTTTCTCCTTTAAAGCTTCCGGGGTCAGTTTGTAAGGCAGTTTAGCCTGTGTAAATAAATGACGGAAATCTTCAAATGTAACAGTAGCTTTTCCTGAATGCTTATTTTTTGATCCACAACCGGCCAGTAAACCGATAGTCAACAGCGCTAACACGAGCTTATTCATGCGTATATGCTTGTTTATTACGGCCGAAAAGTTAGAGAAAAAAATGATATGATCAAAATAAGGGTGCTGCTCTGGCCGTTGCATTTGCAATTCTCACACCTTTTATTTAGATTTACCTAAACTTTATTTTAAGGAATGATGAATTTGTCGATTGCTGAGGAGAATTACATTAAGTCGATCTATAAACTGGAAGAAGAGGGACAGGAAGCGGTTTCGACCAACGCACTAGCCGGCGAACTGGATACAAAGCCCGCATCGGTTACCGACATGGCTAAAAAACTCAAAGAGAAAAAGCTCATCGAATACGAAAAATACCAGGGTATCAACCTGACTGCCGAAGGAAAAAAAGCGGCGCTATCCATTATCCGCAGGCATCGCCTGTGGGAATGTTTCCTGGTAGATAAATTATTATTCAGCTGGGAAGAGGTACATGAGCTGGCGGAAGAGCTGGAACATGTGCGCAGCGAAAAGATGACCAACCGTCTCAGCGAGTTCCTGGGTAACCCGCAGATAGATCCTCATGGCGATCCTATTCCTGACGCCCAGGGTAAAATGGGCAAGCCCCGTGCACAAACGCCTCTGCATAAAGCGAAGTCGAAAAGACTGGAAGTAGTAGCGGTTTCTGACAAATCAACCGCGCTGCTCGAATTCCTGAATGCCAAAGGCATCCGTTTAGGGACACAGATAGATGTAATAGAACGGTATGAGTTTGACAACTCTATCGAACTGAAGATCCGCAATCAGCCTGCCTTTACCATCAGTGAGCAGGTCTCAAAAAATATAATGGTCAAACCGATATAAAGCAGTCGGCAGACAATACATCCGGCCATTAACACGCATACAGGTCACTCCTGACACATTGTACAAGGAACAACCGGCGGAGGTCTGCGACTGCATAACAGCTAACATATGAATCATCAGCACACAACCTCGTTAGGCGAAGTTCATCAGAGTGTAGATACTACTGTTCCCAGCACGAGCCGCTGGCGTAAACTACTGGCATTTTTTGGTCCTGCATATCTCGTCAGCGTAGGATACATGGACCCCGGCAACTGGGCTACTGACCTCGCGGGCGGCAGCCAATATGGTTATACACTGCTGTGGGTGCTCTTAATGAGTAACCTCATGGCCCTGCTGCTGCAATCGCTGAGTGCCCGTCTCGGTATCGTACGCGGCAGAGATCTGGCACAGGCTAACCGCGAAACCTATCCCCCCGGCGTTAATTTCATTCTATACATACTGGCGGAAATAGCCATTGCAGCCACAGACCTGGCAGAAGTGCTGGGTATGGCCATTGGTATACAACTGCTGACAGGACTGCCCCTGCAATGGGGCGTAAGCATCACCGTGCTGGATACCTTCCTGCTGCTGATATTACAGCGCTATGGCATCCGAAAGATGGAAGCCTTTATCATTGCCCTGGTGGCTATTGTAGGCATCTCCTTCCTTGCAGAGCTGGTGATGGCCAAACCTGTGATGGGTGAAGTGGTAACAGGTTTTGTACCCACCATTCCCGATAATGCCGCTTTATATATTGCAATCGGAATCATAGGAGCGACTGTGATGCCGCACAACCTTTATCTACATTCAGCACTGGTACAGACCCGCAAGATCCAGCGGGATGAAAAAGGTATCCGGCTGGCACTGAAACTCAACTTTATAGACAGTGCTGTAGCGTTGAACCTGGCCTTCCTGGTGAATGCAGCCATCCTGATACTGGCGGCAGCGGTATTCTTCAAAACCGGTCGTACAGACATTGCCGAGATACAGGATGCACACCGGCTGCTGGAAGGACTGCTGGGCAATAAATGGGCCCCTGCCCTCTTTGCTATCGCACTAATTGCAGCCGGACAAAGCTCCACCGTTACAGGTACACTGGCAGGGCAGATCGTCATGGAAGGGTACCTGCGACTACGTATCAATCCCTGGTTGCGCCGCCTGCTTACACGACTGCTGGCCATCATTCCGGCCCTGTTTGTGATACTGATTGCCGGTCCGGAGAAAGTAGGCGAACTACTCGTATTCAGCCAGGTGCTGTTAAGTTTACAACTGGGCTTTGCCATCATTCCCCTCATACATTTCGTGAGCGATAAAAAGACCATGGGTAGTTATGCGGTAGGTCCGCTGGTAAAAGTCATCAGCTGGATCATCACTGGTGTACTGGTTTATCTCAATACCCGCATGGTGTATACAGAAGCGGCAAAGTATATCAGCAACAATGGTAACATCTGGGTGGATATACTGATCATCGCAGCTGGACTGGGCTTCCTGGCACTGATCGTTATTACGGTAGCATATCCGCTTATCAGTCGTTATCAGCAGAAAGCATCTGCACGTATTCATACTACGCCCGATTTCTCACTGGGAGATATTCAGCCACCGGTATACAACCGCATTGCGCTGGCACTGGACTTCAGCAGAGATGATGAAAGGATCATCTCCAATGCATTGGCTCATGGGAATCCGATGACGGAATACCTGCTCATACATGTTGTTGAAAGCGCCTCTGCGAGATACCTTGGCGGAGAGTCTGACGACTTTGAAACGAGGAAAGACAAAGAGCAGATGCAGGCGTACATCTCCTTACTACATGCAAAAAATATCAGGGCGAAAGGATTGTTGGGTTACCGGCATCGTGCGGAAGAAATTGTAAGGATCGTGAAAGAAGAGAGAGCTGATTTCCTGGTGCTGGGCGGCCATGGACATACCGGTATCAAAGACTGGATCTATGGAGAAACGACCAACCAGGTAAGACATAAAGTACGAATACCAGTATTGGTAGTACAATAAAAAAAGAAAGGGAAAGATGATAACATCTCTCCCTTTTCTTCTGAAAAAAGCAATATATCTTATAATCCCAGCGCTGCTTTGAGCCTTGGATATCCTGTCTTGCTTACCGGTACTTTAGCGCCGGTCTTTAAAATGGCCAGGTGGTTTTCCTTCTCATAAGGTTCGATACGCGTCACCTGGTTAATGTTCAGCATATAGGAACGATGCACACGCGCAAACTGTTGCGGGTCCAGTGAATTCTCGAAGAACTGCATGGTTTTGTTCTTCAGGAAAGTTCCTTCCGGCGTCACTATTTTTACATAATCATCCGCCGCTTCCAGGTAGTGAATATCCTGTATGGGAATGATCTTGATCTTACCACTGATCTTCACCACTACCCTATTGCTCTGCAGCGGCGATGTAGCTGCTGTTTCCAGCACAGCTGCGGTTTGTTGCAGTTCATCGGCTGCACGGCGGTCCAGCCATTTCTGTACTGCCTTATCAAAACGTTCTTTCGAAAACGGCTTCAGCAGATAGTCTACAGCATTCACTTCGAAGGCACGGATAGCATGTTCTTCAAACGCAGTAGTGAATATAACGGCAGGCAGTTCTTCCACCAGTTCCAGCATTTCAAAGCCAGTGATTTTAGGCATCTGTACGTCAAGGAAGATAATGTCCGGCTGTTGTTGTTGTATAGCTTTTAATCCCTCAAATCCATCTCCGCATTCCTGCATCAGTTGTACCTGTGGAAAGGACTGCAGGTATTCTTTTACGATCTCACGCGCCAGGGGCTCATCATCAATTATTACTGCTTTTATCATATAGTTGCGGCACTTTAATCAGGGTAGTAAAAATATTTCCGTTTGCTTTTGCGTCCAGCAGGTCTCTTCTGCCAAATAACAGATAGAGCCGCCGTTCGATAGATGAGAGCCCGAAGCCTGTACCTCTGTGTGTTTGCAGTTCAGGATCAAAAGGGTTCTGCACCTGTATATAGAGCATGTCATCTGTCTGCCATGCGGTAATTGCAATAGTAATAGACTCTGTTGTATCGTACAATCCGTATTTGATGGCATTTTCCACAACAGGCTGCAGCAGCATCGGAGGAAGCATCAAACGTGTTGTATCATCATCCGCAGTAATTTCCGTAGATAAACGGTGACCAAAACGCACTTTTTCAATATCAAGATATAACTGCAGATACTGTAATTCTTCCGGCAGAAAGATCCATTGCTGGTCTTCCCGTTTGAGTGTGCCCCGCAGAAAATCGCTCAGCTTCAGTACCATTTCCCTTGCCTGCTGCGGGCGTAAAGCGATCAGCGCATTGATAGAGTTCAGACTGTTGAACAGGAAGTGCGGTTGCAGCTGCTGTCTTAGTTTATACAACTCTGCTTCTCTTGCCAGTCGCTCTGTTGCTTCTTTACGCGCCAGTTCTTCCCGCTGGTCTTCCATACTGTACCACATCACGTTTTTAAAACCCAGCGCGGTGATTACCAGCCAGCCTATTATAAAACGTACGGGGAGTGCAACGATCAGCCAGTGCTGATAATAGCTTGCCGATTCAAAAATGTGAAACAGGGTACAATAACTAAAGGTTTCCCATACGATTGTAAGTCCTGTACAATAGGCCAGCATGAAAACGTACTTTCCTTTTGCCGGCCGGTAGTGCGACATACTGAAACAAACAGCTACACCTGTTAGTGCCAGCATCACATTGTGCACCACGCTGTCTGTCCATGCTATACTGTCACTGATGTTGAACCAGCATATCAACAGATAGGCATGCAGGATGGTAAACACGTAGGTGGTACCTATTAAAGCCCATCTGAAAGATTTGTTTGCCAGTAGTGGATTTGCCAAAGAGTCCGAATAAAAATGAATAATGAATTAAGCGTGCATGTTCAGCAGTTGCTGTCCTTTCAGGTGATTCGCCTTTACCTGCAACCAGGAAATATATGCCTTGGCATCTCCAGGTTCTTCGATACGTGAATAGAGTTCCATACCATCCCCCAGATTATCCAATACATTCACTTCCGGTACGCTGATAAAGCGCCATTCTACCAGTTCCTGTCTTTGATTCCTGAAGGCATATTGTTCATGAACTCCTATCTCGCTTGCACGTTTCCAGGCTTCATCACGGCTGTTTGCACTGATCAGTCGTAATTGTTCATCAAACTGTGGGTTATGATCTCCATTTCCAGTGATGATCTGGTAAACGATCTTTGCTACAAACCATTGCATAAAATATACTATTAGAGGATGAAATAAGTTAATCAGATATAGTTTTTAATTTCAATTCCGCCAAAGACGCATAAGCCTTTGATCACAAAAATCTTGTCGGAACTGTTGGTGAGCATTTCCACCGGGCGTTTGTCTTCCACACCACCCATGATAGTCTGCACTTCCAGGCGTACATCCCAGTTAGCCGGAACAATCAGTTCTATCCCACCGAAGATGCAGGTAGCATCAAATTCAATACGGTCCTGGAAGTCGGCCTGTATCATGTTAAAGTCAGCGCCTCCGAAGATGGCCACGGCTTTTCCGCCTTTGAATTGTTTGGATACGACTACCCTGTTTTCGCCACTGAAAATAACGGAGGAGTTAACGTAATCTTCTCCCGTAGTATTAGGAGGTAATATTCGCCTGTCCTTTATGGTGGATTCCTGTCTTTTCCCGAAGATCAGCGCCAGTCCAACCACCATGAATACAGCCGGCCATATAAAACGGGTGATATCATATGAAAGCGCGATATATTCTTTTACAAAGAAAATAGAACCTACGAGTATCATGATCAGGCCTCCCCAGTTCTTGAAATGACTGATCACCAGCACAAGACAACCTACAACGATCAGTAATGTCTGCCAGGAAAAGAGCCAGGCAGGAACATCGAGATCAAGGCTCCTTATGAAGAGGAAAATACCGATCAGTAAAAAGATGATGCCTTTGCCGGCTTTATAGCCTGCATTTCTCTCTCCTCTTCTCAGCGCCCTTTCAGCTCTCCTTTCTGCCCGTCTGTCCTCTTTCGTATATTCTTGGTTATCCATATGATGTTTAACATTTACGGTACAAACTTAGGAAGAGCATGTGGGTTATGAAAGCCTATTTAGGCTACAGGTTGCTCATTCCCGGTAAACGGCATGAAAAAGGCGGTAAAAATGATCATTGCAGGATGGCCTCCATTATACCGGCTAATTTACCGGCCCAAATGGCCATTTCTTTGCCGGAATAATGTAGTCCGTCGCTGGCTACCAGGCCAGGGTCTCCGGCAGCTTCCCGGCTATCGGGGGTAATATCGAGGTAATGCACCCGGAATTTCTTTGCAACAGCCTTGTTGGCGGCGTTAAAAGCGTCTATTTCATCACCTATCTGCTGTCTGTCGCGGCCTTCGGCAAAGGGCACCACACCCCAGTCGGGGATGGACAGGACTATCACCCTATCGGAATGGCCTCCGGCAAACTGGATGGCCTGTTTCAGCAGCCGGGTGAATTCTGTCTTATATTCTGCCACACTGCGGCCACGGTATTGATTGTTCACCCCTATCAGCAGTGTTACGACACTGAAGGTATCGGTAATAGCCGCTTCATTGACAGCAGTTTCCAGTTCATCGGTAGTCCAGCCTGTTTTAGCGATAATGCGGGGAGCGGCGATGTGAATACCTTTTGCAGCCAGCAGCCTGGCTGTTTGTACAGGAAAACGGTGCTCTTCCGGCACGCTTTCTCCGATTGTATAGCTATCTCCCAGCGCCAGATAGGTAAAATTGCTGACAGTAGTGTCCTGGGCGGTTTGATTACCCGGTATCATAGGGATCTCTTCTTTTTTTGTAGCTAAAAATAAGAAAAAGACCATAGAACATATATAGTGGCCCATAAGATGTGTGGATTCCGTACCTTTGCGCTCGATTAATTAATTACGAAACTCGTAAAGAAACTGTTTTATGCCGGCAGAAAAAATATCAATGACCAATGGCCAGTTACAGGTGCCTAATCATCCCATTATTCCTTTCATTGAAGGTGACGGAATAGGACCTGATATCTGGCGGGCGAGTGTGCGTGTATTTGACGCAGCTGTTGAAAAAGCCTATGGTGGAAAAAGAAAGATAGAATGGAAAGAAGTGCTGGCGGGAGAGAAAGCCTTTCAGCAGACAGGCGAATGGCTGCCAAAAGCAACACTGGATGCATTTAAAGAGTACCTGGTATCCATCAAAGGACCATTGTCTACACCGGTAGGTGGCGGTATCCGCTCCCTGAACGTAGCAATGCGCCAGGAACTGGACCTCTATGCATGTGTACGCCCTGTACGTTGGTTTGACAAAGTGCCTTCTCCGGTAAAACATCCTGAAAAGGTAGACATGGTGATCTTCCGCGAGAATACTGAAGATATCTATGCCGGTATAGAATATATGTACGGAACGCCGGAAGCTGAAAAGCTCCTGAACTTCCTGCAGAACGAAATGGGTGTGAAGAAGATCCGCTTCCCGGAAACCTCTTCCCTGGGCATCAAGCCAGTATCTAAAGATGGTACTGAAAGGCTGGTACGCGCTGCCCTGAAATATGCACTGGAAAAGAAACTGCCTTCTGTAACCCTGGTACACAAGGGGAATATCATGAAATTCACCGAAGGCGGCTTTAAGAACTGGGGTTATGAACTGGCTGTACGTGAGTTCGGCGACCAGGTGTATACCTGGGAACAGTGGGAAGCTACCAAAAAGGCCAGCGGTGAAGACGAGGCCAACAAAGAACTGAATGTTGCTATCGCACATAAAAAACTGATCGTGAAAGACGTTATCGCGGATAACTTCCTTCAGCAGATCCTCCTGGCGCCACAGGACTACTCCGTAGTAGCTACCCTGAACCTGAACGGCGATTACATCTCCGATGCACTCGCTGCTGCAGTGGGCGGTATCGGTATCGCTCCGGGCGCCAATATCAACTACCTGACCGGTCACGCTGTATTTGAAGCTACCCACGGTACTGCACCACGCTTCGCCAATACAGATACTATGAACCCTAGCTCCGTTATCCTCAGCGGCGTAATGATGCTGGAATATATGGGCTGGAAAGAAGCTGCAGACATCATCACACACGGCCTCAGCACGGCGATTGCACGTAAACGTGTGACGATAGACTTCTATAAGCTGATGGACGATGCTACCCTGGTAAAAACCAGTGAATTTGCAGATGAAGTGATCAAGCACCTGTAATACTGCGGGTATACAAGATATCTGGTTCCGCTTTTCTAAGTGTTGGTTAGACAGTAATAATTCATTTTTTTGTCAAAGAATTGTTGCAATGCCAGCCTGTGAAAAGCGGAACTTGTAAATTATACCCGGTTATCGTATATTTCACGATTATCACATGAACACTCGTATCTAATTAAAAATCAAAGTCGAAATGGCAGAAAAAATCAAAGTCGCCAACCCGGTGGTTGAACTGGATGGAGATGAGATGACGCGGATCATCTGGAAATTCATTAAAGATAAACTGATCCTTCCTTACCTGGATGTTGATATCAAATACTTTGACCTCGGCATGGAACATCGTGATGCTACCAATGACCAGGTGACCATTGATGCTGCTAATGCTATCAAGGAAGTAGGTGTTGGTATCAAATGCGCTACCATCACTCCTGATGAAGAGCGTGTGAAGGAATTCAAGCTGAAACAGATGTGGAAGTCTCCAAACGGAACTATCCGTAACATCCTCGATGGTACTGTATTCCGTGAGCCAATCGTAACCCAGAACGTTCCACGCCTGGTGCCTAACTGGACTGCTCCTATCTGTATCGGCCGTCACGCGTTTGGCGACCAGTACCGCGCTACTGACTTCGTAACTAAAGGTAAAGGTAAACTGACCATCAAGTTCGAAGGCGAGAACGGTGAAGTGATCGAGCACGAAGTATTCAACTTCAAAGGCGACGGCGTTGCCCTGGCTATGTACAACACTGACGAGTCTATCAAAGGCTTTGCACGTGCTTGTTTCAACCAGGCGCTGATCAAAAAATGGCCGCTGTACCTGAGCACCAAGAACACCATCCTGAAGAAATACGATGGCCGTTTCAAAGACATTTTCGAAGAGATCTACCAGAACGAATTCAAGGCTGAATTCCAGAAGAATGGCCTGACCTATGAGCACCGCCTGATCGATGACATGGTGGCCAGCGCACTGAAATGGAACGGTAACTTCGTATGGGCTTGTAAGAACTACGATGGCGACGTTCAGTCTGACACTGTTGCACAGGGCTTCGGTTCACTGGGTCTGATGACTTCTACCCTGGTTACTCCTGATGGTACTGTAATGGAAGCTGAAGCTGCTCACGGTACTGTAACCCGTCACTATCGCGATCACCAGGCTGGTAAACCAACTTCTACCAACCCTATTGCGTCTATCTTCGCATGGACCCGTGGTCTGGAATTCCGTGGCCGCCTGGATAAAAACCAGCAGCTGATCGATTTCTGTCATGCACTGGAAGCTGTTTGCGTTGAAACAGTAGAAAGCGGTAAAATGACGAAAGACCTGGCTGTATGTATTCACGGTAACAAGGTTGAGCACGGAAAGCATTATCTGTATACTGAAGAATTCCTTCAGGAACTGGATAACGCACTGAAGGCGAAACTGAAGAAATAAGCCACGTACGTTATACTGATATAGGAAAGCGGTTGTATCAATTGATACAACCGCTTGTTGTTTACGCTCCTCCGCTTTCTTTCATGCTGAGTAGCTTCGGTTTCAGTATGTGGTCGTTGGCGCCTCTCCTCTCTGGAATGCTCTTGGCGCTTTTCACGCTAAGTAGCTTCGGTTTCAGTATGGGATGGCGGTCAGCGCCTCTCCTCTCTGGAATGCTATTAAGCGTTGTCAAGCGAATAGAGATTTGAATAAGGATTGGGCAGCATCGGTCGTGTCGCCGGAGAGCCGAAGGCCCGCCATTCCCATCTGAAACCGCCTGCTACTTTCGCTGTCGCTCTTAATGGTTAGACGGCTGGCTTTTCAGATGTTTTATGTTTTATCTATTATCTCTATCTATTTTAATTGCTTATAAGCTTCTATCTATTTCTCCAATTGAAAATCCAGTTAGGATATTCAACCGACAGCTTGCTTACTTCGTCAAGCTTTTGCAGTTCTTCTGCTGTGAACTGAACATCTATAGATTGCAGGTTGTCATCCAGCTGGGATAACTTGTTTGCCCCTATTATTACACTGGTTACAGCGGGTTGGTGTAGCAGCCAGGCCAGTGAGAGCTGGGCGACAGTAGTACCTTTCTCCGCAGCCATGGCGTGCAACACATCCAGGATATTAAAGGCACGTTCTGTATTTACGGGGATGAAGGAATACTGCTTATAGCGGCCCGCTTCAGTTGCCTCACCGTTCCTTTTGTACTTACCACTCAATAAGCCCGCGCACAAAGGGCTCCATACCATCAAACCAACATTCTGATCTGTCAGTGCAGGGATTATTTCACGTTCCAGTTCGCGGGTAGCAATGGAATAGTGGGACTGCATGGAGATATATGGCTGGAGCTTATATTTCTCCGCACAAGCCAGTGCCTTCATCAGATGCCAGGCGCCGTTGTTGCTGGCGCCGATGTAACGCACCTTTCCGCTGGTCACCAGATCGTCAAAAGCCCTTAATGTTTCTTCCAATGGTACTACAGGATCATAGGCATGTGCCTGATAAAGGTCGATGTAGTCAGTATTCAGGCGCTTTAAGCTGGCTTCCACCTGCTGCATGATATGCTTACGTGACAATCCCCTGTCATTGACGCCAGGCCCCATAGCAGCGCAAACCTTGGTGGCAATTACCAGGTCATCCCTCTTTAAGCCCAGGTTCCGGATAGCCTGTCCGGTCAGCTCTTCCGACATTCCTTCAGAGTATATGTTGGCGGTATCTATAAAGTTGATACCCACGTCTACTGCGCGTTTGAACAATTCATCCACGGCAGTTTGTCCCAGTGTGCCTACTACCTGGTATATCCCCTTTCCTCCAAATGTCATGGTGCCAAGGCATAAGGTGGATACTGTCAGTCCTGTATTTCCTAATACTTTATACTTCATGCGATCTGTTTAATGTTTACCACATAATGTTTACCACATAATGTTTACCACATAATGTTTATCGCGCAAAGGTATTGGGGCTCAACAGGGGAAAAGAGCCGTGATCAAAGAAGAAAGTACGAAAATCAAATAAGTTGTAATGGAAGGGCCACTATGAATGGCGATTCATTTCCTGAATGTAAGCGGGGTTATGCTGGTATTCTTTTTAAAGAAGTTGTTGAAGTGGTTTGGATATTCAAAGCCAAGACAATAAGCAATATCCGCTATGGTCCAATCAGTATGTTTCAGCAGGGCCTTTGCTTCATACAGCAGCCTGTCTGTGATATGCGTGGTAGTAGATTTACCGGTGATCTCCTTTACCGCAAAGTTCAGGTGATTTACATGTACGGAAAGCGCCGCTGCATAGTCGCCCGCCCTTCTGAGTACCAGCGTACGCTGTGGAGATTCAATGGGGAACTGCCTTTCCAGTAGTTCAATGAACAGGGAGGCAATCCTTTCACTGGCATTCTTATGCCTGGCGGCATTCATTGCGGGCTGCATCTTCATTGCCTCATGAATAATGAGGTTGATATAACTGCCGATCATATCGTATTTGTGAACATAATCTGCATTCATCTCAGCGATCATTTTGTCGAATAGATGACGGAAGGTAACCAGTTGTACTTCATCCGGATAAAACACATTATCCCCTCCTACCCTGAACAAGGGAGATTCCTGCAGGCTTTCCTGCCTGTCTTTGGTCCTGAAAAATTCTTCCGTGAAAACACACCAGTACCCGCAACGGTTGTCGTCTTCCGTCTCAAAGGAATAAGGCACTAAAGGATTAGAGAATACGATGGCTGGTCTGTGTTTTTCTATTTCAATAGTCTTGTCGGCAAAATGCAGTCTGCTGTTACCAATAATGATCCAGATCTTGAAATAATCGCGCCGGTGATAAGGCAGAGAAACGGGAACACTCGTCGCTTCGTAGTATGCTGCATTAAAATCGGGCGGTGTATTATTATAAAAAACAGGTATTCCTGCTTTTACCCTTTCTGCTACGGTGAGATTGCCAGACATATAGCGAAGGTACGAAAATCAAATAAGTACTTACATCCCCATTAGCTTCCGCAGCACTTTGTCTTCCCCATAAATATCCTCATGAAATACAATACTTCCCTCCCTTCCTTCTGCGGTAAAGTACCGCACGTAAATAGGCACTGAACGCTGGATATCGATCTGCTTCTTTTGCCCGTTCTCCAGCCACATACGCATGCTGTCGCGCGGATGGCGGCTATCTCCCCTGGTAAGATACATGGCCAGGCTATCCCATTGCTGTACCCGCACGCAGCCATGGCTAAGCGCCCTGTAAGCGTTTGAGAAAAGACCCCTGTTGTTTGTATCGTGGAGATATACCGAGTATTTGTTCATAAAGTTGAACTTCATGATACCCAGCGAGTTTTCCAGTCCGTCCATCTGGCGGAGTACGTAAGGGAAATAATTCTTACTCATGCGGCTCCAGTTCACGCTGTCAGGATTGATGGCATTTCCGTCCCGATCAATGATCTCCAGGCTTTTTTTAGCCAGGTAGGCCCTGTCTTTCTTGATAGCAGGCAGCATTTCTTTGATAGTGATGCTGAAAGGCACCCGCCAGTAGGGATACATGATGAAATTGGTCATGCGGGAATTGAGCAGTGGCGTACGTGTACGCGGTGCTCCCACGATGATCTTCGATGTCAGTGCTACTGAACCGCTATCCCATAGTTCCATCCGGTAACCGGGAACATTCACCATGATGTAGCGATCAGGAAGGGTATCAGGCAGTTTACGCCAGCGGTCCATATTCACGGCCACCTGTGCACTCCAGTCGCGGAAGGTCTTATTCAGCGCCTGAATCGTCTTTTTACCGGCCTGGCCATCTTCATACATATTGAATTCTTTCTGAAAAGCACGGATGCCTTTCTTCAGGAGAGCCGTATCAGCGCTATGGCCGCCGGAAGTATCCAGGTGAGCGCTTTGTACCAGGCGATTGATCAGCTGTTGCCGGAAAGCCGGTGTATCAGTATATGAAACGGGCAGGGAGTCCCATTTCATCTCACTATATCTTCCCTTAAAATTGATCCAGGCCGATTTCAGCTGCTCGTATCCCCTTTGCTGCGGCTCCTGGCTTCGCAAGGTGGCACCAACAATATGCTGGTGTAAAGCGGAGGTCAGGTAATTAGCCAGCAGGGTATCTGAATACACGGAATCCCTGCGTAAGGTGATACTATCCCTCGGAGCGATCCCAAAGTGCAGATGAGAGGCCATCTTCATAAAAGCGTCTGTCATCAGTACATCTACCTGAGCCCAGAGTGCAGCATCTTTCCTGGCAGCATCGTCTTCTTTGAGGCGTTTCATCGCCTGAGTCAGCGCCACATTGTGATAGACGGCCGGATTCAGCCCCGATTCATCAGCATGAGACACATAAAAGAACAGGGAATCCGCCTGGGGATCCAGTACACCTTCAGATGACCATACGGGATTGTTGCTGGTCTGCTGGTAGAAATATGTCAGTGCCCCGCTGCGCAATGCAGGTACACTATCTTCCATGACATCTTCATTGTCCACTATATATTCGAGACGTTCCGCTATGTTTTCGGGAATCACTTCACTTAACTGCCTTACATCCTTTACTATTTCTTTTTCCCGGAGCACCCGCTTTCTGTGGCAGGCAAACAATGAAAACAATACAAGCGCAATAGTTAAATTGTCCCTTAGAAACCTATACTTCATTGGCGATTAAAACAATGGGTTAAAGATAGGCATTTGCTATTTGCTATATACAAATTTTGAAAAATATATTGTTTAGCGTTAGGACTGCCAACAAATAAAAGGGTGTATCGAAAATACGATACACCCTTTTCAGGCCTCCTTACAGAGACCTCAGGAAGAGCAACAATTTACTAATAGATTGGAATAGTTATTTACAACAATTCTTCTTCACAAACAGTGACTGGATAAACCTGAGTACTGTCATCAATGCCTGCTTCATTTTCTTTTTGTTGAAATATTAAAAATATTGTGCTCGAACCGTAATGTAAAGGTATTAAATACATTGCGAGTCATGTCACCAAATAATTGTGTTCTGTAAGAAAAATCCAAACGGGTAACACTATTAAAGATAAACTGGATAGCCGGGGCGATATCCAGGTATTGGCTTCTGCTCAGTGCGTCTGTATTTGCCTTACCCAGCAATTCCACATAAAGGTTCAGATTAGTCTGCTCATAACTACGGTAGGTCCGGGGTAAGAGCAAATAACCAGCTGATAAACTGTAGTTTACAGCGTTGCCGGGCATATCATCCGGGCGATTGTCTTTGGTATTGTTCATGAACCTGTTGTAACCCAACGTTGCAGAAAGTGCCAGCTTATGCAGCAGCTGGGTAGCTATTAACCCGCCTGCCACACCTGAAGCGCCGCCTTCCAGGTCCAGTTCCTGGTTAATATAGGGCTTACGGTTATGCTCCCGCATCGCTGGTACAAAAGGATTATTGATAACAGCTCCCTTCACATAGGTGGCCATACGGAAATGCGAATGCACATCGTCTTTCGACAGGAAGCGGTATTTGGCGTAGATGCTGGCGCCCTCCCATTCAATGGAAGGCTGCATCTGGTTAGAAGCCAGTCCTGCCACATGTACCATCAGCTTTTTAGAGATTCCCCACATCAGTTCCGGTTCTATACGCATTCCCGTTACTCCTTCAGATTCCATTTTAAAGAAGCGATTGGTGACCCGCAAACCGAGGGAGTTAGCCGGCATATTACTGGCAGGTTCTGTAGAGACATATAACTCCTGTGCATGTAACCACACAGGCATGAGGAAGATGATAAAGAATACTGTTCTTTTCATTTACAAATATTACTGGAGGTCAGCTCCGGTGAATCAGATGATAACATGGTAAATACGCGCCGGAGCAGTTTGTCCGCCACTCTTACAGCAACCCGCCATCATACCTGTCTGGTAGCAGGGCATAGTAGTCTGTGTGCCGTACTTCTTAAACTGTTTGGCAGATACAAAGTCCTTATCAATGACTGTCAGTTGCTGATCACCTGATAATACCTGCTGTTTCGCATTAATGAAATGAAAAGTGGCCCCCGCATACTGGATATGTGCATCCTTTTCTACCGCTACTTTATCAAATGAAGCGGTTAGCACCAGTTTGGCTATAGAGAAACCGGCATCTTCCACTTTAGCCTTGATCTGGTCTATGTTCACCGCTGCGCCGGGTTTGAAAGACAAGAGGAAAGTGGTGTTGTTCAGGTCTGTGTCTATTTTATCTACAAAAGGGAGTGTCTTCAATGCTTCCATAGTAGCTCTTGAACACATGGCACAGGTTAAGCCCGAGGCTTGTAAAGAAGCTTTTGTGATCTGTGCGGAAGAAGTGAAATGCAGGCCTATGGCCAGAAATATAATTGCGATGAATGATTTCATGATCTGATAATTTGTACTTAGTAATGAATAGATGTATTGCTACGCGCCTGTAGCGTTCAGCTTTGATGATTCATTAAGTGTACAATCAGATCAGATAAGTGCAGTATTGTATATATAGGGGAATAGGCCCGCATTCAGGCGGACCATGATTGTTAACGGCAGTGCGATGGGTAACGGTTAACGCAGGCACAGGTACAATGATCACCGGCAGGCTGAGTGCCTTGACGGATGGCTCACTGCTTTGCTGTACTTTGGCAACTTCATGAGAAGAGACGTCTGCCTTGCAATATTTGTATTCATCTTTGCAGCACTTTCCCTTCTTCCCGGGTTTGCTGCACATATTACAAATATCGTCGGCATGAGATTTAAAATCCACTGATGCCAGCTTACCCATACAGTAATGCGCGTTCACCGTGAACCCACTGGTGAGCGTGACATACAGGAAAGCTAGTAATATGGTTATAAATCTCTTCATGATAACGGAGGCAAATTTAGCAATTTACTGCCAGATTTGCTTAAACTCCTGCGTTCTCTTCGATTTTGTCTGCCAGACCCAGTAATAATGACATGCTGGCTGCTTTAGTAGCTTCGGCCCGGACATGGCCGTCTCCATCATTTTCAAAAACTACATCCTGCCCATTTACGTTGACGAGATAGCGGGGTGAATGACCGTTCAAAGGTTTAACCATATACCTGTCTGTGTTGATAACTACTGTAAACGCCTTCATGTTAAAATGCTTTATACAAACTTAAACAAAGAGCACGCCAGAAGGTTGCAGTGTGACGATGACTGCGACCCTGAAACAGTAGTAAAACGGTTTACTTAGTACAGACTTAATGCCTTGATTTAAAGAAGTTTACGGTAGTAGCTATACGTACTTTCAGGCAGTTGTTAACGTTTTGTTAGTTAATGAACCACCAGCGGATACCCAGTCTGAACGTGAAGTTATTGTATGGGTAAGCCGGTGCGGCAAAGTTGTTTGTTGCAAAAAATGTATTCAGGTTTTCGCCTCTGATAAATGCAGATAAAGACTTGATCCTGAAGTGTACAAATGCTGCCAGATCAGGCGCGTAATACTTCACCCGTTGGGTAGTCTGATACACAAATTGACCGGTTACCGGAGAGTAATCATCTGCATAATAGGAGGTATTATATTTTGCTTCTATACCTGCCATCAGGTTCAGGTTATTAAACAACCTGTTTTCATACGCCAGCCGGTGACGGGTCCAGATTGTAGGCACATTTATCCTGCCATCGCCGTGTACCTGCTGGAATGCGAAATCCATATACCAGTTGTAATGTTTATACCGGAAATGTTTGCTGAATATGACCTGCAACAGGTTGAACAGTGCGGGCGCCTGTGTACTGGTATAATAATTTTCGAAGTAAGTATAGTTCTCGATCAGGTAATAATTCACCGCCAGGTTATACTTTAACTTCCTGTTGTCGGCGGAGAACTGCAATTGTGTGATATTCTCCTTTCCAAGCGTGCTGTTATACCAGCTGTCGTATGTACTGCTGAAATATTTGTAGACATACGAGGGCTCACGGTTGGTATTACTGAAGAAGAGATGCACATTTCCCAGCGTTTCATTCAGGTAGCGGCTCAGCATACCGGTTACATTATAATCTCCGGAATTTTGTCCTGCCAGATAGAATTCACCTTTAGCGGAGAGATCCCATTTCTGATTACGTGTTTTATTCCGGTATTCACCGTGTAACACAACATTACTGAAGTTAATGCCGGCATCCAGGAAGGTCCCCCTGATGCTTTCATACCTGGCCCCTGCACTGATAAAATGCGCCTGGTTGCCACGTACCGGGAATTGTATGAGGGAGATATCATTGGAGATGATACGCCAGTCGTGTTGCGATCTGACAGTATCACCATTGAATCCCCAGTTATAGTGTTTGGTATAGTAGAAAGTGTCCGGCTGACCGTCCAGGTAAGACGCACTGCTGTTGTCTACCTTGAAACTATATTGTACACGGAAGAAAGGGTCAAATTTATAATAGTCCGTAGTATCGTTTACGTGAATGGTATCTCCTTTACCCCAGTCGTACTGCTGCACGAACAGAAAACCGGACTGCCTTTGTGATGTTTTCACCGGCAGTGTGGTACTGAACAGGCCTGTAGTAGTAGCTGAATAGTTGCCCAGGTTCACGTCGATCGTCTTACGGTTATTGTAACGAGGGTTATCCAGTATGGTATCGCCTACTCTCAGCCCACCATTCTCACCGTTGTTAAACTTGTTATAAAAATAGCTGAGGTATGCATTATAGCGTTTGTTCCTGCTATTGAAACGGCCTGTAATACGGTATACGTCGTGGTTAGTGGATTGTGATCTGAAATAGCCCGGAGCATAGGTCTTATTGTATTCAAAACCGAAGTTGAAATGGTCGGTACGGTTTTGCGTATGCAATACACCTATTTGCTGTTCCTGCTGACTACCAACCATATACAGCAATTCCGAATAAGGACGGGTGGTTGTATAAATACGAGCATTTTCATGGGTAAATGCATAAGGATCAAAGATATGGAAGCCAGCATCAAAACCCGGTTTCATGAATGGTGTAAACATCACATTACGGGCAGGAGCGCCATTATTTCCCAGGAATACATAATTGGCCGGGATTTTTAAAAAGCTGCTATTAAAATCAGCAACAGAAGAATCCAGCCTGAAGTCGGTAGGTTCTCCCAGTTTGCGGTAAGTGATAGTAAGCGTATCCAGGTCATGCTTGTGGCTGCCGGTATCTTTTTGCATGGAGGAAGAACCACCGCCGCCCATATTGCCGAAACGCTGGCCTATCTGTGCCTGCAGTTGCTGTGCACCTACCAGCAAACAACATATTAAAATAAATGACCTCATCCTTTGATATAATTTCCTGCTTCGTTCTTCTTTTGACTTAGATTGCCTTGATCAGTTCCCTGAAAATAAGCGTTAATTTCGGTTCAGCCGCATTGGCTGCTTCCAGCACCTCTTCATGTGTGATCACATTTTCCTCTTCCCGGATGCCGATATCGGTGATAACACTCATAGCGAATACTTTTAAGCCGCTGTGAATGCCTACAATAACTTCCGGTACTGTACTCATACCAACAGCGTCTCCGCCAATGATATGCATGTACATATATTCCGCCCTGGTTTCGAAGGTAGGGCCCTGCACACCTACATATACTCCTGTATGAACAGGGATGTTATTGGCCTGCGCTATTTCTTTTGCTTTGGTAATCAGCTCTTTTGAATAGGGTTCACTCATATCCGGGAAGCGGGGACCCAGGGTATTGTTGTTCGGTCCGCGTAGCGGATGTTCCGGTTGCAGATTAATATGGTCCCGGATGATCATCAGGTCGCCCACATTAAAAGCCCTGTTCATCCCACCGGCTGCATTGGAAATCAACAGTGTATGTACGCCGAGCGCCTTCATCACCCTTACCGGAAAGGTTACCTGCTGCATGGACAGTCCTTCGTAATAGTGAAATCTGCCTGCCATAGCTATTACCGGACGACCATTCATCTTTCCCAGTATCAGGCGGCCCTTATGGCCTTCCACTGAAGAAGAGGGAAAATGGGGGATATTTTCGTAGGGGATTTCCGTACTGTCGGTAATATCATTGGCCAGGTTGCCTAAGCCGCTGCCCAGTATGATGCCCACTTCCGGGGTTCCGGACCATGATTTTCTGATGTAGTCCGCGGCAGCAGCTATTTGTTGCAAGAGATCACTCATTATATTATGTCTTTAAAACAGGTTGCCGCAAAGTTATTTTTAATTCACAAAACACTACGGTTTTATATTTAAATCATAATGACCTATTTTAGCGGCAAATTTTTCTCAGATGAACTTACATGAATACCAGGCTAAAGAACTGTTGAAGAAATATAATGTACCGGTACAGGAAGGGATTCCGGTAGATACCCCTGAAGCGGCGGCAGAAGCTTATAAGCAATTAAAAGTGCAATATGGTAATGAGTTTGCTGTGGTAAAGGCGCAGATCCATGCCGGTGGACGTGGTAAAGGTACCATCCGTGGTAAAGAGCAGAGAGGTGTTGCAGTAGGTAAGAATGCCGAAGATGTAAAAACCATTGCCGGCAATATCCTTGGCGGTGTACTGGTAACCATCCAGACCGGTGAGGCCGGAAAATTAGTTAACAAGGTGCTGGTAGCACAGGACGTGTACTACCCTGGCCCTAACCCCATAAAAGAATTATACCTGTCTATCCTGCTGGATCGTGCAAAAGGTCAGAATGTGATCATGTACTCTACAGAGGGTGGTATGGACATCGAAGAAGTAGCACACAATACTCCTGACAAGATCTTCAAGGAGTGGGTACAGCCGAACACTACCCTGCAGCCGTTCCAGGCCAGGAAGATAGCGTTCAACTTCGGTCTGAGCGGCGAGGCTTTCAAAAACATGGTGAAATTTGTGACCAACCTGTATAATGCATACGTTGGCCTGGATGCAGCTATGCTGGAAATCAACCCACTGTTCAAAACCAGCGACGACAAGATCATTGCTGTTGACTGTAAACTGAACCTGGACGACAACGCGCTGATGCGTCATCCTGACCTTGAAGCGCTCCGCGATATCTCTGAAGAAGATCCAACTGAAGTAGAAGCAGGTAAATACAACCTGAACTACGTAAAACTGGATGGTAACGTAGGTTGTATGGTAAACGGCGCCGGTCTGGCAATGGCTACCATGGATATGATCAAACTGAGCGGTGGTGAGCCGGCTAACTTCCTGGACGTAGGTGGTACTGCCAACGCACAGACAGTAGAAGCAGGTTTCCGCATCATCCTGAAAGATCCTAAGGTAAAAGCAATCCTGATCAATATCTTCGGTGGTATCGTTCGTTGCGACCGTGTTGCACAGGGTGTAATCGATGCTTACAAATCCATCGGTAACATTACTGTTCCGATCATTGTACGTCTGCAGGGTACCAACGCGGAAGAAGCTAAGAAACTGATCGAAGAAAGCGGCCTGACCGTACAATCAGCCATCCTGCTCAGCGAAGCTGCTGCACTGGTAAACAAAGCAGTTACCGCTTAATTAACATGAAGTAGTGATTGACTAAAAAATAGAACAAGGAATCCCTGGACGAGATCCGGGGATTCTTTTTTATGCCTGTACCAGCCTGTTCCTCCCTCTCCCTTTTGTTTCTATCACATTTTTCCTGCTTTTGATCACTTAATTGGTTCACAGCCAGCGAAAAATCGTACCTTCATAATCCATCCTTAACTATATATACCTGCGTCCTGCAGGCGTGACTACTTTTTATATACCAAATTGTACAATTATCATGAAGCGCTTCCGCGACTTTTTCCTGTTTTGTTCAGGGACCCATGTGCCTATGCTGAAACGGGCACCATCAGAAACCAATAAATATGGCGGTATTGGTGCTACTATTTTCTTTACCGGATTACTGGCAGCTTTTTCGGGAGGGTACGCCCTGTGGACAGTGTTCAGTTCTCCCTGGGGAGCTGTTGTGTTCGGGATTGTCTGGGGATTGATGATCTTCAACCTGGACCGTTATATCGTGTCCGGCATGAAAAAACGTAACAACTTCTGGAGTGAGTTTGGTATGGCAGTGCCCAGGCTTGTACTGGCCGTCCTGATCGCCATTGTCATCTCTAAACCACTGGAATTGAAAGTGTTCGAGAAAGAGATCAACCAGGAACTGATTGTCATGGAACAGCAGGTATTCAAAACACAGGAAGACAAGGTGAAAGACCGCTTCCAGCAACGGGTCAATGTGTTGAACGCAGAGATCGCGCAGCTGAACACAGCTATCCAGCTTCAGGCCGCTAAACTTGACACGCTGCAGATCATTGCTCAGCAGGAGGCCGATGGTACAGGCGGCTCACGCCGGCAGAACCTGGGCCCTATCTACAAGGCGAAAAAAGCTGATGCCGATACTGCCGCAGCGATGTTAAAGCGGATCACCGATCAGAACGGCGCCCTCATTGCGCAAAAGAGACAGGAGCTCCTGTCTATTGACTCCACCCAGAAAGCGACGGTAGGTGGACTTAACCGGAGCAGCATCGACGGACTGGCGTCCCGGCTGGATGCACTGGGGCATCTGACAGACCGTAGTGTACCGGTACGCTGGGCGAACTGGTTCATTATCCTGTTGTTCATTACTATTGAGACTGCACCCGTATTTGTGAAGCTCATTTCTCCCCGCGGTCCGTATGACGACCTGCTGGAAGCTCATGAACATGCTTATATTATCTTCCGGAAAGAGACGATAGAGAAGAGAGAAAGGGAGCATAATAAGCGGATGATGATCGGGCAACCGGCTGTTAATTCATAACCGGCCAATTTAGCGAGGAATTTCAGGTCAGGTGGGTTATAACGGGGGGCCAGTCCCGGATGTAACTTTACCTGACCTTTTAGTTTTAAGTGGACGTACAAGCGACGGCCAAGCATCGAACAAGCATCGAACAAGCATCGAACAAGACGTGGACTTAATCCTAATACTCCAGTAACCGGATATGCATTAAGCAGCCACCAATTCCACTTCATAAACGGGGCTAAACAGATACATCCGTTTTGTTGCTACTTCTTCGCACTTGTAACGTTTACGTATACGTTCTCCCCGACGGAAAACACGGCCGTCTTTTGTGCGGAACAACTGGTTGGGTGCCAGCTGTTCTACCAGGAAATGATTTTCCTTTTGCAGGTCATAGCGCTTTAGTACGCGCATAAGATCATCATCCGCGCAGGAGCTGGCTGCCGGGTTTTGAATACTTTGCCGTAAAGCCATTTCCACATCCGATGGAAGATAACCTTTGCCTACGAACTGTTTCAGTATATTAGAAAAATGCTGTTTCCACTCCTTCCCATGTGAAGCTACCGTATTGGCATACTCCATGTAGGTGGTCAGGTGGGAGATTTCGTGCAGGAGCGTGATCAGAAATGCATATCTGTTAAGATTCCCGTTGATACTGATCCGGTGCCCTCCCCTTCGGTCGGGATGCCGGTAGTCGCCCAGGATGCTTTGCCGTTCACGGGTCACCGTCAGGTGTACCTTATATTCTGTGAGGTAGGCCATTACCTGCTCGAAGGTTCCTTCGGGCAGGTATGCAGCTAATGCATGTAAAGGAGCCTCCTGCTTCACGAATCTTTAATTTTTCTTTCTGGTAATTTTTTGCAGACTGATATTCTCGCATACAGCGTATACGATGTAGAAGAACATCAATATAAAAATAGTGATTCTGCTGGTATTTGCCCTGTTTGCTACGGCATATATAGTAATACCGGCCAGACATAACATCATTCTGCTGATCATGGAGCCATAAACCCTTAGCATAAAGATGCTGTTGTTTTCGGATTGTACCCCTTTGCGGCTCATATTGTAAGTGATGCCGGAGATTGTAGCTAAAGCCAGGTTGCCGAAGAGCAGCACATTATGGTGAGCTCCGTTATCCAACAACCAGGCTTTTGATAATAATAAAGCGCCGTTCAAAATAATGAATACGCCAATAACTCTAAAGTAAAACCTGTCACTCATTCCTGCTGGTATCTTTGATAATTTGGCGCAAAATTAAGACTAAAGCTAATAAAGACAAAATGATCAGAAAGAAGGGGAATGACCATCCTGTCCGCTGGTCTATTTTATAACCAGCAAATACCGCTAAGCCTAATGTGGCCATCATCTGGAAAGCCAGCCCGGTGTACCTTAAAATCAGCCTGTTATCAGGCTTCTTCCGTGGCTTCTTCTGTGAAAACGGGTCTTCCATTTTTTTCTTTCAGGTTTGCGTTTGCGTTTGCACTTGCATTTGCAGCTGCCACCTCTTCTGGTTCCATGTAGCAACGACCGTTGAATTTCGCGGTTGGCTCCATTTCAAAATGGGCTGTATACAGATCTCCTTTTACCAGGGCATTGCCTTTCAGGAAAAGCAGATCTTCAACTCTGACAATACCAGTTACTTTACCGAGGATGTCAGCGCTTTGACATACCAGGTCACCGATAATCTCCCCTTCAGGACCTACCACAATTTTAGCTTTTGTTGATACCAGGCCATTCACCTGTCCGTCGATGCGAATATCTCCTTCGCACACAATGTCTCCCTGGATGGAAGTTCCACTGCCAATAATGTTCACATTGGAAGAAGGCATTACTGATTTGCTCTCGCTTCTGGCATTACGATTGTTGTTGCTAAACATAGGATTTTAGGTTTTTCAGCTTTTAGTGTGATGTAAGATAGTATTATTTATTAACATATTATTACATATTGACAATCACTTCTTTTAAGAAGTTATCCACATTACCCCCCTTAAACGGTGATCCGGACCCTTTGCGTATCTGCTGACAGTATATTTTTCAGCCTTAATTAATGTCGTGCCCCCTTAATAAGTGCTGTTATCTACTTTAGGAACTTTAATAGTAGTTGTGTCCAGTTTGCTGGCAGAATAATCTCCGTTGATAACCTGTTTGATGTTTTCCAGGTATTTATCGCGTGCATTGATGGCAGATTCCAGGGAATCGGTACGCATCTTCAGGCGAATGAACTCCCTGCGCTGTTTCAGGTCGCCATACCCCGGAATATAGTAGCGCAATGGAGTAAATACCACTGTAGCAACGGTGATCGTTACCAACAGTACAAATAGAGTACAAATAGAGTACTCAATGCTACATATACACTCATACGGGATAATTTGAATGAGGTTACCTCTTCATAGGTATTGTCATTCATAATCACCAGGCGGTACCTGTTCCCTATCCGCCCCACATTTCTGCCTTTTCTATCGCGCTTCTTAGCCATAGCCGCTATAAAACTTGAATAATTTTTCTGATTATCAACCGGCTAAAGTTAAACATTTATATTATTTCGTATTTAAAAAATTAAGTGTTATCCCTTTTTATTACAGTAGTCCACTTTTGTCCCCCTCAAAAAAATTATCCTATCTTTAAAAAATAATTTTCTGACATATAAGTTATATAGGTAAGCCTATACACACCCTGGCATCCATGAATTATTACAGATCAATTCGCATATATCTACCATATACCTGCTTAGTAAGTTTGTTTTTGTGCTGTATGAATATTAACAGGGTTTACGCCCAGCGAAGGGATACCACGGTTACTAATCAGTCCAAGAGCAATCATAGCAGGATGCCCCAACGCACCATGCAAAAACCGCTTGTACCGAAAGTAGCACAACCACGCGTGGAAGACCGGCGTCCGCCCTCAGAATTACTGGCAGAAAAAAAATGGACCATTAAACGTAAACTGGTGCAGAACATGCTGGCCAGGTATAACTATTTATACAACGCCCGGAAGAAACTCCGTCTTATCACCCATAATGTGAGCCGCCAGGGCCAGGACAACTACAATTATCTGCTCCCTTTCTATCCTTACAGTCTTCAGAATCTCGGTCTGAGTACCGGCGACCTGGATACCGTTATTGAAAAGGCGTCTATCAATATACAGATCCGCGATCCGCGCAGCAAATGGATCGATGACAGTTATCTCGTGATCGGCCAGGCCTACTTCTACCAGGGTGAATGGGACAAGGCCAGCCGGACATTCCAGTTCATCAATACCAAATTTGCTCCTAAAAAGAAAGATGAGTATAAGACAGTTGTAGGTTCCAGTGAAAAAGACCAGCTCAGTATTGCTTCCCGCGAGAAAAGAAAACCGCCATTCGGCTACTTCAAACATACTTATGCCCGTAACGACGCTTTTGTATGGCAGGCAAAGACCCTGCTGGAAATGAAAGAGTTCGACCAGGCCCGTTCCCTGATGAATATCGTGGAGCATGATCCTTATTTTCCTAAAAGACTGTCTGGCGAGCTGGCTGAAGTAAGAGCCTATGCCCTGTACAAGCAGGAACGCTTTGCTGAAGTGATCGTTCCGCTGCAGATAGCTGTTAAGAGTAAAGGCAACCGTGATGAGCGGGCGCGCATGTATTATATCCTGGGGCAATTATATACCAACTATAGCCACCCGGACTCCGCCGTGATGATGTTCCATAAAGTGATCAAACAGAAGCCTGATCCGATGATGGACTTCCAGGCCCGTATGCAGATCGCTAAACTGGATGCTACCAGGGAAGGTGGCTCCTTTGATGAAAGCCTGGCCCGCCTGAAAAGAATGGCCCGTAGGGAGAAATACATTGAGTTTCGCGACGCTATCTATTATAATATGGCGAACATCGTTCTACCTAAAGACCCCGACCTGGCCCTGCAATACCTGGGTCAATCGCTGAAGGTGGAAAGTTCCAATACCATGCAGAGAGCCTTGTCTTTCAAGGCTATAGCGGACATCTATTACGGACAGCGGCAGTATCGTCTGGCAAGGAACTTCTACGATAGTACCGCCAGCGTGATGCCTCCTGAGTTTACCGACTCTGCGATTGTGAACAAGCGCAAACGTGTGCTCAATGACGTCGTGATCCGTGTGGAAGCCATTCAGAAAGAAGACAGCCTGCAACGGATCGCCGCTATGCCGGAATCTGACAGGAAGATCTTCCTCGAAAAAATGGCCGCTACCATGCGTAAAGAGGCGGAAGAGAAGGCGAAAAAGCAGAAGGATGATGCTGACAACGGGGTTATTCCGCAGGACATGGCCAATAACAGTCCGCTGGTCAACAATATGAATAACAGCGCTGCTGCACCTAAAAATGACGACAAGGGTGAATGGTATTTTTATAATAATGCCAGCAAATCTTCCGGGTTCTCCGAATTCAAAAAACGCTGGGGTAACAGGCCATTGGCCGACAACTGGCGTAGAAGCCAGTCAGGAGCCGCTGCGGCCAATCAGCCGCTGCAAACGGAGGATGAAAATGGCAATCCTACTGCTACTGCGAATGCCTCCAAGGCGCCGTCAGACAGTGCCACTGCACAGGCACTCGCTAAAGGGCTGCCACTTACGCCAGACGACCTCCTGAAGTCCAATGTGATCGTGGAGGACGCCTACTATGACCTGGGTAAACTCTACAACGATCAGCTGGACAATACCGAACTGGCTATCGAAACTTACGATACGTTGCTGAACAGATATCCACAGCATCCGCATAAAACAGAGGTTATCTACTCCCTGTATATCTGGCATACGAAACTGGGACATACCGCCCAGGCTGCGAAGTACAAACAGAACGTAATGACCCTCGGGGATTCCAAATTTGCCAGCATTATCAAATATGGCTCTCTGCAGGATATTAACCAGGAGAAGAAGAAGGAGATCACCACTGCTTATGATTCTGTTTATGTAAATTATAGCAGAGGGAACCTTGAAGGCGCGATGGCATTGAAAAAAGCAGCAGATTCCACCTTTGGCCTCAATTTCATGCAGCCTAAGTTTGACCTGCTGGAAGCCATGATCATCATGAAAATGGATACCTGTGAGTTTGGACGTCAGGCAGTTGTGAATGTTATCAACAAATACAAACAGGATGACGCAGTGCAGGAGAAGGCTAAATCACTGCTGGAAGCACTGGATAACCGGGCGGCCCTGGTAGTATACCTCTCCAGGCTGGAAATTGAGAAAGACAAGGATAACAATGTGGTAGATGAGAATATCTCCATCCGTTACCCATGGCAGAACCCGGAACCGAAATTTGAAAACAAACTGGATTCTGTAAAGATTCAGACCGCTGTGGCCGACTCTATCAAACTGGCAGCCAATGCCGCCCTGAAAGTAGCGCCGCTGCCGGCACCCATAAAACCTGTTACCATTTATAAACTGAATGCCACCAATCCGCATTTCGTGGTACTCTCCTTCCAGCGTGTTTCAAAAGCCATTATGGATGAGGCGCTGACACAGTTTACCAAATACAATGCAGCCAAACATGCGGGAGAGAATATACAGGTAGCTAATTTTGTGCTGGCGCCACAGGAAGTGATGCTCATTTTCAGGCTTTTCCCGAATGAGGACAAGGCGCTGGACTATTTTGATGAGATCAGGATCGATGCTGAAAAGATCATTCCGCGTATCCGTCCGTCAGACTACACCATGTTCATCATTTCCAGGGATAATTTCATCCAGATGAACAGTACCAAAGACATCAGCGGGTATAAAAAATTCTTTGACGACAACTACGTTACTCAGTAACAGACAGTAAGATAGAAAAACATACTAATTTATTGGGGGGCATCAATCAGTCTTTTAACAATATTTGAGGGACATCAACCCGTTTTTTTTAATAGTTTTGTCCGCTGTCGTAAGCACGGCGTAATAAGGCCCGTAAATTGCTATATCTTGAGTAAAGCCATGAAGAGCGATGCTGGCCGCGCAAATCAAACATTTAAAGCAAGTATGAAAAAATCGGTTAAAATATTGTGGATCACAGTTTTATCACTGACTGGGTTTTTCCTGTTATTGATCCTGCTGGTGAATTTCCGCATTATTGGCTCTATGCCATCCATGGAGACCCTGGAAAACCCAAGGGCTGCCCTTGCATCTGAAGTAATTGCCGAAGATGGTACCATCCTGGGTAAATATTACCAGGTGGACAGGTCAAGCTCTGATTACAACGAAATTTCCAAGAATGTGATCAATGCCCTGATTGCTACCGAGGACGTAAGGTTCTATGAGCACTCCGGGATAGACCCTTATGCAACGATCGCCATTCCTTTTTACCTGGCAATCGGTAAAAAGAGGGGTTCCAGTACGATCACGCAACAGCTGGCATTGAACCTGCAGGCTGATAATACCGGTACGACGCGTGCTTCCAACATGATAAAAAGAGGTTTCCAGAAAATGCAGGAATGGCTGATAGCCGTTCGACTGGAGCGAAACTTCACCAAACAGGAAATCGTTACCCTCTACCTCAATACGGTGCCTTTCGGCGATAACGTATATGGCATTGAGAACGGTGCCCGTACCTTCTTCAGTAAAGATGCAGGTCACCTGTCCATTGAGGAAGCAGCTACCCTGGTTGCTATGCTGAAGGGAACCAATCTGTACAATCCCCGCCGTAATCCGCAGATGGCATTAAGTCGCCGTAATACGGTGATAGAGCTGATGCAGAAGAACGACTTTATTACAGAAGCGGAGGCAAATGCTGCTAAAAGCAAGCCTATCGTACTGCGTTACAATAAGATAGACCACAATAAAGGACTGGCGCCTTACTTCAGAGAGGTATTACGGGACGAGCTGAAAGAATGGTGTAAAACCCATAAAAAAGCGGATGGTTCCGAATATAACCTGTACCGCGACGGTCTGAAGATCTATACTACCATCAACCCACGCATGCAGCTGTATGCCGAGGAAGCGGTAGATCATCACCTGAAAGATCTGCAGAAAGTATTTGCAGCACAATCCAATATCAAATCCGGTAGTGTGTGGAAGAACTGGCAGTCGTATATTGACCGTTACATGAAGGAATCTGACCGCTACAAGGCCATGAAGGATGACGAAGCCAGTGATGAAGACATCAAAAAAGCTTTCAACACCCCTACTAAAATGAAGGTGTTTGCCTGGAAGAGCTTTACAGAGCCTGAGCTGAATGAATTGGATACGATCATGACGCCGATAGACTCTATCAAATATATGAGAGCGATCTTACAGGCAGGCTTTATGGCGATGGACCCTGAAAGTGGTGAAGTGAAAGCATGGGTAGGTGGTCCTGATTTCCGTTATTTCAAGAACGACCACGTAGCCAAGACCCGCAGACAGGTAGGTTCTACCTTTAAACCATTCCTGTATTGCTTTGCCATCATGAATGGTATGTCTCCCAGCACCATGCTGCCTAACGAGCCGGTATCATTCCCTAAATACAACTGGACGCTGAGCCGCAACTCTGAAGGTAGTGTAGGAGGTAGTATTTCTATGGCTGGTGCACTGGCTAAATCACTGAACCTGGTATCTGCTTACCTGATCAAACAGTTAGGCCCACAGGCGGTTGCTGACTTTGCGAAAAACAAGATCGGCTTCAGCGCTGACATCCCGCCTTATCCATCTATTGCACTGGGTACACCGGAGATCTCGCTGTATGAAATGCTCCAGGCTTACACCATGTTCCCAGGCCGTGGTATTATCACTAAACCGATCTACATCACCCGTATAGAAGACAGAAATGGTAATATCCTGCAGACCACCGCTCCCGAAAAACGTGAGGTGATCAGTGAGAATGAATCTTATACCATGGTGAAGATGATGCAGGGTGTAACTGGTCCCGGTGGTACTTCTGCGCGTCTGCGTTTCCGTTATGGTATCCAGAGTGAAGTAGCAGGTAAGACCGGTACTACCAACGATAATACCGATGGCTGGTTCCTGGGCTTTACGCCTCAGCTGCTGGCAGGCGCCTGGGTAGGTTGTGAAAACAACTTCCTTCATTTCAGCACCACTACCAATGGTCAGGGTGCTAATACAGGCCTTCCGATCTGGGCATACTTCTTCCAGAAAGTATATGCAGACAAGACACTGAAGATAGATGACAAGGCCACCTTTGCCATCCCTCAGTCTATCAACAGTGAATTCTACCAGAACTTTGAAGAAAACTACAAACCACCGGCAGAAGCTGATGACCAGGGTAATGGAGATGCCAATGACTATATCATGGATGTGAATGAGGCAGAAGCCGAAGCAGATAAGGCGGCAAGAGAAAGAGAAAAGGAAAAACAGAAGGAAGTTAATAAGGATAAACCAGCTCCTTCTGCTGCCCCTAAAGCAGCTTATCCTGCACAGCCAACTAAACCACAGTAATTAAGTACACATAATAAGAAAAGGCGTCTGGTCTAAAACCGGACGCCTTTTCATTTATACCAGAACGATTTACTTCTTTTCCTCTTCTTTCTTCTCCTCTCCTACATAATGTAGTTCCGGATATTTCATCGCGTTAGTGATCAGCTGTACGGCCAGTTTCAGGATCAATGCTTCTTCTTTGGCTTTCAGTTTTTCAATATCGTCTGTCGGCTTATGATAATCGTCATGCGGGCCGGTATGCAGGAAGATGACAGGCACCTCGTGCATAAAGAAGTTATGATGATCAGAAGCACCCTTGCCCGATCCGTCGGTAAAATAGTGGATACCCGGCTCCTGTGTGTCTTTGAATACAGCAGGCCATTCCTGTGCAGTTGCATAACCGCCGATACCGATACCACGTTCTTCATTGTACCGGCCTATCATGTCCATATTCAGCATGAAATGTACGTTGGTCAGCGGGATGGTAGGATTAGATGTAAAATACTTCGAGCCCTGTAACCCCATCTCTTCTCCTCCGAAGGAAATGAACAGGAAATTAAATGGCTCTTTCTGCCCGTTCCCTGTAAAGTAGCGGACCAGTTCCAATAGCCCTGCCACGCCGGATGCATTGTCGTCAGCACCGTTATGGATCTGTCCCACGGGATATTTCCCATCAAACAATGCGGCTGTACCCAGGTGATCATAATGGGCGCCGATGATGATGGTTTTAGCGGCGCCATTGTCCAGGAAGCCGATTACGTTCCTGCTGGTCAGGCCATGATGTTCTTTCCTGTCGAAGGTAAAGTCCTGAAAGTAGCTACCCCCATTACCCGGAGTGAGTCCTGCCTGTTTAAATTGTCTGGCTACATAGTTACTTGCTTTGAGTCCCCCCTTTTCATTAGTACCCCTGCCTTTTAATTTGTTGGATGCCAGATAGCTGGCCGTTTTTCGTATACGGCTCTCAGATGGTTGGTAATCCTGTGCGTAGGAAGTAGAATAAACAGTTGCGGCTGTAGCCAGAAACAATAGATATTTCATAAGGTTCAGATTAAATGCATGATTCCTGAAAATACAGAAGGCTTCCGTCGTGGGAAGCCTTCTGCTAATATAGTATATCGAATAGATCAGATACTATTGTTTTTTGCGTTGCTGAGCGTCCTGCTGACGTTTCTGCATATCGGCCTGGCGTTTCTGCATGTCTTCCAGCTTCTCCTGCCATTTTGATTTGCTGGCTGGTTTCTTTTTATTCTCCTGGATCTGTGCGTGGATCTTATCATGATTCACGAAGAATTTCTGGATCACCCACTGCAGACCAATACTGATCACGTTGGACAGGAAGTAATAGAAAGTCAGCGCTGATGCGAGGCGGTTGAAGATACCCAATAGCATCACCGGGAATACATACGGCATATATTTCATTACCGGATTGCTCTGATCTGCCATTCCACGGTTATTGAACGCCAGCATTAAGCTGGTAGCGGTCATCAGCAGTGTGAATAAGCTCACGTGATTTCCGTAGAAAGGAATTGTGAACGGCAGGTCCAGGATAGAATCGTAGGCAGAAAGGTCTTTTGCCCAGAGGAAGCTTTCCTGTCTCAGTTCTATGGATGATGGGAAGAAGCTATACATCGCTACCAGGATAGGCAACTGCATGAGGGCTGGTAAACAACCTCCAAGCGGGTTTACACCGGCGCTCTTGAATAACTTCATCTGCTCCATACCGAATGTCTGCTGGTCATCGGCATATTTTGCTTTCAGCTCGTCGATCTCTGGTTTCAGCACTTTCATTTTAGCCTGAGATACATAACTCTGGTAAGTGAATGGCGCTATCAGCAGACGGATGAACAGGGTAAGCAGGATGATGATGATACCGTAGTTACCAATAAATCCGCTCAGGAAGTTGAACACAGGGATGATCACCCATTTGTTCACATATTTTACGAAAGCGAAAATACCGGAGCCCAGTGGGATGATGCTTTCCAGACCAATATCAAAAGACTTCAGGGTCTTATAGTGGTTAGGACCGTAGTAGATCTCTATCGGGAATGTGAAATCATGTGCACGATTGTAAGGGATCTCCAGTGTAGCGAAGGTTTGTCCTACGATATTACCGCTCTCAGGTACTTTGGTGTTGATCTCCGCACCTGCGAAACGGGCATCCTTTCTGGCGATGAAAGTAGTATTGAAGAACTGTTGCTTTACGCTCACCCACTCAAGCCTGGTGTCCAGCTTTTCATTGCTGGTACGGTTCAGTGTGAAGTAGTCATGCTTTCCGTCTGTATTCCGGTAATGTACCTGGTTGTTCAGACGCTCGTTCTGCATGTCTTTTTCCTGCTTGTCGTTCTGGGAATCCCATTGCAGGCTCAGTGTTTTCTGACCGGCTGGCAATACATTTTCCAGACCGATGGCATGGATATCAAAATCCATAGCGTAACCATCCTGTTTCAGGGTATATACATACTCCAGGTACTGGCCGGGGTTGGAAGTAGGCAGGCGGTAGGCGATAGACTGGCTACCATCAGGCAGTTGCTGTACATTACCACCGGTAAAATACAGGTCTGCAGTATTTAATAAGGTATTGTTATTGGCAGGAACCTGCAGGGAAATGCGGTTGAAAGAGCTGTTTACCAGCATCAACGGTTTACCCTGGAAATCCTTGAATTGTTTCAGCTGTACCAGTGAAGGCTGTCCACCGTGGTTGGAGAAAGTGATTTTCACTACTTTGTTCTCCAGTACGGCAGTTTGCTGAGTTCCATTGGCTGCACCTGCGAAGGCACCATATGCACCGGCAAGTTTGGTGGAATCTGGCACGCCTGCGGTGGTGTAACTAGCGGTATCAACAGGTTTCGGCTTGTTAAGATTAGCTATGGAATCCTGGCGGTCCTTCTCTCTTTTTGCGGTAACCTGCTGTTTCTGGTTGTAAAAAATGTAACCAACAAACAACACTCCCAGTAGTACAAAGCCAATGACTGAGTTTCTGTCCATGAAATTCAATTAAAATTTAGGCAGCAAAGGTAAGTAAAAGCAATAAGCTTTCAGTTGTAATCAACAAAGTTAATACCCTGTTGTTACCACTGAAAGCCTGTTACTTATAAATATTCATTATTGGTGGGCAATCTTTTCTTCAGCAACTTTTGCCTTATTGGTCTTGTCTTCCGCATACTGTTTGGCGGCAGCAATAAAGTGCACGAACAGTGGTGCAGGCGCTTCAACCGTACTTTTCAGTTCAGGATGGAACTGACAGCCTACAAAGAACGGATGGTCTGGCAGTTCTACCATTTCCACCAGTCCGCTTTCCGGGTTACGGCCGGAAGGGATCATACCCGCTTTTTCAAAATCGGCCAGGTACTGACCGTTGAATTCATAACGGTGACGGTGGCGCTCGCTGATGATAGTGCTACCATAAATGCCGGCGGCTCTTGAACCTGGTGTTAATTCGCAGGTATAGGCGCCCAGACGCATGGTACCACCTTTTACAGTGATCTTTTTCTGCTCTTCCATCAGGCCGATCACGGCATGAGGCGTATCGGGATTCATTTCAGTAGAGTGAGCATCTTTCCAGCCTATTACGTTACGGGCGTATTCCACAACGCTCATCTGCATACCCAGGCAGATACCAAAGAATGGCAGATTGTTCTCACGGGCATATTGTATAGCGACGATCTTTCCTTCAATACCACGATGGCCGAAGCCCGGAGCTACCAGCAGGCCATCCAGGTTACGTAACTTTTCTGCCACGTTCTCCTGTGTAAGGAATTCAGAATGAATATTTTGTACCACCACTTTACATTCATTCATGGCACCTGCGTGAATGAATGATTCCAGGATGGATTTATAAGCGTCCTGCAGTTCCACATATTTTCCGATCAGACCGATGGTTACCTTGGATTTCGGATATTTCAGCTTATCCAGGAAAGCGCGCCATTTGGTCATATCCGGCTCTCTTTCAATAGGGATGTGCAATTTCTTCATACAGATCACATCCAGCTTCTCACGCAGCATTTCCAATGGCACTTCATAGATAGTGCTCATGTCGGTAGCCTCAATTACAGCATCTACTGTTACATTACAGAACAACGCTATTTTCTTTTTCAGGTCATTGTACATGGGCTCTTCTGTACGGCATACGATCACATCAGGATGTACACCGTTCTCACTCATCATTTTCACAGAGTGTTGCGTAGGCTTGGTTTTCAATTCCTTAGCCGCACGCAGGTAAGGGATCAGGGTCAGGTGTACCACCAGGCAATCCTGCTCATCCAGTTCCCATTGCAACTGACGAACTGCCTCAATGTAAGGCAGGGACTCGATATCGCCCACAGTACCACCCAGCTCGGTAATCACGATATCATATTTACCGTCTTTACCCAGCAGCAGGATCCTGCGTTTGATCTCGTCAGTGATATGCGGTACTACCTGTACAGTTTTGCCCAGGTAGGCGCCTTCACGCTCCTTATTAATAACAGTCTGATAAATACGGCCGGTAGTCACGTTATTCGCCTGAGAGGTAGGCGTGTTCAGAAAACGTTCGTAGTGGCCAAGGTCGAGGTCAGTTTCGGCGCCATCTTCAGTTACATAACACTCACCGTGTTCGTAAGGGTTTAATGTTCCCGGATCCACGTTGATATACGGATCAAATTTCTGAATAGTCACTCTAAAGCCACGAGCCTGCAATAATTTCGCCAGCGAAGCAGCTATAATTCCTTTACCCAACGAGGAAGTCACACCTCCCGTAACGAAGATATATTTTGCCATAAAATCTAAAAATTCTGTAGAATATACTTGACCTAAAGAGAAGCGCCGGACGACTTTTGGTGTAACCAGTCAAGTAAAAATAACTTCCGAAGGTCATGCAAAGTTAAGACAAATTTAAAGTGCTCCAAAAGGGTTTTTCATATTTCGTTGCAGCTGTACGTATAATACCTTCATAATAAGTCACTTCTATAGAAAATTGAAGGTCATAATTTTATATTCGATGAAATCCCACTCTGGTATTGCATTTCTTGCGTCTGTCAGGAAACTTCTTGCTAATTTTGCGCCGTAACAAATCAGCATATGACATTAACGCCCAAGCGTGCGCAGGATTCCGTGATCCAGATGACGGAACTGGTACTGCCCAACGACACCAACACTTTCGGTAACCTGATGGGGGGCCGCCTTATGTACTGGATGGACATAGCAGCCGCCCTCGCCACTATGAAACATTGCAGTGCTCCGGTGGTAACTGCTTCTGTAGATAACATTTCTTTTGAGACCCCGATTAAGCTGGGTAACGTAGTACATATTGAAGCGAAGGTGAGCAGAGCATTTTCCACCTCTATGGAAGTGCATCTGCGGGTATGGGGAGAAGACCCGGTACAGCAGTATCGTTATAAGTCCAACGAAGCCTTCATGACCTTCGTAGCACTGGACCCCAATGGAAAGTCCAGACAGGTTCCCCAGATCATCCCGGATACTGAAGAAGAAAAACTATTATATGAAGGCGCCATGCGCAGACGCCAGTTGCGTCTGATCCTGAGCGGCAAAATGAAACCTCAGGATGCAGAAGAACTGAGGGCATTGTTCATTTAAAAAACTGATCAGCTTCTCCCCGGATCATCTGAGTTTCCGGGGAGCATTCTTCCTCCCGTCAGCTTTCCCCCTCCCACTCCTGATAAAACTTCTCCAGGAAAGTTTCCATAAAATCATGTCTTTCCCGGGCCATCTGGCGACCTGTTGCGGTATTCATTCTATCTTTCAGCAGTAGTAATTTCTCATAAAAGTGATTGATGGTCGGGGCAGTGCTATTCTTATACTGTTCCTTCGTCATATTGAGATCAGGGGCGATACCCGGGTCATACATGGCCCTGTTTTTAAATCCACCATAATTAAAAGCACGGGCAATGCCAATGGCACCAATGGCATCCAGCCGGTCAGCATCCTGCACTACGGCCAATTCGGGCGAATGGAAAGTGCCATTATTGTGTCCTCCCTTGAAGGAAATATGCAGAATGATATTGACCACGTGCTGGATAGTGGCTTCCGGGACACCTGCTGATTCCATATAGGCACGTGCTTTCCGTGGGCCTACATTCTCATCGCCATTATGGAACTTGGAATCGGCAATGTCATGTAGCAGTGCACTGAGTTCCACTACCAGCAGATCTACCTGCTCACCGGCAGCGATCTTTTTGGCCAGCTTCCATACCCGGTAAATATGCCACCAGTCATGTCCGCCTTCGGCGCCTGCCAGTTCTTTTTTTACAAATTGTTCCGTCTGATTGATCAATTGTTGCGCATCTGCGTTGTATTGGCTCATAGAGCCAAAGATATTATTTCCTGATGGCTGCGGCAAAATGAGGGGCGTACAATAACAGGAAAAACGAAGAAAAGGAGAAACTGAAAAGGAGGCTCATAGCATAATTTGGTTTAGATATCTCATTTCTCATTGTTGTAGCCCTCCTTCCCACTTTCGGTTTCTCCCCCCTGGATTCCGGCATGCAATTTAGAACTGATCAGGGATCTTGCTTCACTAAGATTTTCTTCGTCTTTCCTTCTGAATGGCTTTAAATACCGATGGATCAATTTGGTGCATGCAGCCATGCTGTTGTTATTGAATTTTAACGGCGGTTTGGTTATTACGATTTAGATTTAAAATGTCCCCTTAAAAAAGGGGACAGTAGCTTCGTCGCTATATGCGATATAAATTCTGGTTGATAAAACTATAAAGAGCTTTCATAGCTTCCGGAGAGAAATACCTTATCGAGGCCCCTTTTGGGCCCCGACGTGTAAGGTATATACTTCAGGGAAGCGGGAATATTTTTATATTGGCGCGGCGCAAGACGGGGAAAAGTATGTGAACCCTGACTGCGAGGTCAAAAAAATTTTACTAGCCTTGCTGACCCTAGTACGGAGCTCTCCCCGCCTTTTACCGCTGAATTGTTTAATTTCAGACACACCCTTTCAGTATGTCAAGGTTTTTTACAGCGCAGAGCAGACTATCTCCAAATAATCATAGGACAAAGTTGTTCTCCTGACTGGTTTAAAAATGGCTAAATCTAATTTTTGAAGCTGTCTGTATAGCCTGATATAAACACATTATTAAAATAATAATTTATCTAATATTCGTTACATCGATTCAAAAACAACAAGCATCTATCATTATTTCATTATAAAAATAGGAATCACTATTCATATTTTAGAATGATTAGCGGTAAAATATAAATATATTTTTATTTATAATACAATAAGAAAGTACTGAAAAGAAGATGAAAGCGCTTGAAACAGGAACGCTATTTTAACTGAAACAAATTGAATATTTCAGACGGGCGGACATGGTAATGCCTCCCAAATATTTGTGAGTAATCTGTCTAATGGAGAGATAAAAAAAGAAGAAACGACGGGTTAATCTTTCCGAACCAGGACATCGGTGATCCTGTTCAATTGTTTTACTTTTTCCGTGAAATCGCCTTTAATCCGTTCTCTGATCACCTGTAACTTGTCCAGTACATCATTGATAGAGCCCGGGATCACCTCCTGCAATACTTCTTTCAGGCGTTTAGCAACGGTAGGGGATTTTCCGTTGGTAGAGATGGCTATCTTGAGGTGGCCTTTTTGTACAATAGACCCTAAATAAAAATCGCACAACTCGGGGGTATCGGCTACATTGATCAAAACCCTGCTGCATTTTGCCTTTTCCCAGATATACATGTTTAACTCCTTGTCGCTGGTGGCAGCAATAGCCAGGTCTTTTCCCAACATATCGCCACAGGAAAATGGCTTCTGGATAAGCTCCACATTTGGTGCATGCTTTACGAGTTCCATCAGTTCCGGCTGGAACCAGGTGGCTACCACGGTGATATTGGCCTGCGGGCAGTTTTCCAGCAAGGCATTTACTTTTTCATGACCTATATTTCCCCCTCCCACAACCAGTACATGCAGGCGATTCAATTTAAAAAATACCGGGAAAAGATGATTTTCTTCCATGATAGTGCGATTACTGATTACACGTGATAAATTACGTGTTTGTCCGTCATCCGGACTTCCTGTAATTTATCACGTGTAATTTATATGTTATACAGCTATTTTCAGTTGTTCTGCTATCTTTTCCTGTACGGCCTGGAAAGCTTCATGAAAACGCACCACTTCTCCTACTACAATAATTGCCGGGTTACGCAGGTTATCGCGTAAGGCTATTTCTTTCAGATCTGCTACATTTCCGATGCCTATCTTCTGGTCAGGCAGCGTACCATTCTGGATAATGGCGGCTGGCACATTGCCTTTCCCCTGTGCTACGTATGCTGCTGCAATCTCCTCCAATTTGCCCATCCCCATGAGTACTACTACCGTAGTATCTGCCTGGACAGCATACGCCAGGTCACGGGCTAAGCTCCCACTCTGTGTGGTACCGGTCAGGACCCAAAATCCTTCACTCACATTACGCGCTGTAACAGGTATCCTGTTGATACCGGGTACAGAGATAGCACTGGTAATGCCTGGCACAACTTCCGTATCAATGTTGAATTGCTGGGCGAAGGTCAGTTCCTCCTGTCCGCGGCCGAATACGAAAGAGTCTCCTCCTTTGAGGCGTACCACACTGCCATAAGTTAGCGCATATTTCACGATCATGCGGTTGATCTCATCCTGGGAGTACATATGCATACCTGCACGCTTACCTACGAAGCGTTTCAGGCAATTGCTGGGCGCATGCTCAAGCAACTCATTATTGGAAAGTGCGTCGTAAAGGATCACCCTTGCCTGCTGTATGGCTTTCAGGCCTTTCACAGTGATCAGCTCAGGATCTCCCGGGCCCGCACCCACCAGTGTCAATTTCGGATGTATGTTCTGCATAGTGTACATTTAAAAGATGATAACCGCAAGCGTTTATTGCGCTACAACTGCTGCTGTCTGTTGTCTGTATGACTGCGCCTGTTGGTAGAAATCTGCTGCCTGTTGCTGATATTGTTTTGCAAAGCTTTCAGAAGGTTCATTCTGATTGATCTGCAGTACCAGTGTTTTAAAGCTGCCATCCAGTGGCCATTTGCCGGTTTCAACAAAGTGTTTGTCGAAATCGTTGATGATACCTGTCTGTGTATTACAGCTTACGCCTTCACCCAGTAACAGTGCTTTCGCAGTCTGTACCAAAGTGGAGTATGAGTGGTAAATGCTGTCTGCATATTGCTTATCGTCCAGTGCAGCCTGGCTCCATTGCAGCTTTTCCTCACCTTCAAACAGCAGGGTCGCTACCAGGTCAATTACCACGCTGGCACACTCACCCACACCAATAGCGGTTGCGAATTTGTCGCCCTGACCCCAGTCAACGAAATCTTCATCAATCAGTGTATTCAGATCTGTTAATGGTTTCAGGAGATCGTAGAAGTATTTTTCACCTTTACGGTCGTAGTAATCATTGAACTTCTCGTCTTTCTGACCATTGGCTTCGTAGTCATTCAGCAGGGAACGCAGTACATCCGGGCCTCTTTTACTTGGCACTTTGATCACTTTGTCTGCAACACGGCCTACACCATCTCCGACAATACCACCACCCAGGAGCACCTGTAATGCCGGTAATACTTTACCACCGCTTTTCAGTGAGCTGCCATGGAAACCAATGGAGGCAATACCATGCTGACCGCAGGAGTTCATACAGCCGCTTATCTTGATCTTAATGTCTTTATTGTATACCAGGTCAGGAAATTCTTCCTGGATCACCAGTTCCAGTGCGGTAGAGATACCTGTACTGCTGGAGATAGCCAGGTTACAGGTGTCGGTACCAGGACAAGCGGTGATGTCTGCAATACTGTCAAAACCTGGTTCAGCAAAACCTGCTGCTTCCAATGCACTGAAAACATAAGGCAGGTGCGCAGGCTGGATATATTTCAGCAGTAAACCCTGATTCGCAGTTACACGTACATCATTGGCTATGGCAGGTTTCAGCGCTTCTATCAGCTGACGGGATATTACAGAACTGATGTTTCCCAGCGGCACACGTACATAGGCAGCATAGTAGCCGGCCTGACGCTGCTGGAAGACGTTCGTCTGTTTCCAGGCTTCATATTTCTTCGGATCCCTGATGGTATATGCAGGCAATACCGCATCGGCAGCCGGCAGTTCCGGAGCTTCCCAGGTATCAGCATCTACATGGAAGGATTTTGATTTAATAGCGATACGCTCTTCAGCCACCAGACGCTGGAACTCTTCAAAACCAATTTTCTGTATGAGGAACTTCATACGTGCTTTATGACGGCTGGCTCTTTCACCATGACGGTCAAACACACGCAAAACAGCTTCTATATATGGAATGAGCTGGTCTTCTTCCAGGAATTCATGGCCAACATGTGCCAGGTACGGCTGAGCACCCAGGCCACCACCTACCAGTATTTTGAAACCGCGCACTTCCTGTCCGTTTTCCTGGCGCACCTTAGGTATTACACCAATATCGTGCATAAATGCCCAGGCGGTATCAGCGTCGCTGCTGGAAAAGGCCATCTTAAATTTACGGCCCATATCCTGGCAGATAGGATTACGCAGGAAATACCTGAAGGCTGCATCTGCATAAGGAGTAACGTCAAATGGCTCCTCAGGATCAATACCTGCCTTGTCGGAAGCAGTAATGTTACGAACCGTATTACCACATGCCTCACGGATGGTGATATCGTCCAGATCCAGTTTAGTCCACAGTTCAGGCGTCCTTTCCAGGCTTACGAAGTGGATCTGGATATCCTGACGGGTGGTCAGGTGCAGGTTACCGGTAGAATATTCGTCTGATACGTCTGAGATACGTTTCCATTGCTCCAGCGTCATCTTACCATAAGGCAGTTTGATGCGGATCATCTGTACTCCGGCCTGACGCTGGCCATAAATACCCCTCGCCAGACGCAGGCTACGGAATTTCTCTTCCGGGATCTGTCCTGCGCGGAATTGGCGGATCTTCTTCTCCAGTTCTATGATATCTTTCTCAACCACGGGATTTTCCAGTTCGGTTCTGAAGCTTTGCATAGTGAATATTTTCTTGGTGGTAAATTATCAGATATTAAAACGTTATACTTCCTTATCTTCTATAAAACACAGAGCCCCCGCACATTAAGTCGGAGGCTCTGTATATCTTGATTTGATTCCTGATTGATCAATTTCCTTATACATCTACGCCTCCCTGGCTACCATTACAATGGAGCAATGGCATCCATGATACAAAAACACGCTATTCATTCCTATATTTCCCATTAATTTAGTAGACTATTACAAAGTTAGAAATATAGCCCAGAATTCCAAAAGTAATTTTGCCCCCTAAAACCCCAAGGGGCAACCCTTTCCCTGGCCGGCCGGAACGGTATATTTTTAAGGAATCTGTCCTTATGCCTGCCTGCACTGGAAAGGAGACTGCCTGTATGAGGTCCCTGTCATAACCAATGATTATACAGGATAACTATTATTTATGCTGAAAGAGCCCGGTATTGCTTTCTTCCGTCTCTGCCTTAACTTTGCGACGCAAGAACAAATGAAAAGCGCATGATAAATACGGTGATTTTTGATATGGACGGGCTATTGATAGATTCTGAGCCACTTTGGGGAAGAGCGATGAGAGAAGTTTTCGCGACTGTTGGGGTAGAGCTTACCCCCGAACTGACCACCCACACTACCGGTCTACGTACAGCAGAGGTGGTAGATTACTGGCAGCATTACTTCAAATGGGAAGGAAAAGATAATCAACAGGTTACCAACGAGATAATAGATGCTGTTATCAACAAGATACTGGCGGAAGGTGAAGCAATGGAAGGACTGGAATATATCCTGGACTATTTTGCGAAAAAGAACTTCAAAATAGGATTAGCCTCCTCTTCTCCCCTGCGTCTGATAGAATCTGCGGTTGATCACATGGGTATCAGGGACAGATTCCATGCTATTTCTTCGGCAGAATTTGAGTCACATGGCAAGCCCCATCCCGCAGTATATCTGGCTTGTGCTAAAAAACTGGGTAGTGCTCCGCTGGAATGCCTGGCTTTTGAAGATTCGGTAACAGGGATGACGGCTGCCAAAGCTGCACGCATGAAAACAGTGGTGGTGCCTGAGGCACATAACCGTCAGAACAAGCGGTATGCGCTGGCAGACGTACAGCTGGATTCCCTGCTGGAGTTCAATGATGAGATATTGGCTCGCCTGCAGGCATAAGCTGTGTAGGTTCAGGTAAAGCCCCCGGGAAACAAGGGCGGGGGCAACACTTAGACATCAGATCCCTTGTTGGATTAAGCCGCAGGCATTAACATAATTATCTTCTACGGGCAGACGTCATCGTCTGCCTGTTTTATTTTATCCAATCCCCGAGACACTTAGCTGGGTTACAAAAAAGAAGAAGGGTGTCCCGCTACCGGAACACCCTTCATGTATTTCAACTACCTAAAAAGCTTATTCACCTTTCTTCTCGTCGCCTTCATCCTTCTTCAGCTTCTCTCTCAGTTCAGCCAGTGCACCCAGGTCGCCCAGTGTAGCTTTTTCTACCTTGCTCTGGATGGTTTTCACAGCTTTACGAGTTTTGTCAGCATCAGCTCTCTTTTCTTTGGCAACTGCTTCTTTCTCTTCGTTTTTAGCCTGTTCCCACACTCTTGTATGAGATACCAGTATACGTTTTTCGCTGCGGTCGAATTCAATGATCATGAATTCCTTCACATCTTCAACGCTGATAGGTTTCTCATCTTCAGTGCGCAGGTGACGGGCAGGAGCGTAAGCTTCCAGACCATACTGCAGTTGAACAGTAGCGCCTTTTTCATCTTTCTTCACTACAGTACCTTCATGAACGGATCCAATCGGGAAGATAGTTTCGAAAGTGTTCCAAGGATCTTCTTCAATCTGTTTGTGGCCCAGGCTCAGTTTACGGTTATCCTTGTCAATGCCCAGGATCACCACTTCGATCTCGCTACCCACTTTAGTGTACTCACTTGGGTGGTTGAAGCGTTTGATCCAGCTCAGGTCAGAGATGTGGATCATACCACCGATACCAGTTTCCAGCTCAACGAATACGCCATAAGGAGTGATGTTCTTCACGATACCTTTGTGACGGCTGTCCAGCGGGAATTTAGTTTCGATAGTAGCCCAGGGATCTTCTGTCAGTTGCTTGATAGACAGGCTCATCTTACGCTCGTCCTTGCTCAGTGTCACTACCACTGCTTCGTATTCTTCACCTAATTTGAAGAATTCTTTAGCATTGATAGGAGTAGAAGCCCAGGAGATCTCAGATACGTGTACCAGACCTTCTACACCAGGCAGAATTTCCAGGAATGCACCGTAGTCTTCGATGTTCACTACCTTACCTTTTACGCGCGCACCTTCAGTGATGTGTGCAGGCAGGGTATCCCATGGGTGAGGAGTAAGCTGTTTGTAACCAAGGCTGATACGTTTTTTCTCGTCGTCGAAGTCCAGTACCACCACATTGATCTTCTGATCCATCTGGAGTACTTCGCTTGGATGAGAGATACGTCCCCAGCTGATGTCGGTGATGTACAGCAGACCATCCAGACCACCGAGGTCGATGAATGCGCCGAAATCTGTAATATTCTTGATAGTACCTTCCAATACCTGGCCTTTTTCCAGTTTGGAGATAATATCCACTCTCTGCTGTTCGATATCGCTTTCGATAAGCGCTTTGTGAGAAACAACTGCGTTCCTGATAGCCTCGTTAACCTTAACCACCTTGAACTCCATTGTTTTGCCTACAAACTGGTCGTAGTCGGTAACAGGCTTAACATCGATCTGAGAACCTGGCAGGAATGTTTCCATACCATAAACGTCTACGATCAAGCCGCCTTTGGTTTTGCTGGTAACGGTACCAGTAACCACTTCGCCGGTTTTGTAAACTTCCACGATTTTTTCCCATGCACGCTGCTGGCGAGCCTGTTTACGGCTCAGGTGCAGGTTACCATCGCGGTCTTCTTTTTCAACAACCAGTACTTCTACTTCGTCACCTACTTTCAGTCCCTGCAGATCGCGGAATTCGTTCAGAGAGATCAGACCGTCAGATTTGAAGCCGATGTTGATCACAACGTCCGTTTTGGTCAGGCCAACTACGGTACCTGTGAGCAGGCCGTTTTCTTCGATCACTTTAAAAGTGTTGTCGTACGTTTCATCGTACTTCGCTTTCTCTTCTTTGCTGTAAGAAGATACATTGCGTTTGTCCACGCTCCAGTCGAAGTCATCGTGAGCGGTTTCTACAACAGGCGCCTTTTTTGTCGCTGTTTCTACCTGAGCTGCTGCTGCAGGTACCTGTTGTTCAGCGTTTTGTTCGTTAGTAATGTTGTTTTCTGCCAAAATTTGGTTCCTCCTTTTGTAAATAAATTCTTCCGGATTTTGTGCCCGAAAGTTTTAATTGGACGGCAAAGATACTTAATAATCATTAAAAAATAAGCAATTTTCACATGTTTAACACACTGGTCCCCCTTTCTCCCCTCCCCTTCGTCCGGGTACCATTTGCTCCAAAAAAATGTGCTGCTAAATAGATTTTTGATTGCAGATTTTGTACTAATTTTCAAGTATGAACGGGACCTCATTCAGCTCTGATATTCGCTATTGGCTTAGACAAGGAAATACAATTAACCATCTTCTTTTCTGGAATATAATTGTTTTCCTCGTCATGGGAACTGTGTATCTGATCGGCAGAATTGCACCAACCACAGACTTCCTTTCCAGTTTTCTTTTTGATAATCTTTCACTCCACGCCAATGTGTTTGCCTTCCTCCGGAAGCCATGGGGCTTACTGACCTACATGTTCACACATCTGGAATTTTTACATATACTCTTCAATATGCTGAACCTTTACTGGTTCGGTAATATTTTCAGGTCTTTCCTGGGCAATCAGCGGGTACTGCCGCTTTACCTGCTGGGAGGTATTATGGGAGGGGCTGCCTATCTGCTTGTATATAACCTGGCCTTTGGTGGCGTAAATGCTCCCATGATCGGCGCTTCAGCCTCTGTAATGGCCCTGCTGATAGCCTGCGCCACCAAACTACCCAATTACGAAATTGGCTTGCTCTTCATCGGTTCTATCCGTCTTAAATGGCTGGCACTGGTGGTGATCATACTGGACCTGATCTCCCTTACCCAGGGAAATGTAGGCGGCATTGTAGCCCATATGGGCGGTGCAGTGACAGGCTTCATCTATATCAAACTGCTGAACAACGGTACGGATATCTGCCAGCCGCTTATCTGGCTGTTTAACCGTCGTCTGCGGGTAGAAACACCCAAACGTTCATTTAAGCCTAAAAAGTCTCCCCTTAAGCTTGTGAAACCCGGTCTGGAGGAGAATAAGCAACTCCGGCTGGACCAGCTGCTGGACAAAATAAACGACAACGGCATGGACAGTCTTAGTCCTGAAGAAAAGGCATGGCTGAAGAAAATGAGCCAGGAATAAACGGCCATGTATACCAGCCATTCAAAATATGTAACTTTGCCGGCAAGATGAAAACATTTAACGTTCCGATTATATATCGCAGCCCGCTGATTACGGCTATCAAAAACCGCCGTAAACAACAGGACCGCATGAAGAAGGATTTTACACCTACCGTACTGGATTTTGGTCCCCTGAAGATATTGCTGGCCCGCCACTTTGGCTTTTGTTACGGCGTGGAAAATGCCATCGAAATCGCATTTAAAACAGTAGAGGAAAATCCCGGCAAAAGGATCTTCCTGCTGAGTGAAATGATCCATAACCCACACGTAAATAACGACCTGCTGGCCAAAGGTGTCCAGTTCATCATGGATACCGCCGGCAAACAGCTGGTTCCCTGGGAAGCGCTAACACCGGAAGATATTGTGATTATCCCTGCCTTTGGTACCACCCTGGAAATAGAGTCCAAACTAAGCTCTCTGGGCATTGCTCCCCTGCAGTATAATACCACCTGCCCTTTCGTGGAAAGAGTCTGGAATAAGGCAGAACAGATCGGACAACAGTCCTATACCGTAATCGTACACGGCAAACCCGGACATGAAGAAACCCGCGCTACGTTCTCCCATAGCCGCAGCAATACCCCTACCGTAGTGGTAAAAGATATGGAAGAAGCCCGTCTGCTGGCTACCTTCATTACCGGAGAAAAACAGGCCGACGAGTTTTACTCCCTGTTCAAAGGACAATACTCAGAAGGTTTCGATGTAACACGCGACCTTCAGCGCGTTGGTGTTGTGAACCAGACCACCATGCTGGCTACGGAAACACAGGCCATCGCCGACTATATCAAAAACGTGATCATGGACAGGTATGCCCTCAGTCCTGAGAAGGTGAGTGAACGTTTTGCAGACACCCGCGACACGCTTTGCTATGCTACCAATGATAACCAAAGCGCAGTAACCGGCCTTTTAGAGGAATCAGCAGACCTTGCTATTGTGGTAGGCGGATATAACAGCTCCAATACATCCCACCTGGTAGAATTATGTGAAGTAAAGCTACCTACCTACTTCATCTCTTCAGATGAGAAACTGGTGGCAGCTAATGAAGTATATCACTGGGATTTTCATCACAAACAGGAACTGCACAGCCTTTCTTTCCTGCCTGCAAAAGAGCAGGTAACCGTCCTGCTGACAAGCGGCGCCTCCTGTCCGGATGCACTGGTAGAAGCAGTGATCAGAAAACTACTCTCATTTTATGACCTGGAATATAAAATGGAAGAACTTGCGGCAACCTTTGCCTGAGGCTGATTTTCATTCACCGGAAATATTATAAAGTAAAAAAGACACCATTGCGGTGTCTTTTTTCTTTGGGGCTAATCAATGCTAGTAATGCAGAGAAAAAAAATTTTATATAGTAATAAGTTTAAACCTGAACCAAAATTAGTTGTTAGGCGATAAGCGTGCAACAGAGACTTATTATCCGGTGGTCTATTTCCTGTAAGTGGCGTAAAACAGATTAAATCTGGTTAGAACTGCATCGCCTTTTTCAGGAAATCAGCTTTCCGCCTGCGGGAGATTTCCACCTGTGTTCCATCACTCATGAGCGCAAATCCGCCCTCACCCTGTATATAAGACTGCATCTGCTGCAGATTGATCAGGTGTGAATTATGTACCCTGAAAAAGTCAACATCTGTCAGTAGCTCTTCAAATTCTTTCAAGGGTCTTGATACCATCAGGTTCTTTTTATCTGTAAAAAAGATACGGGTATAGTTGCCGGTGGATTCACAACGTACAATATTCTGTACCGGCATAAATACCAATCCGTTAATGGTAGGCAAGGCTATTTTCTTATGTGTCTGATGCAATGTTTTCATATTCTGCAGAAATACTTCCAGCGGCGATGTGGATGTTTCCGTTTGTCCGTTACGGCGACTGATACATTTCTGCACAGCATCCTGCAGTTCTTTTACACTGAATGGCTTCAGCAGGTAGTCCAGTGCGTTAAACTTGATAGCTTTCAGCGCATATTGCTCATAGGCGGTAGTAAATATTACATCAAAAGTGATCTTATCAAACAGCTTCAACAGTTCGAAGCCATTTTGGTGAGGCATTTCAACATCAAGGAAAACTACATCCGGCTGCAGTTCGGTAATCAGGTCTTTCGCTTCTTTCACGCTATTCACTCCTCCCAGCACAGTCACTTCCGGGCATTTTTTCTGAAGCATTGTCTGAAGAGCATCTATACAGTGTTGCTCATCATCAACGATGATTGCTTTAATTTCGCTCATGCTGTCTTTGTAGGTTTATTAAAATATGAATTCCACCGGTAAGATGAGTTTCACTTGTGTTCCCAGGGCTTTCCCGGTTTCATCTTCCAGATCAGTTATATTTACATCTGCTTCTTTGGTATTATTGATCTTTCTGATAAGGTCTATTCTTCCTTCTGTTACTTTCATGCCCATTGAGCGATGGGTTTGTCCTTTTTTCTCCTTTATTTCTACTGCTTTTTTACGCCCGATACCATTATCTGTTACTGTGCAGGTCAGGGTTTTTCCTCTTACTGAAACGGCTATCTCCAGTAATCCTTTTCCGGATTTGTGCACCAATCCATGCCAGATGGCATTTTCTACATACGGTTGAATAATCATCGGAGGGATCATTACCTCCTCTTCATTAAGATCTTCTGACACAGTGATCTGATAATCAAACACATCATTGCAACGCAACTTTTCAAGGTCAAGATACAGGCGCAAAGATTCCAGTTCCTTATTCAAAGATATGAATGTGTACTGCGTATTATCAAGAATCATTCGCATTAAACGGGAAAATTTGGTCAGATAGTCTGAAGCCTCCTCCTGGTTATTGCTCCAGATAAACCGGTGAATAGAGCTTAACGAGTTAAAAATAAAATGTGGGTTCATCTGCGCACGGAGGGACCGCAGTTCCAGTTGCAGGGTCTGTTTATTGGTTTCCAGGTTCCTGTGACGGATATAAAAGAACCCTCCTATGACCAACATCAACGCAAAGCCTGCCATAGACAAGGTATATACGACATTCCGTTTGGTACGCAGCTCACTTATCTGCTTATCATGTTCCAACAGTTTGATCTGGTTGTCTTTACGATCTACCTCATAAACGGCCTGTGTCTGCGCCCATGCCAGCGACGATTGTTCTTCCAGCAGACTATCCTTATAGACCAGCGATTTTTCCATGGCTTCCATAGAACGCTTGAAGTCTCCTTTCACCTTATAATTGTTCGCAATGGCCTTATAAGCCTCCATTAACAGGTATTTGAAGCGCCAGGTCTGGCAGAGTTCAATACATTGCATGAAGTATTTATGCGCTTCCTCATATTTTCCCTGCAGGCTCCACAGCTTACCGATGTTCAGATAACTTTCAGCCACGTGTACTTTATCATCCACATTACCATTCACTTCCAGGGCCTTATTCAGGTATTCATGGGCGCGTGCATAGTCCTTTTTCTCCTGGTAGGCAGAGCCAAGGGCATTATAACAGATGGCCAGCCCGATACTGTTATTCAATTGCTGGTTCACAGCCAGTGATTTCTTGTAATAGTCAATGGCGAGATCAAGTTTTCCTAATCCCTGGTACGCATAACCGATATTGCCAAGATTGATGGCTACTCCGAGTGAGTTTTTGCTTTGTTTTTCCAGCTCCAGGGCCTTTTCAAAGTGATTGATGGCCTCTGCATATTTTTCAGTGGAGAGTTTGATGTTGCCAATACTATTGATGGCAATACAGATATTGCGGACGTCATTGATCTTTTCCGCCAGCTGAAGCGCCCGGAAGTGATAATCAAAGGCCTTTTCCAGCTGATCGTCCATCCTGCGGTAGTCTACCCCGGTATTATTCAGGGCGTTACAGAGCCAGAGATCATTCCTGGCTTCTTCGGCATATTTAACAGCTTTCTGGTGATAATCGGCAGCGAGCAGGTATTCGGATTTGTTCCTTTTTGAAATGCCGGTCTCAATATATGCATTGAATATCCCCCGCGTATATTTGATACGCTGAGAGAGGGTTATTGCTTCCTGGAAAAAGAGGTTTTCCATCCCACGTTTGTCGAAGTACCTTCCCAGTAATTTACCCTTATCAATGAGCCAGTCTGCTTTACTGGTATCTCCGGGAAGTTTTCTGGCAGAATCGAGCGTCCGGTATACAAGGGCGGAATCCTGCGCCAGTGTAATGTTCCCCTTTACAAACAAAAGCAAGAAAAATAGATAGATATAGCCTTTAAACATGCACAGCCGAGGTAATACCACAAGTTAATTAAAAAAGCGAAAGGGCGAAAGAATTCGCCCCTTCTTCCTATTAACCGAATACACCTACTGAAAATATGGAACAAGGCAGGCATCCCCGCCCTGCACCACATTAAGTTTAATAAATATCAGCCCACAAAGCCTGGATATATATGTAATTACTAGCTTCACGGTTAATAGCAACAGGTCTGTTGGATATAGTTCTAAAAAGATCATTGCTGATCCCTTATGACTTCTCTTGACCACGTTGGGAAAATAATATGCTTAGTATTTACCGGTACATCAAATGAACCGTCAATACAATACCATTAAATAAAAAATGCAGGAAATTCTAGAGGATGTGGAAAATTATCTATGGGTTTCTTCCTGGTTTGTACCGGGAACATAACAAATTTAACAAGGATTTCTTAAAACTAAAAATAAATTCAGGAAGACTGCACAAGCACCGCATCGTCCACCCATTGCAGTACCAGCTTCAACTGTTCATCAGGTGTTAACTGACTATTATCCAGGATAATAGCATCTTCGGCTTTCCGTAAAGGGCTGATCTCCCGGTTAGTGTCGATATAATCTCTCAGTTCCAGATTTTCTTTCACTTCGTGGATACTGATATTTTTATTTTTGGCATATAACTCCTTGAACCGGCGTTCTACGCGGATAGCGGTATCCGCGGTCATGAATATCTTCAGTTCAGCATGCGGGAATACAGTAGTTCCGATATCACGGCCATCCATCACAATCCCTTTTCTAACGCCCATTTTCTGTTGCTGTGCTACAGCAAATTCACGTACTTCTTTTACTGCGGCTACTTCACTCACTTTTTCAGCCACCAGCATCTCCCGGATCATGTGTTCCACATTCTCCCCGTTCAGCGTGATTTCAGACGCCTCGTTGAGGGGATTGAATTCGAACTCCAGGTGAATATCATGCAGGGCCGCCTTTACAGCCTCATGATCGGTCCAGTCTACCCGGTTTTGTATAAAATACAGGGTTATCGCACGATACATGGCTCCACTGTCTATATACACATAGTCCAGCTCCGCAGCCAGTTGTTTAGCCAGCGTGCTCTTTCCACATGAGGAATAACCATCTATTGTAATAATAATTTTCTTCAAAACCCTGTAATTAAATAACTATGAGATGAATAGACGGTGTAAAGTTAAAAGAATTTTGGAAAAATGGAACAAGATTGCCGGTTATATACCGGCAATGATCCACCAGTTACTTCCATCTGACTGGATGGTATATGAAATCCTCGAAGAACTTGTTAAGGATACAGACGCTGCTGCGTCGATCTGGCCGCCATTTGTGTCAATTGTAACCGTACCATTGTTAGGCTTTTTAAAGACATATATCCTGCCTTTACAGGTATTGGCAGCCGGTAACGTTATTGTAATATTTGCACCGCTGGTTTTTACAACAGTATAATCGCTTTCGGTTAATGTTGTACTGCTGGTAACACCACGGATCGGCAGACTGAAACTTCCGTTCACCATCGCTGTGGAGGTGGGAGCATTTGTCTTAACCCCCAAACGGTTGTTCGTATCATCCCAGAAGAAATTGGCATTGTCTTGTCCTACCTCTGAAGAAGCATCGCTGGTCACGCTGCCAAATATGATTGATCCATTGGTAATAGTGTTATTACCATTAGTCATAATCGCCTTGTACCAGCCATTGATAGCGGTCGTTCCCAGCGGAGCAGTAATACCCGTCCACTCTTTCAGCGCCAGTGTATTCTTATCGAAATATAACTGAGTAGTAAATCCGCCGTTATTTCCCTTAAAGGCCATTGTACTCCATGCATAAGCAGTCGTACCAGCCGGACCATTGGTAACTACCCCGGTCACAGGACTGGCCCATATTTTCATACGTGTGGTAGACCCTGCCACGTCTGCATTACCGATATCATTGTCAGCCAATGTACCATAGGTAGCACCACCATCATTATCCGTATTTGTCTCCCAGGCAGTACCATTCCATTTCAGAACTTCACCACTTGTAGGTGTTTTGCTGGATACCCTCAGGCCCACCAGTTTGGAAGCGTTCCAGATAGCCAGCGAACTGTCTGCATACAGCGTACCTCCCGTGTTCAGTTTAAGGCTGTTATCGAGGGCTACTTCCTGCGGACTGCCGGCGCCTGCTGTATATCTTCCCAGCAATTTCTGGGTATTGATGTTCTGCATTTTTGCAAAGGTCACGGCCTGATTACTGATAGTACTTGCTACCGTACCGGTACCTGTTCCGGTAACATCTCCGGTCAGCGTAAGGCTGGAACTACCACCATTATCCGTATTTGATTCCCACGCTGTACCATTCCATTTCAATACCTCCCCGTTTGCAGGCGCTTTGCTTGACACTCTCAATCCAACCAGTTTGGACGCATTCCAGATTGCAAGGGAGCTGTCTGCATACAAAGTACCTCCCGCATTGAACTTAAGACTATTATCCAGGGATACTTCCTGTGTGCTACCCAGACCTGCCGTATACCTTCCTAACAGTTTCTGTGTATTGATATTCTGCATTTTTGCAAAAGTCACAGCCTGATTACTGATCGTACTTGCTACGGTGCCCGTACCTGTTCCGGTAACATCTCCAGTCAGTGTAAAGGTAGGACTACCCAGACTTTGCCATGCCCCCAGTGAACGTACAGTTAAACTATTATTGAGCGTCAGATATATCAGCATTCCATCGGGTGAACTTTTAATTGTTGTCGATGTTGTGTCGCTGATACGCGGCAGTAACAATCCCTGTGAGCCACTTTCCAGTTCCAGCAATGCCGATTTCTTTATCACACTGGGATTATTCCCCAGCTTCAGCTGCTGTGCATAAGACAATGTGGTCACCGAAAGGAATAATAGCGTTAATATCTTCTTCATATTTCTGAACAATTTCCTGAAATAGAACAGGAAAGACACAGGCAGTATTACCTGTGTACTTCCTGCAATGTTTTATATAATGTCTTTATCTGTTGACAGATAAATCATAGGTATCAATGATCTATTACGACTACTTTGCAGACATAAGCCTGTTTCTTCGTCTCTTTATGTGTTAATACAAGGAAGTAAGTACCGGTAGGCATATCCCTGATGTTTACCTCACTCTGACCGACCATTTCCAGTCTGCGTACCTGTTGACCCCATGTATCAAATACCTGTACGATCAGCGGTGTCTTAATACCTCGAACAGTTACCTTAAAGTCGCCATAGTTCGGGTTCGGGAATACAGTAGCCTGGATCAGCGGTCCTACTTCTCTTACGTCTGTGTATACATACTTTCCGGTAGCTGATACCGCCTTGATGCGGTAATAGCTCCATCCATCATAATCGTTGGTATCCTGATAATAGTAGTCAAGACGGGTTGTACTGTAACCACCTGGCGCTTTTGTTGGTACAGTAGCAATCTTCTTAAACGCTGTTTCGTTATCCAGCATCCGCTCTATTTCAAATACAGCGTTGTTAGTTTCGCGGCTGGTTGTCCATACAAGGTCGACCAGTGAATAACTTACACGGTAAGCGTTAAAGTGAATAATATCCGCCGGCAGATAACTATACGACAGGGAGGTCAGCTTGGCAAAGTACATGTTCATGCCAATGCCGGCAAAACCACGGGAGTGCATTGTCGCGCTCTGTAGCATGGGCTGTGTGGTCAGTGTGCCAGGCGCCATACCATCATTTACGGCTCTACGTAATTCCCAGTCAGTATCTATAAAACGGCTGATATAGCTGCTGCTACGGTTTACACTGTATTCCGGCGCTTCATCAGCATCCATGTGCTGCAGCGCAACACTTGTCAATCCTGTACCGTTCCCTTCCTGTCCAAGGTTCCAGGTTTTATATACCACGCTGTCATAAAGCGTCCTGCCTGTTATAGCGCGCAGGAATACGCTGTCAAAAACCCTGGCTTTAAAATCTTCCGGAGAGCCTTCATAGCGTACACCGGCAGGTGCATAGTTTGTGGCGCTGGTACCTACTGGAAACACTACCTGTCCTGCGCTGCTGCTCAGTTTTGCACGATAAAGGAAACCACCTGCTGTTTCAGTTCCGGTAACAATGAAACGTTGATCACTATACCCCGTAATAGAGCCCGGATTATCAGTCCCAACCATCAGGTTCCATCCATTCAGGAATACATGACCGTTGGTTAACTGTAGTGTATTTCTTATATGCAGGTCGTGCAGGTCCGCAAGCACAACACCGTTGGCATTGTTAATTTCCAGGTTGGGGAAGCTGGCGCCCGTCTTCGAAGCCACATTATAGCCGCCGGCAATGATCTGCTGGCCGCTTTTACTCATAAAACGAAAAATTCCCCCGGTACCATTAAGGCCGGAAGAGCTTTCATCAGACAATAAAGCAGAATAACTATTCGTCCACTGTTTACCCAGAAAATAAAGCACAGAAGCGGGACTGGATCCCAGCATACCGTCATTGGTAACATCTCCGAAAAAGGCGACATTACCAAAGCTCCACACCTTGCCGTCTGGAGGAATGTATGCTGCGTTCTGAGCTATAGTATTTATAGAAAGAACCACTAAACATAATATGAGTAAATATCTCTTCATGCAGGGTATTATGCCTTTTAATTTCAACCTCACCAGCCATTATATCCGTAGCAACGGCAGCGCATCATGGTCTGCAGGCGCTACGGCACAGATATTAAGGTTCCGGAATTAAGCAAGGTTCCGGACCGTTATAGTATTGATTGTAGAGATCTTGCGGGTCCCGGGAGAATTCAGCAATAAAAAAACTAACAGGAGCAGTCGATTACTGCTCCTGTTATGTAGTATTTTTTATTTTCTGATAATGTACCAGTTCACACCATCAGTCTGGATAGTAATGAAGGTCCAGTCATTGTAGATCATGTAGTTGGCGCCGCCTTCAATAGTACCAGCGCTTGGCTGTACAGTAACTGCGTTATTGATATCGCCGGTACCGATCTTCTTGATTGTGTAAATACGACCGGCAATAGCAGCAGAAGGAGTAGGCAGTGTGATGGTCAGTGCACCGCTGGTAGCATCTGCCAGTACTGTGTTGTCAGTATCGTTGATAGCGTATGAAGTAGTGGTCTTTGTAATTCTCATCTGTACAGAACCATTCACCTCCAGGGTTGAGTTGGCCGGAGCTGTCTTACCTACAGCAACAGCCGCAGCGAAGCTCTTGTTACCAGCGAAGCTCTGAGTGGCGGTAGATACCACACCTCGTTGAGCTGTAGTGTGTGAAGCATCTACAGCACTTGCGTTAGGCAGGTTGAAAGTAACATCGTTAGCAGTTGCCTGTATGTCGAAGTTTGCACCAGCGCTGTCTGTTTTGAAAGCTACATTCACATTGCTGGTAGTACCAGCACCTGCCTGGATAGTACGGATCGCTTTTGCGATTGCATCCAGGTCGAATGGTCTCTTTGTAACAGTGCTTCCTTCACGTACCAGCACATCATAAGATGCAGCAGTAGCAGCATTTGCCACACTGTTCAGTGTCAGTGTGCCATTGAGTGTAGTACCATTGGACACTGCCAGTGTATTCAATGTGGTAGCACCAGTTACACTGAGATCATTACCCAGTGTAGCAGCACCGGTTACACCGAGTGTATTGTTAACTGTAGTAGCACCATTCAGTGTAGTGTTGCCGGTTACAGCTAATGTGTTACCCAGCGTAGCAGCACCGGTTACACCTAATGTAGTACCCACATTTACAGCACCGTTGAAGGTCTTATCGCCACCAAAGGTCTGTGCACCAGTGGTTACGATACCCGCCAGAGTAGCGCTGGCTGCAGTCAGTTCCAGTTTGTAGCTGGCAGTAAGCGGATCGTAAGTGATACGACCACCTCTGTTTTCCTGGCCAGCAGCGATCGCTGTGATGAAGTCGGCGATAGACAGGTTGGTACCGCTTGACAGGGCCTGTAATTTATCCCAGTCAGATTTTTTCATGAAACCATAGGCAGCAGTAGCAGTAGGAGCCATAATAGGCGCATTTACTGTAATTTCTCCGGTGGTAGTGTTTTCACTAATGTTGAAAGATGCATGTGCAGAATCAGCATTAGCGAAGATATTAGCTGCCAGCGCTTTGAAGGCAGTCTGTGGTAATGTCCTTTTCGAAACGATGCCTGTACCGCTTAACATCATTACATCCAGCAGGGTATTATCCTGGTTTACAGTTGAAAATTTCAACTGTCTGTCGGCCTGTATACCAATCGCTTCAACACCGTTTGTACGGATAGAAAGCGGATTTGCATCAGCAGTACCGAGGTAATCAGCAGCTGTAGTACCTGTATTTCCTTTCAGGCTCCAGTTGGCCAGAGCGTCAGCTGTGCTGGCAATCTTTACCCAGGCGCCTCCCTTTCTCATGTATACGCCCTCAGTAGTGGTACCGCTGGCCAGGTATACGATCATACCGTCCACAGCATCAGTTCCGATAGCGGCGTCGATAGCTGTGAAGTTTGGAACTCTTGGCAGCAAGAGACCCTGTTTGTTGCTGCTCAGCTCCAGGATAGCTGATTTCGTGATCTGTGAAGGATTATCACCGATCTTCATCTGTGCCTGAACTGCTGTAGCTGCAAGGGTCAGACCTCCAGCTAAGAGAATTGTGCGTGAAGTGTTGCGTAAAACTGATTTCATAGTATAGGGATAGATAGATTTTATATCCGTTAATAAATATGTTACCATGATTTGTTGCAAACGAAAACACGCACCTGTCATGCGCATATAGCCATTATAGTTTATCCGCTTTGAGGCAAACCTATTCTGACTAGACCCCCGTTTGCACCGGGCCAGGTTTTAACAGTAATGAAGACTGGTTAAAAAAGGTTGGTTAAGAAAGATTGGATGTTGTTCACTTGTCGTTTACGAGTCTGGCACCACCTGCTGTGGATGTCCCATTTTGTATAATGCAAATATCTAATATTATTAATATTACTTTTATGACATGAACGTATCATTTTGACGGGCACAACCATTTTATATTTAATTGATTATCATTTAATTCTTTTGCAAATATAAAAACAAAATGCATCGCCGTCATTCTCATCGCAGAGTACTGGCTCTGAAATACCACGTTCATGTTATATTTTTTTTGAAGATATCCGGACACAGCAACAAGGCAAGTTTCTGCTGTTCTGATTGAACAATTCACTATTTTTAATGCTTCTAGCAAATCTGTTTACATAAAAAGGAAATCATACTTCAGATATGGGAGTGGTGCAGAATCTATTTTTAGGCCTGGGAAAGAAATTTCGCTCGCAACGCAAGCCTAACCAACTAAGCTTTTTCCAGGAAAAACGGCTAAAACACTTGCCTGACAACAAGATCAATAGTCTACCATATAAGAACGGGCAGATCTGGTTTAAGAGGGCATGGGAATTTATGCATTCCTATGAAGAGTTAATCACTAACGAGATCTATCGCTTTAAAGCAGATACAGATACTCCTTATGTTATTGATTGTGGCGCCAACATTGGCCTGAGCGTTCTGTATTTCAAATGGCTCTATCCTAAGGCGAAGGTATTGGCATTTGAACCGGACGGAGATAATCTGGCCATTCTCCAAAAGAATGTGGAAAGCTATGACATGAATGATATAAGCGTGCGGCAGCAGGCGGTCTGGACAAAAGAAGGACATATCTCTTTCCAGGCTTCCGGTTCACAGGCCAGCAAGATTTCTCTGTCAGACACACCGGATACGCAGACTGTCAATATTCCATGTACACGCTTAGCCAGCTTTTTACATCAGAAGGTAGATTTCCTGAAAATGGATATTGAAGGAGCAGAATATGAAGTGCTGAAGGATTGTAAAGATGACCTGGCTAATGTGCAGCATCTTTTTGTAGAGTATCATGGAGATATCAGGGAGTCTTCTCATCTGACAGAAATACTGGAGATTCTCAACAACGCCGGCTTCATGTATTATATACAGGAAGCAAGTGATAATGTGCCATACCCATTATTAAAGCACAAACAGTTTCACAGTTTTGACCAGCAGCTGAACATCTATGCACATCGGGGTTGATCCCTCGCTGGCTTCTCTCCTGCTGATAATAGCCTTAAATGGCTTTATTACCTGCATCTATTACCAGGGTTAACAAGAGCTACAGACGTATAGCCAAGGATCTGTGCGACCGTTCCGGCAAGGTTTTCTTTAACCTGATCTTTACCCCACATCATTGCTTAACGAACCAGATTGAAATAATCAGATAAAAAAATCCCGGACTAATGTCCGGGATTCCTATCAAAAACAATTTCTATCAACTATGGCTTAATTGTTTATGCTTCTGATTTTTCGGATTTGTTGCTCTTTGGAGAGTTCTTTAAAGTGAAGATCAGTTTCTGATTTTCCTTGTCAAGATCTGCGAGCAATACATCTCCGTTATGAATATTCATATTCAGTATTTCCTCAGCCAGAGGATCTTCCAGGTATTTCTGGATCGCTCTGTGCAACGGACGGGCGCCGAACTGCTGATCGTAACCTTTCTCTGCCAGGAAGCCTTTCGCCTCGTCTGTCAGTTCCAGGCTGAAGCCCAGGTTCTGAAGGCGTTTCAGCACGCTCTGCATAGTGATATCTATGATGGTATAGATATGCTCTTTGCTCAGTGAGTTGAATATGATCACATCGTCGATACGGTTCAGGAACTCAGGTGAGAAGGTACGTTTCAGTGCTTTTTCGATCACTGATTTTGTATTGTCTTCTTCGCTGGTTGCTTTTGCTGTGGTAGTGAAACCAACACCTGCACCGAAGTCTTTTAACTGACGAACACCGATGTTAGAAGTCATGATGATGAGTGTGTTCTTGAAGTCTACCTTACGGCCCAGACCATCAGTCAGAATACCATCATCGAGCACCTGTAACAGGATATTGTAAATATCAGGGTGTGCTTTTTCAATTTCATCCAGGAGGATTACAGAGTAAGGCTTACGGCGTACCTTTTCAGTCAACTGACCACCTTCTTCATAACCTACATATCCCGGAGGCGCACCAATCAGACGGCTTACGGAGAATTTCTCCATATATTCACTCATATCGATACGCACCAGGCTATCTTCTGAGTCGAACATATAACGTGCGAGGGATTTTGCCAGCTCGGTTTTACCAACCCCGGTAGGTCCGAGGAAGATGAAGGTACCGATTGGTTTCTTAGGATCTTTCAACCCTACCCTGTTACGCTGAATCGCTTTGGTCACTTTGGTGATGGCCTCATCCTGTCCAACAACAGCGCCTTTCAGGTCTTCACCCATGCGGCGGAGTTTTTCAGTTTCAGCCTGTACCATACGTTTAACAGGAATACCTGTCATCATGCTCACTACTTCTGCGATAGCCTCTTCGTCGATCGGATAGCGTTTGTGTTTCACTTCTTCTTCCCACACATTCTTCGCACGCTCCAGATCTTCTCCCAGTTTCTTTTCTGTATCACGCAGTGCAGCAGCTTCTTCAAAACGCTGGCTCTTTACTACTTTGTTTTTTTCCTGCTTGATATCTTCGATCTGTTTTTCCAGGTCGAGGATATTCTGAGGTACGTTGATGTTTTTAAGGTGCACTCTTGCTCCCACTTCATCCAGTACGTCGATAGCTTTGTCAGGCAGCAGACGGTCTGTCATATAGCGATCGCTGAGCTTAACGCACGCTTCAATTGCATCATCAGAATAGCTTACGTTGTGGTATTCTTCGTAGCGTGGTTTGATGTTATTCAGGATCTGAATAGTCTCATCTACGGTTGGAGGATCTACCATTACTTTCTGGAAACGGCGGTCTAATGCACCGTCTTTCTCAATATACATTCTGTACTCATCCAAAGTGGAAGCACCGATGCATTGGAGTTCTCCACGTGCCAGGGCAGGTTTGAAGATATTGGAAGCATCCAGGGAACCTGAAGCGCCTCCTGCACCTACGATGGTGTGGATCTCATCTATGAAAAGTATAACGTCACGGTTCTTTTCCAGCTCATTCATGATGGCTTTCATCCTTTCTTCGAACTGTCCGCGGTACTTGGTACCTGCCACGAGGGCTGCCAGATCGAGGCTTACCACGCGTTTGTCAAACAGTACGCGGGATACCTTACGCTGCACGATACGCAGTGCGAGGCCCTCTACGATAGCTGTTTTACCAACACCCGGCTCCCCGATGAGGATCGGATTGTTCTTTTTACGGCGGGACAATATCTGCGATACACGCTCAATTTCCTGCTCGCGACCCACTATAGGGTCAAGGCTGCCACTCTCGGCCAGCTTAGTGATGTCCCTGCCGAAATTATCCAGCACAGGAGTTTTAGACTTCGTATTGGTCTGTTTGGCCTTGGAGGCAAAGCTCTTACGCTCATCTTCAAATTCCTCTTCTCCAGGATCATCAAACTCCGCTTTGGGATCAGCAGATTTTACGAAGCCCAGCTCGTTTTTAAAAGTGTCGTAATCCACGTCAAACTGTTGTAAGATTTGTGTACAAACGTTTTCTTTATTCTTGAGGATTGAAAGCATTAAGTGCTCTGTTTCAACTGTCGGGCTTTTCAGGGCCTTCGCTTCGAGCACGGTAACGCGTATTACCTTTTCCGCCTGCCTTGTAAGCGGTAGACTGTTGATATTGGCGATGTTTTTTCCTGTCTTATCTTTTACGGCCAATTCAACCTCCTTACGTAGTTCATAAAGGTCTACATTTAAAGCCTGCAGAATTTTAACAGCTGTCCCTTCCCCTTCTCGAATTATGCCTAGCAGCAGGTGCTCTGTGCCGATGAAATCATTCCCCAAGCGTAAAGCTTCCTCTCTGCTAAACGAAATGATCTCCTTTACTTGCGGTGAAAAATTCTGGTCCATTGTGAGAATATTAAATTATTAAAACCCTTACGGGGACTTGCTTATACAATATTAGCAAATAATTTTGATTTACCTTTACCCTAACACTTTAATAGTATAAGTATACAATTAAGGGTGGCGAAGTAAGAAAGAAGGCTGTTATTTGGCAGGATTCCCGATTACTTATTTACTAACTTATAAAAGAAAATCTTGCTTATGGAATTCAAAATTGATACCAAAGAAAAAATATTGATTGTACAGCCTCAAATTACCACCCTGGATGCTAATTTGTCAGCCAGGTTTACTAAAGAGGTATCAGAATTACCAGATCTGGAGGGCCGCAACCTTATACTGGACATGGCATTAGTGGAAAAAGCCGATGATACAGGGCTTAAAGCCATTTTAACAGTATACCATCAACAATATGACGGCGGAATGTCATGTGCGCTTACCGGCCTTAACAGCACTTTAACAAATGCAATTAAAGCAGCGGACGAAACGGTCTATAACCTTGCTCCTACTATGTTAGAGGCTGTTGACCTCGTAATGATGGAAGATTATGAGCGGGAACTGATGCAGGATGAGGAATAATTTTTTCTGCTCCTCACATATTGGTGCTATATTTTTCCGTAATGTGGAAATAGATTCCATTTTTCGGAATAAATAGGAGAATTTAGTAATTATTTATTTTCGTTCATGTTTGCAGTCACCATTTTAGGCAACAATTCGGCTCTCCCCACGTTAGAAAGACATCCAACAGCTCAGATTATAACATGTAATGATCAGCTGATACTGGTTGATTGCGGAGAAGGAACACAATTACAATTTGCGCGCTATAAGATCAAAAGCAGCCGCCTGAGATACATTTTCATCAGTCATCTTCACGGAGATCATTATTTCGGCCTTATAGGCCTTTTAAACAGCCTTAGCCTCCTTGGCAGGAAAGAGCCTCTGACCATCTTCGCTCCGCCTGAACTGGAAGCTATTATCCAGTTGCAAATGCAATGTTCGGGCTCCATTTTCCAGTTTGAACTGCAGTTTGTACCTCTGCTGGAAGAGAACCAGGGGCATATTCTGAGCGATAAAGACCTGCATGTCAGCTTTTTTCCTACCATGCATCGTATTCCCTGCTACGGGTTTATATTCGAAATGCAGAAGCGGAAACGCAAACTTCTTCCCGAGCAGGCCAAAGTGTATGAAATTCCTGCGGCCTTCTACTCAAAATTGCAGGAAGGCGCTGATTATCAACGTAAAGATGGGTTCATTGTAAAAAATGACTGGGTAACACTGCCTCCTCCTAAAGAGAAAAAGTATGTCTTCTATGCCGATACGGCATACTCCGAAGAGCTGGTCCGCTTTGCTCACAATGCAGATCTGGTTTACCATGAAACGACATATTTACATGCCCTCGCGGAAAGAGCGGCAGAACGGTTTCACAGTACTACTGTACAGGCAGCCACCCTGGCATTAAAAGCCCATGCCCACCGGCTGATAGTCGGGCACTTTTCCTCCAAGTATACAGACCTGAAGTGCTTTGAAGAGGAATGCCGGGAAGTATTCCCTAATTCTGATGTGGCTGTTGAAGGTGCTACCTACATCATCTGATCATCGTTTAAAATACAGATCCCCGTCCTGCTCAGCAGAACGGGGATCATTATTTCTTACCAATACCTGGTCTTACTTGTAATTTTTCCTGAAAGCAGCTATACGGCTATGTAATCCGGTGCTTACCGGCACTACCGGCAGGCGGAAAACATTCTCAATAAGTCCTGCATCTGCCATAAACGCTTTTACGCCGGCAGGATTGTTCTCTTCAAACATCAGGTCAAATGAGTCCTGTAGCTTGTAATGCAGCTCACGTGCTGTAGGAATATCGTTCGCCAGTGCAGCCTTTACCATTCCTGCCACATCTTTTGCATAATAGTTCGCAGCAACAGAGATCAGGCCATCCATACCGGTAGCGATCTGAGGGAATGCCAGTGCATCATCGCCACTCACCACCAGGAAGCCTTTCGGCTTATCCTTGATGATCTGCATACACTGTATCATATCTCCGCTGGCTTCCTTCATGGCAATGATGTTAGGCACTTCATTTGCCAGTTTCAGGGTAGTCTGCGCTGTCATATTACGGCCAGTTCTGCCTGGTACGTTGTACAGGATGATCGGTTTGGGAGAGGCAGCTGCTACTGCTTTATAATGTTGGAACAATCCTTCCTGGCTAGGCTTACTGTAGTAGGGAGCAACGCTCAATACCGCTATAGCTTCATCCAGCGGGCAGGATTCCAGCCGCTTGACAACATCGCGGGTATTGTAGTCACCAATACCTACTACCACCGGTACGCGCTTATTCACCTTTTCGAAGGTGAACTTCATAATGTCCAGCTTCTCTTCTGCGCTTAGTGTAGGAGTTTCTCCGGTTGTCCCCAGGGATACTACATAGTCAACCCCGCCGGAAATCACATGATCAATCACTTTTTCCAAAGCATTCCAGTCGATGCTTTCATCTTTTTTAAAGGGCGTAACCAGTGCCACACCGGTGCCTCTCAATTGTTCCATATTTTGTGAAAATTCCAGATAACAAATTCCAAATCGCCCTCTTTATCAATCTAAAGGTGGTGCAAAGATGACAATTTGGAATGGTATATGACAAAATAATTTTAGCGCTCGTCGAAAAATCCCATGTTACTGAACTTATCGATACGTTGCTCGATACGGGTATCGGCATCGATCTTTCTCAGTTCAGCCAGGGTGTTCTTAATGGTTTGCTTCAGAATGTCCGCCATTTCGTCCGGATTCACATGTGCACCGCCCAGTGGCTCTTTAATAACGCCGTCTACCAGGCCAAAGCGGCTCATATGGTCAGATGTCAGCTTCAGTTCTTCTGCCGCCTTCTCCTTAAAGTTCCAGCTACGCCAGAGGATAGTAGAACAGTTTTCGGGAGAGATCACTGTATACCAGCTGTTTTCCAGCATCAGGATCCTGTCTCCGATACCAATACCCAGTGCACCACCGGAAGCGCCTTCTCCGATAATGATGCAGATCACGGGCACCCGCAGCTTCACCATTTCGAATATATTACGGGCAATTGCCTCGCCTTGTCCGCGCTCTTCAGCTTCGAGACCAGGATAAGCACCGGGAGTATCTATCAGGGTAACAATAGGCTTATTGAACTTTTCAGCCAGTTTCATCAGGCGCAGGGCCTTTCTGTAACCTTCTGGGTTTGCCATACCGAAGTTGCGGATCTGGCGCATTTTGGTGTTAATACCCTTTTGCTGACCAATGAACATGACGGTTTCTCCATCCAGGTCAGCAAAACCACCGACCATAGCCTTGTCATCCTTCACATTCCTGTCGCCATGCAGCTCCACGAAATTGGTACACATTTTCTCAATGTACGCCAGGGTATAGGGCCTATCAGGATGTCTGCTGAGCAGTACCTTCTGGTAACTGGTAAGGTGCTCGTATACTTCCAGGCGGGTAGCGGCGATCTTCTGCTCGTACTCCTTTACAGTGGCGGTAACGTCTACACCTGACTTTGCTCCATTCTCTTTCAGTTTTTCCAACTGATCATACAGGTCCTCAATAGGTTTCTCAAAATCCAGGAATTGCATATTTATGTATAAAATTGGTTAAAGAACGATGTAAAGATAAACGCTAAAATATTTTTTAAAAAAGATTTGCATAATTGATGGCTTTGTTCCTATCTTTGCTGCCCCGAAAACAAGGGAAGGATCAGTAGTTCAGTTGGTTAGAATGCCGCCCTGTCACGGCGGAGGTCGCGGGTTCGAGTCCCGTCTGGTCCGCAAAAAGGGACAAGTCAATAATATTTTGACTTGTCCCTTTTTCATTTCCGTCTGCATTACTTGCCGGTAATCCCCCAGGTTTTCAACTTGATCCATTGTGGCCAGCACGAACTGAAAATTATTTTTTCGGTTCGAAATTCCGCTTCCCCTGGTTGTAGACGATTCCTTCCGGAAAGATCAACTATAGTACTGCGTCACCGAAATCTTCCGCTAGCCGGATCGCGGTTGACCAGGTGGATGATAAGCGGATAGGAATCACCGGAAAGGTAGCTTTCCCCGATAATATTTCTCTTAATTAAAAGTCTGTCTGAACTGTACAGGCGAAAGATTGGTTTTTGTTTTAAACAGCCTGCTGAAGGACTGTGAGTGCTCGAACCCCAGTTGGTAAGCTATTTCACTGATCGTAAGGTTGGTGGTAGTGAGCAGTTCCTTAGATTTTTCGATCAGCTTTTCATGAATGTGCTGCTGTGCGTTCAGCCCCGTAAGAGATCGTAACATATCGCTTAAATAGTTGGAGGTATAGTTCAGCTGCTCTGCCAGGTATTGTACGGTAGGTACACCCTGATAGAGCGGCTTTACTTCGCTGAAACAACTATTCAGCAGCTCTTCGAATTTTTGAAGCAGATCGCCTGTGGCTGCCTGCCGGGTCAGGAACTGACGTTTATAAAAGCGTTTTGCGTAGCTCAGCAGCAATTCAATTTGTGCAATGATCACTTCATGGCTGAAATCATCTATCCTGCTATTCAATTCTTCCTGAATGATGGCGAAAACAGATGATACCGTCGCTCTTTCCTGTTCAGAAAGGTGCAGGGCTTCATGGGAGGCGTAAGAAAAGAATCCGTACTGTCTGATCTTGGCGGCAAGCGGATAGCCTTGCAGGAAATCCTGGTGGAAGATCAGCGAATAACCTTCGTTTCCCTTGTAAATTGCCGTGCTGCCTACGATTTGATTAGGTGCTGTAAAAACCATGCTTCCTTCGTCAAAATCGTAATAACCCTGGCCATATCTGAATTTACCGCCCAGCTTATTGATAAAGGAGATTTTGTACAGTGTGGTTACATAGCTCAAAGGTAGCCTGCTCAGATTGATCCGTTCGTCCCTGGTATCCAGTAAAGTGATCAGTGGGTGACCAGGGCCCGCAATACCCAGCACACGGTGTATATCCGTTACCGATTCCATCCTGGCAACTTTTGGCGCGTCGTTTTTCATACTGTAAAAATAATAAGTAAGACCGGAGACTGTTTAAAGTTGCCGGTCATAATTAAAAATACGGTTAGTTCTGTAATTGCCCGATGGTATTACCAGGGCAGTGGTCCATCCGGACCGGTAAAGCCGCCGGTCGGACCATCGACCTCCAGCGCTACACGTATCGGCTCACGTGAGCCAACTTCCAGGCTGTCCGTGCCCTGGAAATTATTTAAAGCAGTAGCGGTATAACCGGGGCTGGTGGCATTTACCTTGATGTTTTCTTTTTCCAGCTCTAAAGCGAAAGCCAGTGTCACCGCATTAAGCGCTGTTTTAGAAGCAGCGTAAACAATGCCAAAATTTTCTCTCGCCCAGCAGGTAGGGTCAGATATCCAGGACAGTGAACCAAGTCCGCTGGAAATATTGACAATACGTGCCGCAGACGACTTGCGCAGCAAAGGCAACGCTGCCTGGGTAACGGCGATAACGCCGAATACATTAGTTTCCCAAACTGTTCGCACTTCATCCAGCGAAACATTGACGGCACGTCCGGTACTCATCAGCTCCTCCGGGCTTTTCGGAGCTGCTCCGCCATGTGATATACCGGCGTTATTAACCAACAGGTCCAGGCGGCCATATTCATTTTCAATACGCGCTATCGCTGTATGGATGCTTTGTTCCTGCGTTACGTCCAGCTGGATGGCCTTAGCGTTTTTGCCTATCTCGGCAGCAGCTTTTTCCCCGTTTTCCTGTTTACGCGAGCCTACATAAACGATATAGCCATTAGCAGCCAGCGCTTTGGCGATCTCGTTGCCTACTCCCTGGTTAGCACCGGTTACCAACGCAATTGGTTGGGTCGATGATAATGTTTGATTTTCCATAAATACTCATTAACTGTTACAAAGCAAAAGTCCGCATTGCGCTTATTATGATTGTAACCTAATCAAGGAGAGTTGTAACCTAAACCACGATCATGCAGCTGTATAAAACTAATGCCGCCAGTCTGGTGAAAGTATAGCAGCTGCTCAGCAGTCCGATGCTATCTTATGGTGCGCCCGGAGGATCCGACGCTTGCCCTAAAGTAGTTATCGTGTAGAGCAGGAAGAGAAAACTAAAAAATATTTCATAGGTTGAAACGGGTTGGTTGTTCGATGTATAATTGCAAATTAGATTATTGTCCGATAACGATGCCCTATCTGAAAGGCTACAGCTTCCCACCTACATTCTCTGGGAGGCCCTCATCTTGAGAGGCAACAGGCAGAAACTCATCAGGCCCTAAGACTTCCCCCTCTTCTTACTATCCACCTGATTAATAACAAGATCAATTATAACACGGCGCTCAACACCAACAAGCTTCGCTATAGCAAATAGCTGATCCAATGTAAAAGCAACAGGACGATTCAGCCGATAGATAAACGTCTGATAATTCATGCCCAGGTCTTTGGCCATGTTAGTACGGGAAACAGTGTCAAATATTTGCTCAAACTGTTTGATATGACCTGCTTCGATAAGTACCTTAATTGTTTCATATCCTGTTTTCTTAGCCGCCATTGTAGTAGATTCAGAACTATTTTACTTCCATAAAGTAAAAGCAAATGGCTATCCATTACATTTTAACAACATGTTTGTAAGTTTTTTATTTCTATTATCAATAATAATATTTAAGTAATTTATATTTGCTTCAGGTAAGATTACATAATAGATCGTGCTGAAACTTTTGTGGGACCAGTATTTATGCTCAGGTAATACCTAATATCATAGCCCATAACAACTTAGAGCTTCACCTTTTTATCAAACAATTCTGCTTATGTTCCTAACTCTTAAGGGGCGGAAAGTATGGACTAACCCCGTTAAGCTCCTCCCTTTTTTACCCCGGCCGCCTTTTTTTAAAGACCTTGGAGAGCCCTCCGGACCACGTGTGCTGCTTGCCTTAGATAATTTAGCCATCTCCAGGATGCTCAAACAATACCTGGAATGGACCGGAGTATCTGTTACAATTGTACTTACCCCTGAAGAAACAATAAAGATTGCGCTTTCAAGATCAATAGATCTCGTGATCTATTCCACTGCGCTGTCAGGGAGTTCCGATCCCCTGGCACTGTTAACCGGCATTCGGGAGCGGGGAGGGAAAATGCCGTTTATCGCAATTGTAGAGAAGGACTTTAATTCCCATGATGATTATATCCGGCAAGGTGTTGATGATATTATTAAAAAGCCGCTTGAAATTGCAGAATTGCAAAGAAAGATCGAACAGCAGTTAAATAAATCCTGAATAAAATTGTAACCGTGATCTATCATTCCTTCCGGCTTATTTAAGCCGGGAGCATGTTATCTCTGCATACCCTGTAACAATATTATTACCTAAACCTATCAGATGAAGAAGGATGAAGTGATCCGGATTATCAGAAAAAGAATATTTATCCGGTATAGCGAATGCCCCGTGCTTGAAGACTGTAAAGATATTGAAGTGGATATTCCTGTGTTACCTGTACCTGGCAATCTCTTTGACGGCAGCTTCTTTTTAAGTGAAGACCAGCGTGCAAGGCTTAGCACACAGGATATCCGCCTTTTTGTGGCTGACGTGAAGCATGAATTTCATGACATGGTACAGTACTGTATCATTGTGCTACAGCTTCTACCTGCTCAAACGACGCCATTAAACCAATCCCGGAACTAGCAACTTAATTCCCGAACTACGCCACTCCTATTGTAACAAGCAGCCCATAAAGGGCTACGGACCTTATCATAAAACAACCGGGTAGGGTAAAAGGAAGCGCTTACAGGGATGTACTGAATGGCACCGATGCTTTCAGCTTTTCCCAGCTTACCTCGATCCGTCCTCCTTTATCTGCAGGCGTCACTCCTATCGTCAGCAGCTCTACTGTCTTCGGCAGGGTTTCTACTGACATGGGCACACGTAGCACATCATTTTCCGCCTTATACTCCGTACCCCAGATATCGGATTGTTTGTTGAACATAATCGTCCAGCCATTTTTTGACGGTATGGTAAAAATAGAATATGCTCCGGCAGGCAGCTCCTTTCCATTGAAATAAATCGGCCTGCTAAGTATCAGCCTGGTGGCTGCATCAGCGCCTGTCCGCCAGAAGCGGTCGTAAGGGACCACTTCACCGAATATCACCCTTCCTCTTACCGAAGGACGCGAGTATCTGATCTTGATCGCTGTCTCTCCAAGGGCCATTTGCACAGAATCCAGCTTATTTGTTATCGCAATATGTGGGATCGTCTGGTCTTTGGCTACACTGGCCGTAATCACGGAGTCCATATTCACAGGAGGGATGACCGTTCCCCTGATATTCCAGGACGTCCCTATACCATCAACGGTACGTAAATCACCTTTTTCGTCAAGGGATAACCTGAACATTCCCATCACCGAACTTCCGATGGAAAAATTCCCCTTACCTGTTTTGCGAATGACAAAATTCCTTGCACTGTTAAAAACGATGTGGTGACTCAACAAACTATCACCATTTTTCGAAGGAGCGAAGTTAACCAGTAAGGCAGGCATATATACAAGGGTATAGCCACCAAGACTATTGGCAACCATGATCTTTACAGGATACTTTCTCGTCATGATCACATTATTCCTCCGGGTCTCGATAAAGGTGGCATTGCTGTCATAATAGAGTTTATAGCTGAAAAGCAACTGTTGCTCTTTGCCCGAAACAGGCTTATAAATATCTCCTTCCACAGCCTGTAATTCGCCGTTAGGGAAAAAAGTGCCTTTAAGTTTGCTAACAGTGGTAGCTGCAGTCAGATCAGCCACTGTTATAGAAAAATCATATCCTTTCAGTTCGTAATTTCCAATTGCTGTGGTGTCTTTGCCAAGCGTATAGATCAAACATCCCTGTCTGGCAGTATGACGCTGTTGCGCCCTGGCGCTGTAAAAGAAGAAGAGCAGCATTAAAGAAAATAAGACTCTGGGCAACATTGGGAAGTTTTTTAAGGAGTAATATAACAATGAAAAAAGGTACGATTAGCCGTATTGTGCAGACCGGTTGATACGCAGGATACCCGGTAAGGCAAAAACTGAAGTCAGGCTCCGTCCATTCTTTGTTTTTAGGTAATTTTCCCTCATATTGAGTGTCTAAATCCAGATACCAGAAAATCATCACCCTTACCATGAATTTTTTTAAGCGATTCTTCAGCAAAAACAAAACGCTCATTCAATGCCCAAGATGCCTTGGGAAAGGACATGTAGACCAGGATGATATTAAAAGGCTCAGGCAGGAATTAAAATGGAGACCTGGCAAGTGTGCTTATTGCAACGGAAAAGGTGAAGTTGAATCCGATATGATTTCCAAAGTTGCTGTAGATGAAGCTTACCTGGCAACAAATCTCTCTCAAACAGAAAGAGAACGGCTTATTAATCGCGACTTTCGTGCCCTTGAAAGAATGAGGGAATTCAACGCGGAAACTGATCAAATCATAGAAGAAATTAAAGAACTACATTTTGTAAGGAAGCTTGATGTCGAACAGATCACCAGATTATATTTGCAATCCACGCCAGGATTAGGCCCTGAAAACTATTTTGAAAGGAAAAGAGAGCTAATGGAATATATAAGCAAGGTAATAGCTCATACAAAGTAATCGGATGTCTTTGAATATAATGGGAAGAATCAAGCTTAGTACAGCTCTATTCCTCCCATTTTTCATTTATTGTTATCATATTTTGCGACACCGTCAGCAATTACTTCACCCATTTGGGCTGGTAAACTATTTTCTGCTGTAGCAATGTATTCAATAACCTTTCCGGATCATCATCGAAAACCAGCGACTTCATATGATATTCCGATAAGAATCCCGCATTGCACATCGTCATCAACAGTTCCTGCAGCTTGTCGTAATAACCGTTCACGTTAAGAATGCCACAGGGCTTACTGTGAAATCCTAGCTGCGCCCAGGTGAACACTTCTATGATCTCTTCCAGGGTACCTATGCCACCGGGTATCGCTACAAAGCAATCCGCCAGATTGGCCATCATTGCCTTCCGCTCATGCATCGTAGCTACCACATGCAATTCTGTAAGGCTCTTATGCGCGATCTCCGTATTGGAGATCTTTTCCGGCAATACGCCAACCACTTCTCCTCCTAATGATAGTACCTGGTCGGCCACCACTCCCATCAGGCCTACAGCTGCCCCACCGTAGATCAGCCTTAGCTTGTTCTTTACGATACAACTGCCCAATTCCTTGGTCAGACTGGTGTAAATCGGATCATTTCCGAAGTTGGATCCGCAAAATATAGCGATGTTGTTCATGGGGACAAAGATTATGAAAAATAACCAGGCAAACGGGACAAATGTCCCGCTGGGGGTGCATCATCAGATAATTTCACCCGTGCTCAGAATGCAAATTTAAGAACCATTCCGGAACGGTTTCGAAGAAAGGACCCAAGCATCAAAATTGATCATAAAGGGCTTTAATCGACTTATAAAGGCGTTTTATCGTTATGATAAGGTTGACCATATATGTACATATCCTGTATATAGTCTCGTATTGACCGCCTGACTGGGAAGGAATGAACACCATTCAATTCATTAATAGCTGTCGGACATCCCATACCCTATTCCAGCGGCGACCTCCAGATCACCTCCTGGTCAGGGCATCTAAACAAATTATTTGTCCATTTGAAATATTTATTCAATATTTGCACCCCGGCGAACAAAAAGGATCAGTAGTTCAGTTGGTTAGAATGCCGCCCTGTCACGGCGGAGGTCGCGGGTTCGAGTCCCGTCTGGTCCGCTAAAGGGGACAAGTCATCATCAGTATGATCTGTCCCTTTTTCATTTTCAGGGGGATTGCCTGATAGGTGGGCAATCCGGGAAAAAATGGATCAAGTTGAAACCTTGGGGATTGGTTAATAAAAAGTAAGTGCGTACCCACCAGCAATCAACAGGAAAGGCACGGCTACGCCTACCTACTTTTAAAGTGGGAGTAATACATGTCAAAATCTGTGCTGGCAAATGGAAGAAGATGCAGACAAAGCTTCTCAACCAGCAGGAAGCCATTCCTAGACAGTGAAAACGGTTTTATGTAAGCAGCAACTCCTTCACCGTCTGACACCCCGGCAAATTTTCCGCTACTATGATGACTTTACCGCCTGCAGGCAGCGCAGTTGCTTTATAACACCAATCTACTCTGTTGCGACCCAGCACTGCCTGACCGCGTTCTGTAATAACGCCCTTAGCGTCTACTACCTTTACTTCCACTTCTGCTACCCGGAACTCATTTTTGGCAGTCACTACAACCTCCTCCTTTTCGATCCTGATATTCTGGACTTCCGGACTGCGGTAAGCATCCTTCACCGCCATATTATAGGCATTCTGGCCCGGCCCGGCCATCGACTGATAGTAGGCCTTTATCTCCGGATCGGCCATCATAACCTGCGCACGTGCCGAAGCAATGGTCATCTTATGCCTTGCTTCCAACTGTTTTTGTGTAGGCTTTTTCCTGGAAGGGCCGCGCTTTACCGCCATAATAATCTGTCCATTCCGTTCGTAGATGATGTAATGTTTGCCGAGAGTACCCCGTACAAGCTGCATGAGAATATTGTCTTTAACAATGGCCATAAAAAGGTTTTTTGAGGTTATCAATACAAAAGCTCGTTCTCTTAGTGTGACTAATATACAAATAGTTATGCAACTGGCCATCAAAATAGTACTTATAGGTCACTTCAATATCCCTTTGATATACAGGTACCCTTTAAATAACCTATTGATACCATTTTAGTATCCAAATAATAAGCCGATTCCAGGCCGATGGTATACTGACAGTAGGCCGACAGACAACTATCAGAATGCTGCGGAAAGATTATCTAACTCCTGTAGGTCTGTCATTTTGATGTGCCTGGTAGTTCCGGTATATCCATGCAGGTGCTTCCGATAGAACGCAGTTTTGCGTCGGTGTTTGTTTAAATAGAAAAAAGGAAATATTTCAATTCTGGTTTCTTGTTTACGCCCTTTATTATCCGGTTCGACAATAAATATGTCCACTTTGACGGATTGCCTATTTACCTGGCGCTTCCCTACGTATAGTTTTGTTGCAGCAACAGAAACCCAATCTTAAAATCTAAATTTTAAAAAGCAATGAAAACAAAAATTTCTGCCATACTGCTAGCAGCAACCTTCTCACTAAGTATTCCTGCAATTACAAATGCACAGACGACCGGAACAAAAACGGCAATATCAGCATCTGATATAAGTATCAGGCCTTTCAAGATCAACATTCCCCAGGCAAAGCTCAATGAACTTAAAAGACGTATCGCTGAAACCCGCTTTCCGGATAAGGAAACTGTAAAAGATGAATCTCAGGGTATCCAACTGGCCCAATTAAAAGCACTCATAGACTATTGGGGAAATGGTTACGACTGGAGAAAACTGGAAAACAAGTTAAATGCCCTACCTCAGTTTGTGACAAAAATTGACGGTTTAGATATCCAGTTCATCCATGTACGTTCAAAAGAACCAAATGCACTGCCTGTAATCCTTACCCACGGCTGGCCAGGTTCTCCCCTGGAGTTCATTGATGCCATAGGCCCGTTAACTGATCCGGTAAAATATGGTGGTAAAGCGGAAGATGCATTTGATGTAATAATACCTGCCATTCCAGGATATGGTTTTTCAGAAATACCCAAAGAAGTGGGCTGGAATCCCGACCGCGTTGCCAAAGCATGGGACGTTCTGGTGAAACGTCTTGGTTACAAAAAATATGTTTCCGAAGGTGGCGACCATGGTTCAGTGATCTCCGACGCCCTGGCAAGACAAGCACCTTCAGGGCTTTTAGGTATACATCTTACTATGCCTGCAACAATTCCTGCTGAACTTGTAAAGCCAATTAATGCAGGAGATCCTGCACCATCAGGGCTTTCTGAATCCGAAACCAGGGCATATAATTCCTTAAGTATCTTCTTTGGAAGAAATGCGGCTTATGGAGGAATGATGGTGACCCGTCCACAGACCACCGGCTATCTACTTTCCGATTCTCCAGGTGCATTAGCAGCATTCCTGTACGAAAAAATTGCTGAATGGACAGATAGTAACTTAAAACCCGAAAATGTAATCAGCAGAGACGCTATCCTTGATGATATAACGCTCTATTGGTTGACCAATACAGGAGCATCCTCTTCCCGGTTCTATTGGGAGAACAATAACAATAATTTCAGTTCCGAACATCAGAAAACAAAGGATATAAAAGTTCCCGTAGCCATTTCTGTTTTTCCACATGAAATTTACGAGGCTCCTGAAAGCTGGTCAAAAAAAGCATATCCTTCATTATATTACTATCATAAAGCACCTAAAGGTGGGCACTTTGCAGCGTGGGAGCAACCACAGATCTTTACTGAAGAACTTAGGGCTGCCTTCAGATCTCTACGATAAGAGGATGAGCAGACGGTATTCATGATACATGTCATTTGACTCAATATGTCAATAAAGTTATTTTCTCTAAATGTGGTAAAAATAAGTTTGAAAGTTGCACCTCCAGCCCGCAAATTGAAGGCAATTAAAACAAAAAACCTCCGGAATGAATCCGGAGGTTTTTTGTTTTAATTAGTTCCACCACCAGGTTATTTTAATACATATAAGAATGTGATCTGTTGGACAAGACTTGACACCATATCACCAGGAACATGGCGAATACATATTTTGAAACTTGTATCTTGCAACAGTAATTTTGACAATAATCTGCTTCAGTACTTTGTGACGGTACGCTAGTCTCCCGCCACCGCAAATACTGGAACAGCTATACGCCACCTTAACTGATCGTAATCCTTACTTCAAAGAAAGACATGAAAAAATATGTAATAATCACTTTCCTGCTTACAGCTACAAATATTGTTTTGGCTCAAATTCCAATTGACAGTATAAAAACAATCATTAAACAAGAAGTTGCTAATAAAAGAAGCAAAAGTATTATCGTCGGAATTGTTGATCCGAATGGTAGACAAATATTTGCAGCAGGTGTAAAAAGCGATAGCGATTCCACTTTACCAGACGGCAATACGATTTATGAAATCGGGTCAATTACAAAAGTATTCACATCTTTGTTATTGGCAGATATGAGTTTAAAGCATCAACTGAGTCTGAATGACCCTATTTCCAAAGCACTTCCCAAAAATGTAAAAACGCCTGTAAGAAACGGAAAGGAAATTTCCTTACTCAGTCTGGCAACCCACAGATCTGGAATGCCTCGTTTTCCCTATAATGTCGACCCCAAAAATCTATATCAGCCTTATATTGATTACACCGTAAATAAACTTTACGAATACGTCTCAAATTTTGAACCACCTTACGATATTGATTCAAAATGGAGATATTCAAACGTTGCCTATGGAGTATTGGGCAACATATTGACCTTGACTGCTAAAAAGGATTTTGAAACTTTAATAAAAGAGGAAATTTGCGGACCGTTAAAAATGAATAATACCGTTATTTCATTAACAGCAAAACAAAAATCAAATCTCGCAATAGGTCATGCAGAAACAGGAACAAAAGTCGGCTTAACCGATCTTGGTGCTATTGCTGCTGGCGGAGCTTTACGTTCAACCGTTAATGATCTTCTTACCTTTGCAGAAGCTAATTTGGGGCTCATTGAAACAGATCTGTTCCCTGCAATGGAATTAACCCATGTCCTACAGGCAAAAAAAGATGGGGATAACACTTTTACTACAATGGGTTGGACACTCGTGAATGTGGATGGATATCTACTTTTTAAGGATGGTGGAATGCCTGGTTACACAACTTTTTTAGGAATAGATAAGAAGAATAAGATTGGAGTAGTTGTTTTATCTAACTCAAACAATCCTGTAACTGATATTGGCCGCTATATTCTTGAGCCCCAACGTAAAATTGATCCATATAAATATCCCTGGGCTTTATTGGATACACTCAGAAGAACTGTCGAAACCAATGGCGTTGACGACGCTATTAAACTTTATCTGCAACTCAAAGAATCAAAAAACACATCGTTCATTTTTAACGAAAATCAACTTAATTACTTAGGAAATGAACTGAGGAAAAATAAAAAAATAAAAGAAGCTATAAAAATCTATGAACTGAATTTAAAAGAGTACCCTAAATCGCCTCTTGTGTATGAAAGTTTAGGAGAAACTTATAGACGAAATAAGAATGAGAAAATTTCTGTGAAATATTTTGAAAAAGCCTTCGAACTAGATCCACAACATCCTCACTGGACTTATATAATTAAAAAAATTAAAAATGATGAAAGGAAGAAAAACAACCGCTAATCAGCCCTTTTTACTCTACTTTACAATTAAGCGGTTGATTTTCCTGCTACCTTTATTTAGCTTAATACTTAAAAAAACGACCTGGGTTATGGTCATTAAATATCAGGGATATCAAGTTGCCGATCAGGTTTAAATATTTATTGTCATCTCACATTAGGGTTTCACATTTTCATATCGTTCAAAGAAGCTATCAGAATATCAATAGCCTCTTCCAACATCTGAAATTGGCAATGCTCATCCATATCCTTGTGAATTAAATTGAGCGAAGTAAGTCCCTGTACAATGGCCATTGATATATAACACTTCCGTTTCAGATAAATATCAGTACGCGCTTCCTTTCTGCAAACCTTCGTAATTGCCTGACTTATCGAGTTAATAAAGGTCAGCATTTCCGGAAACAGCAAATCTAATTCATTTAACTCCATTCCGGTCTCCTGCATAACGAGGTACAATTCCTTTTCATGGATTGCGAAATGCCAATAGGTTGTAAGCATTGCCTTTAATCTCTTCCTCGGGTTATTTATACCCTTACAATTGCTATCTATACTGGCGTTAAGTTGTTGATATCCTAACCTGGCCAGATCAACCATTAGCGCCTCCTTATTTTTGAAATACAGATACATCGTCGCGGCTGAAAATTCCATATTATTAGCTAGTCTCCTTAAGCTAAGGGACCGATATCCTTCATCTCTGACAATACTCAACGCTGCATGAAGAATATCTTTATGCATGTTCACACGATGTCTGGCTTTTCTTTCCTTGATACCCATTATTGTATGTTGAGAAGATCACCGGAAGACACTCCGCCAAGATTGCCGGAGTGCCTTCCGGTTTAGCATAACTGTGAAGAATTACTTTTTCTGACTGGCTAAATTCTTCTTGATTTTCATCATCGCAGCGCTGGGAACTATTTTTGCTAATATGGCATTAAACCGGTTTTGAAAGCCTACAATTTTTTTACCCTTTCCGTGCAACAGCAATTTCACTCCTGCTGCAGCCACCGTTTTTACCGGGGTGGGTTTGTTAGACTTCAGGAGATTAGTTTCCCGCATATCCGATGAAATAAATGCTGTTTCTGTTGTGCCAGGGGCAAGTGTGGTTACCACTACTCCGCTTCCTTCCAGTTCGGCAGCAAGGGTTTCCGAAAAGGCTAAGACAAAAGACTTTGTTGCTGAATACACTGACTGGTAAGGGAAAGGTAAAAATGCAAGCAGCGACGACACATTCATAATCCTTCCGGACTTTCGGGCTGCCATATCTTTCGCAAATAATTTAGTAAGTATCACCAGACTGCGGATATTTAGATCAATCATGTTCAGCTCCTCTTCAAGAGAAGTGTCTGTAAAACTACCATAGTTGCCAAAGCCGGCATTGTTGACGAGATGAGAGACCTGTAAGTTTGCCGATTTGATCGCATCGTACAACTCAAACGCCTGACCCGTCTTACTAAGATCTTTGGCTATATATTGCACATCAATTCCGTATTTTGAAGATAATTCCTGCTGTATAGCAGCCAATCTATCTTCACTACGGGCGCTGAGTATCAGATTGTATTTTAATGCCGCAAGCTGTTGGGCCATTTCGTAGCCAATTCCGGATGAAGCTCCGGTTATTAAGATATATTGTACCATTTTAATTTGACTTTATAGATGTTTAAATGCTTTCAATGGAAGGTGGTATAAGTTTATACATTACCGGCGTTACAATCCTGGACAGTATAGTAGAACTTATGAGTCCTCCAATTAATACAATTGCCAGTGGCGCTATCAGTGGATTTGGATTCATAGCAAGAGGAATTAATCCGCAAATGGCGGTTATCGAGGTAAGTACAACTGGCAGGAAACGGGTTTCACCTGCCATACTAATCGCATCATCTATGTTATATCCTTCAGCCCGTAATTGATTGGTAAAATCAACGAGCAAAAGAGAATTTTTGACCTGTATACCCGACAGCCCAATAAATCCAATGATGGAAACCAATGACATCGGATTGCCGGAAATAAGCAGCATTACCACGCCTCCGAGAATCCCCAACGGGATAATTGAGAGTACAATGATGATCCCTTTAAAGGTTTTAAATTGCAATAATAGCACTCCAATAAAGAGGAATGTACTTAACAGAATAACTGACAGGAAGTTCCCTCCCAGTGTATCTCCCTCTGATTCCGCTTCACCAGACAGCTTATAATAGTAGCCAGGAGGCATTTTAAGATTGTTCAGTTGCGGAACAATATCCTTCAGTACATCGTTGGCATATACATTTTCCCTGGTAAGAGAGGTTACTTTAACGAAACGGGATTTATTAAAATGATTTATAGCCGTGGGTGATGTTTCAAAAGAAATGGTTGCAATCTGGCTTACCAATACAGGAACCCCTTGTATGTTATTTACATACAGGTTTTTGAATGCATCCAAATTTGAAAATTTATCCCGGGCAAGCGTTATGACAACATTGCGGGAGTCGCCCCTGTCGTCTATATAATCACCAACGGTTAACCCTGCAACCGCTAATCGAATCACCTTATCAATGTCGCTTGTAAGCACACCCAACGTGCGCGCCTTTTCTTTGTTTATTTTTATCTTGACATCCGACTTGTAGGTGTTTAACTCGTTATTGATGTAAACGGTGCCTGGATGCTTACGTAAGATATCCTCCACTTTAAAGGACAGCTCGCGCAGTTTATCCGGATCTTCACCAAAAACCCTGACTACTATGTTCGCCTCTATTGGAGTACCCTGTTCAAAATCTTTTACTTCTATTTTTGCGTAAGGGAAATCTTTAAACCTTTGCCTTAACCGCCTGATTAAATCTATTTTTGAGGTAGGGCTGGCCTCCTGATCCATCTGCACAAAAACCTGGGCAAAGTCGGGCTTAATGTCCTGTTGGTGTACATTGTAATATATCTGCGGATTACCTTTACCCACATTGCTCGTATAATACACAATCTCTTTGTGCTGCTTTAACTCGTCTTCCACGAGTTTAGTCACGCGGTCACTTTCCGGAATATCGGCCTGCAGAGGCATTTTGATATTGATCAGGAACATTGGCTTTTCGGAGGTAGGAAACAATTTGAATCCTGCTTTAGTAAATAGGAAAAAAGCCAATGCACTGACGATTAATGATAAACCAATAGTTACTTTAGGCCATTTCAAGGCTAAGGGCATAATACCCTTGTAACTGTAGGTCAGGAATCTCTGCAGGTATTTAAGGAAAAAGTTTCCTTCTCCATGCGTGTGGGTTTTCAGTATCCGGCTTCCAATGAACGGAACAAGCGTTAATGCCACGATCATTGATGCCAACACGCTGGTGATAACAGCCATAGGCAGGCTACGGATAAATTCACCGGCTGTGTCGGGAAGGAAGGCCAGTGGCAAAAAGGCAATTACTAAGGTAGCTGTACAACCTATTACTGCTATGCCGATTTGTTTTGTACCCTTTAGAATAGCATCTTTTCGCGAGTGCCCTTCCCTGAGCCACCGCTCTATATTTTCTACCACTACAATACTGTCATCCACCAGCAATCCCAGAGCAACAACAAGCCCAACGATACTTAATTGGTTTAATGAGTACCCTAGTATGTTCAATGCGATAAGCCCTAACGCTAAGGAAAGCGGAATAGAAATCATTACAATGAGTGACGCCCTAAACCCTAATGGCAATAGAGTAATGACTACCAAGAGAATGGCAAGGCCAAAATCAAATCCAAGATGTCCTAATCTTTGCGAAACCATAGTAGCCTGGTCAAAATTTTTAACCAGCCGGATATTAGAAGGCAGCGCTTTGGAAAATTCGTCGAGTATGGGGGTGAACTCCTCCTGCACTTTCGCTATATTAACTTTGTCTTTCATCGCCGCTGTAACAAGCACACAGCGGTGCCCATTTATGCGCGTAATGTGGTTGACCGTTTCGTTCCTATAACTTATCTCAGCCACATCTTTCAGGTAAACAATTTTTCCGTTCGCATTGTATATGACAGTGCCGGCGACATCCTCGATGTCCTTAAATTTACCGCTGGTCTTTACATTAAAAACTTTGCTGTCAAGGTTAATGCTTCCCCCCGGAATATCTGCCGCTTCACTTTGTAAACTGCCTACAACCAGGTTGAGCGGGATTTTTAGTTGTGCCAGTTTATCCAGCTGTACATCCACCCGGATTTCCTGCTCCGGCATTCCAAAATACCTGACTTCTTTAAGGTTTGTTATTTTTTCCAGGCGGCTCTTAAGTATGTCAGCTTCATCTCTCATCAATTTATCAGAAGCGTTATTGGAAACTAAAGCCACCTGTAAAACTTTGACGTCGGAAGAAGAAATCTTTTCTGTTTTGATCAGGTAAATATCTTTAGGAAGTTCACTGTTTTTCAAAGCATTTATTTCTGTAGATATCTCCTGGTACTTGTTGTCGACATCAACCCCATATTTAAATTTCGGCTGGATGACAGCAATGCCATCCTCAACGGTAGTAAGCATTTTGTCAATGTTTTCCAGGCCGTAAATCTTGTTTTCAATGGGCTTTGCCACCTGCTCTTCCATATCTTTAGGACTGGTGCCTGGATATATGACGGTGATGAGATATTCCGGTGGATGGATGGTCGGATCTTCCGAACGGGGCATTGTAAACAAGGTGAGTACACCTACAACTGCAAACAGCAGGAATATAATGAGTGTGAACTGATAATTTTTAACGGCAAAGTTTGTAATCTTCATATCTGTAGTATTACCTGATAATTTTTATGGTAGATTTTTCGTTGAGATAGGCACTGTTAGATATCACAATCTCATTCACGCCGGCAAGTCCATCTCTCAGGTAAACCTGGTCATTATCAATCTTTGAAATAGTTACCGGCACTTTCTTAACCTTACCAGTTCCATCGGGCGTAAATACGAAAGCTTTATCGCCATCGGCTTCCACTAAAGAGCTGTATGGGATGACCTTTACATTTTCGTCCTGGCTGGTAGATATTTCTGCTTTGCCAAACATGCCTACTGCAGGTTTTACGTCCTTTAATTTCAATTTCAGTTCTATCTGAAAGGAGCCAAGTGCACGATCTGCCGCCTGCGATTTACGAAACACGAAAGCGTCTATCTCCTTATCAGCATATCCATCAAGGGTTACTTTGGCTGTCTGGCCCAGGCTGATAAGAGACCATTCGCGGTCAGTAACACCAACCCTAAGCAGATAGTTATCGTTGCCCCGTGTTTCGTTAATGGAAAGAACCGGCGTTCCCGGGTCAACTACTTCTCCTTCATTCGCCATTTTTTGACTTACAAACCCGTCCGCTGCCGCGTATATTTTTGAATAGCGTTCGTTAAAAGCTGTTGCTTCTTTTGCTTTTTGAGCAATATCCAGCGCTGTTTTGGTATTTTGAAGCTGCTCTAAAGTAAAAACACCGTCTTTGTACAGGCTGGCTGCGCGTTCATAATCACGCTGGGCCTTGTCTACATTTAAACTGGATTGTGCCAGGCCAGCAGAAATTTCCGTTGAATTGAGTGTGGCAAGCAACTGGCCTTTCTTAAAGAACTGGCCTTCTTCTACAAAAACACGGCTGATGACGCCTCCTATTTTGAAAGAATACTTAGCCTCGTTTTCTGTGGTTACAAGGCCTGTTGCATTTATACTTCTGGCTAAGCCTAATGCAGATACCGCTGATATCTTTACGGGGATAACATCTGTATCTCCCAGTGAATTCTTTGATTTGTTTTCTTCCTTGCAGGAATATAAAACTGATATTGCTGCAATAAGACTGAGCAATTGTATTTTATTCATATTAGTTATCTTTTATTTATTGAATAATGAAACTGGCGTTGGCGCGTTCTACAGCTGTGTAGGAAATCCAGGTATCGAAAAGAGCGATGTTGGCATTCAGGCGGGCATTGATCAATTGATTTTGTGCATCCAGCAGTTCAATATAAATGGCCATTCCTTCCTTGTATAATTTCAATACATCATCGTAATAGGTTTGCGCGGTTGTTAGCTGTGATTGCGCTGCTTTATATTCAGCAACTGCACTTTGCATCTCATTCTGACGAACTTTTAACTCAGTAGTGAGCTGTTGCGCTACATAATCAGTCTGGGCTTCTATACTTTGACGGGTGGCAACCGTCTGTTTTATTTTGTAGGAATTCTTACCAAATGAAAAGAGATTCCATTCCAGCGACACTCCCAGGAAATAGTAGCGGCTATGATTGTTAAATTGCCAGTCGAAGGCTTGTGAACCCAGATCCAGATAAGTGCCTATCTTAGGGATGAGATATGATTTTGCAAGCCCGTTTAAGTTGTTATTAATATCTTTTGCAATCCGGAGCTTGGCCAGTTCTTCTCTGCTGCTTACATTTTCAGCCGGTAAGTAATCCTGCTTCGGTAATTCTGTGATATCATCCAGGAGTATACTATCTGTAGAAGAACGGTTCAGCAGGAAATTGAAATAGTAACGGGCCGACTCCGCCGTTTTGGTTGCGGCAATAAGTGAGGCGTTTATTTTCGATACTTCATTTGTACTGCGTATAACCGCGGTACGGTTTACTTTGCTGTTATTAAAAAGTGCTGTATTAATTCGTTGTCCTTCCTCTACAAGCCGAAGTGATGATTTATAGATCTCAGTGGCATTAATGGCTTTTACATAGTTATAATAAGCCGTTTTAATCTCTTTTACTAATTCACGTTTGTAAAGCAATACTTCTGCTTTTTGCAAATCAACCTGCTGTAGTTTAATTCTTTTATTATAGATAAGTTCTGCATTCAGAATTGGCAAAGTTGTACGAAACTTAGCATCATAAAAATTATCGGGATTTAGCAGAATGCGCTGATTTTTGAGCTGAGGAAATGAATTACTTCCAGTCAGCTGGTTCAGCGTGGCATAAGCACCGTTTAATAAGTCGCCAGTTGGGAAATCTATCGTTCGTCCCCCATCCGCTTTTGTATAGGTCGTTGAAAAGGAAACGTCTGGCAGGAACATACTTTTAGCCTCCTTCAGTGCGTACACGTTTTTGTCGAGTATAAAAGTCTGCTGCTTAATGCTCTGGTTAGAAGAAAGTCCCTCCTGGATATATTCGTCCAATTTATGCTGGGCGCTCATTGGATGAGTTGCCGCAATGAAGAGGGCTACGAGAAGATGACTTCGAGACACCTTGTTTTTAGACCTTAGATTAATCACCGTAATAAATTTAAACACTGTTCAATAATATGGCAAAAAAAAGCTCAGCTCTTTTCGAGCAGAGCAATAAAACACTCATAACCATGTAGCATAAGCTCTTCATTGGTCTTATTCACAAAGCTTGCCGTACGATCTTTGCAGAACAAGGCACAGATGCCATGTAAGGTTGAAAGGATCATAAATGTGAAATATTCAACGTCCATATCCTTAAACCGGCCTTTCTGTTGACATTCTTTTACAGTAGAAGCCAGCAGGCTAATCGCTTCCTGCGCTATCATAAAGCCGCTGCTTTCAGGCATTTTTGCCGGTACTTCAACGATAAACATCAAATTATAATAGTCCTTATTATGCTGCGCAAATTCAATAAAAACATGCCCCATAGCTTTTAACCGTTCAAATGGATCTGCCACCTTGTTCAACACCATTAACTGGCTGAGCAGCAACCGAAACCCCTCTCTGTGTAGCTCATGGAAAATTTCACCTTTATCTTTAAAATAAAAATAGAGCAAGCCCGGGCTGTAATTGATTTCATTGGCGATATTGCGCATACTTGTCTGCTCATAGCCTTTCTCGAGGAATACTTTACGGGCACCGTCTAATATCCGTTTGGTCATTTCTTGTTTTTCCTCTTGTTTTCTCTCTGCAATACCCATTATCAATAATTTAAAACGTAAACTTTAGTTATATACTTAGTCAGCCATACCGGGACTATGCCCGATATAGTAACGGCAGCATGTCTGCCTGGATTTATCACTATTCTGATGCAAACTTATTGAACACTGTTCAATAAAACAAATTTATTATCAATTTTCTTGATCCGGCAGCTATTTGCAGAACGATGTATTAATTCGTTTGAATGAACCTTATCCGCCAACGGCACAACATTTGTGCTCAATTTTGATCACTTGCAAAAAGTCATGACCGAATTGCCAGAAACCCGCTATATTGAACTACCGGAAGCAAGTATTGCTTACAGCATCTCCGGTAAGGGGTGGCCACTGCTGCTGCTTCATGGCTTTCCTGAAACACATGTTGCCTGGTTTCAAATAGCACCCTTTCTTGAAGATAGGTTCATGCTTATCATGCCAGACCTACCTGGTTATGGTGATTCTATTGTAACCGCCAGTGGTGGAGATGACCGCTATACTAAACGCAATATGGCCCGTCTGCTGGTAGCTTTCATGGAAAAGCTCGGGTATAGGCAATTTTCCCTGGCAGGCCATGATCGTGGGGCAAGAGTAGCATTTCGTCTATGCCTGGATTTTCCACATCATGTCCAAAAGGTGGCTATGCTCGATATTATACCAACCGCCGATATCGCTGACCGGCTAAACTTTAAGCTTGCCTCTTCGCTTGGCAACTGGTGGTTAATGGGCCAACCCAGCCCTTTACCCGAAACTTTGCTTGCAGCAAGCCATGAATTCTACCTCGAACATATCCTGCATAGTTGGTCGGGAGGCAAAGCGTTTTTGATTCTTTCGCCCGGAGCGAATACTCCCGTTGTTTTGGGAATCCGGCATCAAGGCGTGCTATTTTTGCTGAATACCGCATGGGCAATACGCTTGACCTGGAAGATGAACAGCAAAGCAGGCAGAAAGGCGAGAAAGTGACCTGTCCGTTACTTGCATTATGGTCTTCTGATGGTTTTGTGACAGGTTTTGGTGATCCGCTTGTTATATGGCAAAGCTGGTGTGATAACGTCACCGGCGAACAGTTAGGTGCAAGTCATTTTTTAATGGAAGAGCTGCCTTCGGAAGTTTCCACCCTGTTCAGGGCATTTTTCACAAACGAAGCCCTTGACCATAAATAAAATCGCTCCCCCCTACTCATTTGCTACGGCAACATCGACTTGTTTGAATTTGAGTTGATGGTAAACTACAGTTTTTGCTGCTATTGTGAATGTTGATTTAAACCACCTTTTTTCTTCTGTTAAGTAGTAATTTACGGTAATGTCTATTGGAAGTTTATATCCGTATGGGAAAAGAGTGTCACTATTCCCATAAGCGTGTCTGAATAATCCGATTCTTCCAAATGACTCAAATTCAGCCTGAATTTCTTTTTCAAATTTATTGTTAGCTGTCGCTTTTTTCCAAAGATCAGGATAAAGATATTCATCTGGTATCGAATCGACTCTGAATTTTGTAGTAAACGAGAATTTATCCGTTCGTGAATTGAGTTTGTTTTTTAGTCTGACTTCTTCGGATGTTCTGTCTTTGTCAATTTTCGAGCCTGCTTTGAGACTAATACCTGAAAATCTATCTTCGAATTGGGTAAATAGCCAACCGATGAACTGATCTTTGTCTTCATCTCCATTGATTATTGTACTTAACCCAGATTTGTTTATTGTGTAGATATGTTTATCTAAACTGTCATACAGGCGGTCATAAAAGTTGCCTGGCGCGTTGGGGTCTACGATATTAATTACGAACGGCACTTTACCTGGAACGCTGGTTCTTTTCTCTAACGAAATCGATGAGCAAGCAGAAAAGAACAATAAAATAGATACGAGGTATAGCTTCATTTTACGAAAAGTTGTCAAAAGATACGTAGCTGTGGAATTTGAATCGCGCCGATGGTTGGTCGGCAGTCCGAACCTGGGATGCGGGTCGTTGGGCATTATCACCAATGTCGGTACTTCCGCGATGATACGATATTTTCATCAGAAATAACTATTGGCGATTATTTTTTCAAGATGTCTGGAAAAAAGTTGTGATTACCAGCGAGCCAGATAATTCCACGGAAATCAGGTATCGCCCTCCAATATAAATGAAATATATACTTCTAATCAATCGGTTCGGTCATATAGTTAAGCGAATAGCAACACTAATGAAGAACCTGCATTATGGAAAAGCAAAGACTTTGCATCTTAAAGGAGTGCTACGCCAAATGATTGTTGGCTATCACAACTTTACTTTCTCAACCGCTGTACCATGACAATACTATGCCGACCATTCTCTTTAACAGTATTTACATTATCACTTATACTCACTTGCTCTTTTGCCTCCTGTATCAGCAAAGAACCGGCAGATACGAATGACCCAGCCTATTTCAATGCTATAGACGGCAATGATATTCCGCTGACAGTACCAGAGGCCGGCGATTGGCGCTATTCGCATAACGAGAAGAGGCAACATCTGGATGCTTATAAGAAGAGTAATCCTGTGAGGCAGGGTCCTAATCATTCTACTATTTATCTTATGCCCGTGGGCGATTTCACCGATCTTCAGCAGGCTGCATTGAAACAGGTAAGGGAGTATGTTGAAATTTTCTTTCAGATGCGGACGGTTTTACTGCCAGCTGTTACTGACAGTATTGCTACAGTCGTTGCATCCAGAGAGCATGACGGCCATACGCAATTACTTGCTTCTTATCTCCTGGATAGTCTGTTGAAAGGCAAATGTCCTTCTGACGGCATAGCACTCCTGGCACTCAGTGCAAAAGACCTTTATCCTAAAGATTCGTGGAACTATGTATTCGGATTGGCATCATATACAAAGCGGGTAGGCGTTTCTTCTATTTATCGTTTACAGGACGAACACCTGGATACTACTAATTACAAAACCTGCCTCAGAAGACTGGCAAATATTTCTTCGCATGAGATAGGTCACATGTTTTCCATACATCATTGCGTATATGCAAGCTGTGTGATGAATGGTTCCAACGGTCTGCGGGAAACCGACCGAAGTCCGCTGCGCCTTTGTTCTGAATGTCAGAAAAAACTGTTCTGGAATATTGCTTACAATAATAGACGCAGGTTGAAACAATTGGCGGATTTCTGTAAAAATAATGGCCTGCAGCATGATTGGCAAATCTTCAAAGCAGACCAGGATGCGATATAGCAAAAAAGTAAAGCCTTCAAATCTTTTGACATGAAGGCTTTACTTTTACAGGATGTTAATTAAGATCTGCTGTAGAAAAAGTCTCTAAGCTCTTTTGCAAACAGATCAGGAGCATTCAGCGCCGCGAAATGGCTGCCTTTTTCAATAATATTAAATGATTGTGCATTTACTTTCCTCTTGACCCATTCTATCGGGAAAGGGGCTTCTCCCGGGAACAGGGATACGCCGGTCGGAACTTCGACTTTCATGTCTGATTTAAGCCCTGTAGTCCATGCAGCCTTACTTTCTTCGGCATATGTCCGGATAGAGGTATTAATAGTATGCGTAACCCAGTATATCATGATATTAGTGATCAGCTCATCTTTAGTGTAGTGGTCGTCAAGGTTTTCAGGTTTCCCGGACCAACCATGAAACTTCTCCACGATCCATGAAGCTAATCCTACGGGAGAGTCGTTTAAGCCATAACCTAATGTCTGTGGTTTGGTAGTCTGAATCAGGTTAAAAGCACCTTCAGCAAAAAACCATTGTTGAATAAAGCGGCCAAACTCCTGCTCCGGACCTGACATTGTTGACCAATCTTCACTCCCATTCGGATAGCCGACATCCGTGATATGAATAGCGGAGACCAGCGAAGGGTATTGATTGGCCAACGACTTGCTGATCGTTGAACCAATATCTCCCCCAGCGGCAAAAAACGACTGATATCCTAAAACATCTGTCATTAACCTGGCCCATAAACCTGCAGTTTTATCGCTACTCTGGGGAATACGGTCAGAAAACCCAAAACCAGGTATTGAAGGTATAACAAGGTCAAAGGCCTGCTCTGCATTGCCACCATAACTTGCAGGATCTGTCAGCATTGGGATTACCTTATGGAACCTGTAGAAGCTATCGGGCCAACCATGTGTTAAGATCAATGGTTTGGCATTTTTCGATTTCCCCTTAATATGTATGAAATGAATGGTAATACCGTCTATTGTTGTTTTAAACTGGGGAAATTTATTCAGCGCCGCTTCCTGCGCTCTCCAATCATATTTATGTTGCCAATGATCTACCAGTTCACGTAAATAAGTTGGGTCTGTTCCATAATTCCAACCCGCATTTTCCGGTTCATCCGTCCAGCGTGTTTGCTGTAATCTTGTTGATAGATCGTTCAATACTTCCTGTGGTACAGCTATTTTGAAAGGTGTGATCTGCGTCATTGTCTTTTTTTTAACAAAGGTAGCCGCCTGTGGCCTGCCCTCATTGTAAAAAATTTACCTACCCCCATAGGCTAGGGATGATCAGAAGGAGGTTGTAAGATCATATCTGCAACCAGTTGATTATCTGCCACTTCAAGTTGCGATAGTAAATATTGTGTTGGTTTGATGCCGGTAAACTGTGAAAATTCCTTGATAAAATGCGCCTGATCAAAATAATCATACTCATTAACAATAGTCATCCAGTCTGTTTTTCCCTTAAAGGCCTGGATATCTCTGATTACCTTTTGGAATCTATGGAGCCTTTGCAGGTATTTGGGCGAAAAGCCAGTGTGTTGTTTAACGACGTGTATCACATGTTTCTGCGAGTAACCGGATTTCTGTACCAGCCAGTCTATGGGTTTGTCAATGTTTTTATCAATAAATTTTGCCAGAGAATCTTTAAAACGCTGGTCGCCGAGGTATTGCAGGAAATAGCTTTCGATCAATCCGAATAGTTGACGGACATCATTTGTATTGATGAGTTTTTGATATAAATGCTTAAAGGAATTGCCTAAAAGCAATTCGGCCTCGACACAAACCGGCTGTATTGCCGTTATAGGTATCTTTGTCAATGCATAGAAGCCTCCGACTGTAAAGCGTATACTAATAATAGTTGATGCTGTTTGATTCTGATATAAGATAGCCTGTTTTTGGGTTCCTGATATCCACGCATTTTTCATGATCATCTTTTCCTTCCGGTCAGTATCGAGAAATGCAATATTGATAGTTTTTTCCTGTAGCTCAATGACAAGATTTACACCCTTATCCGGCAGTTCCTTAATATATGGGATGTTTGCTGTTGAACCACTAACATACACGATATGTTGAATGTAGTCAGACAAAGGAAGGCATGGTATATGTTTATGGAATAGCATAGCAACTATGGATGATCTCTGCCAATTAAATACCTGGTTGCCTAAATATAGCTGATTTATCCCTTAAGACAAGGTTTGATAATAGCTTGATAACAATATCAAAAAAATATTGTTAATGTCCAGCCACTGGTTACATCACCATTTGCATCGGTTACAGCGAAATTTCGCAGGTTAATTACATAACCGCAATTTTTGAGTTTATAGTTTTCGTTCTCAAGATTAAAATACTTCAGATCAATTTTTTACTGTTTTTGTTTTTACAATTTTCATAAAGATGGCTCCTGAGGCGCCGGAAAGAGTAAGGAAGAAAATTGATACTTGACAACATTATGATATCTACCTTTGTAAGGGTATTTTACAATTGAAAAAGGGACTTATGAAGAAAATAGGATTTTTATCGTTCGGACATTGGTCCAATCATCCAGCCTACAAAACCCGTACGGCGAGTGATACATTGCTTCAGTCCATTGATCTAGCCGTTGCCGCCGAAGAAATCGGTTTAGATGGCGCATATTTCCGGGTACATCATTTTGCTGCTCAGTTAGCATCTCCGTTTCCTTTGCTTTCGGCTATAGGCGCCAAAACAAGCATGATCGAGATTGGAACAGGCGTGATTGACATGCGTTATGAAAATCCCCTCTATATGGTGGAAGATGCGGGTGCCGCTGATTTAATTTCGGGTGGGCGATTGCAGTTGGGAATCAGCAGAGGTTCGCCGGAACAGGTAATCGATGGGTGGCGTTATTTTGGATATGAACCTGCTGCCGGAGAAACAGACGCAGATATGGGGCGCAATAAAGCGCTGCAATTTTTGGAAAAGCTCAAAGGAGTCGGGTTTGCCCAGCCTAATCCATTCCCGATGTTTCCTAATCCACCAGGTTTATTACGACTGGAACCTCACTCTGAGGGATTACGGGAACGCATCTGGTGGGGCGCTTCTTCTAATGCGACAGCCATCTGGGCAGCAGAAAATGGAATGCACCTGCAGAGCTCTACTTTGAAACTGGACGAAAGCGGTAAGCCTTTTCACATCCAACAAGCGGAACAGATCAGGTTGTACAAAGAAGCATGGAAAAAAGCCGGGCATCAACGCGAGCCAAGGGTTTCGGTGAGCCGGTCTATTTTTGCGCTGATGAATGATCAGGACAGATATTACTTCGGGCAGGAAAGCAATAGAGTCGATAAAGTCGGTAATATTGAAAAAGACCAACGCGCCATTTTTGGCAGAAGCTATGCCGGTGAACCAGATCAGCTTATCAGGGAGTTGGCGCAGGACGAAGCTATCAGGGAGGCAGACACGCTGCTGCTGACGATACCCAATACATTAGGAGTCGAGTACAATGTACACGTACTATCTTCTATCCTGAAACATGTTGCACCCGGATTGGGTTGGCGTTAATTTTTTAAACTATCCGAAGCTAATTATTGAAGTATCAGGAATGCAACATCAAGACAAAGAACCAGCCGAAGAGCTACGTGAGGTCATAAAAGGCTTTTGGTATGGCAGCATTGACTTCACCGCACTACCATCAGGCTTTGAGATACTGCCTGACGGCTATACTGAGATAATTTTCTGTTTCGGAAGTGCCTTCAGTCTTTCAACCAGAGAAGGTTTGCAATTATTGCCATCACCTTTTCTGGTTGGGCTGCTTGGCCAGCCTATTCTTTTACATGCAGCAAACCGGTTAGAAGTCATTGGTATAAAGTGTTTCCCCTGGACCGTATTTGATCTTCTCGGACTACCGTCAAATAAAGACGGTGTCCGCATATTCGAACATCCTATTGCCGGCCTTCAACCTAAACTGGAAAACTTGATTGAGGCTGGCAACATAGAAAAAGCGTTGGCAGAGGTAGAGCAGTATTTCCTCAATGTACGTGCCCAACTTGCTACCAATAGTATGCTATTCAAAGCGGGAGACGTCATGAGGGAGGCAGGTGGCAACATTCCGGTAAGCCAGATAGCTGCAGTAGCTCACGCCACGGTCCGTACCCTGGAAAGAAATTTTAAGCAGGCCAGCGGGCATACCGTCAAAGACGTTTCCGCGCTGATCCGCTTTGAGCAGGCCCGGGATAAGTTATGGTGCTATCCGGATACCAACCTTGCCGATCTGGCTGAAGAACTGGGCTATACAGATCGCCCTCATCTCAACCGGGAATTCAAACGCTATAGTAACACTACACCTGCAGCATTTGCCCGGGAAATTAAAAAAAAGAAACAGACTATCACCAGCGATTTTGTCGCGTTTATACAAAAGTAGTTCCAGTGGCATTCCGGAATTTTGTGCATCAAAATCGCATAAAAAATGGAATCATTAAGAGTACTTGTTTCAGGTGCAAGTATAGCCGGGCTTTCAACTGCCTATTGGATGAACAGATTAGGTTACAAAGTAACTGTTGTTGAAATGGCCAACCAACTACGAACCGGGGGCGTAGCTGTTGATGTCCGTGATAAAGCCGTGGACGTCGCTAAGCGTATGGGAATTTTTGAGCAGTTGAAAGAAAACAGACTGACTACGGAAGTCTGGGAATTTAAGAATGCCGACGATATAACAGAAGGATCGATGATGCTCAGTGGTCAGGATACGCAACCTCCCGACGATGAAGACGGCGTCGAAATTGATCGCGAAAAACTAGTGAACATTCTATTCGATACGATTAAACATGATGTTGAATTTATCTTCAATGATAGTATCGCAGAGTTAAAGGAAACAGAAACTGAGATAATAGCTATTTCTAAGAATGGATTGCAACGTTCATTTGACCTGGTATTTGGGTGCGATGGCTTACATTCCGGCGTAAGAAAAATCTGGTTTGGCGATGAAGCTGAATACTCCCGCTTTCTACAAATATACTTCTCCGTTTCGACCGTAAACAAACTGCTAACTAAACCCAACACCAGTCAAATGTATAATGTGCCGGATAAGGCGATTATGCTTAACACTTACAGCGACAAGACGGCTATCGTTTTTTCTTTCTTTTCAGAAAATGAAATCCCTTATAATTATCGCGACGAAGAACAACAAAGAAAAATTATCCGGGAGCAATTCGCCGGACAAAGCTGGAGAACGACAGAATTACTGGAAGAAATAAACAATGAAGAATCTTTTTACTTCGACAAGATCTGTCAGATCATCATGCCTTCATGGACGAAAGGTAGAGTAGCCCTCGTTGGCGATGCAGCCTATTGCGCTTCACCGGCTTCAGGATCCGGTGCATCACTGGCAATGATTGGAGCTGCGACATTGGCTGATACTATAGAAAAGCACAATGGAAACTTTGAGTTGGCGTTCCAGGAATACAACAACATTCTACGGCCCTATATTGAAGAGATTCAAACCACCGCCCGGATAAATATAGTAGAGTCTTTCGTACCCCGAACAGAAGAGGCTATCCGGAAGAGAAATGCGCAAACTACTCCTTTCTAACATTTAATGAGTAGAGGACGATCCTCTTCTCTTCGCTAAAGGGGCGGATCATCATAAAGATGTTTTGTCCCTTTTCCATTTCATCCATATTACTTAACTTTCCCATATTACCATTTTTCAAGTATGCCACGACTTTACCTCATTTGCCATTTGCTTTTGTTACTGTTGTCTGTTCCCATCTCTGGTTTTGGACAAATACAATCATCCGGCATAAATCGGATATACAATGAGAATGAATTAAAAACCGATCTACGGTTTCTGAGAGCAAAAATGGAGAAACTACATCCTAACCTTTATCGTTATACACCTAAACCAGCATTGGACGCCTTTTTCGACAGTCTTTACAATTCCATTGACAAGCCTATGCGTGAGCAGGAATTCTTAAGTCTGATTACCTTGCTGCACTCTAAAATTGACGATGGACACACTATGTTTCTGCCTAGTGAGGCGACTACTGATGCCAATAACAGCACAGGCAGATTTCTTCCGTTCTCATTGACATATACAGATGGAAGGCTTTATATCATTGAAAACTGCTCATCCGACACCAGTATTGGAACAGGAGAAGAAATTATAAGTATCAACGGAGAAGATATAGCTGCTGTCATGTCACGGCTCATGGCAAGACAAATCAGGGACGGGTACAATCAAACTTATCCGGTCTGGATACTGAATCATTATTTTGCAGCGTACTATAGTTTCGCCTACGGCCACCCTCCTCAATTCAACCTGGAGCTAAAGGACAATAAAGACAGGCGTTATAAAAAGCAGATAGAAGCCCTGACAAAAGACAGCATACAATTCTTCCGCCAAATCCGGTATCCCACTGTTGAAAACAGAGGAATTACCCTGGAGGAAAATAAGGACAATGCAACTGCCATCCTGACTATCAGCAGCTTTGATGCGGACTTGCTTGGAGCCATTTACAAACAAGGCTATAAATACGCGATAGACAGCATTTTTGCCAGGTTAAAACGTGATCGGATCTCAAATCTTATTCTCGATCTACGTGATAACCAGGGAGGGGATTTTGAGCCCGGTCGCTACCTTCTGTCTTATTTACTGGCCCACCAAAGCCGTTACTTATTGCAAGGGGAAGAAGCGAGATTGCTTCAACCCAAAAACAATCATTTTACAGGAAAGTTATTTGTGCTCATTAATGGCGGTAGCTTTTCCAACACTGCAATTGTCAGCGCCTGCCTTGAACAGGCCCAAAGAGCTATTTTTATAGGGGAAGAAACTGGTGGCAACAGGTCTGTCATCAGTGGGAACCCAACAGAAATATCATTGCCTAAAACGCAGATAAGAGGTTTTATTTCCACTACTACGTTTCAGATTACAACTGGTATTGGTGATGGCCACGGCGTCTTACCTACCTACCAGGTTCTTCCTACTATAACGGAAATCTTAACAGGAAAAGATATGGCAAAGGCACTTGCACTAAAGCTCATATCAAAGCAATAAGATTATAGCGACTTCCTGCATCCAGGTCCTGCATATTCAACAATACTATTGTTTGATGAATTTCAGCACCTTATCTGTTCCCTTTGATTTCAGATGTACGAAATACACACCAGCCTTCAGTCTGTCAACTGCGACAGATGTTCCAAAGGATGACACCAGCAATTGACCTGAGCTACTATATATTTTAATACCTATAGGATGTGTAATCCCTCCTATATAAAGTGTGGTCACAGCCGGGTTAGGATACACTGAAATATCCTTTATATTGTCTTTCCTCATGGAGCTATCCGTCGTGGCCAACATCGTTGCCCCTGGACGAACTAATTTCCACTGTCCACTGATTTGATTGGCATCCGTCCATTGCTGAACATTCCCTCCATTACTGGTACTGAAATTGGAAACCTCCACCAGTTTACCACTATGTTTTGCTACTATCTTATAATAATCGTTATCGACAGGCACCATAAAAAATTGTTGATTTGCTCCGCCAACATAGCCCCATTGTTGTACATTGGCGCCGTCTGCAGTGCTAACTTCGGATACATCAACCGACTTTCCGGATTTGACACAAATAATCTTATAGACATCATTGCCTAAATGAGTAAAGGTAAATTGCTGATTAGTTGTACCCATAAAGGCCCATTGCTGGATATTACAACCATCCTGCGTAATCTGATTATCATCAACATCCATATACAAATTACTGAAACGGTTCTGGAGGTAATATGTACCTGATATAAGATTTACTTTCCTCACCTTATTTGTGCTCTGTGCCAGGTTTACGATAGGATCTGCACTGAATACATTAGCACCATCAAGCGGTGAATAAATTTCGAGGCTCGATTTCAGCAAATTACCATCCACCATTGCGTTTATTTCTTCAGCAGCCATACCGGAACGATGGAAGAGTAAGGTGCTGTAATTTGCCGCCGGGGCATTTGATCCATTCAGGTCGAAAGAAGTCGTAACAATTTTTTCAGCTATCGATCCTTGTAATACCTTATCGACATAAAGCAAGGTTTTACCCATGGCATAATAGTGTGTCAGCGTTACTTTATGCCATTGGTTGTCGTTAAGCACAGTAAGTCCCGGAATACCGGCCGATGAAGCCGAAGAATAATCCATTTTACCCGAAGCATTGATCACTAACTTATTCTGGCCTGCAACTGTACTCATCTCTACCACCTGACCTGTTGATGAAGTTTGTATGTTATAAGAAAGGGTAAACGAATGAAGAATTTCTTCCGGCTTAATCTGCAGCTTATAACCGCTGGCCGGACTCAAACCCAGCGACGTACCATCTATCATATAGGGCTGGGATTTCCCTGCTTTTAAGGCATCGAACAAGGAAGGTACAATTGCGTATTCGAACTCAAGATGCCCGGCATCGTTGGGATGTAAATCGTCACTTTTGTAACCCGTAGCCCATCTACCTGCTCCATTGTCCAGCGCTCCTAACAAATTTACACTGGCCACATTCCAGGAATGAATCAGTAGATTCATTCTCTTAATATAATTGTATTCTGTAGCGGTGTAATCTTCACGGCTGTAACAATTGGTTATAATGGGTTCGATACCTTGTTGCCTTGCTTTATTGATAAGCAACTTCAAATTATCCCTGAATTGATCGAATGTTGCCTGTCCGCCTGTCGTAATGCCTTCATTCCCCAAGGAAAGTGCATAAATAACATATTTGCTGCAGAGGGGTATTAAATCTTTATCCCAACGGTTTATAACATTAATGGTATTGTTGCCGGGGACTGAAATATTCGACACATTCCATGGTTGCCCTACCCCACTATTGGCCCGGGCAGTCAGCAACTGGGCATATAGCTGGGCGTATCCCTGATTGTTAGTGGCGCCGGTTCCTGAGGGGACAGAAGATCCCATAATGGCCACGCGGGTAATATCTTTTGCAGGACAACCGGGCTCAAATACAACCGGATCGACCTGATTCATTTTCATAAGGCCTAAATAGCCAAACGATCCTTCAGCTCTGGTTACTGTAAGGTTTATGTGCCCATTATCATCAGGCATTATTATGTCTGTGGTCAGGACAGTTTTTGTATTCCCATTGTAACCTGCTCCTCCTAAATCGGTCCCTGAAGTCTGCAGATTTCCGTTGTAGAATGTAGCACCCGTCAGTGAATATGTGGTGACTCTTTTTTCAGGATCATTCCGGCTTCCAAACAAATTAAAAACGTAACCTTTTGTTTTATCCAAGCCCCTGATAGAAAGACTGGAAGATGCTGTTGTGTGAAAATAATCCTGCGTAGCTGTAGGAATAGCAAAATCACCTAATAAACCGGCATCTGGTGATAATAAACCTCCGTTTTGAATGCCATTGGAAGAAAATCCGGAAGTAATTTTTATATATGCCCCGATGGGTACACTTGCTTTATCTGCCAGATTTACCTGAGCAGCTGTGGTATTGGTGTTGGTTACGTTGTTCCAGTAATTGCCATTGATATCCGGACTGGTGGTGATGTTGCCATTAGTAACATCATTCGGTCCGAAATCGACATACACTGTTTTCAACGCCGTAACGGGTAGTCTGACTTCTTCCATTTTCAACGCACCGATATAGCCGAAACTACCAAGTTCTCTTTTTACCGTAATGGCTATCTGGCCTTTTGCATCGGGGGCAATAGTACCGGTAGCTACAATGGTGCTATTGTTACCATTGTATCCTGTTCCACCTAAATTCGGTCCGGAGGTTTGCAGTGTAGCGGTATAGGTCGTTTTACCAGTAAGTGTATAGTTTGACTTGCGCACCTCGGGATCATTCCGGGTAGCAAAAAAATAAAACACATACCCTTTGCTAACGTCCAAGCCCTTAATTATAAAAGCCGCGGTATTATCCGTATGAAAATAATCCTGCGTAGCAGTATTAATCGCAAAGTCCTTTAATAGTGCCGCATTAGGCGCTAATAAACCGCCATTATTAATACCATTCGAACTAAATCCGGAGGTAATGTTTATAAACGCACCGGATGAGGCGTTCCTGCTTGTTAGCAGATATACCGAAGGGGCTGTCGTACTGGTATTGGTTACATTGTTCCAGTAATTGCCATTGACGTCAGGACTAATGGTAATGTTACCATTAGTAACATCATTGGGTCCGAAATCAATATAAAAGGTTCTGAGAGTCTGGGCATACGTATTAATCGTGCCAAGACAAAGCATCAATAAATAAAAGAATAGTTTTTTCATAGAGGATTCTGATTTTGAGGGAGTCTTAATATAAGAATTATTTCATTTCATGGTTTGGGATATCAGGGAAATTATTAAAGCTGATACAAAGTGGAAGCCTGTATGGGAACTAATTGGACGGATGTCGTTGGCTTCCAGATAAGTGTCATAATGAGCCCTTCTGGTATAGAAAGCGGCTAATATAGAACCAGATTGCTTGATCATGAAAAATGTTGTACTTTTCTCTCCTTATCCTTCAGGTAACCAGCCTAAAAGTTCCCATGCTAACCAATTACCACAATACGTCGGGAGAAGTACTTAAATAAATAACACAAAACCAGTCGGACTGGAGAATGCATATATAAAATAACTAAGTTATGAACAGGCTATTGTTGCTTTCCTGTTGTATGATCGGGTGTTTACTGCAATGCCTGGCACAAAAGCAGCTGCCCTCATCTGTGGTCTTACAACAGTTGATAAAAAAAGAGCGTCCTGATACCGCCGAAATGCGTGTGTTGCTGGACGCGGGATACATATATGTTATGAGGCCGGGTACAGCCCCTGCTGATATGGACAGCGCTGCCTTATACGCGGAAAAGGTGCTGACATCTTCCATAAAAGAAGGAGACAAAATATGGGAAGGCCAGGGCTGTTTGCTCTATTCAAATATCCTGCGTGAACAGCACATTACCGGGAAAGGGAAAGAGTATGCCCTGAAAGCGAAAGATATCTTCGAAAAATATCAGCAAAAGGATTATCTGGCAGATACATATATTGAACTGGCAAACTACTACGGAGTGGAAGCCCGTGGAGATATTGATATAAGGATCAGTTATTATAAGGAGGCCATCAAACTTTACAAAGAGGCAGGCCAAAAGGAAAAACAGGCGCATACCCTTTATATGCAGGGCGACCTCTATAATGTTATAGATGACTTTAAATCATTGACAGAGACATTGGCTCAATCAGTAGCCCTTTATGATGAAATTAAAGTAGAACCCGGCGCAGATGTATACTCACTGCTGGGAACAGGCTATAACCGCTTGGGGGATTTTGGTAATGCACTGAAGTACAACCTGCTTGCTGTAAAAGTGATCGAGTCCCTGAAAGATACTATTGATACACACGCTACTGTTTACAACAGGCTTGGACTTCTTTATTACTATATAGGAGAATATAAGGAAGCATTAAAGTATTATCAGAAAGCCTGGCCAATAGCGCTTAAATTCAAAGATACGCCTACATTGCGCACCCTGTCCATCAATATATCGGCCGGTTATGCAGCAATGAAGATGGCTGACAAGGCCCTGGCAGTGATGAAAGAAGCAGAACGCAGCTATCCCGCCACAGACTTTGCGGAGAAAACATGGATGTCGGTATTCATCGCCGGCTGTTACATGGATCTTAAACAACCTGACGCTGCCCTCCCTTATATACGCCTGGCACATAAAAACAGAGACCAGTTGCCTGAAATGTTACAGGCAAGTGTGGACGATATTGACGCCAGATATTATCTTGTAAATGGGGACTATACGAAGAGCCATCAACTGTCTTTAAATGTGATGACTGTCGGCCTGAAATCGAAGAGTCTGAGCCTGCAGTCAATCGCCCATATGGATCTATTCAGAGCCGATTCCGCTATGGGTGATTACAAAGAAGCTCTTGAACACTATCGCAAGTATACAATTGTTAAAGATTCTTTATTTAACATCGCTAAGACAAGACAGATAAGTACTTTACAGGTACAGTTTGAAACAAAACAAAAGCAACAAAGCATTGAACTACTCACCCGTACATCACAACTACAACGCGCTGAACTAAGCAAAGCCCTCATTATCAGGAATGCGATCATCGCAGGGGCAAGCACACTTGCCATCATGCTGATCATCATGCTGGCGCTTGTATATAATCGTTATCAGCTTAAACTGCGCAGCAACCGGCAGATGGCACAAAAACAGGATGAGATCAATGAGAAAAACGAATCTCTTCAACATCTCATCTCCTCCCAGAATAAACTGCTGGGAGAAAAAGAATGGCTGGTAAAAGAGATACATCACCGCGTAAAAAATAACCTGCAGATAGTTATGAGTCTTCTGAACACACAGGCCGCATTCCTGGACGATAAAGACGCCCTCAATGCTATCAGGGAAAGCAGGTATCGCATGCAGGCAATCTCTCTCATTCATCAGAAGTTATACCAGTCGGAGAATATAGCGATGATAGACATGAACGCCTACATCAAAGACCTTGTTGAATACCTGAAAGATGGTTTTTCTGGTGTCAATAAAATCCGGTTCGATCTTCAGGTAGCCCCGGTAAAACTGGATGTATCACAATCTGTTCCTATTGGGCTGATCCTTAATGAAGCGATCACCAATGCTATTAAATATGCATTTACGGGTAATGGAGTTATAACGATTTCTCTACAGGAGACAATCCCCGGCCAGCTGACACTTATGATAGCAGATGATGGTATCGGGCTGCCTGTCGAGAGCAATAAGCAGTCTATGGGAATGATGCTGATGAATACCCTCGCTGAGCAATTGGAAGGAACGTTGGATATACAGAGCAGGAATGGAGTGGTTATTACAGTCAATTTTAAATACCAGGAGAAACAAGGTCTTACTGAGTCCCTGGAACTTAAAGAGGAAATGGAAGATTATGTTTGAAATTGTGGTTGTATCCAGGCGGACTAAAAGGCCTGTTAATCCCTACGGAATACGTTTATTCAAATATCTGTTGCTTCTTATTCCATATCTCCCAATAAGTGTCTTTTGCTTCAGCGTTCAAAAAAGAAGCCTGAATCAACTCATACACTGCAGTATTCTGAGACTTAAACTTTTTGTAAATATTATGTCTTACTTTTTCCGGAATATTTAATACAATGCCAAGCGCTTCGAAATCTCTTAATTTGATATTCTTCTTTTTTCCATTGAGTAATAATGCCAGTTCTTCCTGATCCTTTGGAAATACGAGATTGACGTTCAACAAATCGTAGGCTGGGCTCAAAGCGATACTATTTTCAAGGTGCAGTAATGAGAAGTTTTTGAGGTGCATATCATTGTTTCCCGTCAGATAACAGAAAAGTAGCAGCTCAAAATATTTTAGCACATCAAGTCCGGAATTAGTACAATATGCCAGTATTAATTTCCCAGCTCTTTCATAAGATCCTTTGTACTTATTCTCTGTTGGAAACTCAGCCAGTTGACAGAAGTCCTCCACATGCACCTTTTTTCCATTTGCTCTGTCAAAACGCTTTGCAATATAAACAAGGGTTCCATCAGTAGCTCGCAGTAATGTGTGATTACAAACAGCAATGTTAAATATTTCTGCAAGATGCATTGTAAGATCTTCCGTTTCCGGCATAGCGGGCAATTCTTCATGCCGAGGTTTCAATATATATTCTCCCCATATCTCCACAATGATAAGCCTACCGTTGCCTGTATTTTTTTCCAGCGTAACAGATAATTTAGGCTGCACGCCAGTTACCGCTATATGTTTACTAATGGTCTTTTCTGCCAGATCTTTTAATAGCTGCTTGTCCATTTTTAATTCGGGCATAATTTCCGTATTAAAAAACCGTTTTGAACATCTGCTATGGTATTCTTCATTTCCGGCGTCCTTATAACAGAATAAACAATTGGGCATATTATTCAGTTTCATTTACAGGTACAACACTCACTGCACCGATCGTATCTTTGCAGGTAAGTAATAATAATTCAAAGCGATCATTCCCTTTAACTTTCCAGTGCTCTTTGGCAATATTTAATAACCAGCCTTCAGGAATTAACCCATCAAAAAAAGCAAACAGAGTAGTACTGTAGTAGGCTTCTTTTCTTAAAGGCATCGTCAGACTTATTGGCTTTGCCGATTTATCAGCTAAATAATCTTCATGGTAGACAAACTTATAGCCAGTATCAGATTCTATAACAAAACCAGCCAATGAACTGCCATAATATACTTTCCCTGTTTTACTCATGATCTCTTGATTTAGGTGCTGGTACGAGTTCCATCCCAAATAGGGACAACAACTGATTAACTTTGTCCATACGCATAGATGTTTTTCCCTGCTCAATTTCACGAATCAGGCGTAATCCCAGCCCTGACTTTAAGGAAAGGTCTTCCTGGGTTAAACCATTTTCTTTTCGTTTCGCCTTAATAACTTTTGATAAGGTCTCCATTTTATACCCTTTAGGGTATAAAAATAGCATTTCTTTTTATAATTATACCCTTTAGGGTATAAAATAAGAACAGGTGGTTAAACTATACCCTAAAGGGTATAGTTTAGATAGAATAGCCTACACTGGAAACGTCAATCCATTGGGAAAATTGAACGATTCCTTCTAGCTTTATGGCAAAAAAAAGTTCAATACCTGGCCCTCCAACTCGCCAACTTTAAAGCCTCTAAGTCGAAAAACCCGGAGGCTTCCCTAATGGAGAACAACTTATAAAACTATGGAACAGGATTTCCCCATATCTTCCTTTCTGGAGATAAAAAAACACCTCGGCACAGAACGAAAGAATTTTGAAAAAGACAAAGCCATCTGGACAACCGTCAGAGCCTCCCTTACTGATGCTGAAGCCAACCAGCTGGACGAACAGTTTAAGACCATCTTTGAAACCACCACAGACCCGCAGCTCTTAGAGCAGCTAGTGCAAAAAGGCGCCTCTGCCAGATTGCTGGAAAACTATGAACTGGGTTCATACAACCTGGCTATGGTTGTCCAGGAGCTTGCCGATGCCAAAAACAACGAAGAGCTGGAAATTGCCGCCGGCATTATCAGAACAACGATTATTGCAGGCGCAGACATCAACAGGCAAAAAGCATATTGGGGAAATGGAGGCAGGATTGCTATCGACTGGCTCTCTATATATCTGGCACGTGCCTCAGACCGATATGGCTTTCTTAGCACTATGGATCAATACCATTATTGCTACAGGATCTTTACATGGATAGCAGTAAATACCGCGATCACTGAAGATATGCATGGTGACATCCATCCACTTTATGGATTCCTGATTTGCCTGAAAAACGCTCCTGAAGTAGAAGATCTTCAGGAGAAATTAATATTGCAGATGATGGCGCTTGATTGGCACATCTTTGCTATGTCGCATGAAGACCTGACCACCTCCTTTTTCAGCCGCATTGTTAACTTCAATCCCAGATTCCTGACGCTGATCGTTCCATATGAACATGAACAGCTTAAATCCTACCTGGACATTGTACAGAAAAACATCGGTCCTATGGTCATTAAGAACTTCTTAAATGGCTTTACCAGCAATAATAAGGCAAGAAAATATTTCAGGGCATTCTTTTCTCTCAGACCTCACTGGTTGTTAAAACTGATCCTCTCCGGCGCGCCGGAAACGGTCTTCAACCTTGTCAAAAGGAATGAACAGGACCTGCTGATCCCATTCCTGAAACATTATAAGCGGGAGATAGCTGAACTAAAGGATGAAAACAACCATACCTTATTACAACATGCTATGACATCCAGAAAGGTGGTGGAGAATACTATTCAGCTTTTACGTCAGTATGGCCAATAGGCGTAAGCAGCTCCTTTAACCAATAAAGTGAATTTGTATACAACTATCCTGAATTAGTATACTTCGCCGCGGATAATCCGGAGGACCTTTGCCTAAGATTTAAAAGAATAAAATGCAAAAGGTAATCTTAATTATAGGCGCAAGCGCAGGAATGGGCAAAGAATCTGCTAAAAAACTCATTCAGCAAGGTCATACAGTTTATGCTGTTTCAAGGAGATTGGAACTGATGCAGGACCTGAAAGCCTTGGGCGGTATTCCCATACAAATGGACGTAACTAACGAAGCGGATATCGATAAAGTAGTTGCTACCATTATTAAAAAAGAAGGGAAGATAGATGTGCTCTGGAACAACGCCGGATATGGTCTCTATGGTGCTGTTGAAGATATCCCGATTGATGAGGCAAGGCAACAGTTTGAAGTGAATATGTTCGGGCTATCATCCGTGACACAAAAAGTAATACCCTATATGCGGCATGCAAAATCAGGCACTATCATTAACACTTCTTCCATGGGAGGTAAAATGTATACGCCAATGGGCGCCTGGTACCATGCATCTAAACATGCGCTTGAGGGCTGGAGCGATTGTTTGCGCCTGGAATTGAAGTCCTTCGGAATTAATGTGGTAATTTTGGAACCGGGAGCAATCATTACAGAATGGGCCGGCATTATGGCAGACAATGTGAAAAAGTTCTCGGGCAATGGTGCTTACAAAGGACCTGTTAACAACCTGATGGCTGCCTTAAAAAAGAATGAGGGTACAGGCTCCGCACCAGCTGTCATTGCAGATGCCATCCACAAAATAGTGAACGCCAGGCGCCCAAAAACACGCTACAGAGTGGGAAAATGGGCTAAACCAATGGTTTGGATGCGTATTTATCTAGGAGACAGGCTATTTGATAAAATCGTAATGAACATGGTGAAATAATTATGAGCAATGTCATTCACTTAGAAACAATAGCCGACCTGAACAAGGTGCTTCAGCAGTCTAAAGGAAGACACCCTTTGGTATCGGTCGTTGATCTTACTAAAGTTGAAGAGTCATTTGAACCTGGTGTAAAAGTAAGCACTGGGTTTTATGCTGTCATGTTTAAAAACTATTGTATCAACAAAATAAGGTACGGTAGAAATTATTATGATTTCCAGGAAGGAAGCCTGGTCTGTATACCACCCAAACGGGTGCTTACTTTAGATGAAGGAACGGAAAAAAAGGATGATGCTGTTGGCTGGGGTATATTCTTTCATCCTGATCTGATCAGCGGAACCTCCCTTGGCAGGAAGATAAAAGAGTACACATTCTTCTCCTATGAAACCAGCGAAGCCCTGCACTTATCTGAGAAAGAAAAAAAGGTCCTCGTTGACTGTGTACAGAAGTTAGATGCCGAATTATCCGAAAACATCGACAAACACAGCCAGACTTTAATTGTCTCCAATATTGAATTGTTGCTTAACTATTGCGACAGGTATTACGACAGGCAATTCATCACTAGGAAGAATGTAAACAAGGATATATTGAGTGAAGTTGAAAGAATACTTGGTTCCTATTTTCAGTCGCCGGGCCAGACCGGACAAGGCCTGCCGACGGTTAAGTACCTGGCAGAACAGGTACATTTGTCCGCTAATTATCTGAGCGACCTGCTGAAAAAAGAAACTAATATGAACGCGCAGGATCTGATACATTACCACTTAATTGAAGAAGCGAAAGCCTTATTGCTTAGTTCTGATAAATCAGTGAGTGAGCTGGCGTATTCGCTGGGATTTGAATATCCGCAGTATTTCTCCCGGTTGTTTAAAAGCAAGACGGGTATGACACCGGGGGAATTCAGGAATAAAAACTAACTGACAAAGCGCCTTCAAATCTTACGACTTGAAGGCGCTTCACTTTCAGTTGACTGTTCTATATAAAACCCGATTATTGAATCATCAGCTTTGTACTTATCACTTTTTTCTTCTTACTGCTAACATCAACATGATAGATACCAGCTGGTATAGATGAATCGACAGTAAAAGTAGTATTCGCTTTTGCTGATTTCTTCATTACTACCTTGCCAGACATATCAGTAATTGTTACTATCAAATCCGTAACAGCGGGATCAGCTACACGGATAGCAAAACTATGCTGCGTTACAGGATTAGGATACACAGCATTAGTATATTGGGGCGCAACTGTACTGGTTGCAACTGTATTTCTTCCGGCAGATTCAGTACCGTTAGCCTCAAAATGTGACCATCCATATGGGCCAACATAATGAACATAATAATTACCATTCACTCTTGCAGGAAGGCTATTAGACCAGGTATTGGTGTAGTTAACCCCATTGATCTCCAGGAGCGTCAGATTCCATGAATTGATGTAAGAAATATTACCCGAGATAACAAAGCAATACTCTCCCGTACCATCCTGTTTGAATGGAAGCGTTACAGGAGAAGGATTACTACAATTCCCCTGGTTGGCAGTTGGAGTAAAGTTGGCAGTGATCGATACATTAGCATTTACTGTAATTATGACAGGGTTGATTGTGTCTGATACAGCACCACTCCAGTTACTGAACTTATATCCACTTGCAGGTGTGGCAGTAATGGTAACCTGGGTTCCTTCCGCATACATACCTCCTGTAGGATTCAGTGCAACAGATCCGGAACCGGTTACTGCTGTGGTGACGGTATACTGTTTGGGCACAACCACATTGGTAACAGTGATGCTGGAGCTGGAAGTGAAGCCACCATCGGTAGTAGTGGCTGTAATCGTAGCCTTGCCTGCCGCCAGGGCGGTTACAAGACCACTGCTATTTACGGTAGCAATAGCAGGCGCACTGGAAGTCCAGCTCACCGTTTTATTGGTAGCATTGGAAGGCGCTACAGTAGCCGCGAGCTGCTGTGTCTTATTGATGTCCAGAGAGGCAGTTGCAGGACTTACACTTACCCCTGTAACACGTACTACCTGTGCAGGTGTAGGCGTGCTACCATATACCAGTACATTATCCACATAAAGAGGAATGCTGGAAACTTCCTTCAGCGTACCGTCAAGATCCTTTGACGACCAGTCGTTTCCGGGATTCCAGGCCGTAGCATTCGCTTCATAAGGCAGTCGTATACGTATCTGTGACTCTTTCCTTGACTCTCCCTGTCCGCCGGGCCAGATCTTAATACTGGTATTGAATGTTACTTCAGTATAGTAGATGTGCTGAATAGAATCCCAGGGCTTCAACTGGGTAAAGGTAACGTCTGCATTGTTGGATGAAACAACATAGCTTGCCGGCGTGTAACCGGCTGTCAGGCCTTCTGAAATATCAATAAACAAACGGAAGGCATGTTTGGAAGCAATACGTGAAGGCCAGGCGGTATGATTGTTTACCCATACGGACCATTCGGTATAAGTATTACCGCTGCCATTCAGTCTTGCTTCGATCAGGAATTCTCCGGAGGGTGTTTCAGCAACCGGGAAATTTGCCAGCGGGGTTCCGCCATAATCTTCGACAAGCTTTGAAAGCAAGCCTGAGAAGCCGGCGTTATAATCACAGGCAACTTCATTGTTTACATAGTTGGAGCGAACATCTGTGTAGGCATCGTCATTTCCCGGACCGCCTACCAATGCACCATACAAGGTATGTCTTGTTGCTGTAGGAGGACCATTCAGGTTATTTGACCAGCATCCATGAGCTGTGCGATGATGTGGCTTAGTAGGCGGATTATTACCGAAGCCACATACAAAGCTGCGATTACCCGGATTGCTACCCAATGCATAGTTCATTTGCCGCAGGGCGAAATTATAGTACTTTGTTCCCTTTGCTGTTGTTGTAGCAACATCCTTGTAATAGGTTGCCAGAAAACTGGTATTGATAGCATATCTCAAAGCACCCCATACATCCAGAAAGGCCAGGCCACCGGGTGTATAGGTGATACGTTGTCCGTTATAACCATCCGTCCAGTAGTCGAGGTGCCGTTCTATATCTTCTTTGTATTGCGCTTTACCTGTGAGCTTTGCCAGCAGAGCATAACAGCCGTATGACTTATCATCCCAGGCGAGGCCCCATTTATAAGATTTAATGGTACTCTGTGGTTCTGAAGACAGGTTAGCATAATAGCTTTCTGCCTTGGCCAACCATGCAGCATCACCGGTAGCACGATATAGCCATATAGCGCCCCATACCAGCTCGTCATTATAACCGCTGAAAGACTGATAATATCCGGCAGCATCGGTAATAGAACTGGAATATTTCCCACGGTAGTTGTCCGCGAAATTATATAACTGTATGGCATGGCTAAGCAATGTGGCACTGTAGGTCGGATCGTCTGTTTTGAATACAATGCTGGCGGCCGCCATTGCTGCAGCTGTTTCGCCGGCAAGGTCTGAACCAGGATGCGTCTGATCAATCTTGTATGCCGGACGGGACATGGCCATTACTTCTGCCGATCCCCACCAGGCATGATCAGTACCACCATTACCTACCTGTCCGTACAACTCATTGGGAGCAGTATGACAGCGTATAAAATAATCATTTACAAAACGAAGGTTGCTCTTCAGGTATTTCATTTGTCCTGAGGCATTATATCCTCCCGCAAAATCTATTGCTCCCCATGCCAGCATAGTTGCAGAGAAGGCCATCGGGAAATTGAATTTAACATGATCTCCTGCATCATACCAGCCGCCTGTTAAATCATGGCCTACATCACTGCCGTCAGTCAATGCTGAATTGGCACGCCAGGTTACGCGGTTGTCTGCAGGAAGCTGGCCGGAGCGCTGACATTCATAGAAGAACATCGACTTCTGCAAGGCTTCTGCGTAGTTAAAACTCTGTGCATAGGTTAGTTTGAGGGACACCATTAGTAGAATGGCAGCAATCAGACTACATCTTTTTTTCATGGTCTTTTAATTTTGAAGGTACTTGTTGGATCAACTGAAAATAAAAATGTAATGCTTCCGCCGCAGGATGCAGCAGATCTGGAGAGGGAACGGTCTGTAAACAGATACTATGCGGACACTATGTACCAATGCCTACTACATTGGATCCTATCTGATGCCAGCAGGTGTTGTCAGTTGAATAGTTGTTATTAATCCGATATGGTTTGTAATTATAGGTTAAAAGGGTTTTAATATTTATACCAACGAACAAAAAGAAAGCAGCATCTTTTTCCCATTGGTAAGGTGAACAAATATGATTGCACAAGTTTACGGGAATTATATGCGATAAACAAGCACTTATTAAAAAAAATGTACATTAGACACTTATATATAGTTTAATATTAAAGAAGGGCTATCGCATATAGTATTAGCTCGCCTTTGAGAAGAACATACAATTTTTCACCATTGACATAATAGGACAACACCTTTCGTTTATCTGCCGGAAGATAAAAACTACCAGCATAGCTGCCGTCTTCAAGATGATAAGTATCAATTACAGGATGCTGCCTGAATGCATCTTCTGTTTCATTATCAGCCCGCAGATCAGATTCGATGAACAGTAAGCGGTCATTCGCAAAGGCGCGCTTATTGACCTTCACACGGGGCGCAGATGCATACAGCTTCTGCATTTCACCGGCGCCTCTGCCTGTAACCTGGATCCCGCTATTTAAAACGGTGTCAATAGTATGTTGTTTATAACGTAATTGCATATCACTATCCATACAATAAATACCATTTTCAAAATAAGGTATATAAAACAAGCGGTCCTTTTTGGCATTACTACATAAGATTCCGTCAGTAGAGAAACCTGCATCTGCCTTTTCAGATAAAAGAGCAGAGCTATATTGCTCACCATTGTGAATATTAATACGCATAAACATGGGCTGAGAACTGCCTGCTGAAAACCCTCTGATCACTACCAATGAATCAGATAACTGTAATGACTTTACAAATGGGCCGGCCGATAATTTTACAGAGTAGAACTGCGCTGCCTGCAAGTCCTGACTGAATAACTTTCCGCTGTTATACTCATGCACATAAATGTGCCCGGCATCAGCAAAGAAACTCACCGGAGGTTTGAATTGCTTATTCACGTTAAGGTATACCGTGTCTCTGATACGTAGGTTATCATCAAGACGATACACCTGCCGATGCAAAGGTTCGGATAAATAAAGACTATCGCCCCAGCCAAACAACCGCTCCACCGTAAGTGGCAATTGATATGAAAGTTGCTGACGAACATTCATTTTAAGCCATTGCCTGTCAAAACCATTCTTCTTATCATTCGGCATACCTGATACAGCGACCAGCACAAACAAACAAGCCAGTGCCGCCATCATCGTACAAGTGATGAATATTAAAGTTCGTTTCATAATTGTAAAGCAAAGAGGGAACAGAGACTACCCCGGAAGTAGTCTCTGTTGAGTGAATATGGGACCAGGCAGCTCATCGCTACCCGGCATCGTTGCGTCGCATTTCCTTCAACGACACTGCTACTATGAGCAGATCACCGAAGGCTTACAGATCTGTCAGGAATACTTCCCAAACGTAGGTCTTCCCTTGCGACTGAAATGTAGTGGCACAACAGAAATATGAATCGCCACTACAGTTGGCAGCACTGTTAGGATCTGCAACACTCTTTACAGAATTGCCGAATGACAGGATGAGGTTACCACCATAAGTGGCAGTACGATCTGAGGGAAGTCCCGGAATAGTAACTGTGCGGTAGCAGGCATCCTGTGTCTTTTTAACGATAATACCGGCGTTAGTAGAAACGGTTAGTCCAACGGCAGCAACAGCTACCAATGCAGCAAAACTGATTTTAAGCTTTTTCATGTGTTCTCGTTTATGATTAGGAAATAATAACAGCCAAAACGGCTGCCTCCGCTTATGCAGGAGAAGAGGGTCCTGTTTTATTGATCAATAAAGAGTTAAGACAATAAAATATGTTGCCTGCGGAGCACCGTTAGCCGGTTTTGCAGCAATATGGCGATTGCTGTAAGCAGGGTAAGAATCAGGTTCACCAGCAGGTGCTGCTCCCAGGTTAACAATTCAATGATACCACCACAGCTACAGGGCAGATCATAAGCGTAATGCAACATGACATACACATAACCGGTAAACAGTGTCATCAGAAATAACGACGCGTACAGGCCTGCTACACGCGTTCGTTTAAAGATGAGCAGTGCAGCAATTACCAGCTCCACCGCAGGTACCATGGCGGCTACCCAGGGAGCTACATGTTGCAGAAAAGGAGAACGGCCTGCTTCAAATCTGAATTTATCATATTGAATCAGCTTACTGAGGCCAGTGTAAATCCAAAGTAAAAGCAATACGGCAGTAATTGCTTCAATGGCTAAATTGAGCGCTCTGGTTTTCATATGGAAATGTTCAATGCAGAATGAAAGAAAGCTGGCGGGGCTTAGTGTTTCATTGGATTTTGTAATGGAATTATCTTTTTGGTCAACAGGTCAACTTCACGTGGTTGTCTACTTGATAAAAATAGTAAAAGCAGATGAGAATTACAATACTTTTTCGGTTAACTGGTATGTAAGTGTAAAGAGGAAGACTCAAAAGTAAAATCGGGCATTGAGAGTTGTCTAAATGACTATCTGGCCCCATCAGGTATACGAATGAAAACAGGGTGTATCATACTTTTGATACGCCCTGTTTGAAAATAAGGAAAAATAGAACTTTCACAGATGTTTTAAATGGTTATGTTCTCTTATAATCCTGCCCTGTTCTCCTCTTCATTTTTATTCACCTGCTTCGCTTTGTAAGTGGATTTTCCAAAACTATAGTTCAGCGATAGCACTAGCCGCTGCTGGCCATACCAATGAGATAGCTGGTTATTGATGATCTGTTTTTGGCGGAAAACAATTGTAAAAGTAGTGCTGTTGAACATGTCATAATAATTGATACGCGTATTCAGCTTCCCTTTCAGCCAGGTACGCTGCAACCCCATATCAACATTCCACAAAGGCTTCGCGATATAGAGGCTGATACCGCTGAGTGAGCGATACGCATAAGACACATCAAACGTGAATTGCTTAGGTAAAGTAAATACCTGGCTTCCCCTGATGGAGTAGTCTGTTACTCCCACGGCATAGGTAACTCCATGGTAGGGAATCTGTTCTTTTCTGTAATCGCTGCCAATATTATGTTGCATCCGCCACCATTTTGTAACAGTAAGGGGAAAACTAACCGTTATGTTGGCAAAATCTTTATGGGGCATGTTTTTTCCCAGATATTCCAGCACATTGGTAACGGTATCATACTCAGGGTACCTGAGCATGGCATCTGTTTCCCGCCCTGCATTCAAAGTAAACGTAAACGACCTGATAGTGTAAGTTAAGGCCAGCGTATTGGTTTTGGATGGCAGGAGGTATGGATTGCCCACTACATAGTTCAGGGGGCTGTTGTAGAACCGGAATGGATTCAGCTGGGGAAAAGTAGGGCGGGTAATACGGCGGGCAAAAGAGAGGCTTATTTGTTGATTTTCATTAATCGTATAGGTGCCGCTTATACTGGGCAACCAGGTAAGGTAGTTCCGTCTGGTGACCTGGCGCTGTGTAATTGAATTGGCTACGCTATGAGTGTACTCAGTGCGCAGGCCCGCTGCGAGATCTAATTTACCCAGCTTCCTTTCGTAGGAGAGGTAACCAGCGGAAATGTATTCATCGTAGTGAAAGTTATTAGACCGCCCGCTGTCCGGTACGAAAAGATGTTCCGTATTCAGCGTATCATAATGAATGGCATTCCGGGTGGAGGTGTATACAAACTTGCCTCCGAGGCGGAAGATACCGTAGCCGGTTTCCCGCGAAAGATCTGCCTGCATGGTACGGATACGGATGTCCTGCTGTAAGGCTGTTTTCCAATAATCCTCCAACGCTTTACTGATGATATCACTCGTCTGAATATCCTCCCGCTGCCGGGTATTAGCCTGTACGAATGAACCTAATAACTGCAACTGGGTCTTCCCCCATTGGCCGGAATAATTCAGGTTAACAAGATAATTACGCTGGGTGGGATCATACCGGTTCTCGCTTTGGGTGTTAAAAACCAGGTGTTGTTCCGTTGCATCTGTTGTATGAAGCGTATTGTATGCAAAGGCGTCCCGGTTTATCAGGAAGCCGCGGAACTGCAGTTCAATATGCTGGTTCTTCTTAAAATTGTAATCTGCTCCCAGCTGGTAGCTAAAGTTATTATTACTCGTAGGCACCTTATTATTGGTAGCCATAATATCGGAACTCGCCAGGTGCTGCAGGGCCGAATACCGGTAGATGGTGGTCCCTTTCGTATAACCCAGGCGGGCCGTATAGGTAAGTTTAGGAGTTTTGTAGCTGAGTTGCAACTGATTATCATTATAAGTATAGGCATTCCGCTGTAAACTGGCGTTTATATTTCCACGCCAGCCCAGGGTCATATCCTGCTTCAGTCGGATGTCAATGATTGCTTTGTACTCCGCGTCGTATTGGGAGGAAGGGTTATTGATCAGCGCGACAGACGCGATCATATCGGATGAAAGACCCGCCAGGTAAGTTTGTAATGCCTCGGGGGTCATCAACACCGGCTTCCCGTCAATAAAAACCGCCGGTGTGATCCTGCCGTACAGTAAAAGGGCACCATCCCCTCCTACTTCCAGACCTGGCACCTTTTTCAAAACGTCAAAACCATTGGCCGCTGTTCTGAACAAACGGTTACCGGCTACGGTCATTACCAGCTTATCGGCTTGTTGCCGAACGGCCGGAGGGGCTGCATTCACTTCTATCGCCTGTAATTGCCGGGTGCTCATTGTTGAATCCTGCGCCCTGACATACAGGCTAATCATCACAAGAAAAGAGAAAAAGAAAAGGACTTTCGTCATCGATTATAGGTTTCCTCAAACGTAATAAGGGTTCCAACATCGATGGTCTGGCTTTGCAAATCAGGAGTCCGGAATTATAAATCCGGACCGAAGTAAAATCGTAGCAGTTAGATTTTCAATGAGTTATTACTAATTCGTTTTCATAGCGGTCTCCTTAAAAAGTGCCGGAGTGGTATCCGTTACCTTCTTAAAGGCAGCATAAAAAGTAGACTTGGAATTGTACCCTACCTCGTATCCAATGGCCTCAAAGGTAAGATGTTCCATGGTCATGATTAGTTTACAGGCTTCGTTGATGCGATATTCATTGATATAGGTGGAAAAGCTTTTACCCAGATTATCGTTCAGCAGCTGGGACAACTGGTGAGCCGGGATATTGATGGCGCGGGCCAGGTCGCTGAGTTTAAGATTGGGATCTTTATACAGCGCCTTATTCATGATCACCTGGCCAAGTTTTTCAGCCCAGGCCTGGGCATCGTTATCGGCTATCTTCTTCTTTTCAGGTTTGTTAGAAGATGCTGCCTCAGGGGCAGTGAGCAGTTGATCCATCCTGGAGCCTTGCACAAAGTAGAAAATAGTAAGATACAGGATGGAAGTGAACGTAATCCCCCCAGCTATATATATGCCATATATCACCCGCAACAAGGCCAGCAGGTAAACCAGGAAAAGCAGGCAATTGGAACCATATACCCATAACCAGAACTTTTCCGAAGCATTCAAACCGGAAGGGGTCACAAAAAAGCGCTTTAAAGTATGCCGGAGCAAAAAGCCTGTAGCGACTATGTAAATGCTCCATACCACATAAATGGACTGGGCTACAAAATGATTCCATAAGTCAGGATAAGCCTGATAAGGGAAAATAGCACCTCCCAGCACTATTGCTCCCAACAAAACACCCCATTCCCGTTTCCAGTTGGCCGGTATAACGGTCACCTTTCCCATTGCAGCCCTGAAAAAATAATACAGGGAAGGGCCAATCAGGAAACATGCAGAAAGGCCTATCTGCAAATACCCCTTGGGTAACTGAGGATTGAAATAGATCAGTACTGATTTGGCTACACGGACGCTAATCACCAGCAACAGGATACCTAAAAGAAGAAATGGAATAGTTCTTCCCTTTTTACCCAGGATATAAAGTCCAAGTACGAGGCCGTTGAAAGCTCCCAGGGCACTCAGGAAAAACAATATTTGCTGGCCGATATTCATGTGGATGGGTGTTAATGGGCGTAAGACAAATATATATAAATAAAGAAGACCTGCTCCATCTTGAATATTTCCGCATTGCGAAAACCATTTTCCCAATTTGATAAATCATCCGCTGTTTCCTCCTTTAGATTTGCGCCGCGTTACAATATTCTATTCATCAGCTAATCAGCCTATATATGCATACTAAATTTAACCAACTGTTTAAACTTCTGTGCCTGCTATGTACCGTACTCACAAGCACACCAGCCTTTTCTATTGACGAACCTCTTTCTGCCATTAAAGGAACGGTAGTGACCGGAGATGGTAGCCCGGCCGTTTTTGTACCGGTACAGATCAAGGAAAAGAACAGAGGTACCATGACAAATGAAAAAGGAGAATTCTTATTTAAAAGAATGCACGCCGGACATTACACGCTGCAGGTAATGCTGATCGGTTATAAAGTAGTGACAAAAGAAGTAGATGTTGCACAGGATGAAATCGTGAATGTTACTATCCAGCTGGAAGCTACTAATCAGCAACTACAGGAAGTGATCATCAACAGTGCGAGGAATAAATATAAAGTGGATGCTGTATCTGGCTCCCTGCGCCTTAAAACACCATTGCTGGAAATACCACAGAATATCCAGGTGATCTCTGCCAGCCTGCTGGCCGACCAGCAGACCTTCGATATTGTGGATGGCATCACCCGCAACGTGAGCGGTGTTACCCGTGTAGGACATTGGGATAACCAGTATGCACAGATCCGCATGAGAGGCTCCAAGATCCCTGCTTTCCGTAATGGTATGAATATCGAAGCCAGCTGGGGACCTACCGCAGAAGATGCGGCCATGATAGAACGTATTGAATTCGTAAAAGGCCCTGCAGGTTTTATGCTGGCTAATGGCGAACCCGGAGGATTCTATAATGTAGTGACCAAGAAGCCTACCGGCGTCACTAAAGGATCTGCCAATATCAGTATGGGGAGCTTCAGTACTTACCGTGCAGCGCTCGACTTTGATGGTAAACTGAGTAAAGATGGTAAACTGTTGTATAGATTAAATGTTGCTGGTCAGCAGAAAGATTTTTATACCAAATACAACTACAGCAACCGTTATCTTTTTGCTCCGGTGCTGAAATATATAGTAGACGACAGAACATCCATCACAGTTGAATATACCTTCCAGGGTTCCAAATATCTCGGCAATGGCAACTATCAGTTCTCCAAAAAGAAGCTGCTGGATGAAGGTATCTCCAATGATTTCTTCTATGGTGATCCATCCCTGGAACCTGGTAAACTAAGAGATCATAGCGCTTATGTTTACCTGGATCATCAGCTGAATGATAAATGGCAGGCGCATGCACAGGTAGCTTATTTTAATTTCAGCATGGTGGCCAACAGTGTATGGGCAACCAGCGTAGCTGAAAATGGTAACATGGTGCGTTATTTTAGTATCGGTGACGAAGCTGGTGAAAACAGGTTTGCACAGATGTCCCTCTCCGGAGAAGAATACACAGGCAGTATTCGCCACAGGATACTGGCAGGTGTAGATATGGGTAATAAGAAATTCTGGGGCGATTTCCGTACACTGACGCCATCTCTGAACCTGGCAGGTGGAAAAGTGTTTAACGTATACAATCCGGAGTACGGTATTCCATTCGACTCCATTCCAACCATAGATCGTTCAAAGAGTGTAAGAACCAGGGCAGGACAAAGCAATTATATTTCATCAGTGAATTATACCTCTGTATATGCGCAGGATGAACTGGGATTCTTTGATAACAAGCTCCGTCTTTCCCTCGCACTGCGGTTCACACATGCTGAAACAACAGGTAAGACAAAAACGGCAGATATGAAAGATGATATCGTTACGCCCCGCGTAGGTCTCAGCTACTCCATTGATAAATCAACTGCCGTATACGCACTATATGACCAGTCTTTTGTACCGCAGTCAGGACTGGATTCAAACCTGGTACCGTTCAAACCTGTTAAGGGTAATGACATTGAAGCAGGTATCAAGAAAGACTGGTTTAATGGCCGCTGGTCTGCAGCAGTGAGCGCTTACCGCATTGCACGTCAGAACTCCAAAGTAGCATTGGGTATTAAAGACAGTCGTGGCGCTGATGTATCTATTGCATTGGGAGAAACTGTTACAAAAGGTATTGAAGTAGATGTCAATGGTGAAATCGTACCAGGTCTGAATGTGAACGTCAACTATGCTTATACCAATTCCAAGATCACAAAGGAAGCACCTAATACAGAAGCCAGCAAAACAACAGTAGGTAACATCACACCAAACACTGCTGCACATGTTACTAATGGCTGGCTTTCTTATCGTATTAATCATGGAGCATTCACAGGGTTTGGAGCTTCCGGCGGTATCCAATGGCAGGCAGAACGCGCCGTAGGTACTACCAAAGTGTCCAATATTCCAAACTACTTCCGCACAGATGCAGGCCTGAACTACGCCAGAGGGAAATATACCGTTTCCTTCCTGGTGAATAATCTGCTGGACGACCGCAAACTGCTTACAGCCGCATCACTGCCTGCAAATGCATCCGGCTATTATAGTTACATTGTGGAAGCACGTCGTAATTTCCGAATGACGATAGGTTACCGTTTCTAAAAAGATAGCTACTATGTAATAAAATAGTGCCCGCATCTAAAAACGCGATTGTTGTTTAAGCAACACTCGCGTTTTTTTTATAACATACTAACTCAAGTACTCCGCCCCTTCATTTCATACAACATATTGACCACTCATCCCAGCTTTCAATGGTCAATTTAAAGGAATTGTTATCCTATTGTAAAGTGCTTTGATCGATGGATTCCTTGTGAATACTTTTGCATCTCCATAGCTATGGTTCTTTGACATATCAGCATCTCTACTCCTCCAGCAATCCTTAACAAATTAAACTACATGAAGCGAATGTATTTACTAAAATTAAGGTCATTCTGTAGTGTTGCAGGTAAGGCATTTTCTGCTTTACTCATCGCAATGCTGCTGAGTTTTTCTGTCTTTGCTCAGACGAATGGCACTATTAAAGGTATAGTAACAGACGAGAACAATGCACCACTTCCCGGAGTGACTGTGTCTGTAAAAGGAACCACTACCGGAACTATTACAAATGCAAACGGAGCCTACACAATTGTCAGTAAAGGACCAGCAGATGTGATCCTCTTTACACTAATGGGATCCCTTCCAAAGGAAGTTACTGCAGGAGACAAAAAAGTGATCAACGTAACACTGGTTACGGATACAAAACAATTGAAAGATGTAGTCGTAATCGGTTATGGTACAGTTAGTAAAAAAGATGTAACAGGTTCAATTACTACTATCAAATCGGAAGAATTTAATCAGGGTGTACTGACTACTCCCGCTGAATTATTACAGGGTAAAGTTGCAGGTCTGAACGTAACTAAAAGTGGTGACCCTAACGCAGCTCCTGCAGTGGTATTAAGGGGACCTTCCACCATCCGTACTACCGGTGGTGCGATGGAGCCATTCTATGTAATTGATGGTGTGCCAGGTGCGTCTATCGACCTGCTGGCGCCGGCAGATATTGAAAGCATTGACGTATTAAAAGATGCTGCTGCTACTGCTATTTATGGTGCGCGTGCTGCCAATGGTGTAATCATCGTTACTACGAAAAGAGCAAAAACAGGGCAGACAAGACTTTCCTACAACGCGTATGTTGCGATGGAAGAAGTGTCTAAACAACTGGACATGCTGACTGGTGATGAGCTGCGTGCCTATCTCAAAAAGAATGGTCAGACCTTAATTCCAGACCTGAACGATGACGGTTCCAATACAAACTGGCAGAAACTGGTGGAAAGAAAAGGTTATTCTCATAATCATAACGTTTCTTTTGGTGGTTCCAATGCTACTACCGACTATGGTGGCAGCTTCAACTACCTGAAGAATGATGGTATCCTGCGGAATACTTCCCTGGAACGCACAACTGTAAGAGGTTACGTTACTCAGCGCTTCTTTGACAATCGGTTGCGTTTAGGTCTGACGGTGACTAATGCTCACACTAAGAGCAATGATATTGTTCAGGCACAGGTACTGTCTAATATGTTATTCTACTTACCAACTGTAAGTCCTTACAATCCCGATGGTACTTATAAAGAATATTATGCAAGAACTGGTAGTGGTACACTGAACCCGCTGTCACTGATCAATAATAACTTCATCAAAACTGATGACAGCAAAACGTTGATTACAGGTCTGGTACAGGCAGATATTTTCAAAGGACTAAAATACACTTTGTCTCTGTCTTCCCAGAGAAATCAGAACAACTATAACAGCTACTACAACCATGCTTCAGGCCTGGCTGTTAATCTGAATGGTGTGGCTACAAGAAAGGCTTATCAGAATACAAGTACTGTAGTGGAATCTTATTTCAATTACGACAAAACATTTGGGGCACATAGCCTCAAATTGCTGGCTGGTTATACTTATCAGCAGGACCGTACCAACGATGGTTTCGGCATCACCACACAGAACTTCTCCAATGATGCTTTGACTTATAACAACTTATTCCTGTCCAATCCGGCGAATACATCACAGATAGCGTTCGACAATAATCCGATCTCTACCCTCAGACTGATCTCCTACTATGGTCGTGTACAATATTCTTATGCAGACAAATACCTGTTCATGGCCTCTTTGAGGAATGATGGTTCATCAGCATTTGGTATCAACAACCGTTGGGGATACTTCCCTGCAGTTTCTGCGGGCTGGAATATCAGCAGTGAGCCTTTCATGAAGAATGTTGATCTGATCAGCGTACTGAAACTGAGAGCAGGTTATGGTGTATCCGGTAACAGTGCAGGCTTTAACGCATTCTCTTCCCTGTTGATCTATGGTACGCCTGCAGGCAACTCCAAGTTCCTGTACAATGGTAACGTGACCAACGCTATCGGTCCTGTGCGTAACGACAACCCTGATCTGAAATGGGAAGCTACCGCTACTACCAACATCGGTCTGGACTTCGGTATCCTGAAAGACAGGATCAGCGGTTCCGTTGACTACTATATCAAGAAGACTTCTGACCTGATCTACGATCAGTATCCGGTATCTACTACACAGTATTTCGTACCCACTTATACGGCCAACGTAGGTAGTATCAGGAACAGTGGTATTGAGCTGGCATTGAGCGCTACAGTGGTGAAATCTCATGGCTTTACCTGGAGAACAAACCTCAACCTGGCGCACAACAAGAACGAGATCACCAATCTGTCTAACGAGAAATTCGCCATCAACTATATCCAGACCGCACAGCTGGGTGGTAAGGGACAATCCGGTAACTACAGCCAGATCATCCTGCCTGGTTATGCTTTAGGTACATTCAACCTGTGGCATTACATGGGTAAGAACGACAATGGTGTGAGTACATACCAGAAAGCTGATGGTACTATTACTGCTACGCAGCCGCTTACCACAGATGCGAAACTGGCAGGTAATGCACAGCCTAAGCTGATGTACGGATGGAGCAACAATTTCTACTATAAGAGCTTCGACCTGAATTTCCTGGTGCGTGGTGTGTTAGGCAATAAGATCCTGAATGCGACACTCGCAGGTCTGAATAACCCAGTGGATTCAAAAATTCAGAACATCCCTCATTTCACTACGAATGAGTCTTACAATGACATCAACGGCTACCTGATCTCTGACCGTTTCTTAGAAAGCGGCTCTTATCTGCGCCTGGATAACCTCTCACTCGGTTATACCCTCAAACCACATACACAGGCAGTAAAGAGCATCCGTTTCTATGCTACCGCCAATAACCTTTTTGTGATCACCAAGTATCGTGGTATAGATCCTGAAATCAATATCGGTGGTGTTACGCCTGGTATTGACAACAACAACTTCTATCCTAAAACACGTACTTATATCGTTGGTCTGAGTGCTTCATTTTAATTAAGGAAATGAGTGTTCCATAGGGAACAACAAAAAAATATTAAACGGATGAAAAAGAGAAATATATTCATCACTGCGCTTGCAGCACTTGTTACGGTTAGTGCCTGCAGGAAATTAGATGTGGATGTTGAATCACAATATGTAAACGGCAACTTCCCGTCCACCTCACAGGACTATGCCGCTTTGCTTGGTACTATGTACACCAACCTGGCTTCCAACTATGCTATTGCCTACTGGCGCATGCAGGAGCTGTCAACAGACGAAGCGATCATCCCTGCGCGTGATGGTAACTTCGACGATGGTGGTCAGTACAGACAATTACACTACCATACCTGGACATACGATCATCCCAACGTGACAGGTATCTGGCAGTGGGGTTTCGGCGGAATCAACAACTGTAACCGTCTGATCAACCTGACTGTTGCTTCCAACGTGGATACTACCACAAAGGCTGCAAACATTGCAGAAGTAAGAGCTGTACGTGCGTTGTATTACTTCTTCATGATGGATACTTATGGCAACGTGCCGCTGATCACTGACTTCCCGGTAGCTACTTTACCAGCTACACAGGATAGAGCGAAGATCTTTGCATTCATCGAGTCAGAACTGAAAGCTATTGCACAACAGCTGCCATCTAAATCAACCAATGCTGCTACCAATGTATTGCAGTATGGCCGTCCTACAAAAGCAATGGCATTCGCCCTGCTGGCAAAGATGTACCTGAATGCGTCTGTTTATTTAGGTACAGACCGTAACCAGGATGCTGTTGCTATGGCAGACAGTGTACAGAACAACACCAATTACTTCCTGGACGGCAGGTTCCGTGATATCTTCTTACCGAATAACGGTCCGCAGGTAAACGAAACCATCTTCGCTATTCCTTACGATCAGCAGATTCCTGGCAACCAGTTCACACGTTTTGGTTTCTATTATTACCTGGCGCAGGCATACGGATTTAACGTTGGTTTAAGTATCGCGATGAGCACTACTCCTGAGTTCTACAACCGTTTTAACCTGAAAGGCGATGTAAGGAACAATACCTGGCTGGTAGGTCCGCAGTTTTACCCCGATGGTAACGGCGGCTTCACTAATCAGCCTGTATATTATCCAAACAGCACTACCCAGATCGTCATCACGCCAGACCTGATACTGGTTCCACCGAAACCAATGGATGTTGGTAACACCATTGCCAGCCAGGCAGAAGGTGTCCGTTCGATCAAGTACTATCCTGATCCTACCATCATCCAGGCTACCCGTTTGAATGGTAATGACGTACCGGTATTCCGTCTCGCAGACGTTTACCTGATGAAAGCAGAGGCTATTTTACGCGGAGCAACTGCCACTACCGTGAATGGCGTATTGCAAACACCTGACTATTTGGTTAACTTGCTGCGCACCCGTGCAGGTGCACCTCCCGTTGCCGGCATTGACCTGCCAGGAATACTGGATGAACGTGCCCGTGAACTATCCTGGGAAGGATGGCGTCGTAATGACCTGATCCGCTTTGGCCAGTTTGAAAAAGAATATCCTTTGCCAAACGATAATCTGAGCATGAATAAGGATACCAGAAGAAGGCTCTATCCTATTCCTATCACAGAGATCAGGCTGAATGGTAATCTGAAACAGAATCCAGGTTACGATCAGTAAGCGAATATCCACCGAACAGTTGCCTGAAACGTTGCAGGTGCTGTACAAACGACAGATCATACAAACCCAGCAGCCGGCTTTTTAAGACCGGCTGTTTTTAACAAACATATATGATGAAGGCACTTTCAGCATTGGTATTGGTAGCAGCTATGGTCCTGCTGCACAACGAAGTACCGGACAACGTGAAGATCAACAGGATGCAGGTGATCGGTTCACACAACAGTTATAAGAAGGCGATCGATCCGGCATTATTCAAAATGTTCCAGAAGCGGGATTCGGTATCTGCCAGTAAGATTGATTATGAGCACATTTCCATTGCAGAACAGCTGGATATGGGGTTATTAAACCTGGAGGTAGATGTTTATGCTGATGCAAAAGGTGGTAAATATGCGCATCCTAAAGGACTGGATTGGGCAAAAGGACAGGCGCCTTACGATGAGAAAAGTGTGATGAACGAGCCAGGATTCAAAGTACTGCACATCCCTGATCTGGATTTCCGCAATGACTATCTGACGCTGAAGAATCTTTTGGCGGAATTAAAATCATGGTCAGAGAAGCACCCTCACCATTACCCGGTCTTTATTACACTGGAGCCCAAGGACGGCGCTTCAAAAAGCAAAGAAATTACTGAACCGGAGCCATTTACTACTGCAGTATTTGATCAGCTGGATCAGGCATTAATAGATGGATTGGGTAAGGAACATCTCATCACGCCTGATATGGTGAGAGGGAAATACAAGACCGTGGAAGAAGCGGTACTCCACGACAACTGGCCTACCGTAAAAGCTGCAGAAGGTAAATTCGCTTTCATCCTTGACGCCAAAGACGCGAAGAGAGATCTTTATATTGCCGGTCACCCGGGACTGAAGGGCCGCGTTGTATTCTCCAACTCTGAGCCAGGTACTCCGGAAGCAGCGATGATGATCAAGAATGATCCTACCGATCCGGAAATCAAAGACCTGGTGGCGAAGGGATATATCATCCGTACGAGGGCCGATTCGGATACCAAACAGGCACGCGAGAACGATAAATCTCATTTTGTTGCAGCCTGCAATTCGGGTGCACAGATCATTACAACTGATTATTACCTGAAGAGCACTCATTTCAAGTCTGATTATGAGGTCAGCTTTGAAGGAAAGAAATATTGCAGATTGAATCCTTTGTTTAATAACACAGCTGCGGTGAGAAAGTAATTGCTCCTGGGCTATCTATTCGGAAGGCGTCTTGTGGAACGATGACACGTTTTGCAAGGCGCTTTTAGTTTTACAGGTATCTAATATAAGCGAAAGAGAAATACTCACAATATTCCACACCCTTTACTCACGAGGTCGTAAATCGCCTCTTCTTTGTCTTTTTCACCCCTCCTGCTTGTAGCGGGACCGCCGTAAGTTTGTATCGTTCACAACAACAAATAAGTCAAATAAAAACTCTCTGATATGACAACAACAACTAAAACCGCAATTACCGTAGAAACCACCATTCAGGCCCCAGTAGCGAAAGTATGGGAATACTGGAACCAGCCTGAACATATTAAGCAGTGGGCCTTTGCTTCAGATGACTGGCATGTACCTGCTTCCGAAAACGACTTGCGTACAGGTGGTAAATTCAGCACTACTATGGCAGCTAAAGATGGTAGTTTCAGCTTTGATTTTGGCGGCGTGTATACACAGGTGAAAGAGCACAAACTGATAGAATATACCCTGGGTGATGAAAGAAAGGTGAGCATCCTTTTCAGCAGCATTGGTGATGCTACCAAAATAGTGGAGACTTTCGAGGCGGAGGACACTCATTCCGTTGAAATGCAGCAGAGTGGCTGGCAGGCTATCCTGGATAACTTTAAAAAGTATACAGAAGCCAATTAATAAGACCTTATTCAGTATCACTATCTTGATACTAAATACCATAAAAAGGGGAGTTGCCTCAAAATTAATTGAGACAACTCCCTTGTCTTTGCTATACGAATTGACTGACCACTAATTTTGAAAAAAGCCTGCAGCGGTAGTGGTGTTTTCCACCCAGCAGCCTGAATTGGCTTTCAGTACATACTCACTCAAACCCACTCTATTCGCTCCCGGCGCCCAGTCGTAGGTATACCCCAGCCTTGTCCACGGATAATAGTAATCTGTGGCAGCATTCAGCGGGCGGTAGTAAGAGTAAATGATATTGTTATTAAACCATGCCCGGTAGTCATCGGAAACCGTGCTTACCAACGTGGAACCTGTTGTTGTAGTGTTAATGGACGGGTCTCCCGCCGGACGGAATAAACGTTCCGCATGCACCCATATCTGGGCGATATGTGTATTGCTCTTGCTATTGACAGGGGGCAATCCCAGCAGCTGGCTGATACGTTGAATGGTATCTGAAGTCGGAGTAAAACCCGGCCCCAGTTTGCCTAACATCTGAGACGGGATAAAAAACCAGCTATCTCCCCAGGTGGTAGTAATAGAATCTCCAACAGGATAACTTTCAGGATACCGCATAAAGGTAGCCATCAGTACGTAGTTTTGTCCGTTGATAGTTTTCCACTGCAGATTAGGATTGCCTGCAGTAATGGGCCAGAGAGAATCTATCGCTTCAGAACCGTTATCCACCATAGCGTCTTTAATGGATTGCGCATATAATGCACTTATATCCGGAGTAGGCGTTATGTTGTCGTCATCTTTTGAGCAACTTACTACAGTGAAGCCAAGCAGAACAATAATGAAGATGTACAAGCTGTTGTGGAAACGGAAGAAGGCGTTTTTCATTGGATTTTTGTATGGTCATTGAGAATGAGATAAAATTAACAGCTATTTCCATTCATTCCAAGGTCATTCCTTGTCATTATTACGGAGTCTGTTCATTTTGTTCATTTTCCCGATCATACTAAGCCGCTTCCATAAACTATGTAGCCAGCGTTCATCGACCTCTCATCTTAATGCGCCCTCCTTCTGCGTGTAGTATGCCAGATCCGGTGATGCGGATATTTTCTGTGTGAGGTGATGTTATTGAAGATAAGCGCTACCAACAGGAGGATCAGTACGCCAGACAGAACAGGGCTCAATACGTACATGTATCCCATAGCTTTGATCTTCTCAGATCCGATGTTGGCGATGAGGGCTGTAGCGCCACCGGGAGGATGCAGCGTTTTGGTGATCTGCATCAATACAATGCATAGGGCAACGGAGAGTGCTGCGGCCAGCCATAATTGATCAGGTATCAATTTATGAACGGTGACACCCACCAGTGCACAGATCACATGCCCGCCCACCAGGTTCCTTGGCTGGGCCAAAGGGCTGTTTATAATCCCATAAATGAGTACGGAAGATGCTCCGAATGAGCCAATGAGGAATAAATTATCTGTGGGAGACAAAAAGTTACTTTGCAGCAGGCCGATCAGCCCAATACCGGTAAATGCGCCCAGGAAGGTCCACAAATGCTCCCTGAAGTCAAGCAATGTTTCCTTGTACAAGACATACCTCACCCTGCGGAGATGCCGCTTTGTCTTTTTTCCCATTATTTCCCTTTATTCCCTTTTTTGAGCCGCAAAGCTAAGGCAAGGAAATGGCATCATCAATACCAGAAATGTGCCTTTTGCCCGAAGCTGACATGAAGCTACCATGCCTTTGAGGTGGAGCTAAGGTGGACTTGAGGTGGACTTGATACTCACAACTAGCTTATTATCAATAAATTAGAATACACGAAAAACACCCTCAGAATAGGTGAATGAGTAGTAACACAAAAATACAACAATTTGATTTACAAATATTTAAATCATTAGAGTATTCCTTTCAGTCGCAGGTGCTGCAGCAGCATAATGGTCTTGGCATCCCTGATCTCACCATCATCTATCATGGCAAGCGCCTTTTCAAAAGGAAGCTCCAGTACCTCGATCTCCTCCTGCTCATGCTCCACTCCTCCCCCTTCATGTACTTTCATATTGGCGGCATATTCAGCGATAAAGAAGTAGAGTATCTCGGTAACTGAACCGGGCGACATATAAGCCTCGAAGATCTTGCGGACATGAGACACCTTATACCCTGTTTCTTCTTCTACCTCTCTGCGGATACAGTCCTCAGGACTATCCTTATCCAGCAAACCGGCACAGGCTTCGATCAGCATACCTGAAGGGTTGCCGTTTACGAAAGAGGGCAGACGGAACTGACGGGTCAGGATAACCGACTTTTGTTCCAGGTTATACAGCAGGATCGTCGCCCCATTTCCACGGTCATAAGCTTCCCGGCTCTGGGTTTGCCAGCTGCCGTTCTTCAGTTTGAAATCATAAGTGAATTTGCGGAGTATATACCAGTTGTCTGACAGGATCTCTTCCTTCTGAATTTTTATTTCGGGCAACATAACTGTTTATTGATAACGGTTAGCCCCAAATATACCTCAAAAGACTTTACATACCGTTACCATATACAGGTTTAACACCGGCAGCTTTAATCTTTTCCAGTACCTTCTCCCCTATTTTATACCCCTGCGTTACGCCATTATCAATGGCATCACGGTAGTGGATACCACCGTACAAACGGGAAATGGCAGCTTCCTGTGAGGCGGCCAGGAAAGAAGTGAATTTACGGGCAGGGATCTCAAACATTTCCTCAGAGTTATCCTCATAGGTAAAATGATCGCCCAGCATATAAGTCAGTACAGTAGCCACTGCTGAAGACACTACACTATGTCCGCTGGTATACTCAGGGAATGGAGGCGTTTGTAATAAAGGCTTCCATTTTACATCCATGTAACGGTTGATATAAGTCTCCGGACGGATACGGTTGCTCAGATATTTAGCGTCCCAGCAGCTGATAAAGGCATCCATCATCGTAACGGCTGCCACTGCATGCACCTGGACGGTTTTATCAAAGTCCAGCTGTGCTTTCCTGGAAGCAATGCCGGCAATGTTCATCCAGTGACCACCCGGCGTGATCTTCTTAAAGCCAATGGCCATATGTCCGTAAGTACTTACAGCAAACGGATTACAATCCCAGAATGAGGCAATGACGCGCTGTTCCATATTGAGATTTACACCGGCATTATACACTTCCTTATTCAATGCATAAAAAGCACTTGTAGTATCCTTGCTGAAAGGAACAGGAGCCAGTGGCACAAACTGGTTGCAGGAATCTATGATCATAGGCCGGATGGTTTTCCAATGCGGCTCTACTGCTTCTATATAAGCCGGTGGCGTAGGATACCAGTATCCTTCTCCCTTTACCGGTGTGTAACGTACCCGTGTACTGAGTTTTCCATAACCATCCGGACGTGACCACTGCACGGTTTGTTTGGCAATGTCCTCCGCAACAGCAACAGAATTACGTATGATGCTGTCAGGTACTTTATCTTTCTTAAATAACAATAATAGTTTCTCTTCGTCCTTCTCCAGCATAAATCCTGAGGGCAACATCAGTTTGCCTGTTTCCAGTATGCTATATACTGCGGCGATGCGATAATCATACATATGTCCCCCATCATGCACAACAATACCGGGGTATGATCTGATGAACGTCGCAGCGTCGGGAATCTGCCCGTTATGTGCAGTTACAATACTATAAGCAGACATCATGGCATAGGCATAAAACCTGCATGCGGCAGGAGGATTCACCACATCGTGCATCATCACCATCGATAGTGAAAATACCGATGGCTGTATATAATCTGTAAAACTTGTTTTATGTTGTTGTGTATATCCTAACTGGCATACAAAGAGCAGGATAATCGTCAATCGTTTCATACGTTAGTTTACTTTAAACAGGGTGATCCCTTTGTTATTTACACCTACCATGACATATGGCTTGTTGCCAATATTCATGACAGCAGCTGATTTCACATCCCCTTTCACACAAAGGCCCGAAGCAGGTTGCGATATATAACTGAAATTTCCTTTTCCATCACCTTTTAAGAGGCAACCGTAACCGGCATCAAAACTGCCTAGTTTAAGGCGGTTATCACATTGGTTACCCAGCAGCAGCAGATCCAGCTTTCCATCCTTGTCATAATCCGCAGGCAGGATCTTTGACACAACCGAGAACTGCGCTTCTATGGGCAGCGGCGACGGTACAAATTTTCCGTTACGGTACAGGAAGCAGCTTGTTTTGGTTTCCACAGCCGTAAGTTTACCCGCCTGACTCAATTCCTCCGGTGAAAAAATATCCTTCATTGTTGCACTGGAATAATTGCGGTAGGAAGAGAACTTACGGCGCATGGGATAGATCTGCTCATTGAGTTCATCACGGCTTACGAAGGGATAACTTACTCCTTCGATGTAGAAGTTAAGGAAGGGATCAATAGAACCATTTTTATCAAAGTCAGCATAGTAAAGTTCTGCAGGTTGTTTTACAGATGTATGTATCTGGGTATTCTCTCCCAGGTTGCCTGCAATAATATCTTCGTGACCATCGCCATCTACGTCAGCCATTGCCAGTCCAAACCAAAAGCCTGTTTCCGGCTGATCAAAGTATTGCGTTGTCACTTCTTTGAAACCATCCAGCTTATTGGCATAGATCATAACTGGCATGAACTCACCGCAAATCACCAGGTCTTTCCTGCCATCCTTGTCGATGTCTGTCCACCGGGCGTCGGTCACCATTCCTGCTGCCGCAAAAGGCACCGTCGCAACGCTGAATTGCCCCTTACCGTCATTGATCAGCAGATAAGAGGCAGGTGCCATGGGATATTTGCCAGGAATAACACGGCCTCCCACAAACACATCGATATCTCCATCATTGTCAAAATCACAGGGTCGTACACAGGATTTACTACTCGCACTTACATCGGGTAAAGCGCCCTTTAAAAGAGAAAAATTCCCTTTTCCGTTATTGAGATACAGTTCATCCTGTAAAGCGGCTGTATTGGGCTCAAAAAGGCCATATCCTCCCTTCGCCACATAGAGATCAGGAGCACCGTCGCCATTAGCATCAAAGAAAGCGGCGGCCGCTACCTGTGAAGGCATATCACTACCGGGGATCACTTTGGTACCCATTATAAAGCCGCCACCCGGTTTCTGGAAATAGATCCTTGCCGGCTGTTCTCCATCCCCTCCCATGAACAGGTCTTCCAATCCGTCCTTATTCACGTCGGCCTTTTCAAACACAGGACCGGTCCTGGAATACATGAACATCATCAGTAGCTGGCGCTTGAAATCATTACCCGAACCATCAGCATGCTTGTAGGTAAAGAGGCTGTCGGCATTACTGAAGTAGGTGGCAGTTGGCGCTTGTGGTGTATTAGCTGCAGGCATTCCATCAGGTGCATAGGAAACCGTCAGCAGTTGATTGGTGGTAACGTCTTTCAGGCGTTGTGTTTTACCATCGGGCCAGATGATACAAACAGAGTCTGCCCGCGTATCATCACCCAGGCCAAACAGCAGCTGAGTGGATACGGCGGACAGATAACCTCTGTTTGGATTGACCTCCAGATATTGTTCTAAACCCTTGCTATAGACGTACACCTTCGCGCCTATAGCGCCGGTATTTTTATCTTTTCCTTTTAATTTAACAGCCAGATAGGACCGCTTGTTTTGTTCGCGGCTCATATTCTGGTATATCGCGGCTGCTTCGTTGATCTTATTCACCACCAGGTCGAGATCACCATCATTATCAAGATCTGCATATACAGCACCACTGGAAATACCGCCGGCTTCCAGTCCCCATGCGTCCCGCATGTTGGAGAATGTAAGGTCCATATTATTCCTGAAGATGTAGTTCTGTAAGGATGTTGAGGGCATGGCAGAGATAAGGTCCATCAGCAGCACAGGTTCACGGTCGATGGCTTTTTTCACTTTATAATCTCCCCAGTAACGCAGGAAGTCTTTATTGGTATAATCCCGGAGGTAACCATTGGTAACAAAAATATCTTTATAGCCATCATTGTCCAGGTCAGCAATGAGCGGGCACCAGCTCCAGTCGGTATTGGATACGCCAGCCAGCTGTCCGATCTCGCTGAAGGTACCGTCACCATTGTTCAGTTGCAGCATGTTGCGCATGTACTGCTTGTAGAGATCCTGTGAGATCATCAGTTCAAAAGATTCATAGTTCTCCTGTAACTGCAGCAGCTTCTGGCGCTGATTGTCTTCCGGCAGCATGTCTAAGGTCATAACATCCGGCAGACCGTCGTTATTAAAATCGGCAATGTCAACTCCCATTGAAAACTGGGAAAGGTGACCAAAACAGTTGGTGGCATCTTCTGCAAAGGTGCCATCATGTTTATTTATGTAGAGATAATCACGTTCATTGTAATCGTTGGTGACATAGATATCCTGCCAGCCATCTTTGTTGATATCCGCTATTGCAACCCCGAGTCCGAAGGTCAGCGGATTCTGAATAATACCAGCCTGCTTTGATATTTCGGTAAAATGATTGCCGTCATTCCTGTACAGTTTATCACCAGCCAGTGAATCCGTTTCATTGCGGAACCTGGTAAATTCCATGTTATCTATCTTGATAACATTGTGGTTCAGGAGGAACATATCCAGGTCGCCATCATTGTCCATATCAAAGAAAGCAGCAGTGGTACTATATCCGGGATCATCCAGGCCATATTCTTTTGCTTTCTCCACAAATTTTGCATTGCCCTGGTTGATAAATAACTGGTTTCTTCTCTGTTCATCACTTTTCTTGCCCGAGTAGCAGATATAAATATCGAGCAAGCCGTCTCCGTTCACATCGGCCATGGTAACGCCGGTTTTCCAGCCATCAGGTTTTCCATCCAGACCTTTTCCGGCTTCTTTTGTAATATCGGCAAACCGCATGTTGCCTTTATTGAGATAAAGTTTATTGGGGGTCATATTTGCGGTAAAGAAAAGGTCCTGCAGACCGTCATTGTCAATATCCCCTACTGCTACACCACCACCGTTATAGAAATATTCGTAGGCCAGTACATTCAGCTTTTCGGTTTCGTTCAATGCATTACTGAATTTAATACCGGTCGTTTTGGGGGCTAACAGCTGGAATAAAGGCTGTTGGGCTACTGTACGGGAAACTCCAATAGTTAACAACAGGAAAAAAGCAGGGATACTAATTTTCTTCATCAGGTAATGTTTGCGTAGGTGTCCTGCTGTGGATTGGCTGATCATCGAATACTTTTTTACAGAGGAACTTTCGTGGAATAAAAGCTAATGCGACCACTAAGGGTCGCATTAGCATAAGTTCAATAGTTATATTATTGTGCTACATCCCACCATACTCTGGAAGTGTAAGTATCACCTTTATCCAGGCGACTTACAGCAGACTGATAGTTAGTAGGATTAGTAGATGCTTCTGTTGAATGGTAAGCAATTCTCCTTGGTATGGTACCACCGGTGAAATTACCTATGTAGTTAACAGGAGTCAGCACAGGGTAACCTGATCTTCTCCAGTTAATCCACGCTTCGATGAAGTTAAACAGCATACCATCTGTAGCCCAGTACTGTTCATTGATCATCTTCAGTGATGCAGTCATACTACTTTCATCCAGCGGATGTGCAGCAGCATAGGCATCAGCGGTAGCAGCACTGATAGTAGCAGCAGAGCCGAAGGTAGCCAGTGACTGTAAAGCTGCAGATACAGCGTTCCTGTAGTGACCAGCAGCAGTTCCGGGAACAGTCCAGCCACGTACAGATGCTTCTGCCAGTAACAGTTCTGTTTCAGCATAGGTCAGCACAAATTCCGGAGCACTACGGCCGAGATAAACGGCAGTAGTAGGACGGGAATATTTACCTAAAGGATATACATCGCCGGCGGCGCCTGTACTTCCAGGATAATCTGACCTCTTGGTGATATCAGTAGAGCCTCCTGCCAGGTCATAGCCATTAGGCATACCAATCTGTGCGCTCGGGGTTCTATCGCCCGCCAGGGAACTGTTAGTACCATTCTTCAGGCCTGCTGGTGGTACTTCAGCCACTACGCCGAGGCGGGGATCGTTATTAGCTTTCAGATAATCGATCAATGGTTTTGACCATTTTACTTCCCTATAGTCTTCGGTAACCAGCAAGGCACTGCTTGTACCGTTACCATTACCGGTAGAGTTATCAGTAGGGCTGAAAGCATTGTCTGCAATGCTCTGGAAAGTGCCACCTGCGGCAGCTTTTTCAGTATATTGACGTGCCAGCGTAGGATTCACCTTTACAAGACGCATAGCTGCACGCAGCATTATTGAGTAACCGAACCTTTTCCATTTAGCGATGTCGCCACCATAGAAAAGATCTGAGGTCAGATCATCTTTGGAGTCGTCCAGCGCATTAATAGCAGTTTCCAGTTCTGACAGCATGGAAGTATAAATTGATTCCTGCGTATCATATGCCGGTGTAAATACATTTGTCTTGCCTTTCAGTGCCTCGGAATAAGGTATATCACCATAACAATCAGTGAGATGCTGCAGAATCAGCACTTTCATGATAGTACCTGCACTGGCCAGATTCGTCAATTGCTTTTCGTTAGCAAGCGATATCATTTCGAAAACAAGGCTGGCGCTCCTGTAGTCGTTGATCCATAGCTGGTTCTGATAACCTATGATCCCTGATGAAGCTACATATTTATCACCATTACTATAGTAGTTGTAGGTGGAAGCCAGTAATTGCGGCCACATACTTTCGAACAGTAATTGTGCATATCCTGTATTTGCGTATGAATATTGCGCTTTGGAAAGCAACAGATTGGCATTGTACCTGCTTGCATCTACCGCAACCGGATTGGTGTTAATTTCATCATAATCGTGGGTACAACCTGTTGAGAACAGTGTCAGACCCAGTGTTATATATAGCAAACCTTTTTTCATGTCCATTATTTTTTAAATTTAACATTCACGTTCACACCGTAGGTGCGGGTACTAGGTAAGCTTGTACCTTCGATACCTGCATAGTTGATGAGTGAAGAAAATCCTGCTTCTGGGTCTACGTTATCAGATTTACGCATGAGGGTAAGCAGATTACGTGCTACAAGGGAAATACCGATAGACTCGAATGGCAGTTTACCCATCACCTTTCTTCCCAGTGTATAACCAAATGTCACCTGGCGCAGTTTAATGAAGTCAGCATCCAGTACGCTATTTTTGGAGATCTTATTTGCATATGCCTGATAATAGGTTTGCGCATCTACATTCGTCGTATTTTTCAATCCGGTGCTTTCGATGATACCATCTACAACTATACCTGATTCCCTACCAGCCAGCGTCGATTTATCCAGACCGCGGTATACTGCATAGTCTTTTGTTGCAGACAACAGTTTTGCTCCAAATTTGCCATCTATCAGGAAAGAGAGATTGAAACCTTTGTAAGCAAAGTCGTTATTGATACCGCCGAAGAATTTAGGCAGTACACTACCCATTGGCCTCAGCACACCATCATTCTGTGGTAGCCCGGAAGCATCCAGCAGCAGCTCACCTTTGTCATTACGTTTGAAATCGTAAGCCAGGATCTGCGGACCAGACATGCCTTTCACCAGAGCGGTATTGGCATTCAGCGGACGGTAAGTACCCAGTGTCAGCACAGTACTGCTACTGTTTGCGCCATAGATATCAAGGATCTTATTTTTGATATAGGTACCGTTCACAGAAGCATTCCAGGTAAAGTTGGATGTAGATACGATAGTACCGTTGATAGCTGCTTCAAAACCTGTGTTCTGAGTAGAACCAGTTCCGAAGTAGGCCTTTTCATACCCTGTGGCTGAGGAGATAGTACCCTGGATAATTTCACTCTTCGTTTTACGATGGAAATAAGCCAGGTCAACGCCTAATCTGTTATTGAAGAATTTCGTTTCCAGACCTACCTCTACTTCTTTCAATGTAAATGGTTTCAGGAACAGGTTTGGCAGAGTAGAGGAGAAATCACCAGTGCTGACACCACCAATTGTACTTCCTACGTTATAGTAAGATTGGGTGATATATGCGTCTGTAGGTTCACCACTCGCGTTGGCCCATGAAGCGCGTAACTTACCGTAGTTCAGCTTTGGAATGTGTACCAGTTCAGAGAAGATAAAGCTACCTGATACAGATGGTACGAAGATGCTCCTGTTGCCGGCAGGCAAAGTAGAGTACACATCATAACGGCCGGTTGTTCCAATGGTCAGGAAGCTTTTGTATGAGAAGTCGGCGGTATAGTACCCTGACTGTGATTCTCTTGCCTGATAATCGTAGTTCCTACCAAAGTTGGTTACGTTGCTATATGAATAAACGTAAGGTATGATAAACTGGTTACCAGATACGCCTACCATCTCAAAGGTTCTCTTACGCAGGTTACCACCCACAGCCAGATCTAACTGCAGGTCTTCCACGATGTTCTTCTTGAAGCCGATCAAACCATCCGCGTTCATTTCAGTGGATTGTTCGTTACGCAGATCCAGGTCACCACTCACGGTTGTACCGTTTGCCAGCGTGCTGGTAGAGTAAGCAGTACCCCATGGTGTTACCTTAAATTTCCTGTCGTTGATGTTATCATAACCGATACGTGCCTGTGCATATAAAAAGTCGAAAAGATCATAACGAACAGTCAATGCGGAGATCCAGCGTCTTCTATCGATGTTATTGATGTACTGGTTTACAACAAACCATGGGTTTGTTACGAAGTTATCATCTGTCCACACTACCTCACGGCCATTGTTGTCGGGATTGTAGCCAGGCTTCATGATATCTTCATTAATGTTTGTAGCCAGGAAGATACCATTGTTTGCGTTCAGCGGACCATCACTCAATTGAGGACGGTTCTGGGAACGATCATCAATATAGTTTACCAGTGCGCTTACTTTCAGTTTGGTAGTCAGATTCTGTTCCAGGTTCAGGTTGAAAGTTTTACGTTTCAGACCACTGTTCCTTAAAATAGAATGATTGTCCATGCTGGAAGCAGATACGCGGAAAACACCTCTGTCGCCACCACCAGATACTGACAACGTATTAGTAAAGGTTGGCCCTGTTCTGTAGAAACGGCTGATGTTATCATCTACAGGAGAATAAGCGTATGACTTACCATCAAACTGCGGCGTCATTGATCCGTCCAGTTTTGAACCCCAGCTTAAACGTGTGCTGGATAATGCATCGGCAGCGTTGGCAGGTTTCACACCATGTTGTCCCTGGCCGTATGTATACTGGTATTCGGTATAGTCGATCGCTTTATCTACTGTGTAGTTGGTATTGTATTCTACCTGCATGGTTCCTCTCTTACCACTCTTAGTAGTAATCAGGATCACACCGTTGGTAGCACGGGTACCGTACAATGCAGAAGCGGAAGCTCCTTTCAGTACAGTCATGCTTTCAATATCGTCAGGGTTGATGTTGGAGATACCGTCACCATTATCGGCACCACCCCACTCACCGGCAGCGCCTCTCTGGGAGTTATCCATCGGAACACCGTTAATAACGTATAATGGGCTGCTGGCGCCAAAGCTGGCCATACCTCTTAACAGCACACGTGCAGAAGAACCAGGACCACCATTGGTACCACTTACACTCAAACCGGCCACACGGCCACCAAGAGAATAAGCAACGTTGGTTTCACGTGCCTGTGTCAGTGATGCACCATCCACTTTTGTAACAGAGTATCCCAGCTTTTTGGATTCTTTGGATATACCCAATGCTGTTACTGTTACTTCACCTAACTGAGAAGAAGACTCCTCCATGGTGAAGTCAATAGATGTCTGACCAGGGGCGAGTTTAATGCCCTTGGATGTATAACCTATCAGTGATGTTTCGAGTGTTACTTCTCCTTCAGGTACACTTTTCAGGGTAAATGCACCATCAGCACCTGTGATAGCAAAGATGTTCTTTCCTTGCACTTTAATACTTACAGAACCCAGAGGGGCTCCACTTTTTGAATCTTTAACAGTTCCCTGTACCTGCCTTGTTTGAGCAAATGCTACTGTGGAGAGTAGCATCGCAACAACCAGCAAACGTAGATGTCTCATTATCGATTTAGTTTTTGGTTAGAGAATAGACAAGTGAATGACACTTGAAGGCATAGAAGGTCTGGTCGCCGTGCGACAATGTTTCGTTTCATTGCTCGATACTGTTATATTTGGTTGTTGTTAGAAAATACTTTCCCCCTTATGCTATTTGCATAGCATTGTTTATGATTCCATTAATTTTTTGTTTTGATTTTAGTTGATACTTTTCCCACCGACTATTCACTGTGATGTAACAGGGACTTGTTCCCCGTTACAAACACGCATGCAAACACGATCCAGCAAATAGCCGGTAAAGACTCAATAACGATTTGAAGTGATAAAATAATTGTTCATTGTTCTACTTTCCACTTTAGCAATCTGATTGACTTTAGTAGTAGTTATAATTTTGGTTCGAAAGAATTGTTCAATAGTAACTGTTCAAAGTAATAGCTGTTCAATAGTAATTTCCAAATTTGTCTTACTCTTACGAGTAATACAATCCACTGTTCATGTTTGTTTCAAAAATTCTATAAATGACAAGTTTTCTTACATGGACGGCAAGCCTTTTTGCCAGATTTCATAACTGATTTGCTATCATTGTCCTTCTTTCACGCTCTCTCGTTTACGGCTTTCAACATTGAATGTACTCAAATTTAACATTTCGTACAATAACATTTGCGTTATACATAATTATAACCAAATGATCGCTAAAACAAATACTTTTTTAACAACTACTGATCTTATGTAAACCGTTTTAGCATATTTATAACACTCAATTTCCCTATTATGTTCGTCTGATAGTATTTTATCTTAACCAGTGTGTGATTTTGCCTTCAGAATTAATGAGTTAGTAATAGTAAAAAAAGGGACTGCCTGCCGCAGTCCCTTTTCAATATTCGTTTCCGTATGATTCTATTTTAGCTTATCTTTTTTCACCCCCTCTTTGGTAATTTTTACAGGAACGATCAGCCCATTTTCATCAAAATGCATTTCATCTATACATACTACCCTGTTGTTGGCTGCTGTTTCTGTGAGCGGACGCCTATGGTAAACGATATACCACCTGTCGGTACCCGGTACATTGATGACTGAATGGTGCCCCGCCCCGGTTGCAACCGCTGTATCCTGCTGAAGGATCTTGTCTATACGCTTGAAAGGACCTGCAGGAGAGTCAGCAATAGCATACGCTACAGAGTAATGTGGGCCGCCCCATCCTCCTTCTGACCACATAAAGTAATATTTACCATTGCGGATAAACATCAATGGTCCTTCCACGTAACCGGAGGGCGTAATTTCCTTAAAGGTACTGCCATCTTCAAAGGGGGTAAATCCTTTGAAATCAGGGGTCAGTTTCGCAATATTGCAATGACGCCATCCACCATATATAATATAGTATTGTCCGTCCTTGTCCCGAAAAACGAACTGGTCTATTGGCTGCGCCTTGTTATGGAACTTATCGATCAGCGGTTTACCCAGGTAATCTTTATAAGGACCTTCCGGCTTATCTGCCACGGCAACGCCTATGCCTCCCTCTTCATTATCGCTCTGGATGTCGTTGGCTGCGAAGAAAAAGTAGTATTTGCCGTCTTTCTGCACGATAGCAGGCGCCCACATTGCTTTTTTAGCCCATTTCACGGCTGCAGTATCCAGGATATGAGGATGTTTAGTCCACTTTATCAGATCCGGGGAGGAAAAAGCATCAAAAAACACCTGTTTCTCATACTTGTCTGAGTAAGTTGGATATACCCAGTATTCTTTACCCCATATGGCGGCTTCAGGATCGGCGTACCACCCCTGCACGATAGGATTACCCGCCCGTTTCTGTGCTGTTGAAGGCAAAGACAGGGCTGTTCCCAGTAATAAAAACGTTAAGACCTTTCTCATAATGTAATTTCCGGTTTGAGCCACAATATAATAATTGAGTAGTACAGATCTATGGACGGCAAGTCCCATTTCATTTTTTGTTCCTACTTTTACGCCAGCATTCAAACGATAGGTAAATTGTCAAATTCATCCTTACCGGAGGAGCGGAAACTATTACGGCAGATAGCCAGGGGTGACGAGTCTGCATATACACTTGTATTTAACCACTACAGTAAGCAGGTGTTTAACGTGGCCATGCTTTATCTGAAAGACACAACAACAGCACGGGAAGTCGTGCAGGAAGTTTTTCTGAAAATATGGCTGAAAAGAGAAACTATGCCCGCTGTGGAAGACCTCACCGCCTATCTTTTTATCCTGACCCGCAATCATATATATGACAGTTTCAAAAAACAGGCAAACCTGGTAAAAGCCCTGGACCATTTCAGCCAGCATCAGCCCAGCGCTGTCGATAATGCCGATTACCGCCTCCAGGAGCGCCAATACGACCATCTACTTGATAAAGTAGTATCCAACCTTCCCCCTGAACGTAAAAAAGTCTATATCGCCCGGAAAGAAGGCATGAGCAATGAGGAGATCTCTGTCCGGATGAATATCTCCATCCATACCGTCAAGAAACAAATGCAGCTGGCCATGCAGACTGTCAGGAGCTTTGTGAAAGAGCAACTCCATATATAATTAGCCCCCCTAAAGTGAAACCCCTTCTAACCAGCTGAATATCATCTCTAAAAAAATTTCTCCCGCCAATACTCCTTTCTTTTTCCCCGGTCGTCTTTATTCCTGTATCAACCAGTGCCAAACTAATCGTCTATGACAATACCTGAAATAAAGCGATTGCTTGATAAGTATAAGCGTAATGAGATCAGCGAGGAAGAATATCTTCAGCTGATGCAGGAAGTCGCTGACGACGCTCACACATCTGCTATCAAGGCCGATATAATGGAGACATTATACGGGAAAGTACCTGATATGGGATTAGGTGAGGAAGAAGCATCTGCCATGCTGACCGGTATTTTTCGGGCCGGAGCTGCTGATGCCCGCCGCTTACGGGTAGTGAAGCGCAGAAGGCTGGTATACGGTTCCCTGGCAGCTGCTGTAGTTGCAGGTATGATCGCCACTGGTATTTATATGTTCCAGCCTGGCAAACAGGCAGCCCCGGTTGCAGCTACACGTCAAAAGCCCTTGCTGCCCGGTTCTGACAAAGCGATGCTTACCCTTGCGGATGGCACGGTAATACCGCTGGATAGCGCCAATAACGGCGCGCTGGCACAACAGGGTAGTACGCAGATCACGAACAGGAATGGCGCCCTTAGCTATAATAACGCAGGGAACCAGACCGGTGAAGTGATGTACAATACGGTAAAGACGCCTCATGGTGGCCAATACCAACTAACCCTGGCAGATGGCAGCCGTGTATGGCTGAACGCTGCCAGCAGCATCCGTTTCCCCACGGCGTTTACCGGAAGGGAACGGGTGGTAGAGATCACCGGGGAAGCCTATTTCGAGGTGGCACAACAGGCTGAAATGCCTTTCCGGGTGAAAGTCAATGATGTGCAGGTGAACGTTTTGGGCACCAGCTTCAACATCATGGCCTACTCCGACGAACAGGCCATAAAAACCACCCTGGTGGATGGCGCCGTGCAGCTGACACATGGCAACAGCACCAGTGTATTAAAACCGGGATTGCAAGCCACCCTGTCGGCCAAAGACGATCATTTTGTGATCGCTGCGGCGGACATGGAACAAACGCTTGCCTGGAAAGAGGGCAAATTCCGTTTCAGGAACACGAATATCCGGACCATAATGCGACAGTTGTCGCGCTGGTATGACATCGACGTGAGCTACCAGGGAGATGTGTCCGATATAGACCTGACAGGTGTTATATCCCGGAGGGAAGAGGCCGGCAAGCTGTTAAAAGCGCTGGAGGCTACCCAAAGGGTACAATTCGAGGTGAACGGGAACAATGTAACCGTAAGACCCTGGAAACAGCAGTAAAATCCCTTGCGACCAAGGGGGGACAACGATTATGTAAAACTAAATTTTTCCAGTTATGACCACGTAGAAAGATCACGTACTGTCAACTTTAGGTAGAAAACCGGATTCCGACTGCCATCGGAACCCGGCATAGATGGCTACCAATTTCCTTAACGTTTGAAAATCGATTATTAAGCCAAGAACACAAAAGTATGGAACTACGCGAGACATGCAAGGCCTATCCCAGGGATGGCTTCTTGCACAGTAAATTATTGTTGGTTATGAAATTAACTGCCATTTTAACACTGGTGTTCTCCCTTCATCTGAGCGCCAGGTCTTATTCCCAAACAGTCACGATCACAGGTAAGCACCTCGCCCTGTACGACATCTTCAACAGCATCAGCAAGCAGACGGGTTATGAGTTTGTATATGATGAGAAGTTGCTGCAGGGTACAGGTGCCATAGATATCAATTTAAAATCAGCCCCGCTGTCTGAAGTACTGGACAGATGTCTGAAAGATAAACCGCTCTCTTATGCTATCATGGACAAGATCATCGTGATCCGTCCGAAGGCGGTGAAAAAAGAGACGCCCGCTGCCATCCAGCTGGCAGCTGCCATTGAAGGTACTGTGGTGGATGCTGCTGGTCAGCCCCTGCCCAACGTGGCTATCCAGATAAAGGGTACTACCCGTGGCGCCATCACCGATGAGAAAGGACATTTCTCCCTCCAGGCAGAAAGTACTGATGTACTGGTGTTCAACTACGTTGGTTACGAGAAAAAAGAGATTCCTGTAGGCAGCCAGACCAACATCCAGGTAACACTGACTGAATCCAACAAACAGCTGAACACCGTTGTGGTAACAGCGCTGGGTATTAAAAGATCAGAGAAATCCATTACCTACGCTACCCAGCAGGTAAGCGGCGTGGAACTGACCAAAGCCAAAGATCCGAACCTGATCAATACCCTGAACGGTAAGGTAGCAGGTCTGAACATCTCTCCCAGTTCTTCCGGCGTGGGTGGTTCCGCAAAGGTGATCCTGCGTGGCGCCAAATCCGGTCTGGGAAGCAACCAGGCGCTATATGTGATTGACGGGGTGCCTATGAACAACTCCCTGACTTCACAGCCAAACAGCTCTTATGGTGGCAGCGGCGCTTATGACGGCGGCGACCCCATCTCCAACCTGAACCCGGATGATATTGAAAGCATTTCGGTACTGAAAGGTGCTTCCGCTGCTGCGCTTTATGGTAGCCAGGGTGCTAATGGTGTGATCCTGATCACTACCAAGAGCGGTAAAGCCGGTCGTACAGTGATCAATTTCACTTCCGGTCTGACCCTCACAAACGCGGCGTACAAGCCTGAGTTCCAGAACAGCTATGGTCAGACGAATGCCACCAACACACAAAGCTGGGGCAGTAAAATATCCGGCGGCAAGGATAATCTGTCTTCTTTCTTCCAGACTGGCCAGAACCTGACCAACTCTATCAGCCTGGCTGGTGGTACTGATAAAATGCAGACTTACTTCTCGTATGCGAATACCACTGCAAAAGGTATCGAGCCTACGAACAAGTTGTCCCGCAACAACATCACCTTCAAGGAAACAGGACATTTCCTGAACGATAAACTGACTGCTGAAGCTGATGTGAACTACATTAACCAGAGCATTGACAATACGCCTTTAAGTGGCTTCTATTTCAATCCGCTGACTGGCCTGTACCTCTTCCCTCGCGGAAAGGACATGCAGCCTTACAAAGACAACTTCGAAGTATTTGATCCTTCAAGACGTCTGATGGTACAGAACTGGCCTTTCAATGAAGACGTTCAGCAAAACCCATGGTGGATCATCAATCGCAATCCTAATTCCCTGGATCGTAACCGTTTGCTGATGAATGCCAGTCTGAAATACGATGTGAACAAATGGCTGAACATCACTGCCCGCGGAAGCCTAGATAGGATAAATGATGTATACGAGCAGAAGATATATGCGGGTACTAACCAGACCCTCTCCCCTGCCAATGGTGTATACGTTTACAGCAATACCACTACTAATCAGCAGTATGGTGATGTGCTGGCTAACTTCAACATTCCTGTAGGCGATAAGATCCGCATTACCGGTGTACTGGGTGGAAGCCTCAGGGACGTAGTAACCAAAGGTGAGAAATTCAATTCCGGACAGGATGGTCTGAACATTCCAAACCTGTTTGTCATTCAGAACTTCAAAACCTTCAATCCGCTGAACTCCGGTACCCTGCAGGAAAACCACAGCCAGGTACAGTCCGTTTTCGGTAGTGCCAACATCTCCTATAAAGATTGGGCATACCTGGATCTGACTGCACGTAATGACTGGGCATCCAACCTGGCCTTTACGCCTTCCGGTTCTTACTTCTATCCTTCCGTAGGTCTGAACGTGATCCTGAGCCAGGTAGCGAAACTGCCTGCATTCATCAGCTTCGCTAAAGTACGAGGTTCCTTTGCGCAGGTGGGTAACTCTCCGCTGGCTTATCAATCCAATCCGGCAATATATAACTTCAGCGCTGGCGGTGGCTTCAGTCCAAACACCACTGCTCCTTTCACTGATCTGAAACCAGAGAAGACCAACTCGCTGGAGTTTGGTACAGAGTGGCATTTCTTTGAGAACAGACTGAGTGCAGATGTGACCTATTATAAGACTAACACCAAGAACCAGACTTTACAGATCAGGGCTCCGCAGGGATCTTTCTACGATAACTTCTTCATCAATGCCGGTAATATCCAGAACCAGGGTGTGGAAGCCATTGTGCGATATGATGTGTTGCGCGATACCAAACTGAAATGGAACACTGGCCTTAACTTCTCAACCAACAAGAATAAGATCATAGAGTTATCTCCTAACGCGCCTGAGTTTACACTGAGTGGTGCATCTGGTTCTAACTATGTATCTAAATTCAAGGTAGGCGGTTCCTTTGGTGACATTTATGGTACTGTACTGCAGCGTGATGCACAGGGCCGTATCATGATCGATGCCAACGGCAATCCTATCAAACAGGGTGGTGATTTTGTATACCTGGGTAACTCTAATACCAGATGGCAGTTGGGATGGAACAACAATCTGCAGTATAAGGATTTCAACCTGTCATTCCTGATCGATGGCAAATTCGGTGGTAAAGTAATGTCCATCACACAGTCCATGATGGACCAGTACGGTGTATCCAAAGTGAGCGGTGACGCACGTGATGCAGGTGGTGTAGCCGTGAATGGCGTTGATCCAAACGGTAATGCGGTATCTAAGGTAGATGCACAGAAATGGTATTCTACTGTTGGTGGCCGTGAAGCAGCTTCCGGAGAATATATGTACAGCGCTACTACCGTACGCTTACGCGAGGTGGCACTAGGTTACACCATTCCTGTGAAGAACACCAACTTCGTGAAAGCACTGAAATTATCACTGACAGGACGTAACCTGGTGTATTTCTCCAAGAAGGCGCCATTCGATCCTGAGCTGACTATGTCAACTGCTAACGGCCTGTCAGGCGTGGATATCTTCATGCCTCCCGCTACCCGCAGCTATGGTCTGTCACTGAATGCTACTTTCTAATCATTGTTGCCATTAAACTGAAGAAAATGAAACGTTACTATATAAAAAGCATGTGGGCTATTGTGGCAGCAGTATTGCTGGGAGCCAGTGCCTGTACAAAGAACTTTGACGTATATAACCAAGACAATACCGGCATTACCCCGGATGACCTGAAAGGAGATTTTAACGATATCGGCGCTTTCCTCACAAGAGCACAGCGTTCTATCATCAATTTTTCTGATGGTGGAGATCCTAACTCTTACCAGTTACAACAAAATCTGAATGCTGACTGCTATTCAGGCTATTTTATGTCCCCCAATCCATTTAACGGCGGACAAAACAACCTGTCTTACTCTCTTATCAGCGGCTGGAATGGCGAACCTTTCAAGGTAGGTTACCTGAACATCATGGCTTCTGTAAACAGGTTGCGTAGAAATGGGGTAGATACCGCTTATCCTGCGGTGTGGGCAGTAGCTCAGATACTGCAGGTAACCGGTATGAGCCGTGTTACAGACATCTACGGACCTATCCCCTACAGCCAGGTGGGTACCAGCAAAAGCGCGATTCCGTATGATAGCCAGGAAGACGTGTACAAACGTTTCTTCCTGGAACTGGACAGTGCAACCAATAACCTGCGTGCCCAGATCAACGGTAGCTTAAAGCCATTACCTTTCTCCTTTGCTAAGTTCGACCTGGTATATGACGGTGATTCCACTAAATGGCTGCAATTCGCAAACAGCCTCCGCTTACGCCTGGCTATGCACATTGTGAAGGTTGCGCCGGCACTGGCACAACAACAGGCTGAAAAAGCCCTGGACCCTGCCAATGGCGGTGTGATCACCAGCAATACAGGTAACATGAAGGTAAAAGTACTGGGCGCCGGTTTCAGTAACCCACTGGTGTTTATCGCACAGAACTGGCTGGATATCCGTATCGGTGCTTCCATTCAATCTTATATGAGCGGGTACAACGATCCGCGTATCGGTAAATACTTTGACAAGTCTACTGATACCACTTTCACATCCCGTTATCAGGGTATCCGCATAGGCTCTATCAATGGTAATGTGTCCAAAAGCGACTATACCGGATATTCCTCTCTGAACCTGACAAACGGTACACCTTCTTTCTCTATCACTACTCCTGTACAGATCATGACTGCAGCAGAAGTATACTTCCTGAGAGCAGAGGCAGCACTGCGTAACTGGGCAAATGCAGGTGGTGATGCTGAGACGCTGTACAACCAGGGTATCACTACCTCTATGGAACAATGGGGAGCAACTCCCGGCGCTTATCTCACTGACAACACCAGCACTCCGGCCGGTTTTACAGATCCAAAGAACGCCGCGAACAATGCGCCTTCTCCATCTGCCATCACTATCAAATGGGATAACGCAGCTACTCCCGAAGCAAAAATGGAACGCCTTATTACACAGAAATGGATCGCTATGTTTCCTGAAGGACAGGAAGCGTGGACAGAATTCCGCCGTACCGGTTATCCTAAACTCTTCCCTGTAGTGAACAACTTCAGCGGTGGTGTGATCAAAAGCGATGTTCAGATCAGGCGCTTACCTTTCCCTCAGAATGAGTATAACACCAACAGTGCGGAAGTAACCAAGGCTATCTCCCTGCTGAAAGGTCCTGACAACGGAGCTACCAGATTATGGTGGGATGTACAATAATGCTGGTTGTTAAGAATGTCAATCTTGTGAATGTATCAGTTATAAATGGAAACCAACAGTTGAGTATTAAGAATTACTGACTGGGCTTAAGAGTGAAGAATAGCAGCCGTCTCAATTCATTTGAGGCGGCTGTTTTTTTGTATAGGTACGCAAATGAAAAAGCCCCCTTTTCAGGAGGCCTTTTTCATATATAAATGGTTAACCTAGTCTATTATCAGCGTTGCGATAGAATGCGGTAAACTGCTTACAGTAGCGGCTTCACCTTTGATCCACAATTTGTATGGAATCTCTTTACCAGACATATTCAATACCACCACAGCGAGCTTACCATCTTTATTAACGAAGGCTGTTGTTTGCAGATCTGTTCTGTTGGAAGAAGCGATCACACGTTTTGCACCCGGGCGTATGAATTTAGAGAAATGCCCCAGGTAATAATAAGCATTGGTGTAGATCAGTTCTCCTGTCTTTGTATCGGCATGCACTGGTGCAAAGCAAAAGTTACCAACGTGATTTGGACCACCATTTTCATCCAGCAGGATGTTCCAGTCTGTCCAGGCAACAGTGCCATTATTAAAGTCATTCACCATAGAGTGTCCATAACGTTCACCGATGAACCATTCATTGATACGCTCGCGTTTAAAAGATTCGATACATCCTTCTGTAAAGATCAGGTTCTTGTCAGGAAAAGTTTCTGCTACCCGGCGTACGTTGTCGAACATCATGGTGCTGCCGGTCCAGGTTTCATACCAGTGGTAGCCAATGCCCCAGACATACTTTGCTGCAGCAGGATCTTCCAGGATGGTGCTGGCGCGCTGATATACCTGGTCGCGGTTATGATCCCAGGCAATCAGTTTCTTCGAAGCCAGTCCCTGTTTCTGCAAGGTCGGGCCGAGATAACGTTTGATAAAATCCCTTTCCTCTTCAGCAGTGTAGTTGCAGGATTCCCATTTCTGTTTTGCCATAGGTTCATTCTGTACAGAAAGGCCCCAAACAGGAATACCCAGTGACTCGTAAGTCCTGATAAACTTCACGAAGAAGTTAGCCCATGACTGGTAATACTGTGGTAACAGTTTTCCGCCATGCAGCATATCGTTGTTGTCCTTCATCCAGGCCGGAGGGCTCCAGGGACTTACATACAATGGCAACTTGCCACCCGCAGCGGTGATAGCAGCTTTGATGAACGGGATGCGGTATTGCATATCATGTTCAACGTTGAATGTTCTCAACAGACTGTCGTTCTCCTTTACGTAGCTATAGGTGTCACTGGAGAAATCACAGCTCTGTATATTGGTCCTGGCCAGTGTGTAGCCGATACCATTCACAGGATCATAATAGGCTTTTACCAGTTCTGCTCTCTTCTGATTGGGAAGTTTAGCCCATGTTTCAGCCGCAGCATCCGTCAATGCGCCACCTATTCCCATTAATGTCTGGAAACGCTTTGTGGGATCTACAAAGATGCACACTTCTGTTTCCAGCGGCTGCTTCATGGGAGCAAAAGACAAGGTGCCTGTTTCCGTCAAACGCAGTTTGGTATTCTCTGCAGTGGTATACACAGTAATACCTTTCCGCGTGGTGGAATCTTTTCTGTTTGTCAGGGCTTCGCTCTTCGCGTAGCCGGTGTAAATCACCAGCAACAGCCCTATCAATGCGAACTTTTTCATTTATAAATACGATGTTAGCGTTTACCAGATATATGTAGCTACTGCACCATTGGTCAGGGTACTGGTCACTAGTTTTCCTTTGTACTGGATATTGAATGTCTGTGGCGTGGCACCACTGTTTACGACGATCAGCACTTTCTTGCCATCAGGGGTTTTGAACGCCACATTGTCCAATCCGTTCGTGATGTTGGAAGCAATTCTCACTGAGCCCGGGCGCACAAATTTTGAGGCATGGCCGATGATATAATATGCAACGTTACGAATTACTCCGGAACCAATTGTTAATGCTCCGAGGCAGGTAGTACAACCACCGTCTGTATGCGGACCATAGTTTGGATCGGCAGCCAGGTTCCATTCCAGCACATTACGGCACCAGTTGCGTGTAGCACCAATGATCAGCGTGCTCACATGCCACTTCAGGTCATTTGCGAAGTTGCCGGGGCCGCCTACCCATTGTTCTGTGAAGTAAATATTCTTTTCAGGGTAAGCATCATGCAACTGCGTCAGTGCGGTGATACTGCCACCATACAGATGAAAGGCCGAACCATCTACATAAGGATAAGCAGCTGCATCGCTCAGGATAGCGGCAGGATACTCAGGCTTATCTGCATTATGGTCGTATACGATGATTTTTGTAGTAAGACCGGCGGCTTTAAAAGCAGGTCCCAGGTGATTCTTTACGAAGTCAGCCTGTTCATTGGCCTGCATGACCATACTGGGGTTATTACCGCCGTGTAAGGGCTCATTCTGCGGCGTAATAGCATCGATCGTAATACCTTCTGCCTTCATTGCCTGGATATATTTCACAAAATATAAAGCATAGGCAGCATAGTATTCAGGCTTCAGACTACCGCCTTTGGATGCGTTGTTTGTTTTCATCCAGGAAGGAGCAGACCAGGGCGATCCCAGTATTTTGATATTGGGCGCCAGGGTAACTATTTTCTTCAGTACAGGCAGCAGGTCTTTCTTTTCCATGTCAATGCTGAACTTCGCCATGCTGGCATCTGTTTCACCTGCAGGAAGATCATTGTAGGTGAAAGGCGCTGCGCTCAGGTCAGAAGCGCCAATGCTCACACGCAGATAGCTCACACCGATATGTGTACTATCTGTCAGGAACAGTTCTTTCAATAACGCATCCTGTACATCTGCAGAAAGAGAATTGATCAGCGTGGCGCTGCCACCTGTCAGGCAATAACCGAAACCGTCTATGGTCTGATATGCCTGTGCATCATCTACTTTAATATCAGGATAGATATTGGTTGTGTCTTTAAAGAGCAGTCTTACCTGTTGTTTTTTAAACAGCACTGTTTTATCTCCGGTCGTCAGCCACATATTTACATCTGTGGTATCGGCCATGGGTGGGTCAACAGTGGGGTCGGGCACTTCTCCCCCATTTTTATCTTTGCAACCTGCAAAGGAGATCAGACCTGTCATCAGCAATACAGCCAGGCTGATCGATGTTTTATTAAAGCATCTCATTTTTCAATCATTTTATAAACTCTTACATAATCCACATCCATTGTTACCGGATAAATGGACTCGTCCATACCCTGTGCGCCGCCCCAGTCGCCGCCAACAGCAATATTCAACAGGAGATGGAATTTCTTATCGAAAGGCCATACCTGGTAGCCTTTTCCTTCATTAGCAAACTCAAAGATGAGCTGATCGTCGATATAGCCACGCAGTGCGTAAGGCGTCCAGTCCATTCTGTACACATGGTATTCTGTACTGGCGTTCTGTATTTTCTTAACGCTTGTTTTCTGTGTGTTTATTTTGAAGTAATAAGCTTCTGTATGCGCGGTGATATGGATCACATCCTGATCATATCCTACATGCTCCATAATATCGATCTCTCCTGATTTTGGCCAGCCTCCGTATGCCCAGTCGGTAGGCAGCATCCAGATAGCAGGCCAGGTACCTTTACCGGCAGGCAGTTTTGCTTTGATCTCAAAGCGGCCATACAGGAAGTCGCCTTTCCCTTTAGTTACCAGTCGTGCGGAGGTATAGTTACGGTTCTCCTTCACTTCTTTCTTAGCTGTGATGGTTAGTTTACCATTACCTACTGACGCATTGTCAAGGCTGTTGGTATAATATTCCAGCTCATTGTTCCCCCATCCACCGCCACCGATATCATATCCCCATTTGGTATTGTCAGGCAGTCCGGTATAATCAAATTCATCTGCCCATACCGGCGTTGTTTCAAAAGTCCAGTGCTTGTCTACCGGCCCCTGCGGACTTACAGGATTCGTTGTAGTATCCTTGTCGCCTTTTCCTGAACAGGAAAGAATATTAAAGCCCAGCAACAGGAAAGGAAGGAATTTCAATGTTTTCATACGCGATCTTTAGTAGATAAAAAATTAGGAATTGGGACCAGGAACCAAGCTATGCACCCTATTCCCGATCCGCAATTCCTAATCCAAAAAATTGGCTTTATTTCTCTTCCAGGAATTTCACATCGTCGATAGTGATACCGCCGGTTCCCAATGTACCACCGGAGCTACCTGCTTTAATCACAATATAAATATCTCCTGCCTTAGTAAAGGTCATAATACCGTTTTTATCTTTACCAGTACCATCACAACCGATCTTAGCAAGATCGTTGTCAAACGCTACAGTACCACAACCGGACCAGGTGTTCAGAGAAATGAACTTATTTCCGCTATAGTCCGAACCCTGTTTAGGCACAGCTGCATCAATGTAAACTTCAAACCAGGAATTAGTAGCGCCGCTACCCTGAACACGTCCTGAGAAAACATAGGATTTACCGGTCTTTACAGTCACCTTCTGATAGATAGCGCCATTGCTGTTGCCGGTATTACTGAAGACCATTTTTCCATTCTCTATTTTGATACTGGTCTGTGTACCTCCGGTGTTCAACAGTGTCCAGTATTGTTCACTACCTGCTTCCATATTACCACCCTGCAGGATATCCTGTGTTTCAGCATTCTGGGCGATAGTAATTTCCTTAGCTGTTTTTGCATATCCGCCGCTGGTGAATACTGTAAACTGGATCTTATATTTTCCGGCCTGGAAAAAGCTCAGCGTATCAGTTTCACGTTTGGATTTATGTCCTGCATCATCTGTCCATTCAAAGAGAAAGCCCCCCTGTGTTGTATTCTTTACAACGATCTTATTCGGGTTGCCGTTCAGTGGCTCAGCGGTGAAAGACGCTGTAGGCAGCGGGCCTAGTTCATTATCAGATGATTCCGGCGTACAGGCGGAAACAGCGCCGGCCAGCAGAGCGGCCATTGCTATAGTACGTGTATGTTTTATATACAGAAAGTTCATTAGTGCTGTTTGTTAGATCATGAATGCTGTTAATACGCTTATTTCCACTCAGGATTTTGCTGAAGCTTTGTATTCTCCAGTTCCAGTAATGGAATAGGCAATACTTCATGTTTACCTGTTTTGAAACCGCGGTCGCCCAGTGCTGCTGCCGCTCTGCCGGTACGTACCAGGTCAAACCAGCGGTGACCTTCACCAGCCAGTTCGAGGCGTCTTTCTTTGAAGATGTTATCATCTGTTGCCTCAATAGGATTGAGGCCTACGCGTGCACGTACAGCGTTCAATAATTCATATGCACGTGAACCTGCACCACCGCTCTGACCTGATTTCACCAGCGCTTCCGCTTCCATCAGATAAGTATCTGCCAGACGGATCTCATACAGGTTCTGCGGGAAGTTCAGCTCCATGTTACCAGGACCGGTAGATTTATCACTTACTTTCGCGGCAAATTTATTCAGGAACCAACCGGTATCATCATGTCCGGGAGAATAGCTGGCGATACCGTTTGCCTTCAGACTATCCATGTTTAATACGGTAGCATTATAACGCGGATCAAAGTGAATAGCATCAAACAGGCTTTTTGTAACAACCAGGAAACTCCAGCCGGATACCATCTGGGGTGCAGTAGGTTTCAAAGCAGTATAACCTCTGGGGCCTACCATGATGTTCAATACATTACCTTCGGTACACCCTACACAATTCCAGTTACCACCTGATTTAGAACTAAACGCTGCTTCGAATATTGATTCACTATTGAATTTATTGGCGTTGAATTTCCAGAGGTCAGCATAATTGGCCAGCAGCTTATAACCGTATTTCGGGCTTGTCTGTCCTGGTGTACCGTTTACCTCTGCCAGTTCTGCAGCAGCTTCCGCCCATTTCTCCTGGTACAGGTATACCTTACCCAATAGTGCGTGTGCAGCACCTCTCGTAGCACGTCCACCCAGTGAATCTACTGGCACCTGATCAGGGAAGTTAGGCTCTGCAATAGCATCCTTGATGTCCTGGATGATCAGATTGTATACATCAGCAGGAGGAGACTGTACCACATTGTACATTTCCGAAGCAGTTACGGATGTGGTCAGCAAGGGAATATTTCTGAATAAACGCACAAGGTCGAAATAGAAGAATGCCCGGAGGAATTTACATTCAGCGACAAAACGTTTCTTCAGATTGTCATCCATAGGAACATTAGGCAGCTTGCCTAACAACGTGTTTGCACGGAAAATGCCAGCATAACCTTTTTTCCATAGCTCTTCCTGAGGGCCCTGATCGGGAGCGAGTGTATATTTTGAAAATACCTGGAAGGCAGTCACATCACTCGCACCACCACCACCGGCCAGATGGTCATCTGAACCGGCATCCATAGCACCTACTTTGGTAACATAGCCACCACCCTGCCAGCTTACCACATCATATACTGCCACCAGGCCATTATAGGCTTCTGTTGCATTACGGTAATAGTTGGCTTCGAGGTCAGTACCTATTGGTCGTATTTCGAGAAATTTGTCGCTACAGCCGGCAGCCAGGTTTAATCCCATGGCCATGGCAATTATATATGGAATTTGTCTTGTTTTCATCTTGTTATCAGCTTTAAATAATTAGAACGTAGCATTTACACCTACCATGAAGGAGCGTGCCTGCGGATAGATACCTCTGTCGATGCTGAATACACCACCACCAATTTCAGGATCGTAACCGCTATATTTAGTCAGGGTCAGCAGGTTTTCACTCATCAGGTAAACACGGAATTTCTCGATGTATGCTTTCTTCAGCAGGGAAGCAGGCAGATTGTAACCGATCTGCAGGGATTTGATCCTTGCATAGTTGCCACTTTCCAGATAGAAATTGGATGGGTTCGTGAAGTTATTATTGTCGTTACCTGGTTTTGTAGTCAGACGTGGATAGTCATTGCTTGTACCTGGACCTGTCCAGCGACCCAATGCTTTGGTCTGCCAGTTGGCGGTCGGGATATCCAGACGACGCAGCCCCTGAAAGATCTTGTTACCAGCGGCCCCCTGTACGAACAATACCAGGTCAAAGCCTTTATAACCGGAATTCACTGTAAAGCCATATGTCCAGCTTGGAGTAGGATTACCCAGGAACTTACGATCACCTTCATATTCTATTTTGCCGTTGCCATCAAGATCTACCCAACGGAAATCACCAGGTACCGCACCAGGCTGAATTTTCGTACCATCTTTGTTTACATAAGCATCTACTTCCTGTTGTGTCTGGAAAATACCATTGGTCTGGAAACCAAAGAATGAACTATATGCCTGTCCAACAGCAGTACGTGTGATTGGCTTGCTGGTAGATTGAATGGATTCTCCGCCGGATAGATAGGCAATATTACGACCAAGGTTGGTTACCTTATTCTTCAGGTAGGAAACATTACCATTGATAGCGAAATTAACGTCGCCAAATTTCTTCCGATAACCCAGTTCCAGTTCCACGCCTTTGTTTTCCATATCAGCTACGTTAGCTGCAGGATTGGAGATGGCCCCTACGTAGAATGGGATACGTGGATACTGCAGGATGTCTTTCGTTGCCTTTCTAAACAAGTCGAATGACACGGTAATGTCGTTCAGCACTGTTGCTTCAAAACCGATATTTGTCTGGCTGGTGGATTCCCATTTCAGATCAGGGTTGGGAGGCGCATTAGGACTGTTTCCAACCACGTATGAGTCGCCTGTTCCAAAGCTATAGTTCCTTCCTCCGCCAACAGTAGAGAGGAATAAGAGGTCGCCGATATTGTCATTACCTACCACACCGTAACCACCACGAACCTTCAGGAAGTTGATGATCTCGTTACCCGACAGGAAACCTTCACTGGAAGCCACCCAACCTAGTGAGAAGGATGGGAAGATACCATATTTCTTATTGGCGCCGAAGCGGGAGGAACCATCACGGCGGACAATAGCCTCTGCAAGATATTTTTCATTATAGTTATAGTTCACACGTGCAAACAGAGATGAGAGCTTGTGATCTGAACTTTCACTACCGCTTGCGTCCTTCTGAGATGGCTGTACACTATACTTCAGTGATGCGTCTTTCAAACTGGTTACAGGAAGGTCATAGAAGGTCACAGAACTTGACCTGGTGTGGTTATCAACATACGCACCCTGTCCAACTAACAAGGTTACATTATGCTTGTTAAATGCTTTCGTATAGGAGACGGTATTTTCCACGTTCCAGTTAAAACCGTTGTTATAGCCACGGTTAAAGTTGTTACGGGAAGAGATGGTAGATGAGTTAAGATAAGATATCGGCGTAAAGGTCTCACTTCCCCAGAAAGCGATCTTGGAACCTAAGGTAGAGCGTAATTTCAGACCTTTGATCGGCGATACTTCCAGGTAAGCATTACCTACGATATTATGAGACCAGTTATACCTGTTGTCCTTACGGGTAGCTATATATGCCAGCGGATTGGTAATCTCCTGGAATACTGCGTTTGAAAGACCATAATAATTCCCATTAGCATCTTTCGGTACTCTTGGATCATATGTCGCTGCAACCGCAGGATCGGTGATAGTAACCGGAGTAATCGGATCCAGGTTAATAGCAGATGCCAGCGGACCGCCAAACTCACTATTTGTGTTACCCAGACCGATAGACTTATCGTATGCATATCCGACGTTCTGGCCGAAAGTTACCCACTCAGACAGTTTATGTGTAGAGTTCAGACGGAAGTTGATACGCTGGTATTTTGAGATGTCAGAAGCAACAATACCCTCCTGGTTCAGATAGCCGAAGGAAGAGTAGAAGGTAGATTTCTCACTACCACCGCTAACACTGATTTCATGATTCTGACGGATAGCATTGTTATTGAAGATCTGTGCCTGCCAGTCAGTGCCCTGTCCTAAAGACTGAGGATTGGCATATTTAATGCCTTCTCCGCCGGCCATAGAGGCTTCGTTGACTAAGGTGGCATACTGAGTGGCATTCAGCAGTTTCAGCTTACGTGCAGGAGCGGAAGTGCCATAATAACCATTGTAGTTCACGCTCAGCTTTCCGGCTTTACCTTTCTTGGTAGTGACCAGGATAACCCCTGCTGCAGCACGTGCACCATAGATAGCCTGGGAAGCCGCATCTTTCAGTACTTCGATAGACTCGATATCGTACTGGTTGAGATAACCAATACCACCGTTATCCACCACAACACCATCCACGACCCACAGCGGATCGTTGTTGTTGAAGGTGGTAATCCCTCTTACCCTTACAGAAGACCCTGAACCTGGCTGACCAGAGCTGGAAGCAATGGTAACACCGGAAGTTCTACCCTGCAGGGCGCTTTCAACACGGGTAATAGACTGGCTTTCCAGGTCGGAAGCTCTCACGCTGGTGATAGCGCCGGTTACCACGCTTTTCTTCTGTACACCATAACCCACCACAACGGTTTCGGTCAGGGAAGTTTCAGAACCTTTCAGTCTGATGGAGAGGTTGCCATTACCCACGGCCTGCGTATAGGTCGCAAACCCCAGGGCGCTGAATACCAGTGATCCTTCGGCAGGTGCTTTCAGTTTGAAGCGGCCGTCCGGATCGGTAGCAGTACCGATGGAACTGTTCTTTACGCGAACGCTTACACCGGGAACAGGCTCCCCTTTCTCATCCGTCACCCTTCCGGTCACGTTGATGGTCGTATCTGCCGCAGGTTTATCTCCTGGCAGGCTTTTTACGATGATGCGGGCGCCATCGATAGTATAGGCAAATGGTTGATTGCTGAGGCAGATATCAAGCACTTCTTTAACGGTAGCGTTTTTAATATCGATAGTTACCGGACTGGCCGTTGCGAGTAATGTTTCATCGTACACTATAGAAATTCCTGCCTGACGTGCTACCTGGCGAAGCACTTTCTTGAGGGGAGCTTTCTTTTCAGATATAGAGATCTGTTGCGATACCCCTTTTGCGCTGATCTGCAAACAAACCACTAGCAACAAAAAGGTGGTTAGTTTCATAACGGTGACAATTTTGGCTGGTAGAGGCGTCTGCGCACAGAAAGCCCTACCACTAAAGTTTAAATGCATACTTTTGTAGTGTTTGGGAATTTAGAAGATCAATAGTTATTAACGTGACGTGGTTTTTCAGAATGTCCCGGACAAGTCTGCCGGAAGTGTTGCAAGCGCTTCCGGTTTTTGTTTCATGGGACAATCCGCTTCTTTAGTTAATTTGTTTCAGTTACTAATTCCATAACGTAATCGTTTTTACTTGAATAATATCCCTGTCTGTTTTTACGTGGATTCAGTACAGTACAGGCTTTACTTTCCCGATGTAACAGTTAGCTTTCTTCCTGACAGTAAGAATGTAGATCCATTTGCTTCCAGCATATGCAGAATATCAGATAGAGGTAAGCTCCGGCTAATACGTCCCCCAAAGAGCCGTTCATTTCCCGTCTGGTTGTAACTAATGTCAATATCATACCACCTGGCCAGTTGACGTAGAATAGCTCCGAGGCTGGCGTTGTCGAATTCAAAAAAGCCTGTTTTCCAGGCAATTACCTGATCAACATCTGCCTGTTTTACTACCATGCTACCGGTAGCCGGGTCCACGATGGCCTGTTGTCCTGGTTTCAGTCGTTGTTCAGTTGTCCCATTTTTTACGTTTACGAGTCCTTCAACCAGTGTTGTATTGATACTCTTTTCGTCGGCATAGGCCATAATATCAAAGCTGGTACCCAGTACCTGTACTTCAAGATTGTTCACTTTTACGAAGAATGGCTGGCGGGCATTAGGCGCCACTTCAAAATAGCCCTGTCCCTGTAATTCCACCTCCCGATGATCGCCGTTAAAGGCGGTAGGATATCTCATACTGGAGGCCGCATTCAGCCATACACGGCTGCCATCGGGCAATACGATATTGAACTGACCTCCCCTTGGCACGGTCAGCGTATTATAAACAACGGCATCACTGTTGCCTTGTACGGCGTATTCCAGCTGTCCATTCTTCTGGCGAACGATGGTCTGCCCCTGGTTGATCACCTGATTACCGGCGCTGTCCAGCGTTACCACATCGCCGTTGGCCAGTATCAGTATAGCTTTATTAGTACCTGGCGCAATATCTCCGGTATCAGCCACCGCATTGTTACTTGTGGTAAACGTCTTGCGGGACGAGACGGCGCTCATATAATAATACATGCCACTTCCCAGCAGCACCAGTATTACAGCAGCTGCAGCCCAGCGTATGCGGGTACGCTGCCGGAATTTCACCACTTTCCCGCGGGATATATCCTGTAAAAGTCTTGTTTCTATCCTGTCGCTCACTTCAGAAGGGATCTCATGGTGTTCTCCCATGGTCTTTTGGAACTCCTGCTGCATAGCTGCAAGCAGGGAACGGTGGGAACCGGTCGATTGAAGCCAGGCGTATAATTCCTCGATTTCGGCCACAGTACATTGGCCGTCAAGGTATTTTTGCAAAAGTTTTTCGTTGTGGTCCGTGGATGATGACATAAATGATAAGCACCTTTTGCGGGTACTGTATATATTATCCGCAAATCATCAAACAGGGTACCTCCATCTTAAAAAAAAGTTAAAGAATTTTTCCGGCGAGGTAAATGGCGAGCAGAATATCGCCATGCCGGTGCACATAATCGTATATGAAGCGCATGCTCAGGACCATATGTTTCTTAACGGCATTTCTGGAAATACCCAGCAAAAAGGCTACTTCGTCATAGCTTTTCCCCTCCTGCCGGCATAATTTGAATACGTTCAGCCGTTGGGGAGGCATTCTTACCAGCGCTTCCTGGAATAAGCGTTCATATTCCCTGGCCCGCACCTCCTGTTCCGGCTGGGTACCGGCGGCTTCATTCAGCTGGTTGTATAACTGGTCTCTGAGCACTTTATCAGTGGCGAGTTTGTCGATCGTCTTTATAACATGGTTCCTGGCGATCCTGTATAAATATCCTGTAAAGGACAGTTCCGGGTTAATACGATCCCTGATCTCCCATACCTTGAGGAATACATCATGTACCAGATCTTCTGCAAGCGAAGGAACCTTGCAAAACCGCAATACATAGATGTAAAGAGAGGCGTGATAGTGCCGGTAGATCTTCGTGAACGCAGACTCATCTCCCTGCTTCATCCTTAACAACACCTCTTCCTCGGATGGCATACGATCCATATCAAATTGTACATTAGTAGGAACCCCCTAAATGGTGTAAATCTAAAGAAAAGTGGTAAATGTACAAATTAGTCAGGATTTCATGCAGACAGGCGCTGGAAGGGTACTTTTTACGCATATCTGTTGCGGGGATTTCAGAGTTGTAAATATTTCTACATAATTTATTTGCGCAATTGAAATAAATGTTCATATATTTGCACCCCCGACAAACGGGAAGGATCAGTAGTTCAGTTGGTTAGAATGCCGCCCTGTCACGGCGGAGGTCGCGGGTTCGAGTCCCGTCTGGTCCGCAACTAAGTAAAAGTGGGTATAATCGAGCAAAAGTGCTTAATTGTACCCACTTTTTTATGGTGATATAATTCCATTTGGCTTTTATGGCCATGCTCAAATTTACCCAGCTTTAGATCTATTGCGACCAGACGTCTTAACTTACGATGATAAAATAAAAGATCTATATAATAATCGGTATCATCGATAGAAATACGTTTTTGCCGGGATAAAAATGCGAAGTCATTACCCAGCTCCAAAATAAATAACTGCAACTGATATATAATACTTTGCTCCAGATCTCTTTCGCTATAGCTATCCTGTAACCCTAAAAAATTCAGAATATATGGATCTTTAAATGTAAGATCCGTTGTCATTTCTTTATTGCTCCGTAAGAGTTCAAGATCATTTTGAATGATTAACTCTGGCTTCTTGCTAATAGCTGTACGCTCATACAACATAGAATTTATCCGCTCCTGCAGTTGGCGGCTGCTCCATCTTTCATTTGACGCCATTGTCAGGTAAAATTCACGTTGTAGCTCATCTTTGAGATAAACAATTGATTTTATATGTGTCCAGCTTAATTGTCTCTGCACTGCGGAGACAATTTGTGCTTCGGAGAAAGTCTCTGCACAGCGGAGACAATGCCGCAGCGTCTTGTCATCCCACCCTTTGCCAAAGGCTTCTATCAGCTGGTCAGACAATTTCTTTACAACCTGTTAACGCAACATGACAATGTAAAAATTTGGAATGTTCTGCTTCTTTGACAAGATAGTCTGCTACATCTGCTCTGGAAATCTTGCTTATTTTTATTCCTTTAAATAGTTTACTTATTACCTTGTAGTTTGATGTTAGTGGTCCATTAGTTAACATTCCAGGTTTCACAAACTCCCAGTTCATAGAGCTCTCAGAGATTATTTTCTCCAAACGTGTCTTGTCCTTATATTGATCCTTTAGAAAAAGATTGATGACCAGGCGCAGAAAAAAGGTTAAATAACGAGCGCTTTCGCCAGTGCCAAAGCCGGTGACTATAATCACTGCCCCCATGTAGTTCAATTCCGATGTGACCATTAACAAGGTTTTAGCCAGATCGGAAAACAAGGTCGTTCCTTTTTTCTTTTTAGTTCCAACGGTCACAATCACTGCGTCCGTTCCGGCAATAGATTCTTTAAGATCACCCGCTGATAATGCAGTGCCGGTTATCTTAGTTAATGACTCATGTTCGGGCAGAGATGCATTGTTTCTTGAAAGCGCCCTGATTGAATGCCCACGCTCCAATGCGAGTTTTACAGCTTCTGCACCTATTCCTGCAGAAGCACCTATGATCGCTATTTTCATTATAAGTTTTTAAAAAAATTGATTTATCAGGTAAGTAAAATATATGTAACAGAGAAAATTATAATCGCCATATTCAATTTACATCTAAGCTTGTATCAGCACTACTTAGCCGGTTTATTCTAAACAGTCTATAGAACACAGCAACGATCAAAAGACCTGCTATTCCCTGACACAACATAGTCATCGGCGCTCCTATTTGTTGTGAAAGTGTACTTATCAGTAAGCTTCCAAGAGGTAACATTCCGAAGAACGCTAATACGACGTAACCCATAACACGACCTCTCATCCGGGGATGCGTCTCCGTTTGAATGATCGTGATACTTGTTGATATTGGAGTTATGGAGCCTGCACCCAGGATCAAAGCAAATGGTAGTGCCAGGCTTAGCGTTCTGGTTTGAGAAAACAGGATCAATCCGATGGCCATTGTAAAGATGCTTGCCAGTACAATTTTTATCAGATCGAAGCCGTTGGGAACTGAGGCTATCAGTAGTGTACCAATCAACGCACCAAGGCCTATGCTGCTGCTGATATAGCCGTAAGTTGCGGCGTTCCCTTTAAAAACTACCTTAGCAAAGACTGGCTCCAGCGTATCATAAGGTAAGATCAGCATACTCAGACAAGTAATCAGCAGGATAACCATGGAAATGGCAGGCGTTTGCCGGAGATAGCTGAATCCTTCTGCCAATTCTGAAATTACTTTTTTCTTTACCGGAGGTGGCTGGTACTTTGGAAGCTTCATCAGTAGCAGGGAAATGATCACCGCAATAAAACTTCCGGCATTTATAATAAAGCAAGTACTTGCACCAAAGCGCTGCAAGATTAGCCCCGATAATGCCGGCCCTGTAAGCTTGGCCAAATTTGCCATAGCAGAATTAAGCGCAATAGCATTGGTCAGATCTGCTTTGTTATTAACCATTTCATGTACGATCGTTTGCCGGGCCGGTACGTCAAGCGCATTAATCGCACCAAGAACAATGCTAAGCAAAAGTATTTGCCATATAACATAATGATTAGTGAACACCAACGCAGCAAGGAATATTGCTTGTATCATTGCTGCAATTTGGGTAAAAATCAAAATTTTATACCTGTTATATCTATCAGTAATTATACCTCCGAAAATAGAAAGCAGAAATGAGGGAAATAGTTGCGCAAACACTGCCACACCTATCATGGAAGAGGAATGGGTAAACGTATAGACAATCCATATAACCGCTGTCTGCTGCGTCCATGTGCCTATTTGTGATAGTGATTGACCCATGAAGAACAAGGTGAAGTTCCGATTTTGGAAAGCGCGAAAAGTATGATGTTTCAGACTTTGCATGTTTAAGAAAGCCATTTAATTTTACTATTGTGACGATCGCGCAGCACTATAACCCTCATTGAGCATCCAGTGCGTAAACGCGGCGTATCGTGTGGCAAAATCCTTATAATCCCTGGACTGTTCCACATCATTCGAAAACCTGCGTACTGTCTCAAAATAAGGCATCCGCTGCTTCTGATAGCGGTTAAGGGCAGCAGCCAAATCGGGTTCGGCTTTTATAGCATTGGTGAGCACCATCACATCTTCGATACCTAATGCACCACCTGCCGCAATGTGAGGGGAAAGGCCATGTGCCGCGTCACCAATAAGTGCTACACGCGTTGATACCCAAAAAGGCAACTCAGGGACATACAGGATCTGATTAAACAAGATTTTATCTTCGGGAGTCGATTCGATCAATCTGATAAGCGATTCGCCCCATTTCCCATCATTCAGGTTTCGGGCACGACGTAAGGCCTCTTCTTTTTTCGTTCCTGTAGGTTTAGCGCTGTTAAACTGGTTGATCATCCAGAATACCTGGTCGTCGAAAGTTTTGGCTAATCCGCCCCTGGTACGGTCAGCCCCTACGGTTAGGATCGTATTATCAATTTGCTGACCATCTAACGGAACCACAGCCCTCCAGACATGATGGCCTTTATGCTCCATTGCAGGATACCCTGGTAGCATTTGCTGGCGCACCGTAGAGTATACCCCGTCCGCTCCGATTAAAAGGTCGGCCTCAACCCTTCTGCCATCTGTCAATGTAACCGTTACCTTATTGGCTCCTTCCTCAAAACTTGCCAGTTTACTGTTTAACAGAATATATTCTTGTCCAACCGCATCACCAAGTATAGTATTCAATATGGGTCTTGAAAAGAGGGTGAATGCATAATCTTCCGGATCAAAACCAGCAGCCCGGAAGCGATGCCCGGAAGCGTTGTGAAACCATGCTTCTAAAGGGGCTCCAATGGAACGGATCTGCTCACCGATTCCAAGATCGTCAAATACATCTAATGCATTTTTCCATAGGTTTATAGAGGCACCGGCTGCTCTGATTGCTGAAGCCTGTTCAAGGACACATACGTCTGCCCCTAAACGCTTGAAAGCAATTGCGGCTGTCATACCCACTAAACCTCCCCCTGCAATAACTACTCGAAGCTTCGCCCTTCCAGGGTTATTGAAATTGTCTACCATTACTTTTATATTCTTTAATGTTTGTACTATCTAAATGCAAAGATAGAGGGACCATTAACCTGAAAACATCAGGATAACGGGCATTTATATCAGGAATCGCGGATTTATAATACATTTGTACGATAAGTAACAACTATAACCCACATTCTCTTTTGAGGCAGTGATTTAAACAATTGGCTACTGGCAAAAAATGGCAAAAAATAAGATTGTGCATATTCCTAAGTTCCGCATGGCCGATTCAGGATCCAAAGGAATAAAGCTGAATAAACTCGATCCTGGCACTGAGGTTGCCGGTGAGCACAGTATTGCTTTCCCTCATCGTGATGATCACTACATGCTGGTTATTATAGAGCAGGGAAAACTAGGCGGAAATATTGATTTTGAGAAAATCGAGTCAGAGGGCCCTTTTTTAATGGTTGTGTTTCCCGGACAAGTGCACCTGCTTACACCGCAAACACCATTATCTGGCTGGATCATTGATTTTGATCCGGCTTTAGTTGATCCACAATTACGAAACGACCTGGACTCCAGGTGCAAATATCTTTTGCCGATGCATCAATCTCCATCTGATGCAGCCTTCCGGCAAGTTCAAAAATTATTAACGGTAATACAGGCGCTGTATGAACAACCTTCGGATACCAGGCATAAAGCAATTGCAGCGATATTAACCGGCGTTTTACACATTATAAATGGCCTTGCTTTGCATATTGCGGAAACAGGGAGTCGAAAAAATAACAGGCCACAACAAATTAAACAGCAATTCCTGGCCTTGCTTTACCAGCATTACAACGAGTGGAAGAAGCCGTCCGAATATGCAAAAAGGCTTGCTATTTCTACCGCTCATCTCAATGATACCTTGAAGCAACTTACTGGCAGATCCACGATGTCAATTATCCAGGAGCATTGCGTTATGGAAGCAGAACGTTTATTACATTTCACTGATCTGAGTGTAAACGAGATCAGTTACCGACTTGGTTATCCTAATCCAAGTCACTTTATCGCAATTTTTAAAGCACAAAGGGGTATTACACCCTTGCGGTATCGTGTTCAGTCTATATGATAGATCTTTCAATGATGTTTCACCTGCAACATCCTATACCATTAATTGTAACATTTGAGGAAGCTGTCCCGGGATAAACAGGGTAATTTTGCGAAGACCTGCAATGGTGGAAAGATTCCAAGTTTGGATTGTTTATTCATTTTGGACTGTACTCGGTTCTAGGCGAGGGCGAATGGGCGATGTTCAACAAACGGATGGATACATCTGAATATGGGAAGCTGAAGACATGATCGTGAAGCTAACTTTGAAATAGGCCCCTATCCATTTGGCGGTTTGCCCACCCCCAGATGGTTACACTGTCATTCTGTTGCAGCACCATGTTGCTGCCAACGAGTGCCGGTAATCTGATGGCGGCATTAAGTGCTGCAGGGAATAGGCAGCGCAATGCCGTAAAGGAGGAATTTTCCCATCTTTAATATATTTACCTTTCTTATTAACGTTTAAAAATCTGTTGTGAAAACAGATACAAGTTACGGTCCCACTCCGTATTGTCATGTCCATTCGTGTCTACATTCCAAACGTGGGGAAAACTAATTTCGTTAAGGTACTGATGGGCCTTTTCACTGATCCGCCAAAGGCCATCTTTATTCCCGCATCCTATCCACAGCAGCTTCAGATTTTTCCGGGCAGCGTTAATATCCGGAATAAATTGCACATCTGTATACATATTACCAAACGTATTCGTATTAGGCGCCGAAGAAAATCCACCTACATAGGCAAATGTTTCCAGATGATGCAAACCTATATTTAACGATTGGCCGCCGCCCATTGACAAACCTGCCAATGCACGATGTTTCGGGCTGCTGATAGTGGAATAATGTGAATCGATGTAGGGAATGATATCTTTCAACAAATCCTCTTCAAATGGTTTTCCGTAACCCTCAAAATTATCTGCTCTCCCCGAACGGCCGGCAGCCGCTGTATCTGTTACGGTGAGCTTAGTATCGCAGTTGGGAAAAACCATTATTACAGGCTGAATTTTACCTTCTGCGATCAGGTTGTCTACAACGTTATCTGCCTGGCACCATTCAGTCCATTGCCCATAGTTCTGGCCCAAACCATGCAACAGGTATAACACCGGATATTTCTTATCAGCAGAGTATCCCGGGGGCGTATACACGCTCATTTCCCGGAGTTTTCCGAGCGTTTTTGAGCTGTACTGAACCACTCCTAATTTTCCGCGGGGTACATTACTATGCTGCTTATTAAATCCGGCAGGCGGATCAGGGAAAGTGGGTATAGTGTCCGTTTTAAATGAACCCGTCTCTGTTTGCGCCCGGCAGATATGGCCGGCAATAATAAATACGATCGAAATAAACAAATGCCTGTTACTCATTTTTTATAAGGTCAATTTTATATGTTCCAAAACAGTGGGCCCTGGATCTTTAAATCATTCCAGCACCATTACAAATCCTCCACTTGCATTCAAAGTAAGATCAAGCTTCTTTTGTTGCGTTGTGTTCAGAACTGTTTTGAAAACAGCTCACTTTTTACACCGTCTGTGAACAGCGTTGCCTTTCCTTTACCTGCACCATTCCCTCCGGTGATTGTGCATAATGCCGTTTGCCCGACAAGAATAAGAAAGCGCCAGCTCAAAGGCGGGAGTGGTTTTCCTGCCTGTGTCAGATGGTTCAACCAGGGGGCCGGAATGTTGCCAACCAGCCCCCTGGTAAATGATTCCTATAAGCCTTTTACCATCCTGCGTTTTGTTTCAATACGTTATTAGACAATGTGATCTGGGCATAAGGTATCTGCACCAGGCCTTTTGTTTCTGTGACCTTTGATGCCAGAATGGCTTTGGTTGTATTCACACCGCCGTTTTGAACGGTCACTGATCCGGCAATGGCGGTTGCTGCAACGTTTATGCCCTGGCGAAGCAGATCCCAGTAGCGGATCCCTTCTCCTGCAAACTCAAGCTTCCTTTCATTCATAATATTTGCCTGAGTTACCGGGAGCTGCACAAAGCTGGCGCCCAATGCTCTTTTGCGCACATCATCAAAGTAGTTCTGTGCACCGGCAGCACCTAATTCGGCGGCCATCAGCAATACATCCGCGTAACGGATAGATACATAATCCTGATACTGGCTGATCATGAAGCTCACACCGCCCATTTTTTCCGCCAGGCTTCTACCTGCTGCATCAGCCATGGGTGTATATTTTTTAATGCAGTAGCCTGTATACTCCCTTTGATCTTTTATATTCTGAAAATCAAGCCCTTCATCCTTTATAGAAATAATAGAGGCGCTCCTCCGGCTGTCGCCCGGCGCGTAGGCATCCCAGAGCTTAGGGTTCACGGTGGCGCCGCCCCAGCCCATTCCATACGGGTAAATACTCTGAATACGGATGCCATACATTACCAGCCAGTTATTGCCATCCACATTACCGTTCCAATTACTGGTATAGGTGTATTTGATGGCAAACACGGTTTCCTTATTATCTTCTCCTACGTAATTATTGAGAGAAGCGGCAGGCCATAAATTGGCAAATTTTTCCACCAAACCAAATCCTCCGTTGTTAATAACATCTTCCAGGTAAGCAAGCACCTGTGCTTTTGACACCTCTCCTACCAGGTCTGCTTTGTTATAAGCGCCGGTATAATAAAGGAATACACGGCCTATCAAAGATTCGGCGGCCCATTTGGTTACGCGTCCGCGGGTAGCGGCATCCTGGCCGCCGTAGCTGATGGCAGGCAGGTTAGCTGCCGCAAATTTCAGATCATCTGCGATCAGCTTATAAACGCTGTCTACACTGGTCTGCGGTACATTATCCGTAGTAGGTTTTGTGATCAGCGGAACATTTCCAAACAGCCTGACCATATCAAAATAGCAGTATGCGCGTATAAACTTTGTTTCCGCTTCGTAGGTCTTGCGTAAATCGTCATTCCCTTTCCAATCCACCCCATCCATATGCAGCAAAAGCATATTGGCGCGGTAAATAGCCTTGTAATAAAGGGCCCAGGTATCGCCAAACATATTCTGATCGGAAGGTGAGCGAAGCTTGTCAAATTCGTCTATCATCTGAAGCCCGAATCCATCTGCATTGCCGCCGCCGCCAAATGCTTCGTCAGACATCACTACAGATGCTACCGGAAAAGCAAAGCCGCCAGACCAAATGCGCTGTAATCCATCATACACGCCTACCAGCGCTTTCCAGGCGTCGTCCGGTGTTTTATAAAAGTTCTGCTCAGTGGCGGAAGTTACATCTTCCGTGTCCAGGAAGCTCTTACTACAGGCTACCAGTGATAACAATGCAGCTGATAGTATATATATTCTTAAGTTTTTCATTGCTGATTCTTTTTTAGTTTAAAAGCGGATGTTTGCCCCAACCATGTATGTCCTGGGCCTGGGATAATATCCAAGGTCCACGCCGGATGAAAAGCCTTCATTATATCCAACTTCCGGATCCATTCCCTTGTAACCGGTAATGGTGAACGCATTCAGCACAGAGCCATATACTCTTAACCTGCCCAGGTAGCTTTTCTTAACCAGGCGTGCAAAATCATAACCAAGCGTAATGGTGCTGATACGGAGGAATTTCCCATCATAGATATACAGGTCAGAGAACTGCGCCCAGTTCACGCCATCTTCCGTTACCCTGGGGATCCTGTTGGAAGTTCCAGGGCCATGCCAGCGCTGCAGCACCTCAGTAGTATAGTTTCCGAAACCACCCGGGCCTCTCCAGGACTGCACCAGCTGATTGCCGGAAACACCGGACGCCTGTATGAACAGATCAAAACCTTTATAGCCCAGCGCTACGTTAAAACCAAATGTGAGGTTAGGATTAGGGTCGCCGATCTTGGTCTTATCGTTAGCATCAATGGTGCCATCGCCATTCAGATCCACATAACGGATATCTCCCGGCAGGGCGGTGGGCTGAATGGGTGTACCTGTTTTACCTTTATAGGCCTGTACTTCCTCTGCAGTTTGAAAAATACCGTCTGTTTTATATCCCCAGAAATAACCTACCGGCTCACCGTTTGCTGCGCGGTAAAACTCACCGGCATTGGCATACAGCACATTGGTATTGCCATGCAGCACATGATCATTTGTAGGAATATTCCCGATCCGGTTCCTGTTATAGGCGCCGTTAATACCAACTGAATAATTGAAGTCCTTACCAATGCTGTTCTGGTAATTGAGCGCCAGCTCAACGCCTTTATTCGTTACATCGCCGCCGTTGATCAGCGGCGCATCAGCGCCGGCAGTGGCCAGAATGGGTACGGTAATTAACCAGTCTTTTGTTTTCTTGTTATAATAATCAAATGTTATGTTCAGTCTTTTCAGCACGGTAGCATCAAAGCCGATATTGGTCTGTTCGGAGGTTTCCCATTTTACATCAGGATTAGCGATGCGGCTTGGGAAGGCACCCTGCGTATTTGCCCCTTCAACGGGTCCGAAGATATAGGCCGTATTACTAAAGCTGATGGGAGACAAATATTGATAAGCCGCCACATTCTGATTACCTACCCGGCCCCAGCTGCCGCGGATCTTCAGGAAATTCAGCCAGTGAGCGTCCTGCATAAAGCTCTCCATAGAGGTCACCCATCCTGCCGATACAGAAGGGAAATATCCCCAGCGGTGCCCGGGCGCAAATCTTGATGACCCATCAGACCGGAAGGTGATATTCAGCAGATATTTTTCACGGAAATCATATTGCAGCCTGCCGAAATAAGACAGCAAAGCATTTTCAGTCGGTCCCCCGCTAATGCTCATGTAAGGCGCGCCCCTGTCCACATTTTGGGCCACGGAAAGGTAGGCATGCTGCAGATCGGCCACGCGCAGGTACCAGTTATTACCACTGATATTCACCGTTTTTGTTTTCAGCGAAGAACTGCCGGCCATTACGCTGAAGTGATGGTCATTAGCCACATTAAAATCATAGCTCAGCAAATTATCGAACTGAAGGGTTAGCCCGTTGCCCATTGACTGGCTTACCTTGGAAGTATCGTTAAATGAATAAATAGAGAGGTGATAAACCGGCGTATAACCATGGCTTTGATTAGAGGTATAATTCACCCCCAGGCTGGAGCGGAACTTTAATCCCTTAATGGGCTCAGCTTGTATATATACATCGCCAAATAAGCCCTGTGAGCTGTTACGGTTACGCGTAGTATAATCCATTACTCCATATGGGTTGGATTCTGTATTGTTCCATGATTGATCAGGTTTTCCCGGATACCAGCCTTTCTGGTCGCTGCTGAAATAATTGCCGTTCGCGTCATACATGGGCAGGAAAGGGCTTGTACTGAAAGCACTGCGTAAAGTGTTGTTGTACTGGCCATCTACCAGAATCCCATGCGTGTTCTGGTAATTGAACGTAAGATGCTCGCCTACCTTGATGATATTCTGGTATAAGTTGTGGTCTGAGTTTATCCTGAACGTATAGCGCTCGAAGTTAGAAATATTGGAACCGCCTACAATACCACCCTGGCCTGTATATCCCAGTGACAGGGAATAGGCTGAACCGGCGCCACCGCCCTGTACGCCCAGCACATAGTTCTGGGTGGGTACATTGCTCTTAAACATCTCATCCATCCAATTGGTATTTACCGGCAGATTGTTAATTACGTCATTGCTGAAATAAGGCGCTTTACCCGAGTTTACAGCCGCTTCATTTATAATGGTGGCATACTCTTTTGCATTCAGCAGCTTTGCTTTACGTGCAACGTTCTGGGCGCCGTAAAAAGCATCCAGTGTTACCTGCGCTTTCTGATTATTCTTTCCTGAGCGGGTGGTAACCAGGATAACGCCATTGGCCGCCTGGGAACCGTAAATAGCAGCAGAAGCGGCATCCTTCAGGATGTCAATGGATTCAATGTCCGCGGGATTCAGGTATGAAATATCACCGGTCTGAACGCCATCAACAATATACAGCGGAGAAAAATTACCCACCGTACCCTTACCACGGATAATTACATTCATGCCTGAACCGGGCTGCCCTGAATACGAGGTGATCTGTACACCCGGCGCCTGCCCCTGCAAAGCCTGCATTGCATTGGTGGTATTCTGCTTTTGAATATCGGAGCCTTTTACCTGTATGTTGGCGCCTGTTACCAGCTTTTTCTTCTGTGTGCCGTAACCGATCACCACTATATTCTCCAGCTGGTTCTCCGATTCCTGCAACTGGATCCTTAGTTCCGGCGATTCAACCTTCACTTCTTTCGCAATGAATCCTACTGAAGTAATCACCAGCACATCGCCGGTGGATGCATTAATGGAGAACTTTCCCGATTCATCCGCAATGGCGGAGGTTTGGGTATTCTTCACATTAATGGACGCGCCCGGAACCGGGGCGGATGTGCTTTGGCTTGTTATGGTCCCGGTCACTTTTGCGGTTTGGGCAAAAACGTTTTTGCTTTGGGTAAAAATCATGATTGTCCCCCAGAGCAGCAATATTCGCAAGCGAATAATTTTGGCTGACTTCATACGTGTGAATTTAAAATTGGCTATTTTTTGATACTTAGATGTTTACCTTCATAAACTACTTCCTTATCGCATGTTGTATCAGAATCCAGGCCCCTGGTTTTACCAGGCGTTATCATATTTATACGGAACGTTCTTTTCTGCAGCATTCCATTGAATGATCCCTTCCGGTCCCCGACGGTAACGGTTCCTGTTGCCTCGTTATACTGTACCGGTATAATGGAAAAAGCGCCTTTTTCGTAATTGTAATTGGCTCCTTCATCTTCATACAGGTTAAAGGAGGCATCTGCGCCGGTGTAAATGTTCAATGTGACGGTATCGGGCTGTTTTTCCGTAGTATATTGCAATTCGGGTCCGAAAGGCAGTATGGATCCGGCTTTTACAAATAGCGGCATCCGTTCATAAGGCGCTTCGGCAATAATCTTCTGACCGCCGGCATACCATTTTCCGGAATAGAGATTATACCAGCCGGCACATTGGGGCAGGTATAGCGCACGCTCCGTTTTCCTGTATTCACACACGGGATTTACCAGCAGCGCAGGGCCGAACATATATTGGTCCCCGATGTTCAATACAGCGGTATCTGCCGCAAAGTCCATAGCAAGGCCCCGCATGATCGTATAGTCATTATGGTAACCCCACCCCGCCAGTGAATAGATGTAGGGAAGCAAACGGTAACGCAGCTTATCGTAATAAAGAAAACTTTTATAGGCAGGATGATCCTCCGGGGCTGTATTAAATACTTCGCGGTAAGGGAATTGACCGTGGGAACGGAACAACGGAGCAAATGCGCCAAACTGCGACCAGCGGGTCATCAGCTCCCTCCATTCTTCCAGGTTCTCTGCATCCGGTTTTTCAAATTTTGCGGGCACTACAAAACCGCCTATGTCCATGGTCCAGTAGGGCAGCCCTGACATAGAGAAATTCAGCCCTGCGGTTATCTGCGCTTTCATATCCTGCCAGGTGGAGCCAATATCACCGCTCCATATAGCTGCTGCGTAGCGTTGTGAACCTGCAAATCCTGAACGTGTGAGCAGGAAAACCCTTTTACCGGGATCTGTTGAACGCTGCCCTTCATAGATCCCTTTTGCATTCTGCAGGGGATAGGCATTCAGAAATTCGGCTGCGCTGCCTAAAGCGGTAGGAGTCATTTGCAGCTTTCTTTTTTCGGGGCTTACGTTAGAGAGAATGTCCGGCTCACTGGCATCCATCCACCAGGCATCAATTCCTTTACTGTAGATCTTATCATTGATCAGGTCCCAGAATCCTTTCCGGGCATCTTTATTAAAGGCATCGTAAAAAGTAGATACATATCCCTGGCCAATCCAATCCCTTTGCTGGTCGGCTATATTTCGTTTATAGAGCCAGCCGTTCCTGTCAAACTTGTTGTACGCTGATATGCCTTCATAAAATTTAGGCCATACCGAAATCATGATCTGGGTGTTGTATTTTTCATGCAGCACACCGATCATGCTGTCGGGAGCAGGAAAACGCTTTTCGTCAAACTCCTGGCTGCCCCATTCGGCTTCCCTCCAATAGCTCCAATCCAGCACAATATTGTCCAGCGGGATCTTTCTTTTACGGAATTCATCAACCGTGGTAAGGATCTCGTCCTGTGTTTTATATCGCTCACGGCTTTGCCAAAAACCCAATGCCCATTTTGGTACAATAGGCGCCTTACCTGTAAGATCCCGGTAACCTGAGATCACCTCATCCATATCGCTCCCGTAAACGAAGTAGTAATCAACCTGCCGGCCGGCTTCCGAACAAAAGCCAAAACTGTTTTGCTCGTCCTGGCTCAATGGCTCCTGCCATTTCAGAGAGAGGTAGGACTCAGCTCCTTCCGGTGTCCATTCGATTTTAACAGGTATTTTCTCTCCTTCTTTGAAATTCCACGGCAACACTGCAGACGCAGGGTTCCAAGCCTTCCGCCAATGGTTCAAAACAAGCTTTCCATCCAGCCACACTTTCAGCGAGCCGCCGTAGGTGAACCGGAACTGGTGCAGGCCTGACAGGTGGCTGCCAAGGCTCCCTTCCCAGGTTACCATGCCCGTAGCAGGTGTAAATTCCCGGGGAAGCCGGATCTTTGATTCTCCCAGGAACTCCATATTAATATTTGCCTCTGCTCTTTCCGTACTTATCTCCTGCGGCTTATGCATATTGTTGGAATAGGTGGCGGTAAGCCAGCCCGGTTCTCCCTGCTTTGAAAAAAGCTGCATAGAGGAAAGCGGGTGAAGCGGCCTTACATCGCCGGCCCTGGTCAGGGAATAATTATCCCACAGAATGCCATAGTTCTTATTGGATATTAAAAAAGGGATGGCTACTTCCGTATTGTTCTGGAAGAAAGTAACCTGCTGCCCACGGTAATTCATTATTCCATCCTGGTGCTGGCCCAATCCATACCATGCATCATCGCCCGTTCCCTGAAAGGTTTGCGTCAGCGTGTAAGACCGCTTGCCGTCAAATACAACGGATTGAAAACTTCTTCCGAATGGCTGTTTTTCAGCCAGTATCTTTTTACCGGTAAGATCCGTGAAAGTAACGGCCCCTGTTTTTCGGTTGATCGTAGCGATTAATTTAGACGTTTTGAGTATGAGGCTTTCTTTGGAGGGGATCACATTCCAGCTAAGTCCCGGCTTTTTTTTGTAAACGGTGATCAGGCTGTTACCGGGCGTGATCTCCTTTCCAGGAGCTGCGATCACTCTTATGATATTGTCAGCAATCACTTCCAGCTTAACGGCATTCGGAGAGCCCGTAAGCAAAGGGTCTGTAAAAAGCATTACGCCATCCGGAAGTTTGACATATGTGGGCGGAATTGCCCATAAGTCATTCAAAAACGCAGAAGCCAACAGGCTAAACAGCAGCAATTTCAAGTTCATACACGTGGATTAGAAATGCTGTAAAGCTATTACCCGGCGGTTTGAAAGCAGGCGGTTGAATGTTTCAAATTAGGGGGTTAAATGTTACAAACAACTGATTTTCAATTTCTTTCACTCATAGAGTGGCGAGCTAGTTACCCTCAGAAACAAAAAAGCCTTCAGAAATACATCTGAAGGCTTTTTTGTTTCTGAGGATCGGTGATACGCGGTCTCTTCATGAATGATTTTGACCGTAACAGGTCCGATCTCCTGATTACTTATATAACAAGCAATATTACTTCACTGTAATCTTTGCTATCGCAATTTTGGTTTTTCCAAACATACGGTCTGTTTTACCTACCAGATACATCTCATTATTGATGATAGACCCTAAACGAGGCATCGCTGTAGGCACATCCGTATTGGAAAAGAACTGTTTTCTTCCAAGTTTACCAGATACCGCATCGATATTTAGCACATAACAATCAGACTTGGCATAACGGTTGATCCTTTTTGCCTTCTGGCCCGCCTGTGTAACGCCAATATTTTTTGGACTATCATTAAAGATGACCTGAATATTACCATCTGTTTGCATAGCACCAAAGCCTGAATAAAAAGGCCTGTTTCCTTCATCAAAGTATCCGGTATAACTGTAGCTGAGACCAAGGCCCAAACCACCAAAACCCATACCCATACCGGAAGAAGAACCCGTCATCGATATTACTTCCCGCTGATCCTTAGGAAGGATCTCCAGCCAGCCGATATTCCCTCCGGCATCGATCTTACACATCATCAGATCGCCGGAATTGTAATGATATGTAGTCGTGGTGCTTCCGCCTCCCATTATAGCACCAGCACCAGCGCCTGCCGAACTTGTACTGTGTGAGACCGTTACATATTCTTTATATTGTTCTGCCAGAATAACCAGTCCATTGTCAGGGGTATAAAAAATGTTCCTGAACTGCATGTATTTGGAGAACCCTTCTCCTTCATCTTTCAGTTTATTCAACCTCTCTCTTTCCTTTCTCTCCTCTTTGTCATCATCATCTTTATCATCATCCTTATCATCATCATCATCATTGTCTGCAGTTAAAAGAGAATTATTAATCGCTTTATCACTAGTCGAGAGAACTGTGCCGTCATTTATATTGATCCTTTGCACCAGCAAACCATCAATGGTCTTACCTTTTTTGGTATTGCTGTAGAACGCAGCCAGTACAAGGTCATTGTTCTTTTCCTGTACCACTTTAGTACTGTTCAACCATTTACCATTGACAGTGGTGTTGATCTCTGCCTGTTGCTTTCCTTTTTCGTCATACAGGCGGATGTTATAATTGGTGAAATCCAGGAATTTCGCTTTCTTCCTTTTACCTTCTTCATATTCATACACCCGTCCAACAAGCAGAATCTTATTATTGCCCAGGTATAGTAAATCCTGAAGCTGATATTTCTTTGCTTCAAATTCATTTGTAAGCACTACCGGCTTACCGATTTTTTTGAAATTTTTATCAAATTCCTGCACCGTGTATTCATTTCTTTCCTTTCCTTTTATACTACTCACCAATATGATCTTGGTACTGTCTGCATTGTAGGTGATTTTAAAATCAATATCATCCTTCTTTTCTTCTTTCTGAAAGATGGCTACTTCTTTGAATTCCCCGGTGAGCTCTCCGGTGCTTTTGTTCACCGCAGAAGCGTAAACAGCCTTTGTCTTGTCGCGACGGCTGTAATCAGATGAAATCAGAAATAATTTATCTTCAAATGGGAAGAACTGTTCAAACTCCTTACCTCTCAACTCCTTGTTGAAATCGTTGCGGAATACTTCAGTTAAATTCTTATCCACTTTTACAAGAGACGCGGATTCGCGCATGCTAGCGCCTACTACAAAATAACTTTTCAGGGCCTGGTGACTTTCCTGCAGATAGGCGCCGGATTTGTCTACCGATATTACTTCAAGGTCGCTACTGCCTTTACGCAATTTAAATTCTTCCCCCCATTTAATAGTTGGCTTCTGAGCAAAACAGGTCATACTAAGACCAATGGAGGCCAACAAAAGACTGAATGTTTTCATTTGTGATTTAGGTATATGATAAATAATAAGATCCCAGGGCTATAGGCGGCACCTATTTATTTCATGGTATATTGTACAATTATGTTTCGGGGAACAAGATATGAACGAAGGAATTGAAAAGCAAATATATTATTTATTTATAATCAATAAACAAGCATCCAGATTTACACTACCTTGGCTCCTACAGTCGAATTGTTTTCATTTTCGACATTCATTTTAAGATCAATAAGCAGCTAATCTAAGACATAGTTTGTTTTTTTGCTGCTTTAAGCATTGCCTTAGACCGACCTACCACAATGATGTACTTGAGTATAGTAGAGATTCGCTCGAGGTAGCCTGATTCTCCCTTAATCTTCCGTTCAGAAGTAACATGCGCATTAGTGTGTTTGGCTTATTTCTGAGTAATCCCCTTCCATTCATCCGTCCTGAAAGGAACAGCCGGCAAGTTTGCTGAATTTATCAGGTTGCATTCCGGATTGTCTGCCCAGGCATATCGTACAGCTACAGGTTCGGCGACTTTATCAGCATAAATAATCACTTCATTGCCTTCGATGATCGCTTTTGCCCAATAAAATTGCTTGTCTTTACCAGCAATGGCAAAACCCGCGACTTCCTTTCCATCTTTCGTGGAAAGACCTGTGCCAATGTTTGTAAAGCTGATGCGAATGCGATTGCCTTCTTTTTTATAATTTTTATACCTTGGGCCCGATGCGATGCATGCTTGCTTGTACACCATTTTATTGGCAACTAAAGCCAGGCGGCGGCCCACTTCCTGTTTATTCTTCGGATGAATATCATTCGCTTCTCCAATATCAATAACGCAGGCCATGCCTGTATTGGGCTGCGATAGTGTCAGCGTTTGTGCTTCTCTCAATTCGGCCCATTCACTTTCTGATGGAAGCGGTTTTGTTTTCATGTAATTGGCCAACTGAACAAATAAAAACGGAAGATCGCCCTGCCGCCAGCGTTTTCTCCAATCCGCAATCAGCATGGGAAACAATGTCCGATAATCATAGGCAGCTGCGGCATTCGCCTCACCCTGGTACCAGATAAATCCTTTAATACCAAAAGGAATAACCGGGTTTATCATAGTATTAAAGAGCACCGTGGGATAATACTGGTAGTTGAGTATTTTAGGTAGCGCGCCTTCGAGATCCTTTTTATATATCCATTTTCCCTTTAGAGAAATTTTAGATGAACCATCGGCAATATAAATATCATCTAACGGGCTCAAACCACCTCCGCCCCATAACATGGCTATTCTGACAGCAATAGTATTTTCTCCGCTCTTTACCATGTTGGCGGGAATGGTATAAGCATGCGTTGCATTGGAATACCATACATTCTTACATATTTCCTGGCCATTAAAGTAAAGTGAATAATTCATCTCAGGATGCCCAAGGTTGATGGTTATATCTTTTTGATTAAATGATGGAGGCAATGTAATTTTTCTTTTCAGCCAGACCACTCCTTCATAATAACCAATTCCAAAATCCTTTAGCACATTTGGCATTTCAACGGTCGTCCAATCGGCATCATCATATTCCACGGCGGGCACTATCTTATCCGCATTATTTTGCGGATTATACACCATATTCCACAAGCGTATCTGATTCAGACTGTCCTGTACAAAATCTTCACGATCCGGAGCCAACGTATCATTGCTAAGCGTTTTTTCCCTGGTGATCGGCGATGTAAGCAGCATCTCCCTGCTTGTCCATGCTTCTATGGGTGTGCCTCCCCAGGTACTTTGAATAATGCCAACAGGAACCTTTTGATCCCGGTGAATTTTACGGGCAAAATAGTAAGCAACTGCAGAAAACTCTTTCACATTTCCCGTATCACAAACTTTCCATTTTCCGGCTGAAATATTGGTTTGAGGTTTTACCTGTTTACTATGTTCAACTACCAAAAACCTCACTTGCGGAAAATTGGCATTTGCTATTTCCTTACCTGCATCTTTTGCTTGCTGCACCTGCCATTCCATGTTTGACTGGCCGGAAGCCAGCCACACATCGCCGATAAGAATACCTTTCAGCTTGATCGCAAGGTCCGGTTTTCCCGATTCTGCAACTTCGAGTACATAAGGCCCTCCAGCTTTAAACACAGGAAATCTGAGCTGCCATTTCCCCAGATGATCAGCTTTCGCTGTTGCCCGCACGTTACCAAGCTTTGCAACGATTAGAGCACCGGGACTTGAATTACCCCAAACCGGAATTTTGACACCTCTCTGCAAAACCATGCTATCGCCAAATACATGTGGCAAACTGACCTGAGCATAAATAAATGTTTGGGAAATAAAGAGGGCTGCGAAGAATAGCAGCGAAGTTCGAATCCGGCATCTCATTGTATTATTCATTTTGTTTTAATCATGTCTGTTTCTTAAAGATTTGTCAATGAACGATGAGCTTCTTAGTGAAAGTGGAGTAAGTTCTTCTCATAGAATTTAATTTCGTTTAGGTACTTGTGTGAAAACATCCGGTTAACTACAGTTTGCTGTTGCCAATCTGCCCGTAACCCTTCGTTGGCCCGGCCTGCGCCCACACACTCATTAAACATAGTATTCAGCTTCCCGGCTGTTTTGTTGAAGTCAATATTAATTACCCGTTCCTGCATGGCCAGCTTCTTCTGGTTTGCTGTCTGGGCAATCAGTGTTCCTGAAATGGCAGCAAACAGGAACGTCAATAGCATTACATTTTTCATCGTTAAGCCTTTTTTACCTTTCTTATAATTATTCGTTCCAGACCAACACACCGCCAGGTTGCAATATTTTTTCACCTATGATAATACTGGCTGTTCCAGGCATGTTCATGGTATAGTTATCCGAAGAATAATTTACCGCTACATAAAAGCCATCCCGCCAATAAACATATATACCAGGCGGATAATTTTCGGTAGTAGCTCCTGCACCGGTATAAATGTCGCGCAGTACGTCCTGTTCCAGTTTTGCATCATCCGTATCCACACCAATATAGGTTACAGTGCCTTTACCAACTTTATGTTTTACTACCGCTGTTTTTCCTTTATAGAACTGATTGTCAAATACAGCAAGTGCTTCCGTGCTTTTATCCGGCGCCAGCAGATCGGCCCAGTTGTTCCAGCGGTAATGGGCTGATCTCATAAGGATATCTCCTTTGCCGTTATTAGAAAGCATATCGGTTGCCTTCACATGTGCTCCTATAAGTCCGGATATGGGTGCGGCCCATTCCGCTTCCCAGAAATGTCCCATGCGGTCTTTGGTTGCGGTACGACAGGTAATGATCAAATGCCCACCATTAGCAGCGTATTCACTCCATTTCTTTACCAAAGCACTATCGGCCATTTCGTATGCCGGGATTATTACAACCCTGTATTTCGACAGATCAGCAGTTTCCGGGATCACATCTGCCGGCGCGCCGAATGATTTTGCTATTTCAAGGAATTTAACCGGGTAATTCCAGGTGTCCCATTGCCAGGTTTGTTTTTGCCTGTCAAGCGTCCAGTAATTTTCCAGGTTCCAGAGAATGGCTGTTGACCGGGCAGCCAGTTTTGCAGGCATGGTCACACCTGGTTTATATTTTTTCCGCAGCTCTTTTATTTCTTTGGTGAATTGCATATACTCCTCACCCCCTTCCGAAGGGGTTATACCGTCTGGTTGTATCACACCGGCATGGTACTGCTCCGCGGAATAATTTATCTGGCGGAACCGGTAGGAACTGGCTAGCTTTCCGCCTGCAGCAAAGGTGTGGTACAGCCACATACGCACGGTACCTGGTAAAAGCAGCGGGTTATAACTGCCCCAGTTTACCGGGCCAGGCTGAATTTCCATTACGCCAGATACGCCACCTGTTGTTTTGTAGTATTCGGCAGCAAAGAGAATTACCTTACCATTACCCAAACGAAAACCCTGCTCTCCGATATTATCGCTGCCGCCATTCGGATAAGCGGTATAAGTAGCAAAATCAAGCTTATTTGTTCGCCGGGGATCAGCACCTGTAGAAACGGCCGTATAATTGGTCGTCACAAACTGCTCCTTCAAAATATGACTCCGTAATATGGCTGCCTCAAAATCGAGGAATTCTGCCTGGGCGTCTGCAGAGTACCTTTTAAAATCAAGCAAGGCATGGGGATTATTGCCCCACCATCCAACCAGGCTGGTATTCGGAATAATGATCTGATCAAAATCACTGTACCACTGACTCCAGAAGGCTGTTCCCCAGGCAGCATTCAATGCCTCAATGGTTTGGTATTTTTTCTTTAGCCATTGCCTGAAAGCTTCCTGTGAGGAAGGACTATAATCAGGTTTCGCATCAGGCTCATTATCGAGCTGCCAACCAATCACATTCTCATTGTGACCATAATGCCTGGCCATTTCTGTGACTATTTTTTCTACAAATCTGCGATAGACCGGATTAACGATTGACCCTAATCCCCGTGTGCCATGCTCGCTACGGATGTAATGACCATCCATGACAAAAGTTTCTGGATAATTAGTCCTCATCCAAACCGGCGTGGCCGCGGAAGGTGTACACATCAGCACTTTCAGATTATATTTAGCGCAGAGGCCTACCACCTTGTCGAGCCAGTCAAATTCAAATTTGCCCTCTTGTGGTTCCATTTTGAACCAGGCAAATTCGGCCAGGTGCACAAACTCATAGCCCATACCGGCGATTTTCTTTATATCCCGTTCCCATTGACTTTCATTCCAATGCTCGGGATAATAATAGATGCCGGTTGTTATAAGATCTTTCTCAGGAAAGAACCGATTGCCCACCTGTGCAGTTGCGGTCAATACCGAGATCAAAATGGCTATAATAACAGGTACAGTGTATTTATTCATCTCTATTTAACCAAAATTTTTACCGATCCTGAAACATTGTTTGATGAATTGCCAATGTGTAATACAAATTCACCTGGTTCCACATTCCATGCTTTTCCAGCTTCATCATAAAAAGCCAGATCAGCGACTTTTACATTAAGCTCAAGCGTTTTTGATTCGCCGGGATGCAGAAAAACTTTCTCAAAAGCCTTCAGCTCTTTTTCGGGACGCAAAACAGAACAAACCGGATCGCTGACATAGAGCTGTGCCACTTCTGCTCCATACCGGGAACCCGTATTTTTTACGGTACACTTTGCATGGATGGTTTCTCCTTTTCTATAGCTGGTTTTATCCGTAGAAAAATGGCTTATTGAAAAACCGGTATATGAAAGTCCATACCCAAACGGGAATTGAGGAACAATTTTCTTTGTTGCAAACCAACGGTAGCCTACTAAAATATCCTCTTCATAATTTACCTGAAGATTCCTCCCCGGGAAATTACCTAATGCATGAGCGGGCGATTGATCCAGGGACACGGGCAATGTGAATGGCAGCTTACCGGATGGATTTACTTTACCGCTCAGCAGATCGGCAACGGCATTTCCGGCCTCCATTCCACCAAACCATGACCACAGTATGGCAGGTACACGATAAACAATCCCTGATAGTTTTACCGGTGAACCGGCAATAATAACAACCACTGTATTAGGATTTGCTTTGGCCACTTCACGGATCAGAACATCCTGTCCATAAGGCAGATCCATATTTTGCTTATCGAAAGATTCTGTATCAAAATCATGATTCAACCCTCCGAAAATGATCACTGCTTCTGACTCCTTTGCCACTTTCACCGCTTCATCAATCAGCTTCCAGTCAACCATATCTGAGCTTGTTTGTCCGGCATTGCTGCCTTCTTTGAAAGTGGATTGCTTTTCATATCCTTGCGCGAAATTTATTTTCACTGTAGCGCCAAACTTTTTCCGGATAGCGTCAAGCGGAGTAATTTCGTACAGGGCTTTTATTTCAGAGCTAAGGCCGCCATTGCAATGCTTACGTGTAGCATTATCTCCAATAATCGCAATGGACTTTATTTTATTGAAGTTCAGCGGAAGTATGTTTCCATTGTTTTGTAATAACACGGCCGCTTCAGCGGCATCGTTATATGCGGCTTGCTGATGCTCCGGCGTATTCATCTTCCCTTTTTCCCGCTTTTCTTCATCAAACATCTTTGTCTTCATCATCACACGCAGTACATTGGCCACCTTTTCATCAACAACAGCCACAGAGATCTTGCCTTCTTCTACTGCGCGGATCAATGGATCGGCGAAATACCATTCGTTATAATCCTTTTTATCCGTTCCCATTTCCAGATCCAGACCGTTTAAAGCGGCTTTTATTGTTGAATGTGCGGCCGCCCAGTCGGTCATCAAAACTCCCTTAAAACCAAACTCTTCACGAAGGATCTCCCTATCAAGGTATTCATTCTCAGCACACCAGTCCCCTCTGAACTTATTGTATGCGGCCATTACCGTGTAAGCACCTCCCTCGGTTACAGACGCTTTAAATCCAGGTAAATAAATTTCACGCAATGCTCTTTCGCTCATATGCACATCAATAGAATCTCTATGCGTTTCCTGGTTATTAGCAAGCCAGTGTTTTACGCTCACCGCTACATCTTTTGATTGCAATGCTTTGATATAGGCAACCGCCATTCTTGAAATAAGGAACGGGTCTTCGCTCATGTACTCGAAATTCCTTCCACAGAGCGGCGACCGGATAATATTGATACCGGGCCCGAGTAAAATATCCTTTCCCCTGGAACGGGCTTCTTCGCCCAATACAATTCCGCGCTCATAGGCGAGTTTAGGATTCCAGGTAGCTGCCAGGGCTGTACCCGGAGGAAAACAGGTGGCAGCATCATTGGTCCATCCGGCATAAGCCCAGTCGTGCCGGTTTATTTCTGCGCGCACCCCATGAGGCCCATCGCTCAATGCCCATTCAGGAATACCTAATCTTTTTATTCCTGACACGTAAAATTTTGAATTTGCATGCAGTAGGCTAACTTTTTCCGACAGCGTCATCTGGCTGATCAATGAGGAGATCTTTTCCTCCTGCTTACTGTCGTTTGCCACAAGCTGCGCACTAGCCATACCTGCCGTCATCACACCGGCCAAAACGAGCACAAATTGTCTTACTACTTTTTTCGATTTCATCAAATTCCTATTCAATACATTCATTTATTAAGTTTAACAGGATCGGAAAGTACTGCTGCAAAACCGCCCCGGCGAAGCATTTCAACTTCAACAGTACTAGATCTGTCCACCACTAAATATTGGGTTGTAAGCGCTTTATCATGCTTTCCATCACTAATTAATGTCAGCTTGTATTTAACACCTTCCGGCAAAAAGCTGAAGCTGATCTTCTCCGTTCTTTCATACATGGCGGCACTGATTCCGCCGATAAACCATGTATTGTTCCTGCGGCGGGCAATCACTACATTATTACCAGGATCCCCATTCAGCAAACGCGTATCATCCCAGGCTGCCGGAATCTCTTTTAAAAGTGCTTTAGCTGCATCAGGTAATTGACGATAACCTTCAGGGCGGTCTGCCAGGTGCTGGATACCGGATTCAAAAACAATACTCAGTGCCAGCTCATGCCCATAAGAAGTAATATGTGGATTTTGAGAATTAGTAAAGGTAACGGGTGTGTAATCCATCGGACCAACCACATTACGTGTAAACGGAAGAATGGTGTTATGCACCGGCGCCGCAGTTGTAAATACGGGATCATAGTTGTACCACTCCGCCCCGCGTACAGCTTCGCTGGTCATCAGATTTGGATAGGTTCTTGTCCAGCCCCGCGGTACCAGGCAACCATGGAAATAAACCATCATTTCAAACTGAGCTGCATCCTCAAGGATATCGAGATAGTACCTGATCATATCCTGCTTCTCACTCTCAAAAAAGTCAACTTTTACACCTGCAACGCCCAGCTTTTTCAGCCGTGTAAATTCTTCCACTCTCTTTTCATGTGTTAGTAGCCTGTCGCGGGGAGTTGAGCTAACACTTGTATGAGGGCCGCCTGAATTGTACCACATCAATGGCTTCACTCCTTTTGATTGAATGTATTGAAGGGCATCTTCAAGATGGCCGCCGTTGCTCATCGAATCCCATTCCCAGTCAAGCAGGGTATAAGGCCAGCCCATTTCGGCAGCCAGGTCGGCAAACTCACAAACGATTTTATAATCCTTTGTGCCATGATTGCTCGACCAGTAATTCCAGGAGGCAATCCCGGGTTTAATCCAGTCAGTATTCTTTACCACTGAAGGTGCAGATACATCATCCACTAATGTAGATGCTACTATATCCGCCAGGGTACCTATCATTATCACACGCCAGGGTGATTGCCAGGGAAGCGTTATCGTAGGTTGCGATGCCCCCTGCCCTCTTCCGTCCCTGGGATCCGGAAATGTAAGCTTGTATGTTGATCCATCAGCTGTATTACTGAGCTTCGTACCGCAGTAATTCCTGTTCACGTCTGCTTCATGCAGCAGGAACCAACAGGAATTGTCTTTCGATCTAAAAAGCGCCGGGTAAGACCATTCCTTTTCCTGTACGTTATTATTGCTCATTGAATCGTAACACTCTTCGTTGGGGGTATTCCACTTTTCCATCCAACGCGTTGTTTCTTTGGGAATGGAATAAGCGGTCAGTTCATCTTTTACAACAAACTCACCCTGCTTCTCCGGAAACTCATAGCGGAAAGCAATACCGTCGTTGTACGCCCTGACAATAACATTCAGCCTGGTATTAGAAGGATTTTCAAAAGAAAAGATCACTTCATTCGCCGAATTAGTACAAACAGATCTCTTTCCATGCAATGCGGTGTATTGTTCATGGATAAATGTGGGTTTACCGGCTTTGAGGAATTTCAGCTCCTTTGAAAAATCCTGATCGCTACGCAAAAGCCCCAGATCAATATGTGGAATAGCGTCTGAGATCTTTCCATTGTTATTGTAAGATGCTTTGATGTACCATCTTCCAACATCATTATTTTGTTCTGAGAACAGGGCGACACTAATTCTCCGATCAGGCGATTGAACCACCGCCTTCTGCGCAAATGACGGCAAAGCGTACAAAGAAAAAAAGAGAACGGAGACAATCGCAAACTTCATATTCACCATGTTTGTATTTAACAGTTATTTACTACCCGCCACGATGGCATTAATCGTACGTTGATCAAGTACAGTATTATTCCTTCTGTCCAAAGCACCGCCGGTATCCCAGTAAAAGGGTTTAAGCCCATTCGCAATGGCTTGTTTTGTTACATAGGTCAGCCAATAATCCACCGCATCATTGTGGGTGGCCAGGTCTTTTGGAACATACTTACTATTGCCACGCCTGTAGGTTCCATATTCACCCATGATAACAGGGATCTGTTTATCGGTGTATTTCGTTTTCATCCTGGCCAAAGAGCTGTTTACATCACTTTCCTCACCCCAGGTGGCATTCCGGTCAGGCTCAATGGTAGAATGATGCCCTGTACCCCAGTAATAGAACATTTTTCCCCAGGATGCGTCGCCATCCATCAGCAAACAGAACTGGGATGGGGAATAATAATGTACTTCCACCATCATCCTGTCTTTCGCAGGATCTGTGGGAAGAGCATTCATCAGGTCATTGGTTTTTTCAATATTTGTTTGCGGTCCCTGCACCACCAGCACCCGGTAACTGTTACGGCCACCCGTAGACCTGACTGCATTAACGAAGGTTTGATGATAACTGGCGAGTACTGCCATTTGTTCCGCATTCTCGGCAGCGGGTTCATTGGCACTTGCAAACATCAGGTGCTCATCAAAATCACGCATGCTGGTAGCAATCTGTTCCCAGAAAGCCTGTTGTTTGGCATTAACCGAATCCTTCTTCTGCGCATTAATGTTGTTTTCCAGCCAACCACCATCCCAGTGGATATTGAGCAAAACATACATATCGTTATTGACACAGTACTGAACCACCTGCTTTACCCTGTTAAGCCAGGCATCCTGGATCTTAGCGGTAGCTTTATCGGAATGCGAGTCCCATGCACAGGGCAGGCGGATGGCATTAAATCCCTGCTGCTTTACAGCCTGGATGTAACTCTCGGTAATTAAAGGATTACCCCAGGCAGTTTCTCCACCAATAGCTTCCAGCGTGTTTCCAATGTTCCAGCCCAGCTTAAATTTAGCCGCCAATTGCACGGCAGTACTTCCCATGCCAGTTGCATCAGCTGGTGCGGGCGATACATTATAGCCCGGATATAAACTGCTGGCTTGCGTTATGTTTATCCGGCGCAGCTGTTTGTTTCCCGCGTTAACCTCCAATACTACTGAACGGGTAGTTCCTGTGGTATTGGCTACAGCGATCAACTGAATGGATGCCTGGCTGCCACTGCCACTTGTTTTGCTCAATTGCAACCAGGAAGAAGCAGGGTTGCTAATATTCCATTCTACGTTACTCGTGATCGTTACCTCAGCGGTGTCCCCTTTCGCCTTAAAAGCAATTTCAGATAAAGAAACCGACAAGGCCGGTGTGATCACGCTCTTTTTACTACAGTATGCAGACATTAGCGCCACAATTATAAGGGCGCTAAGTGCATACCAACTCCTGGTTTTCATATTTGTGTATTTGGTTAAAAAAATTTGCGTTATTTAATCTTCACCACCCTGATATTATCAATGGCGGCCTTTAAGCCGGAAGCTGATGGTGAAGCAGAAAAGTTCTTGGTCTGGATATTTACCGCTCCATTACCAGTGGCGCCAAGCAAAGTAGTCAGGCTTGCAACTGCTGAACCTTTACCGTCATTGCTCCTGAACATCGACAACGGAATAGTTACCGTACGCCAGCCCTTTGTAGTGAAGGCAGTCACAACACCATTGGTACCTTGCCACGGCTCATAACGGGCCATATAGTCAAATGAATAACCTTTTATGATATAGATAGAAGTACCGGTCCATGCGTCGGGAACGCTGATCTCAAACTTAAGGGCATAGTCATCAGGAGAAAGACTTAAACTGTCGGCAGGAACCCACTGTACATCGTTGGTATTTATGCTGCGCTGCCAATCCCACCAGGTACCATCGCCCGCCGGCAGAATGCCATTACTCAGCACTGCGTAATTGCCCCTGTTACCGGGAAAATTGACGCTGCTATTATCAATGCCGGTACCCCAGCTGAAAGTATTTACCTTATCAAAATCACAGAGAACGCCCGTTGTAGCATCGTTTACATTGAAGGGAGTGGAGGCCCTACCAGATTTTGTAGCCACTACTACAGGTCCGCTTTGTGTAAGCGCTGGTAACACAAACCCTATAGAAGTACCATCACCAGCTGTGGTGTATTTCGTAACCTGCGTACCAGCAAAAGTGAGCTCATTTATAAAAAATAAGTTCAACCCGTAAATATAAACGGAATCGCCCTCATTGGCATTTTCGTTGGATATGCTTGTGATGGTAGGTGGCGGGGCCACAATATCAAATGTAAAAGTGGTAGCCCCCTCCCGCGTAACATAACGGATAGTGTTCAGTTCTTCTGCAGGCACTGACGGAAATGGTATCACAGCGGGTACCAGCACAGTAGCGCTGGTATCAGAGAACATTGTGCTGTTGATGGTAGCAGGTACGCCATTGAAGGAGATCTGTACAGCGTTTTTCAGGTTATGTCCGATCAATACCACCCATTGACCAGTGGTAATGTCATTCACAAGGGTATCTGCAGGCGACGCTGCATAATTCCTCACACTTGTAATAACAGGTGCACCTTCTATTGACTCTTTTTTACAGCCGGACTGCATCCATGCAAAAGCCGTAGCAAGTGCCAGGAACAGCAAGCCTTTATAGTGCCGGTTGAATATTACTTTATTCACGGTATAATGTTTTTAGTATTGCTTAATAATATGATACCGGAGCTTCCAACAATTTCGGGTTGGCAGTAGCCTCAGAAGATGGTATTGGGAAAGTGAAGCTTTGAATAGTTGCAGGTGTAATAACGCCGTATGGACTCGCAGGCGTCAAAACACCATTTGGCAACGTAAATGTCACGCGCTTCTCTCCGTTTAATTTACTGATTGCCTTCGCCGGGTTGTAATAAGATAGCCGGACCAGGTCTATCCAGTATTGTCCTTCCGCTGCAAGCTCAATCCTTCTCTCATTAATCAGGGTATCTATATCTATTTTAGTAGTTGGATCAATCCCGGCTCTTTCACGAACTTTGTTAAAGTAAAGCAGTGCCTCACCGTCACTGGTGGAGCCGTTGTTACCAAGTATCGCTTCAGCATAAATGAGGTAAACATCTGCCAGTCTTAATAATGCATTGTGTTCTGTAGAGGAGGTCAGGTTCATAGTTGGCGCATTATTATCCTTGTTTGTACCAATAATATGCTTCTTCAATCCGCAATCACCCGTGAACTTATATCCTCCACCCGCTGCGTTCAGCTCCGGGTAATAATCACCATTGATCATAAAGGTGGCCTTACGCCTTACAGAATCTTTCGTGGTGTAAAGTTGGTACATATCTATGGTTGGGCGGATATTAAACCAGCCGGCCGAGCCATTAGCTGATATTTCAGTACCGCCAGGGGAATAGATCTGCAGCATATTTCCTTCCAGCCAGCCTCCACCCGGCGCCCACTGCAATGCAAACAATGACTCGGGATTATCGTTAAACTGACTTTTAAAGAGGTTGGCATAATTAGCGACCAGCGCGAGGCCGCTGTTCTTACACACATTCCCTGCGTATTTTCTTGCACTATCCAGGTAAGCCTGATCGCGGGTACCTCCCTGCTGATTCAATCCCGCTGCTGTCAGATAAACCTTACTTAACATGCCTTGTGCAGACCAGGAAGTAACCCTCCCGGCAGCATCGGCAGGCGGTAGATTTCCTGCTGCAAAAGTCAGGTCATTAATTGCGAATTTATATACGTCCTCCGTTTTTATACGGTTAATCAACGGAGATATAATCAGTTTACTATTATCCTCAATAATAGGTACAGCCCCCCATAACACCGCCAGATTGTAATAGGCAAATCCACGTATAAAGCGGGCTTCGGCAATAGCAGCATTCCTGTCCTTGTCAGGGATAGATGCGGATGCCTTTTGTGTGATGGCATTAATGGTAACATTACAGTGTGCAATGACAGTATACATCCCTTTCCAGTTGGAGACCATGATGCCGTTTAGGCCGGTAACTGTAAAAGTATTAAGCTGCACAGCATCTCCCCAGTAACCAACCGCCATGTTTCCACTCAGCACATCGCCTACAGGTAAATAACAGTTATAATTCCAGTCGCCCCAGGGTGTACCGGCATACAATGCGGCTGTTGCCAATCTAAGATCATTGGAAGTTTGATAAAAGTTATCAGCACTTATCTGCGACAGCGGTGGACGGTCTAAAAAACTTTTGGAGCATCCTGTTATAACAATCGTAGCTAACAGGAAAGCCATTATTTTGTCCAATATTGATCTCATAACTATTTATATTAAACAGATGAATATTTTACTTACCCAATTTGATGTTAGCTCCAATGGTATACACCCTGGGCTGCGGATAATAACCTCCGTCAACACCTGCGCTTAGCGGATCCCATGATCCGATCTCAGGATCCATTCCCTTGTAATTGGTAAGAATAAAAGCATTTGAAACGTTGAAATAGACTCTCACATACTTAATGTTAGCTTTCTCAATAAGCTTTTGTGGGAGCGTATATCCTAATGAAATATTCTTACACCGTACGAAAGTTCCGTTTTCCACAAACTTGTCAGAGTTCCTGTTATTATCATTGGTATTATCATTTCTGATTCCGGGAATCCTGGTATCGGGGTTTGTCACCTTTATATTATTAATATCGGTTGCCGATCCGTTCGGGTCTATCAAAGTAAGTTTTGCATAATTCATCAGTGCCCTGAGATACCCAAAGCTTGTTCCCGGATATTCTCCGTTTACGCGCAGCTGATTATATACTTTATTGCCGATGTTTGCAGTGAAGAATATATTCAGATCAAAATCCTTATAAGAAAAGGTATTATTTAAACCAATCTGGTACTTAGGTATGGGAGAACCGAGGAATGTCTGATCATGTTCATTAATAACGCCATCGCCATTAAAGTCTTTGAACTTCAGATCACCATACCAGATACTACCACCGGCAGCGCCTACCGGCAACGGCACACCATTTTTAGTGGGCAATGCGTGGGTCTTAAAATCTTCTTTCGTTGCAAACACACCTCCGTCAATAACATATCCGTAGAACTCACCAATAGACCTACCCACAACAGTTTTGCTATACTGTCTGTCCAGTGAGGCGCCATCCGTATTGAGTTTCAGCACCTCGTTAATATTGCGCGAAACGGTTACATCCGTTTTCCAGGTAAAACTTTTGCTTTTAACATTGGTAGAACTGATCCTAAAGTCGAAACCCTTGTTATTAACTGTACCTACATTGACGTATGGGGCGTCCAGCGAGCCTGGTGAATAGCCGATCGCCGTACCGGAATACAATGGCAAAGGGATCTGTAATATAAGACCATCGGTTCTGCGATTGTAAAAGTCGACAGAGAAGTTTAATCTCCAGTTAAAAAGCGTACCATCCAGCCCTATGTTTGCATATTTCGTTTTTTCCCATTGCACATAAGGATTTCCTACATTCTGGGTAAGCTGTGCTATACCTGTAAGCCCCGTAGCCACAGTAGCCAGTGTAGAGGTATAGGCATAATCCCGGATATTTTGATTGTTCGTTAAACCATAGCCCAGGCGCAGCTTTAATTCATTCATACTTTTTACAGACTGCAGAAATGCTTCCTTATTAATCTTCCACGCGAATGCTCCTGAGTAGGTATTCACCCAGCGGTTTTCAGGAGCGAACTTTGAAGACCCGTCTGCCCGGAGATTGGCGGTAAACAGATACTTATCATTGATCGCCAGATTTATACGACCAAAGTATGATTCCTGGGCGCTTTGCCCCTTGCTGCCTGAATTAGTGGCGGTAGTAGGATCGCCACTACTGATCACCTGCACATTGTTGGATGGAAAATTCGATCTTCCGGCAGAAGTACTTTCACTGGTGCTTAGCTGCGCTTCATGGCCCAGCAACACATTTACATTGTATTTACCTTTAAACAGATGTGAATAGGTAAGAAAGTTCCTTATAGTTGTAAACAGGCTCTGCGAAAAATTATAAGATGCACTGTTCGTATTATTTTTTACCAGGCCGAAGGTGTAAGAAGGATTAAACCGGTCTTCCGTTGCCATTGAAAAGCTTGCTGTTGCTTCATTCCGGAGGCTCAGGTCTTTGGTAAAAGCTATTTCTGCATATAAATTACCAAAAAGCTGTTTCCTGTTTGCCTGGTCTTTGTTAATAAGGGCTATTGCATACGGGTTCACCGTACTATTGACCCATCCATTCGGATTATAGGCGCCGCCCCAGCTACCATCCTCATTTTTTACAGCTATATCCGGTGTCTGACTTAATGCGGTGTTAATTACATTCGAACTGGTTGAATTCACATTTTCTTTGATACTGACAAGTTGCAGGCTGGTACCGATCTTTAGCCAATCGGTCGTTTTATTGTCGAGGTTTAACCTTAATGATATCCTGCGGAAATCGGACCCAAGGGCAATACCCTCCTGGTTGAAATAAGAGCCGGACAGCAGGTATTGTGTTCTTGTATCTCCCCCACTGATGGTCAAGGTATGGTTTGACATCGGTGCATTTCTAAAAAGCTCTTTCTGCCAGTCAGTTCCCTCGCCCAGATATTTGGGATTTACGAACTCCGGCCGGGCATCAAATCCCCAGCCTAACCCCGTATTTCTTTCATTTATGAAAGCCGCATATTCCCTTAAATTCATTACAGGCAGCTTTTTAGGTATTTGCTGGTAGCCTGTATACATATCATAAGAAATACTTGGCGGAGCCACCTGTCCTCTCCTGGTTGTTATTACTATTACGCCATTTGTTGCCTGGGACCCATAAATTGCCGTTGCAGACGCATCTTTCAAGACATCAATGGATTCAATCTCAGAAGGATTGATACCGGCCAATGGATTGACACCAGCGCCCAATGTGGCGGTGCCGCCAATAATGACCCCATCTATTACATACATAGGTGAGCCACCGCTAAAAGAAGACAAGCCCCGGATCTGGACAGATACCGCTCCACCTGGTTGACCTGATATTTGTTGCGCCACTAACCCAGGCACCTTTCCCTGCAAGGCCTGATCAAAGGTGACAGGTTGTGTTTTACGGATCTCATCACCAGAAACAGAAGATATGGCACCTGTAACGTCTTTCCGTCTTGTCTTGCCATAACCAATTACCACCACATCCTCCAGCTGTGAAACATTCTCAGCCAGTTTCACCTGAATGGAGGTGCTTTTATTAACAACCACCTCTTTTTTCAGGTAGCCTATCATTGTAATCACTAATACGTCTCCTGTTGACGCGTCGATCGTAAACTTTCCCGTTTCATCGGTGATTGCGAAACGCTGGGCGTTCTTTACAGCAACCGATGCTCCAGGAACCGGAGTAGAATTACCCTGGTTGACGATCGTACCACTTATCTTGAGTGTTTGTGCGGAGAGGTTTATGCTGACAAGGGATGCCAAAAGGATACCCAATAGCGGCAGCATTCGCGAGCGAATCATTTTGGTTGACTTCATGCTTTAATAATTTTAACTTAACCAGATTATTATCCTTGCGGCTGTTCTTCAGCGGGGATGACATTTCATCCGGGCGGCTTTTAGCTTCACTGTTTGGGGTGATCCGGTAGGTATAGGGATAAGAAAGATCGTCTGGCCCCCGGGATATCCCATACAAACCGGGGATCCGGTTAATAAGCCCCTGAACAAGGCATAGGCAGACAGGCAAGGCTGTAGCAGTTGTAGTTTCATACGCGTGGATTGAATATTGTATAGTGTAAAGCTATTACCAGACCGTCTGAAATGGGGTGGTCGAATGTTTCAAACAGGGGGAACAAATGTTACAAATAGCTGATTTTCACTGCCCATATTCAGTCAAAGAGGAACTAATTATCTTTCTTTCTAATGTTTGTTGTATTGTGAAGGCAACATATTAAACTCTTCCTTGAAAAATTTCGTGAAGATTTTGGGATCATTAAATCCTACCTGATATGCAATTTCGGCAATTGACATTCCACTTTTATCTAATAGTTGAGCTGCTCTTTTCAAACGGATCGAACGGATGAACTCTAAGGGCGACCTGCCGGTAAGTGAAACTATCTTTCTATAAAAGGTAACACGGCTCATGCACATCTCACGGCTAAGATCTTCCACCGAAAAATCCGGGTTATCTATTTGCTTTTCAACGGCCTCTAAAGCCTTTTTCAGGAATTTTTCGTCCACAGGAGTGATAGTAACCTCTCCGGGATTGACCTCAACCTGTTTCTGGAACCTTTTCTGCAATAATTTTTGCTGTGTCAGCAGGTTATTAATGCGTGAAGCCAGGATCTCAAAAGTGAAGGGTTTTGTAATGTAATCGTTCACACCTGCTTTCAAACCCTCCAGCTGCTTCTCTTCACTTCCCATGGCGGTAAGTAAAACAATGGGAATATGGGCGGTGAGCGTTTCGGTCTTAATTTTTTTAGTTAGTTCAACCCCATCCATTAAAGGCATCATAATATCGCTCACCACAAGGTCGGGGTTTAGTTGTTTTATCTTTTCCCAGCCTTCTTTGCCATTTACGGCTTCTTCTATATGATATTGCCCCTTCAGGTTGTCCTTCAAATAAAAGCGCAGGTCCTCATTGTCTTCCACTATGAGTATGGTTTTCCGCTTATCGCCCCTTTTACTTTCCTCAAATACTAATGATTCTCCATTTTCTGGCGGTAATGGGCTTATCACAGCCCGGGGCGAAGCTTCATAAATTTTCTTTGCCGGAAGCACTACGGTAAAACAGGTACCCTTATCCGGCTCGCTTTCTACGCTAATGGTCCCCTTATGTAATTTTACAAACTCTTTTGTAATAGCCAGGCCGATGCCGGTTCCCTGGTTCACCATGCTTTCCGGCACCTCCGTTTGAAAGAACCGTTCAAATATCTTTTCATGCTGAGCGGCCGGGATCCCGATACCTGTATCTTTTACTTTAATGATAAGTGTTCCATCTCCCTCATTATTCAGTGGCGGCTGATAGATAAGGTGAATGTCCACGGCGCCGTTATCATGCGTATATTTAAAAGCATTCGAAAGCAGATTGAATAGGATCTTTTCAATCTTATCCTTATCGAAATAAATTTCCACGCTGTCAATGTTAGCGGAGAAGGAAAACCGGATCTTTTTCTTTTCCGCAATATCGGTAAAAGAGTAACTCGTGTCCCTGCAGAACTTTACAATGTCGCCGATAGAAGGATGTAATTTTACCTCCTGTACTTCCATCTTCCTGAAATCCAATAGCTGGTTTACCAGGTTCAATAAGCGTTTTGCATTACGCTGTACCAGGTTTAATTGCTTTACCTGCTCTTCATCCGTAGTATGCTTAATGATCTTGTCCAATGGCGCAATGATAAGGCTTAAGGGTGTACGGAATTCATGGCTTACGTTGGTAAAGAATTTCGTCTTTAACTGTTCCAACGCATGTGCTCTTTCCGCTTCCCTGCGTTGTTGCTGCATTTCAAAACGCATCTGTATCCTGTCGAGTGTAATGCGCCGGACAAGCAGGAATAATCCGACAGCTATTAACGCATAGATAAAATAAGCGAGCGGCGTTCGCCAGACCGGCGGTTCGATATTTATCTGTAAGGTCTTCACATCACTCCAAAGGCCGTATCCATTTAAAACCTTTACTTTGAAAACATAATGCCCCGGATCAAGATTTGTATAGGTAACCCGCCGTTGATTACCGTTCACATATAACCAATCTGTATTGAATCCTTCCAGCATATATGCGTACTTGTCCTGGGTACTATGATCGAAATCAAGTGAGGAAAACTCGATCGAAAAAACATTCTCATTATGTTTCAGTTCAATTTCGGGAACCCTTGTCAGTGATTGCCGCAGTATCACACGGCCATTGACCACAGTTCCGGGATCTATGTTATAGTTAAAGACCTGCAGACCAGTGAAAACGATCTTCGGGTGGTATGAAGGCATTCCGATTTTGCCAGGGTCTATAATATTAAAACCGGAAGGTCCGCCAAACAACAATTCACCTGCATGGGTTTTCAGCGCCGCATTTTCATTGAATTCCCGGTTCTGGATGTTGTTCATCTCATCGTAACAGACAATAGCGAAACCGGCGCCATTCTGCTTTTGTGTTGGAACAGCGTTACATAATCCATTGGGTGTGGAAAGCCAGAGGTTGTGATGATCGTCTTCAAGAATATCCAATATCACATTGTCAGGCAGGCCGTTTACAGTAGTAAATGAGGTAAATTCTTTGGTTTGCGCATTAAACAGGTTCAGGCCATCCCGGCTCCCTACCCAGATCCTTCCCTTACTGTCTTCCAGAAGGCAGGTGATGGTATTGCTGCTTAAACTGTTCTTAGCGCCTGTGTGCTGATAAATAAGCGGCGTATGTTTATTTCTTTCGAAAACGGCCAGGCCGGCAGCGGTTCCAACCCATAAATTCCCCTTGTTGTCTTGCAGGATAGCGCTTATAGTATTAGCGGGTAAGCCACCCGATCCGGCTTTATAGTGTTCAAATTGTTTTTTGTTCCTGTTGAAACGGTCCAAACCACCATTTAAAGTGCCTATCCATAACTGCTGGTCTCTATCTTCAAATACTTCCCATACATTGTCATCTGCCAGGCTGGAAGGATCCTTATCACTATGTCTGTAGTGCGTAAACTGCTTTCCGTCAAAACTACTGAGACCACCCAGGTAAGTACCAATCCAAAGGATCTCATCGTGATCGATCCACAAGCTTACGATCACATTATTACTCAGGCTGTTCTTATTGTTCGGATCATGCAGGTATTGTGTGAACGTATTAGTTTTTCTGTCAAAGTATATAAGCCCCCCGCCGTTGGTACCTACCCATATATTACCCCGCCGGTCTTCAGCAAAACGGTTTATATCATCGTATTGAAGACTCTTTGCATTCAGTTCCTGGTGATGATAATATGGAAACTGTACAATATCACTGTTCAAATAATTCAGGCCCTGTTTGTAAGTGCCCAGCCAGATAATTCCATGATCATCTTTGTAGATAATAGTGATGCTGTTCTGACTGAGGCTCTTCGGCTCATCGGGGTTGTTCAGGAGATAAGTAGTGCTGAAATGCTCATCTTTATTGATCAGTGTTACTCCGCCATGGTCTGTTCCTATCCATATTAAACCGTTGTTATCCTGCACCACCTGGCTTACCACATCCGAATTCAACCGCGAAGGGGACGAATTTTTATTAAACTGTTTGACGGTGCTATCCGCGGGATGGAAAAGAAAGACTCCGCTGTTGTAACACCAGGCCCAAAGATCTCCATCGTTGTCGATAAAAAAGTTATAAAAATCGCTCCCCTGATATTTTTGCTGTATAGCAGTACTGGAGTAGACAACCTTACCTTGTTCCGGGTCATATTCCTGCAAAAATCCATTTTGATAGATCAACCATAGCTTCCTGTCTTTTGATTCCTGAACAAAGGTGATCTTTGCTGAAGGGGACAATGGGTGCTGCAGCCTTACCGGTCTTGCACTTTTAGCAGTAAGTGAATACACGTATAAACCCGTTTCCTCGTACAGGAACCAGTATCTGCCATTGTTGCCTTTGACAATATTCCTGATCGTACCGGAAGGTAAACCCAGGGAGTGTAAATAGCCGCCAGGATCAGCACTGAATTTTTCAGTTCCCGGATCATAGATACAAGTGCCTCCCGCTGTAGACACCCACATCTTTCCATCCGGCAGCTCATAGAGTGCCCCTATATTATTATCAGGAAGCGAAGTGCTGTCATTGTGGTTTTTCCTGAATACCCTGCAGGAATATCCATCATAACGATTGAGGCCCGACATAGTGCCAAACCATAAAAATCCGTCATGATCTTTCAATATAGCCTTCACCTGGTTATGTGAAAGCCCGGTATAGGTGTTTAGCTTGGAGAAATTATAATGACTGCTTTGCGCAAAAGCAGGAAGCGATTGCAAGGCGCATACAATCCAGATAAGAAAACGCATCATCACGTGTTTAAGCTCGGGAGTCCCCTGCAGCAGCAAGCGCAAGGTTCTCCACCACCTTCCACAATATAACGAAATACCATCAATAAGCCGCCTCAGACGATTTTAAAGCATAAGGCCTCCTGGTTGGGCAGCCTATCAGGCAACTGTGCTATCAGTGCATCCTTCGTCCGTTCTACAGCTACTTCACCATGGCCCAATAATTCAACACGCGTAATGGCGGAAGGATGATACTTACCGTCTGCAGCCAGCGATTTGATCCTGACTTTCCCGTCCGTCGGCAAGCCAAGCACTATGGCATAGAGCTGATCTCCCTTGCTTGTAAAGCGGATATCTTCCGGTCCAAAAGGCTTTCCTTTACCTTCATTGAATCCCTGGGCATTAAGGGGCGCTGCCGATTCTATAGCCGGCCCTTCCCCATATATTTTCCAGGGACGCGTGTCATATATAGACTCGCTGTTTTGTTGCATCCAGGAAGCAATGCCTTCCACAATAGCCAGTTCAGCTGAGTCAATGGTGCCATCTCCCCGTACCGGTACACTGAGCAAAAGATTACCATTCTTGCTCACTACGTCTGCCAGTGTGTGAATGACCGTTTTAGCCGATTTATATCCCTGTTGTTCATAGACCCTGCGATCATAATGCCAGCTGCCGATGCAGGTATCTGTTTGCCATACATACGGCTCAATCTGCTGACTTTGCCCCCTTTCAATATCCCAAACCATACATTTTCGCTGCTCTTCATTAAGTATCTTTCCGTTAAGCACCGCCTGCAGCTTGCCATGCTTTTTAATGCTGCGGTTATAAAGATGCGCAGCTATACGCAGACCGGCATCGCTTACCGGCCACAAAGGCAACACCGTATCGTCGAAATATACCAGGTCGGGATCGTAGCGGTTGATCAGGTCTACAGTGCGGTTGAAGAACTTTTCACAATAACTTTTACTGGGCTTGCTTGCGCCGGCGCCCCAGGCCCATTGCTGATTGAAAGCATCCCAACCTTCTACTTTGGCGCTACGCGGATGACTTTGTGCATATAGCTCCTGTGGATCATATCCGTTCCACCATGCATTTTTGCCATCAGCCCTGGTGATCTTCCCATCATAGGGCACACCGGCAAGCGCCCCGTTCTTATCCGCCCCCTGGGCAGGCTCGTACCAGCTCCACGCATGCGCCGCATGCACGCTCACGCCCAAAAATAGCCCCTGTTCCCGGGCTGCTTTTGCCCAGCCTTCCATGAGGTCTTTTTTCGGCCCCATGTTTAAGGAGTTCCAGGAGTGGTATTTACTATTGTAGTTGTCAAAATTGTCGTGGTGATTGGCCAGGGCAACAAAATACTTTGCGCCCGCCTTTTTATACAATGAAAGCAGCTGATGGGGATCCCAGTTCTCAGCCTTCCATTCATTTATCACATCTTTGAAGCCAAACTTCGAAGGATGTCCATATTTCTCCAGGTGGTATTTATAATGGTCGCTTCCCTCCTCGTACATGCCGCGTGCATACCAGTCGCCATGTTCCGGCTGACACTGAGGACCCCAGTGCGCCCAGATACCGAATTTGGCGTCCCTGAACCAATCTGGGACCTGGTATTGCTTCAAGGATTCCCAGGAAGGTTTGAAAGGCCCTGGCGCAATCTGCTCTCCGGGCAGGGAACTTTCAAAAAGAGTGGCAGCATTAACATAACGTGCGGCCAATAAGGCAGGAAGGGCTCCGGCCAGGCCTCGGATCATTGTTCGGCGTTTCATATTCCAAAAATACCCATCTCCTTTTTCCCCTTCATACCCTATATCGACAAAATAATTGCACTTTATCGATATCCCCATCTCACATTTGTTACAACCAGCTTGAATATGAGCGGAGAATGCAAGTCCCCGCATTTCATTTTACTGAACATTAGCCACACATTGTACTTCACCATCTGACAAGGGTGTATACTATGCAAGGCCCGAGGGCCGCAGTCAATACTTTGCAGCGTTACCACTGGTTGGATTATATCCAAAATGCTTTTTAAAGGCGAAGGAAAAGTGGGAAAGGTCCTCGAAACCAACGTCCAGATATACTTCAGATGGTTTTCTATTTTTTTCAAAGATCTGGTAATGCGCCAGCTCCAGTCGTTTTTGCGTTAACCAGCGCCCAGGTGTTATTTTAAAGGCATCTTTGAAATCTTTTTTGAAGGTAGTAAGACTCCTGCCCGTCAGATAACCGAATTTCTCCAGCGGCAGGTTGAACATATAATTTTGTTCCATAAAACTGACCAGATCCAGCTTACCCGGTTCTTCAAACTGCCCGAATAGCCCATCTACCTTTGGATCAATGGCACGGAGCACCCGGATGGCTTCTTCAACCTTATAAGCAGCAATATCCTTGGGCAAAGCATTAGCCAGTTCAAAATAAGGTGACAAAGAATTGAAAAGACTTTTCAATAACGGATGTTCCCGAAACAAAATAGGTTCATGCCTTTTCGGGACCTGCGGATTGATCTTGTTGGAGGAATAGTACTGCTGTAATCTCTCTTTGCGGAAAAGCAATGATATCACTACGCAAGGCTCTCCGTTCAAGGGCATTTTACTCATTTTGCCCAGTTGGTTACGAGGCAATAGTACAGTATCGCCTGCAAAAAAATGATAGACCCGATCTGCGCCGGCAATTCTCATTTCGCCGGAAACAATGCGCACCAGCGCTGGTTGCGGCAAGATCAGCTCCCGGCTGTAGTGGACTTCCTTTTTGCAGGCGATAAATATTTCGGCTACCTCCATCAATATAAAATTAAACAATTATTGCTCAAGCAGGCGAAGTCTGATCAGGCTCTTTGCTGTATCCAGTATCGCTTCCTCCCGGGTACGTGGCGACCATTTCAAAAGCCTGATCGCCTTTTCGCTGGTAACGTTCATCACCATACCCAATAGTGGGATCATACTTTTTACCTTAGCGTCTTTAAGCGCTGCAATGCGGATCAATATACTGGGCAGTTCTTTTACAGGTACTTTGCCAGCTGCATCTCCCAGATGTTTTTTAAGCGTTTTAGCAACATCAACCAACCAGATACTCTCGCCTGCAGTTGCAATGAAACGTTCGCCTTTGGCTGCCGGATCCGTCATGGCGCGCAGATGCAGATCGGCAACATCACGAACATCCACAAAACCCGAGTTGATCTTCGGACAGCCGGGTATCTCGCCTGTTAAAAGATTTTTGATCAGATAAATGGAGTGCGAATAATCAGGGCCTAATACCGGTCCCATAACCGCTACCGGATTAACCGCTGATAGTTCCAGCCCATTGCCTTCCCTTTCGATAAACTCCCATGCGGCCCGTTCCGCTAATGTCTTTGATTTCTGATAAGCGGGCGCCTTTCCGGAAGCATTAGTCCAGTAGCTTTCATCAAAAGGTGCTGTTTGCGCAGGATGACCATACGCAACAGCACCTATGGCAGAAGTTAATACTACGCGCTTTACACCGGCGTCCCTTGATACACGTAATACCCGCAGCACACCTTCCCTCGCAGGAATGATCATTTCATCTTCGTGCTTATAGTTAACAATCGGTGTAGGCGAAGCAACATGCAATACATAATCACACCCGTTTACCGCTTCGCTCCAATGAGCATCCGCTGACAGATCAGCCTCAATAAACGTTAAACGGTCACCCGCTTCCACACCTCCTTCTCTGAGCATAGCTCTTACCTCCGCCTCCCGTTTTAGAGAACGGAGTGTTGCCCTTACCTGATAACCTGCATTTAATAGTTGTAAAATACAATGGACGGCAATAAAACCAGCTCCCCCAGTCACCAGTACTGTCTTTTCAACATTTGAATCTGTATTCATCATTATTTATTTGATGAATCAAAATTCGGGTATAAATAGACTGGCGTGTTTGTTTAAAAGTCGCAATTTGCTTTGTTTAAAAGGCGGGGGCGCGAAGCTGGTTGACGGCGCCCGCATCTTTGTTCCCGGAAATGAAAGATCCAGGCAAAAACAAATTTGGTTAATTATAATCATTTATGCACCTTTGCCCCCTCATTGTGAGGTAGAGCAGAGGTAGCTCGTCGGGCTCATAACCCGAAGGTCAGAGGTTCGAATCCTCTCCTCGCTACAAAAAAAGTCCTGGCTAAGCCGGGACTTTTTTTTAAAATCAGGCTAAAATCCCGTCTTCCCCGAATCCTCCCCCACTATCACACACCTGGATTACGGATCAAGTTGCCCCAGCAACAAGCATTGATTTTCAACACATACAACCACCAGTTGTTAAATTACAACCACAAGTAGCGTATCTTACAACTAATAGTTTCTGCCCTTTTGCTGATTGTAGGAATGATCCCAAATATCTTTGCTATGTCAAAAAAAACAAAAGACAGCACGTATGGATACCAAGATAATCGGCAGCAAAATTGCCCAGGCACGAAAGAAAGTAAATATGTCTCAGGCGAAACTTGCTCAACTACTATTTATCAGCCCACAGGCAGTCGGAAAATGGGAACGCGGGGAATCAATGCCTGATATTACCACTTTTAACCGCCTTGCGGAGATCCTGGGTGTTGACCTTAATTACTTCTCAGAAAATAATGAAGGGGCTTCCAGGACGTCTACTAACGGTATTGGCGACACTGAACAAACAGCACAGGAAGATACCAGTCTCTCCCGCTCGCCAGAGCGCCAGGTACAGATAAACCTTACCGCGGTCGATCTGGAAAAGAGTGACTTCGCAGGTGTCATTCTACACAAAGGAAAATTCAAAGCAAGCCCATTACGCGGTGCCAACTTTGCAGGCGCCGACCTGACCGGTAGCTCGTTTGATGTTATCGATGCTCGTGAGGCTAGTTTTGACGGTGCGAATCTGACAGACTGCAACTTTTCCGTTACCGACCTCACGGATGCAAGCTTCCGTAAATCTATTCTTGTACGCATGATCCTGAACATGTCAGGGCAAGGCGCAAAATTCATAGATGTAAACCTGGTCGATGTCAGGCTGACCAAAACTGACCTTAGAAAAACAACCTTTGAGAACTGTGTCTTTGACGGTGTTGATTTCAACCATTGTGACCTGCGGGGAATCTGTTTTGACGGGCAGACCTTCATCGGTGTCAAGTTTGATAAATCCGCCCTGAACGACGTTTCATTTAGGGGAGCAACACTCAGGAACGTGTCCTTCACGCTACCCTTTTCCCTGACAAACAAATCTTACCAGGCTGTCAAAACCATCTGCTTCGACGGCGCTACAATGGATAAGCTGACCTATGCCGCATTGAAGGGCTTACAGGTCGTCGATTTATCAAAAGTTACAATTATTTAAGGAGGAGAATATGAAAAACTCAATTCAAGTAAAAGGACTGCACAAGTCCTATAGGGAGCTCCATGTCCTGAAAGGCGTAGATTTTGAAGTGGAAAAAGGTAGCATTTTCGCGCTGCTTGGCTCCAACGGCGCAGGCAAGACAACAATTGTTAAAATCCTCAGCACGCTGTTGAAACAAGACAGTGGAGAAGCAACAGTAAATGGATTTGATGTGATATCAAAACCCGACAATGTGCGGCAATCAATTAGTCTGACAGGCCAGTTTGCCGCCGTGGACGACGTATTGACCGGACGGGAAAATCTTGTGATGATCGCCAGGCTACGCCACCTCGACAATCCGCGCCAGGTAGCAGAGGATCTGCTTACTCGCTTCGGGTTGATCGATGCTGCCGACCGCAAGAGCTCTACCTATTCAGGCGGTATGCGCCGCAGGCTCGACATTGCCATGAGCCTTGTTGGAAATTCAGCCCTTATTTTCCTTGATGAACCGACCACCGGACTTGATCCCGAGGCGCGTATTGAAGTCTGGAAGATCGTCAAAGAGCTTGCTGACAATGGAACGACTGTTTTCTTAACCACACAATATCTCGAAGAAGCGGAACAGCTGGCAGATAGAATTGCCATTCTTCATGAGGGTAAGATTATTGTGAACGGTACGCTCGCAGAGCTGAAGAAGTTGTTCCCGCCTGCAAAAGTTGAATACATTGAAAAACAGCCTACACTGGAGGATATCTTCCTTTCAATTATTGGTAAAAAATAAAACGTAAAAATGGAAACGATAAAGAACTATTATTTCAGAGATATGGGTGTTATGCTTGGCCGTTCCATGCGCCATGTCTCCCGCAGTATGGACACTATCATCACAGTCACCATTATGCCGATTGCGCTTATGCTTTTGTTCGTTTATGTGCTGGGCGGCGCTATTCAGAGCGGCACAGACAAATATGTAAATTACCTGTTGCCCGGTATACTGCTAATGGCCATTGCAAATAGTATAGGCTATGTGTCCTTTCGCCTGTTTACTGATATACAACGGGGGATATTCGAACGTTTCCACTCCATGCCGATTGCACGTTCTGCTGCACTGTGGGGACATGTACTGACTTCACTTGTATCTAATATAATTTCAATCACTGTAATTATTATTGTTGCGCTCATTATGGGCTTCCGCTCACCGGCAGGAGTATTATCATGGCTTGCTGTTGGTGGTATACTCGCGCTGTTTACACTGACCCTGACATGGATCGCAGCGATTGCGGGATTGTCTGCCAAATCTGTAGATGGCGCGAGTGCAATTGCTTATCCTATTCACTTCCTGCCGTTAATCAGCTCAGCGTTTGTACCAACCAAAACGATGCCGGCAGGTGTCCGCGCCTTTGCCGAGAACCAACCAGTGACTTCAATCGTAGAGACCATTCGTGCACTACTTTTCAATCAGCCGGTAGGCAATACAATATGGGTTGCCCTTGCATGGTGCATTGCAATTATGATTGTGGCTTATTTCTTTGCGATGAGGGTGTATAAAAGGCGGAAGTAAAATCACAGCCTGCAACAACTAAATAAAATTCCGTAGATTTAAGAGAACCTAAAGTATACCCAACTATCATGACCTCGCGCCGCACCTTTCTCAAACAATCCTCTCTGATCACTACAGGCTTACTGACCACTGGTCTGATAACAGAAAGCATCCCCGCTATTGCAGGATCTCCCTCTGATCAACTGCGTTCGGACCTAAAACAAGCCATGCAAACGCTCCGGATTCCCGGAATGCTGGCAGCGGTAGTCAAAGATGGCCATTTGAGTTATGTGCAGTGCGAGGGCCTTGCTGACCTTGACCGTAAAGTACCCATGCGTCAGGACATGATATTTCCTGTGGCATCCCTTACCAAAACCTTTGCCGCAGTGGTGATGGCCCAGTATCACCAGGAAGGAAAAGCGTCTCTGGACGACTATATCCTGGACTACCCTTTTCTATCCGTTGGCTTTACGCCGGAGCGACTTCCCAGTCCTGATGTCCGCATCTGGCACGCGCTGAGTCATACATCTGAAGGAGTACCAGGGACGGAATATATTTACAACGGTGGCCGGTATAATTTTGTGTATGGCGTTTACGAGCAGGTAAGCGGGAACACCACACACTATGAAGCATTTGCTGAGGAAATGAAGAAGCGGGTTATTACTCCTTTAGAAATGCAGCACACATATCCGGGATACCCTAAAGATAAAGCACTGGATCCTTCCAGGATCATTACCACATACAAGCTGGATAAAGCGACCGGCAACTTTTCCATTCCGGATAAAAACCAGGCTACGCAGACGATTTTATATCCTTCAACAAACCTGTTTACCTCGCTGGAAGACCTGGCTAAATACACCAATGCACTGGACAATAACCTGCTGATCAGCAAGGACACTTATACCAGGATCACCACACCTACAGTAACACCGCAAGGAAAGACGCATCCCTATGGTATTGGCTGGGCCACTCAGTTATTTGAAGATCAGCAGATCCACTGGCATTATGGATATGGCGATTCATTTGCGGCATTGATTGTGCGCGTTCCCTCACAGCGGCTGACCTTCATTTTGTTCTGCAATGCGGTACCGGCTTCCGAGGCATTCCGGCTGGGCTATGGTAATCTGATGAACTCTCCTTTTGCAGTATCCTTTTTAAATCATTTTGTGGCCAGGAATAAGCTGAAAGCAGATGGCTTTGATCTGCTCTTTCCGCAGGCAATGACACTCCATTACCAGGAGCAGACCTTTGGTACACATAAAGGCGAGGCGAAAACATTACTGAGGAACCTCGCAGCAAAAGAACCACAACGATTTAAACAGCCGGATAATACACTACTCTGGCTGATGACTAGTCTTGCTGATCAGGAATTGTCTGAGCTTACAGAAAAGGCAATTGAGGCTTACCGGAATAGTGGACAGTTTCAACCCGATCTCCACCGGGAAATTGCCGGATACTATCAGCAAATTGGAAAAGAAGAAGAATCACGCTCCTGGTATCATCTTTTAGCTGATAGCACCGGTTTTGAAGAGCAGGGTCCTGTACGCGATGCCTGCACATTTTTAGGCAAGTATTACCTTTCGGTAGGACAGGCAGCGCAAGGCAGAAAATATTTATGGAAAGAAGTGCTGGCAAATCGCATCATGAATAACGGAACTGATGACGCGGCAGACAAGATAGCATTAATGAAACCCGGTAAACCGTCTGCTTAACACCTTTTTTTCTTCGCTATTGCCACCAACCCTTCCAGCCATTCCTGATGACCATTTATCATAGGATCAGGTTTTGTTTCGTCCAGGCCCGGCGCAAAAAAATAACTGCCCATCGGGTAAGCGGCAGGTTTGTAGCTGGAAATATTATCCCTCTGTAAAAATCTTATTAAGTAGTTTAAAAATGGTGTCATTAAGACATCATGCTTATCTATAGGGGTTAGTTAATAAGATTATCCACATAAAAAATTGAAAAGTCCCTATCCGGCTATTCAATAAAAATTACCTTTAGCACACGTTATGTAAACTATCGCCAAAATCACTAAATCCAATTTCCGTATGACAAATTTCCACGGTGTGAACTTCTCACCTCGAGCCGGGTGTAAACCAATCATGCTGCTATTATTTCTCTTTTCGTTCCTGGCGGCAGATGCACAAAAAAAGATATCCGGTAAAATAACAGATGCTGATAATAAGGAACCTGTGTTCGGAGCTTCTGTTCGTGTTAAGGGCTCCTCAAAAGGAGCTGTAACCGATGATAAAGGAGTCTTTACGATTGATGCCGCCAAAGGCAGCACACTTATTATTTCTTCCATGGAGTATGGAACTATTGAAGTGAAAGTGGAAGATGCTTCCTCCTACGACATTCCCATCAAACGCAGTGTTTCCGGTTTAAATGAAGTAGTTGTGATCGGATATGGTACGGTAAAACGAAAGGATCTTACCGGGGCCATTGCATCTTTAAAAGGCGCAGATATTAAGACAGAAGGCGTTAGTAATGTGGGGCGCGCATTGCAGGGTAAATTACCTGGTGTAACAGTAGAATCGGCTGGGGGTGATCCAGGTTCCGGTACCCGCATCCTGATAAGGGGTGTAGGAACATTCAATAATGCTGATCCCCTCTATATTGTAGATGGTGTACAGGTAGCCAACATCAATAATGTTGCCCCCGGAGATATTGAGTCGATGGATGTATTGAAAGATGCTTCCGCTGCCGCTATCTATGGATCAAGGGCTGCGAATGGAGTTGTGCTGGTAACCACTAAATCAGGTAAACCAGGCAAAGCCCTTATCCAGTTCAATACCAATGTAGGCTTCCAGAAGATCCTCAAAAAGTATGACGTGCTGAATGCATCTGAATGGGCCACGGTAAGTAATGCTGCACATGATGCAGCTGGTCTGCCACGACTGGCTATTGCCGCTGATCCGTCACAGCTGGGGAAAGGAACTGACTGGCAGGACGCCATTTACAGAACGGCGCCTATTCAGCAGTATTACCTGGGTGTAAGTGGTGGCGGTGAAACCGCAAAGTACAGCATGTCAGGGCAATACACTGACCAGGATGGTATCGTGGATGTAACAGGCTACAAACGTTATGGTGCACGCGTGAAATCAGAAGCCACCAAAGGACGTCTGAAGATTGGTGAAACATTACTGCTGACAAGAGAAAGATGGATCCGCATGCCGGGAGGCTGGGGCGGCCAGGGAGGTAATCCTGTAGGTTCCGCAACAAAGATGATCCCGGTATTTAACATCTATGATTCCACTGCACTGGGTGGCTATTCCGGAGCATCAGGACCAGTTGTTAATGTAGCCAATCCGGTAGCACAGTTACATCTTGAAGATATCAGTTACGAACTGACTTCTATTCTGGCGAATGCTTTTGCGGAAGTTTCCATTCTCCCCAATTTAAAGTATAAATTCAATGTGGGATACACCAACTCTTTCGGTAATACAGACGATTACCAGCGGCGCTATGTGGTTGGCGGCCTTTTTGCACATGCCACCAATGACCTCAGTCAGACCAAAGAGCGCACCAACCTGGTAATGCTGGAAAATACGCTGAACTATAATAAAGATATCGGGAAACATAGTATCCAGCTGCTGGCGGGATACGCCTACCAGCGACTCAAATATAATTACTGGCTTGCCAGTAAAACAAATCTCCCTGATGGAATAAAAGAACTCGACGCTGCTTCCGGTGCAGCGACAGTAGGTGGTAACAGTACTGAAAGTGTACTCTTATCACAACTGGGACGTGTGATCTATTCTTATGATAACAGGTACCTGCTCACCGCCAGCTTCAGAAGAGATGGTTCTTCACGCTTCGGCAAAGCCAACAGGTACGGGAACTTCCCATCTGTTGCTGTGGGGTGGAACCTGTCCAATGAAAAATTCTTTCGTGCAGATCCCAGGGTGTTATCTTCTCTGAAAATAAGAGGTAGCTATGGTATACTGGGCAACCAGGAAATTGGCGATTACCAGTATAGTGCGGCCATCGCCTCCAACATCAATTATGTAATAGGTGCAGCTCAGCAGAAATGGTTTGGTGCTATCCAGACGGCTTTTGCCTCTCCTAATATCAAATGGGAAAATACAAAAACAATCAACGCCGGTATTGACGCAGGTTTCCTGAACGGTAAACTGAATATGAGCGCTGATTACTTTACAAAAAGGACCACCGATGTACTATTAGAGGTTCCCATTCCCGGTTCCGCCGGTTCTTCTGAAAACCCTACCGTGAATGCAGGCATCTTGCAAAACAAAGGCTTTGAGCTGGGTATCAACTATGGCAATAAGGCAGGTGTATTGAATTACTCTGTGTATGGAACATTCTCTTCTATTAAGAATAAAGTGATTGAATTGGGCACGGGATCCCAGCAGATATTTGGCGGACAGCCAACCCACCACGGTGCATCTACCACACTTACCGAAGCTGGTGGCCAGGTGAGTGCTTTTTACCTGATCAAAGCAACAGGCATCTTCCAATCACAGGAAGAGGTGAATGCTTACAGGGATAAAAGCGGGAAGGTGATCCAGCCAAATGCATCTGCCGGAGACATTAAGTTCCTTGATGCGAACGGCGACGGCAGCATCAGTAATGCTGACAGAGTGAATTGCGGCAGCCCCTTTCCTAAGTTTGAGTACGGACTTGGAGCGAATCTATCCGCCTTTAATTTTGACCTGAACATATTTATGCAGGGAACTTCCGGCAATAAAATATATAATGGCTTAAGACAGGATCTTGAAGGGATGAACCTGGAGTTTAATTATTCCCGCGCAACTTTGAATGCATGGACACCTACCAATCACTCCAACATTCCGAGAGCCGTTATCAATGATCCAAACTTTAATACACAGACCTCTTCCCGCTTCCTCGAAAGCGGTTCTTATTTTCGCCTTAAAACGTTACAGATAGGTTATACTATCCCCGAAATCCTGAACAATAAATTTAAGATCACCTCTATGCGCGCTTATATCAGCGCAGATAACTTATTTACCATAACGAATTACAGTGGCTACAATCCGGATATCGGCAGAACAGGCAGTATCCTGGACAGAGGCGTCGACTTCGGGCATGTTGCCTATCCTCTTGCCCGTGTAGTATCGTTCGGTATTCAGTTATCATTATAATTAAATCATTCATCATGAATAAGATATTTTTTGCAATAGCAACAACGGTTGTTATAGCAGGCTGTTCAAGCAAAGAGCTGGATCTTACTAACCCTAACAAGATCACTACTGAAACATTCTGGAGAAATGAAGCGGATGTACAAAGCGCCTTCGCAGCAACCTATAGTCTGTTCAAGAATGTAGATGGTGGTTACTGGGGAGTAAGAGGTGTTGAACTTTCCAATGGAAGAGGAGATGATTTCTTCATCAGAAATGATGTGAGTTACTTATACCAGCTTTCCACCTTTACCAATACACCGGATAATTCCGCTGCCAACAATGTGTTTAATATCTCTTACCGGGCTATTTTCCGGGCGAACCAGATCCTGGCGAACATTGACAAGGTTGGCGGTTTAGACGACACCAAGAAGAAACAGTACATTGCGGAAGCAAAATTCCTGCGCGGCCTGAACTACTATATCCTGGCTGTAAATTTTGGTGCTGTTCCTTTGAGGATCACCATCCCGGCTTCAACTGCTGATTATTTTATTCCTGTTTCTCCAGAGACCGAGATCTGGGCACAGGTAATAAAAGATTTCACTGAAGCAGCTGCCGGCCTGCCAGTCTCTTATTCCGCCGCAGACCTGGGTAGGGCCACCAAAGGTGCCGCACTTGGTTTCCTCGGTAAGTCTTACGTGTATCTTAAAGACTGGCCCAATGCTGAAGCTGCCTTAAAACAGTTAACTCTTGCGCCTTTCACTTATCAGCTAATGCCCAACTACGGCGATAATTTCACTGTTGTAAATGATAATAATATAGAGTCCCTTTTTGAGATCCAGTTGGCTGATGTGGGTGGTACTAATCCCTGGGCAGGCGAAAATGCAAATGAATCGATCGGCGTTACTACCGCACAGGAGTTTGCCCCTTCGGAAGTCTCCGGTTGGTTTGAGGTGAGTCCTACAGACAAGTTGTTCAATGAATTTCAAAAGGAAAAAACTACTGCCGGCGAGCTTGATCCGAGAATGTATGCGACACTGATGTGGGATTATCCGGGGGCTACCTTTTATAACAAACCGTTCAGCGCTTTCAGCTTACAGTTCGGTTATAAATCCATGTTTAAGAAATACCAGAACTATACAAAAGATAATGAGCTTACTGGTAGCAATGGCGGTAGTTATACTTCCAGCATTAATGAAAAAGCACTCCGGTATGCAGATGTATTATTGCTGCTTTCCGAGGCAGTAACGATGCAGGGCAGGCCGGCTGATGCCTATCCATATATCACCCAGGTTCGCAGCAGGGCGCAGTTACCTGCATTGATTGCCGGCCTGGACGACACCAAAATGATGGCAGAGATCAGACACCAGCGGATGCTTGAATTTGCACGCGAAGGTCAGCGCTTTTATGATCTGAAGAGATGGGGCTTATTGCAACAGGAACTGACCAACAGTGATAAAGTAGGTAAGCAGTTTTACGTGGTTAACAAACATGATTATTTCCCGATACCACAGGACGAGATAAATTCTAATTCTAAGGCAGAACAGAATTCATACTGGAAATAATTGACCCTTTTATAGACGCCCACGGCCTTTCATCGGCAAAATACAAGAAACCCGTATCGCACTTGATACGGGTTTCTTGTATTCAGATACCTGATGTAGACTTTTATTTACTTGTACAGTTCCTGTATTTGTTCTGGTCTGACGGCAACTACAGGATTAAATGCTTTTGTTTGCATGTATGACAGCAAACTATGATAAAGCTGTCTCGCAGCTAACCTTGTGTCCAGATCATGCTGCAGATCGATAGAAGTCACTACTATCTTTCCCTTTCCTACCCTTGCCTCAAACAATATACCCAGCTTCCTCGCTTCAAACCAGGTATCTATTAGTTGTACAGAGGGTTTTAATTCAGCAGGGAAATTGTCCAGGTGCATCGGCTGCGCAGTATGAATGATATCCCACCACTGCCAGTTAGAATGGTATTCCGTTGGAAAATCATTAAAAAGAGGTGATGACGGATCACATAGAATACCCAATGTATGGGGAGCCTGTCCTTCGGTCCATGCCGTATTCCAGAAGATCGCTGACATCCCTGTTTTAATAGCAGCTCCTTTCTTTTCAGTGATCTTATTGTTTAATTGTAACAGTACAGTAGCACCGGCCTGCAACTTTTCAGATATGGCAGGTGTAAGTTCATCTGTAACAGTGATGTCACTACCGGTTTGCACATCTACCATATCAGGATATACCCAGAAGTCCCAGTCATTTGCACCTAATCCATCCACTATGATTTCCAGGTTGAGCTTTTCCGCTTTGCTGATACCAGAAAGTTTACAGGAGATATTACCTGCGGGGTTATCATTCTTCCAGTCGAGGTTCGCAGATAAAACGCCATTCGCTATCACCCGTTTGTTATTGCCGGTAATCTTCCATTTTACCGGTATTTTCTTCAACTGCTCTTTTCCGAAATGGGCAATCTGTACATCAGCTGTAAATACTTCTGAGTTCTTCCATGTAAACTTACTGATCACTGCAAGTGGCACTGTAGCAGAAGAAAAACGGTGGAAGGCTGCCGGTGTGAAATATGGCTTACTATTCCAGAAAGGATCCAGAATGCCCACCAGTGCAGTACCCTGACCGGGAAAATCATGCAGGTCCAGTAACTGGTAACCTGCATAATCAGTACGCATACCAGCTTCTATATCTGCTTTGTAACACAAGGCCTGCAACTTTCCGGAAGCCATGAGAAAATCATGTGCCTGCGACTGCAGGTGTTCTTTCTTCATGAAGTCGTAGAAGATATCGAAATTGCGTGCCTGTAACAGACCAGTATATTTCTTTCGTTCTGTGAAATCAGGATATACACACCACTGTCCTATTTCATGCGCTACAACCGGTTTGTTGTCTTTGAGCTTTTCTTTAAAGTTAAACTGTGAATTAGGAGCCTTGGCATTAATGACGCTGTTAAGTCCTTCGCCCCAGGCCTGAATACGCGGTTCCGGCAGCACATGATAATCGTTTTCTGCAATGGCCGGCCATCCAGAACCGGCACTATAAAGGCGTCGTTTATCTTTGTTTTTCCAATAGTTTACGAATGCGGCCAGATACGGGTCGCGGTTTTTACCTCCTGCAGGTTCATTAGTAGGTACCATCATCAAAAAAGAAGGATGATTACCATAAGCAGCAATGATCCGGTTGCTTTCTTCATACAGGAAGTTATCTACAGAAAGTCCATCTCCTACTCTTGCCCAGCAATCTACCTCCACAGAAAGATATACGCCAGCATGATCCGCAGCCGTAAATGCGGCTTCCGGCGGACACCATGAATGAAAACGCATATGATTGAGGCCATGTGCCTTTATAATGCGGAAAATCCGTGCCCATGCAGCAGTATCCGTAGGCGGGTAACCCGTTAACGGAAAGATAGCGCATTCCAGTGTTCCCCGCAGGAATATAGGATGATTATTGACCGTAATTTTTGAGTTGGCAGTCCCCACACTACGCATTCCAAAACTAACCTTTTTACTATCTATGCTTTTTTTATCCGCTGTTTGTAGTTGTACTGTGAGTTGATACAGTTTAGGATTAAATTCATCCCATAATGCAGGATGATCGCCCATTGGATAAGTGAATGATAAGGAACTGTCATCCTTGCTGAAAGATTGCTTTAAGGCAGGTAACTTATCTACGGATATAGAAAGACTGCCTGCTGAAGTCGCATTACCGGTACGGCCGAGGACTATTTTAAGCTGAATATTCCTGTTGAGGATATCAGGATAAACCTGCACCTGCTTTACAAAAACGGGACTCCCGGCTTCCAGCACAATGTCTCCCGCAATACCATTCCAGGTCCCCTGTGTCTGATCACTGGCACTGTGGGCATTGATACCTACTTCTGAGAGATAACGGTTGTCTACGCGGATAGTAAGTGTATGTTTACCCGGACTGAGGTGGCTTAGGTCATATACATGCGGGGTAGCCAGGCTGCTATCCGCTCCGATAAGTTGACTGTCTGCATAAACAGTAGTGCCCCAATGACAACGTTCCAGCGTAAGACTAATATGTTGCCCGGTCCAATGTGATGGAATATTAATGACCTTCTGGTACCATGCAGCCCCCATGTAGTATTTTTTGGGAGTTAGCCAGAAAGGGAATTTGAAGTTGTCGTCCTTTCGGTAAGGTGCATATTTGTCTTCCTTCAGAAAGGCTTCATATCTGTCACCAATCCATTTTGTGTTGACAGAAGGCTCATCGCCATACCCCTGGGATTGCATCGCACCGGGTAATTTCAGGGAGTCCTTCAATTGTTGGGTATACCATTGCTGTTTAATACCCTGATCGTCTCTATCTATCCGGAATTTCCATTTCCCAGCCAGCGAGATCCTGTTTTGTGCCGGCACAGCAGCGTGAATCGCCATCATTGCCACCAGCAATATCAGTTTAACGTGTTTATTCATTTCAGGCATGTTTTATTAATACTTTCAGTTGTTCCTGTGTTTGCCCAGTACGGATTCAAAGAATCAGACTTCTTTACAAAAAAACTTTTTTTAACTTTAATAAGGAGCGACTATATGACTATTCTTGTGGACATTCTTACTTTTTTTTAAAAAACTAACATGGTAAAGAGGCAGCGAAAAAAGGACGGCTTCCAGGGGCAGAAGGCCGTTATCATTCCAAGATCTGTGCTAAACAACAAATGTAGTGCACATCCACTGATCAGAAAATTATACATTACTGATATTGGCTATTACCCGAAAGCGCGCTACCATTATAGGGAACGTTTGCATGGCACAGACCAGCATATTCTTATTTATTGTCATGAGGGAGAAGGTAGTATGATCATCGATAAACAGGAATATAAGATATCGCCAGGTGATTTTTATCTTATACCTGCTTTAACCAGGCATACCTATGCAGCCAATGCAGACAATCCCTGGACAATCTTCTGGATCCATTTCAAAGGAGAATGTGCTGATGACTGGGTAAAACAAATACATCAATATTTAAATAGTTACGGCGGATTTATACCAGACGGTGAAAAAACAATCCGGTTATTCAATGAAATATATACTCCGCTGGAACGGGGGTATAGTATGGAGCATCTGATGTATAGCAATATGTATCTCTGGCACTATCTGTCGACCTTTATTTATCAGGAGAAAAATAAATCCCGGATGAATAATACTGAGACTGACACCATAGATAGTGCTATCGACTACATGCAGAAGAATGTAGATCAGAATCTGACACTGGAGAAGATTGCACAGCATGTCCAGTTTTCGCCTTCTCATTTTTCCCTGTTATTCCGGAAAAAAACGGGGTTCTCTCCTATTGAGTATTACAATCACCTGAAAATGCAGCAAGCCTGTCAATACCTGCTGTTCACAAAACAGCGAATCAAGGAAATCGCGCTGGAAGTAGGTATGTTTGACCAGCATTACTTTTCGCGGATATTTAAAAAGACAATGGGAGTTTCTCCTCAGGAGTATAGAAACAAAAGAAGTTCAGAGGTAGGAACACGGTAATAATAAGCAGCTTGAAAATTACAATCCGCTACTCCGGCATCCCGCAAACATTTCCATCACTGTTTCACATAGTGATGTGCCACACATCCGGATTTGAAAACTATTGTATCCACCAGCTTTAAATCAAGGTTTTCCTGAAGGCTCCCGGCGTCCAGCAACCGCCTTCCTTTCCCCACAAGCACCGGATGGACAACTAAACGAAATTCATCGATAAGGCCCGCTGCTATCAATTCCGGAAGCATGCTTACACTGTCTACTGAAATCTTTTTGCCGGGTTGCTGTTTCAATTTCAACAGTTCCCCTGCAGGGTTGCTACGAACAATCCGTGTGTTTTCCTCCACCTTGTCTAATGATCGTGAAACAACAACTTTATCGATAGCAGTAATCCTTTGGGCAAATCTGTTTTCATCTTCTGTGCCGGATTGACTTTTTGCCATATCGGACCAATAGGGAAACATAAGCTGATACATGACACGGCCGAAAAAGAGTAGGTCAGCGTCGGCCATCATTGCCGTAAAATAATCATGAACATCTTCACTGGGATTAAAACTAGTGTGATCGCAATAACCATCGATGCTAATATTCATACCAAATGTTACCGTTCTCATTTAATTGTTTTTTGTTGATTGAAGGGTGTAAGTCAAAAATAAGAGATGACATTCTATATCATGAGGGCGATCCGGGACAAAAAAAGAGGTCGTTTAAGCCAATGTTCCTATTTAAGGCTACCTGGCGTTGAAAAAACCTTTAAATTGAGATTACAGATTTAAAATTACAAAGAGGCAAAGCAATGTCAAAAAGCAAATTACTACGAATGGACAACGTTCTCATCGTTGTCGACAACCTCGAAGCTACGAAAGCCTTCTTTCTTGAACTCGGATTCGAGCTGGAAGGTGAAACGATTGTTGAGGGCCCCTCTGTAGATCGTCTCATTGGCCTTCAGAATGTTCGTGCTACGCTCGTGTTTATGCGTACTCCAGACGGCCATGGACGGATCGAGCTGGACAAGTTCCACACACCAGACGCAATCAGAACAGGCCCTGAGAAGGCTCCCGTAAACGAGCTTGGCATCCGCCGTATTATGCTCGCCGTCGATAACATTGATGAGTTGGTGGCGCGCCTGCTTGTTCATGGCGCCGAACTGGTCGGCGAGGTAGTGCAATACGAGGATATGTATCGGCTCGCTTATGTACGGGGTCCTGAGGGTATTATTGTCGGTTTGAGTGAGCAGCTCAGGTGATAAGTTGTCAGCCATCTGCAAAAGTAAAAAACAGTTAACGTGTCCGAAGCGTACTCCTAAGCCTCCCCAGTGAAACGAATAAAAGCATGTAGAAGCTAACGATCAGTAACCACGAATTATTCCATGCTTCCATTATCATGGCCGAAACTCGTTTTTGAGGTTCCGATTTTGAAAGCATATTCCATAAACCAGCCCGTTGATCCACTGCCCTTCTAACTCCCCTCAACTATACGCAGCAATCTATCATCTATACACTCCGTAAAAATATTTGAATATACCTGAGAAGTATCTCGACAACGCCCCAGTGCCAGACGACAAGATACAGCGTATTCCCCACTAAAATGGCCAATTTTAGATATAATTACCTCCCCCGGCATCAAATATAGGTTAGGCTGTCCGGTACCGCAAAACCACTGCTCACACAATTTCTCATTCACCTTTATCCATTGTCCCCGACTGTTCAGCATCTCCCTGTGTATATGGGAAATACTAAAGGAAGTACCCAGGGATATAGCCGTATCTGAGGTATTACGTATACTGATCATTGAAGCATGATAATAACGGTTTGAGTCGCAATAACGGTCAATTAACCTCTCTTCACTAAGGTATTCCATCGCCAGGCATGCAGAGAACAAAGTATCTACCTGTATAGATATATTATACTTTGAATACTTGAAAATACAATATTCTGGATACTCTTTGAACCTCTTTTCGCGGCGTAGCCAATAACGACTTCCAATACTAATAGTATCCTTTAAAGGTCCAAGGTAATAGACAGGATATCCATCATCCTCGAAAGACTGTAGATACTCATTTGCAATGCGGGAAGTATCTTCCAGAATAAATCCCCCTGTATTAAAGTAACTGATAGGTATAGATTCACGGAAGCAAGAGGTCAACAATAGTACCAATGAAAGCATAAGTCCTGTTCGCATAGCGTTTTCCATATAGATGCCAGACAGGAAATATTCCATATTACTATCCTCTCAACATATAAAGATACCGTGGTTCTTACATAAAAGACCCACATGAATTCTGCCCGCCTAATTTCTTCGTCACCATAATCCTCGCCCGGCTCAACGCCTCCCTGCTCGTAAAAAGATACCTGGCGATATTAGTCAAAGAGATCTTCTGAATAATTGCAGGACGATGACGCATCAGAAAACGATACCGTTCTAACGGACTTTTCAGTGATAGTATATACTGATGTTCTTCCTGTTCCTCCATGATATGCTGATACACCTGAAGGTTGACGTGTAGTATGCTGCTGTGCAGGTCATACAATGGCCGGACATTATTAATATTAAACCTTAAAATCACAGAATCCTCTAATGCGGTAATGTTCAGATAAGAAGGCTTATTATTATTAAAACTTTGACAGTTGGTAAGAAAATCATCTGTAAACCCAAATTTCAGGATCTTCTCACTTCCTTCATCATCGGTAAAGTTATATTTAAAATGACCGGATAAAATAAAAGCAGCATATCTCGCTACTTTTCCTACCCGCAGAAAGTGTTCGCCTTTTTTAATATGCCTGACAGTAGCCAGTTGATCGAGCAAATGCCACTCGGCGACTGACACCTGGGGATATTTCACGATAAGCCTTTGATAATAAGACGGTAGTGACATAGTGGTATATGTTATCAGTTTATTTGGTAATACCCTCATGCAAATAATGTTGCAATGCAAAATTAAACTCCTCCGGCTTTTCCATCATCGGAGCATGGCCACACTCATTTAGTATTACCAGTTTAGTATCAGGAATCATGCCTGCAAATTCCCGGGCAACGTGAATCGGCGTGATCCTATCATCCCGTCCCCAAATTAATAATGTTGGCGCAGATATTTGAGGTAAAAGATCCGCCACATAATGACGCTGAGCGGATTTTGCAACCCGGAGAACACTCAGACATTTCTGAGAATCTACTGTAATACTTAACACCTGTGAAATAAGCGCTTCGGTCGCTATAGCCGGGTCGTGAAATGTATATTCAACTCTTGCCTTAATATAGGCAGCCGTGCTCCTTTTAGGAAAACTCCCCATGTTAGTATTTTCGTATAGGCCAGAGCTGCCGGTTAAAATTAGATTTTTAACATTATAACTGTGACGTGAAGCATATAAAATAGCAACATGCCCTCCCAGCGAATTACCAACCAGTATAACGTTCTTCAGGTCATTATCCTTTATAAATCCTTCCAGAAATTCCAACAGAAAAAAAAGCGACTCATCCTTCGGCGTATCATAAATTGGCAAAGCGGGAACATATACATTGTAGGACACTCCAAATTGCTCAACAACACTATCCCAATTGCTAAGTTGCCCGAAGAGGCCGTGAAGCAAAATCATACTTTGTTTCATCTTATAATTTTGAAGCAAAAGTAGATGCTACGATTATTTGTGTCCGTGACTACAATCACAATCACCACTATATCCCGTTAAATCTATTTAAAAAAACTTCATGAGGCTTTCAGGAATTTTGCCTTATCTTTCCCACAATACCACTAAGCACCAACCGACCCTATTATACCATTAGACTATAATACTTATCTAACAATGGACACCCATGTAAACAAATCGGGGGAACAAAATAAGCGGGCAGCGGCAGATAGTGAGGCTCCAATACAAGGTGAGAGTAGCCAGGCTTTCATGTTTGCCGACAATCGTCCCCAATCTGTTATGCAACGTAAGCTGCAGGAGGCTATTATGAATAGCCCCAGGGTGCTGCAGTTAAAAGCCATCCAGGAAATGGCAAATAACAGCGTTCCATTAAAACAGTCCAATAAGATACAAGGTACACCTGTCGCCCAGTTATGGTGGGTACATCATGAGAATAGCAATCAATCACATTGGGAAGGTCGCCGCGAGCCAACCGAGCATGATTTGCAGGAATTGGCAGCGATGGGCAGAGTACGTGTGGATAATGTATTAGCCCCACCCCTTTCTTTGGGCGCATCCTCATCCCGGCCTAATGGTCTTTTTTTAGCCGCCGCTGATGCAGCAGAGGGTGCAGTAGGTGCTCCATTCCCCTTACCCCCTCCTACAGCGGGACAAGCAATGCCTCAGCGTGAAAGAATCACAAGTGTGGCCTGGCCACATGATGGACAACGGGTCGCTCATCCTGAGGAGCGGAGAGCCGAACGGACTATTAATGGCGGAACAGCACGTGCTCAGGCCGCGGCCTATGGCTTACCAGATTTCCCCAGGGCTGCCCATGCGCATATTCAGCCAGATCACGCCATTCCTCTTGGAGAAGATCGTGAAAATCCGGCTAATCGCCATCCTTCTACAGAAGCTGCCAATCAGCAACATTCAACCCGTGAGCATGCCCAATCCCGCATAGGGGAACATTCAGCGATGAATTTCTTTTTGTCCGGGATTACCCCAATATAGCCAGAACTCTCCTCCAAAACGCAGGTATGGGGCCCGGAGATGCCCAGGCCTATGTTGATGCCTTTGCTGTACAAATCAGAGCGTACGGAGCTAATCATGGATACGTTCACCGTGACATACAGAACGCTATTTTAAGACAGCGAGGCTTAGATAATGATTTATTGGCAATCATTCGTTATATGAGGCGCGGATAAGAGAGACAATTCATAGATGCAGTTGTCTGTTCAAATGTGATATGGATCACGTAATCGCTACATAATTCCTTTGCACCTTTGTATTGTTATTAAAATACAAAGCAGTCCGGCCGCTTAATTGCCCCCGTTTTACGCTGCTTCACTCCAAAACTAAAAGTCATGAACAATTCAAAAGTCTGGTATGTAACCGGCGCCTCACAGGGATTGGGACTCACACTTGTTAAAAAACTGCTCGAAAGCGGTTACCGTGTGGCAGCAACTTCACGCAACGCCCAAACCTTAAAACAAGCTGTGGGCATCATCGACGCAGACCGCTTTCTTCCGCTGGTCGTTGACCTGAACAATCCCGATTGTATCAATGAATCTATCCAGCAAACAATCACTGCTTTCGGCAGCATTGACGTTGTTGTTAATAACGCCGGATATGGCATGATGGGCGCTGTAGAAGAAATTGCCGAACAGGATATCAGGAAGATCTTCGATGTAAACGTATTGGCTGCCGTTAATGTCGTAAAGAGTGTATTGCCGCTGATGCGTAAACAGCAATCAGGTTACATTATTAACATCGGTTCGGTTGCCGGATTTGTAGGAGCGCCTGGCTGGTCCATTTATTCGGCTACCAAGGCCGCATTAGCCGCATTTTCAGAAGTACTTGCGCTGGATGTGAAAGAATTCGGCATTAAAGTAACTGTTGCGGAACCCTCAGGCTTTCGTACCGGCTTTCTTACTGAAAACTCCCTGGCAAATATTACCACGAGCATCGAAGGCTATGAAGCAATCAAATCTACCCGCGAGCGCTATCTGGCAAATAATGGTAAACAATCTGGCGACCCCGAAAAAGCTTCAGCCATATTAATTGAACTCGCAGAAAGTAAAGAACCACCGGTCCATTTGTACCTCGGACAAGACGCATACAATCGCGCATCAGAAAAAATTGCCGGCATGGCTGCAGAACTGGAAGCATGGAAGCAGACTTCCATCTCGGCAGATTTTAAGTAATATACCCTCCACAAGAATTTTCCTTCATTTTGTTTGTAATCCGGAAAATATATTTACTTTTGAAATACTTGACAACTCAAGTATATGTCAACAATAAACCATTCTCTCAAGTTACTTCTGAACCTGGCGAAAATGCAGGCATTGATGTCCCGCAGATTCGACGGATTAAGTGTGCATGGCATCGGTTTTACCGATTTCGCGATCCTTTACCTGCTTCACCAGGCTCCTGGTGGGAGACTCCGCCGGACCGACCTGGCAGAGAAAGCAGGACTTACCGCATCCGGTATTACCCGTATGCTACTACCCTTGGAAAAAACAGGCCTGGTTGCAAGAGAAGCCAGTGAAAGAGATGCCCGCGTAAGTTATGCCGCACTAACACCCGCAGGCCGGCGTATTTATGAAGAAGCAAGAGAAACCGCCAACGCCATTGCCAAAGAGATTGTTCCCGCAGAGATTACCAGGAATCAATCCCTTACCGAACTATTTAAACTACTCGGCACGACCATTTAAACCCATGCTATATGTCACAGACACTTGCCCAACACATCCCTGCACCGCTGACAGCCGCAGTTGAAGCAGCTTTACAGCAGACTTTCGGCACCACCAGCGTTACAGATATTTCGCTGCTGGTCGGCGGACTTTCCGCCGCTCCTGTATTTAAAATCATCGTCAACGACCAGCCATATGTGCTGAAACTGGATAAAACGGCCATATTCTCTCCCAACCATAAACTGGCAGCAGAAGCAGGCATCGCTCCTCCCCTGCACTTCCAGGATACAGCAAATGGCATTTCTATCAGTGGCTTTATCGATGGCAAACCTGTACGCACCATCTTTGGACCAGAAAGATTACCTCAGGAACTGGCAGCAACAATCAAAGCCATTCATAATGTACCTTATCAGGGTAGCGGCAATGACCTCCGGGAAACTATCGACGACATAATAGCAGGGTTCAGACAGTGCAACATCCTGTCAGGTCCCATATTCGATGAATGTTTCAGCAACTATAATACAATCAGAAGCAAATATCCCTGGAATGATGCTGAGAAAGTATTCAGCCACAATGATCTTAATCCCAGCAATGTCTTATGTGATGGAGAAAGGATCTGGATCATTGATTGGGCGACCTCTTTTCTAAACGACCGCTACATTGATCTGGCCAATGCTGCGAATTTCTTTGTACATACCGAAGAACAGGAAAAAGTATTCCTCCATACATACTTTGGTGGTCCGGCAGATGAATATAAAACAGCCCGTTTTTACATCATGCGTCAGGTGGGCAGGATCATTTACGGCTCGCTGATGCTCCAGCTTGCAGCCAAAGGCAAACCTGAAGATTATGCGCATAACCAGGAGATGGAAGGCATCACACTAAAAGAATTCAGTGCTCAGATGGGAGCCGCTAAAATATCCCTGGCTGCCTATGAAGGTCAGCTGATGTATGGTAAAGCGCTGCTGAATGAGGCTGTTCATCAGATGCGTACGCCTCGTTTTGAAGCGGCACTTGCAGTGCTTGGATAAATGCCGGTATAACATTATCCCCTGTTATAATTTTTCAAATATCTATAACAGGGGATAATACTACTATCTAAAGCTAACGCCACCGACGCGTCTGTGTCCTGGTTTCGGTTCCGCTAATTCCCCACATTCCTGCTCTCCAAAATCAAATTCTTCTTCTTTCTGATCAGGAGAATAATTCACGATAATGGGCAGAACCCTCACCTTGTCAGCAGTGACCATGAGGTGACAATACGTTTCCCCTGTCTCAGCAGATTCCTCAAAAACCGCTATGCCCTTTTTCGGATCAATGATATGAACTACGATTTGGTGAATTCCCGTATATGGGCTTTTCAGCTTGAAATGGTATGTACTGCTATCAACTCTCTTAAAGGATATTATCCTATTTGCGAGAGGACCTTCTCCATAATAATCTATATAAGTGGAATCCGTTACCCTGACCATATAATGACTCATAAAATCACTGGGATAATAGACATAGAATTTCTTCTGATATTGATACACCTTTATCCATTTCCTGGGAAACGCTTTACTGGTAAATCTTGTCAGCCGCTTATCTTTGACGATTGCCAATGTGCTGGCATAAATTTTCTTATCATCGCCAGTGAAACTGAAATCAGAGATCGCTTTGTAATACCGTGACGCCGGATTAGTATCAATAAAAACAGTATGATAACCGGTAGGTCGCTTCTCTCTCAACAGAAAGAGGGTATCCTTCTTTCCTGTCGACTGTGCATAGATATTACATAAATACATTGTCAGCAACGCCGTCAGTATATATCTTATTTTCATGGTAGGGATATTAGCGGATCTTATTCAATCAATGTCCGTTTGCATTGATTAGTTTTCAGGCTCCGCCAATATAAGACAAATTCCACGGTTAAAACAGACTGGCAAAGCTATCCTCGGATCTGATCTTCGAGATAATGTCCTCAAACTCTTTATAAACATGCATATTCAAAAAAGGTCCGTCACTCACCCTTTTTACACCCGCCTTTTGCAAGTCATCAAACGATGGCAAGCCAGGTATACACATCACATTTACCGGCAATTTTGATGCAGCAGTGAGTTGTTTAATATCTCCTATCTTGTTAATGCAGGGGAAAAACAATCCATGCACACCGGTTTCCTGGTATACCTGTATTCTCGCCAATGCATCTTTCAATGCACCCGGCATATCAAGTAAAAAGCTATCCGACCTTAAGTTGACAAACATCTTAACACCATCTTTATTGAGCAGCTCCATTATCTGTCTTATTTTCTCTGCAAACTCCCCCGCATCTGTGATACGTCTTTCCCCACCGGTTACAACAGAATCTTCTATATTGATACCCGATACACCTGCCTCATATAAACGTTTAATATTACTGCTGATCTCTTCCAGAGTACGGCCATATCCTCCTTCAATATCCACACTTACTATTGCATTTGTTGATGCAAGTATCCGCTGAACAACCAATAAATAATCCTCAAAAGCCATTTCTTCCCCATCGGAAAAACCCAGGGATGATGCTACCGCAGCACTGGATGTTGCCACTGCCTTAATCCCCTGCGCTTCGTATACTTTTGCGCTCTGTGCGTTCCATACATTTCCGATGTGTAATAAATCATTGCTGTGATGCAGTGCCTGAAATTCGTCAAATCTGTTTTTCATGATCTGTATTATTTTAAATTGATGTGTTGATTTACCAGTTATATTTCATGGCAAAACTATCACAGCAGGACAAGTACAAATTGTATAAAACGGAAAAGATTAACTGGCTGCCAATACCTGGTTGATGGGTGAAGCCTGCTTAGCAAAAGTATTAGGGGTTACACCAGTGAAAAGCTTGAATTCTTTGATGAAGTGCGCCTGGTCAAAATAACCGGAACTGTACGCAATACTGGTCAGCTTTTCCTCGCTCTGGGAAATGAGGTTAAGGCTATGCTGAAAGCGGTTTATCTTGTAAAATAACTTTGGAGCTAACCCGGTGTATTGTGAGAACAACATATTCAGATACCGGGTAGATATATTGTGGCGATGGGATAACGATACAATATTATCCTCACTGTAATTCTTCTTAAGATAATGCACAATATCGCCCACGAATTTGATCTTGTTATGTCTCTTCTCCGATGCGGCCAGTTTCTGCCATAAATAGTCCTCCAGCAATGCAATCCTGGATTCCAACTTACGCGTCTCCAGCAACTTATCATGCAGTGTTTTTAACGATGGCCCCAGCGCATCAACAGCATCAACTATTTTATTATTAAATTCAGATACATGTTCGTTAAAGAAATAAGCGGCAGAATGTGGATAAAATTTAAAGCCCAGCATGATATTCCGGCCAACTGACTGTATGGCTAACGGTTTTGTGATCTGTCCCCAGAGCTCAATAGGCGGAGTAGTGTAAAAGGTATCATCCGTTTTTGACTTCCAGTTTCCTGCTCCTAAATTAAAGATCACTTCCATCGTCCCGCTGGGAAACACAATATCATCATAGCTGCTATCCGAATCAGATTCGTAATAGTAGAAGCATTTGATATATGGCTGCAACTTTAGGCCCGGTATGATTTCTTTAAATATCATGATTACAAATATAGCCCTATTGGCGGAGGCAGCATTGTAAAAAACGGAACAGTTTTCCGGCTTACAGGCTCACCGACTTAATCCCTGCTTTCACCGGTTTTTTCCGCAGCTTTACCTTTAGCAGCTTGCCCTCCCCTGCTGTAGAGATTACTTTTGCATCATGAAACAAATACTGTTTCATGCTTGATAAACATATTTAATTATATCTTATCAATCAGCTAGTTATTATGAGACATCCGGATGAAACCATGCAGTTTGACGCAATTCCCCCTGTAATTTGGCGTATTTGCCTCCCTTAATATTAAGTATTTCGCACTAAGTTTGTGTTATAGGAAGCAGTATATGCAAATACAGATCAACAACAATCATATTAATATCGGTAATAACGTTTGCAGATAACTATATGGCTACATAAGTGATGACAGTGCCATATCACCGTTTACATTCTAACGTATTATCCCGCCGGAAAGGCCGCAGTATTCAATTTCATAAGTCTCAATTACAATTCTATGCATACAACCAGAAAGTCTGCAATTGGCTTTATTTTTATTACTTTATTGATTGACATCATGGGATGGGGACTGATTATCCCCGTTATGGCTGACCTGATTGCCCAGTTGAAAGGCATTTCAGTGAATGAAGCCAGTCCTTATGGCGCATTGTTGTTATCCGTTTTTGCTATCACGCAATTCGTTTTTGCGCCGGTAGTCGGCAACCTGAGCGACAGATTTGGCCGCCGCCCCATCCTGTTGTTTTCCCTGCTGGGCTTCGGTATTGACTATATCATCCTGGCATTAGCGCCTACATACGGATGGTTGTTTATCGGACGTGTCATCGCAGGTATGACCGGCGCCAGCTTCACCACTGCTACTGCCTACATCGCAGATGTCAGCCCTGATGAAACAACGAGGGCCAAGAACTTCGGAATGATCGGCGCTGCCTTTGGTCTGGGCTTTGTACTCGGGCCAGCTCTTGGTGCATTACTGGCCACCTGGGGTATCAGGGCGCCATTTTATGCCGCGGCAGTACTCTGTCTCCTGAATTGCCTGTATGGCCTCTTTATACTGCCAGAATCTCTGAGCAAAGAAAACCGCCGTCCCTTTGAATGGAAACGTGCAAATCCTTTCGGCTCACTGAACTTCCTGACAAAACATCCTGAGATCGGTGGATTGGCCATCAGCTTTTTCCTCATCTACCTGGGTGCACAGTCCGTACAGGGTAACTGGAACTTCTTTACCATCTACCGTTTTCACTGGAGTGAGACAATGGTAGGAATCTCCCTCGCTGTAGTAGGTGTATTGGTAGGAGGTGTGCAGGCCGGACTGACCAGAGTGATCGTTCCAAAGATCGGCAACGAGAAAAGTATTTATATCGGTCTTCTATTGTATACATTGGGCCTGGTACTCTTTGCCTTCGCAACACAGAGCTGGATGATGTTTGCCTTCCTGATCCCCTATTGCCTTGGCGGTATTTGCGGTCCTTCACTGCAATCAGTTATATCCGGTCACGTACCGCGTAATCAGCAGGGGGAATTACAGGGTGCACTTACCAGCCTGATGAGTCTGACCACTGTTATCGGTCCGCTGATTATGAATAGTTCCTTCAGTTATTTCACATCTGATAAGGCGCCATTCTATTTCCCAGGTATCCACTTCTTAATTGGTGCAGTGTGTATGCTGCTCAGTGTTGTTATTACCTACAAGGTAATGACACGTGAAAAGAAAGAAAATCCTGAACTGGCGAAAGTGATCTCTGGTTCCGGAGAGTTGACAGATGCGCCGATGCATTGATGAACAAAACTGTATAATAAAAAAGGACGGATGAAATTCCGTCCCTTTTTATTATATAAACTTATAAGTAAATTATCTGGCGTTCTTAATAATACCATGGAGCTTATTCCTCCTCTATAACCTTGTCTTATCAACTAACTCCATATCTCACATTATACCCTATACGATATACCCGAAAGAACAAGCATTGCTACTAAGCGCCCAACGGCTGATATTGCTACGATACATTGTAACATTCTGCTATCATAAACGTTATACCCACAAACCATATAGCAGCTTTATTCATTTTTTACTATTTTCAAACACTGCCTTCAACAGGCCGCCAACCAAAATCTATATTCTAAGTCATCCCTCACAACGATGAAAAAGTATTTATTAATAACTACATTGCTCTTATTCTCCTGTCTGTATGCTCATCCTAACAGCAAACCCTACTGTGACTCCCTCATCAAAAGAGGCATCGACTCTATGATGGCAAAAAAATTCGTACCGGCGATTACCCTGCTCACAGAAGTACAACGCCTCTCCTCCGAAAAGCACTGGCAGAAACAACTCTTCCTCGCTACTAACAATATCGGCCTCACCTACTATTTCATGCTGGACTACGGCGAAGCATTACGGAACTTCCTCAATGCATACAACATCGCAATGGAAGAAAAGGACGCTACCCTGGAAATGACAGTCCTGAACAATATCGCCATCCTCTACTCCAAGGAAAAGAACTTCGACAAGGCCACAGAATACTTCCAGAAAGCCTACACCATCGCTAAAGAAAAAAACGATAAGATCAGGATTGGTAATTACGCCTTAAACCTGGGCATCGTACACAATGAAATGCACAAACTGGAAAAAGCCAGGGAATACCTCCGGGAAGCGACTGTTTACCTGCAGAACGATGCCCGGAAACTGCTGGGCGCCCAATACTCCTATGCCCAGAACCAATTCCAGCAAGGCTATACCATCGAAGCAGACCACCTGTCCACAAAGTTACTCGCAACCGCCCGCGATTCAGGTTACAGGGATGAACAGATCACCATCTATACCCTGCTTACCTCAGTGAAACTGAAAGAGAATAACCTGGACCAGGCCCTCTCCTATGCCAATGAAGCCCTGGCCCTTTCTCCCAACCTGGAGGAAAAAATAGAACTCCACCAGACATTGTCAGATATTCATTTTAAAAATCATGCCTACGCCCTCGCACTGGCTGAGAAAGACTCCGTATTACGGTTCCGGGATACTATTAATATTATCAAGAACGGTCAGCAATTCGAGAACAGCAAACTGAAATTTGAGCTGCTGAACTCTAAACACACTCTCTCCCTGAACGAGGCCCAACTCAGCAGCCAGCGCCGATTACTGTATACCGCCCTGGCCTTCATTGCCGTCGTCATTGCATTTTTCATCTGGCTGATGCGCATCAAAACGGTAGAAAACCGCCAGAAAGCAGTGATCGCAGAACGAAGCCACAAGATCATGGCACTGGAATTTGAGAACGAAAAAAACCAGAAACTGCTGTTGGAGGAACAACTGAAGGAGAAAGAAACTGCCGCCCTCCTGGAGCAGGAACGATTGAAAAATGAGATCGAGATCCGGAACCGTAAGCTTTCCGCCAAAGCCCTCTACCTCTCCGGCAGAAATGAGCTGATCGACGAGATCATCACCGCCATTTCGAAAATGCCTGATTTAAGTAAGGACAGCACCCGGCATATTTCCCAACTCAAAAGCTACCTGCGGACCGACGATGAATGGGACGACTTTAGCACCCATTTCCAGGAAGTGAACCAGGGATTCCTGAACGCCCTCCGTCAGAACCATCCCTACCTCACCTCAAACGATGTTCGTTTCCTGTCATACATCTACATGAACCTGAATACAAAGGAAATTGCATCACTGCTGAACATCACTCCCGAAGGTTGCCGTAAACGAAAAGAACGGATCACGAAAAAGATGCAACTGGCTGATAATACCTCACTTTTCGAATATTTATCGGGGTTATAGGACAAATGTCACACTTTGTCCCACCCCTGTCCTGTTAATTACATATGCGTTTTGAGAGAAGCGGGGTACTTTCACGGCAGTACCCAATCGACCAAAATTCATGAGAAAAATTTTACTCTTTAACCTATTCCTCTTACTGTTTTTTTCAGCCAGGGCCCAGTTTTCCTATGAAGCAACGGGCGACCATGGAAAGCTGTGGGAGATTACGCAGGATCCATCAGCACCCGAAAGACTATATGCCGTCAGCCTGATCAACCATATCATGGTCTCCTACGACAGGGGTAAGACCTGGGAGATCTTCTATTCCTTTGAAAACAGCCGTACCCGGATATCATCCTTCAAACTACTGCCTGGCAACAAATCATTCTCTTTTGTAGCCACCTCTTCTCCCGATATGTCCATGAACGGCCTGTATGTAGTCGACCTGGAAACCAAAGCCACCATCCGGCATTATATTACACCTGATCAATACCTTGATGCATGGGTAGCATCCTATGATATTTATGACCCGGAAGGAAAGATTGTAGTCCTTAATACCCAGTACATGGAAGGCTTCTCCCTGGTGATCACTGAAGTCTATTTTACCAAAGATGGTGGTGAAAATATGTCAGGCATCTACTATAGCAGGGAGAACCAGAGTGTCCATGTCAATAATTCATTCTTCCATCCTGACGATCCCAAAAAGATCTATCTCGCCAGAAGCCTTGGCTCCGAGGGGGTAAACGGAGGATTGCTCATTTCTTCAGATGAAGGTAATACCTGGCGCGAAGAACTGGCCGGTAAAGGAACATTCTCCGCTGTCGCCTTTAATCCTAAAGATCATAAAGAGTTCTTCATCGGTTCCTTTATCAATTTTGGTGCAGGCCCCGAAGCACTTTTCCATACCCTTGACAGCGGAAAGACTTTTGAACAGGTACCGGTGACCTTTACCGACCAGACACTGGACAATATTACCCAGATAGTTTACGACCCTGGTAATAACAAAAACCTCTGGATGACCGATGAGAATGAGATACTGAAAAGCACTGATGGAGGCGCTCACTGGACCTCAACCGTTTTTCAATCCAGGTCACCCGTATACTATTATGGCACCTCCATGGCCATCAATCCGAAAAACAGTAATGACCTGCTCATCTCTTCTGATGCCTGGCCACAACACACCACCGACGGAGGCAAAACTTTCACCCAGCTCAAACTGCCTTTCTGTGTGGCTTCATCAATGGCGCTGGGTAATGGCAGCAATCCGCAGTTATACTATTCCGTATTGGGCGGATACATCTCTAAAAATCTTACCACCGGCAAATCAGCCGCTTACAATATCCAGCCGTATGACGTGGTCAACGTCCGTGAAATGCAGGTAATACCAGATACCACCGTACCCGGACGCATTTTCCTGTTCCGGGCCAGCGACGGATTCTCTAATCCTGCGGAACTGTTTTACAGCGACGACCAGGGCGCAACGCTTAAGCAGCTGCCCTCCGACCAGTTTGCAACGGGCCTGGGATTTATTCAGCGGGATCCCAATAACAAAGACCGTTACTGGATTTCCTATTCCTATTACTCGTCTTTCTCTACCCTTTTCCGGGTCGATTTCAGTGATGCCGCCAACCCCGAAGCGATACCTGTATCCCTTCCCTACGATGGCTTGCTGACAGCAGCCTTTGTTCCTCATGGCAACGGCGGACAAACACTCTATCTCTCTGCCGGCACGAAGGTATACCTGTCTCAGGATGGGGGCGTTACCTGGGGTGAAAAGATCCAGGGACTGGAACTGACAGAAGGTTACGATATGGTGTGGGACCTGAAAGCCAATCCTTTCGATGAAAAGACAATGGCCGTTGCTACCACCCAGGGCATCTTCCAGACCACAGACGGCGGCGATCAGTGGACACTGTCACTGCCTGCCAGCGATCTTAAAAGAGTGACTTACTCCAATGCCGTAAACGGGCATATTTTCGCAGTTTCTCTTTCCACCAACTATACAGATACCCGCCTGGCATTCAGCACAAATAAAGGCGCCAAATGGTCAAATGTATCTGCCGATATGCTGGCGTACATTTCCTGCAGTTCATCCATTGAATTCAAATGTTATGAAAACAGTGCGGATATCTATTTCGCAACGCCAGATCTGGGTGTGGTGAAATATAAGCTGAATAATCTTTTGTCGCCTCAGTTACTGTTCCTCACATCTTTCACCGGCAGTCTTCAGAGAGGCAATGCATTCCTGGAATGGAGAACAAGAAATGAGGAAGGTTTATCCCGCTATGAACTGGAAAGAAGCACCAACAATAAAGACTTTTCCCTCATCAATACGCAACAGGCAACCAACAGTAACGGCTCTTTCTACTACAAGTATGAAGACCAGGAATTCCCTGCCCTTGCAGCGCAATTTGGTAACGTTTATTACAGGTTAAAGCTGGTCAGTGAAGACAACAGCTTCGCTTATTCAGATACTGTTAAACTGACTGCCCGTGATATGTACATCTATCCGGTGCCGGCAACCAACGTTATCAACCTGCACGTACAAGGGGTTACACAGGCTGCTAAGTACCGGATCTTACTGGTGGATGTTTCCGGCAGACAATATTCTATACAGCAATATGATGTGCCTACAGGACAGACAACTATCACCATGCCTGTTACACGCCTCGCCAGTGGCATGTACATCATGCTGGTAGAAACACGTCCGGGAGATATACGGAAATTTAAGTTTATCAAGCTATAAGCTGTCCTATGTAATCCTCTATCTACCAAAGCGCCTCGTCCGGGGCGCTTTTTTCTTTAACAGATCATGCCTTTTTTGAACGCATGGCTTTCACTTGTTTAAGGGTCTTGTCCCTCGAGAACTGTTGATATTCTGCTGATTCCACCGGGTAAATCGCCATCCTGCCTTCGTCATTAAAATGAGCGCCCCAGCCATAGCGTTTGGTTAACGGAGAAGAACGGAAACAGGCCTGTCCTTTGGAAAAGAACAGTGCTCTTTCCGCATCAAATTCTTTTGTTTTCAGATGACTTTTTGCAGCATACACATGAAAAAGCACATCATCGGAAGTAAACTCATAAGGATTCTCGATCAACAACTCAAATTCAATATTGGCGATAGTCTTCTCGCCTCTCATGGGTGGAACTTCAGCGGTTTTTACGGGGCAATCTTCTGCAACCTCAATAAAGGTGTTGTAATAATTGGTTGTTTTCATCTACATGCTGTTTACAGGGTCAAGCTGACATTACAATACCTGAAATATAAAAAATTCCTGGCAACATTCGTTACCAGGAACCGAAACTGTTCAACAAAAGTATATATTACTTATTTAATACCTCCTTTCTGTCGTGCTATTCCCCATATACTTTCTCAAGTTCCTTATTAATAAATCCAATCTCATCCGCCGTCAATTGCAGGTTCATGGTTTGTGCATTCTGTTCTGCCTGTGCAGCATTACGGGCGCCTGCCAGCACTATGGTAATACCGGGCTGTAAGGTAGTCCAGCGTAATACCAGCTGTGATAATGTCGCCTTTTTACTTTCCGCCAGCGGAGTGATACTATCCAGGAAAGTCTTTACCTTATCTGCTGAAAACTGACCGAAATAGCCGTTCCGGTGGTCATCTGCTTTTAAAGCGGTATTTCCGAAATATTTGCCGGTTAGCAAGCCTCTTTCCAGGGGACTATAAGCAATGATTCCTATATTCTTTTCGATCGCATAGGGTATTAATTCCTTTTCAATACCCCGGTTCAGCATACTGTAAGAAACCTGGTTGGACGCCAGCCGGATTGTTTTCTCTGCTTCCCTCATCAATGGCAGATCATAGTTGCTGACGCCAGCAGCCCTGATCTTTCCCTGGCCAATCAATGTTTGCAACGCCTCCATTGTTTCCTCTACCGGCGTGGTTGCATCCGGCCAGTGCAGTTGCAGCAGGTCAATATAATCAGTACCCAGGCGTTTCAGGCTTTCTTCCAGTTCTTTGATGATATTCGTTTTTGAAGTCAGCTTGTACACGGGAATGGTTTTTCCATTCTCTGATGCATCAAAGAAGTATTCTCCCTTTCCCTGGTTACTGCCATCCCATACCAGCCCGAACTTTGTCAACAGCTGTATTTTACTTCTGTCCTTATCTTTAATAGCGGCCCCAATCAGTTCTTCACTCAATCCGAAACCATAAAAAGGCGCCGTGTCTATTGTTGTTACGCCATTGTCCAGCGAAGCGTGGACAGCTGCTATTGAATCTTTTGCTTCATTACCGCCCCACATATTACCACCTATGGCAAATGCGCCATATGTGATAGCTGATAACTGCAGGTCTGTATTGCCTAATGTTCTGTATTCCATTGTGTGTTAGTTAAGATTTGTAACTATATTCTCCAGATGTTGCTGGTACTGCCCCAGGTCCCTCTTTACATCCGCGTTCTTCTCTATATCGTGGAAATGCATACCAGGCAAGGGTTCCAGTCCTATAAATGCATTCATACGGTGAAAGCCGAACAGGATGCCTTCATCTACGCTCGTTTCTTTGAAGAACTCCCCGGGTAATGTAAATGCCTCCTTAGGCGCATTCCATGAAGTGGTCACCATATATTTCTTTCCGTGCAACATACCACCTGTACCATAGTTGATAGCAGGATTAGCAGAAGAACGCCCGTCACTGCGATAGATCCCTGTACCATGTCCTTCAGTGAATACTTTATCTATGTACTGCTTGAAACCGTGCGGCAGTTGAAACCACCAGATAGGCGTGTGATAGATCACGATATCGGCCCATGTATATTTTGCGACCTCTTCCCTGAGATCGTAGTCATGATTGATGTTGGTGGTCTTCACTTCAAAACCAGGTCTGTTCCGGAAAAATTCAGCGGTAGCCGCTGAGATGGTCTCGTTGAACCGGCCGCCGGAATGGCCGAACTGCTGACCTCCATTGATGATAAATACCTTTGTCATAATGCGTTATTTTCTTTTTGACATGACAAAAGTACCCCGCACCTTATTATTATTAAAACAAGTTAAATCATACCTTTGTATCAGAATTATAATAGTATCCTTATGGTCAATCTCGAATGGTACAGAACATTCAAGGCGATATATAAAACAGGTACGCTCACAGGAGCAGCGGAAGCCCTGTTCATCTCCCAACCCGGTGTCAGCCTGCATTTAAGCTCACTGGAGAATTATGTGGGGTATAAATTATTCGACAGAACAGGCAGGAAAATGGTGCCTACAGAGAAGGGAAAGGTCTTCTACAACTTCATTATTGAACCCCTCAATAAGCTCGAGGATGCAGAAAAGAACTTTCAGAAAAGCACCGAGAAACATACGCCGACTATCAGTGTAGGCATGTGCTTCGAAACCTTTCAGATCACACTGGAACAATACATCTCCACATTACCTTTCAATGTCATCATCCGTTTTGGAGATTACCCGGAAATGCTGGATAATCTTGACAAGGGCATCCTCGACCTGATCATCACACCACAGAAAGGTACTTCTGGCAATATTGACCACGACGCCTTCTCTTCTGAAACAATTGTATTGGTAGCAGGCAATGAGGTAGATACAAAAGCATTCAACAAAGTGACCAAAGGAAAAAATATGGACGCTATTGAGGAATGGCTGAAAACACAGAAGTGGTACGGTACTACAGGCGATATGGAACACCTGTTCAGGTTCTGGAAACTGAATTTCAATCATCATCCTGACTTCAGACCCAACTATATTGTCCCCAACTTAAACTCTATTGTGCGTTGCCTTAAAAGCGGGAAAGGCATAGCTGTAGTACCTGATTTCCTCTGTAGAAAAGAGATCGAAAACAAGGAGATTAAATTGCTGTGGGAAGGCGCGACTAAACTGAAGAATACATTATACTTCGGTACCCGTAAGAAGACAGCCTATGCCGATGAGATCAACCTGATTAAAAAACTATTCAGGAAAGTGATGCTGCCTGTATGAGATAAACTGTCCGGATAATAGTTCATTACCGGATTCCTTTGGAGAGACCTCCTCAGCGACTCTTCCTGTATGATCGTATGCTTTATTGCGAACACTGGCAGGGTTATTCTTCTTAATGAATGGCTTTATTATAACACTGTTTACCCTCATTTTCAAACAAGTGCGTATCTTTCAGGAAGAATCATTAAGTACATTAATAACCATAAGCACACCATGCCAGTCAACATCAGAACCATTGCCACAACAGATAATGCCGCATTAGCGAAGATTGTACGTGATACATTCGAAGAATTTGATATTCCAAAAGAGGGAACCGTCTACTCCGATCCTGAAACAGACAGGTTATATGACCTCTTCCAGATACCCGGCAGCGCGTATTTCGTCGCCGAAGAAGGCGGCGTAATACTGGGCGGCTGTGGCCTGTTCCCCACAGCAGGCCTTCCAGAAGGTTGCGCCGAATTAGTAAAATATTATCTCTCCGACAAAGCCAGGGGAAAAGGTATCGGCAGAGCCCTGATGGAACACACCTTCGTAGCTGCCAGAGAGCAGGGATACACGCAGATGTACCTCGAATCCTTTCCTGATTTCGCCAAAGCTGTAAGTATGTATGAAAAAGCCGGTTTCCGCCACCTGGATAAAGCATTGGGTAATTCCGGGCACTTTGCCTGCACCGTATGGATGTTGAAAGATCTGTAGCGCCTCCCCGTTTTCGGTGATTTCCACATTCAGAAAAAAGGTGAACCTTGCACCTGTATACAATGGTTTGCCCCTACCGGAAAGCAACAACCGGCAAAAGACATAACGGAAGCCATATCCTGACTAGAACAAACACTATGCTTGATTTCCATGTTATGGTGGCCTTCACCCTATGGGGTGAAGGTTTTTTTTCGTCTCCCCGGGTTATCACCCGGGGCTACAAACAAGCCGGCTCCTGGCGAAGCCGATTGTCGCGAATGATTTATTATATTCCCGGGGTTGAAACCCCGCGCTACAAACACGGAGCTCCTACGGAGCCGATTGTCGCGAGTGATTCAGCTATACAGTTGATCTATGCGACCTTTCCCCAGGTTTTTCAATTTGCCCCTCTTATTTCCGTAATTTTGCCTCATGCATGCAGCACATATACTGAACATTGATATCAACCCTGCCCTACAGGATTCTTTTTCTGTGGCGGAAATCAGCGGACAATTGTTCGAAGACAATACCCTGCGTCGCATTTCCTTTAATGAACTGATCCTCGTTAAAGAAGGACATGGCAATATCTCCATTGATGGCGCCACCTACAATATTACACCACATAGTCTTTTCATTATCTCCAAAGGACAGATCTATGCCGTAAACGGCGACAACCACCTGGAAGGTTACGCACTGCAGTTCGGAGATTGCTTCTGGGAAAAAGCGCCGGCCAGCGCCAGTAACTGTAAGGCCGTCCTGTTCAACGATCCTTCAGGACATCAGCAAATGCAATTAAATCAGCAGGATGAGGAAGCGCTGGTTAGCCTGCTGAAAACCATCCTGGATGAATTCAATACCCCCGACTATGTAAACAAAGCTGATGCCCTTGCCGCTTACCTGAAGATCCTCATGATAAAGGTAGCCAACATCAACAGCCTGCTGCACGAAGGTCACAGTACAATTGAGAATAAGCTATATCGCCAGTACGTAGAACTGGTCAGCAAAGAATACCGCAATACCCACGAAGTAACCGACTATGCGGAGAAACTAGGCATCTCCTACCGGCAACTGGCTGACCTCTGCAAACGTTGCGCTGGTAAAAGAGCCAAAGATATCATCAATGGCCAGCTGGTAGCAGAAGCCAAAAGAATGCTGCAATTCTCATCCAAACCCGTGAAAGAGATCTCTTACCTCCTAAACTTCGCTACTCCCTACCAGTTCAGTAACTTCTTCAAGAAAGAAACACAACTCTCCCCCAACGACTACCGCACCCAGTTTGTGAAAATTGGTATCTGATCCGCAGTTTTTAGCATTTCCCACACCTTCCCCTGCCGGTAATTTTGTGGCATAAATTTAAACTTATGCCAGTAACAAGATTAACAAGACTAGCCGGAATAGACATACCAGACAGCCAGGTAGCGAAACAGGCCACGGAATTACTGCTGGAATACGGTACGGAATTTCTCTATAATCATTCCCTCCGCGTGTTCCTCTTTTCCTCCCTCAATGCAAAAAGAGGGAACATTAAACATGATACTGAACTGTTATACGTCAGCGCCATCTTCCATGACCTGGGACTAACACCGCATTACAGTAGTCCGGACAAACGTTTTGAAGTAGACGGCGCCAATGCCGCGAGGGATTTTCTGAAAAGTCACGGATATCCTGAACAGGCGCTGCAACGCGTATGGGATACCATCGCCCTGCATACAACTATCGGTATCGCTGAATATAAGGAACCGGAAGTAGCACTGATGTATTCAGGCGTGGGGCTCGATGTGATGGGAGAAGGATATGAGCACCTGAGTGAAGAGCATAGGAAGGAGATCATTCAGGCATTTCCGCGGACTGATTTCAAAAAGAAAATCATCCCCACTTTCTTCGACGGATTTAAACACAAGACAGACACCACGTTTGGAAATATCAAGGCGGATGTCTGCGCTTTTATGATACCCAACTTCCACCGTAAGAACTTCTGCGACTGCATTCTGCATTCGCCCTGGAGTGAGTAAAATTGCCTTGTCAACCAGATGTTAAGCGGGAGGCTGTTCAATTGACTGGTAGCCTCCCTTTATTTTTTTCCGTTTTCTTTCTTGTCCTTTTCCAGGAAATCTTCGAGCGCATCCAGTTTCTGCATCCAGAACGATTTGAACTGTTCTGCCCACTCAGACACTTCCTGCAGTTTCTGCAGGTTTGCCTTACAGTAACGCTCCCTCCCCTGCTGGGTGATCATCAGTAAACCACATTCTGTCAGTATACGGATATGTTTGGACACCGCCGGCCTGCTGATGTCAAAATTGTCAGCTATCGCATTCAGGTTCAATGCCTGATGTGCCAGCAGATTGATAATCTCCCGCCTGGTAGGGTCGGCTATTGCCTGGAAAACATCCCTTCTCATCTTTGATAAACGTATTTTAAGCAACCGTTCGGTTACAAAATTAAGGAAAGCGGGGGTGCTTTCAATGGCCTCCATTTTGTTTTGATGAAAGAAACGGACATTATGGAAACACATGAACTAAAGATCGAATATGGTGGCCAGCAGTACATTATTCAGGCGGGCATCGAAAAGATCGGCCATGAATACAAAATATCTGCTACGGTGAATGGTACGGAGATCATATTCTATGAAAATGATAAACAGCGGCTGGTTCCCGATTATGTGGAAGAAGCAAAACACCTGAACAGGGAGCTCCTGGACAAGATCGCTCTGACCATTGAAGAAGAGTGCCTGCAAAGAGATTAATGCCCTCGTGCTTATTTATGGCTGAATCGGCCCTGTATTTTTGCCACCAGGGCGTGTCAGGCTTCCAGCTGGACGCAGTTCCGTTCATTATTGAGAAACCAGGATCAGATCCTGACAAGCCGGAACATGATCTCAGGATCATCCCGGAGATCCGGCGTTTTGTACAGTGGCGGAACGGAGAGGCACTCATCCTGGGAGAAGCCAACGTGATGCCGGAAGAAAACAACGACTACTTCGGGCAGGACGGGAATGGTATGCATACGATGTTCAACTTTTATGCTAACCAGTACCTGTTCTATGGCCTTGCCACCGGAGATATTGAACCCTTTAAAAAAGCGCTGCTGGATACGCGGGAGATTCCACCTACCTCCCAGTGGATGTTTTTCCTGCGGAATCATGATGAAATAGATCTGGGCAGACTCACAGATAAACAGCGTGAAAAAGTATATCAGCAATTCGGCCCTGAAAAGAATATGCAGTTGTATGACCGTGGCATCAGACGCAGGCTGGGACCATCAACATTATCCACCTGCGCAAAGAATGCCCGGAAATAGGCCTGGGCAAATGGCAGATCCTGGACACAAAAGCACCCCGAATATGGCTACAGCTGGTACAGGATGGAAAATTTTCATTAACTTCAGAGAAACCTCAATTGTTACCCGTGCTGAAGTTTATTCTGAATAATGAAGATGTTGGTACCACCCTCCCACCTGGTATGCCGCTGTTGGATTTTATCCGTTACCATCAGCACCTGACCGGCACAAAAACTGGTTGCAATGAGGGTGACTGCGGCGCCTGCACCATCCTCGCAGGCGAGCTCCGGCATGGTGTGCTGACCTACCGCTCCTTTACCTCCTGCCTGATGCCTTTAGGCAATGCCCATGGCAAACATATCGTGACAATTGAAGGCATCAATATGCTGCCGGCGCTCAACACCATACAGCAGGCTATGGTAGACAATGCCGCTACCCAATGTGGTTTCTGCACGCCCGGTTTTGTGATGTCCCTGGCCGGATTCTGCCTCAGCAGGCAGGCTCCCACCCCTGAAAATGCGATTACCGCTGTCGATGGTAACATCTGCCGTTGTACCGGGTATAAATCCATCGAAAGAGCCGCCGCCGCCGTTGCCAAACAACTGGCAGGCCGAAATGACGAGGAACCGGCCCAATTTGCCGCTGAACAGCAAATTCTTCCTGCATACTTCTCAGGCATAAAAGAGCGCCTTAAACGCCTTCTTTTGTCCCTAAACGGGGAATTGACACCTCCTTCAGGAATGGTACCCCGCTTTATAGGTGGCGGAACCGATCTTTATGTGCAACAACCGGAGGAAATACAGGAACAACCCCTCCGCTTCATGTTCGGACAGGAAATGCTGAAAGGCATCACCAAAGAAGACAACCGCTGTGTGGTCGGCGCGGCCTGTACCGTCAATGATCTGTTGGCATCTCCCATTATGCAGACCTACTTTCCTGCATTGGAAAGTTATGTCAGCCTGATCTCTTCCACTCCTATCCGCAATATGGCCACCATTGCCGGAAATTTTATCAACGCCTCCCCTATCGGAGACCTGACCATCTTTTTCCTCGCCCTGGATACCACTATTGAGCTGAGCGACGGTACCACTATCCGAACATTACCGCTACGTGAATTGTATAAAGGCTACAAACAACTGGATAAACGTCAGGAGGAATATATGACACGCTGCTGGTTTGACCTGCCCGATACCAGTACCGGTTTCCATTTTGAAAAGGTGAGCAAACGTACCCACCTGGATATCGCCAGTGTGAATACGGCGATCTGCATCACCATGAAGGAAAACCTGATCGGAACAGTTCGTATCTCAGCAGGCGGCGTGGGACCAGTACCAACATTACTCCCCGATACGGCCGCCTTCCTGACAGGAAAGGCGCCCAGCGGGGCCGTGGTAAAAGTGGCCTGTGCCATTGCACAGTCAGAGATCACGCCTATCAGTGATGCCAGAGGTACAGCAGTGTATAAGCGCTTATTGCTGGAACAACTGATAAAAGCACATTTCATCACCCTGTTCCCTTCGCTGCAGGTGGAACTGTTATTATAAACGTGCTATGAAAAATATTGATTCCAACACCCATGTCAGCGGTACTTCTGTGTACCTGGACGATGTGCCGGTCATCAACGGCACCTTGTTCGGAGCAGCGTATGGCTCACCCGTAGCACATGGCGCCATCAGGGAATTGATACTGGAAGACGCCCTGCAAATGCCGGGTGTAGTGCGCATATTCACCGCAGCAGATATCCCCGGACAGAACGAAATAGGCGGCGTTATCAAAGATGAACCCCTGCTGGCAGATCATCATGTTCACTTCTGCGGAATGCCCGTAGCTTTTGTTGTGGCACATACCCGGGAGGCCGCCAGGGCCGCCGTAAAGAAGATCAGGGTCAAGATCGATCCATTACCTGTTATTACCGATCCCAGGGAGGCACAGGCCAAAGGAGAGCTCATTATTCCTCCCCGCACCTTCACACTGGGCGATATAGACAATGCATGGCGACAGTGTACACATTTCTTTGAAGGCAGTGTGGATATCAACGGACAGGAACACCTGTACATAGAAACACAGGGCGCCTACGTCATTCCACAGGAGAATAACAGCCTGCGTATCTACTCCTCCACACAGGGTCCGGCGGCGGTACAACGGGCGGTAACTTCTGTACTCGGACAACCTATGCATCGCTTTGAAGTCATCGTTACCCGCCTGGGAGGCGGTTTTGGTGGCAAGGAAGATCAGGCAAATACCTGGGCTGCCCTTTGTTCACTGGCTGCCTGGCTGCTGAAAAGGCCCGTCAAATATGCCCTGCACAGGATGGAAGACATGGCCATGACAGGCAAACGGCATCCTTATGCGGCCGACTTTAAAATAGGACTGGATGATGATTATAAGATTATCGCCTACGAGGCATCCTTCTTCCAGAATGCCGGCGCTGCTGCTGATCTTTCCACTGCAGTACTGGCCAGAACATTATTCCACTGCACCAATTCATACTTTATTCCGCATGTAAAAGCAACCGGCTGGAGCTGCCGCACAAACCTGCCCCCGAATACCGCCTTCAGAGGCTTCGGTGGTCCGCAGGGAATGTTTGTCATAGAGGCAGCTATCGCAAAAGCGGCACAAGGCTTACAGGTAGATGCATCCATCATCCAGAAAAAAAACCTCATTCAAACAGGACAGGAATTTCCTTACGGACAAATCGCCAAAAGTGAAGCACTGACCTGCTGGGAAAAAGCAGTAACACTGTACAACGCCGACGATCTCCACAAGGCTGTCAACAGCTTCAATGCCGCTAATAAACTGTATAAGAAAGGCCTTGCATTCATGCCCATCTGCTTCGGCATTTCTTTCACCAATACCATGATGAATAATGCCCGCTCACTGGTGCACGTCTACTCCGATGGCAGTGTTGGCATCACTACAGGTGCGGTAGAAATGGGACAGGGCGTGAACACCAAGATATTACAGGTGGCAACACAAACATTTGCTATTGCACCTGAAAGAATAAAGCTCAATCATACCAGTACCTACACCATCGCCAATACCTCCCCTTCTGCAGCCAGCGCTACCGCTGACCTGAACGGGAAAGCCACCCTAATGGCCTGTACCGCTATCCTGGAACGCCTGAAACGCGTAGCAGCCGAAGGACTACAAACAACACCGGAAGATATTTCAATTGTGAATGAACAGGTACTGGTGAAAGGCTCGCCTTCCTCCTGGGACTGGCAGCAGCTGATTAACACTGCCTTCCGGCAAAGAGTAAGTCTTTCCGAACATGCACATTACAAAACACCTGAAATACACTTTGATGATGTAAAAGAGAAAGGTCATCCCTTCGCTTATCACGTGTATGGTACGGCTATCCTGGAAGTAACAGTAGATTGTCTGCGGGGTACTTACACCATCGATACCGTACAGGTAGTCCATGATTTCGGGAACAGTATGAATACAGACATTGACCGCGGACAAATAGAAGGCGGTATTGTACAGGGCATCGGCTGGATGACGATGGAGGAAGTAGTTTACGATAGAGATGGCAGGTTACGTTCCAATGCCTTATCCACCTACAAGGTGCCGGATATTTATTCCGTTCCGAAAACCATTGCGATAGACGCATTACAAACCAATGACGACAACCTGGCCATCTTCCGGTCCAAAGCAGTGGGAGAACCACCGCTGATGTACGGCATAGGTGCCTGGTTTGCACTCAGCAATGCAATACGGGCATTCCACCCCAACGCTGATATCCCTTTCAGTACACCTATGACACCGGAAAAAGTGTTGATGGCGCTATATTCAAAAACTAATCAGGAAACTAATCAGCATGAAGAAACAGTTAGCCACCTGGGAATTAATCTGTAAAAGCCTGCGGCAGAATATACCTGTTATGCTGCTCTATGTACTGGACAGTCATGGCAGCAGTCCGGGCAGACAAGGCTTCTTTATGGCCGTCAACCAGGCCGGGGTTATAGAAGGCTCCATCGGAGGAGGCATCATGGAACACAAGTTTGTGGAAATGGCCAAGGAGCAACTGGGGCATTTCGCAACGTCCTACTCCATTCACCAGCAATTCCACGACAAAGAAGCTGCCAGGCATCAGAGTGGTATGATCTGCTCCGGCGATCAGACCATTCTACTGTATAAATTGCTGCCCGAAAGCATTACGCCTGTCAATAAGATCATTGCCTGTCTTTCTCAAAACCAGCAGGGTATCCTGCAATTGTCTCCGCTGGGCCTGCACTTTACAACCGAGATACATGGTGAGCCGGACCATTATTACACCATGCAGTCAGAACTGGACTGGGAATACAGGGAGAAGATCGGATACCGGGATTTCCTGTATATCATTGGCGGCGGACACTGTGCACTGGCACTATCTGACATCATGGAGAAACTGGACTTCTACGTGCACGTCTTTGAAGATCGTCCGCAGGTCCATACGCTGGCGCAAAACACTTCAGCGCATGAAAAGACCCTTGTGCGGGATTATAGTCAGCTGAAAGTAATGATCCCTCCGGGAGATAATCATTATGTGGTGATTATGACTGTTGGTTACCGGACGGATGATATTGCACTGAGAGCACTGTTACATAAATCGTTCAGGTACTGCGGAATATTGGGCAGCGCCACTAAAATTGAAAAGATGTTTGAGACATACAGGGCAGAAGGGATTAGCGACACATTGCTAAACGGGATACATGCACCGGTGGGAATGAATATCAGTAGTCAGACGCCTGCAGAAATTGCTGTTGCCATTGCAGCAGAGATAATAAAAGTACGACATAGCATTCCGGTACTGCATTAGCTGCGCAGCTAAGAAGGCTACTCACGTGTCACTGTTGCGGTGATCAGTCCATAAGGTTCGTCAGTAGCAATGAAGATCTCATTCTGGTTCTGTATATCAAACTGTTCCAGGTTGAAGGGTATATGATGTTTGTTGGGCATTTGCAGATGAATCTCGCTGATCCCTGCATATGTTTCCAATACAGCCTTGCCCATTGCATACAAAGTCTGCTGTACGGAAAGGCTTTTATGTCCTGCAAATGTCTGCAGCAACAACCCGCGTATGCTGTTGAACTGTGCGGTATAGTCAGCAGGCAGTTTACCATAGGTCCAGGTTATTTCACACTTTGTTGCCAGGATGCGGTCGGCCGTCTCCTTCAATGTCGTGTACTTGTCTTTGATATATTTTTCAAAACCGGAATCTGTCGTTTTCAGGATCAGCAGATCTGTAATACCAGACTGCACACTAACATTAGTAGCAGTTTTCGTCACCCGGGTGGTCCGTTTCTCCGATCCTCCGCTGATATAGGCATGCGGATGTTCCACCCCATCAAACTGCATACGCTGGTACGCGTGTTCTGTTATTTCAATAGTGGATGTTGCTACCTGGGCCTGGGTCCTTACAAAGTAATCCGCCAGGTATATGGCAAAGTCTTCTATGGAAGTCTTAAAATGATCTTTCGCCAGGGCATACACGGTATTTTTCTGCGTATCTGTTGGGAGGATTTTACTGTTATCACCTGTTGTATGCGCCTCCTCAAAATCTCCCTTCAGCGATACATTCACAGTTACCTGTCTGAATTCGTGATAAGCAGGATGGCGGATGATCTTTGACAATTGTACCGCATTCTTTCCATAGCTGTTTTCTCCAAGTTTGATTTTCATAATGGGGCATTTTATTTGATGATAACATACCCTAATATAAAGAATTAATTGCCTACTTTTACTTACAACCCCACGATATGTATGACCTCATTATAAAAGGAAATAATATACTCACTCCTGATGGTTTACAACAGGCAGCAGTACTCGTCAAAGACGGCAGGATACACGCTATTCAGGCCCATCTCCCTGAGGGCGCCTTTAACATCGTTGATATTGGCGATAAGGTGTTAATGCCCGGTATCACTGATCCTCATGTACATATTAACGAACCGGGCAGAACAGACTGGGAAGGCTTTGACACCGCCACACGGGCTGCCATTGCAGGCGGTATTACCACGCTGGTAGACATGCCATTGAATTCTTCACCTGTCACTACTACCGTACAGGCATTGGAGCAGAAGATACAGGCTGCTGCACCTCAGCTACATGCTGACTGCGGTTTCTGGGGTGGTATTATTCGGGGTAATGACAATGAGATTGAACCACTGATCGATAAAGGTGTCCGGGGCTTTAAGGCCTTCCTGGTACATTCAGGCATTGATGAATTTCCGAATGTTACAGCCGCTGACCTGGATAAAGTGATGCCCATCATTGCCAGGCATAACCTGCCATTGCTGGTGCATTGTGAACTGATGGCAGAAGGCCAGCATCCACCTGTACAGGAGAACAAACGTTCCCACCGGCAGTATATGGCCTCCCGGCCGCAGGCATGGGAACAGGCTGCTATAGACCTGATGATCCGCCTCTGCGAAAAATATAGCTGCCGCGTACACATTGTACATCTTTCTGCAGCCGATGCAATTGAACAAATAGTGGCAGCGAAGGAAAAAGGATTGCCATTAACTGTTGAAACTGCCCAGCATTATTTGTATTTTAATGGAGAGGAAGTACCAGACGGTAATACCAGTTTCAAATGCGCTCCTCCTATCCGGGAAAGGGAAAACAATCAGCAGTTATGGGATGCATTGAAAGCAGGTGTAATAGACTTTGTCGCGACAGACCACTCCCCTTCCCCACCCGAGTTAAAAGAACTGGAGACCGGTGATTTTACCAAAGCCTGGGGCGGCATCTCCTCCCTGCAACTCGCACTGCCCGCATTATGGACAGCAGGCCGTAGCCGGGATGTAACACTACCACAGATCGCGCAATGGCTGTGTGAAAAGCCCGCTATACTGGCTGGTGTACAAGACAGGAAAGGAAAAGTAGCGGCCGGATATGATGCAGACTTTGTGGTATGGGACCCGGAACGGTCATTCACGGTGAACGCTGAAGATTTGTATCATAAACATAAACTAACACCATATGTTAATGAAACGCTTTATGGTGTGGTAGAACAAACGTATATACGCGGCAAAAAGGTATTTGACCAGGGGAATTTCATATCCCTTCATCAGGGAAAACGATATTGAAATACATACGCCCGGATTGAATCCGTAGATTAAACGCCGCAGCACCAATATTTACGCCCCGGGCTTGTATTCCCCGGATTAAAAACCCGAGGCTACAAACAAACGATTCCTAACGGAGTCGACCCAAGCGATATTTGAGTCTTTAATCCTAATTGTCTGACATGGATTATCTACAAAGAGCAAACGCAGTGTTAGCCAGGATCCACGAACTGGCATGCATCAGTGAAGATACGCATTGCGTGACCCGTACATTCGGTTCATCCGCCTTCATCAGCGGTTGCAGTAAAGTGCTGTCGTGGATGCAGGAAGCCGGTTTGCAGGCAAGGATAGACAATATCGGCAATGTCAGAGGCAGATGGAACAGCAATACACCCAATGCCCGCACATTGGTCATTGCCTCACATATAGACACGGTCAGAAACGCCGGTAAGTTCGATGGTCCTTTAGGCGTGACCATGGCATTGGACCTCATTACACATCTTCAACGGGAAAATATCAGCCTTCCGTTCAACATAGAACTGATTGCCTTCAGCGACGAAGAAGGCGTACGCTTTCATACCACCTACCTCGGCAGCGCCACCGTTACCGGTCACTTTGACGCCAAACTGCTCGATAAGACCGACAGCGCCGGAATCACACTCAGGGATGCCATCAAGACCATCGGTGGCAATATAGATGCATTGGCGGCCGATGCTATTCCTCCGGAAGAATGGCTGGGGTATTACGAGATCCATATTGAACAGGGGCCGATATTGTACGATCAGAATCTGCCTGTTGCTGTAGTACAGGGTATCGCCGGACAACAACGTATCCGTGTCAGGTTTCACGGCAGCTCAGGTCATGCAGGTACGGTGCCCATGGAAATGCGGAAAGATGCACTATGCGCCGCTGCAGAATTTATACTGGCCGTAGAAAATATGGGCCTGCAATACAATGATAACCTGGTAGCTACCGTCGGTCTCCTGGAAGTCGCCAATGCAGCCAGCAATGTGATACCCGGAGAAGTAGCCTGTTCTCTCGATATCAGAAGTACAGATAAAATGCTGCTTAAGAAAGTACGCCGTTCGCTAAAAGATGTGGCTTCACAGATCTGTGCAGAAAGACAGCTTACCGCCGACTGGGATATTATACAAAAAATAAAACCGATAGAATGTGATACCGCGCTGAATCATCTGCTTGCACAATCTATCACAGCGGCAGGTTATAATGTGAAAGAGCTTGTGAGTGGCGCCGGACATGACGCGGTAGTAGTAGCAGCTGTTGCACCGGTATGCATGCTGTTTGTAAGATGTTACAAAGGCATCAGCCATCATCCGCAGGAACATGTGGAAGCAGCAGATATTGCTGTCGCCATACAGGTATCAGATCACTTTATTCATCGCCTTACAGCCGTATACAAAAAGTAGTAATATGGAAATATCAGCATTGACGAGATCTGTAGTAAAAAGAAATCATGCCCTCATCTGCCCGGACGGACACGTGAACAGCGTAGTGCCCGGATGGACACATTGCAGAGTGAATGTCATCATCAATGAACAGATGGGCGCCAGACTGGGGCAAACACTGATCACAGCTGAAAAGGATTGTATCATTGCAGGCGATACCGAAACTGCACAGATCTTTTTCTATGTCATCTCCGGACAATGCACAGTGAAAACGGCAACACAAACAAAAGTGCTGAACGGCGGGCAGTTTGTCTATGTCCCATCCAGGCATGCTTACCGCCTGGAACAATTCAGCGGAGGCACACAGATCGTTACCTTCCACAAGGTATATGAAAAGCTGGCGGGGTACGATCATCCATCGGTGATATTCGGAGACGCAGCCACTGTACCCGGACCGGCCTTTCTCGGCGATCCCGCATTGCGCTTACAGGTGCTGCTCCCGGAAGATCTCTCCTTTGATATGGCCGTGAATATATTCACCTACGATCCCGGTGGCCACCTGCCTTTTGTAGAAACACATATCATGGAACATGGCCTGTTATACCTGCAAGGACAGGGCGTTTACATGCTCGATCAGGAATGGTATCCTGTTAAAAAGGGAGACGCCATCTGGATGGCTCCTTACTGCCAGCAATGGTTTACTGCAATGGGAAAAGAACCTGCCGTTTATATCTATTACAAAAACGTGAACAGGTTTCCCACTACTCTATAATAAATTCCACCCAATGACTTTGACAGCACTTAATGCATTACCACCAGAACAATTAAATGAAACGCTCAGCACCTGCTGTGGCGCTACCGCATGGATTGAAAAAATGAAAAAAGAATTTCCTGTAAAAGATGAAGAGACGCTGCTGGCAGTCGCCGCTAAACACTGGCAGGAGTGTACAGAAGAGGACTGGCGGGAAGCCTTCAGTCATCATCCGAAGATAGGCGACCTGCATTCCCTGCAACAGAAATTTGCCGCCACAGCACAATGGGCCAGCAGAGAACAGGCAGGCACCATTGATGCATCTACTGTTATTCTCCAGGCCTTTGCAAAAGGAAATAAATTGTATGAAGATAAATTCGGTTACATTTTCATTATATGCGCTACGGGCAAGTCGGCTCCTGAAATGCTGTCTATTCTCACAGAACGCCTGAAGAATAGCCCTGATGAAGAAATAAAGATCGCCATGCAGGAACAGGAAAAGATCACGGCTATCCGGCTGAAAAAACTATTGAGCGCATGAGCCAGATCACCACACACATTCTCGATACCTCCAGTGGTACCCCCGCACAGGATATAGCCGTCAGCTTATTCCGGCAGGAAGAACAGTTATGGACCTGCGTTGTGGAAGGCATTACCAACAAAGACGGCAGGATCACAGACCTGCTGGCAAAAGATGTGATCATACCTGCCGGCATTTATAAGCTCAGATTTGAGACGAAGATCTACTTTGAGTCCCGCGGCATCACTACCTTCTATCCCTTCGTAGAAGTGGTCTTTTATATCAGCGGCAGTGAACATTATCATGTTCCCCTCTTATTAAACCCATTTGGTTATTCCACTTACCGTGGTACCTAAAAACATCCATCATACTATGCAACTGGCAATAGCAGAAAATGAAAAAGAACAGCTGCTGCAGGAACTCCGGAAGGCTAACCTGCGATTCCAGCAAGTATATCCGGGCGATAAACCCGACAGGCAGCCCGTACATACTGTATATGGCGGCGCGAATCTCTTTAAGGCCGATACCTGCGTGCGTATGGGAGAAATCGCGCTCAAACACCTGCACACGTACGCACCTAACTTTGTAGCCCTTGCAAGAGCGCTGCACCTGGAAGGACATACCCAGCTACCACAACGGCAGGCAGATATCGCCCGCCTCGAGGAAAAACTGGAAGGCATGTCTGACACCGCCAGGAAACAGGAGTCGGCCTGGCTGCATTATACCGTATACAAAAAGATAACAAGGAAACTTGCTGTGGAAGCAGTAGAAGATTTCCGCATCGACTTTGAGGATGGATTCGGCAATCGCCCTGATGACGAAGAAGATGCTACCGCCATTGCTGCGGCAAAGGAACTGGCGCAAGGCATGCAACACAAAACAATCTCTCCGTTCATCGGCATCCGCATCAAACCATTTACGGAAGACCTCAAGCATCGTGGTGTACGCACACTGGATCTCTTCCTCACAACACTTTTAAAAGAGACAGGCGGCATCTTACCCGATAATTTCGTAGTGATGTTACCCAAGGTCACTATCCCCGAACAGGTCACTACACTGGTAAGGCTCTTTGAACTATTGGAAAAAGCACACAACCTCACACCAGGGACCCTGAAGATGGAAACCATGGTAGAGGCCACACAGATCATCATGGATGATGAAGGCAGGAATCCGTTAATGCGCATCATACGAGCCAGCGAAGGCCGTTGTATAGCGGCGCACTTTGGTACCTACGATTATACCGCCTCCTGTGGTATCACAGCAAAGTATCAGACCATGGCGCATCCTGTGTGTGACTTCGCACATCATATGACGAAAGTGGCACTGGGCAGCACGGGTATCTTCCTCTCAGATGGTGCTACCAACGTAATCCCCGTAGCGCCGCATAAGGGAGATCACCTCACGTCTACACAATTGCAGGAGAATATAGACACCGTACATTATGCATGGCGTGTAGGTTACGGCCATACCATGCACTCCCTGATCAACGGTTTCTACCAGGGCTGGGACCTCAATCCGGCACAACTGCCCATGCGTTATGCCGCCACCTATCACTTCTTCCTGAGCAATTATGATGATGCGCTTTTTCGCCTGAAAACATTTGTAGAACGTGCTGCCATCTCTACCCTGACTAAAGACATTTTTGACGATGCAGCTACCGGTCAGGGACTGTTGAACTTCTTCCTCAAAGCCATCAATTGCGGAGCTATTTCAGAAGAAGAAGTACTGGCTACCGGCCTGACAATGGAAGAGATCAGAAGCCGTTCCTTTTACAGGATACTGGAAGGCAGACGAAAGCACAGCTGAAGCTGCTGGCATTGGCCCGGCAATTGTATTAACGGGGATATATGCCTTCGTCTGTTGTATATAGGATGCATTACGATAAGGATACCGCCACCTTGCGGATCATATTCGTTTCAGGACTTATCTACGACTATAAGAACGTCCCGGAAGAGGTGTATCATGCCATGAAGACTTCCGGCTCCAAAGGCACTTACCTCAACAAACATATCAAAGGGCATTACGAGTATGAAAAAGTAGCCGAAACAGATCACTAGCGGATGATCTATGTCCAACTCAGCGCCCTCCCAGCCACAGCAGTGCATTCAGTGTGAGCTGATCCTGTTCCTTGTTCCCAAAAGTGAGTGAAAGGTCTTTATTGGTATGATGCTCGTAGTCGATATCATTATGCCCCATATTCATATAGATCATCCTGTATTTTTTGTTTGTCCATACCACAGGATAGTAGCCGCTATGCCAGATCTCATGCTGTTTAGGACCCGTACCCAACGGGAAACTGCTTGAATCAATAGACAACAGGATGGTAATGTTTTTATTGGCGGTCAGGTCATTAGACCAGCGGTACCATTCATTGGGAGATGATTTGAAGGTGGTAGATATATGCTTCAAAGCAGGGTGCTCCGAATGTTCCACCCGCAGGATAGCAGAAGTAGGTCGCCAGGTATTACTGCCATAGGAACCTGATCCCAGGAATTCATTGTGATACCAGTCCCAGTTCTGCGGATAGTCTGAAGGTGTGAGCGCAAATGCAGAAAAGTGGAAACCCATCCAGGCGCCCCCCTTTTCCATATATTGCCGGAAGGCTTCCCGCTGTGCTGGTGTATCAGGTCTCGTATCGAGGAATAGCACTACCTGGTAACGGGACAGGAAAGCAGGGTTCATATTACTCCAGTCATTGGTGGAATCGTAAGTAAAGTTGTATTCTTTAGCCCTGGCGGCAAACCAGCGGTTGGCTTCATGTACGAAACTGATATGCGCCTGATCATGCAGGGCGGTATAAAAACCGATCACTTTAAAGGGCTTCCCTTTCTTCTGGGCATTTGCAGTGATAAAGGTCAGGCAACAAAGGCTTACCAATATGAGTAACCATATTCTTTTCATGAGACGTGGATTAATATAATTCCAAAATATAACTTTATCTTTAGGTACACAACATAGCCCTGCCGTCTTCAAACCTCACATTTGCCATGAAAAAGTTATTATGCCTCCTTTTCTTCCTCGGTGGCTTGCACTATACGCATGCCCAGGACACTACAATCGCAAAGCTGGACACCTTGCTCAGCACCTACAACAGGCTGTACAAATTCAATGGTACAGCATTGATAGCACAGCATGGCAGGATACTGCTGCATAAAGGTTACGGCATCCGTAATATAGCCGAGGGCACCCGCGATGATACAGGGACCATCTTCCAGCTGGGCTCTGTCACCAAACAATTCACGGCTGTTGTTATACTGAAACTGGAAGAAGAAAAGAAACTCAGCGTACAGGACAAAGTATCAAAATACTTCCCCGATTTTCCCAAGGGAGATAGCATTACTATACAGCATCTGCTGACGCATACTTCGGGTATTTACAACTATACCAATGACAGGACTTTCATGGAGAGCGAGGTCTTTAAACCTGCGAGTCGTGAGAAGCTCATGGCATTATTCAAAGACAAACCGCTTGATTTTTCTCCGGGCACCAAATGGAATTATTCCAACTCAGGTTACTGCCTGCTGGGATATATAGCCGAGAAAGCGGGCAACAAACCTTATGAACAGCTGGTAAGGGAATATATTTTTAATCCTCTGCACATGAACAATAGTGGCTTTGATTTCAAACGCCTTAACAACAAGGAGAAGTCCACCGGTTACTTTTTCATCAACCAGGACAGCAGTAAAGTAGCGCCAGGCGTAGACTCCTCCGTATCATTTTCTGCAGGCGCTATGTATAGTACTACCAGTGATCTGTACAAGTGGCATCAGGCGGCGCAACAGCATAAGATCCTATCCAAAGCAGACTGGGAAAGGGCTTATACGCCGGTCAAAAATAATTATGGCTATGGTATGATCATCGACTCTATAGCAGGGAAAAGAAGGATCAACCATGGTGGCGGCATCCATGGTTTTATTACTACGCTGATCAGGATCCCCGAAGATGACGTATGCATTATCCTGCTGGACAACGCCTCCGACAATACGATCGGCAGAATAGGCGAATCCATCCAGTCTATACTCTATAACAAACCTTATACACTTCCTAAAGTGCGGAATGCTATATCCGTTCCGGAAGTTAAGCTACAGCAATATACAGGAGAGTATGACATGAAGGGCTTTACGATCACTGTTGCTGTGAAAGATGGCATGCTGACAGGGCAACCCAGCGGACAGGGTCCCGCTACCTTATACGCGGAAAAAGAGGATTTCTTTTTCCTGAAAATTGCTGATGTACAGATTAAATTCACCCGTGACGAAAAGAATGAAGTGAACGGTATCATCCTCTATGAGAATGACAGAGAGAAAACCGGCACGAAGATAAAATAACAGAATGCCTGTCCGGAGCTTTTCAAATCAACATCCAAACCTGAAAAGCTCCGGATAAGCTCTAATACTATTGGCTTCACGTCTTTCCCCAATACTGATTATCTCCATCTTTCAATTGCACCATATAATGTCCCAGGAAAATGTGCCAATGATCGCATTTAAGCTATTACTCAGTTCACTGTTCACGTTAGATGTACATTTTCTACTACGGCATGCTCTAAAGGACGTCGTTGTAGCGCCAGGATCACATTTCTTGCGGCAATGCCTGCCATCTTACTGCGTGTATCCACAGTGGCAGAACCGATATGCGGCAGAATAGCCACGTTCGTCATGTTCAGCAAAGGATTATCTGCTGCCATCGGTTCGGGGTTTGTAACGTCCAGACCGGCTCCCCAGATAGTACCGTTTTCCAGTGCAGCGATCAGGTCTTCCTCATTATGCACACCTCCCCTGGCGGTGTTGATGAAGATAGAAGAAGGCTTCATTTTACTGAATGCAGCCTTATCAAAAAGCCCTTTCGTTTCTGGTGTTAGGGCGGTATGTACAGACACTACATCGCTCTGCTGCAATAGCTCATCAAAAGATACACGTACTGCCCCAAAAGCTTTCTCCGCTTCCTTATTTCTACCACGGTTATGGTAAATGATCTTCATGTCATATGCGCCCACACACCGCTTAGCCAGTTCAAAACCGATCTTGCCCAGGCCTACAATGCCTAATGTTCTGCCACCCAGTTCCAGTCCGAGATTGGCAGTAGGATCCCAGAAATTCCAGTTGCCACGTATAATTTCCTTATGCATGTGGAACGCTTTCCTGGAGGCAGCCAGCATCAGCAGGAAAGCAGTATCTGCTGTTGCACCGCTTAATACGCCGGGGGTATTTCCAACGGCGATGCCTAAGTCCTTTGCAGCCTCAGTATCAACGTTATCGTAACCGACAGACATGAGCGACACTATTTTCAGATGACGGCAGGACTCCAGGAAACGCCGGTCTACTTTTACAGGACCAGATACCAGCACCGCATCATACTGCTGCAGCACCTTAATCAGCTCTTCCTCCGGCTGGTGGTAGCTTTCCGTCCACACGGTAATGTCAAGACCGGCGTCTTTTAACAGCTTCAGCCCGGCTTCGGGAATATTCCTTGTTATATACACTTTCATATCACTATATGGTTTGCATTTACATTCGGTTAACAAAATACATAAATGCCGGATTTCAGGGATACTTTCGACAAACTTGTTCCGTAATTTTGTACCGCATAATAAAAGATCGCCTTTTCCCTCGCACCATTTGAGAACACAGGTCAATGGTTAAAGCGCTTTAAGTTTATTTGTTTATTTGTTTATTTTTAGTCTAGTCAGGAAAGCCTTTTAAGTATCACTTAAGAGGCTTTCCCATTAAAATAGTTTCTCCCCATATTTGTTTCCCGGTCTATAAACACACAGCCCTTTACAACGTCCCAACCTACTTAGATTTTCCCCAGGAATTCAACTTTAGTTATTTCAGTTCTTATTGTTTTGTTAAAGCGCTGAATTATGTGTCACCTACATTGTAATAATTAGTGAATAATGATAACTTGCACACGGTTCAATTGCCCGCCCATACAGCGTTAACAATTGATTTAAGATACTAACAATCTGTTTAAGATCGTAACAATTCATTTAAGATTCATCAGTATGAGGATACTCCTGGCAGCTATATTCATTATCGTATTGAGCGGAAAACAACTATATGCACAACAGGTTAAAACCAGGAGTGAGATACTGTCGCAAGCGCTTACCGCAACAGTATTTACAGATGATTATATTAAGCAGTATGGCCTCAAATATCCCATCAGGAGAGCGTACGCCTATGAAGACCAGTCTGGCGCTTATTATCTGGTTCTTTGTGAGAGCATAGACGACATAACAAAGGATGATACACTGCATCAGCGGATACAAGCCGTTAATCTGAAAAAAAGTGATAAGGACCTTGTCAAAACATGGGAACTGAATGACTTCATAAACAGTAATGACCAGAGCAGCGGACAGGAAACTTCCATCTGGTTCTGGACAAAGTTCTGTGAAGTGAAAGACCTTGACGGTGATGGTAATACTGATCCCCTGCTCGTTTATGGCAGCAGTAGTGATAACGGATATGATGACGGAAGGATCAAGATCATTCTCTACTATAAAGGACAAAAGATCGCTATCAGGCATCAGAACTCAACCATGGATGAAGGACGAAATATACAGATAGATGCTGCTTTTTATACACTGCCAAAATCAATACAGCAACACATCAGGCAATTGATGCAGACGCTGTCCGAAAAGGGTTTCGCGTTATACCCTCATGAGTATGAAAACGCCATGGCCCAGAAGAAACTAGTAATACATTAACACCCTGACAAACTTTGTATGAGACTAAACTACTATAAACCTGCTGCCCTGCTGGGCTTATTTTCCCTCCCTCTTTTCCTGTCTGCACAAACAACAACAAAAGAGGCTGCACCTGTAGTGAGTAAAGAGGCTACACATGAAATCATTGAAAAGATCAGTAACGGACTGGATCAAAGCTATCCCTTCCCCGATATTTCAAAGAAATATATCGCTGCTTTAAAAAGCCAGGAAGCGAAGAAAGCATACGAGAACCTGCCGGCTGACCAATTGGCGAAAAAGATCACTAAAGATCTGCGTGATGTACATAAAGACGTGCACCTGACTATATTCTACAACAAAGACTATTTCAACCAGATCACAAAGGAAAATACCAACACCAGTACGCCTGAAGATGAAAAACTTGAGCTGGAAAGGAAAAGACAAAATAACTATGGCTTTGATGCCGTAGAACTGGACAAAAAAACGTCTACCGCCTATATCAAAATATCCGGAGGTTTCCATGGAGACCAGGAAGCATTTGAAATGGCTGCTGCTGCGATGAACATGGCCGCTTATTCAAAGAACATCATTATCGATATCAGGGATAATGGCGGCGGTACCGGTATGATGGGACGTTTCCTGGCTGGTTATTTCTTCAACCCGGGAGATGAACGTTATTACCTGCACGGCTATCATAAAGACAGGACAAAAGATATCCAGGAATGGACATATCCTTTCGTACCTGGTAAAAGAATGGCAGACAGCAAATTGTATATACTGGTAAATAAACGCACCGCTTCTGCTACAGAAGGTTTCGCTTTTGCCATGCAGAAAATGCACAGAGCTACCGTTATTGGTGATACTACTGCCGGTGCAGGTATTGCAGGCTCTATGATACCGCTGAAAGAAAGCCTCATCGTATTCCTGCCGGTGAAAATGGTAGCAGCACCAGATTCAGACCAGGGCTGGGAAGGCATTGGCGTACTTCCTGACGTAGCTGTAAAAGGTGAAGACGCAAGAACTGAAGCAGAACGCATCATCAAAAAAGAACAGGAAGAAGTAGCTGCAAAGACCAAATAAACAACGATATATATCAAACGAAAGAAAGGGAGTGTACGCCATCGCTACACTCCCTTTTTTAATGTCATACCATATTATGGATGCTGTGAATAGGCAACAATAGAAGCCTTTGCCAGCAGGTTTAAATTGAGGAATACGCCCACATATGCAGCAGGTGCATTTTTGTCCAGCTCCAGCTTTGTTTTCAATGCAAACACAGTGATGAGATACTGGTGAGGTAATCCCGGAAGTGGTGCAGGACCGATATAACCCGGCATTCCTGCATCATTGATACCATTTACAGCCCCGGCAGGTAAAAGATGCTTGCTCAGATCTCCTGCGCCAGCTTTCAGTTCCTTTACGTCTGCAGGGATATTGTATACTACCCAGTGCCAGAATCCGCTTCCTGTCGGAGCATCCACATCATACATCACAACAGCAAAACTCTGTGTACCCGCCGGTGCATTCTCCCATGACAGCTGCGGAGAAACATTCTTCCCATGATATCCCATTTGATTCCATAACTGATCATTCACAAATTGTCCGCCGAGATCGTTGCTTTTCAGCGTGAACGTCTGTGCCATGGCAGCAGAACAACTGAGGATGACCACCGCGATCAGTGTGCTTATTCTTTTCATAGTGCCTTGTTTTAAAGTGATACAAAGCTACTATGCGGCGATGGGTGGGTATTAGGGCTAACAGGTCAAATACTACGGCTGAACAGTCAATTTCTGTTGCTGATATTCACTGGGGGTAATACCATATATCTGTTTAAAGGACTGTGTAAAACTGGAATGATTTTCATACCCTACTTTGTGATAGATCTCACTGGGCTTTTCTCCCCTTGCCAGCAGCATGGTGGCGGCCATCTCCATGCGTTTCTGCAGGAACCATTTTGTAGGACTTGTGCCATACACCTTGCTGAACTTCCGCTTATAGGTAGAGAGGCTCATATTACAGAGAAAAGCCAGCTCCTCTACCGTGACATTATTATAGAGGTTTGTTTCTGCCGATTTCCTGATGACAATATCTTCCTGCGTTTCCTGCATAGTAGCCCTCAGACGCAGTAGCTGCTGCGGATAACGGTCTGCCATGTACAGGAGCAGCTCTTCAAATTTCAGCTGCTTCATCTCCCGGGATAAAGGTTTTCCTCCTTCCAGCATTAGCGATAATGACGCTACAAAGTTGGTAAGGAATCCATCTTTATTAAAAAGAAGGAAAGGTTCACCTGCCGTATTATTTGCCTGCCTATCCGGACAAGCATGTGGGTATTTCAGAAAGAAACCACTTAATACATTCGGCTCAAAAGAAAGCAGAACGCTTTTATATATTCCCTCATCCGAGATATGCTTCTCACTCATAATGCAGTTGCCGGACGACAACAACAGGAATTGCGAATGATCTATCACCGCATGTTTCTCTGCATAGTATACATGCTTCTCCCCTTCCATCAGGAAACTGAACAGGTTATGCCTCAGCATGATCTTACTTTTCATCCGGTTCTCGGTGGATTGATAAGACAAGATATGGATATCATCCTCTCCGAAATCGTCAGAGAGCAGGAAATCTGGCATTGTATAGCTGTCTGGAATTGTCATAGTGCTGAACAAAGTTACACAAATACAGGATCAGGGTATATACATCTACCTGTACTGGTGGAAAATACCTTTATCGAAGGGCGTCCATAAGGCAGCCTTTTGTCCGCAGCTTTTCAAACCACTGTTTGCCCATGTATTGCAGGTATGAAACAGGCTGTAACTTCCTTTTGCCTCATAGAATGCATCTGTATTACCGTAGTTGGCATTGGTCACAATATGTATGATATTCCCTTCAGCATCTCTGTCAAAACTCTGCTGGACATAATCGATCAATCTTGCATATTGTGCACTGTCAACATTCAGCCGGATACAGTCATTGCTTTCCCTGATACCGCGGTAGTAAGTGGCATGGATGGCAGATGTGCTCAACCCTGTTGCCGCCTTAAAAGCGGTGCTGAATTTCAGGTCTGCCCAGGTAGGCGTTTCAAGGTAAAAGCCCTTGTCGCCCCAGCCAAAAGCGATCCATTGAGCAGTAGTGTCCCTGCCCCTGGTATTCTCAAAAAGCACCTCTTTACTCCAGTCTATCTGTTGGTTGCGTACGGGCATTACCAGGTCGGTATGTACACCATTGGTGAGGATATAAAGCGGGATATCCGCGCTGGCAGTTTCCTCCTTCGCCACGGAAATGCGGGATAATACATAAGCTGCTGACAGGTACAGGGCGACCAGTAATACGGGGGTTAAAACTGTCCACCCGATGATCTTCAATATCTTCTTCAAGTTGTTGGTGTTTACGGGGAGGGTTGTCGCTCTACCCGGTTTAAGAAATTATGAACACTTTGTTTCACAGGTACAAAGATATATATTACGGGATATTTAATATAAACACCATGGATACGTACGAAGAGCACTTTGAAAACTCCTGCAAGCTAAGGAATGAATTCTGGGAAGCCATCGGTGAACTGGAACCTGATGTTATTGCACATCTGATCAACCCTTCCTTTATGGGCGGCCCTGCCTGGCCTTCCATAAGACAGGCGTTTGCCACTATCCGGCAGCCGGAATATACTATTATCGCCAGCGATGGATTGAGTGATCCCTATGAGGATATGGAAAGCAACACCACCAATGCCGCTTATAATGGTTTTGGACTGGAAGTATATGTGAAGGCAGAAGAGATCACCGGCCGGGTAAATACTACCTGGGAATTTCAGCTGGTCTACCAGGCAGCACAACTGATCGCCAATCATGGCAATGTGGTAGGCCTGCTGGATGAAATGACCTATATCACTACTGAATTCTATAACGTGGATGTCCCTAAGGAATTTGTCAATGCTGAAGGAAGAGTAGGCGCTATACTGGGACTTCCTGATGAAAAAATACCCGGCACTGTACAACTTACGCTGGAACCGGTAAAAATGGTGAATGTGAAGTTACTGACGCTGGCGGAGCTGGACTATGTGATTGCACATGGAGAAGAAGGCCGTACGAAACTGGCGGAGCTGTTAATAGAACAAGGCGACGCCACCCTGTCCAGTTTAAACAGACCTTCCGTGATCTGATCTAAATAAACACTACGCAATCGGCTCCTGATGGAGCCGTATTGTTTGTAGCCGTTTCACACCGACTGCGAATACTTCTCCAAGGTATCCCGCTCTTTCTTCGTAAGACTTTTCATCCCCTTCTTATGGATCTTCTCCAGCAGGAAATCAATCTCCTGCTGCCGGTCCATTTTACCCAGGTTATAACGGTCGTCGATATCATAATCGCCGATATGGGTTTTGAAATACTGGTTGTCAACCAGCAGCATATGAGGGCGGGTGATGATCAGGTAAACGGCCAGGGCACCAGGGAGGAGAATGGACAATATAGTGGGATAATTTTCCGCAATGGCTTCCGGCACAATACATACCGCCACCAGCATGCCAATCAGCGCACCACCAAGATGCGCTTCATGCCCGATATTATCCCTTTTTGATCTGATACCATAAATAGAATAGAGCACATACAGCAGACCATAAATCCAGGCAGGAATGGAAAACGGCAGATAAAGGAACCCTATTCTCATACCCGGAAACAGGGCAATAGACGCGAAGATGATCCCGCAAACTGCACCAGAAGCGCCTACCGCACTATAGTCGCCATGATTGCGGTGTATCATCAACGACAACAGGTTGCCTCCTACCAGGCTGGCAAAATAAAGCGTCAGGAAACTGGATGGTCCCATCCGCAATTCCAGGCTGCTGCTGAACATGTAGAGCGCCACCATGTTGAATAACAGGTGCATCCAGCTGACGTGCAGGAAACCCGACGTGACCAGTCGCTTGTAGTCCTTGTACACAAGAATATTGTCCACTTCAAACGAATACCTGTCAAAAAAGGAATGATCTTTCAATCCTTTGTAAGACACAACAATGTTTACAACAATCAGTGCCAGGTTAATGAGACCAATGTATGCCATTCAATGCGGGTTTTAGAAAACTATAGGGAACGTCAGCTGAATATCTTGCTCACTGCAATATTGCGATTAATGCAAATATATCCAAATCTGCCGCCACGAATTCGCGCTTTACGGAAATTTATTTAATATTAGCAAAAATCGCACCCATGATATCCAAACCTCAACCTGGCGAATTTCTACCCTACCAGGGCGTCTACATCGACTGTGTAGGTAACGCCGAAGTCCCTGCTATCCTACAGGAACTGAAAGACAGCACGTATGCTTTCTTCACTTCTATTCCGGAAGAAAAAGCCAGTTACGCCTACGCTCCAGGCAAATGGACCATTAAAGAAACACTGGGGCACATGATTGATACAGAAAGAGTATTTGCCTACCGGCTGATGTGTTTTGCCCGGGGAGAGCAACAGGGGTTACCAGGCTTTGAACAGGACGATTACGTCCTGAATTCATATGCCAATGACCGCACCTTGCAGGACCTGGCAGATGAATTCAGGACTGTACGTGAATCGTCCGTTTACCTGTTACGTAATCTGAAGAAAGACCAGGAAGCCATTATCGGTAAGGCCAACAACAACCCTATTTCAGTGAGGGCGCTGGCCTATATGATCCCTGGTCATGAATTACATCACCTGAGGATATTGAAAGAGCGTTACTTACCTGGACTTGGCATCCAGATCTAACCACTCATTCACGGTATTGGTACTTGTTTCCAATACGATCTTATAAAAGCTGGATGGCAGTTTTGATACATCCAGCAACGCATGACGGTCCTGAACGGGTACTTCTGCCAGCAGATGGTACTCGTCAGTACCGCCCGTCTTGAACAGATTTGTCGTCGTTACCCAGATCTTCACCTTACCGGTATCCTGCAAAGCTACCCACTTCACATCGATATGGCCCTGTATGAAATTAGCGGAAGGCTTTACTATCGCTACCTTCCCGATCATAGGAATGCCATCCACTTCACGAGCCGTTTCCTGCGGGATATTCATATTCAGATAACGCGTAATAGTCGGCATGATATCCACAATTGCAGGCTCATAATAACGGGCATAATCATTCGCAGGCTTATAGCTGGTCGCCATCCAGGTGCTCCGCTGACGAGGGGACTGTCCACCGTGATTGCGGCCGGTCTTTTCATCACGGCCATGATCTGTAGTGATCACCAGCATCCAGTCTTCTGCAAAATGCTGCTGCCTGTAAGTGATCGCTTCCCAGAGGCGCCCCATCTGCTTGTCCATCATTTCCACAGCGGTGTAGAACTGCGGACTATCGCCATAACCATGTCCCATATCGTCTGTATACTCCAGGTACACCCATGTCAGGGAAGGCGCATCCTTCTTAATACCGGCACTTGCCTCATCGATCACCTTCTCGTCAATGCGATGCATGTATTCCGATTTCTTGTCATGCGGGAATTGAACCGTATCCAGTTCATAACCATCTGCATGCAGGTCTATCTTCACATTACCAGCTTCCGCCAATCCATCACCCGCCAGTTTGGTACGGTTATCCAGCCAGCTGGAATAGATAGCGGTCTTCTTTTGCGGGTACTGTGTTTTAAACAGCCGGAAAAGGTTATAATAATGATAGTTAGGCGCTTTGATATCGTTGTCAGGCACATTGTGTTTGTTCACCCATACGCCTGTCAGCAGGCTGTTATACCCCACCGCGGAGATGGTAGGCGTCTGGTTGTAGGTATCCTTGTCCCCACCCACATGCATGCGGGTATACCTGCCTGCAGCAACGATACGGTCAATATTGGGCGTGTTCAGTTTTTCCAGCACATCCGCCGGAATACCATCCGCAATAACAAATACTACTTTTTTCTCCCTTTGTTGCTGGGCCTGAAGGCCTCCTGCCAGCAAAAGGCTGAGACAGGAGGCAAGGTATATTTTCTTCATCATGAACATAAAAATATAAAATACGATTTATTCTGCTTTCAGTAGCCACATTACTCCGTTGATATTGTCATCACCAGCAAACTGACTGTTAATGGCAGCATCCACATTCGTCTGGTTAGTCTGTAATTCTGTTACAGGATACATCCAGCGCTTAGGTACTCTCTTGTTGTTCAGCACACCAGCACCTGATACATCAAATACCGGCAGACCTGTACGGCGCTGCTCAAAGAAGAAATGCCAGTCGCTGTTCATAAAGGAAGCGATATACTTCTGTGTCATGATCGCTGCCAGCTGATTCGTAGCAGGGAATGTGTTCAACGCCAGATAAGCATCAATGGAAGCCTGGTCTATACCATAGAACAGCATAGATGCCTGTATACCTTTCTTATAATAAGCAGCAGCATCTCCGTTGATCCAGCCACGCACCACCGCTTCTGCCAGGATGAACTGCAGCTCGCCATAACCGATAGCTATACTTGGTTCATTCACCGGATTATTGAAGTAACGGGATTTGATCTTGGATACTTCACCAGCCAGCACCTTATTACTGTTGTCATTTACAGGATCGCTGCCTTTTGCACCACCATAAGCACTGAAATCGTTATCAGGCAATGAAGCATACTTAGGCGCTTTCTCTGCAAAACGGAACAGACGAGGATCTTTCAGGCCTTTCAGCAGGTCTACAAAAGTAGCATCCAGGTAGTAAGCAGTCTGCAGGTCGTTGTCGTTGTATGTCGGATAACGGGTACCTAATACATCATAGAATACCAGCTGACCGTTATCAGCATTGCCCGTCATCAACGGATAAGTGTTCGGATCATTTACAATCTCTGCAAACCTTCCTTTCACATTCAATGTTGAATTGTTCTCTTTCAGAGATAAGCTCATCAGGATACGAAGCGACAGTGTATTGATCAGTCTTTTCCACTGTTGCATAGAACCGTTGTACAGGATATCGCCCTGCACTTCTGCAGTGGTATTGGTGATCAGTGCATTTGCTGCCTTCAGATCATTCAGTACAGAGATGTAGATATCCTGCTGTTTGTCATACACCGGAGCGATCGTATCCTGTTCTCCTTTTAATGCAGCAGCATAAGGAATATCACCAAATGTATTTGTCAGTTGCATGAAGTAATAGGCCTTGAAGAATTTCACCAGCGGAATATATTCCGGCTTCTGCATCCTGTTAGCCTCCTGCTCCATCTTCATTACCTGACGGAGATCTTTATAGGTATCAAAACTGGCTCTTGTCCAGCCGTAGTATTGTTCATTAGACACACTATTCACAAATACCATCTGACGGGTAGCCAATGTTGCGCCCAGCGTAGTGGACTGAAATGCCTTCTGGATCACCGTTGATAACAACAGATCCGGAGTAGCGTTTGTTGGCTTGTTTGGATCTGTCTGGAAATCATCAAACTTCTTACAGCCTGCTGCAATGATCAGCAGCAGTACCGCTATGCTATATATTTTTCTCATGGTAGCTGACATTAGAATTTAAGGTTAAGGTTAACACCAATGCTTCTGGTAGATGGTGTCTGTAAATTATCCACACCAGCATCCGGATCTACATTCGGCATCTTAGAGAACAGCAACAGGTTACGGCCTACAGCAGAAACATCTGCTGCGCGGAAGATGTGCCCCTTCAGCCATTTGGATGGCAGTCTGTAGGTCAGTGTTACCTCTCTCAGTTTCAGGAAAGTCTGTGAGTAATAGTTGTAGTTCACAAACTGACTGTTGCTGGTATTGGTCATGTAGTCAATATAGTTCACGCCCTGCGTGTTCGGTGCAAAAGTCCGGTTGTCGGTGATGATGTTACCATCCCTGTCGTAGGTAGCCTGACCGGAAGTCACGATCACACCTTGTCCTACGTAAGTAGATTTACCTTCATTCGCTTCATCCCTGAAGTGATTCACAGTACCCGGATTGGTACCACCCCACCACATTTTCTGGTTCGTAGTGGAATACATCAAACCACCAATACGTCCATCTACCAGGAAACGGAAACTGAAGTTGCCATAAGAGAAGCTGTTCTCCAGACCATAGATCAGGTCAGGATCGCTGTTACCTATCAGACGCTGTATGTTATCTTCCTGCGGGAATCCATCTGCCCTGTAGATTACATTACCGGAAGGATCTTTCTGATAAACAGTTGTGAAGATCTTGTCAGCTCTGTCACCAGCCTTCAGGTATCCAAGCCTGTCGCCACCGGTGATCTCTTTCAGGTAACGGCGGTAAGTGCTCAGGTTCAGCAATACATCCCATCTGAATTTCTCTTTGCGCACAGGGGTAGCAGTAGCCACGATCTCAATACCTCTGCGTTGATAAACGTGACCATTTTCAAGACGGCTGGTAAAGCCACTACCCAATGATACCGGGATCTCCAGGATGTTGTTGAAATCTTTCGTCTGGAAGTAAGTCAGCTCCAGACCCACTTTGTTGCTGAAGAACTTAGTTTCCACACCTGCCTCCCAGCTGTCGGAAGTCTGCGGATGCAGTGACTGATTATAGATCACATCTTTGTAAGTCAGACCCGGTTTACCATTCCATGTTGTACTCTTATCATACGAAGGAAGATAACCATAAGTATAGCTGTTATCCAATGTACCGCTGGATACCCTGGATACTGCACCTCTCGCCTTCAGGAAAGAGAACCACTCAGGCAGGCGTACCAGCTGTGATACTACTACCGATCCTGATAAGGATGGATAGAAGAAGCTATTATTAGCAATAGGTAACGTAGAGATCTTGTCATTACGGCCTGTTACAGAGAGGTAGATCGCGTTATACAGTTCTACGTCTACAACACCGTAAAGGCTCGCTGTTCTGCGTTCCTCCAGTGAATTGGTTGACTGTACAGCATTGGCAGAGTTACTCAGGTTATACAATCCCGGAATAGTTAAACCATCGGTGTTACTGGATGCATCTTTCTGATTCCTGTAATAGTTGGAACCACCAGCCTGTGCGTGCACTTTAAACTTATCGCTGAAAGTATGGTTGTAGTCAACGATCAGGTCAGACACTATGTCAAAGTAAGTGCTGGAAGTGATAGTGTACTGTCCTCTTGATTTATTTCCATAACCGATATAGCTCTTCGGCTCATTATAATTACGGTTCAGGCTATACTGGTTAATACCATTACGGAACCTGACATTGAAAGAAGGACTGATCTTATAGTTCAGATCAACTGATCCGAAGGTATTGTTCTTATCATAACCTCTCAGGTATTCATAAGCCTGGAAGTATGGGTTATTATAGTAAGAGATGTTATAGTGACGTTGCTGAACGCCTTCTTTACCAGGTACCCAGTAATTACGCAGATCACGCACGTCAATATCCGGACCTGTCCAGAGGATCAGGTTATACAGGTAGTTGGTCGGACCATAACCTGTTTCCGGGAAGTTGTGTGTGTATTCCTTGTTATAGCTGATACGGCCATTCACACTGAAATTCTTACTCAGGTTGTATGTACCTGACAGGTTGAAGGAAGTATTCTTCAGGTCTGTATTAGGTACGATACCCTGCTGATAGATATGTGATGCAGAAGCCCTGAAGCTACCGTTCTCACCCGATTTGGTGAAGCTTATATTATTGCTGGTGATGACACCTGTACGGAAGAAGTTCTTTACGTTATCCTTACCGCGCGACAGGAACGGCAATGGCACCAGTTTACCTGTATTAGGATCAACAGGACTGTTGAACTGTGGCGTTTCCCAATACCCACTCGGTGTAGACGGATCACGTTGATCCAGCTTAGGTCCCCAGATCCAGCCGAAGCCTTCAGGACCGCTACCGGAACCGTCTATATATTCATATTCACCTTTGAAACCATTACCATAAGTAGTCTGTATTTTAGGAATGCGGATAAAGCTGGTTTGGAACTGTGTAGAAGAGTTGAAGTCAACACTCAGATCTTTGGAGCCACCTCTTTTTGTGGTGATCATGATGGCACCGTTTGTACCGATAGAACCATACAATGCAGATGCGGAAGAACCTTTCAGCACGGTCATGCTCTCGATATCATCGGCATTGATCTTATACAGATCGGCTGTCTGGTCAGGAATACCATCAATTACGATCAATGGCTTAGCACCGCGCAACGAGATACCCGGGTCCTGGAACAGGTCTGTTGTATTCCTGATAGTCAGACCAGCTACACGACCTGTTAGAGAGCTGATCACGTTTGATTCACGGGCTTTTACCAGGTCAGCACCCTTTACTTCCTGGGCGGCATAGCCTACCTTTGCTTTTTCCTTTTTGATACCCAAAGCGGTTACCAGTACCTCTGATAATTTCTTTTCATCGTCCTGCAGTGTTACCTGATAACTTGTACTCTTATCTACAGTCAACAAGAATGGCTGGTAGCCTGTAAAGAAGAACTGTAATACTTCTCCTTCATTCGCTTTGATCTGAAAGTCGCCGTTCTCATTTGATATTGTACCGCGCTTTGTACCTTTCACCATGATAGATACACCAGGCAGTGGCTGTTTCTTTACATCAGTCACTTTACCGGAGATGGTCCTTTCCACCGGATCTTCAACTGCTACAGGCGCTGCTCCTGCTTTTACAATAATATTGTTGTCCAGGCATTTATAGTTAAACACTGCCTGACTAGCCAGTTGCTGTAATACATTTTCCAATGTGGTATTACGTGCATTCAGATTCACTTTCCTGGACATCAGTCCGGATTGATCCATACAGATAATAGCATAATGTGTTTGCTGTTCGATCATCTCGAACACTTCTTCTAATGACTTATTCTGTACGGTCAGCGAACAGGGCACCTTATGCAGGTCTACCCTTGCTCCTGCCTGTACGGAAGCGAATGGAAAGGATAATACACAGCAAAGCAACATACATAGGATTGCTTTACTGCGTGAGATACTCAGATGTTGGTAAAAACGAAACATAATTTCAGGCATTTAGCGTGAGTGATAGGCGTTGTGTGTGGTGAAACGGATCTGTCTTCCGTTGATGGTATAATCAAGATTATCTGTTGCTTTGACTACATCCAGTATATACTTCAGCGGTTTATCATTGAACCGGGCGAAGAGTTTATAACCGGCCATAGACGGGTCAGCGAAGGTGATCTCGACATCGTATAATTGCTCCAGTTTTTGTGCTACAACCGACAGCGGTTCATTGCGGAATACCAGCAGGCGGGAAGTCCATCCTGTAATAGCTTCCACATCATAATTCCGGGTATAAGCATGTTGTTCATGGCTATCATAATATAATTCCTGTCCTGGCTGCAGTTCATACTGCTTTTGCTGTGCAGGCACATTTACCTGTACCTTTCCATCCACCAATGATACGGCAGCACTGTCCACTCCTTTATAATATGTTACATTGAACCGGGTACCCAATACCTGCACAGACAGATCTCCTGCCTGCACTGTAAAAGGCTGATGTGCATCTTTGGTCACTTCAAAGAAAGCCTGTCCTTCCAGGATGATGTTCCTGTCATGTTTTCCAAACTCCTGTGTATACCGGATAACACTCTTCGGCGCCAGATGTACAATCGTACCATCCGGCATCGTGTCTTTCAGCAGCTGCCCTGGCAGTGTCTTTTTCTCTATATAAGCGAGTGCCTGCCGGTGTGATGACTGTCTTAAAAAGAGAATGCTACTTATAATAATACCTGCAACAGCAGCGGCAACACCCGTCTGCCAGCGGTATCTGCTTATAATAGTCAGTAATCCCTTATGCTGACGGCCATGGATGCGTTGTTTTACATCCTGTAAAGCGGTAGCAACCAATGCTTCATCATGCGGTTGCTGGCTGGCCAGCCATATATCCTTCAGGACGCGATAGATTTGTCTGTTTTCTTCCGCACTTTCCAGCCATTCAGCCAGGAAATCTTCTTCCCATGGAACGGTCTGTTCATTAAAATGTCGGGTGATCAGTAAGTAAAGTTCCTTTTGTTCCAATCCTTTTTCTGTTTACAAGAGAAGGACGAAAAGAATGACTAGGCTCGTGACAGGAAAAACGGAGTTAACATATTGGTAATATTGGGTAGGCTGTCTTGAGGATTTTCAACGCGCGGAACATATGTGTCTTTACGGAGTTAACAGATATATTTAACAGATCTGCAATTTCATCATAACTAAATCCTTCATAACGGTGCATCTTAAATACCAGCTGCATCTGAGGAGGTAACTGGGTGATCAGCTGCTGTATCTGTGAGGTAACGTCTTTATACATCAGCTGACGGTCAGGCTGCTGATGGTCTTCACCAGGTGTTTCCACCAATACATCTTCGGAGAGATTAAAAATAGTTTTCCGCTTGCGGTAATAGTCAAACACCCTGTTCCTGACAGAGACATATAAATAGGCACTTAAAGTAGTAGAAATAGCTATCTGGCGGCGGCTATGCCACAGCGTACAGAACATCTCCGCGACGATGTCTTCAGCTTCGTCGGTGGGGTAAGGCAGGAGCACTTTTGCAAACTGCAACAATCCTTCATAGTAACGTTTAAAGATAGCGTCAAACGCATCTTCGCTACCAGAGATGAAGAGTTGCAGGTATTTTTCGTCGTCAAAGGAATGGCGTGCCATTAGCACAAATCTAAGGGGTGGGAATGGGTTTCAATGTTAGGTTTTTATTAAGTCTGCCAACCAGCAGGTAAAGATCTGAATTGCAGGAATAAAAAATATCAGCAGAATTACTATCCAAAAAATTAAGTAAATTTACTCACAATTCCCCACTCCCAGCATCTCTATCCCCCAATCAGATTGTCACATCATTTAACTCCAATGATTATGAAAACGTGTATACTCATCATTTTCATGTTATATATTACTCATTCCATACTCGCCCAGGAAAAGGACACTACCAGTCACTACCAGCAACTGGAAGAAAAGTACCAGCGGCTAAAAGACTCTACATCCCGCTTGTCTCCTTTCATTCCTGCTGTATCATCTGTACTCATCAATTACAAACAGGTAGAATTAAACTTCTTTGCTTCGATGATATCTGCCAATAATTACAGAGATGACGACGGACACCTCGGCGATCTTAATGCCCGTCAAACATACCTCTACCGCACCATACAGGCAACATACGGCGTATCAAAACATGCGCGGTTCAATGCAGGAATAGATGTGAATATTGTGATGGGAAGAATAGACCAGGACAGAACCAGTTCTATGTTTAAGGTATTTGACTCCGGTGTGGAAGGCAACAGCAGATTTGCAAGAGCTATTACATCTATAGCAGCAAGGATAAGATGGAGGCCTTTAAGAAGGAATTATAATTTTACTATACAAAGCAGTGTCATCTTCCCGACTGGTATCGATCGTGAGAAGCAGTATGTGTTAGGGTACAACCAGATCTTTCTCATGTCTCAGTTCCTGTACAACCAGCCATTGAGTGAACGTCTCTTCCTCTTTTCCCAACTTGGTTTGCAATATGGATTTGAAAGAGAGAATGTGCCGGCAGCATTCTACTCTCCCTTATCCCTGTACTTAAGTTATTTAATCCCCAGGAAAACGATCCCTTTTATATTGTTTAATTATATTCCTATGTTCAGCAAGAATAACAGCTGGTCTTACAGCCGCTATACGATGCAGGTTGGCGGCGGAGTACAATACCAGATCACCCGCCGCTTACTCATCAATGGCTATTACGCCAATGACATAAAAGGAAAGAACTATCCCGACTTTAACACCTACAGTCTCAGCTTACGGTATGTATTACACTAATGATTCACTGATCACACTGCAGGTTAGAATCATTTGACCTCCTGTCAAACGTACATGTTGAAATCGTCCCTGTCTTCGAAGATATCAGCACCATCTTCAACACACACGGATTAGCTGATGAAGAGGAGAATTGTCCTGCGAAAGTTTCTCCTGTCTTCTTGTTGGTAAACTCAATGTAGTTAAGGTCGTTATAATCTTTCACTGTATTGAAATGATATTCATAAGTGCCGGTCACATCATAATTGAATGTGCCGTCATCTGTATTAAGATCAACGAAGTTGTTGCCATCTTGTTGCGAGAATAGGCCGCAACTCCAGTTGTTGGAAATAGTAGGTACATAGGCGGGAGGAGGAATAGCAATGATAGAGAAGTTCACACTGGCAGGACCTGCAGGTGGCGCTCCTGATACCTGGAAGTTGATCGTAGATGTTCCCTTGACAGTCGTCACCTTTACAGTCACCGCACCGGCAGACAGATCTTTCGGCACTGTTGCGGTGATCACCTTTTTATTGTTTGTATAAACAACCGCCTCTTTATCATTGAAGGTAACATGAATAGCACCGGAGAGATTATCCCCATAGATCAGCACCGGATATTCTGTAAAGTTGGCCGCAGGAATGATCTTACTGAGTGTCGGCGGCTGGGGATCTACATTATCCGGTTCTTTTACTACTTCAAATGACAGCTCATTTGATTTACCTCCGCTGGTGGTCACAGCTACCTTATTGGCACCTACAGTAGCACCCGCAGGCACCACCGTGGTGATGGTTGTACTGGTATTCGACACAATGGTAGAAGCAATACTATTGAACGTTACCTTGTCGGCATTGCCAATATTCTGACCACTCACCGTTACAGGTTCTCCTACAATACCTTTTACCGGAGACACCGAACTAAGCGAGGGAACCGGTATTACCTCCTTCTTTGACTTGCCGCACTGCGGACCGGTAAACAGTATGATCAGCAACAGCAGGTATAGCTGGTTGATCCTTAGCAACTGTTTCATAAGCGTTATTTTGTAGTACTGTTAATAAGCTGTCTGTTACATCGCCAGTCTGCTTAAGAGGATCTGCGCCCTGTTGTCCAGTTCCTGCAACCTTCTTTCCAGCTGCAGTTGCGAGGCTTCTATCTCCCGCATAACGGTATCTTTAAAGTCCTTTTTCCGCCCACCTTTGATCTCTCCCCTGTTATATTCATTGATGTCTCTTATCTTTAAATTCAATGTGAAGATATTGGCGCTATGCAGCTCACCCAATGCATAATTGAACCATTCCCTTACTTCAGTGGCCTTCGCTTCACTCTCCCATAAGTCTGCCACCATTTTCTCATATCCGCTGTGTTTCCTGTTGATATCTTCGAATGCTTCATTATAACTGTTCACCGCATCTATCAATACCTGCATGGCCTGTGGATCCTCAAATGCATGCCGTGCGGTGAACTTAAAAGCATCCTTCAGGTCTTTTGCCTCGTTCGTATAATTATTGATAGCAGCCGCCAGCTGAGGATAAAATTCTTTTCTTCTTCTGTCGAGGTCTATCTGGTCTTTCAGATCTTCCAGTTTGATATTGGTCATCTTCTGGATCTCCTCCCTGAAGGCAACCAGCGACTGCTCTATACCGTCCTGCTTCACACCCAGTTGCAGCAATCCGTTTTTAATCTCGTTATTACTTCTGGCAACTGCACGGGTAAGGATATCCTTGGGTGAATCTCCGACAATGAATACAATAGCAACACTACTATCTTTGGGTACTGCTACATTGCCTCCCGGCGGATACAGGATGCTCTGATCACTATCTACCAGTTCCAGTGTAACCGTACTGACATTGTTGTTAATAGGGATGATGAACTGCCCGTCTGTACCGGTAGTTCCCCTTCCCTGGTCCACCAGCCTCACAGATATATTGTTCAGTGCTTTGCTTCCATCGAAAAGCATTATTCTTCCTTTAAACCGTCTGACGTTCTGGCTGAAACAAACATGAGTAAGCAATAGCAGGCATATTGCAAGGCAGCATATCAAACATCCTTTTGGCATATATATCAGATTAAGGGGTCTTATCTATTCTCAGATCAATTGGTATTGTTGATGAAATAGTTACTACTTCGTTGAACCTTGTGATCCCATCCGTGACAATCTTCAGCTGTGTCTTCTCTCCTGAGGGCAATGGTACTGTGAGGGAGAAGTTGCCATTAGGATCTGTATAACAGGTGGCCAGTCCGCTGGAGAAATCAAGCAATGCATGTGCCACAGCCATATTCTTCTGATCAAGCACAGAGCCTCTGACCAATGTGGACGTTGATTCCCGGGTCCTGGTAACATGAATATCCACATAGTCTTCATTTTTAGAGATCAGCACTTCGTTGGAATCTGCCAGCTGATAGTTCATAATGGAAGGCACTATCCTGACTTTCCTGTTGTGATACTTTTCAGGTATGTTATAAAACGCCACCTCTCCTTCATGGATATTCACTGTCTTAGGTTCTTTTCCTATATACAACGTCACCGTGCCTTCATTCAAGGTATTCATGGGCTGACCATTGCTGATAATACGCATCTTCAGGTCAAAGGCTTCCTTCTTATTGTAATTGGGCATAATAAATCCACCGCCTACAACAAGGGCAAATATCACGATAGGCCCTGTCAACTGTAACTTCCCGTAGGTAACGCTTTCATTTGATGTAAAGGAAGCATACGACTTCATAGCGCCTGCGAGAAAAGCTGCACTGCTGAATCCAAGGGGAATAAGAATGATGTAATAAATATTTCCCGTGATCCCAAGGTCTGCTAACTGTTTGCCAAAGAAGATCATTATACCTGCGGCCAGTAAGGACAGCAGGAAAGCCACTCCACTGATCCATATCCAGTTCATACGGCGCCTTGGGGCTGGACGTCCGTTTCCAACATTCTTCATGATATCATTCACATGAACTTATAAACAAGCTTTAAGAAATAACTCTATTAGTGATCAGGCATACTCTATCGCCCGGCTATATACTGGATTATTACTTTTAATGACGAATGAAATATTGTAGCCTCACATGTATTTCATCTTCGTGTTACGCGTTTTAACCATCATCTTATTCGCGTAGAGGAAATTGGGGTGAGGGATCTTATACAACGTATTTGCTTATGTTAAGTTATAAATATTTTTTCAAATTGCTATCAGTATTTTTTGCTACTGTATGAATTTGGTTAATAGGTGAAACGCAATACAGGTAATGATTATAGGAGATTATTATAATTTATTTATTTTAATTATCGATCGCCAGTAATGATATTGGTAAAGAGTAAATAGGCCGTCAAAATTAATTAACGGCCTACTTACATCATACCAGAAAAGAGAATGTACAACACGCCTTGGTCAGAGCTTTGTATCATTCTTTACACGAAACAAGTCCGTGCAGCTATAACTACAAAACATCAAATACTAATGTGCCAGACAAATACCAGTCGCCACCAAGATTATCGACAGTGATGTTGTGCGTGCCGGCTTTAAGGGCTACCACATAGGAAAGATTGGCGATTGCCACCTGGTCGGTCACCAGCACAGCATCTGCATAAATACTTACCCGCGCGCCGTTCTGTGAAACAGAAGCGACTGTCAGCTTAAAATATCCATCCTGGGAAAGATTTACATTGATGCTGGCAGGATTATAGTACTCCGGATGAGCAGGTTCGCCATATACGTACATGGCCAGGTTGGAAGCATCCGGCGTTAATGAGCCATCTTCGAGAAGAGTAAACGTGTTTACCGGAGGTTTGCTTCCCCACGGATACCCTGGCACAAGCGTTCTGGCGCCCACTGTCTGGCCAGGCGCGGGAAGGCCTGAAGCAAGCGATGGCACAAAGGAATAATGATCCACCTGTGTCCAGTCGCCACCAAGATTATCTACCTTGATCCGGTGCAGTCCCGGCGTGATAACGACAACATAAGAAGTGTTAACAACAGCATCCTGGTCAAGTACTTTAACGTCGTCCACATATATCGTTAAACGAGGGGAACCAACTGATATGGTGGCAGCAGTACGCACTTCAAAATATCCCGCCTGTGCGTAGTTAACAACAAACGTAGCTGGATTGCGGTATTGCGTATTGGCCTGGCTACCATAAACAAACATGCCCAGGCTGGCAGCACCTGGCGTTATGCCGTTATTGTCTACTGTAAAGACGGATGCGGTCGTTGCCCCCCAACCTAGTGTAGGTGTTACTGATACAGGTGTGCTAAGCGCAGCCGAGGTGCTAAGGGTAGCGGTAAATGCAATATCCCAGGACACTTCTGGTAGGTCGAAGGTTAACACACCATTGGTCACAGTGGCAGTACGGGTGCCAATGGGTTGTGCAGGAGCTGTAGTGCCAGCAGGTGCACAACTGTAAAAATTGACAGTATACGTACCGTTGTTCATACCAGGTACATTTACAATTGCACCTGCAGGTACTGGCGGTGGAGGCGTGGTAGTGTTGTTATCGATAAAATACTGATGGTTGTACAACCTGTATTGTATGTAACCTGCCGCCTGGCTGTTATCAGCGCTCTTCAGGGCATATAGATTGTAAGGCCCTACTGCGTTGATAAACCTGAATTGAGACACCAGTATCCAGTCAGTCCCGAGATTATCAACTTTAATAGAATGTTGCCCTGCGCTGACAGGCACCGTATAGGTAAAGCCATTCTGCGCTACCTGGTCAAGCAGCAGCACACCGTCTACATAAATGTTGACGTTACCACCCCATTGACTGACTTCTGCAACCACTACTGAAAAGGTTCCTGCCTGCAGGTAATTGACGAGGAAGGTGGGCGGTCTGCGCAAAGTGCTGTTATTTGTAGCGCCCCAGACAAACTGAGGAAGCTCGCTTAGCCCGGGCGTCAGTTCGCCTTCATTGTCCAGTGTAAAGTCCACCACAGGTGGAGGAGGATTACTGGGATCTACAGGCCACATCCCTTCAGGGATAATGGTCAGGTCGGCCGGATTCGTATTAGAATAAGTCGGGAACGCCTTCTGATAATTGCCACTCACAAAGGGCACTATGTCTTTAAAAGCCGCCAGCCGTGAAAAGTGCGGATACAGGTGCTGTTCGTGCACCCAATGTTCCCACCAGGGAATGGCGGCGCCCATGGAGCCGCTCAGCAGCGTTGCCCACATTACATTGTGCATGCTGACGCCATTGGGATCAACATCTTTCTCCTGGGTAGCAGTGACAATCATGCCAAACTCACCGTCCAACACAGGTTTGGAATAGGTACTGAGGCGTTGCTGATTCAGGTTAGCGAGCAGACGTGGCATGCGCGGATCATTCTTGTACTTGTGTACCTGTGTAAAATCGATGCTGGCACTATCCCAGGTGCCGTCTCCATATTTCTCATCACCAAAGGAAGTTGTCACCAGGTGATTAGGATCGATTGATTTCAGATAGGCTGCCATTTCATTGTGCCATTGATCGATCACAGCCGAGTTGTCAAACTGTGGCGTGTCGCCAGGCTTGCTCTTATAATACGGCGTGTTGTCCACTTCATTGAACAATTCCCAGCTTTGCAGGGTACCTGCATATCCCCATCGTGCTACCAGATAGCGTAGCCGGTTTTTGAAGATATCTTTTGCGGTACTGTTGCTGAAAAAGTCAAGCGGTGTACTACACGGGCCTCCCTTTTCGGTGTTGTAGGGATTGTTTTGCCACTCGTCACCTACTACAAACTGGTTGTGATAGTTGATGCAAAGCATGATGGCATAACCGTTGGTTTGTCCGCGACCGAGCAGGTAATCAATTTGTTTCGCTGCTGTTTGCTTGTATCGCTTCAGGTTATCAAATCCGTTGACGCCTCCTTCAACGTTGGACCATTCCAGCGCCACTCCCCAGGTAGCCATCCAAATGCGGACAAAGTTGACACCTGTGGGCTCCAGCTGACCGAGCAGACCATTATAATAAACAATAACATCGCCATCGGGGAAGGCTATATTTTCCCCTACAGGAATGTATTGCGCACCGTCATCCCATTTGAGATAATTGGTGTTAGTTTTCCGGATATACCCCTTGCCTGTTGCAGAGACGCCGGAGCAGGTAAAGGAATACGTAGCACTCGTCGCAGGAGCTCCACCCTGCAGGCTGCCCGACAGTATATACGACCACTGGCCCTCCTCATCGGGCGTAAATCTGAAACGAAAACCTGACCCGCTAGGTGTCATGCCGCCGGTAGATGTATTGAGGTTGTAATCATCCATCCAGAAAGCATCCACCGTTCGTTGCACACCTGTCGGGGAAGTAAGGATAGCCTGCACGGCGACGTCTGAATAATCGTACTGGTTCGTGTAAGTAGCAGTGAGGTCAATAGTGACTTCATACAAATCCCATTTGGCCACGGTGGCCTGGGCGGGGTTAACGCCATTGAATGTAATTGGCAACGTGTGAAATTAAAATGTGATCAATAATAAATATGGTACCTGGTTAATGCAGGAGGTCTCGTCATGACGGGTTACACTTAGTGAGATCCTGAATTGTTTTGTAAATGTGAACGTTCAACAATGGCTTAATAATGGTGTGGTATATATAGCATTTCGATCATCTCTGTTTCAGGGTTATGAGATTCGAACTGCATAAAAATACTAACTTTTTTAGTACCAAAAAATTTTCTGACAGAAAATATAACGAAGCTGCCTCAACTTTGTTGAGACAGCTTCGTTCTGTTCAACTTTTATATTACGTTCATGCGTAATGCCTAACGCGTCAGCGCTTTTGACGCTCGTTATTCTTGCATAATCAGCGTGTGTCAATAATCATCATTCTGTTCGAGCGACAAATAACTATCCACTTCTGTTTGTGGAAAAGGAAATACATAATTCTTCGGAAAGAATTTCCTGTTCACACCACCGGGATTTACAACAGCAGGCAACACCGTTTCTGCCGTCTTCCATCTCAACAGATCAAAGTATCGCAATCCTTCCAATGCAAACTCTACTCTCCGCTCCTGCCTGATACGCAGCCGCATTTCATCTGCAGATAAACCGGCTGGCAAGGGAGGCTGTTGTACACTCTTACGGCCACGCACTGCATTCACGGCATCATATATACTCTGATCAGGTCCGCTCACTTCATTCTTTGCCTCAGCATACATCAGTAGTATATCTGCATAACGGATCAATACAAAGTCCTGATCACTACGTGTGGAATAATCTGTCGGAGCCCTTGTAGTATCAAGATATTTCTTCACCAGAAATCCTGTTCTGTTATTCCCGTCTTTCGCCGGATTGAAGATACCTTCTGCACTGTACTTCCAGGGATCACCCGGTACATAGATCGTTTTACGCAAACGCGCATCACGGTTTTCATAAGGACGCACAGGATCATACAAGGGAGATTCAGTGATCTTCTTTCCATCCTTACATTCGAAAGCATCCGCCAGTCCTTTCAGTGGTTGTATACGTTCCCACTGGTCCCATCCCATCTGGTAATCTATCGTATTGATCAGGTTAGGCAATTGATAACGCGCCGAGAAGATGATCTCAGGATTATTGTTCTGTCCTGGCTTTACGAACAAACCATAGAATTCATCTGCAATACGGAACTTTCCACCATCTATGATCTGCTTTGCAGCAGCTGCCGCTTCTGCCCAACGCTCATTATACAGCAATACTCTTGCTTTGAGGCCAAGCGCAGTTGCCTTCACGATCTTACCACTATACACTTCATCCGGCAATGAAAGCAATGCAGTGTCAATATCTTTCAATACCTGTTCCACCACCTGCGCTTTCGTACTCTTCTTCATATCCTTTGCGTAGTTCAGGTCCTCAGGCTTTAAGGTGATGATCACACCGCCATACGTCTTACATAACTGCGAATAATAGTAAGCCCGCAGAAAATATACCTGCGCTTTATACTGTGCTGTTGTAGCAGCATTCATATTGGCTTTATCTACATTCGCCAGAAAATAATTACAGGTGGCGATCGCCTTGTAATTCATGGAATACATATCATTCACAATACCGCCTGTAGTTGGTTCCAGTTGTGAGGTAGCAATACTATTGAAAGATCCGGTACGTGGCCATGCATCATCAGAAATACCATCCCAGTACATGGTGAATGCACCAAAGCCTTCTGCTATCGTGTTATTGTCTGACTGTGCAGACAAGAGCGCATAACAGCCGGTGAGCGCCAGTTTCACATCTTCTTCCGATCGCCAGAAATTATCGACGGATACTTTATCAAGAGGATATTTATCGAGGAAATTGCTGCTGCAGGCCATCATGCCCGACAACAGTAAAAAGTATATAATGTTTTTCATGACGCGTTTTTTAATGATCAGAAAGTAACCCTTGCCCCGAAGGAATAAACTTTATTCTGTGGATAGTTCACAAAATTGCCACCGCCGCTCCGCTCAGGATCAAGCCCTGGGTAATGAGTGAATGTAAGCAGGTTGTCGCCCGCAAAGTATACTCTCAACGCAGAGATGCCCGCTCTTTTCAACAATGCCGCTTTCACATTATATCCCAGCTGTACATTCTTCAAACGGAAGAAGGACGCATCTTTTAGGAAGAAATCAGAGGAAGAGGAAGAGATAGGACCATAACCCTGTACATAGATATGTGGCAATGTAGCGCCTTTATTTTCAGGCGTCCATGCATCCCTCCATTCAGTGGTCGGTGGTGTGGACTGCCTGAAAGGTTCCAGTCCCCAGCCAGTCACATAAAACTTCTGCCCCTGTACGCCATAGAAGAATGCACTGAAGTCAAAATTCTTCCAGGCTGCATTGAGATTAAAGGAGTAGTTGAAATCGGGGAACGCACCGTCTATATAAGTTCTGTCGGATGCATTGATCTTCCCATCGTTGTTCACATCCCTGTATTTCAGGTCACCGGGTTTGGGAGTGTATTGCTGTTGCGGAGAATTTTTGATGTCATCATCCGACTGAAAAATGCCGGTTACCTGGTACACGTAAAAAGTCTCCCAGGGCAATCCTTCTTCCCTGATGGCGGTATTGGTTATCTCGCGTGCACCAAATTTCACCAGTTCGTTTTTATAGGTCTGGAAGTTTACGCCTATACCATATGAGAACTCTCCTATCCTGTTGTTGTAGTTAACCCCAAACTCCCAGCCGATATTCTGCATGGTACCCTGGTTCACGGTAGGAGCGCTTAATCCCAGCCATCCCGGCACCTGTGCAGCACGCAGGATGTTGAAAGTGCGTTTGTTGTACCAGTCGGCAGTTATACTGAGTTTATTATCCAACACAGCGAAGTCTACTCCTACATCAAACACCTGCGTCGTTTCCCAGCGAATGTTCTCATCTACAAGCGTATTACGCAATACACCCGCTGACAACACCGTATTATCCAGCGGATAGTTATAGCCTACTGTCAGGATATTCTGGTAAGGATAGTTGCCTATATTCTGATTGCCTAATCGTCCCCATGATGCACGTAGTTTCAGATCAGTGAGCCAGGATGATCCTTTCAGAAAAGGCTCCTGTCCTATGCGCCAGCCTGCAGAGAAAGAAGGGAATAATCCCCAGCGGGTATCTTTCTTAAAACGCGAAGAGCCGTCATAACGCAGGTTGGCTTCGAATAGATATTTATCCCGGTAATCATAATTCAGACGACCATAGTAAGAACGCAATGACCATTCGTAGGCCGTGCCTCCGGTAGTTTGTCCGTCAGCACCAGCGGCATTCAATTCAGGCAGATCATTACCCGGGAAATCCCGTCTGTAGCCATTCAGGCTTTCCTGTTTAAAATACTCTTCCTGTGCGCCTCCCAATACTTTGAAAGTATGATCACCGACCTTTTTGTTGTAGGTCAGCTGTGTGTAGACGATCGGATAAATGTTGTTATTGTCTGTAACGATCAGTCCTTTGGTACCAACATCCAGGTTAGTAGCGAATTGGCCGGTGAACCAATCATATTGCGGAATTACCGGACGGAAGTCTTTTACTTTATTGAAGCTGAAATTAAATCCACCTCTTGTTTCCCAGGTCAATCCATCCAGCACTTTTACATTCATAAAAAGATTGCTTTGCAGATAGTAGGCACGATCTGAGGCCTGTACATTTTCAGCAATGGCGACAGGGTTCTTGTTGTGATATACATAAGGATCTCCTCGGTAGGTGTAATGCCCGGTACCATCAGGAACAACAGGCCCGTACATGGGCGCTTGTGATAAAGCAGCGAGAAACTGATCCTGCGCACCCTGGCGGGGATATTTGCGATCGTTGTAATTGAAGTTTGTGTTGATCCCGAATGTGACTCTTTTATTCACTTCGGATGTCAGGTTGAATTGCAGCGTATATTTCTTATTTGCAAATCCCAGCATGGTGCCCGGTTCGTCTGTAAGGCCCATTCCCACTGTATAATTTGTACCTGCTCTGCCACCACTTACATTCAGGTAGTGGTTCTGTACATAAGTTGTACGAAAAAGCACATCCAGCCAGTTTACATCAGGATAGTGTGTTTTATCCGTAGCATTGCGGTACTGATCAATGAAGCTATCAGGATATGCAGCAGCCTGACCGGAGTGTACGAGTGCTTTATTATACAGCTCCATGTATTCAACAGAATTGGTGATCAGCTTCAACATACGCGTAGGTGAAGTGATGCCCATATTGTAGCTGTATTCAAGTTGCAGGCCGCTTTTAGTGCCTTGTTTTGTGGTGACCAGTATCACACCATTGGCGGCACGGGTACCATATATCGAAGCAGATGCGGCATCTTTCAGTACCGTGACGGATTCAATATCATTAGGGTTGAGCGTTGTAAGGCTACCGGGTATGCCATTCACGATCACCAGCGGATCATTACCGGCGCCACTGTAGGTGCCTTGTCCGCGTACACGCAGACTGACGCCTTGGTTACCCGGTTCACCGGAGTTCTCTACCACCGTCAGACCGGGTAGTTTTCCCTGTAACATAGTGGCGGGGTTAGTTACAACGCGTTTGTTCAGTTCAGCAGAATTTACCGTTACGACAGCGCCTGTCAGGTTTACTTTCTTCTGGGTGCCATATCCAACCACAATCACGTCGCTGAGGGCTGTAGCGGCTTCTGTGAGGCTGACGGTTAATTCTTTCTGTCCGGCAACAGGAACACTTTCTTCCTTATAACCGATAAAGCTGAACTTCAATATTCCCGAGGCAGCAACGCTAATCCTGAACCGGCCTGTGTTGTCGGTCTGCGTACCGGTTTTGTCATTGCCGGCAACGGTGATTGTTACACCGGGTAGTGGGTTTCCATGACTGTCTTTTACAGTACCGGTAACGAGGGTTGGAGGGCTTGATTGACCCCAGAGCATAAGGGGGACGATCAATAGGAGTGTTAACAGGTTCTTGATCTTTTTCATACGTGAATTTTTGGTTGAGGGTTGATTGACTACAGTAGTGGAGATGAGGGTTTTTCGTGGAATTTAGCTGTACTGAAATTAAGTATTATGCAAACGTTTTCATAAGTCAATGCGCGAAACAGGAATATTATATCATAGATTGTTAAAAAACAATCACAGACATGAAGAGGCCGGTAATGCGGAGTTATTGGGGACGAAGGTGATAAGGTATGAAGTAATGATGCGGCGCGCTATGAAGAGACAGTTAGTCGTCCGCAATTCATGCTAATTCTTTGATGAGATATTCCAGGTAGTTGAATGGTCCGAAGGGTTCCCATTTCCCTCTCTTGATAAATTCTTTTAGTAAAGAAATAAACTCATTCCGTTTGTCCCATTTGTATTATTATTCCTGTTCAGGATGATAAAGTTGAACTCAACCAAAGGTTCATGCAGATCGGATGTCAACATACCAGTGGTCAGATAGTCGTCAGGGTAAGTAATCAATTTTCCATCTACAATACATACGGCATTAGCTGCGTCCCTTGTCTCATCACTCTGTTGCATTTGATAGAGCAGGCTTTCTTTCTGAGGATGCCCATTCAGGCAGGTAACATGTATACCGGCATCACTGAATATAAACAGCGCATCCTTTGTATTACTTGTTAATGGCGGCGTCATTATAAACTCATTACTCCTGTCAAGCACTTGTCCGCATAGTGGACATTGGCTTAATCCTTCCAATACGATTGCCATTGGGAAACTGTATTAAAGACTTTGGAATTTCTCCGAAGCCTTACTAGTTAAAATAAATATCAATGTAATCTGTCACATTATTCCCTTCACAATTTTCCATCTCCTGCAGTCGCCAGTATTTTCTCGCACCTTTCGCAAGGAAATGATAGGTACCGGTCCTTTCACAAACATTCCCTTCGTTAATACTTTCATACAGGCTCTTAATAGTACCGGTAAATACCAGTTCACTGCTTGAAACAACCTTCAAGGTTCCGTCAATAGTAACAAAGCTCTTGCTTTGCGCATCACGTTGTTCCCCTTTGATGGTATAAGTACTCTTGTTCTTTTTGCGGATCTGTACCTTACCAGGTTTGTCCCAGCTAATCCATTGAAGGGTGAAATTATGAGTGCCTTCTCGGAAAGTCGGGGTAGTCTTCTTCTGGGCATAGGCGCTGTAAGTACAGGTCAGGATAAAAACCAGCAACAGGGAGGATATTCTTTTCATGTTCAAATGAGTGATTTGCAGGGCTAAATTTAGACAAATTAATGAATGGAATAATATTTGCTTAATTTCCGTCAAACAATTCCCCGCTCCCTATGCATACATAACGGAGTATTTTGTTCGCTTCGAATATACCCGATGTACTATCTCCACCGAACCTCAACCGGATCAAAAGTGCATTTGCTTGTCTCAATTAACCCCATAAGGATGGTGTTCCGCCAATTATTTTCCTTTAGACAAAACAGGTTTTATCTTGGGCCAAGTACCGCTTTTAATCCGTCTTGATACCGCTTTGATACCGCTAATCCTGCGTTGATCTTACGTTCATGAACGTAAGATCAACGCAGGATTAGCGGTATCAAAGCGGTATCAAAGCGGACTAAAACAAGCATAATGCCTTATCGGAAATATGAGATCCGGATGCGCTCCGTTATCCGAGTCAAAAATGGAATTCGCTCGAAACAGCTTTATCGGCTTTTTAGCCCAAACAACTTTCAATATCATGAAAATCAATTCATTAAATCACATCAAGAAGTAATGAAAATGCGTATTTTCCGCATCAATTTTCTACTTAGCTTTGTGATGTAATCATAACCATTCCCGCTAATCTTCCCGAGTTAGTTTCGCATCGTTTATAAAAATCCGCGTTATCAACGTGTCCAGATAAATATGCATTTCCTTCGTAAGGAGGAGCCAGTAGCTGCTGTATCAAGCAAAGTTCTTTGACATAAAAAAGTAAAAAGCCGCCTCAATGTGAGACGGCCTTTCCAAAAAATTTCCTAACGTGTGTTACTTCTTATCCAGCTGAAATTTCGGTATCACCAGGAAACGTACGATCGTGTGAGCTGTTAAAGACAGCACTACCACAATGGCCGGGATCAGCAATTGCTTGCCCGCCGTATCAAATACATCCAATACGGCTGATTCATTTTTACCGGCATACAACACGGCCAGTAAGAACAATAGCCCGCCGCAGATCCATAAGGTGAGATGGGAATAAAAATATCTCAGCTTCTGATAGCCGCTCTTTCCAAATGAGGTGAACAGCAGAAAAACGTGGGCAATAAAGAACAACAGTGCCAGGGCAAGGAGGGAGTTAAAAGCAGTCATAAGCGTCTTTTGAAAGTTGTGAGGTTTGTAATAGTTAATACGACAAATAGGTAGATGTATCTATCTAAAGATATCATTTTTAACTATCTCTTCCAAACACTAATTAATGCTGCTGAGGCGCTTCCTGCGGTACTGGCGGAGCTGGTGGTGGTGGAGGCGTTGCCGATGCTGGTGGCTTAGACGCTGGCTCCTTTTGCCCGTTATGACAGGTATAACAGGTTACTGTCATCATTTGCTGGCCTTGCTCATCTTTACCGGATTTGAAATATTTCTTATTGATGCGCATAGTCATTCGCATCATATCACGGGCTGTTTCTTTTTCTTCTTTGTCGTCACTGGCAAAATCCAGTTTCTTCGGATTGTCCGTTTGTCTGGCATGACAAAAGTCGCATTTTACGCCCAGCGCCTTATTGAAACTACGCATCTCTTTCTCAAGTTCTTCATGGCTGATGTTTTTAGGCAATACTTTCAGATTTTTTGCTCTTTCTTCCTGCTGCGGCAATGATAGTGAGCAGAGTGTAGCCGCCAGCAAGAGGGACAGTGGTACCAGGTAAGACCTTTTCAATTTCATAACAATTATAATATTAAGCTCCTTAAATCAGGCTAGGAACTTACAAAAAAGTATTTATACTGTCACAAATTATTATATGACTCCCAGGATTTTATGTTTAAGAGCCGAAAAACGATATCCGAACGTGATGGAGAAGTCGCTGTTCTGCAGGTGAAGATGAGCCGCTGGCAGGTGATTGCGGGTATAGTCATGGCTGGCACTGAGATAACTGAAAAAGTGCTCACCATTGTATCCACAGTTTACACGTCCCAACGCACTGTATACAAGCGTGATCTGTTTAGGATTGAAACGGCTGTCGTACAGCGGGTATTGGCCGCCTGCGCCGAGCAGTAAAGTAGGACTGATACTCCAGTGTCCGTCATCCATGACGAGGTTATAGGAATAACCTACGTAGCCGATCGTGGAAACCCAGGTAGGCTGGGGTTTTACGAGCTCATATACCATAGAGTCCTTGGCCTGATCACCTATCAGGTTGGCCTGGCTAAAACTGAATTGCTGGTATTCAGGACTGACCATAAACATCCAGCTGCCGGCCGACTGCTGCTGCAACTTGCTGTAATAATTAGCAGCGGTATAAGAGAAATGCCTGGGGTTAGCGAAGAGATAGAGATTTAATGCATATTTCCGGTAACGGATATCTTCAAATGTAACAGGCGGTTCAGTCCGTCGGCGGCGCACTTCAAACAACATCCCGTTGACATGCTGATAACTGGCTTCTATACCGAACCGGCTACCGAACTGCGATAACTCCAGGTTACGGCTGCGCAGGCCCGTCTTACGGTCTGCCAGGCTTGTATAAGGCAATGTAAATTCGTAAAAGAGCGAGAGAAATTTGTAGTTGACATTTATCCCGGTATAGCCACTGTTATTGGCCAGCAAGTGCAGATAATCCCGGGGTGTTTTCTTCGTCTGGAAAATGAAGCTGCTGCCGGCATAGCCACCGTAAATCTGTATGTTATTGTCTTTCTGAAAAGGCTTTACCCATGCTGAATCACTTGCGTGCTGGGCGTACAAACAGCCTGCTCCCGAAAATTGTAAAAGAAGGAACAGGCTGATGTTCAGTTGTAGGTTTAAAAGAAAATATTTCAATCTCATCTCAAAGTCAACTCTATCACAGGTATTTCTACCAAAGGCTTTTTAACAGGCAGTGTAAGCACAAGATCGTTACTTCCCTGATTTTCCCTTCCAAGATACTTTATTTCTGAATTATCGTGCAGGAATTGAACATATTTAACTTTTTGATTAAACCCTGGAAGCACCAGTTTACCAAATGGCCATACCAGTACATGCACATACAGCTTCCTGGTTGCAGGGTTGTAAGTCAGCATGGTGCCGGGAGGCGCTTTGAACTCATCCGGCGCCTGTGTACAGCCATAAATAGACCTGCTGTTCAGCTGCATCCATTCGCCCATCGCACCTAATGCATCCTTTGCACGGTAGTCAAACAGACCGCGGGCAGTGGGTCCCACATTAAGCAGCAGATTACCGCCCTTGCTGACCGACCCTATTAACAGCTGTAATAGCTGATTGGGGCTTTTCCAGCTATCTTCGTCCCGGTGATAACCCCAGGAGCCGGAAAAGGTCTGACAGGTCTCCCAGGCTACCTTTTTGCCATTTACAGTGGGCCAGTCTGATACCACCACCTGTTCCGGCGTTACAAAGTCAAATCCGTCTTCATAATCGTCCAGATCTAAACGATTATCCACAATGATGCCTGGCTGCAGTTTATGCATCATTTTCATCAGTTCTTCAGAACCCCAGTCATCATGGCCCTTACCATTCTTACCGGGATAGGAGAAGTCCAGCCACATAATATCGATCTTGCCGTAGTTAGTCAGCAGCTCCCTCACCTGGTTGTGCAGGTATTCACGGTATTTGCTCATATCCTTGCCCTGATTCAATCGCGCATAGGCAGTATCGCTGTTATTTGCCGGCTGCTGCGGATGATGTTTATCCACAGTGAAATCAGGATGGTGCCAGTCCAGCAGGGAATAATAGAAGCCGACCTTCAGGCCCTCGGCACGGAAAGCTTCCACCCATTCCTTGATCAGGTCCCGCTTTGCAGGTGTATTGGTCGCTTTATAGTCAGTGAATTTCGAATCGAACATGCAGAAGCCTTCGTGATGCTTGGTAGTGATCACTGCATACTTCATACCGGCTGCTTTCGCAGCTTTGGCCCATTCCTTCGGATTATACAGGTCAGGATTGAATTGCTCAAAATATTTCTGATAATCCTCATTAGTCAATTTCTCGTACTTCTTCACCCATTCATGACGGGCAGGTAGGGCGTATAATCCCCAGTGAATGAACATTCCAAAGCGGTCATTCGTCCACCAGGCAAGCCTTTTTTCCTGGTCACCCGGCTTTTCATATCCGATTCGTTTCTGTGAAAATGCAAAAGAAGTACAGCATAGGATTGCTATCGACAGCAATAGGTAGCGCTTTATCATAACGGAATCCGATGGTTTTAAGAGTAATCCTGTAATATATCCCAGAGGTTAAAATAAAAATCCGGGATTCCTAAAATAACAAACTATTCCTGAATACACAAAAGCTACTTAAAAAGAGAAGGCCGGTCGCTGTATAAACAGGACCGGCCCAGGTTGAAGTGTTCAATAGTTAAAGTTAAAATGTGGGGTCATCCGGTATGTTGGTATTATCATTTCTTTCCACGAATGGGAATGGCAGCCAGCTACGTTTACGCTCAGCCACTGGTCTGTCAAACCTCCGCTGGTCTTCCAGTTCAAGTCCGCTCATGAACAGTTCTATATGGCGATGCTTGTAGATCAATTGCAGCAGTCTGTCTTTTGTGGCAGCCACTTCAGCAGTCAATCCAGCGCCTACACCAAACGGATCCTGAGACGATTGTTTGGTCACTACCTTGTTCAATTCTATCAAACCGTCTACCAGGTTATCTTTACGGGCATAACATTCTGCTTTGATCAAGGTGATCTCACCAGGCAGATACACAGGAATGCTCTGTGTTGTAGCAGTAAAGAACCCTTTCACACGAAAACGCGGATTAGCGCCGATGCCTACATAAAAGGGTACACGCTTATCTGCCAGATCAGGTTGTAGTCCTACCGGCAAGCCCATAGCAGAATCCACCACCTGGTAGATGTTGTTGGTAGCGGTTACCAGTGTGAAGATCGGGTTTGTGATCAGTGAATTATAGTTGAAAGTAGAATAAGCAGTTACCTGGTTGGCAGCCGCCAATGCAATATCATAATCGCCTGCGAATAAAGAATAACGGGCCTTCAGCGCATACAGGGTATTCACAATATCTACGCCGGCAGGTATATTCGCTTTAAAGCTTGCACTTATATCATTGGCTCTCACGACAGCCAATGCATTATCAATCACACGCACGGCCTTCCTGTATCCCTCCTGGCTGGTGATGAAAGGCACATTGACCCCAGTAGTGTCAGGAACATGCGTCCAGAACATCGCAAGATTACCGAGCGCCAGCGCCTTATACATGGAAGCATAAGCGATTACGCCGCCTGCATAGCCAGGCTCCGTGATCACGCTATTCGCCGCATTCAGCACACGGTTGGCATCAAAAATGATTTTGTTGGATACCGCCCACATGCCAGTAACAACAGCATTGGTATTCTGCACAGCAGCTGCACCGGCATATAACTGGCCTTCATCCGCATTACCTGCGTTGACAACATAGGTGCCGCGAGTCAGCAAACTGGCGGTAGCAATAGAAGTATATAAGGTACTTGTCCTGTTGGCAGTATACCAGTTCTGCAGCCCCACAGCTACGTCTGTCAACGCATTCGGCGTACTAATAGCAGCATCCGAAGCTGGGCCTGAGGGATCTGTATATTCTTTTTTACAGGATGCCACCACTAACAGCAGCATGCCAGCCAGAAAAGAACGACTGTATTTATTGAGATACATTTTCATAAACTACTTTTTGATGATTTAGAATCTTGCGCGAAGCGCTACATTATATGTCCTGGGAGCAGGCACACTACCAAAATCAATACCACGCAATACAGTGCTCTGCCCTGCCGCATTTACCTCAGGATCATATCCTTTGTAGTTGTCCCATGAATACAGGTTTCGGCCGCCTACGCTGAGCGTCAGGTCACTCAGTCCTTTAATCTTACCAAAGTTGTAACTCAAAGACACTTCTCTCAGTTTCACAAAAGAGCCATCATCTATTCTCCATTCCTGGATATTGTAGTTACCTGCAATGAAGCCACGGGGCAGCTGGCCGAGATCTTCCTGTTCTGCTATCTTACCGTTGTCCACACCCTGTCTTGTTCTGAAATCAGCGTTGAATACATCTACACCCTGTACGATATCCAGCTGTGTATGCAGACTCAGTCTCTTGTAGCTGAAATCGTTGGTGAGGGTACCTGTCCAATCAGGATTAGGATCGCCGATTTTCTTCTGTAAGGCAGTCACACCGGTAGTTGGCGGCAAACCAGTATTCGGATCTCTTGCAGGCGTGTAGGAGAATGGTGAATTTTGCACACCGGCTTCTGTAACAGGAACACCGTTAGGTTTTGTCAGCTTGTTGCCACTGGCATCCCGGGCAAAGAAAGTACCATAGAAGAAGCCAATAGGCTCTCCGTTTGCAATAGCAACAGGTGCACCACTCACTGTTGAATACAGAAGAATGGACTGTCCGATGTCAAGTGCTTTGTTCCTATTACGGTTGAAGATCGCAGTCATGTCCCAGTTAAAGCTTTTGCTCTTCACAGGCGCTACATTCAGTACTACTTCAAAACCTTTGTTCTGCAATGAACCAATGTTGTCCAGGCGTGTGCTGTAACCCTGTGTTGGTGCAATAGCGCGGGCTATCAGCAGGTCTTCCACTTTCTTGCTGTAGTAGTTAACAGAGAGATTAATGCGGTTATCCCAAAAAGCCAGATCCGTACCAAACTCCAGTTCCTGCTGTCTTTCAGGCTTGATATCAGGATTGGTGTAAGTGGTCGGTGATGTGAAAGAGGCGGCGCCGATAAAGGCAACTGCCCTGTAGGTATTGAAACGGCCATAGGCAGGAATACCAGTCAGGTTACCCGACTGACCATAAGCAGCTCTGAGCTTGAAGAGGTTCCACCAGGACACATTCAGGTCCTTCCAGTAATCTGTACCTGATAATACATAACTACCACTCAGCTTTGTATACAGCTGATTACGTTCATCGTCACCAAATACAGAAGAGCCATCCATTCTCAATGCACCGGTGATGAACAGTTGATCACGGTATTTAAAGTTCTGTTGTATATACTGACCGGAAATAGATAAACGTGTACGCTCATCTGCACCGGTAATAGGCGTAGCAGCACCGCTTACTGTCTGCACAAAAGGAGGTAAGCCCCTGCCCTGTTGCAGGGAATAATGACCACGCTGGTATTGCAGGGAATATCCTATCTGTGTTACAGATGCAAGATTGGATGTAATCTGCGCATCATAGGTCACATTCACATCATGATTGATCAGGAAGGAATTGTTGATACCTGCACTTGCATAACCATTCTGCGTAGGATCAAGCGAAGCGCCACCACCAAAGAAACCAAGGCTTACATTGTATGCAAAAGGAGGAATGAAAGTGGTACCATCCTGGCTATAGTTGTCAATACCCATATGATAATCTATCGTCAGGTTCTTGAAAGGTGTGAGCTTAACACCAGCGCCTGCAATCAACCTGTTGGTCTGCTGTTGCTGCTGAAAATCCTCGATAACAGAAACAGGATTGACACGACCGCGTTCACCAACAGCCAGCAGGTTACCCAGTGAATTTCGTTGATGAATATCATAATAGTTACCAATGATGGTTACTGAGTTGGTTGGAGAAAAGAAAGAGTTACCGTCGGGCTTTTCATTCGTCTTACTATAGATGTAGTTCATGGTCGCATTAAAGCTGATCCATTTATTGAGCTCCTGGTCCAGGTTCAGGCGGAAACTATAGCGGTTGAAATCCGTATTTCTTACGATACCCTGGTTATACAGATAGCTGGCAGATGCATAGTACCTTGTTTTGTTCTGACCGCCTGTTACAGATACGTTGTTATCAGTACCTATACCTGTACGGAAGATATAATCCTGGTAGTCGTAACGTTTCACCGGAGTAGTACGCACGATGGTATCTGTCAGGATCGTTTGTGTAGACACATCAGGTGTGCCACCAAACTTAACGGGTGCCTGGTTTACGTCTAGTTTCTTCCGCAGTTCATTTACGTTAAAGCTGGTTGAGAAACTCACTACGGGAGCACCGCCTTTACCTTTCTTTGTAAAGATCTGCACGACGCCTGCATTGGCACGTGAGCCGTAGATAGCAGCTGCAGCAGCGCCGTTCAGTACTTCTATGCTTTCAATATCAGCAGGGTTGATATCCACCATACGGTTCTGACCAACGTTACCCGCGAAGTTGCCACCAGCATAGGAAGCATCTGCATTCGTTACACGGGTAGTAGAGTTATCAATGATCACTCCGTCGATGATATACAGTGGTTCGGTGGAACCGCTGATCGTACTGATACCACGCAGCTTTACAGACATACCTCCTGCAGGATCGCCGGAGTTCTGTGTGATCTGTGCACCGGCAGTTTTACCCTGTAGTGCTGTCAATACGTTGCCGGTAGCGCCTTTGGAGAGCTCGTCCGATTTAACTGTACTGATATATGTACCTAACTGTTTACGTGTAGTTCCGAGGGACGCACCTGTTACCACTACTTCATCCAGTTTAGACACAGAAGTGGTTAACTGCTGATTGAGTGTATAAGAGGCAGCATTGCCAACTGTTACTACGTCTTCTTTCGGCGTGAAGCCGATCCCTGTAAATACCAGTGTGTAAGTACCGGGCTTCAGATCGGCATTGATAGTATAGATGCCATCTATTGATGTAGTAGCGCCCAGTTTGGTTCCTTTGATAGTCACGGTGATACCAGGCAGGGTAGCGCCCGTTTCATCCGTTACCTTGCCGGACAGCTTTACCTGAGCAAAAGCGAAGGCGGTAAAGCATTGCATGACCAGCAAAAGTAGCAGATACCTGCACCTGGCAAGCCGGAATAATTGATAGATTCTCATAACTAATTTTTAATAGTAAGCGATAAGTAATGGCATGGATATTTCACGTCATCCAGGAGCATTTGCCCTGAATAACTGATTGACCACACATGGTTGATAAACGCGTTTACATGTACAATGAATTCCCGGATATTACCGGGATGGTTAATAAGTTCTCATAACTGATTTTTAATAGTTAAAGCCATCAATATTAGCGATGGATATTCCTCCTCATCGGGGAATATCCGCAGTAAATAGCTGATTGATTACAGGCTGGTTGATAAGCATGCTTAGATATCACACTAGGTTCCCGTAATGTAGCGGGAATAAGTAATAGCTGTTTTATTTATAAAATCTGAATACCCTTTTTCTTATATGGCTGCAATTTTTTAGCATCAGGTGGCAGCTCAGTAATTAATATATCTATTTCGTCGACATCACAGATCTTCAACTGTTCGGATGTGTTCATTTTTTCTGAAATGGTCAATACCACTACTTTCTTAGCGGTGCTGATCATGGCTCTTTTTACCTGTACTACATCCCAGTCATTATCGGTTAACCCATCTTCCACATCAATAGCATTGTTTCCAAGGAAACACAGGTCAGCTTTGATCATTTTTATCTTTGAAATAGCCTCTCCACCTACTGTGATCTTTGATCCTTTGGATAGTTTGTCGCCGATTACGATCACTTCTATATTCGGGTGATTGGCATATTCAAAAGCAGCAGGGAGGCTTACGGTAATAAACGTGGCCTGCAGGTCTCGTGGCAGCACGCGGGCCAGTTCTGCAATCGTAGTCCCCCCTGTAGTTAATACAAACATACCGTCGTGTATTAGTTCGACGGCTTTTAAAGCTATGGTCTTTTTATCTTTTACCGCGTATACATCCTGTGATGTTATACCCTGATGAAATGAATTGGAAAGTGCGCCGCCGTGCACTTTTATGATCTTTCCCTCCTGCGCCAACTCTGCAAGGTCACGGCGGATAGTATCTTCCGATACCTGTATTTGTTCACTCAGATGGGAAGACAACACTTTGTTATGCAAGTTTACCTGATGAAGTATGTATGCGTGGCGTTCTTCCTTTAACATCTGACGATGATTAGCTTGGTTGAATATAAGGTCAATTTCTGCAAAAAAACGCAGAAAACAAAATATAACCCGCACTTTTTTGCTGCTTTTAGCAGGATTGAAGGTAAGAATGCGGGTTTATGCCGGAAATGATAGTTTTCCCATGGTAATAGCAGGCATACCGGGCTTACCGAAGTCAATGCCTTCTCCACAAAGTGCTTCATTGGCGAGTATGGCAAACAATACAGCTTCTTTTGCATCTCCCGCTATGCCTAATTCATCGGTAGTATGCAGTTCCAAACGTGGTAGCCTTTCCCTGATCAGACCTGTCAGCAAAGGATTATGTGCTCCTCCCCCACTTACGTATACTGCGTAGTCTTTATCTTCCTGCAAGACGCTTTTCAGCGCATCTGTGATGGTATCTGCACTGAAACGGGTCAGCGTAGCCATTATATCATAAGGGGAAAGATCAGTTGTATTACTATGCTCCTGCGCTGCTTTTACATATGCTTTACTGAACAGTTCAGGGCCCGTTGTACGGGGAAAAGGTGCATTGAAAAATGGATCATTCTTCAATGCAGCTAATAAACTTTCATTCATAGTTCCCTGCTTTGCAAACAAGGCATCTTTGTCATATTCCGCCTGGAAGAACTCTCTTGCAAAAGCATCGAGGAGTGTATTACCCGGGCCTGTATCTGTTACAAACACACCGGAAGCATTTAGATGACCGGGCAGGAAAGTGAAGTTGGCAATACCGCCCATATTCAGCATGATCCTATCCTCACCCCTTTTTGAAAAGAGGCAATAGTCTCCGTATAATGCCAGTGGTGCGCCTTCCCCTCCGGCTGCAATATGTTTCTGTCTGAAATCGCTCAGCGTGATGATGCTTGTTTTAACCGCAATATGATCACCATCTATGATCTGTAAAGTAGCATTGGGGAAATCAGGGAGGCGGTGTAATATCTTCGGACTGTGATAGACTGTTTGTCCGTGAGAAGCAATGATATCCACATCTTCCGCAGATATATCCCATTTTTGCAGGCAGTCCAGTATCCATTGTGCATGCAGGTTTGCCAGCCAGGGATTCAGCAGACAAAGCTGCTGAAAGGAGATCGTGTCTTTTGCGAACACCTTTCTTATCTCGTCCTTTACCGCTACAGGATAAGGGACGGTATCAAAATGTTCCAGTGTAACACGGGTATCCATTCCATTACCGCTAATAGCACATAGTGCTACGTCCAGTCCGTCTAGTGATGTACCCGACATCAGTCCGACAATACGCCTTACAGGCTTTTGTGCGATTGTAATTAAACGTTGGAGATTCCTGTTCATGATTTCCTGCTTTCAATAGCGGCCCTTACACTTCCTTTTTCTGCTACCAGCTGACGGGCAGTGTCTTCATCTACATTTAGTTCACTCATCACCATTCGTGTAGCACGATCCACCAGCTTATGATTACTCAACTGCATATCTACCATCTTATTCCCTTTCACTCTGCCCAATTGTATCATGATAGAAGTAGAGATCATATTCAGGATCAACTTCTGTGCTGTGCCTGATTTCATGCGTGTACTGCCGGTGAGGAACTCTGCGCCCACTTCCGCTTCTACAGGATATTCCACAGCAGCGGCCAGCGGACTACCTGTATTACAGGTCACACAGCCGGTTACGATACCCCGTTGCCGCATGGTTGTCACTCCACCGATCACATAAGGTGTAGTGCCTGATGCAGCGATACCTATTACCACATCTTTATCATTGATATTAAAACTATCGAGGTCTTTTGCGGCCTGCTGTTTGTCGTCTTCTGCAAACTCCACTGCTTTGCGGATGGCTTTGTCGCCTCCGGCGATAATACCCACTACCAATTCATGCGGTACACCAAATGTAGGCGGGCATTCTGATGCATCTACGATACCAAGTCTGCCGCTGGTACCCGCGCCGATATAGAACAGGCGGCCTCCTTCTTTCATTTTCTCTACTGCCGCCATCACCAGCTTTTCAATCTGGGGAATAGCTTTGGCTACTGCCTGGGGCACGGTAGCATCTTCGCTGTTGATCCCTTCCAGCAGGGCACGGACACTCATCTTCTCCAGGTCGTTAAAACGGGAAGACATTTCAGTTGTAAGCATAGTCTACACATTAAGTTTTACAGATCAGGATAGCATTCCTTTCTTCTGAAAGTTGCCGGAACTCAGCCATAAACCGATGAACATAAACAGTCCGTTGATGACAAGTAATTCCAGGCCTATTTTATAGTCTTTGAAAAGATATGTCTGCGTCATTTCCAGCACGTAACAGAGAATGGGCGCTGCTATGGCGATAAAGGGCACTGCATCGTCATTTACCGTACGTTTGGTCAGAATACCGAAGGCAAATAAACCCAGTAAAGGTCCGTATGTGTATGAGGCTACCTTGAGTATTACGGAGATCATACTCTGGCTATCGATATGTTTAAATACCAGTACTATCAGCAGGAATACCACCGTGAAGCCAAGATGTACAAATCGCCTGGTCTTCTTTTTCTCCTTCTCTGACAGATCACCTCTTCGCTGAATATTCAGGATATCGATACAGAAGGAGGAGGTCAGCGCTGTGATAGCACCATCGGCACTGGGGAATAATGCAGAGATCAGGGCGATGATAAAGATCACTGAAATAGCTGCCGGCATGCGTTGTGCATCAAGGGCCAGCGTAGGGAACAGTTTATCCGAAGCAGCTGTTACACCGATGGTATCAGCATACAGGTATAATAATCCACCGAGGAACAGGAACAATAGTATCACCACACCAAAGATCAGGCTTAGTGTCATCACGTTCTTCTGTGCATCTACAAGACGCTTAACAGAAATATTCTTCTGCATCATCTCCTGATCCATACCCGTCATGGTAATCGTAATAAAAGCTCCTCCCAGGATCTGTTTTAAGAAGAAGAGAGGACTGTTCGGATCTGTGAAGAAGATCTTCGACATGCCCTTGTCGCCCATTGCCTGCAGACTGCTGCCGATGTTCAGGTCAAGGCGGTTCAGGATATACACGATACAAATGACGAGGCCCGCCAGCATACAAGTGGTCTGCAGGGTGTCTGTATATACGATCGTCTTCACACCACCTTCAAAAGTATACAGGAGGATCATCAGCAGTATAATCAGTGTAGTCAGCCAGAAGGGCACCTGGAACTGGTCTTTAAATGCTTCCTCCAGCAAATTCTGCAGGATGTTTACCACGAGATAGAGTCTCGCAGTGGCGCCCAGTGTTCTTGATAATATAAAGAACGATGCGCCTGTTTTATACGATTTGACACCAAAGCGGGTGCTGAAATAATTATAGATAGAAGTCAGTTGCAGCCGGTAATATAAGGGCAGCAGCACAAATGCGATGACCACATACCCCATCATATTTCCCAAGGCTACCTGGAAGTAACCGAAAGCAGTCTTGCCGACATCACCGGGCACACTCACAAAAGTGACGCCACTGAGAGAGGTACCGATCATACCGAAGGCTACGAGCATCCAGTTACTGTTACGGTTGCCTATAAAGAAAGAGTCGTTGTTTGAATTACGGCCGGTATACCAGGCTACGATCAACAGGATAACGAAATACGCAATGACAATAGAAAACAAAAGGCCTGGTGTCATAAAGTAGAATTTCTTTGATTAAAGCCGCATAAAAACGCATATTCACATTTCAATATAAACACAAAAACGCAAAAAACGCAAAATTGTATGCAGAAAAACGAATAAATTTATAATTTCACCCTACTTCCACCAAAATCGCGCGTTTATGAAAAAGCTGCTCCTGCTGGTATTATCCGCATTTATCAGCCTTCCCCTTCTTGCAGACTGGATTCGCATTAACCAGCTTGGTTATGCGCCGCACAGCAGCAAGGTAGCAGTATGGTGCAGTAAAGAACAAGATACATTAAAATATTTTGAACTGGTCAATGCCTGCACAGGCAAGGTAGTGTTCAAACATGCCGCGGGCAAGGCTGCAGGGGCTTATGGGCCATTCCGGCAAACCAGCAGACTGGATTTCTCTTCGTTTACCACCGCGGGACAATATTATTTACAGGCAGGCGAGGCGAAGTCGCCTGTATTTTCTATCAGCGATACAGTATATAAAGGCGCTGCCGATTTCTGTTTGCGGTATATGCGCCAGCAAAGGAATGGCTTCAATCCTTTCCTGAAAGATTCCTGCCACACGCATGACGGCTTTCCCGTATACGGACCTGATAGCGTGTTTGTGCCGGTTTCCGGTGGCTGGCATGACGCCTCCGACTATCTGCAATATGTGACCACTTCTGCCAATGCTACCTGGCATCTGCTGGCAGCGTACCGCGACTTCCCAAAAGTATTTACAGACTCATTACAGGCCAATGGACTGTCAGGCAATAATGGTATCGCCGATGTACTGGATGAGGCAAAATGGGGCCTGGATTGGCTCATTAAAATGAATCCACAGGATGACAGAATGTACAACCAGGTGGGTGATGACCGCGACCACCAGGGCATGCGTATTCCCCGGCAGGACACCAATTTTTATGGCCGCGGACTGGAACGCCCTGTATACTTCTGTACGGGCGAGCCGCAGGGATTACTAAAGTATAAGAACCGCAGCACGGGTGTAGCCTCTACTGCAGGAAAATTCAGTAGTTGTTTTGCATTGGGCACAAAATTGTTTGACCGTTTGCAGCCGTCTTATGCAGACATCCTGCAACATAAAGCAACAGCTGCTTACGAACTGGGTATGCAAAAACCGGGTGTTTGTCAGACTGCTCCGGGACGCTCTCCTTATTTCTATGAAGAAGATAACTGGACAGATGATATGGAACTGGCGGCGGCCTCACTGGGTGGTTCCTATCTCAGTAATGCATGGAGTTTCGCACGACAGGAGCCTGTCACTCCCTGGCTGGGCCAGGATACTGCCCGCCACTATCAATGGTATCCATTCGTTAATCCCGGTCACGCGGAACTGGCCAGGTTATCAACAGGTGCTAAACGGGATACCTTGATCCGCTACTATAAGGAAGGTATTGGACGCGTATGGCGTAAGGCTTCACAGAATGCATTCTATAGAGGTATTCCTTTTATCTGGTGCAGTAATAATCTCACAGTAGCCTTTGCCATTCAATGTTACTGGTACAGGCAACTGAGTGGAGATGATACTTACATACAATTGGAACAGGCCTGCTTTGACTGGATATTCGGCTGCAATCCCTGGGGTACAGCAATGGTATATGGCTTGCCGCAACATGGTGATACCCCCATTGATCCTCACTCCTCCTTCACGCACCTGAAACAATATCCAATAGATGGCGGACTGGTAGACGGACCTGTATACACTAATATCTTCAAAAACCTGATCGGTATCCAATTGCAGGATACCGACGAATATGCAGCATTCCAGAGCGACCTCGCAGTATATCACGACGACTATGGCGATTACAGTACCAACGAGCCTACCATGGATGGTACAGCAGTATTGATATACCTGCTGGCTGCACAGGAAAACGCCGCCAGGCAAAAGGGATATACTGTTACACAAGGCGGCATCACAAGAATGGACAGCACCAAAAAGGAAATTGCGCTGGTGTTTACAGGGGATGAATTTGGTGAAGGTTTAGCGCATATCACGACTGTATTGGGACAACAGCAGGTAAAGGGTTCTTTTTTCTTTACGGGAAATTTCTACGGCAATACCCGCTTCCAACTGCATATTAAGAAGCTATCTACCAATGGACATTACTTAGGTCCGCACTCCGACAAGCATCTGTTATACTGTGACTGGCAGCAACGTGATAGTCTGCTCGTTTCACAACAGCAGTTTACCACTGATATGCAGGCCAATCTTTCGAAAATGCAGCAGCTGGGTATCGATACAGCAAATGTGCATACCTATATTCCACCTTATGAATGGTGGAATAATGCTATTGCTGAATGGTCTGAAAAAATAGGATTACAGATCGTTTGTTTTACACCAGGTACCGGCAGCAATGCTGATTATACTTATCCGGCGATGGGTGCTTCCTATAAAAGCAGCGAGACAATTCTCAAATCTATCAAAGCATTTGAAAAGAACAGACCGGGTAAACTGAATGGTGTTATACTATTGATACATGCAGGTACAGATGCCAGGAGAAAAGATAAGCTATACCTGCACTTAGATGCATTGATAAAGTATCTGAAACAACAGGGGTATCATTTTAAAAAGGTAGATGAGCTGGTTATCTAACCTGCCCATCTCCTCTTACAAACCATTTCTCAGTGACCAGTTTCTCTAATGCAAAAGGCCCTCTCGCATGTAATTTCTGCGTAGAGATGCCTATCTCGGCACCTAACCCGAATACGCCTCCATCAGTAAAGCGGGTGGAAGCATTCACATATACGGCGGCAGCATCCACTTCATTGAGGAAACGTTCACTGATTGCAGTATCTTTTGATATAATAGCTTCAGAATGTTTGGAAGAATACTCCTGGATATGTTGCAGTGCTTCATCTACTCCCTTCACTACTTTCACAGAGCATTTATAGTCCAGGAACTCACGTCCGAAATCGGCAGGAGTTGCACGTATCAGGTAAGGATATTCCAGCGCCTGCAGTAAGTTGTACGATAATTCATCTGCAAAGATCTCTACATCATAATCCTGCAGAGAATCCGCCAGCAGTCGCAGTAAACCGGGTGCAGCCTGTTCATCTACCAGTACTGTATCCAGTGCATTACATACAGATGGACGGGATACTTTTGCATTGGTGATCACTTTACCAGCCATTTCGAGATCCGCTGTCTTTTCCACATAAGTATGACAAACACCCGCGCCTGTTTCTATCACAGGCACTTTGGAATTGGCACGTACATAGTCGATCAGCTGCTGTGAACCACGGGGGATGATGATATCAATGTACTTTACTGCTGTGAGCATTTCGCCGATCAGTGCCCTGTCTACCGGCAATAACTGCACTGCATTTACATCAACCTTAAACGCTGCCAGTACTTCCTGGATCAGCTTCACAAGAATGATGTTTGTGTGGAAAGCATCTGTGCCACCACGCAGTACGGCTACATTACCAGACTTGATACAGAGGGCAGCAACATCCAGTGTCACATTCGGGCGTGATTCGTAAATCACACCTACCACTCCAAGGGGAGCAGTACGTTTCTGCACCTGTAAACCATTGTCCAGCGTTCTTTCCAGCAAGAGCTGATTTGCCGGGTCGGGTAACAGTGCTATATCTTTCAGACTGTCAGCCAGTTGCTGTATACGGCTGGCATTCAGTAATAACCTGTCTTTTTTCGGATCCTGGTCAGACATCTTATCCAGGTCCTTTTTGTTTTCCGCTACAATATCAGCGGTATGCTCTACTATCCGGTCGGCCAGTTGCAGCAGCAATTGTTGCTTCTGCTCATCAGGCAGCGTCTTCACAGAACGTGTGGCGGCCTGCGCCTGTACCAGTAAAGGTTGTATAGATTCCATTTTCCGCTTGTTTTATTGTTTGTTTATAACAACACAATGTCATCTGCGTGCGCAATCTCCAGGTTCTGCACCTTACTGTCCTCGGACAGCAGATCAGAAGATACCTTGGCGCGTGCTACCGCGATGACATTATGCTCTTCGTCCACGATCTCGAACACCTCACCTCCCTCAAATCTTTCCAGCACGGTCAACACACCCACCGCCAGCAAGCTACGTCTTTTCTGCAGAGCTGTCAGCGCACCCTCATCTACCAATACCCTGCCTGTTACCAGGCTACCGCTGGCCAGCCATTTCTTACGGGCCGGCATACTGCATGGCTGCGGCAGGCACAAGGTACCTGTTTCTCCGGCAATGGCATTCAGAATACCATCGGGAGTATGGATACCAAAGATAACTACTTTAATACCCATGCGGGTGGCCAGACGGGCGAAAGTCAGCTTGGACACCATTCCACCCAATCCCAGACTGGATTTTTTGGTATCTGCCAGCGATAGTATTGATTCATCGATCGCATCTATCTTGGGTACTACCTTGCCTTCTCTATCCAATACTCCGCCTACGGAAGTGCTGAACAGCAGCATGGAAGCGCCGAAGCCTACGGCTATCAGGGTGGCCAGTTCATCGTTGTCGGAGAATTTCAGCTCCAGGTCGCTCACCACATCATTCTCATTGGCTACGGGTATTACACCGCTGGCCCAGAGCTCTTCATATGTTTTCTTCAGTTGCAGGAACTGCGCCCTGTTGCTGAAATGCCTGCGTTCACAAAGGCTTTGCGCGATGGCAATGTCGTACGGGGAAAAATACCGGGCATATTTGCTGAGCAGCAAAGGATTCCCTATAGCCGCTGCTGCCTTACGTTCGCTCATGGTGCCACCGTATTGTTTCAGGTACTTCTTTCCTGCGGCAACCGCTCCTGATGATACCAATACTATATTATATTCTTCCTTAAGGTCTGCTACCTGCCTGGCTATGGAAGCTACTATCGTCTCATCCAGCTCTCCGTTTTCATGTGTGATGGAGGCTGTCCCAAATTTTATTACTAATATCGGTTTTGTCACTGCTCGCTGAATTTGCCGACAAAATATTGAAAATGCCTCATTTTTTCATTATTTACATTTCATTTAAAGTCTTTTACCCGTCTGTGACATCCCGTTTAGAGCGGGACTATTATTTTGCAAGGTTCTCTAATCGTTAAAACACTTATTGACAATGGGCTCACGCTTGGCTACCCGTCTTTCTTTATTCACCGCATTTTCTTTATGCACCCAGCTTTCCCTGCAGGCGCAGGACAAAAACCTGGTACAGTACGTAAAACCCATTATCGGTACGGAAAAAATGGGGCATACCTATCCCGGTGCTACCGTACCTTTTGGGATGGTGCAACTCAGCCCGGAAACAGATACGCTTCCTTATGAGATGAATGGACGTTACAATCCGGATGTCTACAAATACTGCGCAGGGTATCAATACGTTGATAAAACCATTACAGGTTTCAGTCATACGCATTTCAGCGGTACCGGTCACTCTGACCTTGGCGATTTCCTGATCATGCCTACTACCGGTAAACTGTACCTGAATCCCGGCACTGCCACCAATCCGGAAAGCGGGTACCGCTCCACTTTTTCGCACGATAACGAAGTAGCCGAAGCGGATTACTATAAAGTAAAACTCGATAAATACAACATCACTGCTGAACTAACCACTACTACCCGGGTGGGCTTTCATCAATATACTTTTGCAGAAGCGACAGACCAGGCACATATCATACTCGATCTGATGGCTGGCATTTATAACTATGGCAATAAGAATGTGTGGACATTCGTAAGAGTAGAGAATGATACACTGGTAACAGGTTATCGTCAGACTAACGGATGGGCGCGTACGAGGACAGAATATTTCGCGATGTCCTTTTCCAAACCTATTTCACACTACGGTCATCAGAACTATGCTAATGATGTGTACAAAGGCTTCTGGCGTAAATTTGATGTAGCACACGATTTCCCTGAAATGGCAGGCCGTAATATCAGGGCCTGGTTTGACTTCAAAGTACAGGCAGGCGAAAAGGTGAAGATCAAGTTTGCGCTGTCTTCTGTGAGTACAGATGGTGCACTGGCCAATCTGCGTGCTGAAGCACCGGGATGGGATTTCGACAAGGTAAAACAGGACGGACAGGCGCAGTGGAACAAAGAACTGCATAAGATCACTGCACAGCTGAACAGCAATGACGAGATGATCAACTTCTATACCGCTATGTACCATGCTTTCCTGAGCCCGACTACTTACATGGATGTTGATGGCAGCTACCGTGGCCTTGATCAGAACAATCACAAAGCAGCAGGTTTCACCAATTATACTACTTTCTCCCTGTGGGATACTTACAGGGCTTTGCATCCTTTATTCAACGTGATACAGCCTAAACGTAATGCGGATATGATCCAGTCAATGCTGGCGCACTACGATCAGAGCGTGCAGCACATGCTGCCGGTATGGTCACACTACGCCAATGAGAACTGGTGTATGACCGGCTATCACAGCGTATCCCTCATTGCAGATGCGATCATTAAAGGCAATGCGCCTTTTGATGCCGAGAAAGCGCTGGCAGCCTGCGTAACAACAGCAAAACACCGTACTTACGATGGTATCGGTTATTACATGGATAAAGGTTATGTACCTGAAGATAAAAGCGGTGCTTCGGTATCAAAGACACTGGAGTATGCCTATGATGACTGGTGTATTGCACAGATTGCAAAGAAACTGGGCAAACAGGATATCTATGATGAGTTCATCAAACGTTCCAGGAACTACAACAATGTGTACGATGCAAGTATCGGATATATGCGTCCACGTTTGAATGACGGTACTTTCCGTACAGCATTTGATCCGTTGAAGACAGATAACCAGGGTTTTATTGAAGGGAATGCCTGGAACTACAGCCTGTATGTGCCACAATATCCTGCGGAGCTGATAGCACTCAACGGCGGTAAGAAAAGGTTCTCCGGCCACCTGGACAGCCTGTTCACCATGCATCTGCCGGATGAATTCTTTGCTGAAACGGAAGATATTACCCGCGATGGTATCATCGGTAACTATGTACACGGGAATGAGCCTTCCCATCATGTGGCTTATCTCTACAACTGGACAGGTGAGCCATGGAAAACACAGGAAAGGGTACGTATGATCCTGAAGAAAATGTATCATCCGGGTGCAGACGGTCTGGGAGGTAATGATGACTGTGGTCAGATGAGCGCCTGGTATATATTCACCTCTCTTGGTTTTTATCCTGTATGTCCGGGCTCCGACCAGTATATACTGGGAAGTCCGGCAGTGAAGGAAGCCACTATCCAGCTGGAGAATGGCAAAACTTTCACTGTGGAAGCGCCTGGCCAAAGTGACAAGAATGTATATGTGCAGAAAGTAACGCTGAACGGACAGCCTGTGCTGACAAACAGCATCAGCCATGCAGACATCATGAAAGGGGGCCGTCTGGTGTTCCAGATGGGTGCCAAACCGAAGAAATAATCTGCTTACTCATAAAAAAAAGAGGGATGGATGAGAGGATTTACTCTTGTCCATCCCTCTTAGTTTTTACGTACTTTTATATATACTAACCCGTATATATGAAAGCGATCCCACATCAGCACAGCTTCAGGTTTCACAACCTGGGCATTGGTGATATACAGCTGGGCAAAAAGCCGGAACAGATACCCGGCATGTTACCTTTTCCCTCCTATGCCGGCAAGAACAATTTTCATGTTTATCCAGATGCTGCTCATTATCATGCGTTTAACGGAACAGCCAGGGGCACTATTGAGAAAGATGATCCTGGCATTGATCTGCAGCATCTGTTCACCGGCATCAATGAAAACGGGTTTATTAACCGCATATTTCTTTATCCGCAGGAGGCCAATGAGCAACTGGCATGGCGATTGAGTCAGTTATACGGCGAGCCGTTTATCGGGAAAGCGCAGGCAGGTGTACAAAACACCTGGATTACAGCGAGTGAAACAGAGGTGACGTTATTCAATCCCGCGGCTAACCAAACCGCTTACACTGTTATTTCATTCCGTTTCTTTTATGATTTTCCGGCATTGAAGGAATATATCATTGAAGGTAGAACGTAGTTAACTTATACAAAAGAAAAGGCCTGCTAAAAAGCAGGCCAGTTATGGTACTTTGGGGGGGACAATACAATTAGGGTTTTCAAAGGGTACAATATTTTAAATCAGCATTCAGGCTTAATTGCCTTCTCAATATTAGAGAAAATAAGTTTCCGGAAGTTGTCATTAAAAGCGTATACGCGACATGTGAATGCTCACTTTGAGATACCTGTTACAACACGAAAATGAATGCCAATAGCGCAAAATGCCTGTTAGTCATGCCGATAGAGCATTTCAAAGAGATAAATACCTGATAAACAGTAATTCCTATACGGGTAATTGGGGATAAAAAACCGGCAATGAATCAAGAGGAAATGTATAAGTACGTAAATACAATCTGCGTGAATCACGGTAAATAGGTAACCGGTATTTCACGGTATCCGGCAGACCGATTTTCAGGCTATATATAATACGTAAACGATTTTGGAGTGAATTGCCCTAAAAAAGCAGTCCTTGTATGTTATTTTTTCAGCCTACCGATATTATCCGGTAAATTTGCACCGTTATTTACGCAGAATTTTATTCATATTTATACAAAAAACGAGCATAAATACACGGTTTTTATATTATAGAATATTATATATAAATTGAACTGGAAGTAATTATAAATTTCCTATGATTGTAATGTTGTGATTATCACAAACTTACAATGATTTCTCTATGCTTTAAACCCTAGTTTTAGCTTGTAAATGAGATTGATAAACCTAAAATACAATATCTTATGTCAGCCGCTAAAACCATGAAAGTAGGTCAGTTCGTAGACAACAAGCACGTCACTATGCTGCGCGAAAATTATACAGAGAAGAGATGGAAAGCGAATTCTGAGCGTCTTGGCAAACCTGATTCTCTGAGCGTATGGTATAGCCTGGACGAACTGAAACAATACATTGCTACCGCAGAAGAAGCTGGAGCTGACGGCATCAGGGTTTATTTCGGGGTATACCCTTCTGTTTTTCCGGAAAACATTTTATTGCAGGATAAACAAACTATCGTTTTTGTGGCTACAAGACAGAAAATCAGTGAAACCGGTAAAACCGAAAACAAAGACATGTATGTTTCCACACCGAAAGGGCCAGAAATGGTGGCATTCAACTGGGGATTGCCCTGCCCTCCCGGCTGTGTAGGCGACCCGAGGAAGAAAAGCGTTTGTGAAACCGCAGACCTTCAGCTTGCGAACCGATAGCGTTTACCCATTCCTATAAATCGAGTTATAAGCTGGCGAATGGTTTTCGGCAGCTTTTTTTATAGTATCCGAATTTATTTTATCGCCACTTTTACTAATTTACCGGCCGCATCAAAGTCATTAATAACAGTTTAAAATATTTGCCACCAATATTCTATGTCATGTGCACATATATATATGCTCTTGATTTCTAAAGCAGTTCTATCACGAATACCTATGCATGTATTTATTATCATTATCTGCTTTATCATCGCATTGCTGGCTAAGCTTCAGAAAAACCCTCCACGGTACCTGAATACGTTTATCATATATATCCTGGTGACCATCGCTGTAGAAATGATGGCCTGGTGGTATAACATACATAATAAGCACAACCTGATCTTCTATAATTTTTATGGAATAATCAACTTCACTTACCTGATCTTTCTGCTACGTTCATTCATGGCCAATAAGAGAATGATCAATGTAATGGGAGTCCTTATGATCATTTATCCAGTATTGGCACTTATTAACCTGGTCTTTATACAAAAGCTGGACACTTTCAATACTTACACATTTCTATCGGGTTGCATCATAGTGGTAACAGCGAGCATCTGTTACTTTTATGAGCGTATCAAATATCCGGGGCCGCATAGCCTGCTGCACGAGCCCGCTTTCTGGGTATCCACCGGCCTGCTGTTCTTTTATACCTGCAGTCCGCCGCTAACGGGGGTACTGAATGCCATCTCACTAATGCCATTCTATAACTATAAAACGCTTTATATCATAAATCTTATGGTAAATATTATCCTATATTTATTGTTTAGCATTTCGTTCATATGCAATCTGATTTTCAGGAGGTATTCCTAGTCATTTTTACATCCCTCTTCCTACTTGTTTTACTGGTGGGCTTCATCGTTATTATGTTGATATTGAATCAGAAAAGCAGGCAGGCACAGGTGCAGGAACTCAGATTAATGAAAGAAAGATATGAACAGGAACTATTAAGATCACAACTTGAAATCCAGGAGAATGTGTTCGGACATCTGTCCCAGGAAATACACGACAATATCGGGCAATCCCTCACGTTCGTAGCATTATCCTTATTAACAGTACCGGTAGAAAACAACAGTGAAGCACAGGAATATATAGAAGAGAGCAGGAAGGCTTTGCAAAAAGCCATCACGGAACTAAGAGACCTTTCACGCAGTTTACATACGGACCGCGTTACCGAAGTAGGCCTTGCCAACTCTATTGATTTCGAACTGGAGCGACTGAAGAGGACCAATTTGTACGAAACTTCTTTTAATTTTGCCGACATACGGAACCTGCTTGACCATCAGACAGAGATCATACTTTTCCGCATCGTACAGGAAATGCTCAACAATATCGTGAAACATGCCAAAGCGAGTAGAGTAGAAGTCAGACTTTCCCATAACACAGATATCCTTGTGCTGGAGATCAAGGATAATGGCGTAGGATTTGATCCTGAAGCACTGTTTGCCAAACAGGAAAGGTTAAAGGGATTAGGACTGATGAACATTCGAAAAAGAGCATCCCTGATAGGAGGCACATTCCATATCAATAGTGCGAAAAATAGCGGCACCGCCATTCGTATCACTATACCCGTAAATAAACAATCATTTCATGAGCATAACCAGGAAAGCGAAATATAGTGTTGCTATTGCCGATGATCATGTGCTGGTAAGGAAAGCACTTGGCAGGCTGATTAATACCTTTACTGATTACTTCATACTTTTTGAAGCCAGTAACGGGGAAGAAGTGATCAAGATCATCAATAACCGTGAGTTACAATTACCGGATATACTGATACTGGACGTAAATATGCCCGGCATGAACGGTTACGAAACTGCTACCTGGATCAATAACCATTTCCCTCAGATTAAGGTACTTGCGCTCTCTATGCTGAACGACGAGTCCGTGATCATTAAGATGTTAAAATCCGGCGCAAAAGGCTACATTATGAAGAACGTTGAACCAGACGATCTGAAGGAAGCCTTTGATTCTATTATTAAGAAGGATTTCTATCTGCCGGATTACATCTCCGGAAAGGTAATATCCGGTTTACAGCGGGATGTATTATCACTTAGCGAAAAGATAGAACTGACACCAAAGGAAAAGACATTCCTGCAATTCCTCTGTACAGAATTATCGTACAAGGAAATTGCACAGAAGATGTTTGTAAGTCCCCGAACCATTGATGACTACAAAAGCAGTCTTTGCGACAAACTGAAAGTTAAAACCCGTGTGGGTCTTGTGATTTTCGGTATCAGGTATGGACTGATAGACATCAATACCGACTAAAGCGCATGGTCTTTCTTCACTGTTTTGCCCGCCCATGCTTTTTGCGCGGTCCACTCTCCGGGGGAAGCCGTCCAGAAAGCATTTTTTTCTGGCAGACCTAACGCCAGGAATCCTGTAGTACACAGGTATAAACTGCCGGTGGATGTATATACGTCTGCTATTTCCGGCTGGTGGCCACAGAAGCCTAATTGTAGCCAGCCGTCTTTGTCAAACGTGCCTGGCGTTTCAAAGATGTTCCTCATTACAGCCGTCAGGGCCGCCCGTACCTGGCCAGGCGTCAGCTCTTCCGGCAACTGCTCACGCAGCGCCAACTGTACCAGGGGCTGAAAAACAGCATTCCGGTAGGTCATGGAACGCCCCACTACGGGGAAAGTGCCTTCAGGAGAGATCAGCCTTTCCTGGATCACGCCATAGCGCTGCATCCTGGTGATGGTCTGCTCGTATTCTTTTGGGTTGATCTTACCTGCTTCCGACAGTACTTTCAGGATATCTGTCAGCATAGGCTGTATGACAAAACCATTGTAATAATCAAAATGGAAATCCGCTCCGTCGCCATACATACCGTCGCCCTTATACCACTCCTGGTGCTTTTTGACGGCATAATCTACCCGCATACCATCCCACTCCTCTCCAAACAGCAGTAGTGCAGCTTCAATAATGGCAGCAAACAGCAGCCAGTTATTATATCCCGGCCGGATACTGCGCAAACTCTTAAAGCCAGATACCACCTGTTGCTTAACGGCTGCAGGAAGGGGCTGCCATAACTGTTTAGGCGCCCTGATAAAGGCATGCGCCAGAAAAGCACCGTCCACCAGGGGCTGTCCGTCAAATTGCCCTGTAAAGTTCATATAATCTGGTCCGCCGGGTTGCACTGCCTGTGCAGCTGCCTTTAACGCATAATCGATAAAACGAGCCCTTATTTTGCCCTCAGGGGTGTTATCGGCACCTAGCTCAAGCCAGGAAGAGATCCCGGCCATAGTACGCCCAAAAGCCTCTAAATAGGTCACCTTTTCAACCGGCTTGTTATACCCGGGGGCTTTCTCGGTTGGCATCTTTTGCCGGAGCTGTCCCAGGCTCAGATTTTTCATCACCGGTTCTGCTATGCGAGTTAACAGTTGCACCCAGTATTCCCGGTCTGCCTGAAAAGCAGCACTTCCTGCAGGCTGTTGTGCCGCCTGCAGGAAGTTGCCTGATTTTACCGCTCCTGCCATACCGGCCAATGGAACAGCTTTTATGAAATGACGTCTGTGCATTATTTAGCCCATTGTTTGTATCGTAACAAAGCTTCTACAAAATAATAGTCTGCATATGTGAGCGGTACATCCACTTCAGAATTGTGCGGAAGAGAACCTACACTATGCATCAGGATGAAGTCATTATTCTCTCCTTCTTTTGCCAGGTAAGCGGGACTAGCCAGGCTTTCCAGCATCTTCTCCCCTGCTTTCCAGTACCGTGAAGATACTTCGCCTTTCGTATAACGACTCAGTTCCAACAGTGCAGATGCTGCCACAGCGCCTGCTGAAGCATCTCTCTTTGCGTTCGGGATACCAGGCGCATCATAATCCCAGTAAGGGATCAGATCTTCCGGCATACGTGGATGCCCCAGGATAAAATCAGCAATGTGCTTTGCCTGTTCCAGGTAGGCCTTGTCTTTTGTTTCGCGGTACATCATGGTGTAACCATACAAACCCCAGGCTTGTCCGCGGGACCATGCGGAAGTATCATTCGCTCCCTGGTGTGTATTCCTTGCCAATACAGCGCCTGTAGTGGTATCATACCCTATCACATGATAGGAACTATAGTCAGGTCTGAAATGGTTCTTCATGGTCGTATTGGCATGCGTACGGGCAATGTGATCAAAAGAAGGATTTTTACTTACCCTGGTAGCCCAGGTCAGTAATTCCAGGTTCATCATGTTGTCGATAATCACAGGGAACTCCCATTGGCCGTGATCCCACGACTTAATACATCCTACTTTCGGATTAAAGCGGGTAGACAGGGAACGTGCGCTTGTCAGCAGCACTTCTTTATACCTTGGATCTTTGGTGATACGGTAAGCGTTTCCGGCACTGCAGTACAGCATAAAACCCAGGTCATGGGTACCTTTGTTGTCCTTTTCCTTTTCCACCTGCGCAGTACGTTTCAGCGCTTCCTGCTTCAGCGTATTATCTTTAGAATATTCATACAGATACCAGAGTGTGCCCGGATAAAAACCTGCAGTCCACCAGCCTGTTTTAGCGGTAACAAGACTACCGTCTTTATTGCTGGTAGTACGTGGTAAGACACTGTCGGGTACATGTTGCATCATCAGCTTATACTGGCGTACAGCCAGGTCGAGGGTCTTATTCGCCAGCTCGGTCATTTGTTGTTTGCGGCTGCTTTGTTGGGCATATACAGTAGTGATGCTACCCGACAACAATAATCCACAGAAAAGGAGTTGTAGTTTTTTCATCTCGTGTAATTTTATTGACCGCATTACTCATTCTGCGGCTACTTACCAATTATATTTACGCAATCGTTTGCACTTAATCAGATATTAAAAGCAGGCTGCTGTAAACAGCATGCCTGCTTTTATTTTACTTTCTTTTTTACGGTTGTTTTAGGCTTTGCAACAGGCGCTGCTGAAGAAGCACGTTCTATCAATTGGATAGGCACGAGTTCTTCAGAATAACGTTGTGGCATTGCTCCGGGCTGTTGGAGCAAATCCAGCAGTGCGTTCGCTACCTTCTCTCCCATGATAGCCGGGAACTGATCAACAGAAGTGATCGAAGGTGTAATGATCTCTGCACGCGGGTCATTGGAGTATCCAACTATCTTGAGGTCTTCCGGCACCCGTACATTGATCTTACGGCAATACTCCAGGATGGTAATGGCAGTAGTATCATTGGCAGCAAAGATGCCATCAGGATAAGGCGTTTTAGAGAAGATCTTCTCACAGGCAGCCAAGGCATTTTCTTTGGTCAGCTCCTGGTAGAAAATCCTTGATTTCTTAAACGGGATCTTATGCTTGCGCAAAGCATCCTTATATCCTGCCACACGTTCTACATATAGATTACAGGTCAGCGGACCTGATATGTGTACAATGTCATTACAACCCTTTTCTATCAGGTGCTCTGTTACTTTATAACCACCCAGGTAATCATCTCCTTTTATCACTTTTACCTTATAATCTTTCGGCACACGGTCAAAGAAGACAAGGGGAATATGATTGTCCTTGAAGATATCAAAGTGTGAGAAATCAGTCGTATAGAGTGTACTGGAAACTGCCAGTGCATCGATCCTGGTAGAATACAGGGTCTCTGCCAGGGCTATCTCCTGTTCCAGGGAGTCGTTGGATTGACAGATCAGCACATGATACCCGTGCTCATGGAGCTTATTCTGAATAACGGTACTGATGGTAGCAGGGAAGAACATAGAGATACGTGGCACTACCAGTCCTATGGTACGGCTTTTATTGTTCCGCAGACCGGCTGCCATGGCATTGGGGCGGTATCCGAGCTTATTCGCCATCTTCTTTACCTTCTCCTTGGTACGGGTGCTGATATTCGGATGATTGTTCAGCGCGCGGGAAACGGTAGATACGGAAAGTTTCAGTTCTTCCGCAATGTCAACGATTGTCTTTTCTGTTCTTTTGCTCATAAATCAGTATTCAGGTGCTTTTTATCGCCCCATCCATCCTCCATCAACAGTAAGGATAGTACCATGCACATAGTTGGATGCCGCAGATGCCAGGAACACAACAGGTCCTTTGAAGTCAGCCGGTTCTCCCCAGCGACCCGCAGGTATACGCTCTAATATGGAAGCACTGCGTTTTTCATCTGCACGCAATGCAGCTGTATTATCAGTAGCAATATATCCCGGAGCGATCGCATTTACATTGACCCCCTTCCCGGCCCACTCATTGGCAAAGGCTTTTACCAGTGAACCTACCGCTCCTTTACTGGCGGCATAACCAGGTACATTGATGCCCCCCTGGAAGGTGAGCAGCGATGCTGTAAAGATAATCTTTCCACTGCCACGCGCTATCATTCCTTTACCGATTTCGCGGGTCAGGATAAATTGAGCATTCAGGTTGATATTGATCACTTCATCCCAGTATTCATCCGGATGTTCTGCCGCCGGTTTACGCAGGATGGTACCTGCATTGTTCACCAGGATATCTATTGCGGGATGCTGTGCTGTTACTTCTTTGATAAACGCATACAATGCCTCACGGTTCCCCAGATCGCACTGGTAACCGTAAAACTTCCGTCCTGTGGCCTTTACAGCCTTCTCTACTTCACTCCCCTCCTTCTCCAGCGATGCCGACATGCCTATTATGTCAGCACCTGCTTCTGCCAGCGCTACGGCCATCCCTAAGCCTATTCCTCTTTTACATCCTGTTACCAGTGCGGTTTTACCCGTCAGGTCAAATGATTGTAAGATCATATAAGTATCGATACTTTTTTACTGATTGATGTTTACTTCCAGTGGGGCTGCCAGCTTTTCGGCAAACGTCTGCAGATAGGCAAACCATTGCGCAGCACTGGTATAGCGGCCTGCCTTATTCCAGGCAGCACCAAAATAATATACAAAAGGCTGTTTACCACTGGCTTTAGCTTTGGCAAGTAAATGCTGCGCCGTTACCTGCATAGCTCCCTGATACACCGGCAATACCAGTCCAAGACCGGTGATGCCATCTGCTCCGTGTTCCGGCTCCCAGTAGCCTGCAATGCCTGTTTTCTCATCCAGCAGAATAGTTCCGGGAGCAGTGCGTTTCACAATGCCTGCTACTACAGGTAGACTATCCCCCTGTTGCAGTGTATACTGGACACTCATTTTATTAAGCTGGGAACCAGCGTCCAGTGACACTGTTTTCACAACAGACACCGTCGTGTTACCTACCTGGCAGGCTTCATAACCCAGCTGGAAGGTACAGCGTAAAGGGCCGCTGTCCAGTACTTTCCAGGTTCTGTAGTTGCGCGGATAATAGATAGAGTCATTCACATAAGGAGCAATATCGCCACCGCCCAGTGTCATTCCTACATGATAATAGTCAAGTCCCTGGCCATTATCATGGTGATAATCATTTGTTTTATACCACCTGTTCAGCACAAGATCACTGGTGCGTTTTGTCCATACGTCTATGCCATGGGCATTTTCAGCGGGGAAGTTTTCCAATGCTGCGCCATACATACGGAAGGCAATACGGTCGTTTTCCCAGGCAAAATCATCTTTACGCTCCGGTACATAGCGCGCATAAGTACGGGACGCTACGGTAGCCGGCTTGCCCGGTACTGCGGTAATCACAACATTGCCATGGGCAGGCACACTTACCTGTACCAGCAACAACTGAGGTTGCGGAGCGCCTTCGTATGCCAGCTGGTAGGGAATTTCCTTACCGGTCTGTTTGTTGATCAGCTTAAAAGATCCGGTTAGGGCTTTTAGTCTGGCATAAGGTATTTCCACAATTTCTTCATTGCGGGCAATAGCAGAAGGATTTTTGATTGTGATGCTTACCGGTGCAGCAACCGGCTCTTCCCTGGAACCGGCCATCAGGCTGGAACTCCATATGCCTGTGGCCATTAACAATAACAATATCCGCTTCATGGTTTTTATTTGAGATCAGGTATTGCGCAAACATCCATATCGCCATAATCCAGGTTCTCACCAGCCATTCCCCAGATGAAAGTATAGTTGCTGGTGCCTGCACCCGAGTGAATAGACCATGGCGGAGAAATTACCGCCTGCTCGTTCTGCATCCAGATATGCCTTGTTTCCTGTGGCTGCCCCCAGAAATGGCATACTGACTGACCCTGCGGTACTTCAAAATAAAAGTACACTTCCATACGTCTGTCGTGGGTATGCGCAGGCATTGTATTCCATACACTACCGGGTTTCAGCTCAGTCATCCCCATCTGCAGCTGACAGGTAGACAATACGGTGCTGACCAGCAGTTTATTGATTGTACGGTGATTGGCTGTTTCCATAGTTCCGAGCGTCACTATTTCCGCATCTTTACGGGTGACGTGGCGGGTAGGATATTCATGATGAGCCGGTGTTGAGTTCAGGTAAAACTTAGCCGGAGCAGCCGCGTCTTTGCTGCTGAACAGTATTTCCTTTTTGCCTTTCCCGATGTATAATGCCTCTTTAAAGCCGATCTCAAACGTTTCGCCATCCACTTTTACTACACCATCGCCACCTACGTTGATGATGCCAAGCTCTCTCCTTTCCAGGAAATAAGCTGCTTTGAACTGGTCTGGCGGCGTCAGTGCCAGGGTCTTACCTACCGGGAAGATGCCACCGGTTACAAAGCGGTCATAATGACTATACACCAGTTTAATCTCATCCTGTACAAAAAGCTGTTCTATCAAAAGTTCCTTCCTGGTCTGTGCGGTGTTCCAACTCAACACTTCTGCCGGGCTGGAGGCATACCTGGTTTCTGCAGTCATAAGTCTCGACATATTAAATTAAGAAATGATAATTCGTATTGGGGATGCTGTATCAGTTGCATCTTTTTTCATAACCTGAATGAAAGGTACTGCTTAAAGCCGAAAACTGCAAACGTTTGCATAAAATACCGGAAATAACAGGAGTGCTAATCTTGCAAGGCTAAAATGTTTTAGCTAAACACTTGTGCGGCCTTAAGTGTTCTAAAGGCAAAATCTTATCATGGATTAAGATTTTAGTATTAACAGTGGGTGTTGTTATTTTATACTTTAGCTTATTATGAATACGTTTCTACAAATACATCCTGACGACAATGTACTGGTAGCCCTGCAGGACCTGCAGCGTGGCACAGAAGTCAGGTTTAATGGTTCCACAATTACTCTGCTGAAAGATGTTCCCGCTAAACATAAATTCATGATCTCCGACATACAAACCGGCGATCCTATTACTATGTACGGTGTACTCGTTGGTAAAGCAAATACCGTCATTAACAAGGGTGAGATCATTACTACTGAGAATATTAAACATGATGCCAACGCTTTTCACGAAAAGGAAGGCACCATTGCATGGCAGAAACCTGATATCAGCAAATGGAAAGACCGCACCTTTATGGGCTTTCCACGTAAAGACGGACAGGTGGGCACCCGCAACTACTGGCTGGTAATACCGCTGGTGTTCTGCGAAAACCGTAATGTTAGTGTGATCAAAACAGCTTTTGAAAAAGGACTGGGATTCGCTCCGACGGAAGTGTACAATGAGCAGGTACAGGATCTCGTATCCCTGTACAAAAGCGGCGACCTGGATGCAATAAAAACATACAAGGCAGAAGCAGTAACGCTGACCAACAAACGTAATACTGTCTTCCCCAATATTGATGGTATCAAATTCCTGACACACGAAGGTGGTTGCGGTGGTACACGCCAGGATTCAGACGCACTCTGTGCCTTGCTGGCTGGTTATATCCACCATCCTAATGTGGCGGGTGCAACGGTACTAAGCCTGGGATGCCAGCATGCGCAGGTTTCCATACTGAAGGCAGCGCTGAATAAATTGAATCCGCAGTTTGACAAGCCTGTACTGGTGTTTGAACAACAGAAAAGCGCTTCAGAATTTGAGATGCTGTCAGACGCGATCAGGGAGACTTTCCTTGCATTGGTAGAAGCTGATAAGATTTCCCGCCAGCCGGCTCCTCTCTCCAAACTGACAATCGGCCTGGAATGCGGTGGTTCTGACGGGTTCTCCGGTATATCAGCCAACCCTGCTGTAGGTCATACATCTGACTTGCTGGTAGCTTTGGGCGGTAGTTCTATCCTTTCTGAGTTCCCTGAATTGTGTGGTGTTGAACAGGAACTGATCAACCGCTGTGTAGAGAAAAACACTGCTGATAAATTCATCCACATCATGCGGGCTTATGAAAGTCAGGCAGAGTCTGCAGGTTCAGGTTTCTATATGAACCCTTCGCCCGGTAATATCAAAGACGGTCTCATTACCGATGCTATTAAGTCGGCCGGAGCTGCTAAAAAAGGCGGTATTTCTCCTGTAGTGGATGTGCTGGATTATACAGAATATGTCACTAAACCAGGACTGAATCTTCTCTGTACACCCGGTAATGACGTTGAATCCACTTCTGCGGAAGTAGGTTCCGGTGCCAACATCGTATTGTTCACCACAGGTCTGGGTACGCCAACCGGCAACCCGATCGCTCCGGTATTAAAACTGGCTACCAACACCAAACTGGCTACCCGTATGCCCGATATCATCGATATCAATACCGGTACTATCATCAGTGGTGAAAAGACAATCGAGGAAATGGGTGAAGAGATCCTGGAATATGTGATCAAAACTGCCAGCGGCGAGCTGAAAACGAAAGCAGAACTGTTAAATCAGGATGATTTCATTCCATGGAAACGTGGGGTGAGCCTGTAATCTCATCATATTCAACTAAAAAAGGCGAGGGTCATTTTACAATGTAAAATGACCCTCGCCTTTTTTAGTATATCATTTAGAGCTTTACCTGCTCCATCTTCGGTGCGAATAAATGCATAATGAGCCAGGCCAGTAAATACATGCATCCACTGATCACGAATAGGATATTATATCCTGCGCCAATGTTGCCCTGTGCTTTATAATAATCCAGCAGATAGCCTACAAATATCGGGAACAGGCTACCTCCTATAGATCCGGCCATTCCACCGATACCCACTACTGAGCTCACAGCGTGTTTCGGGAACATGTCTGAAGCTGTTGTAAAGATATTGGCAGACCATGCCTGGTGTGCTGCAGCGGCAAGACTGATCAGACCTACCACTACCCATATATTGTTAGTGGCTTTGGCAAACATGATCGGTACTACACAAATAGCGAACAGCAACATAGATGTTTTACGGGCTTTGAACACAGGCCATCCTTTTTTGATCAGCCAGGAGGACAGGTATCCACCGCCTATACTTCCCACTGTAGTTGCCGTATAAATAACGAATAACTGCAGATTAGGCTTTTTGAAATCAAGGTTGAATGTAGTAGCAAAATAAGAAGGCAGCCAGAAGAGGAAGAACCACCAGATAGGGTCAGTGAGCAGTTTACCGAATACAAACGCCCATGTCTGCTTTACGCCGAGCAACTGTTTCCAGCTGATACTTTTATTTTCATGAGGGGCAGATGCTGAAGCAACAGCAGCGGCAGTTACCGGCTTAATTCCCGCAGGTATCTCTTCAGTAGCCGGCTTTTGATCGTCACTATGGATATAATCATATTCCGCCTGTGTCAGTTTTTTATGCCGGGCAGGAATTTCATAAATGACTGCCCAGAAGATTAACCAGACAAATCCTATCAATCCCGTCCAGATAAACGCATGTTGCCAGCCGTAATTACCTGCCAGCCAGGGAACTACAATGGGAGCAATTACAGCCCCGATATTGGCCCCTGAATTGAAAATACCGGTTGCCAGTGCCCTTTCTTTCTTTGGAAACCATTCTGCAACGGATTTAATTGCCACCGGAAAGTTACCAGATTCACCCAAGCCCAGGAAAACACGTGCCAGTCCGAATCCGAATGTTGTCTTAGCCAGCGCATGCGCCATTGCAGCGATACTCCATACAACAATAGACAGAATATAGCCCATCTTGGTACCTATCCTGTCTACCAGGCGACCAAACAACAGCAGGCCTACTGCATATGCTGCGGCAAATGCCGACATCATACCTCCAAAATCCTTCTCCGTCCAGTTGAACTGATCCGGAGCCATCAGGATGGGTTTCAGCAAACCTATCACCTGACGGTCTATATAGTTAATAGTAGTAGCAAAGAAGAGTAATGCACAAATGCGCCAGCGATATTTGCCAATTGTAGTGGAATCCATGCCTTTCATTTTGGAATTTATAAAGCGTTATCAATTTACAACACTCCGGTGAATAATGCAAACGTTTGCATCTATTACTGTTTTTTATGGGTAAACTTATCCTGTTAGCCGGTGGGATAGTTCCCGGCTCTAATTATCTGTTACGGACCTGTTTTCAGCAAAGCCGGCAATGGCGGTTATTTACTGATGCTTTTTACCAATTCTACAAGACCAGACATCTGCGTACGCAATGCTGCCCAATCTTTCTTATCTATCAATTCCTTATTCAACAGGTTTGAGCCCATTCCGACACATACTACGCCTGCATCCAGCCAGGATTTTACGCTTTCTTTAGTGGGTTCCACTCCTCCTGTTGGCATGAACTTCATTTTAGGGAATAGTGGCTTAATCGCTTTTACAAAACCAGGTCCCAATACGTTGCCGGGAAACAGTTTTGTCAATGGTGCTTCGTACCTTTCAGCCACTGCAATTTCGGAAGGCGTCATACAACCGGGTATCCATGTGATATTTTCTTTCCGGCAACTGTCTGCCACGGCGGCATCTATGATAGGGCTTACAATAAAATCAGCACCCATATCTGCAAATACCTTTACATCTTCTCCATTTTTTATGGTACCAATACCCAGGTACATATCAGGCATGGCCGCTTTCTTCTTTTCCTGCATTGCGGCAAAATTGCGCCGTGCTCCCTCTCCGCGATTAGTAAACTCAAACACACGGAGTCCCGCATCATAGCAGGCCTGTAATACTTCTATACATACTGCGGCATCATCATGATAGAATACGGGAATTACTTTACTGCGCTCAAATGCGGCAATGATCTCTGCTGCTGGTGCTGCCATGTCTATATCAGTTTTAAGATGTCTGCTTTGTCTGTTAAATTAAAATCTCCTTTGACGAACAACTTGGACCAGGCTGCTGCTGCTGCAAAGGAAATGGTCTGCTGCGCATCCATTCCGCTTACCTGTGCATGTATCAGGCCCGCCATAAAGCTGTCTCCACTACCAACGCGGTCTACCACTTCATTCGTCTCATACTGCTTTGATACTTTCAGTTCTCCTCCTTCATACCAGGTAGCATAATAGAGGTTGTGCGTAAATGCATTGGAAAAACGGAAAGTAAAAGCTACCTGTTTACAACGGGGATATTTCTCAGTGATTTCTTTGGCTACGGATGCTGCTTCTGCAAGGTATGTTTCCTTTGTAGCGGATTCCAGTGCTACTGTGTTTAAGGTCGTATCCAGCATCTGGTGTGCGGCCCAGATATTGCCCATCACTACATCACAATACTGCACCAGTTCCGGCATTACCGCAAATGGCTGCTTGCCGTATTGCCACAGCTTACTGCGATAGTTCAGATCTGTAGATATCTTCAGGCCTTTACGGCTCGCTGCTTCCAGTACTTCTTTACAAATAGCCGCTGTATCCTCATTCAGAGCAGGCGTCAGTGCGCTCCAGTGAAACCATTCTGCATCACCCAACAGGCTATCCCAATCTACTGAACCTCGTTGCATCTGGCTGAAGGATGAATATTTTCTGTCGTATACCACTCCCGCATTTTTCAGGTCAGTACCTTGTTCCAGGAAATAGATGCCGATACGGTCTCCTCCTTTCAGCATACGATCTGTCGCTACGCCCAGCGATTCCAGCTGTTCCAGTACCTGTGTGGCAATGCCATTATCAGGTACTTTACTGATATATGATACCGGTGTGCCCCAACGCGCCAGTGCTGCAGCTACATTGGCTTCTGCACCGCCCACAAAAAGGGCTGCGCTGTTTTTGTTCCACTCCGGTGATAAGCGTAATAATATCTCTCCAAACGAAATTACTTTAACTGGCTTCATGCGCTTGCTTGTAGGGTCTAAAATCCGAAATACGATTTGGCATTGTTGTAACTGATGTCCTGCACCATCTTGCCCAGCCACTTGATGTCTCCGGGCAGCTCTCCGTTCTCTACATCGTTACCTATGAGGTTACACAAAATACGGCGAAAATATTCATGCCGTGAGTAAGAGAGGAAACTTCTTGAATCTGTTAACATGCCCACAAAGCGGCTCAATAATCCCATATTGCTCAGGGTATTCATCTGTTTCTCCATACCATCTTTCTGATCGAGGAACCACCAGCCGGAACCAAACTGCATCTTCCCCGGTACTGTGCCATCCTGGAAATTACCTACCATCGTGGCAAATACCTCATTATATGCCGGGTTCAGGTTGTATACAACCGTCTTCGCCAGTTTATCTTTTTTATCCAGCCTATCCAGGAATACAGACATCGCCTGTGCAACCTGCCAATCTCCGATAGAATCCACACCAGCATCTGCACCTATCTTGCTCACTAAACGACTGTTATTATTACGGATAGCACCTACGTGGAATTGTTGTACCCAGCCACGCTCATGATTCCATTCGCAAATGGTATGCAGGGTACCTGCTTTAAAAGCATCCGCTTCTTCCGGTGTCAGCGCCTGACCTTTACGCAGTTTTGCATAAGATGCTGCCAGTCCTTCTGCTGTGAAGTGGCCTGCATAAAAAGTGCTGATACCATGATCTGATAAACGTCCGCCGTTCGCATGAAAATAATCATGGCGGCTGCGCAACGCATCTACGAACTGACTGTAGGTATCTGTATTGATACCTGCTGCTGTACCCAGTTTATCTGCATAAGCATTGAATGCCGCCACATCTTCCACACCTATTGCTTTGTCAGGTCTGAAGGTGGGCAATACACGTACTTTAAAAACCGATTTACTGATTGCCTGATGATACTCGAGTGAATCGCAGGGATCATCCGTGGTACACAATGTATCTACTCTAAAATGTTGTAGTAATGCCTGAGTGGTCCACTTTGGCAGCTGCTCATTACAATGCTGGTATACCCAATCTGCACTGTCCTTATCCAGCAGCTTCTTTACACCAAAAGGGTTCAGCAGTTCCATGTGCGTCCAGTGATACAGTGGGTTCCGCATGGTATACGGTACTGTTTCTGCCCAGCGTTTGAATTTTGTATAGTCATCCGTATCACCGGTAATATCCGCCTCTGCTACCCCGTTTGCACGCATCGCACGCCACTTATAGTGATCGCCCTTCAGCCACATAGTAGTCAGGTTATCATACTGACGATTAGCCGCTATTTCATCGGGAGGCAGGTGATTATGATAATCGATGATGGGCATCGCTTTTGCATAATCGTGGAATAACTCTTTAGCTGTTTCTGTTTGCAACAGAAAATCAGCATCTAAAAATTGTTTCATAAACGATCTGGTTCCTTATAATACTTTACTGTAGCTGTCTGCATATGTCTTTACGCCCTCCTGTAACATCCCCTGCAGATGTGCGGACACCGCATCCACAAAACCAGGGACCTGCGACAGATCGGCCTCCCATAAACGCTTATCAGCACTGATGGCCTGTACCATTTCTGCAATAGCAGCACCTCCCCTACCGATCACACCCGCCCAATAGGCTGCAAAGATGGCAATATTATCGTCTGTGATAGCATAATATTCCGTTCCCCGCAAACCAAAATACTGTCCGTTTTCCTGCTTTTCAGGCCGCAGGAACAGCAACATGGCCGCAAACCCGAGACACATGGAAGCCGGCAATGCCTTCTGCTGCTCATAGTAACGGGTAATGGTGCGCACATTCCTCGCATTCATCTTCATGCTTTCCTGGAAAGTAATACTCAACAGCTTATGCGCAATATTCGGATTAGCAAAACGGTCCAGCACATCTTCGGCAAATTCAGGCGCCTGCGGACAGATTTCCCTGATCGTAGGCAGGATCTCTTCGATGATCACCGTCCGGAAGAAGGAACGCATATAGGCATTCTCCATACATTCCACAACGGTGTTCAGTCCGCAGAGATACCCCAGCGGCACTGATATCGTATGACTTCCATTCAAAATCCTGAGTTTCTGTTCGCGGAAAGGGGTAATATCCGGCGCTATCAGCATCCGGGCATCCGTCTGATGGAATCCCAGGATCTCCCTGACACGCTCATCTCCTTCAATTGCCCAGAGCAGGTAAGGCTCTGCGTCAATCCATAAGTTATCACTATATCCTGCTTTTGCCTCCAGGGCGGCCAGATCTTTTGGTTTTCCCGGCACGATCCTGTCCACCAGGGAGCTGCAGAAATAATTATCAGTTTCTATCCATTGCAGGAAAGCGGATGGCAAGCCGTTGTATTTGGCCAGTTTCAGCACTATCTCCTTCAGTAAAAGCCCGTTATTCACCACCAGCTCTGTTGGTACGATCACAAAGCCGGTATGCGACGCTCCTTTAAAGTACTGAAAACGCTCCCACAGCACTGCCAGCAGCTTTCCCGGAAAGGATGCCGGTACGCCGTCAATTTTCTCCTCTACATACTGGATGCCTACCTCTGTAGTATTGGATATGATCGTTTGCAGGGCTGGTTGGTGTACTGCTTCCATGATCTGCTGCCAATCTGCATTCGATTGCAGAACACGGCTAAGAGAAGCATTGATTAGCACCTCATTCACCAGTTCCCCCTGGGAAACGCCCTTAATATTAGTTGTATATAAATTGTCCTGCTGGCTGAACTCTTTGGTATCGCCACCGGTGGATTTCACCACCACGATCCTTCCCTGGTATACTCCTTTTTTGTTGGCCTTATCCACCAGGTAATCCACCAGTCCTCTCAATAATACGCCTGTGCCGAACTGTAATATTTTCTCCGGATAGTTAAAATAGCTCTCAGACACCCCCAGTTCCGGATGCTTCAATACATGAGCTTTATTCAAAATAGGTAACATATTAAGTTTTTTATTAAACGCAGAACTCCGACCATTAAATATAAAACGAATACTTGACAGTCCATAATCCCTACTCAATTATAGGGATAGAATTACTCTTTCCCATTCATGTCATAAAATGACTCCCGGGGAGGTGTCTCGACTAATTTCCGTAATTTTGCGCACTTAATATTATTAACAATGAGCAGACATGGTAAGGTTCTGGTAGCGATGAGCGGCGGTATTGATAGTACCGTTACTGCCCTGATGCTCCATGAACAAGGGTATGAAGTGGTGGGAATCACCATGAAGACCTGGGATTATGCATCTGCCGGCTCCAGCAAAAAGGAAACCGGGTGCTGCAACCTGGATTCCTTCAATGATGCCCGCGCAGCAGCCGTACACCACGGTTTTCCTCACTTCGTACTGGATATCAGGGATGAATTCGGGGATTTTGTTATTAATAACTTTGTTGACGAATATATAGCAGGCCGCACGCCCAATCCTTGCGTTCTGTGCAATACCCATATAAAATGGCGCGCGCTGATGAAACGTGCTGATGCCATGGACTGTGCCTTTATTGCAACAGGACACTACGCTCAGATCAGGGAAGAAGACAGCCGCTTCGTACTCAGCAAAGGTATTGATGACCTGAAAGACCAGAGCTACGTATTATGGGGGCTCCAGCAGGATGTGCTGGCCCGTACTATACTCCCTTTGGGTAAATACCGTAAGACTGAAATCCGCCAGATGGCATTTGATTTCGGTTATCCGGAACTGGCAAAAAAAGCGGAGAGCTATGAGATCTGCTTCGTACCGGATAATGACTACCGCGGTTTCCTGAAACGTAAAGTAGATGGACTGGAAGAACAGGTAAATGGTGGCAATTTCGTGCTGAGAGATGGCACGATCGTCGGTCATCATAAGGGTTACCCCTTCTATACTATCGGACAGCGTAAAGGGCTGGATATCGCCCTGGGACGCCCTGTATTTGTAACCGAAATCATCCCGGAAACCAATACCGTAGTACTGGGTAATGAAGATGAACTGAACCGGAATGAAATGACCGTTGCAGGTCTGAACCTGATCAAGTACGACCACATTCCTGAAGGTATGGAAGCCATTACCAAGATCCGTTATAAAGATAAGGGCGCGCTGAGCAACCTGTATAACGTAGATGGTAAAGTGAAGGTGAACTTTTACGAGCATGTGAAAGGCATCGCTCCCGGACAGTCAGCTGTTTTCTATGAAGGAGACGATGTAATCGCGGGTGGTATTATACAGAGAAGTGTATTGCAGTAATGCTGTAATCCAGATATTGAAAAGGTGCTTCGATAATGAAGCACCTTTTTATTTTCACCTTAGCAAATCATTAAGCACAAATCGAACAAATTAGAAGTACTACCTGTAAGTGATCTTTCTCGTTGTCACTTCAGACCAGTTTTTATCCCCTGCCTGTTCTTTCTTAGACGTCCAGTTTCCCTTGTTATCGTACGTATATTCGACTGTATGACTTAACATTGCATCCATCCCACCAAAAGCGTCTTTCTTCGTACGATCGCTCCGGTGATATTCCCATTTAACAAGATTTCCACGACTGTCATATTTTTCGATCACTTTACTCTCAGCTCCCCCGCTAGAATAATAATATAAAGTAACAGGCCTGTTCTGCTCATCATATTCATATACGTATGATCCTCCTCTAAAACCCTCGGCCAGGAATTCGCGTGTCACTGTTACAACATCTCCCTTTTCTTTGATATAAATACGTTCTATATCATTACCATCCCCTCCCCTGATCATTAACGAATCTCCTGCTTTATTATACTCATACAGATGACGGGTTTCCGTACTGTAAATACGGTTCATTTTCTCAATACGCCGGCCGGCAGCATCGTACCTAAAACTATCAGTATTATACCTGCTACGGTCGTCTGAATTGATAAGTGCCAATATTCTGCCAGCAGTATCATATCGGATGGTGAGTGTGTCTTTCGACATTCTCACAGTAACAGCGGCAATCTGATGCAGACGATGGTCTTTAAACAAATATTCCTTCGAAGCAGTGTCCTTCCTTAGATAGCCATCTGCTGCCTTATCTTCCTTATAAATGACTTCTGAAATATGTTCAATTTCTCCTTCAAATATCTCCGGACGAAATGCCGTAGTGATATCGTCGTTCAACACTTTCTCTGTGATCAACGCAATCCTGTCTGCTTCTTTTTCTGACGATGATGATTTACATGCTACAACGAACATTAGCAGGTACAATACTTTCTTCATAAGGCTATAAGGTAATTACTTTTTTAACATCTTTACGGCAAACATACTATCTGCCCGCTGTTCATAGCCAGCTATCACCCCGCCTTCCTGTATCTTCAATCCACTACCCTCTTCCAGGAATTTCACCACTTCCTCATTCTCTTTCTTAAATACAGAACAGGTAATATAGATGAGTGATCCCCCTGGTTTTAGCAGCTTCACCACATTGGCAGCGATCTTCTTTTGCAGCTGCTGATATTCCGTGATCTGCTTTTCGCTGAAGAAAGACAGGTTCTCCGGTGTGCGTCCCCAGGTGCCTGAACCAGAACAGGGTGCATCCAGGATAATATGATCGAAACTGCGGTCTTTGATCACTGACGATGCTACGGGCGCAGTCAGGTCCATCACAACACTTTCGTAATGCCGTATTCCAGCCTCTTTAAAGCGCTGATGCAGGTTTTGAATGATAGAGGTCCGTATATCACTTGCCAATAGTTTTACGCCCGGTTGTTTGTCCAGCAACAGGATCGATTTTCCTCCGCTGGCTGCACAACTATCCCACCAGTGCTCTCCTGCCTGGGCATTGAATAAGGCGCCTGCTTTCTGTGAAGAAGCGTCCTGTATCTCATACCAGCTCTTATCGGTGATGATGGTATCTATTTTTGTGCTGTTAGGCAATGCGATAGTATCTTCTCCCAACACTTCACATGGAACAGCGGCCTTTTCCAGCAGGCGCAGTATAGAGAACTGTTTATTGTTACGTGTTCTGATAAACAGATGCGGCTGTACGAAGAAAGAGCGGCTGAAGGCAAGACTATCTATTCCATCAGATAATTCTTTCGTAAACGGGAATACATCTGTTACATCTTTATGCCCCAGCAATAACAGTTTCTCTTCAACAGGCATGGTGATCTTTTCATTCAGTTCCGGATGAAAGTGTCGCAATATTTCATTCCCTTCCTGTTCACATAAAAAGGTGCCCAGTAATATTCTTTCAGAAGTACTCTTCGCGCCCCTCCATAGGTTTCCCAGCCGGTAATACTGATATACCAGTTGAGAGATCTGTCGCCTGTCACGGCTCCCCATGTACGGATGCTGTTTAAAGAATCCCTTAAGGAAGTGATGTAATGGCAGTGAGCCATCGTAAGCGACTATGATCTTCTCGGCAGCAGCTAAATAATTTTCCCAACGGATCATATAGCGGTTGATGCGGCTGCTCAAAAATGCAAAACGCTTAACGCGATTGACAACAAGGCAATCAGGCGTTAAGCGTTTCCGCAATTATATGCGTTCCGCGTTTTGCGTTATTTATAATTTCAGTAATGCTTTCAGTGGGTCCTTACCGAACAGTAACTGCTCAGGACTCTCCAGCATTTCTTTCACACGCACCAGGAAGCTTACAGACTCACGGCCATCGATGATACGGTGGTCGTAGCTCAGCGCAACGTACATCATCGGACGGATCACTACCTGTCCGTTGACAGCCATCGGGCGTTCCTGGATCTTGTGCATACCTAAGATAGCAGATTGAGGAATGTTAATGATCGGAGTACTCATCAGTGAACCGAACACGCCTCCGTTGGTGATAGTGAAGGTACCACCGGTCATTTCATCCATGGTGAGTTTATTATCACGGGCTTTGGTAGCCAGTTCCACCACTTTTTTCTCGATCTGAGCCATATCCAGGCTTTCTGCATTGCGGATCACCGGTACCACCAGGCCTTTCGGTGCTGATACAGCGATAGATACATCGCAGAAGTCATGGTATACTAATTCTTCTCCATCGATATATGCATTCACAGAAGGGAATTCCTTCAGTGCAAAACAACATGCTTTTGTGAAGAAGCTCATAAAGCCCAGATTCACTTCATGCTGTTTCTTGAATACTTCTTTATACTTAGCGCGCAGCTCCATGATGGCAGTCATGTCCACTTCGTTGAAAGTGGTCAGCATCGCTGTTGTATTCTTAGCTTCCACCAGGCGGCGGGATACGGTCTTACGCAGATTGCTCATCTTCTCGCGACGTTCTGCGCGGGTGAACATTTCCTGACCGATAGCCACACCCGGATTCTGAAGTGCTGCAAATACATCATCTTTCATGATCTTGCCATGAGCACCGGAACCCTTGATAGAGGATGGATCCACGTGCTTGTCTGCAATCACCGCAGCTGCTACAGGACTAGCCTTCACATCATTCGGGATAGCAGTCACCGGCGCCTGTTGTACCTGTGGAGTTGCCTGTGGTTTTGCAGCTGGAGCAGCCGCAGTAGCTGGCTGTGCTTTACCGGCAGGACGACCTACACTGGTATCTATTTTAGCGATAGGATCACCTACCTTTAATACATCTCCTTCTTTACCCAGTGTCTGTAATGCACCGGCTTCTTCAGCGTTCAGTTCGAAAGTGGCTTTCTCTGATTCCAGTTCGCAGATCACTTCATCACGTTCTACGTACTCACCGTCTTTCTTCAGCCATTTTATCAGTGTTACTTCACTGATAGATTCGCCCACAGTAGGCACTTTCATCTCAATGGTTCCTTTATTTACCGCAGGTGCTGCAGGAGCAGCTTCGGCAACAGGAGCTGGTGCAGATGCAGCAGCAACAGGCGCAGCTGCCGGAGCGGCATTACCCGCAGGTGCAGCAGCATCCGTATCAATTGTACAAGCTACATCGCCTACTTTTAAAGTAGCGCCTTCAGGGGCTGCAATTTTTAATACCCCTGCCTTTTCTGCATTCAGTTCAAAGGTGGCTTTTTCAGATTCCATTTCACAGATCACCTCATCCTGCTGCACATAATCTCCGTCTTTCTTCAACCACTTTGCAATTGTTACCTCGCTAATAGATTCTCCTACCGTAGGAACTTTGATTTCGATAGCCATATTTCTAATTTCTGTGTGCAATCAATGTTTAAAAGTGAAATCATTCTTCACTTTATTCTCTATTCATCTAAATGTTAAATGCAGTCTCAATGATTTCGAGCTGCTCACGCGCATGTACCTTCGCGAATCCTGTCGCAGTGGCTGCACTTGGATTACGGCTGATCACACCATAGTTGATCTGTTTCAGGTTCATCTGCAGGTAGGAAGCTGCGCCCATGTTCAGCGGCTCTTCCTGTACCCAGAACCAGGTAGCTGCTTTGTACTTCTGGTTCAGTGCTTCCAGTTGTGTTACCGGCAGCGGATACAGTTGTTCCAGTCTTACAATAGCCACATCTTTCCTGTTCTCTTTCTGCTGTTTTTCGCTCAGATCAAAGTACATCTTACCGGTACACAGCAGCACTTTTTTCACTTTAGATGGATCATCAATAAATTCATCATCCAGTACTTCCCTGAATCCTCCTTCAGTGAAGGCTGATATTGGCGAGTAAGAACCTATGTGCCTTAAGTTGGCTTTCGGCGCAAAGTTCACCAGCGGCTTGCGGAACGGCCAGGTTAACTGACGGCGCAATGCGTGGAAGAAGTTGGCAGATGTTGTAATATTTGTAACGATGATATTGTATTCAGCACATGCCTGCAGGAATCTTTCCGGACGGGCATTGGAGTGGTCTGGTCCACCGCCTTCATAACCATGTGGCAATAACATTACCAGGCCATTCTGCGTTGTCCATTTCTGTTCTGCACTGCTTATATACTGGTCAATCACTGTCTGTGCACCGTTGGCAAAGTCGCCATATTGTGCTTCCCACAGTACCAGGCTATTAGGATTGGCCATTGCGTAACCATATTCAAAACCCAGTACGGCAAATTCACTCAGCAGGGAGTTATAGATGCGGAACTGGCCCTGCTTTTCCTGCAATGAGCCCAGCCTGTTATAAGTTGCGTTAGTGTTCTCATCAAACAGGATAGCGTGGCGGTGAGAGAAAGTACCTCTCTTCACGTCTTCACCGCTCATACGCACGTCCTTGCCTTCAGTCAGCAGGCTTGCATATGCCAGCAACTCACCGGTTGCCCAGTCCAGCTTTCCTTCTGTTTCGAACAGTTTTATTTTTTCCTGCAGCAGCTTCTCTACTTTACGTAATGGCACGAACTCTTTCGGCCATTCCATCAGTTTAGCTACCAGGCGTTTTACTTCTTCTTCTTTGATCGCGGTTACAGGCGATTTCTCAAAATCTTCTGCTGATGACTTGCGCAAAGCCGCCCACCACTGTTCCGGTTTCTGGTAAGTGTAAGGCAGTGGATTCTGTCTTACCTCATCCAGGCGTTCCTGCAGGTCAGCCCAGAAGCTCTTCTCCATTTCCTTCGCCAGTTCCTGTACTTCCACTTCACCTGCCTGTAGCAGTTTCTGTGTGTACACTTCTCTTGGGTTCGGGTGTTTATCGATCAGGGCATACAGGCTTGGCTGGGTGAACTTAGGCTCGTCGCCCTCGTTGTGCCCATGCTTGCGGTAGCACAGTAAGTCGATAAAGATATCTGAATTGAACTCCTGCCTGTAACGGGCTGCTATCTCTGCTACTTTCACCACTGCTTCCGCATCGTCGCCATTCACATGGAATACAGGCGCCTGTACGGTTGAAGCGATACTGGTACAGTAGTCGGAGGAACGGGCATCGTCAAAGTCAGTAGTGAACCCGATCTGGTTGTTGATCACCAGGTGCATGGTACCACCGGTGTAATAACCTTTCAGGTTGCTCATCTGGATGAGCTCATATATTACGCCCTGTCCTGCTACGGCGGCATCGCCGTGGATCAGGATCGGGAGGATCTTATCGTAGTCGCTGTTGTAGATCACATCGGCTTTACTGCGGGCATACCCGTTTACCAGCGGGTCTACCACTTCCAGGTGGGAAGGGTTAGGGAGCAGCTGGAGGTTTACCTTGTTGCCGGCTGGTGTTTCCACGATGGAACGGAAGCCCAGGTGATATTTCACGTCACCGCTACCCATCGTCAGGTCTGGTACGGCATGTCCTTCAAATTCATTGAAGATCTGCTCATACGTTTTACCGAGAATATTTGCCAATACGCTCAGACGGCCGCGGTGCGCCATACCGATCACCGCTTCCTGCACGCCTTCGGCAGCAGCGGTGTTGATGATAGCGTCCAGAGCTGGGATGGTATTTTCACCACCTTCCAGGCCGAAACGTTTCTGACCAATATATTTGGTGTGGAGGAATTTTTCGAACATTACACCCTGGTTCAGTTTCAGCAGGATGCGCTTTTTCTTTTCCAGGGATACAGGTTGCTGCAGGGTGTTTTCCATTTCACGCTGTAGCCACTCTACTTTCTTTGCATCGTTGACATATGTAAATTCCAGCCCTACTGCCGCAGCATATACCTGCTTCAGTCGGTTCACGATATTTTCCAGGCTTGTTTTACCGAGGCCCAGTACCTGACCGGCATAGAATTCTGTTTTCAGATCTGCATCACCCAGGCCATAAAAAGAAATATCCAGGTTGGCTTGTCTGTCCTTTCTTTCGCGGATCGGATTTGTTTTTGAGATCAGATGACCTTTTTTGCGATAGGCCTGTATCAGTCTGTAAACATTGAGTTCCTTTGTTAACTGGTCACTGCTTACCGGAAGACCGGCGCCCGCCGCTCCCGGCGCTCCTGCTTTTCCATTAACGTTACTTACCGCAAAGTCAAATCCTTCAAAAAACTTGCTCCATTCCGGGTCTACTGCGCCAGGGTCTTTACGGTAATCCTGGTATAAAGATTCTATGTAGGCAGGATGTGAGTTGGTAACAAATGAGAAGTCCTTCATTTACAACGAGTTTTGCTAAAGCTTCGATTCAAATTGCTATTCTGTTGAATGCCCCGTATATAATATATGGGATTGCAAATATCGTAGCTTTTTTGTGAAAGAAAAACGGAAAAATCCTGAAGGTCTAAAGCTTAATCAGGAACACTTAATCTGCTTTTCTTATATTAACCGGTTTTCACTTGATTTTATTCAGTTTTAACTAATTTTGTGTCTATAGTACGGTAATCTGGTCAAATATTCCTGGGAATTTCGTTTTTATTTGTTTTCTATTGAAGTAATACATACCTTTGCCGTCCGAAACTTGAAATAAGAAAAATGGCAAACCATAAAGCAACGAAAAAAGACGTACGTCAGAGCAGAAAACGGAATGAGCGTAACCGTTACTACGGTAAAACTACCCGTAATGCTATCCGTGATCTGAAGAAATTGACTGAAAAGGCGGCTGCTGACGATAAGTTGTCTGATGTGATCTCAATGATCGACAAGTTGGCTAAACGTAATGTTATTCATAAAAATAAAGCAGCCAACCTGAAGAGCAAACTTAGCAAGAAAGTAAACGCTCTCGCGTAATAGGCGCTTTAGTCTAAATAATTTAGCTCTTCCTGTATGCAGGAAGGGCTTTTTGTTTTGCCGGTTGTTACGGTTTAATGTTCCGTCACCTGGGAATACAAACACACCCGGAATTGCGCCCCACCCGGGATTGCATCTTACCCGGGGTTGGCACCCCACGCTATAAACAACACGGCTCCTATGAAGCCGATTGAAGCGAATGATCCCATTATGCCGCCCTCTGTTATCACCCACCACACAAATATACAGCTCATATGAAGCTGCTCCACGCAACTTTTCACCTCTTCGTTCACCACATTCTTATCAACTTACTGCCCTTCATGCCTTTTTCGGCACTCCTCTATTGCGACTTCATTCTGTCCTCTCTACTGCCGTCCATATAATTTAGCCTCTCGTACGCAGAACTGCCTTATAAAAACCAAAGATATTCCACTATTTTGTTGCCCCGGTATTAATATTCCGAATATTCGAATACCGGCTCAATACAACAAAATCAACCAGGACCATACAAACGTCGCTTTTTATACATGAAGAACATTATCAGAACCGCTACCCTCCTGGCGCTATGTTATTCCTGCCTGACCGTGTCAGCACAGGACCTGACTACCCGCTTTGAAAAGACCAAAGGACAGGAAACAGCTACTTATGACGAATGCATCGCTTATTACCAGCAACTGGGCAAGCGCTTTCCACAGATCTCCATGAGAGAAATGGGTCCGACAGACGCCGGCTTCCCATTGCACCTGGTGGTTTACTCACCCTCCGGCGATTTCAACTTTGCCAGCCTGCGCAAAAAGAATAAACGCATCATCCTCATCAATAATGGTATCCACTCCGGTGAACCCGATGGCATTGACGCATCTATGATGTTGCTGCGTGACCTCGCATTGGGTAAAAAGAAATTGCCTGATAACATCATACTGGCTGTCATCCCTGTTTATAATATCGGCGGTGCACTTAACCGCAGTACCAACTACCGGGTTGATCAGAATGGTCCCGAAGCCTTCGGTTCCCGTGGCAATGCCAGGAATTACGACCTGAACCGTGACTTCATCAAAACCGATTCCCGCAATGCCCGCTCCTTCCAGCAGATTTATCAGCTAACCGATCCGGATGTCTTTGTGGATAACCACGTCAGCAATGGCGCTGATTATCAGCACGTCATGACCTTGTTATCTACAGAACATAATAAAATGGGCGGAGCCATGGGCAGCTTCCTCCATAAAGAGTTCGAACCCGGCCTTTACCAGCTCATGAAGGAGAAAGGCTATGACCTTGTTCCTTACGTCAATCACTTCGGTGAGACACCAGAAAACGGCTGGATCACTTATGCTGACGGCCCCCGCTATTCCAGCGGATATACCACTCTCTTCCATACTTTCGGATTTGTGCCTGAAACGCATATGCTGAAACCCTATCCACAAAGGGTACAGGCTACTTATGCACTCATGGAATCATTTATCAGCTTCGTCAGCACACATAGCGAGCAGATTAAAACCCTGCGCGCTCAAACTAAAGAACAGGAAAAGACACAAGCCTCCTTCCCCCTGGAATGGAATGTAGATACTACGCATTATAGCTACATCAACTTTAAAGGATATGCTGCCGGTCATAAGCCCAGCGAGATTTCCGGACAGCCGCGCCTGTATTACGACCGTACAAAACCCTTCGAAAAACAGGTGAAGTTCTATGATAACGTAGTAGCAGCGAACTATATACAGAAACCACTGGCCTACGTCATTCCTCAGGGTTGGTGGAACGTGCTGGATCTTCTGAAGAATAATAATGTCCAGATGAGACGTCTTACACAGGATACGGTCATCTATGTCGATACTTACCATATCGATGATTATAAAACCGCTCAGCGCCCCTATGAAGGGCATTACATCCACAGTGAGGTGAAGGTATCTGTTACCAAAGACAGCATCAGTTTTAGAAAAGGAGACTATTACATTCCGATGAACCAGGTCGCCAACCGCTACCTTATAGAAACCCTCGAACCAACCGGTGGTGATTCCTTCTTTGCATGGAACTTCTTCGATCCTATCCTCGCAAGGAAAGAGGGATATTCACATTATGTATTTGAGGATATTGCGGCGGATTATCTGAAATCCAATCCGGCTCTACAACAGCAATTAAAGCAGAAAAGAGCGGCCGACAGCACTTTTGCGAAGAGTGGTGAAGCCCAGCTGCGCTTTGTCTATGAGCATTCGCCTTATTCAGAACCTGGATATATGAGGTATCCGGTGTTCAGGATCGTTAAATAGAAGCCTACAATAAATGGTCTTTTTAACGCGCCCTGGTAGTGGTAGAGATAGTATACCGGTCAGCACTTATATCGCCTGCACCAGCATAAACGTATGTTGCTCGCCAAAGAAGTGATTGTAGATAAGAATATTCCGCAATTTTACAGGTGGCTGCTGCAACATCGGGAACCACTGTGAAGGGATCTGCTGTTGTTTCAGTATCTGCGCCGCCAGCCAGAGGGCAAAGGCGCCAACAGTTTCGTAATCGCCGCTCAGGTGTTTGAATGGCAATTGCGGACAATGGGTATAATCGTTCAATACCTGGTAATAATGATCATGATTGCTGTCTGCATTCGCTCCTGTCAGTACCAGGTCTATATCTGTGGCTTGCAGACCATGTTGCTGCAGGAATTGGGGTAAGGCAGTTTTTAGTTTTTCGGAGGATGGTTTATATAACATTTCCAGCCCTCCGATCTGTGCATAACTCTGTGCTGTAGCTGATGGCGCCAGTAAAAAGAAGATGGCTCCTTCTCCGGAGATCGTTCCGGGTGAGACATGCTCATACAGCTTATCATTGGACACGGTTTCCTTCTTCCAAAGACCGATGCGGCTTTTTATAAAAAAGTGTTCCGGCGTGATCTCGTCAAATGCGCCGGCCAGTACATCAGCCGTTCCTTCATGCAACAATAGCATGCTGTCCAGCAGGGCATGTTCAAATGAAAAACCCCGATGTACAAAGGTGTTGTTGTATTGCGTACATTTCTGCTGTAAGGCAATCAGGCCGTTTACGGCATTATAGGTAGATTGAATGAAGGGCGTAGGATTCAGGGCCTTCTCCTCATAATCACGGATCTCTTTGATAAAGCGTTCCGTATCCTGCAAACTGCCCTTGCCCGTACCGGTCACAATAGCGCCGGGAATGGCAATTCCACTGTCCTGCAGGCATTTCAGAGAAGCTGCCAGTCCCATTTTGAGCACGCGCGTCATGCGGCGCAGGCTGTTGGGAGCAATAAAGGAACGATAATCGGGTTCTACACAGGAAAGCATATTTCCATGGGTCATCGCCATCGGCTGCGTCAGGTCTCCCTCAAACGTGTGCTGGGGGGTAATGGCGGCCATTCCCTGTATGTAACACTTACCCTTCATATTTGCTGATCAGCAGGGAGGCATTGTTGCCGCCAAAACCAAATGAATTTGACAGCACATGACGCACGGGATATTGCTCCAGTAACTGAGTCTCCGGCGTAATGTTCAATTCCTGCATTTTTTCTTTGAAGTGAAGATTAGGAAATATTATCTGATGAGAGATAGCTAATACGGCATAGATAGCTTCTATCCCTCCTGCTGCAGCTAAAGCGTGACCAGTAAATGGTTTTGTACTGCTGAACTTCGGCACATTTTCGCCAAACAGACGCTGTAAGGCCATGCCCTCCGCCACATCATTACTGAGCGTAGCAGTGCCGTGTACATTCACATACTGGATATCAGCAGGTGTACAACCGCCCATTTCCATCGCTGTTTTCATTGCGGCATAGGCGCCGTCTCCATCAGGAGAAGGTGCTGTGGGATGGAACGCTTCGTTAGTGTTGGCATAACCATCCAATGTGGCCAGTACGGTGGCATTCCGCTCTTTTACAAGCGATTCGCTTTCCAGTACCAGGTAAGCCGCGCCCTCTCCCAGATTCAGTCCGTTACGGTCATTATCAAAAGGACGGCAGGGGCGTTTATCTATATTCTTAAGTGAGTTAAAACCATTCAGGGTAAAGCGGGTCAGGGCTTCTGTGCCTCCGCAGATCACACGTCGTACCAAACCGGCTTTGATCAGTCTTGCGCCATACATCAACGCATTGGCAGAAGACGAACAGGCCGTGCTGATAGTAGTCATAGGCCCGTTAATGCCGACTACATCAGCAATCTGCTGTGTACAGTCAGCGCAGTCCAGGGTATCGATGTACTTGATGAAATCCCCCCTTTTGGCCGGGTCAGCAATGTCGAAATAAACATTCTCCGTATCACACATCCCTCCTACGGTAGAGGCATTGATAAAGCCGGTAGATTCATCTTCCAGGCTGCTGAGACCTGCATGCTGTAACGCTTCCTGCATGGCGATCAGACCCAGTAAGGTGGTACGGGTATATCCCTCTTTACCGGCTACACCAGCCATTTCACTGAGTGCAGGCGTAGTATGCTTTACTTCAGCTACCGGTAAAACCTCTTTGTAAATAGTATCCAGCTGCCTGGTAAAATCCAGACCACTCTTCTGCGCGCGCAGGCTCAGGAGATTGTCTGCGACGTTATCACCAATGGCGGTGATCATGCCTAAGCCTGTTATAAACACTCGTTCCGCCATGCCTGGATTGCTACTTACGCAGGTTGTTGTTTGGATTGAATAAATTCTGCCATAGACTGAACAGACTGTAAGATTTTTCTTCCTTCACGAGGGTCTTCTACTTTGATCTGATATTGTCTTTCAAGTAATACCATCAGCTCGAGAGAGTCAATGCTGTCAAGACCCAGACCTTCACCAAACAAAGGTGCGTTGTCATCAATGTCTTCAGGACGTGTGTCCTGCAAATTCAACGCTTCAATAATCTGAACTTTCAATTTCTGTTTTAATTCTTCCATAGTATTGTTGCAGGTTTATATCTCCCTTTTATTATCCCGGGAACCTGGCCACCATTCGCAATTTTCCTGCCAGGTGAGCCGTAAAAATACAGTTTTACATTCAATAGTCAATGCACGCCATACTCAGCAACATTTCTCTAGCTGAGCCTCCTCTTTTCTATCACTGCTGCGGTACACAATAGTACCACTGCAAATAATACCAGTTTTCCCACATGCCCCCAGATATGCCCCGTGCCTGCATTCCGCAGATAAATATCGTTGATGGCATCCAGTCCCCAGCTGAGCGGCGACAGGTGACCGATAAACTGCATATGCGAAGGCATGATCTCTAAAGGTATCCAGATACCGCCAATGGCAGACAGGATTACAATGGAAATGGCGCCAAAATTCAGTGCCTGATTGGGTGTTTTAAACACCGTACCCACCAGTATACCATAAGAGGTAGACGCCAGCCCGATACCTACCGCTACAATAAATGCCGCCAGCAGGCTCTGTCCCAGCATCAGCTTAGGCAATCCCAGCAGTGGAAGCAGGTAAATACCTACCTGCATCATCAGGTAGAACTGCGCCACACATACCGCTACAAAGAACAACATCTTACCTGTCAGGATAGCCAGGTAAGAACCCGGTATCAGCTTCATTCTCAGCAAACTGCCATCTTCCCTTTCCCTGATCATATTACCCGCAATGGGAATTACGATAAAGAACATGGCGAAAATGCTCCATGCCGGCACGTTATGCTGCACAGAATTGGAGATCACATCTATTTCCTGTGAAGGCCCTGTCAGCTGCTCTTTCAGCCCTACAGCCTTGAGCTGTATCACCATAGAATCAGTTTCCTGGACGTCTTTCCTTTTTAGTTGCTGCTTGATCCTTTCCAGCAGCAGGTCTGTTTCCACCTGCGTCAGGAAATTATCCAATGCCTGATGAATAGCGCTTTTAAAGGCTTTCTTCGAAGCAGGATCAAAATAGACAGTCACATTCAGTGAATCTTTACGACTGCCCACAGGCAACACACCAGGCATGCCCATCCGCTTCGAAATATCATTAACGATCTTATTCGCGTTGCTCACGATAGCGCCCGTAGCACCAGGGGGAATGATGATACAGATCTTGTATTCACCTTCATTCACCAGGTCCCTGGCCTGCTGTTCCGTTACGGGCAGCCCTTTCACCGAATCTATCACCTGGAACTGCTCGCTGTATTCCAATCCTTCCCTGATATATTTTCCCAGGCGGCCATGATCATTATCTACAGTCAGGATGTCAAATCTCAACTCCTGGTAGTCACGGAAAGGCGCATCCTCTATCATCGCCATTACGGTGATCAATACCACCGGCATGGCAAATAACAATGTCAGTCCCGTCCTGTCGCGCAACAGTAATAACCATTCTTTTCGTATAGTAGCCAGTAGTCGTAACATCCGGTTTTTATTAATCTCTCAATGCATGTCCCGTATAATGCAGGAACACGTCTTCCAGGTTGCGGCATTCAGGATGCCTTGCTATCAGCTCAGTGGTGTCGCCCTGTACTACTGCCCTTCCCTCATCTATGATGGCTACTTCCTGGCAGATGGTCTGTGCTTCATCCAGCAGGTGTGAAGTATATACGATACTTACTCCCTGCTGGTTATAGTCACGGAGAAATTGTAGTATCATACTGCGTGATTGCACATCCACACCGGCTGTAGGCTCGTCCAGCACCAGCAGCTGCGGCTGATGTAAGATAGCTGCGATGATATTGGTACGGCGTTTCATTCCGCCTGAAAAATGATGTACCTGTTTATGGCCGTTCTTTTCCAACCCGAATACCTGCAGGTACTCATCTATGCGACTACGCAAAGATTTCCCTTTCAGCCCATACAGGTTACCGAAATATTCCAGGTTTTCAACCGCAGTAAGATGAGGAAATAATGCGATCTGCTGGGGCACAATACCTATCAGTCCTTTAATGGCTTCCCGGTTCGTGGCATTCTGTGGCAGATCGAAGATCTGTACCTCGCCTGTATCAGCTTTTATTAAACCACACAAGATGGAAATAGTGGTGGTCTTACCAGCGCCATTAGGTCCCAGCAGGCCCACGATGGCCCCTTTCGGGAAACTAAAGCTCAGGCCTTTCAATGATGGTTCCAGCGCTCCTTTATATGTTTTGTGCAGATCCTGCACCAGAATGCTGGTCATTATAATTTTACTTTCGACAATTTACGGAATAGTACTTCCTCCTCTGCGGCACATTGCATCAGCATTTCACTCAGTTCCGTATAAGATACATTATTCACGCTCCTGCTCTTACATACCCTGCCTGCATTGAAGGCGAAGTTGCGCCAGGTGTCTCCGATCTTAGTCAGCTCTGCCGAAAGTGCTGACAGCTCCTCCCGTTTCAGAATACCTGCTGCCTCCTGTAAAAAGGCTGCATACATAAAGCGGAACCCTGCACCACCGGTACCGATCTCCTCCTGCATACGGATGATATTCCCCAGGTATAACACGGCTTTCCGGTCGCCCACCTTCTCAGGATAATGCTTCAGACGTTTTGCCAGGAAGCGCATCCCTTTTACACCAAAGAATGGCAGCGGAATATTCAGCATATCACTGCATGCCTGTTTGATACCTTCACGTATAGGCTGTTCGAACGATACCTTCTTAGGCACTTCTACCGGATAATACATTTTTCCTTTCGGAGCAGGGAATCCCTTCGCAAAGCGGGCTTCTGCCAGGCTCTTAGGGTCTATCTCCGTAACAGTCTCCATGATCGGATCGCTGATACGATAGTTGTCGCCATCCTTTCCGAATGCCACCAGGTTATGCGCATTGAAATGGAAACGGTATGCCGGCGGGAAATAAGGCAGGTAATATACACTGGACAGCAATCCTACAGGTCGGCCTGTTTCCAGCACACGATCCAGCGCTTCCATGCCTTTCTCCGGACTGGAAAAAGTCTGTGATTCCATTTTAACGCCCAGCCGTTTGCACACTCTTTTGAAGATAGCGCCCGGCACCACGCGGTAAGTCGTTCCCGGTACCCCGTTCACCTTCACAAAAGGCAGGTGTCCGAAGAAAATACCGGCTCCTATACCAAACGCCATTGGTTCACTGATGTGTAAACCATAATGACGGAAGATATTTGAAATAACCCCACTCTCACAATGTGCAGTCTGCTCGTGGTTAAACTGAATATCACTCATAACTTCCAGTACCTCATCCATTTGGATATAATTTATTGTATGTCCTTCAGGATTGGGTCCTGCAGGATCTATTTATGCTTGATTTATTTGATATTTTTCAATTCCTGAACACTGATCTTGAATGCTGCCGCATACTTGTACAACATTTTGTCGCTCAGCTTATTAAATACGGCTGGCTTCATATGGCGTTTTACCTGCCATTGAAACTTACCTACATAACTGGCCAGTAATGGCAGGTCCATGATGGTCTTCTCCATGTAGTATACTATCGGACTGACTTCACCAGCCACCACCTGCGCCCTGGCTTTTTCCACACGTTCATTGATCTCTTCCCACGCCTGCTGCATTGCTACATTCTCTGGCTCCCAGCCTACGCTGGTTACCGGTACGTATTGGCCTGCATTGTCGGTGGCATAAAACAACTGTTTGAAAGTACCTTCATGCATGTTATTACCATCCTGGGGAACTTCCTCTTTTTTCATGTGTATTATGTTTGAGCCAAATTTACATTTATTTATATACCAAAAAAGAAAGGAGCTTGCGCCCCCTCTTAATTATTTAAGGATCAGGAATCTGAGACTCCGGCCATTGCACCCCAGGCTACAAATCGCCTTCTGTTACAATTATCCTACACCACAGTAAGATGTGCATATGCATATGAGAATCTTGCACTCTCAGGCACCATCATCACTATAGTCTGTCCTTTTTTCAGCATGTTATTATTCATCAGCTCTTCCAGCATGAAATAAGGAGATGCTGTACCCACGTTACCTACTTTGGTAAGGTTGGTAAACCATTTTTCCTGCGGAATAGGTACTCCCAGGCGGGTGATCTCTTCATCTATTTTAAAACGGAAGAACTCAGAAGATAAGTGCGGCAGGAAATAATCCAGTTTATCGAGGTCTATATTGTAACGCTCTACCAGCTCTTTCCACATTTTTGCGCCGGACGGAACAATGTTCTTACCCAGCAGGCGGGTATCCTGTTTGAAAGAGAATACGCTATGCTGTGCCCACTCATCCGGTTTCATATCTATCCAGCCTTTGGTGGAACCATCTTCGTTCTTGATAGAACCTGCATACATACAGGTTTCCAGTTCATGCGCATAAGAGGCTATCTCTACCCAGTCTACACGCAGGGAAAGACCAGTTTCATTAGGTTTATCCTGGAACAAAGCTGCACTGGCGCCATCGGAGAGCATCCAACGGAGGAAGTCTTTTTCAAAAGCGATGATCGGATTATCTTCCAGATTTTTCAGATTCTCAGTTTCAGGCTCGAACTTCTCTGCCAGCATCCAGCTGGAGAATTTCTCGGAGCCGGTACTTACCGCATTGCTGGTATTACCACATTTAATAGACATCCAGGCATATTTGAAAGCCTGCATACCTGCGGCACAGGCGCCTGTGGCTGCTATCAATTCTACCGGCTGGCATTTCAGCAGGCCATGTACCATAGCGGCATGGTTAGGCAGCAGCTGATCTGGCGAGGTGGTACCACAAGCCAGCAGTTGCATTTTGCTGATAGGGAATTTATCATCAAACAGATTGTTTACAGCCGCGGCTGTCATTTCAGCGTTCGAATGAGTCGATCTTCCTTCTTTATCCAGCGAATAATAACGTGTTTTGATCTTGTTATTCCCCAGAATTCTCAGTCGGGCACGGGAAGGTTTTCCATCTACCATCCCCAAAATGCTTTCCATTTCATCATTCCCTACAGGCTCATTTGGCAAAAATTTAGATAGCCTTGTAATATAAACTTCCTTCATTTGAAATAGATTCCTGTTTTTTTAGTTGATGCCTATCCTCCTTTAAAGACTGGCTATTGATTTACAATGGTGTACTCTCAGTGCGACTCACGGCTTTCCTTCAGACAGGTCACCTCCCTGTTTACGTGTGATAACGTTAGTTTTATGAATGTCTGGCTGGCTTCCAATCTTACTGATCCAGGCAACTCTCCCCTGTTTGCATTCGTTACATGAAATGTCCGATTTGCCCCTCTTCAATCCTTTTAAACACACAAACGCCTGTAAATATAGAATACTCTACGGATATTACCGTAAAACAGTCGTTTACATGTTGTCCCCGATAATAATTACACATTAAGTATTACATGACCGGCGGCTAAGCCTGGCGCAGATGAATGCCTTTATAGTACGCTACGTCCTCCTGGAGCTGTTTCTTATTTAACGCCAGCTTTAAAACAGATGTTATTTTGGCTAGGGGCGATAATACAAAAATACCGATCAGTAACAATCCTCTGTACATCGTTACTCTTCCCTGGCGTTCCGGTGCTCCCGGACCTCCTTTAGCGCTGATAAATTTCGACCAGTAGCGGAAGGCCCTGATACCTCTGTCTTCCAACAGGATCAGGTTGGGCAACAGGTCAATGGCGCCCATTTCAAGCAGCTGTGGTTGCAATGTTTCCCACTGCCTGGTTTCCAGCGCTTTACCTATTGGTTCCGCGAAACGTACTGATTCAACTATATCCTTCTCCTGTACACCTGCTGGTGGTAACAGGGCTGTTGCTTCTTTCTTTCCTTTGAACTGCCATCTCAATACCGTGATCAGTGCCACGAGGTTCGGAGATGTATCTTTCAGCACAATGTTGCCTACCAGACGCGCTCCTGCTTTCTGCAGATATTCCTTCACTCTTTCCTGTGCATTCAGCCACATATTGCGGCATCCCATCAATGTAATAACAGGTTTGTCTTTCAGCAGACGGCCTGCTATTTCACTCTGCAAAAATGCTGCCGTAGGTTGGGATGGCGACAGGAACCAGGGTTGGTAAGCCAGGATTACGAGATCGAAATGCTCATCCGGGTTTACCTTCAGCGGTTGAATACCTCTCGGGCGTCCTAATACCGTTTCCGGCATTGTATCATAAAAAACCTGCTTTTTCCATGGGAACTCAAATGGTTGCAGTGGTTTCAATTCTTCATATACAATGGTTGCTTTATCCTGTAAAGGGCCAAGCACTGTATCGATAATTCTTTTCAGTTGTCCCGTTTGCGTATAGTATACAACCAGGATCTTAGGTCGTTCAATCATAAAAGGAATAGGAGGTTGAACAATATTGAAGCCGTAAACTTACGAAAAACAATATTAGGCAAAAGATATTTTTTTGTTATATGAATCAGGGTCGTTTGTAAACGCTTGTTCAAATATCGGGGGAATGCCGGGTTCCGGTTTGTTTCCCGGGTTGCGCCATATCACCCGGGGTTGCACCCCGCGCTATAAACATCACGGCACTTACGGAGCCGATCAACGCGGATAATATCGTTTTGTTTGCCTGGTTGCACCGTCCCGGGGTTGCACCCCGCGCTACAAACAATACGGCACCTACGGAGCCGATCGATGCGGATAATATCGTTTTGTTTCCTGGTTGCACCGTCCCGGAGTTGCACCCGCGCTATAAACAACACGGCACCTACGGAGCCGATCGATGCGGATAATATCGTTTTGTTTGCCTGGTTGCACCGTCCCGGGGTTGCACCCGCGCTACAAACAATACGGCACCTACGGAGCCGATCGATGCGGATAATATCGTTTTGTTTGCCTGGTTGCACCCCCGAAAATTCAATTTGCCCGCCCCCCCTGTTTTTCCCGGATTCATACCTAAGCACATTTCCAAAAGGAACGCCTGCGAGAAAGTGCTTCCTTTCCCGCAGGCGTTATATCTTTTAACTGTAACATGAGGCGATAACCTGACATTGACAGTAGTATGGTTCTCATCATCAGCTCTCATCTTGTGCCTTAGCCAGGTACTGCCATATCCTCTGCATTTGTTTACAGCAGTACCGTGGCCAAAGGACTTAATGAGTTGTTTAACAGGTACAAAGATGCTGCTTTGTACAATAACATAACTGTTAAAGAGAACTTAAAATTTTATTCCATGTAAACAAATGTTCTCTAACTCCACCATCGTACTGCCGTCAGTTGACATTCTGGGTGCCTCCATCGCAGTCCTCACCTCACTTACCCTGAATCCATTTGCTTCCAGCAGCGCTTTGGCCTCGTCTGCACTGTACAGGATAAAATTATGGGCGCTGAAAGGCAATTGCTGCATGGTTTCCCGGGAACGGATAGCCAGTACCAGCTCTCCACCGGTATCCAATACACGGTGTATTGCATTAAGGGCCAGGGTGGGTTGATCCCAGAAATACAGCACATTCACCGCAAACACCTTTGTGAAGGCTCCTGCGGCAAAAGGCATTTCTTCCGTTCTGCCCAGGTGCAGTTCCACGCTGCTGTCTGAAATGCGGGCCTGGTTCTCCCGGGTAGCTTCCGCAACCATGGTCTCAGACATATCGAGACCGGTGTACCGGATCGAGGTTTCTCTTTCAAAAAGGGTAGGAATGAAATACCCGTTTCCGAAACCAATCTCCAGTATCCTGTCGCGGGGCTTTATCCCCAGAAGGTCCACCACCATTTTATAAAGGGCTGCATTCGACTTATTCATCGCCGCGCTCACCCTTATTCCATCTTCACCTTCCGGCTGGCGTAGCTGACCGGCTATCTCGCTGGCAGTCATTACTGACTTTCCCATAAATTACCTGGTATCTGTTTACGTATCTTAAGCGTATCCTGAATGATTGAATGGAGCGTTCGGGGATCTTAACTCTTACGCACGGATCCTGAACCGGCGATCTTGGACACCACAGACGGCGTACCTTTATATCTCACATCACCGGAGCCAGCGATCTTCGCTTCCAGCTTCACACTGGCATGTACATCTACATTACCACTACCTGCAATGCTTATCTCGGCATTTTCGGAATGCAGGTCGCCACCCAGGAAGTTACCACTACCTGCCAGGCTGATTTCCAGGTCTTTGGTTTCGCCACTCAGGCTGATATTACCGGAGCCAGCTGAGGAAGCTTCTACATCCGGACTGTTCACTGCTCCGTCAATATTGCCGGAGCCAGACAGTTTCAAACGTATCCCGTCATTATTCTGTAGGGTATTGGTAATGTGTATGTTACCGGAACCGGCGAGTGCCAGGTAATTTACATCGGGAGCAGTCAGTTTTATCTTGATCCCTTTGTGTGTCTTTACTGAAATATGGTCTTTCAGGTCTACTACCAGCTCACTTCCATGCACTTCCAGACGTACATACTGCATAATATTGTCTTCCGCTTCGATCACTGCCGGCTGGGCGGGTCCCTGGGTAAATTCTATATCCATGGAGCCTTTCAGCACTACTTTCTCATAATCTCCCACTGTACGGGTTTCCGTGGTCATGTTACCACTGCCGTTAACACGCTGGCCGTCGCAACTGTATTGGGCAGCAATCAATAGAGTAAGAGCAGAAATACAAATGATTTTCTTCATAAGGGTAAAGTTGTTTGGGTTGTAAAATGGCGATTTATATACATGTATGTTACGAATATAAGAACAATCATCTACAGACTATTCCCATTTTCAAACTTGGGATTTCATATTTGGCCTTTATCTTTGCACCACCATGACAGAAAAGATACTTATACTAGACTTTGGCTCTCAATATACGCAGCTGATCGCACGCAGTATCAGGGAGTTGAATATTTATTGCGAAATCAAGCCTTGTCTCCAGCCGGTACAATGGGATGATACAGTAAAAGGCATTATTCTCTCCGGTAGTCCGTTCTCAGTGAACGATGCCGGTGCACCAACCGTTGACATAGCTGCCATGGCGGCAAAAGTTCCTGTACTGGGTGTTTGCTATGGCGCCCAGCTCACAGCAAAGGTATTTGGAGGAGAAGTAGCAAAAAGTTCCATCCGTGAATATGGCCGTGCCTTCATGGAGCATGAGAACAAGGAAGAAAAGCTCCTGTATGATATCTCTTCCCGCAGCCAGGTATGGATGAGCCACTCAGATACCATCGTACGTATGCCCGAAGGATTTGAGATCATCGCCCATACTGACAACATCCCGGTAGCGGCCTTCAAATCAGAAACCGCAGCCAAACATCCTATCCTGGGTCTGCAGTTCCATCCGGAAGTGACCCACTCCCTGGAAGGTAAACAACTGCTCCGCAACTTCCTGGTAAACATCTGCGGATGTAAACAGGACTGGACACCGGCAGCATTCGTTCAGGAAACTGTCGAAAAGATCAAAGCACAGGTAGGCAACAAAAAAGTAGTAATGGCCCTCAGCGGTGGCGTAGATTCTACCGTGGCAGCCGAACTGATACACAAAGCAATAGGAAGTAACCTGTATTGCGTATTCGTGGATAACGGCCTGCTCCGTAAGAACGAATTCGAGACCGTACTGGATTCCTATAAACACATGGGTCTGAACGTAAAGGGCGTGAACGCAAAAGATCTCTTCTACGGAGAACTGAAAGGCGTAACCGATCCTGAGAAAAAACGTAAGATCATTGGCCGTCTCTTTATCGAAGTATTCCAGCAGGAAGCAACCCAGCTGAAAGATATCTCCTTCCTCGGTCAGGGTACGATTTATCCCGATGTGATAGAATCCGTTTCTGTAAATGGTCCTTCTGTTACCATCAAATCCCATCACAACGTAGGTGGTCTGCCTGAAAAGATGAACATGGGACTGGTAGAGCCACTGCGTTTCCTCTTTAAAGACGAAGTAAGACGTGTAGGTCGTGAAATAGGCATCAGCGAAATCTTCCTGGGCCGTCATCCTTTCCCTGGTCCGGGTCTGGCTATCCGTATCCTGGGTGAGATCACTCCTGAGAAAGTAGCTATGCTGCAGGAAGCAGACGCCGTATACATCGACGGACTCCGTGAAGCAGAGCTATATGATAAAGTATGGCAGGCAGGTACCATCCTGTTGCCGGTACAGAGCGTAGGGGTAATGGGCGATGAAAGAACCTATGAATTCACCGTAGCCCTCCGTGCAGTAACTTCTGTTGACGGTATGACCGCCGACTGGGCACACCTGCCGTACGAGTTCCTGGCTAAGATGTCGAATGATATTATCAATAAAGTGAAAGGTATTAATCGTGTGGTATACGATATCAGCTCCAAACCACCGGCTACTATCGAATGGGAATAATTCTCTGAGCTATGAGTAGAAACGCTTAACACTGAGTACTTTATACATTGTACCCTCAGTGTTAAGCGTTTCTTGTTCAGCGCCTGGGAACGATTTTTGTAATTAATCATCGCTATGAGTAAATCCAAAATATGCAGTCTGATGGTCACGGCCTACGCACTGACCATTCTGCTGTCTGCCTGTTCGCTGTTCAAAAGCAGTAGCAGCAGCACCCCCACTGCTCCGCCAACAACTGTCACAAAACCTAAAGAGGAAGAAAAGAAAAACGAAGAGAAAAAGAATGATGTAAAAGCAGCCCCTTTCAACGTACCGGCATTTGCCCGTGAAGTGAAAAAAGGCGCTTACAACATTGCGCTCTTTGCCCCTCTCTATCTTGACTCCGTTTTTACCAATGGTACAGAAATTTCCGGTCGCACACTGCCCCGTTATGTATTGCCAGGCCTTGATTTTTACGAAGGCGCTCAGCTGGCGCTTGACAGCCTGCAACAGCAAGGTGTAAAGCTCAATGTTTACGTATACGACAGTAAATCCCGGGGAAACAGTATCAACAATCTTACAAGGAATAAATCACTGGATAGCCTGGACCTGATCATCGCTGCGGTTAGCTCTCCCGAGATACAGGAACTCAGTAATGTAGCCCGGCAAAAAGAAATCAACCTGGTATCTGCCACTTATCCCAATGATGGCGGTATCACGGCTAATCCTTTCCTGCTGATCACCAACAGCATGCTCCGGACGCATGGAGAAGCCCTGCATCGTTATCTGCAGGAAACATTCGCTACTAAGAATATCCTGCTGTTCCACCGTAACAGCGCCTTTGAAAAACGCATCGCTGCCGATTTCAAGGCCGACTACGAAAAAATGCAGAATCCAAAGAAATCACGTATCCGTGAAGTGATCTGGAGTGATGCTATGACCGATGCAGAACTGTCTCAGGTACTGCTCACAGACAGACCTAACCTCTGTATCATTACTGCCATGGATGAGGCCAATGCAAAAGCTATCCTGCGTAAACTGAGCGTACAGACCGCCACTTATCCTATCCAGGTTTATGGTATGCCTACCTGGGATATCATGAAATTCAAAGAACCTGAATTCAAGGATATGCAGATCTACTACACCTCTCCCTACTTCAACGATAAGACCAACGCTTACAGCCATTATATCACGGATTATTTCAAGCGCATCTACAAATCCCGCCCGTCAGATATGGCGTTCAAAGGATTTGAGCTGACCTGGTATTTCGTAAAACAGCTGAGCGATAAAGGGGTTTACTTCAACGGTAGCCTGAACGATCCTTCGAAAAAAGTGTTCAACAATCTCAATTATCAGCCGGTATACCTGAAAGAAGGCGCCACTATGCCTGATTATTTTGAGAATAAGAACATCAACATTATACAAAAGAACGATAGCAGTGATGTAAGGATGAATTTCCAGTAAACATTTAGGTTGTTCTTTAACGGAACGGAGGGTGTCGGGTTACAGCGGCACCCTCTTTTTTTTGATCGGATGAGCATCAAACGCCATTAACAAAACATAATAGGACTCCGCCAGGAGTCCCAGTGTTTGTAGCGCGGGGTGACAACCCTACGGCATCAAACGCCAATAACAAAACGTAATAGGACTCCGCTAGGAGTCCCAGTGTTTGTAGCGCGGGGTGATAACCCCGGGACCGTAACGTAACGGGGTGCGCCCAATCACGCCATGCCCCGCGGACGCAATAGATTACAAAAAAAGGATGCCCATGGAGACATCCCTTATCAAAAGTATGGCCGAGGGGTTAAATTGAGGATTCAAAACCGGGTAATAATGCAGATAATTCGTTTGTTGCTCTTTACTATATAGTCATCGCAATTGCTTAAACCTTCGCGTCATAATACAAATTTCTCTTTCTTTCATCCTTTTAGGTCCAACTCAAAGGCATGTATAAAGCATGTATACGGCATGCTTACGTCACATCTACAGCGGGTTTACAGGCATTTTAAAACTTTTTTTGAAAGATTTCACGCCAGATAGCAAAATAGTATCAGCCCTCTCCCCTGTTCCGCACAAAAATTGCATACTTTGCTTCATATGCAGGTATTACAGTTTACGGATAAGGGCATTTACTGCCCGGCAGGTGATTTTTACATAGATCCCTGGCAACCTGTGGAGCGGGCTGTCATTACCCATGCCCATTCCGACCATGCCCGATATGGCAATAAGCATTATCTCTGCCATCATGATAGTGTGCCTCTCTTACAGTTACGGCTGGGGCAGGATATCAGCGTACAGGGTGTCGCCTTCGGCGAAAATATCCGCTATAATGGTGTGACGATATCCTTGCATCCTGCGGGGCACATTATCGGATCGGCCCAGGTACGGGTACAACAGGAAAACGAGGTATGGGTGGTCAGTGGCGACTATAAAGTGGAAAATGACGGCATCTCCGGGCAGTTTGAGCCGGTGCCCTGTAATACATTCATTACGGAATGCACCTTCGGACTACCGATCTATAACTGGCAGCCACAGGGTGTCATCTTCAGCAATATCCGGCAGTGGATACAGGACAACCAGGCAGCTGGTAAGAACAGCGTGCTGCTGGGTTATAGCCTGGGAAAAGCCCAGCGACTGCTGCACAACCTGAGAGGCGTCACCGAACAGATCTGGGCACATGGGGCCATCTACATTACCCACCAGCTGCTAAGGGAAAAAGGCTGGGACCTGCCGGAGATCCATCGTATTACGCCAGATACACCTGCTTCAGTTTATAAGAACAATCTGATCATCGGACCGCCATCTGCAGCAGACAGTTCCTGGATGCGCCGTTTCAATCCATACGCCCTGGGTGTGTGCAGCGGATGGATGCAGGTACGGGGTCATATGCGCCGCCGTAATGCGGATGCTGGTTTTGCCCTGTCGGACCATGCCGACTGGATGGGTTTATTACAGGCAGTGAAAGCCACCGGGGCAGAGAAGGTATATACCACCCATGGCTTCAGTAGTGCCTTTGCCCGTTATCTGACAGAAAACGGGATACCGGCACAGGAAGTGAAAACAGAATTCGGTGATATGGATGAAGAAGCAGGTATGCCGGAAACCATCACCCATGACCAATAAGATGCCGTTATGAAAGAATTTGCCGCACTCATAAAAATACTGAGCAACAGCACCAAGACCAATGAAAAGCTGGATGCCCTGAGTCGCTACCTGGCTGCCGCGGATGCTCCTGACAGACTCTGGGTGCTGGCGCTATTCACCGGCCGGCGGCCCAAACGTACCGTCAACACCACGCAGCTGAGCACCTGGTGCCTGCAAATGACAGGTTTGCCTGCCTGGTTATACGAAGAGTGTTATCATACCGTGGGTGACCTCGGAGAAACCATCGCCCTCCTGCTCCCTCCGGGTAAAAGCCTCTCCGCCCATCCTTTGCATTACTGGATCGAACAACTCATACAACTGGAAAAAGCAGACGAAGCCACCAAGCAGACCTTCATCCTCCGGGCCTGGGAAGAACTGGATACCAGTGAAAGGTTCGTCTTCAACAAACTGATCACCGGCGGTTTCCGTATCGGCGTATCTCAACAAACAATGGTGAATGCCCTGGCCAGCACTTACAACATCCCTGCTGCTACCGTCTCCCATATGATCAGCGGGAATTGGGACCCACAGCAAACCACCATAGAAGCCCTGCTCAGCGAGAACATTACGGAAGCCGATGCCTCCAAGCCTTTCCCTTTCTATCTCGCTTATGCTCTGGAAGGCGATCCTGCGGAACTGGGTGTTCCCGAGCAGTGGCAGGCGGAATGGAAATGGGACGGCATCCGCGGACAGATCATCAAACGTAACGGGCAACTGTTTGTATGGTCGCGTGGTGAAGAATTGATCACCGAAAAGTTCCCGGAGTATCAGCCCTTACTTGACCTGCTACCTGAAGGCACCGTATTGGACGGTGAGATCCTCACCTTTGCCGATGGTGCACCGCTACCCTTTCAGACCCTGCAGACGCGTATAGGACGGAAAAATGTGACCCGCAAACAATTGCAGGAGGCTCCCGTGGCCTTCCTCAGTTATGACCTGCTGGAATGGGAGGGGCAGGATATACGTACAAGCGCACTGCAGGAACGTCGCTTACTTTTGGAGAAGGTAGTGGAACAGATCAATCACCCTACCCTTCGCCTGTCGCCCACTATTACTTTCCACGACTGGGATGAACTGGCCCGCTTCCGGCTGCAGGCCAGGGAAAAAGGCAGCGAGGGACTGATGTTGAAGAAACTGGATTCCACCTACCAGGTGGGCCGTAAACGTGGCGACTGGTGGAAATGGAAGATAGACCCGCTCACCATTGATGCAGTCATGATCTATGCCCAGAAAGGACATGGACGCCGTTCTAACCTGTATACTGACTATACTTTCGCTGTCAGGGATGGAGATCAGCTGGTATCATTTACCAAGGCCTATTCCGGTCTGACAGACAAAGAGATCAGCGAGGTAGATAGCTGGGTGAAGAAGAATTCACTTGAAAAATTTGGTCCGGTCAGGACGGTAAAACCGGAGCTGGTATTTGAGATCGGCTTTGAAGGTATTGCAGCCTCTAACAGGCATAAATCCGGCGTGGCATTGCGTTTCCCCCGTATACTCCGCTGGCGGAAAGACAAACCACTTACAGAGATCAATACACTGGAAGATCTACAGCAACTACTGCGAACACATAAGTAATAAGGATTTCTGAAGGAATATTGAAGCAAATTAGTATATTGTACTTAATTTTGCTTTTGAAACGGAACATTATTCTATACTGATATGAATAACCTGGGAAATACTAAAAAAGATAACGCAACTGAAAACATTGCGCTGGATGAAAAAGATATCGCTATTCTCCAGTTACTGGAGGAAGATGCAAAGATGACCATCCGCGACCTGGCTGCAAAGTTGAATCTGAGCGCCACTCCCGTTTATGAGCGCATCCGTAAAATGGAACAGGCAGGCGTTATCAGGCAGTATGCTGCCATTGTTGATCCCAGCAAGATCGATAAGGCCCTGACCGTACTATGTTATATTTCTCTGAAGGAACATGGTAAAAAAGCCGGTGCGAAATTTATCAAAGAGATCACCTCTTTCCCTGAAGTGATGGAATGTCTCAACATCTCCGGCCAGTTTGATTTCATGCTGAAGGTACAGGTGAAAGACATGCTTGCCTATCATGAGTTCAATGTAAACAAACTGGGCGAACTGGATAATATCCGTCACATGGAAAGTGTGTTCGTGATGTCAGTGATCAAGGCTACGCACCGGGTGGTATATTAATCTGCTACAACTTTTTCAGGCCTTCATAGCCGGGAAAAAGGATATAGGTATTGATATCTTCTCCCTGGGAATGTACAGTAATGGCAGTACATACCTGTTTACGACCTCTCTCCGTCGTCATTTCAAATGCGATCCCTGCTTTGCGTACATCGTATAATACGATCTTCCTGCCTTTCAGTTTATCCTGGTACTCTGCCACGACTTTGATAGCGGGAAATAGCTTTTTTATCTCAATATAAGAGCTGCCTACTCTCAGTCCTTTTTCCGTTGTAAAGGAAGATGTGTTTACGCGGATCTGTTTCACCACCATCGCTTCCTTTCCGTTCGTTTCTTCTCTTACGGAATAAACCGCCAGATACCTGGAGGAATCGATACTCTTATCTTTCTTATGGCTATACCATATGCTCCATGCCTTTCCCATTGCAGCATCCCCGCCATCAGCAGGACCTAACATAGCAGCCATATCATCTGCGGTAGCTCCTATTTTTGTATTTCCGATGTATTTGCCAGGTTCTATTCTCCAGGCTGTCTGTCCCATTGCCGGTGCTATCATCAGCAGCAGTGCTGCCCCCAAAAAGTAAAGGTGTTTCATAGTTCTTCTTTTATACAAAGAAAGACAAAAAACACGCCATATCGCGTGTAAATTATGCTTACATTAATGTTATGAATCGTAAACACTTCCTGTCAGCACTGGCCACCACAGCAGGACTCACCACTATACCGGCGCTCACCCGTTTACAACAGGCCGCCGCAGCCCTGCAGCCACATGAAGAACGCTTATTGATCCCGCCTTACCTCAGGCCCGGCGATACTATTGGTATCACCTGCCCTGCCGGACACATTACTTTCGAAGAAATTAAACCAGCCATCAGTATCATGCAAAGCTGGGGTTTCAAGATACGTGTAGGCAATACCGTTGATAAGACTGATTTCAGCTTCGGAGGTACCGATCAGGAGCGCCGGCAGGATATGCAGGAAATGCTTGATGATCCCACTATCAAAGCGATCATGTGCGCCCGCGGTGGTTATGGAAGCGCACGTATTGTAGATCTGCTGGATTTCTCCCACTTTGCACAACAGCCAAAATGGATCATTGGTTTTAGTGATATTACCGTATTACATTGTCACATTAATCGTCTGTATGGTATTGCTACTTTACATTCAAAGATGTGCAACAGTTTTCCTGATGATTTCAACAAGGCAGAAGCCATCGTACAACAAACTATTTCTTCTATCAGAGATGCATTGTCTGGCCAGCAACTACACTATACTACTTTCTCCGATTCCCGCAACCGTACAGGCACCGCGAAGGGTGTACTTGTTGGTGGTAATCTTTCAATGATACAAAGCGTGCTTGCTACTAATTCCGAACTGAATACTATTGGCAAGATCCTTTTCCTGGAAGAAGTAGGTGAATACCTGTACAGCCTTGACCGCATGTTCAACAGTCTGCAACGCGCACACAAACTCGATAACCTTGCAGGGCTGATCATTGGCGGCTTTAACCGCATCAAACCTGATGATCCGGGAGAAGAATTTGGCAGGACGGTGTATGATATTGTGATGGAGAAAGTGAAGGAGTTTAAGTATCCTGTATGCTTCGGATTCCCTGTGGGGCATCAGAAGGATAACTATGCGTTGAAGTGTGGTGTTATGCATCAGTTGAGTGTAGGGCAAGCGGAGGTGACGCTGGAGGAGGTGAGAGATTAAGGGGTTTCACAATGATGAAAACATTTGTGGAGCTTATTCTTCCGATATAAATGAACAAGGGCTCAGATTTTCTGCGCCCTTGTTCGTTTACCTGATTACGTTTCCACGAAGGAAAGAGGCTTTATCAGGCCCGTATGAAATGAAGATAGTATTTTTTCCCGAATTGCTTTAATGAAAATAAAAATTTAAGAAACCGATATCTGGAGAAGATAAAGAACTACAGAAATCGTATGAACCACTGCGAACCTCTTTGCTTCAATGCAAATACTATAGATTGCACAAACGCTTTAGAGATAAGGTCCTTAATATATGAGCTCATAGAATGGATAGATCCTGATCTGAAAAGTTATTTTCAAAGTATAGATACTATCCAATCAAAAGAGCGCGTATTATGGGAATATAGAAACAATCATTTTTATTTAGATAAATCCAGTATAACCTATCGTTCGTATCAGATTGTCAGCCCCGCCCCATGTCACTTTTCCATATTTGCTTTTACTCCCCCGTATTCTTATCTTACACCAGCGAATCCCCTTCCATGAAAAAATACATCACAATAATGCTTTGCATTGCAACCCTGATATCCTGTAAAAAAGATGACAATACACATGTCATGCGGGAAGGTACTTACACAAATAAAAACCTCGCTACCGCCGGTCCAATTACCCTGTATGTAGGCAACAAAACCATCACTGAACAAACTTTTATCCACAACTTCCTGGTAAGAAGAATCAATAGCTGGCTGACGGATAGTACCTTCAGGGAACAAGCTGGTCTCAATACACCGTTCATCTTTACCTCGGTAACCATCCAGGGTGACATGGCCTACTATGCATTGGATCCGGGCAACACATACCAGGACACTTTCCATATCAATCCTCTTTCTACCAATACCAGGCTACTTGTAGCCAAAACGGAGTCTGTTATAAAACCCACAGTAATAGGAGAATTAAGTTGTGCGAATGTGGCAAAATATGTACGCAGTAATCCACCCACATATGCATGTAATTATTTCAATTATCCCGATAGCTATTGTACTGGTCGTAAACAGATGCAACTGAATATTGAAAGCGATTACCTGATGATACCTGTGCTGATATACTACTTCGCCCGTCCTATCGCATCCGGTGTTGTCTGCCATACTTATGAGCGCTATATCAGCGATGATTTTAATAAAGACATTCTCAGTAAACTACGCCCGGAAGATACATTGGCTGTTCAAACCTATTTTGTAAAACTCTATAAGTAATAATCCTTAATATGAAAACATCCTTGTTCCTTATCTGTGTCCTGCTATTTTGCTACGGCTGTGGAGATGATAACGCAGCACCCTATCCAACCGGCAATTATGAGAGCGCCAGCAATATTAAAAATGACCCGGTAGCACTGTATACAAAAGATAAGATCATTACAGATGTTAAATTCATTCAGGCATTTCTTGAGCGCAACCAGATATACGGAGTTTTTGACCTGACAGCTGGTACGGCGGAATCGCCCGTTCATGTTACATTTGACAACAGGATTGCAGATAGTGTCTATTTCAGGGCAACTTCAGGTGGCGATGCACTTGAATTGATCTTTAACCAGGTTTATTACGATAACAATACTGTTATATTATTGGGCCGCGACAGTTTGCCGGGATCACCAGCTGACGACGGTGAATTAAGTTGCTCCAATGTGAGTATACATATCCGCAAACATCCCCTGCTTACCTATTGCGCAACCTCACCTATCGGTTCATTGGTTTGCAAAACAAGATACCAGATGCCGGTAGCGATGGTGGGAGATCAGCTTTCCCTTCCTGTTATCAGCTATCGTTTCACTACGAAAAACTCAATGGCAGAATGTTATTCAGGAGAAAAGTTAGCGTATGGATATCTGAATACAGATGCGTTAAAAACAATACATACACAGGATACACTGGTGGTGCAGACAAGGACGTTAACATTGGAGAGGAAATAATCCGTCACTACCGGTAGTGATTAATCTCCCAGTTTTCCACCGATCTGGATATTTCATCGAGATGCCGGTTCTCTGTTTCGGAAAGCTTGTCAAATCCTTTCCGTAAATAAGATGCTATAACGATCATCGCGATAAAGTACTGGAAGTTCGTTTCGATTTTCATACAGCAATTTAATGTCCCGCAAATGTAAGTTGCCAGACATTGACATGTCTTTGTTTTTCCCTAATTTCATCACCAATGAAAAACAAAGCGCGCGGATGGCAAGTGATAACGGAATGGCTCGCTGCAAATGACAGAAAGCCTTTTGCTTTCCAGGAAGAAGCCTGGGAGCATTACCTGCAAGGCAGATCAGGCCTTGTAAACGCCCCTACCGGTTACGGTAAAACCTTCTCTCTCTTTCTCGCGGTGGTGATCGACTGGATCAATAAACACCCGAAGGATTATCAGCAAAAAACGAAGAATGGCCTGCAAATGATGTGGATCACTCCGCTACGGGCACTGGCCAAAGATATTGCACGGGCGATGGAGGAAGTCCTGCAGGAACTCAATATGTCCTGGCAGGTAGGTATCCGCAGCGGGGATACGCCTATTTCTACCCGCCAGCAGCAAAAGAAACAGATGCCGGAGATATTGATCATCACACCGGAAAGTCTGCACCTGCTGATGGGACAAAAAGAGTATGCGAAAGTCTTTACACACCTCACAACAGTAGTAGCAGATGAATGGCATGAGCTGCTGGGCAGCAAGCGCGGTGTGATGGTGGAACTGGGCCTCAGCAGGCTCCGGGGACTGGCAAAAAAAGCAGGACGTCCACCATTGAAAGTGTGGGGCATCTCGGCTACGATTGGTAACCTGGAAGAAGCCCTGGATGTATTACTAGGCGCACCAGACCCCGAAGCCGTGATCGTACGTGCCAAACTGGGTAAGAAGATCGAACTGCAAAGCATCCTGCCGGATGAGATCGAGAAATACCCCTGGGCAGGTCACCTCGGTACAAGGTTGCTGTATAAGGCACTGCCGGTGATCCTGAACAGTCAAACCACGCTCATATTTACGAACGTCCGTTCCCAGACAGAGATCTGGTACCAGGAAATATTACGGCAATGCCCTGAACTGGCGGGTGCTATTGCTCTTCACCATGGCTCTATTGATGCGGAGCTCCGTGTATGGGTGGAAGAAGCGCTGCATACCGGCGTACTGAAAGCGGTTGTCTGCACTTCCAGCCTTGACCTGGGCGTAGATTTCAGGCCTGTAGACACGGTGATCCAGGTGGGTAGTCCTAAGGGGGTAGCACGCTTCCTGCAGAGAGCCGGAAGAAGTGGTCACCAGCCCGGCGCTACCAGTAAGATCTGGTTCCTCCCCACACACAGCCTGGAACTGGTGGAAGCAGCAGCGCTCAAGGCTGCCATGGAAGAACAGCTGGTGGAAAGCCGTATGCCTGTTCTACTGGCCTTTGACGTACTCCTCCAATACCTAATGACACTCGGCATCTCCGATGGTTTTCATGCGCCGGAAATATGGGAGGAAGTGACCAATACTTTCTGCTTCCGCGATATGGCGGAAGATGAATGGGGCTGGATATTATCTTTCCTGTCGACCGGCGGAGAAGCGCTGTACAGTTACGACGAGTTCAAAAAACTGGAAAGGGAGGGCGACTTCTTCATCTGCCGTAGTCGCATGCTGGCCATGCGACACCGCCTGCACATCGGTACCATCGTCAGTGATGCCATGCTGAAAGTGAAATTCATGAGCGGAGGATTTATCGGTATGATTGAAGAATGGTTCGTTGCACGCCTGCAACCAGGCGATGCTTTCAGCCTGGGAGGCCGTACTTTGGAGTTTGTGATGATCAAGGACATGACTGTACTTGTGCGCAAATCAAACGCCAAACGGGCCATTGTACCCAGCTGGATGGGAGGACGACTCCCCCTTTCTGCCAATCTTGGAAAGATATTACGCCGCACCTATACCGAGGCTTTGTCCGGCAAGTCAGACATGCCAGAGATCCAGATACTGCAACCACTCTTTGACCTGCAGGAACAGTTGTCGCACATTCCGAAAGACAACGAACTACTGGTAGAAATGATCCATACCAAAGATGGGTACCACATGTTCGTCTATCCTTTTGAAGGAAGGCTTGTACATGAAGTGATGGCCGCCTTGCTGGCTTATCGTATCAGCAAACGGCAGCCCATTACTTTTTCCATGGCGATGAACGACTACGGCTTCGAGCTGCTTTCTGATCAGCCGATCCCTGTCAGTGATGGAGATGTGCACGACCTGTTCTCGCTTGAGAACCTGAGCAATGACTTGCAGGCCAGTGTGAACTCCACAGAAATGGCCCGCCGTAAGTTCAGGGATATTGCAGTTATCGCCGGACTTATTTTCCAGGGTTATCCCGGTAAGCATAAAGCCAGCCGTCACCTGCAATCGTCAGCGTCCCTGCTGTTTAACGTATTCAGGGATTACGATCCGCAGAACCTGCTGTTGCGGCAGGCATTCAATGAGGCATTCTTCTACCAGATGGAAGAGGCCCGTCTGCGGGAAAGCCTGGAGCGTATTTACAACAGCGATATTATCATTACAGAACCGGAAGCATTGACGCCATTCTGTTTTCCAATCAAGGTGGATAGCCTCAGAGAGGAGTTGACCAGTGAAAAACTGGAAGACAGGATCAAAAAAATGCGTCCGCAGATATAGTTTAGGAGAGATACAGTAGTTTTGCGGCAGATTATGGAGGAAGTGATTTACAGACACCAGGACCAGACCTGGCATTTATCAGCCCACAGGGCTATTTTCTGGCAGGAAGAACAGGCGCTGATCGTGTCAGACCTCCACCTGGGAAAATCAGCCCATTTCAGGAAAGCAGGAATAGCTGTTCCTGCCAATATCGGGCAGGACGACCTGTACCGCCTGCAGTTGCTTATTACTGCTTACAATCCCTCCCAGATCATCATTGTAGGAGATATGTTCCATAGTCGCGAGAACAATGATGTGCCTTACTTTAAGCTCTGGCGTCAGCAATTTGCACATATCCGCTTTAAACTGGTAAAAGGCAATCATGATATACTACCTGCCGCGACTTATGAAGCATTAAATCTGGAAGTATTTGATACGTTGACCATCCGGGATATTCATTTCATACATGAACCCTGTTCAGAAGAAGATGCAGCAGGTTATACCTTCTCGGGGCATTTGCATCCCGGGATCGTTGTTGCCGGCGCCGGAAGGCAACGCTTACGCCTGCCCTGTTTCTACTTCGGAAAACATTGTAGTATTTTGCCCGCTTTCGGGCGTTTTACGGGCCTCGCTATGCTGGAGCCAGCTGTTGACGAGGCAGTATTCGTTATCGCTGAAAATAGCGTCTTAAAAGTCAATTAATGCTGGTTGCCTACGATCCTATATATGCGCACCCGTTGCCGGAAGGTCACCGGTTCCCGATGGTGAAGTATGAACTGATCCCGGCGCAGTTACTCCGGGAAGGCGTGATCACCGATAAACAGGTACATACACCCGCTCCATTGGATGAAGCAACTATCCTGCTCACGCATACTCCGGGATACTGGTATAAGCTACAGCATCAGACATTGTCAGATAAGGAACAACGCCGTATCGGCCTGCCCCAATCGCCGGCACTAACACTGCGTGAGATCGTGATCTGCCAGGGAACAATAGATTGTGCGTTGCATGCACTGAATTATGGCGTAGGACTGAACGTTGCAGGCGGCACACATCATGCCTTTGCTGATCATGGGGAAGGTTTCTGCCTGCTGAATGATTTCGCCATTGCTTCGAATTATCTGCTACAGCAAAAGCTGGTGAAACAGGTGCTGGTCATCGACCTGGATGTACATCAGGGAAATGGTACTGCTGCCTTGTTTGCCGGCAGACCGGATGTGTATACTTTCAGCATGCATGGGGCACATAACTATCCTTTTCACAAAGAGATCTCTGACTGGGACGTACCGCTGCCTGATGGGATGAATGACAGCGATTATCTCCGCACACTAAGGGATTGCCTGCCTGTGCTGATCAATAAAGTAAAACCTGATTTTGTGTTTTATCTGTCAGGCGTAGATATTCTGCAAACTGACCGTTATGGTAAGCTGAAGGTCACGCCACAGGGTTGCAGAGAGCGGGATGAACTGGTGTTTCAGACATTGAAGCAACATAGTATTCCCTGTGCCGTGGCAATGGGCGGAGGGTATTCAACACATATCAGGGATATTGTGAATGCACATTGTAATACGTTCAGAGCAGCGGCAGAGATATTGGGGTAATGTTAATTGCTATGATCAGCAGCGGGGATATTTGGGTAAATCAATCGCTTTGATAAGCTAAGGAGAAGCGACGTGTTTGAAGTCCGTGGCCTCGGGAGGGAGGATATTTAAAACAAACATCATTAACAAAACATAATAGGACTCCGCTAGGAGTCCCAGTGTTTGTAGCGCGGGGTGCAACCCCGGGAATTGATGTTTGCATCGCGGGATGCAACCCGGGGGAATTGATGTTTGTAGCGCGGGATGCAACCCGGGGAATTCGTGTTTGCATCACAGGGTGCAACCCCGGGGAATTGGTGTTTGCATCGCGGGTTTGCAACACCGGGGTTTGATGTTTGCATTGCGGGTGCACCCCCCGGAATTGGCGTTTGCATCGCGGAATGATTCCGGGGCGGGGAACGCGGTGAATCCGGAATCCGGAATCCATAATCACAATACAATGATTTCATTCACCCCGACAATTCAACAAAACAATTTACAATACACAACAATGCAACAATACTATCCTTGCCAGGATATACCGCACTCTTAATACAACAACAATATCTATGTCTTATTCCTAATCCTTGATCCTCTTCTTCAGCATGCTCACCTGATCCTGCAGATGGCTCACCATATCAGCCAGGTGATTTACGCTCAGACGGCTTTGCTGACCTGTCTTACTGATAACAGCATCAGACTGCCAGATCTCCAGCACGTCCTCCATACCAACAGCATAAGGTTCGTATTGCGGATTGTCTGATACCAACGTGATCTTTCCTTTAGTGCGGTTACTTTTAAGCACACGTTTATAAACAATGCCCTCGCGGCTGGTCACGACTATGTGTGCCTCATTGTTGCGGATCTCGTCCCAGCCATCTACTTTATGGCAGACGATCACCGAGCCGGAAGGAGTAGGTAACATAGAATCTCCCGCGATCTCGAATGCCCTGTAGCTACCTGCACCCATCATGGGGAGCGTGAAAGTGTTCAGTTCTTCAATAAATTCATCATCATTATAGCCTGCCAGGTATCCTGCCGCAGCTTTTACAGGTACGAACTCTATCTGCTGACGGTCATTCGCCATCTTCTGCTGTCTGCGTTTTTCCAGGAAACTCTCTTTCTGGGAACCTACATCGCGGCGTAATAAGTCGTCAATGGATATACGGAACATATCACTGACCAGTTCGAGCACTTCTGTGCGGGGTTCTGCACGTTCTTCTTCGTAAGCGCCCAACAGGGAACGTTTGATCCCTAATTTATCAGCAAACTCCTGCTGCGTCCAGCCTTTCTGCTTGCGCAGGAATTTTAAATTGCGGCATACTACTGACATAATCTAAATAATTTAGTACGTTACTAACAAAATTAGCATATAATTTTTATAATTACCAAATATATTCCGGTCAGCTTAACTTATTTTTGCCCGTAAATCCAACTCAATATTATGCATAACACGTTGTTAATTATTCACTCGCTGTTAAGGTGGGCAATCGTACTGACAGGATTATGGGCCGTGATCCGTGCATTGAAAGGCGTTAGCAGTAAAACACCTTATACCGCCGCAGATAAAAAAGCAGGTCTTTTCTTTATGATCTTCCTGGATACACAATTACTGATAGGCCTACTGCTTTACTTCGTAACCAGTGCCTTCGGATTGAAAGCATTCCAGGAGTATGGAAAAGAAGTAATGCATAACGGCGGGCTTCGTTATTATGCAGTTGAACACGTATTTGTAGCCATCGTAGCTATTGCGCTGGTACACATCGGACGTGCCAAAGTAAAAAAGACAACACTGGATGCACAGAAACACAAAACATCCCTGATCTTCTTTGCGCTTGCCCTGATCATACTGGCAACACGCATTCCATGGGAAAGAGGTTTACTGGGTTATTAATATAACATTCATTACACTGTATAAAAGTGAAGGCTGTCCATCTCAGATGAACAGCCTTTATTTTTATATAGTGACCACTAATAGAACCTTATCCCTTATCAGTATTGAACAAGCGGTAAGAATAAATATAAGGCAGTGCTGCCAGGATACCTCCAATAAAGATCAACAGGAACGTACCCGTCACTACCGGCAGGAAGAATCCTGCAATAATCATAACAATGCCTGTACATAACCAGAGCATTCCGGCAAAAGCATGCGTCTCCCGCCAGATGTCATCACTCTTCAGCGTCCAGGGCGTTCGCACTCCTATGAAATAGTTAGGCTCAAGCCGTCTCAGGTAAATACCTATCACACCTATCAGCAATCCCACTCCTGTAAACACCCAGCGCTCTATCACAAACGGATGGCCCTGACTGGCCATAAAAATGATAGCCGCAGTAAAAATAGCCAGGTAGATATGGATCATGAAACGGATCTGATAGTATTTCCTGTGAAATACCGCCATGTCCTTGTGGTTAATATCCGGCTCATCCACATGTGGGATATACCGGAACAGAAAATATAACAAGAGGTTAGTAAAGAACAGGAACGTCATTAAGAGAAGAAAGTCACTTTTAGCCCCCACCCGCTCGGCAACACCACTGACGCTGAAATTTGTCGGCATAACGTCTGGCAAAGAGGGCCAGATAATTCCCAGATAGACCATGGGTACTATCAATAACAACAATAACAACAGTTCCTGGCCAATATCAGGCTTTTTCATGAGAAAGTGTTTTGTTTGAAAGTAAGTTGACAAATACTGTACCCGCTTACGGCACTCTTATAATTAACCACTAACCCCGGTAATTTGTTATCGGCTGGTTATTCGTACTAATATTATTAGTACTAACTAAAAATATTAGTAAATTTGTTTCAGATCTATAGTACATGGGCGACAACCGGTGGACAGGCAATGCCCTCATAACCTATGTCACGCACATTCCGCCTGTCTGTAGGCTGTTTCCCGTGTACTATTCATCGTTCATGAACCATTATCATAACTTATGATTTCTTTGCAGCACAGGTCCATCGCTCATTTTGACATGGACAGCTTCTTCGTATCGGTAGAATGCAGGGATGACAACAGCCTGAAGGGGAAACCTCTGCTGATAGGAGGCATAAGCGATCGTGGCGTTGTAGCCTCCTGTAGCTACGAGGCCCGCCGCTATGGCATCCACTCCGCCATGCCCATGAAAATGGCGCTCAAACTATGCCCACACGCTATTGTCAGGAGAGGAGATATGGAGAAATACAGCCAGCTTTCCAGGGAAGTTACCGAACTCATAGCCGATAAGGCGCCACTTTACGAGAAGTCATCCATAGATGAATTTTACCTGGACCTGACAGGCATGGATAAATACTTCGGGTCCATGAAATGGACAGCAGAACTACGCCAGCATATCATGAAGGAAACACAATTGCCTGTCTCCTTCGGACTGGCCTCCAACAAAATGATCTCTAAAGTAGCTACCAACGAGGCCAAACCCAACGGACAAATGGAGATCATTTTTGGAGAAGAAAAAGCTTTCCTCGCTCCTATGCCGGTGGAAAAACTACCCATGGTGGGTAAAGAAACAGCCGGTCAGCTAAGACGCCGTGGAGTGGAAACAGTAAAAACGCTGAGCGAAATACCTGTTAACCTCCTCGAAGCATGGTTGGGGAAGAATGGCATCTCCCTGTGGAACAAAGCCAATGGTATCGATGAATCGCCCGTTGTTCCGTACCATGAACAGAAATCCATCTCTACAGAAAATACCTTCTCCTCCGATACGATCGACATGCAGTTCATACACGCAGAACTGGTACGCATGACGGAAAAGATCGCTTTTGAACTACGTCAGCAAAACAAACTCACCGGTTGTGTTACAGTTAAGATCCGCTATTCCGACTTTGAAACAGTGACCAAACAAATGACGATCCCTTATTCAGGCAGCGATCATATACTACTTGAAAAAGTAAAAGAACTCTTTCATAAACTCTATGACCGGAGATTGCTTATCCGCCTGATAGGCGTACGTTTCAGTCACCTGGTACAGGGTAATTACCAGATCAGTTTGTTCGATGATACACAGGAAATGATCGCGCTCTACCAGGCTATCGACAACATCAAAAACCGTTTCGGATGGCAATACCTGATGAAGGGAACCAATGCAGTACCTCCTGCCAAAAGAGGCACTGTAAGAAAACCGGATGTCATGCCTTATCCTAAAGTGAGATAAAACACCGGCCTTATATGTATCTCAACTGCAAATCTTTCTTCAGCCTGCGCTATGGCACCATCGATACAAAAGACCTGGTCAGGATGGCCCGTGAAACAGGCGTTACCTCACTGGCGCTGACCAATATCAACATCACATCCGATACCTGGAACTTTGTGAAGGAATGCCAGGAACAAGGCATCAAACCTATCATCGGACTGGAATGCAGGAACGGACACAATCTGAAATATATCCTCCTCGCACGCGACATGGAAGGATGGTTTTACATCAACCGTTTCCTCTCCGATCATCTGCACAAGGATATACCTTTCCCCGACCGCGCACCTGCCTTTCCCGGCATATTTGCTATCTATACCTGGGGCACAATACCATTGGACGATCTGCGGGCACATGAACTGATAGGCATCCGACGTCGTGAGATCAATAAGCTGTTCCGTGTAGACATTTTCTCGTACCCGGATAAACTGGTCATTCTGCAACCCGTTACCTTCCAGGATGCAGATCATTATGAGCTGCATCGCGTATTGCGTGCGATAGATCAGAACATCCTCATCAGCCAGCTGCAGACATATACCACTGCTCAGGCAGATGAACAGTTCCTTCCGCCTGCGGTATTGTTTGATGCTTTTGAACAATATCCTCATATCATCAGCAATACGGTGCGGGTAATGAATGCCTGCCAGATCGACTTTAACTTTAAAACACCCCGTAATAAAAAACATTTTACGAACAGTGAAACGGAAGACCATGCCCTGCTCCGGCAATTAGCTTATGATGGTATGCTGCAACGCTATGGTCCTGATAATGCAGAAGCTAAGGCGCGCATTGAAAAGGAGCTCGGCGTTGTACGGGAGCAACATTTCGATTGTTATTTTCTCATCACCTGGGACATCATCCGCTATGCACAGGAACGGGGCTTCTTCTATGTAGGCAGGGGCAGCGGTGCTAACTCTATTATCGCGTATTGCCTGAAGATCACCGATGTTGATCCCATAGAACTGAATCTTTATTTCGAGAGATTCCTTAATCCTTATCGTAGCTCTCCTCCTGATTTTGATATCGACTTTTCATGGAAGGACAGAGACGAGATCATCGACTATGTGTTCAAAAAATATGGTAATGTGCACACGGCCTTATTAGGCACTGTCACTACGTTTCAACAGAATGCCACCATCCGTGAACTGGGTAAAGTGTATGGCCTTCCCAAACATGAAATAGATAAAATACTCGATACGCCTTTCAGACCTGATCTCACGGGTGATAGTGTACAACGGAATATACTCCGCTATAGTCAGCTGATGTCGGGAGCGAAAGCATTCCCCAATCACCTCAGCATTCATGCCGGCGGTATCCTGATCAGTGAAGCACCTATTCATCAGCACTGTGCAACCTATATGCCGCCTAAAGGTTTCAGTACTGCACAACTGGATATGCACCAGGCGGAAGCGATCGGGCTGTTTAAATTCGATATACTTAGTCAGCGTGGTCTCGGACATATCAGGGATGCTATTGGCATTATCAAGGAAAATAAAGGCGTTGATATCGACATTCATGATGTGAAAACATTCATGCAGGATCCGCGTGTACAACATGAGCTGAAAACAGTGAACACCATCGGCTGCTTTTATATTGAGTCGCCCGCCATGCGGCAGCTGCTGCAGAAACTGCAATGTGAAGACTATCTCACGCTGGTAGCTGCCAGCTCTGTGATACGGCCAGGCGTGGCACAATCAGGTATGATGCGGCAATACGTGCACAACTATCGCAACCAGGATAAAGTGGTATACCTGCATGATATCATAAAAGAGGTGTTAAGCGAAACATTCGGTATCATGGTATACCAGGAAGATGTGATCAAGATAGTACATGAATATGCTGATATGGACCTCGCTGATGCAGATATCCTGCGCAGGGCCATGGCCGGTAAGTACCGCGGACAGGGAGACTTTCAGAAAATAGAACAACAGTTCTTCACGAACTGTAAACGGCTGGGAAGACCTGAGGATGTGACACATGAACTCTGGCGGCAAATAGCCAGCTTCTCCGGCTTCTCTTTTTCAAAGGCGCACTCTGCAAGTTTTGCGGTAGAGAGCTATCAGAGTCTTTTCCTGAAAACCTATTTCCCTGCGGAGTTTATGGTAGCTGTGATCAACAACTTCGGAGGATTTTACAACAGGGAATTATATTTCCGTGAATTACATAAAACAGGCGCCACCATTAAAGCGCCCTGTATTAATAACAGTGATTACTATACGAGAATAACAGGTGATACTGTATATACCGGCTTTATTCACATTGAAGGACTGGAAGAAAAATGGATGGAAGAGGTGCTGGAAGAACGCAGGCTGTATGGACCTTTCGGGAACCTCGAAGACTTCGTTGCACGTATTGCACCTCCGCCGGAACAGTTGGATATACTGATAAGAATAGGGGCTTTCAACTTTGATCCGCACACTAAAAAAGAATTGCTGTGGAAAAGCAGCCTGCTGCTAAGGAACAGAGCACCGCATGCGGAACATATACAACCATTATTCCGGGAGCAGGTGCCTGAGTGCGAGTTACCTATGTTGTCCTATCATGATCATGAACATGCATTCGAAGAAATTGCATTACTGGGTTTTCCATTATGCTCGCCGTTTGATATTCTGCAACATGACCAGCGTGCATATATCCCTGCAAGGGATTTTAAGGCCCATACAGGCAAGGTTATCTCCACGCTGGGATATCTTGTATGCACAAAGGGAATTCATACCAGCAAAGGCGTTCCTATGAGTTTTGGTACCTTCATGGATGTGAATGGAGATTTTGTTGATACGGTACATTTTCCTGATATTCTTAAGCAATACCCCTTCCAGAAAGGAGGGTTCTATATACTCCAGGGAAAGGTGACAGAGGAGTATGATGTATATTCAATAGAGGTGAGCTACATGCGGAAGATCGGCTACTTTGAGGATAATTAAACACCATAGATCTGTTTCACATACTAAATAATTGCCTGATCCCATCGGGCACCCGAATGAAAAGAGGCTGCTCAAATTGAGCAGCCTCTTTTCATTTATTCTATACTTTACCAGCGCCTATTCCAGGTTGAACAAACCTTTGTTCAGCAGCTGTAATGTTTTCTCTTTATGCTGACCACCTATCAGGATAGAAATATTATGACGGCTACCTCCGTAGGAGATCATACGCAGTGGTACTTCATTCAGCGCATCAAACAGTTTCTTCAGGATGGAAGGTGTAGCAGCTACCTCATTACCTACAATAGAAACGATGGTCTGGTGATGATCCAGTTCTACAGAACCGAAAGGCTGTAATTCTTTCAGCAGCTGGTCCAGGTTAGGCGTATTCTCTATTGTCAGTGATACCGCTACTTCAGAAGTAGTGATCATATCGATAGGTGTACGGTATTTCTCAAACACTTCGAAGATCTTACGGAGGAAACCGTAAGCCAGCAGCATGCGGCTGGATTTGATCTTGATAGCGATGATACCGTCTTTGGCAGCGATTGCTTTTACACCGTCCCCGCTAGGCAGTTCAGTGATGATAGTACCTTTTGCTTCCGGCTGCATGGTGTTCAGCAGTTTCACCGGGATGTTGAAGTGCTGTGCAGGCCAGATAGACGCAGGATGCAGGATCTTGGCGCCGAAGTAGGCCAGTTCCGCTGCTTCATCGAAAGACAGCTGCTCGATCGGGAAGGTTTTCTTTACTACCCTCGGATCGTTGTTGTGCATACCGTCGATATCTGTCCAGATCTGTACTTCACTTGCCTGGATGGCAGCGCCGATCAGGGAAGCAGAATAGTCGCTACCACCACGTTTCAGGTTATCTATTTCACCTTTCGCATTACGGCAGATGTAACCCTGGGTCACGAAGATGGTTTTACCCTTGTTCTTTTCCAGCAGGTTACCCAGCTTGATCTTGATCTTGGGGATCTCAGGCTCTTCGTATTCATCGATGCTCATGAAATCCAGCGCTGGCAGTAATACTGCGTCTACACCGGCTTCTTCCAGGTATATGCTGAACAGGCGGGTGGACAGCAGTTCACCTTGTGCCAGTATATCCTTGTTCAGGGCCTCGTTAAAAGATATCTTAAGAATGATGTTCAGGAACTCGAAATGTTCGTCAACAACAGCAGCGGCTTTAGCACGTGGTCCGTCCTGCTTGACCAGGGCCTCGCAAAAAGTTCTGTAATGTGCTTCCAGCTTGTCTATCTGGCCTTTTGCCTGTTCCTTTTTGCCCTCTGAAAGGGATTGCCCGATTTCTACCAACGCATTGGTAGTACCGGATAATGCAGATAACACTACTATTTTAGGAGCATTATCAGCAGTCACCAGACTGGCCACGGCATGCATACGTTCTGGTTTACCTACAGACGTACCACCAAATTTTAAGATCTTCATTACTGTTGAATTGTTATATGTTTGACGCTACAAGATATTGAGCTTAAAAAGCCGCAAGTTCGTGTGTTTAAAGCGACTTTAAAAATCCAATTTAAATTTTCCTGCTACTTCCTGCAGATCTTTCACCACAGGATCCAGTAAAGGAATGCCCGCAGTTCTTCTCTCCTTCTCCATTTCCCGTTCAGGATCGCCTGGTATCAGCACCTGTTCTCCCGCTACAGGCTTCGCCTCGCGGAAGCGGGTGATCCATTTATCCATATGCTCCCTGAACTCATCTGCCGGACGGAAGGCATCTACCCGCATGGCTCCCAGGAAATGTCCCAGGCCCTCTCCTACCGGATCGGGTGCCAGTGGCAGGAAGCTCACGAAAGGCGGTGCCCATGGACCGTAATTAGCGCCGGAGAGTACTGCGGAGAAGATATCCACGATGGCTCCCAGGCAATATCCCTTATGACTGCCGTGGTCACGATCGCCACCCAGTGGCAACAATGCTCCTCCGGATTTCAGTTCATGCGGGTTGGTGCTGGAATGACCGTCTTTGTCCTGGATCCAGCCGGTAGGCGCTTCTTCGCTTTTCCGCTGCAGGATCTCCAGCTTACCATTGGCAGCCGTGGTAGTTGCAAAGTCGGCCACGAAAGGCGGCTGTTCTTTGGCAGGTATGGCTACTGCAATGGGATTGGTGCCCAGCATACGCTCGGTAGCGAAAGTCGGAGCCACCAGGGGACTGGCATTTGTCATGGCCATCCCGATCATATCTCTTTCCAGGGCCATCATGGCATGCTGACCTGCTATTCCAAAGTGATTGGAGTTCTTAACGCTTACCCAGCCGCTGCCTACAGCTGCAGCCTTCTCAATAGCCACTTTCATGGCAAAGGGAGCGACTACCAGTCCCAGACCGGCATCGCCGTCTACAACGGCCGTACTGGGTGTTTCATGTACTACACGTACATTAGGTGTGGCATTGATCCTGCCGGCTTCCCACAGGCGTACATAACCGGTGAGGCGGGCTACACCGTGGGAGTCTATCCCCCGCAGATCCGCAGATAACAATACTTCACTGGCAGTGTCAGCATCCTGAGGAGGACACCCCATTTTTATAAATACTTCCCTGGTAAATTCCCGCAGATGGGGATAGGAGAATGTTTGACTCATTTGTTGCTTAAATCCTGTTTCCGGTATGGTTTCCATTCAGCGTTTCTCAGAACGAACAATTATGCCTGTGCAGTAGGTCCGCCAAAGTTCATGGGCAGGGAAACAGGGTCCTGGTCCTGAATAGCTCCATGCACAGATTCATATTTCTTGATATTGTCTACCAGGGCTCTCATGAAACGCTTGGCATGCTGAGGAGTCAGTATGATGCGGGATTTTACCTTTGCCTTTGGCAATCCGGGCATCACATTTACAAAATCCACTACAAATTCTGCGTTGGAATGGGTGATAATAGCCAGGTTGGCGTATACACCTTCCGCTATTTCCTCGCTCAACTCAATATTAAGCTGATTCTGTTCTTCCTGCTGATTTTCCATATTATTTTGCTTTTGCGGTACAAATGTAAAAAAGAGACCTTAAAATGAAAGGTCTCTTTTTCAAACGTCGGTACAAGGAAGTAATATGGTTTATTGCGCATCCCACCAGACGCGGCGTGTGAGCCTTGTATTGGCGGGCGTATTGGTATTGTAGCGTATCTCACTGCTGGGGTAGAACAGTGATCTTGGCAACTGGCCTCCCAGTACATTACCCGGAGTAGCTGTCAGCGCCGGTAAACCCGTTCTGCGCCAGTCTGTCCATACTTCAGGACTGAGGAACAGGGCTATGTATTTCTGCGTCATGATATCGTTGAGCGTAATATTAGCAGCTGTCCTGTCTACTTCAGTCAGATAGGTAGCATCGTTGATGGTCCTGACCAGGTTAGCCCTTACCGCCTCATTATAGGCTGCGGCTGCTGCGGTCATATCACCATTCCGGAATTGCAGCTCTGCTTCTATGAATTTCAGTTCATCGTAAGACATGAAGTAAACCGGAGAATTGGGAGAGCCGTACAATGGGCCCAGTGAACTTGGATCTGAAGGGTCAAAATACACGTCATACCGTGGATCGCCGGCAGCATCCATGATATCATTCAGGTGCCCGGTGAATATAATATCTGCGCGCTGGGTATTGAACTGGTACCAGGGCGCCTGGGTAGTGGTGGCGCTGCTACCTACAAATTTAACAAAGGCAGCTTCCCCGGTCTCAAAACCCTTATCAGCTTCCGCCAGCGCTTTGGCTAGTGCGGTATTATCAACCTTAATAGTATGCAGGTAGAACTTGGCCTTCAGTGAATGGGCAAATCTCACCCATTTTTCCAGATCACCTTCAAACAGCAGGTCGTCGTTGGAACCGGGCTGGAAGGGAGATCCATCATCCGCCTCAAGATCAGCAATCGCCTCGTCGAGCAGCCGGTGCAAATCGGCATAAATAGCCTGCTGATTATCATATTTCGGCTGCGTATTGCCCAGCCCCTTAAAGGCTTCTGTATAAGGTACATCTCCCCAGAAATCAGTCACCTGTCCAAGATCATTCGCCATCAGGATCTTGCCCACTGCAGCATAGTGCTTTTGTCCGGCGGCAGTAGCAATAGATATTAATGTATCAATATTCGTCATAATAGCGCCATAAAAGCCGGCGTACCACATATTGTCCACATCGTCTGGCGTGATGTTATACAAATCAGCACTGGCTGACTGGTTGGCGGCTCCTGTTACCTGTTGCATAAAGATAGACGGGAAGCGGGAGGCATCCCCACCCCAGGTATAAGCGCTCTGCAGGATCGTTCCCGGCAGCAGCGCCGTTGCTGTTGGATTCTTCAGCTGAGAGGGGTCATCATTGATACCGTTATAGAAATAGTCTTTTCTGCATCCCTGCGAGATGGCTAACAGGAGTAACAGCGGCAGTATATATTTAGTAATCCGTAACATGGTCATTCGTTTTAAAGGGTTAGAATTTAAACTTAAAGTTCAGGCCGTAGCTGGAGGTACCAGGTATATTGAAGTAGTCAATACCCTGTGCATTGGTAGCTCCCGTCAGGCTGGTTTCCGGGTCTATACCCTTATACGGTGTCCATATGATGATGTTACGGGCAAATCCGGTAACAGTAACGCCTTTGACAAACCTTGAGTTCTTGAATTTGTCTGTCGGAAAATCATAAGATAAAGTCACCTCACGCAATTTCACAAAAGAAGCATCATCAATAAATGTTTCTGTCTGTGCACCAAAACCGCCACCATTGCCGAGGTACCAGGCTTCATCCAGCGGTACTGAAGTTGTATTTACCGCACCACCACCTGGTTTCTCAGCTCCACCTTCATTATGCACTACCTCGCCTGCATCGTTCAGGTGTCCCATTACACCCGGGAATACATGCTGTTCGCCCCTGTTTATTGTATAATAGGAAGTACCGATGGCCTGCAGGGATCCCCGGGTACCATTCCACAGATCACCCTTGTGTTTCCAGTCTACCAGGGTATATAATGAGAATCCTTTGTAGCTGAAAGTGTTACCGATACCCATCAGGAATACCGGATTAGGGTTCCCTACCCTTTTCTGCACGGTAGATACAACGGGATAACCAAAGTCGTCCGCATTATCGCTCACGACAATACGGCCCTGAGAGTCTCTTTGCCAACCATAAGCGTAGATAATACCGGCGGGCTCATTCGGCAGGTGTGCTACCACTGTACCTGTAAAACCGTTCACGGTTACCTGGTTAATGCCGGGCGCCAGTGCCAGTACCTTACTACGGTTCATGCTGTAGTTCACAAACATATCCCAGGTAAAGGCTTTGCCAACGATCGGTTTGGCGCTCAGGGTAATTTCCAGACCATTGTTCCTGATAGCAGCAGCATTCAGATTTACATATTGGTATCCGGCAGACCCTGCTATCGGGGCTCTTACTAACAGGTCTGTTCCTTTGGTATGATAACCGGTCGCATCAATTCCAAAACGGTTGTCGAAGAACTGTAATTGTAAACCGGCTTCGTAGGAAAGCGTCTTTTCAGGCTTCAGGTTAGGGTTACCCAACACGTTGTCCAGTGAGAAACTACCTTTTCCGTCATACGGGAAGGAGATACCTGTGGTATAACCATCCGGATAAGTAGTAGGCACGGAGAAGGATTTAGTCACAAAAGCACCAGGGTCTTTACCCACCTGGGCAACTGATAACCTGAGCTTACCAAAGCTAAGTACCTTCCCTCCTTTCAGGGCGCCGAGTTCTGTAAATACAAAACCTAAGCTGGCTGAGGGATAGAAGAAGCTGTTACTACCGGGAGGCAGCGTAGATGACCAGTCATTACGCCCGGTCACTTCCAGGAACAACATTGACTGGAAATCGAAGTTCGCATCAAAATACAGCGATATCCTCCTGTAAGGTGTGACATAGTTGTATGATTTCTGTACGGTGGCATTACTGATGTTGTCATATCCCGGAGAGGTCAGACCGTCACCCTGTACATACAGCTCATCCAATTTGCGGGAGTACAAGTTGTTACCTACCCTGAGGTTTAACCTGAAATCTTTGGAGACTTGTTTGTTATAGGTCACGATCGCATCTGAGTTCACACTTTTATAGGTGTATCTGTCATCGAACAAACGACCACCATTGTAGGCGCCGGATTGTATTTCGTAGTACTGGTGACGGTTATCACTGTATACGTCAGTACCAATACGATAGGTCAGTGTGAAGTCTTTGATAAAATCATAGTCCACCTGCAGACTTCCAATAATACGGTTCACAGCAGTAGTGTACGGCGTTTTATTGATCGTCCAGTAAGGGTTGTCGTATATACCATTACGGTAAGAACGCTGTAACCCATTAGAGAACAGATACGTGCGGGGATCGTCTGCAGCCAGTCCACCGTTAGAGTTATCAAAAGATACAGGCGTCCTGGTTAAGCCCAGCATGATACCAGACAGGTTACTACCATTTTGTGGCATACTACCGTTGGTGACATTGAAATTGAGGTTAGCGGATGTCCTGATCTTTTCAGAAATTTTCAACTGGCCGGCTAATGCAATAGCAGTGCGTTGCTGGTACTGTAGCGGCACAATGGAATTCTGGTAATTGTGGGAAACAGACATGCGGTAAGTGGCCGCCTCGGTTCCTCCGGTGAAAGACAAGCTGTTATTATAAGTAACTGCTGTTTTCCAGAAATCTTTGGTATTATCGTAAGGAACGAACTTGATATTGGCATTAGGGTCTGAAGCACCTACGACATTCCCATGGAAGTCATATTCGTTGGGAGTACCTGTCCAGAAGAGGGTATCTACGTTAGGTCCCCAGGAATAACGGTTAGAAGACGTGAATGGCGCCAGTACACCTCCCGATCCTTTCGCAAATTGTTTCTGGATCTTTGGTAACCTGTTCACCACATCGAAGGATATACCGGTACTGAAATCTACAGCAACCTTACCAGCTTTACCTTTTTTAGTAGTAATGATAATGGCGCCGTTGGCAGCGTCAATACCATAAAGCGCGGCGGCGGCGGGACCTTTCAGTACTGAAATACTTTCAATATCATCCGGGTTGATATCCGCACCACGGTTTGTGTTGGTAGCCCCCTGCAGCAGATTGTTGTCTGCATCGGCAGGGTCGCCGGAGTAGTTCTGTGAATTATCTACCGGAATACCATCAATGACGAAGAGTGGCTGGTTATTACCGGTCAGGGAGTTTGTACCCCTGAGTTTGATAAAGGTAGAGGCCCCTGGAGTACCTCCGGAACCAACTACCTGCATGCCGGCCACTTTTCCTGACAGGGCCCTGAGTGCGTCACCCTGGCTGGCCCTTACAAGATCATCGCCTTTTACGTCCTGCACGGCATATCCCAACGCTTTTTTCTCACGTTTGATACCGATACCAGTGACTACGACTTCCTGCAGATTTTTGTTGTCCTGTGTCAGCGTAACGTCAAAAGTGGTGCCTGAGCCCACAGGAATTTCTTTAAGCGTAAAACCCACACTTCTGACCTGAAGGATGGGGTTATTGCCTTCTACCACTAAACGGAAATTACCATTCTGGTCGGCAGTGGTACCCTTGTTGGTGCCTTTAATCTGCACAGTGGCATAAGGTACAGGCACCCCATCGGTTCCAGTCACCTTACCAGTCACTTCACGTTGTTGCGCGTAAAGCCCTGTCATTAAACAAGTAAGAATTAACAAGCACAGTAAATGTTTTAACATAACGGTTCAGATTTATTTTATACACCGGAGAGGGTGCGTGAATAAAACAATGCCTGAGGAGTAAACCGGGTTTCTCGTTATACGAATTTTGCGTTTAGTTAAAATCCAATCTTACGGTTTCTGTTGATTGATTTACAATGGGTTCTCCTGTATTAACAAAAATGCGGGGGTAGGGTTCAGTGGATTAACAAAAAAGGTCCTCCTCAACGTAATTGAGGAGGACTTTTGTTTTCAATTCTAAATCTTATGCAGTTACTATTTTAAGTATCTTCCCGGATATTGATATTATTTATCCCAGAAGATCTTAGTAGTTACTTTATCACCGTCACCACCCAGATCTTTAGCCGCTTTATCGTAATTAGCTTTGTTCAGATTCTGTTCGGAAACCGGATAAGTGAAGCGTACAGGCCATGCACTTCTGGCAGTAGGACCAGGTACGAATACCGGATAATCCAGCCTTCTTGCTTCTACCCACGCATCAAAACCGCGATTGTACAGTGCAAGCCATTTCTGTAAACCGATCTTCTGTTTGTAAGTACCGGTTGCTGTTGCATAGGCAACAGAAGGCTGAGCCAGGTAAGTGGTTGCTTCAGCTACTGTACCACCCCAGAAAACGATAGAGTTAGTGACAGCGTTGTTGTAGTGTTCTGCAGCAACACCTGTGATCAGGCCTCTTTCGATAGCTTCCGCACGTAAGAACTCTATTTCGGAATAATCGATAAATACGCCTGGCAGATCTTTCCTTTCCAGTTTATCGCCCGGATGAGAGTAAGCAACGTAGGAACCTTTAGTGCCATATTTCAATCCTACAAACTGACCTCCAACGGTAGTGAAGAACTGACCGATCCTTGGATCGTTCAGGGCCTTCAGCTGATCGATCATCAGCGTAGTAGCGTTAAAGTCATGACGGCCGCTCTGTACCAGATCTTCCCACAGTGGGTTAGTGTTTGGCGGAACGGTTGAATATGGGAATCTTGCGTATTCACCCATGGTGTTGAATGCCTTAGGCTCTGCCGCGGTAACAGCTGCTGCTGCCTTGTCAGGCGCTACGTCTACCAGGGTCATACCTAATCTGAACTTCAGGGAGTTGCCGAATTTAATCCAGCTGTTGATCTCATCACCAGGAAACAGCATATTAGCTCCACCAAATCCTTCTGCACTTGCATCGAAAGATGTCAGCGCAGCATCGAGGCGGGTCAGCAGGTCGTTGTAGATAGTCAGACCATCTTCGTATACCGGGAACAGGTTTTCATCATCCAGCGCTTTGCTGTAAGGTATATTGCCAAATGTATTTACTGCAACTGATGTAGCGAAAATTGACATGATCTCGATCTGCGCCAGCTGATTCTTTTTAGTAGCAGCGCTGATAGATGCATCGCCTTCCACTACTTTCCTTGCTTCCTTCAGATCTTTCAGTACATCTGTATAGAGTGCACTCCACACCGCGTCAGGAATACTCCTTTTGATCAGGTTGTAGTTGGATTCATCCAGGTAGGTGTTCTCTGTCCACTGTTGTACGATCAATCTGTAAACGTTCAGATTCACACTTGTACTGGTCAACAGATCAGCCAGTTCTTTGGTTGCACTCGCATACAGTGCAGAAGCAGCTACTACCTCTGGTTTTTTCACATCATTGTTAAGTGAAGTGAGGTCTTTGGTGCAGGATACTGTCGAAACCATACCTGCTATAGAGAGTGATGCGTATAAGAATATCTTTTTCATTTTACTTTTTTTGAGTTTAATTCACCTACTACCTACTAGAATCTGAATCTTACGTTAGCACCAAAAGTTCTTGTAGAAGGATAGCTACCACCGATATAACCCTGGTAGTTACCGGAGCTGATAGCATCATCAGGATCTGCATAAGGCAGGTTCTTGTGGATGATCCAGAGGTTTCTACCGATCAGGGAGAAGTCGATACCTTTGAAAGGCGCCATACGTTTGGTGATAGATGCAGGCAGTGAATAGGTCAATGATACCTCACGCAGTTTCACATAGCTTGCATCGTATACGAATGCTTTATCAGGATTAGATACGTAACCGTATGTTCCGTATTCGTTTGCGATCCTTGTAGTGTTAGGTTTACCATCAGCAGTTACACCAGGTACGATGATACCACCGGACTTGCTATCGTTTGTCAGAGGAGCTCTTGACTCGTTACCCAGGTCGTTTTTACCAACTGTTTCAGGCAGTATACCAGTTGCCAGGCCATAGTACATATCCAGGGAGAAGAGGTCTCCACCATGACGTACATCAACCAGGAAGCTCAGGGATACATCTTTATATTTCAGTGTGTTGGTGATACCGCCGATCCAGTCAGGATTTGCGTTACCGATGATGTTGTTGGAAGTAGGAGAAATCTGATAGTATCCATCTTCAACCAGCTTTTGACCTTTTTCATTGTATACGTAGTCTGTACCAATGATAGTACCGTAAGGCTGACCTACAGAAGCATTGATGGTGATGTTACCAGGGAAGCTTGCGAGCTGCAGTGTGCTGATGCCAGGTAAAGATTTAACCTTGTTACGGTTGCGGGACCAGTTCACATTAACATTCCAGGAGAAGTCTTTGGTTCTTACCGGCGTACCGAAAACTGACAACTCAATACCCTGGTTCTGGATATCACCAGCGTTGATCACTTTGTAGTCGAAACCAGTAGCAGTAGATACCGGCAGTGGCACGATCTGGTCTACAGTGTTCAGTCTGTAGTAGGTCGCATCAAAACCCAGGCGGTTCTGCAGGAAGGACATTTCCAGACCTGCTTCAAAGCTCTTCGTACGCTCTGACTTCAGGTTTGGATTGTATTTGGTACCGTCAACAGATGCCAGCGGATTGCCGTCGATACCTGTTAACACCTGATAGTAATTTTTGGTGTATAATGCGGGAGCGGAGTTACCTACCTGAGCGTAGTTCACCCTTACTTTACCGTTTGACAGCCATGTAGCCTGAGGCATCAGTTTTGAGAATACAAAACCTAATGAAGCTGCAGGATAGTAATAGCTGTTATTACCTTTAGGCAAGGTAGAAGACTGGTCTCTTCTCAAAGAGAGATCCAGGAATAATAATTCCTTGTAACCCAGGTTAGCAGAACCGAAGATACCGTCTACTTCTTCAAGTGTAGCGATCTCAGTTGGTGCTTCCATTGGGTTTGCAGTGTTCAGCAGTGCATACAGACGAGGAATCAGCAAGCCACCATTTGTTTTAGAAAGGATGGAGTTGTTCTTCGTTCTTCTCACGTTACCACCGAGAATACCTTTGAAAGTCAGATTCTCAGAGATATTCTTATTGAAATTCAGCATCAGGTCGTAGTTATACTCGCTGAAAGTATGTTCATATCTCTGGTACTGAGACACATCGATTGAACCTACAGCGATCCTTTCTTCCTGCATTTCATTATAAGTATCCAGTGATACACGGCCCAGTACATTCAACCAGTCGGTCACATTGTAGTTCAATGCGATGTTACCGAAGTTACGTGTACGATGATCGTTCTCATAGTTCTCGTATCTTGTCCAGTATGGGTTATCCCAATAAGCCGGAGCAAGGCTACCAGGGTACTGCTGGTTCCAGGTGATGTTCTTCATCTCCTTTTTGTAAGCAGCTTCCTGATCTTTCACGTCAATGTTGGTTTCCCACCACTGCCTGAAGTTAGTCATCAGGTTTTTGGAATCATAACCAGTACCGTAACGGCCCTGGCCTTTGATCAGGGAAGTATTTACTGATGCACTGGCAGTCAGTTTGGAAGTCAGGTTGTAAGCAGAGCTAAAGTTGATCAGGTCTTTACCAATGCGGCTGTTAGGCATAATACCCTGGTCAACGCTCTTGGTGTATCCCAGCTTGAAGTTACCCTTATCGCTGCTACCATCGATCACAGCACTGTTGTTGGTACCGATTGCAGTTTTGAAGAATTTGGTAGCATCATTTGCTGCTGCCACATAGGGCCTTTTCTTACCGTAGTTTGGAGAACCCTCATAGAAGGAATCCCAATGATACACCAGCAGGTTTGGATCGAATTTAGGACCGTAAGAAGCGTCATCTACGGTATTCACGATCTTGTCTACAGTGCCATCGCCGTCGATATCTTCTTCAGACCAGTAGTCGCCATAACCAGCACCATAGTCTTTCTGATATTTAACGAAAGTGCTCTTATCTACTTTACCGATGTTAACGCCGCTGTTCACAGTAACGTTCAGACCACGGTTACCTTTCTTTGTAGTGATCATCACAACACCGTTAGCAGCACGTGAACCGTACAACGCAGTAGCAGCTGCACCTTTCAGTACGCTCACAGATGCGATATCATCAGGGTTGATATCCGCAGCAGCGTTACCGTAGTCATAACCTACACGACCGGTACGCTGGTCTTTACTGTTGGTGTTTGAGTTATCCACGGGCACACCATCCACAACGAATAATGCCTGGTTGTTACCAGTCAGTGATTTGGCGCCACGTAGTACGATATTGGTAGAACCACCCAGGGTATTGTTTTTGCGGATTTCCAGACCGGATACTTTACCGGACAGGGAAGTTACCACGTTCGCATCTCTGGTCCTGTTCAGCTCTTCTGCGGCTACTATCTGCGCTGAATAAGGAAGTTCGTTTTTATTTCTTTTTACGTTCAGAGCGGTTACTACAACCTCCTGAAGGTTCTGATCGTCATTTTTTAGTGATATAGTCAGGCTTGCATTTCCACCTACAGCAATATCCTGCGCTACATAGCCCACACTTCTAACAATCAGCACTGCATTGCTGCCATTTACATTCAGTTTGAAATTTCCATCCTGGTCTGAAGTGGTTCCGGTATTTGTCCCTTTGACTTGAATTGTGGCGAATGGTATAGGTAACCCATCTGCTCCGGTGACTTTCCCCGAAACCTGACGTTGTTGAGCATACGTCAGCGTAGCGCTCACCATAAGCACGTTGAGAAAGAGTAATGCTCTTTTCTTCATAAACGATTTAGATTTAATTGACAATAAAAAAAATAATCAGTCCCAAGGCCTGTAATCAATTGGCATAGCTCAACCAATACAAGCCCCTAACTTGCAAAAACCACTTTATGTTTACTAAAAAAAATGTTGTTGAAATAACCATCCGGGATGAAGGCGGCAAGAACCTGGATGGTTGTTTGCGGCGCGGAAAAGAGCTTCTCCATCTTACCAACGGAAATAGGATACCGTCGAGCACAGGTTGACATTGTTGTATATCTTGCAGTAAGACAGGACAAAGAGATTCCGACCTCTTTCATATTACGATTTAGATTTTGGTTGAGACCCACAATTTAGAGATTTTTTTCTCTTCGCACCAAGAAAAATTTAACCTTTTTTTAAGAGAGAAAAAAAATAGTATATGTACATCTATATTTTACAGCTTTCTATCGAATAAAATTTAACATTGATTTCGTCTCCTAGAATAAGTATTGCAATTGACAATGCAGGACACCTATTCTATTACCTGCTACTTCATCCCAACCGTTTCCGATGCTGGTGACCCGCTCATACACCGTTTGCTGATAGCGTATCCAGCATGTCAGTCCTTTCTTAAATTTCCAGCGTATGCGGCACTGGTATTGCCTTCCCTTCCCTGACAGGCGGGAAACACCATACTCATACAACATACCTGAGGTGATGGTGTACATGCTCTCTCCCTCTCCCGCGGTAAACAGGGTATAACGCACATATAATTGCAGCGGCCAGCGGGCATGCTGGTAAAGCATTTCCTGGAAGAGCAGGAAACCGCATTGTTCCCTTCCATCTTCCCGGCGCCGGCTTAACTCTATCCTGTTTTTTACCGTCACGCTTCCTTTCGCTGCCAGTTTTACCTGCAGGCGCCAGCTTTGATGCGCTACCTGTACCGATGGCGACAAAAAGGATACATTCTCTTTTCCATCCTGTTGTTTAACAGTATAGTTGTACCTGAGAAAGACTTCCGTCTGTTTGTCGGGCGTATAGGTCAGTGCTGCCAGTACATCCCTTCCCCCGCCTGGTGCCGATGAACGGTATTGCAACCAGGGAAAGCGGAACTGATCTGCATAGGCGTCTATTTTCAGATGCGTATTTACTTTCAGACTGATACCTGTATAAATACCATTTTCATTGACAGGCTTGTAAAACTCGCCCCAGGCATCGGCATACAGCGACTGGTAAGCTTTGTTGTAATTGCGGTAAAGCAGCACCATATCCACATTTGCAGTGACGCTGGCCAGCAGTCCGCTGATCCAGGCTGTTTTTCCATTGCCACTCATCGCCCCTTCCCCAAAGAGATGCAGGCCATTCCAGCTTACTTCATAGTCTGCGCTTACGCCTGTCAGTGTTCTCCCTTCAAACGCAAAAAGCTGGTAAGGAGCAGCACCTTTTTCCACTGGTTGTGAGAATTGATGTTGTATCATATTCAATCCAAGTTTCCAGTCGCGGCCTGTTATTGTCAGGTTGCCGCCTGTAGTAAATTGTGCCAGTGTGTGCCGCTTAGCCAGTTCAGACAAAGACCGGTGATAGCCGCTGTTCGTAGTAATACTCCCATCGAGCATCCTGGAGGATATAAAAGCAGTGCCCTCCCATTTTCCATGTGACAGGGTGATGCCTGCACCGCGGTAAAAGTTGTATTCTCCCGCTGAGGCATATGGCTTTAACAGCTCTCCTTCCCTTTTTACCTGCATAACAGCAGCGCCTTTTCCGAATGCCAGGGATTGCCAGTTCAGCAATCCCTGCCCCATGTTCACGGTAAAGTCGCCCAGGGCCAGCGCCCGGATCCATTTATATTTTTTCACAAATAAGTGTACACTGTAGAAGTCAACACTTCGGTTTTCTTTGAAAAAAACTTCTCCCGCATCTTTCTCCATGACAACTCCCCAGCTCATATACCGGGGGAAATTGTACCGGTAGCGTAACAACAGCTTGTCGGGACTACCAAGGTAGTGTGCAGGTGTACTGTCTGTATGCTGGTATCCTCTGCTGTTTTCCAGTTGCCGGCCATACCTGAACAACAGAATATGATCTCCCCTTTTCAGATAGTCTTTCAGGGTATACTGTGGCTCCAGATCATTGCCTGCACGTACATAAGGCAGCACACTGCGGATCAGTTGTTCATCCCAGCCTGGTATGGCCTGCAATTCATAGATGCTGACCAGCTTACCCATTTGCTGACGGTATGCCAGGAACTGGCGGATCTGTATTGGAGATAACAATCCCAGTGATTGCAGTACGCTTGCATCTGCGGTATTCAGGTCAATCTTACGGCGTGCATATCCCTGTAACTGTTGCCAGTGACCGTCGTCTTCCGGTATATTATCCGTACTGGCGTTATATGTTTCCAACTGACTTTCTGTTACCGCATTCAGATCGGGCTCCGACTGCTGTGCGCTACTGTTTTTGTAAAGAAGCAATAGTAGGATCAGTGTGACGGCTTTAATGATTACACCATTGCGGTTACTGCTATGATGCATGATTGCAGACAATAACAGCACTGCCGCTTTTTTAATTGCCGTACGATCGCGGCTACTGTTATGATGCAGGATTACAGATAATAACCTCATTGCCGCTGCTTTAATTGCCAAACAATCGCGGCTACTATTATGATGCATGATTACAGATAATAACCTCATTGCCG
>NZ_FNBN01000007.1:57246-411505 GCF_900102545.1 Chitinophaga filiformis | reverse complement strand
CGGTGGTAACCATTTTGGCCCTGGCGTTGAGACCCCGGGCTACAAACACGGCGACCCCTAACGGGGTCTAATGCAGGGGATGATCCTGTATTGTTACAGTGGTAACTATTTTGGCCCCGGAGTTGAGACCCCAGGCTACAAACACGGCGACCCCTAACGGGGCCTATTGGCGCGGATGATGTGTATTGTTAATACGCTTTTACCATGCCTTTGACATGCCTTTGATATGCCTTTAACGTGGACTTGATGCCTCCATTATCCCGTTTTAACCCAATCTCGATCCGATTCCTTACATTTGCCTTAACCACGTTAATTCATGCCTTATTTCCGCAATTTCACATATCATATAGACAAGCGCCACTGGAAGTATTGCTTCCTGCTGGAGGGCATTGTAAGCCGATAGGCCTTGTTTCCCCGTATTCCGTTCCTTATCTGGCTGTTCCCGGTAAGGGGTTCCTTATTTCCTTTACAGTTGATCTCCCGGATGACAGGTACGGATACTTGCCAGGCAGTTATGCTGTTTATTTCATTGTCATAAAAATGTCATTCAATATTCCACGGTCTTTTACGAAAGTGAAAGGCTGAAAAAACAATTCATCATGCCGCATTATCATAAGTTGGGGAACATTCCTCATAAACGCCATACACAATTCCGTAAGCCAGACGGTTCGCTTTATTCCGAACAGTTATTCTCAACAGAAGGGTTTTCGTCCAATTCTACCTTGTTATACCACTGCCATCCGCCAACAGAGATTGTGAAGGTGGATACGCCTTATAGCGTTGCACCGCGTGTTGCGGAAGAGAAGATGCTGAAACACCGTAGCTTCCAGGGATTTAATATTCAGCCGGAGGATGATTTTCTGCAAAGCAGGAAACCGGTATTGGTGAACAGCGATTGCCATATTGTGCTGGCGGCTCCAAGACAGAGCATGACAGATTATTTCTACAAGAATGCTGACGCTGATGAACTAATATTTGTACATGAAGGTTCCGGTGTATTGCATACGCAGTACGGACAATTACCTTTCGGATATGGGGATTATCTGCAGGTGCCCCGGGGAACTATTTACCAGATAAAATTTACGGGCACAGAGAACCGTCTGTTCATTGTAGAGTCATTCAGTCCAATCCGTTACCCCAAACGTTATCTCAGTCAGTATGGGCAGTTACTGGAACATGCACCGTATTGTGAGCGCGATATCAGGCAGCCGCAGAACCTGGAAACCATTGATCAGGCAGGCGATTTCCTGATCCGTATCAAAAAGAAAGGAGTGATGTATCCTATTCACTATGCACATCATCCGTTTGATGTGGTGGGCTGGGATGGATATGAATATCCTTTTGCGTTTTCCATTCATGATTTTGAGCCTATCACAGGACGTGTACATCAGCCACCGCCGGTACATCAAACTTTTGAGGGACATAATTTTGTGGTATGTTCTTTCTGTCCGAGGTTGTTTGACTATCATCCGCAATCTATTCCTGCACCCTACAATCACAGCAATATAGACAGTGACGAAGTGTTGTACTATGTGGACGGCGATTTCATGAGCCGCAAGCATGTAACAAGAGGAATGATCACCCTGCATCCGGGTGGTATTCCGCATGGACCACATCCCGGCGCTGTTGAAAAAAGCATAGGGGCGAAGGAAACAAAGGAACTGGCTGTTATGGTAGACACGTTCCATCCTTTGCAGATCACACAGGAGGCGCTTGGGATAGAAGATGAAAATTACGTAATGAGCTGGGCTGAATAGCCTACAGGCTTTCTTTGTTTACCAGGTACATCAGTGCTGAATAAAAGGATTATTTTTCTTCTTCATCACCTGATATTTTTCCTTTATCTTTTGCAAATTCTTCCGGAGTCTGAAGAGTACCACCCTCTTCAGGCTCCAGGTAGATATCGCTTGTGTTTTCTTTCTTGCCCTGTTTATTTATGTGCTCTTTATTGAGTGCTTCATCTTGTTGTTTGTCAGCAGGCTTTTCATTAGCTTGATTATTTCCCATATACCTGAATTTTAAGGAAGGAGTACTAAATCTGTGCCACGTGACTATTTTAATTCATAGTAGTGGGTACTCAACCGTAATCTATATTTTTATACAACGCTTTTATAGACAACGTAAATAGAAACCAATAAATAATGGAATACAGACAATTAGGAGAAAGCGAACTGAAAGTATCAGCAATTACATTTGGTGCATGGGCCATTGGTGGCTGGATGTGGGGTGGAACTGAACATACCGATGCCGTAAAAGCGATTCATGCATCTGTTGACGAAGGCGTTACATCTATAGACACTGCACCGGTTTACGGGCAGGGACTGAGTGAAGAACTGATAGGTGATGCACTGAAAGGATTGGACAGAACTAAGGTGCAGGTGTTGACGAAATTCGGGATGCGCTGGGACCTGGCATTAGGAACACTGGCGTTTAAAAGTAAGGATAACAATGGTAAAGACATTGATATCTATAAGTACTCCGGCAAGGAAAGTATCATACTGGAATGTGAGAACAGTCTCAGAAGACTGGGAACGGATTATATCGATCTGTACCAGATCCACTGGCCGGATGTAACCACACCAATTGATGAAACCTTTGAAGCTGTTTTACGTTTGCAGGAGCAGGGAAAAATCCGCGAAGCGGGTGTAAGCAACTACAACGCAGCACAGATGAAAGAGGCAGAGAAAACAATCAGGCTGGCCTCTAACCAGGTGCCTTTCAGCATGGTGGAAAGAGAGATCGAAAAAGAACTGGTGCCTTACTGTATTGAGCATAAAAAAGGTATTCTGGCTTATAGTCCTTTACAGAGAGGTATTCTGAGCGGTAAGGTTAGGCCTGGTCATCAGTTTGGGGAAGGAGATCATCGTCCTAATACCAGGTTTTACCAGCCGGAGAACCTGAACCGTATCAATGCGTTCCTTGATCAGATCAGGCCTATGGCGGAAAGTAAAAGTGTGACACTGGCGCAGCTGGTGATCCGCTGGACCATTGACCGTCCCGGTATTACAGTAGCACTGGTAGGCGCACGTAATGCGGAGCAGGCTATCCAGAATGCAAGAGCTATCAATGTAAAACTGAGTGCTGAAGAAATAAAGTTCATCAATGATAAGCTGTACCAGGTACAGCTGGTCTAAAAGATGAATTGTCATATTTGAATGCGAATCAACTTTGTCAGGCTAATTCAGGATTGTTTTAAAGATGAGTTCATGACTAATCTCTGTAATTGATCAAATATTTATTTACCTACGGCTGTTACAGGTCAATTGAACAGAGAACAAAAACCGGGTCGTTCCGCGAGGGATGGCCCGGTTTGTTTTTCGGAGATGACTTTTATCATATGCCAGGGCTATACGATCCGTACTTTTGAGTAACCCTACTAAAATTCCTATACATGACACATGCAGAAATAGTAAAAAAGGTAAGCTGGAAAGACCTTAAAGACTTATCTGTCAGGGAAATGCTGATTGAAAATAACCTGACGCTTCCCTGGTTGTTTTCCTCCTGGATACTGGCATATTTTGGCTATTACATACTGGCATTACCCTGTTCCGCCTTTTTCTTTCTGACCGGATTACGACAGGTGCATAACGGATTTCATAATTCTCTTGGCACCAACCGGTTCCTTACATGGTTCACGCTTTTCTCGAATAGTGTGCTGATGATGGCCTCTATTCATGCGGTGAAGTTCAATCATATCCGGCATCATAAGTATTGTTTGTCTGATGAGGATTATGAAGGGAAATCGGCCGGCATGAGCTGGTATGGCGCTATCTTTTATGGACCTGTTCACATGTTCCTGATCCATAAGGTAACACTGCAGTTAGGCAACAGGAAGTATGTGCGGAATGTACTGGCCGAACTGGCTGCCATTGCCGCTTTTGCGTTTATTGTGTTTTATTTTAAGATACCATTCCTCATCTATCATGTCATCGTGATGGTGATAGGAGAATTCCTGATGGCCTTCTTCGCAGTATGGACAGTGCATCACGATACTGAAGAACATCCTGAACTGGCCAGGACACAGCGGGGTGGCTGGAAGAATAAAATTACTTTCAGCATGTTCTACCACCTGGAACATCATCTGTTCCCTGCGGTACCAACCATTAAACTGCCGGAACTGGCGAAGCGTATAGACGAGGTATTGCCGGAGCTGGAGAAGAAGAATACGTTTTAGTTAACTGACAGTCTGCCGGATGAATGGGATCGCGTCTGGCGAGTGCAGTGCATCTGTTGATTCGAGTGTCTGGGCGGCTGTTTCTGATGCTCTTGTGCGCATTTGTTGTTCATAATAAGCAATGGCGGCAAGGGTATCCGGAAAGTCATCATTAGTGAGACATTGACCCAGCTCCAATGCATCCAGCATAGCCATATTAACGCCTTCACCTGCATAGGGAGGCATGAGGTGTGCGGCATCGCCCAGCATAGTGATATCAGGTAAAGGTTCCCATGTCTGATCTAATGGCATGCAGTATTGTGGGCGAGTCACAAAGTGTGATGATGCATTTTCAAACAGTTCATCCCATACAGGCGCCCAGCCAGCGAAGTTGGTTTTGAACCAGGCGAATACCTGTGCTTTATCAGAGAAGTCAATCCCGCAATCACGGCTCCAGTATTCATCAGTTTTACAGCCTGTATAAAATACCAGGCTACCATCTCCTTTGGAACTTACGATTAAGGATTTATCATCGCCCAGGACAAAGATCTTACCGTTCTGTAACAGACGATGTATGTTGGGGCAGGCCGTAGCAGAATTGTACACCGCGCCTTCTACTACTGTCAGGCCTGCATAGAAAGGTTTGATGGGTGTGATGTAAGGACGGATCTTTGAATTGGCGCCGTCTGCAGCAATTACGATATCTGCAAAAGCGGTAGTGCCGTCGCGGAATGTGAGTTGCCAGCCTCTGTCCAGTCGCGCGAGAGATACAAAATGACTGTTCCATACAACAGTATCTGGATGTAATGATTCCAGCAGAATTTTCTTCAGTGGACCGCGATCTATTTCAGGGCGGAAGTATGCTTCATCACCTTGTTCTCTTTCACTGTCTTCCATTACTACGTTGGCGTGTTTATTCATCACACGCAGCCTGTCTGCTCCCGGACGGTAATTGGCTTTGAATGCTTCCATCAGCCCTGCTTCACGCAATGCTTTTAATCCTGATTCAAAATGAAGATCGAGTGTAGCGCCTTGTGCTCTGGCATCTTTACCGGGATCTCTTTCATAGACTTTTACGTCGGCATTTTTCATTTGGAGGATTCGGGCAAGGGTAAGGCCTCCCGGGCCACCTCCGACGATGGCAATTTTCTTGTTCCTGAGGATACTCATATGTGTTGGTTTATTAGTGCATAGTCTTATTTCAGTAAGCCTTTAATAACGGCATCACAGGAGTCGGAAAACACCTTTTCTGTGATGAGTTGTTTAGGCCGATTCAGGCAATCAAAGTATTCATTGATCAGGTCAAATGCAGGAGAGAACAGGATGGCTCTGTAGGCTTCCTGTGGAAGCTTTCTAATAACTCCTGCCTTTGCGTGTCGTTCGAGGAAACGGTGGATAGGAGCGAAGTAGTCTCCTTCCTTTATGTCTCTTTCCTGGTATGCTTTATACAACAGGGGAGAAGACTTGCCATATTGCATCAATACAAAGGCATGTCTGTTATTTTTAAAATAGCGGAAAGCGTTTGTCCAGAGTCTTTTTACGCCTTCAGCAAATTCCATGTCCGCGTTGAATTTTTCCAGTATGGCCTTTTCATAAGCGCCGAGTACTTCATCTACAAAAAGTTTGATCAGGAGGTCTTCCTTGTTCTCGTATTTGATGTAGATGGTACGGGGCGATATATTAGCTGCTTTTGCCAGCTTCTGCATGCTGAGGTTTTCCAGGCCTTCTTCAGCAATGATCTGCAGGGCGATGGTGCGGATTGCTTCCTCTTTCTCCAGGTTTTTAGGTCTCATGCAATGTCTTATTTCCCGTTTACAGGACAAAAGTAAGTAAATGTTTGTTTACTTATGATTTATTTTTTGTGAACTTTATGGTAAAGCATTTTTAAACTGTTTAACAAAGCAGGGCAGGGGAGTCAGCGTTGCGGAAACGGAGGAATGGGTACTGCCTGCTTATCCGCTTTCTGCTGCGGTGGCTGTTACCCGCTAAAGTTGTAATTTAGTGCTGCAAACAGCTATGCACTTATGAATCTGAGACGTTTATTCTCATTGTCGAATATTACAACAGCCATCATGGTCCTTTTCCTGATACTGGTATGGGTGAATCCATCGGTAAAGGCAGGTGTGATGCAGGGATTGATGAAGGTGGGATTGTTCCAGCCGGGAATGCCTGAAGAGGTGAGTCCGGAGAACAACCTGGCGCCTGATATGGCTTTTACTGATGGTGAGGGTAAAACGTTCACACTTTCTTCCCTGAGGGGAAAAGTGGTATTCCTTAATTTCTGGGCTACCTGGTGTCCTCCCTGTCGTGCTGAGATGCCTTCTATCAATGCTTTGTATGAAAGATTCCGGGAAGATAAGAATGTGATCTTCCTGACGGTGGATACAGATGGTAATTATAAGAAAGCAAGTTCTTTCCTGAAAAGACAGCAATACAGTCTGCCGTTGTATGTTGCAGACAGTGAGATTCCCCGGGAGTTGCTGGGGAGGTCTATTCCTACTACGGTGATCATCAACAAAAAGGGACAGATTGCTTACCGGCATGAAGGGGCTGCCGATTATGGCAACGAAAGGTTCATGAGTTATTTCGAGAAATACATCCGTAAGTAATACTCACATAGTCCCTCAATTTTGAATCCTTCTTATCCAGCTGTATTCTTTACAGTATTATTTGGATTTAATATCACGAAATGCTAATATTGCATTAGCAACTAATTTATGCTTCATCTGCATACATACCATAAAATATCCGATCAGCGTCACAGCAAGTACTACTTCCTGATGGCTACGCTGGCTATGGATTCCGCACTGTCCTAGTGCAGGTATGATACTGCCTTTAAGGGCGTTTTGTTTTCCTTTTCACATTTTATTTACTGCTTTTCTCCACGCCCGTTTACAGTGGTTCTACCTGTCATTTCTTCAATGCACTGAGGCATTGTTTCACATGCTATTACGTGTAGTCAAAAATATTTCATACACCAAAACTTCTAAAACCAATCCATCATGCATACAACTTCAGACGCCGTAGTATCGGCTGTTCCTGCCGATGTACAGGACTTTCTCCCATTAAATGGTACAGATTACGTTGAGTTTTACGTGGGGAATGCCAAGCAGGCTGCCCATTTTTATAAGACAGCTTTTGGCTTCCAGTCGCTGGCGTATGCTGGTCCGGAGACCGGTGTAAGGGACCGCGCTTCCTATGTGCTGGTACAGAATAAGCTGCGCTTTGTGCTGACCACACCGCTGAATCCGGACAATGAGATTGCCCATCATATCCAGGAACACGGTGATGGCGTGAAAGTGCTGGCCCTCTGGGTGGACGATGCCCGTTCCGCTTTTGAAGAAACTGTTAAAAGAGGGGCAAAGCCTTACCTGGTGCCTACAACAGAAGAGGACGAATTTGGTACCGTGGTGCGCAGTGGTATTCACATATATGGCGATACCGTACACCTGTTCATCGAACGTAAGAACTACAATGGGCCTTTCCTCCCCGGTTATAAAGAATGGCATTCAGCTTACAACCCTACAGAGACCGGCCTGCTGTATGTAGACCATTGCGTGGGTAATGTGGGTTGGCATGAGATGAACACCTGGGTGGAGTTTTATGAAAAGGTGATGGGCTTCCGTAACCTTCTGTCATTCGATGATAAAGACATTTCCACGGAATATTCTGCCTTGATGAGTAAGGTGATGAGCAATGGCAACGGCCGTGTGAAATTTCCTATCAATGAGCCGGCAGAAGGTAAGAAAAAGTCCCAGATAGAAGAATACCTGGATTTCTACCGTGGCCCGGGTGTACAGCACGTGGCTATCGCTACCAATAACATCATTGAGACAGTTACCGAGTTGCAGAACAGAGGCGTGGAATTTCTGAAGGTACCAGGTTCATACTACGACACCCTGCTGGACAGGGTAGGTCATATTGACGAAGACCTGCTGCCATTGAAGGAATTGGGTATCCTGGTTGACCGCGATGATGAGGGGTATCTCCTGCAGATCTTTACAAAGCCTTTGGAGGACCGTCCGACTGTATTCTTTGAGATCATCCAGCGTAAAGGGGCTAAATCCTTCGGGAAAGGCAATTTTAAGGCGCTGTTTGAGTCGATAGAAAGGGAACAGGCCCTGAGAGGGAATTTGTAGAGCCCTGGCTTTTGGAGGGATATACCGCTATAATGCCTCTTTGTGTGACTGGCCTCGAGACCGTATAATACTGGCCTTGTGACAGGTAGGGAATCCTTCCAGCGCCGACAGGCAACTATAAAGCTTTCATTTCTCTGAGAATAGATCAGGGATCTGGATATCATGCCGCTAATACTTCGGGTCCCCCGGGGTAGAAGCGGGCCAAGACCACTGGCAGCCATGATATTCCGGTTCCTGATTTTTCATTTGACCATTTCATGGTATTGTAAATGTTCCGGAATTTAAAATAATTTGCATAAGAGATCGTTTTCTTATGAGAGTACAAACTTTGTTAGGGGTATTATTTCTGCTGGGTGGAATTTTTCAATGTATAACGGCTGTATTGATCTACCAGGGCGAGCGTCACTACATTTTACGCTTTGCCAACCGTAAGGTAGGTATGGTTATATATGCTATTTTTGCATTGTTGCTTTTCTTCCTGGCTTACCGGACTTTCAATATGCAACCACAGCAAAATGCTCCCGTAAGATAGGTTTTAAGCGTACGTGAATTTGTAAAATTGTGTTAAAATATCTATGAAGCAGGTCGTTTTAGCAGTTTTAATCCTGTTGGGAATAGGCAAGGTGCAGGCCCAGCAGCAATCATTCCTGGACAACCAGAAAATGTTCCCGAAAGTGGGGTATGCCTACAGGGACAAAGAAGAACAGCTGAAGGAGGAATTTAAGAAGAAGGGACTGGTCTATCCGGCTAAATACATCTTCTTAAGATCTTTCAAACTGGACAGTGAACTGGAGATCTGGGTGAAAAATAAAGCCTCGGATACATTCCAGCTGTTTAAATCATACAGGGTATGTACGCTGTCAGGGAAAATGGGCCCTAAACGGAAGGAAGGAGACAGGCAGGTACCGGAAGGTTTCTACTATATCAACGATTTCAATCCAAATAGTAATTATCACTTATCACTGGGTATTAACTATCCCAACTTTGCCGACAGGATCCTGAGTGACCCGAAAAAACCGGGAGGGGAGATCTATATTCATGGCAGCTGCCTGACTATCGGTTGTATTCCTCTGACAGACGATTTTATCGAAGAAGTATATATCCTGGCGGTGAATGCCAAGAATGCCGGACAGGATTTCATTCCTGTACATGTATTCCCGGTTAAGTTCGGAAACTCCCGTTCTATGGACTATCTGACTAATTTCGCAACGAGAGAGAAAGAGAAAGATAAAGACAGCACAGCAGTAGCTGAGAAGCTGTGGGCTGAGCTGAAAGGGGCGTACGAATATTTTGAGACCCATCATAAGTTACCGGTTATACTGGTAGACGAAAAGGGCAAATACATCATGTAAGATATCTCAACCAAATGGATAGAAAGGGCGTTTCGTTTTAAATGAAACGCCCTTTCGCTTTTTTACATTTTTCAGATTTTAACCTTCCATTTGATTATTTTTTTATGAAAAGTCATTTTTTTTTTGAAACTTAGGGCGAAAGGTCAAATCAATTTACTATATGAATAGAAGAGAAGCCATCCGGAACGTTGCCCTGTTACTGGGCACCGCTATTTCCGCGTCCACGTTGTCAGCCCTGGAAGGCTGTAACCCGAAGGCACCTGATAACTATGCCCTGCAGGCGTCTGAGACTAAGAAAATCCTGGCAGAGATAGCTGAGACGATCATTCCGGAAACGACTACACCCGGAGCTAAAGCGGCTAAAGTAGATGAATTCATCGTTGTGATGCTGAACGACTGTTATAAGGCAGAAGACCAGAAAGTTGTACTCGACGGTCTGAAAAAGATCGATGAGGCGAGTGAAAAACAATTCAAGAAGCCTTTTGTAGACCTGTCTGACGAGCAAAAGAACACGGTACTTACTGCAATTGATAAAGAACGTGTTGACTACAATAAAAGGGAAAATAAGAAGGAAGGCGATCCTACCCATTATTTCCAGATCCTGAAAGAACTGACCCTGACCGGTTACTTTACTTCAGAACCAGGCGCTACGAAAGCCCTGCGTTATGTACCGGTACCTGGTAAGTTTGAAGGTTGTATCCCTTATAAGAAAGGGGACAAAGCCTGGGCTGTATAAGTCCTTGTAAGGAAGAGAATAAGTATGTCAACAAAAAAACAAGAATTCCATGAATCTGAATATGAAAGCTCAGGAGCAGAACACGTATGATGCAATCGTAGTTGGCTCCGGCGTAAGCGGTGGATGGGCTGCCAAAGAGCTCACCGAGAAAGGTCTCAAAGTATTAATGCTGGACAGAGGAAAAAAATTAGAGCACGTTAAGGATTACGAAACTGCCACAAAAGATCCCTGGGAATTTAAACATCGCGGACGTATTACCATTGATCAGCGTGAAACGCATCCTAAACTGAGCCGCGATTATCCATATAGTGAGCACAACGAGAAATACTGGATCAACGACTCTCAAAGCCCATATAATGAAGTGAAACGTTTTGACTGGTACCGTCCTGACATCGTAGGTGGTAAATCCATCATGTGGGGCCGTCAGTCTTACCGTTGGAGCGATATCGATTTTGAAGCGAACCTGAAAGATGGTATTGCGATCGACTGGCCGATCCGTTATAAAGACCTGGCGCCATGGTACGATTATGTAGAGAAATTTGCAGGTATCAGTGGTTCGGCAGAAGGTTTGCCGCAATTGCCTGATGGCCTGTTCATGCCTGCCATGGAAATGAACTGTGTAGAGAAAGATGTGAAGGGGAAAATAGAGAAGGCTTTCGCCGGTCGTAAAATGACCATGGGCCGTGTGGCTAACATCACGCAGCCATTACCAGGCCGTACGCAATGTCAGTTCCGTAACCTGTGTAGCAGGGGCTGTCCGTTCGGCGCTTACTTCAGCACACAGTCATCCACACTGCCGGCAGCTGTGGCCACTGGCAACCTGACCCTGCGTCCGGACAGTATCGTGAACTCTATCATTTACGATGAGAAGCTGGGCAAGGCTACAGGCGTGCGTGTGATTGACAAGCATAGCAAACAGATGACTGAATATTACGCGAAGGTCATCTTCGTGAATGGTTCTACACTGGGTACTACCTTCGTACTGATGAACTCTATCTCCAGCCGTTTCCCGAATGGTCTAGGCAACGATAGTGGTGTACTGGGTAAATACCTGATGGACCACCACTTCCGTACCGGCGCATCCGGTCGTGCTGAAGGCTTTGACGATAAGTACTTCTTTGGCCGCCGTGCGAATGGTATTTACATTCCACGTTACCGTAACATCGGCAGCGATAAACGTGATTACCTCCGCGGTTTTGGTTACCAGGGAGGCGCCAGCCGTGGTGGTTGGCAGCGTGGTATTGCTGAAATGGGTGTGGGTAAAGACTTCAAAGACGGACTGTCTGAACCTGGCTACTGGAGCATGGGACTGGGTGGTTTCGGAGAGTGTCTGCCATATGAAGACAACAAAGTAACGCTGGATACATCTGTGAAGGATGACTGGGGACAACCGGTATTGAAATTCGATGCAGAATTCAAGGAGAATGAAATGAAGATGCGTAAGGATATGATGAATGATGCAGCGGAAATGCTGGAAGCTGCCGGTCTGAAAGATGTAAAAACATATGACGGCGGTTCTTATCCAGGTATGGCGATCCATGAAATGGGTACTGCCCGTATGGGACGCGATCCTAAAACTTCCATCCTGAACGGCTGGAACCAGGTGCATACTGTAAAGAACGTATTTGTAACTGATGGCGCCAGTATGACGTCAGCAGCCTGTGTGAATCCGTCGCTGACCTATATGGCAATGACTGCCAGGGCAGTGGATTATGCGGTGAAAGAACTGAAGAAAGGAAATATCTAATATCGGTTAGGAATCAGGAATGGGTGATTACCGGAAATATTCCGGAACCCTTACTCCTGGTTCCTAATTTAATTTAAGACTATGCATCTCAACATTAGAGCGGAGAAAGAAAATACCTATGATGCTATTGTGGTTGGCTCAGGTATCAGTGGTGGATGGGCAGCAAAGGAGCTGAGTGAGAAGGGATTGAAAACACTGGTGCTTGAACGTGGCCGTAATGTAGAACATATAAAGGATTACACCACCGCTATGAAGGCACCCTGGGAGTTCCAGCACCGCCTTAACCAGACATTAGAACAGAAGGAGAATCATCCCATACAAAGTCAGTGTTATGCTTTTGACGAAGCAACACAGCAGTTCTGGGTAAACGACAAAGAAAATCCATACAATCAGATTAAACCATTCAACTGGCTCCGTGGCTATCACGTAGGCGGACGTTCCCTGATGTGGGGCCGCCAGGTGTACCGCTGGAGCGATCTTGATTTTGAAGCGAATGCGAAAGACGGTTTCGGTGTTGACTGGCCGATCCGTTATAAAGATATTGAGCCCTGGTATGATTATGTGGAGACATATATCGGTATCAGCGGACAGGCAGAAGGGCTGCCACAGTTGCCCGACGGGAAGTTTCTCAAGGCGATGGAAATGAACTGCCTGGAGAAACATGTAGCCGGCAGGATCAAAGAACAATACAAGGACCGTATCATGACCATCGGTCGTGTGGCCCATGTGACCGAGAAACATAACGACAGAGGGCCTTGCCAGTTCCGTAATCTTTGCGCCCGCGGATGCCCTTTTACGGGTTATTTCAGCAGCAATGGGGTAACATTGCCGGCGGCAGCCAAAACAGGGAATATGACCCTGCGGCCTGATTCTGTTGTGCTGGAAGTGATCTATGATGAGCAGAAAGGTAAGGCTACCGGCGTGAAGATACTGGATACACATACCATGCAGACGATAGAATATTATGCGAATATTATATTCCTGAATGCATCTACATTGGGTACCGCGTCTATCCTGCTGAATTCTGTTTCCCACCGTTTCCCGAATGGATTTGGTAATGACAGTGAGCAGGTAGGGCATAACCTGATGGATCACCATTTCGGCGTGGGCGCTGGTGGTGAGTTTGATGGTTTCCAGGATGAGTATTATAGCAGCGGACGCAGGCCTAATGGTATCTACATCCCCCGCTTCCGTAATGTGAACGCGGCTACCAAACGTACTGATTATGTGCGTGGTTTTGGTTACCAGGGAGGCGCTGATCGTAATCGTGGTACCTCTTTCGATGGTATTGGCGGTGCATTCAAGGAATCGCTTTCTGAACCTGGTACCTGGACATTCGGTGTCGGTGCATGGGGTGAGCACCTGCCTTACTATGAGAATAAAGTAACGCTGAATAAAGACAAAAAAGATAAATACGGTCTGCCTACTCTGGACATTGACTGTTCTTTCAAAGAGAATGAACTGGCTATGAGAAAGGATATGGCGGAGAGTGCGAAAGAGATGATGGAAGCTGCGGGGCTGAAGAATGTGGGTACTTATGATAGTATGCCGCCTCCCGGACACTGTATCCATGAAATGGGGACTGCGAGGATGGGACGCGATCCGAAGACTTCAGTGCTGAATGGCTGGAACCAGGTGCATGCAGCGAAGAATGTATTTATTACAGATGGTGCGTGTATGGCGTCTTCTGCTTGTCAGAACCCGTCTATTACTTATATGGCGTTGACGGCGAGGGCGTGTGATTATGCGGTGAGAGAGCTGAAGAAAGGTAATTTGTAGTTTGTTGAATTGAAATAATGGAAGTTGTATCAAAGGTAATTTGGTACAACTTCTTTTTTTATGCTTCTTTTTTGCGCTAAGTAGCTTCGGTTTACGCTAAGTAGCTTCGGTTTACGCTAAGTAGCTTCGGTTTGCGCTAAGTAGCTTCGGTTTCAGTATGGGATGTCGGTCGGCGCCTCTCCTGTCTGGAATACTATTTGGCGTTGTCAAGCGAATAGGGGCTGGAATTAGATTGGGCAGCATCGGTCGTGTCGCCGGAGAGCCGAAGGCCCGACATTCCCATCTGAAACCGCGTGCTACTTGCGCGCTCCTATTAATGGGTAGGTGGCTAACTTGTCAGAGGGAAGGAGTTTGAGGTTGAGATTGAGATTGAGGGTTGATATTGAGGGTTGATATTGAGATTGCATCAAATTACGTTTGATATAATCTCTTTTTGTTTGAAAGAATAGTGGTAATATTTTTTTTGTTGGATGTTTCTAAATTTATTTACTTCGTATAAACGTCGCTTTTTCTGTTAATCCTTTTTGTTCGCGTGCAATCATCATTTCAAATCTGACCATACGTAACGTACATGTGAATGTGTGATCGTTATAAGCTTGCTTATAATGACAATCGCGTGCTATTATTTTAGTAGTAGCCTGGCGAATATGATGTCGTTACTGCAGATAAATCAGATAATAGTTAATCCTGTAAATCCAATAAATAACCATACTGCTATGAGATACCATCAATGGATTGTTAACACAATTGCAGCGGCAACATTGTTTGTGAAAGTTGTATCAGGGCAACAACCAGCTATGCCTGATCCCTTTTCCAGATTGTCTGCACCGTCACCGACTACGGCTTCTTTAGTGAAGTTTACAGATATTCCTGTGAGTGGTTTTAGCGGCATGCCCGAGATCAATATTCCGTTATACGAGATCAGTACATCCTTTGTTAAAGTGCCTGTTTCATTGAACTATCATGCGGCTGGTATTACTGTTGGTCAGGAGGCATCCAATATTGGTCTTGGCTGGGCGCTGAATGCGGGTGGTGTGATATCGAGGACTGTTTACGGTAGTGCTGATAACAGTACCTGGCAGCTGTATCGGATGGGTAGGGAGAACGCTTTTGATGTCAGGGATCCTGTAGATTATCAGCAGGCATATTCTCTTTCGCAGAACACGATTGATGGAGTGCCTGATCTCTATATGTATAATTTCCCCGGCTATAGCGGGAAGTTTATTATTGCAGATCAGATCAGGCAATTACCAATGACTAATCTCAGGATAACGAAGGCCAGCAATAATGAATTTCATATCGTGACGCCTGATGGCAATAAGTATGTTTTTGGTGCCACGGAGAGCAGTTATAATAAGTCGGATGGCGCCGGGAACATGAATGTTGTAGGATGGTACCTGACTAAAATCCTCTCTGCGGATAGATCGGATTCTGTCGTTTTTACCTATGCAGATACCCATTATATCAATAGCGGAGGAGAGAGTTTCATGCAGGAATTCTATCAGGGTGGTACCGGTGCCTGGGATGGGGAAGGAGTGGAGTCGCATAGTTTCTTTACGAATACACTGAGTGGTAAACAGCTTACAAAGGTTACATTCAGCCAGGGTAGTGTTGAGTTCAATATTTCCTGGAATACAAGAGAGGATATTGCCGTAGGAGACGCTGGAATGGTACCACTGATCAATACAATGATGGTGAAAAATAAGATAGGAACAGTACTCCGGACGATTAGTTTCAGGTATGGATATTTTACCAATAATGGTACCGGAACGGACAATAAGCGGCTTAAATTAACTGGTGTATACATCAATGGTGGCAACAGTACGGATACACTGAAAGCACAGCGATATAACCTATTGTACAATGGAATGATGCTGCCGTCTAAAAGCTCCAAAGGAGAAGATCATTGGGGATATTATAATGGCGCTGATGGCAATACAACATTGATCCCTTCTTATACGAATTGTGTTGATCGGCCATCGCCGCCGGATTGTTATAGTTGTGCGGGACAGCTGGGTACCTTGCGCTTTACAGGTGCTAACAGGGAATCGGATGGCGCTTATGCAGCAGCAGGTATGCTGGAAAGGATCACTTATCCTACAGGAGGGTATACTCATTTTGAATGGGAACCACATGACGTGGTGAATAACGATCCACCTGTAGTTACTTATCAGACAAAGACTATTGGATCGACAGGATCTTATCCCACCAGTACGACTTTTAAAAGGGACAGCTCTGCAGATTATTATGTTGATCCTGTCGCCAATCCAAATGGTATTTGCGCCACATTTACCGGTAGATTGAATATCCCTGCAAATGCGATAGATGATGCTGCAAAGATAGATCATGCTGCGGGAAGTGTTACTGTTTACAGGCGTGCTGGCAGAGTAGCTGTGGCCACTTTTGTATTTTCTTACAATGAGAATAATCAGTATAACCAGACAAGTAACCTTAACCTGGAAGGTGGTCAGCGTTATTTTATAATGACAGAAGTGAGGGACAACGGGTTTTCCGTAGTGGGCAATCTGAGTGGTAAGGTAGGCAGCACTACTACTGCCACGCCGAATAAAATAATAGGAGGTTGCCGCCTGAAAAGAATGACCTTCCGGGAGCCTGTGGCTGGCAAGTATATTGTCAAATCATATACATACAGAATACCTGGCGATACCGCCCATTCAAGCGGAAGATTATACAGGACGCCGATGTACAACAGGCCCGTCGTGAAGTTTGTGCAAACAGGTACAGGATGTGCTTACGCGATGTATACGGGCATCCGTTTATCTTCGAATAGTATGATATCGTTGGGGGCTGGGACGCATATAGGATATACTTATGTGCAAGAGAAGATGGGAGATAGCGCGCAGAATGGATACATCCTCTACAACTATCAGAACAGTATGAGCTTTCAGGGAGAATTTAACCCGGCCTGGAGAAATGGTTATCTGCGTTCAAAGACAATGTACAATAACCTATCGCAGCCTGTCAGCAAAGAGCGGAACGTGTATAGCCTGGATAGCAGGGGATTTACGGCTTTTGCCTGCAGCACCGTTGACTACTATGTGAAGCACCCATGTGCACCTACTGACAATTTCGAAAGTGATAAACCTGTTTTCGCAGGAGGAAAGAACTGGTTGTATCCTTCAGAATGGTTCCACCTGGATTCTACGGTAACAGAAGTGTATGATATGGATGTTCCTTCAAGGGTACTTACTTCTTCAAAAGCGTTTTCTTATGATAATGTATTGCATCTACAGACAAGTAAGATTATCACAAAGATTTCCGATGGAACAGAGCTGAGTACGATTGTGCGTTATCCGCTTGATTATACACTGCCGGCCGGAACGCTCACGACAGAAGCACAAGCGATCAAAAATATGCAGGCCGCCAATATGCATCTGCCTGTTGAATCGTATGAACAGCGGAAACTGGCGTCGCAGGTATTGCAGACAAGAGAGGCAACTTATATGGCGTATAAGTCGCTTACTACAGCATCCGGCCCGGTAGTAGTATTTGACAAACAGTATGACGCCGAAACGGACCTTCTTCCGGGAACCTTTGTGCCGTCGGCAGTGTCAGGCAATGGTATCACGAAGAGCGCGGCTTATGTGTTAAAGGTAACAGCGCATAAATATGATGCAGGTTACAATATCACTGAAGCTGAAAAGCAAGGAAGTGATCTGAGTGCTTATATATGGGATTACAACGGCAATTACATGGTAGCACAGTTCAGGAATGCCCGGCAGGCAGACGTTGCTTATGCTGGCTTTGAAGCGGATGGAAAAGGGAACTGGACATATACCGGCGCTGCTGTTCCGGATGCGACAACTATCACCGGGAAGAATTGTTATAACCTGGCAGCGGGAGCGATCACTAAAACAGGATTGACAACCGCTAAAAGTTATACGGTATCTTACTGGACAAAAAATGCGGCGCCATATAGTATTACAGGAACGGTAGCTGGTTATCCGCTGAAAGGGGAGACGACTAATGGCTGGACCTGTTATGAACATAAAATAAGTGGTCAGCCGGCGGTAACTGTCAGTGGCGCGGGACTCATTGATGAGTTGCGTCTTTATCCAGCGGATGGGGCTGCGATCACTTATACGTATGAGCCAATGGTGGGAGTGACCAGTATCTGTAATGAAGGGAATAAAACCAGTTATTACGGGTATGATAGTGATGGCCGGTTGGTGACGATAAAAGACCAGGATGGAAAGATATTGAAGCAGATGGAATACCAGTATCAGGGGGCTGTAGGGAGATGACTTCAGGTGCAGCAGGGATGATACCGTCTGCATTTTCAGCGCCTGCTGGTTCCGCGGCCTTGTTTTCTTTGAAATGCTTGTCAGGGGGAACCATCCTGATATGAATGATCTCCGGGGAATAATGGTACCATGCTTCATGCAGATAACGCTCCCCGGAGGATAATCAATATTATTTTCACTCATCTCCCAACAATCTTCCCAACCTTTTTATTATGACAGTCACATTTCCTATTTTACTTCCTCACTCAAGTTTACAGGCTCAATGAGAAAGATTGTAGTAATGAGCGCATTGGCACTGTGCGCGCTTACCACCACGGTATCCGCCCAGTCTAAGCACTCTTTCACCCTCGCAAAAAAAGACTTCCTGCTCGATGGTAAACCTTACCAGATCATCAGTGGAGAAATGCATCCGGCACGTATCCCGAAAGAATACTGGCGACACAGGATTCAAATGGCTAAAGCCATGGGATGTAACACCATCGCTGCTTATGTGTTCTGGAACTATCACGAACAGGAGGAGGGTAAGTTCGACTTCGCTTCTGAGAACAGGGATATCGCCGCATTTGTGAAGCTGGTACAGGAAGAAGGCATGTGGGTGTTATTACGTCCGGGGCCTTATGTATGTGCGGAATGGGAATTCGGTGGCTTACCGCCGTACCTGTTGAGAATTCCTGACATTAAAGTACGTTGCCTGGACCCGCGGTATATGGCAGCCACTGAGCGTTATGTGAAGGCACTGGCAGAACAGGTAAAGGGCCTGCAGATAACCAATGGCGGTCCTATCCTGATGGTGCAGGTAGAGAACGAATACGGCAGTTTTGGTAACGATAAACAGTATCTGTACAAACTGAAGGAACTGTGGGAACAGAATGGTATTAACGTACCATTCTATACAGCGGATGGTCCCGCAGCGCCATTACTGGAAGCAGGCTCAGTACCGGGTGCTGCTATCGGACTGGATTCCGGTAGCTCAGAAGGCGACTTTGCCGCTGCTAACAAGCAGAACCCGGATGTGCCATCGTTCAGCAGTGAGTCTTATCCCGGCTGGCTGACACACTGGGGAGAGAAATGGGCCCGTCCTGATAAGGCAGGCATTGTGAAGGAAGTGAAGTTCCTCATGGATACAAAACGCTCCTTCAACCTCTACGTGATCCACGGAGGAACCAATTTTGGCTTCACTGCGGGCGCTAACTCCGGCGGTAAGGGGTATGAGCCGGACCTGACCTCTTACGACTATGACGCGCCCATAAATGAGCAAGGCGGGGCTACTGAGAAGTACATGGCATTACGTGAAGCGATCGGCTCTTATAGCAAGAAGAAACTGCCTGCTATTCCGGCGGCAATCCCAACTATCACTATCCCGGATATCACACTGAAGCCTTACACCAGCGTATGGGAAAACCTGCCTGCTGCGGTGAAGTCTGTTCAACCTAAAACCTTTGAGGCTTATGGACAGGACTATGGCTTCATGGTGTATAAAACAACCCTCGTCGGTCATAAGAGCGGTAAGCTGGATATTGTCGAATTACATGACTACGCAACAGTATTCCTGAACGGACAATATGTAGGTAAGATTGATCGCCGACTGGGAGAACACAGCATTGAACTGCCTAAATCAGACGTGAAAGATCCTGTACTGGAAATACTGGTGGAAGGCATGGGTCGTATCAACTTCGCACAGGCACTGATCGACCGTAAGGGGATTACTGACCGTGTGACCCTGAACGGTATGACACTGATGAACTGGGAAGTATTTGGTCTGCCAATGAAGAGCGAATTTGTACAGCAGCTGCAACCTGCTAAGTCAGGAGATATAAAGCCAGGTGAGTTCTTTAAAGGTACCTTTACCCTGACCAACACAGGTGATACCTACCTGGACATGACCAACTTCAAGAAAGGCATGGTATGGGTAAATGGGCATAACCTGGGTCGTTACTGGGAGATCGGTCCGCAGAAAAGACTATATTGTCCTGCGCCATGGCTGAAGAAAGGTGAGAATGTGATTGTGGTGTTGGATCAGCATCAGCTGGACGCTGCGACAGTGAAAGGGGAGAAGACATTGGAGTAAGACCGATGATCATCAACGCCAGGAAGACAAAACATTTAACTAAGCAATAGAAGATCATTTCAGCAATGAAACAAGGGTGTATCATACTTTTGATATACCCTTGTTTCATTCGTATACCTGATGGGGATAGGTAGCTATTTAAGCGATTCCGAGGACCTTCGTTTATTTTTGATACATCTTTTTTTAATACAGATTCATCCCCTCTGTTTAACACTATTCTTATACCGGGTAATAGCATCATGCATTTGCCCACCCAATTCTGTCATAGCCATTAAAACCGGAATAACTGTTTGGCCGATCTCACTTAACTCATATTCGACGCGCGGTGGTTTTTCGTTATAGCTATGCCGTAGGATCAATCCGTCATCCTCTAATTCCTTGAGCTGTTCAGTCAATATTTTGCGCGATATATCCGGTATTTGTACTGCGAGCTTTCCAAAACGAACAGCACCATTTACCAGCCGGCCCAGAATAATCGGTTTCCACTTTCCCCCGATATAGGTCATCGTGTGAACAATCGGGCAGGTCGATGTATGTTCTTTAAATTTCTTCATTGGTTACATGAATGTTACCACTTTTGGCCTTTTAGTTACATGAACGTTACCGCCTATTTATGTGGTGAGAACGAATAGCAGCAACCGTTTCGGTTACTTTGTGGACTAATGTAAATCAAAGCTAACGATAAGGTAATAAAAAACAAATAGCATGAAAAGTAAACCAACAATTGATGCGGTATTAGCGGGTAAAATAGCACTGGTAACCGGCGGAACAAAAGGAATTGGTAAAGCGGTAGTTAAAAGACTGGAGCTGGCAGGCGCCACTGTTATCGTCACAGCCCGTAATCAACCGGAAGAACCCGATGCAACATATACATTTATTGCAGCAGACCTATCACGGGCTGAAGAGGTCAGCAAAGTAGCGAATATTATTCATAAGCAGTTTGGGAGGATAGATATCATTATCAATAACATGGGAGCAAACGTGTATCCGGGTGGAGGATTCAGTACTTTGACAGACGAACACTGGGATCAGGCGCTGCAGGTTAATCTGCTTTCTTCTGTTCGGCTGGACCGGGCCTTGTTGCCTGCAATGCTGGCACAAAAGAGTGGTGTGATCATTCACATATCATCTACCAGCAGCCAGTTCCCAATATGGGAGTCGACGATGGCTTATAGTGTTGCAAAGTCTGCGTTGAATACTTATAGTAAAGCATTGGCTACAGAAGTAGCTGGTAAAGGGATAAGGGTAGTAACCGTATCTCCCGGCTTAAATAAAACTGAGGCGATGACGTACTTTTTGGAAGATTATGCGAAACAAAGCAATATCAGTGTGGAGGAAATGACGCAGAATCTTTTTGAAAGGGTAGGGGGTGTACCAATGGGCAGAATGGCGGAGCCGGAAGAAACGGCGGAGCTGATCTACTTCCTTGTTTCACCTGCAGCTTCTTATATCACCGGCGCGAATTTAGTTATCGATGGAGGGAACTTTCCGGTGGTGAAGTAATAGTGTGCTTAGTAGTTTTCTTGCCGGCGTTTTTCAGCAGCTGCGCCGGCAAGAAAACATTGAGTTAATTATTGCTTCGTAATCCTCGCTACATAACCACCACCTTTCGCCAGCTTCAAAGTGATCTTCGAATGATTGTCTATCGTGCCGGATTCCATTTTACAATCTTTTGCATTCCTGTCTGCATTGATCCCATCTTTCCAGCTATCGATCTTATAACTGCCTTCCGACAGGAAAGAGAGATCGATGGTCAGCTCGCGTGGTGTCCAGTTGGTCATCGCACCAATGTACCAGTCGCCGTTGGGGGCTTGTCTGGCGACAGCTACATATTCGCCCACTTTTGCGTGTAAGGGAATTGTTTGTTGCCAGGTGGTAGGCACTGTTTTCAGGAATTCCATGGCCACAGGCTCATGATAGTAATGTGTAGGCAGGTCGCACAGCATCTGCAGCGGACTTTCAAACACAACGTACATCGCCAGCTGGTTGCAGCGGGTACCCAGCGTCATTGGTTCGGAAGGTACTGCTGCCCAATCATCACGTTGTACATTCAGCATACCGCCGGGGGTGAAGTCCATCGGACCGGCCGCCATCCTGATAAAAGGAATGGTGGTAGTATGTTCCGGCGTGATCCAGTCGGCAAACTTACTGATCTCGTTACCCAATACGCCTTCGGATGTCAGCACATTGGGATAGGTGCGGAGCCAGCCGGTAGGTTTGTAGGCGCCATGAAAATCTACCATCAGCTGACGGGCGGCCGCCGCTTTGGATACCTTTTCGTAGTAGTTGACCATATCCTGGTCATCACGCTGCATAAAGTCGACTTTAATACCTTTTACGCCCCATTCCCGGAACTTGTCCAGGGCCATGTCCAGTTGTTTGTCAAGCACCAGCCAGCTGGTCCAGAGCAGGATGTTCACGTTCTTTGCTTTGGCATAGTCTACCAGCTCTTTCACGTTGATACCCGGTGTTAACTTCATCAGGTCGCGTGTATCGCACCAGCCTTCATCCAGCAGCACGTACTCAATACCATATTTCGAGGCGAAGTCGATATAATACCTGTAAGTATCGTTGTTGATACCGGCGCGGAAATCTACGTCGTAGATGTTGTTATAATGCCACCAGTCCCATTGTACCTTACCAGGTTTTACCCAGCTATAGTCGCCTGTAGCAGGTGGGGCCAGCTGATATACCAGTTGATTGGTCAGCAGGTCGCCATCCTGGCGGGCTATCATCACAATCCTCCAGGGGAAGGATTGAGGGCCCTGAATGGCAGCCAGGTAATTTTCACGGGAAGTAACCTGTTCGTCCCTGTCGCTGGTAACTTTCTTTTCATGCGGATAGGCGGGGAAGACGGCTTTCAATTTACCGCCACCCTGACCCAGCAGCCACATGCCGGCATAGTTGAACAGACCGGATTCTGTGATCAGCAGTTTGGTGTTTTTTACTTCAAATAAAGCCGGCAGACTGGCCAGCTTTTTATCATCCAGGCTGTCCAGCTTATAATGGATGTATTTGCGTTCGTTGTGGGAGAACATGGCATCTTCCTGCGGATACCAGGAGCGGCCTTCTTTATCCATTACGAAACCAGCCTGTTCATCCAGCACTTTATAAGGCTTCTTACTGCTGGTAATCCAGTGCCAGGCGATGCCATTATCATAGGCTCGCCATTCCAGCGCCAGGCCATTGGTAAAATCGAGATGCAGTTCATTGTACTTGTCGGCGATGGACTTCGTCTTCTGCATAATAACAGGAGTGAGGGTACCATCGTGAGTGCCGGGTTTGGCTTTGCTGACTTTCCATGCGCCCGGTTTTTCTGCGTCCGTTCTGAACGATACCACTGAGGGTGCGATCAGTTCCTTATTGTCCTGCGAGAGACTATAGGAAATGTCTGTACCAACGGTGACCCTGAGTGTTACCGATTTGTCGGGAGAAACAACGGTGTATTGTTGCTGGGCGTGGATTCCGGATAAGTAAAAAAGAAAAATTCCTGTTATGGACAGGCCTTTGTACGTCATTATTCGTGGAAGTTTAGTGTCTCTTTTTGGTGCGATCAGTTGGCTATCAGCGCGGCAGCAGCCCATAGTATAGGCGCCTGGCCGTGGAGATCGCCGGTCACACGTGAACGGTTCAGATAGTACTGCTGATCGTTCTTTTTGTTGGTGCCTTCGCAAACGTCTTTCACGTCGCCGGCTTCATTGATATACCTTACCAGTGCGGTCCATGCGTTCTTGGCTACAAGGCCGTACTCTTTTTCTTCCAGCCAGCCTTTCTTTACGCCCACTATTATAGCGTAAGTGAACATGCCGGAGCAGGAAGTCTCTGCAAAGGAGGTAGGATCGTCGAGTAGCTGATGCCACATGTAGTTTTTGTCCTGCAGTTTCTTCAGGGAGGCCATCATTTTCTTATAGCCGTCCATAATCCTTGGTCTGTCGGTATGAGCAGCTGGCAGAACGCTGAGCAGTTCTGTCATACCTGCGGCCATCCAGCCATTACCGCGACCCCAGAGAAAGGGAGCGTCTGTAGCATGGTAGAACAGGCCATCCGGCTGTTGGATAGCATCCAGGTATACGACCATTTCCCTGGCGGCACGGTCGAGGTACTCCTTATTGCCGGTAGCGCGGAAAGCTTCCACCTGCAGCAGGGTGATCATGTACATGTCATCGATCCACATACGGGTTTGCCAGGAGAGGCCTTTGGATTGCAGTTCCTGCTGATTGGGCAGGGGATTTTCAGGTAGTTCCCATTGCTTGTCAGCAAAGCTTTTACCTTCTTCCAGATACTTCGACTGGTTAGTCTGCATGTACAGTTCCAGAGGAACTGCGCCAAATACGCTGTGGTCTACATGGTCTGGCTTAGGCACCAGGCTGTGGGATTGTGCGGTCAGTGGTTCATAGCGTGCAGCCAGTTTTTCTGCCAGCTCTCTGTTACCGCTTGCTTTTGCAAACTGCAGCGCGCCATACCAGGTACATACTTCGGGATAGGTAATGGATTGCGGAGCACCGGGATTGCCAAAATTTGAAAATGGTCCCGCCACATAGTGATTGGCAACGAATAACCCAATTACGGCTGGCTCTGTCCCCATTGGCCAGTCTTTAAAAATCTTCTGAGCAGATACGGTACCAGACGGTACCAGCAGGCCCATTAAGGCCATGATTGCCAGGTGTATTCTCAATTTGCGCATACAATGCTAATTATCAGGGTTGTAAATAGTAACATAAAATTGACGAACGATTGCGTAAAGTAATATATTAATATTCTGCATGCAAATTGTGTGGGGAAAATTTATATGACGGAGGCAAATTTTGGCTATAAAAAGCTTAACTTAGGAATAAAGGGTCATTTTCCATTCTTCACACCTAAATTACCTCGTTATGGGAACAGTGCGTGACATCCTTCGGGTGAAAGGCCATGTGGTTTATTCAATCCAGCCAAATGATACCGTATTTGACGCTTTAAGCGTGCTCGTAAACAAAAATGTAGGGGCACTGGTCGTCCTCAGCGAAAACGACAAAGTAGTAGGCATCTTTTCAGAACGTGATTACGCCCGCCGGGTGATCCTCAAAGGCAGGGCATCCAAAGAGACACTGATCAGCGAAATTATGACGGAAAATCCCTTTACGGTTACGGAAGACGATAGTATCCAGGACTGTATGGTAAAAATGACGGATAAACATATCCGCCATTTACCGGTTACAGATGACCAGCATAGACTGGTCGGCATGATTTCCATTGGTGATGTCGTAAAATATGTGATCGATGAACAGCAGTTCATCATCGACAACCTGGAAGGTTACATAAAGGGTACGCGTTAACCGCCTACCCTTTGTTGTTCGCTACCGGCTTCCCTTTCACGGGCTGCCTTGATATTGCTGTTACCAAAATTCCATGTCAGGGCCAGGTTTACGCGCCTGTTCTGCCAGCGGTTGTTGATATACATATCAACGTTGTTAAACTTTGCAGAACCGCGGAATTGTTCCCTGTTGGTAATGTCTGAAACGTTCAGCTTAATGTTCAGCTTTTTGTTCATCAGCTGCTTCTGTACACCTAAGCCAATGGCATAGGATGGTTTTATTTTGTATACCCCCCATACGAACGGACTTTCATAATACGCGTTGATCTCAAATTTCCAGTCGTCCGGTAAAGTGAATGTGTGTGTGGTCTGGTAATTAAAGGCAAAGGTATTAGTAGTCAGGTTGACAGTAGTATCCTTGACATTAAAGTAGTTGTAATTGCCATTGATATTGTTGGTGATATTCCACCACTTGAAGGGATCGATCGGAATAGTCAGTGAGACATTGTACACATAACCGCTTTGGAAATTCCTGTCGTAGTAAGTAGTTACTTTAGTTGTATCGTTCTGTACCATATACTCCAGCACTATGTTTTTGGTCTGCGAGTAAGACAGCGCCATCACGTATTTCTGTTTGAAAGTATAGCTCAGCTCCACCTTATGCGTGTATTCCGGCAGCATGTAAGGATTTCCCTTGAAGTAATTGTATTTGTCGATATAAAACACAAAAGGATTCAGATCGCCGTAATTCGGCCTCGAAATACGCTTTGAATAATTCACCCCGATCTTATGCGATTCATTTATCTTCTGATCTAACGAGAAGCTGGGGAAGAAGTCCAGGTAAGATCTTTTCACATGCGATTGCAGTGTAACAGAATAACCGTCAGACTTTGTTTGTTCCGCGCGCAGACCCAATTGCAGGTCTGTATTATGGATCGTCTTTTTGAAGATGGCATAGGCGGCATAAACATCCTCGGTATAAATGAACTGGTTACTCTGGGTAATGGCGTTCACGTATTTCCCGTTTAGCAGGGAATCATACCTGAGATTATTATCCGTTTTAACAGAGCTGATCTTAAATCCGGTCTCCAGTTTGGTGGTCTTGTTGAATGGCAGCACGAGGTCTGCTTTCACACTTCGGATGGTCACTTCGTTAATGGGTCTGTTGAGGATCGCATGCGTGTTCTTAATGGGGTTTACTACATAATACATGCTGTCGTTCAGCGTCATGTAGTTATTGTCCTTGAATCTTGCCCAGTCGGCATCAAAGCCGATCTCGGTTCCCAAAGTATCCAGCTGGCCTTTATAGTTGAGGTTAAATGAGACATTGGAAAATTTGTTCCTGACATAGGTTCCCGCGTACAGTGTAGAATCCAGCTTACCATTGCTGCTGATAGGCGTGTGGTTGAAGCCGTCCTGGTTGAAGGAGTTGTCATATCCTCTCATCAGTACGCCGATGGTATGTTTGGAATTGAGGAAATAATCCAGTCCTACTTTATAGTTATTGTTCTTGAAATTGCGTCTGTTAAATGCATTTAGTTCAAAGAACTGCGGAACATCTCCCTGGATATGACGCGCCAGATAACGGGTCTGGAAGAAGCCTCTGCTACCGTTGTTGTAGTTACCGAAAGCGTTGAACTTTTCTGTCCGCCAGTTCAGGTTAATGCCTGCATTGTAGAAGCCATATTTACCGGCGCCTGCACCCAGGTTAATGGAACCATTGATACCGGTGATCACCGTTTTCTTGGTCTTGATATTAATGATCCCGCTTTTACCCGCGGCGTCATATTTGGCGGAAGGACTGGTAATGATTTCGATGGTAGCGATATTTTCCGCAGGAAGGCTTCTCAGCAGGTTAGCCAGCTGTTCGCCGGAAAGGTAGGTCAGTTTACCATCCAGCATGATGGTAGCGCCCTGATTACCCTGCAGGATGACGTTATCGTCTTTGTCTATCTGCACACCTGGTGCCCTTTTTAAGACGTCCAGGGCAGTACCGCCGGAAGCAGCCAGGCTGCTTTCTACGTTTAGTACAGTAGCGCCATTCTTTCTTTCAATGAAAGGCTTCTGAGCGGTAACATTCACTGCCTGCAATGTTTTGCTGGCTGGCGACAGACTTAAAGTGGGTAGTTGCACCAGCTTGTGGCTGGCATCAATGGAGAAGGCCGATGTACTGGCGGATGTATAGCCCATTAAAGTGGCTTCGATAAAATACCTGCCCTCGGTAACCTTATCGAAGGTGCAGCTTCCATCCTGGGAGCTAAGTTCTCCCTTTACCAGGGAGGAGTCCTTTACCTGACGTAGCAATACGTTTGTAAAGGGTAGGGGTTGCCCGTTTGTTTCTGTTGTTTTGACGGTGATTTTTCCCGAAACATTCTGGGCATAAATGGTCCCCGTTCCGGCAATAGCCAGGAACATAATAAGCAGAATTCTTTTCATAAGTTCAGATCTCAGAGTGATGGCATGGCTGTGTCTTAACTGGCGCTACCCACTCTTGCCCTATGCTGAGCAGGTAGAAAGGAAGCATCTCAGGGGTGTTACCTGTAGGTTCCGTTCTCAGTTGATGCAAAGCCCTGCCCTCCAGTACAATAATGGCAAGGATACCCAGGGTTATGACGACGATGATGGATACCTTTTTCATGCAGGTTGTTTTTAAAATAGACGACCGGGTACAGAAAAGGTTGCAAAAAGGTATGAAAAATTATTTCAGCAGGCGTTGAATTGTGATGAGTGATCTTTGTTCCAAAAGCACGGTTCTGTCTTTACTCAGTTCTTCCAGCAGGCCATCCTGGTTATAACGTACGGTCAGTAATTCCAAACCTTCGTTATATGAGATTTTAAAGTCATTGTGCAGCTCCTTCATCAATTGCTCGATCTTTTCCGCGTTATTATCGACACAGCAGGAGAAACTGATAGCTGCATTCTGCATTAAATTTATCTTGATCTTCAGCTTGTGGAAGCGCTCGTAAACGTCACTGATACGGTCTTCTGTAATGAAATCGAAGTTACGGGAAGTGATAGTGAGTAGTACCTGATTTTTCTTCAATACTATGATGGGCGGTAACTGCTTTGCGTCGGTTTCTTCCTTAATGACGGTGCCCGGCAGATCTTTGTTCAGAAAGCTCTTTACATAGAGGGGAATCTGTTTGTTCTGCAGCGGTTTGATCGTCTTGGGATGGATCACCTGCGCGCCGTAATACGCCATTTCAATCACCTCGCTGTAGGTGATCTCGGGGATATTGATCGTATTGGGAAATAATTTAGGGTCCGCGTTTTTCAGGCCTTCCACATCTTTCCAGATAGTCTGGCTTTCCGCATTCAGCAGGTTGGCAAATACGGCTGCGGAATAGTCACTGCCTTCACGGCCCAGAGTCACGCTTTCATTCTGGTCGGTACTGCCTATAAAGCCCTGGGTGATCACAATATTGTTATGCTTAAAGACCGGTAACACCTTCTCCTGCACATTCTGGCCGGTTATTGTCCAGTCGATATTGGCATCGCGGAAGGTATCGTCCGTGCGAAATACATCCCGTACATCCATCCATACGTTGTTTACGCCCGCCAGGTTGAAATAGGCGCTGACGATGGCAGTACTGAGCAGTTCACCCAGGCTCACCAGCTGGTCGTAATAGTAGTCGTAAGTACGGTTCGGCTTTTCTCCCAGGGTCCATTCAGCCTCAGTAAAGAATTGCTGTAACTGGGTGAATACAGGGTTGTCGCGGGTACCCAGCAGCTTATCCGCAACTTCGAGGTGCTGCTGCTCAATGTTATACAACAGCTGGGAGGCTATTTCACGTTTACGCAGATAGAAGTTCCGGGCGACCTTTTCCAGTTCATTCGTCGTCTTACCCATGGCCGATATAACGATCAGGATCTGCTGGTCCGGGAATGACTGTACGATGGCTGCAACCTGTTGAATTCGTTCAACACTTTCTAAACTTGCACCGCCAAATTTGAAAACCTTCATATATGCTTGAATCTTCCGTGAAAAAAATACGGGGCAAAGTAAGACAACTTTAAATTTGTTTTAAAATTTGTTTGCCTGAAAATGACAGTTCCATTAAAATAGCGCCTGTTTCGGTAAATTAGAGGAAGAATGCATGTGGCAGCTCACAGTTATGAGAAAACTAATCCATTATACATGAACAGAAAAGTAATGACCCTGGACGAATTTACTATCCAGGAGCTTAGGAATTACCCCGGTGCAACAGGACAACTATCTGGTTTACTGCGTGATATAGGTCTGGCCGCGAAGCGGGTCAATGTAGAGGTCAACAAGGCTGGTATTGCCGATATCCTCGGTGATGTAGGAAAGACCAATGTACAGGGGGAATCGGTCAAGAAACTGGACGAATTCGCCAATGATCAGTTCATCAGCTCCCTGCGTAGCAGCATCTATTGCTGCGGCGTAGCATCGGAAGAAGAAGAGAACTTCATCGCGTTTGATGACGAGTACTCAAAAAACTCTAAGTACGTCGTGTTGCTGGACCCTCTGGATGGATCGGGCAATATTGACGTGAATGTGTCTATCGGCACCATCTTTTCCGTATATCGCCGGCTTACGTCAACAGGCAGTGTCTGTGAACTGGAAGACTTCCTGCAGCCGGGTTATGTGCAGATCGCTGCAGGATATGTCATCTACGGTTCTTCTACCATGCTGGTATATGCTACCCGGCGTAGTGTACAGGGCTTTACCCTCGATCCTTCCATCGGAGAGTTCTGCCTGTCGCATCCTAATCTGAAATGCCCTCCGGAAAGCGATATCTTTTCTGTCAATATCGGTTACTACCATCTGTACGAGGATAAGATCCGTAAGGCGATTGACTATTTCCTGGCTAAGACTGAACATGACAAGATCTACCGTCACCGTTTTGTAGGGTGTATGGTTGCGGAGGTACATCGTACCCTGATCCAGGGAGGTATTTTCATGTATCCTGCTTTTGGAAAATATGCAGGGGGGCGTTTGCGTTTATGTTATGAGTGCAACCCCATGTCCTTCATCATGGAAAAAGCTGGTGGACTGGCAATGGCGACTGGTAAACAACGTCTTCTGGAGCTGAAGCCATCCAAATTACACCAGCGGGTACCTGTCTTTTTAGGGTCGAAAAACATGATGGATGTATGGCAGCGAATAGTAAATAGTTAGTAAAAAAGTGAAATATGAGCTTTTGGTATAACTATTGCTAAACCAGCACTGGTTATATTTGTCTAATTTTAATTTATTACCATACACACTACTATGACCCGGAAGCTCACATTTACCGTATTTTTATTCGCTTTGACCTTTCATTTGCTCGTATTTTCCTGTTCAAGGTCGGCCGTGCCTGCCAAAACTACGCCTGTTAAGGGGAATCCTCCTACGGCGGTAGGTGAGGAGCCCACCGGATCAGGAGACGCCAAACTGATAAAGGATATTCTTTACTACACGAATGAGTTCAGGGCATCGAAAGGATTGCCGCCACTGAAACTGGAATCGTATTGTTCACTGCTGGCACAGAAGCATAGCGAGAACATGGCGTCCGGGAAGGTGCCTTTTGGACATGACCAGTTTGAGATTCGTAATGACGCTGTGACACTGAAGTTCCATGGGGTGTCTGGTGTTGGTGAAAATGTCGCCTATGGTACCCTGGATGCGAAAGGCGTGGTTGATGGGTGGATTAAGAGTCCTGGCCACCGCCGGAATATGCTGGGAGATTTCAATATGATCGGTATTGGAGCTGCGCCTAAAGGAAGGATTACTTACTTTACGCAGTTTTTTGTTAAGAAATAAGCCGTAGGCTTGATTTAAGCGCCCTTTTCATCCTGGATTCGTTTTGGGTCCGGAGGAAAAGGGCGGTTTTATTTATGTCATAATCCTTTGTTTTATCGTCACAAAGGTGCTTTTTACCTTATGGGCTTGCAGCCTGTCGCTATTTGCATTAATTTAGACGCATGGAAAAGAGGAAGATTATTGAAGTAAAAGACCTGGTTAAGACATACGGCGATTTTACGGCAGTTAAAGGCATCAGCTTTGATGTATATGAAAATGAGATCTTCGGATTGTTAGGTCCCAACGGGGCTGGTAAATCCACCACCCTTGAGATCATTGAGACCCTCCGGGATAAGACCTCAGGTACAGTGATCGTAGATGGTATCGATCTCGACAAAGACCCCGAATCCATTAAAAAGCTGATAGGGGTACAGCTACAGAGCTCCGGTTATTATCCAAGGCTCAATCTGACAGAGCTGATCACCCTATTCTGCGGCTTGTATAATCACGATGTGAACCCGAAAGAACTGCTCGCCGCTTTCAACCTCGAGGATAAGGCTAAAGCCTATTTCAAAGACCTCTCCGGCGGACAAAAACAGCGGTTTTCTATTGCTACAACGCTTATCAATAAGCCTAAGATCATTTTCCTGGATGAACCTACTACCGGTCTGGACCCTCAGGCTAGACGCAACCTTTGGGATCTGATCCTGGAAGTACGTTCAAAAGGCACTACGGTTGTTATTACCACCCACTATATGGATGAAGCTGAATTCCTCTGCGATCGCTGCGCTATCGTGGATAGCGGAAAGATCATTGCGCTGGAATCTCCTGATACCCTCATCGATCAGCTGGTGGCAGGTGGCTTTGAGCGGAAGAAAGAAGTGAAAAAGGCGAACCTGGAAGATGTGTTTATTCATATGACAGGGAAGGGGTTGAGAGAAGAATAGAGGATAGCACTTTTGCAATTACCTGGACGCCTGATCAATATGACTCCGTAGGAGTCCTGCTCTTTGTCGCCCCGGGTTGCAACGCCCCGGGACAAAAATATAACATGGGTGCAACCGCCCACGGACCGAGGGACAGTGATATTCGATTGTGGGTAGCCATCGGGGAGAATTGATTCGGGATAAATGATTGTAGGTGATGGTTCGGATAACGGTTACAGATAATAATTCCAGATAGTGATAGCGGGTATGACTCTGGATGGTGATTACAAATGACGATTCCAGATGATGGTGGGTAATGACTCCGGATGTGATTGCAAATGTTGATTCCGGATTTTTTGATTCATGAATGATCAGTTTTAATTCCTAATATTTAGATAATGGATCTTGAGCAATTAAAATATCCTATTGGAAAATTTGAGGCGCCTGCTGAAATCAGCGCCTCCGTACTTAAGGGGTATATCAATGACATCAAATATTTGCCTTCGCTGGTGGAAATAGCCGTTCAGACATTGGATGCTGCACAACTGGCAACACCTTACAGGCCTGATGGCTGGACAGTAGCGCAGGTAGTGCATCACCTGGTAGATAGTCATACCAACGCAATGACACGTTTTAAGTGGGCATTGACAGAAGATAATCCAACTATCAAAGCATACAATGAAGCTGCCTGGGCACAGCTGCCGGATGTGGCAAAAACGCCGATCAATGTATCACTGACTTTACTACACGCTTTACATACCCGCTGGGTGAACCTGCTGGAAAACCTGACAGACGAGCAATGGCAACGTACCTTTGTTCATCCTGAAAGCGGAAAGACCCTCGTATTAAAGAGTGTTGCCGGCACTTATTCATGGCATGGTAAACATCACCTGGCACATATAGAAAGACTGAAGGAGAGAAACAACTGGAAATAAATCATTAAACAGACGGATTATGTCATCGTTAGAGTGGAAGACCTTAAGTTCGGAATACATTTACAAAAGCAATTGGTTAACAGCACGGAAAGATACATGTGAAACGCCCAGCGGAAAGATTGTTGACGCTTACTATGTACTCGAATACAACGACTGGGTGAACTGTGTAGCAGTAACAGCCGATGGACGTATCGTGATGGTGAGACAATTCAGACAGGGCATTGGAAAGACTTTACTGGAAATCCCTGGTGGCACCATGGATGATACAGATCCTAATCCGGAGTTTGCCATGCGCAGGGAGTTACTGGAAGAAACAGGATATGATTTTGAAAAGCTGATCCCTTTAGGCGCAGTAGCACCGAATCCCGCATCCAGCAACAATCTCACACACATGTTCCTGGCTACCGGTGGCAGGAAAGTACAGGATCAGGACCTGGATGAGAATGAAGAGATCGAAGTGGTGTTGATGGATCTGGAAGATGTGGAAACGCTGATAAAGGAAAATAAGATCATGCAAAGTCTGCACGTAACGTGCCTGTTCTATGCGCTGTTGAAGTTGAAGGAGTTGAAGTTGTAATTAATAGACTGATTAGCAAATGGATTAAATAATCAATTTGATCAATTGAATGAATGTTTGATTGACAACTTGATGAACTGATATATCAACAGATTGATAATAACGTTAATTGACTTCTTTATAACAATAAGGGCGCATCACATTCTGATGCGCCCTTATTGTTATAAATCGGGTAAGTCAGTTTAATGGTAAGTTATCACATCACCTCCGCTACAACAAAGAAACTTCCACACACCAGCACAATATCCTCCTTATGCGCATTTTGTCTCGCAGCCTGATACGCCTGTTGCACCGTCGGATAATCATGCCCACGCAATCCATGCTGGTGCGCTGCTTCCGCGAGTTCTTTCTCATCCATGGCCCGTGGTATCTGCGCCTTACAGAAATAATAAGTTGCTGCAGGTGGGAATAGTGGTAATACTTTACTCACTTCTTTATCCTTCACAAAACCGGTCACAATATGCAGGTGCCGGTATACCATATGTTCAAGTTGCTGAACAACTTCAGTAATTCCCGCCTGGTTATGTCCTACGTCAAAGATCGTCAGCGGGTCACGGGAAATAATCTCCCAGCGGCCACGTAAACCGGTTAGTTTTTTAACATGCGACAGGGCCGTCATCACCGTCTGTTCAGGCAATTCCCAACCTGCATGCTGTAAGATTTTCACCGCCGATAGAACGCCCATAATGTTCTTCATCTGGTACTGGCCGGTAAGATCTGTATTGATAGTTTTAAGATCACCGTTATGGCTATGCTGTAATCCTAATTTGAGACGTCCTTCTGAAAACTCGGACTGCTGCACCAGCCATTCCTGGTCTGCAAAATGAATGGGCGCGCCGAGTGCTTTGGCTTTGTCGGTAAATACTGACTCTACCTCAGACTGTGTTTCAGAGATCACCACTGGCACACCTGCCTTGATAATACCTGCTTTTTCAGAAGCAATTTCCGGCAGGGTATTACCGAGTATCTGCATGTGGTCATAGCTGATATTCGTGATGACAGACAGCTCAGGAGTGATGACATTGGTACTGTCAAGTCTACCGCCAAGGCCTACTTCGATAATAGCCACATCTACCTGTTCCAGTGCAAAGTACTGGAAAGCCATTGCCACGGTCAGTTCGAAAAACGAAGGTTCGAGCGATTCGATGGTGGGTTTGAGCTGCTCTACAAACTCAGTAACAAAGGTAGTTGGCACCATTTCTCCGTTGATGCGGATCCTCTCGCGGAAGTCGAGGAGGTGAGGAGAGGTATATAACCCCGTTTTATAGCCAGCCTGCTGGAAGATCGCTGCCAGCATATGGCTGGTAGAACCTTTGCCATTAGTCCCTGCTATATGAATGGATTTGAATTGGTGCTGGGGATCGCCCAGTTGTTTGCATAATTCGATCGTATTATGCAGGTCCTTTTTAAAGGCGCTGGCGCCTACCCGGGTGAACATGGGTAGCCGCTGATACAGATATTCTAGCGTTTCCTGGTAGCTCATATACTAAAAGTGATGCCGGAACAAAGTTATTTGTTCCGGCATCCAAATGTAAATCAACCAGGAAAATTATCGTTAAAATACTTAGAACTGAGCGGCAGGACATCCAATTTTTCCTTCACCCCGCTTGATTGGAATAATACGCAGGGCAATGAAGCCATCCAGACGGTTCTTGTTCTTCTGGAACAGGTTGGACAACATGGTAGATGAACCGATCACCAGCGGTCCCAGGCGAAGGCCGAGACCAGCGTCAAACTGACCATTCCTGTTGACAGACAGCGGCAGGTAGCCACCGATGTAACGGGAATCATAACGAGGCGTTACCTGGAAATAAGACACTACATAAGTTTTGCTCGGATCAAATTTACCAGCGTTCAACGCCATCCGGCCAGCTGCGTTGACGAAGAAGCGGCCATCGATATTATAATCTGCCATGAGGTTTAAGGCCGCAGGCGTATTCATACGGAATTTTTCGGAGGAGGCAACCGGCGTAAAGTAAGTCTGGATACGGCGATAATAATGCTGCCAGCTTTCGCCATTACGGAGACGGAGATCATCCGGATTGACATCTGTTGTACGCAGGTCCAGGTCAGTAACATTAGGCGCCTTCTTATATGTGATACCACCAAGGTCGGTAATGGACAGGCCTAAACGCAAGCGGTAGTCGTCGGCTTCAGGATTCCACTGTGAATCATCATAAGCGTTGAGGCCATCCATTGATTCACGCCATTCATAAGTAATGCCAACATCCATGCCCAGGCCCATGTTACCAAATACTTTATAGTTGCTCGCATTAGGTCTTTCCCAATTGGCGATCCCTTCACTGTAGCCTACTTTTAACGTACCATCGTTGATCTCACCGCTGGTGCGGGAATTCATCATGAAGGTAGCATTGTCAACCTGCGCATAGCCAGCTGCAACACCTGATAATAATTTCAGGGTAACGCCTCCCTTCAGTACGTTCGATCCATCATCTTTGAGCACACGGGCGTAGGTGAAGCCAAATTCATTCCACCAATGGAAACTACCGTTGGCGATTTCCATATCGTACCGACGCTTTGTAAAGTTTGGATTCGGGAAGTCCTGTGCGAAGAAGTTGGCTACATCAGTAGTCACGTTGCCGCCATTCGCCATAGCGCGTACACGCCAGGTGAAAGCCACTGACTGCAGTTCGTCTATAGAATAGAGCACAGAAGGCATCATCAGGTCTACGTTACCCCAGCCAAACTGTTTGCCGGTACCGGCAGTATCCAGGAAGTAGTCACGGTTTTTTTTCAGTGCTTCCAGTGAATCTGGCGGATGCAGCAGGATGGAGCGTGGGAAACGGATATACGTATTGCCTGCAGCAGCATTAATGCCGGCGATGTTGACATCCCACTTATAATGCGTGCCTGCGGCAGAAGCCGGATTGTTTGGAACACCGTGTATACCGGCGTAGTGGCTATTCGAATATCCCCCTAAAGTAAACTGAGCCTGGGCTTTGAACGACCCCAGTAATGACATAACGATAATAACACATAACAAGTAGGCGGCTCTAAACAGTCTAAATGGCATAAACAGTAATTAGTTGGCAGTTCGGTTTCCCCCCAATAACGCAAAAACCTGGCCGTTTATTGGCGGGCACTACAAAAGAAATAGGAAAAGACAGTTAGTCTTTTCCTATGCAAATATATTTAAATATATTATTGTACTTTAAAATAAAATCTTATAAGTGCGAATTGCACCTCAGGAGCATCGTCGTTAACGTTGTATTTTAACTGGGTAGCCGCTCTTTTGGCGATTTCTATCAGACGGGAATTATTCAGTGTGGAGCCTTTCAGGGAGTGGGAGGCTGCGATCACATTGCCCTGTCTGTCCACCTTGATATTGATGGCTATATAACCCGATTCATCACCGTCGTAGGTGAGAGAGGGTTTACTCAGCAGGGTACGTCCGTTGAGGCGGAAATCTGAACGTCCGCCACCGGTATAACCGCCGCCGTCAGGATTACCATTGATCTGTCCGCGGTCGCCGGGTTTGCCGGTATTGCCTTCCCCGGTAGAGTTGTTACTGCTCTGGGCATTGTTACCACTGTTGTTGCTGCTGGAGCTTCCACCGCTATATACGGCTTTAGGCTTTGGCGAAGGAGGTACAGGCGCCGGAGGATTATCTGAATTCTTTTTAGGCGGTGTTTTGGAAGGTTGCGGCTCCAGGTTTTTAGGTGTTTCCCTTGGTTTCTCTACCGGTTTTTCCGGTTTGGTGATCTCAGGGGCGTCTTCATTGTCCTGGGTAGCGATATCTTCCTGTGTAGCATTGTCAGCAGAAGGTACAGGCTCATTCTGCGGGGTGGAAGCGCTGGCTTCACCGCTGCTGGGTGGATTTGGGTTGAGAGGCTGTTCTTCTCCCATACCTTCATCCGAAGTACCGAGATTTACCTCCATACCAAGATCCTGATCCGGTAATGGGGGCGGGGCAGAGAAGCCTGCCAGCAGCAGCACAACTAACACCAATGCGTGTACGGCAATCGTGGCGCCGGCTGCTTTTAAATTCTTTTCTGTATTGTCTTCTTTTTTCGGCATATACCAAAAGTAAGAATATTTTTTAAAGTGTACATCGTCCGCCTGTACTGGAATGTAGCTTTATTACCTTAATAACTGTTTTCCAGTTAGAATTATTATTGCGGGCATCGGGTTTATTGAAGTACTTTTGTGTAGCCTTAGAGTTTTACGATGTCACTCATTTTTTCTCTGTATAGAAAAGCGTATGCCGGTCTATCTCCTTCTACCTGGTTATTGGCGGTTGTTTTATTGATCAATCGCAGTGGTGCGATGGCAATTCCTTTCATGACGGTTTACCTCACCCAAAAATTACACTTCTCTGTACAGGAAGCGGGGATGGTGATGGCCTGTTTTGGTATGGGCGCCATCTGTGGTTCGTTTATCGGTGGAAGGTTGTCTGACAGGATTGGTTTTTACCCTGTACAGTTCTGGAGTTTGTTAATGCAGGGATTGATCTTCCTGGTGCTGGGACAGATGCAGACATTGCCACAGTTCTGTGTCTGCATATTCATACTCAGCTGTGTGGGCGACACTTTCAGACCAGCTAACGTAGCGGCTACTGCTTATTACAGCTCTGTTGAGAACCGCACACGTTCTTACTCGCTGAACAGGCTGGCTTCTAACCTTGGATGGTCTGTAGGGCCTGCATTAGGCGGTATACTGGCAGGATATAGTTATCATCTGCTGTTCTGGGTAGATGGTCTGACCTGTATTATCGCGGTGACGGTGATGCGTTTCCTGCTGCCTCCTGTAAAGGCGAAACCGGTAACTAAGGCAACGCCGGATTGTACGATAACACCCGGTGCGCCTTCTGTCTATAAAGACTGGGTTTATATTGCTTTTATCTCACTGATCACCATATTCACGACAGGCTTTCTGCAGTTGTCCACGATGGTGCCTTTATACCTGAAGTCCATCGTGCATATGAAGGAAGCACATATTGGTATGCTGATGGGATTGAACGGATTGATCGTGGCATTTATTGAGATGATCCTGGTGTATAAACTGGAAGGAAAGATGCATAGTCTGCAATACATTACACGGGGTGTGCTGCTGGCAGGATTGGGCTACCTGAGCTTTAATCTGCTGCCTCCTGTTGCGGCTGCAGGTTTGTTCTTTATCCTGATGTTTACGGCAGGAGAGATGTTGAGCATTCCTTTTATGAACTCCTTCTTTGTGCAGCGGAGTGCTGACCATAACCGCGGACAATACGCAGGTTTATATACTATGGCGTTTTCGATTTCGAGCGTCTGTGCACCTACAATAGGGGCTTACATGGTTGGGCACTTCGGATTTTCCACCTGGTGGTATTGCACCGCAATCCTGTGCATGAGCACAGGCGCTGGCTTTTATTTCCTGTATAAGAAGGTGGTGACTGATAGCGTTACGACTGTGTTACAGAAGCTCCCCGATTAATAACATATGTCGACTTTCTTCGGATTCTCATACGGTATTTTTCGCTGCATTCAACTCCGGCAGGAGTTGCATTGTTTATAGCCCGGGTGCAACCCGGGGTAATGATATAACCCCAAGATAACGCAATCGGGGAACATGATACAACCCAGCACATAATGCAACCCAGGGAAATGATATACCCCGGAACATAACACAATCCGGGAGAATATAATGTACCCCGAATTACGTTATACCCCGGGGTATCGTGCAATCGCACCCCACGGAAATATTCAATTAATAATGTGCGAAATCCTGGGTATAATCACCCTTGATCCTTTCCATTGGAGGATTGAAATAACCATATTTCAGGTGAGGGAATTCCTCCCGGATCAGTTCCTGTAACTGTTTAATACCCAGGCAATCACCTACTTCGGTTACACCGAGGCGGCCAAGGTACCAGTCAGGATCGATATTGAAGTTCCTCCACTGGATCATCTGGAGGTCGGTTTCTTTGATCAGTTTACGCAGCGCTTCATATTCATCTACGCTATCGGTCATACCCGGGAAGGTGAAATAGTTGATGCTCGTCCATCCACCGAATTCACGCACCACTTTCAGGCTCTCGATGATATCTTCAAACACATAGTTGTTCGGACGGTAGTAAGGCGTATAGAATTTCTCCTGCGCTGAGTTGGTACTTACGCGGATGCTGTTCAGACCTGCCTTACAGAGCTCGCGTACTGCATCAGGCTTGCTACCGTTGGTGTTGATATTGATACTTCCCTTAGGGGTATGTTTACGTATTTCGATGATGGAATCGCGGATCGTTTCCCACATCAGCAGCGGTTCTCCTTCGCAGCCCTGTCCGAAGCTGACGATAGGGAAAGGCGCTGTTTCCAGGTGAGGAACGGTATATTCCACGATCTCTTCTGCTGTAGGCTTGAAACGCAGACGGTCCTGTGTGGAGACGATCGTTTCTTCTTCCGGCTGGAAGGAGATACAACCGATACAGTTGGCGTTGCAGGCGGGTGAAGAAGGGATCGGACATTCCCAGCGACCCATAAAGTAGTTACGGGCAGCAGGACAATGATATGTCAGCGCACAGTTGTCGGCCAGGTGTTGTACCAGGCGGTTGTGCGGATAGGCTTCCATCAATTGTTTTACGCCCTGTTTTACCTTTTTGTCGTCGAAGCCGGCACATTCCTGGCGGATGTCCTCTTCGATACGGGTAGCAGGTACGTAGAATTTCCCGTCCAGCCAGCCTACTGCGGTATAGCAGAACAGCGGGAGGGTAGGTGCATCCGGCATGGTTTCATACGCAGCCAGGTAATAGCCTGTATGTGCCGGAGGAATGAAGGCAGCTACTGCCCATCCTTTATCACAGAGTTCCATATCGCCGGTTTTGGCGTTGATACCAATACCACGGCGACCGGGCAATTCATACAGAGAACCGCCATCAGGCAGTTCTATCCACTCGTCCAGCTCAATAGGCCATGCGTCCCAGCCACTACGGCCGGTAGAGTGCATGGTCGTATCTTCAAAGATGTTGCCTTTCCCGTCAGAGTAAAGGATGTATGGAGACTGTTTCAGTTTCAAATGATCAAATCGTTTCTTGTTGAATTGGTAATATTCCCTTGCTTTATCAGAGTCGGCTTCTGAAAAATGCGTTCATTTCTTCCGTCGTAACGGCGCCTGTTTCGTCCAGTACTTCAAGCTGCAATACTTTATTGTTTTTGAAGTCTACTGTGAGCAGGTCATTCCGCAAAATTACGTTATTCAGTTGGTTCCAGCTAACCAGCTTGTCAGAAAAGGTACCCGGCAGCAGTACGCCCATCATGTCTATCTTCACAAAGCAGGGCTGGAAGATCTTGTATTCGGCCCATCCGATATAGGCAGAAGCGATACCTGTCAGGAACAGCAGCACAGCGATCAGCGGTTGCATATGGCTCAGGAAGTAGAGGCAGCCGGTCAGGCTCACAAAGGCCTGCACCATGCGCGCCAGGCTGTTGGCCGACTGTACATTGCGAAAGCGCTTCATGACAAAGGGAAAGGCCAGGCAGCCCAGACCCAGCAGGATAAAAAAGATGGCCATGCCCCAGTTGGGATTGGGGCCATTGTAAACACCTATTCCGTTCATTAAAAACAGGATGCCTGCCAGGCCGTGCATTACCGGTTGCAGACGAAGACGTGTGACTGCATTAGGGTGAAGTATCCGTATCTTATATTGTTTCATATCGTCGTTGATCCGCTATCGGGCTTAAGAATCTTTTATTTATCTGACACTGTCCGGTCGGGAATACACTCAAATCCGGTAGTCAGGCGATTGTTATTTATTGGAACATACCAGCAGGTTACACAATTTGAACAGCACACGTGCGCCTACATTGGCGTCCCATTCATCGTGGGAAGTGCTGACCTCATTCAGATCGAAGCCGATCAGTTTACGGCCGCTTTCTATGATCTTCCTGAAAAGATAGTAAAGCTGTTCTGTTTCGAAACCACCTGCCACAGGTGTACCGGTACGCGGACACAGCTTGGGATCCAGTCCGTCGATGTCAAAGCTGATATATACCTGTTGTGGCAATGCCGCAATGATATCGTCGCAGATCATTTTCCAGGTCTCTCCTTCATACTGACGGGTTTTGATGTCCCTGTCGAAGAAGGTCACCACCTTGCCATTGCTGTTATTGATATAATCTATTTCTTCTTCGCAGTAGTCACGGATGCCGATCTGTACCAGTTTGCTGAGCTGAGGTACTTCTTTGATGGCATTATACATAATGGAAGCATGGGAGTACTGGAAGCCTTCATACCCCTCGCGGAGGTCGCAGTGGGCATCTATCTGTAGTATACCGAAATCACCTTTGTGCTCGCCGATCGCTTTAAAAAAGCCCAGGGGAGTGCTATGATCGCCGCCTACCAGGGCCACCAGTTTGTCACTTCTGAGTAATTCTTTTGTGTGGCGGTACACCCATTCGTTCATGGCAATGGTACCGGTATTTACATCGACGAGCGTTTTCTTAAGGAATTCATTATCACTGACATCGCCGCCTTCGGTGAGGAATTTGAGGTAAAGTTCCGCTTCTTTCCTGAGGTAATCACTGCGCAACAAGAGCTGTTTGTCAATTTCACGCATGAAAAAGCCGGCTTTCCATCCATCTTTCACATCTGCATCGTAGAGATCCACCTGGTGAGAGGCCTTGAAGATCTGTTCGGGGCCCCTGGCCGTGCCATGGGAATAAGAAACCGTTACTTCCCAGGGAACTGGTAATAACACCAGTTTTGCATCTTCCTCAGTTGTAGGCAGCCCGAATATATTGTTAGACAGCAGGCTGACCGAATTGGGATCAAATTGAGATAAATCCGCCATGATAATGTAATTTGATAAAAAGAGGCCACCTCGTAGGCGGTCCGTCGTAGGTGATCGACCGTTTATAAAACGATTTTTCCGGCGCAAAGATAGTAATTTATGAACCACCGACCATGGGATGCACGCACAGTTGGGCTTGCATGGTTATGAGGGGTTTTTATGACAAATATCATGTCTTCTTTTGTGTAAAAAAATGAACTTGAAGTGCATTTTGGTGTAATTTTGCCGTTGATCAAGACTGTATATTGATTGTAAAACAAGGTGTACGACTTTTAACAAAGGAATGCATTAAGGAAGAATCTGAATTATTTGCGATATGAAGAAATCTAACATTATCCTGCTGATACTTATTGCTGTGGCTATAGGAATAATCGTAACGGTAGCAGGCGATTTCAGTACTTATGAGACTTTTGCCACTGCAAGGCAGAAGGAAGGAAAGGAATTCCAGGTAATTGGAAAACTGGATACTACTAAGGTGATGGAATACAATCCGCAGAAAGATGCCAACCTGTTCCGCTTCTATGTAATTGATAAAACAGGAGAAACAAGACCTGTTGTCTTTTATGGTACCAAACCTACTGATTTCGAGAAAGCAGAAAGCGTAGTACTGACCGGTAAAATGTCAAACGGAGAGTTCAAATGCAGCAAGATACTGATGAAATGTCCGTCCAAATATAAGAATGACCAGGTGGCTATGGGCAAAGCTTAGCAGCCGGCCGGAATATCGTGCGGAAAAACATTATTCATTTTATTGTCTGTGGACTGCCGTTCACGGGCTTTCATACTAATAGGTTTTGGATATAAAATATATAGGGGAACATCTGTTACCCGGACAGTTGGGGCATTTTTCAGCAGTACTGGCTTTTGTGGCGTCCATGGTAGCTACTGTGAGCTATTTCATGTCGGTACAGTCCAAAGAGGAGCTGTTAAAAGAATCATGGAAGAAACTGGCCCGCTGGGCCTTCATTATACAGGCGCTGGCTGTTTTCTCTACCTTCGGCACCCTGTATTACGCTTTATACAATCACTATTTCGAGTACAAATATGTATGGAGGAACTCTTCCCGCGATCTGCCGGTAAGTTACCTCCTGTCCAGCTTCTGGGCCGACCAGGAAGGTAGCTTCCTGTTGTGGTCCATCTGGCACAGCGTACTGGGGCTGATCCTGTTGCGCGTAGGTAAGAAGTGGGAAGCGCCAGTGATGACCGTACTGTCTTTTGCGCAGGTATGCCTCGGCAGTATGCTGATCGGTATTTACATATTAGGATATCGTGTGGGAAGCAACCCTTTCCTGCTGCTGCGTCAGGCGGAAGAGAACCTGGGACTGCCCTGGGTATCCAATGCTAATTACCTCGACTTCATCACCGATGGTAATGGTCTGAACCTTTCCCTGCAGAACTACTGGATGGTAATCCATCCGCCGGTACTGTTCCTGGGTTTTGCGTCTACCATTATCCCATTTGCATATGCGTTTGCTGGTCTCTGGACCCGCGACTACAAAGAGTGGATCAAACCGGCATTGCCATGGTCGCTGTTCTCGGCCATGATACTGGGTACAGGTATCATGATGGGCGCTGCCTGGGCGTATGAATCACTGACCTTTGGTGGTTACTGGGCATGGGATCCGGTAGAAAACGCCTCCCTGGTGCCCTGGTTAACACTGGTAGCGGGTATTCACACGCTGCTGGCGTTCAAATTCTCCGGTCATGCGCTGAAATCGACCTTCTTTTTCTTACTGATCACTTTTATCCTGATCCTGTATTCTACCTTCCTGACCCGTAGCGGTGTGCTGGGCGATACCTCTGTACACTCCTTTACCGACCTTGGTATGAGTGGCCAGCTGCTGCTGTACATGGCGGTATTCACGATACCTGGTTTTGCGATGCTGATCATGAGAAGGAAAGAGATCCCGTCTGTTGTAAAAGAAGAAAGCACTTACTCCCGTGAGTTCTGGTTGTTCATCGGATCGCTGGTCCTGATGATCGCTGCTATACAGATCACTTTCACTACTTCCATTCCGGTATGGAACAAGATCATTAACGGACTGGGTATCAAGAAACTGCTGAATCTCCAGCAGGATATTGCGCCACCGTCTGATGGTGTATTCCACTATAACAAGATCCAGATCTGGATCGCGATTGTACTGGGCCTCCTGACTGCTATTGTACAATACCTGAAATACAAGGATACACCGAAAGGTTTCTTTACAAAGAAAATCGCCATTCCTACTGTCGTGGCACTTGTGATTACCGGCCTGATAGGGATTTTCGGCAATATCAACTATGATGCTTATGGCGCCGGCTTCCTGGTAGCTATTTACATCATGCTGTTCTGTAGTGTATATGCCATCGTTGGTAATGCGGCATATATCTTCATTGGCCAGAAAGGCAAGCTGAAAGCAGCAGGTGCTTCCATTGCACACGTTGGTTTTGGCATGATACTACTGGGTATCCTGATCTCTGCTTCCAAACGTGAAGTGATCTCTATAGACCGCATGAAGATGCTGGATGGTGGTTTCTTTGGCAAGGAAAGTAAAGAGAATCCGAGGGAGAACCTGATGCTGCCAAGGAATTTCCCTGTGCAGATGGGCGACTACCATGTGACCTATGCGGGCGACTCTTTAGCTGCCGGTGACGCAAAAACGTACTACCTGGTACGCTACGAACGCCGTGATCCGGCGAATGGAAATATCCTGGAGAAATTCACCCTGCATCCTGATGCGTTCCTGAGCAACAGGGGCCAGCAGCAGTTAACGCCTAATCCGGATTCCAGGCATTATTGGACTAAAGATATTTTTACCTATATTACAGCCGTGCCAATTAAGGATGATCCGGCAAATGATACTGCTCAGTATAGTTCTCATGAGATAGCGCCGGGTGATTCCGTATTCTTCGCCAACGGTTATATGATCCTGGAAGGAATACAGCCGCAGCCAAACAATCCGAACTACAAAGCAGAGTCGAATGATCTGGCTGTAGGTGCGCAACTGAAGGTATTCACCAAGAATAATGAACAGTATAACCTGTTGCCTGTATACTGTCTGCGTGACAGCTCCCGCGAAATAACCGTTGCTGATACCGTAGCGCCGCTGTCGTTATATGTACGCTTCAGCAAGATCCTGCCGAAAGAGAAAAAGATCCTTTTGCAAGTAAAAGAATCTGACACTTTTAAGGACTATATTGTGATGAAAGCCTTCATCTTCCCTTTCATCAACGTATTATGGATCGGCATTCTGGTCATGGTTATCGGATTTGCGATGAGCATTGTATACCGGGTGAAGTTGAATAAGGTAAAAAAGATTCAGTCATAACGTTTTGATCCGGGATGCAGGGGCCAGCACATCCTGCATTCCGGATCAAAATAATACTTCCTCCCATGAAAAGCAGCTGGCTGCGAATATCCCTTATTGTAATTGCCATCCTGGTAATTATCTATTATCTGGGTCCAAGACCCGCCACTCCCCGTTACGATCCCTTATTACCTGCCGTACCCCATCAATCTGAAGCGCTGGAACAATATGTGAGCGCCAAAGAGCATCAGCACAAGCTCAAGCCCAACAACGAAGCCCGTGTTGTATGGTACGATTCCCTGCACCGCAAAACGCCTTATAGTGTGGTATACCTGCATGGCTTTTCCGCCAGCCAGGAAGAGGGCGATCCTGTACACCGCGACTTTGCCAAAAGGTATGGCTGTAATATGTACCTGGCCCGCCTGGATGGCCATGGTCTCGATACTTCCGAACCGCTGCTGACCATGACGGCCACCGGCCTGTGGAATGATGCCAAGGAAGCGCTGAGTATTGGTAAAGTACTGGGAGAAAAGGTGATCCTGGTGACCTGCTCTACCGGCGGTACCCTGGGGCTGAAACTGGCGGCTACCTATCCGAACGACATATTTGCGCTGATTAATATGTCGCCCAACATCGAGATCAACAACGACCTGGCGTTCCTGAGCAACAATCCCTGGGGCTTGCAACTGGCCCGGCTGGTCAGCAAGGGCAAATACCATGAATCTGCTGCTGAAAATCCGGAGGTGAAGAAGTACTGGTATTGCAAATACCGGCTGGAGGCTGTCGCTGAGCTGCAAAACCTGCTGGAAACTACTATGGAGCCGTCCACATTCCGTGCGGTGAAACAGCCGGCCCTGAACCTGTATTATTACAAGGATGAGCAGCACCAGGACAAGACGGTACGGGTATCAGCTATCCTGGATATGGAGAAGCAACTGGGTACGTCACCTGCATTAAAGGATGCGGTGGCGATTCCGGATGCGGGGGCGCATGTGATCGGGTGTTATCTGACGGGGAAAGATATTCCTTCTGTAGAGAAGGCGATCGATGCGTTTGCAGAGAAGAAGCTGGGACTGTTGCCAGTGAGATAAAGAACCTCCCAACAGGAGATATGTCAACCTTTTAACATTCATTAAATGGATTTAATTACACCTGGTTTAGGACCAATACTCTGGGGAATTGTTTTTGTCGTGGTAGCCATTATTGTATTCAGAAGAAGGCGAAACCGCTGATCTTTAGGTATTGATTTTACGTTCGTAGGATATTTGATCCGCAATGGTTGTATGACCGTTGCGGATTTTTTCTTTTTGGGGCCGTTCCAATCCATTTGCCGGATCGCCCGTTCCGTTCCCCGGGGTTATCACCCCGCGCTACAAACACGAACGCTCCTGACGGAGCTCAATGCAGCGAGTTGACAAATCAACCATCTTCCCAATTATTTCGGATATACGTTGGTTATCCCCTGCCATTTGACCCCGTCAGGGGTCTTATTGTTTGTAGCCCCGGGGTGATAACCCCGGGAACGAAAATTCATCCGCCCAGGCCACAACTACGTGGCCAGCGGAACGACCAATCCATCGGAAATTCATCCCAAACCTCTCTTATAACATCCATGAATAATACGGACTGTATTTATTACCAACAACTAACAAAACAACTATTTTAAACAATCCTTGTCAGGGCGCTATCCCAGTGAATTCGGTGAGATAACCCATATATAACCCATATATAAGCCATATATGACCCATATATAACCCATATTTAAAAGGTATGGGTTATATATGGGTTATATATGGATAGAGGATGGTTTATTAATGGATAACGATAAGGAAAGGACCCTGTTTGAAGGGAATCCGGATGCCTGACAAACCGGAAGGCAATAAAAGGCTCGTCAGCCTTATTGATGGATTGGTATGAGCCCGGGTATGAGTGAACGGGTAGGCGGGAATAGTTGAACCCTTATATAGGGAATGGTCTGTCATCGGGGAGAAAAATCAAACCTTATTCGGGGAGCGCTTACACCCCGTGTTACCGGGTCTGAATGCTGGAAAATAGCGCTGAGAAGGTGCAGTTTTATGACATGAGAGGGTCTGAATAAGATAATGCCGGCAATCGACTTTTTAGCATATCTTTAGTATAATTTTAAGATTAGTTTAGGAGTTTATGCGTCGTCTCATCGCTTTTATCATCCTGTCAGCCAGCTTGTTGTGCATCACAGGTCGCAGTAGGGTTAGTGCCCAGACGCGTCATGGAGCGGACAGTATTGCGGTGAGTGCAGTGATAATAGGCTCCGATACCATCCCTTCGATCACACTCCGGATCGTGGAAGTGATAGACAAACTGCCCAAAAAATTCCGTAAACAAAGAGAAGCCTGGACCCGACTGCGTAATGCCGTGTATGTGACGTATCCATACGCTAAATCAGCCGCCCGTATCCTGAGAGATGTGAACAGTCACCTGGCTACCCTGTCAGAGAAGAAGGACCGGAAACGATACCTGGCTGATATCGAGAAAAAGATGAAAGCAGAGTTCGGGGACAAACTGGAAAACCTATCCGTGTATCAGGGTAAGGTGCTCATGAAACTGATCAACCGGGAGACGGGAGAGAACTGTTATGAGATCATCAAGGAACTGAAAGGCGGATTTTCCGCCAGGATGTGGCAGACAGTGGCCTTCTTCTTCGGAGGTAACCTGAAGAGCGAGTACGACGCTCAGGAAGATAAAGATATCGAAGCCATTGTTCAGGAGATTGAGATGTACCGGGGTTCCAGAGCGTATAATTGATCTGCGCGTATGATCCGTGTGCAGATGATCTGCGACCGGGCAAGAGGTACTAAAAAAAGATCAGATTTTTCTACTTCAGATTGAAAGCAGCCTACCTGTATAATTACCCCTTCATTCCTCTGTTAAAGGAAATGCCTCCTTTCAAAAAACGGACAATCACTGTCATAAAAACGGACAGATCTTCTACCCATAGTATATGCATGGTATTGATTATGAACCCTGTAATGATGGGGTATATTTTTTGAGCGTGTAGCCATGCCAAAAAACCGGTTATGTTCAGCAACTACTGCAGGATTGCCTGGCGGAATTTACGCCGGCACTCGTTCTATACGATCTTAAATGTATTTGGGTTATCCCTGGGCATCGCCTGCTGTCTTATACTCTTCCAGTTTATAACATACCATCTCGATTTTGATGGGTATCACCAGAAAAGGGATTACCTGTACAGAGTCGTTTCCGATCTGCACCTGGACGACGGTTCCGTGCAATATGAAAAAGGTGCCTCACTGGCACTGGCAGCTGCCATACGTGCTGAAATACCCCAGGTAAAGAACCAGGCCTTTTTATTCTGCAACTACAGAGATCAGTCTTTGACGGTTACGGTACCCGGACAGGGGGGAGCCCGTCAGTTATTTGCTGAACATGGTAATGTGGCCTTTGCAGATCCTCACTGGTTTGAGTTGTTCGATTATGAATGGAAAGCAGGAGATGCCGGTACATTGGAAGAACCGAATACCGCGGTGCTGACCAGCAAACAGGCGGAGAAGTATTTCGGGCAGGCAGATCCTGTCGGTAAAACGATCCGGCTGGATGATAAAGTGGATGTAAAGATCACCGGTGTATTGAAGGATTATCCTGCCAGTACGGATACAAAGGTGGATGTCTTCGTGTCCCGGGCTACTATGAAAGTATTCTATGCTGATATGTACCCGGCTATTGAAACGGAATGGGGCTGGATCAATTCGTCCAATTCCCTGTACCTGTTATTGCCGGAAAATATTAGCGCAGCTGCCGTCAATCGTGCTATTGCAGCGGCGAAACAACGACATATGGGAGAGATGGCAAAGTATTATGATTTTCATCTGCAACCATTAAAAGAAATGCATTTTGATGCGCGATATGGAGGAACAATCTCCCGCTCGCTGCTGATGACCCTGGGTATCGTTGGGTTTGTGATCCTGATCATTGCCTGCGTGAATTTTATCAACCTGGCCACAGCGCAGAATGCAGTACGTGCAAAGGAAATCAGCACCCGCAAGGTGCTGGGGAGTAGTGTAATGGGTATCTTCTGGCAGTTCATGACGGAGACGGCCTTCATCACATTATCGGCTGCCTTGCTTTCTGTTTTATGGGTAGCGCTGGCCTTGCCTTTACTGAATCCCTGGTTAGGGACGGGATTGGAATTCCATCCTTTACAGGATATACCGCTGGCTGCAGCACTCTTGCTACTGATCATCCTGATCACCCTCATTGCCGGTATGTATCCGGCCCTGGTGCTTGGCAGGTTCCAGCCGGTGGCATTGCTGAAAAACACCTCCGGTGGCGCTAAACATCCATGGTTACGGAAAGGCCTGATCGTTTTTCAAAACCTGGTGGCGCAGTCGCTGATCATCTGTACACTGATCATCACCTTACAACTTAATTTCCTGAAGAATACCGATATCGGATTTGTGAAGGATGGCGTAGTGATGGTGCCGGTTCCTAAGCAGGGCAAAAGGGATCTCAGTTACCTGAAAAACCAGTTGCTGCAGGTACCGGGAGTGAAAGACGCCAGCTTCTGTTACCGGCCGCCGGCTTCGGCCAGTTTCAGGGCAGGCTCAGTGAAGTTTGATAACCGGGACTGGGAAGACTATACCGCCCTCTGTACCCTGGGGGATGCGCATTACCTCAATACATTCGGACTACACCTGCTGGCGGGAAGGAACCTGGTTGAAAGTGATTCTGTCCGGGAATTCCTGGTGAGTGAAGATATGGTCAGAAAACTGGGCTTCTCTGATCCGGCGCAGGTGATTGGTCACCAGATGGTGGCGGGGACATTGGATGATCATCCGGGGGCGATTGTAGGTGTGGTAAAGGACTTCAATCTGCATTCCCTGCATAGTCATGTTGAACCGGTACTGATGGCTACCCGAAGCCGGGATTACGCTTTTGTAGGGATTAAGATCGGCGGAGCAGGCGCCATGAAAAGTATCGGGAAGATAAGGCAGCTCTGGGAGTCTGTGTACCCGGATAATATTTTCGAGTACGATTTCCTGGACGACCAGATAGCGGAATTTTATAAGAAGGAAGACCTGCTGAACAAACTGACCACCAGTGCTGCGGTGCTGGCGATTGTGATCAGTTGTGTGGGCTTACTGGGATTGATCTCTTTACTGACGGTACAGCGTACAAAAGAAATTGGTATCCGTAAGGTGATAGGAGCATCGGTCATGAATATCATCCTCTTATTTTCGAATGATTTTCTCAAATTGATAGGGCTGGCATTACTGCTGGCAACGGCTGTGGCCTGGATAGTCATGAATAACTGGTTGGAGGCATTTGCCTACAGGATAGCTATCCCCTGGTGGATATTCCTGCTGGCAGGAGCGGGGAATGTTGTGCTGGCATTGGCAACCATTGCTTATCATGCCCTGAAGGTAGCGATGATGAACCCGGTAAAAAGCCTGAAAGCCGAGTGACAGGCTTTCAGGCCATCTATACCAGGGGCGAAGGCTATCTGATAATTCTGCCGTACATTCACGACATGCATTTGAGATTTATCATTATCGTATGCCTTCTTGTATGGAGGACTGCCGGTATGGCACAAGACCTGAGTTCGATACCGGGTGTTCCGGAGAATGCCCTGATTTTCGTGGACAGTGTGGAGAGTAAAAAGGGAATGGAAGGACTGGACCCGAGCAAAATAGCGCTGATAGACATTGTAAAAGGCGCGAAACTGAAGGAAAAGTATGGGCCGCGGGGAGAGAACGGGGTAATCTTTATAGAAACTGTTGATTTTGCCCGTAAACGTTACACCCGGATGTTCGGTGAACTATCTCAGCCTTACGCAAAGGCGTTAAAGGAGTATGGCAGCGATAGTAGTTTCCAGTATGTGCTGGACGGTTCCCCGATCAACAACAGTATTCCGCAGATGCTGGCTGCTATGGAGCGGAAAAATATAGAAAACATTGTTGTTATGCCACCCAAAATGGCGAAGGACACCGTAAAGGATTATGAGCCTAACGACAAATTACTGTGGGTGCTGATCCAAAGCAAGACGACGAAGTAAACCCTTATCTTTGCACTCCACCAAAAGAAAGGATATTTCCGATGAAACTAGACATACTGGCGATAGCTGCGCATCCTGATGATGTGGAGCTGGCCTGTGCAGGTACCCTCATGGTACATGCAGCACAGGGAATGAAGGTAGGCGTACTGGACCTGACAAGGGGAGAGCTGGGTACCCGCGGCACCCCCGAAACGAGAGCAGAAGAGGCGGCAGCAGCTGCCAAAGTAATGGGATTGGCAGTAAGGGATAACCTGGGCTTACGCGACGGCTTTTTCCGAAACGATACGGAAGAGCAAATGAAACTAATCGCAGCAATTCGAAAGTATCAACCCGATATTGTACTGGCAAATGCGTTTGAAGACCGTCATCCGGACCATGGAAGAGCAGCCCGTCTGATTGCTGATAGCTGTTTCCTGGCTGGTCTGAGAAAGGTAGAGACCTTTGAAGATGGAAAACTGCAGGCTGCATGGCGTCCGAAACAGGTGTTCCATTTTATGCAGGACCGCTATGAACGACCAGATTTCGTGGTAGATACGAGTGCGGTGATCGAGCGTAAGAAAGAAGCCATTAAGTGTTATAAGACTCAGTTCCTGGCACAGGGGGCAGATAATGAACCGCAGACCTATATTTCTTCCAACGCATTTTTTGAGAGTGTGATCAACCGGGATGTGACGTTTGGAAAGATTGTGGGAGTGTCTCATGCCGAAGGTTTTAAGACATCTAAGGTGCTGGGAATCAGTAGCTTTAAAGATGTCATTAACAATGTAACATGATGTCTTTTCCTGAGCATATGACCGTCAGCGGTCTAATTCTTTGCAGCCCAGGGATTTATCCCTGGGGAAATCGTAACGTTGGGAACGGGAAACCCCGAAACGTGAACCCCCGGAACGGAAAACCCGGGAACGGGAAATGCGGGAAACGGGAAACGCCTGGAACGGGAAATCCGGGAACGGAACCCCAGGAAACGGGAAACCCCGGATGGGAAACCCCCGGAACGAAGAACGCCGGAACAATGATTATGACGTTCGTGAAATCGGAAACACGTTGACGTTGAGAAACCGTTTGATTCCTGTGAGGACGTTTGGAAACACGATGATACGTGAATTGACGATGGTGAATTAGCGGCGGTACGTGAACTATCTGTTGACTTTACCGGATTAACACAAATAATAAAGCCCGGCCTGTAGGCTGGGCTTATATATTTTGACCCTGCGCCGTGCAGGGAGCCTTGTTGAATTAAAACAATAAGATGCCATCTTCTCCGGAGAGAAGCCGAACATTACAGGACATGGCACCACATTGCGCGTTAACCATTAGATGAACAGGTCTTGTGTAGCATCAAATTCATCATTTTTGCCGAGACTGTTTTTAATTAACGGGATGAGTGCAAGTCCGATCGTGAAAATCACCAAGAGTACGTTTTTAAGTTTCATAGCCTGTCGTTTTGTTATTTATTATTAAAATTTGGGTACTATATAATAACTAAATAGCGTGCCAAATTGTTCCGTTTGGCTGGAAATTATGTTAAGATTGTATTAATGCGCCCTTTTTTAGAAAAGAAAAAACGGGTATCGCAATAGGATAGCAGTTTTTACCCTTATATAGAGATTTTCAATGCCGGGAATTTGAAAATCTATTTGATTAATAAGTAATAGAGCCGCAATTTTGCACCCGAAATAACCAAACGACATATAGGCATTATAGTGAATGTATGCCTTGCTCCCATGGAGGATGTACACGCAGGGGGATCATGTATAAGCAGGATTGCAATGATAAACCAACCGAGGTATCGCGAAAGATATCAGGTACCAGCTGTGACATCATGTAAGCAGGTCAGGTATTAAACGTAAATAAATCATATACGCACAATGAAGAATGTAACATTATCATTAGGCTCAAAGTTTCCTGAGTTCAAAAAGACGGCTGTAGTATCTATCGAAAAAGGTAAGGAGTTCTATGAACTGTCTTCCGAAGAACTGAAGAATTCCGGCAAATGGCTGGTGATGTTCTGGTGGCCAAAGGACTTTACTTTCGTTTGTCCTACAGAGATCGCTGAGTTCAACAAGCACTACCAGGATTTCGTTGACCGTGATGCTATTCTGATCGGTGCTTCTACTGATACAGAATACGTACACGTTGCATGGAGAAGAGATCATGACGACCTGCGTGGTCTGCAGTTCCCGATGCTGGCTGACACTTCCAAGTCACTGGCTGACGAACTGGGTATCCTGGAAGCTAACGAGAAGATCGCTTACCGCGCTACATTCATCGTTGATCCGGAAGGTATTGTACGTTGGGTTTCCCTGTACGACCTGAATGTAGGCCGTAACGTGAAGGAAGTACTGCGTGTACTGGATGCACTGCAGACAGACGAGCTGTGTCCTTGTAACTGGGAAAAAGGTGAAGCTACCCTGACCAGCAAGGCTAACTAATTTCTACGGTCCATAGTCAGATGTCCTGTATAGGGTCCGGCTATGGACTTTTTATTTCCGCTAAATATTTAGAAAAATAATATTATGTTCGCAACTTCAAATACTGATACGGCTGTGCAGTTATTGCAGGCAGTAGGGCTAACAGAAGCTAACCTTTCTGATCGCCTGCGTACCCTGGCTGATACAGACGCCCGCTATCTGAAAGATCTTAAAATAAACGTAACCAACTCATTATCAGCCAGCACACTGAGCAAAAAGGAAGCATACCTGCTGGGATTGTCTGTAGCTGCCAATGAGAAACATGCGGAACTGCAGGCGGCTTTTGAAAAGCTGGCTACCCAGGAAGGTGCTACAGATAAGGAGATCGCTGAGATCTACAGCTGTACTTCCCTGATGAACGCCAACAACGTATACTACCGTTTCCGTCACTTTGTAAATAAGGAATTCTACACGGTGACACCGGCAGGTATCCGTATGAGCATTATGGCCAACCCGGTTTTAGGTAAAGAGTTCTTTGAACTGGTAAGCCTGGTAGTATCTGCACTGAATGGTTGTGAGATGTGTGTAACTTCCCATGAAGAGGCACTGCTGAAACATGGTACTTCACAACAGCGTGTACTGGAAGGTGTAAGATTGGGTGCTGTGCTGAGAAGTTTAGTTGTACTTTTGTAATCGTAATTGCCATAAAAGCGGCACTGTTGTAAAATAGATAGCTGATTTTATGTTTTTTTTAAAATGTGGATATCTTGGTTTGAGGTCTTTTTTTGGTAATCGTAACTAATGATATTCAAGTAATTAGGAAGTGTGATTTGTAATTTACATTTACACATTCCGCTATTGTTAATAAAATCGGATTGTAATTATTTGCAAAATCAATAAAAAAGAGCGACTTTTGCAATCCAAAATTTTTCTATCATGGCAAGAGTATGTCAGGTGACAGGAAAGAAGCCGATCACGGGTCACCATGTTTCCTTCTCTAATATTAAGACAAAGAGAAGATTTCTGCCTAACCTGCAGAAAAAGCGTTTCTTCCTGGCGGAAGAGGATCGCTGGATTTCTTTGAAAGTATCTGCTGATGGTTTAAGAACCATCAACAAGAATGGTTTGTATGCAGTAGTAAAGGACTTGCGTGCAGCTGGACAGAACATCTAATTGTAAGCATTCAACTTAATTTGTATACAAAATGGCAAAAAAAGGTAACAGGGTGCAAGTGATACTGGAATGCACAGAACATAAAACTTCTGGTCAGCCAGGTACTTCTCGCTACATCAGCACCAAAAACAAGAAGAACACTCCAGAGCGTCTGGAGCTGAAAAAGTACAATCCTATCCTGAGAAAGGTGACTGTACACAAAGAAATTAAGTAATTGATCGTTATTGTTGAGCGTTAATCGTTAGCATGTTAGTGCATTCCTTCGCGATTAGCAATTAACAGGTAACCATTGACTTTAACATTAACTTTTAATCTAGAAATATTATGGCAAAAGCAGCCTCCAAGAACGCGAAAGTAAAAGATGCTAAGGCAGCCGCGGAATCTAAAGTGTGGACTAAAGTGATCAGAGCGGTACGTTCTCCTAAAACTGGTGCATATACCTTCAAAGAAGCTATCGTGCACAAGGATAAGGTGCAGGAGCACATGAACCAGAAGTAATTCGGCTTTACCAATTATACTAAAAAAGCTGTCCGTTATCAGGACAGCTTTTTGTGTTCTCTCAAAATGGTGCCCGTCAATATTTTCTGTATTTTGCGCATCTTAACAACCGACTACCGTCATGAGTTTTTTCAATAAGCTATTTTCAAGGGAGAAGAAGGAAAGCCTGGACCAGGGATTACAGAAGACCAAAGAGAGTTTTCTTACCAAAATAGGCAGGGCCATTGCAGGCAAGGCCAGCGTTGACACAGAAGTACTGGACAACCTGGAAGAAGCGCTGGTATCTGCTGATGTTGGTGTGGATACTACCGTACAGATCATTGACAGAATAGAAAAGCGCGTATCGAAAGATAAATACCTCGGTACCGGTGAGCTGAACAAGATCCTGCAGGAAGAAATCGCAGGATTGCTGGTAGATGCTCCGGACAGCGGGTTCCGTGATTTTGACACGCCGGAGGGGAAGAAGCCTTACGTGATCATGGTAGTAGGTGTGAACGGAGTAGGTAAGACTACCACCATCGGTAAACTGGCCTATAATTTTAAAAAGGCCGGCAAGAGCGTGGTGCTGGGCGCCGCAGATACATTCAGGGCAGCAGCCGTTGATCAGCTGACCATCTGGAGCGACAGGGTAGGTGTACCTATCGTGAAGCAGCAGATGGGATCCGATCCGGGTGCAGTTGCTTTTGATACCGTACAGAGCGGAGCCGCTAAAAACGCGGATGTGATCATTATCGATACCGCAGGACGTTTGCATAACAAGACCCACCTGATGGATGAGTTAAGTAAGATCAAACGCGTAATGAAAAAGGTATTACCGGATGCACCCCATGAAGTATTGCTGGTGCTGGATGGTTCTACCGGACAGAATGCGCTGGAACAGGCCCGTCATTTTACAGCAGCTACCGAAGTAACAGCCCTGGCTATCACTAAGCTGGACGGTACAGCAAAAGGTGGAGTGGTGCTGGCCATCGCCAACCAGTTTAAGATACCGGTGAAATACATTGGTATAGGCGAAAAGATGGAAGACCTCCAGGTGTTCAACAAGGAAGAATTTGTGGATTCCTTATTCAGTTTAAATGACTGATAATTAATGTATAGCGAAAGACACTTCTAAAATAATAAGAGAGACCCGCCCAGGTCTCTTTTTTGTTGACTGACAGCCGCGGCATTATTATTGCGGACGTTGGTATAACCCGAAGGAACAGGTTGCCGTTGCTAATTTAGAGCCTCAGCGTAATATCATCTAAACGATAATTTGTTGTTTTAGAAATCCTTAATGTTTGTTCTTTATGCATTTAACCTCCATCGATCGCGTAGAGAATATCTCCGCGGAAGTATTCAGAAAGCAATATTATGAACCAAGGAAACCAGTAGTGATCACGGGCCTGAGCAGGAGCTGGCCAGCTTATGAGAAATGGACCTGGGATTATTTCAAATCCATCGTTGGGCAGCAGACCGTCGGATTATATAATAATGAACGCGCAGGGGCGAGGACCCTGGTAAACGGGGCTGACGCTTATATATCTTTTGGGGAATACCTGGACATGGTAAAAAAGGGCCCTGTACAACTGAGGATCTTCCTGTTCAACATCTTTCAGCATGCCCCTCAACTGGTAGAAGATTTTACCTGGCCTGACCACCTGGCGGGCGGTTTCCTGAAGAAATATCCCATGTTGTTTGTAGGAGGGGCCGGTTCAATAGCCCATATGCATTACGATATAGACCTGTCGCACATCTTTCATACCCAGTTTATTGGTCGCAAGCGCGTATTATTACTGGAGAATAGTCAGTCGCCCTACATTTACCGGATGCCATTTACCGTAGAGAGTGCCGCCAGCTTTGTGAACTGGCATGAAAGACTCGATACAGATCATTTCCCGGCACTGGAACAGGCGAAAGGGCTTACCACGATCCTGGAACATGGGGATACCCTGTTTATGCCGGGTGGCTACTGGCATCATATGGAGTATATAGATGGCGGGTTTGCCATGAGCCTGCGTGCGCTGGATGAGACATTGGCAGGAAAACTGAACGGGCTGTATCACCTGGTAGGATTGAGGGGCGTGAATAACCTGTTGATCAAACTGGCGCCGGAATGGTGGTATCATTATAAACGAAAGGTGGCGAAGCGGCGAGCCCAAAAGCTGTTAACACATAATTCGTAATGGAATAATTGACAATTCGCAATTTAATGTTACCTTTGCAATTCTTTAGTTAAATAACCCCCACTTAGGCTCATAGTCACATAACAGTAAGTCTCGCTGTTCTCTTCCGTTCGTGTCTGGATGTCTTCGTGGCGGTAAGCAAACGGGTATCAGGCCGGTTTGCCAGATTAAAATATTCGCGCTTGAAGACAAAAACTTTAAAGAAAGATAAGGTTAATATTATTACGCTTGGTTGTTCCAAGAACATGGTTGATTCCGAGGTACTCAGTGGCCAGTTACTGGCAAACGAGATCGATGTGGTGCATGAAAACACCAAAAAAGACCATAACATCGTTGTTGTGAACACCTGCGGATTTATCGACAAGGCCAAAGAAGAGTCTATCAATACCATCCTGGAGCAGGTTGAGTTAAAGAACCGCGGTCGTCTGGAGAAGGTATATGTTACCGGTTGCCTGAGTGAACGTTACCGTGGCGACCTGGAATCGGAGATACCCGGAGTGGACGCCTGGTTTGGTACTATGGAGCTGCCGCTTATTCTCAAGAAATTCGATGCTGACTATAAAGCGGAGCTGATTGGCGAACGTTTGCTGGCTACTCCCACACACTATGCTTACCTGAAAATTGCTGAAGGCTGTAACCGTACCTGCTCATTCTGCGCTATTCCGTTGATGAGAGGAGGACATGTGTCAAGGCCGATTGAGCAACTGGTAGCAGAGGCGGAGAAACTGGTGAATTCGGGCGTGAAAGAGATCATGCTGATTGCGCAGGAGCTGACCTATTATGGTCTGGACCTGTACAAACAACGCCGGCTGGCCGACCTGTTAAGGGCGCTGGCAAATGTAAAAGGGCTGGAGTGGATACGCCTGCATTATGCATACCCGCACAAATTTCCGATGGAAGTGCTGGACGTAATGAATGAATTCCCGAATATTTGTAACTATATTGACATGCCGTTGCAACATGCGGCTGATAATATGCTGAAATCCATGAAGCGCCAGATCACCCGCGCGGAAATGGAGGAACTTGTTACTGCTATCCGTGAAAAAGTACCTGGTATTTGTCTGCGTACAACGCTGATCACCGGTTATCCCGGAGAAACGCTGGAAGACGTGGAAGAACTGAAAGCATTCCTCGAAAAGATGCGCTTTGACAGGGTTGGCGTGTTTACGTACAGTCATGAGGAAGGCACCAGCGCATACGAGCTGGAAGACAATATTCCTGCAGAAGAGAAAGAACGCAGGGCGCAGGATATCATGGAAGTACAGCAGGAAATTTCCCTGGAGAAGAACCAGGAAAAAGTTGGCAAGGTTTTCCGTGTGATCGTAGACAAAAAAGAATCAGGCCGCTATCTGGCACGTACAGAGTTCGACTCTGTTGAAGTAGATAATGAGGTGATCATTAACACCAGCAAACGCCTGAAACCCGGAGAATTCGTCAATGTCAGGATCACCAAGGCATATGATTATGACCTGGAAGGGGAGCTGGTATAACACAGCCAGCGATGTCCATTGTGTTGACCACATAACTTTAAAAAATTAATCAGTTCAGGAGAGCTGAGATAGTATACCAAGGCTCCCGACGGAGCCTGATCAAAGCAAATCAATGACTACATTTGAAACATTAGGCTTACAAGAGCCAATTTTGAAAGGAATCCAGGACCTGGGATTTATTGCGCCTACGCCGATACAGGAAAAAGCTATTCCTGTGTTATTAGGGGGCGACAGAGACTTTGTAGGTTTGGCCCAGACGGGTACCGGTAAGACGGCAGCATTTGGCCTGCCGCTGTTACAGCAGATTGACATTAAACAACGTCATCCACAGGGATTGATCCTGTGTCCGACACGTGAATTATGTTTACAGATCACCAATGACCTGAAGAATTTCAGCAAACACCTGGGTGATGTGAGCATCGTTGCGGTGTATGGTGGTTCCAGCATCGTGCAGCAGCTGCGTGATCTGAAAAGAGGAGTGCACATCGTAGTAGCTACTCCCGGCCGACTGCTCGATATTATCGAGAGAAAAGCGGTGAATTTTGCCAACGTACGTTATGTTGTACTGGACGAAGCAGATGAAATGCTGAACATGGGTTTCCAGGAAGACATCAACAATATATTATCCAATACACCTGACGAGAAGACTACCTGGTTGTTCTCTGCTACCATGCCGCAGGAGGTTCGCCGTATTGCGCAGAAATACATGTCAGATCCTTTCGAACTGACTGTAGGTAACAAGAACAGTGGTAACGCGAATATCGAGCACGAATATTACGTAGTACGTCCGCGTGATAAATACGCGGCACTGAAACGTATCGTGGATTTCAATCCTGAGATCTTCGGTATCATCTTTACCCGTACCAAGATCGAATCTCAGGAAATTGCAGAATCACTTATCCGTGACGGTTATAATGCCGATGCACTGCATGGCGACCTTACACAGCAACAGCGTGACAAGGTAATGAAACGTTTCCGTGAGAAATCATTGCAGGTACTGGTAGCTACAGACGTTGCTGCCCGTGGTATTGACGTTGACAACGTAACACACGTTATCAACTACGAACTGCCTGATGACGTTGAGAACTATACTCACCGTTCCGGCCGTACGGCGCGTGCAGGTAAATCCGGTGTATCCATCGCTATCATCAGCGGTCGCGATATCGGAAAGATCCGCCAGATCGAAAGAGTGATCGGTAAGAAATTTACCAAAGTAGAAGTACCAGACGGTTTCGCAGTATGTGAAAAACAGCTGTTTGGACTGGTACACAAAGTACACAACGTAACAGTAAACGAAGAGCAGATAGAACCTTACCTGGAACGCATATTCGAAGAGTTTGCAGCCATGAGTAAGGAAGAGATCATCAAACGTTTTGCTTCCCTGGAGTTCAACCAGTTCCTGGAATACTACCAGGATGCGCCAGACCTGAATGTGAAGGAAGAAAGAAGATCTCTGGATGGTGGTGCTGACCGCAGAAGCAGCAGTGGTGGTAAATTTACCCGCCTGTTCATCAACCTGGGTTCTGTAGATGACTTTACCCGTGGTGATATGTTACGCTACCTGTGCGATACGAGTGGCGTGCGTGGTAACAAGATCGGCCGCATTGACCTGAAGGGTGTTTACTCCTTCTTCGAGGTAGAGAACGATGTGGTGGAGAAATTCCAGCAGACCTTCAAGAAAGCTGAATACAATGGCCGCAGCGTGCGTATCGAAATGTCACAGGATGGCGATAAACGCCGTTCTGGTGGCGGCAGCCGTCCTCCACGTGAAGGCGGTAGCGGTGGCAGACGTTGGGAAGGTAGTGGCAGCGGTAGCGGAGCTGGCCGTCCCGGCGGTTTTAAAAAGAGATATTAATAGCTGAGCGGTTGCAGGGCAGCGTCCCTGACCGGCAGGCATAATATTTAGTCCACAGATGGAAGTCATTCGAATGTATGACTGCTGTCTGTGGACTTTTTCATTTGGTGTTTACCGCAGCTGTAAATGGTCTGAAACTTGCGTTTTTCAGTATAGCATGCGGGACAAAATGCGAAAAATTACGTTATATTGTTACCCTTAGTGCACTGTAATTATGACAACAGAAAAAAAGCCGAAACTACAGCCAGTAGTACCGTTTTCCTTGTTCTCAGCCAGGGATGTAGAACTGTTCCAGGAAGGAAAACATGCGCATTTATATGAGAAATTCGGTGCACATGCAGTGGAGTATGAAGGGGTGAAGGGCACCTATTTTGCAGTGTGGGCGCCTAATGCCGCCTTTATATCCGTGATCGGCGATTTCAACGATTGGGACCATTATAGTCACACTTTGTACCCCAGATGGGACAAGTCCGGTATATGGGAAGGATTTGTGCCACATGTGAAGAAAGGAACCCTGTATAAATATTTTATCCGTTCCAATTCAGGAGAGGAGCTCCGTAAGGGAGATCCTTACGCCAACTACTGGGAGGTACGTCCGAGAACCGCTTCGGTAGCCTGGCACCTGGATTATAAGTGGAAGGATAAACGCTGGATGGAAAGTCGTAAGGCGCACAACAGTCTGGAAAGTCCGTTCACAGTGTATGAAGTGCACCTGGGCTCCTGGCGTCGTCCGGACAAGCATAATCATGAAGTATTCTATACATATGCGGAGATAGCAGAGAGGCTGGTGCCCTATGTCAAGGAAATGGGTTTTACCCATGTGGAACTGATGCCGGTAATGGAACATCCTTTTGATGGTTCCTGGGGCTACCAGGGTACAGGTTATTATGCGCCTACCTCGCGATATGGTTCACCACAGGATTTTATGGCTTTTGTGGATGCCTTTCACCATGCAGGCATCGGCGTGATACTGGACTGGGTGCCGTCCCATTTCCCGTATGATGCACATGGCCTGTACAGGTTTGACGGCTCGCATGTATATGAGTATGCAGATATGCGCAAGGGATATCATCCTGACTGGAACAGTTATATTTTCAACTATGCACGTAATGAAGTACGTTCATTCCTGTTGAGCAATGCTGTATTCTGGCTGGATAAATTCCATGTGGATGGCTTACGTGTGGATGCAGTGGCCTCCATGATCCATCTGAACTATTCCCGGGAAACCGGGGCCTGGGAGCCGAATATCCATGGGGGAGAGGAGAACCTGGAGGCGATCTCTTTCCTGAAACACATGAATGAAACGATCTATCATTTGTTTCCTGATGTGCAAACTATCGCGGAAGAGTCGACTTCATTCTATGGAGTGTCCAAACCCGTTTATATGGGAGGACTGGGTTTTGGTATGAAATGGATGATGGGCTGGATGAATGATACGCTGGCATATTTCAAACGCGATCCTTATCATCGTAAGTGGCACCAGGACCAGCTGACCTTCAGTATTGCCTATGCGTTTACGGAAAACTTCATGTTGCCCCTGAGCCATGATGAAGTGGTGCATGGTAAATCGCCCATGCTCTACAAGATGCCGGGAGACGACTGGCAGAAGTTAGCGAATCTGCGACTGATGTACAGTTATATGTTCACACATCCCGGCACGAAACTGTTGTTCATGGGAGATGAATTCGGGCAGACAAGCGAATGGAATTTCCGTTCAGAACTGGACTGGCACCTGTTGGTGCATGAGTCTCACCAGGGATTGCAGAAGTTCGTGAAGGAACTGAATCATCTGTACAGATCAGAGCCTGCACTTTATATCAAGCAGTTTGACTATTACGGTTTTGAGTGGATCAATTTAAGCGATCATGAGATCAGTGTACTGTCTTACCTGCGCAAGGGATATAAACCTGAAGAGGATATACTGATCATCCTGAATATGACGCCGGTAGCCCGGGAGCATTACGCTATGGGACTGGAAGGTGGTGGTGAATGGCGGGAGATCCTCAATAGTGATGACAGCCGTTTCTTTGGTAGTGGTGTAGTCAATACCGGTATCCTGACTGCACAACATGAGCCGTATCACGGTAAAAGTCATGTATTACGCCTGCGCATACCCCCGCTGGGCGCTACTATTTTAAAAAGAATCATACGATAAGAATGTAAGTGGTTGATAAGGATGTGCTTATAAAACATATATTAGTTTTTCCTTCTCTGTTAAACTTTTGTTTATTTTTGCCATCTAAATACTGCCTTTACTCAGGGAAGCAATCCTTCTGACGCGGGCGTATTATTAACCATAAACCATTCTTTTTATGAAGACCTATCTCCGAACTACCGGATGGGGACTAGCCACACTTGTACTGTTGGCTTTTGTTTTCCATGCCTGCCAGAAGGACAATTCCGCGTCCTTGACTCCTGGTGAAGGGCAACAAAGATTAAGTGTTTATTTCGCCGACGATCCGGGTTACTTTGACAATGTATTCCTGGACATCCGTAATGTGGAAGTACTGGTAGATACCTGTACAACTACTGCGGATAACGACGACGACGACCGTTGGGACAATGATTACGAACGCTGCGGATGGTGGGAAGACCACCATGGTGACAAGGATCACTGCGAAGTGTGGGATTCTCTGGGTATCCGTCCGGGCGTATACGATGTGTTATCCCTGCGCAATGGCGCTGACACGCTGTTGGGCGACGGTATCGTACCTGCAGGTAAGGTGAAGAAGATCAGGATCACCCTGGGCGACAACAACCACCTGGTGAAGGACAGCACTACTTATCCGCTGAAATCACCTTCAGGTCAGGTAAAAATTGTTATCCAGGTGCGTCAGGACGAGTGGGAGGAATTCTCTGACAAGAACTTCCGTCTCTGGCTCGACTTCGACATTGATCGTTCTATCATCCAGACCCGCCAGGGACAGTTCATTCTGCGTCCTGTGATCCATGTGTTCACTTTGAAACAGACCGGCAGCATTTCCGGAAAGGTTACTCCATGGAATGCTTTCCCTGTGATTACTGTGTACAACGACCAGGATACTTCTTATGCATTACCATGGAAAGACGGGCAGTATAAGGTGAGAGGATTGAAGGCAGGTACTTACAACCTGTTTGTAAATGCATCGAATGGTTACAAAGACACTACCATCACGGGTATTACCGTGAAGAGAGGTGATAATACGAAAGTAGAGGACATTAAATTGAGCAAATAGGAGAGAACAGGTTTAAACAAAAAGACGACTTATTGAGTACCGGCGCGACATTTGTTGCGCCGGTTTTTTTTTATGAGTAATTTTGCCGAAATTATTCCTATGAGAAAAGTGAGTGTTTTTTTATTTCTACAATTTATGGTGCTGGCTGCTTTTGCCCAGATGCCCCAGGTCAGGCCGAATAAGGTGGATGCGCAGCAGCGCAAACAGGGCGAATGGCAGGAGGAGATGCCAGAAGTGCGCGGGGAACCGGGTTATACCTGGGAGGGTGCTTATGTCGATAACCTGAAGGAGGGCGTATGGAAAAAGTATGCGTTATCCGGCGGAATCATTGCAGAAGAAACCTACAAACATGGGCAGCTGAATGGTTACTGCCGTTATTTTTATTCCAACGGCCTGGTAAGTGCTGAAGGATCTTTTGTGGCAATGGGTATTAATGGTGAGGTAGACAATTACAGGATCGTAGACCCTGTTACCGGTGAAGAGCGCTTTGAGGAAGTAAAGAGAGATGGTAGCTCTCAACGGAATGGCATGTGGAAGGTATATGATGAGGAAGGTAAGATGACGAAAGAATACTACAGGAGAGGAGAGCCGGTCACAGAAGAGGAATTCGGGAAGGATTCGACAAAACCAGCAGCTGCTACGCAAAAACAGGTGCTGCCACCACCACCTGCATCGTTGCCACATCAGAAGAAGAAAGGCAAATCTTAATTATTTCCGGAAGGAACTTTATAACCTGCAATTCTGCCAAAGGCAGACAACTGTTACAAGGTCTCATAACGAAAATCTTCAGGCTCCCTGGTCAATGGCCAGGGAGCTTTTATTTTATGGCATACTAAGCTGCATTCTTTTTCCTGCTCAGGGAGCCATTCCAGCGGGAATCACTCAAAAAAGGCCTGCTATCGAACCAGGAAAGCCATATGATAGTTACCACGGTGGCGAGGATAGACCCGGCGGTAACATCTTCCAGGAAGTGCTGGCTCATATACATGCGTGAATAGGCTACGAGAAGGGCCAGCAGGAGATAAAGGTATCCGAAGCTTTTCTTTGGCGTGATGTAAGTCAGTACGATGGCCATTGTGAAGGCGCATACGGTATGTCCGGAGGGGAAGCTGAAATTATTGGCCAGTACTTCCACATCGGGCACGTAGTAGATGGGGTGTTGAGAGCCGGCGAAATAGACGCGGGGCCTTGGTGCGAAGAAGAGGTTCTTCAGCGGCACATTGATGGCGGTAGTCAGTATCAGGCTGGTGGCCATGAGTACACTGCTGCGGTAACTAACGAAAAGCAGGAGCAGACAGGCCACGACAGCGGTAACGGAACTGCCGAATTCAGTCATAAAAGGAAAGAAAACATCTCCTGCGGGGAAATGAAGTCCGTTAATGAAGAAATAAATCTCCTCCTTGGAATAGGTTATTTTGGCGATAAGCACCAGGAGAAGCAGGATGATATATGGAATGAGGAAGGAATAGAGCTGGCGGGTGTTAGCGGTTAGTTTTTGCAAGGATACCTGTTTTAACGATTGAAGTATTTAACAAATATAAAAAAAAGGAACGCCTGGTATACATGAAATGTATGCCAGGCATTCCTTTTTTAAAGGAAAGAGAAATGTGGAATAGCTTTTACACTGACGAATTGGAATTATCCTTCTTCCGCTTGTTGTGAGCAGCCTCACCACCTTTTTTACCTATTTCGGCCATGTGCTGCCTGTTTCTGCTGACAGCTACTCCACCTTTACGCCCGGCCTCCCGGGCTTCAGCAGAGTTAAATTCGTGCGCCACACCCTGAGCATGAGCTGCGCGACCGCCTTTACTGGCTATAGCGCGTTGCATCGCTGCATCCATGGATGCGAAACCACGTTTATCTTTGCGGTTTGTAGTACTCTTTTCTTCGGATGTAGTTGATTGTTTGTTCTCTGCATGTGCTCCTGAATCTCTTGTTTCGTGCTCTTGATCCCTTTCCAGTTTTTCCTGTTCTTGTGTGAATTGATTGCTTTGTTCTGCAGCCATAAGAATGAATTTTGAAAGGTTAAAAAATGGGTTCCATTTAACGGAGGAAATAGACTCGAATCGTGAGAGTAGGCACAACTATTATGCCGCGTATGCCAAATTTGATGTATAACCCATTGTATAACAGCTTTGGCCGGCTGAAATTCTCACAAAAATCATCATAAGCGTGGAGTACTGTTAACAAACTGTAGCATGACTACGACACTAATAAAGTAAGGGATATACAACAACAATAGAGCGGTGTGATATTAATTAAGTGGAATATAAAGTGAATGAGATGTTAAGAAATGAAATTATTAATCATCTGGAAATCATTTTGTAACCTGATATTAACAAAACTCATCTGTTCAGCGATTTTTACTCTGTTCATTTTGTTCATTTTGGCTATACGACGCTCATATGCTTTGTGTATCAGTTATAACATGTTAATTTTGGATAACTCTAAAGTTGGCATAGGTTATGAAAAGGCACTAAGATCTCAATCTAATGTGCCCTTTTTTTTTACGTAGGGTTTAAAACTACAAATCCCAAATTCTCTGAAGAATTTGGGATTTATAATCAGCAGTTAATTAGTGCAGTACTACCTGATGATGATATTATCAAATTTCCTGTCCACCACTATATTTACCACATTCCCCACAAAGTTAGCAGCAGTAAGCTTTACAGCCTTTCCATCAAGAATATATTCCTTTGCTTTGAACGGTAAACCATGTACGTGAATATTGTGTCTTCTGTACGCGGCATTATACTGACCGAAATATTTTTTACGTAGTGCGAAGCGATGTTTTTCTGAAGTCTGTTTAAAACGGATATCGTTATACTGACCGTTTTTATATCCGTAATGATCTCCTGCATCTTCATACAGGAAACTGCTTGTTTCCTGTGTGGAATAATATACATGTAAGATCATCTCTTCTGTGTTGCGTTCATCCACGTGCTGGATCTTCGGATAGTTCGGAATTACTGCCCCCGCTTTTACGAAGAGTGGCATTTCATCTAACGGAGTAGCTATCTTGATTACCTGTCCGCCGTTATACAACTGGTCATTCCAGTAATAGTACCACTGTCCTTCCGGCAGGTATATTTCCTTCTCTTTCATACCCTGTTCAGACACATGGCTGATCAGCAGGGAATCTCCCAGCATGAATTCATGTGAACGATCGTAGGTTTGTTTATCGTGCTGTGCAACGAATGCCAGGGGCCGGATCATCGGTGTGCCCCAGCGGCTGTATTGCCAGAAAGTAGTGTAGAGATAAGGAAGCAAATGATAACGGAGTTGAATAAATTTCCTCGCCACACTTTCATATTCTGTTCCGAAGCTCCATGGTTCCTGGTTAAAGCCGGTTTCATTACTGGCCGAGTGTGTACGCATCAGCGGATGGAATACGGCTAATTGTATCCAGCGTACATAGAGTTCGCCATCTGGTTCACCGATAAAACCACCGATATCACTTCCTGCGAAAGAGATGCCTGATACAGAGAGGCGCTGGCATTGGATAGAGGCCAGCCACAGGTGATCCCAGCTGGACACGTTATCGCCTGTCCAGAAGGAGGTCCACCGTTGTGCGCCTGCATAACAGGAGCGGGATATGACGAAGGGCCTGTTAGGCATGAGGTACTTTCTCATACCGGCGGCCGTTGCTTTACTCATCAGGTGTCCGTATACGTTGTGCGCCTTACGGTGACTCACGGCTTCTCCATCATAGTCGTGACGCACGTCTTCCGGGAAGGTGCCCATTTCAAACACGGCAGGTTCGTTCATGTCATTCCATACACCTCTCACGCCTGCGTCTACCAGTTCTTTGAAGAGGCTTGCCCACCATTTACGTACTTCCGGATTGGTATAGTCAGGGAACACACATTTGCCGGGCCATACATCGCCTTCCATCAGTGCGCCGTCCTGTCTTTTACAGAAGTAGTTATTCTGCATGCCCTGTTTATAGATGCTGTATTCAGGATCTACCTTGATACCCGGGTCAATGATCACTACCACTTTGAAACCCTGCGCAGACAGTTCTTTGATCAGTCCTACGGGATCCGGGAATCCTTCCTTGCTCCAGGTAAAACAGCGGAATCCTTCCATGTAATCAATATCGAGGTGGATCACATCACAGGGGATCTGACGTTTACGGAACTCTGTCGCTATTTCTTTTACTCTTTTATCAGGGTAGTAGCTCCAGCGGCATTGCTGGTAGCCTAAGGCCCATAAAGGCGGCAATTCTGCCGTGCCGGTGATGCTGGTATATCCTTCTGCCACTTTCAGCAATTCAGGGCCGTAAATGAAGTAATAATTCATTTCTCCGCCCCTTGCCCAGAAGCTGGTCACATTCTCTCTTTCCTTACCAAAATCGAAGATGGTGCGGAAGGTATTATCGAAGAAGATCCCATATGCTTTCCCGCGGTGCAGACCATAATAGAAAGGGATGTTACGGTACAGGGGATCGGTGTCTTTCTGGAAACCGTAGGCGTCAGTACCGAAGTTCTCCAGGCGTTTACCGTGCAGGTTCAGGTCGGTCGGTTTATCACCCATGCCGAAGAAGTATTCATCTTCCTGGATCTGTTTGCTGCAGTAGACGATCTTGCCGCCTTTCTGCAGATAATATTGCCAGTGAAAGCCGAGTTCGTCCTGATTGATGATAAAGCCATCGATATCGGTGATCGTAAGGCGCATATCATCCCTGGCGATATAAATGCGCAGTGCTTCAGTATATATTTCGAAATTCTCTTCGAATTCGTGTAATCCAAAGTTAACCGGCGATTCTTCCAGCCGGTCGCTGACAGCATAGGAGAAGTCTCTTTGAAAGTTACCGTCAGCTGCGTAACGGAAGCGAACGATCTTATCTGAAATGATTCTGACTTCCAGTATGGTTTCTGATGTATAAAAATAGAAGTAGTTGCCTTCTTTTTTCCATTCTTTAATAATATCCGGATAATGTTTGGCCGAATATTTACCCGATGAGGTTGTTACTTGCATAATTCGCTTTTAAATTTCCCGAATCAACGTTCCGGTGACAACAGCGGTTGTAACAGTTGTAGCACTGCTTTGAACACCTTGATTCCCATTCCCTTTCAGCAACCAAATTAGATAAAAATATTGTTATAAACTGGTTACGATGGATGCTGTTAATTAATCGTTTACTGGTAAAATTAACACATTCGCTAAAATACCAATGTAACATATTCGTGTATACCTTATCTTGAGAATCAATAATGTACTTTTTGTTTTAACCTATTTTTCTCCGGGGGTGCTTTAGCAGCACCCCTTTTATATGCGGGAACTATAATTTATAGGTGTTAAAGCTTGCCAGCTTCTTACTACCAGCCAGCCATACATATCTGCCTTTAAGGGCAAACCCAGCCACATGATATCCTTCTTTACTGATCTTATACCAGTTGAGACCGCCGTCTTCCGAGATATCCGTGCCCGATGTGCCTGTTGCAACGAATGTATTATAACCTACATATTGTACACAGGAGCGGTAACCGCCGGGAGGTGTGATAACGGGCTGCCAGCTGCGGCCGCCATCTTTCGTGATAAGGCAGTTATTGGCAGTGACCGTGTCTTTCGTATAATCGCCGCCAACAGCCACACCATGCTGTTTATCGGCAAAGGCAACAGAGAATGCGCCCGTACCGGCACTGCCGTGTGTGAAGTTCCATTCTACCGGTGTCCATTTTTCCCACCCGCTGATGAAACGGCTGATGTTTCCGCCGGTTACAAAACAGACTTCTCCATCAGGCCTGGTACGTACGCTGGTACCACTGGCTGCGAAGATGGCTTCACCTTCTTTAGCGATTGGCCGCGCATCAACAGGGTCTTCCTGCCAGGTACTACCACCATCCTTTGTACGGATCACCATAAACCTGCCATCGATGGGGTCGCCGATAGCAATACCTTCCTTTGCATTGCGGAAGGCCATGCCGTCAAAGAAGATACCCTTTGTACGATTGGTATATACTTCTTTCCAGGTAGCGCCTCCATCTGTAGTCTGCAGCAAATGGGCCGGTTCTCCTGCATTGAGCAGCAGCGCCCGCTTATCGCTGAAGGCTACCAGCGAACGCCAGTCGCAGGAATCGTAACCCGGTACTGTGATCCAGTCCCAATGGCCGCCGTAATCGGTACTACGGCCAACCTTTCCTTCTGTTCCTGATATCCAGATAACACCGTTATTGAGCACGCTCATACCCCGTATACTTTTAATGGGAGGGGCATCGTGCTGTTGGATGCTATACCCGGACTGAGCCGTTGTATGTAAAAAAAGCAACGGAAAAAACAGGGTCAAAATGAATGTTTTACAGCTTAAAGCCATGATTGTAGGAGGTGAAGTTTTTCCTGGCATATTGTTTTGTGAGTTTTAATGGGACATGTTGCGGGAAGAAAAATACAAAATCATTAGAAAGTGTGCGGTAGATTTATATATTTGCAAGCACTGCGTTATGGTGGACTCAGTATTTTAATAACCTCTATTACTTTAAAAGAATTGCAATCGCGGGCGCAGATGACGAGGACCTTATTATTTTTTTTCCTATGTACCCTATCCGTATCGGTGTTGAGCGCACAGGACAAGCCCTACATTTTCGATTCTTACGGCGTAAATGAGGGTCTATCCCAGAACTCGGTATACGATATACTGGAAGATAACCAGGGGTTTATGTGGATTGCCACGCATGATGGCATCAACAGATTCGATGGATATGGGTTCAATGAATACAGGTTTAGTCCAAGTTTACAGGAACGTGCTGGTCAGGGGAAGGGAAACCTGGTGGTCAGGAACAACAACGGGGGACGTGCATTGATTAACCGCTTTGCCCTGAAAGGGTACAAGGGGTACTCCCTTTACCGTAACCGCCGGCATCATCTGTTACTGACACATAACTACGGTATCAGCCTGTACGATGAGTATAGGAACTCCTTCGAAAGCGTGCTGGAAGATACTACCTATGAGAATAACGGCGAACGCGACAGCGGTATTAAATTCCGGATACTGGGTGAAGATTCCTTACAGCATAATCTCTGGATATGGCGACCCGCCAAAGGGCTATACGTACTCGACGATTCCACCTATGCCAAGAAGAAGGTGATATTATACCCTAAAGCGATGTTACAGAAGGGTATAGCAGCCAGTGCCGTTTACAAAGACGACAATACCATCTGGATGAACTTCGAACCGGGTGAGCTGCTGGCAATGAATACGCAGAATATGCGGTTGACCACTTACTGTCTGCCCGGTATCACCAGCCACGTCGTACTCCGCAATCTGAACAAGGATACCCTGATCATTGCCAGCAAAGGACATCTGATCATTTTCAATAAAAAACTGAATAAGTACAGTGATCTGTCGTTCGACCAGCGCGATCCTAAAGATGCGAACTTCGTTCCTTTATGTCTTGAGCTGGACCTTAACGGCAATATCTGGATAGGAGGCACTGACGGTGTGATGATCTATAACGTGAAACGTAATGAGATCGTAAACCGCATCGTTTCCTTCAACGGTTCTGAAACACGTTCCTGGAATGTCGTGACCTATCTCTACAGGGATGCTGCGGACAATATGTGGGTAGGCACAGATGGCGATGGTATCAAAAAATATTCTCCCAATAAGAAAGTCTTTAACCTGTACCGTTCTCCAGCCACCACACACAATATGGTAAGGGCCGTGTATAAGCATGATGATGGCAAACTCTATGTGGGTCTGCTGAACGACGGATTGGACATTTATGAGAAGGGAGGAAAGTTCATGGAACGTATTCCCGGTGATGAGGGAAAAAGCATATTTCCTGCGAAGAATCTGAATGCCATCTGCAGAGAAGATTTTGAACACCTCTGGTTCCATTTCTCGGATATGCATATTGGTCTTTTCAACGTACACACACGTAAGTTTGAGGACCTGACAAAGTACGTGAAAGCTATTGGTTTACCATCCTTGGAAGATATTTATCCTTTCGTGTTTAAACGTACGAGCGGAGAAGTATATTTCAACTATGGCAGCTATCTGTTGCAGATCGTAAGAGGAGAACGGGGAGGATATAAAGTGGCGATCGTACATGAGTTTCCTGATGAGATACTGACTACGTATTATGAAGATTTCCTGGGAAACAAATATGTAGGTACGAAAGTGGCGGCTTATGTAAAGAAAGTAGGTAGTACAAGCTGGGAGCTCATCACATTACCGCCGGGCACTATCGTAAAATCTATTGCTAAAAGAGCGGGTAAAGAACTGCTGCTGGCAACGTCTAAAGGCTTGTTTGTACTGGACGATAACAACCTGCGTAAGAAGCATTATAATAGCTATGATTATCCGGCATTGATCAATGATTACCTGTATGGTGTACTGCTGGATGACAAGGACAAGATCTGGGTGAGCCATAACAAGGGATTAACGCAGATCAATCCTGCTAATGATGAGATTACGACGTATAACTACGAAGATGGTTTGCAGTCGAATGAGTTCAATACCGGCGCCTTTTTCAAGTCGGTTGATGGTGAACTTTTCTTTGGCGGTATACGTGGTTCCAATGGTTTTTATCCGAAAGATTTCAGGAACAATCCATCAAAGCCGAAAGTGGTGATCATGCGTATGGAAGTGCTGGACAAACCGTATGAATCGGATACGGCGCTGTCACTGCTTCGCAGGATAGAATTACCGTACAATCATAACACCATTGCTATTGAATTCGTGCCGCTGGAATACACTAATCCGCTGAAGAACAAGGTACAGTACAAGCTGGATGGAGCAGACGAGGACTGGGTACAGGCCGGCGCATTCAGGATGGCGCGTTATACGAACCTGCGGCCGGGCACGTATACATTCAATGTACGTGCGTCCAATAACGATGATATCTGGAACTCAACGCCTACCACGCTGGAAATAACGATACGGATACCGTTCTGGCAGTCATTGTGGTTCAGGTTCCTGTTATTGTTACTACTATTGGGAGTAGCATATTATTTTTCAACGTTGTATCTTGACTATAAGATCCGTCATGAAAAGCTTAAACTGGAGAAAGAACAGGCGGTAGACCAGGAGCGGGCAAGGATTTCCAGTGATATGCATGATGACCTTGGATCGGGGCTGTCTACCATCCGCCTGTTGAGTGAGATTGCGAAGCGGAAGATAACGGACACTTCGCAGACGAAGGAGCTGGAACGCATATCGGAAGCGGCTGGTGAGCTGGTGGATAAGATGAGCGAAATCATCTGGGCGATGAATTCCTCGAATGATTCACTGGAGAACCTGATCGCTTACATGCGAAGCTTTGCAGCTGATTTTCTGGAACATGCGCATATTACCCATCAGTTTTATATCCCGGAATCGATCCCCAATATCAAACTAAGTGGTGGTACCAGGCGTAACATCTACCTTGCGGTAAAAGAATCATTACATAATGTGGTAAAACATGCACAGGCCTCCGAGGTAGTAATACAAATAGAGATGCATAAGAATATGACGATTATGATAAAAGACAATGGCAAAGGCTTTGATCAGGAGAAAGTGAGGTTGTTCGGAAATGGTCTGAAAAACATTCAGAAGAGAATGCAGGCGGTTGGGGGCCATGCTGATATTACATCGCATCACGGTACGATAGTTTTGTTAGATATCCCATTAATTTAGTCTAGATTTGTAAATAACATAAGTGCGGTATTACGTTGACCTCTGTCTAAACATAACAACTGATATTAAATGACTGTATACTCGAAAAAGAAATCTCAGGATAACATGGATATTATTTCTGTGGCGATTGTTGAAGACAACCATGATATCCGTACAGCCATGGAATTACTGATCAATGGCTCGGATGGGTATGCTTGTATAGGAGCGTTCAACAATGCGGAGACAGCGGTGGAGCAGATCCCGAATTTGTTACCGAATGTAGTGCTGATGGACTTTAATCTTCCCGGCGGTATGAATGGGATTGAGTGTATTGCCCGTTTAAAGGGAGAATACCCGGATATGCATTTCATGATGTTGACTGTATACGAGGACGACGATAAAATCTTCCAGGCGCTGGAAGCCGGCGCCAGCGGATATATTCTGAAGAAGACACCTCCGAGTGAGTTGTTGGGCGCTATCCGCGACCTGCATGAAGGCGGTTCTCCCATGAGCTCCCAGATAGCGCGCAGGGTGGTGGCTTACTTCCAGAAGCAGGCAAAACCTAATCCGGCATTAGAGGCATTGACTTCAAGGGAGAAAGAGATCCTGGATCAGTTATCGAAGGGTTTCCTTTACAAGGAGATTGCCAGCAATCTGTTTATCAGCATTGAAACTGTACGCAGGCACGTACACAATATCTACGAGAAGCTGCACGTGAGAAGCCGGACTGACGCAGTGAATAAATATTATAACAGGTAATTTTTGGTTCCCCGGAGCTAACGGAGGCAACAAACATGTAGCCTGTCTATAGCGTGGCTAAATGATGTTCACAGGTATTCAATTAAATCCATAATCGGCTAACTTATAACTTATTGCATAGAAAAGGGCGCAAAGACTGTCTTTTGCGCCCTTTTTAATTTTACTGGATAATGAGTAGTTTACTTTTGTTCATTGCTTGTCCCCAGTTTCCCCAGTGCTTTGCGCATAAAATGTATGGCAAGTGCTATTGAGGCAATCAGTAAACAGGCCAACTTAAATAAGAGACCGGCTTTCATAGGAAAATGTCTTATTAATAATGACGAAATATTGTTACCTCATCATTTGCCAGGAATTAAATCTTTCCAGCAATCTGATGAATTTGTTGCTTAAGCGGTTCATAGAGCTTTGCTCCTTTTTAACCAGGTAAGTAACGAGGAGTGCAATGGTAAGCACCAATAACGAGGTGATAAAGAATGTAGTTTTCATGGCTAGGACATAGGTTTGGTTTCAAAAAGACGATGTTGTAAATATAAAATATTTAATTATATAAATCGTCATTTCTGAGTAACTTTTGTGAATAAATTTTTTAGCCCTTTTGTACAATATCTGAAGAAATTATATTTGTTTTATCGTGGTGAACCGGAAAGCCCTGCCAGAAGTGAAGCCGCTTTTTGGCGCCGCCCTCAAATAATTGTTATTCATTTATTTAAGCATAGTGTATAACTAATACTTGGGATGATACGCTGAAACCTTTATTTTTGCCAGCAACCGGATTTTGCTAAAAGTTTTAGTAAATTTGCCTTCCGGCCAAAATGCCCCATTTGACTGATAGTGAGGAACCTGGCATAAATGGTGCATGGAAAGCCATGGGCATTGTAACAAAGTAAATTGGAATTTCTATATAATTATGGCTACTACGGATAAGAAAGATCTCCTGGGCTCCTATACCGAAGATTCGATACGGTCACTAGACTGGCGTGAGCACATCCGCCTTCGTCCGGGAATGTACATTGGTAAGTTAGGGGATGGTTCCAGCATGGACGATGGTATCTACATTCTGTTAAAGGAGGTAGCTGACAACTGTATTGACGAACATACCATGGGGTTCGGCAAGCAGATCGACATCAAGGTAACTGAGCATAGTGTTACCGTCCGTGATTATGGGCGTGGTATTCCACTGGGAAAAGTGGTGGATGTGGTGAGTAAGATCAATACCGGGGCCAAGTATGACAGCAAAGCTTTCCAGAAATCCGTGGGTTTGAACGGTGTGGGTACCAAGGCAGTGAACGCGTTGTCTAGCTATTTCAAGGTAGAATCAGTGCGCGAAGGCCGCTCTAAAGTAGCAGAATTCGAACGTGGCGTGCTCACAAAAGAACATAAGGAAACCGCCACCAAGGAGCCAAATGGTACCCTGGTGACTTTCACCCCTGATGATACAGTTTTCCGTAACTATAGGTTCATCCCTGAGTTCCTGGAAAACCAGATCTGGAACTATTGCTTCCTGAACGCCGGATTGACTATTAACTTCAACGGCACTAAATACGTCTCCAAAAATGGTTTGCTGGACCTGCTGCAGCGTAAAACCAATGAAGACGAACTGCGTTATCCCATCATCCACCTGAAAGCGGAAGATATAGAAGTGGCGATCACCCATGAGAATCAATATGGTGAGGAGTACTATTCCTTCGTGAATGGTCAGCACACCACTCAGGGCGGTACCCACCTGGCAGCCTTCCGTGAGGCATTTGTAAAGACCATCCGCGATTTCTATAAAAAGGACTATGATGCTACGGATATCCGTGCTTCTATCTGTGCCGCTATCTCAGTAAGGGTACAGGAGCCGGTATTCGAGTCCCAGACAAAGACCAAACTGGGCTCCCTCACCGTATATGAGAACGGTCCGTCAATGAAGGCGTTTGTACTGGACTTCCTGTCCAAACACCTGGATGACTTCCTGCATAAGAATCCAACCACTGCGGAATCCTTAAAGAAACGTATTGAGCAGAGTGAGCGTGAGCGTAAGGAGCTGGCGGGTATCAAGAAGCTGGCGAATGAAAGAGCGAAGAAAGCGAACCTGCACAACCGTAAGTTGCGCGACTGCCGTTTCCACCTGAACGAAGAGGTGAGCGGTAAGGATAAAAATGACCTGGAAACCAAACGTTTGAATACGACGATCTTCATTACGGAAGGTGACTCTGCGAGCGGTTCCATTACCAAGTCCCGTAACGTGGAAACCCAGGCAGTATTCAGTCTGAGAGGTAAACCGCTGAACTGTTTTGGTCTGACCAAAAAGATCGTATACGAAAACGAAGAATTCAACCTGCTGCAACACGCATTGAATATAGAGGAAGGCCTGGAAGGGCTGCGTTATAACAGAATTGTGATAGCTACCGATGCCGACGTGGACGGTATGCACATCCGCCTGTTACTGCTGACCTTCTTCCTGCAGTTCTTCCCCGACCTGGTAAAGAACGGTCACCTGTATATCCTGGAAACACCGTTGTTCCGCGTACGTAACAAACAGCAGACCTTCTATTGCTACAGTGATGAGGAAAGGCAGAAGGCTATCAAAAAGCTGGGTGGCAAGCCTGAAATTACCCGCTTTAAAGGTCTGGGTGAGATCTCTCCACAGGAATTTGGAGCGTTCATCAACGAAGATATGAGGGTGGAACCTGTGATCCTGTCGACAGACACACATATCCAGAAGCTGCTGGAATATTATATGGGTAAGAATACACAGACAAGACAGGAGTTCATTATCAGCAACCTGCGTTATGAGAAGGACCTGGTAGACGAACCGGCGGGGGAATAAACGACAGGTATTAAATCAGCTAAATCAGCATTATTTTAAAAAGATCAATGGCACTGTTACATATCGTTTTTGGTGAATCATCTGCCACAGCACTGAGTGGTGCTTTTGAGCTGGATGAGCAGCTGAAAGGAGACATTATTTATTTTGAAGATGACCTCTCGGTAGGTCCTCTTTTTATCCTTGACACCAAAGATGGTCAGGCTGCCCGCAAACAATGGTGGATGCAGCTGGCCGGCATACAGCCGCAACCTGTAGCTGAAGGAGCTGAAGCCCAGGCAGCAGCGCCAGGCGCCGTTACTGCCCCTGTTGTGGAAGAGGAAGCCGGCGACCAGGAGAAATTCCGGCAGCTGAAAGCCCTGCTGAAATCTGAACCGGAGCAGCAGGTATACTTATGGGCCGGACAGAACGCAAGGGATGTATGCGGATATTACTGGCTGATTAGCCAACTGTACGACTTTGCAGGGCGTATTCATATTATTTATCTCAATAACCTTCCCTTCCTCAACGAAAAGGGAAGCGTATTTTATCCTACCCACCTGCATCAGATCCTGGCAAAAGAATTCCTGAAAGCAAAGAAACTGGCAAGGCCTGTTTCCCTGGCAGAATTTGAAATAGACGGCGATGAATGGAGCAGGATGATGAACGAGAATGCCGGTGTGCGTTTACTGGAAGGCGGTAAAAAGATAAAAGGAGAACCTGCGGTCTTCTATGATAAGGAACTGGTGCAGCAAAGCACTGCAGAATTCCAGAAAGCATCGAAAGTTGTGGGGCTGGTGACCGGTAAACTGAAATATCCTGTGATGGACCAGTTCCTGGGATGGCGGCTGAAAGAACTGATCAAACAGGGGAAGCTGGAAAGCAAGGGAGAGCTGAAAACGATTAAGGATTTTGAAGTGAAACTGCTACCGGCGGAATAAGTGGGAATGCCAATGAAGGATCGGAACTTTGAAAAGAAGCAACTACCTGCAAGTAAGCAGGAATAATGCTACACGATAAAAGATCCTGAAGGGCAACCATCGCCGGGATAAGCGTGAGTGGGTAAGAATAAACAGGAAAGGTAACAACCGTTAATGATAGACACATGATAAAAGTAACGCCTGTACAGCTGGTGGGAGAAGATGAAAGAGGCAGCAACTACGAGTGGAATACCGACCGTAGCGGCGATTTCATCCTGTGTTACCGGAAGGCTGGCAGTAGCAGCGGACAGCATTATCATGAGGGAAAAGCGGATTACAAGAATCCGGAGGTACTGTACCTGGTAAGTGGTAAAGCAGCAATGGACTGGTGCCCACTGGACGGGAATAAGATTGAAAGAGTGGAGATGGAAGCACCGGCAAGAATAGAGGTGCCGGTCAAAGTGTGGCATCAGCTGATAGCCCTGACTGACTGCTGCTTTATAGAACTGAACTCCATGGCTGATGTACGGAAAGATTCCGTACGTATCTGGAGAGATGAATTTGAAAAGATGATCAATAAATAAGATTATGAGCGACATCGATAATACACAACCGACAGACGAATCATTGCATAACATCCTCCACCTGGGGGGCATGTATGAGAACTGGTTCCTGGATTACGCCTCTTACGTGATCCTGGAGCGTGCGGTACCCAGCGTGGAAGACGGTTTAAAGCCCGTACAACGCCGTATCCTGCACGCTATGAAGGAAATGGACGACGGCCGTTTTAATAAAGTGGCCAACGTCATCGGTTCTACCATGCAGTACCATCCGCATGGAGACGCCTCTATCGGGGATGCGATTGTTAACCTTGGACAAAAAGACCTCCTGATCGATACCCAGGGTAACTGGGGCGACGTGCGTACTGGCGATGATGCCGCGGCTGCACGTTATATTGAGGCCCGCCTGTCCAAATTTGCACTGGATGTAGCATTCAATCCCAAGACTACCCAATGGCAGCTGAGTTATGATGGCCGTAAGAACGAGCCATTGTCCCTGCCCATGAAGTTCCCGCTGCTGCTGGCACAGGGAGCGGAAGGTATTGCTGTAGGCTTGTCTACCAAAATATTACCACACAACTTTGTAGAACTGCTGGAAGCTTCCATCAAATTCCTGAGAGGAAAGAAGTTTGAACTGTATCCTGACTTCCCGACCGGAGGTATGATAGACATTGCCAACTATAATGACGGTAAACGTGGTGGTAAGGTACGCGTACGTGCGCATATTGAAGAGAAGGACAAGAAGACCCTGCTCATCAAAGACGTACCGTACGGCGTTACGACAACCGCCCTGATGGAGTCTATCGTAAAAGCGAATGATAACGGCAAGATCAAGGTCAAAAAAGTGGTGGACAACACCGCTAAAGACGTGGAAATAGAAGTGCAGCTGGCGCCGGGTATCTCTCCGGATATTACCATCGATGCCCTGTACGCTTTCACTGATTGTGAGATCTCTATTTCACCGAATGCCTGTGTGATCATCGACGATAAACCACGCTTCCTGACAGTAAGTGAGCTGCTGAAGTACTCTGTGGACTTTACGCAGGAATTGCTGAAGCGGGAGCTGGAAATAAGACTGCAGGAACTGCAGGATAAATGGCACTATACCTCCCTGGAAAAGATCTTCTTTGAAAAGGGGATCTATAAGGAGCTGGAGCAGAAGCACAAAGACTGGGAAGCTGTAATAGTAGCCATCGACAAAGGATTTGCTCCTTATAAGAAAAATCTGAAGAGAGAGATCACCCGTGAAGATATCCTCAAGCTGACAGAAAAGCCGGTACGCCGCATCTACAGGCTGGATATCAATGAATTGAATGAGCAGATCAAAGCGATTGAGGCTGACATGAAACAGGTGAAACATGACCTGGCTAACCTGGTGGATTTCACTGTTACCTATTACGAAGGACTGCTGAAGAAATACGGTAAAGGTCGTGAGCGAATTACCGAGATCAAGACTTTCGATACCATCCAGATACAGCAGGTGGCAATGGCCAATACCAAGATCTATGTGAACAGGGCAGAGGGTTTCATTGGTACATCACTGAAGAAGGATGAATTTGTAGCAGATTGTTCTGATCTGGATAATATCATTGTTTTCCGCAGGGATGGTAAGATGGTTGTTACCAAAGTAGCAGATAAGGTCTTCGTAGGTAAAGACATTATTCATATTGACGTATTCAGAAAGAATGATGAACGTACTACCTATAACATGATCTACGTGGATGGTAAGAGCGGTATGAGTTATGCCAAACGCTTCAATGTAACAGGTATTACGCGCGATAAGGAATATGATCTGACCATCAAGGGAGAAAAGAACTCCAAGGTGCACTATTTCTCCGCTAATCCAAACGGTGAGGCAGAAGTGGTAAGCATCCGCCTGAGTCCTAACTGTGCGGCAAGGAATAAGGAGTTTGACCTGTACTTCGAGACCATCGCCATCAAGGGACGTAACTCTCAGGGTAACCAGGTAACGAAATATCCGATCCGCAGTGTGAAGTTCAAGGAGAAAGGTGTATCTACCCTGTCGGGACAGAAGATCTGGTATGATACAGAAGTCGGTCGTCTGAATACAGAGGAAAGGGGTGTTTATATCGGATCATTTGAAGGAGAGGACAAGATCTTCGTTGCCTTTAAGAACGGTACTTACGAGCTGACCAACTTTGAGCTTACTAACCGTTATGATCCGAATGAGCTTGTTTATATTGAGAAATTCAATCCTGAAAAGATCGTTTCTGCTATCTATTTTGATGCAGACAAGAAACAGTTCAATGCCAAACGTTTCAAGGTTGAAACACAAACACTGAACAACAAGTTTTCGTTCATCAAAGAAGGCGCAGGTAATTACCTCGAGATGGTCACCACACATGCAGAACCTGTAGTACTGCTGAAGACAGGCAAGAAACGGAATCCGGATGAGGAGGAAGTAGACCTGGCTGAGTTTGTGGAAGTGACCAGTTACAGAACGGTAGGTACCCGTATTGCCGGGGAAGAACTGATCAGCGCCGAACTGGCTTCTGAAGAGGAAGAACCAGATGGGGATGGTGTTCAGGGAGAATTGTTCTGATAATATTTTATCAATCTATAGCAAAGGGGTGTATCAAGTCTGATGCATCCCTTTTTATTTGAGCACCTGATGGGCTCAGGCAGCCTTTTAAGCGATTCTCAGCGCCTATTTTACTTTTTACTTTTTAGTTTTCCTCTTTTATTTGGTACCTGATGAGGGCCGTCACCATTTAAACGCTTCCCGGTGCCTTCATGTATTTTTGGTGCATCGTTCTTCAAATTTATTAGGATTAACACCGTGGCTTGTATACCTTGGAAACAGGTCAATATTTACAGGTCCAATGAAACGAATCATGCTATGGCTGCTCCCGCTGTTGGGAGCATTGCCTTCACATGCGCAGGAGCGCAGCAATCACCTATTTAAAGTATTTAGCAGGTATGATTACTATCAGCCATCACAGGCAGGTATTGTTGTCTGCGTGATACCTGATAGTCTGCCGGCAGCGGATTATCAACTTGTGTTATTTCATAAGGCAAAGGAATTGGGACGTAGTACTGCGGCAAGCGGTCACTGGCTGGCAGCGCCGGTTGCATTACAGCAACTGCCGGCAGGGGAGTCTTCTCTGCAATACCGCTTACTGCGTGGTGGAGAACTGGCAGACAGTGGCAGCGTGAATTTCAAACAGTCGCCTGCAAAACGGAATGCTGTGCAGATAGACCGGCTGACGGGTGGCCTGATAGCCGACGGCTTACCATTCTTTCCTTTTGGCTTCTATTGTGTAGGTGTAGGAGATCTGGCAGAGAAAGAGGTTGCTCATAGCTTTAATATGATTGGCACTTATCAGAGCAACCTGGTAGCAACTTTCGGAGAGCGCAAAGCTTATATGGACCGTTGTGCGCAGTTGGGTGTAAAGGTAAATTATGGGGTGAACTCCCTGGTAGGAGGCGGCCATAATGGGGCTAAGGGACTGGACATGACAGAAGATGAGAAGCTTGCTATCCTAAAGAGTGAGGTACTGGCATTCAGGGATCATCCGGCTTTATTAGCCTGGTACATCAACGATGAACCCGATGGACAGGGAAGACCTCCCGCCGTATTGGAAAAGGCATACCAGCTGATTAAGGAACTGGATCCTTATCACCCGATCTCTGTAGTGTTTATGATGCCGCAGAAGATCGATGATTTCCGTAATACGATGGATATTGCTATGACTGATCCTTATCCAATACCGGGAAAGGCAGACAAGGTAGCGGAAGACGTACAGTATCTGAACGACAAGTTGCAATATGAGAAGTCGGTATGGCTGGTGCCACAGGCTTTCGGCGGACAGGAAATGTGGTCGCGGGAGCCGACAGCTAATGAAATACGTTTGATGACCTATATGGGGCTGGTACGTGGCGCAAAAGGCATCCAGTACTATGTACATGCTCCGGGTAATCTGAATCCGCAGTCTGTCTCTGCCTGGTCGGCCTGTAGTGATATGGCGGTAGAAACGGCACAGATGACGCCTTTCCTTTTGTCGGCAGACCCAGCGCCGACGGTGTACAGTGATGACCGCACTATTCTGACGAGGGCATTCCGGTATAAAGGTAACCTGCTGATCCTGGCGGTTAATAATGAGAATAAGCCTAAGACCTTGTCTTTACATGCTGATATCAAAGACGGAGGATTTTCTGCCGAAGCGGAGCTCTGGTTTGAAAACAGGACAGTGCCGTTTACAGAGGGGCATATCTCTGACATCATTGATGCCTATAGTACCCGTGTGTACCTGGTGCGTACATCGGCAGAAAAGCCATCTCCCTTATTATATCCGGGTAACCTGACGCTGAATCCCGGTTTCGAGAAAGTAGTCAGTCCCGGATTGTCAATAGGCTCCAATGTAAAGAGCACAGTGAGAGAGAAGGCTGACCCTGGCGCTACTTTCTTTGCAGATTCCAGGCTGAGTAAGGAAGGTATGTTCAGTCTGCGCCTGACTACGCCTACAGATAGTGGTGGTAATAAAATCAGGTTGGTGCCTATGGTGATCAATGCCGGTAACAGCTATACTGTTTCGGTATGGGCCAGGGCTAAAGAACAGGATAGGATGCCTTCTTTCCGTATGGGATTGGAAGTAGCAGAGCAGGAACATGTGTTCAAGTTGACCAATGACTGGCAGAAATACAGTTTCACTTTCCGGGCAGCCAGTTCTTCGACCAATGCTATCCTTACGCTGGAAGTACCGGATCAGGGTATGGCCTGGTTTGACTTGTTGCAGGTGTGCCCTGATCCGGTGATCCGTTATGAGATCAATGCAGACCATACAGCGACAGTCAATATCAGCAGCAGTAGTAACGACGCTGTATTGAAGTATGCTATAGATCGTCAGCCTGATGCCGGCGCAGCGGAATATCATTCACCGATAAAGATCAATACTGCCAGTATCGTATATGCGGCATTGTTTGACAAGGGAAAACTGATAGCGGGCAGCCAGGCATTCATACCGGTGAATAAGGCACTGGGCAAACCAGTAACGCTGGAAACGCCCTTTCATGCTTCCTATCCAGCGGCTGGAGCGATTACGCTGACAGATGGCATCATGGGTACAACTGCATTTAAAGATGGCCGTTGGCTGGGATTCCTGGGACACGATGTGAGCGCCGTGGTGGATATGCAGACAGTGAGTAGCATTGGCGATGTGAGCGTGAACTTCCTGGCAGATCCCAACAGTGGAATCTTCCTGCCAACGGAAGTATCGGTATATACCTCTGTGGATGGTAAGCAGTATGAACTGGCAGGCACCGAGCGCAATACAAAGGGATCGGTGAGGGGAGAACCTTACCTGCAATCTTTCCGGATCAATGTGAAAAAGAAGAAAGCACGATATATCCGGTTCGTTGCAAAGACAATGGGGACTATTCCGGATGGGTATCTGTTTAAGGGTAGTACTTCCTGGTTGTTTGTGGACGAGGTGCTGGTACAATTATAAATAAATGGGCCTCCTGAGAATTGCATAAAGGGCAGTCAGGTATCCGAATAACAAGAAGCCTGTATCTTACTTGATACAGGCTCCTTGTTTTATTTATTGCTTAGGCTTTTTCGGCTGTGGTTGTAACTCTTCGTTGATCTCTTCCGCCGTTCGCGGTTTTGTCATCTTCTTCTGTTTCTGATTCAACGGCGCCGCTAAAGGTACTTTACCCTGGGGCAGTGCATCATGGAATACTTTTTCGATGTGCACCCATTTGCCAGCTTTCCATTTGAATCCTTCATAATCCAGGTCAGGAACGAAGGTCGATGGTTTGGAAGGCTGGTTACTTTCTGAAATGAGGTGATCGTATACGATCATGTCCATGTCAGGATTGTAGCTCAAACTGATGGTAGCGTCTTTTTTGAATTCCAGTATAAAACGGTTGCGTGTCTTTTTAGGAATGGTATCTTCCATGTAGCTGAAGAATGGTCCACCGAATACAGGCTGACCATCTTTGAATGTCAGCATATCCAGCAGTTTCTTCTGGCTACGGAAATTGTTGGCATCCCAGCCGAAGAGCGTGTAATAATTCTGGTTAAAATAACGGCGCTGCAGGATCTTATAATAAAGGCAACCGTACCAGCCCTTGTTGTTGGCGATGGTGTCGGTATTGTTCATATAATCTGAATAGTCGAAAAGGGGGAACAGCTTTAATTCACCTCCTTCAGTTCTCATCTGGATGGCGCCATAGTGATGATAAAAGCTGGTTTCCTGTTCCAGTCCCCAGGAAAAGATCCGGAAGGTGCTGTCTGCCGGGTACTGGATGGAGATAGTAGTCAGGGAATCGAACTTAAAATCGAAGGAATAAGGCGTTTTCAGGGCTTGTACCAGTTTGGGAATAAAACGGTCATTTGCCTGTTGCCTGGTGGCTTCATCTTTACCTCTCAGGATGGCTTCGGAGAGGAGTTGCAGGGAATCCTGCTGTGAACGCATGGCAGTTTCGTTAGCGGGGCTTATTCTTGTACGCTGGGCCTGGAGGCCGGAATACAGGAAGAAAGTGCAGCATAACAATAGAAGACAGGCTCTGATCATAATTTTATTTGAAAACTTTTACTACAGGCTTATTACGTTATATGACACAAAATTATTGTATGATTTCCGAAAATTCCAGTAGTCCTTTACAGCGGTAGTCCATCAACGGGTGGGGGAACGGCAGATCCGGTTTGGTGGATGGGATGAATACGGTGATCATTCCCTTGTCCTTTCCGAACTTCATGTCGCTCAGCGTGTTACCCACCATTATCGACCGGGAGAAGTCAATATCAGGGAAGTCGGCCTTTGCCTGCAGGGCCATTCCTTCATTCGGTTTACGGCAGGGACTGTCGTTGTCGAGATCCGGGCAGTGGTAGATCTTATCGATCCTGCCGCCCTGATCCCTGATGATGTCCAGCATTTTAGCATGGATATCGTGAAGGCCCTGTTCTGTTAAAAGTCCTTTGCCGATACAGCGTTGATTGGTGACCATCACAATACGACCGAATTTGCCTGCTAAAGCGGGTAAGGCGGAAAGCACACCTTCTTCAAAGCGGAACATATCCCAGTTGAGCACATATCCGTCTTTAATCTCGTTGTTGATCACCCCGTCTCTGTCCAGGAATAATGTCCATGAAGCGTCAATATGTATCATCTTACATTGCAGGTTTATGAACGGAAATCTGTTTGTACCTGCTCGTAATCAGCCGGAATTCCGATATCGATAAAATAAGTGTCACTGATAAAGCCATATAACTGACCGTTCTTCACCTGTGGTTCCAGCACTTCCTTTTCGAAGGAGAACTGTGCAGGAAGCTGAAGGCTTTTCATGTACTGCCTGGAGGTGAGATAAACGCCTCCGTTGATCAGTCCCTCCTCGCAGTATTTCTTCTCCAGGAAGGCGGTGATACGCGCATCTCCATCCAGTTGTACGCTGCCATAGCGTTCAAACTGACGCATAGGTTTCAGTGCAAGTGTAAGCTTGCTATGTGCCTGCTGGTGGAAATTGTAAAATGCAGGAAGGGATACATCAAAGAAGGTGTCTCCGTTGACGATGAAACATTCGTCTTCTTTCAGGTGGGAAACGGCGTTCAGGATGGCGCCGCCGGTACCTAGTGGTTCCGCTTCAATAGCATAGGAGAACTGCAGGGGCAGATCTGCCTGTTCGCACCATTCGATGACCTGTTCTGATTTATATCCCAGCGACAGCACCACATGAGTAATGCCCTGTCTGATCAGGTATTGCAGCAGGTAATACAGGAAGGGCCTGTCATTCACAGGCGCCATACATTTCGGTTTATCGGCCACCACACTGCGTAGACGTGTACCCAGTCCGCCGGCCAGTACTATACATTCCCTGATCATGGGAAGAGATTATTTTCAACGATTTCACAAATGATATGTCCGATGGTAATATGTGATTCCTGGATACGTGGTGTATCGGAAGAAGGCACATTCAGCAGGTAATCGCTGCCATCTTTCATTTTGCCGCCGGAACGACCGGTCATACTTACGACGATCATGCCTTTCCCTTTGGCTACCTTGTAGGCCTCCAGGATGTTGGCGGAGTTGCCGGAAGTAGAGATACCTACCAATACATCGCCTGGCTGACCGATACCCCGCAGGATGCGGGCATATACCTGGTCATAGCCGTAGTCATTGCCTACCGCAGTGAGGTAAGAGCTATTGCAATGCAGGGCTTCTGCATACAGTGGCGTTCTGTCTTTATAAAAACGGCCGGAGAATTCTGCCGCCAGGTGTTGTGCATCTGCTGCACTGCCACCATTACCACAAAAGAGGATCTTATGTCCCTGTTGCAAACTGCCTGTGATAACAGTAGCTACCTGCTGGATAGTATTGATCAGCGTTTCATCCTCGCAGATGGCCTGCTTAACTGCAATGCTTTCCTGTATTGTTTTGATGATATTGTTCGCCATAGTTTGTAAGTCGTTTTGGTTAGAAGATCAGATGCACCAGGTATTGATCCCGTTATGCGTGAAATGATAACGTTTTACATCTCCGCCGAAAGCTTTGAGGGCTTCCACCACATTATAACGGGTGTTGCCCGGGCAGTAGAAGATCATAAAACCACCACCACCGGCGCCGGAGATCTTACCCCCGGAAGCACCAGCGCGTTTAGCTGCTTCGTAGATATCATCCAGCTGGGAGTTGGTAATGCCTTTCGCCATATTCTTTTTGTGCTGGAAACCAAAATCAAGGATCTCGCCAATTTTATCGATGCTGCCACGGAGCAGGGCTTCTTTCATCATTACCGCCTGTTGTTTCAGGTGGTGCATCGCCTCGATACTCGCTTCCTTTTTCTCGTGCACGTTCTTCTGCTGTTCGGAAATGATGCTGCTGGATAAGCGGCTGGTAGAAGTGTAGTATAACACCAGGTTATTCTCCAGTTCATCCAGGTATTTTTCTTTTATACGGAGGGGATTCACGATCACTTTGTCGCCGTCGTAAAATTCCATGAAGTTCACACCGCCGAAAGTAGCTGCGTACTGGTCCTGCTTACCGCCTGCCTGTTTCAGGTCTTCCCTTTCGATTACGTAGGCCAGATGTGCCAGATCATATTCTCCCAGGGGAAGTTTCAGCCATTCCGCAAACGCGCCTAATACCGCCACAACGAGGGTAGAGGAGGTACCTAAACCGGAACCCGCGGGAGCATCTACGAAAGTGGTCAGTTTAAAGCCGGAAGGAATGCCGTAATCTTTTGCCACGCGGTTGATCACCCCTTTGAGGATGTCCAGTTTACCGTCCAGTGGAAGGGGGAAAGTAGCGTCACATTCCAGTGTTTCGCTTCTGTCGGCACATTCGAACAGTACTTTTTTATCAGCGATCGGTTCTATGGCTGCACGCGCATAGAGCGAAATAGTGGCGTTCAGGATGGCGCCCCCATACATATCTGAGTAAGGGCTTACATCTGTTCCGCCGCCGGCCAGGCCAATACGTAAAGGTGCTTTGCTACGATAAATCACAGTATTTCCGTTTTTATAAGTGCTGCAAGATAAAACAATTGCACATGCATATGAGTCTATCTTGTTTAAAAGAAGTTAAAATATATGTATATGTCTTGTGGCGATGTTTTATAGCAAAAAAATAACCGGAATGATCTTTTTGAAGATTTATTCCGGTTATTTTTTTGGATAATGTTTCGTTGGTTTCTATTCCCCTCTGGGGGATCCGTATTGTTCCCGGGGCTGAAAACCCCGGGCTACAAACACAATCGCTCCTGACGGAGCTCAATGCCGTGGATGATCGCGTTATGTTTCATATTCGGACCATCCCCGTCGCAGGGGCGTTCGTTTCGGTCCGGGGATCCGTATTGTTCCCGGGGTTGAAAACCCGTTTCGTTTCCCCGGGGGTGGAAACCCCGGGCTACAAACAATGGACCCCTGACGGGGTCCTATTATGGTTTGTTAATGGCGTTGTTTATAAAAAGTACGCTTTTACTATGCCTTAACCATGCCTTTGATATGCCTTTGACGTGCCTTTAAGGTGGACCTATGCGGACCGTTTATTTCCCCGCCGCCAGTTTGTGGATTTCTCCCGCCAGGCGTTCCCATGAATATTGTTTCTTCTCTACGCGCACTGCTGCGGTCATATCGGCTTCCCGGTTATTGACGTAGTATTTCTCAATAGCGGCAGCAATATCAGCTGGTTCCGGTTCACACTGGAAACCAACGATATTATCAGGTACCATCTCTACCAGGCCGCCTACCCGGGTCACTACCATTGGCTTTTCGAAATGGTAAGCGATCTGGGAAATACCGCTCTGGGTAGCGCTCTTATAGGGCTGTACCACCAGGTCGGCTGCGCAGAAGTAGTTCTTGACAGCGTCGTTCGGGATGAAATCGGTATGCATGAGTACCCTGTCGCCCAGTTGCAGCTGTTCCAGCAACTGGTGGTAAGGCGCGGCATCCTCATAGAATTCTCCTGCTACGATCAGGTGTACATCCAGTTGTTTCATGCGTTCGTCAGCCATAGCGCGGAGCAGGAGGTCCAGGCCTTTGTACTGGCGGATGAAGCCGAAGAAGAGGATATATTTCTTGTCCTGTTGCAGTTTCAGTTGTTCCCTGGCCACGGATTTAGGTACGGAAGGCCCGTAGTTGTCGTAAATCGGGTGGGGGATCAGGGAAGCCGGTTTGCCGGGTTCGAACAGCCGGAGGTCGTCCAGTACAGACTGGCTCATGGCGATGAAGGCGTCTACTGGTTTCAGGAAGTACCGGGTAAAGGGTACGTCTCCGAACCTTTTTTCATGTGGTATTACGTTATCGAGGATAGATACCACACGGGTATTTTTGCCTTTCCCTAAACGAAGCAGACTGCCGAGGCAGGGCCCCATCAACGGTAACCAGTATTTGGTGACGATGAGGTCTGGCTGGTATTTACGGATCATGCGGCCAACTTTCAACCAGTTCAGCGGATTGACAGAGTTGATCAGCCTGCGTATTTTCAGGTGAGGAGGCGCTGGTTCCGTAGCATACTGGCTTTTGCCGGGAAACAGGAAGGAGGGATACTGTACGGTGAAGGTCCAGATCTCAATTTCTGCGTCCTTTTGCAGTTCTTCTGTCAGTCGTTCGTTATATGCGGCGAGGCCACCTCTATAGGGCCAGGCCGGTCCGAGAAAGAGGATTTTCTTTTTGCCCATCAGCGATTATTTGGTACGGTCCAGGATTGATTCCACAAGATATTCATTCCTTTCAGGAGCGTTCCGGGTGACCAGTTCGCCGATGAAGCCGGTAAGGAATAACTGCGACCCTATGATCATCGCCAGCAGGGCGAGAAAGAAAATAGGGCGTTCGGTCATTTTATACTGGGAGTAGATAATTTTCTCAATCGCCAGGTATAATGCAATCCCGAAACCAATGATGAAGGAAAGGGTACCCAAAGCCCCGAAAAGGTGCATAGGGCGTTTCCCGAACTTGCTGATAAACATGATGGAAGCCAGGTCCAGGAAGCCATTAATAAAGCGTTCCAGGCCAAACTTAGAGGTGCCATACTTACGCGCACGGTGTTCCACCACTTTTTCACCGATCTTCCTGAAACCGTTCCATTTGGCGATGACAGGAATATAGCGGTGCATTTCTCCATATACCTCAATGCTTTTGATCACTTTTCTGCGGTAGGATTTGAGTCCGCAGTTCATGTCATGGAGCCTGACCCCGCTCATGCGGGTAGTGGTATAGTTATATAATTTGGAAGGGAGATTCTTGGTAACGGCGTTGTCATGGCGTTTTTTCTTCCAGCCGCTCACGAGGTCATAGCCATCCTCTTTGATCATACGGAAGAGTTCCGGTATTTCGTCAGGGCTATCCTGCAGATCGGCGTCCATGGTTATGACCACATCGCCCTGGGCGGCCCGGAAGCCTTCGTTGAGGGCGGCAGATTTACCGTAGTTACGCTGGAATTTGATGCCTTTCACATTCGGGTTAGCTGCTGCCAGTTGCTGGATAACATCCCAGGAATTATCAGTGCTGCCGTCGTCTATCATCCATACCTCATATGAGTAGTGATGTTCCTGCATGACACGGTCAATCCAGGCGGCCAGTTCGGGCAGTGATTCTTCTTCGTTTTTTAAAGGAACGATAACGGAAATATCCATGTTATATAGCAATGTGTTTAGGATGCTTTTCTATCTAATAAAGTGCCAATCTAAGCAATTCGTTTATTACGGATTACCACCGCCAGAATAGCAGCGATGACGAAATCAAGGAAAAGCCCTGTGAGATAGGACAGGAGGCTTGCCACGAGGGTCAGATTATAATCCTGTTGCTTCAGTATTGTCAGCTGCTCGCTGAGTCTTCTGTCATTAATGCCGGCGGCTTTCTGGTTTGCTTCCATCTGCTCCAGTGCTTTCAGATCTTCAGCTTTCATGCGGGCAGGCAGTCCCGGGTCAACATAGTTGGCTATAATATACATGAACAGGGTGCCCACCAGGGTGCCGATCACAAAGGTGATAAAGATAGGTTTCAGGCCGTCTTTAAAACTGCTATATCCGCCAGCCTTCTTTTTCTGTTCAAGACCAGCCAGTAAGCCGGTTACTGCGCAGATGAAAAGCTGGATAAAGTTAAATTTCAGGCTGAAAAGCGTTTGCTGGTCAGTATAATACAGGGCAAGACCGGTCAGAACGATCACCGCACTGGCTATCAGTCCCCATTTTATACCGGGATTAGGATATGATGCATTACTCATAGTACACGAATGACTTTTAAAGTTGGGCGTATTGGCCGTTGATGGTCCCTTTCACACTTCCTTTTAATTCCGCGCCAATATACGCTGAATTTTTTGACCTGCTGGCCAGGTGATCTGTCGTGAGTACCCAATCCTCTTCAGGATCGAATATCGTCAGGTTGGCTGCTGCACCTTCAGTGAGGCTAAGTTCAGGAAGGTTGAATATTTTGCGGGGCTGTGCAGAGAGCATCTCTACCAGTCTTTCCACAGATACTTCCGGCAGATGTTTGCGGAATACGCCGAAAGCGCTTTCCAGTCCTATCATGCCATTCTTTGCATATTCAAACTCTACCTGTTTGGCATCCCAGTCCTGCGGCAGGTGATGGGTGGCGAAGCAGTCGATCACACCTGTCTTTACAGCATCCTGCAGTGCTTTCACGTCTTCTGCGCTACGCAGCGGCGGATTGAGCTTCAGATGGGTATCATAGGTCATGAGGTGTGCATCGGTAAGGGACAGGTGATAGGGCGTTACAGAGCAGGTTACTTTGATGCCCTTGCCTTTGGCATTGGCAATGAGTTCTGCTGATTTACGTGTACTGATGCCTGTGAAGTGGATACGTGAGTCTGTATATTGAGCCAGCTCCAGATCGCGCTGGATGATCAGTTCTTCTGCAATGGCAGGTTTACCCGGCATACCCAGCTGGGTGCTGTAAATGCCTTCATGCATCAGACCATGTGCAGAGATGCTCAGATCGTCGGGGAGCTGGATAATGGTACCGTTAACAGCTTTTACATATTGCAGGGCCTTCAGCATGATACCGGGCGACTGAATCGGTTTCAGTCCGTCGGAGAATGCTACAGCCCCTGCCTGCTGCATTTCGTACATCTCAGCGAGGGAGGCGCCTTCCAGGTTTTTGGTCACCGCTCCTATAGGTAGTACCTGTACAACACTGTTACGTGTGCGGCTGAGCACATACTCGATCTGCGGTTTGGTGTGAAGCGCCGGCTGCGTATTGGGCACGATCAGCACTGTGGTATATCCACCCCTGGCTGCTGCAGTAACCCCACTCTGAAGGTCTTCCTTATATTCCTGGCCAGGATCGCAGAAGTGCGCGAAGATATCCGTCCATCCCAATGAAACATGCAGGTTGTTGCCTGTCACCACCCGGGCCTGAGCGGAAGAAATGTCCTTCCCGATCTGGCGGATGATGCCATTCTCAATCAGAATATCCTGCTGTTGCCCGTGAAAAGGGGACGATGGTGCGACTATCTGTACGCTTTTGAGTAATATATGCATGCTTTAATACTAACTGTGTCTATACCTTGTCTGAGAAAAAATACCGGCAGCAAAAGTAATAGAAATTCAGATTAGGGGATGCAACCGGGGGGATTTTACTTTCTTATTATTATTTTTTATTTATATATTTGCGCCAATTTGAACCATTTTCTTTAATGGGGGACCTGCATTCGTAAATAGAAAACCCGAAGTATTGTCAAAGTTATACCCGACCTATGATCGTTTCGTAACGTATTTACGGCCATTAACCCTGTTAATCGCTGTCATTTGTTGTTCGTCTTATAAGCTGCATGCACAAAGGTTGGATGCTATCGGAAAAGAGAAACCAATAAAAATTACGGGAGGCATTGGCTTGAACAAATTGCTTACTGGTCGTCAGGATTAGGCGAGGGGCGCAGAGATCCCTACAATTTCTTCCTGAACGGTAACCTGAATATTGACCTGTATGGATGGTCCGTACCATTCAGTTTCACTTACTCCAACCAGAGTAATGTGGCATTTTCCCAGCCCTTTAATCAATATGGACTGACGCCCACCTATAAGTGGATCACAGGACATATCGGTTATTCCAGCATGAACTTTTCCAGTTATACATTGGCAGGGCACCTTTTTAATGGGATTGGCGTTGACCTGGCGCCACCCGGTCGCTTTAAGTTCAGTGTGATGTATGGCCGCCTGCAGAAAGCCGTAGAGGCAGATACCTCACGTCCTGAGATCATTCCTGCCTACAAACGTATGGGATATGGCTTTAAGGCCGGATACAGTACCGGCAAGGATAATATTGAATTAATACTATTCAGGGGGAAGGACGACGAAAACTCTATTGCTCCGCTACCACAGGGATATACCTTAACGCCGCAGGAGAATGTGGCCATAGGACTGAATGTATCCAAACAGTTCTTCGACCGCTTATTGTTCAACGCAGAAGTAGCGGTGAGTGCCTTAACAAGAGATATCCGTGCCGTTTCCGACAGTTCAATTGATATCAAGGCGCCTACTGCGGGCTTGATTGATAAGAACAGTACTACTGCCATGTATACGGCCTATAAGACAGGCCTGAGCTATAACGGAGGCAATTATACGATAGGTCTTGGTTATGAATGGATAGCTCCGGAGTATAAGACCCTGGGCGCCTGTAACTGGTGGTAATGGCGGATATACATACGCTATTGACAACATTACGTTTGGTACATCACCACAGTTTGACAACCTGCCTGCAAATAACTATTCCATTTATATCAAAGATCAGAAAGGCTGTAGGGGGCAGGAAACAGCAGTAGTATCACAGCTGTCTGCCGTTGATTTCACCATGACCGGATCGGATGCCTTATGTAATGGTGGCGCAACCGGTGAACTCAGGATCACAGCGAGCGGTGGTACGAACACTTATACCTATTCTGTTGATGGTGGTGTATTTAGTACATCCTCAATTATAACAGGACTTACAGCCGGTACCAGGACAATTACCGTGAAAGATGGTAACAGTTGCCAGCTGTCTAAATCATGGTTGACTGAAGAGCCTACTGCACTGTTGTTATCTACTACCAGTATCGGTAAAGTGAGTTGCTTCGGTGGAAATAATGGTAGTATTACGGTGAAAGCAACGGGTGGAACAGCGCCTTATACGTATGCGCTGAATAGTGGTGCATTCCAATCTTCAGGCTTGTTTGAAAATCTTAAAGCGGTATTTACAACCTTACTGTAAAAGATGGTCATGGTTGTACCACTACCATCCAGGATACAGTTACTGAATTCAGCAAAATAGCTATCGATATAACAACGAAGAAAGATGTGCTTTGTGCAGGCGCTTCTACAGGTGCTATCAGCCTTACAGCAAAAGGTGGGGCGGGTACATATGCATATAACTTTAACAACGCGGGTTATCAGTCAGAAAGCAACTGGGTAGGATTGCCGGCAGGTAATTATCCACTGGTGGTGAAGGATGCAAATGGTTGTGAAGAGCCCTTCTCATTGCCTATAGTTGACCTGTATGCGCCATTGTCGGTAGACCTGGTATCCAATCCACCTGCCAGCTGCGATGATAAAGGTTCCATCGTGGTAAGAGCTACCAATGGAGGTTTAGCTCCTTATGCATACAGCCTCGACGATGTGAACTATACATCAGCCACTACTTTTGATCAGCTATTAAACGGTGATTATACCGTGTACATCAAAGACGCCAATGGTTGTTTCATTACAAGAGTATTGTCGCCTTATGGTCCTGTTACACTCAGAGGGGTTGTTACACCATCTGTAGTATCTAAGAATGGTACTAATGGCAGCCTGACGGTATCAGGAGTAACAGGCGGTAACAACAATTATGAATATTCCCTGGATGGTATCACCTTCCAGTCATCACCGGTATTTAATGGTCTTAAAGCCGGGGCATACGCGGTGCATGTGCGAGATATTCCTTACAGCTGCCATATCGTAATCAGCAGCAGTCTCACTGAGCCTGCATTGTTGGAACCTGTATTGACAGACAGAAAACTGGTTAAATGTTTCGGTGAGAAAAATGGCGCACTGACATTGAGTGCCAGAGGAGGTGTGGGGACTTATGAATGGTCTATTGATGGTGTAAATTATCAAACTACAGGGGTGTTTAACCAGTTAGGTGCTGGTAATTACACCGGTTATGTAAAAGACGATAATAACTGTATCAGTCAGGTGCCGGTGGTGATCAGTCAGCCGGATGCCTTAACTGCAAAAGTGAGCACACAAGAGCCTCCGGGCTGTTATGGTGAAAGTAATGGTAAGATTAACCTGGTGGCAAGCGGTGGTACGCTGCCATATAGTTACCAGTTAAACAACAGTGTGCAAACATTGCCTGCCTTTACAGGTTTAGCGGATGGACATTATGCAATGACAGTCACAAATGAAAGAGCCCCCTTTTTTATGTCTGGACGCAATTCTTTGAATGTATTCCCAAAAAATACTGCACCTTTGCGCCGCCCTCCGAAAAAATGAAGGGTTGGAATTAAAGATTATTATTGCTACCTTAAGGCACTTTATAGGCGCATATGTCGTACAGCATATTGGAGGACAATGAATTAATGGACAAGGTCAGGCTTTCTGACGAGAGGGCCTTTGACGAGATTTACCGTCGCTATTGGCGTAAATTGTACGCTTTATCCTTGTACCACCTGAGAGACAGCAACGCTGCTGAAGATATAGTACAGGAGATCTTTGTGAGCCTGTGGGCTGCCCGCGAAAGATCTGAGATCAAACATCTGTATACTTACCTGGCTACTGCCACCAAATATTCCATTTTCCACTACTTTGCACAGCCGGCCAGGAACACAGATTCCCTGGAAGAGCTACATGTCCAGGCAGCAGAACAGAGCACTGCCGACACCCGTTTGCTGGAAGAAGAGATCCGGCGGGAAATAGACCGCCTGCCTGAAAAATGCCGGCTGGTATTTCGCTATAGCCGGGAAGAGGGACTTGCCAACAAAATGATTTCTGAGAAACTGAATATCTCCACCAAAGCCGTAGAAAAGCATATGACCCGGGCACTCCGCCAGTTAAGAGTACAATTTAAACATATGCTGATGTTATTTTTACTTTGATCTTCCCCGGAAAAATATTTTTATCATGAGGTAGGGTAGCCTGCTTTTTTCTACACTATTATATCGGATACAGTTTGCTGTGATCTGGTCACGTGAATTTTTTATCTGCATTTACTATCAAATTATGACTAAAGAGCAGCTGGCTGACTTAACTGCAAAATACCTGGATGGCACCGCGACAGCGACAGAAAGGAAACTACTGGAACAGTGGTATTATTCCTTTGAGGGCAGGGAGCTGGTGGTTGAACTACCGGAAGGAGAAGAGGAGCATGAGCTGGCAGGTAGAATGAAAGCGAAGATTGACGAGCGGAAGGCAGAAGGAAGTCGCCGGAAGCGCATCGTTATGCAGGTAAGACCTTACCGGATGGCAGCTGCTATTTTCCTGGTCGTTACTGCTGCGTTACTGTCTGTATTTTTTAGTAGTCGCCAGGTATACAATGCACAACAGCAGCCCCGGTTTGTTGTACTGAAAGATGGCAGCAAGGTGTGGCTGAATTCGGCTACGAAACTGGTGTACACCGACTTCCCATTTATGGGAGAACGCCGGCTTAGCCTGACAGGAGAGGCCTATTTTGATGTAGCCAGGAATCCGGATAAACCATTTATTATCCAGTCGGGTACTATGGAGACACAGGTGCTGGGCACCGCCTTTAATATAAAGGCATATCCCGGCGAACCCTTCGCCATCACAGTGACCAATGGAAAAATAAAGCTGGAAGATAAAAAGACCAAAACAGTTACCTTTTTAACACCTAATAAGCAGGTAAAATATGCGAACCAGCAGCCACCGGTATTAGTAGCTGTAAAAGCCGATGTGGCCTATGCCTGGACGAAGGGACAACTGGAATTTTCCGATCAGTCATTTGGAGAGATTGCCAGAACTATCAACCGGAAGTACAATGTGAATATCGTTTTTGCCAACAAGTCATTAGAACAGTGCATGATCACCGCCACGTTTGAAAAGGAATCGTCCGTTTCGCGTGTGATGGAATTGTTATGTAAGATCAACAATGCGACCTATACCTTTAGTGCGGACAGCAGTACTATTACTTTGGACGGAAAAGGTTGTCAGTAAACGGGGAAATTATCACAGAAATTAAGGAAGTGTACCAAATATCAGGACATCATATGCTAAAAATGACAAACAGCACGTAGCATAAATAAAACGTCCCTGCCAACATGTACAGGGAGCGTTTTATAGCAGGGTATTTCATGTCGCCAAACCTGCATACCCTGGATCCATCATTTTATAACAACAAATCGTATTAAAGTTATGAAAAAAACAGCGTATACACGGGAGACGTGTATTCAATACTTATTATTCCTCATGCGATGTTCGGCTTATATATTGGTATTTTTCTATACCTTTTCGCTTTCGTTGTTCGCCAAGAGCACTGAAGGTCAGGATATTAGAGAGGTAAAGATCAATCTCGCAGCCAGCAAAATGAAGCTGGAAACGGTCCTTGAAAGGATCCAGCAGGTTACGCCTTTCCGTTTTGTCTATAATTCGTCCCAGATCAAAGCTGCGGGACCTGTAAGTATCAATGTCAGCAATACTTCTGTTGATAAGATACTGCAGCAGTTGCTGGAGCCTAATGATCTGAACTTTGAACAGAATAAGACACAGATCATTATTACCCGCAAATTTGAAACAGCAGCTCATGCTCTTACACTGACAGGCGTAATACCTGCAGCGGTGGCAGATACCATGATTACAATCCGTGGGAAGGTGAAAGATGATAAGGGAGCGCCACTGATTGGTGTTACCGTAAGTGTAAAAGGAAAGAACCGGGGTATTGCAACAGATGCCAACGGTAACTTTGTGCTCAGAGCTGATCATACAGACTCCCTGGTGTTTAAAACCATCGGCTTTACCAGCGTAACAGTGAGCGCTGGCGGCAACCTGGATAACATCACCATGATGCCCGCCACTACCAGTCTGACCGACGTTGTAGTAGTGGGTTATGGTGTGCAGACCCGCCGCGACCTCACCGGTGCTATCTCTACCGTAAAAGGTGCTGATATCAAAAACCTGCCTGTAAGTGATGCGGCCCAGGCTATACAGGGTCGTGTAGCTGGTGTGGACATCGTTCGTTCCGATGGATCTCCCGGTACTACCCCCAGCATCCGCGTACGTGGTACTGGTACGATCAACAACGCGGAACCACTGATCATCATCGATGGTGTGCCTGCTCCAAACCTCAGCGGTCTCAGTGATATCAACAACAATGATATCGCCTCCATGGAAGTACTGAAAGATGCATCTTCCTCCGCAATCTATGGTACCCGTGCAGCAAATGGTGTGATCATCATTACAACCAAGAAAGGATCTTACAATGAGAAATTAAATACCAACGTAAACATCTACCGCGGTATTTCCAATGTAAATCGCTATATACCATTACTGACTGCTCCTGATCTGGTAAAGCTGAAACAGGAACGTTATACCAATGATGGCCTGAGTGTGCCTGCGTTCTGGCAGGATCCATACTATGCCGTACAGCGCACAGACTGGCAGAAGGCTTTGTTCAATACCGGTCATGTAACCAATGCGGACGTTTCTATCAAAGGTGGTAGCGCTTCATCCAATTACCTGTTCTCCATGGGTTATTATGATGAAAAAGGTCTGATCACCAATACCTATTTCAAGAGATATACTGTGCGCATCAATTCTGAGCACCGTATCAACAGTCGTCTGAAAGTAGGAGAGAACCTGCAGCTGACTGCCCGTAAAGGTAACTCGCTGGATACCTACTCTTCCCAGACAGGTCTGATCTTCAGCGCACTGCGTTTCAACCCTGCTATACCTGTGAAGGATGATATGGGTAATTATGGCTCGGCACAGGCAAACAATGAACTGGGCGACATCAACAACCCTGTGTATACAGCAGAAACTACAGAAGCATGGACAAAGAACTATCGTATACTGGCCAATGCTTTTGCTGAAATAGAGATCATCCGCGACCTGAAACTGCGTTTGAACTATGCATTTGATGGTACACTGAGCAACTCTTTCAGCTTCCTGCCTAAAACGTTAACACAGGTTCGTACCCGTGACGATGCGGAATTAACACAGGGTAATACCAGCACCAGCACTCACCTGGGCGAGGCATTCCTGTCTTATAATAAAACACTGAACAGGGTACACCAACTCAGCCTGACCGGTGGTATTTCCTATCAAAAGTACAGCGGCAGTTATTTCACCGCACAGCGTAATGGTTTCGATGATGAATCACCTTACGTACTGGTGCTGGACAACGGTAGCATTGTTTACAACGCTGCCGGTAACTACTATGCTACCAATATCCTGGCATCAGGATTTGCAAGAGGTTTCTACAGCTATAAGGGTAAATACCTGCTGACCGCTACTATGCGTGCGGATGGTTCCTCCAGGTTTGCAGAAGGCAACCGCTGGGGTTACTTCCCGGCTGTATCTGTGGGCTGGCGTATATCTGATGAGAACTTCTTCAAGGATAATGTACACTTCATCAACAACCTGAAAGTAACCGGTGGTTGGGGTGTACTGGGTAACCAGAACGTTACTGAATTCCAGTACCTGGCTACTATCATCAAGAACCGTAAATACAATTTCGGTGATCAGCCGTTTACCGGTATCTGGAACTCCAGCCTGGCCAATCCTAACATCACCTGGGAAAAGGCTCATATGACCAACATCAGTGCAGAACTCGGATTCCTGAATAACGCACTGAATGCAACCGTTTCTTACTTCGATAAGAATACGATCGACATGCTGGTACCTGCTGCAAAACCTGATCTGCATGGTACTTCAATTGTGCCTGATGAAAATATCGGTAAACTGAACAACCACGGATGGGAATTTGAAGTGTCTTACCAGGGCGGTAAAAAAGCATTTACCTACAACATTGCGGCAAATGCTACCGTTATCAAAAACAAGGTAACCAAACTGTATTCCGCTAATACTTACATCGGTTCCAGCAGCTACGGTCGCCAGAATCAGGAGATTTCCCGTACTTATGAAGGACAGCCTATCGCTTCTTTCTATGGCTGGAAAACAGCGGGCATCTACCAGAACCAGGCACAGATCGACAGCGATCCTTATATCTCTAAAGATGGCAGAAAAGATAACATTAAACCAGGCGATGTACGCTTTGTAGATGTGAATGGCGATGGTGCTATCACTGAAGCAGACAGGGTATACCTGGGCGATCCTAATCCACGTCTCCAGTACGGTTTGCAGGCGGGTGCCAACTACAAAGGATTTGACCTTAGCCTGTCATTTACCGGTGTAGCAGGTGTGAAATTGTATAATGCTGATAAAATGCAGGGTCTGGATCCAACCTATTCCTATAACTACTATGCAGAGGAACTGCAGCGCTGGCATGGTGAAGGTACCAGCAATAGCGTACCACGTATGACGTTAAGTGATAACAACGGTAACTACCGTACGTCAGACAGGTTTATTGAAAGCGGTAATTACTTTACGCTCCGTAATGCAGCATTGGGATATACTATTCCTTCGCACTTATGGGGTAGCAAGTCTTCTACAAACATCCGTGTATATGTAGCAGGCCAGAACATGTTCATCATCACCAATTATTCCGGTCTGAATCCTGCACTGGGTTATACAGACGGTAATAAACAGAGAGGTGTGGACGTTGCCACTTACCCACAGGCGAGAAGTTTCACCGTAGGTGCTTCAATGAATTTCTAAGTTTCATTTAACTATCGGATCATGACAACACGTATTCACAATAAGTTTATAATAATAGCTGCGGGCCTGTTACTGTCCATGTCTTCATGCGACAAGATACTGGACGTAACGCCGAAAGGCACTTATACAACCGCCACTTACTGGCGTAATCAATCTGATGCAGTCAATGGTGTGACGGGTATTTACAATGTGCTGCTGGAAGAAGATTTCACCGGCCACGCTGAATTCACTTTCGACGATCCTTCTGATGATCAGTACCGTGCAGGTGACCACTCTGAAGATGTGGCCATTGAGAACCTTACCTATGATGCCGCAAATGCACAGGTGAGATTTGGATGGAGATGGAAATATGAAATGATCAACCGTGCGAACAGTGCGCTGATGTATATTCCGAAGATCGAGGGTATGGATGAAACCATCAAGAACCGTTGCCTGGGTGAAGCGCGTTTCCTGCGTGCATTCGCTTACTGGCGCCTCTTGCTGGTATATGGTGAAGCACCTGTGGTTACTGAAGATGATGTGGCACAAAGTAACTATGTGAAACCTAAAGTAAGTGCAGACAGTCTCCGTGCTATCATTCAGTCAGACCTACTGGCTGCTGCAGATCTTTTGCCTGCTAAATATGAAGGCGCTGACAGAGGTCGTGCATCCAAAGGTTCTGCCTGGGGCCTGCTGTGTAAACTGTACATGTACTGGGAGAAACTGGATCAGGCGCTCATCTATGGTGAGAAGGTGCTGAACAGTGGTGACTATAATCTGGCAGCTACTTATGTAGCAAACTTTACGCCTGAGACCAGCAACAATGACGAAATGCTGTTTGCTGTACAGACCAGCGATACCTGGGGTTATTCCGACTTTACCACCTACTATACACCGCGCGAATGGAACGGATGGAATTTCCACCAGCCATTACAAAGCCTGGTTGATGAGTTTGAACCTGGTGACGTACGTAAAGCAGTATCTATTATGTCGCCTGGTGATAAGATCAATATCGGTTCCAGCATTGCTACCTATAGTGCAGATATGTCTGAAACCGGCTATCACTTCCATAAGTTCTCTTACTGGAAACCAAACGGTGGTCTGAACTATTCACTGAAAACGCCGCTGTTAAGAACTGCTGATATTGCCCTGCTGGTAGCAGAAGCTAAGATCCGTACACAGGGTCTCGGTGCTGGTGATGCAGAGATCAATATGGTACGCAAAAGAACAGGACTGGGAAATGTAAGCGGTGCTGGTATGCCTGCTATCATCCACGAACGCCGTTGCGAACTGAGTGGTGAAAATGAGCGCCATCAGGATCTGATGCGTTGGGACAAAGCTGGCCTGATCGATATCACGACCTATTATAATAAACCCAAGTACGGAAAAGGCGGTAACATACTCGTACCTGCACGAACCTTTATCCGTCCTAAACACTATTACTTCCCGCTGCCACAGTCTGAAATAGACAGAAGCAATGGTGTACTGATCCAGAATGAAAACTATAAATAACATTTTATAAATTTTTATCTTGGGGCGATGGCTGATGTATCTCAGCCATCGCCTTTAATTCATTTTCTTCATGCAATTGAAAAAGATCATTGTTGCCTTATTGTTGGGTAGCCTGAGTGTACCAGCCATGGCGCAGTTGAATAAAACCGCCACGGAAGCTTTTCTGAAAAGGATCGTGAAAGACAGGGCTGCTGCTTTTACCTTTGAATACCTGGCTGCAGATAGCGGTAAGGATGTATTTGAGATCGAAAGTAAAGCCGGAAAGATTGTATTACGGGGTAACAATGGCGTCAGCATTGCATCTGCATTGAACTATTACCTGAAGAATTATTGTAACAGCAGCATTACCTGGAATGGTACCAACCTGCAATTGCCGGCTAAGTTACCCGCAGTGACACAGAAAGAGCATCATGCTACTCCTTACAAATACCGCTACTATATCAACTACTGTACATTCAATTACAGTATGTGTTGGTGGAACTGGGAAAGATGGCAACAGGAAATTGACTGGATGGCGATGAATGGTATTAACATGCCATTGGCGCTTACCGGTGAAGAAGCCATCTGGCAGGAAGTATACAAGGAGATGGGCTTTACAGATGCCGAGCTGGATAAATTCTTCAGTGGTCCGGCTTATTTCTCCTGGTTGTGGATGGGGAATATCGATGCCTGGGGCGGTCCTCTTCCAAAGCATTGGAAAGACAGCCATAAGGCCTTGCAGCAACAGATACTGGCGGCAGAGCGTAATATGGGCATGATGCCGGTATTACCTGCTTTTACAGGACATGTGCCACCGGCTTTCAAAGATAAATTCCCTGCTGAGACGGTGAAGAAGACCAACTGGGATGCAGGTTTCCCGGATGTTTACATCCTCGATCCCGGCAGTCCGATGTTTGATAAGATAGGTAAACGTTTCATTGAAGTACAGACGAAGGCATTTGGCACAGACCATTTTTATTCTGCGGATACTTTTAATGAAAACGTACCTCCCTCCAACGATTCCAGCTTCCTGGATGCGATGAGCAAAAAGGTATTTGCTTCCATGGCATCAGCGGATCCGAAAGCAGTATGGGTAATGCAGGGATGGATGTTCCACTACAATGCCAGCTACTGGCATCCAACACAGATCAGCGCGTTGCTAAAAGCGGTTCCTGACGATCATATGATCGTGCTGGACCTGTATAGTGAGAGTCACCCGGTATGGTATAATACAGAAGCATATTATGGAAAGCCGTGGATATGGAATATGTTACATAACTTTGGGGGCAATACCGGTATGTGGGGTGGAATGGATTCAGTCGCGCACAACCCGGCGGCAGCGTTACACAATCCTGCGGCTAAGCAATTGGCGGGTATTGGTCTGACGCCTGAAGGCATAGAGCAGAACCCGGCTTTATATCACCTGATGCTGGACAATATATGGCGCGATCAGCCGTTGAATGTGGATGAGTGGTTAAAGTCGTATGCGAGCCAACGTTATAATATGCATAACGAGCTGATTGACCAGGCCTGGCAGATCATGTATCATACGGTATATAGTGGGGGGCCTACAGAAGGCGCTCCGGAGTCTATCATCGTTGCCCGTCCCACATTGGACATAGCGGCAGACAGGGTGAAGACTAAACTCAACTACGATCCTGCGAAGTTAATACCAGCCTGGGACCTGTTCGTAAAAGCCATCCCTCGGGTAAAGCCAACCGCAGGATTCAGGTATGACCTGGTAGATCTTACAAGACAGGTATTGGGCAACTATGCCAGTCCATTACAACAGAAGATCGCTACTGCCTATCAGCAGAAAGATCTGGCAGCGTTCAGGCTGTACAGCAATCAGTTCTTAACATTACTGGATGATATGGATACTTTGCTGGGCACCCAGGAAGGTTTTCTACTGGGCAAATGGGTAAGCGATGCGCGGGCCAATGGTATCACCGAAGCAGAGCGTAACCTGTATGAGTTCAATGCAAAAGACCTGGTAACGCTGTGGGGTGATAAGGACAGTCCGCTGCACGAGTATTCCAACCGTCAGTGGAACGGTCTCATTAAAGGCTTTTATAAGCCTCGTTGGGCGCAGTTCTTTAAATTACTTGAGTCCAGCTTACAAAGCGGTAAAACAGCCGATTTAGCAGCTTTTGAGACCCAGGTAAGGGCATTTGAGTGGAAATGGGTGAACAGCCATGATAAATATGCTGCACAGCCTAAAGGTGATGCGGTGAAGACAGTTACAAGGCTGTATGAGAAATATAGAAAGATGATATAGTTATAAGTTATTGTAGTCGGTCGATAGTGAGACGTTGACTGGCTGCATGTTGGGCCTCCCTACTCCGGGGGCCCTTTTTTATTTGTATGGCTCCGTTTGTAACGCGAAGGGATGGTATCCCGGAAAAATAATAACCGGGATCACAATAAACCGGGTAACAAAATGCCGATGGATTCCGTAGGAGTATTGTTGTTTGTAGCGCGGGGTGATAACCCCGGGGGACGTTTGTTGCAGGGTGCAACCCTGGGAAAATAATAACCGGGATCACAATAAACCGGGTAACAAAATGCCGATAGACTCCGTAGGAGTCTCGTTGTTTGTAGCGCGGGGTGATAACCCCGGGGGACGTTTGTTGCAGGGTGCAACCCTGGGAAAATAATAACCGGGATCACAATAAACCGGGTAACAAAATGCCGATAGACTCCGTAGGAGTCCCGTTGTTTGTAGCGCGGGGTGATAACCCCGGGGACCGCGTGATTCCCCCGGGAACGTGTATCTCGCCGGAGGTGCGTAGCCGTACGTAACAAAACAAATTGTATATTACCCATTATAAACAACCCTGCTATGAAGAAATTGCTAACTCTATTTTTCCTTTTCACAAGTTTTCATTTGTATGCCCAACATTCAATCCCTTTTACCCTGTTAGGTTCCGGACATATCCTTATCAAGGCTAAAGTAGATGGTGTAGAAGGAAATTTCATCTTTGACACAGGCGCCGGCCTGAATCTCCTGTTCGATAAGTTTGCGAAGAAACTGAAGTCGAGAGAAAGCTATCATTTCTTTACCGGACACAGAGCAACAGGAGAACCGCTCGACATACCTATTTTCCATTCAGATGATCTGCAAATCGGAGAGGTAGCGCTTAAGAACCAGATATACAGCACTTTCGATCTGGATATCCCCGGTATTGATGGTTTGATATCTCTGCTGCCATTCCAGCATACACCGGTGACCATCGACTACGATAAAAAAGAGATCACTATCGGGCAGTTAAGTGCAGCTGATAAGAAGAAATACATTGACATTGCCGTTGCTGATTATGCCGGTAACTCGATTGATATTTTTACCAATGTGAAGGTGAACGATAAAATCACCTTGCAGGTATCGCTGGATGCAGGCGCAGGGCAGAAATCGTTCTGGCTGAGCGACCGTTTTATGAAAACGTTGGGATTGGATAAGTCTGCGTTTAAAATGATAGAGAAGAAGAGTGAGTTTGATAGTACTAAAGTGAACCGCATTTATACGGGTAACATCTCCGGCATTGCTACTGAGAATAATCTGGCAGGTGTGGAGAATCCTCCGGTGTTTTTTGTGGAGGGGTTGATTTATGAAGGGAAGACGAGTATTGAATGGTTGGGCAGGAAGATAGCGATTAGTCTTCCGGATAAGAGGATATACATTATTAAATAGGTCATTTCCCGCAAAATGACCTGCGTTTCTATTAGGAGATGTGGTAGTCAGCACCTTTCAGGATCCAAAGTAACGAAAATTGTTTGCGGAAAAGATCAAACAGAAATATAATCATATCGATGTGCTTCTGAACAATGCCGGTGCACAGTTTACTGAGACAAGAGATGCACACAGAATGTCAATAATGAGCTTTTTATCGTCATAAGCAGCTGTTCTCATCAGGATAAGGTTATTGGTTATCTGAGTCTAAATTACAAGACGATGATCGTATTTCACAAATTTTTTAGGACGGATTTTATTTTCCGTCCATTTGATAAAATCGTTGTTAAAAGAAAATATCAAAGAAGCAGCCGCCCCGGGATGCTTCTTTGATATTTGAATACAAAACGTTATTAGAAGTTAAATTTACCGTTCTGGTTTTTCCATTCACTTTGAGGGGTAATGGTTTCAATCACATCCCAATGTTCGGCTATCTTACCATTTTCTATACGAAAGAGATCATAGAAAGAAGTGTGTTTACCTCCCAGCTGTCCTTCGCTCACCACCAGTACAAAGTTTCCTTCGCCCAGTACAATATGAATTTTATCGTACTTCATTGTAATACCTTGTTTAGCCCATTCCTGTAAGGCTTTGCCTAAGCCGGACAAACCATCTCCGATGTTGGGATTGTGTTGGATATAATTATCGCCATCGAAATAGCTGCTGAGCCTTTCCATTTTTCCATTGACAAGAATGTCATCTACAAAATTGCTTACCAATGTTTTATTGACCTCAGTTTTGTCCAGGTCTTTCACTTCCGTAGCACCATCAATCATTGTATGGCCGCTTGGATTGGGCTTTTGCGTTTCCTGCAGATTATCCCAGTGTTCAACAATCTTTCCATCTTCAAAACGGAATATGTCAAAGCCGATTTTAGGTCCAAAGAAGTTATAGTCTGTTTGAGCAAAAACATAATTGCCGTCCTGAAACACACGTACCGTATTTACTTTAGCAGAACCTTTGGGCAATGCCTGTAATAGAGCGCCGAATCCTGCCAGGCCATCGGCAACTGCCAGGTTATGTTGTTTATAACTATTGGCATTGATGACTGCTACCGGTGCAGCCTCACCTGTTTCAATAGCTTTTAAAAGCTTTACTGTTGCTTGTTTCTGTTCCATTGTAGTCTTTTTTTGTGTTTTGTTATGCTGTTGTGCATCAGCATAAGTGAATGATAATACAGCCAGGAGTACAGCTGCGCTATGCTTTAAGTAAATCATTTGTCTCTGTTTGTGGATACAAAGTTCCCATTAATGCGGCTGCAAGGAAAGGTAGAAAACGGTCAATAAATGATATTTTTACGCCGGGAAAGGTGAGGGGCTGATAGATAAGTGGTAGGATTGAATTATCTGTTCGGATAACATTCCCTGAACTCTATGGGTGTTTTTTCAGCATGTTTTCTAAAGTACTTAATAAAGTTAGTCGGCTCTTCAAAGCCCAGTCTGTAACCAATTTCTTTAATCGCGAAATTTGTATGAACCAATAAACGTTTCGCTTCCAACATCACTCTTTCATCAATGACGGATTTAGGTGATTTGCCAAGCGTTTTAGAAATGGCCTGCGCAAGCCGTTTTTCAGACACATTCATTTGGCTCGCATAAATATTGACAGATTTTGTTTTTACAAACTGATCTTCTACCAGGTCTTTAAACAGTACGGTGTAATCAAGATCAGCCCCTTTAGCTGCTTCTGTATACCCCTGCTTCCGTCTTTCTCTTTCAGCAAGTAACAACAAGTTGTGAAGCATGTTTCGTAATATGTCGTAATGATACTGGTCTTTCTCTTCCGAAAGTTCACTTTCTATTTCCAGGAACACCTTCTTCGCTGATGTCGCTTCCTTTACACTTATGACCGGTATGTTCAGGAAGTCATTAAACAAAATGCTGCTCCGAAGGAATCTTGCATCCGCCCCATTTTTAGCAAAAAAGTTGTCGGTGAATAACAACAATTTCCCGTCGTGCCGGCTTTTATGATCCAATACCTGTACTCTGTCTTTACTCACAAACAAAAAGGAATCAGCTTTCACCTGTACTGGCTGGAAATCTATCAGATATTCCGCTGTTCCCTTCTGAATCCAGAAAATATGATAAAATTCTGCTCTGTGCGCAGTGGTAGTGACTTCTTTATGTTTTGCGATAGTATCTGCAACCGGAATAATTTCAATCTCCAAAGGAAGACCTGGTTTAAATTTAACTTGCTTAATGGCCGGTTGCATATGTTATTTTTTAGGTCAATGTTACAATATTATTCAATTTGATTGCTTTTTCTATTAAATCGGGTACTTGTTGAGTTCCGAATACTTCCCCTTAGTCTCCGGAACTACTTTATTACCTCTGGTATCAGATACAGATGGCTTACAGACGGCTTCGAGATGGCCTAATCCTCCCTTAATCTTCCCTTCAGAAGGGAGGATTAAGGGAGGATTAGGCCATCTCGAAGCCGTCTGTAACGAATCTCTATCGAATTCAACACACCTGGTATCTGTATAGTATGTATTCGGTACCTATTCGGTGCGACTATAGTGGGACCTATAACCTATAGGCTCTCTACTATAGCATTATAGGCACTGTTCTATAGCGATGGCTATAGAACGGTAGGCCTAATGTAGGACTACAGAGCCTATAGATTAAGGATCGTAGTATAGTCGAAGTATAGTCGGATGCTATCTGTACCCGGGGAGATCTGACCTGGAATTGTCACAGGTCCAACTTAAAGGCATGGTAAAGGCAGGGTAAAAGCGTATCAACAATACGGCAATCATTCGCGGCATTAGACCCCGGTAGGGGTCTTAGTGGGCCAAAAATGGCCCACATATCAGAATCTTTCCTAACATTGCATTACACAGCGGAACCTACCGCATTTATTCACTCTCAAAATAACCATATGAAAAGCAACTATCTGTTACTCTTCTGTGTGCTTGCCTGCGCCTCCATAACAGGCTGCAGGAAACCCCTGGCAGATACACTACCGGTTACCGGTACCCTGGCAGAAAACACAGCCTTAAGCGCTTCAGCGATCTTCACAAATGCATTGCCCTCATCGAACAATGGCAGTTATTACGACCCCTGGGTCATTACAGTAGGTGGATTTTACTACTACTGTGGTTCCGACGGTGGCCGTTTATGGATTACGAAATCGACGACCTTACAGGATATCCTGATGCAACCCAAGACCTACATTTTCACACCGCCTTCCGGTACCGGATATTCATCGGAGTTGTGGGCGCCGGAGTTGCATTACCGTAATGGAAGGTGGTATGTTTACTTTGCAGCGGATGATGGCAACAATGCCAATCACCGGATGTTCGTGCTGGAAGGCGGCAGCAATGCCAATGACCCGCTTGACGGAGGGTATGCCTATAAGGCCAGGCTGAGTGCTACTACTGACAGATGGGCCATAGACGGGTCTGTTTTTGACTTTAACGGACAGTTGTATTTCATCTGGTCCGGCTGGGAAGGGACGAGCAATGTCTCCCAGTACATTTACATTGCCAAAATGAGCAACCCTTATACCATTTCCGGGGAAAGGGTGGAGATATCAAGGCCGGATTATTCCTGGGAAAAGGTAGGTAATCCCACCGTCAATGAGGGCCCTACAGCCCTTATCAGCGGCAATACCGTCAATATTATCTACTCGGCAAGCGGCAGCTGGACGAACGATTACTGCCTGGGAAGGTTAACCTGCACCAATGGTAACCTGATGTCAAAAAGCTCCTGGACCAAGCCTTCTACGCCCGCATTCTCCCGGTTTGGTAATGTGTTTGGCCCGGGACATGCTTCATTTGTAAAATCTCCGGACAATATCCAGTGGTGGGTCGTTTATCATGCCGCCAATACGGACGGTTCAGGCTGGGACCGGAGAGTGATGACGCAACAGTTTTCCTGGGACGGAGATATCCCTTATTTCGGCTATCCCATAGAAAAGGGTATTCCGATAGCCGCGCCGTCTATCGGGCCGAATTATGCCATGCCAATTGCGAATGGCGTGTATAGGATCAAGTCAAAGGTGACGGGACAATGTGTGGACGTCCCCGACGGCGCCCCAACACCCGGATTACAGATCCAGCAATGGACGGATAACGGGCATGCAGCGCAGAAGTGGAATTTCACCAGCCTGGGTAACGGCTATTACAAGATAACTTGCGTAGCCTCCGGTTTGAATCTTGACGATGCCGGTGGATTGCTGAACGCCGGAAATATCCTGATCCAGTGGACGGACAACCAGAACATCGCGCAGCACTGGCGGGTGCAGGATATGGGTAATGGTTATTTCAAACTGATCAACCGAAGGAGCCTTCTGGCCCTGAATGTACCATACAGTAATCAGACGCCGGGCACTAAACTGGAACAATGGTTTGAAAACCAGTATGATGCCGAACTATGGCAGATCATCCCTTAGAAAGATATATGCTTTTACGTATCCGGAAATGCAAATTGCGGGAAATACGCATTTCCGGATACTTACCTGTTGCCTGCATGTTTGAAGTCGATTATTTAGTATCTTCAATGCCGTTTTTGACCCCAATTATGACCGAGATTGTTTTATGACCCAGAGATATTTGAAAACCCCCAAAATTCCTGTACGTAATCAGCAAAGCGATTCCCAAGAACCATTCTTCTCCAGGCAGAGAGACGAACATACCGAACCGCAGGATACACCTACTTTTTTTTCTCCGAAAGTGCAGCGCAAACCAGTGGAACTGGAAACAGATGATCCGCTGGAGAAGGAAGCAGACCAGGTGGCAGATAAAGTAGCCGGTACTAAAACGCCTGTTGCAGCTGCACCGGGCGACACAATACAGCGCAAGGGCACAGGTCTGCAGGCAAGTATTCAACGGAAACCAGGAGACGGAGAAGACTGGAAGAGCTATCCCATACAGATTCCTCCGGGAACAGCGTCGAAGCAGGAATTCCACCGCTATGCAGAGCTGATCATCTTCCATAAAGTGTTGAACCTGGACTGGCAGGGCACAGGCACGGCAGAGATCTATCAGCACATTAGTCAGCATATCGGTAGAACGATCCTGTTCAAAGTGCCGAAGTCAATGCTTACACAATACGGTGTTGCGGAAAAAAGAGATGGCACCGGAGATGCGGAATACAAGCAACTGGATAAAGATAGCAAGGATGCTATCAACGAAGAGACGGACAAGCAGTATTATCAGAGTACCGGCATCGCACCTGGTACGAAAATAAAGCCTGGTGAGAAAGGCAGGACGGCTGTATGGAATGATCTGCGGAATCAGTTGATGCAGCAACGGAAAACCCTGAATGATCTGCCTCCTGCTATCAAGGCATTCCTGCAATCAGATCAGACCTTCATTCCTGCTAATTATGCGAAGCTGAGCGAAATAGCTGCTTTACTGAGCCAGTTCACCGCAGCCGATTTCGAGGACTATCAGAGCAAGGTGAATCTCAATACGACCGACCTTGATGCACTAAAGCAATCTATCGCTGCGTATATGGCAGCAAGACAGGAGCGGCGCAAGGCAGGAGAGGAGCGGGAATCCCTTAAAACGAAATTATTCGGACTGGAGGAATTGTATAAAAGATACAAACAGTTCCAGAAGAGAGGATCCTTGCCTCCATCCAGAGACGAATTTGGTGTACATGATCCGAATCATGATTATTTCAGAGAGGCCGAAGAAAAGGAAAGAACGGGATTAACGGCTTCTCTTAAAGCCTACGGTTTTAATAGCCTTGACGAGTTCGGGAAATATGTAGATAGTTATGAAGCTGCTTTCCGCAAAGAGACGATTGCTATTGCCGGTGATCACTTGCAGCGTTACAGGCATGTATTGTTTGAAGAAGAGAAAAAGATAGCCGATGATGCTTATATCACCAGGTTATTTACAGAGATCTCGAATTCTGGCGCCGGCAGACATTATGAAGAGGCAAGTAGCAAAGGAATGCAGGCCGTGATGGCAATTGGAACAAAGGATTATGTTTCTCAGGCGCAACTGGATAGGCAAATGGCGCTGAACGAAGAGTCCAATGCCGCACATGCAACAGGCGACCGGTTGATGCAGCAATTGCCCTCTGCAAGTCCACTGATGAAGGAAGACACGTTCAGCAATGAATCACTGGCGCGCGTGAAGAGCAAGGAAGAGCTGAGGAAATTTTTGCAGAATTATATCGATAAGAAGAAGGAGAGCATTGATGAAACATGGACGGATATAAATGCCAATCCTGAACGTGTATATGAACTGGACGGGCTGGTCGCAGCTTCTGTTCAGATGCAGGGCATTACTGACGGCAGCATCTATGACCTGATCATCAAAGATAAGATCAAAGATCTGGGCAGCGCTAAGATATTGAAAGCTGTTTGTTTCGTAGTGATCGGCATTGCATTGGCAGTTGCTTCCTTTGGTACCGGCATACCGGCTTTACTGGCAGCAGGCGGTTCATTAGCCTTAAGTGCGTATGCGGTTAAGGAAGAGATTGAGAAATATAAACTGGATGTCAGCGCGCATGATGTAGAACTGCTGACAAAGGAACCTTCACTGACCTGGGTCGTATTGGCGATTGTTGGCGCAGGCGCTGATGCCGCAGCACTGGCAGCAGCCTTTAAGGCAGCAGGTCCTATTGCCAAAGCAACAGCTGCCTTCAATGAAAGCAAGGATGTGGTCACACTTGAGAAGTCGCTGGCCCAACTGGCAGAACTGGACGCGAGGATTAAGCAGAATATCATCCGCGCAGCGAAAGCCGATGCTGCACTACAAGAATCTGTAGATAAATTCATGGCGATAGGCGCTCGCCTGAATGATATCACCAGCACAGTGGAGGCGGTACCGCGACTGACAGTCATGGCTTATAACGCAATTAAAAAGGGCGCTAACAGCTTTGAAAAATTCCTGCTGGACCTGAAGCTTAAAAGGCTGATAAAGGATGCGAAGGATCTGTCGCCAAAAGAATTGAATGTATTCAAGGAAGCATTTGAAAAGGCTGGCAAAGCAACCGAGGAGGAAATAAAAGCCATGGATAAGCTGGTAGGGCGGGCAGACCTCACGGTAGCAAATAAGCAGACAGCGAAAGAAATGATGGATGAGGTACTCACACAAGGCAAATTTAATAAGGCTTCCAACTATCATGGCGACAGTATGCATAAGATGAAAGATGATGTAGTGCAGAAAATAATCTCGAATCCGGATGCGATATATGAGACTAGAAATGGTGAAAGGTTGATATATCTGAAAGATGGTGATATCGTAGTCATGGAAGCCACGAAGAGCGCCAGAGGGAATGTGATAACCGCATATGGTAAGTCGGGCGTAAAAGGAGAGAGCGGAGCCGCGGCCTTAGGTGGTAAAGCAGAAGATGCTGGAGAAGCAGTAACAGACCTGATAATAACGGAAGGAAAAATACCGGCGAAAAAAGGATTTATTCCTCCGGCAAAGAAAATATATCCATAATTTTATTGACATGTTTAGTATTACAGAAGATATTCCAATAACATTCATAAATGGGCAGCAAATACCTGCCAGGGCAAGAATATTACCCGATAGCCTGATGATGCTGCTAAGTACACAGCAAAGCATTGAGGCTATGGAAAAAGAGATGATGGACGCCATCGGCAGTGTGGAAGACTGGCTGCATATGTCGAGAACAGATTCACTGGCATTTGATGCGGGCACAGGGCTGCTGAAAGCCGTATCTTTTTACTATCCTGAGCTGAACAGAACGCCGGACAATTTACATCTGCTGGCAAGTGCCGGGAAAACAGTGGCTATTCCACAGTTGGATAAGGATGCGCCACCTTTTGAGCTGATCCCTTTTGACTACCGGTATTATCATGAAGAAAAAGATCTGCTGTTATGCTTTGGCGAAGCATTCACCGAAGTGGAGCAACTGCACGAAATAACTATTTCTGCGGAAGTATCCTTGTTCTTTAGCGAGGGGCAATATTGTGCCTGGGGTGTATATCATCCTGAAGTGTTGTTGACAAACCGTATCGGTGCAACAACGGTGTATGCTACTGATGATTTTCTTAAAATATGTTTCCAGGATGCATATGCACTTATTACTGATGAAACAGTGGAGCAAATGCGTGATCATGATGCAGATGTATTGCGTAAGATTGCAGCATTGTATAACCGGATAGTGAAGCATAATGTAGCAGTGGATAGTCCGGCGGATGTGTTGAAGAATTGGTTGTTCAGTCTTGCAGATAAGTTTTATAAGGAGAAGGAACTGGAAGGATTGTTTACAAGATAAAGAAAAGAGGCTGGTCGCTGATCAGCCTTTTTTTTACCATGCTTCTTTTAATCCTGTTTTCAATGCGGCCTGGTACTTTACCTGGTCAAAACTATACAAAATAGGGCTGCGATGAGCCCCTCCCTTTCGTTCTTTATCATGTTTGATGAAAATATCGTACCCCAGCATTTTGCGCTGGAAATTGCCCCTGCTTAATGGTTTACCCAGGATGGTCTCATATAGTTTCTGCAGATCCGGCATGGTAAATTCCTCCGGTAGCAGATTATAGCCAATGGGCTTGTAGTTTAACTGGAAACGCATAGTCTCCAGCGCTGCTTCATAAATCTGCCGGTGGTCCATCATCATGTCCGGTAGTTCATGCACGTTTTTCCATTCACAGGCCGTGGAGATGTCGTCTACTACAGGAATGATCTGTTCATAGTCCACTAATGCGTAATAGCCTACGGATAAAAAACGCTGTCTGAACCATATTGATTCCGGCAGGTAGCTGAGATCTTTTTCTGATCTCCCCGTATTGCCGAAGGTCTTAAACTGCTCAAGAAAGACTTTTTCCGCTCCGGTACGGGTCTTCAGAATCCTTATGGCCGCATCGTCAATGTTTTCATCCTTGCCCACATATCCTCCGGGTAATCCCCAGTGTTCCTGACCGATCATCCTGATCAACAATACTTTTAAGGTGTTGGAATGAAACCCGAAAACCACGCAATCAATTGATATATGAGGTAAACAATCCCTGTAAAACTCCTGGCTCCGTTCTTCAAACAGTGAAATATCATCCATACCCAAAAATATAATATTTGGCGTCCAGGGAGAATATTTTTATTATTGTATCAGAATGAGACAATGGGCCATGTGTGCCGGATTGTTTCGATATGCCACATATTTCTCACCGTTATGAAACATCAGGAATGAAAGCCACACTTTTTATTGCCTGCGCTATTGCATGTACCGGCATAAGGGTATCAGCGCAAACCCAATTCACCATCGTTAATAATAAAAATGGAGCCACATTAGGGTACTCGCCTGCATCGGGAGTGAAAATACTGACAGTAGGCGGACTAAAATTCAAGGATCTGAACAGGAATGGTAAGCTGGACAGGTATGAAGACTGGCGGCTTCCGGTGGACGAGAGAGCGAAAGACCTGGTGAAAAAGATGTCTGTAGAGGAGATTGCAGGCCTGATGCTGTATAGTATTCATCAGTCCATTCCCGCAGCGGAAGCAGGTTTCCGTTCAGGTACCTACAACGGGAAAACCTTCCTGCACAGCGGCGCACGGCCTTCTGATCTGACGGATCAGCAGAAAGCATTTCTGAAGAATGATCACTTGAGACATGTACTGGTTACGTCTTTACAGTCGCCGGCTGTGGCTGCGGAGTGGAATAATAATGTGCAGGCTTATGCCGAGGGACTGGACCTGGGTATTCCTGCCAATAACAGCAGTGACCCCAGGCATACGGCAACAGCCACCACTGAATTCAATGAGGGCGCCGGAGGGCAGATATCTTTATGGCCTGACGGATTAGCCATGGCGGCCACATTTGACCCATCTGTAGTGCATGCGTTCGGAGAGATAGCCGGGCAAGAATATCGTGCTTTAGGGATCACTACCGCCTTGTCTCCACAGATCGACCTTGGAACGGAACCCCGCTGGTACCGTATCAATATGACCTTTGGCGAGAGCAGCCGGCTGACCACCGACATGGCGAGGGCTTATATTGACGGTTTCCAGACTTCTGCAGGACCTGCGGAGATCAAAGATGGCTGGGGATACCATAGTGTGAATGCAATGGTAAAACACTGGCCTGGAGGTGGTCCGGAAGAAGGTGGGAGAGACGCGCACTGGGCATATGGAAAGTTTGCGGTTTACCCGGGAAATAACCTGCAGGAACATATTGCTCCTTTCGTGAATGGTGCGTTGAAGCTGAATGAAAAAACGCTGAAGGCGGCGGCTGTAATGCCCTATTATACCATTTCCTATCAACAGGATACAGAGAACGGCGAAAACGTCGGAAATGGATTTAGTAAGTACCTTATAACGGATCTTTTGAGAACTCAATACAAGTATGACGGCGTGGTTTGTACTGATTGGTTAATTACAGCGGATGAAGGAAAAACGCCAGATCAGTTTGCGGGGAAATCATGGGGCGTTGAAAAGCTGTCTGTTGCTGAAAGACATTATAAAGTACTGCTGGCCGGTGTAGATCAGTTTGGGGGAAACAATGATATAAAACCTATTGTTGAGGCTTATCAGATGGGCGTGAAAACTTTCGGGGAACAGGCTTTCAGGGAACGTTTCGAGCAATCGGGTATTCGTTTGCTGAGGAACATTTTCCGTACCGGACTCTTTGAGAATCCTTATCTCGATGTTGCAAAGAGTGAGCAGACGGTGGGAAACAAAGACTTTATGAAAGCAGGTTATGAAGCGCAGGTAAAATCAGTGATCCTGCTGAAGAATCATCAGTCCGCATTGCCTGTACAACAAAAGAAAACGGTGTATGTGCCTAAGATGTACACAGCTGCGGCAAGGGACTGGTGGGGCAATTTTATTCCTGCGAAATTTGATTACACGGTAGATACGAATACTATAAAGAAATACTACAATTTAACGGCTGATCCTAATGCTGCTGATTTTGCGATTGTATTTGTGAGCAGTCCGCAAAGCCCTTCGGGAGGTTATGATAGTAACGACCGCAGGAAGGGGGGCAATGGCTACGTGCCTGTTACGTTACAATATGAAACCTATACTGCTACTGATGCCCGTGAAAAGAGCATTGCAGCCGGCGACCCTGTGGTAGATCCTACTGTGCTTGACCGCTCTTACAGGAATAAGACTGTCACCGCAGCCAACTTCACAGATCTGCAAACGATACTCGATACAAAGGAAATGATGAGAGGAAAGCCGGTGATCGTATCGGTGACAGCTTCAAAGCCGATGGTGTTCAAAGAATTTGAATCACAGGTAGATGGTATTGTATTAAACTTTGGCATATCTACACAGGCTGTATTGGATATCATCTCCGGAAAGCAGGCGCCTTCAGGTCTCCTGCCCGTACAGATGCCGGCCAATATGCATACTGTGGAAATGCAGAAGGAAGATGTGCCTTTTGATATGGAGTGCCATGTGGATGCTGACGGGCATCGTTATGACTTCGGTTTTGGACTGGATTGGAAAGGCGTTATCAGCGATGAACGTACAAAGCGTTATGGTCATGAATCATCAGCCCTGGCGGGTACGAAATGATCAGTCAATTGAATGTTTGTCTGAATTCCAGGGGCGAAAGGTTCGTCTTTGTCTTGAATAACTTGCTGAATGACTGAGGATGTTCGAAGCCTAATTCGTAAGCGATCTCGCTTACCGAAAGTGCTGTGGTAGAGAGCTTCTCCTTGGCTATTTCAATCAGTTTACTGTGAATGTGCTGCTGGGTATTCTGCCCGGTCAGCACTTTCAGTAAGCTGCTTAAATAATTAGGAGATACATTTAATTCACTGGCAATATACTGGACAGTAGGAAGTCCTTTTTTTACCAGATCATCACTGTTAAAGTATGCCGTGAGAATAGCTTCCAGCCGGGTAAGTATCTTATGATTGTTTATTTTTCGCGTGATGAACTGACGGTGATAAAACCGCTCCGCATAGGTGAGCAGTAATTCCAGCTGGGCAATGATCACGCTCTGACTGAATTTATCGATGTTGGAGTGGTATTCCTGCTCTATCTGTTGTATAATACCTGTGATGACAGCTTCTTCCTTTTCAGAAAGGTGCAAAGCTTCATTGGCAGCATAACTAAAGTATTCATACTGTTTGATTGTTTTGGCCAGGGGTGTATTCCAGAGAAAATCGGGATGGAAGAACAACAACCATCCCGAATGTTCCAGTGCTTTATCTGATTCAATGGAATAAACCTGTCCGGGGGAAATAAAGAACATCACACCTTCGTCGAAATCATATTCCTGCTGACCGTATTTCAACTTGCCATGGAAGTTTCTTTTCAATGCAATGGAATAGAAATTCTGTGTAAGACTTTTCGGTTCATTATCCCGGAGTTGTCTTATTGCTTCTAAATTTACTACGCTCACCAGGGGATGTTCAGGTTTCGGTAATCCCCTGAAATGGTGATAGTCACTGATTGTTTTGAGTTGATGTGGTTCTTTGTTCTTCATTCCCTAAAGCATTATCATCCTTTATTAAAAGCAGCAGCAAATTCTTTTACAAAATCTTCCAGTTTTACCTTTCCCAGGGGAATAGGTTTGCGCCGTTCGTAATCTTCTGCAAAAGCGCCGCTGTGAACGCAGCTATACATCTCAACAAGACTGCCTGCAATAACTGGCCGTACACCTGCTTTTTCCAGGCCGTCCTGCATTTCTTCATTCGTGCATACTTCCCATTTCAGGTCAGGCTTGCCGATAGCCGTACCTAACAGATGTACAATCTCGTTAACCGTACGTTCATCGCTTGCAATATACCGCACTTTTTTGGCAGGAGCAGTAGTAGTTATTTCTTCTGCAGCAACAGTGGCTATGTCTGCCGGTGATACCAGTACGATCTTATCCTCTCCGCCATAATTCGCACGGATAAGACCAGCTCCTTTTATCATGGGTACATAGTTGTAAAGATTGTAGTAGAAGTAACCGGGGCGCAGGCTGGTGAGTGCGATACCTGGTACCTGGCTCAGTACCTGCTCTACATCATGAGCGCCGAGTAAGAGGCCGGTACCTTCGCCCAGATGGGCGCCCATCGTACTCAGGTGGACAACTCTTTTTACACCTGACTGCCGGATGGCCTGCGCATAAGTGTGGCCTGTTTCCCGGTAGTAAGCCCTCGGATCATCTTTCGTTGCGTGGTTCGGAGGCGTCATAACATATACAGCGTCCGCACCGCTGAATGCCTTCGTGAGAAAATCGGCATCTTCCACTGAGCCGATAGCTGCGGTTGCGCCTAAAGCTTCGATGTCCTGTTGTTTTTCCGGATTGCTGCTGATAACAGTAACCGTATGACCTTTCTGTATTAATTCTTTCGTGAGCGGCTTGCTGATATTGCCCAGGGAACCTGTTACGATCACTTTCATGTTGTTGGATTTTATGCTACAAAGGTCAGCCGCCATTGAAAAACAGATATAACCAGATCTAATATTGTTGTAGTCAAAACCACGGTACTTATCTAGCAGTACTAACAAATTTGTAGGTGCCCTGTGTTCAGACATAATCAAATACCTTTGATCGAAATATTTCGATAGGATATGGACTTGTATTTAAAAGGAAAGACAGCAGTCGTGAGCGGCGCCAGCCAGGGTATCGGTCGCGCCATAGCAAAGGAATTAGCAGCAGAGGGGGTGAAAGTTTTCGCCACAGCAAGGAATGAAGAGTTGCTGCATAGCTTAAGAGAGGAAATAGTTGCTGTAGGTGGAAAGGAGCCTGTTATTTTCGTGCAGGATTTCATTGCAGCCGATGCTCCGCAGAAGATAGCAGCTGCGGCCTTGTCCAGCCTGGGACATGTAGACATTCTTGTGAATAATACCGGCCGTAGTGCCCCGATGGATGTTGTTGGGCCGGAGGATGAATGGGAAGGGGCTATGACCCTGGACTTTAATCGTCACCGGCAACTGACACAGGCCTTGTTACCTCATTTTATGGAGCGTAAACAGGGTGCTATCCTGAATATTATCAGTACTTATGAATTACGTTCAGTGAATGGTTCTGCAGTGGCAAAGGCAGCGATAGTTGTATGGTCCAAGCAGCTGGCAGGACAACTGGGTAAGTATGGTATCAGGATTAATTGTCTGCAGCCGGGACTGATTGATACGGAGAATATCCGTCGTTTCTTTTCCGGTGATGAACGGAAACAGTTTGCAGAAAGAGAGATACCGCTAGGCGATTTCGGCGAGCCACAGGATCTCGCTGATATGGCAGTGTTTCTTGTATCGCCCAGGGCGCGGTATGTAACAGGATCAGTGGCTGTCGTGGATGGAGGTATGCGGCATTATCCGTTTTAAGATAATACGTCCGTCAGCACGTCCAGCATTTTTCCCCATGCCTGTTTGGACTGCTCGATAAAATCCTCCGATCCGGGTGGCATCTGATGTGTCAATGTCAGCTCGCATCCTTCCAGGATGGGAGCGATATCGATCACCACCCTTGATTGGGCGCCGTTGGGGTCCTGTTTCACAGACCAGGTGAATGCCAGGTGATGTGGCCTGTCAATGGCAAGGTATTCACCCACATGATCGAACTGGTTATCCTGTCTACGTACTGAATAGGTAAATTTTCCACCAACAATAGGTTCGTTGGTAAGGCTGACGATCTCTTCATCCCTTACGCACGGGCCGAACATAAACTGCCCGATCTGCCGGGTATCAAGAAATGCGCTGAAAGCCTGGTCCGGTGTTGCTGAAAATATACCGGTAATTACTGCGTGAACGGGGAATTTATCTGACATGTCTGCTGGTTTTTCTTCCTGCCATCAAATATACGGCAATACCTGCACCGGCGAGCAGGACCCCTGCTTTTAGGAGGCTGCCCGGTTTAATGTGTGGCTTTGAATTGCCTTTGGTACTCATGGCGAAGTTGACCGTGTTGAAGAGGTTGCCGTCCGTATTGGACGCGATGGCCGCTCTTTTTAGATATAGTTTCATGAGCAGTCCGCTAAACTTTACCGTCAGTTCAGGAGCGATAGCATGACCGAGTTTGAAGAGCAGGGATGCGCCACCGGGATACCGGGTAGATGTTGGATGCAGGATAGATGCTTTAACAGCCTGGGCCATTATTATCGGGTCGTGTACAGGGGGCGCTGGTTTTAATACCTTGCCTGTATAGTTACTCGCGTGATGTATGCCTGGTGTGTCCAGGAAGCCCGAAAAAAGGTCGACCACATGAATGTGGGGCCATGAGGTCAACTCGGCTTTAAGTGCCTGAAAAAAGCCTCTTAATGTGAATTTACTGGCAGTGTAAGCGCCGCCAAAAGGAACGGGCAGGAAACCGCCTATTGAGATGTTGTTGATGAGGATACCTCTCTTCTGGTGTTTGAAGTAGGGAAGCACCGCGTGTGCTCCGCTCATATAACCGAGCAGATTGGTAGCAATAACGCGCTGGTGATTTTCCCAGGGCATGTCTTCGAATGTACCTGCAGCAAGAACGCCTGCATTATTCACCCATACATCGATCCTGCCTTTCCATTCGAAAGCAGTCCGTGCCAGTTGCCATACAGATTTGTTGTCAGTCACATCTGTTCGGACAACAATAGCCTGTGTGCCTAAATCCCTGCATTCTGTGGCTACTTCTTCCAACACTGTTTCATTCCTGGATGCCAGTACAAGAAATGCCCCATCCTGTGCAAGATGAAGGGCGATAGTACGGCCCGCGCCGCTGGAGGCGCCTGTTATTACGACGACTTTACCTGTGATCTGATTTTCCATAAAATGTAGGAAATCAAAACCTGCGCCAATTGATGTGTGTTGCCTGCTGTAGGAAGAGGGTAGTAGTTGTAAATCATCCGTAGAAAAGCCCAATCGGAAACAGGAACATATTTTGAGCCCTCTTACCTGTAAACAGTAACAGCAATTTAAAATCGTACATCATGAAAACGGTATTATTTATTGCCATGACCGGTATCCTGCTAATGCCAGCGCTCAGCTGTAATAATAACAGCCGTACTGATAATAATGCAGACAGTACAGGCGCTGCTGCAGTATCGGATAAGGGGGAGAAAACGGCAGATCCTGATGAGTATAATCAGCAACTGACCTACAAACAATATTCATTTTCTGTTAACGCCAAAGGACAGGGGCACTTACGGAAAGTGACCATTACAGGAAGGGATAGTGCCAATGATCTTGCTACGGTGAACGCACCACTGGAAGGAAATATATATTATGCTTCCTCCGCCGATCTCAATAAGGATGGCAGACCGGAAGTATATCTTTTTACGAGAGGGACAGACAGCGCCGGTTACAGTAAGGTGTACGCTTATGCGTATGACAGTAAAACAGGGCGACAGATCAACTTCCCAGATCTTTCACCTGCGCAGCAAAAGGAATATCAGGGACATGATTCTATCTATATAGATAACGAATATGTTGTACGTAGTTTTTCAACAAGCGACAGTAAGGCGCAGGCTAGCCGGAAGATGATAAGGTATGTGTTAAGACCGGTGGATACAGCTTTTACGATTCAACAGGCGCAATAATCTTTAAAAACGCTTGTACCGGGAGAAGCCGATGGTGGTTGTTCTTCCCGATGAGTTAACTGCCGTTCCGGAAATGATCAGGGTATGCGGACTACCAGGAGTATTGCTGTATACCCTGATCTCATTACGGAATAATCCGCTCTGCCTTGGCCTGTAATAGACCCTGATACGATCCCGCTCTCCCGGTTGTACCGGTTTAGCCGGTACATACACTTCGCATCCTGTGCAGCCCCAGTTATTTGATGTTTTGTAGATCACCAGCGGTTCTCTTCCTGTATTACGGAAATAAAAATCTTCATAGTACCTGGTATAGATATTACGAGGTCCTACCTTAACAAAACGGTCACTCAGGTAGATATCTGTATTTGAGCTACCAGAACGATAATATGAGTTTTTACGCATTCCTTTGGTATGAACCAGTAGGGAATTCACCTGGGTACGACCCATAACGAGGCCTGCCTGTTCGAAATAGCTGTCGGTTTTCGATCCATATAAGGAATCAGGTACATACACTTTACTGGCGTGTAGCTGTTTGTTGAGATAAAAAAGATACGCCCGTTGCTGTTGTTCCAGGGCAGGAGGGAGCAGACTACTGTCAATCTGGAATACTCTTACTTTAAAGGATGCAGTTTTCAGTAATTGTCCCCAACCGGTATCTGCCGGCAACCTGTCGGCGAGTATGATGATATTCTTTGTAGGAGGATATTCGTCTGTAATGAAGCGGAGCCTATAGAGGGCGATATGTTTACTTTCGTCAGGATGATTGTCCGTTACTCTAACGACTAGTGTGCTGCTATCTTTCACAAGAACGTCAGACAGTTTTTCCTTTTTACCTTGCTGGTTTGTTACTGTAACTTCCGGGGATAGCAGGAAGGAGTCAGCAGGACAAGTAGGGATGTTATCTTTCGCTTGCTTAGTTACTGGCTGGCAGGCAAATAAGCAGACCGTGATGATGAGTATGGGATACAGGGATGGTTTCATTCATATAAAGATAGTAAGTCGCTTTAGTAAATGTTCAGGTCCTCTTATTTATTTTTTGATGGTATGCTGGAGGTATAATCAAATGGCTCGAAACTAAGGGGACATTTTCTGTTTAGTAGGATTGCGGGATATACATTTAGTAACTTTATTGTAATTTTTGAAAAGTTAATCAAGGAAAAGATGAGTATTGATGTTTTCTTCCAGAGAATAAATAGCTATACATCCCTGACAAAGGAAGCGGAGCTTGCATGGTCGGCTTTATTAAAAGAAAAAGTGTATGCTAAAGGTGAACATTTCATTGCTGTAGGACAGATACCAAGAAAAGTAGCGTTTGTTGTCAAAGGGCTTTTTTCTCAATACTATATAGCTGACAATGGCACAGCTATTATTAAATATTTTTTCCCGGAAGGACGAATTGCCGGCTCCATTCCTGCTACACTTACAAAAACAGCGAGTTTATTTGCTATTGAGGCTTTGGAAGATACGACCGTTCTTGAATACGATTATAATGAATTCAAAAAGCTGACATCGGCATTTAGTGATATTGCCGGCTTTTATATCAAATACATAGAACAACATTGGATAATAGATAAGGAACCATTGGAAATTGTGATGAAAAATGATTCCGCAGCGAAACAGTATAGTGACTTCCTTAAAAAGTACCCCGATTTGGTTAAGCGATTGAAGAAACACCACATCGCATCTTACCTCGGAATTACTCCTACTCAGTTAAGCCGCATTTTCGGGTACAGTAAATAGGATTCTGTTTCTCAACATATGTAAAGGTTTTTCGAAAAATTGCATTCGATCTTTGTGTCATAATCAAAAAAAGCAATTCCAATGAAGCAAGTATTTATTAATCTGGCAGTAAACGATGTTGACAAATCAATGGAGTTCTACAACCAATTAGGGTTCACCAACAATCCTCAGTTTTCTGATGCTCAATCAAAGTGTATGGTTTGGAGCGAAACCATCTTTGTAATGATGATGACACATGAAAAGTTCAAAACCTTTACAAAGAAGCCGATTGCTGATACAAAAAGTAATATCGCCGGCATCTTTGCGCTCTCCGTGGACAGTGTTGAGCAGATGAACGAGATCGTTGAAAATGGTTTAAAAGCGGGCGGCGCAGAGCCGACGCCTATGACTGATTATGGCTTTATGCAATCAAGAAGCATTGAAGACTACGATGGCCATACCTGGGAGGTGTTTTTTATGGATATGAGCAAGTTACCTAAAGAATAAGGCCCCTAAGTATCGGGAATCGTGAGGAAAGCCCAAAGCTCAGGCTGTAAACCTGAGGTTTGGGCTTAAAGATGTCCTGGCATCCGGTTTATGGCAACAGCTATCGCGTATCCTAAATGTGATGAGAATACTTGTTGACAGAGGGGCGGTACAGCAGGCAACGCTCCGTCGGCGTTGGCTGAGATTGAACATCCAGTGTTCGTTTCCGGACATTTTATTCCGGTAGATATTTTTGAAACTGTTGTCCCATATAGCTTTTATAATTGGCATGGCAGTTGAAAAATGTTTTGCATAAACAGTACGTGGATGTTTAAAAGCTATTTCAAGATCGCCTTCCGTAACCTGCTTCGCCAGAAGCTTTTTACCGGTTTGAATGTTTTCGGACTGGCTATAGGAATGACCTGCAGTTTGCTTATTTTTCTGTGGGTACAGGATGAACTGAGTTTTGACCGTTTCAACAAGGATGCGGGCAATATATACAGGCTTACAGCCCACGTAGCGAATGTTGATGCTGCCACTGTTCCTCCCGCGATGGCCAACGCTATAAAAACGGAAATTCCGGGTGTAAAGAATGCGACGAGGATTGCTCCGTTTCATAGAATAGTGACAGTAGGCACTACAAAATTTGATGAGAAAAATATCTATTTCGCTGATAATAACTTCCTGCAGATCTTCAGCTATCCTTTACTCAGTGGAAATGTGAATACGGTACTTACTGCACCTGATGCAGTAGTGCTTACAGCTGCTGCTGCTATCAGATATTTTGGTGCCACAGATGGCGCCATTGGAAAGACTATCTACATCGATAATGATATAAAGGGGACGACCCTGACTGTAACAGGTGTTTTAAAGGATATTCCAGCCAATTCGCATCTGCAGTTTGATATGCTGCTGCCTATGCAGCTGTATGATAAAATAAATAATCCTGATGGGGCCTGGACCAATTTCGATGTCTATACCTATTTTCAACTGGCGGATCATTTTGCTGCTACGCCGGAGGCACTCAGGAAGATTGCGCGACAGGCAGAAGATATACGTAAGCGGAATGATAAAGCGCCGGTCCCTGTTTCTTTCTTTGTACAACCACTCACTGATATTCACCTGTATTCGCACTACATGCTGGATGTACCTGGTCAGGGGAATAAAGACTATGTCATGATCTTTTCACTGGTGGCGGTTTTTATCCTGCTCATTGCCTGTATTAATTTCATGAACCTGTCAACCGCACTTTCTTCACAGCGGGCAAAGGAAGTGGGACTCCGTAAAACGCTAGGCGCAGAACGTTTTCAGCTTATCCTGCAGTTTATGGGCGAGTCTTTGTTGATTGCAGGTGTTTCATTGATAATAGCGATTGTATTGGCCGCATTACTGTTACCCCTGTTTAACGATCTGTCTGCGAAAAGCATTTCCATTAATCTGTTAAATATAAAGGTGGTGGCCCTGCTTTTAGCTATTGCAATATTGGTAGGTGCGGTATCCGGCAGTTATCCTGCATTCTTCCTGTCATCCTTTAAGCCGGTGACGGTATTAAAAGGCGCAGCAGTTTTACATGGTAAAAAATCCGTTTTAAGGAATGGTTTAGTGATTGTGCAATTTGCCATAGCTGTTATTTTAATGATCTGCACCCTGGTAGTATATAATCAGCTGCAGTTTATTAAGGATAAAAACATAGGCTTTGACAAGGAGAACCTGCTATATGTAAAAATGCCTGAAATAGGAGACCTGCATGATCACAAAGAGGCGCTTACAACAATGCTTGATCAATATTCAGGTATATCCTCCTATACAATTACTGACAACCTGCCGACCTATATCACCAATGGTATGGAACTTCGGACACCTGCAATGAGCCCAACAGACTATCTGATGGGGTATCGCCTGCGTACTGATGAGAACTTCCTGAAAACCTTTAACATGCAGCTGCTCACCGGTAGGTTCTTTTCCAAAGACGTGAAAGGCGATGATACTACTTATGTGGTGAACGAAACTGCCTTGAAAGCCATGCATATTAACCTTTCTAATGCAGTGGGACAAAAGATCATCTTTAATGATGGAGAAGGTACGATCATCGGTGTTGTGAAAGATTTCAACTTCAAACCTGTTCAGCAACCTGTGGAGCCATTGGTAATGAAGAAAAACTTTGGAGGTGGATATATGGTGATGCGCACTACGCCGGGCAATCTGCAGGCTGTTATAACATCTGTCAGGAAGGTATTTGAGAATGTGTACGGAGATTATCCTTTCTCTTATGGCTTTGTAGATGAAGATCTGCAAAAGTTGTATCTCGCGGAACAGCGTATGGGCAAGCTGTTTAATATCTTTTCTGTTTTGTCGATCATCATCTCCTGCCTGGGTCTTTTCGGACTGGCCACCTTTACTACGCAAAGACGTGTCAAGGAAATAGGCGTACGGAAGGTAATGGGCGCAAGTGAAGCCGGTATAGTCGCCATGCTGACGAAAGAATTCATCCGGCTGGTGGTATTTGCACTGGTGATTGCTTTTCCTGTGGCTTGGTGGGCGATGAATAAATGGCTGGACAACTTCTTCTATCGTATTAATATCGGATGGTGGGTGTTTGCTATAGCGGGGTGTGTCGCGCTGTTAATAGCATTTCTGACGGTGAGCTATCAGTCGGTAAAGGCGGCGATGGCTAATCCGATAAGGAGTTTGAGGACAGAGTAAAATAGCGGATATGATAGTGCGATTGCAGTATTTAAGTAACAATGCCCGTAATTTACGGGCATTGTTACTTAAATACTGTCTGAAGTTTGACTCAACAAAGAAAACATTTACAATGCTGTAGTGAAGTGGTATTGACCAGAACCGATTTGAAGCGTGATCTGATCCTTGTCATTACCGAGGACCCGTATATCTTTCCCTTCAGTAATTGGCTTCCCGCTCTCCATTACCGCACCACCACCTTTCACCGGCACATAAACCGTCGCCGTCGTATTAGCCGGTATCTCCACATCCAGCACAAATTGCCCATTCTGCAACTGCCAGGATGATTTTACCTGTCCATAATAGGTCTGTAAAGTACCTGTTGCCTCTGTAAGTGAACCACCCGGATTTGGCTTGATAATAATCTGACGATACCCCGGAGCATCTTCCTTCGTATCAATCCCTGCAATAACCCTGTACATCCAGTCACCTATCGCACCATAAGCATAGTGGTTAAACGAATTCATACCTGCATTTTCAAAGGTATGATCAGGCTTCTCTCCATCCCATCTCTCCCAAATCGTCGTAGCACCCATTTTAACAGGATATAACCAGGAAGGATAAGTATCCTGAAGCAATAGTGTATAAGCCATATCCAGGTGTCCAAAACGGCTTAAAACGTGACATAAATACGGTGTGCCCAGGAAACCCGTAGTAAGATGGTTGTTATAGCTTTTGATATTCTCTACTAAACGGTTCGCCGCCTGTTCCCGCAGGTTTTCCGGTAACATATCGAAGTTCAGGGCCAGCACATAAGCTGTCTGTGAGCTGGATACTAATCGACCGTTAGGTGTAACATATTCTTTCATGAATGCCGCCTTGATACGTTGCAGCAGGGCAGTATACTCAGTTACATCCGCAGTATTACCCAATACCTGTGCTGCATTGATGAGCAACTGTGTGGAATGGGCATAGAAACATTGTGCAATGAGATATTTATCGGTAATAGCAGCTCTGCCATCCAGGTCATCATCCGGGTGATAGAACAGCCAGTCGCCGAAGTGAAAACCGGTATTCCAGAGGTCCTGCGGACTTTGTTTATGCATATATTCCACCCAGGCTTTCATGCTGGGATATTGCTGCTCCAGCAATCGCTTGTCGGCATAAGCCAGGTACATGTTCCAGGGAACAATAGTGGCTACGTCTGACCATCCGGCGGAGCCCATAGACCCTTGCCCGAGCACATTCGGCACTACAAAAGGAACGCTGCCATCTGCTCTTTGATCAGCCGCTACGTCTTTCAACCATTTGGCGAAGAAGTTATTCACCTGGCGATTGTATGCTGCTGTTCTGGAGAAAGCCTGTGCGTCGCCGGTCCAGCCTAAACGTTCGTCACGTTGAGGGCAATCGGTAGGAACATCGAGGAAGTTGCCGCGTTGACCCCATTGGATATTGTGCTGCAATTGGTTGATCAGTTGGTTAGAGCAACTGAAATTGCCGGTAGCCGGCATGTCAGAATAGATAGCGAAGGCGGTAAAGTTATCGGGGCTTATTTCGCCGTTAAAGCCGGTTATTTTAACATAACGGAAGCCCTGGAAGGTGAAGTGAGGCTCAAAGATCTCCGTACCATTTCCTTTAAATATGTAGGTGTCTTTTTGTTTGGCCCGGCGAAGGTTTTCTGTATAGAAATTCCCTTTTTTATCCAATACTTCTGCATGTTGCAGTACAATGCTGTCGCCGGCATGGCCTTTAAGCTGTACCTGTACCCAGCCTACCAGGTTCTGGCCAAAATCCATTACTTTCTCACCGGCAGGAGTAGTAAATATCCGTGCAGGTTTGAATTGTTCATGCTTTCTCACTGGCTCGTTTACGGTGGTAATCAGGTTGCTTTTATTATTGTCGCTGCTTAGCTGAACACCTGACCAGCCCTGGTCATTGTAGCCGGGATCAGACCAGCCTTCTTTTTCTTTCCTGGCGTCTATGGTCTCGCCATTGTAGATCTCCGAATAAAGAATGCTGCCGGTGGATGATTTCCAGCTGTTGTCGGAAGTGATCACTTCTTCAGTGCCATCGGTATATTGGATGTGTAACTGGAACAGGAGCCCTATTTTGGATCCGAAATGGTTTTTACTGTCTTCCCACGCCAGATAACCGCTGTACCATCCTACGCCTAATGTTACCCCAATAGCATTGGCTCCCTGGCGAAGCAGATTAGTTACGTCATATTGCTGGTATTGCAGCCTTTTACGGTAGCTGGTCCATCCGGGAGTGAGGAGAGCGTCGCCTACCCGCTGACCGTTGATATGCGCCTCGTACATACCACGGGCTGTGATATAGGCGGTGGCTGATTGTATTTTTTTCCCGGCCTGGAATGTTTTGCGGAACAGGGGGCTTGGTCGTAAAATGCTATCCTGGACGAAACCAGGTTCTATCCAGCTGGCTTTCCAGTCGCCGGCTTGCAGGAGGCCCATTTGCCATTCTGCTACAGGACTCCAGCCGGAAGCCTGTCCCTTGTCGTCCCAGATCCTGACCTGCCAGTAATACTTTTTACCGGAGCTCAGCAGAGCGCCTCCATAGGGCACGTGAACAGATTGGTCAGTGCTTACTTTACCACTGTTCCATGCCAGTTCCTTACCTTGGCTGAGCAGTTTTGAAGAGGTACCGACACGTACTTCATAGGCTGATTGATGGATATTCCTCCGGTTGCCCGATAACTGCCAGCTAAACAGTGGCCGGGGCACATCGACACCCATTGGATTGACACGATTCTCGCAGAGCAGAGATGCAACCTGGGTCTGACCCAATGCATCTACACAAAAAGCATAGATCAGCAGAAAGAAAAAGACCTGTTTTTTCATTACGCGGAAATTTGTTGTTTACGTTTAGATCGTTAAATATAAGGAATGGCTGCTTTTAACTGTCCTGTACTTTCATAGTGAGGGCGGAACATTAATGGGTTAGAAAAGAAGGCGGAAGAGATGGTAATAATTTATCAAATAAAAAAACTGCCGGTCCATCGCCGGCAGTTTTTGTTGTTGTAGATAGATTGTTTTTTAGTACAACATCAGAGATAATACTTTTTTCGTACCGTATCCCATCAGTTCTACCATGTAATACCCCTTTGGCAATGCAGAGAGATATAATATATGCTGCCGTTGCGATGTTGTTGTGTTATAAACAACGCGTCCCTGCAGATTATGGACGTTGACGACCACTGGTTTTAACAACGGCTTTTCAAACTTGAGGTATACTTCACCTTCTGATGGATTTGGGAATGCCTTTACCTTATTGGTGCCGAGAGTGACCTCGCCGACCGCGGTAATAACAACCGCGACCGATGACGATCTGCTTCTGCAGTCGCCTCCGTTGTACGCTTCTACCGTGTAACTGGCATTAGCTCTTGCGCGGTAATAAGAGGCCATAGCACCCGGGATAGCGATATCATTTTTATACCACTGTAACTGATAGTTGCTATTTGTAAACAGGCTGTCGCCACGTTGCGTGATAATCGGCTTTTCCGGCTGGTTAATGATTGTAACAGGTACTGACCATATGGTTGTATCCGCCGGTGAGCTGGAGACGATGCGTATGGCATAATTAGAGGAACATGCCAGTGAATCGGGGAGGGGGGCTGTCAATGTTACTGACTGCATGTCGCTTTGTAATGTGGTCAGTGTGATCACTTGCCCTGGCTCCAGTCCATTCATTCGTCCTTCGGGATTACTTAAGGTAAGTTGCAGCGTATAGACGTTATCTGGATTTCTGGGCCAGTGGAATCTACCCGCTACTGACAGATCATCCTGGATGTCGAAAACCGGCGTCTGGTTGCCAAACGTCACCGTATCAGGCCATGCTTCCGTTTCTGGAACACTGTAGATGCTGGTAAGACCCGGGCAGCCGTTAGGTTGTACCACCTTTACCTGGTAATTGCCCGGTGTGATAGGCGTAATATAAGAGGCATGAGTGGGCAGCTCCTTATCGTTAAAATACCAGGTGAAGGTATAGCCCGGTAATGCATCGCTCAGCGGAAAGATAGCACTGTTGCCAACTGCCTGATAGATGGCTAATGTATCTTCTATTAATCCGTAAGCCAGCTCCGGCTGAAAACCAGCACTGAGTTCGAGGTGTATAGTGTCTGCCGCACGGATATTGTGGCAACTGTCAAATACAGTGACAGTATAGTTGCCGGAACTGGTAACCTGTATGTCTCTCGTAGTAGCGCCGGTGTTCCACTCGATATAAGCTGCTTCGGCTGGGGCATCAACAGATAGTGTGGCTTTATCCCCGCAAAGGGCTGGATTGCTGTTGATCTTCGCCGTCCATTCTTCTCCTGTGGATTTTATAACCAGTTGTCGTCTGGCCAGACCTTGTTTACCAGACGCAGTTACCACACGCATGAAGACATTGTAAGTGCCGGGCCTGTACGAATGCACAGGCTCTTGTGTGCTGCCGGCATTGAGATCGCCAAAGTCCCAGGTATAACGAAGAATAGAATCGCCGGGAACAGATGCCGGACCATGGAAAGAGACCTGAGTAAGGCACGCAGATCCCAGCGTATCATAGGTAAATGAGACAGGGTCAGGCAATGGTGGTAAATAACCAACATTGAGAATAGCATCTACATAGTTGCCGCAACCGCCTTTAATCTCAACAAGTCCTTTGTAGTCTCCGTCCAATGGGTCCACGAAATATGGCTCATGACTAACCCTGACGATCTCGCCGTCTCTCCACCAGGTGAATGTGATATCCGGTGACGGATTGTCAATAGAGAATACATAATCATCTCTGTTTGATAGAATGACTATTGTATCATGCTCGCCCTTTCTCAAGAAGTCCCAACTAGGTATAAAATATGGCTTGAGGTCTACATCTACAAACGCAGTTCCCCGTACATTGTGACAGGTGTCTCTAACTGTCAGTGTATATCTGCCTGATGATGTGACGAGTGTAGAGTCATCCCATCCATAGTTACTCCAGTCAAGAACAGGAACCTTTAAAGTAGTATTGGCTATTAGCCAGGCGCCGTCTCCGCATGGTGTCTTTCTTACGGTGATAGTAGGAGTATAGTCGATCAGCTCCACCGTTATTTCCCGGCTGGTAAAGCCTTTCAGACCTGATTTTGTTCTTGTTGAGAGAGAGACAGTGTATGTTTTACCCGGTTTAAATTCATGTAGCGGGTTTTGCAGAACGGAGGTGGCATTATCTCCGAAATTCCATGAATACGCTACCATAGAGTCTTCAGGGAAGCCGGGTCCATTGAACTGTAGTATGTAATTGAGGCAAGGATCAGTAGTATAAGTAAAACTGAGATTAGCTGCCTTGCCCTCATAGAAAAATGGAATCGATCTGCTTTTACAACCGTTCTGGTTTTGTACCTCTACTACATAGCTCCCTCGTATCGGTCTTATGTTGAGCGGCGTAGTGACAGTGGGGAGTAGGGTGTCGTTCCTGTACCATTTATAGGAAAATCCGCTGGAGTCCGGGAGTGCTGCGAGCGTATCACCGGAAGGAGCGCTACGAAGTGTAATGCTGGCTTCGAGCGGCCTGATGAGGGTGACCTGAACGGTATCTCTCGCGCGTATATTACCTTGTTTGTCTATCAGGCGTACGATATATGTACCGGAGCTCCTGACATAGGTTGTATCTTTGTTTTCACCGTTGTTCCATGTCAGGCTATAACCATTTAAAGGACCTTTAGCGTTGGCTATAAGCATCGCACTGTCCTGACAAGCGAAGATCTTACTAATTAGTGCATCTAATGACCAGGTAGTTATTGAAGACGCTTTTACTTCGAGACTGTCGGTATATAGAATACTACTGCAGGTGTCTTTTACTGTTGCTTTATAGTAACCTGCTTTCAGCACATGTATCGTATCCCTACGAACGCCGGTGCTCCATAGCACCTGTTGGCCGGCAGGTGTGACAGTTGCCTTCAGGATGTGTACACCCGGCAGGGATGTTACATCGTCGGTGATCTTCACTGAATAATTGGGAATCGGATCGATTGTTACTGCTCCTGATACAGTGATCTGACGACCCGATACAGTCCGTGCGGTCATTTTAACAGTATATATGCCGGCTGTTGCATATAGGTGCTGGGGCATACGGTCGGACGTAAGCGTTTCGGACGTACCGTCACCATAGTTCCAGATGATTGATCTTACGGTATCTGTGCTCGATGAAGCAGTATAGATGCCTGCTTTGAAAGTAACTTTCAGCGAGTCACAATGCTCGCGTGAAAAGCTGAAAGAGGCAATAATGCTGTCTTTAGGCATGTGGTACTCAAAAGGCATTGAGGTGTTATAGCATCCGGTGGCGCCTTCTATTCCCAAAAAGTAAATCCCCCTGATAAGCGCCCCATAGCTATTCTGATTGCCGGAACCATATCCTACCAGGGAATCATTTCTATACCAGTAATATTGTTGATTGGGCATAACCGGAGTTGGTATGAGATAATCTCTGCCGCTAATATTCTGGAGTGTAATGGTGGGCACAATAGGTTGTTCAATGGTAACATCGCGGTTGGCCGTACGTGTTTTGCCGGTATTATCTTTGAAAACCGCGGAGTAGTTGCCACCTGTTGTTACATGAATAGAATCGGATACAATACCTGTGTTCCATGTAACGGTATATGTGCCTGCCGGGGCATCGGTAACTGCCTTTAGCCATGCCCCGGTCATACAGTTGTCTTTGTATACTGTTTTGATACCAAAATTCCACTGACTGGAGCCGGGAGCCAGTATTTCTATCGTGTCTCTGGCGCGCTCCAAACCGCAACTGTCCTTAATAAAAGCAGAATAACTACCGTAGGCAGTGACATGTAAGGACGCTGTAGGCTGGTTGTATCCCTCGAAATATACGGGGATGCCCGCAGGGGTGGTAGTGGCAGTCAGTATGTGCACACCGGGTATCGACAGTGTGTCATCTTTGAGAACGATGGCCCAGTCTCTGGTTTCCCGGGGCACATTAATCTGTTTGGCGACAGTATATGTAACACCGGATTGTGTAAATGCCACCAATTCAACCGTATGCATGCCATAGGCGCCGAAATTATAGATGAAGGTAGCCGCAGTATTAACACTTTCATCATCAATACGCCATAGCCATGCGATCACTCTATCCTGACTATCCTCTGGAAATGCCATCGCACCGTTGAAACTTACGGATTGTTCATGGCAGGGAGTTATCGTATATAAGAAATCTGCGGTTGGCCTGGTGACAGTTGTAACGCGAATGGAGTCTGTGACAGCATCAGCGTATTCGGCGTTTTCTTTGATATCAACCCAGTATTTCCCCGCTTTTGTGATTGCAAGGGTCTGACCATAGTAGCTGAAAGAAGGATCTTCACTTCTCCAGTTAAAGCTTGCGCCGGTATTGCCCGCAGATAGTGTGAGTGGTGTTGCGGTAATGGACAGAATGGTGTCCCTGCCGTTCCAGCTATTATGTTTAACCCTGTTCTCACGGATAATTGCCGGCATTTCCAGTGCAGCCTCGCTACAAAACAGGGTATTATTACCATATTCATAGTACGGTTTAACGGAAATCCTATACTGCCCGGGGTTAGTATAATAGTGTGTTATCCTGTTTGAGCGGGTGCTTGTAGAAGTTGTTCCATCGCCCCAATACCACATCAATTTGTTAAAGGTGCTAAGATGGGAAGGGGCATCGACCCAGGCGCTTATTGCGAAACCATTGCTGGTCCAGGTCATGGCGCTACCATAATTGGCTGCCACGTCCGGGCCAATGAGTGGTCCTACAAGGGTAGTATCATACAGTGTAGTACCGCATGCCGTATAGGCTACTGTATAAGTACCCTCCGAATTGATCTGAAGATCTTTTGCTGTACCGACCTGCGTCTCATTCCTGAACCAGCGGTAAGTACCGAGGCTGTCGAAATTGGCCGGGGCCAGTTCATTTTTTAGTGTGAAAGGAAAAAGGGTATTACTGCAGAAAGCATAGGCGGGTAGTAGCTGAAGGGCGGCACCTATCCTGACAGGACCGTTATACTGGTTGCCATTTATAGTGGCTGAGTTGCCAAACTGATCTCTCACAGTAAGTTTTACGGTGAAGATGCCTTTTTGTGTATACGTGTGTGTTACATTAGGTCCCGAGCTGTCAATTGTTCCATCACCGAATTCCCATTTCCATGCCACCAGGGCGGCATTGATGGGAGACCTGCTGTTATCTTTGAATGAGACACTGAAAGGGGCAGCACACGATTGTGTCCCTGATTGTACGTAATCTGCATCAGGGTTTCTTTGCTGGGCTGAAACTATCTGAGACAGCAATAGTAACAGAAACAATTGTAATGTTTCTTTCATAAAGGTATAAGGGATTAGTAAGAATATAAGGTACAAATATATGTTAAAACATTTATTTGTGTTAGCGAGCCTTCCAATAAGTTCCGAAGTACCCTAGCTGTTGGGGCGAATGATTGGAAGAAATTCTGCCAATATTCATCTTCGTCTTTTTTGTTGTTTTTGTTCTCTCTTTTCTCTTTCTCTTACGCCATTATCAACACATCTTCCTTCGGGCATAGGATTATTTTACAGGGAATGTCATGGAAGAAAGTAACTTGGCCATTATCCGTGAGAGAATGATAAGTGTTCTTGTTGGCCACCAGGCATAGAAGGTATCAAAGGAAATCAGATCAAAGACTAAAGCCGCTTGTAAATAAGAGGCTTTAGTCTTTATAATTTATGGTGCCAACCTGCCTTATGTGTGTGCAAATCACCCAGGTATACAGTTTGCTCAGGGGGGGCTGACATTATGAGCGAAGCTCGACGGCTGTTTTTAATAACGCTTTACTACCCGGAATACAAACCGTTTAGGTTCACCTTCAACTCCTGCATCTTTCATTTTCGTTTTAAGCATATCTGATTTCCAATAGGCTTGCGCTTTGGCTGTATCCGTCAGGGCTACTACCACGAATACTTTGTGGTTATCATCTACATCATGACCATAAGCCCTTGTTGCTAAGCCATTTTCCATTCTGCTTTGTTTACCTTCTTCGAATGCTTTCTGCCAGGTATCCCAGTCTTTCACGGTAAACATTACACTGGCCCGGATGTCTGTGCTAACCTGGGCGGTGTCCTGAAATACCATGGTAACAAAATTGAAAGTCGGAGTGCCCATTACGCCACCTTTTTTCATGGCTTCTTTCAGGCTGGCGTCTTTGCTAAATGCCTTTGCTTTATCCATATCATCCACTTTGACGGCCACCATTACCGTGTTTGAATCCTGCACGCCACGGCCAATTACATAACTGTGTATCTGATTCGCCAGGCGTATAGAATCATGCTCTTCGTATGAGGTCATCCATTTTGCAAAGTTGGCAACCTTGTGTGTTGCTACCAACATACTTTGCGGTGTTGTCACTACAGTGCTAGTTACAGGGGTAACTTCGGCTGTGGAAGAAGTGTCCATAGCAGTGGTGTCTGCATCGCTTTTTTTACCTCCACCGCCGCAGGAGGTCAGGAAAATAATCACAGTTGCATAAACGAGGACACATGAGAATCTTAATTGCTTCATCGACTTTGGTTTTAAAAATTAAAAAATAGGTAGAAAGGAGGGAGGGGTAATATGTTGATAATGAGCAATAAAGTTAAAGGATATTCATTTAATGGCCGAATTTTTATTTGCTAATTTGACAATGCTATGATACCTGTTTAAATAACAGATAGAGTAAAATTATTGTAGTTTACCTATATTGGGCATCCGGAATCGGTTGCGTGATCAAAGGCCGTCATAGAAATACGCAGGCAGGTGAACAATGAAATGATGAACTGTTTTTTATGCAGATAAAAAGGGAATGGCTGTTTTCCGATAATCATCGTAACCTAATTACAACATGGATAAGAGTTTTGTAAAAATTGCGGCCATTATTATCATCGTTTTTACCGGTCATATATCATTTAGTCAATCAAGGTACAATCCTTCAGCACTATTTCCGGCACTTCCATTGTTGCCACCCGGTAATGAGTACCGCACTGCCACCGGCGAGCCCGGCCCCGCCTATTGGCAAAACCAATCCGATTATGTAATAGATGCAACACTTGATGATCAGCGAAATGTTATTGAAGGCGTAGTAACAATTACTTATACAAATAATAGCCCGGGCGCGCTTTCCTCATTATGGCTGCAACTGGATCAGAATGTCTATAAGCATTATTCCAGGGGAATTGTGTCGGGATTATTTCAATATAAAAATGCTGCTGAAAAAGTGGAGGATGGCGGATTTGAGATTGCGGATGTAAAGCTTACAGACAATGCGGAAACCAGTATTGCCTATGATATTTATGATACCCGAATGAAATTATCTCTGCCCGGGCCATTACAAAAAGGACAGCAAGTGACCTTTCGTATACAATACAGTTACCTGTTTCCTGTCAACTATAAGAATGCGGATTTCCAGGTGAACAGAACGGATATCATGCCGTCCGGGAACGGTAATATCTATGCGGTGGCACAATGGTATCCAAGGATGTGTGTATTGGATGATGTAGAGGGTTGGAACACCTTGCCATATCTTGGCAATGGAGAGTTTTATCTTGACTTCGGTAATTTTCAGGTAAATATTACAGTGCCTTCATCTTACCTCGTAGAAGCGTCCGGCGATTTGATGAATCCAGAAGAAGTGCTGACGCCTGTTCAGCTTAAGCGGTGGCAATCTGCCAGAGAGGGGACTGACCGGGTATTTATCAGAACAGCAAAAGAGGTATTGGAGGCATCTTCCAGGCCAGCAAAACCAACATGCACCTGGAAGTTTAAGATGGATCGTACAAGGGATTTTGCATGGACCGCGTCTAAATCATTTATCTGGGAAGCGTCATCATTCCGTTTGAGTGATGGAAAAAAGGTGATGGGGAGTTCGTTATATCCGGTTGAATCTGATAAATCTAACAGCTGGGGAAGATCAGGCGAGTACATCAGATTTACACTACAGCATTTTTCCGAAAAGTGGTTTACCTATCCGTTTAACAAGGCTGTGAATGTTGCATCCAATCTCGATGGCATGGAATATCCAGGTATAGTATTTTGTTCTGCCAGAGATACCGGTAATATTTATTGGGCGGTGGTGAATCATGAATTGGGACATACCTGGTTTCCTATGGTAGTAGGTAGTAATGAGCGGAAGTATGCCTGGATGGATGAGGGTTTTAACCTCTTTATAGATAATATAGCAACGAAGGAATTTAATAAAGGGGAATTTAAAGGTTATGCCGAGATTGATATGCCTGTCACCACCCTCTTTGCGGACACGCTATTACCTATTTTAAGTCGCCCTGACATCATACCCGGTAACCAGGTATACAGCATCCAGTACCAGAAAGTAGCTTATCTGCTGGCCTTGCTGCGCAATGAAATAGTAGGAGCTAAACGTTTTGATGCTGCCTTTAGGAAATATATCAATGACTGGGCGTACAAACATCCTACTCCATGGGATTTTTTCAGAAGTATGAATGCTTCTGTTGGCGAAGATCTTACCTGGTTCTGGAAATCCATGTTTATAGAGAATTTTAAGCTGGACCAGAAGATTACTAAAGTGGAAAATGCTGAGAAGGAAAGCGCCTTTGTGACGGTCGAAAATACTGAGAGAGGAGCAATGCCACTTGTCGTTGATATAACATATGTCAGCGGCATACATGAACGAAGATCCTTTCCCGTCGAGATATGGCAATATAATACGGTGTATACCTTTGCGGCATCCAGGAGAGAGGTTGTTTCCAGGGTGGTTATTGATCCGGAGCAGGTTTATCCGGACGTGGACAGGAGCAATAATATCTATGACTTAAAAAAATAGCCGAAGCTTATAAAGCTATTAATGCCATTGATCAAGGATTTTCCTTTTCATTTGCCAGTCAGCAGTATTTCCATTTATGGTGATCGTACTCCTATTTTGAGTTACTGAAATAATAGTGCCTACGGCAGCACCGACTACGACACCGACGAGCGCACCTGCAGCAACGTCATTGCCGGGTGAAGTCTCATATCCGAAACCGCCATATACGTCTTCGTTTGCCTGGCCTGTTGCTAATCCCAGAAGTGCACCTGAGACCACTCCTATGGTTGCCCCTATCGCGATTGCATGACCAAATGTTCTTTTTGTTTTGATGGTGCCAATTTGTCTCACGGGAATCTCAAGCTGTGTCTTGTGGCTCTGAATGATGATAGAGGTGTCTGTGGTGGCCGTAAAATCTCCCTTGGCAATCATTTGACCCTGTTCGTCATATAATCTTATAAACCGTTTTTGTGCCTCAAGGGGACTAATACTACAGAACAGAAGGGGCAGAAGTAGGTAATAAATCTTTTTCATAACAAGAATTTATAGGTTGATCCGATAATTGCTGCAAAGCGTTGTTATGCTAATATGGGGTTTAGATAAGATTGGATGGTCAATTTGGGGTGGTGTTTGAGGAAGAAAAGTTGTATCAAAGGTACGGGAGTTCCGGCACCTGTCCATATTTAATTACGTACGATATCTCAATTTAGAGCTCCCCTAAACGTATTTCTCTTGATGGGGTGTGTTATTTTTTAGTAAGGGGGGAAGGCCGGTTCTTTCTTTATAGTCAGTAACGCTCCCCGTTTTCCATTTTCCTTTTCAATATGCTCAGTGACAAGCATGTCCCCGCAATTTAATCTGAGGTTATTGCATTGTACTATCATGCCATTGCCTAATCTATACCATCTGGCAAGATAAGGCACTTTCCTGTTTTGCCTCCATGCTTCCAATACTTCGCAGACAGTAGTGCTTGTCCTTATCCGGGAATGATGTGTTGAAATTTCCCGCAGTCTTTTCTGTTGCGTGAAAAAAGCACTTAACAGTAATATGACGGTTAAGAGTTCGAGGAGAAATATTGCTGCTTCCACATCTATTAAAAAGCCAACAGGCGTAGAAATAACAAGCAGGAGGCCAAACATTTTGAGCAGCTTCAGGAAGAGCTTCCATAGCACTTGTTTCTTCTCTGTGCTGTTAAAAGCAAGTACGGTAGCTTCATGGATTGCAGATTCATACGATGCTTCCAGCAACACAATTACACCTGGTTTAATTGTTACCATATGTAATGATACTTTCGTGTTGGTCGCTGTTTTAATTGTTGCCAGTTCTCTTCTGTAGTTATATAATTTACTGCGATATGTTGCCAACGGTACATAAACCTGAGCAGTATAACCCTCCAATGTGTAGCTCACGTATTGTTTGTACACTATATCAACGCGCCGCAGGAAACCAGAAAGGATAAGCTTTTCCTTATTCAGGAGGTCAGTATAAAGGTTGTCAATTTTACGCGTCTTTAACTTAGCTCTGTAGCCAATAAAGATACCCATTGCAACCAATGCCAGGAACATCAGTACAGGTGCAATGTCGATGATAGATTCAGTGATGAAATAATCAATAAGCCAGATGCAGGGGAGGATAATCAACAGGATGCCGATCAGGTAAAAGTATAGTGCATTGAGTTTATCCTGCCTTTTCATCTGCTGTATTATGCGGCGGTTTTCTTCTGTTAATGGAGCTGTTGTCTGCATCAATAGTCAGGGATAGTTTAATATAATCATTCGCGATCAAAAGTAGTGACTTTTTTTTAATACTTTCCCATCTCTCAGTAGTCTGCACGTGCTGAAAGAATATGGAAGTAACTTTAGATAAGCGTCAGCTGAGAATTAAAAACTCCATTGGTAACAGATGCACCTGTATCGTTCTGAAAACACCCTGTGACCTGCTATATGCGGGCAGTGTTCCCCGCCTTGCCAAAGGAAACAGCACTTCCCATTCGCTACCTTCCGGATGAAGATTTCTATCTACCACTACATCTATCAGTACATCTCCTTCGGTATCGGTATTTGCCAGGATCAACACCTCTTTGTCGTTTAATATGCGGGAAAAAGCAATAGCACCGCCTTTATAGGGAGAATGACCAAAATTGACACCATCACCACTGATGGGACGGAAATATTGTCGGCCATATCGTAATGCCGGTACGGCAGCACGTAAGGCGCTTAATTCAGCGATGAACTTGTATAGGTCTTCCTTGTCGTTAAAGGCATTTGTTTGTCCCCATAAGGCTTCTCTGGCGTACTCGCGCATGTTGCCGGCACCGTCAAGTCCCTGCTCGGTACCATAGTATATACAGGGAACGCCCTGCATACACAATAGACAGGTTAGCGCCAGTTTTGTCTGTCCGGGGAATTGCTTATTGTGAAAGCGGCGGTCGAGATCGTGGTTGTCGAGGAAGGTGACATAGTTTTTACCTGCATCACCGTGCGAGCTTACTATCTGCCGGAGTATCCTGAGCCGGTAATCAAAGTGGTCAGCAAGTTCTTTGGGAGCTGAAAAACCTTTGCAAACATCTACCAGGCGTTTGCGCATAGGGAAGTCTATCGCCGCGTCCACACCAATAAATTCTTCATCTTTTTCGGTATTGCGGCCAATGAATTCGGCAATCCTTGCCTCGTCATCGTCCTGCCACACTTCACCAAAGGTGAAGAAATTCTTTTTGCCGATAGACAAAGCAAACTCGCGCATGGCATTGCCAAACACGCGGGCAAAATCGGCTTCTACGTATTGCAGGGTATCGATGCGGTAACCGTCGAGGTCAAACCTGGCCATCAGGTATTGATAGGCTTTAATCAGGTGATTACGCACAGGGTAGATGCTCGTACCCGGAATGAGGTACTCGGTGACCAGTTCTTTCATACGGGAAAAATCGCCGCGGAAACCATCGTTCCCTCGCCGCCGGAAGAAGTCGTTCTGTTGCAATTGTTCCGGCCAGATAACACCATTGCCGGGAGGGTTTGGAATATTATCAATATCTGTCCATTCACCCTTTGCCTGGCCTTGTCCGTCACGCCAGTAGATGGTATATTCTCTGGCGTCGTTCCATGGGGCTTCATCACGCATGCCTTCATAGTTAAATACATCACCGGTATGGTTGAGTACAATATCCAGGATCACATACATGCCATGGGCATGGATCTCATCTACCAGGCTGCGGAATTCAGCATCGGCGGCGGCAGGATCCTTTAATGCAGCATCAGGATCATCACAAAAACGAGGCTCTATACGCAGGAAATCAAGCGTTCCATAGCCTCCCCAATAGTTATGGAACCACTGGGGATTCATCAGCACCGGCGAAAGCCATATGGCGCCCACTCCCAGCTTTCTAAGGTAGGGCAGCTGTTGTTTGATGCCAGAAAACTTGCCGCCCTGGTATTCAGAGCAGGGATACACGTTGGGAGATGGCGGGCGGACAGGATTGTTGAACCGGTCTACCAGTAAAAAATAGATCCAGTGGTCTCGCCAGTCTGCAGGCGATGGGAACGGATAAGGAATAGCGCTTCCTGATGAAGTGAGTATGGTAGACTGTTGTGCATTCAACACGTCCTGCATGATGGGGTCTTCTAATGAGCGGGGCATTTGATGTGTATTGTACAGTAAACAAATCAGCAGCTACAAAGTCAGCGCCTTTATCAGCCTGCCACCTGGTGGGCCTGTTTGTCCAGCCATTGTTTCAGGGTAATTTTCCCCAGGCGGACTTCTCCCAGCGGAACCAGGGATCTGGCATCTATTACACTTCCGAAATAAGGCGCTTGCGGATCAGGAATCACTTTCCGCTTATCTCCCATGGCTGCAAGGTATTGACCTACAAATTCGGCCATACTAAAACGCTCAGGTCCTGCAACTTCGGTGTCGGCATTCACAGGCGCAGCTTCCGCCGCATCCGCTAGTGCCTCGGATACTTCCGCTGCAGCAATTGGCTGGATGGCGCCGGTAGACAGGTAAACATTACCTTCTTTTGTGGAGAAGTCGGCAATTCCACCTGCAAACTCCATGAACTGGGTAGCGTGTACAATAGTATAAGGTATCCCGGAATCCCGGATCAGTTTTTCCTGGGCTACTTTTGCCCGGAAATAACCGTTATCCGGCAGGCGGTCAGTACCAATGATAGAAAGGGCCACGTGATGTTTTACACCTGCCGCAATTTCCGCTGCGGCAATATTTTTCTGCGAGGTCTGAAAGAAGTTAAGAACAGCATTATCTTCAAAAGAGGGAGAGTTTGAAACATCTATTACAACATCTGTTCCGTCAAATGCTTCGTCTAAGCCTTCACCTGTAACAGCGTTAACTCCTGAAGACGGAGAGGCCGCATTTACCTGGTGGCCGCGTTCGCTTAATATTTCAACAAGTTTTCTACCAATGAGGCCGGTGCCTCCTATTACTACTGCTTTCATGATGATGTGTTTTGCGGTTTGGGGACCGGTTAAGAAAATGTGTACGTTTTAATTAATGAATGACAAAGTTGACAGTAATCCCAGCCGGAATATTAATCTATAACAAGAAATAGGAGGCGGGGTTCACCAGTAAACGGAAATGAAAAAGAAATAATTTCTGACTATATTTAAGCTTACCACTTATTAACCGTTATGATAAACAAACTACGAATACTAACCTTTCTGCTGCCTGCTGTTATCTTTCAATATGCTGCCCGGGCGCAGGAGCAATGGACGCCGCTATTTAATGGTAAGGATATTAATGACTGGATCGTGAAGATCCACCATCATGAAACCGGGGATAATTTCGGCAATACCTTCCGGGTGCAGGATAGTACTATCCAGGTGCGTTATGACCAATACGGCAATTTTAATGAGCAATTTGGGCATCTGTACTATAAAGCACCTTTCTCTTATTATCATCTCAAATTCGAGTACCGCTTTACAGGAGAATGGGTTAAAACCGCCCCTTCTTACACCATACTTAACAGCGGGGTGATGTATCATTCACAAGACCCTCGTACGATGCCGAAAGAGCAGGATTGGCCTATTTCTATTGAAATGCAGTTACTGGCAGGCCTGGGAGATGGGCAACCAAGACCAACCGGGAATATGTGTTCTCCCGGTACACATATCGTTTACGAAGGAAAACTGGATACCCGGCATTGTATTAACTCCAGTTCTAAAACCTATGATAAAGACGAATGGATACAAGCGGAACTGATCGTGCTGGGCGATTCGCTGATCACGCATATCATCAATGGTGATACGGTATTACGATATTCCAAACCGCAGATTGGCGGTCCGGTAGTAAACAGGTATGATCCTAAACAGAAGCAGGACGGGAAGTTGCTGAATTCAGGATTTATTGCATTGCAGAGCGAGGGGCAGCCGATTGATTTCAGGAATATCAGGATTATGAACCTGGAGTGGCTGTTCCGGAAGGAAGGGATTGAACTCTAGATAGATATAATTTAATGCAGTTTTTGGGCCTCATTAATTAATTCAGCTACTGATTTGTTCGAACAAGTCAAAATCTCCTGTTCAATGTTGGCCTGTTTCATGGTCGTTTTTCTTTTCTGTAATTCCTGTTCCCGGATAACATGCAGTTGAGCTTTTAAAAAGCTTAATTGAGCCTGCCGGTATTTCTCAGCAAGTTTTTCCAGTTTGTTAACCGGTAGTTGATTCTTTAAGGCAAGAACCAATTCTTTCTCTCTTTGAGTTACCTGTTCCCGTTTTTTGATTGGTTCTGACCGTGGGGCGAAAGTTGGCATAACGTCTTTTATGATATTCTTAACAAATGTACTTATGGAAATCTGATTTTGGAAGAATCCTGTAGGGTATCACCTAAATCAATCACCCATGAGCCAAAAAATTCTCTTTCCTATTCTGACTATTGTTGGAGCCTCATTGTTTATCAGTTATTTATATCCTCTTACAACAAAGGACAGCATCGAAGAACCGCGACCTTTGACAATACGGCCGGATACTGTTTTGAACAAAACTCCGGAAAAACCGAATCCTGCTCAGTCGAGAATCCAGATTGTATTTGCTTTAGACGCTACCGGTAGTATGAGCGGTCTTATAGGCGCAGCAAAAGAAAAGATATGGTCCATTGCAGGAAGCCTTGCGCAGGCAGATCCGGCCCCGGTAATTGAAATAGGATTACTGTTTTACCGGGACAAAGGAGATGTGTTTGTAACCAGGAAAGTTGCTTTATCGAGCGATATCGACGATGTATACGGAAAACTGATGCAGATAGCCGCAGAAGGTGGGGGAGATGAGCCGGAAAGTGTTAACCAGGCCTTATATGAGGCCGTGACAAAATTCAGCTGGGATACTTCTTACAATACATATAAAACCGTATTCCTGGTAGGGGACCGCCCTCCGCATATGGATTACCAGGACGATATAAAATATCCGGTGAGCTGTGGATTGGCTAAGCAGAAAGATATTGTATTAAATACGATTCTGATGGGGAATGACAGCAAAGCGGCGCGTATATGGAGGGAGATTGCATTATGTAACCAGGGCAGTTATGCTCAGGTTGGGATGGACGCCAATGATATAGCCGTAAATACGCCTTATGATGCAGCAATAGCTGATTTATCAGACAAGCTGGATGATACAAGGATCTATTACGGCGATGCAAGTGAAAAGTCTGCTTCCTTTAAAAAAGTTGCCAATAGTAAGATGATCACTGGTGCTGCCAAGGCAAATGTGAAGGCGCAACGGGCAGAGTATAATTCGACGAAAGCGGGTAAGGCCGCCTATTATGGTCAGCAGGAATTGCTGGAGAGCTATAGGGATAAGTCAGTGAACCTTGAGACTATCAAGGAAGAAGAATTGCCTGATGTAATGAAAAATATGACTGCTGCTCAGAGGAAGGTATTCGTTGAACAAAAGATTATGGAGAGGGATAGTTTAAACAGGGAGTTGATCAGATTTACTAAACAGCGGCAGGAGTTCATAGAAAAGGATCTTAAGAGCCGTAAATCAGCAGAAGTAGATAGCTCTTTTACAAACAGGATATATAAGAGCATCCAGAAGCAAACTGAAAAGAAGAATATCCATTTAAAAGCCGATGCGAAGTATTAAGAAGTTGCATCGATGCAGGTATGAAACTTTTAAGAACAAACATAAAAAAGGAGCTGCTCTTAAGGGCAGCTCTCTTTATATATGCCGGTCTTTTATGTACCGCTCTCAAAACTTCAATCCCACACCTACACTTAATAGCCAGGGATTGATCTTTGTATCGGCATATACGGTTGCGCCTCCTGCTACTTCAGGAACTGTGGTGGCCGTATTCTCTGTTTTCAGCCAGATCTTCTTTGCGTCTATGTTGATGAACCATTTTTTACTGATATCTATATCAAGCCCTAGTTGGGTAGCAAAGCCGAATTTGTTCTTATAGGAGATATCCGCAATAGCGGGACCTTCTTTGATACCATAGAATATGGTGTAGTTAACGCCTGCGCCAATATAAGGCAGTATTCCTTTCGCAACAGGCTGATGATACAGGAAAGTCAGGGTAGGAGGAAGCAGCCATACTTTTCCCAGATCTACATCGCCAAGAGTGGTGCCCGTAGCCCTTACCTTATGCCTGGTAGTTCCGAGGATGAGGTTTGCAGATACACGGTTAAAAAGGAAATAGGTAAAGTCCAGTTCAGGGATCACAGTATTGGAGATATCAGCACTGCCGCCTATTGTACTGATGTTAGCACTGGCGTCTGGAATTACAGCAGTGGCTCTCAGGCGTGCACGCCATTCTCCCTTCTGTTGGGCAAATCCTAATAAACTGAGGCAGCATAGAACATTGAATAATAGTAACTTTTTCATAATGACATTGGTTTCTTGTTGATGCAAACCTAGAGCAGATGCAGTATGAAAAAGGTGATGGAGAGCAGGGTAAATACTGATTCTGAGGATTTGAGCGACTGATGTTGCTCAGGAGGTGGAATGAAAAGTTGATATACAATGAATTTAGTCTTTAAGAGGGTTCGTACCTGAGTGTTGTTACTATGATTTAGTGCCGCTGGATCATTAGAATAGTTTTTGCGTGCAGTGAATTGAAACAGGTAGATGTGAAGAAGGTAAAAAGACCTTCCCGACGTACCGGGAAGGTCTTTTTATTTTGAAAAACTTGTAGGATCAGAATGGGTATCAAATCATCAAACTCCACCAATGAACTCTAAGCAATATCCGGCACCGCAAGCGTTGCTGATATGAAAATACACACCTGAAATGGATGTTTGTGCTTTCATAGCCAGACCTCCTGCGAGGTAGTTGTTCGGAGAACTCAGGCTAAAAGGATAAGTTCCCAGCGAAGTACCGGACAATGTTCTGAATGTGATAGAAGACGGGATGGTTCCACTGCCATTTACTTCGTATGCAATGGTACCCGCTGGCTGGCCGGCTCCCGGTGTACCATCAGTAGTGCCGGTGATTGGAAAGGAGTACGTACGTGCACTCTTTTTGATCACAGGGGCATCAGAGCGTACAGGAGCAAAACTGGATAAGGAAAAGAATGCGCATAACATTAATGCGATAGGGAACAATTTCTTCATAGATAATGGTTCTTTTTTGTGTCTGGGTTAAAAAATTATCATAACGAATATAAGTGTTTTTAGGACAGGAATCGATGCTAAACATTTGCTAATGTGAAATAAAGTTTCTACCTGTATTGACCATAGATTGTGGCTGTTGACAGGTGTTCTGAGTAGCCCAAAATCACTATTTCTGCAGCAGAATTATGCTGTTTGTTATGCATTAGCTGCATTTGCAAATCATCCACATGAAGCTATTAATATCCATTGAAATTAGACCAATGTTCATGTTCAATGCCAGTTATCAGTTCACACCCCCTGTAATTATATATTATCCATAAAGACGTTACAAGATAAATTAAACAATAGGAGAAAATCTGACAGGAGTGTTGAACCAGTCGCGGCTGGCTTTTGTTACTTTGTTACCAGCGGATGTTTCCGGATGCCTGTCCGACTGCCTGTCCCAAAAAGGGGAATTACAATTTTTGATCATTTAAAATAAAACAGTATGAATCCAAACAAAGCATTGTGGGAAAAGGGAGACTTTACACGTATTGCTCAGACCATGCGTGAGAGCGGCGAGGAACTGGTGTCGAAAATAGGGGTTGCCAAAGGAATGAAAGTACTTGATCTGGGCTGTGGCGATGGCACTACGGCATTGCCGGAGGCAAGGCTTGGTGCTGAGGTATCAGGTGTTGATATCGCAGGAAATCTTGTAGAAGCCGGAAACCGGCGGGCGAAAGAAGAGGGCCTTACTAATTGCACATTCCAGGAAGGGGATGCAGGCAATCTGAGTGAGTTAAAAGACAAAACCTTTGACATGGTGATTAGCATCTTCGGAGCCATGTTTGCGCCTAAGCCTTTTGATGTTGCGAAAGAAATGGTTCGTGTAACAAAACCAGGTGGGAAAATAGTGATGGGCAATTGGATACCCGGCGATCCAACACTGGTAGCCCAGATATTGAAGATCAGTTCAGCGTATACACCACCTCAACCGGAAGGTTTCATCAGTCCGATGACCTGGGGCGTAGAGAGTAACGTGATTGAGCGTTTTGGTAATGCTGGTATCGAGAAAGAGAATATATCCTTTGAAAGGGATACTTATACTTTTATTGCACCGTATTCCCCTTCTGAGTTTGTTACGGTGTTTAGAAATTTCTATGGGCCTACGATGAACGCTTTTGAAGCTGCAGAGAAGAATGGCAAATCAGAAGAATTACAAAATGAGCTGAATGATCTTTTTAACAGGGAGAATAAAAGCGGATCAGATAATAGTACCGTAATCCCCGCCACTTATTTAAGGGTTACTGTGAATTGTTGAAACATTATCATACCCCAAAATGATGCGATATTGATGTATCCATATTGCGAAATTATTTAAGCAGACTCCTCAGGATGCCAGCGAAAGGAACATACAATACCCCAGCTTAATAGATTAACGTTACCAGCAAAAAATGTAAATTAATTCCATGTATAAGATATAGATAGCTTGTCCTTTCAGACGTGATAACTTCCCATGGCATGTTACTTGTTACCATTCAGTATAAGTACAGATCGTGCCGGTAACTTAAGAGAATTTGCCGCGCCCGGTCATCATTTTCTAACCAAAAGGTATTGCTATGAAAAAGTATCTTATGGGCCTTGCTGTCATCCTGTTAGCAGGATCATTACTCCCGATGATGGTTAGAGGCCAGGACAAAGAAAGGATCATTGCTGATAGTAAAAAGGCGAAAGCTGAATTTGTCAAGACTGACAAACTTATGGATCCTCTTTTTGATCACAGTTACGGGTATGTTATTTTTCCTAATGTAGGTAAAGGTGCTGCCGGTGTTGGCGGAGCCGCAGGTAGAGGTGCTGTATATGAAAAAGGAAAATTTATCGGCCTCGCGAAAATGGTACAGGTAACCGCCGGTTTCCAGTTTGGTGGTCAGGCGTACAGGGAAGTCGTATTTTTTGAAGATAAAGCAGCTTTGGATCACTTTAAGGATAACAAACTTGAATTCTCCGGACAGGCTTCAGCGATTGCTGCCAAGGAAGGTGCAGCAGCCAATGTTAAATACCGGGATGGTGTGCTGGTGTTTAGTCAGGAAAAAGGTGGGTTAATGCTTGAGGCAGCCCTTGGCGGACAGAAGTTTACTTATCAGCCGAATGCGAAGTAAGGTAGGCAGCAGCTGTAACTCTTTACATTTTAGGGTGAATGGGCAGTTGTTTGCCCATTCACCCTACGTTTTAATATATCCTGTAAAACAGCGTTTTTCCATTACCAGTACCAGTACTTCCGGTAGTAGTAATATGACCGGTATTTCCGTTTCCATCATAACCAGAAGCCATATTATAACTTGATGTGCAGTTTGTAACGGTGTGAGCCACGTTCTGTCCGGAACTACCTAATTTGAAGCCATTGCCATCCCCATTGCCGCCATAGCCGTTATTGGTGGCTGTACAATTGGTGATGGTAACTGTATAAGGTTGTCCGTACAGGTCCCAGCCATCATCTGAATTGTGGTTGGCCTTACAGTGATCAAATTTGTTACCTTGTCCGGCTGATAGCTTGCAGGCAAAGCCATCCGCATTTTCACCGCCGTTCTGTGTATCATAATTGTCATTGGAATTGCAATAACTGATGTTGTTGTGATGCGACTGATTGTAGATCTGTAAACCGGAATCATGATTGCCGGAAGTCGTAACATTATACACATAATTATAACCTCCATACTGGAATACAAGACCGCAATCAGGAGCATTCTTAATAGTCATGTTTGTAATGTTCCAGTAACTTCCATTACATTTTACACCCCAGCCGGATGATATGCCCGAACAATCCAGCACACCGCCAGTTAGATTGATCTTGGAGCTGGATGTGCCGCTGTTTAGTAATTGTAAAGTACTGGTAAGTTTGATAGTACCGCTGATGGTGATGATATCGCCAGCCTTCGCAGTACTAACGGCCGACTTGAGGGCTGATTCTGTATTCACTGTTACACTACTGGCAGCTGCAGTAACAACAGCTAAAGAGAAGTGGTTTTCGTCAGTAAGGACAGGGGATACTGAATTGTTCTTCTGACAACTGGCAAGGGCCAGATAAAGCAAGATAATGAGGGAGTTGTTTTTCATAATGTGGGTTTTAATTGTTGAAAGATAGTAATGAGGGGGTAGGCTGAATTTCAGCAATTAATTGATAGGTTGATCAGGCTTCCGATGATTTTTTTACGCAATCGTTATCGGCAACGATTGCGTGAAGGGGGTGAGGTTAGCTGTTTAGAGGCGTCTTTCCAATTCTTTCAGTAAATCCATATTCCCTTTCCGGATCCAACGACATGAAGTCTTGAACCCCAAACCTGTTCCATTTGTACATTGGTTGGATCAATGTATGTATCCTGCTGCGCGCCCAGATAATTAGGATTATGAGAGAGGAAAGGCACTCCCGGAGCGCTATCAGGATTGACTGTCGTTGGCACCTGCGTTCTCTTTTCGGTGGCAAAAGTACCCAGATTGGTGGTACTGACTTTATCTTTGGTCCATAGCCTTCACCTGTTCTTTAAACTTAGTGGGTACCATCATTACTATTAGCTCCTTATGCCATTTGTATTTGCGTATCAGTCTGTAAACCGGAATCAGCAGCTGAACAAGTCGTGGACGTCCCAGGTCGAGTAGATGGTTCACTTGTCTGGATACCAGTATCCTTTGAATATCCAACAACAGAAAATAACGGAAAGCGCCTAGATGTTTTCTATACTGTTTGAAAAGGTCCCCGGTAAATGAACTATTCTGAAGGTTGTGGGCCAACTGGTATTCATACTTTTTTTTCCACTCCTTATAATCAAAAGGAAGATCGTGGATCTGCATATGATGACCTATTCTGGCAAAGGTGCTTACAATGTCATCTTTCTCTTCAGTCGTTAATCTTCTCTCAAATAGTTCAAAAGAGACGATCGAATAATAGATCAGCATGTATAATACGCTCTGGTAGCCTTCATCGGATATTTTATAACCACGTGCAGACTCAACATTCTGATGTACTGCATTTATTTTTCCGATCGAAGCAATCGCTTCTTTTTCTTCTTTGAAGATAATGTACTGTGCGTATTTCACCGTTGAGAACAAGCGTCCGATAGGATCGCCGGGTAATCTACCTGTAAAGTATAACCAGTCAACCTGCTTATTCAGGGCGAATTCAGCACTGGCGCCGGCAAATATAAAAAGTGTAATATCTGTCGTGCTCCATATTTTCTTTACAATTGATGTATCCTCCACAAATGTCTTCATCTCAATTGCTTTTTTAAGCTACTGCTTTTTCCAATTGTTTTATTTTTCTATGACATATTAGCAAGGGAATTATACCAATAATGCCGAACGAACAATCAATCAATCGCCAGAGAACAGGAATCTGCCTGACAGGTCCCGCTATAAAGGCGAGAGGAATAACCAGAATACAGGCTATGCAGCCGAATTCGATGATCCATATATTTTTTACAGGATCCTTAAGAGGGCCGATGAAAGCGATCGCAATTACGATATGGGCAAATGCCAGCCAGTCGTATCCATAGGCCAGATAAGGATATTGAGCATTGGTATGCCTTATTGCCTGGTAACAGGTGAATAGCCATTTATAGAAGGCGGAATATTGCTCAGGCCACCAGGAGCAAACCCATTGCAACTCAGTCTCTACGGGGAAGGCGGTGATACCACTCAGCAGGAGCGCTATGATAAAAAAGATAAGCCAGGCCTTTATTTCCCTCCTGAATTTCTCAATATTTGATGACATAGAAGTACTTTGTAATACAAAGTAAGTAAACTTATTTCATACTGCCAATACTACAAAGGTATTTTTGCTTTTTGTTGTTATTTCTTTTTTAGCTGCTATAGTCGTGTTTTTTTAACAGACAATAGGAGGATTAGTTCCCATTAGCTAGTCCGCCGTTGTTAATTGACGATATTTAAAAGGTCAGAGTAGAAGAAAAATCTTGTCATGATGGGTTGGGAACAGACTTACTGAAGATTATGAGATTTATATAAATATAATATATTTAATGCAGTAAAAACTATATGATAGACCTATGAAATTACGCAGCCGCTGATCGCATCTCTTTCCTTCTTTACATTTTCTTTATCGGTGAATGCACAATCCAACAATTCAGAGGAGTATAAGTATGTTGTTAAAGATAGTGCGTCTGGGAAATATGTAAGTTCGAAGGTAGTTGAGACAAGTCTGCCTACCCGGTTTATACCGTACTTCATTTTCGGCTACCAGAAAGTCAAATTAGGTTACTTCTGTTTTTTAATACGAGTGCAACTTTGTACTAACAAAAACAATTAAAAATGAAAGCAGCAATAATTAACGAATTTGGCGGAACGGAAGTCCTGAAAATACAGGAAGTGGAACGTCCTGTTCCTGCAGCGGATGAAATTTTGGTGAAATGTTACGCAAGTGGCGTAAATCCTGTAGATTGGGTAATTCGTAACGGCGGAAATGATTTTTTAAGACCCATATTAAAATTGCCTTTGATATTGGGTTGGGACGCGGCAGGTATTGTAGAGGAAGTTGGTAGCGACGTAACAGACTTCAAAAAAGGGGATGAAGTGTTTGGCGTTCCAAATTTTCCCGGCAATGGAAGTTATGCTGAATACTTTTCAGCAAAAGCAAATCAGTTTGCCTTGAAGCCTAAAAGCATTTCATTTAACGAGGCAGCGGGGGTACCCCTGGCAGGATTGGTTGCCTGGGCGGGTAACTTCCAACTGGGACAGTTGCAGGCAGGTCAGCAGATTCTCATTCACGGCGCTTCTGGTGGCGTTGGCAGTTTGGCTGTGCAGTTTGCAAAAGCAAAAGGCGCGTATGTTATCGCGACAGCTTCGGCAGGAAATCTAGAATTTTTGAAGCAAATTGGAGCTGATGAAGTGATTGATTACAGGAACCAAAGGTTTGAAGAATTGTTGCAGAACATTGACGTAGTGTTTGACGCCTCACCACTTCGTGATGAGAATGAACGATTAAAATGTATAAGTGTATTGAAAGAAGGCGGTATCTATGTGAGCGTAAACGTCGACTTTCCATTTAGTGATGAAATTAAAGAAGCACTTGCAAAAAAGAAGGCCAAAGGTGAACTCGTTGGGGCTAGTGGTAGCTATGTTTCTGCAGAATACTTAAAAGAAATGGCCCAATTGATCGATGAAAGTAAAGTGAAGGTTGTTGTAAGCAAAGTCTATTCATTGGAACAAGTAGCCGAGGCGCATAAAGAGAGTGAAACTTGGCACGTTCGTGGTAAACTTGTATTGGAAGTCAGAAAAGCAAACTAAAATGGCAAACAAGAAAGTTCACAGGATAAAAACGATAAGTGAATTTCACAAATTCAGGGACTTGCCTAAACCTGAACATCCGTTGATTAGTGTGATAAATGTTGAAACCGCTAAACATTTACACAGCGATGAACCAGTGAATTTGCTTTTGGATTTTTATATGATTGCCCTGAAGAGAAATCTCAATGAGAAAGGCACTGTCAGATTGAAGTACGGGCAACAGCAATACGATTTTGATGAGGGAACCATGTCATTTATGGCGCCTAATCAGCTTTTTAGTATCGCACTTGACAAAGAAGAAAAAGAATTAAAACAATCGGGATGGGTGCTGCTCATCCATCCCGATTTTATTTGGAATACATCTTTAGCAAAAAGTATAAAGCAATACGATTTTTTTAATTATGCTGTGAACGAAGCACTTTTTCTTTCAGAAAAAGAAGAAGTAATTATTACCGGTATCATCCGGGATATTCAGCAGGAATACCACTCAAATATTGATGATCACAGTCAAAACGTCATTATTGCACAAATAGAGCTATTGCTTACTTATGCCGAGAGATTTTACCACAGACAATTTAACACCAGGAAAATAGGAAATCATCAGATCCTGAGCCGTTTGGATAATTTACTTACTGATTATTTCAACAGCGATGATTTGATTCAAAAAGGTTTACCTACAGTTCAATCTATTTCTGAAAATCTGAATGTATCCGTAAGTTATCTGAGCCGCGTGCTTAAACGGTTGACAGGACAAAGCACACAGCAACACATTCACGACAAGCTGATTGAAAAAGCAAAGGAAAAATTATCTACAACAGATTTATCTGTTAGTGAAATTGCTTATGAACTGGGATTTGAGCACCCACAATCTTTCAGCAAGCTGTTCAAAGCTAAAACGAAGCTTTTACCCCTGGAGTTCAGACAGTCGTTTAACTGATGGCGAAAAGCGACGACAGCTGCCGCGGATTGGGAACGCGTAGATGGTGTTATTCAGGCAAAAGTCTATTGATTACCTCCTGAACTCATGAAATCATCCCTTTTGATATTCAACTTATCTATTTTTGATTCCAGCGTGGTGGGTTTGATATTCAACAATTCTGCAGCACCATTCACGCCCCGGATGCGGCCGAATGTTTTTTTGAGAACAGAAATTATATAGTTCCTTTCTGTTTCTCTTTGAATGCGCTTTACGTCTTCCAGATTTTTAATACTCACCTCCGGAGTAGATGCGGTTGCTGTTCCCGTTAGATTCCGCTTCAGTGTTAATGCAGACTTTCCGTCGTTGAGAATGGCAGATTGCTCTATTACATTTTCGAGTTCACGAATATTGCCGGGCCAATGATAAGCCATCATGTCTTCCATCGCGGATGTCGCAATGCCCATGAACGGCTTATTGAATTCCCGGCAGAACTTTTCTGCAAAATAAGTGGCCAGACCTTCTATATCGCTTTTTCGTTCGCGCAGCGGTGGCAATGTAATGGGAAATACATTGAGGCGATAATACAGGTCAAGCCGGAAATTGCCTGCAGCTACTTCTTTCTCCAGGTTCCGGTTAGTGGCAGCAATGATGCGAACATTGACGTTGACAGGAGAGCCGCCGCCGACGTATTCAATTTCCTTTTCCTGCAAAACGCGCAATATCTTCACCTGCATGTCAGTTGGAAGTTCGCCGATTTCGTCTAAAAAGATGGTGCCACCATCGGCCAGCTCAAACCGGCCTTTTCTTTTCTCCAGCGCGCCGGTAAAAGCGCCTTTCTCATGGCCAAATAGTTCCGATTCCATAAGCGTAGCCGGAATGGCCGCGCAATTTACCTTGATGAATGGTCCATTTTTACGGGGCGAGAGTAAGTGAATGGAATGGGCCACTTTTTCTTTACCCGTGCCACTCTCTCCGAGGATCAGCACTGATGTGTTGTACGGTGCTACCTGTGTAGTGAGGTCGAGTGCCGCTAATAGGAGATGGTGGTTTCCGATAATATTGCTGAATGCGGGGAGTCCCGACGGTGCTGCCATCGCTCTTCCCAGTGGGCCTGCTGAAGGGACCAGTGTTTCGGCTACGGTTACCAGACACTGGCGTAGCCGGTTCAGTAAGGAAATATGGCGATGATTATAAGTATCCCGCCGCCGACTGTAGAAAAAGTAGTGAAACGACTGTCCATTACCAAGTGTAACGGGAAATACCAGGTATGATTCTATCGCAAATGTTTCGATCAGTGTTTTTTGAAGTGAAGGAACATTCGGTTTTACGCCAGGTGTTTCATGATTATAAATGACCGTGCTGATATCGGTATGGCTGTTGGCAAGAATTACAGACAGTGCAGTTTTCTTTAAGTTGGTAATGGTTAATAATTCTTTTTCACCTATGAACTGGTATTCGTCGAACCCGACACGCAAATACGCTTTGTCGTCGAATGCGTCCATAGTAAGTGGTCTGAGGCCACTCGCAATAAGATCGAATGGCAGATGTGATTGCAGGATCCTGGCAATCTTCAGCAATTTTTGCTCGCTTTGCAGGTTTTCAAGGCTCACTTCCACTATTTGTTGCTGTAAGAGGCTTTCCTGGTGCATGATCGATTCGAGGCCCTGCTTATGACGATACCATGCAATATCCAGCATGACCAGTAAGTCCTTTTTCCTGAAAGGTTTCACCAAAAAGCCATAAGGCTCTGTTGTCTTGGCTTCCTCCAGTATCTTTTGATTGGAATTGGCCGACAGATAGATAAAGGCTATGTTTTCAGACCTTAATTTCCGGGCTATATCGATACCCGAGCGTTCTCCCTGCAGTCGGATATCAAGCAGGGCGATATCCGGTTTTTGTTTTTGGAGATATGCTTCCGCTTCTTCGGCAGAAGCTGCAATACCGGTTATGGCATAGCCAAACCGCTCTAAAATCTGCCGGAGATTATTAGCTACAATAAATTCGTCTTCGACAATGAGCACATTCTTTTCCATTCAAAAAGTAACTTAAAGGTTGATCAAGGTTTTGGGTGAATAGTGACTGTTAAATTCCATAAATCTGATCGTTATGTGCAGGCCGTTATTGCTTTCAAAAAGGAAGCTGCCATTCAATTGTTTGGTAAGCCCCTGCATCAGGTCAAATCCCAGAGATGTATGCGCCTTTGTGTCGAACCCCGGCGGCAGGCCTGTGCCATTGTCTGCTATCTTCAGTACTAAATGACGTGTTCCATCCCTGTAAAAATGTATACGAACAACCCCTTTTCGTCCATGAGGAAATGCATACTTGATGGCATTGACGATGCTTTCGTTGATGATCAGCCCCAGCGGAACGGTCTGCGATACATCCAGGTTCAGCGGCTCAATCTTCTGCTCAAAAACGATCCGGTTGTTCGTGTCGAAGCTCTCCCGCGCATAGTTCACCAGTTCATTGATGTAACCCGGCATGGCAATGGTGGCAATATCTTCCGACTGATAAAGTTTCTGGTGTATGAGCGCCATCGCATGTACCCGGCGCATGTTGTCTTCAATGGCCGCAAGCGCAGCATCATTGTTAATGTATTCTGACTGTGAATCCAACAGGCTCATGATGATCTGAAGATTATTTTTAACGCGATGGTGTATTTCCTTTAACAGCCATTCCTTATCCGCAAGTAACTGTTGTAGTTGTTCATTCTTCGCTACGATCACCTCATTGTTCTTCTTCCTTAGGCGGCTTTGCCGGTATAGTAAAGCGGCGATGATAAGGGCCGCAAAAATGCCGGCTATCGTCAGGTCCCTTACAAGGGCTGCCTTCTCCGAATTGGCTTTCTCAAGCTTTGTCTGCTGTGTCAGGGAGCTTATTTCGTTCTCTTTCTCCTTCATCTGGTAGATGACCTGGAGCTCTTCTGCCTGTCTTAATTTAGATATCTGAAAGCCGGAATCGCGTAACTGCGTATACCTCCTGTAATGCGCTACCGCAGCGGTATTGTCGCCGAGTATCGAGTCGATAAAGATCAGTTGCCGGTATGCCTGAAGATTAGGTGCCAGGTAGCTATCCATAAGCCCGGGGGAAACGAATCGCTTATTAAGAAATTCCCTCGCTTTCCTGTATTGTTTCCGTTCCATCAATAAGTAGGCATACTGCCCATCAACTTCAGATCGTCTCATCGGCCCTCTGACAGTTTCAGCTTTGGTTTCCAGTTTATCAAGTTTGTTGATATGCACTTCTGCCTGATCTGGCTGGTGGAGTCCTATATAACAGTCGGAGAATACCGTGTGGTAGGAGAATTGGTCCGAAAAAGTGGTGGGATAGCCCACTTTGTTCGAGATGTCCAGTGCAAGGTCCAGCGCTTCTCTCGCCTGGCCATTCTCCTGCATGTAGAGCACCACATTATCTAACATACGGTATACCGATGTATTACGTTCGGCCACGAAACGGTTGACCGACTTTCGCGACCATTCAATGCTTTCTTTTGTTCTGCCTTCCCATCCATACAATTGCGCCAGGTTAGTATAAAAATAGCCCCAGGCGAGACTGTCACGGGTCTCCTCAGCAGTTCTGATCAGCTGATAGGTATACCGTAGCGGTTCGCCAAACTTTCCCTGAAAGAGCGTGACGGTAACAAGCGCCTGCGTATTATAATGGGTATAAGGATAATGAATCGCTTCAGCCAGTTCGAATGCTTTCAGATGATTTTCATACGCGGTCTGTTTTTGTCCGATAATCATCTGTAAATAGCCCAGGTCTGTCAAAGCATTTACCTCGCCTTCAACGTTACCCACGCTGTGATAGAGTGCCGCCGCCTGCTGCGCATCATCGATCTTTCTCTTTAGCGTGGAAGCCAGGGGAGGCGTAAATTTGCTCCGGTAGGCTAATGCTCTTGCTGCTGTTTCTTTATCACCTGCCTGTCTGCATTGCACGATCAATGTCTGGCAAACCGAATCGGCCTTTTCATCGTTACCCAGGGCATATACTTTTACAAGCAGGCAAAGCGCCAGCCTGCCCAGCTTGTCTTCTTTGAGTGATTTGCTCTCCTGTATGGCCCTCGTCAGAAAATACTCGACACTGTCTTTGTGCTTGTAGTAATTATGAGGCTGAAAAGCATAATAAGCGCCCAGCAGCAGTAATAATTGCGCATGTCTTTTACCAGAGGTCTCCGAAAGCAGACTTACACCCTGTGCCGGCTCATACCGGTCGATCCACTTTGATTGTGCTGCGAGCTCCGGATCGTCGATTCCTTCTGCCAGCAGGGTAAACCGGCTTATTCCCATGGAACGGCTGGCCGCATGCAGACAACTATCCAGGTCCACCTGTCCTTCCTTGGCAACCACTAGAAAAGTGGCGCCCATCAGGAGGCTTAACCGCTGCCAGGAGGCCTTGTCCTCACGCATCGGGTGATAAGAATAGCCGGGAATGGCCGACGACGACGGAAGTTGTGATAAGCCCGTAAAGGGTGTCAGCAACAGCCAGAATAGGAGGTAAGCAATAATTCCCCTTGACATATTTTTCTTTTACGGGTTGATATAAAACGGACGATTCCAAAGGGTCTTTGCGGGAAAGCTAATAAAAAAAAGGCAAAGCCGTTTCTTTTTCCTGCACGACCGGTGCTGTAGCTATTAGAATAATGAGAGCATCTATTACGCAGGTTATTTGTCTGGAGGAGGGGTTCTTACCATATTTACCTGCTAAACCAATTGCTTTTTCAATATCTATCAAATGAAAATGTTCGAAAGATGGAGGAGCCCCGTTTTATCCTTTATCGCCATAGTTAGGAAGTTGATATCGGCCCGGCCCTCAGACAACGCTGTAGCTGTATTGAAACTATATCAGTTGAAACCTTCCTCGCAGAATGAATTCGGAGAAGTACTGAGTGAGTATGTACTCAGTTCGGGAACGGCACCTGGTAATATATTGGCAGAAGCTTATTATGAAAAGGGAGACGGTTCCATTATATGGGTCATTGAGCGATGGCGCAATGAGGCTTTTTATAAAATGAACAGGAGTAGTGCCGCCGCAAAAATGGTTAATAAATTGGCCAGGGTTGGGCTGGCAAAGCGGGTTGGGACTATCTTCCTGGAAGACCTGGAAGGGATTTCACGGGAGGCGCCAAAAGACAATGACCAGCCCCTGATCATCCTGTTGCTGGCAGACCTGAAAGCGGGTATGGAAGATCATTTCAGATCGATCAATCAGGCGATGATGTCCACGTTCCGGTACGAACCGGGCTTGCTGGTCTTTACATTGAGCAGGGTAGTGTATCATAAGACGAGGTTCGTTATCTACAAGAAATTCCTTAACCTGAATGCATTCCAACGTCATTTACAGGATCCCGCCGTGCGACCTGTGATGGAATTCCTGCAAACGGCTGTTAAAGAACCTCCCTTTGAGAAAGGATATCATCATCTCATTCAATTAGCGCCTTTATGACATGAATTGCTATTATGACCACATTCTTTCCCGGTTGACCATCACCATAAATGAACACCTGGCGTATCAAAAATGAACAGTTAACATTTTGGCGCAAAATATATCTAATTGATTGTAATGCCAATAGTAAACCGGCACTAATAATGTGCGTGTAAGTAATGCTTAAAAATTACCTTACTATTGCTATCAGGAACCTTTGGAAGAACAAGGTGTATTCCGCCGTCAATATTACCGGTATGGCCATTGGCCTCGCCTGCTGTTTGACTATTGGATTATTTATTCTGGAGGAATTAAGCTACGACCGGTTTCATTCACATGGTAAACATATTTACCGGGTGGTAGAGAAGAATGTGCAGGCCGGTAAAGTATATGATGTGGCAGTAACGCCTTCCCCGCTGGCCTCCTCGCTGAGGAGAGATTTTGCAGGGATTGAGCAAACCTGCCGCATCGGCGACCGTTCTGGCTTTTTTCAATATGGTAATACTACCGTTGAATCACGCAACGTGCTGGTTGTTGATCACTCTTTTTTTAGTTTATTTGATTTTAGATTGGTGAAGGGGGATGTGCGAAAGGTGTTGCTGGGACCTGATGAGGTGGTGATCACGGAGAGCCTTGCTGACGGCATGTTTGGAACTGCCTGGCGTACCTCGGGAAACCTGCTAGGAAGACCCATTCAGTTCAATGATAAACGGACATTGACACTGACAGGTATTGCTAAAGATCCGCCCACAAATTCACATATTCAGTTCAATGCATTGCTGTCCTTTAGCTATGATGAGCTAAAGCCTGAACGAAACCGCTGGGATAATAATGATTATCATACTTACATACAATTGGGGAAGGATGCAGATGTTGCCGGTATAAGCGAACAATTATATAAGTACCTCAACAGGTTCATGCCCGAATCAAAAGACGCCTTATCCCTGCAGCCATTATATGATATTTATCTGCATTCTGATTTCGCATTTCAGACAGATTGGAGTAAAACCAGCAATATCGTTTACATCAACATCTTTAGTGTTGTAGGGCTTATTGTTTTACTGATCGCCATATTCAATTTTATTAACCTGTCAACGGCACGCGCTATACAAAGGGCCAGGGAAGTAGGTGTGCGTAAAGCTATTGGCGCCTTTCGCATACAGCTTATAGTTCAGTTTATAGGTGAATCACTGGTTATGACGCTGCTTGCCGTATGCATGGCGCAGGCATTATTGACTGTCTTTTTGCCGTTGATGAACCACATTGCAGACAAACAAATATCCATTCCGGTTTATAATTGGATGTACTGGTTGGCTATTGCCGTTTTTACTTTACTGGTTAGTGTGCTGGCAGGCATTTACCCTGCATTTTATTTGTCGGGCTTCAAGCCTGATAAGGTGTTGAAAGGTGTTTTTAATGTGCAGGGGGGCCGGCTTTTCAGGCGAACCCTGGTAACGGGACAGTTTATATTTTCCATTGTGCTTATTATAGGCGCTATTGTCATTTATAAGCAATTGGCTTTTTTACAGGAGAAAGACCTGGGGTTTGACCAATCTCAATTACTGGTGGTGAATATGAAGAATGAGCTGCGTAAAAATCCAGCATTGCTGAAGGCTGACCTGCAAAAGCAACATAGTATTGCCCACGTATCAGGCTCATCGAATAACCTTGTGGACGTGGTCAATTCAACCTATGCCATACAATGGGAAGGACAATTACCGGACGATAAATTTTTGATGACACAGGCAAATATCGACCCTGATTATTTGAATACTACCGGTATGAGATTAATAGCAGGGAGAAATTTTGATACACGTTTTACTTCCGACACTTCTTCGGCTTACCTCATTAACGAAACAGCTGCCAAACGCATGGGATGGACTCCTGAGCAGGCCCTTGGTAAATCGGTTACTTTATGGGACAAGCCCGGCAAAGTGATCGGTGTGGTGAAAGACTTTCATTTTCGCCCACTTACGGCTACCATAGAGCCATTTCTATTTCGTTACTGCCCCCGGGAATCCTATAGTAATCTGTTGGTGAAAACAAATCCGGGTCAACTGCACAAAGCTATTTCAGCCATTGAACAATTATACAGGAAATATGAAAAGCAAACGGTACCCGAATACCAGTTTGTTGATCAGATACTCAACAACCAATACCGCGCTCAACAACGTACCGGCAGCGTAGTGTTGTATTTTTCTATACTCGCTATCCTGGTTTCCTGTCTCGGTTTGTTTGGTTTAGCCGCGTTTACGGCCACCCAACGCGTGAAAGAGATTGGCATTCGCAAAATAGTGGGCGCCTCTGTAAGCCAGATAGTGCTGCTGCTCTCAAAAGATTTTTTAAAGCTGGTAGTGCTGGCTATTGTCATTGCCTCTCCGCTTGCATGGTATTTCACCAATCGATGGCTGGAGGACTTTGCCTACCGCATTACCATAAGCTGGTGGGTGTTTGCCCTCGCCGGATCAGCAGTGATTTGCATTACAATAGTTACAGTGAGCCTTCAGTCGGTCAGAGCTGCATTGATGAATCCCGTAAAGAGTTTAAGAACCGAATAGCTAAAATTGGGTCATAACCCCAAAGGAGGAAAGTCTAACACAAAAGACGGGAACAAAGGAGTTAGGGCAGTTCTCTGATCTTTGCTTACTTTTATAAAAAAAACGTGTACGATACTTTTCAGCAGTACCTTGATCGAAAGATCGAATTGACCAATGAGGAAAAGGAATTGATACGCTCCGTATCAATTCTGAAGAAATTACGAAAAAAACAATACTTGCTGCAAGAGGGTGATGTGTGGAAATATCATGCCTTCATTTCCAAAGGTTGCATGCGTATGTATGCGGTAGATGATAAAGGCCTTGAACATATTATTTATTTCGGCGTAGAAAACTGGTGGATCGGCGACCGGGAAAGCCTGCTGAACCAGACGCCGTCGCGACTGAACATAGATGCGATTGAAGACTGTGAAGTGGTATTATTTACCGACACGAACTTTGAAATGATCTGTTCTAAAATTCCGGCTTTCGGGAATATGGTTAATGCGATTATTTCGAAGAGCTTCAATGTCAATCAAAACCGTATTTTATCCAGCATTAGTAAATCCGCTGAAGAGAAATACCTGGATTTTATTCAAAAGTATGCTGACTTTGCTATGCGTATCCCACAGGCTATGATAGCTTCTTACCTGGGCATTAAACCCGAAACACTTAGCCGCATCAGAAGTGGCATAACAAAAAAGTAAAGAAGCACTACAAAGCTTCTTTTACTGTACTTATGTCAATTCAGTATTTTTCCGCTTGATGTAGATCAATTTATTTCTTGTCCTACCTCATTTACCAGGGTTTATGGTTGTAGCAACTTTGTGTTATCACAATAACAAAAAATTACAATCATGTCAAAGACAATTTTTATCACAGGCACCAGTACCGGTTTTGGCAAGCTTACTACTATTACATTAGCCAATGCGGGTCACACCGTAATTGCCGGGATGCGTAATATAGATGGAAAGAATGCCGCCGTAGCAAAGGAACTGTCGGCCTTGCCCAACGTAGAAGTAGTAGAAATAGATATAACCAGCGACGAATCAGTAAAGGCAGCATTCGACAAAGTGCTGGTGAAATATGGTAGCATAGACGTACTTGTTAACAACGCCGCAGTTGCTGGCTTTGGTTTACTGGAAGGCTATACACTGGAACAGATCAGAAGAATATTTGAAGTGAATTTTTATGGCGTCCTGCGCACTTATAACGCTGTGCTACCCTCCATGCGAGCGGCTAAAAATGGCTTGATCATCAACATTACTACCGGTGCCAGCGGGCACACATTGCCCTTTATGATCCCTTACATGGCTTCCAAATATGTAGTGGAAAGTATTACCGAAGGCATGCAGGATGAACTGGCTGATTACGGTATCGAAAACGTAAGTATCCAGCCCGGAGTGTATCCAACAGAGATGAACGATGGCTCCAAAACCGGACTGAACGCAGATAAAGAAAATATCATCGCGGAATATGGTGAAGCGGCTGCACAAAAATTCGCAGCATTAGGAAATTCATTATTTGGCAAAATGACGAAGTTCAATATGAATCCCCAAACAATAGCAGATGGTATCCTGGAGTTGATAAATATGAAAAAAGGCAGTCGTCCGCTGCGTTTTCCGCTGGATGCCATTGCACAGGGAACTGACAAAGAATTTATAAAAGCCCGTGCTGATATTAAGGCAAAATGGCTGAATGCGTACAATGGCTAAGCAGACTGATTTCAAAGAACACTTCGAACAAAAAATCCCCTTCAAATCGAAAGACTTGAAGGGGATTGTAAATTAAGTAGTTTAATAACTGACATTTCTTAGCCTCAGACATTACGCTGTCATTCCCGCATCCCCAGGGCTTTCATGACCTCTGTTTTATATTGGCGGCCAATCGGAAGCTCAAGGTCTCCCACCTCAATAACAGAGGTACTGAATGATTTGATTTTATCTGTTGCAATGATATATGCCCGATGGATACGCAGGAATTGTATGTCAGGCAACTTTTCCTCCAGGTAACCGATCCGCTGGTAGGTAATTATTTCCTGAGCAGATGTTTTTACTTTGATATAATCTTTCAGGCTTTCAATGTAAAGGATGTCTTTCAAAAAGACCTTAACCATCTTCTTATCTGACTTAAGATAAATAAACTGTTCGCCAGGTATTCTGCTATCCTGAGGAATTAGAATTTGCGGTAAAGGATTTAAAGACTCACTTGCGGAATGGTATTTGTTAATTGCTGCCAGGAACCGTTCGAAAGGAATAGGTTTGAGCAGATAATCCAGGACATTAAGCTCAAAACCTTCCAGCGCATACTCCCGGAATGCGGTAGTGAAAATTACTTTGGGCCTGTTGGATAGCGTTTTCAGGAAATCGATACCTGTCAGTTTCGGCATCTGGATATCAAGGAACAATAAGTCCACTTTATTCTTTTGCAGGAATTGTAATGCCTCAATGGCATTATTGCATTTGCCCACCAGGGCTAAAGTTTCCAATTGGCCGATATAATCCTCCAGGATAGCTATTGCCAGTGGTTCATCATCTACAACCAGGCACCTGATTTTGCTTACTGCCATCGAATTATTGCAATTTTATTTTAAGGTCAACAGTATAATGTTCCGGTTCCTTTTGTAAGATCAATTTATGCGTTTCAGGATATAGCAGATCAAGCCTTCGCTTTACATTAAGCAGGCCAATCCCGCCCCCATGAGTAACGTTGTCGGCCTGGCTGCTATCCGTCCCTGTATGACTGTTCTCGACCTTTACGCTTAACCACTCATCTTTTACTTTGAGATCAATAGTAACCCATACGTTATCTGTTTCATGACTTACTCCATGTTTAAAGGCATTTTCCACGAATGGGATCAGGAGCAAAGGTGCTATTTTTTTACCTTCAATTTCACCCGATACATTAAGTGAAACATCCAGCCTGTTGCCATAACGCAGTTTTTCCAATTCGATATAATTGCTGATATGTGCGATCTCTTTATCAAGCGAGATGTCTTCCGATTGTGAATCATAAAGCATATAGCTCATCAGGCCCGATAATTTCAGCACTACTTTCGGCGCATCGGTGGAAGATTGGAGCGTAAGGGCATAAAGATTGTTCAGGGTATTAAACAGGAAATGTGGATGTACCTGGGCTTTCAGATAATTCAATTCTGCTTCCAGTTTTTCATGTAGCGTATCCTGGTGGATCCGTTCCTGGTCAAACCAATGTTCCAGCATTTTAACCAGGAGAGTAAACAAAAGTACAGGCGCCAGAAACCAAAGCATCACTTTGAAGATCAGATACCATACAAAGATGGCCTCATAGTAGGTTGTATCCGGAAAAAAGGTAGGCTCGATAAACCGTTCCACTAATATGCGGTCCAACAGAGAAGCCACAAACAGGAGCGCTATCGCAGATGTAGCATAAGCGATATATCTTTTTTGTTTAAAAAGGCGGGGAAACAATACATAAATGTTAATATAGGGTACCAGCATTGCTGCCGGCAACCTTTGTAATTCAATCAGGAAATAATTGAAAAGGCTGCCTTCCCCATCCGCATGTACGCTGGTGTACACCAAAAGATAACTGATCCAGAAAAGGATATGGGTAAGTAGCCGGTTCCCCGCTATATAAAAACGTTTCGTCATAACTGTATTAGTCTGTTCGCGTAACTTTTTTATCAAACCAAAATTAGTGTTTTGACATTTTACATGGCAACTTTTCGACGAACAACCGTTTTTGAACCGTTTTCAGCACATTTTCATACTGTATTCAAAAAAGAGGTTCAACCAGGCTTTATAGGGTTTGCAATTTGTGGTTTGGCAAAATGCTGTGAAGCGGCTGTTTTAATGGTGTTCATTTGCATTGAAACATTTCAGAACTACTATGGCCATTCTATACGATGCAAACAAGTGTTCCCGGATCGGGCAAAAGCTTTATCCATCGTTGCTGCTCCCTGCAATTATATCCGGAAAGACAATGCAGACTTTCCTTTTGATAGGTATGACCACATCCATTTATCCCTTTACCCTTTATGGGCAGCAGCCATCAATCACAGGCCAGAGCAACCTGAATAAGAGTGCTATATCAGGTAAAGTGATGAACGAAAAGACAAGAGCGCCTGTGATTTATGCTCCGGTGATAGTTAAAGACAGTGTAGGAAAAACAATAGTGGGCGCATTGACCGGCCAGAACGGGTATTTTAGAATCGATTCATTGCTACCGGGCAATTATGTATTGGAAATTACTTACATGGGGTATCAGGCGTATACCCACTCATTAACGGTGACGGGCAAAACGGCAAAGTTGGAATTGGGCACGCTGGCTATGAAAGAAGGTACTACCTCGCTCAACGAGGTGGTAGTGACCGGGGAAAAACCCGGACTGGAGCTGAGGCCTGACAAGAAAGTATATTTGATTGGTAAAGACATACTGTTCCAAAGTGGCTCAGCTGGCGACGTTTTGAACGGCATACCTTCAGTTGCGGTTGAACCAGGCGGCGCTGTCCGGCTGAGGGGCAACAGCAACGTAACAGTCCTGATAAACGGCAGACGCTCGGGACTTACGCTCGCCAATGTGATGACGCAAATTCCAGCTGCCAGTATTGCAAAGATAGAAATTATAACCAGCCCCTCTGCCCGTTATGATGCTGCCGGCGCTGCCGGGATTATCAATATTGTGCTCAAAAAAAATATACAAGAAGGGCTTAGCGGCCAGGCCAGGTTGGTATTGGGTGTTCCCAATGATTATAACCTGAATACTAACCTGAACTACAGAACAGGCAAACTGAACCTGTTTGCTACCTTAGGCGGCCGCTATTCGGATTATGTAGGGTTGTATACCATGAAACAAACGACAACAGGTATTACGGCTGCCTCACTCAGCAAGGTACAGCATGAAAACAGGCATGATGATGGCAGGCTTGTTTATTTCGGAGGCGACTACTTCATTGATCCACGGAACACCTTCACATTGGCCTTCTTTAGAAATGCCACAAAAGATATAGACGGGACGACCCTGGATTATGATTTTGGGAGTACAGGCATCGACAGCAGCATAGCCCGGAACGGGAGATCCAAAGAAGTTCGCAGTTATAATCAATTGGAATCAAACTATACGAGGACTTTTGATAAAGAGGGCAAAAAGTTCACGATTGATCTGCAATACGACTTCTGGAACAGTGATAAAACCTGGGACCTGCTGACCCAAAAAACATTTCCCGCAGTGACCGATTTGTATCCCATTAGAACAACTTCTATCGGGGGCAGCAAAGACCTGGTCATACAGTCGGATATGATGAACCCTTTAAAAAATAAATCGATTTTGGAATTAGGCCTTAAAGGGGAAAACAGATCTGTGTCAAGCGATTTCAGGGCGGAGCAACGTCTTGACAAGGATTGGGTAACATTAGATAATATCGACAATAAGCTGAATTATAATGAAAGTATCTGGAGCGCCTATGCGCAATACAGGAGCAAACCTGGCAAGTTCAATTACCTTTTGGGCTTGAGATACGAATGGACGCAAATCGGAATCCGGGACAGGGGAGGCGTTTTTAATAAAAGGAAGTATTATGGCAGGATATTCCCAACCATCAATCTGAGCTATGCAATGGGTAAAGAATCGACTCTTCAAATGAGTTATGCAAAACGGATCAACCGGCCTGAATTATGGTATTTATACCCCTTCAATGAACTAACGGATTTCAATGCACAATTTGTCGGGAACCCTGACTTAAACCCCGCTTATACCAACGTCATTGAACTGGCATTGCTGAGGCAATGGGATAAGTTTACTTTTAATCCGACGGTATATGCACATTTCACAACGGCGGCCATTGAGCAGTACACCTACCATAATGATAAAGGCACCTTTATAACAATGCCGTTCAATCTGGACAGGGAAAACCGTTACGGTGTTGAGTTATCCGCTATTTATGATCCTGTACAATGGTTAGCCCTTAACGGACAGTTTGGCGTTTACGGGTTCAGGCAAACTGGTTACTATAAAGAAACTGATTTTGACTTTACAAACACTTCCTGGAATGGGAGGATCAATATACATGTTAAGCTACCCTGGAGATTGGCGTTTCAGGGCAGGTATGATTTGCAGGGTCCTGGCAACAATGCGCAAAGACATACAAGACCTTACCACTACCTCTCATCAGGGTTAAGCAAAAACGTGCTTAAAGATAAGGGGACGCTAACCCTGGACGGAACCAACGTTTTGAACTCCCGCAAAATAAGGTCGGTGACTAGCGGGGAAAATTACATCATAGACCAAACCGACAATTTTAATGCTGCAAGGTTCAGGCTTAGCTTTAATTACAAGTTTACCAGGAAGGAAGGCCAGGTTTTCAGAAGCCGGAAAGAGGGAAATCGCGATTGATAGAGAATAAGAGGCCGCTGCCACGATCCCCCTAATAGGTGCAGTATCGCTGTTAACATGTATGAGGGTGAGGCCATCAATATCATATCCATACATTGTTCTGACATCCTTGCCCTGCGATTTCATATTGTCGTTATATTCTAGTTACAAAAAAAAGTAAAAATTGAGATAGAGTTTTTTGAACCTGGTATACGTACTGTAGCAGACTTTTCAGATTAACCCGTATTAATTAGCCCTTTTGATCTGGTTTATTTCATTCATTACACAAACTAAATTCTATGAGAAAAAATCGGCTTTTGCCCCTTATTACTATCTGTCTGGTGATTTTATCCGTCTCGTGTAAAAAAAGCACTGATATTACACCGGAAACCCCGGAGTCTTTAAAAACAGCTACGACGGCTGATTCTAATACTCCGGCAGTTGAAGCAAGTCTTTTGCAGTATTATTTTGACTATGCTTTGTACGTCAGGAATATTGCGGGTACAAAGAAGGCTTTTAATTATTCAAAAGAGGAAATAGCTAAGTTTAGAGCAGAGAAGTTTGACAAGATGATTGATAATTATCTCTTGTATGAAAAGAATCTTTTGATCCAAAAAGGGACTCTTAAAACAGAAAGTATTCAACCCTTTGGTGCCGGAGACCCGCCAAAGAAAATATTTTCAGGAACTGCTTCCCTAACTGGTGCAGCAGGCAACATGTATGTTTTGACGCAAATGACGACCAACAGCAATGCATCGAGTATCACAGATGCCAATTTTTCCTGGGGCGGCGTTCATGGTACTATGCAATCCGTTGGAAACCTTGAGCAAAGCTATTATCAGGGGGTATTAACTTATAAGCAGTATTATTCTGAAACGGTAATAGGCCCAGGAGGAGTTAGTCGCACATCAAATTTAGCTGTTTATGGAAATATATATGGAGGGTCAATGACAGTCAATGTTATGTCAATTTCTCCCCCATGATATTTTCTAAATATTTTTAAGTATTAGGAAACTACCAGATTTGAATGGGTTACTTTTTGCTCTTTAGCCATACCTGACTTGTTGGGCTGGTGCTACAGCTATGGCTTAGTGTGAAATTGTTTAAAAAATTATTAGGGTTAATCTGCACTGTATTAACCTAAGGTGTAATAGCTCTTGCAAAGTTATTTTGTGAGATGCTATTACACTTAGGTTTAAGTTCAGGGGCAATTGTCGTTCAACCCATTTTTATCAACACCCACAAAAAATTGTTTGTTCCCCTTCATTTTTCCGGTATTATTCAGTTTAACGGTGGCGTTCAGCAAATCCTTAGCTTTTCGTCGAGTCCCATTCCTGCCAGCACAAACTAAGCGGACAAGTGAAAAAACATTCTCAGATAGTTATAACCTATTAATATTCTAATATCATCTATTAATAGGGTTATTTCCAAATGCTCGTCGAGCGTTCTAATTTTGGGTTAAGTCAGTACTGCTACCATATATCTCCTAATCCATCACTAATCAATTTGTCAAATTATGAAGAAGAATATCTTATTCATTGTCTCCAGCACCAATGTAATTGGGCCTAAAAAGCGTCGCACAGGAAATTTGCTGCCTGAGGTGGCCCACCCCTACGAAGTTTTTAAAAAAGAGGGATATGAGATCGACGTCTATAGCGTTAAAGGCGGCGAGGCCCCTATCGAAATGGTTGAGCCGGAAGATCCGGTCAATCAAGCTTTTCTAAAAGGTGATGGGCCGGGTAAGTTTAAGAATAGCGGCAGAATTGAAGATGTTATCACAGATAAATACGATGCTGTATTTGTACCCGGCGGTCTTGCTCCTGTGGCCGACCTGCCGGATAATCCGACGGTTCAGAAAATATTGTCCACGATGTATGAGAATGGCAAAGTAGTGAGCGCCGTATGTCACGGGCCGGTGTGCCTGATCAACGTCAAATTGAACGACGGCTCTTATTTGGTCAAAGGAAAAAAAGTAACCGGCTTCAGTATTACAGAGGAATTCGACTATGCAAGGGAAGACGTTCCATTCGAGCTGGAAGACGCTTTGAAGGAGCGTGGTGCCGACTATAGCTGTATCACTCCCTGGAAAGCGTACAGCATTACGGATGGAAGGCTGGTGACCGGCCAGAACCCGGCTTCCGCACAGGGGGTGGCCCAAAGGGTCGTTACTATTTTAGAAGCCTGAGTTCTTACGGCATAAAAATGAATAACTATGGCGACATCACCTGTTTACGTATTTGCGCGTTGGAAAGTCAAAGAAGGCAAAATGCAGGAGCTACTACAGCTGCTGACATCGCTCCATACGCAAACGCGAGCTGAAGAAGGCAATCTCTTTTACACCGTGTGCCAGGACAATTCCGATGCCAACACATTGCTGCTGTCTGAAGGTTACACAAGTGCCACAGCGCAGCAGGCGCATGTAAGCTCGGATCATTATAAAAAATTAGCGGCCGGCGGGATCATTCCCCTGCTCGATGAACGCGAAGTGTTTTTAACAACCCCATTTATAAAATAAAAAGTCATGAAAACAGTATATACACTCTTACTTTTAAGTTCTATGTTTGCCACCGAAGCTTCGGGACAGTCGGACAATGGCGAAAAGCCAACGATCATTTTTGTACATGGCATATGGGCCGACGGCTCATGCTTTACCCACCAGATAGAACAACTGCAGGCAAAAGGCTATCATGTAATGTCTATTCAAAATGGGGTAACCAGTCTGGCGGATGATGTAGCTGAAACACAAAAGGCCATCGATCTGGCTAAAGGTAAGGTAATACTTGTCGGTCATTCCTGGGGAGGCATGGTGATTACACAGGCGGGCAACGATCCTAAAGTGGTTGGTCTGGTCTACCTGGCCGCCTATGGTCCCGACAACGGGGAATCAGTGCTGGCCCTATCGGCAAACGCGCCCCAGACCGAACTGACCAGGTACCTCATATCGTCGGGGGGATCTGTTTTCATTTCAGAAGAAGGGGTAAAAAGGGTGTTCGCGGACGACCAGAGTCCCCAAAAGCAGGCACTGTTATACGCAACACAGGTACCAGCCGCGCACACCGTGTTTGACGATAAAGGCGGAGAGCCTGCATGGAAGACTAAGCCTAATTGGTTCATAGTAGCGAAGAACGATAAGACGATCCATCCGGACCTTGAGCGTTTTATGGCCAAAAGGATGAATGCCAGGGTCGTCGAGCTACCTTCTTCTCATGTCATGATGCTGTCGCATCCGATGGAAGTGCTTAAAGTCATCGAAGAAGCCGCTAACTATAAGTATTAATGTCGCCGGTCATGGGAATGCCGGCGTCCATGACCTTCGAAATCTGATTCAATTGATGAGGGAATAGGTGAAATTTCATTCAGCAAATATGCTGGCTAATTCAATCGATAAATAGCCGGGGCGACTGGACAAATTTCTAACCTGTTTATTACGGATTTAAGGAAATTGGAGAGGTGATCAGTCAGACAAAAAGGATATTAATCTTATGAATAATCGATTAGTCTAACTGTCAAAACGAGAAAAACCATGACGCATATTGAATATTAATAGCATAAGAATGCCGGGGCCTATTTATTTGGCCTGCGTGAAAGCTTGCTTTCACGCAGGCCAAATAAATAGGCCCCGACATTCAAAGCGTGCTGGCTAACACTACTATAATATAATAGATCTTTTCATTTATAGCGCGTTTAGTTTAATCCATTCATTCAGCGGGATAAACGGTTCTGTTGAAATTTCTTTAGCCATTTGAATTTGGACGAATATTGTCTTTAACAACGGCCATAAAAAGGTTTTTTGAGGTTATAGATAGCTTACTTGTCGTATCCGACTAAGGTACCAATAATAATACTTATTGACATCAAAATAGTATTTAAAGGGCACTTCAATATCCCATGGATATATAGATACCCATTAAATAGCCTCTTAATACCATTTTAGCATTCTAATGGTAAGCCGATTCCAGGCAGATGGTAAGCCGACAGTAAGCTATCCGAACACTGCGGAAAGATTATTTATCTCGTGTGGTCTATCATTCTGATGTGTGATAAAGCCGGAGTATACAATAGAAGTTTACCAGTAGTGTTTACATGATAGACACTTTTTTTTATTATAAAAAAGCACAGGATATTGGTATTTATAGTATAATAATCATAACTTAGGTTAACTAAAGACAATCCCTTTAAGATCGGAGCATAGTATTGTAGTTCAACCCATTTTATCAACACCCCAAAAATCGTTTGTTCCTCTTCGTTTTTCCGGTATCATTCAGTTTAGCGGTAAAATGTCCCAAGCAACAAGGTTTTAAGGAATACCTTAACATTAAACATTTATGCCATGAAAAAAATTACAAAGCAGGTTGGGCGATGCCTTACCTTCTGTATACTTCTTTCAAGCCTAACCACTTTTGTAAATGCACAAGTTATTGCCAAAAAGGTAACGGCTAGTACAGGACAAGTAGTGCCTTTCCTCCAATCTAAACCCTCTACACATGACGCCTCGCTCCCTACGAGGAAATATCCACTAATTATATTTCTGCATGGGGGAGGCGCATTACAGAGCAACGACACATCCCTTTTGCCAGGTGCACCCGTTTGGAATCTGACGGGTTGGGGGCCGATGCGCGAAGTTGGTTGGCAAAATAACAACCTGAGAGCTACCTGGAATAACAAAACAGACACCTTCATAGTCTTACAGCCTTTGGGGCCGACGACAACTACCTGGCCCACCGCATATATCGATGCGATGGTTAAATATGGAATAGATTCGCTGAAGGTTGACACTTGTAAAATTTATCTTAGTGGTCATAGTTGGGGTGGCGCCGGTGTTTTTAATTATTTAAATAGTTCGAGTGCCAATGCAAAGAAACTAGCTGCCGTAGTCCCAATCTCTGCATGGAACACAGCACTGAACTCAACGGGAGCAGCCAATGTTTCGGCTGCTAAGCTGCCTGTATGGGCTTTTCATGCGTATGATGATGTCACTACCAGTCGCGACACAACCATTAATTCTATCAACAGGCTTAATGCTGTTAATCCCCAGGTAAAACCACTTCTTACAATATGGCCTGCCGGCACAGTGACACCGCATCCACATAATACCGCACCAGAATATGTATTTTCCATTCATGCGTACCCTTTTCTTGAGGATGGCGTGCTCAATATTTATGAGTGGTTTCTCGGGCAGAATAAGTGTCTTGCCGTAAATACACTTCCTGTAGCCCACGCGGGTAACGATACAACGATTTCCGCAAGTTCGGGTACCGCCACGCTAAACGGCAGCACTTCCACTGATGCAGACGGCACAATCGTGCGGTATGTATGGAAGAAATATTCCGGCCCGGCTGGAGGATCTATTGCTACCCCATCAGGGACTGGCAGTTCTACAACCGTTTCAGGACTTACGACAGCCGGCATATATAAATATCAATTGAGCGTTGTTGACGACAGGGCGGCGATAGCCAGGGATTCGATGACTGTCACTGTTACCAGCGGCAGTCCGGGCAACGCGGTGACCTTTTCGTCGCTCGGCAGGATAACAACAGGAGACGTCACGCAGCTTAAAAACGTGTCTACATTTACCCTGGAGGCGCATTTCAAATATGATGCGACTGTCAGCACCTGGACGACTATCATGCGTAAAGGTATTTCCCTTACAGACAGGATCATGCTTCATATCGGGCCAAACGATAATTCTATCTACGTTATGGTAGGAAATGGCGCCAATTCATATGGTTATACAGCCGCCAATGCCGTAAGTCCTGGCAACTGGTACCACGTTGCCGCTGTCTATGATGGCACGCAAACGGGCGATGCCAACCGTCTGAAATTATACATCGACGGTGTTCAGCAAATACTTAGCTTTTCGTCGAGTCCCATTCCTGCAAGCACAAGCAACACCAATACAGCTCCTTTTATGGCAGGTGGGGAGCCTAGTTGTTGCTATTTGAATGGTACTATTGATGAGGTGCGTGTTTGGAGCACACCTCTGTCAGCCGGCACTATCACCGCCTGGAAAGATAAATTACTCACCAGCTGTCATCCTAATGTTGCTAATCTCGTTGTATACTGGCCATTGGATAATGACGCAACCGCGACAACGGCTACAGCTGCACTGGGAACGGCTTATACAGGCACTATAAGTAACGGAAGTTATGTTGAGAGTGATCAGGTTATTGATACCAGCGGTTGCGGTAATGCGGTAACGGTTTCGTCATCCGGGCGGATAACGACGGGGAATGTAACGCAACTTAACAATGCGTCCAAGTTCACATTGGAAGCGCATTTTAAATATGACGCAACGGTGAGTACCTGGACAACTATCATGCGTAAAGCCACTTCCCTTACAGACAGAATCATGCTTCATATTGGGCCCAATAACAATTCCATCTATTTTATGGTGGGCAACGGCAGTAATACTTATGGTTTTACCGGCGCAAATGCAGTAAGTCCAGGGGGCTGGTATCATATAGCCGCCGTATTCGATGGGACACAAACCGGCGATGCGAACCGCCTGAAAGTGTACATAGATGGCGTTCAGCAAACCCTCAGCTTCTCAGCAACCGCTATACCTGCCAATACAAGCACTACTAACACGGCTCCTTTTATGGCAGGTGGGGAACCAAGTTGTTGTTATGTCAATGGTACAATAGATGAGGTGCGTGTTTGGAATACGGCGCTTTCTGCCGGCACGATAGATGCCTGGAAGGATAAATTATTGGGTAGTTGTCATCCTAATGCTGCAAATCTCATTGTATACTGGCCGCTGGATAATAACGCCAACCCGGGAATAGCTACCGCTGAGTTAGGAACGGCTTATACGGGTACTATTACCAACAGCAGTTATGTTAGTAGTGATCAGGTGATAGCTCCTGATGGCTGCAGTGGAGCCAGACCGGTCTTTGTACCGCCTTTGGAAGAAATAAAACAATATAAACCTGTTACTGGAAAAGTATACCCCAACCCAACTGAGGGCTTTATACAACTTGAATTAAATTCCTCCATTTTCAAACCAGTAACAGTCAATGTTCATGATATGTTCGGACGAAGTTTATACAGTCACAAAACATCAATTGTAAAAGGCTTTAACAGGATATCATTAAATATTAGGTCATTGCCAGCCGGCGTATATATTGTGGAGGTGAAAGATGGTAATGTAATCATGGAAAAATATAAGGTTTTGAAGCAATAAACAATAATGAGCTGCTTTAAGCAAATGAGGCCGACCGAATATGTTGGCCTCATTGTTTTTTCTTAGGTCTGCGTTTGAAGAGGATAGATGGGATGGAGCTACATATAGCACCACTGCTGTCTGTCATATTGAAGAAGCAGTTGGATCTTTAGATATTAAGCTTTCCGATGATGAAATAAAAGCGCTCGAAGAACCATATGTCCCTCATCCGGTATTGGATATGATGTAAGCCGAAAAAGCCTTACGACAAGGTCTATTATCTGTAATAGGCCAGATCACCGGGATGGTAGTTGGATAAATGCGCTATTCCTCCCCCTCGTCATCTTCATCATCTTCATCATCCATATCCTCAGTAGATAAATAAAACCAGTTTATATCTAAATGATCTAACATATTATTAAACCGGTCGCGGTCATTGGTACCGATAAAAATACCAGAACAGTTTTGGTCTTTGTCAAATGACAGGCTAATCATTTCGGCATAGTCCCTGGTATAGATCCGTTGGGAGCTATTAGAAATATCTTCCAACTCCTGCCAGTTATCTTTAATATAATTAACCACTTCCGGTTTAACTGCATCCAGACAGTTGCCATTAAACAGCAATCCGCCTAAAACGCCATTATGCACCGCTAACATTAACAAACCAGCTTCTGAGGGCAACTCCAAATGCCAATCAGGATTCGCTTCATCATTAGAATAGTTGGCATATACAGGCGGATCCGGATGTAAGAGGTCCTCCTTTTTTATACCCCAGGAAACCACGCCCTACTGAGCCTTGCAGTACGGGGCTGCGCAAACGGGTTGTCGCTTCAATGGCTTATTGGAGACGAGGCAAAATTTTTTAAACAAAGGGTCTTTAAAGAGATCCTTAAAGCGTTAGAGGGCTGAGAAAGGAATTCGGTCATCTACCAGAATATCAGTCCTATTGGTTCGCCACTGATAAGTGGACAGACGATCTTTCCGAGATACAGTGGATATTGGATTATAAGAAGAAGGTAAATGCTGATGCTGTGGAGGTAGCACTGGATCTTCAATTGGAGATTAACAGGCTGAAAGACGGCTATGAAAAGATGACAGATAATCAGCAGAGAGAAGTTGACTTAAAGGTTGCTGAAATCGAAAGTGTTCTAACTCCATTGCGCAAAACGATGATCAACGTGACGGAAGCGTCATCAGCAGATAATCTCCAGGTGCTCGGGCAGGAATATCTGGACTCACAGAGGCAAGATCTTGGAGAGGAGGAGTATGATATCGCAATAGGCAACCATGATCCTAAAAGAAGCCGAAAAGGGTTTTATCCTGAAATCAAAGACGATGTTCATTTCTATGAAATGGACACTGATATTGATCCCGACTTACCCTTGATCATTGCAGCGGATTACCAGGCCAGTATATCCCCGATATGCGTCACGCAGTTTGCAAAGTTACCTGGACAGAGTTTTGAGACTTTGAACTTTGTTCGACAAGTATATGAGGAACAGCCCAAAGGGCTTGAAGATGCTTGTAACAGCTTCATTATGAAAATGTCAGGGCACAGAGACAAAACAGTATACTATGTGCATGATTCAACAGCTATCGGTAAGAATCCGTTTGGGAAAACTTATGCACAACTTGTAATTGAAACGCTGACAGCTGGCGGTTGGTGTGTCATTCCTATCTACACATTTAAACCCCCAAGTCACGGTGTGAAGTTTGAGCGCATAAAGAAATTGCATAAAAATACCGATCCCGTAGAAGCACCGTTGATCCGGTTCAACAGAAAGTACAACGACTGTCTTATAACCAGCATGGACCGCTCCCTAGCAATTACTACTGGTGGCGAGACAAAGAAAGATAAACATCTCGAATACACAAACCGGTATCCAGACTATCCACAACGGTACGCAACCCACTTCAGTGATGTGCATGATCAGATTGTTTGGGGAACTCATGTTCTTAAATCTGTTCCTATTACAACCAGAGGTAGTCGGTTTGTTGGTGCAATTCGCTGATACATCCATTGGTCTAGTACTACAACGCCATCCAGGCTTATGTTGAGGGGAACAGGTCAACTACAATACCGCTAGTCCATCTAATCTATTAAAGTTCCCAGCTGGCGAGCAATCATTTGCCCTCATATCCGTGTAACTCTTTATATATGTCTATACGACGTAATATTACAGTATAAACAATTAATATTCAATTATATATAATGAGAGTAACAGTAACGCTCCTGTGTAACGGTACTCCAGCAACGCGCTCTACCCTTGTGCCGCAACCTCAGTCATATATCCCGGAAAATTTCAAAAGCGTATCGAGCCACCGACAGGGACGGCGCGGGTTCGGGAGCAAGTTTTCTTAATTGGCTATCCCTTTGCCCTCCTAAACTGTTAACATACAAACAAATACATATATTTATCGTCTTGCCGGGTAGAAGGTAGTGGATTGGCAGAAAATCTCGTGTTTTAGTAGGAACATATTTGGTGAATAAGATAAGAGTACTTACCTTTGACGTTACTAACGAGAAACGGTATTAATGTATGATTTTATCCTTTGATTGTAAAGACACCAAAAAAGTATTTGAAGGTACCAGAGTTAGAAAATGGTCTGTAGAGATTCAAGTGGTTGCCAGACGAAAACTTTTTATGCTAAATAACGCTCAAGATTATCAGGATCTAATTGTTCCTCCTTCAAACCACTTCGAGAAATTGAAAGGAAAGAAATATAAGGGACTTTGTAGTATCCGTATCAATGATCAATGGAGAATTGTCTTCAAATGGAAGGACGGAAATGCGAGCAATGTTCGTATTGAGGACTACCACATCAGCTAGTTTATACCGTTATTGTATGTGTCTCTTATCCCTTGCTGTGAAGTTATCATTCGTGTTCTATATCCCTTAACTATAAATTTATACTATGTCTCTTGTCCCTTTTCTATGAAGTTTCTGCTTTTATTTAATTCCCGTTTTGATTAACAATTATTGTACGAAGTCATTAAACAGTCCTACATATTGTAGACCATTTTAAACCGCGTTTCTATCACAGTTTTCCTGCAAGAAATCGTCCCATTGTGATAGAGCTACACACAAATCCGTCAGTTATGCAACAGTTGCCAAACATCCATCCAGGTGAAGTTCTGCTTGAGGAATTTCTGAAACCCCTTAACATAACAGCCTATCGTTTAGCCAAAGAGACTAATATTCCTCAAACAAGAATTGCAGAGATTATTAAAGGTAAACGTAGTATCACAGCAGATACTGCGCTTCGGCTTAGCCATTTTTTTGGAACAACAGCAAAATTTTGGTTAGGCCTTCAAGATGATTATGATATCGAAAATGAAGAAACCCATAAAAAGGAAGAACTACGCAGTATCAGGCCGTACAGCCAGCTAGTTTAAATTAAAATATGTTCCAAACGGTATTAAAGCCTCGGCAGTTGCCGGGGCTTTCTTTAGCATCCAAAAAGGCTGACATTTACATTGGATTCAATCAGCCTCCGAATTGGCAAATCACGAATATATGCTTGTGTTTGTTCTAAACTGGCATGTCCATTTTGTTGCTTCAACCAAAGGAGGTCATAGTTAGGGTTCATTATGATGTGATCACAATTTCCAGTGTGCTTCAGGGCATAAAGATTATTGTCTATCCCGAGTCCTTCGATTATCAATCTGTGCCATTGATAGGTAACTGCCTTTCTTTGTAGCTCAGGTATATGGCTATCTCCAACGATATCGGCAAAAATTCTTCGGTTCATCGGATACCTATCAATTCCCATTTCCAAAAGCAAATTGTACAGTGGTGTCATTACCTGATGGTAGGATGTACGATTATTCTTAATCGTGCTGTGTTTAAGTATAAGATATTTTGTGTCCTTACTGAAGTCGAAATCAGCTCTTGTGAGCGAACATATTTCCTTCGGACGGGCAAAGAAGCTATATATAATTTGTGATAATAGATACAGGGATGGGCTGTCCCGCTTTAGCTTTTTTGCGATTGCCTTTTTTTCATCCTCGCTATAAGGCACATATTTAAAGCTCCTGCGTTCAGGAAGAGAGTCTACATCCTGAAATGGGTTTACGATAACCATTCTCTTCTTGCGAAGCGTGTCAAAGTAATTTCTCATTCTGCCAACGTTAGCGTTTACCGTGGGATTCGCTAGCTCTTTGTCTTCCTGAAAATAGAGTTGAAAGTCCTGGGCTAAATTGGCGTCGAAATCCTCTGGAGATACAGTCATCATTTCCTTGTCGTCCAAAAAATCACGGAACCTGTTGATATGTGTTTTATATGATTTCTTGGTTTCCTCACTCATCTTATTAACATGCTTGTCGTTGATATTTTCAACCTCACTTATTAGAACACGCGATGGCGCTAGGGTTAAATTCCTCTTCGTAAATGGATTAATCTCGCCTTTTTTTAGCTTAGTGTTTATTCGTCTGATTACTTTCTTCGCATAGGCATAACGATCTTGTTTTGACTTCAACCTATTGATGTTAAACGTGGGTTTCAATCGCTCCATTTTCTGCGTCACGGGATGGCGAAAGTACAGTACAAAATACCAGCTGACGGACATGTCGCCACCAGCATGGTATAATTCAAGCGGTCTATATTCCAGTTCTTCTGCCATAAATTCTTTGGCTAAGTTTTTGGCCCACTTATTTTTAAAATCGTAAAGTCCGCTACCAGAGCGGACTTTAGATGTTTCGTCGGGGTGGCTGGATTCGAACTAGCACCCCTTGCACCCATGTCGAAAGGCAATAAAAGGGTAATTCTATCAACCCAAAAGGTTAGTTACTATACCCATAACCTTACGTTATTTTTTGTAGATAATTAGGTAAACCATACCCAAAGCCGTATTACCAGCTGCTGCACTACGTATCCTGACGCCTATTTCCTTTTTTGAAGTAGGGAGATTATTCAAAATATTAGATGACTTATGTATTTTCCTGTTGTTGAAAGATTCCGTTGCCGTGATTAGGCTATTATCAATAACTACCCCATCTGAAATATTATAAAGCTCAATCAGAGCTTTTGGTCCATATGACCATGCTGTTGCACAAAAAATGATGGAGTCAACATTCTGATAGTTGTTTTTGTCAAAGTCGGGAAAAGTTGCATATATATCTCCCGTTGTTGTTGATGTGGTTGTATTTCCACCCGTATAGTCGGAAAGTATAACCTGTTTATCTGTAGGCGTACTTGTCCCATTTTGTCCATTGCATACAGACTTTACACCTGTTACTTCATCGGTATCCAGCAGATTATTCCTATTCTTATCCAAGCCGCTTTTTACAACAATACCGCCATTTATACAGTCAATACCTGGCGCTGTTTCCTGAAGGTCAACCAAACTATTGAACCCGTTGTTCTCTTTTTTACAAGAAAAAAAAATTGCTATAAACAATAGGAATGCTGGCAGAATAATAGTTTTCATGGTCTTCATAAATTTCATAGAATAGAGGATATTTTTTTGTTGGATATTAAACAATGCTTAAAACAAAAGTATAAAGGCCGCCTCATCACTGAAACGGCCTTTAAAGCTTCGTCGGGACGACTAGATTCGAACTAGCGACCCCTTGCACCCCATGCAAGTGCGCTACCGGGCTGCGCTACGTCCCGAACCGGTAACCGCCGCTTTTTCAACGGCGGGATGCAAATGTAACAATTAATTTCATTTTTTAAAATTTTTAAGTACTTATTTCTGGACCTGACAACCTTTAGCGGAAGAGCGTTATGTATCTGACTATCAGAATAGTATAAGGAGCTTTAAATTGCAACCGATGTTACATTGGGAGGCGAAGCTGAATTCACAGAGTGGCGCCTATGCTGAAAAAACTAACTTGATAAAAAGCCAGGACATATCCCCCCGTCTTATACCGTATATTTATACTCATAAATCCACCAATTATGAGAACACTTATCAACCTTTTCTTAGCCCTCTTATTCACTGTCACTACCATCACCCAATCGAATGCCCAATCCGAAGTACTTGGCGCCTGGAAATCCACTTCCGGAGGAACTACAGCCGTAATGCTGGTCACGCCCGGATACTTCAGTATCACCGAATACGACACTGCATTTAAGTCTACCTTAGGTGGTACCTGGTCAGGATCTTCCGATAACGCCGGCATGACTACCATCGAGTTCAATTCAGCAGACGCATCACAGGTAGGAAAACAGCTTGAAGCCACTGTCGACTTTCAGGGAGACCAGCTGGTAACTACATTAAACGGTAACAAGATAACCTGGACAAGAGTAGATGACGGCAACAGCGCAATGACCGGTGTATGGCAGATAACAGGCAGGGAAACGAACGGAGCGATGAATGCGATGAAACCCGGCGACAGAAAAACTATCAAGATCCTCACCGGCACCAAATTCCAATGGATAGCAATGAATACAAAGACAGGAGAATTCTTTGGAACAGGTGGAGGCTCTTACACTTTTAAAGATGGTGTCTATACAGAAAATATCGAATTCTTTTCAAGAGATAACAGCAGAGTCGGTGCATCACTCTCCTTTAAAGGCAGTGTAAATGGCGACAAATGGGATCACAGCGGTAAGAGTTCTAAAGGAGATCCTATTCATGAAGAATGGACACGCAAGTAGTGATTGCATAATATGAATTCTACGTTAACATACTGAAACCATATTGCATTGATTTGTACCCGAATTTATTTTCGCGCTTATGAAACCTATATGTACTGGCATTCTATTGCTATTGTTGTGTTGTTTTACCCATTCACAACTATCCGCCCAGACAACCCAGGCCTCCATTACCGGCGTTGTCACTGATGAAACCAAACAGCTCATTCCAGGCGCATCCGTGCTTGTCAGGAATGAATCCACTGGTTTTAGTAGCAGAACAATTACGAATACAAAAGGTGAATTCTCGCTGAAAGAATTGCCTCTCGGTGGACCCTACACGATCACGATATCCTTTGTGGGGTATGGTGAACAGAAGCGTACGGGATATTCCCTGAACCAGGGCGACCTTGTAAAGGTTAATATCGAGATGAGATCTTCTGCTGTCAGCATGAATGAGATCACGGTAAGTGGTAGTGGGCTCAAAAACAAAACAGAGAACTTCGGAGCTGCTACGACTGTAACAGCGCGTGACATCGCAAGGCTGCCGGTAAACGGCCGTAACTTCTCGTCACTGATAGATCTCTCTCCTCTGAGTAATGGTAGTAACCTGGCTGGTCAGCTCGGTTCTTCTACCAATATCACGATCGATGGTACCTCCGCTAAAAATCCTACTTCCAGCAGCGGTACGAATACCCGTATCGGCGGACCGTATGCACTGTCTATGGAAGCGATCAGGGAGTTTAAAGTAGTGACCAACCAGTATGATGTTACCTTCGGCCGTAGCGGTGGAGGTACTATCAGTACTGTAACCAAAGCCGGTACGAATACCTTCTCCGGTAGTGCTTTCCTGTATTACAGGGGAGATGCATTATCGAGTAATTATGATATCCGCGGCGCTAAGCGCGTGAATGACTTCTCTACAAAACAATACGGCTTTTCTTTAGGAGGACCTATTATTAAGGATAAGGCGCACTTCTTTGTAGCATGGGATCACCAGGCAGATGCCCGCCCGCTGTTCCTGGCAGATATTCAGTCGCCCGCTGATGAGAAACGTCTGAGTGTCACTAAATCAACACTGGATAACTTCCTGACAATTGCACGTGGTAAATATGGTGTTGCCAATTCACCACAGTTCGGATCATTTGATAAAAAGAGAGGTACAGACGCAGTATTCGCCCGTATCGATCTGCAGCTGAGTGATAAGAGCCTGCTGACATTGCGCGATAACTATATTAATGACCGCGCTCCGCTGGGACGTGATGACAATACTGCTATCAACCTGTATGAAGTATATGCAGATGCCAAGGCTGTTAACAACAGCATCCTGGCTACCTTACGTACAGTGCTGAACCCACGCCTGACCAACGAGCTGAAAGTACAACACCTGTATACGTTTGAGGAAAGTACACCCGGTGATCAGCTGCCCGAAAAGAATATTCCGCGCGGTATCGTAGAGCGCGTACAATCCATCATGGGTACTGATACAGTTTATACGTCAATACAGTTTGGCGGACAGCGTTATTCTCCTGAACATTTCTACAATCATGTCGTACAGCTGGTTGACAATGTATATTTCAGTACCAATAAGGCTAACTACACCTTTGGCGCTGATATCATGTACAGCCATATGAACTCACTGTATGGTAGTGAAATGAACGGCCGGTTCTATTTTACAGGTCTGGATAATTTCAATAACATGAAACCTTACCGTTATGCACGTGAAGTGGCATTGGCGGATGATCCGAGCGTAAAACAGAATATTATCAGTAGTGCATTGTACGCCCAGATGCAGACAAAGCTGTTTCCCGGATTTGAGATGATAGCTGGTATCCGTGCGGATTATACTACATACCTGAACAAGCCTAACTTCAATGAAATAGTTTACCAGGATCTGGGACTACGTACCGATAACTCGCTGAAAACTTTCCAGGTGCAGCCACGCCTGCAGTTTAACTGGGATATCAATGAGAAGCATAAGGATTACCTGCGGTTCGGGGCAGCTATTTTCGGCTCTGATATCAACAACTACGCAATGATCAATAACATGCTGTTTGACGGTACCAAAGTACTTACCGTGGATGTCCAGGGCAGCAGTGTTCCTGCTCCAAATTTCGTTGAGTACCGTAAGAATCCTTCTTCGGCGCCTGGTAAAGAGTTGTTCGATCAGTTAGGATTGCCTCGTCAGGGTACTATTAACATGAATGGTAAAGACGCGAGGATTCCGGTAGTATACAAGGCGAATATTTCATACAACCACTTCTTCAGTGATCGTTTTAAGATGGGGATTACCGGTTTTATGACCCTGGCGCGTCACAACTACATGTACGTTGATCGTAATATGGTGGACCAGCCTTTCTTCCGCCTGAAAAATGAAGGCAACCGCGGTGTATATGTGCCAGACAGCACGATTACAGTAAGCAACGGTGCTACCGACTGGATGAAGGGACGCAAGAGCAATCGCATAGGCCGTGTGCTGGAATTGAACAGTGAAGGGAAGGTGAACCAGTTTGCCTTTGTGGTAGACGGTACTTACCGCTACTGGAAAGACGGGGAGATCTCTTTCAGTTATACCTGGAATGATTCTAAGGATAACACCTCTTACAACGGTGATGTGGCCAATACAGCAACATTATCCCTGATGGTAAAGGATGATCCCCGCGACCTGCGTACCATGTCGTATTCTGATAACCAGTTCCGTCATAAAGTAGTGTTTTATGGTACCCTGCCTACTTTCTGGGGTATTAATGTGGGCATCCGCTACTCCGGCATTGGCGGTACGCGCTACTCGCTGGCAGTGGGTGGTAACGTGAACGGCGACTTCGTAGCCTCGAACGACCTTGCCTATATTTTTGATGTGAATGACCAGAGCGTTCCTGAAAAGATCCGCAAGAATATCCAGGCTATCCTCGACAATCCGCAGGCGTCTGAAAGTGTGAAAGATTACATCAGGAAGAGTAGTGGTAAGATTGCTGAGAGAAATGGCGGTGTAAATGGCTTCTATGGTATCTGGGACCTGAGAATAGGCACTAAGATCAAGACTTATAAATCGCAGTATATTGAGCTGTCCGGCGATTTCTTCAATGTGGCCAACCTGCTGAATAAGGAATGGGGTACTATCAAGACACTTGGCAAACAGAATATTTATTCACTGGGTGGTTTTGACAGAGCTACATCCACGTATAAGTATAACGTCAATACAAACACAGGGGCGATAACACCTTCCGGAAATCCATGGCAGATTCAGATAGGTATCAGATACGGATTCTAAATTGATACACCTTTACAATATGAGGGCTGCTTCAAAAATGAAGCGGCCCTTTTTAACTAACACAGACAAAAAATTATTTAATACCCAGCTTCTGCTTAGCCGCCGATAGCAGATCTTCACAGGTAGCTGTTACAACACTTTCTTTAGAGCTATCCAATACGCATACAATCCCTTTTTCTGCTGCCAGATCGGATACCGCTTTTTTAGCTTTTGCAAGAATAGGCGCGCTCAGTTCCTGCTCGCGGGCTGCCAGCTTCTGTTCCATGCGTCCTCTGTATTCCTCAATATTCGCTTTGGCCGTTTCCAGCTGTTTCATCCTGATCTCCTTTATATCTGGTTTTAACGTCGGTTCATCTGCCTGAAACTTCGCTGCCATTTGCTCGAATTCAGTGATAAGCGCCTGCCCGTCTTTGGCCAGTTCCCCCTGGTATACCTGCAGTGTATCGTATGCGCGTTTTGCTTCCGGCATGCTGGTAACAAGTTGCTGCATATTAATGTAGGCGATCTTAGCCTGGGCATAACTGCGTGTAGCGGAGATGGTAATAAAGGCGAATAAAAACAATGCGATTGTACAGTTCTTTAGCATAGATAGTTGATTTAAATGATGCCGTAAGTTGTACAATCATATTCTAATAAAAAGTTAAGGGAACGATAAAGGAAAGTTAAGCAGGCTCCGGTATAAACATAGCATTGCGTGTCAATGCCTGACCTTTCTTCCAATAAAACATTATTTTTTCTGGTCTTTATCTATCTTTTGCAGCATGGCATTCAGCGGTTTTATTTTGCTGAAAACATGGCTCAGATCTGCAGGAGCTAATGAAGTGCCATGGTGACAGGTGAAGCAGGTGTGGCTGGTAGACTGGAAGTAAGTCTCCATTGTACTATTGGCTAAGAGGCTTGTACCAATTGCCAGACCTGAAATGGAATCTCTGGGATTATAGACGCCACCATTTGGCACTGAACCTCCAGACGTCCATACAGCTCCAACGAATACATAGTTTTTCCTGATGTCGTTACCCGGTATCATACTCATGATCGCATTGTTGATAGCGATAATTTCAGTATTGGAAGCGGAAGCACTGGTATCCTGCTGATTAGGGATTGAGTCCATTGCTGCGCCAAATGGGAACATCCGCAGTGTATTACTGGGGGCTATACCGACACTGGGTACTGCTGCTGTCAGGCTTTGGTTACTTGTGTCGTAATTAATGTAATTAACGTTGTAGGGAGTATCTGATGCATTGCTGTTAAAGAGCCATGAGCCCTTATCGGCAGCAACGGTTTTAACCTGGCCATTGGTGTTGATATACTGGTATGCCGGATTCGGTGTATTACTCTGATGTTCAAATGTTGCCCAGATCATCTCAGGATGTCCGGCTACACTGCCAACAATATGTATCCCTACCAATGCCAGTTTCGCCTTTTGTTGTCCGGCAGGTTTCCATAGTGTATCAGACGATGCCGCATATGTAGGGATCATCGCCTCCATTAAGAAGTAGTCTTGCGGATTGTCCAGGCTGTCAGCTATTACCCAGGAGGTTTTCAGTTCCATGGTCAACGCGGTTGAATCAGAGGGAACAGGATACCCATGTGAACTTGCGTAGTTAACAACGCAGGCCATTTCCGCGGCTGTTGTCGGGAACTGTTGACTGGAAATGCTATCATTCTTGAATTTCGGGTCATTGATAGCAGTGAGGTAATAGGCATACATGTCATTCACCATGGTGATATAATATACCAGGGAATTATTTTGAGCGATCAATGCATTACGTGTAGCCTGCGTTACCTCTGCATCCACTTCATTACCATTCATATCTATGAAGACGGTGCCAGTGCTGGTTGGAAATGCATGGAGCACTTTTTCGGGATTGATCAATTTCGTAACGATCAGCGGTTGCTCGATCTTATTGCCGGCTTTATCTTTCAACAGTGCTGGTCCGTTGGGGGTCTTTTCTACGTTACCTAATTCTATCACTTTACCGGCTTTGTTTTTTATAGTCACTCTTTCTCCTGCTTTGTGGAACATCACTTCAAACAGGCGGCCTTTTTTGTCTCTGAAAACGGGGAGCCTGTTAGGCCCATTTTTATCCAGGCTGCTTGTTGCTACCGGGATAATGCCTGCTGCATGTCTTTCCATTTGTAAGCCGCCAGCCGGGTCATCTACTACATTGAAAAATACGGGGGAAGCCATCACAGAGCCTCCATACTGCTCGGAAGAAGAGGTGAGCCATAAGAACATGCGCTCTGACCATTGATAGAAATCACAGTTGTTCTGATGACCGAAGGTGACACTATTGGCATTAGTGACCGCTCCGTTTTCAGTAGCTGTACCTTTCTGAAACCAGGTATTAAATGTGTCTTTTGACACAGTGCAGGAAGCCATGGCATCCTGGGGTAGCTGAATGCGGGAATAGGACCCGGTTCCAACTGCGCTTTCTGTGGTTTTGTTGTTACTGCTGTTACAGGCGCCCAGCCAGATGAGAGTGACTGCTGCCATGAGGGAAATACCGACAATTACGTTTTTTTTCATGTTGCTTGTACTTTTTTTAACGTGAGTTGTATACAGGGAATCAGATGAAGCAACAGCCACGGCTAATTATACCAGGATAGTATAGTATAGTTAGAAAATAGGGTGGTGATGTTACCTGTACTTTTGGGTTGTGCTTTTTCAGGAAGTAGAGAAGAAGTCTTCTTTAGTTGAGTTGTCGTAATAGGGGTAAATATAGGATATATTAAATTAAATGACCAATAATTTTTTTTATTGGTTCTTTTAGCTTTTATATTCAAACGCTTATAATTGATAAAGTCTATTGCTGTGCCATTTACACTAAAAAGGCGTACCAGATTGTGATACGCCCTTCAGTATAAATAGTTATTACTTACGCACTGATCTTAAATGCAGCACTGTATTTCAAACCGCTTTTCTCCTGTATGTTCTTCGGGATCTTAATAGTCAGCTGACCATCTTTCAGCGTCCATTGCAGTTTAGCTTTTGTACCCAGCAGTGTAATACGATTGATCTTTTTGATGTCCTGTACGGCAAAGGTAACTTCTGCCGGCAGCTTCACATCATCACTGTCAGAAAGATAATAGGCATATACGGAATGCTGGTCTTTCGACTGTGTGAAGTAGATGTTCTTATCGGAATAAGGCGCTACTGGTCTTGATCCATGAATACCTTCTCCGTTGATGTCCATCCATTTGCCCATGTCTTCCAGGCGCTTATACGCTTCCGGCGCCCAATCGCCCTTGTCGCTGGGGCCAATGTTTAACAGGAAGTTACCACCCCTTGATACGATCTTCACGAGGAGGGATACCAGCTGACGGGAAGGCTTGTATTCATCCCGCGGACTATAACTCCAGGAGTAACCCATTGTCATACAGGTTTCCCATGGATAAGGCAATGGCTTGTCAGGAATGGATTGTTCCGGCGTGGTATAGTTCTCAAATTCGCCGGGAACGGTTCTGTCCACAACGATCAGTCCTGGTTGATGACTGCGGGCCATATTGACAATACGCGGCATGTCAATGCTTTGCTTGCCATCAGGCCTTACCCAGCCGCCATCCAGCCAGAGGATATCGATAGGGCCATAGCCGGTCATCAGTTCCTGGATCTGGTTGTAGGTGAAGTCATTAAACTTCTGCCAGCGTTCCGGGAACTTCTTGATATCATAGTTGACGTGTTCATCTTTAGGCGGATAATATTTCCACCAGAAGTACTGACTATGCCAGTCTGGTTTGGAGAAGTAAGCACCGATCATGAAGCTGTCCTTACGGAAAGCGTCAAAGATCTCTTTGGTCACATTGGCACGCGGATTCTTTGAGAAAGGCGTATTAGGACTGGTGATCTTATAATCAGTTTCTTTGGTATCGAACATGCAAAATCCGTCATGGTGTTTGGTTGTGAAAACCACATAACGCATACCCGCAGCTTTGGCTGCTTTCTCCCATTTCTCCGGATTGAAATCTACCGGGTTGAAATCATACTGCAGATGCTCATAAGCGTTTCTATAGGTGTTATAATCATCGCTGTAAGGGCCCTTCCTTACTACCCAGTCAACAGGACAGATACTCCAGCTTTCCACCTCTCCCCACAGGGTATAGGTGCCCCAGTGCATGAAGAGTCCGAAGCGCTGGTCCTGCCATTGGGAGAGTTTCCTGATCACTAAAGGATCTTTGGGAGCCTGGTAGTCTTTCGACATTTCATGTACTCCTTCTTTTTCCTGTGCGGATGCGTATTTTCCCGGCATGATGCCTGCTAATAACAGCGGGAAAACGACCAATAATTTCCTCATGTATAGACCTGTTTAAAATAAATTGTGATGCAGCATGTAAGATCCCGGAATTGGCTTGTACAGGATGTGCATATTTTACCTGATGCTGATAACCTTTTGTCTTTTTAAGTCGGGTACAGAGGGGATTGGGTTCTTTAATGCCGGAAGGTCAGGTTGAAGGTAATGGTCACATTTTCGCCGGTGGTGAACTGGCCTAAGAGGAAAGTAGGCGGGTCAATGTCGAAGTCACGCATGTCGACCCGTTTGGTGCCTTTGATCGTGATGCTTCTGTCTGCGTTGATCTGGGCAGCGCCGACAATGTCAATACTTTGTGTAACACCCGCTACTGTCAGGTTACCGGTACAGGCGATGACAGTACCCTGTTTGGATACGGCAGCAGATGTGAGATTGAAGGTGATAGTAGGATACTGTTTCGTTTTCAAGGCCCTGTAAGCAACCGCATCGAGTCCCGTTCGTTCGCTCTTTAAGCTTTCTGCGGGCATCGTAAAATTGAGTAAGGTCAATCCTCCCAGCTCTCCGTCTTCATAGAAGGTAAAGGTGGCATTGCAGGCAATCCTGGAGGTCTTCATCTCCCAGTCGTGCATCGTGGATGTTCCGTTGATAGTGAGTGTGAAATCATTCTTCTGCTGATACTGTACCTGTGCGATGGTGGTTGTCGTCAATTGATTAGCAACAAACAACAATGCCATTGTCTTCATGAGTGTTTTCATAGTGTGAATTCCTGATTTGATACTGCAAGTTAGAAGGACGGGCAGGAGCGGGGCATGACGGTCATCAGTCTGAAAGCTGATTGATACTTCCTGTAGAGCTGATCAACTACAGGAAGGACGGAATGGTTTTCTCCTATGTAATGCGCAGCATTTGACCCCATCAGGGAGCTTTGTGTTTGTGGCGCGGGGTTTCAACTCCGGGATACCTATTGACAGATTTCCCACAGGAATAGCCGGGATTTTTTTATATTTTGTCCTATCAATCAACCAAAATCTGTTATTGCTTATGAAACCCGGATTTATTTTATTCCTGACATTTGTGCCCATGCTGGCAATGGCTCAGTTAAAAGAACTGGATAGAAACGTGGCCAGTGTGAAAGATTCTGTTGTGAGCTGGAGAAGATATCTCCATCAGCATCCGGAGCTGTCTAACCGGGAGTATAAGACCAGTGCTTATATAGCGGCCCGTTTAAAGGCTTTGGGTCTCGAAGTGCAGACAGGTGTAGGCAAGACTGGGGTGGTGGGATTGCTGAAAGGCGGTAAACCAGGTCCTGTAGTGGCATTGCGCGCTGATATGGATGCCTTGCCGGTATACGAAAGGGCTAATCTTCCTTTTAAATCGGTGGACAGTGCCGAATACCTGGGGCAGCAGGTACCAGTTATGCATGCCTGTGGTCATGATACCCATGTGGCCATGTTACTTGGCACAGCGGCAGTATTGACGTCTATGAAGAAAGATGTACCGGGAACGGTAAAGTTTATCTTCCAGCCGGCAGAAGAAGGTGCACCTGGTGACGAAGAAGGCGGCGCTCCATTGATGATCAAGGAAGGAGTAATGGACAATCCGAAGGTAGACGCCATCTTTGGTCTGCATATCAATTCGCAGACGCCTATTGGTACTGTAAAGTATAAGTCAGGTGCAGAAATGGCTTCCAGCGACTGGTTTGTTGTAAAGGTGAAAGGGCGACAGTCACATGGTTCGCAGCCCTGGAATGGTATTGATCCTGTGGTGGTAGCAGCACAGATCATTGAAGGTTTTCAGACGATTGTAAGCCGTCAGGCAGAACTGACCAAAGCGCCTGTAGTGATCACCGTCGGTAAGATACACAGTGGTGTACGCAGTAACATCATTCCGGAAGAGTTGATCATGGAAGGAACTATCCGCACATTAGACAGCAAAATGCAGCAACAGGTACACGAGAGAATGAAACTGACGGCCACGAAGATTGCCGAAGCATCGGGTGCTACTGCGGAAGTGAGCATTGATACCAAGACGAAAGTAACTTATAATGATCCCGCACTGGTAAAACAAATGGCGCCTTCAATAGCCGCGGCAATAGGAGCGGAAAATGTGAAAGAGGGAGAATGGACAACAGGAGCAGAAGACTTTTCTTTTTACGGGGATAAGGCGCCTGCCTTCTTCTTTTTCCTGGGTGGCTTGCCCGCCGGAAAAGATCCTGCTACAGCAGCGGCGCATCATACACCCGACTTCTATATTGATGACTCCCGGTTGGATGCAGGCGTGAAAATATTCTGCCAGCTGGTGTTTGATTACGGGAAGAAGAAATAAAATAAGGAAGACGTATCAAAAAATAAACGAACGTCTTCAGAATCGTTTAAATGACTACCTGATTCCATCGGGTAACCGAATAAAAGGAGCCTGTATCATCACTTTGATACAGGCTCTTCTCATGATATGAATAATGATATTAGTACTTCACCGCTTTTCCTGCATTTATCTGTCCGTTACCGAAGAAAGCATCCTTGCCCTTTTGTCCATAGTCGTCGGATGATTTACGCAATATCAGATCAACAAGCAGAGGATTCATGTTCGGATGTTTACCATACAGCAATGCAATGGCTGCACTGGCATGCGGTGCTGCCATACTGGTGCCGGCAGACCAGCCATAGGAGAACTGACCCGAAGCCTCATCCCAGAAGCCAATATTGAAGACGAAATCAAATACATACTCATAGAATACAACACCGCCAACATTAACGATCGTTGTGTTCAATGGTTCGCTCCAGTTACCGCCTGGTGCAGCATATGAAACAAATTGTTTACCGTAGTTCGTATAGATAGCAGGTCTGTATAAGGTGGTATCCTGGTTGATACCCCAGCCCAGCGGACCATTAGCAGCAATAGACAGTACGCCCAGTGCAGCGGCAGGGTAGGTGATGAACCTCTTTTCCACATCATAGTTAAACGCATCATTACCAGCAGCGGCAACCAGTGTGGTACCGTTTAATGTAGCAAACAGGGTGGCCCTGTTGATCGCTTTGATCAGGTCTTTTATGTCCCTGTTATATTCTACTACATAGTCGTCGGATGGATCATCGGGAGTACCGTTGTCATCCGTGTAAGTCTTACGTGGCAGCTCTCCGCCAAGGCTCATGTTGACCACATCTGCACCGTGATTGGTGGCATAAAAGATACCGTCGATGATGGCACTGAATGGTCCTGAACCTGCATCAGTCAATACTTTCACGAGGATCAGTTTTACTTCAGGTGCAACGCCTACTACGCCAACGGCATCATCCAGCGCAGCAATAGTACCGGCAACATGTGAACCATGGCTGAAACCTTCTGCTCCATGATACTGTACTTCTTCCCCTTCAATGAAGCTATGGGTCAGAATAATGTTAGGGGCTATCTCCGGGTTGTTCAACAGGAAACCACCATCGAGCACAGCTACTTTAGCGCCTCTGCCTTTGTAGCCCTTAGCCCACGCTTCCGGCGCTTTTACAGATTGAAGGCCCCACTGGAGAAAACTGTAAGGGTTGCTGGCGAGTGATTTGGATTTTGCACTGGCGCCGGGTGATGACACAGGCTTGTCGGAACGGTATACTTTACCTGGGAGTCTCCAGTTCAATACAACGTCTACCACTACTGATTCTACATCAGCCACCTGTCTTGCTTTTTCGGGAAAGGTGGGATCAGGAGTTTGTACACGGATCAGGCCCAGATCCTGGTTAGCCGTTTTCAGTTGGAATTTTCTTACGTGTAATTTGCTCAGTTTTTCTGAAATAGCTTCAAGTTTAGCACCTTCTTTGGCGATAATGATAAAGCCTCTGTCCTGATGTTTGTCGTCGAGAATGTTTTCACGTACACGAAGGGTCTTGTCATCTTTCGTACAAGAGGCAATGGTCATCAACATCATAATAGGAATTGCTAGGGCAAGGAGTTGATTTCTTTTCATAGAGAGTTTTTTAAGTGATTAACAGAATGTTTCTTTTAAATGCTTACAGAAAGGTTTAAAATACTTGACAGAATGTTCATGTAACGCAGCTTAAATGCTGCTTACAGCATGGTGTTCAAAATGCTTAAGAGATGTTTTTTACGCTGCTTAAACGCTGCTTAAAGAATGGTTTTAAATGTTAACAGATGTTTTTTTGGACGCTGCTTACGAAACGATTTTAAAAATGAATAACAGAATGAAACTTGATTGGAAACGGACAGATTTTACATTGGTTGAACGAAAAAAAAGGGTTAAGTGAATGTAGATAAATTATTTAGAAAAATCAACAAGCTCTTTTATACAATTTTGAAATAATGCTTATGCAATATTTGATTTGCAGATAATGTATGATTAACTGACATATACTTTTTTATTTTATTGTTGCTGCAGTAATCTTGCCGTCGCTGTGAAATAATATCAGCACACTGCCATCCGTCTGCAATAACTAAATTGGCCTGGGTAGGATGCACAAAGGGGAATTTTTAGCCGAAACGGAGATTAGGATATTTTATAAAGTGATGAAAATCAATCAATATTTCTCCTCCGCAGACTATAATGCCGCAGATCGGTTTCTATTAGCTATATTTGGCGATTATTTAGTAGCATATTAGTTGGTATAATAATCATATAAGAGAGTACATGTACGATATTTGTTGCGTAGGGCATATCACGTTGGATAAGGTAGTAACCACAAAATCTGTGGTGCATATGGCAGGAGGCACTTCTTTCTACTTTTCCAATGCAGTCCGTCATATGGATGTTAAGTATAGACTGGTAACAGGGCTTGCAGAAAGTGAAATGAATTCAGTTGCGGAGTTACGTGCGAAGGGTATTGAAGTGGATGTGGTACCGAGCAGGCATACTGTTTATTTTGAGAATATTTATTCTGAAAACCAGGATCATCGTACACAGCGGGTGTTGCAGAAAGCAGATCCGTTTTCTATTGAGGCATTATCACATACTGATGCCCGTTTCTTTCACTTAGGCCCTTTACTGGCCGATGATATTCCGGTAGAATTAATTAAATCATTGTCTGAACGTGGAAAGGTTGCGCTCGATGTGCAGGGATATCTGCGTAAGGTAGAGAACCACAATGTACATGCGATCGACTGGCCTGCAAAACAGGAAGCGTTGAAGTATATACATACGCTGAAGGCGAATGAGCATGAGATGGAGGTACTGACTGGTCTGAAGGATGTGCGTAAGGGGGCGAAGGTGCTGGCAGAATGGGGTGTGAAGGAAGTAGTGATCACTTTGGGTAGTATGGGTTCTGTTATCTATGCAAATGGTGTGTTCCATCATATTCCTGCGTATGTGCCGACTGTTGTGATCGATGCTACAGGTTGCGGTGATACTTATATGGCGGGGTATTTATCCCAGCGTATAAAAGGTGCTACACTGCAGGAAGCAGGAGAATTTGCAGCTGCCATGGCTACGTTGAAGATTGAGTCTTCCGGGCCCTTTACAGGTACAAAAGAAGATGTGCTGGATTTGCTGGCGGCGAGCAGGGAGAAGGTGTTTGCTGAGCTGTAATTCATTCGCTACATTAGACCCCGGCAGGGGTCTTATTGTTTATAGCCCGGGGTGACAACCCCGGAAATAGGTTATTATCAATACCGATCATTCGCTGCATTAGATCCCGGTAGGGGTCTTATTGTTTGTAGCCCGGGGTGATAACCCCGGAAATAGGTTATTATCAATACCGATCAATCGCTGCATTAGACCCCGGTAGGGGTCTTATTGTTTGTAGCCCGGGGAGACAACCCCGGAAATAGGTTATTATCAATACCGATCATTCACTGCATTAGACCCCGGCAGGGGTCTTATTGTTTATAGCCCGGGGTGATAACCCCGGAAATAGGTTATTATCAATACCGATCAATCGCTGCATTAGACCCCGGCAGGGGTCTTATTGTTTGTAGCCCGGGGTGATAACCCCGGGAACACCAATTATGCGGTAAATACATTACGTATTCAACGCCTGTTCCCTGAACGCCTTTGGCGTCTGCTGTGCTCTGGCTTTAAAGACCGTTGAGAAATAAGCAGGAGAAGAGAATCCACAGGTGTACGCTATTTCCGAAATGGATGACTGTGAATTCACCAGCAGATACTTCGCTTTCTTTACCCTTGCATCCAATATAAAATCATTCACATTACAATCCAGCAGTTGTTTTACTTTGCGGTATAACTGCATTTTAGAGATGGACAGCTGCGTACAGATATCTTCCACATTAAACTGATCGTTCCCCAGGTTTTCTTCTACGATTGCGGTGAAATCATTGACAAATTTTCTATCTGGTTTATTGGATTGAACGGAATGCACCCTTGTTTCCGGTTCTGTGATATAGTGATCTTTCAACAGTGCGCGGTTACTGAGCGTACTGGCAATACTCTCTTTCAGGTATTGCATATTGAATGGTTTGCTGATATAGGCATCCGCTTTATGTTGCATACCCCTGATCCGCTGTTCCTCACTGTTATTCGCGCTTAAAAGGATGACAGGAATATGGGAGGTCCTGATATCCTTCTTTATTGTTTCCAGCACTTTAATGCCATCTATGCCCGGCAGCATGATATCACAGATAATGATATCGGGGATGTGGCGGAATGCCAGTTGTAATCCTTCTTCTCCATTGCTGGCATGGAATACTTCATAACTTTCGCTGAGATAACCTGCCAGAAAGCTGTTCAGGTCCGGATGATCTTCTATGATGAGGAGGGAATGAGATTGTTCCTGACGGGAAATAGTTACAGTGGTTACAGGACCCATATTTTCCAGTTCCTCTACATAGTTGTGGAGAGATTCATTGATCACATTGATATGTTCTTCTTCCTGCTGGATCTCTTCGGGTGCGAATGGTGCGCTGGTAGCAGGTAAGGTGATGGTGAACGTAGTACCGGCGCCTTTTTTACTTTTCACGGAGATATTGCCATGGTGTAGTTGGATGATCTCTCTACTGAGGGCGAGTCCGATGCCGGTGCCTTTATGTTCGCTTTCCCTGCTTTGATAGAAGAGTTCGAAGGCATGCATGAGGGTATTCTCGTCCATGCCGGCACCGTCGTCTTCAATGCGTAAGATGGCCTCTTCGCTGTTGCCGGACAGCTCCATGTATATATGCACCTTGCCGTAGTCTGATGTGAATTTAAAGGCATTGGACAGCAGGTTATATAACACGCGGTCAAAGAGGCGCTGGTCCAGCCATGCTTTGATTCCTGGCTGGCGACTGATCAGGCGAAAGTCGATATGCTTCTTCACGGCGATACCCTTGAATGCTTCCATGATCTCGGTGACGAAAACGGAAAGCTCATTCTCAGAAACCTTTAACTGCAGTTTGCCGCTTTCTATTCTGCGGAATTCCAGGAGCTGGTTTACGAGTCGCATGAGGCGGACCACATTCCTGCGCATCAGTTCCAGTTGCTGTTTCTGGACGGACGATAGTTGTCTTCCTGCCAGGAGATTTTCCAGGGGCGCCTGTATGAGGGTGAGCGGTGTCCGGAATTCGTGTGAGAGATTGGTGAAGAAGGCAAACTTTGCTTCAGTAGCCTTTTCTGCTTTACTGGTCATTTCTACCAGTTGGTCGCGTTGCTGAAGTATCTCGTCGCGCTGCTGTTTCAGCTGGTGATTGATACGCCGGTTGGTGCGCAGGATGAAGAACAACACGATCCCTAAGAGGAAGGCCATACAAAGGGAGGTGGCCACAATACGCAGGAGGTGTTGCTGGTCCTGGTACAGGCGGCGTTGCTCCTGCAGGAGGGACTGCTGCTGTTCAATTTCCTGGTGCTGCACCTGTATCTTGTCGATCTGGAGGCGCATCAGTTTTACGTTGGTGCTGTCGATCAATACTGTTTGTAACAGCGTATTCCGGGGAGGCTTTTTACCTGCCAGGATACCGGCAGCCATGCTGATGGCTTCCTTACCGCCACTGGGGTACAGCAGGGAGGCGCTCAGCACACCACGCGATACCAGGTCAATGCCGGCATCCGGGTAAGGAGAGGCATCGACTCCTATGAACCTGATATTGGAAATACCCTTATCCCGGCAATATTGATACATGGCATAAGCCATGACGTCGTTCTGTGCGAAGATGATATTGGCCTGGCGGATGGCGGCATCATTCCTGGCGGCGGCTTCCTTTGTTTTATCGGCTACCCAGCTTCCTTCCATGGTGGTGATCAGCTGCAGGCCGGGGTATTGGGTGAGCGCCGTACGAAACCCTTCATGCCTTTCCACGGTAGGGGATGAGCCCCGTAGTCCGGTTACTTCTATAATGCGTCCATTCCCGTGTAACTGGGCGGCAATGTACTCGGCTGCCTGTTTGCCGATATTACGGTTATCGCCTCCTATATAGGCAGTAAATGAGTCGGTAGCGGCTTTACGGTCAAGGATGATCACCGGGATACCCTGGGCATATACTTCTGCGATAATGGGCGCCAGGGGGACTGCTTCATTGGGAGATACCAGCAGGATATCGATCTTCTCTTTCAGCAATTCCCGGATCTGTGCCACCTGCCGGGGGCTGCTGCTCGCTGCATCCTTATATAATAGTTTCATTTCAGGATGGTAGAATAGCTCCCTTTTCATTTCTGTGAGCATGTTCCGTCGCCAGTCGTCATTGCCTGTACACTGGGAGAAGCCGATACGGTATTTTGGTTCCGCTTCACGGCGGCAACCCAGACTGCATAAAATGGCTGAGAGCAGAAAAATATAGATATGTCTTGTAAAGCTGGCTGACAACGTGGACAGTTTTTTAACGGTGGAATGTTTCAATATCTAAAAACAATGATACAAAAACGAAATGATTAGGTATTGATCTTTATTCTTGAATTATTTAAGTAGCTGATAATTATAAAATTATAGTTTTTTAGAGAAGTTACAAATTTGATAGTAATGGAGACGGAGTCGTAAGGGCTGGCATGAGTGATTGAGTAGGTTTGGGTCATAAACGATTCTGCGTTATGACTAATAAAACGGTGTTTTTCTGGGCTTTTGTGGTGGCCCTGGGTGGTTTCCTCTTCGGTTTTGATACCGCTGTTATTTCGGGTGCTGAGCAGTCTATTCAGCAATACTGGGGTTTATCGGAAGTGCAACATGGGTTTACGGTATCTATTGCTTTAATAGGGACGGTATTCGGCGCCCTGGGAGGCAGTATTCCTTCCGACAGACTGGGAAGGAGGTCAACGCTCTTACTGGTAGCAGCCATTTACCTCTTCTCTGCCATTGGGACCGCCCTGGCCACCAACTGGTATCTTTTCCTCTTATGCCGTTTTATTGGAGGACTGGGAGTAGGGGCATCTTCGGTAACGGCTCCTATTTATATCTCCGAGGTATCGCCGGCAAAGTACCGGGGACGTATGGTGGCCCTCTTCCAGTTTAATGTGGTGCTCGGCATCCTGGTATCTTACCTGTCCAATTACCTGATCGGTATGGCAGGCGACAGCTCCTGGCGGTTGATGCTGGGCGTACAGGCGGTACCTGCAGGTTTGTTCCTCGTGTTGCTGAAGTGGGTGCCTGAGAGTCCCCGCTGGCTGTTGATCAATGGCCTAAGGGAGCCAGCCGCTATTGCCACCCTGAAGGTAATCAACCCGGAAGGTTATCAGGCTGATATCGATACCATCCGGCAGTCGCAACAGGTACAGGTCAGCCAGGTACAAAGTGAAAAGCTGTTTACGGCAAAGTATAATACACCAGTAATGCTGGCGGTATTGTTTGCCATGTTCAACCAGGTATCTGGCATTAATGCCATCATCTATTATGCGCCTCGTATTTTCGAAATGTCTGGTCTGGGCGAGGGGTCTTCACTGCTTTCTACGGTAGGTATCGGTATCGTCAATTTCATTTTCACTTTAACTGCTATCCGCTTCATAGACAGGATAGGCCGGCGTCAGCTGATGCTGATAGGCACCATCGGGCTGATTGCTACACTGGGACTGGTGGCAGTGTCTTTCTATATGCATATCGGCGGTATTGCTGTCGTGTCTTATCTCCTTATTTACATCGCATTCTTTGCCTTCTCCCAGGGGGCGGTGATCTGGGTATTCATCTCAGAGATCTTCCCTAACCAGGTACGCGCCAAGGGACAAACACTGGGCAGCTTTACGCACTGGATCATGGCGGCTGTCATTGCTTTCACGTTTCCTTACCTGGCCAGTCGCATCGGGGGCGGACATATCTTCCTTTTCTTCTGCGTGATGATGGTGTTGCAGCTGGTGTTCGTACTCCGCTGGATGCCTGAAACGAAAGGCAGGACACTGGAAGAGATCGAGATGACCATGGTGGTACACTAAATGATTTTATCAAACTCTGATTACAGCTATGACAAACTATAACATCGTGAGCCTGGGAGAGATCCTGTGGGATATATTACCGGAGCAGGAATTGCCGGGAGGCGCTCCACTGAACGTGGCCTATCATCTGCATAAACACTCGCAGCGGGTAGTATTGGTATCGAGGATAGGGAATGACAACCACGGACAACGTTTGCTGGACATCATGCAGCAGCGCGGCCTTGCTACTGATCTTATTCAGCGCGACAACAGATATGACACAGGTAAGGTGTATGCCCGTATGGATGAGAAACTGGATATGCAGTATGATATCGTATACCCGGTTGCCTGGGATCATATCAGCTGGGATGCGGCGCTGGAAGCAATGCTTCGGAATGATGAGCTGCAATACCTTGTATATGGCAGTCTGCTGGCAAGGAATGATGTATCCCGCAATACACTGGAAAAGGCGTTGCAATCGCGTGCCACCAAGGTACTGGACATCAACCTGCGCGCTCCTTATTACACGAAAGAAACACTGGAGTGGTTGCTGTTTAGTTGTGATCTGTTAAAGCTGAATATCGGCGAACTGGAACTGATCTCCTCCTGGTACAATAACGCAGGAACAGCGGAAGAGCGGATACAGGCCCTTTCAGAACGATTCAATATTACTACCATCATCGTAACGCTGGGCAGCAAAGGATGTATGGGTTATATACAGGGACAATTTTATTACCAGGAAGGACAGCCTGTGAAAGTAGCAGATACAATCGGTAGTGGCGACGCTTTCCTGGCGGGATTCCTTACTTCACAGATCCGGGGTTACACACCGGCATACAGTCTTGCGTATGCCAATGCACTCGGAGCATTGGTAGCATCGAGACCGGGAGGCTGTCCGGAATACGATCCGCAGGAAATAACAGACATGATCATCAGGAAGAAAGAACACGTCAGCACGGGACAATAATGCATTCCACCAATTTTCACAATCAGCTAAAATTCCAATTATGAAAAGATTATTCTACCTCTTACCTATGCTGCTGTTCAGCATACTGGCCGTAGCACAACAAAAGCTCTATCAGGGTACTGTTACCAGTCGTCAGGGCAAGACGCCTTTACCCGGCGTGACCGTACAGGCGGGCAAGTCGAACGCTATTACAGATAATGCCGGCCACTTCTCTATCAATGCGGCTCCCGGAGAGACGCTCACGTTTACCTATCTGGGTATGAAACCAACGACGCAGGAAGTGCCTGCGAATACTTCTGTATTGTCAATCGAACTGGAAGAGAATGCTACTGACCTGAACCAGATTGTTGTAACGGGTTATCAGACCCAGAAAAAGGCAGATCTGACGGGCGCTGTAGCGGTTGTGAATGTAGCTGAGATCAAAGACATTCCATTGGGTAATCCGCTGAAAGCCCTGCAGGGAAGGGTGCCCGGGGTAATGATCACTTCTGATGGTGCACCCAACAGCGCTGCTACTGTGAGGATTCGAGGCATTGGTACACTGGGGAACAATGATCCTTTGTACGTGATAGATGGTATTCCCACCAAGCGCGGATTACAGGAACTGAACCAGAATGACATCGAATCAATACAGGTATTGAAAGATGCATCTTCTGCTACTATTTATGGTTCCCGTGCGGCGAATGGCGTCATTATCGTAACTACCAAAAAAGCGAAGAAAGGGTTTAGTAAGATCAATGTGGATGCCTCCTCTTCACTACAGTATTACAGTACAAAGTTGAAGACACTGAATACGGAAGGCCGTGGACGCGCTTACTGGCAGGCGGCAGTGAATGATCATTCAGATCCGAATAATAACCAGATCTATCAGTACGACTGGAATGGTGATTATAACAATCCTGTGCTGAACAAGATCGTACTACCGGAATATATTGACGCGGCGAAGACGATGAAGCCGGCGGATACTTACTGGTATGATGAGATCGCACAAACCTCGCTGTTACAGAACTATAATATTTCACTGACCAATGGCGGAGAGAAAGGTAATTCCTTCTTTTCTGTAGGGATGTATAATAACAAGGGTATCGTGCGTGATACGCGTCAGCAGAAGCTTACCGCCCGTTTTAATACAGACTATTCTTTCTTTAAAGGAAGATTGAAAATGGGAGAGAATCTATCTGCTACTTATATCAAAGATGCATTGGTGCCGGCAACTGATATTCTTTTTGCAGCGCTGGTACAACAGCCGGTGGTGCCTGTACACTCTGTAGATGGCGGCTGGGGCGGTCCTGCGCCCGGTATGACCGACAGGCAGAACCCGGTGCGACTGATCGAAGATAATAAACAGAATAAAAGTCAGTTCGTAAGATTATTTGGTAATGCTTATGCTGACCTGGAGATCATTCCACGATTGCATTTCAAGTCAAGTTTTGGTATTGATTACAATGGTACTTTCCAGCGTGTACTCCGTAAATCCTACACTTCCGGTTTCCTTTCTGATAAGACCAACCAGGTGAATACTTCGCAGGATTACAATGGCAACTGGGTATGGCAGAATACCCTCTCTTACAATGTTGCATTAAAGAAGCACCGTGTAGACTTCCTGCTGGGAGAAGAACAGATCAAATACATGGCGCAGAACTTCTTTGCCAGCCGGCAGGGATATGCACTGGAGAATATAGATTATGCGTACATCGATGCCGGTACTACACAAAAAGATAATGGCGGCAGTGGTAGCGGATATACCTTGTTGTCTTATTTCGGTAAGGCGAATTATGTGTATGATAACAAATACCTGGCTTCTGTAACATTGCGCCGGGACGGTTCTTCCCGCTTCGGTAAGGAGAACCGCTTTGGTACTTTCCCCGCATTTTCATTGGGATGGCGTATCAGTGAAGAAGGTGCAGTAAAATCAGCCTTGCCATTTATCTCAGATCTGAAACTGCGTGCAGGCTGGGGTAGAAGCGGTAACCAGGAGATTGTTAACAATGCTACATACACACTGTATTCTGCTATCTATGGTATTGATCCTACCTGGGACTTTGACAGCGGTAGCGCTTACGATCTGAATGGTAGTGGTACCGGTCAGCTTCCTTCCGGATATACATTGATCAGGCAGGGCAATACCGCCTTGAAATGGGAGAGTACGAAAGAAATGAACCTGGGTGTTGACTTCGGTTTAATGGATAATCACATCTCCGGATCGGTGGATTATTTCATCAAGAAGACTTCTGATATCCTGATCAATCCTGCTTACCTGGCAGTGATCGGTGAAGGTGGCTCCAGGTATGTGAATGGCGCCTCTATGGAGAATAAAGGCCTGGAAGCGTTCGTGACTTATTCCGGTGATGTTGCTCCGGGACTGACACTCACCATGACAGGCAACGTGGCCACATACAGGAACAGGATCACTTATCTGCCTGATGAAGTACTGACTTCTTATCCCGGTAATGGCCAGGATAAAACTATCCTGGGACGTTCTATCAATTCTACCTTCGGTTATGTGGCAGATGGTATTTTCCGTTCGCAGGAGGAAGTGGATGCTCATGCCAACCAGATCGGAAAAGGTGTAGGACGTATCCGTTATAAAGACCTGAACGGCGACAAAGAGATCAATGATAAAGACAGGGATTATATCGGTAAGGGAGATCCTGATTTTACTTATGGCTTGAATGTATCACTGGAGTATAAACACTTTGATCTGTCTTTCTTCCTGCAGGGTGTACAGGGTATACAGGTGTATAATACCTACAAGACCTATACTGACTTTGCCTCCATCTGGACAGGCACTAACTGGGGTGACCGTACCCTGGATGCATGGACACCCCAACATACCAATACGTCCATTCCTGCATTGACATTGGTAGACCGTAACAATGAGAATCGTACATCTACCTATTTCCTGGAATCAGGGTCCTATCTGAAATTAAGGAATATCCAGCTGGGGTATAGCTTCAGGCATTTGTTCAGCAGGCAATTGCAGACAGCGAGAGTATATCTGCAGGGTAGTAATCTATTCACTGTTAAGAGTAAAAGCTTTACTGCTACTGATCCGGAGAATCCTAATAATGCGTATCCTATTCCTGTTATCGGCACTGTAGGATTGAACCTGTCATTCTAGTACCTGTTAAATTTGATCACAATGAAACGCTTCATATATCTGTTTACTTGTTGTAGCCTGTTGTTTGGCAGCTGCAGCAATTTCCTGGATCAGACGCCACAGGCGGTGGTGTCTGGCGATGATCTGAATACGCCTGAGAACGTAGATAAGATGGTGACTGCCGCTTACTCTGCGTTGGGCAATGACCACTATACAGCACCTTATTCCAGTATGTGGCCTTACGGTAACCTGCGTAGTGGCGATGCTTATAAAGGTGGTGATGGTGCAGGTGATATCAGTGAATACCATTTTTATGAAACCTTTGCATTGAACAGGGTGGATAATAATCTTACGGACCTGCTATGGTTCCGCCTGTATGTATGTATTGGTCGTACGAATGATGCATTGGCTCGTCTGAATGCCATCAGTGAAGACGCATTTCCTGAAAAGGTAGTGCGACAGGCAGAAGTGCGTTTTCTCCGTGCGCATTACTATTTCCTGCTGAAGGTCCTTTTCAAATATGTACCTTATATCGATGAAACAATAGCGAAGGAAAACTATCCGACTATTGCCAATAAAGCCTTGAGCAATGATGAGCTGTGGACGAAGATCGCTGATGATTTCAAATTTGCGGCAGATAACCTGCCTGTTACACAGCCACAGATAGGCAGGGTGAATAAATTTGCTGCAAAGGCTTACCTGGCTAAAACGCTGTTATACCAGGCTTATAAGCAGGATGAGAATAATACGGTGACCGGCGTGGACGCGGCTGCTTTACAACAGGTCGTTGCATTGTGTGATGAGGTGATCGGCTCCGGACGTTATCAGCTGAATAGTGACTTTGCGAATAACTTTAAAGCTGCTAACGAGAACAGCGCAGAATCGATCTTTGCTATCCAGTATTCCAGAGAAGATGGAACGCCTAAGGGCAGGCTGGACTACGGGCATGCGCTGGATTATCCGATGAATACAGATTACGGTTGCTGCGGATTCCATTCTCCCAGTTATAACCTGATCAATGCGTTTAAAACAGATGCTTCGGGATTACCGATGTTCAATACCTTCAATGATAAGAACATCACCGGCGGCAGCGATTTTCAGACCAATACATTTGATCCGCGCCTGGATCATACCGTGGCGATACCCGGGCATCCTTACAAATATGATCCCGGTTTTATCTACCAGCGTTCCTGGGCCCGTGCTCCGGATGTATATGGCAGTTATCTGAGTCTGAAGGAGGCTGTATTGCCGAATGATGCGGCATTTCAGAAGATACCTCCTTTTATGTCGAGCTCCAAGAACTGGGATATTATCCGTTATGATGATGTACTGCTGTTTAAAGCAGAAGCATTGGTGGAACTGGGCCGACAGGATGAGGCGCTGGCGTTGGTAAACAGTATCAGGACGAGGGCTGCCAATAGTACAGGGTTGCTGAAACAATCAGATGGTTCCTTTACTTCTAATTACAAGATAGATGTTTACAAGCCGGGTATCAACTGTACCTGGTCGCAGGACTTCGCCAGACAGGCTGTTCGCTGGGAGCGCAGGCTTGAGTTTGCCATGGAAGGGTATCGTTTTTTTGATCTTGTACGCTGGGGCATTGCGGCCGAATATCTGAATGCTTATTTTGCAGTAGAGAAGACCCGGAGTCCGCATCTGGCTGACGCTGCATTCAAGAAGGGAAGGGATGAATATCTGCCGGTACCTTTGAATCAGATGAACTATAGTAAAGGATTATATAAACAAAATACTGGTTGGTGATTGATACCGGCCCATTAAAAACATTGTCCATTTTATGAATAAGCAACTGTTTACATTCTGGCTGATATGCCTGTTACCATTCACTTTGCTGGCCCAGGAAAAAGCGGTTCCTACTCCGCAGTGGCGACCTGTGTATCATTTCACTCCCGCAAAGAACTGGACGAATGATCCGAATGGATTGATCTATCTGAATGGGGTATACCACCTCTATTATCAGCACAATCCTTATGAGAACAAATGGGGGCACATGAGCTGGGGACATGCGACCAGTACAGATCTGCTGAACTGGAAACATCTGCCTGTAGCTATTCCGGAGATAGAAACCAAAGATACCACGACCTGGATCTTCTCCGGTTGTGCGGTGCTGGATAAAAACAATACCAGCGGTTTTGGCGTGAAAGGTAAGGCACCGCTGGTAGCTATTTATACGGCGGATCAACCAAAGCAGCAGAAGGAATCGCAGTTTGTAGCGTATAGCAATGACGGTGGTTTGACCTTCATCAACTATGCAGGCAATCCGGTAGTGGATATTCATAAAAAGGATTTCCGTGATCCCAGTGTCATCTGGATGGAGGAGCAACAGCAGTGGGTGATGACAGTAGCTGTTCCGCATGAGCATAAGTTACAGTTCTACAGCTCAAAGGACCTTAAGAAATGGGACTTGCTGAGTGAGTTTGGCAACCAGGGGGATACCCGTAAGATCTGGGAATGCCCGTCTTTGACGCCGCTCTATGTAGATGGAGATCCTGCGAAGAAGAAATGGCTGATCATGATCTCTTCCGGGAACCAGGATGCGGCTACGGGAATGCAGTATTTCATTGGCGATTTTGATGGTAAAACCTTTAAGAATGATAATCCGGCGGAGCATCAGCAGTTCGTGGATTATGGGAGGACGTTCTATGCGGCGATTCCTTACAACAACCTGCCGGATGGTCGGCATACGATGCTCGGCTGGCTGATGCCATTTGAAACACCAACTTATCCATGGCGGGGCCAGATGTCCATCGCGAGGGATTTACTGCTCAAGTCAACACCGGAAGGTGTGCGACTGTATCAGCAGCCTGCAGCGGTGTTGAATGCTTCGTTGGAGAAGCTGCCGGCATCTAAAAAGCTGGTAAAGCAACAGGTGGAGGTTGATGGGGAGATGCCGTTGAATAAGGGAAAGCAGTTTAGTTCAAATGCGAATTGGATAGATGTGACTTTTATACCGGGCACAGGAGAGGAATTCGGGCTTAAATTAGGGCAGAATGTTGCCAATGGGACTGAGATAATCGTTGGATATAATAAGGCCCATAAAGAGCTTTATATTGCGAATGAAAAGGGTGTGGTGATGGATAAGGTGAGCGTTAAGCCGGCTGAGGGGAAGATTAGGTTGCAGGTGTTGTTTGATAAATCTTCCCTGGAAGTGTTTGTGAATGGCGGGGAGCGGGTGTTGACGACGTTGATATTCCCGGGGGAGAAGGCGACGGGGTGTGCTTTGTTTTCTGCAAAGGGGAAGGTGATGGTGGAGACGCTGAAGGTGTGGGATCTGGCGAAGTAAATATTTAGAGGTTTGATAACAGGGGGTGTATGCTTTTGGATACCGCTTTGATACCGCTAATCCTGCGTTGATCTTACGTTCATGAACGTAAGATCAACGCAGGATTAGCGGTATCAAAGCGGTATCAAGACAGTGTCAAACCAACACACTAAACCGTGATCATTCGCGCTGATAGGCCCCGTCAGGGGTCTTAGTGTTTGTAGCCCGGGGTTGAAAACTCCGGGGACCACGATGATACCCCCAACGCCGAATTTCAAACCCCATTCGAACCATATATTTGTAACGATATAACAATCCCCGGGACCATGTATTTATGACCCCGGGGATTGCATTTCACCCTCACAGTTTTGCATCTTGTATACACGATTTTGTGTCCCGTATACATGCCTCAAAACTGCCTTTAAATCTTTCCTGATATTGCCTTGTGACGAAGCAATACCTTACTGAACAATGATCTTCCTCACTTCACGGGTGCCTTTCTGATCGATCACTTCCAGCATGTAATAGCCTGCCGGCAATGTGTGTTGCAATGACAGCGGGTAGGTGCTGGTTGCCTTGCTCACATTGATGGCGGTGGTGAATACAGGCTGATTCAGTGAATTGAACAGGATGACATGGTATTTGCCGGCTGCGTGGTTGACCAGTTGAAGGTTCAACTGATTGCCGGTTACCGGGTTAGGGTAAGCGATGATATCAGCGGTGGTATTGGTTTGTTTGGCTGTCGTTGTTGTACCGGTCCGGGTTAGGGAGATGTAGTCAACATTGAAGCCGTCTGTTTCCATCACGATACGCAATGTTTTAATACCGGTGGTAAGGGCTGGTGTGGTAGCAGTCAGTGTCTGGTAGGTCTGCCAGCCGTTGGTGTTAGGAATGTTGATGGTACCGGAAATGTTTACACCGTCCAGTTCTACATGCAGGCGCCTGCTGCCGTAAGGGGAAGCAACGCGTACCTGTAGCGTGTAGGTACCGGGTGTAGTGATGTTTACCGTGTAGTTCAACCATTCACCGGCAGCGGTATAACCTACGTCGTAGCCGCCGTCGCTGCAGGCTTCTACGTCGACACCTTCGGATCTGTATAAGCCGCCGTTGTTTGCAGGGTCGGCATCTGAGTAAGCAATGCCTTGTCCGCCGTTGTCGAAGTTCTCTGCTTCAATTTTGCCGGGAATGGCAGCAGGTGTGCCACCATAGGCGTTGATGGACGCTTTTACGGTATCGATGCAGCTGGCAGTTTTGTTGCCGTCTACGGTGGTGACAGTGATGGTAACGGTGCCGGGTGCGATGGCAGTTACTTTGCCGCTGGTATCAACAGTAGCAATAGCCGGGTTGGAGGAAGTCCAGGTCTTCGCTTTGTTGGTAGCATTGGCAGGGAGGATGGTAGCGGTTAGTTTTTGCGTGCCGCCAATGTTGAGACTTCCTGAGGAAGGTGTTACGCTTACGCTGGCAACGTTCACCCGGCCGAATACATAGAACTCATGGATGGACCAGTAGTTGCCTTTGGAGCCTGTCTGTACGATGCGGATATAGCGACCCACTTTTTCAGGGAAGGTAATCAGCGTCATGCCCTGCTGACCGGTACCTGATGCAATAGGGCTGCCCCAGTTAACGCCATCATTGGAGATGTAAGCGCTGTAGCCGGCAGGGGAGTCGGAAGGACTGTCGGTAGCATCCAGTATGATCCTGTTGATGGTATTGACAGTTTTCATGTCGACGGTGAAGGTTTGTCCGTTTACCTGGCTACCCTGGGTATCCCAGCGGGTGACGGAGTTGCTGTCGAGCGCATTCTTAGCGTTATTGGTATTGACAGAAGCGGAGGCTGTCCAGCCTTGCCTGTCCATCGCGCCAGCTACAGAAACAGCCCAGATATTACCCAGGTTGTTTTTCCATAGCGCGGCTTTGTATGCATCGATGTTGGCGCTGTCGACGATGGAAGATTGTGCAGAGAGTTTAGGTTCTGCACCGGCATTCAGCAAGGTGCCTACCGGCCAGATGGTAGAGTTGTGCAGGCTCAGTGAACCATTGCGGATGACTCCCCAGTTCTGGAAGCCAGGTTCCGCGAAGTTGGCCGATTGCAGGTTGATCGAGCCATTGTCTGATACGATCGATCTGGCTGGATTACCCCAGTAGTCAGAGTTGTACAGGTTGATCTGACCATTGAAGGTACCGGTGGTATTGAGATAGCTGGTGGAGGTGTCCTGGTTGTTGTTCAGGGCTACGATCTGGCTGTTGATGAAGTCAAATCCACCGGCGCCCATTTTCTCAAAGCTGATCGCGTTCTTGGTACCATCCAATCCGAGGCCCATACTGATGCCTGAAGCGCCGCCGCCTTCATTGGCGAGGATCAGTCCGTGGTGTGCACCGTATACGAAATCATTGTAGAGGATTTCGTTCTGTGCGTTGCCGAGGATGATAAAATCCATGTTGTTCAGCTGGTAGGAGTAGATGGCAGAGTTATCACCTTGTGGTGAGTTGGGCCAGCTACCGAATTTTGATTCGGCGCCTGCTGCGTATGCGATGGTGTTGAATTGTGTGTTGGATATTTGTCCGCCGCTGGTACCACCACCTACTTTAATGGCATTGTGGAATACGTGTCCGGTGAGCCAGTCCACATAGTGGTTATTACACTGATAAGTGAACATATCTATACCGTTGTATACGGCGCGGAGGCCGACGTTGATGATATAGACATCGCTGCCCGTTACCTGTATGGTGTAAGGATATACGGGGAAGTTAGGCACCAGGGAAGCCAGTTGTTCCGGGTAGTTGATGGTGATGCCTTGTAGTCCGCTACCGGCTGATAATTTAATGAAAGGCGGACCGTTAGGATTGCCTTTATCAGCGTAAGGTTCCAGTACGGCGCCGGGACCTGTAGGCGTGGTACTATTATCCGCAGCACCTTTGAGTTCCACGTTGGTAGGCACGGTGAGGTGGCCGGTCACTTTATATTTTCCGGGAGGCAGGAATACGATACCACCACCGTCTGTACCTGCCTTGGTCAGTGCGTTCTGGATAGCGGTCGTGTTGTCGGTGACACCATCAGGTTTGGCATTGAAGGGCGCTGCAGTAGCGAGATACAATACCTGGCGGGATGGTTTATGTGTAGGCTGTGTGATGGTCGGGAATGGAGGCAGTTTCTTCAGTGTCAGCGGCGTGTGATCGATGGCGTTAGTATAGAGTGAATTGTTCTCGATGTTCACGCCATTTTTGAAACGGTTGCCGGTGATGATACCTCTTGCATTAGCGCCTAATACTATCTGCGGAGCTTTGTTATTGAAGTCGCAGTCAGACGCTGCAAAGGTGCCGCCACCAATGTTTACATTACCGCCGGTGATGGTACACTGTTGCAGCATGATCCTGGCCACACAGGTAGGAACGGCGCTGATAGCGTCAATAGATCCACCGAAGGTACAGGTATGCAGCTGTAAAGCGCCATTGGTAGAAGAACCGCCACCAATGGCCAGACCGGTGGCACAGTTGACCGTTGTGCAACGGGCAAACATGATACCTACATTGCTGACTACTTCAGCATAGATACCTGTTTTACAGTTGGTGAAGGTCATGGCGTAGTTCTGTCCGTTAGGGATCGCTGGCGCGCTTGGAATAGAAGTCGTGGCATGAAAGCCGATCGCATAGCCTTCGATGTCCACGAATGCGGTGTACGACCAGTCGTTTCTGCGCATTACGATACCGGTACCATTCTGGTAGATCCAGTTAGCGTAGGAGCCACCAGCAGCAGGCGCATTCGGTAATCCGGAGCCCGACCAGTAGGCAGGAGAGAGGTTGATGTTCTCAATTCTTCCTACGTCAACGATATTGTCTATCTCCACACCTCTTGACAATGGGGTGCCATATATGCCATTGATGACAGGGCAGGTACCGCCATTTGTTCTTGAGAAGAGAATGCCTGTATATGCGTTGACGAAAGTGACGTTCTTCGCATTACAGAATTCATTACCGAAATAGTTGGGCGCTCCGAAGATGATGGCAGGCGGATAAGGTGTGATATTATCCGGTAGTTGTTCCGGGTACCAGATCGCCAGATCGCGCACCGCAGCGGAGGTTTGCATGGTAATGAAAGGTGTGGCATTTTCATCGCCACGACCGGCGTAAGCCATTAGGATGGTACCGTTGATGGGCTGACCTTTGGTGGGTTTCTGCCATTCGCCGCGGAGGGTGATGCCTTTCGGAATGAGCAGTGTGCCACGGATCACGTATTTGCCGGCAGGCACATACAATGTACCGCCACCTAAAGCGCCGAGGGCATTGAGGCGGTCCTGGAAGATGCTGGTGACATCGGTTACACCATCGCCGGTAGCGCCGTAATCGGCAACGGAGTAGGTGATGACAAAAGCATCTGTAGTCGGGTATGTGGGTTGGGCCAGTCTCCAGTTCTGGGAGAAAGCGGGTGTACCAGTCATACCTGTCATGATAATGGAGAGGACAAGCGCGGAGAGTAATGTTATACTCCTGCGTGTCACGACACGGGTTGTGTTCATATGGTTTTCATTTAAGGGAATTGGATTGCAAGGTTTTTCGATAGGTACAACAGCTGGATGCTGTACGGTAAAAATGGTTTCCTAAAGGATATTTTTGTAATGGATCAACAGCCAATCAAATCACAGTCGACACTTCGTCTTGCGTGGCAGTATGAATATGGCCATTTTGTGGTGCGAAGATAATGTAAAAATTGAAAGCGTGCGATATACTCAGATCAGGGATATCTGTTCCGGAGGAAAGGGATATTTAGCCTATCTGTTGTATATTAGAGGGAATAAATACTGCCATCCGCTATGCCCTACGAGAGCAGAAATACCAAAACTATCACTTCTCCCTCAACCTTTGCCACATCTAATCAAAGTATATCAGGGATATCGAAGACTGCCGTGCCACCGCTTCAAAAGGCGCCGACTGAAGAGCAATCGGAAGAAAGGATTGCACAAATGTATAATGAGCATGCCGGGAAAGTGAATTCATTTCCACTGCCTGATGGAAATAAGTCTGCAGGTGATGAAAAGGCTGGTATAACGCCTTTTCAGTTAAAGGAAAGCAATAAGGGAGAGGCCGCGGATGCGGCGCCGGAGGCATGGCATGTAGTACAGCGGCAACAGGGACGTGTACAAGCTGCAGTTCAGTTGAAAAAGGGGGATGGCGCTAAAGGAAATACATCGGAGAAGCCTGTTCAGCGAATGGTGAAATATGAATTTGATCCTGGCACTAATAAGTTTTTCAATGTGAAGTATATCCGTGGCAACCAGCCCTTATCGCTCATTGGCAAGATGCATGGCAAACATACAACGGCAGATGCCTCTCAGGCCGCAGTTTATGAGCTGGGGCTGGAAGGAAGGACGCTTGAGGATGGATTACACTACCTGACCGAAGTAACAAAGGCATATCTTAATATGCCCGGCAATTACCTGATGGAGTTTCATATGAACAATACGGGTAACATCGCATATAATTCCAGAAATGAAGGCATACCATTAGCCTTTCATACATATTTTGAGCTGCACAAAAAGTTGTATCTATATTCCCTGCAAGCCGGCAACCTGGTGCAGCAGTATAAAGGCGCCGATGATGCAGGGAAACAGATGCTTGCTTTTCAAATGTTGGCCATGGTCAACAACATCACTTACAATCTTGGCGAATTCCGCGATGTAGTTCCCCTGGTGAGCCTTTACAGCAAAGGTGAAAAAGGAGGGAAAGAGAAAGAAGCAAAGGCATCACTATATGAAACAGAGCGTTTATTGAGAGGAGGAGGAACCATTGACGAAGAAACAAAAGCCGAATTGAAACTTGAGTTGATGGATCATTTTGATCTGGCTGCGATTAAAATGATTTATGATACTTCAGAGGAGGCGGACAAGGAAGAGGCTTATGCATTGAATCTGAGAACGGCATTGAACTGGCTTGATATTGATCTATTGGCCTCGAAGGTTGTTGACATGGATAGCGGAAAGATAGCAGACAAAAAGGTATTTGAAAGAATTGCGGGAGAGCTGGTTACCAATATGATCCATAACCATATTGTTCAGATGTATGTGTCTTATCCCGAAGTGGCCAAAGCGGTGAATTTCCAGAATTTCTCAATAACGGATATTACGGCGCTGATGGAGAAGAAGAATTTTTCCCCGCTTAATGATGAAGTTGCACAGATCTATGAAGAGGGGATTGTGGATATGTGGGAAGAAGAAGATGATGCGGAAGTAGAAGAGGAGACAGAGGGGAAAGGTAAGGAGAAATATGATGGTGAAGGCGAACTTGATGAAACCGAAGATGCTGTTGGTGTGGATATAGAAAGTGACTACGACTACGACTATGATGAGGGTTTAGATGGAGAAAATGCGCTTGACGAGGAAATAAAGGGCTTGAACGAAGAAATAACAACTGATAACTTTATACCTGCCAGTACAAAAGAGGAGAGAAAAAATACAACATACCACTTTTAATAGAAAGGGGACAATTCAAAAGTAAGTTGGACGTTGGGAATCGCTTAAATTAAATGACTACCAGACGCCGTCGGGTACCCGAATGAAAAAGAGGGTGTACCGTACTGTTGATACACCCTTTTACTTTTTGTAACTATTTAGCAGCAGTCGCAACAGCAGGTGCTTTCGCGCCACGGAATCTTTTCAGGAAATGTTTTGCCAGGGATCTTCTGATCTTCCAGCTGCGGTGTAATTTCGCCAGCGTAAGCTTTTTGTATTGAGCATCCCAGAAGCTGGTGTCGTAGTCTGCCCAGATACTATAACCGGAGTGGATCGTCTTTCCGAGGAAGTCCCATGGTTTTGGTGCTCCTGCGAAATGGAAGATCACATTGTCCAGCTGTGCTGGTGGCTGTTGTTCAGGCGTCCAGATATTGTTGAAGCGACCTTCGAAGTAATGGAATTTACCGCCAGAGAGACCGTTAAGGATGGTCTGGTCGTGCGATGGGAATTCCTGCGGAAATTGTTCGAAAAGGTCGAGTATACGCTGGTCAATATTCCGTTCTTTCCATACCTTCAGATTGAACAGCAGTACGCCTGCATTGAAGCAGCGCTGTTCTCCGTCAACCCCTAATTTCTCCATCAGGAATTTTCCATCTAATGCATTTTTGAATGGGCCTCTTGGCGCGGCTGCCAGGAAGTGGTCATTAAATTTGATATCCTGCAGTGAGAGGATGTCAAGCAGAATGAGCAGATCGGCATCGAGATAGAGTGCGTATTCTGCATCGATGACTTCAGGAATGAGGAACTTACCGTATGTAGTCCAGTTGCCGTGCAGGGAGTTGAGATGGCCGAATCTCTTCGGGGCATCGAAGTCATGAAATTCCGTTTTACCGGCGTATGCTTCTTCCTGCAGGAGGCGTAGGATGTTATTTTTATGCTTAGGGGTTACATCGGAACAGATAAAGTGAAGTGTCAATTTTTCTGTGTCCCCACAGTTTCTTACGAGCGAAGTGAGTGTGGTGCCGAGGCCTTCAAATGCAAGAAGGTCGATTACAAATGCAATATGCATGTTGAACTAGGTTGTAAATGAATAAAGATGATATATGGTATAGTATTATAATTGAATGTTTTATATACTGCGGAAGTATATAAATATAACATTACAAATATATGAATGAAATTTGTAATTCCTATGTTTGGGGGATTTTTGTTGTTTATTGGGATTGGGGGTGGATTGGACTTTACGCGATTCGGTTGGGACAACCCGGGGGTGAACTTTGGGGATAATCCGCTAATGGACATTGTAGTTACGAAAGCGGACAACATGCCGATGATCCTACAACCCATACCATTATGATCAGGAACTATTTCAGCATTGCCTGGCGCAATCTTTTGAAGAGCAAAGGGTATTCCCTTATTAATATCGGTGGATTAGCTGCAGGCATGGCGGTGGCCATGCTGATTGGGCTGTGGATATGGGACGAGCTTTCCTTTGATAAGTATAACAAAAACTACGATCGCATTGCACAGCTGATGCAGACGCAGGATTTCGGTGGACAGCTGGATACCTGGCAGACGATGCCCTATCCGGTGGGAGATGAGCTGCGTGAAAAGTATGGGAGTGACTTTAAGCAGGTAGTGATGTCTTCCTGGGATTTTTATAAGGTACTTTCTGTCGGTGATAAGAAGCTGCGGAAGATCGGGAAATTCATGGAGCCTGCGGGACCGGCATTGATGGATGTTCAGATGTTGCGCGGTTCACAGGATGCACTGAAAGATCCGTCTTCTATTTTGTTGTCTGCTTCCACGGCTGCTGCTTATTTTGGAGAGGAAGATCCGATGGGTAAAACCATGCGGCTCGATAATAAAGAGAACCTGATCGTAAAAGGTGTATACGAAGACCTGCCCTATAATTCCAGCTTTAGTAATATCGGTTTTATTGCTCCCTGGAGTGTCTATGTTAAAAATGATGTACCCTGGGTGAAAACCAGTAGCGATATATGGGGATCTAATTCATTCCTGGTTTATGTGAAGCTGGCGGATAACGTAGATATGGCGAGTGCTTCGGCGAAGATCGCTAAATTAAGAGCGGAGCATGTTGGTGAACAGGAGAAGCGCTTTAAGCCGGTTGTTTTTCTGCACCCGATGAGTAAATGGCATCTGCATGAGGAATTTAAAAACGGGGTGAATTCCGGAGGGCGTATTCAGTTTGTCTGGCTGTTTGGTATTATTGGCGTGTTTGTACTGTTGCTGGCCTGTATCAATTTCATGAACCTGAGTACGGCACGTTCAGAGAAACGTGCGCGGGAAGTGGGGATTCGTAAAGCTATCGGTTCATTTCGTTCACAGCTGATAGGTCAGTTCTTTAGTGAATCTTTGCTCGTTGTGGCGTTGGCGTTTGTGGTATGTATTGGTATCACACAGTTAATCCTTCCTTTTTTTAATAATGTGGCTGATAAGAAGATCTCCATCCTCTGGAGCAATCCTCTCTTCTGGTTGACTGGTATCGTTGTCACTTTGCTGACGGGATTAGTGGCGGGTAGCTATCCGGCCTTTTACCTTTCTTCTTTTCAGCCTGTGAAGGTGTTGAAAGGTACCTTTCGTGTGGGGCGTAATGCGGCTTTACCTCGAAAGATACTGGTGGTGATGCAGTTTACCGTTTCGCTGGTACTGATCATCGGGACGATCGTTGTATTCCGGCAGGTGCAGTTTGCCAGGACACGACCAGTAGGGTACTCCCGCGAGGGACTGATCACCATGGAGCTGAATGTACCGGATATTCATGATCATTTTGAGGCGGTACGTACTGAGTTGATAAATAGTGGGGCGATTATTGAGATGTCGGAAACGAGTACTCCAGCTACAAATGTCTGGCAGACGAATGGGGATATTTCCTGGAAAGGGAAAGATCCTAATCTGGCGATAGACATGCCGAATGTTGCTGTCACTTCAGGATATGGTAAAGCTGTGGGCTGGCAGTTTAAAGCAGGCCGCGACTTTTCAAGGGACTTTTCTTCGGATTCTTCTGCCTTTGTGGTGAATGAGGCGGCGGTGAAGTTTATGGGATTAAAAGATCCTGTAGGCGAGATCGTGCAGTGGGGCAACATGTCTTTTACCATCATTGGTGTTGTGAAAGATATGATCATGGAATCGCCATATCAGCCGGTAAGGCCGGCGCTCTTTCATCTGAATAAGGATAACCTGGGTATTATGCTGATACGTATTCATCCGAAGCTGGACGCACATGCTGCGCTGGCGAAGATAGAATCAGTATTTAAACGGTATAGTCCGGAGCAGCCGTTCGACTACCAGTTTGTAGATGTTGAATATGCGAGGAAATTCGAAACGGAAGTGAGGGTAGGGAAACTGACGGGTTTCTTTTCTATGTTGGCGATCTTCATTAGTTGTCTGGGGTTGTTCGGTATGGCATCGTTTATGGTGGAGCGGCGAACGAAAGAGATTGGGGTGAGAAAGGTGTTGGGTGCGTCGGTGTTTAATCTCTGGACGATGTTGTCGAAGGATTTTGTGGGATTAGTGGGAGTGGCGTTTTTGATTGCAGGGCCGGTGGGGTATTATTTTATGGGGAGATGGTTAGAGAGGTATCAGTATAGGGCAGAGATGGCGTGGTGGGTGTTTGTAGTGGCAGGAGTGGGAGTGTTGGTGGTGACGCTGGTGACGGTGAGTTTTCAGAGTGTGAGGGCGGCGTTGATGAATCCAGTGAAGAGTCTTAAGGCTGAGTGATATTCTTTTGTTTTTTGAGAGCCGCGTCTTTTCGGATGCGGCTTTTTTGTGTTTAGGCTTATGCGGTTCGGTTTGAGGTGGGCTACTGAGTTTCTGAAGTTCTTTGTCTTCTGGTGTTTTGGGAGGATGGGGCGGATTGGACTTACGCGATCCGGTTTGAGTGTGGGATCACTGGCTGAGTTCTTTGAAGCTCCTTGCTATGGGGCATTTATTTGACGGTTGGGCGATGGGAATGCTATCAAACCCCTGGTAAGTCGCATAGGCATACTTCAAAGAACTCAGGCCAGCGATTCCCACCTCAAACCGTCCGCAGTTATAGCCGCCATCCCTATCACTATCGCTGGTCATTTATTGCCTATTCCGATTTCAACGACTGCACGGGATTCACCAATGCAGCTCTTATTGACTGGTAGGATACTGTCAGTAATGCGATGACTACTGCGATGAAGCCGGCCAGGATGAAGACCCACCACTCGATGTGGACGTGGAAGGCGAAGTTTGTAAGCCAGCGATCCATGGCGTACCAGGCAAGGGGAGTGGCGATGATGATGGCGAGTACGACCAGTTTGAGGAAGTCTTTTGAGAGGAGCATCACCAGGTTGCTGATACTGGCACCCAATACTTTTCTAACGCCGATTTCTTTGGTGCGCTGTTCTGCCATGAAGGCGGAGAGTCCTAATAGACCGAGGCAGGCAACGATAATGGCGAGTACGGCGAAGCTGGTGAAGATCTGGCCGGTTTGCTGTACGTCGGTGTACATGCGGGCAAAACGTTGATCGAGGAAAGTGTATCGGATGGGCTGATGAGGCGCATAGTCTTTCCATACTGACGTGATCGATCCGATGAGATCGTGCATGCTGGCAGTACTTGCTCTGACTGATATGATAGAGGAACTGTTGTCTATTATGAGGCAGAGTGGTCTGATAGCCTGGCGGAGCGATTCGAAGTGGAAGTCTGCTACAACGCCGATAACGGTCCAGGTAGCGCCGTTATTGGTAATGCGCTTGCCGATCGGATCCTTCAGGTTCAGCTGCTTTGCCATTGTCTGATTGATGATGACAGCCTGTGAGTCAGTGCGCATGTCGATAGAGAAGTCTCTTCCCTGCACAATGTTCATGCTTAGTGTTTTGATGTAGTCATGATCAACCGCCCATAACTGACCGGAGATGCGGCCATCTTGCTGTGACCTGCCTTCAATCGAGAACAGGTTGTCGTTCCGTTTGGTACCTGATACAGGCAGGTAGTCGCTGGCTGAGACGCTTTTTACTCCAGGGACTTGCAGCAGCGCATTTTTGAAGGCGGGTATTCTGTTGCCTAATGTATTGGTGCCTTGTATGAGCAGGACGTGCTCTTTATCAAAACCGATCTTTTTATCGAGGATGTATCTCATCTGACGGTAGATGACGAAAGTGCCGATGATCAGTGCAATGGAGGTGGTGAACTGGAAAACAACCAGTGCACTTCGCATATTGGAAGGTTTGTGTCCCTGTGTGACCTTGCCTTTGAGTGCATGGATCGGCTGAAAGGAAGACAGATAAAAAGATGGGTACAGACCGGCCAGTATGCCGATCACTGTTGCTGATACGAACAGTATTGGCGCGAACCACCAGGCGCTCCAGGGAATCCCCAGTGATTTACCTGATAATAAATTGAAATAAGGTAAGAGTATCCATGCCAGTACCAGTCCCAGGACAAGGGAAAGAAAGCTGAATAAAAAAGATTCACTGAGGAATTGCCTGATCAGACTTTTGCGATCAGAACCTACTGCTTTTCTGAGTCCTACTTCTTTGGCCCTGTTGGCAGATCTGGCGGTGGACAGGTTAATGAAATTAATGCAGGCGATGATGAGGATAAAGCCGGCAATGGCTCCGAAAAGCCATACCAGGCGTATATCGCCATGACTTATTGAGCCGTCGTTTATTCCGTCAGATCTCAGATAAACATCCTTTAATGGCTGTACGGAAAAGCTGACCTTCTTTACGATATCAATGATCGCTTTATCTCCGGTCTTCTGCGCGTTTGCAAGGAAGTATTTATCCTTAAGTGCCGCCACCTTTGACTGGAATTTTGCCATATCGGTGCCGGGACGAAGTAATATATAGGTTTGGTAGTTGTTGGCCAGCCAGTATGTTTGTTCGCCGGGCCAGAGTTCAACGCCTTTCAGGGTAAGCAGGAAATCGAACTGAAGATGAGAGGTAGTGGGAAGGTCTTCCAGCACGCCGCCTATCCGGTAAGGTTTGCTGGTATTGTCGTTCACGATGAGCGTTTTGCCTACCGGGTTTTGATGGGGAAAGTATTTATCTGCTTTACGTTTTGTTATTACGATTGTATTAGGCTCACTCAATGCATGGGTAGGATCACCATACACAAAAGGGATCTTCAATATATCCAGTAGCTCCTGATCTGCAAACAGGACGCCTTCTTCATAGGTGTTGTCCTGTTTGTCCGATGGCCTTATCTGGCTGCTGCCTGCTCCAAAAAGTTCCCCATCTAAAATACGGCCCGCCTGTTCTACTTCAGGGAGGTCCTTTCTTACAGCGTCGGCAAAGGGCGCCGGAAAATAAGTGTTTCTGGTATCAGGGTTCCCCCAATCTATTATTGCCCTGCAAATGCGTTCTGAATAAGGATAGTTGTGGTCATAGCTAAGCTCCTGCCCGATATATAAGGCTATCAGCAAACAGGCGGCTATACCGAGAGAGAATCCTCCTATCTTGATGGCAGAAAACATTTTTTGCTTGGCCATACTGCGCCATGCTATCTTGAAATGGTTGCTTAACATGCCAGATTGTTTCTTCCCACGACACAAGAATGTTGCCACTCCTTCAAATCATTGTTTATGGCCACTTTACATACTTTGAAGGCGCGTTTATTTGTCCGGATCTGAACAATCTTTGTTGGGAAGCGAACAGGTAAGTGCTGTCATTAGCCAGGGCGTCTTCACTTTTCCGGAAGAGGTTCTTCAGAAATCACATTGCCCGGAAGGTGCATTGGCAATGATGCCTGTAGCCCTTACTTCTTCCTGAACTGGAACGTGCCCCATAAGTCGGGCGACAACAGCGCTTCGGAAGGTACATCCGCAGTGATACCAGTTGCCTTGTTGCTCCAATAGAGGCGGGAAGTAGTCTCGCCTTTATCACCCCGTAGAATGCCTACATCGCCCTTTATTTTGAGTCCGTCGCTGGGTTGGAGGCCCAATGCCGATACCGGGATAGAAAGCTCGTAATCGCCCCCGGAAGCGGCAAACTGGAGCTGACCAGTGATGTTGTCAACCCTGTCGAAAGTGATAGTCCGGGAGGGTGAGGAGAACGGCACTTTGTCTTCTGAGCGGGTACCAGGTACTACAGCACGGTAGAGCAAGGCCTGTGGCTTGCCGTTGATGACGCTGATGAGCAGTCGGCAGTCGCCGGCAACTGCTGTGCGGCGATTCGGATCGGCTTTGGTGTTGGCGCTGCCGATCATGATGTCGAGGGCGCCACCGGTTTTGAAGGGCGCCTGTGGCATTTCGCCGGAGTTGTCTGCCAGATGCGGATTGCCGGTACGAAAGGCGGCGTACAACCTACCACCGGAGACAGCGAGTGCGCCGGTAACATCGTATGGTTGCGCACTGGAGTTGAAGTATCCTTTTACACCTCTCTTGTCGATGTCGGCCCAGGCCGCGGACGACCAGTCATTCAGTTTACCATCTATGACAGGCTTTTGCGAGAGGATGTTGACCTGTAAGGTTTTCGGACCCGTTGCCAGCTGATTGGCGGCTTGCGTAACAGCTATCGCAGCAAGACTTCTGTTAAGAGAGGACTGATTGACATTGATGGTCATGTCGGGTAGCCGACTGATGTTGTCCATGCCGTCCAGTCTTACGATGGCGCTGCGGGCGCCATCTACCAGGTATACCTTGCCGTCTTGTGTGGCTGTAATGCTGGGCCAGAAGTTTTCTTCACCCAGGGTGATGCTGTCCAGCGACATATTCCTTTGTACAGAAGGCATTCGCCAGATACGACCACTTCTCATATTCTGAAACAGGGATGCGACGAACAGACCATCCGCAGTAAAAATATAGACGTTACCGTGATTACCGTTGATGGCCCATAGAGGACCTATATCGCTACCTTTGACATTGAAGAAACCTCCCAGCAGACGGGTGGTACCGGTGAGTTGTCCGGCGAGGTCAGCGACAGGTGCATTGTGAGATGCATGGAGCCCGGGCCAGAGATCGGGGTAGCTCCATACAGGTGTGCCATCCTTTGTACCGCTGACAGAGAGCGGAGAAAATGGTTTTGTACCTAAAGTAAGTACACTCCATCCGTCGGGACCTTCAAGTAGCTGATCGCCACCGGAGGAAGCAGGAGATTGTACGCCTTGTGCGAGTATTTTTCCTTTGTTGATATCGTAGAGTGGTACGCCCTGTCTGGTGGTACCGGTAGGGGCGAAGCGAACGGCTTTGTCGTTGATCCTGGCGATGCAGAATGACAGGTCAGGCATGATGGTGACACCGCCCGTTTTACCTTGCTGGTATTTTACTTCGCCGGGTTGTACGCGGCCATCACCGTTCTGGTCCTGCCACATGAAGAATGCCTGGCTGGAACCGCCGGGGGCATTAAGGTTAACGCCCTGGGGCCAGGATGACTTAAATGCGTCGTCTTTCAGGATGTCCCATTGCGATGCTTGTCCCATTGCTGCTACAGGATATGCAATACCCTCTCTTCTGATGAAAAGAAAAGCGGTAGGAGCGCCGCTGGTGGGATTGTTGTTGTAGCAGTTGGTGAAGTATTGTTGTCCGTTGTAATAGAGCGGCGTTTCCGGCGCCGCGTTGCGGGATGCCAGTGGCAGGTCGTTCGCGTCCGGACGGTAATAAACCTGCTTTAAGGTAGAAGTACCCGTCTGCCAGTTTATAGAGAACTCCATGGCGCCATGGGCATCGTCCGCATAATAGAAGCGGGATTTATCCTGCGGATCGAGGGTGCCGCCACCGCCGTATTTCGGAGGACCATAATAGGCGTGCAGCAGTTTACCATCGAGCGACCATACGCTGACCCTTTTGGGCAGGTAATCGGCTTCTGTTACCCAGAGTTGTTGCTGGGCATCGATGGTGATACCGGCAGGATTGTTCATATGCTGCGGATTATATGGGCCGGCAGCAGGAGCACCTGGAGTACCGATCTGGCGGAGGTATTTGCCGGAAGGAGAGAATATTTTTACTGTATGGCTTTTACCACGATCGCTGATATAGATGTTGCCTGTTTTATCGAGCGTGAGTGCATAAGGCGCATCCAGGCCATTGTCAATCAGTTTTTCAGGCCTGCTGTTACGCGGGGAGCCTGTAAAACGCAGCAAATCATTCCCCGAAAGCAATAACAAACGTCCTGTTGCGTCATAATACATACCGGCGGGTGCGGTGATCTGAAGACTGTCGGTTACCTTGCCCTTGTTCACATCGACCATTAAAATGCGGTTCCTATTACGAAGGCTGATCAGGAGTATACCGTTATTGACTGCTATGCCGGAGATGGCATCCTGCACATCATCCAGCGCAATTGCGCCGAGAGTATATTTAAGGATCTGTTTAACGTCGTAGTCGTTCTTTTTGTTGACGCTTAATGCGTTGAGGCGCAGTTCCGCAATGCCGGATTGTTTGTTGGTTTCCCATGCGGATGCTACATAGAGATCCGTGCCGGGAATGGCTTTCGGACCATTATCCATGGCCATGAAGGGAGCAGCTGTCCAGACGCCGCCTACCCAGGTACGGCCTCCCCGTTTGCGGCCGTTCATATCTACCCAAGCCATGCCGTCGGGGCCTTCAGTGATGTAACAGCCTAAGAGTACGGCGGGTTGTTTGGTGGGAGAGGCAGTTGCAGGCACGAATAAAGCTGCCTGTGGTGGTGTATGATTGGCGAGCCAGGCGCCAGTGTGATCTTCTGTTCTCCAGGGAGGAGTGCCGGTCGAATAAGTGGCGAGCTCGTAGTGCGCGTTGATAGCGCCTCTTACCAGTCCGCGGACTTTGTATTGCCCTGGTGTGACCATCTTACCGGGAACGTTGTAAACACCATGTCTTGCTGCATCAGCATCTCTTCCGAGATCGTCAAGGCCATCCCATTGTACAGTGTTCTTACCGTCAGGGAACCATGTTTCGGAGATCAGGTTGCGCACTCGTGTTCCTGTATTGTTTTCGATGACAAGGGTGACGTAACCGGCTTGTTTTAAAGTAAATTGAATCGGAATGGCGGTGGGTGATTGCTGAGCGAATGTGGTGTGTGTTACTGATAAAAGTAGTAGTGTAATGAACAGCAGGTGTTTCTTTGACATGGCTGGCATTGATTAGCATTATGGGTGGTGTAGGGCAAAGATAATGCCGGGGACTTGTACCTGCAATTTCATTTACGCTAAGTAGCTTCGGTTTCATGCTGGAATGCTCTTTTCATTTACACTAAGTAGCTTCGGTTTCAGTTTGGGATGTCGGTCGGCGCCTCTCTGGGGATTTGATCGCTGGTAGAAATTATCAAGCATTTCTGTAAGTCCACCTCAACTCCACTGCAGCTTCACTGTTACTTCGAGGTAAAGCCATCTGCACAGTATCATCCTTCGTACTACAATAGTGGGGTTTTTCGGTGTAATGATGTTAGTGTTTGGGATTGTTTGGGATTGGCAGGCATTGGCAAGGCATGTTGCATGTCTGGAAATGGTGCGTAAACGTCAAAATATTTGTTGCCGGACATGAGGATGTAAGCGGCGTTGTACCGTCAGATAAAAGAACTGCTATTTATTCAATTGCGGGATGGGGGCGTGGTTATTCCTTTAGCGGATATAGGGAAGTAGTTTGGCTGAGTTGATGGTTCTTTACTGGTTGACAGCAAGGAGGGATGATGTATAACTGAGGCGTTTTATTCCTGAATATTCTGCGGATCTTTTTAGGTTTTACTGCAGGTAGAACTGCGATGACATCCATGGCAGCAGTTTGTTTATTTGCAGATATTTCTATGGTATTGTTTATTTCATAGCCGCATTGTATCTCAAGTAGGATAATGGTTTGCTCTTTGCTGGCAGGAAGCGTTAATGTGATAGCCTGATGTATGTCCTTGCGTTTGATAGTGATTGTCTCACTGGCTACAGGGGTGATGGCGTCTTGTCTGTGATCAAATGGAAGTGCAATGGCTTTTACAGTGACATGTGTAATGCCTTTGTTCGTTTTAGTATTACTGAGATGAATACCGGGCAGCAGGATGGTTGTCGTGTTGTCCTGGCCACTGGTGATAAGTGGAGGGCTGGTTAAGAATTCATGTATTGTTTTATCGCTGTTAAAGTTAAATCCGCGGAGGGATTGCATGTTATGATGGGTGAGGACTTTGAATCCGGTGTTGTGATCTGTGTCTGCTTTTATGATATTGATAAAAGCTTTGTTAAGCCGGTTATGATCAAAGTGGTAACCATAGTATCGTAGCCATGGGCGCAGGGCATGGCGGACCAGGCGACTGCATCTGCTGGCAGTACCAAAGTCGGTAGCGGCTCTTTTGGTAGGGGCAGTCTGCTGTACATTTTGCGGAGCCCGGCGCCACCACCATTCTTTCTTTCCTTTTTTGTTTCTCCTGTAGTAGCCTACCATATCTCTCAGTTTGCCACTAAGGGGAATAATACTGTTTTGTTTACTCATTGTCATTGATTATGAATGTATTAATATAAGGAAAGTTTAGGGTATCCGGACAGGTGTGCATACTTTGTGCATATATTCAGGGGATAGTTTTCCCCGCCATCCGGCCGGCCCTTTGTTGTTTGTATGTAGGATTGAGCGCGTTTCCCAATCCGGTATGGGGGTAGGATCGCCGTGCCAGTCCGCAGGGCGCATCTGCTGGCATAATATTTAGACTATAATAAGTAGTTATGTTAGAACCAGATTGCGGACACTGATGAATAAATTTACGCTGATAATATCACTGTTTTTAGCCCTTCCCTGCTGCCTGATAGCGCAGCGTAGGGATGATGACCCGGATGAGGATACTGTACCCCGCAGGGACGTAATAGACCTGCTCAAGGGTGCCATCCATTATAAGCCGAAACCACCTAAAAAAGTGGGCAGGCGAAGGATCTATTATTCATTGTTACCGGCGCCATCCTCCATCCCAGGTGGTGGTGTAGCGCTCATCACTTCTACGAATGCGGCCTTTTACCTGGGACCACGGAGGACAACTAATCTGTCGAACGTGTCGTTTACCCCGTCTTTTTCCTTCAAAGGACGCTTTTCTTTTGCCCTGCGGTCCAATATATGGCTGGAGGGTAATAAGTACAATATGGTGGGGGATATGCGCTTTATTATCAATCCGCAGTATACCTGGGGAATGGGCAATGGCGTACCCGATGAGCAGAAGCAGTTACTGGGGAACAATTATTTCCGGTTTTATGAGACCTTTTACCGTAGGGTAAGGCCTAAATGGCTGGTGGGGCTGGGTTACCATCTGGACTGGCATTCCAATATCGGCATCCGGGATAATGACAGCCTGCCCTTATCGAAATTCGTGAGTTATAAGTATGGAACAGATAAGGGGCAGACAGTGTCTTCGGGGATCTCTGTCAACCTTCTGAAGGATTCCAGGCAGAACTCCATCAACCCACAGGCAGGGCATTATTTTAACGCCGTTTTCAGGATCAATCCGACGTTCCTGGGTAGTGACGACAACTGGGAATCGTTGTACCTGGATTACAGGAAATACATTCACTTCGGTGATGAAAGGCAGCAGAATGTACTGGCTTTCTGGGGATTTTATTGGACAACGCTGACTGGTAAGACGCCTTACCTGGATCTGCCGAGTATCGGCTGGGATCCCAATACTCGAAGCGGCAGGGGCATAGATCAGAACCGGTTCAGGGGAAAAGGACTGATAGATATGGAAGTGGAGTACAGGAGGGATATCACGAAGAATGGGTTGCTGGGATTTGTGGTATTTGCGAATGCGAATACAGTGACGCAGCCGGATAATTACAAGTTTACAGGCTTGCATCCTGCTGTGGGTACTGGCTTGAGAGTGAAGTTCAATAAGAAGTCAGGTACTAATATCGCCTTTGATTATGGGATCAGTAAGTATGGCAGCACGTTTAATATAAATTTGGGAGAGGCGTTCTAAGCACAGCGTTCACTATAATGGGCAGTGGTATTGTATGCTTTCAGCACGTATCACTAAACAATGTATTGGAAAAGAAAGTATAACCGGTAGCCGATGGTTACCGGTTATCTTTTTATATTGCAGGTTATGAAAAATGTTGTCTTAGCCAGTACATCCACCTTACACGGAGAAACCTACTTATCTTATCTGCTGCCGGTGATCAGAGAACTTTTTGCCGGTGCTCCTGAAGTGATCTTCATTCCTTATGCCCGTCCCGGAGGGATCTCACATGATGAATATACCCAAAAGGTGGCTGCGGTATTCGCAGTCGCAGGACTCAAAGTACGGGGATTGCATACGTTTGATGATCCTGCGGAAGCTATCAGGAACGGCGCCGGATTTTTCACGGGTGGTGGGAATACTTTCTTACTGGTGAAACAACTGCATGAACTTGAATTAATGGATGTACTACGCTGGGAAGTAGAAAAAGGAAAACCTTATCTGGGCACCAGCGCCGGAAGTAATATCGGTGGTGTGAACATGCAGACGACGAATGATATGCCGATTGTTTATCCGCCCAGTTTCCAGACAATGGGACTGGTACCTTTTAACCTGAACCCGCATTATCTCGATCCTATTCCGGATTTGCCGCACATGGGCGAAACCAGGGAAACGAGGATACGGGAATTCCAGGAGCAACAGGATTTAACAGTAGTAGGATTGCGTGAAGGCAGTTGGATCAGGGTGAGGGCTTCGAGGATTACACTGGAAGGAAGCGTATCGGCGAGAATCTTTCAGAGAGGGAAAACTGCGTATGAACTGGAGGTTGGTGAGGAGATTATTTTCTGATTTGATAAGCGTTGTATTTAGTGCAGGTGCTGCAAAGATTTACCTATGAAATACTTTGGGATTGAAATATTTGACGGCAAGATATATAGTGATTTTCCACTGGAGGAAGACCTGCCGCTCGAAGAGCAATGGTTTTTTCTTAGTCAGGATGTAGGTAATGTGGAATTTCACTTCAGGGGAATGATATTCGGTTTGGATATTAGCTGGTTTGGGCATTTTGAGGATATATATAATCCGGAGTATGGCTTTCGTGTAGACATAGCTGAATGGGGAAGAAATGAGTTCAAAATGATTTACAGAGTTTTTGTCAGGACTGACCTGCGAGCCTTAAAACAGGTCATGCAGGAGGCGGTTGACCTGATACAATCCTTTAGGGAAAAGAGTATCGAGGAGCTTGATGCAATGCCGGATGTGCGGCAGTGAAATTTGTAGATTTCCGATTCCCTGAAGCATTCAAACTAGATGAAATAAAAAAGGGAGTGTCTCAACTAACTGTTGAAACACTCCCTTTTTTCGGTTTGTCGTTATTCTTCGTGCACTTTCAACACGATCTTTCCACGAACATGGTGCCCTTCAACCATTTCCTGCGCTTTAGCTGCCTGTGCCAGCGGTAATACTTTTGCTATGACCGGCCTGACTATTCCTTCATCTACCAGTTTTGCGATAGCGTTCAGATCTTCCGGCCTGGCCTGCGTATACATGCTTATCAGGCGCACGCCTTTTTCTTCAAATGCATCTTTGTTTTCCGGCTTGAGCGTAGTGACCAGTATGCCTCCGGGCATTATAAATGTAAGTGAGCGTTTTTGGGAGTCGCCGCCAATAGTATCGATTACGAGATTAACACTGGTTATTGTGTTCTCATAGCCGGGGGTATGATAATCTATGACTTCATCGGCGCCTAATTGCTTCAGGAAGTCATGATTACTTTCGGAAGCGGTGGCCATTACATAAGCGCCTTTCCATTTGGCAAACTGCACGGCAAAGGTACCTACTCCGCCGGAGGCAGCATGTATCAATACTTTCTGACCCGCTTCCAGTTGTCCGTGTTCAAACAGGCACTGCCATGCGGTTAAGCCTGCCAGGGGAATGGCTGCGGCTGTTACATGATCTACAGAGGCTGGTTTATAGGCCAGCTCACTCGCCTTTACAGCAACGTATTCTGCATAAGTGCCATCGCGTTTTACATCGGGTCTTGTGTAGACGGCATCTCCCTTTTTGAAATTGTGGACGTCTGCGCCTGTTTCTTCAATGACGCCGGAAAGGTCCCATCCCGGAATAAAGGGAAGTGGGCGTTCGGCTCCTCCTGCTCTTAGTTTGTAGTCAACCGGATTTACACCACTTGCATAAACCCTTACCAGGGCTTCATCCGCAGCGATCTGTGGAACAGGGATCTCTTCCAGTTGCAGTACTTCCGGGCCGCCGAAGGAATGGATTTCAATTGCTTTCATATCCTGAATTTTACGGTGTATGAAAGTGGGCGTAAAAACTATGCCATGGATCAGGCAAGCGGGAGCGTAGATTGTCGCTTTAATAGGATAAGCCGGGTGTTTTCCGGAGATAGGTATTGGTGGTCAGCTGCTTCAGCATGAAGTCGGCTACATCGGCTCTTGAGATCTTCATTTTCAGCTTTTTCTCTGTTAGCGGAAACCCCTGTTTGTAGACGCCTGTGTAGGCCTCATCAGTAAGATTGGCGGGACGTGCAATGATCCAGTCCAGCTGACTTTGTTTGATATATTCTTCCTGCAGGGCGTGATCTGCGAAGGCTTTCTTTAAAATGAAAGGCACGATGATGTGTTTGAAGATGAAGGGTGTCTGGTCAAGGAACTTTTTGCTGTCGCCGTAGCCCATGGACGTCTGGCAGATAAGGCGTTTGACGCCAGTTGCTTTCATTGCCTGGATGATGTTTTTGGTACCTTCAGACCTGATGTTGCCGGTTTTGTTGGCAGGAGCGCCGATGGCACAAAGTACGGCTTCCTGTCCCTGTATAGCAGGGATGACGGAAGCAAGATCCATGATATCACCTTTTGCAATGGTGAGATTGGAATGCATAAGGCCCAGTTTTGAGGGATCGCGGACGAATGCTGTAACGAGGTGTCCCTGTTCAAGGGCCTGTTCCACTATACGTTTGCCGGTTGCGCCTGTAGCGCCGAAGACGATGAGTTTCATTATAGTTCGTTTTTGTTAATCCAAAGCTATAATGTCTGCACAGCGAAAAATAGAACGAAACCGGCAGCGGGTTATTTTGTGAGAATAGATAAGTTTTCTATGAGCTCTTTGGATCTTTTCTGAAACTGGAAAGGAGAGAAGCCTGCAAATTCCTTGAAGGCTCTGATGAAGTGGGATTGATCTGCGTATTCATTTTCAAAGGCGATATCAGATAGTTTGTTATAGTCGCTTTGCCTGAGCAGATCCATGGACGCCTGAAAGCGGGAGATACGGGTGAACAGTTTTGGGGTGATACCGATATGTTGTTTGAACCTGCGTTCAAAACTTCTTTCTGATAATTGTAATTCTTCTCTTAGTTCTTTTACAGAGATATTGCCGTTGGCTTGTTTAATACGATTCAGCACATGTTGCATGGCCTTATCTGTATTTTTAATATTGCTATTGATCTGTGCCAGCAGATAAGAGCAGAGGGTATCTATCTGCGCCTGGCTGGAAGAGAGATTGGATAATTGTTCGGAAAGACGAAAGCCCTGTTTATCGGCCATTCCGTCGAGGTCAATACAGGTATCGGTTAGTTCGTCAGCGTTTAGTCCGAAGATGGATTTCAGTGCATGCGGGTAAAAGAAAATGCCTATTGTATTGAATAGGCCGTTTATCCGCAGTTCGGCGTGCGTGGTGGCTTGTCCGTAGAGAATAGTACCGGGCAGTTGTTTATCGTTCTGAAATAAAATGCCTTTATCCTGGTGCTGGAAAATAAGTCCGGGGCAGCCGTCGGCAATGGTCCTGAAGGAGGCGGCTGAGATGTCTGTATCATTGCTTTCCATTACCCAGAAAAACCTGATATAATCTTTCAGGTATTCCGGCGGGGGTATTTGTCTGTATTGCATACCCTTTGAGTTTTCAGGTTAAAGTTACTATGTATTGCCAGATCTGCAAGCAGCAAAGCCGGGTGAACTTATCATGCATTCCCGTTTTTGTTTACGGTTATATGTTTATAAATTGGCTGCATGGAATTACAGGTCTTAAAAACATTATTGGTTAGGTTCCTGGAAGGGGACCAGCTAACGGAAGAAGAAGGAGAACAGTTATTGGCGGGAATAGAAGAATTGATAGAACAGCATGAGGAACACCTGCTGGTGGGGACAAAGTATTATATCGAAGAGGAGAAAGTATTGTCAGAGTTAGATTTGAGAGAGGTTTACTGGGAGGTTGAGATGTATTACGGGCGCCTCGAAGATGATCATGATCATCATCATCACGATCATCATGAATTGGAGCCGGGGAAGCCGGATTTTCTGCATAAGTGGGGATGGTTGCATGCGTTGCTGACAGGATTATTGGCGGTGTTGGCGTATTGGCTGATCAGGAGGTATGGGTTGTGAGGGGCTGCGACGGCATTGCCCTTCGCGCTACAAACACTTTGACCCTTCCGGGGGCTGACTTTCAAAGACTTAAAATTTATTTTTAAACGTTTTTCGTACCTGCGCAAAAAGATTTCGCAGACCATGCTGACTTTTGCCCTATCAATTTTTATAAAGAATGTTACTGACTATTACGACGAGACATACACCTGCTACGGACCTGGGATATTTGTTGCATAAACATCCCGCAAAGGTACAGGAGGTAGAGTTTGGAAAGGGGAAGGCGCATATATTTTATCCTGTGGCCAATGAACAGGAATGTACCTGTGCGCTGGTGCTGGATATTGATCCTGTGGGACTTGTAAGAACCAGCGGCAACCAGTTTGCGCTTGAGCAGTATGTGAATGACAGACCCTATGTGGCATCGTCCCTTATGAGTACTGCTATTGTAAAAGCATTCAGTTCGGCGATAAACGGTAAGTGTAAAGACAAGCCGGAGCTGGTGGATGTACCATTACCACTGGAAGTGAAGCTATCCGTATTGCCGGTAAGCGGAGGGGAGACGGTATTACACAGGATGTTTGATCCGCTGGGATATATGGTTACCGCCACGCAACATCCGCTGGATACGCAATTCCCGGAGTGGGGCAACAGCCGCTATTTTACCGTTACACTGACGCAGACAATCACCCTGAAGACTTTGTTATCACATCTTTTTATACTGATCCCGGTGCTGGATAATGACAAACATTACTGGGTGAACAGGGAGGAAATTGAGAAATTGCTGGCGAAGGGGAAGGGATGGCTGGAATCCCATCCGGAACGGGAGTTGATCACACGGCGTTATCTGCGTCATCAGTCGTCCCTGGCGAATGATGCAATGGCAGTGATGATGAAGGATGATATGCCGGAGGAATTGCTGTCGCAGGATACTGTTACAGAGAAGGTAAAACCCCGCTTGCATGAGATCCGTTTACAGCAGGTCTGTGATGAATTGCTTAGCACTCCTGTGAAATCTGTTGTGGACCTGGGATGTGGTGAAGGGAAGCTGCTGAAGCTTTTAATGCCTCATCAGCAGCTGACGCATATAACGGGAATGGATGTAGCGTCCCAGCGACTGGAAATAGCCAACAGGCGATTGAAGATTGACCGTTTGCCGGACAATCAGCGGAAAAGAATACGGCTGATACAGGGATCACTTACTTACCGGGATAGGAGGATTGAGGGATTTGAAGCGGCAGCATTGGTGGAGGTGATAGAACACCTTGATCCTGACAGACTGAAAGCGCTGGAGAAGTGTGTATTTGGATATGCGATGCCGGGAAAGGTGGTAGTGACTACGCCTAATAAGGAATGGAATGTGACTTTCACTGAAGATACCGCACAGATGCGACATAGCGATCACCGGTTCGAATGGACGCGTGCTGAGTTTCAGGAATGGTGCGACAAGATAAGGGCCGCCTATGGATATGTTTATGTTATAAAGTCCCTGGGAGAAGAAGTTGCGGAAGTAGGAGCGCCTACACAGATGGCGGTGTTTACAAGGTAGTGTGCAGATGAGTTGTAAAGCCCTGTGGAGGAAGTATGAGCATCCACACAGATGGTGGTGGTATTTACAAGGTAGTGTGCAGATGAGTTGTAAAGCCCTGTGGAGGAAATATGAGCATTCACAAAGATGGTGGTGTTTACAAAGTAATGTGCAGATATGTTGTAAAGCCTTTGGCGAGGAACATTAATGCAGACAGAGGCACTTACAAAGTAGTGCACCGATATTTATCAGATAATATTAAATGAATTTTATGAAGATACAGATGCCGGAGTTGTCACTTGTGGTGATGGTAGGCGCGAGTGGATCTGGCAAGAGCACTTTTGCCAGGCAATGGTTTAACAAGGCGGAAGTGATAAGTAGTGATACATGCCGGGAGATCGTGAGTAATGACGAGAACCACCTGGATGCGTCTGATGATGCATTCGACCTGTTGCATTATATAGTCGGTAAGCGACTGAAACGTGGATTGCTTACAGTAGTAGATGCTACGAATGTCCGTTCAGAGGACAGGAAAAAGCTGGTGGCGCTGGCCAGGGAATATCATGTGCTGCCCGCTGCCATTGTGTTGAATATGCCTGAAAAGGTTTGCCTGGAAAGGAACCAGGAGCGAACAGACAGGAACCTCGCACCGCATGTGGTGATATCCCATATCAACCTGTTGAGAAGAAATATCAGCAAGCTGCGGGAGGAGGGTTTCAGGAAGATATTTGAGTTGCGCGGCCCCGAGCAGGTGGCTGCAGTTACTGCGATAGAAAGGGAACCGTTGTGGAATAAGCGGCATGGCGAAGAGGGGCCGTTCGATATTATCGGCGATGTACATGGTTGCTATGAGGAGCTGTGTAATCTGCTGACCTTACTGGGCCATACTGTGGATGCAGCTGGCTATAAGGTACAGGTGAACAATGGCAGGAAACTGGTATTCCTGGGTGATCTGGCGGATAGAGGTCCGGCGACACCTGCGGTATACAAGCTGGTGATGAATGCAGTGAATGATGGCGTTGCTCTGTGTGTGCCGGGTAATCATGATAATAAGTTACTGAAGTTCCTGCAGGGAAAGAACGTACAGTTGGTACATGGTCTGGAAAAGTCAGTAGCACAGCTGGAAGGAGAGGATGCCGCTTTCAGGGAAAGCTTGAAGCTCTTTCTGGATGGGTTGATCAGTCACTATGTGCTGGACAACGGTAAGCTGGTGGTAGCGCATGCGGGATTGAAGGAAGAAATGCAGGGCCGGGCGTCCGGTGCTGTACGTGAATTCTGTATGTACGGTGAGACGACGGGAGAGACGGATGAATTTGGGATGCCGGTAAGGTATAACTGGGCAGCCAATTACAGGGGGAAGGCCATGGTAGTATATGGGCATACGCCTGTATATGAGCCTCAATGGTTTAATAATACGATCGATATAGATACGGGTTGTGTGTTTGGCGGTAAGCTGACAGCGTTGCGTTACCCCGAAAGGGAGTTGCACAGCGTACCCGCACTGGCTACTTATGTGGAACCTACACGGCCTTTGCGGATACCCGGAGAAGGCAATAACCTGCAACATGAACAGGATGATGTGCTGGATATAGAGGATCTGATGGGTAAACAGCTGATCTCTACGCGTTTGCTGAACCTGGTGACTATCAGGGAAGAGTATACTGCTGCGGCGCTGGAATCTATGAGCCGGTTCAGTATTCATCCGAAATGGCTGATCTATCTGCCGCCAACGATGTCTCCTTCAGAAACAAGTACGCTGCCTGATTACCTGGAGCATCCTGCGGGTGCGTTCAGCTACTACAGTAAGAATGGGATCAGACAGGTGATCTGCGAAGAGAAGCATATGGGCTCCAGGGCAGTAGTGATTGTGTGTAAGGATAGTGAGGTGGTTAAGCGTCGTTTCGGTATTGAAGAAGATAGTATAGGGACTTGTTATACACGTACCGGCAGAGCGTTTTTCAATGATAAGGAGACCGAACAGGCTTTCCTGGCAATGGTGCATGCCGCCTTGACCGAGCGTAACTTCTGGGAGGAGATGGAAACGGATTGGGTATGCCTGGATAGTGAATTAATGCCCTGGAATGCGAAAGCGCAGGCATTGCTGCAACATCAATATGCTGCTACGGGTGCTGCTGCTGTAAATGCTATGACAGAAACGATCGCAGCGTTGACTGCAGGAGCAGATAATCCTGCAATAGCGTCTTTGCTGAAGAATTACGAAGCGCGTGCGGAGATGTGTCATCAGTTTACGGATGCTTACCGGCAGTATTGCTGGGAGGTAAAGTCCCTGAGTGATTATAAGCTGGCGCCATTTCACCTGTTGGCTACAGAAGGGAAGACTTATTTCGATAAGGATCACGCCTGGCATATGGAACAGCTGGGCCGTTACTGCGGAGGAGAAGGAAATCCGCTGGTGCCTACCAGCTGGAGAGTGGTGGACCTGGAAGATGCAGCCGGTGTGGAGGATGCTATCAGCTGGTGGGAAGCGCTGACGGCGAAAGGAGGGGAAGGAATGGTGGTGAAGTCCCTTTCTTTCATAGAAAGAGGAGAGCGCGGATTGTTGCAGCCGGCTATCAAGATCAGGGGCAGGGAATATCTGCGAATTATTTACGGTCCGGAATATACGCTGGAAGAACATCTGACCCGGTTAAAGCAGAGAGGGCTGGGTGCTAAAAGGGCGCTGGCGCTGAAAGAGTTTGCGTTGGGTGTGCAGGCGATAGAGCACTTTGTGGCGAAAGAGCCGTTGAGGAAAGTGCATCAATGTGTGTTTGGCTTGCTGGCGTTGGAGAGTGAGCCGGTGGATCCGCGGTTGTAGTACGCAAAGTAGCATCGGTTTCGTTTTGCGCTAAGTAGCTTAGGTTTCCTGTTGGATGTTGGTCAGCATTTGTTTTGTTCTGGTTTCGTTTGGCGCTAAGTAGCTTCGGTTTCAGTATGGGATGTCGGTCGGCGCCTCTCGGGGGATTTGATCGCTGGTAGAAATTATCAAGCGTATGGGCTTATAATATCTATTGGGCATTGTCAATCGTATGCCCAAAGAGCCGAAGGCCCGACATTCCCATCTGAAACCGCGTGCTACTTGAGCGCTCCTGTTACTGGTTAGGCGGCTGGCTTATTAAGTGAAACGAGGTTGTGCCAAATTACTTTTGATTTGATACAACCTCGTTTCATTTAATCATTTAATAAGCTAGCCTTTTATTTTTTCTGCAGCGGTTTTGCCGGTGACAAGTGCTGCTTCTACAGTGCCGGGGCTTGTGCCATTGTAGAGGGCTTCACCGGCGAAGTATATAGTGTTTTCAATGGGCGTATTCAGCAATGTCTGCGCTGTTGTTGATGCAGGCGTGCCATAGCTGTAGCCTCCTTGAACATGGGGAATGGTATCCCAGTTGAAGACATGCCCATTGCTAAATTGCTCCCACATCGTGTCTACTGTCTCATTGCAGAGCGTAGCCAGAGATTCGAAAGCCAGCGCCAGCAGTTCTTTGTCTGATTGTGTGATGTAGGCAGCGGATGGAGGGCCTCCCAGCCAGCCGGTGAGGACATTTGTCTTATCAGGGTATTGTGTCCACCAGGTCGGGATGGGCGTTTTCCCTAAGAGGAAGGCCATCTGCTGTGCATGTTTTTCCCAGAACGGTGTTTTGAAGTGTAGTATTACTTTGATGACGGTTCCCCAGCCGATGTCATTGGCGGCTTTAATGTACTCAGGAATGGCTGGTGAGAAGGAAATCGTATCCTTTTGCAGCACGCCAAGGGGAATTGTAACAAGCAGTTTATCTGCTGACCAGGTTGCACCATCGGAGGTTTGTACCTGTACTTTGCCGGCAGACCATTCAACAGCTGTAACAGCTGCGTTGGTGACGATGTTGCACTGCTGTTTGCGGCATTCTTCCGCCAGGAAGTCGATCATGGCCCCATAACCCTTTTCTATCCTGAAGTTTTTTTCACTTTCGTTTGCCCACTCGTTATAGAGGTATTTTACACTCACTTTTGTAATATCTGCGAGGTCGAATCCCTGTACGAATCCCTGGATACTCCTTCTCAGGTCAGGATGTTGTTTGGAGGGGTAATACTGGTCGAGAAAATCCTGCATGGTCATGTCGGCAGGGATTTTTCCCATTTGTTCCAGCAGTTCATCCCAGTTGGGAATCATTTCATGCTGTGCTGTCCATTTCCCGTTGTCGACCTGGAACATCTGTCCGCTTATCAGATGATATCCGAGGCCTGCTTCCTTTAATAATCCTAATGTAAGGGGGAGCTCACCGTGTACGAATTCGGCGCCGGCTTCTGCTTCTTTGGTCCCTTTCCAGGAGATGGTCATTATACGTCCGCCAATATTTTCCTCGGCTTCCAGTACGGTTACTTTGTATTCTCCGGATAATTCCCTTGCGGCCATAAGTCCGGCGGCGCCTGCGCCTATAATGATGATTTCTTCTGCTGATCTAGCCATATGCCTGATGATTCTGATATGGCAAGTTATGGCTTTTTATGCTGTTAAAGCACTTATGTGATGAATGGGAGCCGATTGTAACATTTTGGAAGGTACCACGTTCTAATAACAACGCCTGGTAACATTTGTAGCAAAAAATAAACCTATAACCCATCAGCCTTTATTTAAATCAGTTAAAATATTAACCTATGAAAGGATTGCTTCTTAGTTTACTGACATTTGGATTGTTGTTTACGGCATGTGAACCGGGGAAGGAGGATCCCTTTGCAGATCCTGAAAAACGACTAGTGACCGACGTTACAGATACTGACAGTAGTGCGCTTAGCTATGATTCAATCGGGAGACTAATTCTTTTCGAACAGCATGAAAAGGCAGATAATTTTGCGTCTTTTCTCAAACCGGTATATGAAAATGACAGGCTTACGGCTGTCCTGTCCGGCTTATCTAAAAATGATATCACTCATAAGTTCAGGACTTTCGAATACAATAGGGCAGGTAAAGTGCTCAAAGTATATTCTTATGAATATGGCATTGATAAATACAGCAGGTATGACAGTCTGGTATATAATCCATCAGAGCTTATATCCACCATTTATGTTGCTGCGATCACTGACGCAAGCGGTAAGATCGGTTTGATTCAGAAAAATGTGCTCGAATGGAACAACTTCTGGGATATCGCCAAAAAGTATAGTATTCCTATGAGGGATGGCAGGGAAACAAAAGACACCACCATAACAGTATATACCTACGACAAAAAGTATAACTATGTAGCACGGCAACCTATATTGTTTTACTTGCAAATGGACGAACCCGCAGATGCACTTTCTACGGAGAATGTGCTGACTGCCACCACCACTTCCGGCAGTGATAGCGAGGAGATCTCCAACATATTCACTTACGATAATGATTACTATCCAACTACCGTAATGACCACTACGAAAGAATTACATAATGGCGTTGTAGTCAGTACCAGGCAAAAAAGCCATAAGTGGACTTATGTAAGGTTATGATTTTCCAGTTGATATAACCTCTTTATTCGCTAAGCAGCTTCGGTTTCAGTATGGGATGCCGGCCGTGCCTCTCTGGAACGCTATTTGGCATAGTCAGGCGAACAGGAGGCAGGTATTATCTTTTCAGTACTTTTTCCACCTCATAAAGGCGTCTTCTTAATTCGGTGAGTTCCTCTTCCAGCAGGTCTACTTTTTCACTCAGCAGGTACTGGTGGTAATCGGGAATAATAGAAAGTTCACGCAGTTTAGGGAAGAGATCATGCTTAAAAAATGTGAGCCCGGTTTCTTCACCATGAAATTCGTGCGCGGTTTTTGTAAGATGATTGTACAGGCAGTAGCGAAGTCCGTCAGAGTTGAATGTCCAGGGACTGATATACAGCAGTTCCCAGTTGCCGATCCTGAGCAGTTCCAGTTCTCCTTTGGCATTTACAAACTGATAGATAGTAGATTCAACATAACCATTGGGCTTATAGGTATCTGTTGTCATGAGAATGTAGGAGTACTCGGGTAAAATGGATATTGATTCAAGACTGTGTAATGGGCTATGACTTCCATCTCTGAATATTGCGTAGTATCTGACCATAAAAATGCTATCTGTTTGAATATTCGTATCACATAACTGACAAGGTAGTGACAATAAGATTAGGCTGAAAATAATATAATTAATATGAAAATCACGTATTAAATATAGAAAATGGGTAATAATCTGTAAACAGGAATTGTAAGGGTGGCTGGGACACTTGTGGCAGATAGACTCAGTTTAAATAAATGCACTTATCTTTATGGATTAATAAACATGAATTTATGAAGTACTTTTCATTATTAACCGTTGCCGGGGTATTATTGTTTTCGGCTTGTAAGAATGGCAATAATGCTCCGAAAACCGCAAAGGAAATATTGGAGCAGGCAGCGCCAAACATGAACGCAGGCGCGGGTAAATTCACTATTGAGGGGCCGAAGGAATGGAAGCGGATAGATACGACGCTGAATGGCGTTAAGACGACAATAATACTGGCGCCGGAAGAGGTAAATGATTTCCGGGCGAATATAAACGTGGTGTCAGAGAACATGGGTAGTGAATCTCTGCAGACATATTTTGACAAGACGGTGAGCTCTATGGAAAAATACCTGGAGAAATTTACGGTAGCAGATAAAGGTGACAAGGATATTAACGGTATTGCTTCGAAATGGCTGAAATATACGGCTGTGCAGGGAGGTAAAGACATAGCAGCTGTATTGTATATCGTGCCGAAGAATGGGATTGCTTATGGTATTACAGGTATAACAAAAGCTGGTGAGGCAGGTAAATATTTCGGCGTATTTGAGCAGACTGCTGCTACTTTTAAGGTGATGGAATAGTTGATAGTTATTATAGCAATGTAAAGGAGGTTGTATCAATTGATATAACCTCTTTTTATTTTATAATTTATTACTCTATTAATTTAGTAGGTTTTTATAAATTTAGTGTTGTTACGTCAATCTATTTAAGTTGATCAATACATTTTATGAGTAATAAAATCTGGATGGCAATCCTGACAGGTAGCGCTATGCTGGCGGGTATAATGGCTGAAGGGCAGACCCGCAAGCCCAATATTATTTTTATTATAGCGGATGATCTGGGATATGGAAACCTTAGTTGTTATAATCCTGCGAGTCCTGTCAAAACACCTAACATTGACAATCTGGGAAAGGAGGGGATCCGGTTTACTGATTTCTATTCAGGTAATACCGTATGTGCTCCATCGCGTTGTGCCTTGCTAACAGGGAAGCATATGGGGCATGCTTATATCCGCGGTAACAGTCGTTTGCCATTGCGGACGCAGGACAGTACACTGGCTCAGCTGCTGCAACAGAATGGCTACCGTACGGGTATGTTTGGAAAGTGGGGTTTGGGAGAAGAAGGTACTACCGGATCTCCGGAGGTAAAAGGTTTTGATGAATTCTTCGGATATCTGAATCAGCAACATGCACATAACTATTACAGTAATTACCTGTTTGAAGTGAAGAATGGCAGGATGAGCAGGGTGGAGCATGACACGACCGTATACACGCAGGATGAGATCATGGCGCATGCGGTTTCTTTTATCAGGGATAATAAGGACCGGCCTTTCTTCCTCTATCTTCCTTTTACCTTACCTCATGCCGAGCTGGCGCCACCTCTTGCTGATATGCAGGCATTTCTGAACGCTGATGGCAGTAGTAAATCAGGGCCGGAAACGCCGTATGAGCGAAATGGCGGTACGTATCGCAGTCAATCGCAGCCGCATGCGGCCCTGGCGGCTATGATTGCAAAGCTGGACCGGAATGTCGGGGAGATTGCGGCCCTGGTAAAACAGCTGGGGCTTGATGACAATACCTATATCTTTTTTACCAGCGATAATGGTCCTCATAAAGAAGGAGGGGCTGATCCGGAGTATTTTAACAGTAATGGTCCGTTGAGAGGTATCAAGCGTGATCTGTATGAAGGAGGAATACGGGTGCCTATGCTCGTCAGGGCGCCGGGTAAAGTGTCTGCCGGACAGGTTAGCAATATTCAATGGGCTTTCTGGGATGTATTACCTACGCTGACCGATCTTACACATTCCACTACTTTATCCGGAATAGATGGATTATCTTACAGCAAAGCATTGAATGGAAATACGCCCGGACGACGGCATGATCACTTTTACTGGCAGTTCAATGAAGGAGGATTGCAGGAAGCAGTGCTGAAGGGCGACTGGAAACTGATCCGCTTTAAACGCCAGGGAATGCCTGCCCGCTTTGAGCTGTACCATTTGTCGGCGGATATTGGCGAAGTACACGATCTGGCAGCCAGATATCCCCGGAGGGTAAAAGAACTTTCCAGGTTGATGCTACAATCAAAGACGCAAGCCGAACATCCGGAATTTGACTGGTCGGCGGTAGAACAATAAATGACGTTATGAAAACTGTAATCCTACGAAACAGCTGGCTGCTATTAACGGGCCTTTCCTTATTGTTTGTATGGCCTGTAAATGCACAGCAGGGACCCTGGCCAGCAGTGAAGAAAGAAACAAAACCATGGACCCGCTGGTGGTGGATCGGCAGTGCTGTGAATGAAAAGAACCTGGCTTCTTCATTGGATGTATTGCAGCAGGCTGGTTTTGGTGGTGTAGAGATTGCGCCTATTTACGGGGCGATGGGTTATGAGCCGCAATATGTTAGTTTTCTTTCACCACGCTGGACGGAATTACTACGATATACAGTGGCTTCGGCAGGGGAGCGGCAGATGGGAGTTGACCTAACTACCGGTACAGGCTGGCCCTTTGGCGGTCCGCAGATCACAAAGGCTTATGCCGCTTCTAAGACTATCATACAACAATACCATCTCTCCGGCGGAAAATCACTCACACAACCGATACGTGTAAACGATGAAAAACAGAAGGGGGCAGCATTGCAGGCGCTGACGGCTTACAGCGGTAATCAGATTATTTCGCTGATGGATAAGGTAGGTAAAGATGGACGTTTACATTGGTCGCCCGCCAGCGGTGAATGGGAACTCTATGCCCTCTTTGATGGCAGGACCTTACAGCAGGTGAAGCGTGCGGCGCCGGGCGCGGAAGGATATACGCTTGACCATTTATCGGCCAAAGGGCTGCAGGTTTACCTGCATCGTTTTGATACGGCGTTTAAGTACAAGGCGCCGGGAGTGCGGTCTTTTTACAATGATAGTTATGAGGTATATAATGCAGACTGGACGCCTGCATTCCTGACTGCATTTAAGCAGAAGAGAGGGTATGATCTGTCGAAGTATCTGCGGGAGCTGGCAAGCAATGACAGTACAGACCTGGTGGCGAGGGTGAAGTCCGATTATCGCGAGACAATGTCTGAATTGCTGCTGGAGAATTTTACCCGTCCCTGGACAAAGTGGGCGCATGGTTATAAGAGCTTGTCGAAGAACCAGGCGCACGGATCACCGGCCAATCTGCTGGACCTTTATGCGGCGGTAGATATTCCCGAATGTGAAACCTATGGCTCGACCTATTTTCCGATTCCCGGTTTACGCCGGGACAGTGCGGATATCCGTAATGTGGACCCTGATCCGGTGATGCTGAAGTTCGCTTCCTCTGCGGGCCATCTGGAAGGGCGTCCTTTAATATCGTGTGAGACTTTTACCTGGCTGACGGAGCATTTCAAGACCTCGTTGTCGCAATGCAAGCCGGAGGTAGAACAGGCTTTTCTGGCAGGTGTAAACCACGTGTTCTATCATGGCAATACTTTTTCTCCGCCGGAGGTGCCCTGGCCGGGATGGTTGTTTTATGCGTCTGTGAATTTTGTACCGACAAATAGTTTCTGGCCGCATCTGCCGGGACTGAATGAATACATTACCCGTGTGCAGTCAGTGTTGCAGTCAGGCTTCCCAGACAATGAGCTGCTGGTATACTGGCCGGTATACGATACCTGGCATCGGGCGAAGGGCCATGATATGCCCCTGATGGTGCATTCCATTGATGAATGGTTGCATCCTACTGCATTCTATAAGCAGGTGAAGGCACTGCAACAGGCGGGATATTCCCTGGACTTTGCTTCGGACCGGCAATTAGCCAAGGTCGTTGCGCATATCGGGAAGGACAGTGCAGACATGAAACGATCCACGTATAAAGTAGTGGTGATCCCAAAGACCAGACTGATGCCGGTAACTACGATGCAGCACATTATGCGGCTGGCGCGCGAGGGCGCCATTGTTATGATGGAATCCCTGCCGGAAGACGTACCTGGACTTACATCGCTGGATAAACGCAGAAAAGCCCTGAAGACCATCTTGGACTCATTGCAGTTTAAGCGTTATGGATATGGGATACAGTTTATGAAGTATGGAAAAGGATCACTAATGCTTTGCGACGACGTTAAAAGCGCATTGATAGGGACAGGAGTGCTGGGTGAGACGCTGACGGGGAAGGGCCTGAAATTTATCCGCAGAAAAGATAAAAATACGACCTGGTACTATATCGTAAATCATACGCCACAAAAGATAGATGAGTATCTGCCATTGAATAAAGCTGAAGGTGCGGTGATACTGCTGGACCCGCAAACCGGCAGGACGGGTGTCGCGCAGCACAGGCAGGACGGGGGGCGGACCGTTGTTAAACTGCAATTATTACCCGGAGAAGCGATGATCGTTCATACAGACGCAGGCGTACAGGAGCAGGGGCTACCCGACTGGAAATACCTGGAAACGCCGGAGGCGCCCATCACATTATCCGGTAGCTGGCAACTGACCTTTACCAATGGGGGACCTTTTATACCGGCTGCACGTCGGCTGGATAAACTGATGCCCTGGACCGCGCTGGAAGATACGGCTGCCAATGCTTACTGCGGATCGGGGGTATATACCACCACATTTACTCTGCCCGAAAAGAAGACAGGGGAATATGTATTGGATATCGGGCAGGTGCATGAGAGTGCCCATGTATGGGTGAACGGGCAGGATGCAGGTATTCTCTGGGCAATCCCTTTCAGGGCCAGGATCGGTCAATATCTGAAGGCTGGCAGCAATGAGATCCGGATAGAAGTGGCCAACCTGATGGCGAACAGGATCAGGTATATGGATCAGCACCAGGTACAATGGCGGCGATATCATGAGATCAATTTTGTGAACATTAACTATACTCCTTTCAATGCGGCTGGCTGGCCGGTACAGGTTTCGGGGTTGACCGGGCCGGTTACCATCACCCGGTACGAGTAATTTGTTTGAATTTTGTAACTTCGCGGTATGGCAACAACACAAACACTGGAGGAGTTCTATCAGCAGAAGTTTAACTGGTTACCCGAAAATCTGCAGCAGGATATCGGGCATTTCAATGTATTCAGGCTGGAAGACAGCCTGAAGGCGGCTAATACCAACCCTAACGCATTCAGGTATAGTCGCCGTGACTTTTACAAGATTAACCTGGTCCGCGGGAAAACCCTGTACCACTACGCAGACAAAAGTATTGAACTTGACGGTACTGCCTTGATGTTCTTCAATCCACATGTGCCCTATACCTTCGAGCCATTGTCGGAAGAGCGAACAGGCTTTTTCTGCATATTTAAGGAGGGATTCTTCACTGAGCGGATGAGGGGGAACATCAACGAACTGCCGATGTTTTCGCCGGGAGGGAAGCCGTCCTATCTGCTCACCAAAGAGCAGGACGAGCATGTGAGTCAGATCTTTACGAAGATGCTGGATGAGATCGGGTCGGACTATAAATATAAGTATGACCTGCTGATGAACTATGTGACCGAAATTATCCATTACGCGCTGAAAATGGCGCCTATGGAGACCTTATATAAGCATCCGGATGCCAAATCGAGGATCACGTCTGTATTTACAGAGCTGCTGGAGCGGCAATTCCCTATAGAGTCCACTTCCCAACGCTTTACCCTGCGATCCGCCAAGGACTTCGCTGACCACCTGTCAGTGCATGTGAACCATCTGAACCGCGCTATCAAGGAAACTACGGGCAAAACGACTACCGAGCATATCGCGGAAAGGCTGGTGGGTGAAGCGAAAGCCTTGCTGAAACATACCGACTGGAATATTTCAGAGATCAGTTATTGCCTGGGGTTCGAGGAACCTGCCCATTTTAACAACTTTTTCAAGAAGCAGACCAGCGTCACTCCTTCTTCTTTTAGGACTGTTTGAATTTTGTAATCATTGCTTTGATTGGTATAAGACCTGGTGATACTACCTGTAGTAGTTTTGTATCATTAAAATCACGAACGATGAGCGACAAAAAAGTATGGTTTGTAACAGGTGCATCGAAAGGACTGGGGCTTAGTCTGGTGAAGCAATTACTGGCAACGGGTCAGCTGGTGGCTGCTACTTCCAGGAAAAAGGCAGATCTGATCAATGCTATAGGTATTGAGTCTGAACAATTTCTTCCCTTAGAGACAGATTTAACGCAAGAAGCAAGCGTTGCTGACGCTGTAGATAAAACAATTGCCACATTTGACAGGATTGACGTGGTGGTGAATAATGCTGGCTATGGCATTGGCGGAAGCATCGAAGAGCTGAGCGATGATGAGACGCGGGATAGCTTTGATGTGAATGTTTTCGGTACGCTGAATGTGATCCGTAAGGCAATGCCGTACCTTAGGGCACAGCGCTCAGGGCATATCATTAACATCTCTTCTATTGCGGGTATTGCGCCGGCTACCGGATGGGCAGTATATGGTGCGGCGAAGCACGCGGTGATTGGATTGTCTGAGGTGCTGGCGGAAGATGTGAAGGAGTTTGGTATTAAAGTGACAGTAGTAGCACCGGGGGCGTTCAGGACCAGTTTTCTTACGGAGGAATCGCTGGTGATTGCGAAAGAGCCTATTCCGGAGTATACAGCTATCCGGAATTCTCATGAGCGATATAAGAATATGGATGGTACGCAGGTCGGGAGTCCGGAGAAGGCGGCGAATGCGCTGATCGCTATTGTGAATGAGCAGAAGCCGCCGGTGTATCTTTTGTTGGGGTCTGATGCATATGCGAGGGGATTGGCGAAGCTGGAGTTATTGAAGAATGCTTTTAAGGAACAGGAGGAGTTGACGATGTCTACGGATTATTGATTATAAACAGTTGATGTTTATATGAGAGGTTGTATCAAATTGCTTTTGGTACAACCTCTTTTTATTTTATGCGAAGTAGTGTTGGCGTTTAGATTGTTCTGGCTTCGTTTTACGCTAAGTAGTTTTGGGTTTCAGTACCGCCTGCTACTTCCGCTGTCTTTATGATGAGATATGTGGGGCCGGTATTCGGGAGTTGGTTGCAGCACGATGTCCCATAGACAGACGTTCTGTGCTGAAAGCGAAGCTACTTAATGTATAAGACAATGATTATTTTATCACAGACAACGTTATTCTGATAATATCGTCAAATACTTTTTTGTCAGCGCCTGATTTGGAATGTACACTCAAGCCCCAGAGATTATTCATAATAAATCTTGCAAGCGAGCGGGGAGGATTATCTTTAGACAGCTGCCCCTTTTCCTGCCCTCTTTTAATAGCTGCCGTGAAAGCATTTTCCAACGCCTCCCTGTTCTCTTTTACGATAGCCGCTACTTCCTCGTCGTGAGGAGCAAGTTCTACTTTGGAGTTGACCATGAAGCAACCTCTCTTTTCTTCTCCTACGAAACATTGCGCCTTTGTGCGCTGAAACAGCGTTTTTAGTGCTTCGGGAATATTTTCAGCTGATGCCAGGAATTCGATGATCTCTACAGTGACACTGCTCCTGTAGCGTTTCAGGGCGCTGATAAAGAGACTTCTTTTATCGCCATAGGTGTCATAGAGACTGGAACGGCTCAGTTTCAGTTCATCCAGTATTTCCTGGGGAGAAGTGCCATTGTATCCTTTATGCCAGAAAAACAACATGGCGTTGTTCAGCATTACCTCTTCGTCGAATTGTTTTGTCCTTGCCATTATGATACTGTTATTATACAAAGATACAAAAACGGAATTATAATTCCGGAATAGAAAATATTATTAGGAACTTTTGTTCCGTTAATTATATATTTGCGGAACAAAAGTTCCGTTATATTAACAATTCAATGAGCAGATCATGAAGAAAACAGTATTTATTACAGGGACCAGCGATGGTTTAGGGAAATTAAGCGCAAAGTATTTTGCAGGACAGGGATGGAATGTAGCGGCTACTATGCGTACGCCGGAGAAGGAGACAGAACTGATGCAGTATGAGAATATCCGCATTTTTAAGTTGGATGTGACTGATGTTGATCAGGTGCAGGTAGCTGTCAGAGATGCGGTTGCTGCATTCGGAAAGATAGATGTGGTAGTGAACAATGCCGGTGTGGGAAGTTATGGTGCATTAGAGGCTGCAGATGAATCGGTGATAGACTGGCAGTTTAATACGAATGTACGTGGGCCAATTAACGTCATCCGTGGCGTATTGCCTCACTTCCGGGAAAACAAGGGAGGGATGTTCATCAATATCAGCTCCTTTATGGGTGTCACAACGGCAGTGCCAGTGGGGTCATTGTACAATATGTCCAAGTTTGCGCTGGAAGGGCTGACAGAAGGGCTTTATTATGAGCTGAAACCATTGAATATTGAGCTGCGCCTGGTAGAGCAGGGTGGATCATCCGGGAATAATTTCAGGAGCCGTATTCTATGGAATGAAAATCCGGAGATCCGTGATTATGATGACATCACCAATAAGGTGAAGTCAATGATGGCAAATGTAGATCCTTCATTGCTGGATGATCCGCAGACGATTGTTGATGTGATCTATGATCTGGCAACGGGTAAGAGTCAGCAGTTCAGGACATTGGTGGGAGCACAGGGCAGGCAGCTGATGGCCATGCGTAATTCCATGCCCATTGAGAACTACCTGGAGACGATAGCAGGGCTGTATAAGTAGTTATAGCACTGACAAATTAGTACTAGTAGTGTTGTCAGGCTGGACTGAATGCTCATGCAGATCGAAGTTCGGATAAACATAGGTTTGCTTCCGGTTGTTGTGGCAGTAGCCAACCTGCAGAAAGCCGGCGTTAATGCAGGCGACTCATTTCCCTTTTGAATACCAGGGTTTCAGATGTGATATGCTGAATGACATTTTCGGGCATTTGCTTGTCAGGTTGTTCAAGCATTTCCGGAAAATCGGCATCTTTGCCGAATTCATTGTAAGTGGTATAGCCTAGCAATAATATCAGCTGATTAAGATCACCTCCATCTACTATTTTGTAAAGATACAGGCAGGAGCTATGTAGTTGCTCTTTTAATTTTCCGGTGATCGTAATGGCATCCTTAGTGTTGGTGACAGATAAAGTTATCATGCGTAGTAAGCGTGATTGTAGTCCTGTATTGTTACCACAGCTGATTACCTTTTGCAGCTTCATGACAGCCCGGAGATCTGCAAAGGGATAGACGTGCAGCTTGTTGTCCGCACCATCTTCTGCAGGCTTCAGCGGGGTATCAAAATCCTGCCAGGTATGATCTACAGTGGCGTCCATAAACTGTCCGCTGCGAGGACCGGATATGAAGTACCAGCCGTACCAGTCCCAGGGATCGTTGTTGGTTGCATGCCATTGCAGATGTTGCTGGTAGCCGGTTTCGAAAGTTTGCGCCTGTCCTGCTTTAGGTTCCCATATTACAAATTGCGCCACATTCTTTTCCTGTGCTGATGCTATGGAAGAAAGCAGCAGCATCGTTATCAGCAATGGTTTCATGTTTTTGACACAAAACTACTGCTATGGCACAGGCGGAAATTGTAAAAAAGTGAATTGAAAGATGTTGATAAAAATGTCATTGATGCGGGTATTGCTAAGGATGTAAGCTGTCAGATGTTGACAAAAACGTCATCGATCCGGGTATTGCTATGGAAGTGAACTGTCAGGTGTTGACAAAAACGTCATCGATCCGGGTATTGTTATGGAAGTGAACTGTCAGATGTTGACAAAAACGTCATCGATCCGGGTATTGCTATGGAAGTGAACTGTCAGATGTTGACAAAAACGTTATTGATCCAGGTCTCGCTGTTGAAATATGCTTTAGGAGATTGTTGGGTATACTGCCGGAATGTGCGGATCAGGTGAGATTGATCGTAATAGCCCGTTTCATAGCCACCAGCGGTATAGTTTTCTTCCGGATGCGCCTTTTGCCAGGAAACGAAGTGATTGAAGCGAATGATATTACTGACAGCTTTAGGCGTTAATCCCACCTGCTTTTTAAACAGGGAGTCGAGATATTTTGCGGATACGCCGGTGCGGTGCAGCAATTGATCTACAGAAATATTTCCCTTGTGCAACATTATTTCGCGTACTGCGGCATGTACATAGTCGTAGGTACCGGAGGGCGGTTGTAGTCCGGCGATCATACCCGTGAGTAGTCTTTCGAAGTGGCGGAAAGTCGTCTGTGGATGATCTGTGATACAATCCATAAAATTGCCGGCGGGAAGGATATCACTCAAAGGTGTGATGCCTGAAAGTGGATCAGGAACCGGCATTTTTAGAAAGGCAGCCAGTGTATGCGGATAGAAACGAATACCATATAAACGCGCGCCGGGCATGAGTTCCAGTGTGTAGCTGGTGAGTGTTTGTCCGGCGATAAATGCAGCAGGCTCTTCGATCCATTCTGTGTCACTGAATTTTCGTTTGCCTGTATACGGGGGTAGATGGAAGATGATCTCGTGATGCCCGTCTGGCAGGATATCTTCGTAGTAGGGCTGCGACAGGTGTGCAGGGACTTCGAGGTACCAGCAGTTTTTGACCAGATGGGTCAGGTGTTGCGCGATATAGGTTTCAATCCGTATCATAAAATCACACGAAAGTTATCACTAAAATTGACAAACATGGACAGCTTATTTCTGATAAAATGCGTAATTTCATAACTCACTAAAGAAAAGGAGGTATTCATGCAATCTACAGAATATTCATGGAAACCTTCGGTTGGTATCGCCTAACCGGGTTGCTCCATAAAAAATATCTGGGACGCGGACGCGTCGAGGTCCTTCCGGTTGTACCGGGAGGACTTTTTTTTTCTCATATACAATATTTGTTTATCCCGTTCGTCCTCTTATCAAACGCATAAACCCAAGGGCCCTTATACCTGCGTATTATAAAGCGCTTAATTTTCATTTAAATTGGTCTTGTGCAGTAAATAGGTCTGCCGCCTGCCATATATTTGTTATTGATATGAAGAAGACAAACACACCTGTTGCCACGACAGGGAAAGGAAACTCAGGATTGATGTCTTTGTTGCGCCCCTACAGAGGACAACTATTCTTACTGATCCTCATGGCTTTATGTAGCAATGGACTGAGCCTGGTCCTGCCTGCGCTGACTGCCAAGGGTATCGATGCCTATTCTAAAGGAACACTTGTGATCAGGGAACTGGTTATCGAGTTCATCGCTGCTGCGGTTGCTATTTTTATTTTCACCTACCTGCAAAGTATCATTCAGACATATATGGCTGAAAAGGTGGGACGGAGTTTACGAACTTCTCTTGCTGACAGGGTCTCCCGGCAGGACTATTCGTATATACAGCGGGTAAATCCCTCGAGACTACTGACGAATCTTACCGGCGATGTAGACAGTATTAAAGTCTTCATCTCCCAGGCGATTATTTCCATTGCCTCTTCCGCCTTTATGATCATCGGTTGTTGTGTACTGCTGCTGAGCAGGGACTGGAAGCTGGGCCTGGTGATACTTTCTATCATTCCTTTTATTGCGATCGCATTCTGGACGGTACTGAAAAAAGTGCGGTCAATGTTCCGCATCAGCAGAGAGGTGGTAGACAAATTGAATAAGACGATCAATGAGAGTATTACCGGTGCTGCCCTGATCAGGGTAGTGAATGCGCAGCAACTGGAATACGACCGTTTTATTGCGCCGAACGGCGAGTCAAAGACACTAGGCATTGCGATCGTCCGCATGTTTGCAGGCCTGGTGCCCGTTATCAGTTTCCTGGCGGGAATGTCAATACTGGCAACGCTTCTGCTGGGAGGACATTTTGTGATAAAAGGGGAGATGTCGCTCGGGGATATTGCCGCTTTTAACAGCTATATAGCGCTCTTAATCTTCCCGATCATCGTGATAGGGTTTATGAGTAATCTTATTGCCCAGGCATCTACTGCTTTCCAGCGTATCAGCGAGGTATTATATGCACCGGATGTACAGGATAAAGGCACGGTGAAGACGCAGCTGAATGGTGATGTGGCGGTAGAGAATATCGTTCTGTCAATGGACGGAAAGCCAGTGCTGAAAGACGTTTCGTTCTCGGTGAAAGCCGGTACCCGCACCGCTATTATTGGTCCGACGGCAGCCGGTAAAACACAGCTGCTGAATGTGATCGTAGGATTGCTGAAACCGGAAAGCGGGCGTGTGTTCTACGACAACACCGAGCTGGAGGAATATGACAAGGCGGCCCTGTTACAACAGGTAGGGCTGGTATTCCAGGACAGTATTGTGTTTAACATGAGTGTGCGGGAAAATATTGCCTTTAATGAAACGGTAAGCGAGGCCACCATGCAGCAGGCGATTGCCACGGCAGAGCTGAAAGAATTTATAGCAGGCTTGCCGGAAGGATTGGAAACGGTGGTGTCTGAGAGAGGCGCCAGCCTTTCCGGCGGACAAAAGCAACGTATCATGCTGGCAAGGGCCCTGGCTATTAATCCGCGTATCCTGCTGCTGGACGACTTTACCGCGAGAGTAGATGCCAATACTGAGCAGCGGATCCTTGAAAACGTCCAGGAAAATTATCCGCACCTGACATTGATTTCCGTTACACAAAAGATAGCATCTGTAGAACATTTTGACCAGATCATTCTCCTGATGGATGGAGAGGTAATCGCCGCAGGCACCCATCAGGAGCTGATGCAGACATGTCCTGAATACGTACAGATCTTTAATTCCCAACGTAGTACCAGCAATTATGAATTACAACCTGAATAATATAGACAAAACGGAACAGAAAAGTACTTCGGGGAAACGTCTCCTGAAATTACTGGCATATATTAAAACAGAGCACAAAGACCTGATCAAGGCATTCTTTATCATGATGGTCAGCCAGTCGCTGACGCTGACGGCGCCCTTTGTGATTGGTTATACGATCGACAACTATGTACAGACGAAGGACTTCTTCGGCATTCTTTTGTGCTCGGGCATCCTGCTGGGTATGTACCTGGTCAACTTTGGGTTTTCCTACTGGCAGAGCAGGATGATGGGAGGAGTAGGCCAGCGTATGTTGTATAACCTCCGGAATGCAGTGTTTGTGAAGTTGCAGGAGTTGCCTATTGCATTCTTCAACCAGAACAAAACAGGCGACCTCATTTCCCGTATCAACAACGATACGGACAAGATGAACCAGTTCTTTTCACAATCCCTTGTGCAGTTTGCCAGCGGTATTATGTCCATGACGGGAGCGGGTATTTTCCTCCTGTGTATCAACGTCAAACTGGGAGTAGCTACCTTGCTGCCGGGGCTTATGTTACTGGTTTTCACCCGGCTGATCTCACCGCTGGTGAAGAGTAAGAATGCCGCCAATATGAAGAGTACCGGAGGATTGAGTGCAGAGATACAGGAAAGCCTGAGCAATTTTAAGGTGATCATCGCTTTCAATCGCCGCGACTATTTCCGCAAACGTTTTGACCAGGCCAACCAGCAGAGTTATCGCACCGCAGTATCGGCAGGTTTGTTCAACAATATTTTCACGCCGGTCTTTTCCTTCTGTTCGCAGATGGCCATGCTGGCGGTATTGGTGTATGGTATCTACCTGATCTCTGTAGGACAGTTTACAGTGGGATTGCTGATCAGTTATTTGTCTTATTCTAACCACTTTTATAACCCTATCCGTCAGCTGGCGGCACTGTGGACCAACTTCCAGATGGCCATGGCTGGATGGGACAGGATCTCGCAGATCCTGGAGCTGGAATCTGACCTGAAGGTGATACCGGCAGGACCAGCGAAGGAGAATGCTCCGCTGATCAGTTTCAACAATGTGAATTTCCGTTACCCGGGCAGCAAAGACATTCTGCGGAATGTGAGCTTCAATATGGAAAAAGGAAAGACCTATGCACTGGTAGGGCCTACCGGTGGAGGAAAAACGACCACAGCATCCCTGATAGCTCGCCTGTACGATCCTACGGCAGGAGAGATATTGCTGAATGGACGGGATATCCGTTCTTATACACCGGAAGAAAGGGCACAGCAGATCGGTTTTATCTTACAGGAGCCTTTCCTTTTCTCTGGCACCATCCAGGAGAATATCGTGTATGGGAACGCGCGATACGCTGAATACAGCACCGCTCAGCTGGAAGAAGTCATTGCGAAGGCAGGATTGGATACTTTGCTGGAACGGTTCGAGGAAGGACTGGCAACCAGGGTCGTAGCAGGCAATGACGGTATCAGCCTGGGACAGAAGCAGCTCATTGCTTTTATGCGGGCGGTACTCCGTGATCCGGATCTGCTGGTGCTGGACGAGGCCACTGCAAATATCGATACGGTGACTGAACAACAGCTGGAAGCGGTATTGCAAAAGCTGCCGGCTCATACCACCCGTGTGATCATCGCGCACAGGCTGAATACCATTGAGAATGCGGATGAGATCTTCTTTGTAAATAATGGAGAGATCGCCCGCGCAGGTTCCTTCAGTCATGCCATGAATATGTTGTTGCATCACGAGCGTAGCTCGTGATGCCATCAGCCTCCCAGTCCGCTGAAGATGCTGAATGTAATAACGCTCAAAACGATCAGTGTGATCACTACGTACAGCCTGTCTTTTTCCATGGCGAAAGCCAGTACAGAAAAAGCGATACGGGTGATAGGAGTAGCCAGTAATACCACTACGCCTAATTGTATAATAGCTCTGCCATCCCATCGTAAGACCCCCTGGAGGATGCCTGGCAGGTGTCGTACATATTCCGGTGCGCCTGTGAATTGTGTGTATGAGGGCGTGGCGGTACCATGATTGATCAGGTAGATAATACCTCCGATGAAGGCAATGATACTGGAGGTGATCACGCCCCAGCGTAACTGCTGACCAATGAACATTTCAACGTCCCTTTCCTGCCAGAATGATTTCGAAAATAGCCTTTTCATTTGCTTATAATTTGCCTGTAAAACCGTTATAGATCATTTCCAGCGCCAGTGCGCTGATCACCACACAAAAGAGGATCCTGAGCTTGCGTGTATTGAGTTTCATCAACAACTTTGATCCGCCGAATGCTCCTGCCAATACACCCAGCACCACCGGCATGGCAATACCCGGATCAATATATCCGCGTTGCAGATAGATCACTGCACTGGCCGCGGCTGTTACACCGATCATAAAGTTGCTGGTGGTAGTAGATACCTTGAAAGGAATGCGCATGACGCCATCCATTGCCAGTACCTTCAGCGCACCGGAGCCAATACCCAGCAGACCTGATACCACACCTGCCACTGTCATCAGGGCATAGCCGCCCGCTACTCCGTTTACTTTATAAGGCACCTCCTGACCATTTACCGGATAGGAACTATTGAGCCGCATGATGCTGGCTAATTTGCTGTTACTGTCGTTGCTTCCATGCTCATTTTTCTTTCTGAGGGTCATCGCAGCAGAAAATAACAGCACAAAGCCGAAGAGGATGGCCACCAGGTGGGTAGGCGTGTATACTGCCAGTATAGCGCCGACTATTGCGCCGGTGGTGGTGGCTATTTCCAGGAACATCCCTATGCGGACATTCGTAATGCCTTCCTTGATATACGCTGCTGCTGCTCCGGAGGAGTTAGCAATGGAGGCTACCAGCGAGGCGCCAACGGCATAGCGGATATCGACATGAAAGATGAGCGTGAGGAGGGGAATGATTACAACGCCTCCTCCGAGACCTGTGAGAGAGCCCAGCATGCCAGCAATGAAGGCGCCTGCCAGGAGAATTAATGTGAATACCAGAATAGACATGACAATTTATTTAGAAATTATTTTCAAGGATGGCTTTTACTGTTTCAATGGCCTTGCCAGATTGTTGCTGCACGATAGCATTGGCGAGCTGTACGTGCAGCTCATGCGTGCGCTGGAATTGTGAAACATGCGGTTTTTCCCTTTGCTGGAAGCCATCCATGATCACGTTGGTGAATGTCTGGTAGAGATCTGCCAGCACACTGTTGTGCGAGGCGGTAGCCACGGCCCTGTGAAAGCGTATATCGGCGTCTGCACAGGCATTATAGTCATCCGCAGTAATTGCCTGCCATCTTTCTTCCAGCAGCGCATTCATCGCGTCCAGGTCGGCTTGCTGCCGGTGCTGTACGGCCAGTTGTACTATTTCCACTTCCAGCAGCTGCCGTACGTGGTTTACTTCCTGCATAGCGGCTCTTCTGAGTCTTTGATCAAGCGGCTCCGTCGTTGTTTTGAGGTCGCAAACGAAGGTGCCTGCACCTTGTTGTACTTTCAGGATGCCGGCGTTGGAGAGGGTCTTAATCGCCTCCCGGATAGTGGATCTCCCTACGCCGAACTGCTCCATAAGGACCGGTTCTGGTGGGATGAGGTCTCCTGGTTTGTATTTCCCCAGGGAGATGTCCTTTTGCAGGCTATATATGACCTGATCGGCCAGTTTGATTGCTTTTGCCATGATTAAACGTCTGATGTTTCACAAAGGTATGATGTTTAGATGAAACGTCTGATGTTTAAATCAAAGATTTGTTTGTAAAAAATAGGGATAGTTTCCGGTACCAATAGGCTGGCACTATAGTACCTATTCGGTGGGAGCTATAACCTACAGGCTCTCTACTCCTACATTACCCCTATCGTTGTATAGCGAACGCTATACAACGATAGGGGTAATGTAGGAGTAGAGAGCCTGTAGGTTACAAGTGGTAGTACAGTCGCAGCGAATCCTTACGCTTAAGGTCTGGGAGGGCTCGTGAAAGGAAAAACAGGGTACAAGAAGGGGACGTTATAAAACAACTGAGGCTCAGTGTATTACACACCGAGCCTCCCTATTTAAATAAGATGAATGATTTTATCTGTTCGCATCCACCAGTTTCCTGTTAGCTGCTTTTACCTCTGCTTTAGCTTCTTCAGTAAGCAGATTACTAGTTTTCACTTTTTCAGGAACACCCCTGATATCCCATACGATGCCAAAGAAGCCCAGTGTACGGAGGATATAGTAGGTGATATCGATCTCCCACCAGAAGAAGCCCTGACGGGTAGCACTCTGGTAGTAGTGGTGGTTATTATGCCATCCCTCACCCAGGGTTACGAGCGCCAGGATCAGGCTGTTTTTGGAGAAATCGCCTGTGTTATATCTTGGTTTGCCCCATTTGTGCATCAGGGAGTTGATGGTAAAGGTACCATGATACAGGAAGATGGTGCTCAGGAAGAAACCGATCAGCAGGGTAGAGAGACCGGCGCTCCAGTCGAACCAGCCTGCACCGTTTACTTTGTTACCTACAAAGTATACCGCTACAGCCAATACCAGTCCGGGTACAAAGTGATATTTATTCAGCCAGAACAGTTCTGGTTGTTTGAAGTCTTTTACCAGGTCGTAACGGGTTGGTTTATATTCAGGTCCCATGATCCAGCCCATGTGAGCGTACCAGAAACCGTATATGTTAGCAGAGTGCGGATCCTCAGGAGTATCGCTGTGTTTGTGATGGATACGGTGATTAGCTCCCCACCATAACACACCTTTCTGTAAACTGCTCTGTGCACCTCCAGCCAGGATGAACTGGAATACACGGGAGGTCTTGAACGTGCGATGGGAAAAATAACGGTGATACCCGCCTGTTACGAAGAACATGCGAGCTACATACAATGCGGCACATAAAATCCAGTCAAATGCTGTCACGTGCGTGAATATTGCCAGAATCGGCAGCAGGTGCATCCCCAAAAAGTCAAATTGACGCAACCAGTTAGGTCCTTTCCTCTGTTGTTTTTCGAAATTCATGGTGCAAAAATATCCCTATTCCGGACAATAAACAATGATCATGATCAGGGATCGGATTTTTTACCAGCTACTGCCGGCGCCGCCACCTCCTGAACTGCCGCCACCCCAGCCACCAGACGAGCCTGAGGAACCGGATGAGCCTGAAGAAGAACCAGAAGATCCTCCGGAAGATAACTTAGCAATAACATATGTTTCGTCCCGGGTATAATTACAGTGTTTGCACAGGTAATGCTGAATACCTTCTCCCTCACGACTTGTCGTAGCCCGCCTTATCACTTTCCTGCTACCAGCTACCAGGGTAAGCGCATTGCAGGAAGGACAGGTGCTTGCACTGGTCCGGAGATTCCGGTAGCCCAGTACCTTTTTGTCATCACAATGTTTACAATACCAAACATCATAAATGACAGACCCTACCTTATCTTCTGCCGCCTGTACCGGTTCCAGCAGTTCTTTCCTTTTTCCTTTTTTAAGTAATTGCATCGGGTGATGGCATGTTTCACAATCGTAGGGATCATAGCGCAGTTTATTCATCCGCGCAATATGCCACCTTGAATAGGCCAGAAGAGGAAGGGGAAAGGTAATGGCAGACAACCAGCTGTTGGCGTGAGCCAGATTGAGTGTTTCGTATTGCACATGGCGGTCGAAGCCCTGCAGTAAAACCCCCGCTTTTTTATTGATAGCGAAAGCGCGGTAAGCCAGATAGGCCATCAGGTTAAAATACATAATAAGTGGTAGTATCAACCAGTGGTAAACGTCCGGAATACCTATCAATATGACTAACAGCACCAATGGCAATGCATACACCCAGAGCTTGTGCCATACATTTGCTTTGAATAACTGAGGGAGATCCTTATTCTTTTTGACGATACCGGGTTGCACTAAGAAGAACGTTGCGAATATTGCGTAGAGCACGTACAGGATGGCCGAACCAAGGCCAGGCCTGTCGTGGGGGGCCTGCTCCACAGTAACGTCTGACTGAGAATAAGGTTCCGCTGTATTATCTCCTACGTCTCCTATTTTCATTACAGCAGCATTACTGGTGTCAGCAGATGCGGTACTATCCGTCACCGCTGCAACACTGCTATCCGTTTGCGATTGCAAGACATTTATAACTGCTGTCATGCCTTTCAGCATGCCTTCGTCGATATTGTTTTGTTTAAAGGAAGGCAGCATTTCGGATTGTTGTATCCGGAAACAGATCACGTCCGGCAGATCGCCTTCCAGGCCATAACCGGTTTCAAATTCTATCCTGTGCTGATCGTTTACCAGCAATACCATGAGACCATTATCCTTTCCTTTCTGTCCGGGGTGCCACAGTCTGAAAAGGTCGTGTGCTACGTCTTTCGGCACTTTATCGCCAATAGTATTCAGCAGTACAATAACTACCTGGGCGCGGCCTGACTGGTCGAGCTGCCGCATCTGTTCATTGAGCGCAGTTTCAGTTTGCTGGCTGATAAGGTGGTCGGGATTACTTACATAACCACCATGCTGCATGGGATCGGGGATCTTTTCTATTGTAAAGCCTGTGTCTTTCTTTTCTCCACAGGCCAGGGCAAACAGCAACAGCAGCAAATACAGGGGGTGTTTTTTTATATGAACCATAGAATTGTACATATTCTTTTCAAAAATAATAAACAGTATCTGCAAATGCTATCATACTTGTACAGGTTGGGTAAAATATTACCCATCCAGGCAGGAAGTTATTGCTGTTTCTGCCTGAAAATCATCGTTTCCTGCCATGGCATGAAAATTCTATCTCCTTATATCAGGGATGATCATTTCCACTTCCCGTATCAATTGACCTAATGCTTACTGTTATGGCCAGCGCACTTACATCAGCTTTTAATAAATACATGGAAATGCTTGGAGACCAGGTTGTTTTCACCGGCCAGTTTGCCCGTAATATTTTCCGTGATGGATTTGAGTGGGGAGAGTTTCTCCGTCAGTGTTATATTGTTGGTTACCGCTCCATTGGCCTTGTGGCTATCAATGGCTTTATCATCGGTTTTGTACTCACGCTGCAAACGCATCCTACGCTGAAAGATTTTGGTGCAGAGAGTTATGTGCCTGGTATGGTGGCCATTTCTATTGTCCGCGAGATCGGCCCTGTTATCATTGCATTGATCTGTACAGGTAAAATAGCCTCCAGTATAGGCGCCGAACTGGGAAGTATGAAAGTGACGGAACAGATAGCGGCCATGGAAGTATCCAGTGCCAACCCGGTACAGTACCTGGTGGTAACACGTATTCTGGCCTGTACCATTATGGTGCCTTTACTAACGATCATGGCTGATGCACTGGCCCTGGTGGGTGGCTGGGTCGGTGTAAATATACAGGAGCATGTCAGTGCTGCACTGTTCTTCCGGAAGTCTTTCCATGCATTGGAATTCAGCGACCTGATACCTGCGGTGGTCAAGTCATTTTTCTTCGGATATGCGATCGGTTTTGTGGGATGCTTTAAAGGTTATCATGCGTCCCGGGGTACAGAGAGCGTGGGCCGCGCCGCTAACTCCGCCGTGGTAAGCGCTTCTATATGGATCATATTTATAGATGCTATTGCAGTGCAGATCACGAACCTGGTCTATTATTAAATGTTTAAGCCACAAGTATGAACGATACACTTGTACAGGAAAAAGCAAAACAGCCGGCTGCGGAAGATGATGTTGTCATACGTATTGAACATCTGAAAAAAGCATTCGGCGACAATGAAGTACTGAAGGATATTAACCTTGAACTTCATCGGGGAGAGAATATTGTAGTACTGGGACGTTCCGGTCAGGGTAAATCCGTCACCATTCAATGTGTGGCCGGACTACTGGAGCCAGACGACGGCAATTTACAGGTACTGGGCAAAGAAATAAAAGAGCTCCCCGAAGAAGAACTGAAGGAACTGAGAAGTAAACTCGGTTTTCTTTTTCAGAGTGGCGCCTTGTACGACTCAATGACCGTGCGTGACAATCTGTTGTTTCCCCTTACCCGTGTACTGAAAATGAAAGATGAGGCCGAGATGGAAAAACGGGTGCAGGAAGCACTGGAAAGTGTTGGCCTGGAAGAAGCGATCGATAAATATCCTGCTGATTTATCGGGTGGTATGCGTAAGAGAGTAGGACTGGCGCGTACGCTGATACTCCGGCCTGAGATCATACTGTATGACGAGCCGACAACGGGACTCGATCCTATCACCTCCCGGGAGATCAGTGAACTGATTGTGAAGCTCCAGGAGAAATATAAAACATCATCTATTATCATTACGCATGATATGGCCTGCGCCCGTATAGTGGCGGATCGTATTGTGGTGATGAATGATGGCGAATTTATTGCGACAGGTACGTACGACGAACTGACTAAATCGCCGGATGAACTCATTAATAACTTTTTTAAATAGTAAAGTATGCAGCAGAAAACACAACAAAAGATCAAGGTAGGCATCTTTGCTACGGTTATGCTGGGGTTATTATTAGTGGGTATTTTCCTGATCGGGAGAAATAAAAGCCTGTTTCAAAGGACTTTTGTGCTTTACGGGACCTTTAAGAATGTGGGAGGCCTGCAGGTAGGTAATAATGTCCGTTTCGTTGGTATTGATGTAGGCACTGTGGAAAGCATTGATATATTATCCGATACAACGGCCCGTGTTGCCCTGCGTATCAAAGAGAAGGTGAAGCCGTTTATAAAAAAAGGTTCGGTGGCTGGTATCAGCACGGATGGACTGATGGGAGATAAGCTGATCACTATCAGTTCTGGCACGGAAAATGACACTCCGGTTAAAGACAAAGATGTGATTAAAACGGTGGATCCGATGAACTACGACAGGGTGTTGGACAGGCTTTCCGGCGTAGCTGAAAATGCAGAGGTGATCACTGAACAGCTGGCAGGTATTGCCACACAGATCAACCAGGGAAAGGGAAGTATCGGCAGGTTATTGTATAGTGACAGCCTGGCTACCAGCCTGGAGGGCACTGTGACAGAAGCGAAGAAAACAGTCAAGTCCATACGGAGAGGTTCGGATGGATTTAGCGAGAATATGGAGGCTTTAAAACATAATTTCCTGTTGAGAGGTTATTTTAATAAAAAAGAGAAAGCGGCCAAAAAGGAAGCGAAGGAGCAGAAGAAGGCAGCAGAACGTAAGAAAAAGGCTGATAAAGATTCATCCAGTCTCAAAGTACCAAAGGAATAAATCATACAGATCGGTTTTTGCATATGATAGCCGTCCGGTTTTTATACCGGGCGGTTAATTTTTTATTACTATTTTAGTCCGGTACAATAAGAACACTTTATGAAGATACTCACCTGTACCACACCCGGTAAGTTTGACTATGGAGAAACGGATATGCCTGTACTCACTGCTGATCATGCTATTATCAGGATCAAAAGAATAGGTATTTGTGGTACCGATCTGCATGCTTTTGAAGGAACGCAACCTTACTTTTCCTATCCCCGGATTCTGGGTCATGAGCTGGCGGGGGAACTGGTCTCTTACGACAATGCGCCGGGGTTTAATGCCGGTGAGCCGGTGACTTTTATTCCCTATTTTAATTGTGGTACCTGTGTGGCTTGTCGTAATGGGAAGCCCAATTGCTGTACAAATATCAAAGTATGTGGCGTACATGTGGATGGGGGTATGGTGGAATATCTGTCTGTGCCATCTGCATCGCTGGTGCATGGGGAAGGCTTGAGCATGGATGCGCTGGCCCTGGTAGAGCCATTGGCTATTGGCGCTCATGGGGTGCGCCGTGCCGGTGTTACGCCGGGAGAATTTGTGCTGGTAATAGGAGCGGGCCCTATAGGACTGGGCATTATGGAATTTGCGCGGATTGCCGGTGCAAAGGTGATTGCCATGGATATTAACCAGTCCCGTCTTGATTTCTGCAAGCAAAAGCTGAAAGTAGCGCATACTGTTAATGCGAAAACGGAGGATGTTATGGCCACTTTAATGCAGATTACGGGAAATGATATGCCAACAGTGGTGATCGACGCTACAGGGAGCCAGCAGGCTATCAATAATGGCTTTGCCTATATGGCGCATGGAGCCCGTTATGTATTGGTAGGACTTCAGAAAGGGGAGATTGCTGTCAGTCATCCGGAATTCCATAAAAGAGAAGCTACCCTGATGAGCAGCCGGAATGCCACCCGGGAAGATTTTGAGCATGTGATCCGCTGTATGAAAAGCGGTGAGGTAGATCCTACTACTTACATTACCCACCGGGTTAATTTCGGAGAGGTAAAAGATGAATTTGAAAGCTGGCTGAATCCGGCCAACGGAGTTATTAAAGCAATCGTAAATATGGATTGATCTTTTTATAAGATGCGCTTTTTCAATAACTTGTATTATATTGTCAGGTAAATTTCACATTGAATGGAAGAATTAACTGCCGGTAAGGGATCAAGGGTACAGCACGCACGTTATGGCCCCGGAGTGATCATCGGTGTAAAGTATGCCCAGTATGTTGTCACGTTTATGGATCAGGGCATTATCGAGGTAGATAAAACAGATCCTCTTTTTGAAATATTACATGTGGAAAATCAGAGCATTGAACTGGAAACAGTATCATCTGTTGAGACATCCCTGTTGAAAATATTACGTCTCTGGGGAGGTCTGACAGAGGTTGTTCCGCTGGGTGAAAGATGGGAGGGAGGTGTGATGACACTGCAACCTAAAGATCCTTCATTGAAGCCCAAGGAGATACCCATTGAAGCGTTTTTTCATAAAATAGTAATGGTCCGCGACCGCCTTCGTGTGTTGGAGCAACAGATCAATAGTCACAAGCAATTAAGCGATGAGGATAAAATAAATATGCAGCAGTATATTACCAGAATATACGGGTCACTTACTACCTTTAATGTACTGTTTAAGCAGAAAGAGCACTGGTTTACAGGAGAAAAGGGGGCAAAAGAAGACTAAGGGACAATGAAATCTTTTTGCAACCACATGGCCTTAATTTTGTTATATTTAGATTACATACAACTGTTCTTCCTAAACAAAATGCCGTATGAAAGATTTTACATTAGATTTTGATTTGAAAGGAGACAACTATGTAGTTGTTGTACAACCTCACGAATCAAGAGGGATAGAGCACTATAAAGCTGTACTCGACGAGGATCACTCTATCGATTATCTGTTACAGGGCAATGGTGACCTGCAGCCGAATGCAGACTATGCAGCGGATCCCCAGTTAGTGAATGCAATTGCCACACGTATACTCCAGGTGGTACATGTGGAAGATCGTGGAAATGGCGCCACATCATACCCCTGAGCATGTTTAAGGCATTTTGATACTGTAGCTAATTGAGTATCTTTATGTCTATGTGGAAAAATGCCAGTATCAGATCTGTATTTGTCGCACTAATTGTACTTCTTGCGCCCGCTTTATTGAGCGGACAGTCGAAACGACCAAATATCATCTTCATTCTTTCAGATGATCACACTTCCCAGGCTATCAGCGCCTACGGTAACAGATATGTGCAAACGCCGAATATAGACCGGATTGCCCGCGAAGGGATTTTGTTCAATCATGCGATGGTCACAAACTCCATTTGTGGTCCCAGCAGAGCTACCCTACTGACAGGTAAATACAGTCATAAGAATGGCTACCCGTTGAATGAAAAGCAGTTTGACAACACCCAACGGACCTTCCCCGGTATTTTGCAGCAAAACGGTTACCAGACGGCCTGGATAGGCAAAATGCATCTTGGGACATTGCCCAGAGGTTTTGACTATTTCAATATCCTGCCGGGACAAGGCAAATACTATAATCCGGATTTCATTGCTACACCGAATGATACGGTGCAGATGAACGGATATGTCACTAACATTATTACGGACCTGTCAGTATCCTGGCTGGATCGCCGGGATACTACCCGTCCTTTTATGCTGATTGTAGGTGAAAAAGCCACCCACCGGGAATGGCTGCCCGATATCCCCGATCTGGGCGCTTATGACAGTATTAATTTCCCCCTGCCCGCAACTTTCAGCGATAAATACCAGAACAGACAGGCTGCTGAACAACAGGACATGACCGTTGCTAAAACAATGCGTCTGAAAGAAGATCTCAAAGTCCATCTCAACTATGGTAAAAGCGGTTATGGTGAATACAGCCGTTTCACGCCCGAACAGTATACAGCCTTCCATCACTATTATGAGAATAAAGTAAGCCGTGAGTTTGACTCCCTGCACCTCAGTGGAGAGGCTTTGGTCAATTGGAAATACCAGCGTTATATCAGGGACTACCTGGCTACCGCCCGGTCCCTCGACAGGAATATAGGCCGTTTGTTACGATACCTGGACAGCACCGGACTTGCAGAAAATACTGTCGTGATCTATGGCTCTGACCAGGGATTCTATATGGGAGAACATGGCTGGTTTGACAAACGTTTCATATACGAAGAATCTCTCCATACACCTTTCGTGATGCGTTATCCGGGTGTTATTACTCCGGGCTCCGTTACCAATGGCTTTATGCTGAATATTGACTGGGCGCCTACCTTACTGGATATTGCCGGCATCAGGGCGCCTGCGGATATGCAGGGAACATCTTTTATGCCCCTGGTGAATGGTAAAGGGGATACGCTGAACTGGCGAAAGGACATGTATTACCACTACTACGAATATCCGGATCCTCACCATGTGTCGCCGCATTTCGGAATCCGCACACAACGCTACAAACTCGTAAGATTTTATGGCCCGGCAGATTACTGGGAGTTATATGATCTGCAGAAAGATCCACAGGAACTAAATAATATCTATGGAGAGAAGTCCCAGGCACGGAACATAGCCGAGCTGAAAAAGCGCTTAAAGGCACTCATTTTACAATATGAGGATAAGGAGGCCTTACAGCTTTTTGGGGAGGGGGAATAAGCGTTATAACGTTAATGCCGCTATAGCAGTGTAAAGGGAAGGTCTATATTAAAAACGGTACCCTGGTTTTCCCGGGAGCTAACGTAAATATTGCCGCCATGTTCCTGTACCAGTTGTCTGCAGATATGCAACCCCAGACCATTGGAAGGTTCATTGTTTAATCCCGGCCGGCTGGAAGTAGTGAACTGGTCGAACAGAGTAGGGAGCAATTCCTCGGGAATACCAATTCCTGTATCCTTAATGGATATACGTACGCCTCCTCTGAGCTGCTGCATACCTAAAGTAATATCACCCTCTGCGGGCGTAAATTTCGCGGCATTGTGCAGCAGATTATCCACCACCCTTTGCATCTTACCCGTATGGATACGCGCTTTCAGTTCCTGTGAGGGTAATTCCAGTCCGATATCCCTGTTAAAGTTCGATTTCTGTAACCAGTTGTCACGTACATGTTTCAGCCACTCATTAAGCGATACATAATCTGTTTGCAGCAGGTCTGTTTCGCGTTGTTTTGCCGCCATCAGTAATTCTTCAATAATCTGGTCGGCCGTTTTACAGGCATCCGTAATCCAGTACAGGTATTTTTCCTCCTGCTCTTTCGTATAGGGGTACTCCTGCATCAGGTGTGTAACAGATCGTATCCCCGAAATAGGATTTCGTAGATCGTGCGCCACAATCGCCAGTATTTTGTTCTTCAACTGGTTGGCTTTCTCAATTTCCCTGTTCTTGTCCTCAATAGTTTTAATCTTGATAAAGTAGTTGGCATGATATGAATATATGAGGCGGGAAATAAGCAGAAAGCAGATGATAATCAGCCAGAACACCACATAATTAAGGGAACGTGTATCTGCAGACACCTGGAACATATGGAAGAATAACATAAATATAACAATGGTAGAACCAGCAATCAGCAAGAGATTGCGGATGGAGAAAACCAGCAGCACACCTATACTGATCATACCTAAAAGCAACATTGTCATTGTGTTTTTCGGATTATGCTGCGCCACAAAAGTGAGGGCCATGCAGGTACCGAGAAATGCAAGCGAATAGAGGATGCTGATAAAATGGTATCGATTTTGCTGTTTTGGACCGGACTTCTTCCAGATGAAAAAAAGCAGGCCAGCAAAAAAGAGGGAAGTGCTGACGGTATAGTTGTTAATGATCCGGTATTCGTTAAACTGCTTTGATGAAACCATTGCCTGGTAAGGGACAAACCAGGATATGACACGTACCGTTGTTGACACAATGGCAACAGTGAGTGCAATAAATGCCGCAACTTTTATGTTTTGCAGCATCGTATGGTGATTGAATTCCTCCCGGTATTTTTTTTCAATGGGAGAGAATAGGTATAGTTTCATTAGCGTTTACATAATGGAAGGTGTTCACCCAAAGATACCTGTTTAGAACTGAAATTGTATCGTTGAGCCCGAGGTCCTTTTCCCCCAACTCCCTGTGAATCGGTTGTTAACATTATATATTTTTTTATTGAAAGAACCTTTTTAGGAGTTAAACCTAAGCCATCATCATGCAAGAATACACAACTCTGGAGAATCCGACGGAAGTAGTCCGTCACTTAACCAATGCCCTGGGACGAAATAGAATCAGAGAAATCAGATTTGGTTACAGGCTTGATAATGAAGAACCTGCTATTAAATTCAAGATCTGGTTACGTTTCCCCTACAATTTGTTTGGCCGCAAGAAAGTAACAGAAAAGGTGGAACATGAAATGTCTCACATCCGTTTGTCGGCTGATTCCTCCAAATTAATATTCCAGGTGGAGTAAACATTTGACAGTTTTGGGTAATTTAATGCACTAAATCTATCCCATGGCAGTTAAATTATCCACCATCAGACAGGCCTTTCACTTGCTAAAGAGCATTGATTTTGAACAATTAGGACGTTTATCAGAGAAGATAGATCTGCCTAAGGTAATGGCAACAGTTGGTAAGATGAATGACCAGCAGTTGTCGGGTTTAATGAGGATGCTGCAAAGCAGTGGCGGGGGACAAAAAAAGGAGTTGCCACCCGTAAACGGAGATTTCTATGACCTCAGTAGTATGTTATCCCCTGAGGATAAGGCACTCCAGTTACGGGTAAGGGAATTTATGGAACAGGAAATCCAGCCGGTAGTCAATGAATACTGGATGAAGGCAGAATTTCCTTTTGAGCTGCTACCCAAAATGGCAGCCCTGAATATCTGCGGTTCCACCTATGAAGGATACGGGGGACCTAACAAGTCGTTCCTGATGGAAGGTATTGTTACCATGGAAATAGCCCGCGTTGACTGCTCTATGGCCACTTTCTTCGGCGTGCAGAGTGGATTGGCAATGGGTTCCATTTACCTGCTGGGGTCAGAGGCCCAGAAAAAGGAATGGCTGCCGGATATGCAGCAGATGAAGAAGATCGGAGCCTTTGGTCTGACTGAACCGGAAGTAGGTTCCGGGGCAGCCGGAGGACTCACCACCACCGTAAAACGGGTAGGGGATGCCTGGGTATTGAATGGTCAGAAAAAATGGATCGGGAACGCCACCTTCGCGGACGTACTGGTGATCTGGGCGAGGGATGTGGACGATAACCAGGTAAAAGGTTTCCTGTTACGGAAAGGCACGCCTGGTTTTACTGTGGAGAAGATGCATGGTAAAATGGCGCTCCGTATTGTGCAAAATGGACTGATTACCTTGAAAGACTGTGTAGTGGAAGAGAAAGACCGTCTGGAACATGCGAATTCCTTTAAAGATACTGCAAAGGTATTACGTATGACCCGCGCAGGTGTGGCCTGGCTGGCAGTAGGATGCGCCCGTGGTGCATATGAAAATGCGCTGGCATATACGCTGAAAAGGAAGCAGTTTGGTAAGCTGATCGCTTCTTTCCAGCTTATACAGAACCACCTGGTGGAAATGTTGTCCAACCTGACGGCTATGCAGACCATGGTATACCGCTTATCTGAACTGCAGGACCAGGGACTGCTGGCCGATGAACATGCGTCTATTGCGAAGGTATTCTGTTCTCTCAGAACACGCGATGTAGTAAGAGGAGCGAGGGAAGTAATGGGTGGTAATGGAATATTGCTGGAGTATAACGTCGCCCGTTTTGTAGCGGATGCAGAAGCGATCTATTCTTACGAGGGTACAAAGGAGATCAATACCCTGATTGTTGGTCGTGCTATTACCGGATTCAGCTCATTTGTATAACAACAGCTATTCACAGGTATAAAAAAAACGCTCCGTCAGGGGCGTTTTCTTTATAACGTATCTGTGAACAGCTTAGATTGATTTGCCGAAGAATGGTTTCAGTGCAAACCATCCGAGCGCCGGGAAGAAGTGCATAGGCACTGTCAGTCCGGGGAATAATTCAGGCGATTCCTGTTCCAGCGGTAATTTGAAACCTATTGGTCCCAGGATACTTGCAAAGGAAAGGATCACAAACAGTATGTTAAACACCATATCTGTTTTGCCTTTCAGAACGAGGCTGAGGAGGAAGTAACCAATGGCGGCTACCAATGTACCTACTATACAGCCCAGCATGATATTCTTTACGCTGGCGATATCAATAAACCCTTCACCCACAGTTTCAATGTACACTTTCTGGTAAACAACACCAGCTATGCCTGACAGAACACCTACCAGTACTGCAAGCAGTACGAGCAGCGATATTTTTTTACCCATAAATGCTATTTGATAATTAGGCTTTAACAACAGGAACAGCTACTGTAACATCGATCACATCGGGAACATCGCCGCCTGGTTTACCAATATGGAAATCGTTGCGGTTTACTTTGAATGTGCCATTGAAAGTAGCGCTGTTGCCAGCTTTCTTAAAGGTGAAAGGAATGGTGAATTCCTTCTTAACGCCGTGGATCTCCAGATCACCGGTTACCTGGTAACCAGCACCTGCTTTCACGATCTTTTTGGAAGTGTATTTGATCTCCGGGTATTTGGCAGCATCAAACCATTCGTCGCTTTTAGCGTGTTTGTTCTGCAGGGCGTTACCAGTATTGATAGAGGCAACATCTACAGTAACGTTGAAATTGGAAGCTGCCAGATTCTGTTCGTCGAACGCAATGGTACCTTTGAAGGTTTTGAAAATACCGCCTGCAGCGCTGCTGGAGAAGCTGATATTGTATTTACCACTGATGTTCCAAGCCTGCGCTACAACTGCGTAGGCAAACACTGCTGCTGTGAGCAGCAGTGTTGATGAAAATATAATTAATCTTTTCATTGCCTTCTTTATTGTTTACCAAATTCACCACTAGCTCTCAGGTTGATAGTCTCACCCAGCATAGCTGCAGGCATTGCACTTGCAAAACCGAAGTCAGCGCGTTTGATAGCACCGGTTATAGTGAAACCAGCAACTGGTTTTTTGCTCATTGGGTTCTCAACTGTACCGTTGTAAACAGCAGTTAAAGTAACTGGTTTAGTTACGCCGTGCAGGGTCAGGTCGCCAGTCAGTTTGTACTGTTTACCGCTTACTTTCTTGAAAGAAGTACTCTTGAAAGTGATGGTAGGGAATTTCTCAGCATCGAAGAAGTCTGCGCTCTTCAGGTGCTTGTCACGCATTTCGTTTTCAGTAGAGATGGTGTTTACATCGATAGATACTTCGAAAGAAGCGTCAGAGAAATCATCTTTAGTAGTGGTGATCTTCACATCGTAACCTTTAAAGTTACCTTCCTGCTCGGAGATGGTCATGTGAGAAACGCTGTAACCAAGTCTTGAGTGAGCTTTGTCTACAGTCCAGGTAGTCTGTGCAAATGTAGTTGCTGAAAGGGCCAATAAAGAGGCGATGATTGTGATTTTTTTCATGTTTGCTCTTGTTTAGAATTCAAAAGTATATCTTTTTTTAGATAATAGATGTTTCAACATATATCGTGACAGAAATCTTAAACTAGGTTAATGTTTCTCATTGTTCACGTTTTCTCATTATCTTAAATATTTGTGATAATTTTACTCCCAATAGAGAGTTACTTTCTTTTAGAAAGCCAAAGGTATGGGGAGTGTTATTGTAAAACAAGAACCTTTCGCCGTAGCAACTTACTAACCTTTTAGTAACAATCGTAGAAATCAATGAGTTATGAGTAGAAAAAGTGGCGAAAAGATCTGGAAGGGAGATTGTTGTCCTATCCGGCAGGTGTTGGACAGGTTTGGCGATAAATGGTCTATTTTGATCATAGAGCTCCTGTCCCACGAGGGAAAGCTCCGTTTTAGCGAGATAGCACATACCATCGGAGATATCTCCCAGAAGATGCTGACAGTTACATTGCGTTCCCTTGAATCGGACGGACTGATTATAAGGCAGTTCTATCCCGAGATACCTCCCCGGGTGGAATATGAGCTCTCTGAGCTGGGTAAGAGCCTTGTACCACATATTCAGCAACTGGCTGCCTGGGGCCATACCCATATGATGACCATCCTGGAGAACAGGAAGCGGTTTGAAGAGAAACAGCAGAAGCAAAGTAAGACGGCGTATTGATGTAAAGAAAAATGACGGACCAGGAGATCCGCCATTATCAGAATAATATCGTTTCGGGTTATTTAAGAATAACACCTGCCAGACGCTGATAGAGTAAGGTAGGACTATTCTCATGCTTCGGCTCATATTTACCGGCAATGATCGGCACGTAGATAACTCTTCTGCGGCTTTCTTCGCCAATAACAGAGGACTTCGCAACACGGTGCCATAATCTTCCGTCATGTACCGTCAGGTCTCCCGCTTTAGGCGTAATAGCCAGTTCATTTTTATCAGGTTTATGACCGATGAAATATCTCTTGCGGAACAACATGCTGAAGATACCCTGTTTATGCGTGCCCGGTATAATACGGAGGCCGCCATTTTCAGGACGTAAGGTGCTGAGGTGTATGCCCACATTCAGCATCGGATTCAGTTTACCTCCCAGGAAAACATCGCGTAAGCCGTCTGTATGCCATCCCATTTTAGTGAAGGTGCTTTCAGGACCATTCACATAGTGGTTCAATACCATACCATCTTTTTCATTCTCCCCGATACGGGCGCCCGGCCCTATCAATTGCAGCAAGGCATTCATCCGCTGATCTTTCAGAAGATCAGAAAGTACTTTTGTTTGTTGGTTTAAAAATGCGAAACGCTGTACGATAGTCCGGCCATCAAGGTCTTTCCCATATTTCACCGGAACCCCATTTACTTTTTCTACGTTGTTGGTAATCCATTTCTCCTGTACTTCTTCGGAAGCGTTAACGATCTCCTGTACTTCATCCGGCGATAAAAATCCGGAGAAGTGTATATATCCATGTTCTTCGAAAAATGCTTTTTGTTCATCTGTAAGCGTATTACCGAGCGTAAACGTGTGATAAGCTGCTGACATAGTGTACTAAGTTTAAAATAATTGTAGGCTGTTAATTGAATATAAGTAAGCGACAGTGTATAGAATTCTCTATATAGAGAACCAATAGATCAGCAACAACAATAAGGACATTCCTTGCTGACAGGGAAGAAGGAAGTGGAGAAATGAAGTGTAAATGATGTAGTGCTCATTATTAGTCTACTAGTTTTGTAGGATAAAGATAAATAAATTATTCACACAAAAAAAATATTACTCTTTATCTCTCGGTTTTATACAGATCAGCAGCAATCTTTTCTACTAATGACTTGGGAACCAGTCGGGTAAGGAAGGCAGAAACAATATTTAAGGCCCCGGGGATGATCTCAGATTTCTTTCTGAACATTCCCTTAATAGCAATGGCAGCTACTGCATCGGGCATCATACCATATTTATCGGCTGTAGCCTGTATGGCCTGCATGCCTGCGCGGTTGATAAAATTGGTCTTTACAGGCCCGGGACACAGACAGGTTACTGAGACATTGGAAGATTTCAATTCGTGCCGTAATGCGCGGGAAAACAGCAATAGAAATGATTTGCTGGCAGCATACAGGGACATTGTGGGAACTGCCTGGTAAGCAGCGGTACTGGACACATTAAGGATATAAGACTGTGGCTGTTGCTGCAGGATGGGCAGCATATAATGACACAGCGCTACGGGGGTGTCTGCATTCACCCGCACCATCTGCTGATGTTCCTCCAGCCTGCGCGAGGCAAAATTGCCCCATACGGCATAACCGGCATTGTTGATCAGCACTGACACTGCATAATTACCTGCCTTACACCAGTCATATACTTTCGCTGCTGCATCAGGAAGGGAAAGATCAAGCGCCAGGTATTCGGCCTTTACCTGCCATCGGGAAGATAATTCGCCGGCAACCTTTGCCAGTTCTTCTTTGGATCTGGCCACGAGCAACAGATTATACTTCCGGGAAGCGAGAGCGTGTGCCATAGAGAGACCAATTCCTTTACTGGCTCCTGTTATAAGTGCATATGTCATCCTGAATTATGATATAGGATGGTAAATATAAACAATATAAAATGGAAGGGCGATATGTAGTGAGTATAAACAGGAAGGGCGGTAAGAATACCGCCCTTAATTTTTTAACCATATCCTATGAAAAACCTGTACCAAAGATAATAGAGACAATCGACCTTGCTTTCTCATTTTGGTAAAGGGTATATTTTTTCTGGTTAACGTATGAAATAGCCACCCGTTAACCAAAAATTAACATCCGTGTAATCGTTTGATCCTTCTTGTTGCCTGCCAGCATTGCAATGCGTCGTTTTTACACCTGTTCATACAAGTAGTTTCAATATGGAAGTTACTATTGCATAAAGTAGTTAGCGAAGAAGAAATATGCAATCCTAATGCGGTAGTTTATCTCTTAACAAGCCATACACCCACGTACCAAGAATCGCACTTACCAGCGTTGCCAGTGTAACGGTAAACCCTGCGCCTATCTGTGCAAATAAGGGTCCCGGACAAGCACCCGTAAGTGCCCAGCCAAAACCGAACAGCAATCCTCCGAAGATCTGTCCTTTGTTGAAAGCCCTCGATTGAAAAGTGATAGGCTCTCCATAAAAAGTTTTTGCGCCTGTCTTTTTAATGATCATCACTGAGATAATTCCCGTGAACACCGCAGACCCGATCACACCGTACATATGGAAGGACTGCAGGCGGAACATCTCCTGAATCCTGAACCAGGAAACCACTTCAGACTTGATCAGGATGATGCCGAAAATGATGCCTGCAGCCAGGTATTGCAACTGACGCCACCATGGTGCTTTTTTTGCAGTAGTATTAGTGACTTCGGATATATCAGGGCTATCTACCTCAAAATCAGTATTGGAAGGTAATGACATGAGAAATTGGATTTAAAGATGAAGAATAAGCGGCAATACCAGGTTAGCCATAACAAAGCCTCCTGCCATAAAGCAGCAGGTAGCCACCAGGGAAGGCCACTGTAAGGTGGAAAGGCCCATAATGGCGTGTCCTGAGGTACAGCCGCCCGCATAGCGGGTGCCAAAGCCTACGAGGAATCCGCCCGCAATCATCAGCAGGAAGCCTTTCAGCGTAAAAAGGGCCGGCCAGTTAAATAATTCAGCAGGGAGGGGAGCATGCGCATATGTAACGCCATATCCCGCCATTTCTGCCGCTAATTGAGGATGTATAGATGATGAGGGTTCTTTGTCGGCCAGTAAAGCACTGGCTATCAGACCGCCAATGACAATGCCGCCGGCAAAAAAGAGGTTCCACGATTCCTTCTTCCAGTTGTACGAGAAGAAAGGAATTTTCCCCGGCAGGCAGGCTGCACAGATATGCCGGAGATTGGAAGAGATCCCAAAGTGACGGTTGCCCAGCAGCAATAACAGCGGGACCATCAGGCCAATCAGCAGACCAGCAATATACCAGGGCCAGGGGCTGGTTAAAATACTTATAAACATATTTCGCAGGTTATTTAATAAAGGTCAGGGGTTGAGGCAAGACAGATAAGATGCTTTACAAATATAACAATAGCATATATTTTAAATATCCACAGGCTGTTAAAAGAATACATTAACGCAAATATGTTGCAACACGCATATTTATTTATCTTTGATGTATGAGAATCGAACAAGCTATTAATCAGCGCAAGTTCAAGGACGACTATCACAAGATCGTAGTGAACCTGTTATACACGGGTAACTGGTTGCGTGACGCCCTTGGAGCGAACCTGAAAGAACATGGATTGTTACCGCAACATTACAATGCGTTGCGGATCATAAAGGGAAGGCATCCGGAGCCGGTATCTGCCGGCGACATCAAAGATGTCATGCTGGACAAGGCGAGCGACGTAACCCGGCTGCTGGACAAGTTAGAGAAGCTGGAATATGTACAACGCCGGCTCTGTCCGCATAACAGGCGGAAAATGGATATCAGTATCACCCCACAGGGACTGAAACTCCTTTCAGACGTGGATATACTGATGGACAGCTTTTATGAAGATCTGGCAGAAAGGATTACAGAGGAAGAAGCCGCTACGCTGAGCGATCTGCTCGACAAAATCCGGGGATAAAGAAATATCTTTGCCCCCTATGCGGAGTCTTTTTAATCTGTGCCTGCTGATCATGTTGTTTTGCTGCGGACGAAATGTCAATGCAGCAGTAACAGGATGCAACAAAGCCAGCACAGCGTCTTCCGCCAACCGGCCATTCCTGCAATTACTGTCATGTGACAGGGAGCTGAGGCGTCATGGATGGCCTCCCTCCCCGGAAACCATCATCTCTACTCCACAGCGATTAACCATCGCATCCGTTAAAACAGATTCACGCGACGGAGCAGACGCTGCCAGGGCACATTTCCTGGCAGGAATTAATTTATTTTCCTGTAAGGTACAGGCAGTGCGCCTATTGCCCGATCTGCAGGCAATTATCCGATCGCTTATTTTTCCCCAGCACATTTTTTGGTGAGTGACAGAGCACAAGCTTGCGTTGTTCCGGGCGCTACGATTTAACATCCGTAGACGCTTGTCTGTTATTATTACTATTCACTCATTCAAACTGGAAATACCAGATGATACATTTACCACCTTTGATTGCCGACCTGGCTTTGATATTAATTGCGGCAGCTATTACAACATTGATCTTCAAGAAATTGAAGCAGCCACTGGTGCTGGGATATATTGTGGCCGGCCTCCTGGTGGGACAACATGTGTCCCTGTTCCCGACAGTTTCCGATGAAGCCAATATCAGGGTATGGTCTGAAATAGGCGTCATCTTCCTTTTATTCAGCCTCGGACTGGAATTCAGCTTTAAAAAGCTGATTAAAGTCGGAGGCTCTTCTTCCATTACAGCTATCGTGGAAGTCGTATTCATGCTGTCGTTAGGTTATCTCATCGGACAACTCATGGGATGGTCTTCTATGGACAGCATCTTCCTGGGCGGCATTTTATCTATTTCTTCCACCACTATCATTATCCGTGCATTCGAGGAACTGGGCATCAAAGGACAGCAGTTTGCCGGATTGGTGTTTGGTATCCTTGTAGTGGAAGACCTGGTAGCCATTGTACTGCTCGTACTCTTGTCTACACTGGCTGTCAGCCAGCAGTTTGCTGGTGGTGAGATGCTGGGCTCCGTTATCAAACTTGTCTTCTTTCTCATTGCCTGGTTTGTAACAGGTATCTTCTTTATTCCCACACTATTGCGGAAAACAAAGAAACTGATGAATGAAGAAACCTTACTGGTAACTGCAATAGGCCTTTGTCTGCTGATGGTCGTACTGGCTACCCAGGCGGGATTCTCGCCGGCATTGGGTGCTTTCATTATGGGATCTATACTGGCAGAAACCACACAGGCAGAGAAGATAGAACACCTCGTAAAGCCCGTAAAAGAGCTGTTTGGCGCCGTATTCTTCATCTCTGTAGGCATGTTGATCGATCCTGCCATGCTGGTAAAATATGCCGGCCCTGTGGCGATTATTACATTAGTTACACTGGCAGGTAAAACGATCAGTACCTGTACCGGTGCATTACTCTCCGGCCAGCCACTGAAGACTTCCGTGCAGGCAGGGATGAGCCTTGCCCAGATAGGGGAGTTCTCTTTCATTATCGCACAGCTGGGGCTTTCACTAAAAGTGACAAGTGATTTTCTCTATCCTGTTGCTGTTGCAGTATCAGCTGTCACCACCTTTACAACGCCTTATATGATCCGCCTGTCTGCGCCTTTTTATGAGAAGATTGCAGCTGTATTACCTCATCGCTGGAAAACAGCATTAAACAGGTATAGCGCTGCGGCACAGACAATTTCGGTAGTAAGCGACTGGAAGCAGTTACTAAGATCATACGTCGTAAACATGACCATCTATTCAGTGGTGATACTCGCGATCACACTGTTGTCTTATTACTATCTGCTGCCACTGATCACTGTCCGGATCAATGGTTATAACTGGGGGCGTGTAGCCAGTGCGGTGATCACACTGGTACTGCTGATGCCTTTCCTCTGGGCCCTCGCCTTCAGAAATATCAGCAGCCAGGCATCTTCCAATATATGGGAACAGAAGAAGTATCGGGGTCCCTTGTTATTAGTACGTTTGTCCAGAATAGTGCTGGCGGTATTCCTGATCGGCTTCTTCATAGACAGGTTCTTTTCTCCATCTGTCGCATTGATAGTTACATTGGCCATCGTCCTGCTGATCTTTGCATTGCGGCATAGGATACGGACCTTCTATACTACCATAGAGGAAAGGTTCTTCTCTAATTTCAATGCCCGTGATGCAAAAGTAGGAGGGCTTAATAAGTCTGTACTTGCCCCCTGGGATGCACATCTGGCTGTTGCGGAGATACGTCCCTTGTCGCCCGTGTCAGGTAAAACTTTGTTGGAATTAGCACTACGCGAAAACTTCGGGATTAATATTGCGTTAATCAACAGAAGCGGACAGAAGATCTATGCACCTGATAAAAATGAACGACTGTTTCCTGGTGATGTTATCACGGGAATTGGGACCGATGAACAACTGGAAAAGTTCAACCGTTTCCTCGAACCAATGGCTGCAGATACTGACCCACAGCCGCCGGATACAGATCCGATTGCTTTAAAACAATTCCTTATTGGCAGGCATTCACACCTGTCTAACAAGACTATACGGGAGCTGGGCATACGGGAACGCACCCGCGGAATCGTGCTGGGCGTGGAAAGGAAGGGAAGAAGGATCTTAAATCCTGAGTCAAATATGCAGCTGGAAGAAGGCGATATTGTATGGGTAGCCGGTAGCGGCAAAAAAATAAATGCATTTATTAAAGCGCAGCAGGGTGCTAATTAACAGCTGCTGATGCCGCAACATATTTGCAGCAGGACAAGTCTCAAAAGCTTGTCCTGTCTTGTTTTAAGAGGGGTGGCTATAGTAACAATTACGTTTAGCAGTGATAGTAATAATTTGTTTTTGCATTATTTTTTTATTGTAAATTCATCTACACTTGTCAGAGCTCTTTTTTTTACCCTCAAAATAAAAACCCGTTTGTATGAAAACCAAGTCAATCTATGTGCGTCAAATTCATTTCCTTTTCCTTGGCCTGTCAATGTTTCTGTTTGCCTGTAGCAAAGACAATGTAACTGCAGATGTCAAATCGGAAGACAACACTGAAAAACTGGTAAATTACCTGGAAACACAGGGCTTTAAAAAGGACAAGATCGTCCTGAAAGGAGATAACTTCATCCTGGATGGTGACGTGATCATTTCAAAAGAAGAAGTTGAAAAACGTGTTGCCAACGATGCTAATCCAGATCGTATCCCATCAGGAGAACATTGGAGAGGCGCTTACCTGGTGAGCAACACCTACAACAACAATGTAAGACTTTACATTGATCCTGCAGTACCTACTGCCTGGAGAACGGCTATTCAGGGTGCAGTAAACAACTGGAATGCGGTTAACGGTACAAGACTGGGTATGTCTATCACTACCTCTGCAACAGGTGTATACACCAGGGTATTTATGGGCTTTGAATCTGCCAACTGGATCGCCCGCGCTTATCTGCCTACTTCCAACGGCAGACCAGGTGTAAGCGTTGAGATCAACAGTAATTTCAACAGCCTTCCTGCCAGTCAGAAACTCTTCGCTATTACCCACGAACTGGGCCATACGATCGGTTTCTATCACACTAACCAGACACAGGGTATATTCATCACCGGTACACCAACTGTAGATGCTAACTCTGTGATGAATTCATTCGTACTGAACTGGGCCGGCTTTACTGCTGGTGACGTACTCGCTACACAGATCCTCTATCCACAATAAGGAAAAAGGAGAACAGTAAACGCTGAAAAAAGAATACGTGACTCCCGCGGTCAGTTATATGATCATATTGATGGCAAGCAATATCAATCTATCACATAACTGGCTCCGCAGGAGTCACGTATTTCCAGCACAATATGTTCAATATAATGACCGGTTTTGTTAATCCCACTCCAGATCTGTCACCACCATTTCATCATTCACAGCATACCGGGTAATGATCCGTGAAGGATATCTCTCCGCATTGTAGGCGTATGTATAATGTTTTACGATGCTGTTATTAGTCACAGCGCTCGTGATGGTTTCAGTTACTATATTATTTGCAGACATGTTCTCTGCAGTAATGTCTGTCAGATAGCACAAAGAAGGTATACCCTGCTGTGCATTAGGATGATCGTCGTACGTATAAGTAGCTGTAGAACTTAACGTGAACGGCAGTTTCCTGTTCACACGTCCCATATTCTCTATCCTGACTATATTGCCCTTATTGTCCCATCTGAATAACTGACAACTGTTGTTCTCGAAAGCTATTCCATCCTGTGTATCGTTAAAGAAATAACGTGCAACGATCAGACCATTATTGTTATAAGCCAGGGAGTCATACCCGTGTACTGCTCCATCCAGGTAATAGATGATCCTCCTGATCTTTCCCTTCGCAGAATACTCAAAAGAAGAGAACAGTACCGGCGCCTGTGAAGACTCCTCATCTGTCACAAATATTTTGATAAGCCTGCCATCTTTATAAACAGGGATACGGGTGGTACTATAACCGCCTTCTGCTGTCTGGTAAATGGTAAGCAGTTCCGCAATAGTTTTGTCCGCATGATAGGTAATCACTGTTTTATTGGTAGCAGAACTGATACCCCGCAAACGCATTTTGCCTTTGTCGTTATTGACCGGGTGAAAAGCGCTGGTAACTACCACTGCCAGCAGCAGAGCCGTGCAAATCCGGCTTTTAGTACTAAAGAGTGGCATAAACTGGCATTGGCTAGGTACGGAATAAATGCTTAAAAAAATGCTTACGAATCTTCTGACAAGGTTTACGTTAAAGATAGGAACAATGGTGAAAATGTACGTACTATTTACGTTGGATTTTAACTGCTGAGCTGCTATTGGCACTACGTTTGACGTTATGCCGCAATATTAGGGCAGATTGATATGTGATATTGAAATGCCGGAAAACTTTGCGAACTTACATCTGCAAAACAGCACGAACACGCAATGAAGGATCACCTGCGCCATTTGAAGGATGAGGACGTCTTACTATTGTTAAATGACTTACTGGAGCAATATGGATATGATTTTACGGACTATTCATTCGCATCTGTGAAGCGCAGGTTGCAGCGTGTGTATATAGCGGACCGTTTTCCCAGTTTTGCAGAGTTCAGGTATCGGGTTAAAACAGACCCCGGCTACCTGGTTCATCTGATGGAACAGATTACGGTAAATGTGACGGAAATGTTCCGGGACCCCGGCTTCTTCCAGGAATTGCGCAGGCAAGTCCTGCCGATACTGGCCACTTATCCGCTGATCCGTATATGGCACGCCGGCTGTTCGAGTGGTGAGGAAGCCTATTCTGTGGCTATCCTGCTGCATGAACTGAACCTCCTGCATAAATCCATCATCTACGCCACGGATATTAATGAAAGTGTGCTGGAAACCGCCCGTAAAGGGATCTTTCCCCTGCAGTATATGCAGCAGTATTCACAGAATTACCTGTTATCGGGCGGAAAGGAGGAGTTTTCCAGGTATTATGCGGCTAATTATGAGCACGCCAAGTTTTCAGATACATTAAGAGAGAAGATCATCTTTGCTGTACATAACCTGGTTACTGATCGTTCGTTCAATGAATTCCAGCTGATCATTTGCCGGAATGTACTAATTTACTTCAACAAGGATCTGCAGGACAAGGTCCTGCATCTGTTCAGCGACAGCCTGGAACAATTGGGCTTCCTGGCCCTGGGCGCGAAAGAAACACTGCGATTTACGACTGTAGCACCTTTATTCAAACCTGTCGCTCAAAAAGAGAAGATCTGGAGAAAAATGACACAATGAAATCTCTCCCTACACTGCTGGTCATCGGCGGCTCTGCGGGCAGCCTGGAGGTACTGATGCAACTGTTACCTGAACTGAAGATGGATTGGCCGCTGGCCATGATCATAGTACTGCACCGCAAGGCAGACAGTGAAACGCTGTTGTCCGATCTTTTGTCTACCAAAACATGCCTTTGTGTAAAGGAGGCTGAAGAGAAAGATATATTGTTAGCGGGTTGTATCTATGTAGCGCCGGCAGATTATCACCTGTTAATAGAGCCGGATGGCTCACTCACCCTGGATGCTTCCGAGAAGGTGCATTACAGCCGCCCCAGTATTGATGTGACTTTTATATCTGCCGCCGAAGCGTGCGGCGACCGCCTATATTGTCTGTTGCTGTCAGGAGCGAATATGGATGGGGCAGAGGGCCTGCAGATTGTCCATGAACTAGGCGGTTTTACTGCTGTGCAGGATCCTGAAACCGCAGAAGCTTCTTTTATGCCCAAATGCGCTATTAGTACGGCAAAGGTGGATAAAGTACTTAATATCCGGGAGATGATTGATTTTGTAAGAGATCTGAAAGAATGATTGTTAGTTTCCTGCAGGCTTCGGCTGTTCAATAGGCAGTACCATGATAAAAGTAGCGCCCTCATTCTCCCTGCTGGTGGCTCCGATAATTCCCTGATGCCGCTCTACTACTTTCTTGGCGATGGCCAGTCCGATACCCGTTCCGTCATATACCTCTGTACTATGCAGTCGTTGAAACAAGGTAAAGATCTTCGGTAGGTACGCTTCATTAAACCCAATCCCATTATCATTGATAGTGATCCGGCAATAAGGCCCTTCTTCGGCTGTCGGACTATGGAATTCCTTTTCAAGCACCCGCTCCGCATGAATATTGATGCAGGGCGTCACGCCCGGACGCGTGAACTTCAACGCATTACTGATGATATTCTGCAATGCCTGCCTGATCTGGCCGGGAATAGCTTCCACGATAGGGAACGCGCTTGTGGTAATCTCTGCACAGGCATCCCGGACAGAGAGCTCAAGGTCGGCCAGTATCTCCCGGATGATAGCATTGATGTCCACTTCCTCAAAAGGAACATCTGCGGATAATCTGGAGTACTGCAGCAGGTCATTGATCAGGCGGGTCATACGTTCCGATGAGCTGACAATGCGCTGCATATATTGCAGTGCTTCCGTATTGGAGCCGAGATGGCGATCCCGCAGAATAGTACCGAACAACTGGATCTTGCGCAGCGGCTCCTTCAGATCATGCGATGCCACAGAGGCGAACTGTTGCAACTCGTGGTTACTGGCTTCCAGTGCCTGGTTCATTTCCTGCAGTTCGCGTGTACGTTCCACCACTCTTTGTTCCAGTATTTCATTGGCCTGTTTCTGATGAGCAATATCTGTAAAGGTGCCTACCCATTTTACAATACGTCCGCCTTCCTCCAGGGGAATAGCCCTTAGCAGGTGGCAACGGTAATGATTATGCTGGCGGTGATGAAGATAGACTTCCTTTTCCAGCGGTAATCCTGCCTTCATAGCTTTTTCCCACACCGGCGTTTGTTGATGTTCGTGATCGTAAGTAACAGGAAACTGCGCAAGCGAAGGGGAGTAGTGGAACCAGTGACGGTTTGCATATTCAATAGCGCCGTCTCCACTGGCGGTAAAGGCTACCTGCGGCAGTGATTCAAGTATGGAATGCTGTTCCTGCACTTTGACATTCAATGCCGCCTGCGCATTTTTACGTACTTCCACCTCTTTCTGCAGGGAGGCATGCATCTCCTGCAGCTGTCTGTTTTGTTCATAAAGCCTGATAAAGGTCTTCACCTTCATCAGCAGGATATCCGGATCAACGGGTTTGGTGATGTAGTCCAGCCCCCCGGAAGCATATCCTTTTGCAATGAATTTTTTATCTGTATTAACAGCCGACAAAAAAAGGATGGGTACATCTTTCGCTTTGCTGTAGCCTGAAATTGTCTCTGCTACCTCAAAACCGTCCATACTGGGCATTTGTACATCCAGGATGATCAGCGCATAGTTGTTCCGTAGTATCTTCTTCAGGGCTTCCTCGCCGGAAGATGCGGTATCAACTTCTAAATCGTGCAGCTCTAAAATCTTCCTGAGGGATAAAATGTTCTCCGGTTTATCATCTACGATTAAAATCATTCTTGTCTAATGTAATTGGCCATAGCATACCTCAAAAATCATTCCGCCCGGACTTTTTTTGCATAAAAATACGGATGCGGGGATGTACGAATACTTGTGCCGTTATTCGTATATCCCTGCATCCGTACGACAGTAACTGTACGATGAGCAGAAGTTATCGCTGCCCCCCACCCAGTGCACGATATAAGGTAATAGTGCCCAGGAAAAGGTCCTTTTTGTTGCCTGCCAGCGCCAGCTCAGCCTCCAGTACACTTTTCTGGGCGGTGATCACTTCCAGGTAATTGGCATATCCGGTAGCGTAAAGATCATTGGCAGTAGACACACCGTCCTTCAGCATCTGTACCTCTGCCGATTTTAAATCATAGGCCTCCTGACCGTTCTTCAGTTGTCCCAGGGCTGTAATCACTTCCTGGTATCCGTTGATGATCATCTGACGGTATTGATAGAAAGCAGACATGCCGGCGGCTGTTGTGACATTGTACTGCGACTGCAGCTGTTTTTTATTGAGCAGGGGAGCAGTGATCCCTCCTAATACACCATAAGCGACAGAGGCAGGTGTATTGAACAGCAGACCGGCATTAAAGGAATTAAATCCCACATACGGCGTAATATTCAACGAGGGGAGGAACGCCGCACGTGCCGCCTTTACATCTGCTTTGGCAGCCGCCAGTTCCAGGGCCGCCTGCTGAACGTCAGGCCTGCGGGATAACATGGCGGCCGGCACACCCGTTTGCGCAAAAGGAGGCAGTGCTGCATCCAGCAGTGAGGTATCCCGCCTGATAGGCTGAGGGAAACGCCCCAGCAGTGCGTTCAGCTGATTCTCCAGTTCCAGCGATTGCTGTTTAAGTCCCAACGCCATACTTCGTGTATTCAGCAACTGGGCGGAGAACTGCTGAACGGCCAGCAGTGTAGCCCTGCCGGCTTCCTGTTGTATCTGCACAGTAGCCAGCGCCGTTTCCTGCAGTCCGATGTTACGTTGTATCACCTCCTGCTCATAATCCAGCACCATCAGCTGGTAGTACATGCCCGCCACCTGCGATACCAGTTGTGTGGTAACCAGCCGGCGTCCCTGTTCACTCGACAGGAAACGCATATAGGCAGCCTGTTTGCGGCTGCGCAGTTTTCCCCAGAGATCAATTTCCCAGGAACTGCGCAGCCCCGCGAAGTAATCAGGTGTAGGTCCAGGTATGCGTTGTTTATCACTGATATTGGGAGATAGATTCGTATCGTAATTACCCACGCCGTTCAATGTATAGTCGCCCCAGCGATCCACGCCTGCGCTGACAGCAACATTCACCTCCGGCAGCCATGCACGGCTGGCCGCCATCAGTTGTGCACGGGCGGTCTCCATCCGCTGGGTAGCCAGCAGCATGTCCGTATTATGCATCAGGGCAGTGTCCAGCAATTGCAGGAGCAGGGTGTCTGTAAAGAACTGTTTGTAAGACAATACCCCGATACCACTACTGTCTGATCCATTTTTACTGATAGTATTACTGTCGGTAGCATTGCCTCCGCTTATTCGTGATGTATCGCCAAATGTAGCAGGTGTTTCCGGCACCTCAGGCAAGGTGAGTTTTGCAGGCGAATAACAACCCTGTAGCCCCATTGTCAATAATCCTATGGCCACCAGCACCGTCAGCGCACTTACCGCCTGGTGTTTAGGAGGCTTCGCCTTTACTTTCTTCTTACCCACTGACGCAAACAGCACATACAGTCCCGGGATGATCAGCACTCCAAACAGGGTACCTATCAGCATCCCGCCTGCAGCAGCCGTACCGATAGAGCGGTTACCCATGGCGCCTGCGCCACTGGCTACGCAAAGCGGTATAAGGCCTGCAATGAAGGCAAAAGACGTCATCAGGATAGGCCGCAAACGTGACACCGCACCTTCTTTGGCTGCTTCCAGTACAGACAGTCCCTGTTTATTTCGTTGTATCGCAAACTCTACGATCAGGATGGCGTTCTTACCCAGCAATCCTATCAACATCACCAAAGCCACCTGCGCATAGATATTGTTTTCCAGTCCGGCCAGTTTCAGGGTCAGGAATGCACCAAATATCCCTGCAGGTAAGGAGAGGATCACCGGCAGCGGCAGCAGGAAACTTTCATACTGTGCAGCCAGCAGCAGGTACACAAACAGGAGACAGAGACCGAAAATATAAATGGCCTGATTGCCTGACAGAATTTGTTCCCGGGTCATCCCACTCCACTCAAAACTATACCCACGGGGTAAAGACGTTTTCGCCACTTCATTGATGGCATTGATAGCGTCCCCACTACTGAAGCCAGATGCCGCATCCCCATTGATCATAGCTGCGGTGTACATGTTGTAACGCGTCAGCTGTTCGGGCCCGTATACACGTTCCATCCTAATGAAGTTGGAAAAGGGCACCATTTCCCCCGCATCATTCTTCACATATAAATGCATCACATCTTCCGGTTTCGTGCGATAACGGGGAGATGCCTGCACCATCACTTTATACATCTGTCCAAAACGAATGAAATTAGACGCATAGAAGCTGCCGAGCAGCGTCTGAAGGGTCGACATTGCATTGTCGATACTAACGCCTTTCTGGGCAGCCATAGCCTGATCTACGTGGATCATATACTGAGGGAACTCAGGATCGAAACTGGTAAAGGCGCTTCCTATCTCCGGACGTTGTTTCAGGGCGTTGATAAATTTATTCGTTACATCTGCAGTCTGCTGCAGGTCGCCAGCGCCGGTTTTATCCAGCACACGCAATTCAAACCCGCTGGAGTTACCAAAGCCAGGCACCGTAGGAGGAGGGAAGAATTCAATACTGGCATCAGCAATGATCTTACAGTCCTTCTCCAGCGCAGCAATGATCTCCTTTACAGAACGTTTTCTTTCCTCCCATGGTTTCAGGTTGATCATCCCCATACCGTAAGACGCCCCCGCCACATCATTCACAAGACTAAAGCCCGCCAGTGTAGATACTGACTCAGCCTCATCCAGTTGTGCCGCTATCTTCTGCACTTCATCCAGCACTGCTTCTGTACGTGCAACCGTGGCGCCCGCAGGCGTAGTCACATTTACATAGATCATCCCCTGATCCTCAGAAGGAATGAAACCTCCCGGCAACACGGCACTGGCGCCCCAGGTGGCGATAAAGAAAATGATAAGCATAAGGATCGTAACCATCCGTCTGCCGGCTATATACCCGATCAGGCGCTGATAACCGCGCTCTGTCTTATTATACCTGTAGTTGAATTTATCAAAGAAACGCTGCAACATATTCCGGGGCTTGCCGGCATCATGCGTATGGCGCAGCATAATGGCACAAAGTGCAGGAGTGAGTGTCACCGCATTGATACCCGATATCACAATCGCTATGGCCAGCGTCAGGGAGAACTGCCGGTAAAATACGCCCACCGGACCAGAAAGGAATGCCACCGGTACAAACACCGCCGACATCACCAGGGTGATAGCCACAATTGCCCCACTGATCTCTTTCATAGCCGCCAGTGTAGCTTGTAGTGGTGGTAGATGCGTCTCCTGCATTTTTACATGGACAGCCTCCACCACCACAATCGCATTATCGACGACTATACCAATGGCCAGCACCAGGGCGAATAGTGTCAGCAGGTTTATAGAGAAGCCCAGCAGTTGCATAAAACACAAGGTTCCTATCAGGGCCACAGGCACTGCCAGCGCAGGTATCAGTGTTGATCTGAAATCCTGCAGGAAGAGGAACACCACGATAAACACCAGTATAAAAGCTTCCACGAGCGTTCTCAATACCTCATGAATAGAGGCATCCAGGAAGCGTGACACGTCATAGTTGAAGTTATAACTCATCCCCGGTGGAAAAGAGGAAGCTTTTAACTCTGCCATCCGCTTTTTCACGTTCGTAATTACCTCCTGGGCATTGGAACCAGGTCGCTGCTTCAGCATGATGGATGCGGAAGGTTTTCCATCCGTCTTGGATACCATGCCATAACTCAGCGAGCCGAAAGTCACATCCGCCACATCTTTCAATCTCAGCACAGAGCCATCCGGATTAGCCCTGAGGATGATATTTTCATATTGTGATGGTTCAAAGAACTTACCCGTGTACCGCAATACATATTGCAATACCTGCGGATCATTATCCGCGCTTTCTCCTGTCTTACCGGGAGCCGCCTCAATATTCTGTTTGCGGATACCGTTGATCACTTCATCGGCCGACAGCTGATACGCCAGCATACGATCGGGCTTCAGCCATACACGCATAGCGTATTCCTTGGCGCCCATGATCTCAGCAAAGCCCACGCCATCAATCCTTTTCAGCTCCTGTAATACGTTGATGTCGGCAAAGTTGTAGATGAACTGTTCATTCAGTGTGCTGTCTTCACTCATGATGTTGAGGTATAACAACATACTGTTCACCTCTTTTTCAGTGGTCACACCAGCTTTGATCACCTCTTCGGGTAATTCGTCGATGATAGTCGCCACACGGTTCTGTACGTTCACTGCCGCCTGATCGGGATCTGTACCCACCTGGAAGAACACCTGTATCAGTGTCATACCGTTATTACTGGATACAGACGACATATACGTCATGCCGGGTACACCGTTGATAGCGCGTTCCAGCGGAGTAGCCACTGCTTTAGCGCACACTTCTGCGTTGGCGCCGGTATATTTGGCCGTCACCGTTACAGAAGGAGGAACGATGTCGGGAAATTGTGTAACAGGTAAGGTAAATAAAGCCAGCAATCCAAGCAGCACAATGATCAATGAGATGACCAGCGACAACACCGGTCGCTTTATAAAAGTATCGAACATAAAAATGTAATAAATGATGAAAAAAGGGGTCAGCAAGCCTGTAAAAACACAGGCCGCATTCCCGGGCACTATAAACCGGCAGACCTCCGGCCCCCTCCTGTAATCAATCCCTACAGCCCTTTAATGCTATCGAGCGTAACAGGAGCCGGAATAATCTTCATACCATCGCGCAGGTTGCGTACACCTTCGTATACCACCCTGTCGCCGGCATTCAGACCTGACTCTACCACATAACAGTTGGCCAGGCGTGCACCGGGCTTGAAGTTTCTCATCTTTACCTGGTTAGATGCATCCAGGATAAATACATAATTCTTATCCTGCATTTCGAAAACAGCTTTCTGCGGGAGCAGCATGGCATCCTGCAGATCATTGCTCAGCTGTACTTTTCCGCTGGCCCCATGTTTCAGTAAGCCTTTCGGATTTGGGAACCTTGCTCTGAAAGCGATAGAGCCGGTTGTTTCCTCAAATTCACTTTCAATGGTTTCTACCTTTCCGGGGTAGGGATAATCTGTACCATCTGCCAGTACCAGGTGTACCTCCGGATGTTCTTTGGTGGCATTTGCTTTTTTATGCTGGAGATATTCGGTTTCAGAAACATTAAAATAGGCATACACCTCCTTGATATCTGACACAGAGGTCAGGAGGGCGCCTTCTCCGATGAGGCTTCCGGCCTTTGAAGGGATCCTGTCGATATAACCATCGAAGGGAGCGCGGATCACAGTATAAGACAACCTGGTAGCCGCATTGCTCTCATTTGACCTTGCCTCGTCGATCCTGGCTTCTGCAGCAGCCAGTCTGGCTTTGGCCACTTCCAGCTCACTTTTTGCGATCACCTTTTTCTCTACCAGCAGCTGTACGCGGGCGAGTTCCAGTTGAGCACCTTTTGCCTCAGCAATAGCGCTGCTCAGCGTGGCTTTCGCCTTTGCCAGTTCGGAGCGGTATTCTTCATCATTGAGCGTAAAAAGCAATTGCCCCTGCTGTACGTGTTGTCCTTCGTCCACATAGATCTTATTCAGGAATCCGTTCACACGGGCACGGATCTCTACGTTGCGTACGGCTTCTATATCCGCTACATAATTCCTGTGCAGCACGGTATCGCAAAGGGAGAGCTGCACAACAGGAAATGTTTGTAATTCGTTCTGATCGCTGATTTTTTCTCCCCGGGTAATACATCCGCTCAGGGCAAGGCTTAGTGCCGATGTAATTGCCAGTATAATTGCCTGTATATTAGTCTTTGAAAACGTTCGCATGATAGGAGTGAATAGTTTAACAGGGCCGTTTATATAGGTTTATATACGGTCCTTTTTGTTAAATACATGCAACAGCGGCCGACAGACAATAAAAAAGCCGTCAGCGTTGCTGCTACATGTGTATAGTAAAAAAACGGGTGTCTGTACAAGGCTTAAATAGCCGATACTCAACTATTCAGAAGGGCGTATACCTCGACAGGAAACTATAGTAGGCCGGCAGAAACGCATGTTGCTGCGTATACACGCCGGTCTTGTTTTCTCTGACAGGTATATAAAACTCGTGGTTATATTGAAACTGTAGAAAGCGGGTAGTGTAACTGGAAGATTGATAGGTACTATTGATATAATACCGTTTTTTACGCGGTACTTTCTTGGTAGCCAGAACAAGCTGCAGCTCATTCTCTTCTTCTACCGAACCACCATTGTCAATATACGGTATATGAATCTTTTCATGATCGAAGAGGCGTTCAACACAAACGGTTTTACCCGCCTTCAACGGCGATCTGGCTAGTAGAATAGATGATTGGCCCGTCATCAGGCCGGCTATCAGCATGATGTACAGTAAAAACCTGCGGAATATTTGCTTCTCTGTTTTTACCATAATAAGGCGCACTCTCCAAGTTGGAATCGCAAAGATAAAAAACGATACTTGCTAAATCAAACATCGATTGGACGAACGGTAAAAATTTATCATCTGTTTAACATCAGACACTATCATACCGCTGTAGATACCTCCATATGCCTCGTACATCCCAGTGCCACCCCCATATACTCCATACGCCTCGTACATCTCCGTGCCACTCCCATATATCTTCATACGCCTCGTACATCTCCGTGCCACTCCCATATATCTTCATACGCCTCGTACATCTCCGTGCCACCCCATATACCTTCATACGCCTGGTACATCTCCGTGCCACCCCATATACCTCCATACGTCTCGTACATCTTTGTGCTACCCCATATACCTCCATACGCCTCGTACTTCTCCATACATCCCCATACACCAACATATACATTCATACCTCATCTTTTTGTTCGGCATGTTCCTTGTTCCGCATTAACAGGCAAACGTTATGAGATATCTAAGATTCATTCTGAGAAAATTTAAAAAGAGAAAGTATGAGACCCATCATTTGTTTCCTGCTGTTTTTTGGCATCGCGTGCAATTCGCCCTTAAAAAGTAAAAAGGACCTGGCAGACTCTTCCCGTAGCACACAGGAAGATGCATCACAGAGTGCAGCGGCCAATCCCAGCCAGAACGCCGCTGGAGGTACTGCCAATGCTGGCTCCGCGCCTGCACCTGGTGAAGAGGAGTCGAATGTAAGGAAGGGAGGAAATGAGCCGGTCTCCAACATGATCCGGTTTAAGAATTACAAATATGCCATTGTCTCCAAAGGCGATGGATCACTCCGCACCATCACAATAGCGGCTACTAATCTTAAAGGAGATTCTTCAAAAGCGGATAGTACTGTGATCAGGGATGTGAAAGGAATGCTACAGAAAGCCACAGTAGAAGATCTCAATAACGACAGGAATCCTGAAGTTTACCTTTTCACCTCTGCGAGTGGCACCGATGCTACAGGCAGCGTCTATGGCATCACTTATATCAACAACAAGCCCGTCAGGATCTTTTCCGGCGATTTCGACAACCCTGACAAGGAAGGCTACCGTGGCAGGGACTCCTTCTATATTCAGCAACATCAGATCGTGCGTGTTTACCCCCTCTATAAGGACGGCGACCTTGATAGCAAGCCCTCCGGCGGAAAGCGTACCATCAAATATGCCTTACAGAAGCAAGCGAACGGCTTCATCCTACGGGAAGCAAAGTAATTGCAAGTAGTTACAAAGTAATTGCAATGTATTGTAAAGCATTATAAAGTAACCGTATCGAAGTAAGACAGTGAGAGGATGAAGGGAACGAAGGGAATGAAGGTACGATGGGGTACAATGGGAGTGAAGGGTACGAAGGGTGCTGCTATACTTGCACCTACATACTTCTTGTATAGAAGTAAAACAGTAAGGCTGAAAAAACGGATCTCGCTCCTTACACTTTATACTCCTAAGTAGCGGAAGGTTTCAGAAGGAGACGAAGGGCCTTAGCCCTTTGAGAGTCCTATACGATTGACAGGGGTTTAATATTGTTCTTATGTCCATACGCTTGATAAAGCTCAATATCAAGTCTCGAAAAGGGGTACAGCCCGTAGTCCCTTACTGAAACCGAATCGCACTCTCCTCCGCAACCACCAATTCGCTACGATCATCCGCAAAAAGCCATTCGCACAAAAAAAGGCGAACAGCTCACGCCATTCGCCCTTCAAAAAGATCAAAGTATCATTCAACCGGCCGGAGATACTGCGAATGCGCATACCCCTCTTCGCCATCCTTAGTCCGTATCAACCACCACTGATCACTATGCTTACTGATCAGCGTAACCATCTCCGCATGCGCCGCCTTACCAACAACCGGCTGATCAATCCCCGGTCCCTTCCGCACATTGAGATTCGACGATTGAGTCACTACTTCCAGTTTTGCCCCTTCAACAGCCGTCGCCACTTTAATATCCATGACAACATCGCCACTGAGGAAATTAGGATCAATCTTTCCGTAGATATTCCACAGATTGTCCTTCACCGCACCACTAGGCGCTTCGCCACTAATGTGTAACACGCCTTCCTGTTCATTCACCTGGAGATTACTTGTACCGGCAGATTTAGCGGTATCTATCAGTTCCTTGTATTTGTCCTGTAATGACATAAACAGTGATTTAGAAGGTTATTTTACAGTGAGACCAGAAGCATCTACTTTCTTCGGATGCAGGGCATCCAAAGCCTGTTTCAGCGTCTTCCATTTAGCAGCAGAGAGTTCACCCGTAACCGTAATAACACCTGCGTCGACTTTAATATCCGCACCGGGGAAATCTTTGGAGATGTTCGTAACACCGGTACGAAGCGTATCATCAGCAGTATTAGTCGCGGTGGTAGCAGGCGGCTCAGGTGGCGCGGCAGGCGTCACCATAATGTTGTTAACGACACTCTTTACACCTTCGGTGGATTTTACCGTCGCTTCAGCAGAAGCTTTGGTAGCATCATCGGCGACGTTACCCGCAAGTGTTACCACACCGTCTTTGACGTCAGCCGTCACTTCCGGCATTGTGCTGAGTTGTTCCGAAACTTTTGCCTGGATCTGCGTATCAGTGGGTTTCGCCTTACAGGCTACCATGGCCGCAAATGCCATGCAGAGGATAGCAGTGCTCAATTGTTTGTTACTCATAATTATTGGTTGGAATGGTGAGAAAATTCCATCTGATAATTACCTGAACATTTTTGTAATATCGTTCAGATCAACATCACCGTCTCCGTCTTTGTCCAGTCCCAGTTTACCACCAATACTATTGATAGAACTCTGGATATTACCGCTGCCAAAACCACTGTTACCACCCAGGGAAGATAAAATGTCCTGGATGTTGAGACCACCGGTAGCACCGGATGTACCGCCACCACCTTTGATAGCATTCAGAACAGTAGGGATTAAGGTTGCAGCAATGCTTGTAGCAGTAGCACTATTGATGCCAAACTTTTCCATGATGTTGCCGGCAAAGTTCTGTTGGATATTCTGCGTAACCGGATGATCCGCAGATGCAAGCGCTTCATTTACCTGTTGTGTTTCACCATTGGCATTCAGCTGACCAAAAGTGGAGAGGATAGAGTTTTGTGCTTCGGCGATCACAGCGTCATTGTGCTCGTTAGGTACTTCGGGATTGTTGATGACAGATTGCAGACCGCTCTGCTGAATGAGTTGTGTTAATTGTTCAAACATAACTGAGTTTTAAAAAGGTAATAAGATGACAAAGGTAAAGGTAGCGAAACCTTATAACAACCTGACCAGTTCGAATGTTTAGCAGAAAGGTGAAAATAGGAGCTGGCTGAATGGAAATAAGCTGTTGGATGAGGGGAGAGAACCGCGAACAGTCAAGAGAAACAAACAGTTACAGGGGAAAGGAGGACTTGTATGAAGAAATAGTTACGGGCGAAAGTTACCGAACAACAATGATAGCTGATAGCAGAATAACAAAAGCCGGTGCTGTATTAACAACACCGGCTTTTAAGAATTTTCCTGTACTGATTACATGAAGCCCAGTTCCAGCTTGGCTTCCTCGCTCATCATATCTTTATTCCATGGCGGATCGAAAGTCAGGGTCACATCCACATCAGATACACCCTCAATATCCCTCACTTTCTCATCTACTTCACGTATGATATCGCCTGCTACCGGACAACCTGGTGCTGTCAGCGTCATCGTGATGGCAACGCGGTTATTATCGCCTATCCTGATTTCATATACAAGGCCCAGCTCAAAGATATTCACCGGTATCTCCGGATCAAATACCGTGCGCAGTACCTCTTCAATCCTGTCGCGTAGTGTCGTTGTATTTTCGCTCATAGCTCTTTGCCGTTTTTTTGTGATTGAGATTTTGCCTCATAGGCAACTGCATATAATTTGATCTGCTTGAGCATACTCAGTAACCCATTGGAACGGGTAGGAGAGAGATGACTGCTCAAACCGATCGCGTCGATAAAGTATATTTCAGATTCTGCGATCTCTTTGGGCGTATGTCCTGAGAATACGGTGATCATCAGACTTACCAGCCCTTTGGTGATCACAGCGTCACTGTCGGCGGTGAAGATCAGTTTACCGTCCTGCATGTCGGTATGCAGCCATACCTGCGACTGGCACCCTTTAATGAGATGATCAGGCGTTTTATATTTTTCGTCTATCAGCGGCAGTTCCTTACCCAGTTGAATAATGTGCTCGTATTTATCCATCCAGTTCTCCATGAAAGAGAAATCTGATATCAGCTCGTCCTGTTTTTCTTTGATAGTCATAATCCTGTTATCTTAACATAGCAGCGGCTTTTTTAATGCCCGCTACTAATCTGTCTATATCTTCGAAAGTTGTATATACTGCAAACGATGCACGTACGGTACCAGGGATGCAGAAGAAGCCCATTACAGGTTCGGCACAGTGGTGGCCGGTACGGATAGCAATACCCTGCTTATCCAGCAGTTCACCGAGGTCATAAGGATGAATGTCGTCTACCAGGAAGGAGATAGCGCCGGAGCGATGTTTTGCATTACCAATGAAACGCAGACCTTCGATCTGCTGTAACTGTTGTACAGCATAATCTACCAGCTGTTCTTCCCATGCCTGGATATTTTCAACACCTATCTGTTGTACGTATTTAATAGCAGCTTCCAGCGCAATGGCGCCGCTGATATCGGGAGTACCCGCTTCAAACTTGTACGGCAGTACGTTGTAGATGGTTTTGGCGAAGGTCACCGTCTTGATCATATCACCACCACCCTGGTAAGGAGGCAGTCTGTCCAGCCATTCTTCCTTGCCATATAGTACACCGGTACCGGTAGGACCGTATATCTTATGACCGGAGAATACGAGGAAGTCTACGTCCAGTTCCTGTACATCCACAGGCATATGCTGTACCGCCTGTGCCGCATCGAGCAATACAGGAATATTGCGGGCATGTGCCTGGGCTATAATATCGCGTACGGGATTAACAGTACCAAGGGAATTGGATACGTATGTTACCGCAATGATCTTCACTTTATCGGTCAGCAGGGCAGAGAACTCTGACATGATCAGTTCTCCGTTTTCATCCATCGGGATGACTTTCATTTCAGCGCCCCTGTCTTCGCACATCATCTGCCAGGGAACGATGTTGGAGTGGTGTTCCATAGCGGATACCAGTACCACATCGCCGGGCTTGATCTCACCGCGACCGAAGGAATAGGCTATCAGGTTGATACTGTCGGTAGTACCCTTGGTAAAGATGATCTCTTCCGGTTTACGTGCATTGAGGAAGGAGGCAACGGTCTTACGGGAGTTCTCGTAAGCAGCAGTTGCTTCCTGGCTGAGATGGTGTACACCGCGGTGTACGTTGCTGTTGAGATGGATATAGTAGTGCATTAACGTATCCAGCACGATCTGCGGCTTCTGGGTAGTAGCAGCATTATCGAGATATACGAGTGGTAATCCATATACTTTTTCCTGTAACAGCGGGAAATCCTTTCTGATCTTTTCTATATCTATTGCCGGAACAGTGATGTCTGGTACGTTTTGCATAATACTCTAAATGTTTATCATTCTTCTCTGAAGCATCAGAGGTCATCCGGGATGAACCTGGATGACCTCGTGCAAAGATCGGAATTTCTGATCGAATTAATTATTGATAGCGCCGGCTACATACTGGCGAATCTTTTCTGCGAGGAAATCCTGTAAAGCCGGGATATGTACCTGGTCGGTAATATCAAATGCAAAAGCATTTACCAGCAGTGATTTAGCGGCTTCCGCACCAATACCACGGGAGCGCAGGTAGAACAGTGCTTCATCGCTGAAGCGGCCTACCGTAAATCCATGGCTGCACTTCACATCATCTGCAAATATTTCCAGCTGAGGTTGTGAATTGATGTTCGCCTTTTCGCTCATCAGCAGGTTGTTGTTCTGCTGGAAAGCATTTGTTTTCTGCGCATCTACATTTACATGGATCCTGCCGGTGAATACGCCATTGGCGTCGTCCAGCAATACTCCTTTGTACAGCTCATTACTGTTACAGTTCGGCACGAGGTGATCCACAAAAGTGTGGTTGTCTACGTGCTGGGTACCTGTAGCCAGGTAGAGGCCGTGCAGATTGGTTTCCGTATTGCTGCCTGTCAGCGCTACGCTGAGGTTATTACGGGTCAGTTCTGCAGATGGCAGGGTAAAGTTAAAATGATGATAGCGGCTGTCAGCTTTCTGGGTAGCAGAAGTATTATGGATATGACGGCTGTTTTTAACGGTGTTCTGGATATTATAATGCCAGAGTTCAGCGTTTTCTTCCAGTACAACTTCTGTTACGGCATTTACGAAAGTGATGGCATTATCATTGATGCCTACAGCGCTTTCAATAACTTCCAGTGTAGCGCTTTTATGCAGTACCACCAGGTGGCGGGGCTGAATGAACGCGTTGGTGGAAGCAGTATACACGTGAATGATGTGCAGTGGTTTGTCCAGGGTAGCGTTTGTACCTGCTTCGATGAACAGGCCATCGGCAAACAGGGCAGCGTTGAGCGCTGCGAAAGGCTGCGACTGCAGGTGAGGGTGTTTATCAAACCATGCCTGCAGCTGTGGATTGCCGGCAGCGTCGCTCAGTTTGGAGACGGTGATCTTACCTCCGGAAGGCAGTACGGAGAGGTCGGCCTGCAGGCGTCCGTTCACGAGTACAGCACGGTAGCTGTCCAGGTGAGGGATGCTGGCAGCTTTCAGTTGCTCTGCCGTTACAGTACCTTGTTCTTCCTGTGCCAGGGTAAAGGCGTCTTTGAGATAACGCTGGATGTTAGTATAGCGCCACTCTTCGGTTTTGATCGTAGGCAGACCCAGTTCCTTGAAGCGGCTAAATGCCAGCTTGCGGGCAGGAAGAATAGCGTTGTCGGCATCTACTTTCTGCTCGGGACCAGGTACCCCGTTGGATATAAATTCGTAAAATGATTTATCGCTCGTCATGGTTCTTTTTGCGTTATACAGATTCTTTCTGGTGTACCTCTTCTTTCAGCCAGTCGTAGCCTTTTTCTTCCAGCTCAAGTGCCAGTTCTTTGGTGCCGGTCTTAACGATCTGACCATTGTACAGCACGTGCACGAAATCAGGCACGATGTATTCCAGCAAACGCTGGTAGTGGGTAATAACCATAAAAGCCTTATCTGCACTGCGCAGTTTATTCACGCCGGCAGCTACAATGCGGAGGGCGTCAATATCGAGGCCGGAATCAGTTTCATCCAGGATGGCTAATTTCGGATCGAGCATTGCCAGCTGAAACACTTCATTCCTCTTTTTCTCACCGCCGGAGAAACCTTCGTTCAGAGAACGGTTCATCAGGTTAGCATTAAAATCTACCAGCTGCTGTTTTTCTTTGGTCAGCTTCAGGAATTCTTTGGATTCCATCGCAGGCAGACCATGGTAAGTCCTGATCTCATTTAATGCGGTCTTGAGGAAATGCAGGTTGGATACACCCGGAATTTCAACGGGATACTGGAACGCCATGAAGAGGCCTTCGCGTGCACGGTCTTCGGGAGACATGTCCAGCAGGTTCTTCCCTTCGAAGATCACTTCACCTTGTGTTACAGTATAATTTTCACGACCCGCCAGCACAGAAGACAGTGAGCTTTTTCCGGAGCCGTTAGGACCCATGATAGCATGCATTTCTCCTTTCCTGATTTCCAGGTTGATTCCCTTCAGGATTTGTTTACCGTCTACTTCTGCGTGCAGATTTTTAATCGTCAGCATGATTGTATGTTTCTCTGTTGTTTTTGCTTTTGTAAATTGTTTTATTATCCTACGCTTCCTTCCAGTGTGATAGAAAGCAGCTTACGGGCTTCCACCGCAAACTCCATCGGGAGTTGGTTCAGCACTTCCTGTGCATAACCATTTACGATCAGTGCTACTGCTTTTTCTGTATCGATACCACGCTGGTTCAGATAGAAGATCTGGTCCTCACCGATCTTGGAAGTAGTTGCTTCGTGTTCTACGGTAGCAGTACTATTCCTGGATTCGATGTAAGGGAAGGTGTGTGCACCACAGCGGTCGCCTATCAGGAGGGAGTCACACTGGGTGAAGTTACGTGCGTTGGCCGCACGCGGACCTACCTGTACAAGACCACGATAAGTATTATCGCTATGACCTGCAGAGATACCTTTTGAAATGATACGGCTGCGGGTATTACGACCCAGGTGATAGATCTTGGTACCGGTGTCAGCGATCTGCTTGTTGCGGGTTACCGCTACTGAGTAGAATTCGCCTTCAGCATCGTCGCCCTGCAGTATCACGCTAGGATATTTCCAGGTGATAGCAGAACCGGTTTCTACCTGTGTCCAGGATATCTTGCTGCTGTTTCCTTTGCAGATACCGCGTTTGGTCACGAAGTTGTAGATACCGCCGTTACCGTCCTTGTCACCAGGATACCAGTTCTGTACAGTGGAGTATTTGATCTCCGAATGGTCCATTGCGATCAGTTCCACTACTGCAGCATGCAGTTGGTTCTCATCACGTTTGGGAGCTGTACAGCCTTCCAGGTAACTTACGTAGGAATTGTCGTCGGCAATGATCAGGGTACGCTCGAACTGGCCGGTATTTTCCGCATTGATACGGAAGTAGGTACTCAGTTCCATTGGGCAGCGTACGCCTTTCGGAATGTATACGAAAGAGCCGTCGGAGAATACCGCAGCATTCAGGGCGGCAAATATATTATCGGAGTGAGGTACTACAGTACCCAGGTATTTCTTAACCAGGTCAGGATGTGTCCTTACTGCTTCACCGAATGAGCAGAAGATGATGCCCAGTTCGTTTAATTTTTCCTTGAAAGTAGTGGCAACGGAAACGCTGTCAAAAACAACGTCTACAGCAACGCCGGCCAGTGCTTTCTGTTCGTTGATGGGAATACCCAGCTTTTCGAAAGTAGCCAGCAGCTCAGGATCTACTTCGTCCAGGCTGTTGAGTTGTTTCTTTTTCTTAGGTGCTGCGTAGTAAGAAAGTTTCTGAAGGTCCAGTTCAGGCATTTCAAAATGCTGCCATTTAGGGAACTGCATCTTTTTAAAGGCCTGGTAGCCTTTCAGGCGCCATTCCAGCATCCATTCTGGTTCTTCCTTTTTAGCAGAGATAAAGCGGATGGTGTCTTCGTTAAGACCCACCGGCGCCATCTCCATCTCGATGTCGGTAGTAAAGCCAAACTCGTATTCCCGGTTGGCTATATCATCTATTATTTCGTTGCTGTTTCTCATTTTCCGAGTTAATTAAGTAATGCAGAAGTCCGGGGATAAAGGATTATACCGCGAAGCTTTCCCCACAGCTACAGGTACGTGTAGCGTTAGGGTTGTTAAAGTAGAGTCCTTTACCATTGAGACCATCTGAATAGTCCAGCTCTGTGCCGTACAGGTACAGGAGGCTCTTCATCTGCACCACGATCTTTACACCTTTATCTTCGAAGGTCTGGTCACCTTCCTGATGGTCGGTTGCTTCAAATTTCAACACATATTCCAGTCCTGAGCAACCGCCGCCTTTTACGCCAACGCGTACGAAAGTACCGGGAGCATGATTCTCCTTGACCATGAGCGCCTTTATATATTCGCCTGCTTTTTCTGATACTGTTATCATAATTGCTTCCTTTTATACGAAATCACCTTAGTATTATTATTCTGACCGGATAGCTGAGGTGTCTTGTCACCGGTTTCTTCCAATCCTGTCTGCGGATCCGGGAGTTCCGGTTGTATATTCCCTCATTATTCCGATCCTGGAGAATGTTAGTGGTGTCTGTCACCCGCCTTATCTCCATTTCTCTTATGATCAGAGATTGCCGGTAGTATCTTTCACCTGCTTTTATCCCCGATCCTGGAGCATGTTGGTGGTGCTTGTCACCGACCTTGTCTCCAATTTTCTCTTAAGATCAGAGATTGCCGGTAGTATCTTTCACCTGCTTTTTATCTCCGATCCTGGAGTCTCCCAGAAGGGAGATCATCCTATCGAATTTATTTTTATAAGATGCTGTAAATGTTTTAGTTTCAGCATCATACAAGTGTTCTTTCATGATTGGCACTGAAAAAGGTAGTACCCATGCCCGAAGGGCTTTCGCTACCGAATCCATTGCGTTGATGCCCTGCATGGCGTGGGAACCATCTCCCCAGCATACCAAAGCTACAACCTTTCCCGTTAAATAAGGATTACTGAGCTTGCTGGTCATCTCCAGCCAGTCCAGTGTATTCTTCATGACACCAGTCATACTCCCGTGATAAAGGGGGGTAAGCCATACGTGGACATCCGCTTTCAGGAATACATCACACATATGTTTAACGGAATCGGGCATGTCGCCCTTAGGATATGCAAAGAACGGAATATGGCCGTCAACAGGGCTGAACACTTCCGTAGAAAATCCCTTGTGCCGGAACTGTTCTGCGAAATAGCCCGTTAACTGGTTTGCAGTGGTATAGGGGCTACTGTCCATTGTGCCGTTGAAGATCAATACGTTCATTTAGTGTTTCTCTGTTTTAAGCTGTTGTTCTGGCAACAAATTTTTTTAACTCCTACAAAATTACGACATTTGAGAATAAAACAAGTAAGAACTTGGAAAATTATAGACCCATCACAAAAGCAACTGCCGACAAATTTTTGCAGTTACTGAAGACGAAGGGGCCTCAATCGGCCGCTATGCTGGCAGCCGCATTACGTATGACAGGAGAGGGCGCCCGCCTGCAGCTGCTGAAGCTGGCAGAGGAGGGGCTTGTGGTGTCGGCTACAACATCCAGAGGAGTAGGCCGGCCTGTTCAAATCTGGGACCTTACACCGCTGGGCCATGCTCACTTTCCGGATACGCATGTGGAGCTGACGCTGCAAATAATAGAAACCATCCGCAAGGAACTGGGAGAAGAGGCACTCGTAAAAGTTGTGGCTGCCCGTGAATTCCAGCAGCAGGAAAAATATATGAAGGCATTGTCAGGTATTACCGGCCTGGCAGAGCGACTGGCGCAGTTTGCTACCATCCGTAGTTCCGAAGGTTATCTGGCGGAATGGCGCGAGGAAGAGGACGGGTTCATCTTTATAGAGAACCATTGTCCTATTTGTTGTGCGGCTACGCAATGTGCTAACATCTGTACTTCAGAGTTGAATACCTTCCAGGCGATTATGGGGGATGGTGCAGAAGTGAAGCGGGTTGATCATATTATTGCCGGGGATAGGCGGTGTGTGTATGAGATTAAGAAGGTGAAGGAATTGGTTATCAGTAGGTAAAGGGTAGTAAGTGAATATATTTTAAGAGGTGCGTCTTGAGGGATGCACCTCTTTTTTTGTGGTATTTGGAGTTTGGGTTATAAAGTTTTGCGCTGGACGGTATTTCTAGACTAACGGTACAACAATCACATCGTTCCAATGCTTTAGGTCCACATATAAGGCATGTATACAGCATAGATAAGCCATGTCAAAAGCATCAAAGGCAGGGAGAAAATGTACTTAACTCCTCCGGGGCCGCGGCAAGTACGCTCCTGTATATAGACGCCTTACTAAAACTTTGAGGCCGTAAACAGGCGAGCGGGCAGGTGGGAATCACTGGCCTTAGTTATTTGAAGTGCTCACGTGTTGCACCAGGGGTTTAATAATTATCCCAGGGCCAACCCGCCTTCCCGAAGCCTGATAGGAAGGAACTTCAAAGAACTACAGCCAGTGATCCCAGCCTGCGCCGTGAGCAGTAAGGCCAACGCAACAATCATTGTCGCCCAGGGCTTAATAATTATCCCCCTCCTTCCCGAAGCCTGATAGTAAGGAACTTCAAAGAACTACAGCCAGTGATCCCAGCCTGCACCGTGAGCAGTAAGGCCAGCGCAACAATCATTGTCGCCCAGGGCTTAATAATTATCCCCCGCCTTCCCGAAGCCTGATAGTAAGGAACTTCAAAGAACTATAGCCAGTGATCCCAGCCTGCGCTGAGCAGTAAGGCCAACGCAACAATACGACCGTCCGCTGAATCAGTGACCGTAACAACATGTAATAAAAAAGAAAAATTCGAAAATTACACCTTCATTTGGCTGATAATCAATAATATATTATGCCCGATTATCTAATTAAAATCTATCTCATTTACCAAATCTAACTGCCTTTCCAGACAATCTGATCTGCAAAGAACAGCTTAATGGAAGCCTCCTATAAAATGATCCCACTCCTGTACCACTTTATTTCCTCCCTGAAATAACTCCCCAAATCCCCCTTTTTCCCCTTCCGAACTCGCTCTGGTATTAATCAGAGTTCGTTACTTCCATATCACTTTACCGTCATTTCCATATCATTTCACCGGCATCTCTATATCGAAAGGATATACATATGCCGGTAAAGTGATATCCAGATGACGGTATAGCGATATGGAGATATAGAAATCAGAACGAAGAATGAGCGAAAACAAAAGGGAAAGGTGATGGCAAGAGTGTGATAATTGAACAGACCAGGTTCTTAGCACGACTCGACAACAGGCGTAGAAACAGAAGGGATTAAGCGGAAGAGATACAGAGAGGCTAAATCTTCCCCGAAGGGAAAAAAATCCGCAGCGAGTAAGGACTACGCACTACGGATTGTTATAAAGAGTTAAATTTTTGATTACGTCAACTATTTGCAATATACTTTTACTCAATATCTTGTGTATATGGATGGGATTGCCATATTTGTACCCAACTTTGAGTCATTGACAAGGTCAAATGTTACAAAATCAATACCAGTGTGCCTGAAATGATCAGTATTGCACCGATCGCTGTCTTGATAGTCAGCGCTTCACCAAGGAACACGACGGATAAGATAATAGTGAGTGCAACGCTTAGCTTGTCAACCGGGGCGACCTGTGATACCTTACCCATCTGTAATGCCTTGAAGTAAAAGATCCAGGACAGACCAGTCGCCATACCCGATAATATCAGGAAGATCAGGCTGAACTTTGAGAGGTGCTGAAGGCCTTTATTTTCGCCCCGGAAAAATACGATGCCCCAGGCCATGATCAGTATGATGATCGTCCGGATAGCGGTTGCCAGGTCGGAGTTCACGTTTGATACCCCGATCTTGGCAAAGATAGCCGTCAGGGAAGCGAATACAGCAGAGAGTAGAGCGTATAACCACCACATATAATGCGAATTAGTAAATCCGTTTGCCGAGAATATTCAGGCTCCTTTCCACACCGTCCAGTACGGCAATGTTTGGCAGGTGGGCCCATTCCTTAAATCCCAGTTGTTCAAATAAACGCAGGCTGGGAAGATTGTGTGCGAAGATGAACCCCAGCAGGGTGTGTACCCCGATAGACGGACATTGTTCCATGGCATAACGCAGGATGGCTTTGCCATATCCCTTGCCACGTTGATCCTCATGCAGGTAAATACTGATCTCACATGTTCCGTCATATGCCGGCCGGCCATAGAAGGATTGAAAACTGGCCCATCCTACAGTGCCCCCATTGTCTTCTACCATCCATAAAGGACGTTTTTCAGGAGAGTGTACATTGAACCAGTGAATACGGCTTTCAACGGTAACGGGTTCAGTATCAGCGGTTACCATACGGCCCGCAATAGTAGTGTTGTAAATAGCGACGATTTCTGGCAGGTCTTCCAGTGTTGCGTTCCGGTAAGTCATTGTATGGAGAATAATTATAAGGTTACAAACGTAGTGAAAACCGATAATAAAGAAGTTATAAAATAAACAGGAGGCCGGCTTTGGAGATGAGCGGCCTCCTGTCTGTTATGTTGTGCGGCTATGGCTGCAACCAGATGACTTTTGTGTTCTTTCCTCTTATTCCATTTTCGACTTGCATAGTAACATAGATATTATTGGCCTGGTCGTAATCCGAAATGGTGAAAGCGGCGAGTTTAAAGGTCCTTTTATCTTTTTCGTTTCCAAACACATATTGACGGTCGGGAAGTGTATTTCTGCCATCTATAGGGTAATAGAACGCATCGCAGGCGCCAACTGCCATAATAGTGATCATGCTACCTGATTTCAACTCGTCAATGTTACGTTCCGTATCATTCAGCAGTATATAATTCTTATTGCCAGTGTTGAGATATGCAAATGATTTGAATTGCTGACCGTGGAGCAACGGATTTCCGGTATTGTCTCTCCTTGAGTGATAAAAAGGCTCCAGCCAGGATGGATACATTCGTTGTTCCTTAGGAACCAGTGCCGACGTTTGCATAATACCCTCTCTGTTAAAAGTTGACACTGCGATATCGCCAAGATGCACAGTATGCAGAAAGATATTGCTGCCAACTGGTATATAGGTGACGAGGTGTTCATATACTATCGAAAATCCTCCGTCGGCATTGAGGAACAGGTTTTGTGGCATACCGGAAAATGCTTTTTTGTCTTTGAACAGCTTTTTCCTTCGTTCGCTGGCCGCTGCCGGAAAGACGTCGAATACTTTTTCAATGCTCATTGTAGCCGGGTTCGCAAATGCGGCAAAGGCAATGTATTTCTTTTCTGTATTACCTTCTGTTATGATTTCCGGTCTCGGTGTGACTTTCTTTTTTGTTTCTTTTTCTGTGTCATCGTCCATTAAGGCGCAACCCAGGAGGATCAGCTTGCCGGTCACAGGATTATACCTGATGATGCCTCCATCGATCTGGGAGCCTTTCATGAGATCGGGCATTGACAGCTTTAATGTATGCTCATTTTTTTCAAGTTTTAACAATACAAGATTTCCCTCCCTGCGTTTCAATACATCATTATAACTATATGCGTAACCTAGCAGACCGACAGTTTCTCCGTTATATACTACAAGGTCGTGTAGTTGTAACAACCCGTACTTATTATCAGAAAGGGCATAATCAGCTCTGCTGATCTCCTCATGGCGGCCATTGTAAAGCATTACTTCAACCTGTTCATCAGTGGGAGCTTCTTCTCTGTCATGTGAAATAGCCACCGCATAATAATCACTTAACGGATCTTTCCGGACCAGGAAAGGATTAAATAGTGGGTTCTCCTCGTCGATCAGATGTTTTCCTGTCTCAGCGATCTTTTTCATTGTTTTCAGATCGCCTGTAGCAGCATTAAGGACGATGCGAAATAAAGTAGGCTTCTTTTCGATGATGGCCGTTATAAGTATGGCTACATCTCCGTTGATCTCAAAAATACCATTAACGGATTCTGTAGCATAATCTCCACCGGGGCGTGCTTTGATATGCTTTTTTAGCGTTTCAACGTGTTCCTTATTATAGATCCGCATTTCAATGCCATCTTTTTGTTCACGGTGGATCTGTATCAGCACCGTATTACCGTTCTTTAATAATAGCAGCCTGCCAAATCCTTCCTCCGGTTCTTCGAACGCAGGACTTTCAGCCAATATTTTAAATTGTGCGGATGCTAACTGTTGAAATGAAAACAGCAATATTATAAGTGGTATAATTCTCTTCATTAAAGGGATCAATTTTCAGGTGCCAGGGATTTAAGCACTGTGCTGTCGGTGTTCCCGGCTCTATTTACCGTACTGTCGGCTTTGATCGGTTTATAATATTGTTTGTTATAGATCTCCAGGGATTGCTCCAGATGTTTCTTGGCTTTTGCGGTGTGGTATCGGTTAAGTGCAAAGCCAGCGTAAGCAACAGCCAGACCGGGCAGCACTTTGGCGATAGTTTGTAGCAGGGACGCTGAATACTTGGAATCTTCATCATCGCTTTTAGTGACCGCGGAATACAATCCAACTGCTGTAGCGACTGTGCCAATGCCTACCAATGTCCAGCCTTGAACCGCTCCACGTCTTCGCTGTTGGTTCATTAATGTTAGCTGTTCGTTTGCCAAAGGGGCCTTTGTATAATATGGTCTGAGCATGTTCGCACGTTTATCCAACCGTCTGAGTTCACCCCCATTAACACGGATATAAGGTGCATTAACATTAGAGTAGGTTGGCGATTGGTATCCCGGTAGACCGGGATTTGCCCCTGCAAGACGGAAACCCGCGCCGCTATAGCTTGCTCCGGTAGTCTTCACAGTTTCTTTTTGATATACCAGCTCCAGCTTGGTAAAATTGATCGGCTTCTTTGGTTTGGAGAAGATAGTCTTAGTGGTTGATGAATCTGTTTGTCCCTGAACAGATAAACTGAGTGACATGCATAGCATTGCCATCAGAATGTTACGAATCTGCATAAATTAATAGGTTAGGTATAAGGATCGCCGAAGATAATACTCAGTTTAGATATTTTAAAGGATTATATTATATGAGGTTGGTTTATATAGTATTTTATCTCGTTTTTATCATGATAAGTAGATCACTCAAAATTGCATATCATACCTGTAATCCTTCTGCAACAGACTATAAAAAAACGCATCCACAAACTTTCCCTTCTGAAAAAACGCCTGCCTCACTTTCCCTTCCTGCTCAAATCCCAGTCTCCGCAGCAGCTTACGTGAATGGGCATTGGCAGGATCAACGAACGCTTCAATCCTGTTCATCTGCAGCTCCTCAAATCCATATTGCATGAGACGGTATATGCTGTTGGTCATAATACCTTTGCCCCAATAGGAAGGCAACAGGTCATAACCCAGTTCCATTTTATAATGTGTCCTGTTAATATGATGAAAGCCACAGGTGCCAATCAGCTCATTATGCCCGTTGATGGTGACTGCCCAACGCATGCCTTCTCCACTGGCCAGCTTGTCGCGGAAGAAAGCGATCAGTTGTACAGCCTCCGAGACATTGACAAAACGTTCAATATCCATAAAGCGCACCACTTTCTCATGCGAGAACAGGCTGAATAGTGCGGCAATATCCCTCTCATCTATGGCCCGGAGACTAATGTTACCGGTCGTAAGCGTGGGTATTTCCATCCATTACGTTTTATTCACTGACAGTATCCGGCCCCTTGCGGATCACCGGCTTAGCTTTCCTTTTCATGGTTACATCACCCAGCAAAATAGCCCAGGGCTGCATATATTCTATATGTTCAAAAATGATCTTCAGAATGGCGATAAAAGGAATAGCGAGGAACATGCCGGGAACACCCCAAATGAGATTACCTGCCACTACGCCAAGAATGGTGACCAGTGCATTGATCTTTACTTTAGAACCCATAATACGGGGCAGGAGGATGTTACTATCCAGGAAATGTACGATCAGGAGACCCGCGCCCACCTGAATAGTGGTAGCCAGTGTACTGTTGGTCAGCGTCAGTACCATACAGATCACAGTAGCAATATAGATACCCAGGTAGGGAATGAGATTGAACAGCGCAGCCATAATACCCAGCAGCGTAGCGTATTTAATGCCCAGTATCCAGAACATGGTGCAGTTCACAATAGCTACAACGATCGTTTCAATCATTAACCCTGTTACATATCCTTTGATGATATACCGGGTCTGCATGATTACATTGAGCAATTTATCACGGTGTTTTCCCCTGAACACCTTTATCAGGAAAGTAACGATCAGGGAGCGGTAAAGCAGCAGGAAAAAGGAATATAACAGTACAAAGATGATGAAAATCAGCAGAGAAGATAAAGACAGCAAGGTGCTGCTAACGAAAGAGGTAGCAGAACCCAGTGTGCCAATGGCCATTTGTTCCAGGTAATCCATCTGCTGAGTGGAATCAATATGAAATTGAACGTTTATCCATGTCTGTAATGAATTGAGCTGGAATAACAACTGCTTCTGCAATTGCGGGAAATCCGACACAAAAGCGCCCATCTGAGTGCCCAGTAACATGAATACACCTACCAGCACGAACACAAAAAGCAGCACTACGGTAAAGGCGGCTGTTCCGCGTGAAAAACGCCATTGTTCCAGCTGACTGGCAATAGGCAGCAGCATGATAGCAACGAGTGTGGCAAAGGCAAGAGGAATGATCAGCGTATGGCCCAGGCGGGCAATATATATGATCAGTATGATACATAGTAGGGTATATGCCAGTCTGGCATTGAATGGCAATTTCACTTCATTCATGGACAGTCGTATTTCCCTCAAATATATATTTTAAAGAGGGAAATGGAGATGGGAATTACAACAACTGCCTGAGATGAGGAATATAGATCACGCATGAATTAGGCGCCACCAGTGATATAAAGAAGTGGGTACCGCTCATTTTAAACACACCTTCTTTCACGTACCTGTCAATAAATTCATACATCGGTATACCAGCGGTCGCAAAATCTGTCGGCACAGGCAGTGTAATATAATGTCCTCCCGGAACGCGTTTGGTCATGAGTTTCTCTGCAATCGCCATTTGCAGGAAGAGTGTGGTAATATCCTTATTAGGGATCAGGATACCAACATACATGCTCATTCGTTCATAGTCTGTTACGGGCACAGAATCCAGTGTACTGGTAATGACCTTCGCATTGGGCAGGTTCAGGGCCGAAAGAATATTCCGCAAACGCTGTTCTTCCCTGGTCATTTTCATGATCATCTGGGCAATAGGATCCTGTCCGCGGGATAAGAGGATATAGAACAGTGTGCTGTCCGATAACTGATCCGTCTCAGTCATATCAAAGCTGAACAAAGGGGTGATAGCCTCTCCCTTTTTGTCGAAGGCCTGTACAATAAGATCTGCCATTTCGAGCGTCCGTTTTTCATTAGGCAGGATGTCGATCTTCCTGAAACTACGGGGACTCCTGTTGAAATATTGGGTGAACGCCTTAGTGTAGGCAGCAACGGTAGCATAACCGGTACGGTCGCCGATCTCACTGATGTTATAGCCGCTATGTCTGAGCAGGCCTGCTGATAATTCCAGGCGGTGACGTTTCACATACTGCCAGTAGGGTTCTCCCGTTACTGTAGTAAAGCTGTGGTAGAAATAAGAGTAGGAGATCCCAAGCCACTCTGAAACATCCTTCATTTCGAACGATTCAGATATATGGTCGTCTGCGAAACCGAGCGCTTTAATCGCCATGAGCTCCATTTCGTGGGCTGCAGGGTTATGGTTCATAAGTGATTTCAGTTTGAGGTGTTAAGAGGTTTACGAGGTTTTCCTGACGTTTCTGTAAGCTGTATTACTTTATTAATAATTCACATATTAAATAATTAATTAAGTGATAGTTATCGAATTTAAGATTTTGGTGGTAGATAATGAAAAAACCTTTTGAGGTCTAACGCTTTATTGAGTACATTTTGTGTAGAAGACAGGAAAAGTATTAGTTTTGCGACCGCCCGTTTTAGAGAATATTTAACAATTTTTATCTACTTCCGGCGTTAGAGTTATAATTAGTATAATTATTGCGATTATTTCCCCTGTTTACCCCTTATGCCTGCCGAAATACTCCGGAATATGTTCCGGTGAATAAACATTGATCTTTAATCAATCCCCTTAATTGATGCCAAATCTAAAATTATTGAAAAATTGCCTGCCTTGTGCTGTATGGAAGAGAGTAGTTGTTGTTTTATTGATCTGTGCCCCTTTTAAAGGCTTTAGCCAATACTGGCAGGCCGGAGGTTTTCTTGGTATCTCCAACTATAGCGGCGACCTTGTACAGCAGCGGGTTGACCTGAAGTATACCCGGTATTCCATCGGCGCTCATGTAAAGCGGGATGTAAACCGTTACCTCACTTTCCGGGCGGGATTAACCTATGGAAGGATTGCCGGTGCTGACAGCACCAATACTGATACCATGCTGCTAAGACGTAACCTCAGTTTCCGTTCACCCATCCTGGAGGCGCAGTTAGGTGCAGAGTTCAACTTCCTGGATCTAGATGAGAAACGTATCACACCATATGTCTTCGCTAGTGTAGCGCTTTTCAGTTTTTATCCGACTACCAAAGATGCACAGGGCAATACAGTTAAACTCCGTGCGCTTAGTACAGAAGGGCAGGGGCTGGCGCAATATCCCACCCGTAAACAATACAATCTCCGGCAGATCTCCATCCCATTTGGCGCTGGTGTCAAAGTATTGCTTACCGATAACTGGATCGCAGGTTTTGAGATTGGTTTCCGTAAAACATTTACCGACTACCTGGATGATGTGAGTCTTACTTATGTAGACAGGAATACCTTGTTAAGATCACGCGGCTCTAAGGCTGTAAATTATGCTTATCGGGGTGATGAAGTTACCGGCGGACATGTTACACCAGGTACATATCCCGCTGACGGTACCCAGCGTGGATCAGCTAAGTATAACGACTGGTATGTGTTTACCGGCTTTACACTCAGCTACCGTTTTGGTGGCGGAGGCGGTGGATATGGACCTAATCGCTGGAGGAAGCAGAAGGTTTCTAATTGTCCAAGGTTCTGATTTATGTATAATATAATAATAGAAAAGGTGTATCAAAGTACGATACACCCTTTTCTATTCGGATATCTGATAGCGTCAGGTAGTCATTTAAGAGATTTTCAGGACATTCATCTATCTGGTCAATCCTTTTTTTGCTGTCTTTCTCAGATTGATCTGAAAAAATACTCAGCCAACTACTTAATACACACCCCTCTAAAACATAAAACCATTTTTTGGCATACTTCTTGAATTTTATTCACCAGACAGAACAAAACAACTGTCAGAACCGAATCCAGATACTATACATTAAAAAATACCGTTAATAAAAGAAAGCGAACCGAACACCATCATCTTTATTCATCAAATTATTATTTCTTAACAGAGAGAACTATTCCAATCTTTATTTTTTCCAACAATTAAACGACAACAGTATGAAACAGATAGTATTATTATTACTGCTGATAGGGGGAGGTATACTCAGTGCGCAGGCTCAGGGAAAAAGAGGTCATGGTCATTACCGTGATTACGACGACTGTCGCGGAAGAAACTACAGAGTACATCATGGCCGTTGGGATGATTGCAGCCGGGATTACAGGGGCGCTTACTACAGCTGCCGTCCTGCACCAGCACCGGTAGTTTATGTGGAACCAGCACCTGTGGTATATGTACCAGCTCCGCCTCCACCACCACGTCCAAGAGTAGTATATCAACGCTCTCCGAGAGTGGTAATCGCTACTGGTCCTATTGTAGTCGGTCTATAAACATTCCAGACGCCGGAACCCGTGATCAGGTGTATTTTTACCAGCGCCGGTTTCCTGCAGGAAAGCAGCTAACTGCCGTAGTAAACAAAACAGTGGCCCGGGAAAGCCAGTTTCCCGGCACCGGATAAATCCTCCGGTCAGCACCGGCCAGCGGAATTACGAATGACGAATTATGATTGTGTGTATCTTTGCACCGATTGTAATTCGTCATTCGCATTTATCGCAATTAGAAATATGGCATATAAGCACCTGAAACACTTTATAGATACATTAGAAAAGGCAGGAGAGCTGATAAGGATCAAAACTTATGTAGATCCCAGGCTGGAAATAGCAGAGATCACCGACAGGGTGAGCAAATCGCCCAACGGAGGGAAAGCGCTGCTGTTTGAAAATACAGGATACGATTTTCCCGTACTGATCAATTCCATGGGTAGCTACAAACGCATGTGCATGGCGCTGGGTGTACAGGAGCTGGATGACGTGGCGAATGAGATCGAGGCACTGGTGAAATTATTGTCAAAACCCAAAGAAGGCCTGCTGGATAAGCTGGCCATGCTGCCCAAACTGGGACAGTTCGCTTCCTGGATGCCGAAAGTAGTGAGCGGCAAAGGCGCCTGCCAGGAAGTGATCATGGCAGACCCCGACCTGACCAAACTCCCCGTAATGCAATGCTGGCCCAAAGATGGCGGCCCGTTCATTACACTTCCCGTAATTCATACGAAAGACCCGAATACAGGTACCCGTAATGTGGGTATGTACCGTATGCAGGTATTCGATAAAACCATGACAGGCATGCACTGGCACAAACATAAGGTGTCTGCCAGGCACTTCATGGAATATAAAAAGCTGAAGAAACGCATGCCGGTAGCGGTGATCCTGGGAGGTGACCCGGCATATACCTATTCCGCTACAGCACCACTACCGGAAAATGTAGACGAATACATGCTGGCCGGCTTCCTGCGGAAGCAGAAAGTGGAACTGGTAAAATGTATCACACAGCCGGAGATAGAAGTCCCTGCTGATGCCGACTTTGTAATCGAAGGTTATGTAGATCCGGAGGAAGAACTGATCTGGGAAGGACCTTTCGGCGATCATACCGGTTACTATTCACTGGCCGACTGGTACCCACGCTTCCACGTGACAGCCATCACTCACCGTAAAGATGCAGTTTATCCTTCCACGATAGTTGGTATTCCGCCACAGGAAGACGCCTGGATCGGAAAGGCGACGGAGAGGATCTTCCTGGCGCCTATCAAAATGACCATGGTGCCCGAGATCATTGATATGGAAATGCCGGTGGAAGGTGTATTCCATAACCTGGTGATCGCACAGATCAAAAAAGATTACTCCGGACAGGCACAGAAAGTAATGAATGCCATGTGGGGCGCCGGACAAATGATGTTTAACAAGATCCTGGCAGTAGCCGACGAAGGAACGAACATTCAGGACTATAAAGCGCTGGCCCGGTATATGTTCAAACACCTTAACCCCGCAACTGATATTTATTTCAGCCAGGGCCCTATGGATGTGCTGGATCACTCCTGCTCCAAAATGGGCTTCGGCGGTAAGATGTGTATCGACGGTACCCGTAAATATGAAGAGGAGATAGCAGGTAACGGTGAACAGCAGCCTGTCGGCAACCATCCGTTCGACAAGCACGAAATCCTGAAACGTTTCCCTGAAGTAAAAGGCATCAATGACTCCCTGCTGAAGGAAGACATCCCCTGTATCCTGGTGGCTGTACAGAAATCCCGCCCGCTGCATATCAAAGAACTGAATGAACAGATATATTGCCTGCCGGAAATGACCGCTGTGAAGATGGTATTGTACGTTGAACACACCGTCGACGTCAATGATCTGCCTTCCGCATTATGGCGTTTCTGTAATAACCTGGATCCGCGTCGTGACAGCTTCGTTGTTCGTCCGCCATTACCAGGTCATCCCGACAAAATGGGCGCCGGCATCGGTATGGATGGCACATTAAAAACACGCTTGCTGGATAATTTTGAACGTGACTGGCCTAATATCATCGTTGCAGACGATGCTACCATCAAAAAAATAGATGAGAAATGGGAATCCCTGAACGTTGGCCCATTCATAGCTTCTCCATCCCATAAGTATAAATCACAGATGTATGGAGAAGAAGCCGTGGTTCCGCAATAGCCTCTTACTGATATGTTGCCTGTGCGCCTGCCATATCGCAGGCGCGCAGGTACAGCTGACCGATTTTCATTACCTCGACCGCATGGAAGGTTACTGGACAATGAAGACCCGGTTGGGTGTCTATGCTGAGAAATGGAAACGTGTCGATGATAACACCTGGAAGGGGAGAACGATGCGTATTCAAGGAAGTGACAGCACGAAACTGGATGATATGTTCCTGTTCCGCGATGGCGATGCCATTTATTTTACCATCGCAGCAGTGAAGGATAAACAAACAGGCGAACCCGTTAGGTTTAGACTACGTGTACTGAAAGCCATCGGATTTGTAGCTGAGAACCTCCAGAGCCCTTACCCTCAGAAGATCATATACCGCTGGAAAGATGAAGAGCATATGGATGCCCATTTTGAAGGCAAGGAGGAGAAAACTACCCGGGAGATAATCTTGCAATACACTAAACGATAGTCGATCATGCTGTGTCATTAACAAAGCATAATGGGACTCCGGTAGGAGTCTCAGTGTTTGTAGCGCGGGGTGACAACCCCGGGAACGTATTCATCGTGCCGGGGTTTTCAACCCCGGGAACGTGTTCATTGCGCGGGTTTTTAACCCCGGGGAACGTGTTCGTTATACCAGGTAACAACCCGGGAATGTGTTCATTGCGACGGTTAACAACCCCGGGGAACGTATTCGTCGCGCCGGATAACAACCCCGGAGATTAGACGTCGCGGTACAACCCGCGGAACAACGCGTGATTGTAAACCCCAACCAACGGCTGTGGATGCAAACGCCCCCGGAACCAACACATCATGGCACGCAACGATAACAAAACCGAAATCAATTTGATTCCCAATTGCGTAAATCAATTTCCCGATTGTATAAATGAATAACGCAAAGCTAACCTAGCTTTGCGTTATTGTTTTACATACATAAGGACAGTCTGCAATTGTACTTCGATTTGAGTTGGTCGTACAATTCTAAAATACGCCACCCCTGATCCCAGGATGTGGCTTTTTTATTTATGAATTTCTGATGTAAAGTGAAACTGGATATCCGGATTATTGGTACGTTCTGTATTCAGGTACCATTCTGACTGTGCCAGATACACAAGATGTCCGTCTTTATCTTCCACAATATTTGCTTGCTTGAAACGGATAAACTCTTCTACTTTCTGTTTTTCTCCTGTGATCCAGCAGGCTTTATAGAAAGGCAGGGTATTAAACTGGCAGGAGGCGCCATATTCCTGTAACAGACGGTATTGTATCACTTCAAACTGGAGGTCACCCACGCAGCCAATGATCTTGCGGTTACCGCCGTGTTGTGTGAACAGCTGGGCAACACCCTCATCTGTCAGCTGACGTAATCCTTTTTCCAGCTGTTTTGTTTTCATCGGATCCTTATTCACCACTTCCTTAAACAGTTCCGGAGAAAAGCTTGGGATACCAGTGAAATAGAATTTCTCGCCTTCAGTAAGGGTATCGCCGATCTTGAAGTTGCCGGTATCGAACAGACCTACCACGTCGCCGGGATAGGCATCGTCCACAATATTCTTTTCACGCGCCAGGAAGCTGTATGGGTTGCTGAAACGCATGTCCTTATCCAGGCGTACGTGTTTATAGAATTTATTACGTTCAAAACGGCCGGAACATACACGGAGGAAGGCAATACGGTCACGGTGACGAGGATCCAGGTTAGCATGTATCTTGAAGATGAAACCACTGAATTTATCGTCGCTTACCTTTATCTCACGGGTGCTGGACTCACGATCGCGGGGAACAGGAGCGATTTCAACGAAGGTATCCAACAGGTCTTTTACACCGAAGTTGTTTACCGCACTACCGAAAAACACAGGAGCCATTTTACCTTGCAGGTAATCTGTATTGTCAAAAGGATCATATACCCCCTCAATCAGTTCCACATCATTACGCAGCTGGGCTGCGTCCTGGGGACTGAAATGTTCATCGATATAGCTGCTGCTCAGGTCACTCAGTTCCACGATGTCATCGTCAGTAGCCTTTTTATTGGGAGCGAATGATACAAAGCTTTTATTGTAGAGGTTATATACCCCTTTGAAGTCTGAACCCATGTTGATGGGCCAGCTCAACGGGCGTACGCGTATATTGAGTTTTTCTTCCAGTTCATCAAGCAGGTCAAAGGGATTTTTACCATCACGGTCCAGCTTGTTCACAAAGATGATCACCGGGGTATCGCGCATGCGGCATACATCCATCAGTTTACCAGTTTGTTCTTCCACCCCTTTTACGCAGTCAATCACGAGTACTACGCTGTCCACCGCCGTTAGAGTACGGTAGGTGTCTTCAGCAAAGTCCTTGTGACCAGGAGTATCCAGGAGGTTGATCAACATATCACGGTACTCAAAAGTCATTACGGAAGTCGCAACGGAGATACCACGCTGCCGCTCTATCTCCATAAAGTCGGAGGTAGTATGTTTTTTGATCTTGTTGGACTTTACCGCTCCAGCTGTCTGGATAGCGCCACCAAACAGGAGGAACTTTTCCGTCAGGGTTGTTTTACCGGCATCCGGGTGGGCGATAATGGCAAATGTCTTCCTTTTATTGATCTCGCTTGCGTACTTCATATTACTTTATAACCAAAAATGTGTGCAAAGGTACGGAATTGTCACGTTTAATCTTTAATTTACATGTATCTATGATTGCCACGATCAAAATTTTGTGGAATAGCCTCAGAATGGCTATCCTCGAGCTGCGGGTCAATAAACTCCGCACCTTCTTATCCCTCCTGGGTATAACCATTGGTATATTCTGTATTATCGCTGTGTTGACCGCTACCAACAGCCTGGAAAAGAACGTCCGCAGCGAGGTGGAATCCCTGGGAAGCGACGTGATCTACATCCAGAAATGGCCCTGGGATGGTGGTCCTGATTTCCCCTGGTGGAAGTTTGTGAACCGTCCGCTGCCCAAATTTCAGGAACTGGAGCCGATTAAGGAAAAGGTCCATAGCGCCGGATTGTCTGCCTTCGCTTTTTCTTCCGGCGGTAAGCGGGTGGAATATAAGGACGATTACATGGAAGGTACTGAATTGTTTGCCGTAAGCGGCGACTATGAAAAAATTCAGGCCATGAAGTTTGTCAGCGGTCGTTTCTTCGCCGGCAAGGAAAATGAAAATGGTTCCAATGTGGCTATTCTGGGAGCCAATATCTGGGAAGGACTGTTCGGCACTTCGGAAAAGGCCCTGGGAAAAACGGTTAGTATCTCCGGCCGTCCATGCCGTGTTATCGGCACCCTGAAAAAGAAGGGAGCCAGCCTGGTGGACGGCATCAACTACGATAATAGTGTTGTCGTTCCTTATTTCTACGGTCGTACCATTGTGGACGAGCGTCGCTTTGCAGATCCATTCCTGATTATAAAAGCTGCTCCGGGAGCTACATTGCTGCAACTGAAAGATGAACTGAGAGGGGTAATGAGAAGTGTGCACCGCCTGAGACCCAAGGAAGAAGATGATTTCTCCCTGAATGAGATCACCGCTGTAAGCGGAGACCTCAACAAGATGTTCGGTATGGTGAACCTGGGAGGAGGTTTTATCGCCTTTTTCGCCCTGGTGGTAGGTGGCTTCGGAATTGCCAATATCATGTTCGTGACTGTAAAGGAGCGTACGAATATCATCGGACTGAAAAAAGCGATCGGCGCCCGTAAGAAAGTGATCCTCATGGAGTTTCTGCTGGAATCCATCATCCTTTGCCTGATGGGTGGATTACTGGGGCTCTTCTTCGTATACATCATCACGGTCATTGTCAACAGCCTTGACTTCTTCGAATTTACACTCACCTTAAACAATGTCATTTTAGGGCTTTCCATCTCATCGATCGTCGGTGTCATCGCAGGATTTATCCCTGCTTACCTGGCATCTAAGCTGGATCCGGTTGTAGCTATCAGGAGCAACTGATAAAGGCTATAATTTCCTACCTTTGCGGGCATGTCTGTAAAAATACTGGCCATAGAGTCTTCGTGCGATGAAACGAGCGCTTCCGTGCTGGCCGACGGGGAGATCCTGTCTAATTTTATTGCCAATCAAACTATTCATGAGCAATACGGTGGGGTAGTGCCGGAGCTGGCATCCCGCGCTCACCAGGAAAATATCGTTCCCGTGGTGGACCAGGCCCTCAAAGTGGCCGGCGTTTGTAAGGAGGAACTGAATGCCATTGCCTTCACACAGGCTCCCGGCCTGATAGGTTCTCTGCTGGTAGGTAGTTGTTTTGCCAAATCCATGGCGCTGGCACTGGATATCCCACTGATTGCGGTACATCATATGCAGGCGCACGTACTGGCCAACTTCATTGGTAAAGAGAAACCTTCTTTCCCTTTCCTTTGTCTGACTGTTTCCGGTGGTCATACCCAGATTGTACGCTGTGAGGGGCCGCTCAGCATGAAGGTCATCGGTGAGACACTGGACGACGCTGCAGGGGAGGCCTTTGACAAAAGTGCCAAATTACTGGGCTTGCCTTATCCCGGAGGCCCTCTTATCGACAAATACGCCCGGCAGGGTGATCCTAACAGGTTCAAATTTCCCGAGCCCCAGATCCCGGGGCTGGACTTTAGCTTTAGTGGCTTAAAAACATCCATCCTTTACTTCCTGCAGGAACAACAGCAGAAAGATCCTCAGTTCGCAGAGAACAATATGGCGGATATCTGTGCGTCCATCCAGCATCGTATTGTCAGCATCCTGATGAACAAACTGGCGAAAGCCTCCAAAGAAACCGGCATTAAACAGATCGGTATCGCCGGTGGGGTAAGTGCTAATTCCGGTCTCCGGACAGCCCTGCAACAGTATGGTGAAAAGTATGGCTGGCAGACCTACATTCCCAAATTCGAATATTGTACAGATAATGCCGCCATGATTGCAATGACAGCATGGTATAAATATCAGGCAGGAGAATTTGTCGGATTGGATGCAGTACCCGGAGCAAGAGCAGGTTTTGATCATTAGTAAAGACGATGGCGAATCACTATTTCCGTTTTAAACAGTTCACCGTATACCAGGACGCCTGCGCCATGAAGGTATGTACAGATGCCTGTCTGCAGGGTGCCAGTACAGCCGCTTACCTGCAGGTAAATAAACCCGGTATACGGCGGATACTCGATATCGGTACCGGTACCGGCTTGTTGTCCCTCATGCTGGCGCAGCAACTACCTTCAACTTCCATTACTGCTATAGAACTGGATACTGCCGCTGCTGGTCAGGCGAGGGCTAATTTCACAGCTTCTCCCTGGAACGAACGATTGCAGGTCATAGAAACGGATGCCCGGGAAATGGCAGCCGACATACAATATGATTTCATCATCACCAATCCTCCTTTTTACGAGTCAGACCTGAAAAGCAATAATCATCTGCGTAATCAGGCGATGCATGCCACTACATTGGATTATAATGATCTGTTGAAAGTAATTGACAGGCAATTAAATCCAGTAGGAGGGTTCTCCATTTTATTGCCTTATCGTCCCTTTGGCGATTTTGTGTCGATGGCCGGCGCAGCTGGATTTTATCTGAAAGAAGTAGTACATGTGAAACAGAGTGAACGACATGAGTACTTTCGCAGTATAGGAATCTTTCGCAGGGAACCAAGCGAACCCAAAGTGGTATCAATGGCGATCAGGGAAGAAGACCAGCAGGTTTATACTCCGGCATTTATTTCATTGCTGCAGCCCTATTATCTATACCTGTAGTTGACTTCGAGCGTCTATAATCCTTCAAAGACTAGTATTCCGTTAGCGCCGCTCATTCTTCTGCATAATCCCTAAAACAGCCTCCTCTCTTCAACATGCTCCATTAGCGCTCTGCTCATTCTTCTACATAATCCTTCAAAGACTAGTATTCCGTTAGCGCCGCTCATTCTTCTGCATAATCCCTAAAACAGCCTTCACTCCTCAACATGTTCTATTAGCGCGTTGCTCTATTCCTCTACATAATCCCTCAGATACTCAAATCTCTCTGTCAACGCACCATTATGTGCAATAGTAGCATTGTAAACAACCGTACTATCAGGCCGCTGCAGTTCATCAAACACATACTTCATCAGTTGGTCACCAAAATACTGCGACGCATCACGGGGAAGTTCATTGGGAAGATTGCTGACACACATCATATCCAGTGTATCGGGCAGATAAGGAGATGTCCGCTGTCTTGTATGCCTGTCTACGCCATACACCGGATCATCAATGCTGGAATCTCCCAGATTGGAAGGGATTGAGCCGTTTGTGTCATCTGTAATATCCGCAATGACCTTAATACGGAAGTTGTCCTTTGCCAGGTCATTCCAGGTGAACAGTGGCGGAATACGTTGATCCCAGTAAATACCGTTCATGAGAATATCCGTAGCCGTCACAAATGGCAGGAAGCGGCAATCATACTGCTCGGGATGGAGATGAAAATCCTCCCTGCTATACGTTTTATCTGTTTTCCGCAGGTACAACTCTCCCGCCTTAAGCTGGGTATATACCGGGTAAGCATACGTATTAATCAGGAATTCCTCCGGCGGAATATATTTTATACCCAATAATCCCATTACTTCAAGCGTGCCTGCCGCCACGCGGCCTGAGCCTGTAATGACAATCTTTAACGAAGGTAGCTTCGCCCCGAAATAATGATTGATCAGCTCCTTGAAATCATGGCATCTGTGTACCGGTACCAGGTTATACAGGCCGGTCTTTTTCCCATAGGTCAGCAGACCGTTATGTGCGCCCACCACACCGGCAAAGAACCCGAATCCGAGTATCCGCTGACCGTCTTCATGCACCAGGCATTCATAATCGATCAGCGTAATATTCCGTTGCAGAATGGTCTGCAGCATATGCTTGTTATGCGGTTGCTTTTTACGTGTATGGGAAAAGAACAGGTATTTCTTACCGGCTAACAATTTTTCCGCAGGTACTTCCTTTATTCCTAACAATACCTCACAATGGGAGAGGTCTTCAGAAAGAGGAATACCGGCAGCTGTATATTCATCATCGGTAAAACATCGCCAGGCAGATGGCTGAACAGTAATACTTACCTGCGGGTTGTGTTTGATGATCCACTGGCATTGCTGTGGCGTAAATGCTACCCTGTTATCGTGTGGCTGTTTCTCCTCTCTTATAAGACCGATGTGTAACATATCCGGGTTTTGGTGTTACCAAATATAATACTTATTCGTTTTCGATCTTACTGACTGCTGCGAAGCAGCATTGAAAGAAATCTGCCACGCAGGCCTACGCAGGTCCTGCCGTTGCTACAGCAGGTTGTTCTTTTTTTGTTCTCCCCACCACATAACCACTGCCGCCACTCAAAAGCGCAGTAACCACTATTTCCATCACCCGCATTACTATTTCTTTATTACCACTATAAAGGCAATAGACAAAGAAAGAGACCATAATAAGTAAGACAGCGATGATCAGAAAAAAGATCAGCAACCGGTTTCTGAATACATATTTTGGCGTATTCCTCATGTGTTCAATATGTATATCAATGTTTCTCATGGAAAGCTCGTGTGCCATACTGATTTCTTTGAGCCGGATTGACAATTCCTGTTGTCTGCATTTGATCTCTTCTTTATGACTGGCAGCCATCTCCCGTAATAATCCGGCATCGGGTGGATTACGGCGATCATTTGGATTATTATCATGGATAGGGATATTAGAATCAGACATTTTGAACTGGTTTAAATGGTAGTATATCGGTACCCCGGTTTAAACTTAACCCGTACATGCCCAAGGATCTGGTTGCTGCCCAATGGAGGCGGCACAAACTTAGCAGTTAAAATAGCGTCCATATTGGTTTTTACGAGTTTATCAAACTGGTAAGGACTCAGTATTCTCTCTTCGTCGAATTTGGGTATAAATTCGACAGGTTTAAATTTGGGTACTACAGGTTCGAATAAGAACATATTTTTGTGTTGTTTACAAGTTTGTCAATAATTTTAATTTTACAATAATTAAATAATGCAGGAGCATCATAAATGCCAGCATTAATGGGTCTGTAAAATGGTGTGAACGTAAAACAACAACAATAACTCGTGTAGAAAGGATAACTCTTCAACACTCCAAATATACATCATCCCTCCCGGGATTTCGTTAACTCCAAGTTAAAAAAATCAATTTTCCCCCTCCTAACTATAACGAATATATAAAACGGAGGTAGCCCCTGACTGCATTCCACATGCTGTCAGAGGCTACCCTTTCCCTTTGAACCGTCGCTTATTTCAGATAAATCTTCAATTCATTTCCTGCCTGCAACATAGCTGAACGTGTAGTCGGAGTGTTTGCGATAGGATTCAGCAGACCATAATCATGGATGGCGCCATTGTATCTTACCATAGTAACCTTCACACCTGCAGCATCCATTTTGCGGGCATATGCTTCGCCTTCATCACGCAATACATCATTCTCTGCAGTCTGCACCAGTGCCGGAGGTAAGCCTTTCAGCTGTTCCAGTGTTGCCTGTAACGGTGAAGCATAAATCTCTTTTCTTGCTGCCTGATCTGTCGTATAATTATCCCAGAACCATTTCATCATATTTTTTGTCAGGAAGCGCTGTTCTGCAAACTGGTTATAAGAACCGGTCTCAAAGTTAGCGTCTGTAACAGGCCATAAAAGTATCTGCAATTTAATGGCCGGACCATTTTTGTCTTTCGCCATCAACGCTACCACAGCTGCCATATTACCACCCACACTGTTACCAACTACTGCCAGACGTTTTCCATCTACATTAATTTCTTTGCCGTTAGCCGCTACCCATTTGGTGGCTGCATAAGCCTGATTGATAGCCACCGGATAATGTGCTTCAGGAGAAGGTGTATAGTCAACAAATACTGCGGCAGCTCCGGATGTTACTACCAGGTCGCGTACCAGGCGCTGGTGAGTAGGGAAATCACCTAATACCCATCCACCACCATGGAAGAACATAAATACCGGCAATACACCTTTAGCACCTTCCGGGCGAACGATATGCAGCTTTACAGTCTGTCCGTCCTGTGTAATCGTCTTTTCACTTACTGTAATACCGGAAATATCCACTTTCACGCTCGATTGTGCGCCAACTAATACCGCACGGGCATCTTTAGGAGATAATGTTTCCAGAGGAGCGCCACCGCTGTTGTTTAAAGCATGCAGGAACGCTTTGGTATGACTGTCAATGTTGGGATCATTGTCTGGATTTACATTCTGTGCTATTGCGCCTATACTTAATAAGGTTGAAGCTACGAGTGAAAGTACTTGCTTTTTCATTTTGTGTGTTGTTGATGTGATTGTTTTAATTTGATAACACAAAACTACTACAGCTGGCAAAGGGGAACAATGCACGAATGACGACAGTTATTGTACTTTTTCCCCCTCTGTGTATTTTTTTCGGAAAAGGAGGGGAGAGGTATCCACCTGATTGGTAAAAAGACGTACAAAATAAGAAGGATCTTCATATCCCAGCTTGTAACCGATCTCTTTTACACTGAGATCTGTATGTATCAGCAGCCTTTTCGCTTCCAGGATAATACGTTCCTTGATAATATCATTAGGGCTTTTCGGACTATGCCTCGAAATCCTTTTACTCAGCGCTTTCGGGGTGATATTTAGCAGGTTGGCATAGTCGGCTACGTTATGATGAGTTGTATAATGAGCTTCCACCAACTGACTGAATTTCCTTATGAACTCCACTTCCTGCGCTACACTGCTGTCTGCCAGGTCATGTGCTTTCTTCCACATGCGGGTGGAACGTATAATGAGTTGCTTCAGGAAAATACGGATCATTTCTTCCATATTGCTCTCCTCATTGAGCGCTTCATGTTTTATTTCCAGTATCAGCTGCCTGGCCTGCCGGGAAGCTTCCGCATCCAGGAATACCACGGGTATTTCATACACATTATTATATAGGAGTCCATCACAGGCTACTTCCTTATCATGGATCTGTACACAGTAGAAATCACGGTTATAATATAATAAGGTTCCCTTACCGGAGAATTTATACCACTGACCATCCTTTATAAAGAACAGTGCGTCCTGTTCCAGTGTATATTCCCGGAAATCCACCATTACCTCGGCGCCCGCTTCAATGAAGAGTATCTTAATAAAGGAATTATAATCTTCATACCTGATATCGTTGGCCGTGCTGGTGTCGAAATCCAGGCATCCTATCGTCTTCGAAAAGAAATGTTTCAGCAGATGTTCCATGCTGCAAATTTATGGCCTTTTTATATCTCAGCTAAATTGCCATAATAGTCTTTAAGGATCAATTTAAACAAATTAATATTTTTAAAATTGCATACATATGCTAACTTCAGTAGGAAGGACCTGCCATAACAAAGTTCAGTCTGACGGTATGATCTTTCATAACCCTTATCTTCGCTGCGGAAGCAAATACGCAATTGAACCAAGACAATTATTATGAAGATAGCTACTTATAATGTCAATGGCGTCAACGGACGCTTACCTGTCTTACTCCGCTGGCTGGAAGAAAAACAGCCGGATGTTGTCTGTCTGCAGGAGCTGAAAGCTCCGCAGGAGAAATTTCCAGAAGCGGCTATAAAAGATGCTGGTTACAATGCCATCTGGCACGGACAGAAAAGCTGGAATGGGGTGGCGATTTTAAGCCGCAATGCACAGGTGGAAGAGGTGAGACGTGCACTGCCCGGCGATGAGGAGGATACCCATAGCCGGTATATAGAAGCTGTCATCAACGGCGACTTCCTGCTGGGATGTCTGTATCTGCCGAATGGTAATCCTGCACCAGGTCTCAAATTTGATTATAAGCTGAATTGGTTCAACCGCCTGATCGCCCACTCAAAAGAATTGCTGTCGAAAGATTTCCCGGTAATACTCACAGGCGATTATAACGTCATTCCCACAGAACAGGACGTTTATAAACCAGAACGCTGGGTCGACGATGCCCTCTTCAGGCCGGAAACGCGGGCAGCTTTCCAGGAGTTGATGTCACAGGGCTGGACAGATGCTATCCGCAAACTATACCCTGATCAAAAGATCTATACTTTCTGGGATTATTTCAGGAACGCCTACGGCCGTGATGCCGGTTTGCGTATTGACCACTTCCTGCTGAGTCCTCATTTCGATAAGCGCCTCAAAGCGGCAGGAGTTGACCGTGATGTGCGCGGCTGGGAAAAATCAAGCGATCATGCGCCTGTATGGATCGAAGTAACGGGAAAGTAACTATTTTTTAACTGGCAGCATATGTATCTCCAGCAGGACGCCTTCAGGGTCCTTATAGCCAACTACGAACTGCGCCTCGTTCAGTTTTATCACCTGGAACTGGGTCTGTTCCCTGGTCTGGTTATCAGTGATCGTTAACAGCTTTTTGCTGGGATCATATTGCCAGTTGCCAGTCTCTTTTTTCCCGTTTTCAATAGATAATACACGGTTGTCTTTGTAAAAGATCATTCTGTCTTCCTGCTGTTTGGAAGAAGGTGCCTGTTTTTTACCGCTCTCTCCATAAAACTGTAGCTTCCATTCCTTTGAGATCATATCAGCAAAAGTTGCAGGATCGTCATACTGGGCATAACTCTGTGTCATAATACCAGACAGCGAAACTAGCAACAGGGCAAAATACTTCTTCATTGATGGCGTTTTAACAAAAGATACCATTATATCTGCATATATCCTGCCAATTCGTAAAACGCTGCCAGACTACCTGAAATTCCTTGCGCCCGGAATCCTGATCTCCTGCGTATCTCCCTGAGTTTCTGCTGGTTTATCTTCAGTAAAGAGTAGGCCGTTCTCCATTTCCGCTGCTGACAAGGCCTCTGACATATTTTCTTCTTTTACCGCCGTCAGCTGATGCAATAACTTCGTTAAGTTATAGCAACGCTTTACAATAACATGAATCACTTCTCCTTCACGTTGCACTTTCCCTTCTACCATCAGCAGTTTGGATTGCAGGATCTCTTTCCTGAATTGCTGGTAGAGTTTCTGAAACACTACCAGGTTAGCGCAGCCTGTCTCATCCTCAATAGTAATAAAGCAAATACCACTGGCTGTTCCCGGGCGTTGCCGCACCAGTATAAGACCTGCTACCCTAACCGGCATGCCGTCAGTCATACTCTCCAGCTCACTGACGGACCTGATATGCAGCATGCTGAGTTTCTCCCTGACAAAGCTTACAGGATGTGCCTTTAAAGACAAGGACAATGCACTATAATCATGTACCACATGTTCTGAATCTGTCATCTTCGGAAGATTTACCGGCTTTTCAACCGCACTTTCTGATGGGCTGCCGGTAAACATACCGATAGGACGGTCACCAAGGGCAGATATTTCCCATAAAGCTTGCCGCCGGTCTAATCCTAAAGACCTGAAAGCATCAGCATCAGCCAGTTTTTCAAGGGCAGTCTGCGACACACCAGCCTCCCGGATAGACAGTATATTGGTAAAGGGGGCTTTCCTGGCGGATATGAGCATTTTAACTTCATCTTCCTGTAAGCTTCTTACCTGGCGGAATCCCAGCCGTAAAGCGCAACATTTTATACTCTTTTTCTTATCTGTTGATTGCTCTAATATCTTTGATGATTCTATTTCCTCTAAAGTATTATCCCAGTTAGAGAGATTAACATCCACCGGCCTGACTTCCACATTATGTTTACGGGCATCACTTACAATCTGCGCTGGTTGATAAAATCCCATAGGCATGCTATTCAGTAGTGCACAGGCAAATACATCAGGATAGAAACACTTAAGATAAGAGGATACATACACCAACAACGCAAAACTCGCGGCATGACTCTCCGGGAATCCATAACTACCAAAACCCTCCAGCTGTTTGAAAATACGACGCGCAAATTCTTCATCGTATCCCTTCTTTTTCATGCCCTCTATCAGCTTCTTTTCGAATTTGCTGACAATTCCCTTTGCCTTGAATGTAGCCATACTACGACGCAATTCATCAGCTTCAGCCGCCGAAAAATCTGCTGCTACCATAGCGATCTGCATGGCCTGTTCCTGGAAGAGAGGAACACCCATTGTTTTGCTCAGTATCCCTTTCAATTCTTCTGAAGGATAATCCGGATCTTCTTCTCCATTGCGCCTGCGCAGATAAGGATGCACCATGCCTCCTTGTATAGGCCCTGGCCGCACTATCGCTACTTCAATGACCAGATCATAGAATCTTTCAGGTCTTAACCGTGGCAACATAGACTGCTGCGCACGACTTTCAATCTGAAACACACCAATAGTATCCGCACGACTGATCATTTTATATACTTCAGGATCTTCCTGCGGTATGTTAGCCAATGTGAAATCTTCATTATGATGCGCTTTCGCAAGATCAAATGCTTTCCTGATACAGGTCAGCATTCCCAGCGCAAGCACATCTATCTTAAGAAATCCAAGTGCATCAATATCATCCTTATTCCACTCAATACAGGTCCTGTTCTCCATACGCGCATTCAGAATAGGACATAGGTCGGAAAGCTTATCGGCCGTAATAACAAAGCCTCCGGTATGTTGCCCCAGCTGCCGGGGAAAGCCTACCATCTGTTCTGTCAGTTCCATGACCTTCTTAAGATGCGGATCATTCGTATCTAATCCCTGTTCTGCAACACGCTGTGCACTAAATTCTTCATCCGAATGATGCCAGATAGAGGAAGATAAGCGGTTGATCGTATCTACGGATAATCCCATCGCTTTTCCCACGTCCCTGATAGCTCCTTTGTGATGTTGTTGAGTGACGGTAGCAACGATAGCCGCCCGGTCACGACCGTACTTGTTATAGATATATTGCATGACTTCCTCCCTGCGTTCATGCTCAAAGTCAACATCAATATCAGGCGGTTCATTACGCGCGGAAGAAATGAACCGTTCAAACAAGAGATCTATTTGTGTTGGATCTACTGAAGTGATACCAAGACAATAACAAACAGTGGAATTAGCCGCAGAACCGCGTCCCTGACAAAGAATATCTTGCTTCCGTGCAAAACGCACAATATCATGCACCGTCAGGAAATAAGAAGCATAATTCATCTCGGCTATAAACGTCAGTTCATGATGAATAGCAGCTGAGATCTTCTCGGGTATCTCATCACCATAACGCTCCCTGGCGCCTTTCCACGCAAGATGTGTAAGCTCTTCCTGTGGCGTACGTCCTTCTTCCGTAAGTTCCTGTGGATAGACGTATTGCAGACTGTCAAGCGAGAACTGACAGGCCTGCGCAATTTCCTGGGTATTTTTGACTGCATCAGGATACTGACGGAACAGGCGGTGCATTTCAGGAATGGGTTTCACATATCTTTCCGCATTGGGGTGCAGCCGGAACCCTGCATTGGAGATCGTACATTTTTCACGCACACAGGTCAGTATATCCTGCAACTGTCGACGTTCAGCATGATGATAATGTACATCATTGGTGGCCACCAGCGGAATATGAAAGCTTGAAGATAACTGCGAAAGCTGGTATAGTTTCTTCTGATCATCTCCCAGATAGGAACGCGTCGTTGCCAGATAAACCTGATTACCTAAATGCTTACTGTATTCTTTCAATGCTTCTTTAAAGGGAGGAGCAAAATCGAAAGAGGTTGTTAGTTGTTCCGGCGGAACAATAATGAATTTCATCCCTTCCGCATGCTCATACACGTCTTTCTTGTACAGATGACAATCACCCTTTTCTGCACGCAGGTTTCCTGTTGTCAATAGTCTGCAAAGCCTGCTATATGCAGCTTTATCAGTAGGATAGGCCAGCAGGCTGGGACCATCCATCAGATCGAGCCGGCATCCGACAATGATACGCATGTTCTTCTTTTTAGCAGCAACATGCGCACGCACAATACCGGCCAGCGTATTCCTGTCAGTAATAGCAATCTCCTTATACCCGTAATCCGCTGCCTGCTCTACCAGCTCCTCCGGATGAGAGGCGCCCCGTAGGAAGCTGAAATTACTTGTTACCTGCAGATCAATATAGCCCATATACCATCACTTTAGCTATGCAAAAAAGCCATGAATAAACCATTGGGATTGATTCCCCGAATAATGTCCCGATCTGAACAACCAGTACCGTTGTCCTTCCGTATCTTCCACCGTATAATAATCTCTGTGTTCTCCTCCATCCATATCCAGCCACCATTCCCGTTCTATCCGCTCCGGCCCGTCTGCTTTCCTGATCTCGTGCAGTTTGCCTTTATAGCGGAATAGCATCGGGGGATAATCTGGTATCGGCGCCGTCACTTCAATTGCCTCAGGTTTAGACAACAATTGCACCGGTCTTGGCTTATCTGTACGCCATACCGTAGCCGGTTTTTCTTCAAGAGAAGTGGCTTGCTTTATAGACCGTTCAGGCCAGTAATGCTCAGCCGGCAGATAACGGCGGATACTGTCTTCCCCGATCTTACCCGCCAGTCTGTCCAACAGTTCTGAAACCGCCGGCGCTTTTAAACCAGGATTACCGATCCACAATGCCTCCTGTAGCGATGCTACGTCTTCCACCTTTGACGCTTCCAGTGTAAACAGCTCAATACCTAGCGCCGGTTCTATCGTTGGTATTTTCAGCTCAAATAGCCGGAAAAGATGCTCCGGTTGATGTGACGCGCGACTGGTACCGATCTCTGTCTGTACCATCCTGTTATCTACACGATACCCTTTAAGGATAGCCGTACGCAGCCCTTTTCCTTCTTTCTGTAAACGGAGACAGAGTTGCTCTAACAGTACCTTTAGCGCTATTTCAATACCCGTAGCTGTGCGGATCGGTTCAAGACAAGGCAACCGTTCTTCATAGGGCGGTATCGGATGTAGCGGCTCAATAGCCTCTGTTTCATATCCCAGTGCCTGGCCAAGCCGTATTAACAATTGCTGCCCAAAACGCCTGCGTAACACAGACCCCGGCATATTCATGAAACTACCAATCTGGTACAATCCCAGTTTCTGCAAACGGGCAAGTACATCTTCTTCAAGCCGTAAAGCCGCTGGGGGCAACCGCATTATTGCGTCCGCCTGTTCTCCGTTGTTTATAATAGGGGTAATTTTCCCGTAACGGGACACCGCCCAGGCTGTTCCAATGGTATCAGCCATAGCGCCGCGCACATCATAACCAATGGCACGGAGTTTTGTAATGAGTTCTTTCAGATAGGGCCGTTCTCCTCCCCAGAGATGTGTACAGCCGCTTACATCCAGTATCAGGCCATCCGGCAGGTCTATTCCTACCACAGGCGTATAACGGATACACCATTCGCCCAATGCTTTCAATAACTGAGTCCCTCGTTCCGGTTCATCATCAAATGCCTGCAGGGAAGAAACAATGGCTTTGGCATCTGCCAGTGACATGGAAGTCCTGATTCCTTGCGCCTCTGCCGCCGGACTGGCCGACGTGATGATCATTCTGCCATGAACAGGAGTGGTCAGCACAAAGGGCATATCCTGCAACCCCGGTTGCCTGCGCACATGCCAGTCAGTCAGCAGATGACGGAACCATATCGACATAAAACGCTTAGACATATCACCCCACCTTTAATTGCTGCTCCTGTATGATAGCAGTAGTAGCATTGCCTGGAATAACTACACATTTCCCTTCTGCCCATTCCATCTTCCAGGCGCCGGGACGCCCATTGCGTACCTTTAACAGTTCCACATGCCAGCGGGGATAACCCACTCCCGGCATCCCATCTTCCAGTTCGCTGGGTAATGAAGTGATCTTCCACCGCGTTACACATGCCGTAGTACTGGCCGCTCTGGCAGACGTGCGGAGAATAAAACCAGTCACCTTGCTTTGTTCCACCACCAGCTGCAAACGCCGTGATTGTGTAAAGCTGATCTCCGGTATTTCAGCAATCACAGCTGCAATACCCGGGCATTTAAGCGCTTCCTCCAATGCCCAGAGCGCATCTTTTATCCGTTGCAGATCTATGAAAATAACCCTGTCGGGCTCTATACCAAATGTCTTAAGAGAAGGAGGGAAGAGCGTCCTGGCTACGCTTATCCAGATGCAGGCGCCTCCGCGTTGCATCAGATTGCCAGCCAGGACGCTCACAAAACCAGTAGTGGCAGCAGCATGCTCCCTGAAGGCACAGAGAAATTCATGCACAGCGCCTGTTGGGAAAATAGCATTCGGAAAAGCAGTGTTCACAGGCCCCAGGTCTATATCCGGTATCGTATCGGTAAGCTTTGACCTGAACCCTTGTATGCGAAGGATATCTTGCTGCAATTGTGAAATAATATCTGCTTTTACTGCTGGCATACCTGACTGCTGATTGAATACGAACAACTAATTTGTTTAGCAATATTACTAATAATATTAGTATTTCGGCAAGTGTTTTTTTACACTTTCAGCAGTACAGTGACTTAAACCCTGCTGGGCGCCACTCCATACATTTTCTTGAATGCGAAGGAGAAGTGGGAGAGATCTTCGAATCCTACATCAATATACACATCAGACGGGGCCTCGCCTTTTTCTTTGATCCGATAGTGCGCTTCCTGTAACCTCTTCTGCTGCAGCCATTTACCAGGAGTTGCATTGAATGTTTTTTCGAAATCCCGCTTGAAAGTCGATAAACTCCTCCCTGTTAAATAAGCAAACCTGTCGAGTGGCACATTAAAATGAAAATTCCTGTTCATAAAGGCTTCCAGGTCAATCTTCCCGGGTTCTGTCAGATCAAACAGTATGTCTTTTAACGCCGGATTAGTTTGCAGCAGCACAGCCACCGCTTCTTTCACCTTCAATGACAACAGCACTTCATTGTTACCATGCATCAGGGCGTCATAAGGCTGCAGGGAATCCATATAACTCTTCAAAAGAGGATGGGGGTGTAACAATATGACCGGCTGTGTTTGCAGATGTTTCTCAGAAGTATACCCATACTCAATACCAAAGTTCCTGAGCGTCTGCTGATCAAGGAAAACAGAGATGTTTTTATATTCACCATTTGCCGGCGGCTGTTTGGTGAATTTTATAAGGCTGTTTCTTCTGGTTAATCTGAAAGCACCTTCCTGGAAGGGATACTGTTTTTCCCCATCCGACATAGTAAGTGTACCAGCTATCTGGTAACTGAACACATGCTCGGGAACAAATTGCTCACCTTCTCTCGTCTGGTTATAATAGCAGGAATAAGTGATCTGTTTCAATGATTTTTGCTCATTCATATATCATAAACATGATAGTATAGCTGCCGGGAAAGCAGCTATACATGATAATCAAAACTAGGAATTATTTAGCATTGTCCTCATCAGTTGATTCACTTACTGAAAGCCATTTTTCCAGCTCTTCCCGTCTTACCGCATCTGCCTGTTTCAACAGCGAAGTAGCATCACTGCCTAATACAAGATGTACAGGTGGTTCCGGATGATCTGCCAGCTCTACCAGCACTTTCGCAGCTTTAGCTGGGTTGCCTTTAGGGATGAATTGATTGTTCTTAAAGATCTCGCTTCTGCTGTCAACAGTCGATTCATAACCCTCTACCTGCGGAGCATAACTCATGGAATCACCTCCCCAGTCCGTACGGAATCCGCCTGGTTCAACAGAAGTGACCTTTATACCCAACGGCGCCACTTCTTTCGCCAGTGCCTCACTAAATCCGGATAACCCCCACTTGGCACTCTGGTAGATGCTTAATCCCATACTGGTGATACGTCCACCTATAGAACTCACCTGCAATATCCTGCCAGAACGCTGTTTCCTCATGTATGGCAATACGGCCCTTGTAATTTCCACAGGCGCATACAGATTGGTCTCAAACTGACTGCGCACCTGCTCATCTGTGAAGGCTTCTGCAGCCCCCATAATGCCAAAGCCAGCATTATTCACCAGTACATCAATCCTGCCAAAATGCGCAATCGTATCTTCTATCGCCTTATATACCTGCTTATAATCTGTTACATCCAGCTGAACAGGCAAAATATTGTCGCCATATTGTGCTACCAGGTCATTCAGCTGCGCAGGATTTCTTGCAGTAGCTGCTACCAGGTCTCCTTTTGCCAGTACGGCAGCGGTCAGACTTCTTCCCAATCCCCTTGAACTGCCTGTAATAAACCAAACTCTAGTCATAATTTTAAGTTTTAACGTTACTCAAAATTACAGACTCCTGTTCTGCACAGGTTTGTTACAAAGTTCAATTTAGTTTGTTATAAAGTTCAATTACTTTTTGATAAGATAGGTTTTCTTATCAGGCCCAACGCCTGTTATCGTCAGACTTTTCCAGCCCTCAGGCAAAACGGATTTCACCTGCTTTATCCCCTGAGATGTAATATCAAGTCCGCCAAAGCCCATCATTACACATTGCAGTATACCACCTGCCCCTGTGGCGAAATATGGATTGGTACCGCCCTTGGTTTCTGCAATCACCCTGAAAGGCGGATTCAGATTTGGCTCATAAGAATCTTTGAAGAAGTGAGTGGCTTTGCCTGCATCCCCTAATCTCGCATACAACAATGCAAAAATGGCCTGTGTCATGGCAGGTGTACCTTCATTGGGGACACGCGTGGCGTAATAATCAAGATCCTTTTTTATCTGGGAGGCATCTGTAATTTCTTTTAAAGGATAGGCCAGCAGGTTCACATCCGCCTGTTTTATACCTTCTCCCTTATACGTTGCATGCTCTTGAGTGACACCATTATCAAGCTTTAAAATGGGTATATTATCGGCAACGTTTTTCCAGTCAGCATCAGGTGTAATACCTAACAGTTTCGCCGCCTCAATAGCAGCATACAGATTCGCTTTTGCAGCAGCATTGGTGAAAGCGTTATTGTCAACATTCTCTGCCCATTCATCTGCAGCCACTACGTTTTTGATATCATATTTTCCAGGGCCATTACGCTCAACACGACTCGCCCAGAAATCTGCCGTTGCTGACAGTATCGGCCAGCCTTTTTCTTTCAGCCATTCTTTGTCCTGCGTTACGTTGTAATAATGATATGCAGCCATCGCTACATCAGCAGTGATATGATGTTCAAACGGACCACTTAGCGCCCATACAGGTGTTTCTTCCACACCGCTTTCCGCACTTTCCCATGGGAACATAGCGCCTTTAAAGCCATGCGAAAATGCATTACGCTTAGCAGCATCAAGCCTTTTATAACGATACTCCACCATATTCTTTGCCAGCTCCGGATGAAGCATTAGCAAGGCCGGGTACATCCACAGATCGGCATCCCAGAAAACGTGACCATTGTAACCGAGGCCAGACAATCCCATGGGCGATAAAGAATATCCCGTACCCTCTCTGCTGAATGCATACAAATGATATAGCATGCTATGTACATCCTGTTGCACCTGCGCATCACCATCAATAACAATATCGCTCTTCCATAAATCATCCCAGGCCTTGTTGTGAAAGCTGATCAACCTTTCCCGACCTTCCAGCTTGGCATAGAGTGTCATGCGTTCAGCTTCATTCAGGGGATCATCATGCTGCGCAGATGTAATGGAAGAACCGGCAATGGAATAACGATACGTTTCACCCGCCTTAATGGTGCGTGTAAATTTCATCAGATGCATGTTGTTGTCCCACATCTCATGAATGACCTTAGGTTCCTTACCATGCGGCTCCGCAAATAAAAAAGTATTGGAAGCACACATGAGCAATTTACCGGTAGGACTTTTTGCTGAAGAAGTAAGCAGGGATATCGTTACATGTGGTCTGTCTATTTCATTGTAGTAATTTTGAACGTCACGAAGCGCGTCCGGTGCTTCCATCACACTCGCGCCGGTAATAGTGATATCTTTTTTAGCCCTTATCTCCACATCCATCAGCACGGTAAAAGGCAGATGGCGTAAGGCGTAGTAGGTTGTTGTGACAGCAGCTTTATCTGTATAATCAAATGATGTGCTGAAGCCTCCGTGCTGCATATCGAGCGACTGCCGAAAGTTGCTTGCCGATGTCGCATCCACTCTTTTGCCATCCACTTCAAGATACATATTCAGCAGGTTGAAGCTCTTCAGGAAGTTACTGACCCTGCCACGGCCATAAAGGTCATAAGCGCCTGCAAGTACCACATCCTTCACCTTGAAAGGTTCAGGTGAAGATACAATGCCAATCATCCCATTGGCAGCAGTGATGCCATAATAATTGGACGCATCAATCTTTTCAGCATTGATCTTCCATTTATCCTGTCCGGAAGAAACTTTATATAGCAAAAGAAGGCAAATAGCAAGCACGTAGCGGTAATACATCATTGATATTTATTGATGAAATAAATAGTATGTCCGGATAGTTTTGCTACAGATGAATAACATAATATACGCTCGTCGGTAGCGTACCTAATATACGGTTTTCTATTCTTTGATTATAAAGTCATTTATTGCTCCCGCCCCGGTATAAATGAAGAAGTGGCGCCCCGTTAAAGAGCACCACTTCATTTACTATCTTTTTAGCGTCATGTCCGGTTCCCGATCAATGTGGAAGAGGGCGGATAATGCCTAAAGATTATTCTCAACAAATTGTCTGGAGTACGCTTTAATCTGTTCACGGACGTTACGGAATGATTCCATGATCTGATCCGGAGTTCCTGTTGCCTTCGCCGGGTCCGGAAAGTTCTCATGAAACTTTACTGCGGATGATGGGAAAACAGGGCAGCGTTCTTTCGCATTATCACACACGGTAATTACATAGTCGAAATCGATATCTCTATACTCGTTAACATTGTTGGAAGTATGACCGGAAATATCAATGCCGTCTTCCGCCATAATAGCCACTGCTTTAGGATTTACGCCATGTGTTTCAACACCTGCACTGTAAACTATGGCTTTGTCTCCCGCAAAGTGTTTTAAATATCCTTCTGCCAGTTGGCTGCGGCAGCTATTGCCGGTACAGAGCACGAGTATTTTTTTCATGAAGATTGTATTTGAATGATTAAACAACTATGTTTTGAACTTCCGCGCTATACCATTTTTTGCGCAGCCAGAATGCAAGATTTACAAGGGCGATAAGAGCAGGTACTTCTACCAGTGGTCCTATTACGCCTGCAAATGCCTGCCCGGAATTGATACCAAATACGCCGATCGCCACCGCAATAGCCAGTTCGAAATTGTTGCCGGTAGCAGTAAAGGCAATAGCAGTATTTCTCGAATAATCTGCTCCCAATGTCTTGCCAATAAAAAAGCTCAGCAGGAACATAATGGAAAAATAGATGATCAGTGGAATAGCAATACGCACTACATCCAGCGGAATGCGTACAATCAGGTCACCCTTGAGACTGAACATAACAACAATGGTAAACAATAATGCGATGAGCGTAACAGGAGAGATGAGAGGAATGAATTTCTGCGTATACCACTCTTTCCCTTTGATCTTTATCAGGCTATATCTGCTGATAATACCGGCTGCAAATGGTACTCCCAGATAGATCATTACACTGCGGGCAATATCGCCGATACTGATATCAATATTCAGTCCTTTCAATCCGAATAAAGGCGGTAATACGGTGATAAACACATACGCATATACACTGTAAAGCGCTACCTGGAAGATGCTGTTAAGCGCTACCAGGCCTGCAGCATATTCACGGCTGCCTTCCGCAAGTTCATTCCATACAATAACCATCGCAATACAACGGGCAAGGCCGATCAGGATCAATCCCGTCATATATTCGGGATACCCGTTCAGAAAAAGAATAGCCAATAAGAACATTAGTATTGGGCCGATTATCCAGTTCAGCAGGAGGGAGGCTCCCAGGATTTTTGTATGCCGGAATACCTGTCCCATTTGCTCATAGTGCACTTTAGCAAGCGGAGGGTACATCATCAGTATCAGTCCTGTGGCAAGCGGAATATTGGTGGTTCCACTGGACATCTGATTAATGTAGGAAGGAAAAGCAGGCAGGAAATATCCTGTGGCTACTCCAATAGCCATTGCTATGAAGATCCATAGCGTTAGGTACCTGTCCAGGAAACTTAATTGTTTTCTGTTGTGTGCAGGTGTACAGTTATTAGCGGACATATTTATTTGTTTATTCAAACTCCTACAACATTACTTCTTCTTTCCATCAGCACCGTATTCCGCCAGATGCCGTTCATCTGACCTATCTTCTCACGATAGCCTACCTGCCTGAATCCATGCTGCTCATGCAGCCTGATACTCGCCGTATTCTCAGGAAAAATTCCTGCCTGTAAGGTCCAGAACCCATTACCTTCACTTTCACTGATCAATGCCTGCATCAGTTTACTGCCTGTTCCTTTCCCTCTTGCGGCTTCGGCTACATATACACTTACTTCAGCGACGCCGGCATATACACAGCGGCCGGATACAGGTGTAAGGGCAGCCCATCCAAGAACAGTATCATTTTCAACAGCCACCAGCCGGCAGTGTTGTATATGCGCCTTGTCCCATTCTTCCCAGGAAGGGGCGCTTGTCTGGAAGGTAGCATTACCAGTGGCAATGCCGCTTTCATAGATAGTTTTTACCTGCTCCCAGTGAGCAGCTTGCATGGAAATGATCTGCATACGCGATGTTATTTTGTACAGCAATCAGGCCCGCAACAGCTGTTAGCCGTTGGTTTCTCCGCATATACAGTTACGCTGTATATACCAGTCTGACTGTTTTTAAAGTCTTTTATTTCATCTGCGGATAGATATTGTGACAGGATATCCTCCGGTATAATAATAGCTTTCTCTTTCTGTACAGTAACAGCAGTAAAACCATTGTCATGTATCAGGTCCAGGTACACCTGTTTCTGTATAGCGCCCGATACACAGCCTGCATACATCTCCGCCGCCTCCTGTATTGCCGGCGGCAAGTCCCCTTCCAGTACAATATCGGAAATACTGAAGTGACCACCTGGTTTTAATACCCGGTAAATCTCTTTTATCACGGCATCCTTATTAGGCACAAGATTCAACACACAGTTACTTACCACTACGTCGGCCACATTTGCCGTAACAGGCATGCTTTCAATATCTCCCTGTCTGAACTCGACATTATTAAACCCGCGTACTTCTGCATTAGCACGCGCCCTTTCTATCATTGCCGGTGTAAAATCTATTCCGATTACCTTTCCTGTTTCACCTGTTTCATGTCTGGCTATAAAACAGTCATTTCCTGCACCGCTGCCAAGGTCTATTACAGTATCGCCCTTTTTGATCTGCGCAAACTGGGTTGGCAGACCGCATCCCAGACCAAGGTCCGCATCTGCATTATAACCTTCCAGTGTACTGTAATCATCACTCATGATGTTATATACTTCTGTGGAGCAACAACTGGAACCGCAGCAGGACGCCTGGTTGTCGGCTTTATCCTGTAAAGCGATCTCACTGTACTTCTGCTTCACCATGTCTTTGATTTGCTGATCGTTTGACATAAGCGTGTAGTTTAAAGTATTATTGTAATATTACGATGAATAGAGGCAAAAAAAATCAACAACACTTATTCTCCAGGCTCACCTCTCCGAAAAAGCTGTTGAACAGTTGCTTGTACTGTTTCCAAACCGCCGGATTAATGCAATAGCATACACTAGCGCCTTCAATAGTTCCCTGGATGATCCCTGCGTTCTTTAATTCTTTCAGATGCTGGGAAGTGGTCGCCTGGGCAAGTCCTAATTCTTCCACGAGGTCCCCGCATACGCAGGCATTTGTTTTCACCAGGTATTGCAGAATGGCAATACGTGCAGGATGCGCAAGCGCTTTCGCCATACTGGCGAGTTCATTCTGCTGTTGAGTGAAAAGGTCTGTTTTACTGGCTCCCATATCGCAATATTACGATGATGGTTTTAAATGCCAAAAAAATATTTAGAAGTTAGATAGTTCTCAGAATGAGTGTAAGATGAAAATCGTCTTTAGGACTGTTGCGAGAGGTTTATCCGCTAAGTCAAAATTTTTTCAGACTCTTTGTCCTTCTTGCAACTAATGTTTTGTAATGTAGCAATGAGGGGTAGATAATGCAACACCAATAAACATATTCATCATTTTATTTAATTTAATAAATAACTTAATGCATACCACCCTCAACACCAAAAAAAATCTCAAAACAATCATCTCCGAATCACCTAAACACTTAAATTCGCATCGTTATCAACCACGAATACACTAAACATCAAAACTTAAAAACCATGAAAAATCTATCGCTACTTCTAGCACTACGACTACCGGTCCTACGACTACGACTACGTCTACAATCCTCCAGCAGACAAGTAACTAATCGTTCACCAAAACCGGTAAATACAAATGAAAAACTCAGTCAATTTTATCCGCCATCAGAATGATTTTTATCTCGCGATAGATGCAGACTCGCGATTGCACGCGAACCACATCAGTCTCTACCTTGCATTATTCAGGATCTGGAACGAACGACGATTTGAAAATCCTATCCAGGTCAAAAAAGAAGAAGTCTTGCGATGGTGCAGGATCGGCTCTAAATCTACCTACGTCAAGTGCCTCAGAGAATTACACGATTTTAATTACATTATCTACAAGCCTTCCAAAGCCCCCTTTATCCCAAGCGCCATTACCATGTTACCCCTGGCCAGAAATGGGACACACTCAGACCAAAATTGTTCCTCTACCTATACCGAAATCAGTCCACATATAGATGGCAATTCTGCCCCCCATAGCGACCCAAGTTTGGGCCGGTATATAAATAAACAATTAAATAATAATAATAAAACAGGGAGTCAAACAGGAGAGGCATACCCGAAAATGACTGTTCCAAAAATAGAAGAAGTAATAGCATTCTTTCTTGCCATCGGACAACTCCGCACCGAGGCAATCAAGTTCTTCTACCACAATCAGGCCACAGGCTGGTTGCTGGGCGGTAATCCAATTCTCGATTGGAAAGCAGCCGCTAACAAATGGATCGAAAATACTCCCTCTATAAAACCCGTTATAAATGCGAAATCAGCAAACACCAGAACTGAACAATCCTCAGTCTCAACAATCAAAGATTACGGTCAGCCATTATGACTATTACGATATGATCAAACGTGTTGCCGCAAAAGGAAAGGAATATTATGGCAGCAAGTTTGAGATTGACGATATCGACAGACCGGTCATCACTAAACTATTGACATATTTCCTGCGTGATGAAGATGTCGCTGCAGCAGAAAGAATAGATCTGAACAAAGGACTTTTACTCACAGGCCCTATTGGCTGCGGTAAAACGTCCCTGATCAGAATTTTGAGGTTGCTCGCTTTACCTGCTTACAAACCGATCATCAGGTCTTGCCGTGACATCTGCTTTGAATATGGTAATTTCGGATTTGACATTCTACAGAAATATAGCAGTAGGTCCTTCGAACCTCGTACTTCGACTCCACGTGCTTATTGCTTTGATGATCTTGGGATGGAATCAACGGTTAATTACTGGGGAAATAATTTCAATGTCATGAGAGAAATATTACTGTCCCGGTACGATTTGATGATTAATTACAGAATGGTCACGTTTGCCACTACAAACAAGAACGCCGAAGAACTCGAAGAAACATACGGTCCGCAGGTAAGAAGCCGCATGCGTGCAATGTTTAATCTAATTGCATTTCATCCGGAATCACGGGATAAGAGATAGTGATTTTAAGTTTATCTTTTAGTTTAAAAACTAAGAAGACCTGGTATTTTGCCGGGTCTTTTTTATTTCATAAAAATGTCCCCTGAAGATGTTGGAGCTTTCATAACACGAATTCCAACGGCCGGCAGCAAATGCCTATTTATCGGGCAAAAACCATAGAGGACACAAAAATAGCATGGCAAAAGCATGGTTACGCGGGCCAAAAATGGTCCACGTAATCATCTCACAAGACCAAAAATGACCCATGTAATATGAACAACTCTTCTTTTTCTGTGGATATTACGACGCGTTTTTTTATCTCTCTTATCAACGCCTTATCTAATTTTGAAACTGTAAATACAACTGAATTCGCCGGCGTAAAGAAGTAAATGTTGATCACAAAAAAGTTAAATAAAATGTCTAAAATAAAAGCAGCAAAATCATTTTGGGAGTGGTTTATGTCTAACGAGGAGGTCTACCTGAATTTACACAAAGCAAAAGAAAGTGAAAAGGAAAGATTGTTAGACGAGTTAATCACCGAGTTACAAAAATACTCTGAAGAACTGGGGTTTTCATTAAACTTTACACGGGGCCGCCGCCCTCAATTGACAATAACGGCAAAAGGAAATGCAGATTTGCTGGAGGATGTGATGCTACTTACGCACCATGCGCCTTTAACAGATAACTGGAACTTTATCAATTTTATATCTCAGACGCAGGTGCCCGAGGGATTTTCCTACCAGGGTGTGTTATTACATCCCGACAATATTTACTTTACGGCACGGCGGAATAATAAACGTTGCGGCTTATTGGATCTCTGTTTGTATATAAAGGCATCCAAGAAAACAATGCAGTCAGAGGAGCTCTATAATACAGCAAACCTATTGCTGTTACACCTCCTGGGAGAGACAAACTTCGCTGCGTGTATAGCTTCTTTTTCTGTCCGTGATATGCCGGTCGGCCCCGTAATTAATCGTCTCCATAAGTTGCGGGAGCTGCCGGAATTTATATCTGCACCTAATGTTATAAAGAAATTGACTCCAGCAATGGAAAGTCAGAGAATCGTAGTTTGAGGGTAACCAAACTATGCCAACATAATTTGGGGTATTGGTTTAATTATTCATGACAGAAACAGCGCCCCGGTATCCACCAGGGCGCCTTTTTTATACTAACAACTACAACTACAATAGTTCCATTAATGCTTCTTTCGAAAATCCTTTCAGTTCCTCTGTTCTTCCTTCCTTAATCTTCTTCACCCAGTTCGGATCCGCAAGAATAGGCCTTCCAACGGCCACCAGGTCAAAATCCCCTCTGTCAAATCTGCGTATCAGTTCATCCAATGAACTTGGCGATGAACTCTCACCTTTAAACGCCGCAAGGAACTCTCCGCTCAACCCAACAGAACCAACAGTAATAGTTGCTTTACCGGTAAGCTTCTTCGCCCATCCGGCAAAATTCAGATCAGAACCTTCAAACTCCGGCTCCCAGAAACGGCGCTGTGAACAATGGAAAATATCCACACCCGCATCAGCCATAGGCTGCAGCCAGGATTCCAATTCTGCCTGAGTAGCAGCCATTTTGCTGTCGTAAGCATAAGGCTTCCACTGCGATAAACGGATGATGATAGCAAAATCATCCCCCACACGCCTCCGCACTTCTTTAATTACCTCTACAGCAAATTTCGTCCGCGCCGCCAATGTCTGACCACCATAACTGTCTGTACGCAGATTTGTATTTGCAGAGAAGAACTGATCGATCAGGTAGTTATGCGCACCATGTATCTCAACACAGTCATATCCCAGGCTTTTAGCATCTGCAGCAGCATCACCGAAAGCTTTAATGGTATCAGCAATATTCTTTTCCGACATCGCAATACCATTTGTATTATCCGGTCTGTTAATACCCGAAGGACCCTCAAAAGGTGTAAGCGGCAGCCAGCCGGAATGGTGATTGTCCATTACTCCCTGATGCCATATCTGTGGTCCCATGCTACCGCCAGCAGCATGTACCCCATTGATGACCTGTTGCCAGCCATGCAGGGCACTCTCCCCATGAAAACGGGGTATATTAGGATCATTAGAAGATGCAGGACGATTGATCACCGTACCCTCAGACAGGATCAATCCAACCTCACCCTCCGCACGACGGCGGTAATAGGCGGCTACGTTGTCTCCGGGAACGCCGTTTGGTGAAAATGACCTCGTCATGGGAGCCATTACAATCCTGTTCTTTATATTCAGCGACTTAAGGCTGAAAGGCTTAAATAAGCTCAGATTACTCATTCTGTTTACGTTTATATGTATGTTGACCCAATAGGGATAAGAGAATTTCAAGGCAAATATATCGGAGATTTCCGAAATGCCAATTATGTTTTACGCATAAATGACACTTAATCCCAATTTGACTGATTTGATTTCTGAAGAAAATGTCGTAGTTTGCTATAGAGAGGATACTGAAGAATGCCCCAAATAGTCTAACATAGTGAACAGTATATTTTTGAAAAAGCAGCATCCTTTCAACGGAAATTAAGTACCCCAAAAAACACTTCTATGAAGATTTCTCCCTCCACACCTTTGAAGGAGCGTTGTGATGACGCGAAGGAATAATTTCTGAAAAGAGAACAATTCCTGAAAACAGACTGCTATGTGCAACGCTGCCTGGTACCCTCAAATAGAAGATAACCTGATTCTTCTGGGAGAGTCAGGTGTTTTCCAGGACCTTACTATCAGTACGCGTTCATAATTCCGGCTCGTATGATCCGGTTTATCACCGGCCAGGAAGCATATAGTCCCGGGTTTATTAATCCGGTTTGTATCCCGGAGCGGCACGTTCATAATCCGGTATTTATAACCAGGTATGTACACGCGGAGCTTCATAATTCAGGAATTTAACATCAGTTTCACAGACTTTCATCACACACACTTGCAACACAATCACCGAATACCGATCTTTAGACAAAATCATTAGACAAAATCAATAAAGTATGAAATCGAGAGAACAACTGCAACGGGAAAACGAAATGATTCAGGACATGCTGAAAAGCGGGGTAGAAGACCTATTGCTCAAAATTCCCGGTGTACATCACGTCAGCATTGGCTTAAAAGAAGTAAACGGACATATCACAGATACACTTTGTATCCGGATATACGTCGTAGAGAAAAAGGACAACAGTCAGCTGCCTGCACACGAAGTGTTACCCTCAGAGATCAATGGCATCCCTACAGATGTAAATATCATTCCCGACTTTAAAGCCAGCATGGATGAAAAAACTTACCGCCCCCTCCGCGGCGGTATTCAGATAACAAATCGCATTGTAGTACAGGATCCGGAAAACTTCGGCAACGAAATAGCCCACGGTACACTGGGATGCCTGGCAACAGATAACGAAACAGGCAAACCAGTGATATTAAGCAACTGGCATGTAATGATGGCCAACAACGCAAAAGTGGGCGACAGAATATACCAGCCGGCTCCCGCAGTACCCGATATAAATCTCTCAGCATTACCATACCACCCAAAAGACGACGTCAATGCTGTCGGTACCATCATCAAAGCCACCATCAACAACAAAGTGGATGCAGCGATCGCAGTAATTGACTACCCCCGCATTAACGGAGACGCGCAATACCTCAACGAAATCAACGGACTTTGTCTGAACGGCAGACCCGAACAAAACGTCATCCTCGGTCAGGCCACCGCCATCGCCGGACAAACAGTCTTTAAAGTAGGAGAGGTGTCCGGACGTACAGAAGGCAGAATAGTCGACATCAATTACCCCGTCACCACCTTCCCCATAGAAGGTGCCAACCGCACCTTCACCGGCCAGATCGCCATTCAGCCGATAAACCGTGATGAGCATTTCTCTGACAAAGGAGACTCCGGCTCCGTCATCATCGACATCCACAACAACATCATCGGCCTCCTCTTCGCCAGCAACGGTAATGCAAGACCCCAGATCACCCTTGCCAACCACATAGCCGACGTTGTTGAAGCCATGAACATCAGCATCAATTTCTCGCCCTCCAATGTTGTATCACCAACTCCACAAAAGCAGGAACAATAGAAAGGAAGGAATCATTCACTATAATCAGTTCCAGGTACAGGAACAATAGACAGGACGGAACTATTCGCTACAATCAGCTCCGTATAGGTACCCTTGTGTCTATAGAGGAGTGCAACCTCTGCTTTGATGGCAGGAACCGCGGAACGCCAACCACCCACAACCACTCGCAAGTACAAGCCGGTTTGAGGTGGAGACGGAGGGCCTTAGCCTTTGAGAGCGTCCACACGCTTGACAGGGGTTTAATACATATTCCCAAGCCCCTACGCTTGATAAAGCCCAATAGTAAGGGCTCGAAAAGGGTACAGCCCGCAGTCCCACACTCAAACCGCGCGCTATTCCCCAACCCAGTCAATCAAAAATCCGCACCAATCTGCAAAACTCAATCTGCAAAAACCAATTCGCAAAACTCAATCAAAACTTCAACAACATCAAATCCGGCTGCGCATACTTATACACCTTAAAATATATAGTAGTATTCGTCTGATACACCCCCTCAAACGTCGACAATTTATCAACAAACGCCAGCAGATGATCATTATCCCTGCACATCACATTCACCTCCAGATCATACGCCCCCGACGTCATCGCCAGAAAACTCACCTCCGGCAACACCGAAATCCGCTTCGCCACAGCTTCCTTCAACGTCGCCGGCCTCACATACACCGCAATATGCGCATACGACCGGAACCCTACTTTCTCAGGATCAACCCTGCCGATAATACTGATCGTCCCTTCCTCAATAAGACGGTTAAACCTAGTCCGCACCGTCCCAATAGAAACATTCAGCTTTTCAGCGATGATAGTGAAAGAAACCCTGCCATCCTGTTGAAGGTATGTCAAGATAGAAAAATCAAGGTCATCCAGGGGAAGCTTATCAGTGGATTTAGTCTTTGCCATTTCCAGTTCGAATATAGGAGTTAAGTGAAATGTGCAGAAATGTCAGAAAGTACATACTAAATGTACATTTTTTTCAGTAAATTAAGGGTATCGTATAAAAAATGCATTCATAACCCAAACTCCCCAAGGCAATGAAATACGAACGGGTCAGGAATTTCATCAATGGAAGCTTTAAAGATGTTGTATCACAACGTACACTCCACATCATATCTCCATCAGATGGCAGTATGTTAGCAGAAATGCCCTGCTCCACAGCAGCAGATCTGGACGAAGCAGTACAGGCCGCAAAAACAGCATTTCCCAAATGGAGTAAAACGCCCATTAAAGAAAGAGTACAGGTCTTCTTCAAATATAAATATCTGCTCGAACAGCACCTGCAGGAACTCGCAGAACTGGTCAGTGAAGAGAATGGCAAGACAATGAGCGAAGCCATTGCCGAAGTGGAAAAATGTATTGAACTGACAGAATTCGCCACTTCATTGCCGCAACTGATCACCGGAGAAGTACTGGAAGTAAGCGCCGGCGTAGAATGCCGCACCGCCCATGTACCACTGGGAGTGGTCGCCTCTATCGTACCCTTCAATTTCCCTGCAATGGTACCCAACTGGACCATCCCCAACGCCATTGCCCTGGGCAATTGTATGATCATAAAACCGTCGGAAAAGGTGCCGCTTAGCTTAGGAATACTCGCGCGACTCCTCAAAGAAGCCGGACTCCCTGACGGAGTGCTGAACATCGTCAACGGCGACAGCGAAGTAGTCAACGCCATCTGCGATCATCCCGACATAGAAGCCGTATCATTTGTAGGATCTACCAAAGTGGCGAAGATAGTCTACCAGCGTGCTACCCAGACACTGAAACGCTGCCTGGCACTGGGAGGTGCAAAGAACCACCTCGTAGTATTACCCGACGCTAAGCCAGGTATGACCGCGCAGAACGTAGCCGCGTCTATGAGCGGTTGCGCCGGACAACGTTGTATGGCGGCATCGGCCATGATAGGCGTCGGACAGGTAGATCATATCATAGATCTTGTTTGCGAAGAAGTAAAAAAGATCGTCCCCGGACAAAACCTCGGCGCTGTCATCAGTAAAGAATCGAAAGAAAGAATAGAAAAATATATCACCGAAGCCGAAGCCCAGGGCGCTAAAATTCTTGTAGATGGCCGTGGCGCAAAAGTAAGCGGTAAAGAAAATGGCACCTACGTAGGTCCTACCGTCATCGACCACGTAACCGCTGATATGGCAGTGGCGAAAGAAGAGATCTTCGGACCCGTCATCAGTATCATGCGCACAAATACCGTGGATGAAGCACTGGTCATTGAAAACGCTAATCCTTATGGCAACGCAGCATCCGTATTCACACAGAACGGCGGTATGGCGCGTTACATCGCCGAAAGGGCAAGCGCAGGAATGATCGGCGTCAATGTAGGAGTGCCCGTGCCCCGTGAACCCTTCTCTTTCGGAGGGTGGAATGAAAGCAAATTCGGAGTAGGCGATATCACTGGCAAAAGCTCCATAGAGTTCTGGACAAAGCTAAAAAAGAGTACCACCAAATGGAATCCCGAAGAGGGAGTAAACTGGATGAGTTAGCAGTATTGTTCACCCAAATTGACTTGTATGTCAGAAAAAGGGACTATATCCCATGCACAGGAAATTATCCAGGAAAACCTGGACTATACCTTATTCTCATGGAGTAAACAGAAGGGTATTGCACCTATTGCCGTAAAATACGCAGCAGGCGTATATCTCTATGACTATGACGACAAACGTTACCTTGACTTTTCCTCAGGACTGATCAATGTAAACATCGGCCATGGCCATCCACGCGTCACTGCCGCCGTTATGAAACAGATGCAGGAAGTCAGTTACGTCACCCCCGGATGTGTAACAGAAGCCCGTGGTAAACTGGGACATAAACTCGCAGAGATCACACCCGGCAATCTCAAAAAGACCTTGTTCACCGTTTGCGGTGCCAGCGCTATAGAGAACGCCATCAAACTGGCCAGGCTCTATACCGGCCGGCATAAGATCATCGCCCGCTACCGTGCCTTCCACGGCGCTTCCTACGCGGCTATGACTGCCGGTGGCGATCCCCGTAAACTGCCCCACGACATGCAACAGGCGCCGAACTTCGTACACGTGGAAGATCCCTACTGCTACCGCTGCCCCTGGGGAAAAGAGATCACTACCTGTCACCGCGAATGCGTCAGCCACATAGAAAGAGTCATCGAGTTTGAAGGCCCTGAGAACGTCGCTGCCATCCTGATGGAAGGTGAAAGCGGATCCTCCGGCTGTATCAAATATCCGCCGGATTACCTGCAGAAGGTCAGGGCCCTCTGCGATAAATACGGCATTCTCCTGATCGCAGATGAGGTCATGAGTGGTTTCGGAAGAACAGGAAAATGGTTCGCCTGCGACCTCCACGGCGTAGTACCCGATATGATCGCTACCGCGAAAGGAATTACTGCCGGGTACATCCCCCTGGGAGCTTTAATCGTTAGTGATAAAATAGCGGCTCATTTCGACGATAAAACGCTCTGGCTGGGATTGACCTATTCCGCGCATCCTGTGGCCTGCGCAGCGGCCGTAGAAGTGCTGAATATTTACGAAGACGAACACCTCATTGAGAACGCCGCGAAAATGGGCGCTTACATAGAACAGGAAGTAGAAAACATGAAACAGCATCATCCCTGCATCGGAGATTTCCGCAACACCGGCCTCCTGGGATGTATAGAACTCGTAAAGAACCGCAATACAAAAGAGCCAATGGTGCCCTTCAACGCGAAGCCGGAAGAAATGGCGGTGATGACCAGGGTAGCTGCCCGTCTCAAACAATTGGGAATGTATGCTTTTGTCCGCTGGAACTATGTATTTATTGCACCACCTTTAAGTATTACTAAGGACCAGGTTGACGAAGGACTTGCAATGATCAGCGACGCCCTCTCAATTGCCGATGAATATGTTCTCTGAACCGGAAATAGTCACAACACCTGGGAACAAAATACCAATCGGCTCCGTCAGGTGCCGTATTGTTTGTAGCGCGGGGTGACACCCCCGGGTACGGGTGATAACCCGGGAACGATGATGATTCGTGATGATGATAATCCGTGACCGTGACAACCCCGGGGAACAAAACGCAAACGGAACAAAACGCAAACGGAACAAAACGCCAATCGGCTCCGTAGGTGCCGTGGTGTTTGTAGCGCGGGGTGATAACCCCGGGAACGGGTGATAACCCCGGGAACGGGAATCCACCGGGACGGCGATAATCCGGGGAGCAAAACGCAAACGGAACAAAACGCCAATCGGCTCCGTAGGTGCCGTGGTGTTTGTAGCGCGGGGTGATAACCCCGGGGACGGGTGATAACCCCGGGAACGAGAATCCCACGGGGACGGCGAACAAAACAACATTCGACAAACATCAATCATAATGGACACCCACAACCAGAACATCAACCAAAACATCCCCCACACCACGCTCTACAGCGAGGACCTCGCCCCTGTACCACCATCCCGGCGTACCTGGAACACCTGGAACTACGCCAGCCTGTGGATCAGCATGAGCCTCTGTATCCCAACCTACATGCTGGCCAGCTCCCTGATAGAAGGAGGAATGAACTGGTGGCAGGCTATTCTGACAATCTTTGCCGGCAACACCGTCGTCCTGATCCCCATGATCCTGAACGGCCATGCCGGCGCCAAATACGGTATTCCCTTCCCGGTATTCGCCCGCGCCAGCTTTGGTACCAAAGGCGCCAATATCCCCGCCATGCTGCGTGCCATTGTAGCCTGCGGATGGTTCGGTATCCAGACCTGGATCGGTGGATTTGCCCTCTACCAGATGCTGCAATTATGGATCCCCGGTCTTGCCACCTTACCACAGATATTCCCTGCCTCTTTCGGTCTCGCCACTGGCCCCGCTATCTGCTTCCTGTTATTCTGGCTGCTGAACATGTACATTGTTTATCTCGGCATAGAAAGCATCCGGAAGCTACTTGTCTTCAAAGCCATCTTCCTGCCAGTCGCTGTACTGGCGTTGCTGTTTTGGGCAATAACGGCCGTCGAAGGCGGTCTTGGCCCCATCCTGGAACAACCTTCAAAGTTTACTTCAAATGCCGCCTTCTGGGCCTTCTTCATTCCCGGCCTCACAGGTATGGTAGGCTTCTGGGCTACACTATCACTCAATATCCCTGACTTTACCCGCTATGCGGTCAGCCAGAAAGCGCAGATCAAAGGACAGGCATTAGGACTACCACCCTCCATGACCCTATTCTCTTTCATCGGTGTAGTAGTCACCTCTGCCACCACTATCGTATACGGCACTACTATCTGGGATCCAGTAGTACTGGCCGGTAAATTCGATAACAGGATCCTCGTCAGCATTGCCATGATCGCTGTAGCAATTTCTACACTGGCTACTAACATCGCGGCAAATATTATCAGTCCTGCGAATGATTTCGCCAACCTGTCGCCTAAGAAGATCAGCTTCCGTACCGGCGGTTATATCACCGGAATCATCGGAATACTCATTTTCCCCTGGAAATTGGTCGCCGATCCTACCGGGTATATCTTCACCTGGCTGGTCGGTTATTCGAGCTTATTGGGCCCCGTAGGTGGCATTATGATCGCCGACTACTACCTGATACGGAAGCAGCAGCTGATAGTAGATGAATTATATGATCCGCAAGGAGCCTACAGTTTTACCAATGGCTTCAACCGGTATGCGATGGTAGCCCTGTTACTGGGGATCATCCCTAACGTCCCCGGGTTCCTGACAACGATCAGACTCATATCCCCGGATGCTGTCCCCGGCTGGATTAATCAATTATACAGTTACGCATGGTTCGTAGGTTTCTTTGTCTCCGGCATCAGTTACTACCTCATCATGCGTTCTTATAGTATCATTACCACTACCGGAAAAAACAAAGAAGTCAATTATGTCACTGCTGATTAAAAACGGAAGGATCATTACTGCTACGGATGATTACCTGGCGGATATATTGGTGGAAGGGGAGCAGGTCGCAGCTATCGGTAAAGACCTGATCGCTGATGCCGAACAGACCATCGATGCTACCGGTATGCTGGTCATGCCCGGCGGGATCGATCCCCATGTACATCTCGACATGCCCTTTATGGGCACATTCTCCAGCGATACACACGAAACAGGCACCCGTGCCGCCCTCTTTGGTGGCACAACCATGGTGATTGATTTTGTGTTGCAGAAACAAGGCCACTCGCTGCGCGAAGCACTGGACGAATGGAATAGCAGGGCTCGTGGTACCACTGTAGGCGACTACAGCTTCCACATGGCCGTGACAGACTTTAACCCCGGCACCAAAGCCGAAATAAAGACTATGGTAGAGCAGGAGGGTATCACTTCCTTTAAGACATTCATGGCCTATAAAGGCGCGCTGATGATCGACGACCGACAAATGACAGCTTTGATGCAGGAAGTAAAACAGCAGGGTGGTATGGTGACGGTACACGCCACGAACGGCGATGTTATCGACTACCTCGTTGCAAAACATCTCGCCGAAGGAAAAACATCTCCGCTGTATCATTACCTTTCCCAACCGGAAGTAACGGAAGCGGAAGCCTCTGCCCGTTTTACCGATCTGGCAAATTATACCGGTTGCCCTGCTTACATTGTACACCTTACCTGCGAAGGCGCGCTCAATGCAGTACGTAACGCTACCCGCCGGAATCAGAAGGTATATGTCGAAACCTGTATCCAGTACCTCACACTCGATGCGTCCAAATACGACAAAGGCTTCGAAAGTGCGAAATGGGTCATGAGCCCGCCCCTCCGTGAATTGAAAGACCAGGAAACATTATGGGCCGGTATCAACCAGGGACTTGTCAACATCGTCGCTACCGATCATTGCCCCTTTATGTGGAAACAAAAGATGATGGGAGAAGACAACTTCGCAAAGATCCCCAACGGCCATCCCGCCATTGAGAACCGCATGGAACTGCTGTTCAGTGAAGGAGTAAAAAAGAACAGGATCACCCTCAACAAATATGTTGAAGTAGCCTGTACCAATCCCGCAAAGATCTTCGGCATGTTCCCCCGCAAAGGTACTATCGCCATCGGCAGTGATGCAGATATCATCATCCTTGATCCGGAACAGAAACATACCATCAGCGCAGCTAGCCATCACATGAATGTAGACTATTCCGCCTATGAGGGATGGGAACTGACGGGTAAAGTAAAGACGGTACTGTTAAGAGGAAAAGTAGCAATTGATAACAATGAATGCCTGGTACCTAAAGGCTACGGACAATTCATCAAACGTAATAAGGTCAGCGGAAAGATCTGAAGAATTCATTACCCTAAAATAGATCCTCATGTCGCGTATTATCAAATCAGGACTTATTCAAATGAGCTTGCCCAAAACAGAAGGAGAGGGAACGATCGATGAGATCAAGGAGGCCATGTTCCGGAAACACATCCCATTGATCGAAGAAGCAGGAGAGAAGGGCGTACAAATCCTCTGTTTGCAGGAGATCTTCAATACCCCTTATTTCTGTCCTGGTCAGGATACCAGATGGTACGCCTCTGCCGAGACGGTGCCCGGACCTACTACCGACAGGATCGCCGCCTATGCAAAAAAGTATAACATGGTCATCATCGTACCTGTTTATGAAAAAGAACAGGCAGGAATATTATACAACACGGCAGCTGTCATAGATGCTGATGGTACTTACCTCGGGAAATACCGGAAGAATCATATCCCGCATACCTCCGGCTTCTGGGAGAAATTCTTCTTCAAACCCGGCAACCTGGGTTATCCTGTCTTCCAGACAAGGTATGCAAAGATTGGTATTTACATCTGCTACGATCGCCACTTTCCCGATGGCGCCAGGATACTGGGTCTGAACGGAGCAGAGATCGTTTATAATCCATCTGCAACAGTAGCCGGTCTGTCCCAGTATCTCTGGAAACTGGAACAACCAGCACATGCCGCTGCGAATGGATATTTCATGGGTTGCATCAACAGGGTAGGAGAAGAGAAACCCTGGAACCTCGGTAAGTTCTACGGATCATCCTATTTCGTTGATCCCCGCGGACAAATCTTCGCCAGCGCCTCCGAAGATAAAGACGAACTACTCATCGCCACCTTCGATCTTGACATGATCGAAGAAGTGAGAAGCGTATGGCAGTTCTTCCGCGACCGACGACCAGAAACATACGGTAAACTAACAGAGCTGTAAACAATAACATTTAGCTGAATGCCGACGGTCTTAACTCGCTGCTGCAATCCCCGGGTGAGTAACAGAAGATCTTTAGCTCGCTGCATTCTGACTCCGTTAGGAGTCACAGTGTTTGTAGCCCCGGGTGATAACCCGGGGGAAACGCGAAAACCCGGAAATCCGGGGAACCGGCATCCGCGGGAAAATCCGGCAACCGTGAAACGGAAAAACGTGGCCCTGGCAACCCGGAAACGCTGCAACCGGAAAAAAAAACGGCTCCGGATGATAACAATAAAATCAATATTATGGCAGTACGTAATAACCGATTATCTGCTGAAGAATACCAGCAGCACTTCAGTGACATTCATCCGCCTTTCGAAACGCGCGATGCAGCACTGGTAGAAGCAAACCGCTGCCTCTTCTGTTACGACGCGCCCTGTACCAAGAGCTGCCCCACCAGTATCAACGTCCCTAAATTCATTAAGCAGATCACTACAGACAATCTCAAAGGATCTGCGTATACTATTTTCTCTTCCAACATCATGGGTGGGGGCTGCGCAAAAGTCTGCCCTGTAGAAAAACTCTGTGAAGGCGCTTGCGTATACAACCTCATGGAGGAAGAACCAATCTCTATCGCGCGCTTGCAGCGTTATGCCACAGAACGCGCGATCCGGGAGAAGTGGCCTTTGTTCGAAAGAAAACCATCTATCGGTAAAAAGGTAGCCGTAATCGGTGCTGGCCCCGCCGGCCTTAGTTGTGCGCATGCCCTGTCAAGAGAAGGCATTGACGTAACCATCTATGAAAAGGAGAGCAAAGGTGGAGGCCTCATGACCTATGGTATCGCTGCATATAAAGTCACCCCACAATTCTGCCAGGAAGAAGTGGACTACATCACTTCTATCGGCGGAATTGATATCCGTTACAACACGGCATTCGGTAAAGACATCTCCCTCGATGAGCTGCAGCAGCAATACGATGCTGTGTATCTCGCTTTTGGTGTAGGCCTTGCCCGTCAGTTATACATTCCCGGCGAACAACTCGACGGCGTAGTTGATGCGATCAGCTTTATTTATGATATCCGCAACAGTGGTTTTCCTACCGTACCCGTAGGAGATCATGTAGCAGTGATCGGTATGGGTATGACAGCCATCGACGCCGCTACACAGGCGAAGCGACTAGGTGCAAAGGAAGTGACGCTTGTTTATAGAAGAACCCAACAGGAAATGCCCTGCACAGAAGCAGAGATGAACATCGCATTACTGGATGGTTGTAAGATTATCTGGCTGGCAGCACCTACTGAGATATTAGGCGAAGATGGTAAAGTCGCACAACTCGTCTGCAACATCGTCAAACTCGAAGACGCTACCGGTGGCCGTCGTCAGCCAGTAATCACTGATGAACAGATCATCTTACCGGTAGATATGGTCATTAAGGCCGCCGGACAAATGCCCTTTGAACAGCTGGTGCACAGCCACCAACTCAACAACGATCATGGAAAGATCTCCACTACCAGCAACGGCGTTACCAGTATAGCCGGCATCTTTGCTGGCGGCGATTGTGTAAATGGCGGCAAAGAAGTAGTAGATGCAGTGCAGGCAGGAAAGAACGGTGCTAAAGCAATATTGGAATATCTGCAGAACGGAAACAATGAAGAAAAACGATAGCTGATAAGGATGAAGGGCTACCCGATGAATAAGGTCGATTACTTATAAATACACTCATAAGTCACGGCTATAGATAATTGATATCTGATGAATAAGATTTGGTTACATAAGGTCCCGGATTAGTAAATAATCAACAACAACATTTCACGCTGCTTACAGCCTTTAAATACTTTAATCATGGCAGACATCTCAGCAAATTTCCTCGGCATTAAATCGCCCAATCCTTTCTGGCTGGCGAGCGCTCCTCCTACAGATAAGAAACTGAACGTGCTGCGCGCTTTCGAAGCCGGCTGGGGTGGAGTTGTATGGAAAACCCTGGGCAGCCAGATAAAGAACGTTTCCTCCCGTTATTCCTCTGTAGACTATAACGGCAGTCGCGTGATGGGCTTCAACAATATTGAACTGATCAGCGATCGTCCGCTGGATATCAACCTGAAAGAAATAGCAGAATGCGTCCGGCTCTTTCCTGACCGTGCCATGATCGTTTCTCTCATGGCAGACAACAACCGTAACAGCTGGCATGAACTGATCAAAAAAGTGGAAGACACCGGTGCTCACGGACTTGAACTAAACTTCGGCTGTCCGCACGGCATGACGGAACGTGGTATGGGAGCTGCCGTCGGACAAGATCCCGAAATCGCCGCCCGTGTCGTAGAATGGGTAATGGAGGCTGCTACTACGCCCGTTATCACTAAGCTGACACCCAATGTACACTCTGTCGTTCCTACCGGTCGCGCGGCCGTCAATGCCGGTACTAATGCCCTGTCGCTTATCAATACCATCCAGTCAGTCACCGGTGTAGACCTCGATACTTTCGTGCCCAATCCCAATGTCGGCGGACAATCCACTTTCGGCGGCTATTGCGGCCCTGCCGTAAAGCCTATCGCCCTGAAGATGCTGACCACCATCAGCCAGGATCCTGTCACCGCTAAGGTCCCGATATCCGGTATCGGAGGTATCAGCACCTGGAAAGATGCTGCCGAGTTCATGCTCCTGGGCGCCACTACTGTACAGGTATGTACGGCCGCCATGCGCTATGGCTTCCGCATCGTCGAAGATCTTTGTGATGGCCTGAATAACTGGATGGACGAGAAGGGCTTTAAAACCATTGACGACTTTATCGGTCGCTCTATTACAACACTCACCAACTGGGAAGAGCTGGATATCAACTATCATATCATCGCTAAAATCAACCAGGACAAATGCATTCACTGCGGATTATGTTATATCAGTTGTGAAGACGGGTCACATCAGGCAATAAATCTTTCATACGGTAACCCTTACAACACCTATACTGTTAAAGATGAAGAATGCGTAGGCTGTAACTTATGCAAACTGGTATGCCCTGTAGATAACTGCATCACCATGGAGGAACATCGCAAAGGGGACGAATACCTCAACTGGAAAGAATTTCAGCGTAGAGGCCTCCCATTAAATGATCATTGAGAGCTCTTGAATGAAAACAAAACGTCGTAAACAAAACATCAATAGACTCCGTCAGGAGTC
>NZ_FNBN01000007.1:0-57025 GCF_900102545.1 Chitinophaga filiformis | reverse complement strand
CAGTGTTTGTAGCGCGGGGTGACAACCCCGGGAACATAATGATAGCCCCCGGCCAGGATGAAAAATATTATTTTAATTATTATATTTGTTCCGTGAACAACGACCCTATATTTATAATCAATAGGACCCGGAACACTCGATACATATCCCCTAACAAATAATCTACAAACAAGAAAAATGAAAATTTGGAACAACGAACCAGGTAAACAGGAGGCTGAAGCATTAATCACTGAATATTTTCAACTCTTACAAAACGGAAAATTAGACGAAGCAAATGAATTGATTGGTAGTGCATACGATGATTGGTTAGATACGCTTTTTGTAGTTTGGCAGGACCATTACCTGATTCATGAAATCCCTAAGGATTCATCTTTTGATGGAAAGGAATGGCTAAATGATTTAACATGGTTAAAAGACCTGACTATCAAGCCGGAAATGGAATGGATCAACGACAGCCATGTCTGGGCTGATTTCATTTATCGTGGAGAACCATCTGGTTATGTTGGTGAGTTTAGCATCCGGAAGATTGATGAGGGGTATACCGTGAGACGAGAGATCTTTAAAATGGCATAAAATATTCCCCGGAGATTATTATCTCCGGGTTTTTCTTTTTATAATACCTCATCAGAGACTAAGCGCCACAAAAACTGCATGGGTCTGCTGTTTGTTCTGAGCCGTTTCAAAAGCCTCATTGATATCATCAATTTTAAAGCGGTGTGTAACAAGCTTGCTGGCATTTAATTTCCCTTTTGCCAGCAGATCAAGACACATCTTCATCTCAGGATATATATGGTGGAAAGCATAGCTGGCGCTGAGTACCAACTGTATCTCTGCCTTTTGCATATGTTGCCAGTTCAGAGGAATGGCCTGCTCTCCTGTTTCGAAGCCGCCTACTACTATCACCTTCCCGCCAACGCGGGTGAAGGTAGTAGCCTGGGGCAGTGTTTGTGGCATTGAAGGGCCGCCGGCACACTCAAATGTAATATCGGCGCCCTGGTTGTTGGTAAACTCCATCAACTTCGCATGAGCATCTTCCTTGCTGGTATTGACCACAACATCAGCTCCCAGCTCTTTGGCAATGGCAAGAGAGGAGTCTACTACATCAGTTACCATCACATCTGCACCGCTGATCTTCGCCAGCTGTAATTGTCCAAGCCCTATAGGACCGGCGCCTATCACCACTATTTTATCATTTAGCCCAATGCCGCTTAAATGTATGGCATGTATGCAAACAGAGAAGGTGTCCAGCAGGGTAGCTTCCTCAAAGCTTACATGCGCTGGTAGCTTATAAAACTTTTTAGCCGGACCTATCACATATTCAGCAAATGCCCGTGATACAGTCTTCATTCTTACCGGGTAGAGGTTCGGACAGATATTATACTGCTGCACATTACACCAGTCGCAGGTCTCATCTCCCAGCAATGTTTCTATCACCACCCGGTCGCCGGTTTTTACATTGCTGACTGCATTACCAACTTTCACCACTTCACCCGCCAGCTCGTGCCCCATGACCTTGTGTTCAAGATTCGGATCATGTTTCTTCCAGTGGCGAAGGTCGGTGCCGCAAATACCCGCTACACGTACCCTTGCAAGTACCCAATCGTCATGAGGTAACTCCGGAAGATCCACATTCGCTATGTCAAATGTGCCCGCTGCATTCTTAACAGCAGCCTTCATCGTCTTTTCCATAAATGCAAAAAATAAGTGTCCTATACAGGACACTCAAATTCTGTGCGTGTTATGTATATAACAGCTCATTCCCTAAAACCTGGCTATAGCGTAATGGTTTTCAGAATAACATTTAGCAACAGTTAGCCTATGATGAGCAACAGTATGTAGAGCACATGAATAGTCATATACCGCCGCCCGGGCATATTCACCATTTAGACCATAGCATAGAATGGCATCAATCCCTATAGTTCCTGCATTTACACTACATTTCCCATCAGCGGATCTGTCTGACTAACCTTCCCCGTCTCCACATGCCCTGCAAAACCTTCCAACATATCCGTTCCAGGCACGCTGACAGTATAATCATACCACTGATAACTTCTCGCTAAATTCAGCACAACATTCACCGTTTCCTGTGGCGCTACAGTACGCCTCACTGCGCCGTTCTTATAACTGTTATCCTTTATCTCAACAGTATGCGCCTGCGTATCATAGTTGGTAATGCTGACAATGATATTACCAGTCAGCTCCGCCGCATTCTTTTTGCCCTTCTCGTAAAGCGTTGCTATTTTCAGCTTCGGATTATTCCTGTTACCTGCAAACTCCCGATAAAAGCCGTTAGGCGCATATACTCTCAGGTGATAATGCCCCTTATCAAAATCATTCAGGGTCCATTCATCAACCAGTGTATCACCCGGAGCCGCAGCATATTGCCATGTACGCAGCACTTCTCCTTTGTAAGGCTGCATCGCATACACCATAAAAGGAGCACCGGCAGCACGTTCGCCAAAGGCAGTATTACCGGCATTAAAGCTGATGCTATAACTGTCCTTCTCCTTATCGAACTGGCCATTTACAAGGAGCTCATAAGGCGCAGCACACGCCTGACGTGTACCCTTTTCCTGTTTAGGGAAGTATGGCGACCGTAGATGATCTTTATTGATCTGCTCGATCTCTGATTCACTCAGCGCCTTGAAATTATCAGGTGTCTGTTTGAACTTTGTACTATAGATCTTCTCAATGAAGGCCTGTTTTTGCAGGAACTGCGGACGCTCAATCTTTTCTCCGTTATATGGCCTGAACGCCGAAGTCAGATCTCCGCAGATCGTTCTTCTCCACTGCGTGATATTCTCTTCCTTTACCTGTTTGTTGAACTTCTTCGCAATAAAATTCTCCAGGAATTGTAAAGAAGAGGTATGATCAAACAACTCTGAACAAACATACCCGCCTCTCGTCCATGGAGAAGCAATGATCATAGGAACCCTGTACCCCAGTCCGATAGAACTTTCCCTGATCCTGTCCGGATTGGCAGAAGGATTGGTTTGCTGCTCTTTTGTTACGAAATCCATCCTGGGATCTATACCGGAAGATACTTTGCCGGTATGCTCTTTATAAGGATTCGGTACAGCATAGGGCACCACATGGTCAAAGAAACCGTCATTCTCATCATAGGTAAGCACAAAGATCGTTTTCTTCCATACCTCCGGATTCTGCAACAGGATCTCCATTACTTCATTCACATACCAGGGACCAAACCATGGCTCTCCGGGATGGTCCGAGAAGTTGGCAGGCGACATCAGCCAGGATACGGTCGGCAGAGTACCATTCTTCACATCTTCCCTGAACTGGTGAAGGATGTCTCCCTTAGGCACTTTCAGTTCTCTGTCCGTACCGTCCTCCTTATATTTGATATTGGTCAGCTCATGGTAATGCGGATCATTATTGTTCACCGTAAAAGCTTTGGCATTCAGTTTCCTTTCCGCTTCCGGAAGATTATTATAGGCTGCTATCGTATACTGCCGCGTTTCTTCTTCCAGTTTCTCCAGCGTTTTCTTTGCCGCAGCCAGTCTGAGAGGGGCCGTACCTGATGCAGGCTCTTTTTCCAGGCGTTCTATCTCTTTGATAAGATTAGCCTTTTTAACCTCGAGATTGGCAATACCACCCGGATGCAGCCTTATGTTGAACTGCTTATAATATTCCAGTACGTTACAGCCGAAATTACTCAGCCAGTCACTTTCTTCCCCGTTCAGACCAAACCCTATAGTCACCTCATTCTGGTATACTTTCCAGGAAATGCCATTCTCTTCCAGGCGCTCCGGATATGTTTTCCATGCCAGTTCAGGCCTGGCATAGTTGGTAATATTCCACAGATGTGCTATGCCAGCCGGCTCATTCTTTTCGCGCACAGTACCGGTCATCCAGTAATAACGGTTAGGATGTGTACCGGTAATGCTTGAGCAGAAGTTCTGGTCGCAGACCGTAAAAGCATCCGCCAGGGAGTAATAAAAAGGAAAATCCGCGCGGTCACAATATCCCATGGTCAGCGGTACATCTGCATATTTGGAGTTCTTCTTCACATCCAGCCAGCGGTTGTATTTGCCATCATTACGTGCATCTGTCTGATCCGACCAGCCATGTGGTGTAGATCCCATCCAGGGCACTTTCGTATCCATGGCGTTTAACCGGAAGGGTGCATAGGTCTTACCTTCCTTATTGGATTGCAGCCATACTTTGTTGCTGTTGCTCAGCCGGATGGCCCGGGGATCGTTAAAGCCCCTTACACCCTGCAGGCTGCCGAACAGGTGATCAAAGGAACGGTTTTCCTGCATGAGGAATACAATATGTTCAGCATCGTAAAAGGTACTGCCCGGCTCCGGGTTAATAGCTAGTGCACGCTGTATTGCTGGTGGCATCGCATTGGCCAGCGCAGCACTTCCTGACAATAGCGCTGCCTTTTTTAGAAAATCTCTGCGGGTATCCATATTTTTTACCTGATATTATCGTTAGAATGAATCGTGGGCATCCAGGATGGCGAAGTTAAAAATATCAGGATGAAAGGTCAACCCCTGTATTTTAAATGATTTTAAACATTGTTGTGCGGTAAAATAATTTTATAGGCGACAAAAAGGAAGGACGTCCCTGATAGTATCTGTTTAGATGGCGCCTTCGGACTCTGAAGGAATTAAAAAGGCATCGGCGGTAGCCGATGCCTGTCAGGTATTATAATGGGTTTGTTATTTACATCTGTAAGTAAATACGGGATTGAAAAAGCCCATATAGTCAATAATAATGGTAGAACCACCATGACTATACGGATATTCCAGCGGAAGACCATATGCATTATATGAACTGGCGCCTATCGGATTATTTACGCTATAGTCGCGGTTAATAAATTGCAGAACTGGATCAGTACGATTGAAGTTTACTTTATTATCATAGTGCAATGAATCTCCGTAAACATTTGTTACAAGATTACCCTGTGCATTGTACGCATAAGTGATGGAAGATCCTCCTGCCGTCCGGCGTATCATCCTGTTATGGGAATCATATTCATAGGTCGTAGTTAAGGTATAATATTCAGGAGGCATTTGCGGATCAAATACAGGACCATTAGCGCCTATTGTGCCTTCATAATAGAAGGTGTCTTTCGCAATCCGTCCGTATGCATCATAATACAGATAGTGCCACTCCCAGAAACGATCACCAACACTGTAGGTTCCTCCATTAGTAATGAATTGCGACAAGCGGCCATGCGCGTCATATATGAACTTGTAATCCGGACTTAAACGGCTCTGATGTGCAGCACGTCTGTAGGCAAGCCGGCCCTTTGCATCATATTCAAAGGCGACATTGTAATCAGACACGCCATCATCGATATTTGTCAACTTACAGATACAGGGTAATGCGTTATCCTGTTTGCGGCAACCAGCTGCAGAAATAAGCACTATTGCCAAAAGAGGGAAAATGAACCTGTTCATAAATAAGGGTATTTTGAAGTTAAGACCTGCATGAATAGTCGATTGCGCGCGCGGTACAGTCAATCATGGCGCGTATATCAGATGTGAATAATCAGGGTATAATTGCAGAGAGGTATACTGGTTAGAAGGAATATCGAAGATATAAAAAGTTTAAGGTAACATCTGTCTTTAATTTTTATCCTATATAGCTAATCCGCGCTAACTTTTTATCATTAGATAAAGCCGGTTAATTACCTTTGTTCCGTCATCTGGAGTTTGTCTATCAGGTTCCCCACTTTTGGGGATTTTAATATCGCATTAGTTGACAGACATTTGCATACAAATAGTCATGTTAAATGCCTACGTTTAAGTAGAAGATCTGATGGGGGATCTTTCCGCTTAGTGGTCGTCCCGGTTCATGCGGGACGACTTTTTATTGAATTACCATTATCCAATCATAAATGACATGACACAAGCATTCAATTACAGCAGGACCGGATCATTACTGATGTTTATACTGTTGGGAACATTCTCTTCCTTACAGGCACAGAAACGGATCAATAAGGAAAACGGGAATACCATCACAGCCAGGCAATTTCCCGGGCATAAAAAGGCTGGCAATCACGCAAAGCATAACATACTTTTTCAATACGGTGTTGCCGATGCTTTTATCGGAGGCGTATTTGATGGCAATTATACCTGGAGTCAGCTAAAGGAACAGGGGGACTTCGGCCTGGGCGCCCCGGACCAGCTGGACGGAGAACTGACCATCTGCGATGGCAAAGGCTACCAGACACAATCTACCGGCAAAACTATACAGGTAACAGACAGTTTTAAGACCTCCCTGGCCTTTGTTACGTTTTTCAAGGCAGATACTATCTTCACGATCAATGGCACCCAGGATCAGGCAGCTGCTTTTAACCAGATCGACAACTATCTGAAAAAGAAGAACGGCATGTACGCCATCAGGATCTCAGGTAGCTTTAATCAGCTGAAAACAAGGGCGTTCCCTCCTCCGAAACAACCTTATGCTCCTCTGGCCACCCTGCTGAATACCCAGCAATTCTTCGATATAAAAAATACAAAAGGCGTACTGGTAGGGTATAAGCTGCCGACCTATATCAACGGTATCAGCATAGAGGGGTATCACTTCCATTTCCTGTCAGACGATCGTTCAAAGGGCGGACATATGCTGAGCTTCTCAGGCAATGATCTTAAAGTAGAAGTGGCAGAACTGAAGGACTTCCATATGACCGTACCGGACGACGGTTCCTTTATGAACTACGAGTTTAAAAAGAAGCAAAATATTGATCTGGAGAAAGTTGAGAAGGGGCATTAAGCCAGACAGGGAGCTTAGTTTGCATTATGTAGCGCAGGAACTGCATGAGGGCGAGATGATGCTGGCTTCGGTACAGTTTAAATAGATTTAAAAAATATGGAGGTAATGAGGGCATGGTACCTGGTTGGCGCTATGCCCTTTAATCATTTAATAATATGTGAGACACTGTCTCACGTATTACAAAGCCGGGCTGGCTATTGCTATAGATCAGTTATTTGCAGTAACTTACGTAACTATAATAACTGCCAGCTTAAACATACGTGCGGATGCTAAAAAAGTTGTTTTTCATTAAACATTGTTTTTATGAAAATCAGATCTTTTTTTATCAGTGCTTTGCTGGTAATGGTGATGTATACCAACTGTAGCAAAGAGAAAAGACCAACTTTACCACTTAATGAAACAGAAAGCAAACTAATGGGTACCTGGGTTGTAATGACAGTAACAGTTGAGGAAACCGGTAAACCTCCTGTGGTCACACATATCAATGGCGCCCAGTGCTACTTTATAAGATTCAGGAATCACCCTTATCCTGTCTCAGATGGCGCATTTGCCGATGCAAATTCGGTAGACGACCAAAGAGATTGTTTAAATTTTCTGCGTGCCTGGAAAGTTGGTAGTGATGGCAGATTACAGATATCAACTTTGCACCTGATATCTTTAGATACTGTGTTTGAGTATGCGGATATATTGATCCTAAAGAAGGATACTTTGGCATTCAGAAGCACTGTGAATAATTCGCCGGATCGGCATACAGTTTTTGAGTTCAGATAGGAGACACATGCATAGGGCATGTATGTTCTTCTTAGATGAATATTACGGCACTCATTAGTTCTACACTATTGTACAATATTATGTGTCTCCAATTTTTTGTATGTATTATTTAATTTCAACCATTCTGCAGGCATCTCCATTCCCATGATAGATTTGGCTGTACTGTCACCAGAAGCTTTAAAACCCCGCATTTCATAGTTCAAATATATGCCATCGTGGAGTTCAATAAAAAGGAAGTCATTATATTTTCTATTGCACACTTTGAATGAGAACTGCCAATCATTGCCAACCTTTCCTAAGGTATCTGTTACTGTATATCCGCCATCTTTGTCTTTGACAGCCTTTAATATTTTGAGATCCGTGGCTTGAGGATTAGATAATTGATGTATCCAGCCTTTTAAATAGAAACAGTTATCAACTGTTTCACAATGTGCTTTCTCGATCCAGGGAACAATATCACAGGGCGCGAATCTAATGGAGACGTATTTCCCATATCGTTCATCGAATTTCACTCTTGTAATGCGCCCTTCGTACGTACAGGAATCGCATCTTTTATCTTTTCCCGGCGAACTAAAAGAGGAAAAGAGTATTAGTGTTGCAAACAGTATGCTATTCTTCCAAGGTATTATCATAATTCATTGTTTCGGATCTCAGTCCCCATTTCCTTTAGCAATCCCTCTACACCTTTCCCAAAGTCTTTTTTACGAGTTAATTCAGTTATGTGATCATAGACAATCAACTTATCCTTACTATCAAATTCGCAATATTTCAGATTCATTAATACTCTGTAAATACTTCTCCAATCATTTGTACGTGTAAGCATTTCGAGTAATTGCAGGAGATATTCTTCTTTTTTCTTTGTGTTTATAAGCACAAGGTTACACTGTGTCTGATTCTTTAGGATGTCTGAGGCGCGCCTCTGCAATAATGAAACAAGATCCTGCTCGTAAGTAACTGGTAGCAGTTCTTTGGAACAATATTTAAAATAATCCAGCGCAGCCAGTTTAACGATAGAATGTTGTTTGGTAAACAGATAGCTGTAATACCGGTCTCTTAGCTCTTTGTCATAGATACGCAGCATGCCTGCGAGATCCATCAGATCAGACAGGTACAAATGATCTCTGATATTGGTGGCTGCCACTATAAACTGCCGGTAATATTCAAAATGATCATCTTTGAAGTCATACTCGTTAATGAAATCACTTCTGACATCATAACTTTTATGTTCAAAAAGTGATTTTACTTCTTCTAATGTTTTCATAGATATCTTTGTTAAATGGGCCTGCGCGTACAAACATAATTATTTATACATAATAATTGCTATAAAAGAAAAAGGGGGATACACATCCCAGTCATGGTCGGAAGATTATTTCTTCCGACTTTTTTATTTTAGGGACTAATATTGCCCCTTAATTAATTGAAAATCAAATAATTATATTGTTTTTATCATTTTAATTGCTTATCTTAATATTTGATAATCAATAAGATATGCCCATGTTTAAAGACCATAAAATCAACATAAAACATCCTGTTGGGGTTTATCCCCGAAGCTCTTATCGCGAATTTATCTGTAACAACTAAAGTCGATTATTACGCAAAAGTCCTTCATGGAAAGAAGATGTTTTACTTATTGATGTACGGTATTTTGGAAAATGAAAAACTTAGCCAGAGAACATTGGAAGACACATTCAATGATGCTGTGTTCAAAATACTTTTCAACCTGGATGAAGATGAAAAAGTGCGTAGGAGCTCTATTTCAGATAGATTATCCAAAATAGATCCGGACTATTTTAAGCAGATATACGAATGTATTTATGATCAGTTTTCTGAAATATATTCCTCAACAGAAAGAGAAAAATATAACTTGATTCGTGTAGACAGTTCAATGATTAGTGAAACTGTTGGTAAGCTCATGGAAGGAATAGATAACCAAAGTGGTAAAAAGGCGGTTAAGTATAGTATTGCCTTTGATGGTATTCTACCTTGTCATTCCAATGTCTTTACCTCTGCTGCTTATTCAAGTGAAGATATTGCGTTACCGGAAGTAGTATTGGAACATGTGAAAAAAGAAACTAACCACAACAATATTTATGTATTGGATAGGGGTTTGCAATCAACCAGAACAATGAAATCCTTTACTGCGGATGATGTGGCCTTTATTTGCAGAGCTAAGGAAAATAGAAAGTTTGTTGAACTAGAGTCATTTATTACTGAAAATCAGGACTTAGATCTAGGCGAATCCAATTTGCTTAAAGATTGTAAAGTTCAATTATACACAGGCATTTTAATTAATAACAAGCGTGGGAAGGAACACTACAAAGAAATGCTGGTAGATACCCATTTCCGTCTTGTTGTTGTAAAAAGCAAAACAGATGAAGACAAAATCTTTTGGTTTTTAACTAATGATTTTCAACTATCCGCAAAAGACATTGCTCAGGCATATAGACGACGATGGGATATAGAGGTGTTCTTTCGATTTTTAAAACAAGAACTCAATGTAAGTCACCTTGTTTCATTGAACCAAAATGGCATACAGGTAATGTTATACATGACCTTGATAGTTGCAATGATGGTATTGATCTACAAAAAGGCAAATAACTTAGGTTACAAAACCGCTAAAGACGGTTTTCAATGGAAGTGAGGGATCTGGCAATTGCTCTAATCGGTGTACAGTGTGGAGGAGATCCCAGCCTGTTTTTCAAAACATAAAAAAAGGTCGGAATTTCTTCCGACCATGACTGGCATTAAGCCCCTTTTTTTATACCCGGAACGTATCTATCGAAATATTTAGTTCAGTCAATAAATGTCCTATATTTGCCACTGGATTTACATTATAATACCACCATCATCTTCATTTGTACACAACTCAAAGCAACTTATCATGAGTACGCAAACAGAAAATATTGCTGCAGCACAGACTAAACAGATCATTTCACAGATCCTGACGACCTGGCATTCAAATACTAAGCGGGTGACGGCCTTCTTCAACAAATATGAGGACGATTTTTACCTGCAGGAAGTAGCTCCCGGTCGCAGCAGGGCCATATACCTGTTGGGCCACCTCGCAGGATCAAGCGATGGTCTGCTGTCATTATTCGGTATCAGTGAAAAACTGTATCCTCAGCTGGAAAAGCTTTTCCTTACCAGCCCGGACAAGGCTTTTGATGAATATCCATCTATGGCGGAATTAAGGGAATACTGGGAGAAAGTGAACAGTATACTGGCGGATCATTTCAGCAAAATGCAGCCGGAAGATTGGTTATCCAGGCATACGAAGGTATCAGAAGAAGACTTTGCGAAGGAACCTCACCGGAACAAGTTGAATGTACTGATTAGCCGTGCTACACACATCAGCTATCATGTGGGGCAGTTGGTCTTCCTTGAGAAGAAAGAACCTGCGTTTTAAGGACATTATTCCCGGCTCATTGCATTACCCGAAGGCGGATTAATGAGCCGGGAATCAGTTAATACGTTATTGTTTTGTCAACCACAATGGCTTTGCCTGTTGTATCTTTTTATACACCTTACAACTGGTATCATGAGCACCCGGCAGGCAGCCTATACTCATCAGGAATTCATTCACAATCTCTCCACCAGTGAACTTGAACGTTTTCTTAAAGATCTTTACCCATTCCTCTTTCGTTTTCGGATGATGAAACGCTATCCATTTCTCAAAAGAGCCATGTTCTTTTTGTAGTTGCAGGATAGTCTTGGCATTTTCTATTGCCGCATTGATCTTTAAGCGGTTCCTGATAATGCCCGGATCTGCCATCAGTCTTTCCCTGTCCGCCTCCGTATAAGCGGCTACTTTTTTAATATTGAAATTGCTGTATGCTTTCCTGAAACCGGCCTCTTTTTTCAGGATGGTTTCCCAGCTCAGGCCCGCCTGGTTGATTTCCAGTATCAGGCGACAGAATAACTCGTTGTCGTCATGTATAGGAAAACCGTAGTGCTGGTCGTGGTAAGTTTTGTGTATAGCCTTTTTTTCTTCAGACATGTACTCGATCGCGCTGCAGTATGACATATGTGATGTTTCTAAAGTTTTAATGATTAATGAATGATGCTCTGTATTAACGGGAGACATCCTTGTCTTGATGTTAAGGTCTTGTTAAACTGCCAAGTTAGTTAAATTAGGCTTTATCAGGAATGTATCTTTGGCGCAACCTATTTCACACTGTTTCATTTTATACCCATTACCATGAAAAGAATATTTTTGTTAGCCGTCATCTGCCTGGCAGGTGTACAATCATTAGTAGCACAGCGTTTTACTCACGGCGCAGGCATTGGGCTTTTCGCAGAAGCTGGTAAAGACAAGACGAAAAGTAAAAGTGGTTTCACATTGACCTATTCTCCGCGGCTCAGTTTTGCGGAAACGAACAGAACCTCGCTGTCTATCGGCATTCCGTTGATTGTTGGTATTTCCGGCGAATATGAAGGTTTCTACGAGGGCGAAGGCAATCTCGAAAAGAGTTCGCTTGCATACACCATCGAAGTTCCCCTGATGTTCAATTTCAACATCGGCGCCGGCTCTGCCAGAGGCTGTAAGGATAAAATGGGGTACTTCATCGGCGCAGGTTATGCCTATCATGCTGGCTCCGTGTATGAAACCCCGATTGGTGGGCCGGGATATCGGTATCGTGGATTCAAAAGCGCCACTGGTGTGACCGCCAACATGGGCGTCCGTATAGCCGTGGGGGCAAACAGGAGGCATAACATAGAGATAAGAACTTTATACACGCAGGGTCTTACTTCATATAAGCCCCGCCTTTTAGAACTAAGCTGTCTGTTTAACTTCTAGCATGCGCAAACCAATGTGTAGCCCGGACTTCCATAATTAAATGTCGAAACGTATATTTGCCGCATTATAATTGAGTACTGTTCATTCAACACCCTTACCATGAAGAGAATTTTTTTGTTAGCCGCCATAGGCCTGGCAAGCGTAAAAGCGTCAGTAGCACAGCGTTTTATCCATGGCGTTGGCGTGGGTATCTTCGTAGAAGATGCGAAGATGACCGATGCAAAAGGCAGTTTTTCATTTACGTATTCCCCGCGCCTCAGTTTTGCGGAAACAGAGAATACCTCAGTGTCTATCAGTATTCCACTGAACGTTGGTTTCTCAGGATCCTACAATTCCGCGTACAGCAATGGTTATTACTATGAGGAGAATACCCTTGGTTACATGATTAACGTTCCCCTGATGTTCAATTTTAACATTGGCGCCGGTTCTGGCCTTGGTTGTGAGGATAGGATGGGATTCTTTATCGGTGCCGGTTATGCTTATCATGTAGGATCTGTATTCGAAACGCTGTATGATGTAAACGGATTCGGGTATATCGATTCACATACCAGAAGCTCCACAGGCCCGGCTGCCAATATTGGTCTGCGTATCGGTGTAGGTTATAAGAAGAAGCGTAACATCGAAATAAGAACTTCTTATATGAGAGGCGTTACTTCATACAAACCGCACGTTTTCGGTGCTAACTGCCTGTTTAACTTCTAGTATTATACACCCGATTTATAGAGCCGTTTTCATGATAAATGAAGACGGCTTTTTTTATATGGATCAGAAAGCTTGATGCTGGAAATACCGATGATATTTTTAACAATCCGCAAAAGGAACTGACTGCGAATTATGTGAAAAGGCATTTCGGATAATGATGCCTCCGGATAATCAGGATCCGTTAACGGACCGCCTGAGCACCAGCCACGCATTATCACTATCAATAGGATCTCTGTGCCGCTTAAAATACTGTTTATTACTTTTATGCCGGATCTACCATGTACCGGTTAGCATATATCCCGCTCCATTGGTGACTACTGGAAGGGGAGAGGTCTTACAAAACTTCTGTAGTAATCAACGTCTATCTCCACCAGATCGTTTGCCGCTTTATACTCAGGATATTCTTTATTGGATGCATATTTTACTGCCTGCATAAATTGATCAACATATGCCTGGTTCTTTTTCGCTGGCGTAGCCTTATCAATGATGTCGGAGTTGGAGAGCATTGTTGTTTCGAGGTAAAGGATTTTGTCTCTCTTTCTGCTGGTATAAAATCCGAGGAAGCAATGATTATGGGTCAGTACCATCACAGTGGATATATTGATAGCTCTTAGCAGGGAGGCAAATACGACCGTTCCATCAACACAGTTTGCCTGGTTGGTTTTCATGGAGTTGTCGAATGTCCGTACTGCCTGACTTACTAAATTACTGGTGCTATTGGTCGAAGTAGTAGTGATGCTGCTATATTGAAACCCTCTGTCATGCAGTACTTTCCAGATAGCAGCCACTTGTAGAATGGTATTTACATCGTCACCCTGATACCCACTTATTGCGTTTATCAGTTTTGACTTCAATGCGTCCTTTAATATTTTGTCTATCTCCGGATGTTGTTCCTGTATAAAGGCGGTAAACAGAAAATCGAATTTTTGTTCATGATAGCGATAAATGCAATCATTAACACTGCGCATAAAATAGGAGACTGATTTTTCCGCTTTATTACCATCTTCATCATATATCCTGAAGATGATGTTAATAGGAGAGCTGGAAACCTGCTTTGCAAGCGTTGACATATTCCATGGAACGTTAGGCATAAAATATACTTCCTGACCTGCCTGCTGAAACATAAAGTCTCCGCTTACCTTATCGAAGTATGTTTTGTCAGTACATTCAATTTCCCATTTTAAGGGGATATAGGAGTTGTTACTGATAAATCTGAATCCTAAAGCACTGCTCTTAACAGAATTCATAAATGCGTTATCGATATTGCCTTTGTAGTCGGCCATACTTATTACCATAGACGGAAATATCTGTCCATCGAAATAGGCAATAGGCTCCCATCTGATATTGGTGAAATCTCCCTTTTTGAATTTCGGTTTGGTTGTCTGGTCTGCTGGTACTGAAGGCTGTGGCGTATTACTCTTTACTACCTTTACATTCTTATTGAATTGTTCTGTGGTTCTCTTGGTCGCGTCTATAAATCCTCCGATACTTCTCATCGTTTCAGTGCCTGTTCTGAGCACGTCATTGGCATCTTTCAACACTTTGGGGAGTTGTGCAGAGAGGGAGGACGAGAACATCAGTATAATAGCAAGCACGAAATATTGCTTCGATCTCAACAGGTAAAATTGTCTGGTTTGCATCTTAATAGTTTTAGAGCGTGTGGAACTGCGTTTTGTAGTGTCAAAACGGGTAAGAATTTATATATGGGGATTTTGGCTGTAGTAATCAAAAACACGACTGGAGTGATCCTGGCATTAAGCTCTCTAAATCTTCCAGCAACAAAGTTATTTTATAGTTTTTGCTCTATTGGTTAATGAACTGTTAACCAATTAGTAATGGTTCTACTACCGCATCTTAAATGACATCATCCATGTGTTTAATATGATGAATATAATCGCTGTATCTGATAATATCTTTGTCTATGGGATAGTATTTGGCTGTCTGCTGGCAGTATTCAGTGAAGACTTCCTATATTTATGACTATGCAAAGAAAAACTGTTCTCCTGCTCGGCGCTAATTCGGATGTGGCAAAGGCTGCCATTCTCAGGTATACAGCCAAAGGTTTCCGGGTAATGGCTGCCTCCAGGAGTACTGATGCGCTTTATACACTTGTTGACCAGCATCCGCCCCTGAAAGAACTGGTGACCGTACTTTATTTTGATGCCACGGATTTTGACAGCCATGCACGTTTTTATGAACAGCTGCCGGAGAAACCACACATTGTTGTGTATGCAGCTGGTTACCTCAAAAATAACGAAGAGGCTTTACTGGACTTTCCGGGGAGTCTCCGGATGATGCAGGTCCATTACGCAGGCGCCGTATCCATTCTTAACATTATTGCCATGGATAGGGAGAACGCCCGTCTGGAGAGAATTATAGGGCTGTCTTCCCTTTCCGGGGTACGGGGAAGGAGAAGCAATTTTATCTATGGAAGTACCAAATCGGCCTTTACCCAATACCTGGCTGGTTTGAGGCAGTATTTGTTCAGTAGGAGGATCACAGTAAATGTGATCGTAGCCGGTTACATCCGGAGTAAGATGACCGCCGGACTGGACTTGCCGGAATCGCTGATGCTGGAACCGGACTTTATTGCAAAAGCAGTAGTGGAAGCCGGCAGCGGATTTGTCATTGTACCCGGATTTAAATGGAAGCTCATTTATACGGCTTTGAAATGGATGCCGGAACGCCTGGTGGCGAAGTTGCCCTGATGAATAAAAAAAGGAGCGAAAACCAGTTATGGTATAATATTTATGGGACTACTGCATGGAAGAACCAGAGGACTGAGGACCTGAACAGGAAATTGACCATAAATATCGTCGTATGCAAAAGATATTCATCGTGCTTGTTATGTGTTATCTATGGCAACCCGCCTTTTCACAGCATGAACACCACATGCCGGCGAAACAAGATACAACAAAGCCCCGTTCGCAGATGAAGATGGATAGCTCTATGCAGCACATGCAACATGGAGCCGGTATGAATATGCAGATGGACATTCCCATGAGCCATGCTTTTTCATTAAACTTACCCATGAACAGGAACGGTTCAGGTACCGGGTGGCTACCTGATGCATCACCTATGTATGGTTATATGATACACTCCAATAAATGGATGTACATGGTGCATGGAAGTATCTTTATCAGGTACAACGACCAGGACTTCACTGATAAGGGAACAAGAGGTGATTCAAAGTTTGATGCCCCGTCATGGTTCATGCTGATGGGACAGCGGAAAGTAGGGCAGAATGGCCTTTTCCATTTCAGTACGATGCTTTCCCTCGATCCCCTGATTGAAGGAGGAAAAGGGTACCCGCTGTTATTTCAAACGGGTGAAAGCTACAAGGGACAGCCTTTGATTGACCGCCAGCACCCGCATGATCTTTTTGATGAGTTATCTGTTAGTTATTCCCACGCCTTTTCAAAGAAGCTGGATGCCTTCATTTATGTCGCTTACCCAGGAGAACCTGCCCTGGGCCCCGTTACATTTATGCACCGGCCTTCAGCACTGGATAATCCCAATTCACCCATCTCACACCATTGGGTTGATGCTACCCATATCACTTTTGGCGTGGTAACAGTGGGCGTCCGGTTTGACAAATTTAAACTGGAGGGTTCTTCCTTCACCGGCAGAGAACCAAATGAAGAGCGGTATGGTTTTGATAAACCAAAATTTGATTCCTGGAGCGGAAGACTTTCTTTTAATCCCTCTGATAATTGGGCCTTACAGGTGTCTCACGGTTATCTGAAAAGCCCTGAAGAGCTGCATCCTGAAGAGAATGTTTATAAAACTACCGCATCAGCCATATACAGTATTGACATGGGTAATGAGAACCGGATCAATGCAACAGTGCTCTGGGGAATGAATAAGCAAAAAGAACATAGAGGAGAAAATGCTTTTATGGCGGAAGGCGCCTGGTGGAAGAATCGGCTGGCGGTATATACAAGGTATGAATTCACCGAAAAGTCGGGAGCAGAACTGGTACTCGAACCAGTGTTTGAATCTCACGACATATTCAATATTCATGCGCTTACATTGGGTGCCAATTATGACCTCATCAGGTTGTTTAAGACAAGGGTAGCTGCCGGGGCACAATGGAGTATTTATCATGCGCCGGAATCGCTTGATGCGTTGTATGGTAAGAATCCTATGTCGCTGGAGGTGTATTTGAGAATATATCCGTCGTTGATGAGAATGAGGAGTAAAATGTAACGCTACCTCACCACCGTCACCACGCCCCTGAACAAAAACGTCGTCCCATCCTCACACACCGTTTCCATAGCATATGCATAAGTGCCAATAGGCGCTACCTCGCTCTTCCAGGTACCATCCCAGCCTGATGCCGAATTATTGATCTGGAAATGTGTTCTTTCAAACACCAGGCTGCCCCATCTGTCATAAATGCGCATCCACTTCACTTCTTTCACACCGCGTCCTTTGGGATAGAACCAGTCATTCTTTCCATCCTTGTTAGGCGTAATGGCAGAAGGCATGAACACAGCACCTTTGTCGCAGGTTATTTTGACAAACACTTCATCAGTAGCCTTGCAGCCGTAACCATTCGTGGCTTCTACTGTATAAGTGGTTGACAGATTCGGCATGGCTACGGGTGCCGGACAGGTAGGGCAATTCAGATACTCGGCCGGTGACCAGTTCCAGTCTATGATATCGAAGCTGCCCTGTCCCCGGAGTGTTACCGGCTCACCCGCCATTACTACGCGGTCAGGACCTGCATCAATGGTAGGTGATGGGTGTACACTTACCACCAGGGATGTATCATGTGTAAAGCAGTTGTCAGCGTCGTAGCCGGTTACTTCATAGGTAAAGTCGCCTGTTCTCTTGATAGTGGCATGCGGATAAGGACTGTCAGTGCCATCCAGGCCTTCTCCTTTCCATACGTAATGATCCGCACCGGATGCCCATAAAGGCAGCACATGTCCGAGACACAGGACCGTATCTGGTGTAGCCTGTATCCTGAATGGTTGTGCCACGCGAATGCTTACTTCATCAGTATTGGTACAGTTATTATCGTTCGTCACGGTCACCTGGTAGGTAGTGCTTACCTCCGGAGCAGCCACCGGATCAGGTGCCTGCGGATTGCTCAGGCCCAGGGTGGGCGACCATTGATAAGTTGTACCACCGCCGGCGCTTAGTGTAGTGCTGTTACCCAGGCATATAAACTCAGCCCCCGCTACAGCATTGATCACCGGTTTAGGCAGTATCGTAATGTTGTGACGCACCGTATCACTACAGCCATCGGTGCTGGTAACTGCGAGCACCACTTCCGCAGGCCCAGTCTTGCTGTACGCCTGGTCAGCAGGTTGCTGTACATTGCCGGTAGTACCATTGCCAAAATCCCATTTCCAGCTGACGTCATTTACCTTGCTTACTGTTCCGTTGAAAGTTACCGGCGCATCCTGACAGGCTTGCGGTGGCCCGCTGATAGCCGATACTGGCTTAGGATAAGCATACACCGTTTTACTGACTGTTTGCACACAGCCGTAAGCCGTGGTAGTGGTAAGGGTGAAATCATATCCTTTGACTTTATCCAGGTAGAAACGGGGAGTGGCAGTGGCATCATTCTCCGCTGTCAGTCCGGGTTCATATGTCCATTTGTATTTCGCTTCTTTTTTCAGCTCGTCAATGGAATAACTGCTGAATGTTGGTGTAAAGGAGATCCAGCCTTCATCACACACAAAGGTTGGAGCCGATGCCAGTTGTACATCCAGTTTATCTATGACGATGGGATCCTGCAGGAAGGCAGTACCCTTACAACCCGCCTTGTCTGAGAGGATGAGGCGGGGTTTGTAAATGCCAGGCTCCTTAAAGGTATGTTTGATAGTAGAATCTGTTGTTTCCAGTACGTTACCATCTGTAAAGTCCCATGCAAAATTGACAACCGCGTTTGAGGATACCTTGAACTCAATCTCTTTTGTAAGACAACCACCATCAGAAGACGTCAGGATAGCTGCAAAAGGTCCTTTTACCACTACTTCCTCCTCATATTCGTCTTCTGTGTCCGCATCACCCACAACTTTCAGTTTCACTTTATACTTGCCGGCATAGGTATACGTGTGGGAAGGATTGGCGAGGGTAGAAAAGCTGCCATCGCCAAAATCCCAATATGAAGTTCTGTAATTAGCGGATGTATTAGTAAAACGAGCTATCACCGGTGGACAGCCACTATTATTTACAAACGCGCTAGTGTATGTGAAGCCCGCGCCAACGCTCGATACCTTGATCGTTCTTTTGGTGCTGTCTGTACAGCCGTTATCGTCTTTTACCAGCAGCTTTATATTATATACACCTTTTTCGGGGTAGATCTTATATGGGCCATACTCGGCAGAGGAAGTATTATCTCCGAAGTCCCATTGGTAAGTAGCATAGCCACCCGTTTCAGAGGTCTGGTTATAAAACCATACACCACCGCCAGGCGGCACCAGCGTAGCGCTGGGCGTAAAGTCTGCATTGGGACCGTTCACCTGCAGATAATCACCGGCAGCGGTACTGGTACAACCATCCTGATCTGTAACAGTCATTCTGGGAGTGAAGTAACCGGACTTATTGTAGGTATATTTGAATGGAGGCGCAGTAAATAATCTCGCCGGCGTGTTATCTCCGAAATCCCATGACCAGCTCTTTATTGGCTTCCCTTTCGAAACGTCTGTCTGATCGGTGAAAGTCAGCTCTGTACCACGGCATTCCAGTACATCCGGAGATTGAAATTTAGCTACCGGCCCATGTACGTTCACAACGACCTGATTGCTGCTATCTGTACATCCCTGTAGGTTATATGCTACAAAACGGATGGTGTCCCTGCCAGGTTGCAGGTTTGGAAATGTAGCGCTCTGATAGTCGTAATAATTCCAATAAGCGGGAGTGCCATCTGAAGAATACCAGCCATAGTTCGCATACATACCGCTGGCAATAGACGTTACGCTGGGCTTGAGTGTTTCATTGGTGCACAGCGTTGTTTTATCTGCGGTAATGGTAACGGGCGAGGGCGCATACACATTGATGTTCAGTGAGTCTGTACTGGTACAGGTGCCGTCAGTAACGGTCAGCTTCACCAGGTAAGGACCTGTTTTATCATATTTATGTTTGACAGGACTTGTTTGTGTAGCATAAGTATTCTCCTTTCCATCTCCCCAGTTCCATTTCCAGCTGGTAATAGTGCCAATCGAATGTTCATCAAAGCCGATCTCCGTCCGGTGATCACAGTCAATATTCTGCATGCTGAAGCGAGGGAAAGGATTCACTGCTGTGATATATGCCGTTTTGGTGAGTGTCTCGCTACATCCATAATTTGAAACCACCAGTGTCACCGTATAGGTGCCGGGTTCCCTGTAACTGTGGACTGTATTCTGTCCGGGAGAGTAGGTGTTGTCTCCGAAACTCCATGCCCAGGAATTGCCTACATCAGCGGTACTGTTGAAATGTACCCAGTTGTTACCACAAATCTGGGGTGCTTCAGGCGATGAGAAATCAATCTTAGGTTTTTTACGTACCTGGATAACGCCGCCGGGATACAGATTCACCGTTCCTTTACAACCATGGATTGTTGTATATGTCAGCTTTACCGGGTATGTACCTTCCTTGGGATACGTATGTGATGGTGTGGCTTCTGTCGACTTTGGACTGCCATCGCCAAAATCCCATTCATAGGCCACAATAGTGTCGCCAGCGCTGATATAACTGTTAAAATTTGGCGTCAGTCCTTCGCAACCTTCAGTAACATCCGCATATGCATTGACTTCCGTTTTTGTTACATTCACATAATATTGTACATCGCTGCTACAGCCGGCTGCATTGCTGACGGTGAGATTTATACCAAAATATCCCAGTTCATTGTAGGTGATGGATGGATTTTGCAGGGTAGATGTGCGTCCGTAGCCAAAATCCCAGTTCCACTTGGTGGCGCCTGTTGATTTATCGGTCAATTTCAAGGTAGCGGGTACATCACAGATAACTTTCTGATCGATCTCAAAATCAGCATGCGGCGCAGCGCTTACCACAACATCTTTTGTCACAGTTTTCTTACACGCGCCATAATCTGCTATCATGGTCACTTTTACAGTACCGGCACCCGCCGGATAGAGGGCAGCAATGCTGTCAAGGCCATAGATCTCCCCTTTATCAACGCTCCAGGTAAAGCTGTTGGGCCGCGGATTGGCGATTGCCAAAAAGGCGGGGACACTATTCTCGCAGACGCTGGCTGGCCCCTGTAAATCGACACTGAGGTTGCCCACATTGATATCACCCGAGGTTTGAGTAGCTGTACAGCCTTTATCGCTGGTCACCGTGAGCTTTATCTTGTAAACACCCTTCGTAGCATAGCTATGCGCGCCAGGGTTAACGCCTGCGGCGGTACCGCCATCGCCAAAATCCCATTGATAAGTAAGGTTGCCCGGACCTGTGGAAGTATTGGTAACCGTCAGCGCTCCGGGGGCAGCACACAGGAACTTGTCCGATACATTGAAACCAGCGACCAGCGAGGCTGCCGCATCCACAATATTGCTGATCTGTTTGGACGCCGTACAACCATTGCTATTAGTGACGGTGAGGGTAACAGTGGGCGAGGAAACATTATTATAGGTATGTACAGCCGGATTGCTGGAACTAACAGCGCCATCGCCAAAATCCCAGCTATAAGTAGTAATGGTGCCGTTTACAGGATCCGATTTATCGGTGAAAGTAACGTCAAAGGGTATACAGCCTTTCGCAGGACTGGCGGTAAAATCCGGTTTCGGCTTCTCCCATACGGTAACAGTCTTCTGGGCAGTACTGGTATTGCCTGCAGCATCCTTGACGGTCAGCGTTACAGTATAAGTACCAGGAGAAGTATAAGACGCACTGGGGCTTTGCTGGGTAGAAGTATAGCCATTCCCAAAGTTCCACTGCCAGGAAACAGGACTACCGGTGGAGTTATCATTAAATCTGGAGATCAGACTTTCACAATCGCTTGACTTACTAGGGGTAAAATCGGCTTTTATCTGCGCATGAACAGAAACGCTCAGCAAAAGCATGATGAAAAGTACGACATAGGTTAAAGCAACGTCCCGGGTTGCTTTGATAATTGAGGACATAATTTAGAGTTGGCGCCGGAAAATTAAGCAAAAATTCTAAGATGCGCTTGTTAACCGAATGTTATAGGGTCTCAGTGATAATTCACCTGGTTATGTACAATGGGCGTTGGGTTGGCCCGGTTATATGCGGTCGTTGGTACTTCCGGGTTAAGTCATAGTGCATTTTTTCTACTAATTACTGTTTCCTTGTATTCGTATAAATCAATAAGCCAGCATTATCAGTGCTGGCTTATCGGCTAATGAGATATATTGGTGGTATTACAAGCCTGTTGTAGTACACCAGAATGTGTTAGGGGGAATGGTCGCAGCCTGCATTTTCTTTTCTGCTGTTTCACTCAGTCTTGCGATCTTCATCTTACTGATGTTCAGTTTTTTCTTGTTTTTCTTTTTCATAAACGGTCATTTAGGAGGTAAAAAATGCCTACTCTTTTCTGAAGGTTTTCAGCTATCCCTTGTTGGAAATTGATGGATTATAGGAAGTTTGTGGGTTTATATTACAGGTCATATACAAGTTATGGCAATTATTTAGCATAACGGGTCTACCCCAATTTAGGTTTTTTTATTTAATACTACCTCGTTTTATTATATGATAATTATCTAGTAGCGCTAGCGATGCGATTGACTTTTTCCTGTATACCCGATACGAATTTAAGCGCGAGCGATCTCTTCCAGTAACTGACAGCCTTTGCAGTGTCGCCTGTTTCCCTGTAGTAATCGCCCATGCTGTCGTAGGTGTTATAACTCCTGGGGTAGTATTCAATATTGAGCTGAAAGAACATTAGCGATTTAGCGTAATTCTTCTGTGAGAGATGATGGTACCCCATCTGATTGAGCTCCCACTCATTGGGACGAACGGGATATCCCATGTCTTTACTAAGCGCTTTATAGTGTGATACGATCAGGGTTCGCAGGGAGTCAGCGTTGGAGTTATCCGGGTACAGGTATGTAGGGAACCAGTATTGACGGAAAATAGACCGTAGGCCATCATAATAGGCGATGAAGGGAACGGAATTGTGATAGTCATTGTCATAGTACTTATAAGACCAGTTGAGATGGTTGCCCATGTGCTTTTTCAGTTTATCCGCCAATTGCAGGATCGCAGTTGTATGTATGGAACCCATGGCATTGTCTTTCCTGACCTGAATAGTGTCAAGGTATTGGTTCATAGTATGGGCTACGGCCAGGTAAAATCGTTTGTTTGTAAAGTCCTGGTGTTCCAGCAGGCTGTCGACAGTTGGAAGTATCCGGCTGTTGTTCCAGAATATGGTCGGATCGGAGGCGATATATGCATTAAACAGCCGGGGATGATGCAGAAGCGTATTAACTACCAATAATCCTCCCAGGGAATGCCCGGAAAAGATCTTGTAAGGAGCAGTAGGATACTTACTATCAATGTAGGGGAGGAGCTCTTTTTCCAGGAAGGCCGTAAACTGTTCAGCTCCACCGGAACCGGGTTGCTCCGGATCAGCACTGGGAGTAAGATCACGTGTACGGTTAGTATTGGAGATAGCTACGATGATCATTTGTGACAGTGCGGTATTACCGTTATTGCTCAATAGCTGTATGACGGTCTGAAGAGACGCGAAATGTGCATCGCCATCCAGTAAATACAGAACAGGGAAGGAGGGCTGTTCAAAGTAATTGGTGTCAACACCAGGACAGTATATCAGGAGTTCCCTTTTCTCTTTCAGGATATCAGAGTAGAGACTATCAGCTTGTCCGAAAGAGACCAGGTTCTTTGGCGCCTGGGCTGGCGTTATAAGTGGCAACAGCAGGAAGAAGAGGATCAGTGTTCTCATGGCATTTTTTATGCAACAAGGTCGGCAGATCCCCGGATTCTCTGTGGAATATGTGATGTAACTGTGTTTAAATGGGATAGAAGAGTGGTTGTTTAAAATACTTCCGTTGCTGTAGTAAATGCAACTGCTTAATCCGAAATTTCACCATCACTTTTGTCATCTTCTATCAGTCCGCCTGGGGGAAGTGTACCCTCCGCCTTTTTTTCATAGTATTTTGCTAAGCTCATTTCTCCTATTTCAGCATTGATATCGAATTGCCTGCCCTTTCTGCCACTTTTTTGCATGTTGGTACTGGCCGGCAATACACTGGCATTGAAATAATAATTGGTTCCACCTTCGCTTTTTGCGGTAATGTGGTCAATGTGTGGGATGCGTGTCGTATCGTATTTGGCCAATTTTGTTTTTCCATCCACATCGCTTACCGGAGAGGTAGAATCGTAGTGCGATTTATTGTGTGAAAGAATCTCGGCCCGCTGTTCCTGGCTGAATTCACGGAACGTTCCCACTTTAGAAGAAGCAAATGCAGATGATACGGCAAGTAAGCGGTATGGCTCTAAAGGCGTTGTCGGTTCTTCAGTCAGCTCAAGTTTATTACTTTTTTTAATGTTCCCCTCGGCCGGTAGCACAGCGGCATTCAAATAACTGTTGGTCCCTCCCCTCGATTTCGGAAAGCGGTGGTCTATATGCGGTACCAGTTTCGTGTTTTGCTTTTTTAATACCGTTTCACCATCAGCGTCTGAAACAATCTCATCTACCTCGTAGTATGCTTTATTGGCTTCATATATTTGTGTCTGCTGTCCGGAATCAAACTTCTTCTGGAAATGATCATTAATGGGATCGTCCTTTTGTTCGTCCAATAATGCCTTGCTGTATATAGTCGCTTCTTTGGCTTCCTCATAGGTGTCAAAATCCTCTATACCGTAGCGTTGTACTACCTCAACTCCCATCCTGTTTTGTGCAGCTCGCGGACCAGTGGGGGAATCATCCTGTCTGGCTTTTAGCTGGAATGGTGTTACCGCTGCAAGTTCAGCAGAACTATTTGTTTGGCCCTGTTTTCCATTTGCCAATTTCTGTAACGCCTGAACGGCAGGTCTGGATATCCCTAAAGAACTATGATTGTATGCAGCTGCGGAGGAATAGGTCTGTAGCGTTTCAGGACTTTTGCGTTCTTGTGCCATGGCGTGGGAAATATTATTACCATTCACAATATAGTAAAAATTTAAAAGACGATAGCCCGGATCATTTACTGGTAGTTATTACAATTAATAAAACCGGCAGGAAGCATAAGCTCCCCGCCGGGTGTTAATGGACTGTCTAACCTAAATTAGAAAGGTATATTGGCATAGTCATACCATGTAGTATCCAGTGCAATAGCGAAACCCGTGCCACCGCCTAATGGATTGTATACATTACCGGTCATCACTGTTCTGTAGCCGCGGTTGAAAGGCACATAGCGCATTTCCTTGGTTTTACGTTCCCCGGAGTTTTTGTCAGGGTATGCAATCGTAACGGTAAGCTCGCTGTTAGGTGTCAGCACCTGTGAGCTGAAATTCGTACGCCCGTTCCTTTGCAGGATGATACCCGGATCAGGAATGAACTCGTCAAGATAACCATATTGAGCATATTGACGGTATGCGGGTGATGCATATACCATTACGCTGGTGTCACCAGGTCCACTTGCTACAGGCGCATCCAGGATGTTCACTTCCAGTCTTCCCATAATACGTGAAGGCCAGAGAGACACTGTCTGTACCGCACCATAACCTGTTACAGTAAAGCTGTTGCTGCCAATAAATACGTCCGGAGCTGAAACATTCATGTTAGGAAGAGTAGCATCCGGGAGACGTAATCTCAGGTTGTAGTAAGAGGTGGTGTCCAACAGCTGTATGGGACCAGTGGAAGCAATCAAGGAGATAATGTAACGATTGGCCGGAAGGTTTACTACAAGTGTACCAAAGTCGTCAGGGTTGTCTGTCGTATTCTGGAATATCACTTTAACGAACTGACCATTCTCATTGTAGAGCATGTAGTACAGGTTAGATACTTTTCCAGCCAGCACAGAGTCCCTGAGGTTACTTCCTGTGGCTGTCTTTCTGCCGCCTGGCAGTGGTTCCTGTTTCTGCAGAAAGCTGGTAACACTGAAGCTCACAGGGAATGTTTCAGTACTGGTTGCGGGCGGACTGGGATTCGGGTCGGTTGGCGCTGTATCTTTTTTACAGGCAAACAAAGAGATGGACAGTACGGCGACTGCCAATAGCAATTTTTTCATAGATGTGTGTGTTTGAGGTGAAAAAAAGGGATTATAGGTTACAAGAAATTTAGATCGGGTTAAGCGAATGATGCTATATGATCATAGAGAATATCGTTTCTGGGTTGCACTTAGCAAAGGGCATTAGAATGCTATCTGGTCAACATTACCATCCCAGTTATCAAGCAGGAAAATCTTTATCCCCTCACTGTTAGGCGCACTGCCACCGTAGAGATAGCCACTCAGGATCGTTCTGCGGTTTTTATAACAGTGTACATTATTGATCACTTTCGTCTGCAATTGCCCCGTAACCGGATCAACGTAGTCGATAGTAACGGTGAATGGCGACACTGTATTCAGGACATATGCAGAGAACATATTCAGACTGATCCTGTTAACTTTTGCGTTAACAATATCAGGGCCTATGTAAGTCGTACCCGGATCAAGAAAGAATGTGAATGCTTCAGGCGTAATTTTGATTGAGACACTGGTATCACCACTGCCCGGCTGCGGCATGTCCAGGATATTGACCTGAAGATTACCAATTATCCGGTCCAGGGTTTCATTGAGTATGAGCTCTTTGGAGCCATAGTCGTCGGGAACCCATACACTTGCCTTTGTGTAGAAAACATCAGGCATATTTTCCATTTCTCCAGACGCAGCTACCGGTACAGAAAATGCACTGGCTGACAGCTGATCTGCGGCATTAATATCAAGAGGTGCCTGAGATGCGAGCAGTACCATCCAGTAATAACCGGGTGCCGCAGTATCATAAATGCTGCCGAAGTTGTCGGTGACATTTGCATCCTGATGCATTACCTTAAGGCGGTTGCCTGCCTGGTCAAACAGGAGATAGTATAAGTGTGATACTTTCGTTGCCAATACAGAGTCGCGCAAGGCTTCCGCCGTGCCGACAGTTCTGTTGTTAGCGCCGGGAAGAGGCTCCACCTGTTGCAGGAAATCATTCGTCCGGATATTCAATGCTACTTTTTTGCCATCACCGGGTGTTACAGATTTTGATGGCGTTGTTTCTTTCTTACAGGCATAAAGAGATAGGGACAGTGCGCACACTGCCAGGAACAGTTTTTTCATACGTTTATTTTAAGTGTTAACGGCAATAGATACACGTACCATAACAAACTGAATAGTTATGATAAGGGATTGACCTGTTTAATATCATTAAACCGTGATAAAGGAATCGCTAATAGCAATACAGAGCATAGCTTTGGCAGCCTCTATTGCTAATGGAATAATCTTTCATGTGAATTTTAGTTAACTGTAATGAATTGGAATATCGGGCCAAACAATCACTATTTCCAGGTATAGGTTCTATTACATAAATGGTATTGGTTAACGGATACGAACTTAGTAAAGTTTTAACATAAAATGATCATTTTGGAAAAAAATATTTTCATAATTTTTTTGCAATGTTTTCGGGATGGTATTTAGAAAAAAAGACCAGAGACATTATCCCGGTCTTTTTTATTTATAAGCTTCGCCAGATATTTGTATTCCCTCTATCGATGGAACGACGTTTAGATCGTTGTGAATGTTAAGTGGCTAAGTTTATAATTCCATTTAAAGAAACCGGAAAACCTGTTTCCTGTATTCCTCAAAATCATGTTCATTGGACAACGTCTGAAATTTCTCCCGCTTGCCGTTACTGCTTTCTCTCATCAATATGACGTTCATGCCTCCAACAATGGTCCGCTTCGCTTTGTCAAATATCAACTCCAATTCCTGGCGGTCCTGCACCAGCTGTAACTCTTCAATGCGGTTCACTACGATTACAAAATCTTCCATTTCATTTATTTCGGACAAATTTATAACAATATGGCATATTTCGTAGCTGACTTGATTGTTGATAGCAGTAATACAAATAGAATCGCTAATAGCTGTCCCTTTTTGTTGAATATTCGTTAAAAAATAGTATACTTGGCGCTATTTGTCACTAATGACGAACCTATGCAGTCAGCCTCAACAAAAAGATTTAGCGTTAGTTTCCCTTCAGTATATGAGCAACATATAATGACAGTCGCGGAAAGTATCATGGCGGAACACAGAAAGGATGATAAGTGTATATCCTATGTTTCTGTCAGTTTAGAGGAACTCAACTATTATGATTATTATAACGGCGACGACCTCCTTGCCCGCTTTCGGGAGAGCTGCCTGGAAGAACGTGGACCCGTTGAAGTAATAGCTGATAAAACATTGCCGGTAGCAGGGCTTATGGCCGATATAAGAACTGCGCAATCCCCTGACGGACATTTTTATTATTTCGGCCTGGTAACCATTAACAGCGAATATGGGTGCATCATTACCTGCGATTGCGACCTTGCTTCACGGGAATTTTACGAACCGTTATTCGACGAAATATGGCAAAGCCTTCAATATTTTGACGCTGCAGCCGATAGAGGACAAAACAATAAAAATATTACATCTTCGACTACTTCCTCCGGGGAAAATGCCACACCTCTTCTTACTCCCTCCGGCGGACAGGAATTCTGGCAGATAGGGAACCATTTTTTTACACTTAATGGGCAATGCCAGTCTTACATCTCCGATGGGGACCTTTATGTTAAAATAGAGGCACAGGCTCCCGATTCTATAGATTTGGATCAAAATGATATTATCAACAGTGGCAAGGTATACCTGCAGTTCTACTTCAGGGGTATCTATAACGCTGGCGTACCTACTGGTAAATTCCACTTTGAGCGGGAACGAAATGGCACTTACCTGACCTATGTATGGAAAGGCGGATTTCAATATTCACAGTACCTTACTGCGGAGGTCAGTCTGGAAGATGGTTGGCTGCTTGTCAATGGACACTTCAACCAATACCCGGTAAAACTGGCCGTTAAACTATCTGTAGAAAACCTCGCCTGGGAAAATTACCGCTTCCTGAGTGCAGAGGAGGTGAGTACCGCAACACCGGATATTGTTCGCCAGCTCTGGTTCACCGACACTCATCCCGGTGTATTGGAAGATGCCATTCGGCCCTTAACGCAGCTGAAGGCATTGTCCATTGACTTCCAGGATAAAAAACATGCGGCCGATTTTAAGGAAGTACCTAAAGCGATGAAACAGCTGATGGAGTTGAAAGATCTCTCGCTAACAGGTGTAACTGCATTAGATAGTCTGCCGGAATGGTTGGGCGACCTGAAAAAACTTGAAACAATCCGCTTGTCCGATAGCAGGGTAGCAGACATTCACCCTGCTATATGGCAATTGCCTGCACTAAAGAAACTTTATCTTGGAGGTAATCAGCTGCAATCTGTTCACCCGGTGCTGTCTGAAAGCCTGGAAACGCTGGTACTCTCGAATAATAAGCTAACTACGGTACCTGAATCCGTGATCCGGCTGCAGTACCTGAATATAGAAAACAACCCGCTGCAACACCTGCCTGCAGGACTGGAAGATATCCCGCAACTTAGTCTGGAGCTGGCAAAGAAAATGTCACTGCTGGATTATAGCTATAAAGGAGCGGATGGTCAGGGAGTGGTTCCCTATGATGATAGCCGCTTCTACGCAAAATCTGACCCCGACTTACTGCTGTTGCTGGAAGAACAGATCAGCGCCGCAGGATTAGACAGGTTCAAAGAAGGATTGATCAACCGTACGCGTAGATCCGTAGCATTTGAAACAACGGAAGAAGATAGCTACTTTGAAAAGGGGAATCACCGTTTCGGCGGTCTGCCCGATCTGCCACCAGGGGTAAGCTATCCTTCTTTTATCGACGCCTACGGACAGGAGAGGGGGCTGCAGTTCATTGCCCAGATCAATTGTGCAGCTATTGCTCATCTGCAGGATTATCTTCCCAGGACAGGCATACTGTATTTCTTCGTGCAGGATCTGCAGGATCAGGACGAGATGGGCCCGAGAGTATTGTATTACGACGGTGATGTCAGCGATCTGCAATCAGCAAAGGAACTCAATATAGAACCGGCATTCATCTATGAAGATCACGGTATCTATACCCCGTTACGGGCCAGATCAGGAAAATACCCCGGCATACCTGTGATGTATGACACACGTAGTCTTTATCCTGAACTGGCAGACCTGGAAGACATGTATGAAGAAACCGAACAACTGAAAAACGCTTTAAAGGCCCCTTCTGTTGATCCGGTACATAGCATGAACTCCTACGTATTCAAGCAGCATGATACGCCGGAAATGGAGGCCGTAAATCAAAAGAGGGGCAAACCAGAAGACTGGATGGTGCTGTTGAGGATAGCCTCTGATAATAAAACCGGCTTTCAGTTCTGGGATGCAGGTGAAATCTACTTTGTGATCCATAAGAGTGACCTGGAGAAGAAAGATTTCTCCAATGTGCACTGCGGACTGGAGAGCAGTTGAGAAAAGGGCGACTGTACCGTCACCCCAGCCGCTCCGCTTCTTTCTTGACATCCGCCGGCACGGTCATATTCAGTTTCTGAAGTTCCAGTATCGTCGTATTGCCTGTTTCCCGGTACATCGGTACGAAGCGCCGGTTGAACTGTATCTCGTCCCAGGTATAAGAGGTCCGCTTCAGCACAGAGTTGGAGAATACATCATCGAATGCCCGCACCGTTATGTAGATCTCCACATCGGCGGTTTTGATGTCTTCTTCATTCAGACCCAACAGGGGACTGTTTTCATCAATGGGATGCACTACCGTCCAGTTCATAGGCAGATTCTGAATGCGGCTGCGTTCCAATGTCAGCTCATAGAACCTGTATGCTGTTTTACCGTCCTCCGGTACCAGCAGGGCGAGGTTAGCCTTCACTTCCACGTCAGTAAGGGTATGCATGTTTTTATAGGAAGCAAAGCGGAACATGAGGCCTGTAGTATTCTTGTAAGGCGCTATGACAGCAAGATCACTGAATTTCAGGAAAGCCTTGGGCTTGGAAAAACGTCCGTAGATCAAGCCCGTGAAAACAGCCAGGTACAGGAAGCCGTTCAGGGCTTCTATGGAAGCTACCAGGTTGGCGCCATCCCCTACAGGGTTCACGCGACCATAACCTACCGTGGTAAAGGTCTCTGTGCTGAAGAAATAGATCTCCTTGAACACCTGCCACTCAGATGTACCCATTATCCCCTGGAACTGATGTGCGCCAAGCAGCAGGTAGATCAACGTATACACCAGGTTAATAGACACAAAGAAGATGATAATGGCAAGGAAAAATTTCCAGGCAGGCAGGTTGAGTAATGTATGGTAAATGCTCACACGTTCCCATACCGGTATACCTTCCTTGCGCAGGTTAAACGAGCCGTCCCGGTTTATAAACCGGCCCACATAACTATTGGAATTGCTGCCAAAACCAGTGTCGTCATTGACCCGGGAAAAAGGATTAATGCGTAATGCCATATCAGGAAAATCTTTATATGGCAAAACTAAAACTTAGACCGGTAAATAAAAAACTATGGCAAGGTAATCATGTCGCCAACGCGGATAGTGCCACTTCCATTAAACAGCAGGTTCTGACCGAAGTATATTTTCTGATTCTTTGCCCGATAGGTGCTGAGCGTTTTCAGTGGCTCTTTTGCCTTTATACCGCTCTCCTGGTCAATAGTAGTAATGACGCAGCGTGCGCAGGGTTTAACACCGAAAAATTGTATATCTCCGATATGGAACTGTTTCATGTCATCTTCCTGAAATGGAAGTCCTCCCGTAAATACGATATTCGGCCTGAAACGATTCATGGGTAATGGTGATGTCAGCCTGTTATTCAGGTCATCAAGAGAAGCCTGACCAATGATCAGCAAGGGATATCCGTCAGAAAAACTGGTGATTTCTTTGTTATGTGCATATTGTTCATCTACGGTTCTTTGGGTGCTATCAGGCATATATACCAGCCGGCAGGACATGTTCAGCTGGCGACTAAACCAGGCATCCGCTTCATCACTTACACGCTGTGCCAGACAATTGTCGTCCCATACAGACACCATCATTGTTTCTGACGTCAACGGTTCAAAAGGGACCTTGATAAGATCCGCTGTTTTTTTATTGGTGATCAGTAGATTTCCCTCCTGGAGGGCAACCCGTAACAATGCCATGGCAGATACTTCCCGTTGAGAGATAAAACGGTTGTTTTCATCTATCAGCATCCATCTTCTATCGTATTTGAAACCACGATCAGTAAGCGTCGCTGCCGGCACGGAGAATCCTCCTAATGACTTAACTGGATAAATATATATGTCGCTAACTGTAAGCATAGGCCTAAAGTTACACAAAAGATTATTCTTATAGTTTGTATACATTTAAAGACAGCATATCGACCTGTCTTTAAATGTAACGATAGTATAACCGGCGACAAGGCATTCCTACCTTGAAATAATAAATCTGACATCCCTGCTTTCATTCTGTGTAATGACACGCAGAATGAATACGCCGGTAGCAGTACCGCTGATTGTAAACGAATCATTGACTTCAAGCGCAGGCGCATATTGCCGCTGCTCTGCTATCACTCCGTTTAAGTCATACACATACACGATCATCTGCTGCTTCCTGTTCAGCTTAATATGGTAAGTAAAATGTCCGTTGTTGGGATTCGGAGATAGTGTAACGGTATCTATCACCTGTACAGGCACGGTATAAACAGGGCCGGCAGAGGGATCATAAGCTTCTATTTCGAGTTCCTTACGCAGGGTATAGGAACATTGTCCAAATGTGGCAACCATCTCTACCCAATAGGTTCCAGGATCGGTGAACTTAATCAGCGGCGTGCCGTTATCATATCCCAACAGCACCGCTTTTGGATCATATGACCAGGTGATGTTGTCTGGCTCAGGCAGACTGATATCTTTTATCACAAGTGTATCAAACGCATTCCTACGGGATGCTACCAGGAAGTTGATTGCTGGTTTTATATTACTCTTACTGATGGTGGCATCTCCGCTGATCTCACAACCATGGGCATCCTGTACTGCTATGTGGTATTTACCTTCGGATAATCCTTTGAATGAACCGGCATTCAGCCAGCTACCCTGGTCCAGTGAATATCGATATGGTGTTGTGCCTCCTTTTACAGCTGCATTGATGCTGCCATCATCTGATCCGTCACAAATACTGGATGCTTCCAGTTCCAATTCAAGTTGATCAGGTTGATGTAATGTGTAAGTGACTTCCTGTTTACAGCCTTTACTGTCGGTAATATTAATCGTATAATTTCCGGATGGTATATTCTCTGCGGTGCTGCCTGACAATGATGGTGTGCTCCATTGGTAGGCATAATTACCGTCCCCACCACTTGTATGGAGGATAATTGCGCCATTGGATTGGCCGGCACATTTCACATCTGTGATATCTGCTGTGGTGACCAATGGAGTATAGGCTGCTGTTAATGTTGTGCTGATCGTAGAGGTGCAGCCGCCTGCATCACGTACCTGTAGACTATGATCGCCGGCTGCCAGGCCTGTGAACGACGGACTATCCTGCCATGCACCATTGTCAATGGCGTAAGTGTAAGGCGCCGAACCTCCTTCAGGAGCTACTGTGATGTGACCTACAGGATCTGCTCCACAACCCGGATGTTCCTTCTCACTTACTTTTAATCCTAGCGTGCTGGCTGGTTCTGTCATAAGGATCTGTTGGTTGCTGATACAGCCACGGCCATCCTTGACATGTAACTGGTGTATTCCTCCGGTGATATGTTCTATCAACGAAGCAATACCATATGCGCCATTATCCAATGCATAAGTATAACCGCTGTAACTACCGCCGTTGCCGCCGGTAGCAGTGACCCGTACATAACCGTTGTCATTGCCTTTGCAGGAAACATTATACCCATTATAATCGGAAGATACCGTTGAGAAGCTGAGAGGAAGGGATGGCAATGTAACCGCATAAGTGCGCTCAGCAGATATGCTGCACCCATGGTCATCTGTTACGCGAAGCTGGTAGTTGCCTGCTGTAGTCAGCTTGGTACTGGCTACAAATGGATGATAAGTATTTCCGTCCAATGACCATTCATAAAGGTAATTGCCTGAACCACCCGCTGCAGTGATATCTATATGGCCTCCATCAGCCAGGCAGACCGCATCATGGACAGTTACTTTGGTGATCGTTAACTCATTCACCGGGGCGATAGTACTTTCAGCCGAAGTGACTGAACAGGCAGGGGCATTTCTATCTGTAATGATGACCCGGTAAGTGCCTGCGCTGAGTGCATCTATCCGGGTATCTGTGCTGAACCAGAAACCGGATGTCCATACTCCATTCTTCAGTTGCTGCCAGTCATAGCTATAGCTACCGGAACCGCCAGTTACGACAGACTCAATAACACCGTCTGTGTTGGGATAACAGCTGAGGGGTGTTTGCTGGAGCTGTACATGCAATGTAGCCCGCTGGTAAACAGTAGCGTCTAAAGTAACCGCATCAGTGCAGGTGCTACCCTGGTTGGTAACGGTAACTGTATACGCACCCGCGCTAAGGCCTGTGAAACGACCAGTGGTATTGGTGATGCCGTTCAGTGTATACTGATACTGACCTGTGCCGCCTTTGGCCGTAAATTGTAGCCTGCCGTCATTACCACCGAAACAACTAACAGAGTCAGAAGAGGTGAGGGTGATACCTAAAGGTGATAAAGCTTGTAAGGTAACAGTACTGTCCCAGCCGGTACAAAGTGGTGCATCGCTGTTCACGATCACCGCACGGTATGTGCCGCCTGGCAGGTCGCTGAACGTATAGGTATCGGTATTATTCTGTACGCCGGAAGTCTTTACTATGGCGCCGTTCTGATAAAGTTGGAATTCATAATTACCCGTCGTAGCAGCGGCAATAGAAATAGCGCCGTTGCCTGGTGATGTACAGGTAGGATCATTGCCAGCCAGGTTACCACTTACCTGAGCGGGTTGTTGTAGCACAATATTTACAGGAGGTGCGCTATTGCTACATTTTGCATTTCTTACAATTGCCTGGTAGGTACCAGCGGGTAGGTTCTCCCATAGTATACTTTTATTTGTACCTGCCTGTTCCGCACGTACAATAGTACTGCCGGAGCGTAGCTCAAAGTAATAATCAGCATTTGTATCAGCTCCCCCTGCGGTAATGCTGATGGCGCCATCGCTGCCGCCGAAACAGCTGATATTTTTATGCAGGTTTGTGTCTTCTACAGCCGTTAGAGGATCGTATTCATCTACTGTCAGATAGTAAGGCGTCATACAACTGCCAGTTGTTTCACCAGGGTTGAATACCCAAAGTGTATAAGTCCCTTTTGGAACATTGTCAATATAAATACCATCGGATACGGGAACAGCGCCATTGCTTTGAACCAGCAGATCTCCACAGTTAGAACCCGGGTTAGACAGATCAGGATCGCAGGGTGTTGAGACGATCCCTTTTCTGAGCGTCCAGCGTATGGTGTTATAGCCCGTGTGGATAGCAGAACCGGGTATTGAAATTGTACCTCCGCCTTCGTTATAGCATCCGGATGTTTTTACGATCTGAGCAGCATCTACTGTCGGAGGAGCGGGCGATATTTCAAATGGATCGGAAGGTTCGGACCAGCGGGAATAGAGCACGGTAGCACCCTTATTATACACCGCCTTCTGCCGGTGGCGGAACCATACGTTTCGTTTTGCGTTGGCTACTTCAGGGATCAGTTGAGCAGGGGTAATGCTAAATCCATACCCGAACCTGCCCAATGAGGAATCTATTGCCTTCCATCCTGTATTCAGATCTGGACCAACATTATACTCCAATACATATGAACCCTGATAATACTCATTGTCTCCAGGGTTAGTCACATTATCTCCTATAGACACAAGATCGATTCTCTCATTAGCACATATAGATCTTATTCCTGTATAGTTTTTCAGTTTCCATGGTGGCACCATCAGGTAGTAGAACTGTATATTTATCGGATCATCAGTGCGCATTCCGGTGTTCGTATGATAATTATCGAGCGCATAATAAGGAACGCCTAATCCCATCGTCCGTGCATTCAATACTTCCTGAGTAACGGGATAAATCTCGTTGATATACTCCAGGGGAGTGGTGAGGTAAATGTAAGTACTGTAGTCATACACTTCATATATCATCCAGGGTGGATTGACAACGATGGTGTCCATATAATACAACCACTCCGTAGGTTCCTGATGAATAGGGGTTGCGACAAATTTTGGCCCGAATTCGGTGTATATCCAGGTAGCAAAAGTCTTATCAAGATGATTGTTATTCACTGGGTCAATTGTAAAATACATGCGCGCCGGTTCGGTAGAGTACCATAGCCGCTGCGCTGATACATTGAGGTACATCAACAAAAACAACAGCGTATATAAAAGTCGTTTCTTGCTAAAAAGACGATTGCTTATAGGAGTCAATGCAGCCAGCAGGATTTTGCATACCGCAGCTTGCAGCGCGGATATGACGCTTACTTTATTTTTAGGCATAGGTCAACCAGGGATTGGTCCTTTAAACTATAAATATATATATTATATGTTGTAATATTAGAATGGATGGTGGGTCGATATGCAGAAACGCTGTTAATTTTTTGCAGTATTTTCAGGAGGGGACCACTACAATATTGAAAATCAGGAGTATCTTGCTTTTACTCTTCTTCAGCCAGCTCCATGTCCGGTATCCCATGTTGCTGCATCTGAGCCTGTCCGTAAGTGTTCACAGTATAGACAACAGATAAGAACAGAATGATCAGGATGTGTTTCATAGATATATAATAGTGAATAAAAACTATTCCGTCATTGCCGATTTTAACGCAATCAGCAACATCTCTTTTTGCTTACCCTTCAACTTGATCGAGCCCAAAGTTTGTGTAATGAAGTTACCAGCCAGTCGCAGAGACGCTGCAAGATCGCCGGAAACAATAATCTCTTCATTGAATTCCTTGCACATATCCTGTATGCGCGAAGTGGTGTTCAATACATCGCCGGAGTATGTGATATCTCTCTTGATGATGCCTACTTCGCCAGCCACTACCTTACCGCAGTGGATGCCGGCTTTAAAAGAAGGGGCCAGCCCGTATAACCTGATATATTTGCTGCTCAACTCTTGCAGGTGGTATTTGATATCAAAGAAACATTGCACGCATTTGCTGTTCTCGATGCCCTCGTTATGCTTCCAGGCCACGATCACTTCGTCTCCCACATACTGGTAGATTTCTCCTTTGTTGTCAAGAATAGGGTTGGTAATATCAGTGAAGATATCCTTCAGAAAGGCATGATATTTTTTGTCGCCCAGCGTTTCTGCGATAGTGGTGGAAGAATTCAGGTCCAGGAACATGAAGATCCTGCTTTCTTCCTTAGGAGTATTGTACTTACCCCGCAGGATATTCCAGAAAACACCCTGTCCGAATTTGTTATTGATCTGCAGGAATAACTGCGTAATGGCTACTATTATACCCCAGATCATACAGTTCTTCAATATCCGGAGTGGGTCGGAAGGAACGGCGAAGAGTCGTAGTACAATATTCACGATCGCAATCACTACCAGGAACGATAGTATAACCGTAGCAATGGTATAGCCGTAAGATTTATCCCGGAACTTTACGTTTACATAAAATACCAGCAGGCTGCCGCCCAGTAATGCGCCAATCAATGCCGCTCCCATATTAATAGCCACAGCTTCGGCAATGGTATATTTAGGCACTGGGACTACTGCATTGGTGGTAAACAGTGCGAGGCGGTCATATAGAGGGATGAAAAAGCCTATTATCAGCCATATGACCGTAATGATCCCCAGCTGTTTTAACTTGTACGATGTCCTCCTTTTCATGATGTAAGGGCGATTTGCGTGCTCAAGATATTCCTTTTTCAGATAAAATGGTACGGCCTGGTTTTTCCGTGGCTCCGCAGACGATAACTGCTGTTCGGTTCGCAATAAGTTGTAATTGTGCCACAGCCCGTGGCACAATTACCTTGATGGACATTCCTCGGGATTCATGATGTTCTTTCTGCAAAAAAGGGCCGACCCGAAGGTCAGCCCCTTTTGAATACAGTCCTGATGTATTAGATGTAGTACTTAGTTCACTGTAACACGGTATACGCTGTTCCCGGTATTGGATACAACGTACACTTCTCCGCTTTCAGTTTCCCCGAAATCCACAATCCCGGTTGGAGATAGTGTTTGAGTGGTAACAGTCCATGCGGAACCATTAGGAACAATCTTATAAAAAACGCCTGAATAAAAATCAGCACTCAGGTAAACACCCTGCAATGTGGGATACCTGGTGCCTCTGTAAACAACTCCTCCGGTAATACTTGCCGCAGGGTTCTGTGTTGCATAAGCATGCACGGGGAAGATATAATTTGTTCCATTACATCCCGAAGAGTTATATACTGCGTTACCTTCATAACAGCGCCAGCCGTAGTTAGTGCCTGCAGTAACCGCTGCTGCACGGAAATTAATTTCCTCCCACGAATCCTGTCCTACATCACCTATCCACATATCCTGGGTTGCTCTGTCAAAGCTCCAGCGGTAGGGGTTACGTAGTCCGTAAGCATATACTGCATTTGAGAAAGGATTGCCCGGAGGAATAGTATAATAGGGCGCAGTGGCAGAGGTATTAACGGCCAGACGTAATATCTTGCCCAGCAATACAGACGTGTTCTGCGCATTATTGGGAACATCACCACTACCGCCACCATCACCGGTAGATAAATACAGGTATCCATCACTGCCGAAGTGGAGCTCTCCTCCATTATGGTTAGAATTGGTCGGATGCGGGATAGTCAGCACGATCACTTTTGATGCGGCTTCCAGTGTATTCGGACTGCTGCTGTTTACATGATACCTGGCAAGCTCAAGGTTGCCTGCGGTGTTGGTATAATACACATAAACAAACCCATTCGTGGCATAATTAGGATGAAAGACCATACTGAGCAGGCCTCTTTCGCCATTGGTGCTTATATTTGATACGGTGCCAAATACTGAAATAAAATTAAATGCAGAATCATACACTCTTATGGTACCGGCTTTCTGCGGTATAAAAATGCGTTTAGTACCGTCGCCGGCATTCACAAACTGCATAGGAGCACTTAAACCGGAACTGATAACTGACGTCAGCGATATCTGAGGTGCTGCAGCCACGGTCACGGCCGGTGTCTTTTTTATAAGGTTATCGTCGTCTGTTTTACAGCTTATCATTAAAGCTGTCATAACGGCCACGGACAGCAGCTGTCTGGAAAAAACACTTAATAGATTTTTCATACTTTGAGGGTTAAGATTGATAGTTAAAAAGGGTTCGCATCAGGACTGATTCATGATAGTTTCCGTACTTAATGTTTCACTGTACTATCCTAAATATACCCAATTTGTCAAGAGTAAATGTCCCTCTCAGCAGATAAAAAAATTAACCCGGTGTCTTATCGACGAATTTTATAGCTTATGTAATAAGAAGCTCCAGATTGGACAACTTTGTGAAGAAGCACCTCCTACAAGAATTTCACAAACGTCAAATTGGATAGAACAAAAGGCAGTATGGCAACATACCTCAGGCATCCATTCCGGAATTTTGTCTGCAGCAAAAATCAAGGACAGGACTATACATGCCCACCGCTTCTTTTGCGGTGGGCATGATATCTTTTATTCACCCACCTTATAATCAAACCAGTCGAAATACGCTTTCGATGTCGTTTTATGCCCATTTGAAGTTGCATAGAGCCCGATCATGACGCCTGTGAACCCACCTGCCACTTCGGTACTCAGATACCTTGTATCGAGCTTTTTTAACTCCTCGTATTTGCCTTTCTTCCTGTTCAGGTAACTGAAAGTATAGGTCAGAGGACTGCCTTTCACCCGGAAATTCACCTTGTTGTCATCTACCGCCTGTTCTGCTGCGATGTAGGAAAGTGAACCAACCATAACGCGCAGCTGCACAACATACTTACCGTTCTTCCGTTTGAGCAGAAGATCGTAATGGTGCGTATTGTTTTGCATAAGCGTGATACCTGCTTCTTCATCTTCAGTGGAAGACACTAACTCGAAATCCGTTTCAGCTGTGAAGTCATGCTCGGTCTGTCTACGTGCAACAAGACTGAGCGCTGCCGGCTTATTCAATGTAAAAGGCGACGCACTTATTCTCAGGTATCCTTTTCGTTCACTCAATGAGTAGTTTTCCGCTATAGGATTACGCAGATACTGCCATTCATAGCCAAGCGCCGGACTATCGAAGCCAACACGGGTCGCTTGTTTGGCAAACGGATGGAGTGGTAGGGTAGGGACATTCATGTCAATGTTGATGATCCCGTTGCCGTTGACCTGTGGCCAGCCATCTTTAGGCCAGCTTACCGGTGCAAGAAAGGTCTCCCTGCCTAAAACGTGATAGTATGAATAGACCTGAGTAACGCGGAAGCCCAGGAAAACGGCCCACCATGAGCTATCAGGAGCCTGTATCAGATCGGCATGCCCTACACCCTGGATCGGATTACCCTGTCCTAGCCTGTTGCAATGCGTTATAATGGGGTTCAGCGGACATGCTTCATAAGGACCGAAAAGATATTTGCTCCGTCCTATCGTTGTACTATGCGCATACTCCGTACCGCCTTCTCCCAGTAAAAGGTAATAATATCCGTCTTTCCGGTAAACATGTGGCGCCTCAGGGAAACGGCCACCTGTACCTGCCCAGACCAGGTGTTCAGGGGAAAGTGTCTTTCCTGACCTGATATCGATCTCCGTAATCCGTATTCCCTCATTGCCCTGAGTTACGAAATAAGACCTGTCATCATCATCCCAGAAAATATCCGGATCTATGCTTTTGATGCCTACCCAGACAGGGTCGCTCCATGGCCCTGCCGGATTATCCGCTGTACAGTAGAAGTTGCCACCGCCAGATACATTTGTACAGATAACATAAAATTTGCCTTTATGATATCTGATAGACGGTGCGTATAGTCCACCGGAAGAGGGCGCCTTCTGCAGAGGGAGCTGGGATTCGCGATTCAGGCAATGGCCTATCTGCTCCCAGTTAACTAGATCCTTACTATGATAGATAGGTAATCCGGGAAAGTATTCGAATGATGAAGTCACCAGGTAGAAATCATCGTTGACGCGACAGATGCTGGGATCAGGATTAAAGCCCCGGACCACCGGATTTTTATATCCCTGTTGTGCAAAAAGAGCATCCGGTAAAACAAGCAATAGCATGTAAAGAAAAAAGAGACCAGTCTTTTGAATCATAATACGTGGTTTGTCATTTTAGTTTGAAAATAAAAGCGGGCTTGTATCTCAAAGCGTCCGACCGGCACAAAACTAATACAAGCCCACTCTCTCAAGGGGGTGCTTTTGTTACTATCTGGGGGTGCGTTGGTTAACTTATGGCAACCAATCTTTCAATATACTCTCCTGTAATGTATTCATAGACTTCCTTCGGGTAATTGCAAAGCTGCCGTCCTTCGTTGCCACATCCAAACCGGCATAGCCGAAGTACTTCTTATAATCGGGCGTTTTGACAGTATTGGCATAGTCAAAGCATTCTGCCAGAGAAACGCCGGCAATACGTTCTGCAACTGATCTGAACTCCGCTTCAGTAAAACCTCTTTTTTTCTCCTGGTAGTATTCCCGGTATAAGGCGCGCATCACATCGTCGAGAGAATACTTGTTCCGGGTTTCGTGACGGATCTTCAGGTCCATTAAGGCGCCCAGCACCGGACCCTTCTCATAATAGGAAATGGAGCTGTCGCCAGCACCAAATGGTCCGTCGCTCCAGGTATTATAGCTGGCGCCTGCGGCCGACTGAAGAAGGCGACCAGGTTTGGACTCATATGCATGAATATTATTTTGTAATGCCCTCAGGACTTCATCAGGTGTAGTAAACCCTGCCCGGCAGAGGATCATATATTCATAGTACACGGTAAAGCCTTCGGATACCCACAATAGCCGTGTTTTACTACCATGATCATAGTCAAAGGGCCCCAGTTCTATTGGCCGGATACGTTTCACATTGTAATGATGGAAATATTCATGTGCCAGAAAATTATACGTCCTGATCTTTTCTTCTGGTTTATTTAAGTTGCCACCAGTAAAAGAAACGGCGGTGGAGTTCAGGTGCTCAATGCCACCCATGCCTGACCCAATCCCCAGAAAGGTATAATTATCATATGGGATGTCGCCAATAATATCAGCAGCAGTGTTGATAATCTTTTGCAGGTCTTTCATGAATGCAGCTCTGTCAAACTCACGGGGGCGATAGGCGATAAAATGATGCGGTTTGCCCTGTACATCAAAAGAGGGGAAGGTTTCCAGCTTTCCCATCAGGATAGGACTATCATAAAGTACATCAAAATCAGACGCTATATAGGTATACTGTTGATCGGGCACTGGCCTCAGGCCTGTTGCGACGCTCCAGCCATTTAACGGCTTTACAGTTAGGGTGACCGCCTGTTCGATATGCCCCTTAAGATGCATGAACATTCCTGCGGGAGAAATAAATCCCCGGTCTGCCTCCAGGTAATTGGATGCCACAAACAACCGCGTGGAGCGCACATCATATTGCAGATTTATTACCGGCGCAGCTGATGTATTATATATCCACCAGCTGTTTTTCCCAGTCTTTTTACATAGCAAAGTGTTGCCGTTAATATCTTTTGCCTGCACATTACGGACTGCAGCAGCGTAATCCATCAGCTGATAGTAACCAGGTGTCCAGTCGGGTATTGAGAACTGAAGGGAATCACCAGAGACCCCCCGACAGGCTAATTCAATGTGATAATAAGGGGTATCTGATAGTACCGGGCTAACGGTATAGGTCATTTCCTGCGCCCAGGCAAAATTCCTTGCCAGGAGGAAAAGGCACAGGATAAGCGTTCGTTTGATGCTCATAATAGGTGTTTGTTTGACAATTTATGAATTATCATGGTAGAAATGATAAATTAATCATGTTGTCACCACTGCTCTGGTCTTTTAAATAAGAGAAACTGAACTTCCGGATAGGTAGTTTTCCGATCCGAAAAATTGAACTTTGGTTCGCCTTAAGAAGACTGAAACCTGATTACTCATTTAAAACTTGAACTGATGAATGGTAGCGAAATCAAATCTGCTTTGCTGGTAGTGACAAGCTAATACCCCCGGAACCTGGCACTCCCATGAAATGTTTCAATTCCTTAACTTTGTGTCATGAAAGATAAAGTTGTACGTTCTTTGTCCCCTTTTAACAGTGACCTGAAGCTGAAGGGATTTAACGTTTTTCAAATAGAGGGTGACGGCGCAGCCACCCGTATCTACAGCAGGAAAGATTTCTATAAGATATGCCTGACCACAGGCAAAAGCATCATTCATTATGCCGACAGAAGTTTTGAGGCGGATGGAAGTATCCTGTTCTTCGGCAACCCGCATATACCATATTCCTGGGAAACGCTTTCAACCACTTATGTAGGCTACACCTGCCTTTTTTCAGAGGATTTTATAAAGGCGGCTATGCGCTCCGAAAGTCTGCAGCAGTCGCCGCTATTTAAGATTGGTGGTACGCCGATCCTGGAGATTACGCAGGCGCAGCGGGAGTTTCTTAACACTATCTTCCTGAAGATGATTGAAGAACAGAAATCTGATTATGTCTATAAGGATGATCTCATGCGCAATTATATCAATCTGATCATCCATGAAGCCCTGAAATTACAGCCATCTGAAAGGTTTGATACTAAAAAGAATGCGGCCTCAAGACTTACAGCTGTATTCCTGGAGTTATTAGAGCGCCAGTTCCCTATTGAAACGGCTGACCGGCCGCTTCAGTTCACTACAGCGCAGGATTATGCGCAGAACCTGGGTGTGCATGTGAATCACCTGAACCGGATGGTGAAGGAGGTGACTGGTAAGCCTACTACAGCACACATTACGGAAAGGATCACCAGCGAAGCGAAGGCGCTGTTGCAACATACAGACTGGCCTGTAGCCGATATAGCCTATGCGCTTGGCTTTGAATACCCAACCTATTTCAATAACTATTTCAAGCGTATGACCGGCGTGAACCCCACTACCTACCGGACAACACCGATTGTTTGAAATTCTTAATGATTCCTTTGATTTCTGTTAGCATCAGGGATCATATGCCCGGTACCTTTGTGGACGTATCAACGGGTATTTTTGATGAGCAAATCAGAGAACATTCTTTTCAGACTTAAGGGAGGCGAACCGGTGAGCATGGAAGAGCCGGAATATGACACCATTCTATCTATTGTCTCAAGCACAATTAAATTATCACCTGGCCTTAATAACTCTACCAGTACCGGAGAAGCACGCAAGCGCCTCGGTGAGATCATAGGTGCTGAGATCGACGAAAGTACGACGGTGTTTGTGCCGTTCTTTACCAATTTCGGCCGCTTTATCAGTTTAGGTAAAAATGTATTTATCAATCATGCCTGTTCTTTCCTGGATATGGGCGGTATTACTATTGAAGATGATGTACTGATCGGTCCGAAGGTGAACCTGATTACTGAGAATCATCCTTTGGATCCTGCCAACAGAAGAACGCTTGTGACAAAACCCATTGTAATTAAACGAAATGCCTGGCTTGGTGCTGGTGTAACTATACTCCCGGGAGTAACTGTTGGCGAAAATGCAGTCGTAGCAGCCGGCGCCGTTGTTTCAAGGGATGTGCCTGATAATACTATCGTAGCCGGTGTTCCGGCGAAAGTCGTAAAGTCAGTTCCCTCACAGGTGGCAGGCCATTCATGAGCTACGAGACGCGAAAGCGATCTTTCAATAACGAATATATAAGTCAGGAGCATATTAACGTAACTAATACAACTAACCTCAATCATTTTTCCTTGAGTTTGTCATTAACAAAGGGAAATATTTAGCAAGAACAAAATCAGATTAAATATGGACGTAAACAGTATCAAAGCGTACGGCACACAAGCCGCCGATGCGCCATTAAATCAATTGAACATCAATCGCAGGTACGTTACACCGCATGATGTACAAATTGACATTTTGTATTGTGGTGTTTGTCACTCTGATCTGCATACCGCGCGGAATGAATGGCCTGGTACCATTTATCCTTGCGTACCAGGGCATGAAATAGTGGGAAGGATTGTCAGCGTAGGGAATCATGTCACTAAGTTTAAGGTAGGAGACCTGGTAGGAGTGGGCTGTATAGTAGATTCCTGCCGTGAGTGCGAATACTGTAAAGATGGGTTGGAACAATATTGTGAACCGGGTATGATTGGCACCTATAACTCACCTGATAAACACCTGAATACGCATACCTTCGGAGGTTATTCCGAAAACATTGTGGTGGATGAAAACTATGTGTTGCGCATTCCTGAAAACCTCGATCTGGCAGCAGCAGCACCACTTTTATGTGCCGGCATCACAACCTATTCGCCGCTCCGTCACTGGAATGTGGGACCTGGTAAGAAAGTGGGTATAGTAGGTATTGGTGGCCTGGGACATATGGGAATAAAGATCGCCAAAGCAATGGGTGCGCATGTTGTGGCCTTTACTACTTCTGCATCGAAATTTGCTGAGGCCAAACGTCTCGGTGCAGATGAGGTGGTACTATCTAAAGATGAGCAGCAAATGGCCGCTTATCGTGGGAAATTGCACTTCATCCTGGATGCTGTTTCTGCTGAGCATGACATCAATGCGTATTTAAGTTTATTACGTGTAGATGGTTCTCTAGCTTTGGTGGGCGCACCTGAACATCCACTGCCTGTCGCCGCTTTTAGTGTTATTATGGGGCGTAAAAGCTTTGCCGGTTCTGCTATCGGCGGTATTGCGGAAACACAGGAGATGCTGGATTTTTGCGGGAAGCATAATATCACTGCCGATATTGAATTGATTAACATTCAAAATATCAATGAGGCGTATGAGCGTCTGCTGAAAGGTGATGTGAAATACCGTTTTGTGATTAATATGGCATCTTTGAGTTAAGCGTTTGCCTTATGTCTAAAGTCCGATCATAGGCTTTAGACATAAGGCATTCCCTTTGTGGTGCTGGCTGTTTAGCCCCGCGTCCAGCTATGTAATTGGTCAGCCAACTCTGGTTATTCTTCGCTGATGTATGTATCGGGCTCAATGCGCTTTCCCATCAGAAAGAGCAAAAACCGGCTGTTGTCCCTCTGAGGCTGTTTCCGTTACTTCTTTCTCTTTCCTTTCTTCTGATCCTTTCCATTTCGTTTTTGCGAGTATCAGGAACATAAGAGCAGCGATGATACCATAAGCCACACCTAATACAGCCTGGTTGGTGATAGAGATACTCTTTACCATAAAAGTGCTCAGTATAGAAGTCACCACTGCAAACCCACCACCTGTCAAACCGCTGGCTTTGCCTGCATATTGCGGAAAGCGGATCAGACAATAAGACATCAGGTTATTGAAGATGAATCCACCGGTGCTGTGCAGCAGGAAAACATAAAGTAACAGCGTGAATATATTATGGTAGTATATAGTTAGCGGTATCATAACAGCTACGGCGATCAGTTGAGCAATACTGGCCATCACCAGTTTTTTACCAAACGGTTTATTTACCAGCATTCTCGATATCGTTCCACCCATGAAAACTGAGAGTCCGGAGAACAATGAGCAATAACCTGTTACTGTTGCTGCTAAATGCAATTGATGTTCAATGAGGAATGGGCTGCACATGCCATATAGCAATACCATGCCGTAGGCCAGTCCCAGTACTACAATACCCGAAGTAAAATCAGGTGTTCTGATCATGTGGCCATATGTTTGTGCCATTGATCGTACACTGAATGGCTGTGCTGCTTTCATTGACTCGCCGCCAATAGCAGCTTCAATGACAAAGAACACGAGTCCGAAGTATCCCAGAAACATAAAGTTAGACGACCAGCCCCAGGTTGTTTCAAAAAAGCCTCCGAGGAAAGGCGCAACAATTGGTGCGATGGCCCAGATCACCGAGAACATACTCGTGTATTTCTTTAGCGCTTCTCCCTGATAGAGATCTATAAAAAATGCGCGCTTGCTTATTGCGATCACTGCTACAGTAAATCCCTGTACGATACGCATAGCATAGATCACCTGCATATTAGTGGAATAGGCAATGATAAAGCTGGATATACTGAATACAAGTATCGCTGCCAGATTGGGAATGTAACGGCCATAGCTGTCGATCAATCCACCTACGATCAGTTGCGAAATCCCGTAGCTGATGATGAAGAGCGAAAGTGTAAGCTGAATAGCAGCAGGTGAAGTGTGTAATTGCACTGCCATATCGGGTAATGACGGAATGTACACGTCCATGGCAAAGCCGGATAATGGAATAAGGCCCAACGACATAATGGTGTTCCAGCCTATTCTTGATTCTTTGATCCTTCTCATAGTTATTTCTTTTAAAATGGCGCTGTAAAATTAGGGAGGACGGCTGCCATTGTAATTAAACGATTCAAAGGGATGCTTATACAAATCAAATGTCGATTGAGCCGTTTGGGCGATCAGGATAACTTCTGAATATTTTTAGATTGGTGCCGGTGTTACTGTCTTTTTTCCCACGCGGAACTCAAGTGGCGTTAAGGCGGTTACCTGTTTGAAGTATTTATTAAAGTGTGAAGGGTATTCAAAACCCAGTGCATAGGCAATCTCCGCGATGTTCCAGTTCGTATTACGCAGTAATGTTTTCGCCTCAGAGATCACGCGTTCATGAATAATTTCGCGGGTGGTTTTATTGGTATGCTTTTTCACCACGCTGTTCAGATGGTTCACATGCACATGCAACAGGTCGGCAAAGTGGGCCGGCATTAGCAATTTCAATGGCGCTTCAGGCGAATCTACCGGGAACTGCTGATTCAGTAAGGCGAAGAAGTCATTTACCAGCCGGTCGCGCACCATGGATGCAGGTGTCTGGAGACTCTGTTGTAAACGGATGCCTTCATGGATCAGAAGCTGTAACAGGTTACGTATCATATCCCATTTAAAAGTATAATCCGTAGCCTGGAGCATCTGCATTTGCCTGAAGTAAGTAGTCAGCTGTTCTTTTTCTTCCTTTGTAACTGGTATTACGGGCGGCAGGGAAGAATTGAACAACGGACAGGCATATTGTATATCAGCCGGGATATATCCTTCTATAAAGGGGGTATTGAATAAACAATACAGGCGGTTGAATGGCTCATGTATTTCTATGGAAGTGGGTACTGCAGGATTGGTGAAAATCAGGCAGCTTTGATTGATCTGTATTTCCTCGTCATTGTACAGCAGCACACCACTGCCTTTTCCGGTAGTGCAGCTAAGGCATACCTTGAAATAGTCCCGCCGGTTGAACGGTGTTTTACGGGCGGATGTAAGGGCCTCGCGAACATTAAAATGCGCTTTGCCGGATTCCTGGAGTTCCGGTGGAATATCTTGGCCGGTGCGTTTGTAGAATTGCACCAGGGATTCTGTGGGAATGAGTTTATCGGGCATGGCTTTGTTGCTTATACAAATCAAAGGTAAAGGAATTTCGGACATTTGCCCATTCTATGCATTTTTCAAATTAGGGCTAAAACCAATAGATTATAAAACTATCATATTTGTTATCTTTGAGCGCAATTATCCCAACCTATGCGTCGTATACAAACTGCTATTCTATTTTGCTGCCTCTTTCAGTTATCCGCCAAAGCCCAGACCATAAAAGAATATAAAATGGAAAAGTTGCTGCAGATGGATGATGTTGATATTCCATTATACAGGCCTGACGTTAAATATAAGCAGGTCATTGCTTCTGTTTATCATTATACAAGTAATGGCCGCGCGATCCTGAATGATTCGCTGATCACAAGATTTGATAATAATAACCGGTTTACTTATATCGGTTTGGCTATGCCTTTGATCGGGCAGACGAGCGTCTCTGCTTCCACATTTTCATACACGAATAATACAGTGGTCGTGGAGAATGGAGGACGTGAACCCAAAGAGATTTACGAGCTGGATGCAAAGGGCAGAATACTTACCAAGAGCTTGGTACAGTTTGGAATCAGTACTAAGATACTGGACCGTCATGTCAGGTATACTCCCAATGGAAGAATATCTTATCTGCACAGGGCCAGAGATGGCGGTATTGTCGAAAAGAAAGTTTATCAGCTGACAGCGAAAGGTCTGGTGAAGCGATGTGAGGAATATGGAAGTGATACTACTCTGGCCAGCAAAACAATTGACTATACTTATAATGGAAAAGGTCAGTTGGTCTCCATGGTAATGAAGCTCAAAGGAATAAAGCACACAGGTGGTATTCCCTATAAGTTTACCTATAATGATAAAGGATTAATTGCATCACTCAAATTCGGATTTGATCCGGGAGCTGCAGTGTATACTTATACTTATGTGTATGATGCGAAAGGGGAGTGGACGAGGATGGAATGTCAGTTTGATGGTGAAAAGCGTTTTTATGTGAATAGAAATTATGTCAGGTAGTTTGGCACCCTAGTTTCCGTTTATGCGTACTTTGACTGAAGCTGCGTCAATATTAATGCTTGTACAACTGTTTTCCCCTCGACAGATAACAATGAAAACCAATCGTACCTCCAAACATCTGAACTCTTTGATTTCCGAAAGTTATTGTATTCGGTAAGTCGGCGAGTTTTATTTCCTGCTGTAGAAAGACGGCATTCCCGGTAAAATAAAATATGTTGACGGAAAAACCACAACCATCAGATTCACCCCAAAACTCATATCCAATTTTGCCTCCTGATAACAAAAATGATTTGGTTGCCTTTAATGAGATCCGATCTACCTGCGAATTGCCGTTGCCATAGTCGATGCGCAATAGTGATTCTCCTTTTGACCAGCCATTAAACGCCATTCCTACTGTTGGTTCAATGACGAATACGCTGTTCTCTTTCCAAAAAGTACCCAGGCATACTTTGACATGAGGCACATGAAAGCTATAGTTAGCTGCAGTCGCAGTTACATTCCGATATGAAGCATTATTTTTCGTCAGAAATACTTCTGAGCTTAGTCCTAAACGGTCTGCATCGAAACGGTTAGAGAAAAACATTTCACCAACGCCAATTGCCAACCAACTGGAAAAACGGTACTGAAGGGATAGATTAGCCATGTACCCCCACCGGGCAAGACCACTGTTTTGCCATGTATATTGTTGCTTGTTTAGAAACTCTTTATTTGAATACGAGGAACCTGTTGGATAATTGACACCGCCGTCCACGGCAAAGATCAACTCACTGATCGGACAACCGCCATTGTTTTGAGATCCTTTCTGATAAGTGCATTTGTCCGATTTATCAGGGGTACCATCATTGTCAATATCAGGACATCCTTTAGCTTTTCTGCCACCCGGATCATCAGGACATTGATCAAGTTTATCAGTTATGCCATCTCCATCTCTATCGTTGTTGATACATCCTTTTATCGTGTTATACCCCTTATGCAGATCAGTATCAGCGCAACGATCGCACAAGATGCCATTAACATTGTCATCTACTACATTATCTTTATCCAGGTCCCGGGGTTCACGGTCGTTGATGATTTCGGCTATTTTATATGTAGTGCCGATATGTTTCAATTTCAATCGAACCCAATTGCTGACGGTCCTTGTGTCCTTTTTCCGGACCCTATAAGTAAATGTTTTTTTCATCCATACATAACAAACACCTGTGTTATAACAAAACTTCATGTCATTGATACTCTCTGGCAGGGTCATCTCAAGATTATCGTAGTTTTCAGCCCCGTTTATAACAAATACACGTATCAGTTCGTCCGTATAAGCCGCAGCATTCGTAAAAGGGATATTAGCACGTATACTATTAAAATCATTATCAATATTTATCCTTCCTCCATCAAAAAGCGCTATAAACTTTTCTCTGTTGTAACGACGTTCCTGCAGTGCGGAAAAGAAACTTAGATAAGGCTCCAGCACCTGTTCATAAAGGCTGTCTGCCTTCCGGTCCGAAATGCGTACTATCCCCTGTGCTGAAGCATGGTTCAACAGAAAAGTGGTCACACCAAGAAAAAAAAGATGTTTGTACATGCTTATGAACTTTGCGCGCAATCGCTTGTTTCTTCAATCGTAATACGTTTTATGAAGGGCTGATAACTGCCATCATTTAGTCTATAAAACACAATGGACATCCTTCTGATGGTAACATCACAATAAGTCAGTACATTGTTTCTATAACCTCTGAATGTCTGATGTATACGCCGATCAATTTCGCAGGCGCCACCAAACTGGTAGATAAGGTTACTTCTTTCCAATATGTCTTCGGAAAAATCAAAATGTATTTCATCGTAAATGCCGGCTACACAAAGCCTTCTAAGACCATTAATATATGCTGCGGGAGTCCTGGATACCGTCCCTGTTCTACTGCGACTGGAAACTTCGATATAGGCGTCGGGTGTAAATAGCTGTAGGAAGCTTTTCAAATGAACACCACCATTCTTGCAATCCGCTGCCATTTCAACCGCACGGGTGTAATCATCCAATATACTTTGCGCGCCGTCCCTGACTATATTATCTGAAAGTATTCTGGATCTGGGTACTTCTCTTAACTGGGCGCTCGATGACAGGCTAATAACAGCCAGGATAAAGGCAAAAAGAATGTTTCTCATATTATTCTACGAGGAATTTTATTTTCAGAATTTTATTACTTTCTACATCGGGGATGATCTCTATCACCCGTTGAAATTTCCAGATGCCGCCATGCGTTCCTATGATGATCATTCCTTCAAGAAAATCTTTCAGTTTACCATGATTTCTACCTATTTCATCATTTTCTTTTATGCTCACCATTTCTGTATTTGATGTAAACCCACACTGGTCGAACAACTGCCTGAGTAATCCAAGATCTCTTCGTTGGATTACTTCGTTTATCCTGACACAGATATAGTTATTCTTCAACGCTGTTGTATATTTATTGGAAAGCACGGCAGATAAGCTATCCAACGCACTCCTGTAATTATTGTCCCACATGCCCATGCCACTTCTTTCTGCCTTCATCAGCGAGTCTATAATATGTTCATGCCCATTTTGTACAGTTTTTCTGACATCGTCAAGCTCTTTTTCATTTACTATATACTGATAATTGAGTTGCGAGCAATAGTTATTATGTGCCGTAGTGAAATCTTTTTTAAGATTGTATAATAAACTCATGTCCCGGTCAAAAGGTTTCAATACAGCAACGCTCACATAACACGATAAGGCTATAATAGCCAATTGTGAAAAAAAGAACATGCTTGCATTAAAACGTTTTCCGGTCTGCTGTATAAGGAATACTATCACAGTAAGTCCCACAGGGAGATAGATTTCGAATGCTTTATTATTGCCGACATAAAGACAGCATATCAGCGGACAAAAGGCAAGCAAAAATGTTATCCAGGCGAGTAGCACGAGCCACTTGTTCGGAGGAGGAGTTGATGCCATTATTTATTGTTGAATATTGATCTGATAAGGTTCGCTACTTTCGCTATTGTACCCTGAAATTTTAATATAATATGTTTGCCCTTGTGCCATTGATACTGTTTTTAGACTGACTGCTTCTTCACCGGTATAATAGGCGTAGCTGATGCGGTCGTTTGAGCTCGCCGCTTTATATACTTCTACATACAGATATCCTAATCCTGCTGGTACGCGGTCTATATTAATAATTGCGGGTCCGTTAGTAGTCGCCGTATATCGGTAATAGTCAACATCATCAACTGATTTGATGGTAGCTTGTAGACCTCTGGCCTGTGTCAATAAGGTTGCTTTACTAAAAGTATTATTGTTCTCGTTCAGGTCATATTTATCCATGTCCACCGTGATAGAATACTTCTCAGTACTCTCGCCGTGCGCAGAAAGCTGTATGTAATGAAAACCTTCTTCGAGCGGCCCAACGGAAAATGACATAGTCTCACCAGGATTACCATATTTTGTACGGATATTGGTAGACTGGTCGGCCTCCTTATAGACAGTGACAGTCATACTTCCATTGCTGGATAAATTAGGTACAGGAGATATTTTGATATCCACTGCGCCTGATCTTGGCTGATAGAAACGAAAATAATCCTGGTCGTTAAGCGGTAACATGGTACCGGAGGTACTTTGTCCCAATGTCAGATGGGTGGCCAGATAAAAACTGCCGTTTAATTCATTAGGGTCATTCTGATCTAATGTGCAGGTGATTCCATATAATTCATTCCCTTTATTCCAGTTCTCAACGCGTATAAAGAAAGTATCTCTGGAAAATGGTCCAGCGTAAAACCGTATTGCTTCTCCCGGATAGCCATACTGCGACTTTATAACGCTACTATTGGTAGTAGCCTCAGACAATATACTAACGGTAGTGTAGCTCCCCGAAGGCACAGGTGACAGCTCAATTTTGGCAACCCCGGGCTGTTGCACAATAAAATAGTAATAGTTGTTGTTATTATCTCCCATTTTATCTTTTACCATCTGGCCTGATTTCAGTTCACTGGCACAGGAAAATGAGCCGATACTCTGGCAATTCGATTTTTCAAAAATAAAGACCGTGTCTGTCTTCACATTCTCTTTAGAGGCCTCTGCATTGATCACTTTTAACGTAACAATATAATAGTCTCTGTTTTTAGCGTAAATATGAATGGGATCTCTCAGATAGGAAATATGTCCATCGCCGAAATCCCAATTATAGGTATCGGCAGGGGAAGAGGTATTGTCAAATTGTACAGTGCATGAATCTGTACCACAAGTTTTGTTAACGATCTTAAAGTTAGCCACAACCTTGTTGCCTTTTTTGCATCCGATTGACGAGGTAAAGTATAGGCATAAGAATAGCATTAACCATAAATGGCCAATATTGTTCCTGGGGGAATAAAACATTTGCAATACGATATTACTTAGGTATTCTTAAGGGGCAAAAACACGTTATACTAAGTGAAAAAAGCGTAATAAAGCTAGTCGATATTGTAACGAGACAACAGGCGGATTTACAATATGTTACAATATTATGACACTAGGTGCGTGTTATCAGGATGCTACTGTAATGTTCATCTACTGTATTGTCATCCGGATATAAACAGGCTAAGGGGTAATCGCTACCGGGGCTGCCCGGCAAATTTCAGGAACAGGTAAGGCGACTCAGCCCTCGTCTACTATCTCAAAGCAATTCCGGCTTAAAAAACAAAGCAGATATACACAGCAGCCTATCTTGTATAAAGCTTGAATGCGCTTTTTAAGATATTGGTTTAGCTGAGTATATCTGCATTAATTATATAAGCTAGCCTTACCTCGTTTGGCCTACGAAAGCTGCCCTTTACTTAAGCAGTTTCAGTTTTGACCCAGATCGGATTCTGCTCTATGACGGTACAGGCGCCGCAGAAAGAAGAATACCTGAAATGTCGCTTACCGATATAGTTATTGGTAAAGTGATACCAGAAGTCAGATTCATATTCATTTGGCATCCTTGTTACGCGCATCTGGAAACCAATCGAAAAATCTTCCCATGGCAGATAGTTTTCTACAACACACATAAAGGCCTCCGGTCTAACTTTCAACTGCATCACCCTGTATCCTGGCTCTTCTGTAACCAGTTCCTTTTCTGTGATAACACGGAACTCTTTTTTGTAAAAGTCCGCATATACGATACCCCCAACTATCTGCTCAAAGTTGTCATCGGTCGGGATGATCTCAATGATCTGTTTGCCTGAGTAGTTGGACTCCTTAAAATACGCAATGATAGCGTCAGCATCATATTGGTATTCTTCTTTAAGCTTATCGATGTAGAATTCTGTTTCTTCCGGTTGCAGAAAATCTACCTCTAACTTATTGAGGATCAATGTTCCATTGGTGAAGATAATCTCCTGGTCTGCCGCAGGCGCTATGAATTGCGCTTTATGCTTCTGTGCCAGTTCTGCATAATCGGTAGCAGCGTTCTTTTGATTAGTCTCTTTGATATAGCTGTCCCTTTCTGCATACTCAGAGAACATGCCGGCGTAAGGTGAATAATAACGGGGCTGGGCGGCCTGCAGATACTGTGTTACCAGGAATTTAACAGCGCCTTTGTTGCGTTTCAGAATGGCGCCTTTCTCTTCTTCTGTATAGTTGTGGAAACACAACGGGAAACCGGATGCACCACCAGCGAAGGAAGTGAAGAGCATATCTACTTCCCGGGGAAGGATATTGAAATTCAGGAAGTTACAGTCCACTGTCAGCAGATACTCGTGTCCGTTGGCATAGACGTATAAGCCGGAATCGTCTCTGAAGTCTCCTGATTTCAGTATACTGATCTGGAAATGATCGCCTATTGCGAAAATATCATTGAAGCTAAGTGCCTGAATATTAGTGAATCCCAGCGCCTGAAGGTACTTTTCAGCAGATTTGGAGCCGAAGTCTGCAACAATCAGTTTTTTATTTTTGGGAAGTATCGAAAGGGTTTCCGCATGTAAATGATCGGGGTGATTATGTGAAATGAATACATAATCCGCGTTCCTGAGCAATTCGATACTATCCTCAGGCGACGGTGAAGCCAGCCACCATCCTGTAAGGAAGGCGGGTCCGAACAACCAGGGATCGGTGATAATGCTTTTGCCGTTACACTCGATATACACTGTGGCATGGTTCAGCCAGCGGAGCTTGACTTCTCCTTTCTTTTCCCCTTTGAATGGATTGACCAGGTGGCTTTTCTGTTCAGCAACCTGGATATTGCCATCCTCGTCCAGGTTAAAGTCGACGGTCTTCTTGCACTCGTGCGAATTATTATATTGCAGAGATTCGAGATTCAGTCTCCAGTCATGTAGCGGACAAACGGCAACATTTTCTTTAAGAATTAATCTACCGCCTGCGTGATCACAAACCTTATTAATGACGTAATCTATCCCACCATTGGCGCTCACCTTTACAAAGTGTTCCCCAACGTCGTTGATGCCCTGTTTTAAGAATTTGTGTTCAATTGTTTTAATGGACTCACTATGTTTCTTGAAGAAACTTCCCAATTTTTTCATAGTTATAGAGACTGAGGGGGCAAAGATACAAACTTCGCCCAGAGTTCAAAATGCACAATGCTGTAATATTGTGTTATTTACGCTATTCTACGAGCATTGGGGCTGTAGCGGTGTAATGAAACAACTGCCTCCCAGGTTTTTGGAGGAGATAAGGAGCATTATTACTCTATTTTTTCAGTAATCAGGAGGGAATGGAAATGCGTAAAACCTGGCGCGGTGAAATAGATCCAGGTTTTATATCGAAAACGCAACGGGAGAAAGTTGTGTGTCAGCTGATGTCTTAATACGAGTCATGAACGCCTGTCCTGAATTAATTATTTTCCAGGTAATCTTTAATAGCAGAATGATATACCGTACTACCAGGTCTTACTTTATAAGTAGCCTTCTTCCCGGGGTCACTGATAATGCTCTTGGCATATGCAACTGCATGCATAAATCTATCCTTGTACGTAAGCTGTAATGCTGACGGAACAACATTGCTCATGTCAGGATACTTACTGATAAATGTCTTGTCTCCGCGCGTTTTCAGTACGAAGTCTTTATTGATTTTTCCACGGCTTGTCTTTAAGCCGTTCCATAAATGATTGTTTGTTCTTGCCATAGTTTTTTTATCTAAAATTAAGGCTTTTTTCATTGCGGGTTTTACGCATTCTGAACTTGAAGAGACAAGGACATGATGCCTATTTAAACAGGTATTAGCTATGGTTCTCCTATGGGTATCTTACGTTCATCTTACGTTCAAAGACGTAGGATGAACGTAAAATACCCATAGGAGAACCATTGTTTGTCAGGTCCTGAAATAGGTTTACACTTTAAAAAGTGTAAAACATGCAAAATTCAAACAATCAGGGACGCAAGGGACGTCTGGGCCCGCAGTTCCAATATGAGCAGTCGTTCATGGACAAAGTAGTGGCCGATTACATGGCCGGAGACCAAAGCATGAGCCAGGTCGCAGCTCGTTATAGGATCACTAAAACCCAAGTGGCTTATTGGTACTCTCTTTTTTCTTCCGAACTTAGGCAAACGACTTTGGAAAAAACCATAATATCTACGGCCATGACAGAACAGGAAAAAAAAGAGTTTGATGCATTGAAGAAGCAAAAT
>NZ_FNBN01000004.1:484679-583898 GCF_900102545.1 Chitinophaga filiformis | reverse complement strand
GAAAAACGCGGGGTGGCAACCCCGGGAACGGGAAACGTTATAGAAATGCATTATAGGTGTAGTATAGTCGCACCGAATCTTTACGTCAAACGTCATCAACAAACTATAATAGGACTCCGGTAGGAGTCCCATTGTTTGTAGCCCGGGGTGCAACTCCGGGGACGAAAAACGCGGGGTGCAACCTCGTGGACGGAAACGTCGAGGCAACCCCGGGAATTAATATATCAAACATCCCCCGGAAAAATACGTCCGGTATATATCCGACATGCGTTGTTGCAATTGAAAACGGCAGAATCTAAATCCTGGGAGCTCTTAGCCTGAGTAGATAATTGCCTTGAAGAAGTATTGGAAGGTCTTAAAATAATCAGAGCCTGATGAAGATCAGGCTCTTTCTTTTCCCTCAAAATAACCATTAAAGACACGACTATTTATGTGTATAAATAGCGTGACCGGTAATGCAGTTTACTATAAATATTAAATATTAAAAAGATGTTAACTAATCAATAACAGATGTGGAAATGTGTAATTTGCAACTATATTGAAAAACAATTATTTAATAATTATCAGATTTTATGAATATGTAAAATGCGTCCTATTTTAAAAATATTTTTTGCCCCATAAACTTATCAAGCGGGTGGATATTTATCATACCTTAAAAACATATTTCATGTGTGAAAAGCTTACTTTCATTACTTGAATTAGTTAACCATATTTAGTTGTCATGTTTGTAGCCTTTCTTAAACGTGCGCCATTTCTGCGCCTGATTTTATCCTTATCCGCCGGTATATCAGTACAGTTATATATGCCGTTTAATCCGCTGATAGTTTTTACTGCAGCGGGTTTGCTGGGAGTGACCTTATTTGTCTTCCAAAAACTGCCTTTTCGTTTCCGCTTTCAGTACGATTGGCTGCGTGGTATCGTACTGCAACTGCTGATTGTTTGCAGTGGAAGTTTGCTGGTATATCAGTCAGATATCCGCCGGAGCAGCAGTTATTTTGATACCCTGCTAAGACCCACAGACCTGCTGATAGCAACAGTAGGGGAGCCTATCCAGCAGAAAGCACGGTCGTATAAAACAGTTGTTAACGTGCGTCATATCATACGTGATAATAGGAGCATACGGGCAAGTGGCAGATTGTTAGTATACCTAAGTAAAGACAGCGCGGCTGGAACTTTGCAGGAGGGCGACCGCTTACTGATACCCTCGCAGACGACACCCGTGCAGCACAGCGGTAATCCCGGGGCATTTGACTACCGCCGCTATTGTTCAAATCAGCAGATATACAGGCAGGCATTCCTGCGATCAGGTGGGTGGAGACGGCTGCCGGGAAAAGAGGAAAATCCTATCCTGCAAGTGATATTCCAATGCCGGCAATATTGCCTGCATACACTACAACAATATATAGGCGGCCGGGAAGCCGGTCTGGCTGCCGCTTTACTAATCGGCTACCGTTATGACCTGGACAGGGAAATGGTACAGGATTACACCAACACTGGTATTGTGCATATCATCGCTATTTCTGGAATGCACCTGGCGCTGATTTACGGCGGGCTACTATGGATACTATGCTGGTGGCCTAAACATCGCTTTTCAGAAGGGCTCAAAGGATGCCTTATCATCCTGTTGTTATGGGCGTTTACTTTATTGACAGGTGGTGCAGCATCCGTACTACGTGCAACCGTGATGTTTACTTTCATTACTGTTGGAAAGTTTATGCTGGACCGCTATACAAACATATATAACACGCTGGCTGCGTCGGCTTTTCTGTTGCTGTGTTATGAACCACGATTGCTCATGGATGTGGGGTTTCAGCTATCTTATCTGGCAGTATTAAGTATCGTGATCTGCTACCGGCATACCTATTATTTGTTCCAGAGCAGTCGTAGATGGCTGGATAAGTTGTGGGATATGACAGCGCTGACATTAGCCGCACAGGTACTGACTTTGCCGGTCTGTCTCTATTACTTCCATCAGTTTCCCGTTTTCTTTCTTCCTGCAAATATGCTGACCGTGCCTTTGTCGACCATTGTACTCTATGGTGAGATCCTGTTGCTGATAGTAGGCGGCGTGCCTGTGCTGGCAAATGGTACCGGGTATGCCTTGCAGATACTGATGCAATGGATGAACCGCGTGGTTAGCCGGATAGGGCATTTACCCGGCGCTTTGATCACAGATATCAATATGCATCCCCTCGGCATGATCTGCCTGTATAGCTGTATAGCCGGCCTGCTCATCTGGTGGCTGCATCAATGGCGACAGGGACTGCTGGTGGCGCTGACAGGTCTTGCTCTTTGGAGTATATCCCTGATGTTATCGCACATAAATGAACAGTATCAGCATAAAATGGTTGTTTATAATATCCCGGGACATACATGTGTGGAGGTTATTCAGAAACACCAGGTAGCTACTGCGGGCGACAGAGATGTGATGAGAAGTGATTCATTATACAATCGCTATTTACGACCCGCACATGTGCTGTATGGGATAAAGCAGCAATTGAATATCGACAGTGGCATTAGCGGTCCTGCATTTGCCGGCTTACAGATCCTCTCGCTGGGGCAAAAACGGCTGGTGATCGTAGACAGTGCTCTTCCCCGGATCATGCCGCAGAAAAAGTTCCGGACAGATTATCTTTTACTATCACATAATCCACAGGTGGATATCAGACAATTGGAGCAGATGTTTGACGTAGGCTGCTATATTTTTGATGCTTCCAGCAGGCTGCGGAACATTCAACAGTGGAAAAGTGATTGTTACATGCTAACTTTGCGCTTCTTTTCGGTTCCGGATCAGGGAGCCTATGTTGTAAATTTCTAATGATTTCCATACATGCAAAAGCAAATTAAATCAGCATTGATCTCCGTTTTCTATAAAGATAACCTGGAGAACATTGTAAAAAAGTTAGGTGAACAGGGAGTAACTATTTATTCAACTGGCGGCACCCAGAAATTCATTGAAGACCTGGGAGTGAAGTGTGTAGCAGTGGAAGAGTTGACAGCGTATCCATCTATTCTGGGCGGACGTGTAAAGACCCTGCATCCTAAAATATTCGGAGGCATTCTGGCTCGTCGTGAGAATCCACAGGACCTTGAGCAACTGCAACAGTATGCTATTCCTGAGCTGGACCTGGTGATTGTAGACCTGTATCCGTTTGAGGAAACAGTGAAGAGCACCAAAGAAGAACAAACAATTATCGAAAAAATAGACATCGGCGGTGTATCCCTGATCAGGGCGGCAGGCAAGAACTACAAAGATGTAGTGATCGTTGCTTCCAAAGATCAGTATGCTGACCTTGAGAAAGTGCTGACCGACAATGGTGGCGCTACCAGCATAGAAGAACGCAGGTCATTTGCGGCAAAGGCATTTGAAGTATGCGCTAACTACGACGTAGCTATTTCACAGTACTTCCTGAACAATGAGCCTGCTGCATACTTCCAGGTATCTGCTCCGCAGGGTCAGGTAATGCGTTACGGAGAAAATCCTCATCAAAGAGGAGTATTCTACGGTAACCTGTCTGAGATCTTCAACAAACTGCACGGTAAGGAACTGTCTTACAACAACCTCGTGGATGTTGATGCTGCCTGCCAGCTGATCCAGGAATTTACAGAAACCACTTTTGCTGTGATCAAACATACCAACGTATGTGGTATCGCCAGTCGCCCTACCTTGAAGGCTGCATGGGATGCTGCACTGGCCGGCGATAAGGAGAGCGCATTCGGTGGTGTATTGGTAACCAATGTAGTAATTGATAAAGCTACTGCTGAATCCATCAGCGAGATCTTCTTCGAAATACTGATCGCGCCGGGCTTTGATGCTGATGCGCTGACTGTACTGCAGGCGAAAAAGAACCGTATCCTGTTGCAGCAACTGCAACCGGTGAAGGCACCTTACGTATACAAAAATGTCCTGAACGGCGTACTGCTGCAGGAAAATGATAAGGGCAATTTCCAGGAATGGAACGAAGTAGGTGCAAGACCATCTACTCCTGCTGAAAAGGCAGATCTTGAATTTGCTAACCTGGTATGTAAACATCTGAAATCCAACGCTATTGCTTTGGTGAAAGATAAACAGCTCATTGGCAAAGGTTGTGGTCAGACTTCCCGTATTGACTCTTTACGTCATGCCATCGCTAAGGCCGCCCAGTTCAGCTTTGATCTGAAAGGCGCTGCTATGGCTTCCGACGCGTTCTTCCCATTTGATGACTGTGTGCGTATTGCTCATGAGGAAGGTATCACATCTGTGATCCAGCCAGGTGGTTCTGTAAGGGATAATGATTCAATAGAATTCTGTAAGCAGAACGGTATGGTAATGGTGACGACTGGTACCCGTCACTTCAGACACTAGGCCTTTCCGGCTATAAAGCATATTAAAAAGCACTGGCAACACGCCAGTGCTTTTTTGCTAAAAATTCTTTACTATTGTTCATCTAAGCTATGGCATTTTTACACCAGAATATCATGAAGGATGCGGATGATGCAGTATTGATACAGGAGTTCAAACGCTCCGGTCAGCTGGATTATCTGGCGGCGTTATACCAACGCTACATGAACCTGGTATATGGTGTATGTCTGCGTTACTTTGATGAAGAGGCAAGTAAAGATGCTGTGATGCAGATCTTCGAGGAGCTGATCGTCAAATTGCATCAGCATGAGGTTCAGAACTTTAAGAGCTGGCTGCATGTACTCACCAGGAATCATTGTCTCATGAAATTGCGTTCCATGAAAAACAGGGAGGGAAGGGAAATTTCCCTCGAAGGACTCCCCGTTATGGAAAACGACTCTTTTGCACATCATGAGAACGGAGTAAACATAGAAATGCATCTGCAGGGTATGGAAAAATGCCTGGAAACTTTGCCTGAGGAGCAAAAGCGCAGTGTTGACCTGTTTTACCTCAAGGAAAAAAGCTATCGTGAAGTAGCGGATATTACAGGATATGATATGAAGAAAGTGAAGAGCTATATTCAGAACGGTAAGCGAAACCTGAAAATTTGTATGGAACAACAAGATGCCTGACGCGCACAATCATATGAACCATCACGTGGATCCGGAGCTGATCCGCCGATATCTGGCAGGAGAGCTGGATAACAAGGCGATGCATGCCCTGGAGAAACAGGCCCTGGACGATCCGTTCCTGGCTGACGCGTTGGAGGGTTTTGCTGAACGCAAACCTGACCAGAGAGTTCATCTGGCTGATCTTAACAGGCGTCTTGAAAGAAGAGTGCAGGGTAAGGAAGAAAAGAAAGGAGGAGTATTTGTGCTCAATTACCGCTTGCTGGCCGCTGCAGGAGTGCTGTTGGTAATTGGTACCGGCTTACTCTGGTTTATACAGAACAGAGATGCAAAAGACGGTTTTGTAGCTTCTCAGCGTGCGATGGTTTCTGATAGTTCTATTACAGATACATTACAGTATTATAACCGGGAAGAGCCGGTAGCATGGGGAAAACCTACCCCCGAGAAGCCGCTTGCCATATCAATCCCGTCGGATACCGCTTTGCTGGCCGCCAAGGATATGAGAACAGGTAACGCACTTGCGGCTGAACAAACCATGGCTGATATAATGAAAAGGGAAGACTCTATCAGGCCGCCATTGGCAGCAGCGCCTTCTCTTACCGATAGCCTTGATGGAAGGATGGCGGGAGTAGCCATGGCTCCTGCATATAAAGCAACAGCTGAAGAAATGGCTGGCAGAAATCCGGTTGCCGCAGCCCCTGCTCCCGCAGCGCCGGCAATGACAACCCGCCTGATCCAGGGAAAGGTAAAAGCCTCAGATAATGAAGGAATGCCGGGCGTCACTGTTAGAGTTGAGGGCACTGATAAAGGCGCGCTGACAGATAATGAAGGAAACTTTTCTATCCGCGTAGCTGATACTACAAAAGATGTAAAACTGCTGGTAGCTGCTGTTGGCTTCAATTCAAAGAAGCTTGACGTAAGCCGGTCGGATAATAACCTTGATATCATACTGAAAGAACAGGAAAATGCACTGGCAGATGTGGTTGTAAGCGGTTACGGTGTCAGAAAAAAAGGCGTTTACAGGAATCAGCAAGAGAACGTCTATCAGCTTCCAACACCTGTAAATGGTTATGAGCAGTACAGGGAATACCTGGCTAAAAATGTACATTATCCGGCATCAGCAGCTGCTGCAAATATAACAGGAAGGGTAAGAGTGTCCGTCCGCGTTATGCCTGATGGCACACTGGAAGACATCAAAATAACAAGAAGATTACAGCCGGACTGCGATGCAGAAGCATTGAGGCTTGTAAAGGAAGGCCCGGAATGGAAACCCGCTTCCGATGGAAGAGCTACCCGCGTGCAGATAGATGTGCACTTTGCCCCTAGATAATTATTTGCTTTCCTTCATCGCCCTGATCAATCGCTTTGTCCTTCTGTCTTCCCGGGCGTTCTGTAATGATATACATGCCCAGATAGCTGCAGGTATCCAGCCGATCAGCGTGATTTGTAATAGCAGGCATAGCAACCCTGTAAGTATTCTTCCTCTGAGAATAAAAGAAAGCCAGGGTAACAGTATAGCGATAAGTGTCATATTAAAAAGATACTATTTTTTTCTCTCTTTCCATAGCTGGTTGAATGATTTTGGCGCAAAGACAGGTAGTTCCCTGTTATCTCCCCATGCCTTGGCAAAGAACTTCTTCATGAAAAGATTCTTGGTGTTGCCGCCCACCAGGTTCATCATCCTGCGGCTCAGACTTGCCTGTTTCCAGCCAAACCAGGACATTTTTTCGCCGCCTGAGGTATAGTTCTCCTCAACAGCTTTATGGCGATTATGGAGCAGTAATTCGTGAATATTGATCCTTACAGGACATACCTCTGTACAGTTACCGCAAAGAGAAGAGGCATAGCTGAGGTGCATAAAGTTGTCCATTCCCTGCAAATGGGGGGTGATAACAGAGCCAATGGGGCCGCTGTAAGTAGTGCCATAGCTATGGCCGCCTATATTTTTGTAAACAGGGCAGGCATTCAGGCAGGAGCCACAGCGGATGCAATAGAGACTTTCCCGGGCTTCCGTGTCTTCCAGTATGTTGGTACGGCCGTTATCCATCAGGATCACATACATCTCTTCCGGACCGTCAATCTCATTTTCCTGGCGGGGGCCACTGAAGATGGAATTATATACCGTTACCTGCTGACCAGTGCCATAGGTGGCCAGTAGTGGCCAGAACAACGCCAGATCATTGATGGAAGGCAGCATCTTTTCAATGCCTACGAGTACGATATGTGTCTTAGGAAATGCTGTGCTGAGTCGTGCGTTACCTTCATTCTCCGTCACTGCTACACCGCCAATATCTGCAATGATAAAGTTGGCGCCTGTAATACCTATCTCCGCTTCCAGGTATCGCTGCCGCAGCTTTTCACGGGCTACCATGGTCAGTTCCTGGGGAGTGAGGTTGGGTGGAGTGCCCAGTTTGTCGGCAAACAGCCTGGCTACATCCTCCTTGCTTTTATGCATGGCCGGTGTAACGATATGATAGGGCGGCTCATTATCCAGCTGCTGGATATATTCGCCCAGATCCGTTTCTACGCATGCGATGTTATGTTCTGCCAGGAAGTGGTTCAGGTGTACTTCTTCCGTAGCCATAGACTTGCTCTTCACAATACTTTTGCACTGTTTGGCCTCACAGATAGCCAGGATCTCGTCCAGTACCTGTTGAGCATTCTCTGCCCAGATCACTTTGCCGCCGCGGCGGGTGAAGTGGGTCTCAAATTCTTCCAGGTGTTTATCCAGATTCTCCAGTGCTCTCCACTTGATGTTCTTCGCTCTTTCACGCGCAGTATTCAGATCGGCAAACTGTTGTTTCCCGGCCTTGACAGCCGTATTGTACTTACCAATGTTATAATTGATCGTCTGGCGATGACTGAGGTTTGTCGCTTTCTTCTCACTATTTTCAAGAAAAGTGGAGGCATTCTGATGCATAAGTTGTCGGATTGCTGATTCGGAATTACAAAACCCATACCGGTTTACTGGAGCCCGGTATGATTAAACAACAATTAGTAGTGGTAAAGATAGGGAAATGAAGGCATAGCATCAGCAGGGACTGTCATTCCGCCTTATACTGTTTTGTGGCGATCTTGTCCAGCACCTGGTAGAATTCCTCTCCGTACTTCCGGATCAGTGCATCACGCAGGAAGCGGTATACCGGCACACGCAGGCTTCTACCGTTCTTACAGGCGGGTTTGCACACATCCCAGCGGTCGTAGTTCAATGCCTCAAAAGACTCGTATTTCTTTACCCTGATAGGGTAGAGGTGGCAGGAGATGGGCTTCTTGTAGTCAATTACACCATCGTTAAATGCCTTTTCAATGCCGCAGCCCACAATACCGTGGGAGTCGATAGTGGCGTAGGCGCAGATGCCTTTATTTACAATAGGCGTAACGTAACCATATTCATCGTCTATGGTATTTGTGCCTGTTTGCTCTATTTCAGCGATGCCATCGGGACGCAGGTAAGACTTGATCTTCGGATATATCTTCTTCAGGATCTTTACTTCCTCCTTATCCAGCGGCGCCCCGCAATCACCTGCAACGCAACAGGCGCCTTTACAGGCTCCGAGGTTGCAGACGAACTTTTCCTCAATTAATTCGTCGCTGATGTACTTGTCGTCAATGATGATCATATAAAAACCATGGCCGGCAGCCGGATGTGTTGGCATGAGCATCCCTGGCCGGTACTCCTTTAAAGGCGCAAAGGTACAAAAATTGTAAATGGCCTACCTCCACTTCAATGTTTCCACCATGTGCCACATGTCCTGCTGCAGGAACTGCTGTACCGGAGCAAGGGAGTCAGCATTGGGGGTGGCATCAAAGTAAAGGGCGCCCCTGAGGAAGTGTTTGGTGGAGTCGGTAGCGTAGAATTGCTTGGCAGAGGCAGCATTACCGCCTACGTCGTAGAACTGGCCCGTTACGTGGAAAGGGGTGTTGATAGCCTTTTCTTCGATATATTCAGCCTTATAGGTGTGTTTATAGGTCATTTTGAAGGCGTCGTTCACCAGCTGCTGGAAATCGTTCTTTCCGCCTTTGCCAATCTCTTTATAGCTCATATAGATCTTGCCATTCAGGGATGGAAACTCCACATTGATCCAGTAGGGATTTTCGGTTTTCTCGCCGAAAAAGAGACTGTCTTTCACGACAGAGGCATAGACAGGATACTCGAAGGTGTATGGATAGCCGGGAACGTCAAACAGGCGGTATTCCCGCTTAGGAAAGTTGATCTGGAAGTAGCCGCGCGGCTTGGGTGTATAGTTTTGCTGACAGGCGGAAAAGGCCAGCAGCAACAGCAGACAAAGAGTATTCCCGGTTAATTTCATAGTAGCTTCTTGTAATTAAAAGTCCTGCACTAGTTCTCGTCTTCCACATTCTGCCTGATCGTCACCTGTACCTTCTGGATACGCATCTTGCTTACTTCCAGTACGGTGAAATCGTAGTCGTCGTGGGATATTACGCTGTTCTCCTCAGGGAATTTACCTGCCAGTTCCAGGATCAGGCCTCCGATAGAGTCGCTTTCGCCCTTTACTACCTCGAAGGTATCCGGAGCGATATTCATAATACGGCAGACGTCATTGAGCATGGTCTTGCCTTCAAATACGTAGGTATAGTTGTCTACTTTACTGTAGTTGAATTCTTCTTCGTCAAATTCGTCTTTGATATCGCCGATCACCTCTTCCACGATATCCTCCAGGGTAACAATACCGGAGGTACCCCCGAATTCGTCCACGACAACCGCAAAATGCATACGCCGGGTCTGGAATTCAGACAGCAGGTCTTCGATCAGTTTATGGCCATGTACAAAGAAAGGCTGCCGCATAACGGTATGCCAGTCAAAGTTTTTGCCTTTATCGAGGTGGGGCAGGAGGTCTTTGGTATGGATTACACCCACGATGTTATCGAGGTTGCCTTTGTATACCGGAAGACGGGAATAATGGAGGTCAGCCACCCTTTTTACGACAATGTCAAAGGGATCTTCATACTCAATACCTGATACATCCAGGCGGGTATGCATGATCTGTTTAACGGTGATATTGCCAAATTTGAGGATGCCTTTCAGAATATTCTTTTCTTCCTGGGAAGCGGTAGGATCTACGCTCATTTCAATGGCCTCGTCTATCTCCTGGTAGTTCACCGCGCCGCTGCCTCTGTGAAAGAAGCGGGCTTCTATGCTTTCGCTGAGGCTTACATAGAAATCGCTTACCGGTTCCAGGGTAGCATGTACAATGCTAACAAACCAGGCAAAGTAGGTAGCGAAACGGATATTGTTCTGGGCTGCCCATACGCGGGGAAGCACCTGGCCAAAGAAGAGCAGCACAAAAATGATAATGGCTATACGTACTACCAGAGACACTACAGGGAAGGTCTGAAGATCTTCCATCTGGGTGATGAGGTAGCTGGTAACCATAATAAACGCCAGGGATAGGAGGATGCCAGCTATCTGGAGGGAGGCCAGCAGGGAGCGGGGCTTTTCCAGGAGTTTGGTAATCAGCTTACCACTGGTATTCTGTCTCGTTTTCAGGGCATTCAGATCTTTATAGTTCAGGGAAAAGAACGCCACTTCAGCACCGGAAACAATGAACGCCATGAGTAGGAGTATGAATATCACAAGCAGATAAATAACCACGTTCGGAGTGGCGATTGGCGCCGCTGCTTGCAACAGGGTAAGCTTACCAGATAGAATGCTTGCCGGATAGGTGTACAAATTGTTCAACTTTGAGTGATAAATATTAGAACTCCCTGCGTATAGCAAAGTAAGTTCCAAAAAAATGGGAAAGTAATTCAGGTCTTAAATTGAATCGCTTTCCCTATATGCAAATATAAGTAATGTCCCATAAAGGGATTATCAAGCAAAAAAGAATTAATATTTTTTATCGGATAGTTAAAAAGGAAGATCGTCCGCTGTATCGTTTAATTGGGGGGGGATTTCCATATTGGGGAAATTGTCACCAGTGTTACTACCTGTATTGCTATGATGTATGGCGTGTTCAGAGTTGTTCAGGTCCATACGTTTGTCCAGCATAACCAGATTATCGCCCACCACCTCAGTGGCAAATTTCTTATTACCCTCTTTGTCTTCCCAGCTGCGGGTACGGAGGCGTCCTTCTATATAAACGAGACTTCCTTTGTGCAGGTACTTTTGGGCCAGTTCAGCCAGTCCGCGCCATAATACTACCGTATGCCATTCTGTTTGGGATATTAGCTTGCCAGCCCGGTCTTTGAATGTTTCTGTCGTTGCCAGAGAGAATTTGGCTACAGCAATATTACCTTCTAAGAACTGTACGTCTGGATCTCTACCCAAGTTGCCAATCAGGATTACTTTATTAACACCTCTCATTGTTGCAGGTTTTAATCTATTGATTTTAAACTATTGAAAATATACGCTTCTTTTAAATGAACAACCTTTCTAAAGTTAATGTTTTTTTCAAATCGACAGTGAAAAATTTAACGTATAGTTTAGCTCAAATACCTTGCCGCAGCAAGTTGGGCGCTGTTGGTAAACAGTCAGTTTTCGTATCAGAATAGGGTAAGTTCCCTGTTACTGAGGAAGTCAGTGATGGTTTTTGGAAAGGCGTAATGATCCAGTTGATTCCGTGGAATGGCCATGTAGCCGGGCATTTCAGGCCTTTTGTTGACTGATAGCATGAGGAATTGGCTATGGATTGTCTGGTGTGTAAGCTGCTGTTTAAATGTCCCGGAAACCGCATCCATGTTGTAACGTATATCTTTCATAACGTCTTTAAAAGCAGCTGAAGACTGTAACGCTGTTACGTCTTCCGGACCGGGAGTTTCTATGAGAATGAACTCGTGAAGGTTCTGCCAGATATCGTTTTCTATGCGTTTGCGAATGTAAACCTGGTCTTTATACTGTAACACAATGTAATAGAAGAAACGCTTTTTAATAACCAGCTTCTTTGTCTTAACAGGCAGTAATCCGGTAAGTCCCAGCTGGAAGGCTTTGCATTTGCCGGCCAGGGGACAGGTACTGCAGGCAGGTTGCTGAGGCTTACATACTACAGCACCAAAGTCCATAATGGACTGGTTATACGAAGCCGACTGTCCGTGAGGCAGTAACTCCTGAGCCAGTTCGGCGAATTGTTTTTTACCTGCGGTACTGTCTATTGGTGTATCTATATCAAAGAAGCGGGACAGTACACGGAATACGTTACCGTCCAGAACAGCATGGGGCAGATTATACGCAAAGGAAGCAATGGCCGCAGCCGTATAAGGGCCAATACCTTTGAGCGATTGTATGCTTTCATATGTATTGGGAAAGTGACCGTGGTACGCCGATACGATCTGTCTGGCAGCAGCCAGCATATTTTTACAGCGGGCATAGTAACCGAGTCCCTGCCACAGGCGGAATACCGCTTCTTCCGGCGCGGCCGCCAGTTCCTGTACTGTCGGGTAGTTCAGTATGAACCGCTCATAATAAGCCCATCCCTGTTCTACACGCGTTTGTTGGAGAATAATTTCAGACAGCCATATCCGGTAGGGGTCTTTCTCACCTTTCCATGGCATAGAGCGGGTGTTCTCATGTTTGTTCCACTCCAGCAAGGTGTTCGTAAAAAACTGCTTCATTTCTGCAAATATAAAGGGATCAATGAAATGCGCAGTTGTAATACATTTTTATGAGTATCCGGGAGGGGAAAATTGTGGTAACAACACTATTGGAAAAAATGCGGGATTGCATTAGATTTATTTTTGATAATATTCAGCTGTAATAATTTTGCAGCGATGTTTAGCAGAACTTGTTGATCGATAGACGAATATGCCGGAAAATGCGTTATAATAGGCAAAGACCTTTTATTTGTTAGTGCCTGATCCCGACGACTCTTTTTTCGTTAAGTGAAGAAAAAAAAGACTAAATGAATATTATTTTTTGTATATTCGTTAATGAGTGGTTTAGTGAAATATTGTGATTACCCTAATGGAAGTGTACTTGTACTGGTTTAGAGCATGGACTTCCCCGCTTTTTCCGGTTACCCGTTATCAGAGTTAGAGATCTTACTAGGTGATTTACAGTTAGATATATTATACAAAACCTTGGTATAAGAAAAAAAGATTAAATTTATTTGCTTAAAATTCAGCAATTAAAAAAAATAAATAATTTTGGGACAAGTAATCCTTCGCTTCAATTATGAGAAAAGCTGACTTAATTAACAATATTGCTGAAAAAACCGGCATACCTAAAGTAGATGTGTTAGTAACACTAGAGGCCATGTTTAAGGAGGTCAAGGAAGCGTTGGCTAATGGCGAGCATATCTATATAAGGGGCTTTGGTAGCTTCATTACAAAAAAGAGAGCTGCTAAAATTGGCCGCAACATTAAGAAAAACGTTGCCGTTGAGATTCCGGAGCATTTCATTCCAGCCTTTAAGCCTTCTAAAGAATTCGTTGCAGAAGTAAAGAAGCTTAAAAGTTCGTAATTTTGCAGCCTAATAATTAAGGCGTGCAAAAATCACAAATTCTCCTGGTCGGTGCCGCAGCTACAGTACTTGTCGTATTGGTAGCGTTTGGCCGCACCGTACCTCATTCGGATAAAAAAGCGATGCCAACTGCCGCTCATTTACATGAGGGTCAGGAGGTGAAATCTATTGCCATCGACGATTTGCTTGCTTCCGCCAAGCAAAAGGTCCCAGCTGACAAATTAATTTCTATTGCCCGCCTGGAGAACATTGTCCGGGGTGATGTTAAGAACCAGCAGATAGCCGCTTACAAACAATTATATGCCTCCTGGGATAGCCTTAACCAACTTCCCATAGCTGCGTATTACCTTGGCGAATCCGCCAAGTTGGAAAATTCCGAAAAAAGCCTCACCTTTGCAGCCAATTTATTTTTAGAACATCTGGAACACGCAGAGGACCCTGCTGTAATGAACTGGGAGACCAAACAGGCCATTGGCCTGATGGATAAAGCGTTAGCGCTTAATCCGGGTAATGATTCCCTTAAAATAAAACAGGCGCTTCTGTATATGAATACAGAGCCTATGGTAGGTGTCCAGAAACTCAGAGATGTGGTTGCAGCCAATCCTGACAATGCAGAAGCTCAGATCACATTGGCAAGTCTTGCTATTCAGTCAAACCAGTTTGATAAAGCCATAGAGAGGATGGAGTCGTTCACTCAGAAACATCCTGAAGAGGCTAAAGCACTATTTGTATTGGCAGAAGCCTATAAAGGCAAAGGCGATTTCAAAAAAGCAATTGAACTGGCGGAGAAATGTAAGGCGCTGGTGAAGGATCCTTCACTGAAAGCCCAATTGGATGATTATATCAAGAGTATTAAATAATATTCATTTTTTAAACATTTAAAAACTTATTAGCGTATGCCTTGCGGTAAGAAAAGAAAAAGACATAAGATTGCTACTCACAAACGTAAAAAAAGACTGAGAAAGAACCGGCATAAGAAGAATAAGAAATAATTTTCTCCTGTTTCCCGCCATTTATACTAATCAGGTTTTATTTGCGGCGCGGTGATCGGACAAAAATTTTTATATATCCTGCATGATTTTGGCGATTATTGTTAAATTGCTAAAGTCATGCAGGTTTTTCCACAAATCCCGCTTAGAATTCCGGATATTACCTGCTGATCGCTAAACCCTTAAGCAATCCATCATCTACGTATGCTGGCGTTTCGCCGGCTATAATCTGGTATGCAGTAAGCTGTTGTTAAATAGCCGTGCATAACTCAAGGTGAAGTTATAATGGTTAAAATTTTGGACGCTTGAACAAGGAACTTATTATAAATGCGGCACCTACTGGTGTGGAAATAGCGTTGCTGGAAGATAAGAAATTGGTGGAATTGCATCACGAAAGCGGCAATCCCAACTTTTCTGTAGGGGATTTATACCTGGGGCGGGTGAAAAAGTTGATCCCGGGCCTTAATGCGGCTTTTGTCGATGTAGGATTTGAAAAAGATGCCTTCTTACATTACACTGATCTTAGCCCATATATACGTTCTATACTAAAATTTACCCAGCAGGCTATTTCAGATAAAACCCCCGAGGGGTTTGATTTTACAAAGTTTAAGAATGAGCCGGAAATCGTAAAAACCGGCAAGATCACAGATGTGCTGGGCGGTAAGCCCAACATCCTGGTGCAGATACTAAAAGAGCCTATTTCTTCTAAAGGTCCCCGTCTTAGTTGCGAAATTTCTCTACCCGGAAGATTTATCGTGTTAACACCCTTTAATGACATTGTTGCTGTATCTAAAAAGATACATTCTTCCGAAGAGAGAAAGAGGTTGCAAAAAATCGTAGAGGCCATCAAAACACCCAATTTCGGTGTGATTGTCCGTACGGCGGCTGAAGGAAAGAAAACGGCAGAACTGCATGAGGACCTGACCACACTCGTGGAAACCTGGAAAAATATACAGGCTAACCTGCGCGCGGCACAACCCCCGCAGAAAATACTGAGTGAACAGGCTAAAACAACCAGCATTCTGCGTGACCTTCTTAACGAGAGCTTCAACAAGATCGTTATCAATGACAGGAACATGTTCACTGATACGAGGGCCTATATCCAGAAGATAGCCCCCGAAAAGCAGGACATTGTTCAGCATTATCATAACGGCGCTCCTATCTTTGATCACTATGGCGTGACCCGCCAGGTAAAAGCTTCCTTTGGGAAGACCGTCAACCTGGACAGCGGCGTATACCTGATCATAGAAGCCACAGAAGCATTGCATGTTATTGACGTCAACAGCGGCTATAAAAGCTCCAGCAATAACCAGGAACAGAATGCCCTCGCATCCAACCTGGAAGCTGCTGCAGAAATAGCCCGCCAACTAAGGCTTCGCGACCTGGGAGGTATCATCATCATCGACTTCATTGATATGAAGTTGCCGGAGAATAAAAAGGTAGTCTACGAAGCCATGGAGAAATTCATGGCACAGGACAGGGCCAAACATACCATCCTGCCTATCTCCAAATTCGGCCTGATGCAGATCACCCGCCAGCGCGTGAAACCCGAAGTGACCATTTCAGTGGCGGAAGATTGCCCTACCTGTCACGGTACAGGCAAGATCGGCGCCTCCGTTCTGATCATCGACGAAGTCGAAAAGAACCTGCAATACCTGATTAATCACCAGCATAAGGGACTTACCCTCCGGGTACATCCGATATTTTATGCTTACCTGGCCAAAGGCTTCCTGACCTCCCGCCAGTGGAAGTGGTACTTCCAGTATAAGAAATGGGTCAAAGTCAAAGCTGACTCTAACTACCATCTCACTGAATATCGTTTCTTTGACGCCAACGAAGAAGAGATCAAATTATAATTCCAGCCTAAAGCTTTATCTAAAACGCTTAACACAATATCGTGTTAAGCGTTTTACATTTGTGCCTTCAAACATTATTGCCGGGATAGCTGTTGTTCTACAAAACATGCTGCCCGCAAGGGACAATCAGACTTATTACTAAAACTCCGTTGCGTTTATGTCTTTACGTTACATGTGTCATTTTTTGTTGTTAACTACCGTGCTGCTTGCTGCCTGTGGCGAAGGTCGCAAAAGAAGGAAAGGACACGACAGGGATACCAGCCATTACACCCAACAGGAATATATTGATCGTAAACTGGACAGTAACCAGGTAAACAGCTTCCTGCAACATGATACCGCCTACGCAGAATATATCCGTGACTTCTACCGGCAAAGGGAATTCCACTATGCCTGGATTGGTAACGACGGCCAGCTCACAGAACAGGCAGGTAACTTTATCAATATGATGAAAGCCGATGCTGATTATGGTCTGAACGACAGCACCATCATTAGTAAACCGCTGCGTGAATTGTACGATACGCTGCTTATGGAAGGAGATAAATTCCGCAAAGGCGATAAGGCCATGCCCAGGGCTGAGCTATTGCTCACCGCACAGTTTTTTGCCTATGGCAATAAAGTATGGAGCGGATTGACCTCTGACAGCGCTAAATCACTCGAGTGGTTCATTCCCCGCAAGAAAATCAATATGCAAAGCCTGCTGGACTCTATGGTCAACAGGCCGGCCAGCGCTTTTGAAGAGCCTGTGAACAAACAATATAAACTGCTGCGGGACCAGCTGAAGAAACTGGCGGTACTAGAGAAAGCTCCCTGGGATTCACTGAAAGCATCCCGCAAATTGTATAAACGAGGTGAACGCGATACCATCGTTGCAGTGGTGAAACAGCGCCTGCATATACTGGGCGACCTCGCAACCGCAGATACCTCCCAGCTCTTTACACCGGTGCTCGATACGGCTATACGCAACTTCCAGGAACGTATGGGCCTGAAAACGGATGGTACTATTCAGCCCGCGCTGCTGAATGCATTGAATGTGACTCCCCGGAAGCGCATACAACAGATCCTGATCAATATGGAACGTATCCGCTGGATGCCGGCAGAGACACCGGCTGAATACCTGCTGGTAAATATTCCCGCATTTAAACTCTATGTTTACGACAATAATAAACTGGACTGGAGCTGTAATGTAGTGGTAGGGAAGCCGGGCACGAACACGGTTATCTTCAGTAATGAAATGAAGTATGTAGTGTTCAGTCCCTACTGGAATGTGCCTCCCGGCATCCTGGTACACGAAGTATTACCGGCCATGAAAAGGAATGCCGGTTACCTTGCCCGCCAGAATATGGAAGTGGTGACGGGCAGCGGGAGTCCTGTCAATCCCGGTTCATTGAACTGGGCTAAATATTCAGGTGGTAACTTCCCTTACATCATCCGTCAGAAGCCTGGAGGGAAAAATGCATTGGGTAAGGTCAAGTTCCTGTTCCCGAACGAGTACAACATTTATCTGCATGATACGCCCTCAAAGGGACTATTCGGAGAGAACAAACGTACTTTCAGCCATGGCTGTATACGTGTCTCAGAACCGCAGCATCTGGCCGAGTGGCTTCTGCGGAAAGATTCCTCCTGGACAGAAAAAAAGATCGTGGCGGCGATGAACGGGGATAAGGAGAAGTTTATCACACTGAAAGAGAAGGTGCCGGTATATATTGGCTATTTCACTGCCTTCGTAGACAGTGATGGTAGGCTGAATTTCCGGGACGATGTATATGGGCATGACGCCAGACTGGCGGCTACTTTATTTGGTGCCAAATAGTCGCCTGATATGATATGAGAAAACAGATGGCTGTTACCGGCCATCTGTTTTTAAATTATTTGCTGGCAATCACGGAGATCTCCACATTCACGCCCTTAGGCAGCGCAGCCACCTGAACGGTTTCACGGGCAGGATAGTCGCCGGAGAAATAGGAACCGTATACTTCGTTGATCTGTACGAAGTCATTCATATTCATAATGAAGATGGTCGTCTTCAGAACATTGTCGAAGTCCAGACCCGCCTCGGAAAGGATACCTTTCAGGTTCTTCATTACCTGGTGGGTTTCGGTTTTGATATCATCCAGCACCAGTTGGTTGTTGTCCGGATTCAGCGCTATTTGTCCGGATACAAACAGCAGGTTACCTGAAAATATGGCCTGGTTGTACGGGCCGATAGGAGCAGGTGCGTTCTTTGTATTGATGATTTGTTTTTCCATGACCGTAAAAATAGGGTCTTATTATTAGTTATTAATTAATAGGTTTGCGAAAATTTTGCACATGAATATCCTCGTTATAGGAGAAGAGCAACATTATGCTGCTTTCCTTCAAAAGGGTGGTTTAAGTGGGCACCGGGTGCAGCAGGTTACGACAGCAGAACGCATAGCGTCGCTGGAAGATTACGGGCTGGTAATAGACCTGGATTTTGATGAACATACAGAAAGGGCCCGCATTTATGCAAAGTATCCGCAGGTACCCGTACTGGCAGCTATTGTGAGGACTTCTCTCGCAGACGTTATGAATAATTATGCGTTTGAACAGGGATTTAACCTCATAGGTTGTAACTGGCTACCAGGATTTGTGGCGATGCCTGTTACGGAGGTATCCGTGATGGAAGATGAACAAAAGCCTCTTGTGGCACAGCTGATGCAGGAGTTAGGCTGGGAGTATGAAATAGTAGAAGATAGCGTGGGATTGGTCACACCGAGAGTTGTGTGTATGATCATCAACGAAGCATATATGGCCGCAGAAGAAGGAACAGCATCACGCGAAGATATTAACATTGCGATGCGGCTGGGTACCAACTATCCGAAGGGGCCATTTGAATGGTGTGAAGAAATTGGTGTAAGACAGGTATATAGCGTGCTGGACGCTGTATACAAGGCTACTGGAAATGAACGGTATAAAATTAGTGCGCTGCTTGCACAGGAAGCAGGCATGAATATGACCGCTGTGTGAAATAATTAAACTGTATATATTGTCTCTGATATTGCATATCGACACTGCTACCACGATCGGATCTGTTTGTCTGTCGAAAGACGGACAACCTTTACAGACATTGGTGAATGATAAACAACAGGACCATGCCGCCAGTATGGTATTGTTTGTACAGGAGATTATGCGCGAGCAACAGGTAAAGCCCCAGGACCTCGATGCTATCGCTGTTAGCGCAGGACCAGGTTCCTATACAGGATTACGTGTGGGCGTGGCTACTGCAAAGGGCCTGTGTTATACCTGGGAGAAACCATTGATAGGTGTATCTACCTTACAGATGATGGCGCAGGGCGTACAGTCCCGCTTACAAGACACAGATGCCTTATATTGTCCTATGCTGGATGCACGAAGAATGGAAGTATATACTGCAGTATATGATGCTTCCCTGAATATCGTCGTAGCGCCGCACGCATTAATACTCACGCCTGAAGCATTCAGCGAACAGGTAGCAACGAAGAAAACCTACTTTTTCGGCAATGGCAGCGATAAGTGGCAACAATTGATGCCATCCAATTCCAACGCCTTATTCGTTCCATATATATTAAACGCTGCGGATATGGTGCCGCTGGCTACAGCTGCTTATGAACGTAAAGCATTCGAAGATGTAGCTTATTTCAGCCCTTTTTACCTCAAGCCTTTCCACTCTACAATGAAAAAATAGGTCGTTTGTAAGGCCGGAAATGACCTTCATTACCATGATAACAGGCTTTTTACGTCTTATTAAGAAGCGTAATCCCTACACTTACGTCAATTTGTGTCATGAAACTGTCAAATTATGTTTATTTGGCAAGTAAACGCCCTGCATATATTAAAAAATAAGGTATAGAAGTTTTTTTTATTACGACTAATATTATATTTTTGTATAAATCGATACCCGGTTATTGTTTTCTAACAAGTTATGGGTTTACTGTCCGTTGATCCCTTTCATTTCATCATTTTTTAAAACTATTATGCGATGGAAAAAACATTATTAACGACCTCTTCTAATACTCTTATTATTTCTAGAGGTACCAATGAAAAAGACCAAATAAAATTGGATTACATTGCCGTTAAGAAGGCTGCTATGGTTTTGCGTGCAATAAACCATAAGCTGCGCCAGCAAATGATTAAGTTGCTGGAAGATCACAAAAAAATGACAGTAACTGAAATCTACGTTAAGCTGCGTCTCGAGCAGTCAGTGGCCTCACAGCACCTGGCTATTCTGCGCCGTGCCGGCATTGTGATTACAGAAAGAGATGGTAAATTCATCCACTATACGATCAACAAACAGCGTATAGCAGAAGTTGCCAAATTCGTAGAGGAGCTGGTAGGCTAATCTGGTTTTAGAGTACTGGTCAAAAAACAGAGTACAAAAAAAATATTCGGGCCTAACTAAGAGTATACTAATGGAACTTTTAGTTAGGCTCTAATTTTTCAGGATGTAATTGGTGTGCACGTTAACCGAACGTACATAGATATCTGCGCGCGTTGACTCCGGGTTAATTCCTCGGGGATATAAACATGCATCTACGCAACCTATTCCTTTAATTTTTCAACCTGACTGCTGGTTATGCAACATAACGGGTAACAGAGATATTTTAACATGGCATATATATGGCCATTTGTCAGACGTTCCCTCCTGCGGATAAATCCGTAATTTTGCAGAAATCAAAAACCATGTTCGTCAAGCAACTTTATACCAATTGCTTATCAGAAGCTGCCTACTTTATTGAGTCCGGAGGAGAAGCTGTTGTGATAGATCCCCTGAGGGATATAGACGCTTACCTTGACCTTGCTAAAGAACGCAACGCCACCATTAAGTATATTTTTGAGACACACTTCCATGCAGACTTTGTGTCTGGTCATCTTGACCTCGCTGCTGCCACCAACGCTCCGATTGTATACGGTCCTGAAGCAGTTACCAACTTCCCGATATATCTCGCTAAAGACAGAGAGAAATTTACTATCGGCAAACTGACACTTGAAGTATTACATACACCTGGTCACACATTGGAATCTACCTGTTACCTGTTGAGCGATGAAGCAGGACAGCCGCATAGTCTCTTCACCGGCGACACCCTCTTTGTAGGAGATGTAGGACGCCCTGATCTGTTCAGCGGCAACCTCACCAAGGAAGAACTGGCTGGCTATCTGTATGATTCTCTCAACAGCAAGATCAAGATACTGCCTGATAATGTGATCGTATATCCGGCGCATGGTCCCGGCTCATCCTGTGGTAAAAACCTGGGACCTCATACCTACAGTACACTGGGTGATGAGAAGAGCACGAACTATGCACTGAAGGCTGAGAATAAAGAAGAGTTTATCAAAGAAGTTACTTCCGGCCTTAACACACCGCCCTCTTACTTCCCTATCAATGCGCGTATCAACAAAGAAGGATATGATGCGTTGCAGGCCGTAATGGAAAAAAGCAACCGCCCTTTATCTGTAGCTGAGTTCAAGCAGAAAATGAAAGAGGAAGTCCTGATCCTGGATACACGTCCTGCCAGTGAATTTGCTGAAGGATTTGTACCCGGTTCACTCAGCATTGGCCTGGAAGGACGTTTTGCTGAATGGGCAGGCAGTCTGCTGCCATTCGGCGAAGAGATCATACTGGTAACCAGTCCCGGAAAAGAAGAAGAAACCATCGTACGTCTTGCCCGTGTTGGCTTTGACCATGTAGCCGGTTACCTGGAAGGTGGTTATGAAGCCTGGGTTGCCGCTGGTGAAGAACGTGATCTCATCATCACTGTAGAAGCCGATGAACTTGCAATGGACCTGCCGCACGATAACAACCTCGTAATTGTGGATGTACGTAAGCCTGCGGAGTATGCAGACGGTCATATCGAAGGGGCTATGAACATTACCCTCAGCGATATGACAGACCCCGGAAATCTGGCTGATTTTGACGATAACCACAATCTGTATGTGCACTGTCAGGGCGGTTACCGTAGCATCATCGCATGTTCTATCATGAAGCGGGAAGGTATTCACAACCTGCGTAACGTGGAAGGCGGTTACAATGCCATGAAAGAACAGAAAGGCCTCAAGGTCGTAAAGGAAAAGAACGTATTAAACTAAGGTTAAGGATACATGAAATGAAGGCTCCGTGGTTACACCATGGGGCCTTTTTCTTTGCAGGTATACTTTTTGACCCCTTAGAAGAAAACCTTGCAATGGGAAAACTTTTAGACGGACAAATTGCACTTGTTACCGGCAGCAGCAGTGGTATAGGCGCTGCCATAGCCATAGCACTGGGGGAAGCCGGGGCTAAAGTGGTAGTGAATCATCATAGCGACAAGAGTCTGAATGGCGCTGAAGAAGTGCTGGAAAAGATCAAAGCAGCGGGTAGCGACGGCTTTATCAGGCAATGTGATATCAGTAAAGAGGAAGAGGTCAGGGCCATGTTTGCGGAAATATTTTCCCGCTATGGTACAGTAGATATCGTAGTTGCCAATGCCGGCATTCAGCAGGATGCGTCCTTGCTTGACATGACATTGGAGCAATGGAATAAAGTGATCAGCACGAACCTTACCGGCCAGTTTCTTTGTGCAAGGGAGGCCGCCCGGGAATTTAAACGCAGGGGTGTTGTGGAAGGCCGCTCAAGAGCTGCAGGGAAGATTATCTGCATGAGCAGTGTTCATGAAGTGATACCCTGGTCCGGACATGTAAACTATGCTGCCAGCAAGGGTGGGGTAAAGCTCCTGATGCAGTCGATGGCACAGGAACTGGCACCGTATAAGATAAGGGTCAACAGCCTTGCCCCGGGTGCTATAAAAACACGTATCAATGAAGATGCCTGGGATACACCCGAGGATGAGAAAAAACTACTGGAACTGATCCCATACGGCAGGGTAGGAGTACCCGAAGATGTAGCTAAAGCGGCGGTGTGGCTGGCCAGTGACGAGAGTGATTATGTAACAGGAACCACCCTTTTTGTGGATGGAGGAATGACCCTATATCCCGGTTTTGCAGATAATGGCTGATTAACAGTTGTTTGTGATAGAACAATCCCGCAGTTTAGCATGTTATTTGTTTTAAATTGTTAAACTTTTAACCATGAAATGTAAAACATTCCTGATGGCTGGAACAATGTTCCTGGCCGTTTGCTTATTTTCCTGTCAGCCTAGCGACAGTAATGTTCAGCAGTCAGTAAATGAAAAACTGACAGCCACTCCCGGAGTAAGTGCTGAAGTGAAAGAAGGAGTTGTGACCCTGAGTGGTGAAGTACCTGACGAAGCGGCTAAAATGGCTGCAGAAGATGCCGTTAAAGGCGTTAATGGCGTAAAAGCCGTTACGAATAATATTATGGTGCAGGCTGCAGTACCTCCACCGCCCCCACCAGCGGCTGCTGATACTACAATGCCGAAAGACAGCGCTGCAATGAAATAGATTCAACAGGCTGAATTGATCAGTGAACCGCTGAGGCGATTCTGATCAATTCAGCCTTATTTATTCCCCGTTGTACACATGTTTCCACCTTCTGTGGCTCCATACCCATACTTCCGGTTGTTCACGTATGTTATTCTCCAGGTATTTTACAAATGATTCAGTAATAGTTCCTTCCGGCACCGCTGATGGTTCCTCAAATGCCAGTTTTAGCGTAGCATGATAATATCCTCTCCTTGTCTTCCGGATGTCCACAAATACAACAGGTATATCACTTCTTCTCGCTGTCATTTCCGGCCCCTTATAAAAAGCCGTCATCCTGTTCAGAAAAGGAAACCAGTAGCTGCGACGTGGATTGCCGGGGTTCTGATCTGCTACCAATGCTATCAGATATTGCTTATTGATCCAGGGCTGCATGCTTTCCTTGATGTCGTTGGCTGGCAGCAGTATACTGCCAGACTTCTCGCGAAAATGCCTGAACATACGGTCGCCCGCTTTATTAGTCAGCGGCATATAGACTACAAGAAAAGGATATTGAACGCCTTGCATGCAAAACAGGTTCGCCCATTCCCAGTTGAAGTTATGACCAAGGTGCATCTGGCAACTTTTGCCTTTAGCATATAGCTCATGCAGTACGGTGAGGTCGCAGGTAAAACGACGCTGCAGTTCTTTTGGGCGCATGGTCAGCAGTTTGACGGTTTCCACCATCATATCTGTCAGGTTGAGATAGTATTTCTTCGCCAGCCGGGTGATCTCTTCAGGTGTCTTTTCCGGAAACGCCTGGCGCAGGTTCTCAAATACTACTGATTTGCGGTAACCAACAATGTGATAAATGATCAGGTATAAAACATCACTTACGCGATATAGTAACCATAACGGCAGTATCGACATGCCGTACATAAATACCAGTAACAAATAATACATGTCATCAATTTCTATAACACAATATTCTGTACCAGGGTGCTCTTTTCAGGATAGTCAGTATTAAAATGTAAGCCGCGGCTTTCCTTACGGAAAGAAGCGCCTTTTACTATAAGGTAGCCAACAGTGATCAGGTTTCTCAATTCACACAATTGCGGCGATACCTCTGTTCTTTCGTATAATGATTCAGTTTCTTCGTGCAGGATGTCCAGCCTGCGGCTGGCGCGTTGCATACGCTCATTGGTACGCACAATGCCCAGGTAATCACTCATGATCTGTTTCAGCTCCTTAAGGCTCTGGGTAATGAGGATCATCTCTTTCGGCGCAGTAGTACCTGCTGCATTCCAGTCTGGTACATTGAGCTTATGGGACGTCATGTCAATTTTGTTTACGCCATCAATGTAGCAACGGTGTGCAAATACCATCGCTTCCAGCAGAGAGTTAGAGGCAAGCCTGTTGGCGCCATGCAGACCAGTGCTGGAGCATTCGCCGCAGGCGTACAGGTTATTGATGGAAGTACGACCAAATTCATTGACCTTAATACCACCACAGCTGTAATGCGCAGCCGGCGCTACCGGTATCATATCTTTCTTCACATCAATGCCAATGGAAAGGCACTTCTCATAGATGTTTGGAAAATGATGCACAAACTTCTCCTGGTCCATATGCCGGCAGTCGAGGTACACATACTCCGTACCGGTGATCTTCATCTCACTGTCTATTGCCCTTGCCACAATATCGCGTGGAGCGAGAGAAAGACGCGGGTCATATTTATGCATGAAGTCTTCTCCATGGATATTACGGAGAATACCTCCGTCGCCACGTACCGCTTCTGTGATCAGGAAGGCATTGTTCACGCCTGGCTGATACAAAGCCGTAGGATGGAACTGGATGAATTCCATATTCTCAATCCTTCCCTTGGCGCGGTACACCATGGCCACACCATCGCCGGTAGCAATGGTCGGATTGGTGGTACTGCGGTATACCTGGCCATTCCCGCCTGTTGCCAGTACGGTAATGCGGCTGAGGATCTTTTCGATCTTATTGGTGATGAGGTTCAGTACATATACACCGTAACACTCTATATCAGGCATTGCCTTGGTAACAAGGTAACCTAAATGGTGTTGGGTAATAAGGTCTACCACGAAGCAGTGGGTGACCAGCTCTATATTCGGGTTTTTATGTATGGCATCCAGCAGGGCGCGCTCTATTTCCTTACCGGTGACGTCTTTGTAGTGGATCACCCTGAACTCGGAATGGCCTCCTTCTTTACCAAGGGAGAAGTCGCCCGCGGCATTCTTGTCAAAGTTGGCGCCCCATTCTATGATCTCATTCACACGTTCCGGTCCTTCCTTCACTACAATCTCTACGATCTGCTCATTGCAGAGGCCATCGCCGGCAATCAGTGTGTCTTCAATATGCTTTTCAAAGCTGTCATTCTCAAGATCATTCACTACGGCTACTCCACCCTGTGCGTATTTTGTATTGGTCTCGTCTTCACGTGTTTTCGTGATGATGGTAATTTTTTTATCAGGACATGCTGCTGCCACTTTAAGGGCATAAGTAAGTCCCGCAATACCAGAACCAATCACTAAGAAATCTGTCTGTTGCATAAGTTCATAAGCGAGCACCAAATGTACGGTTTAATTTGTTCCCATTCGCTGAGGAGTGGCATAGCCCCGGCGCATCTGCAGGTAACGGAGCCCGCCGGTCACCATTCCCCATTGTGCAATCCCGTAAGTCAGCATGAGATAGAAAGCACCCATCTCCAGGTGGTGGTAGAAATAATGAATGGCGATGATCACGCAGGAGAGGATATAGATACAGGCACCTGCCAGTGAATACCAGCCCGACGGCTGATCTTTAAGTCTGAAGGCATGCATCACAGACTGCACCATGATGTAGGCGATAACAGCAAAAATAAGTACCAGCAGCGTCATCCGCCCCAGATAAGGCAGCATGAAGAAAATGAACGCAATGATGCCGGCTGCCATTCCCAGTATGAAGGGCCAGTTGCATAGAGGAAGGGGATAATTGGTGTACCTGATCTTCAGGAAAAACGCAATATAGGCGAGCAATGAAAACACAAAGGTGACCAGCCCACAAGTAAAGAAGAGCGGACTTTGTTCATAGAACAACAGGAACATGTCGCCAAAGCCGGAAAAGAATAAAGCTGCCAGCAATGATACACGGAAAATAGCAGGAATACCCTCCGTTCCGGTAATGAAATAAGCGGCTAAGATGAACGGTAACAGGAACTTGGAAACGTAGCGGAGAATATCCAGATGGAAAAGGATGGCACACAGGTGAACTAATAACGTGATGGCATACAAGAGATGAAAAGAACTTGCTTTACGCATATACTTGCATTAATGTACTTAAAGTACGATTTCTTTCTCTGAATGGTTTCAGGCTACGGGCAATAAAACAGAAAAGGTCGTACCATTATGGCCGGAGCGGCTCACTTTCAATTGACCTCCATGGGATTGTATAATCTGCTGCGAAAGACTTAATCCGATGCCACTGCCTTTTTTCTTGGTGGTATAGAATGGGATAAAGATCTTATTCATGGCATCAGCATCTATACCCGGACCATTATCAGTGATCTCGATATGTACCTGGTTGGGCGTGTTCATGCTGGCCTTTACCTGTATGGATGGCGTCTGGGTCTGTTCCAGTGCATCCATGGCGTTCTTGATAAGATTGATCAGTACCATCTGCAGCTGTGCCACGTCTGCATGTATTTCTGTACTTACGGATTCTATCTCATAGTGATAATAAATACCCGCCTGTTTCATTTCCGGTAGCAGCAGGCTGCTTACCCCCGTTAGCAGTTCTTTGATGTTCACATGCGTAAACTGCGGTTTGGGAAGGGTGGTATAGTCGCGATAGGCGTTCACAAAATTCATGATTCCCTTACTACGGCTCTTGATAGTTTCCAGGGCTTCCTGCAGATCGGCAATAGCTTCTTTCTGCGCAGCTTCCGGCGAGATGTCCTGTTCCACGATATCCTGCATGGTGCCGATCAGGGACACGATAGGCGTAACAGAGTTCATGATCTCATGGCGGAGTATCTTGGTAAGATTCTGCCAGGCTTCCAGCTCTTTTTGTTGCAGCTCTGCATGGATGTTCTGGATGGAGATGAGCTTCACCAGGCGCCCCTGCAGGCGTACGCTGGCGGCATGGATAGATAGCTGCTGTTCCTGCCGGGTACGGTATAAGAGTTTATTGCCCGACCGTATTTCCAGCAGGTATTCCGGCAGGGCCGGATGGCTATTTTTCAGTTCAGATATATTGCGTAGCCGGTAGATGCCCAGCAAACGGAAGGCAGCTGGATTGATCAGCTCTATGCGGCCTTCGGCATCAAACGACAGTACCCCGATACTGATATGCTGTACGATGGTGTCTATGTACTTCAGGTTCGCCTCCTTCTCAGCCCTGGTTTGTCGGAAGGCTTCCAGCACTTCATTGAACTGATGGTTCAGTGCCTGGAAGCTTTTCCCCAGCTTATTGTCAGCGCTGAAGCGGATAGAAAAATCTTCATACCGGATAGATTCCAGGAATAAGGTCAGCTTCCTGTTTACGCGGTTGATGTAATAGTACATGCCATATATCTGCATACTGATAAGGATGCCCATGGCTACACCCGGAAAGGCGCCAAGGGCAGTCCATACCCATACACTGGTGATAGTGCTGAGCGTAAGTAAAATGATACGCAGTAATATATTGACACTGAACCTGTTCATTTGTAATATTAGATGTTATACTTTTCCAGTCTCCTGTAAAGGGCCGCCCTGCTTAAACCTAATTCCCTGGCCGCTTCAGTGATATTGCCATTACATTTCCTCATGGCCTGAGTGATGATATTGCGTTCCATTTCCTCCAGGTTGTAGCCGGTATTAAGGGATTGGTCCTGTACCGGATTCTTCACAAATACATCTTTGGGCATGAGCGTCTTACCCTGTGAAAGGATGACGGCTCTTTCCATAGCATGTTGCAACTCACGGATGTTGCCCGGCCACTCATACTGGCGCAGTTGCTGCACCAGCGATTCATGCAGGGCGTTTACTGAGCGTTTATACTTCGTGGCATATAACTGAAGAAAGTATTCCGCCAGCGGAACAATATCTTCCTGACGTTCCCTTAACGCAGGTAGTTGAATTTCAATAGTATTGATACGATAAAGTAAGTCCTGTCGGAATTGATACTCCGCCGCCATGCGTTGTATATTCCTGTTGGTGGCGGTAATCAGACGTACATCTATCGGTATGGTCTTGTTGCTCCCTACCTTGGTAACGGCCCTGTTCTGCAATACGGTGAGCAGTTTAGCCTGCAGGGGCAGGGAGATATTCCCCAGCTCATCCAGGAAAATAGTACCTCCGTTTGCTTCTTCAAAACGGCCGCTCCGGTCTTCCCGGGCGTCTGTAAAAGCTCCTTTTACATGACCGAATAACTCACTCTCAAATAATGTTTCGCTGATAGCGCCCAGATCCACGCTCACGAAGGGCTTTTTATTCCGCAGGGATAGCTGGTGGATATGCCGGGCCAGCAGGTCCTTTCCCGTACCGTTCTCTCCAAGTATCAGCACGTTGGCATCTGTAGCCGCTACCCTGTTTACGGTATCCAGCACCTGCAGCATAGCAGGGCTGTTGCCGATAATATGTACGTCCGACTGCGGAGCTGCCGGTGCTGCATTGATCTTATCCTTGTTACTATGTTTCTTATTATAGGCGCCCTGCATGGTGGCCAGCAGCTTCTCATTCTCCCAGGGTTTCAGCACAAAGTCTACCGCACCTGCCTTGATAGCCCTTACCGCCATTTCCACATCGCCATAGGCCGTGAAAAGCACTACCGCCACATCCGGACGGATATCCAGGATGCGATCAAGCCACTCAAATCCTTCCTTGCCGCTACTCAGGTCGCGGGTAAAGTTCATGTCCAGCAGGATCACATCGTACTCGAAATTGGATACCAGGTAGGGTATCTTCTGTGGATTGCGTTCAAAGTCGACCTGCTCGAAGTGACGTTTCAATAATAGCCGGGCGGCTCTGAGCACGTCCATGTCATCATCTACAATAAGGATTTTACCGGGCAACGGTGTAGTCATAAATAAGATCTTATCTATTAGTTTCTGCAAATGATCCGCAAACAGTGTTCCTGACAGGAGGAGTGAAATGACAGCCCTGGCGGATGTGGCCACTGGCAATATTATAAAAAGATTTCGGTTTTCCTGAGGCCCCGGGCGGACTTCAGGGAAATTGTCCGGAAATGGACGTCCCGTGTGCGTTACAGGACGATAAAAATATATGTCCCTGCCGGAATCCCTCTGTGGTATTGAGTTTCCCGCTTTGGCATGCCGGTTGTCTTATCTGGAACAGGAATTTAGTATAACCTATGGACAGAAAAATAGAAAAGAAGTACTGGTCAAAAAAGAGGATTACCCTTATCAGCGGGGGAGCCGTTGTCGCGATGTTGCTTCTTTATAATCTGATATTCGCTGATCACCGCTCGAAACTAAATGTCGAGAAGGATAAAATCACCGTGTCTACCGTTACAAAAGGGACCTTTGATCAATATATAGCTGTAACAGCTGTTGTATTACCGCTGAAGACCATCCGCCTGGATGCCATCGTAGGTGGATATGTGAGTCAGAAATACCTCGAAGGAGGTAGTATGGTCAAAAGAGGAGACAGCATCCTGCGCCTGGAAAACCAGAACCTGATGATGGACTTCGTGAACCATGAAACAGAGATCTATCGTCTGATCAACGAGTTACAGAATACCCGTCAGTCCCTGAAACAGAACCGTTACACCATGCAGCAGACGGTGGCCGACCTGGATTACCAGATAGAACAGGCCAAAGACCTGTACGACCGTACCAAACAGCTGGTAGACGACAAGATCGTATCCCGCCAGGAATTCAATAAGAATAAGATTGACTATGAGCGTCTTGTGAAAAAACGCCAGATAGAGATAGAAAGCCAGCGTTTCCAGGAAGAAAATGCCCTGATTCAGATAGACCGCCTGGAATCTACCATCTCACGCACCCAGCGTAACCTGCAGATGATGAAAGATAATCTTGCTAACCTGGTATTGAGAGCGCCTATTGACGGACAGCTGTCTTCTGTAGATGCAGAAGTAGGAGGTAGTATCACTGCCGGTCAGAACATCGGTCAGATAGATGACCTGAATGGTTTTAAGATGCGCGCTGAAGTAGATGAGCACTATGTTGCCAGGGTATTCCCCGGACTGAAAGCTACTTTTGATTTCAATAATAAAAGTTACCCTTTGACCATCATCAAAGTATATCCCGAAATAAAGAACTCGCGTTTTAATGTGGATATGCGGTTTGAAGGAGAAACACCGGAAGGTATACGTCGCGGACAATCTTCTCCTATCCGTCTGGAGCTGGGTAAGTCTTCTTCGGCTATCTTATTGCCCGTAGGCGGCTTCTTCTCTGATACCGGTGGTAACTGGGTGTATGTGGTGGATAAGAGTGGTAAGAGGGCGGTAAAACGTAATATTTCCCTCGGACAGAAAAACCCACAGTATTTCGAAGTGTTGGAGGGTTTGCAGGAGGGCGAGCAGGTGATTACCTCATCGTATGAGAATTTCGGAGACAAAGAGGTTTTAGTATTTTAATCCGGCAGTTACAGTTGTTTTAGTTCCGGTGCCATCCTCTGCAAGCAGGCAGGGGAGGCGCCATGAACGCTCACCTGAAAATCATATACAGCATGACAGGCATGTACATCACTATCGCATTGAGGCACCTGGCCAAGCGTAAGCTGTTTTCCTTTATCAACATCGCGGGGCTTGCCATTGGCATTACTTTCTCATTGCTGATAGCTGTATACATCTGGGAAGAGAAACAGGTGAACCATAACCTGAAAGATCTGCCCCAGCAGTATTACCTGCAATCTGCCTGGAAGGAAGACAATATGTTCATGCCCCTCATTACACCAGCCCCGCTGGCCAAAACATTGAAGGATCAATATCCTTCCCTGGTGGCCAATTATTACAGAACTTTTCCCTGTAGTGCGAACATGTCTTATAAGGATCGCCATTTCCGGATGTCATTACAACCTGGCGATACGACAGCGATAGGCGCTTTCGGACTATCCCTCTTACAGGGAGACCCTGCCCATCCTTTCCGGGATAATAATTCTATTGTGATCACCGAAGAAACGGCGATGAAATTTTTCGGCAGAACAGATGTACTGGATGAAGTGCTGACTATTGATACGCGCCGGGATGGCAAAAAGAACTATGCTGTGACGGGTGTACTGAAACGTGAAACACGTCTCAATACTGTGACGACCATTAATGGATTTAAGACTGACGTTTTCCTGCCTATGCAAAACGTTGCATACTTCCTTACACCAGACGCTGACAAGGATTGGAACAGTGTGAGCATGGCTTCCTATATAACACTGCAACCAGGGGTGAAGCCGGAACAACTGGCTGCGCCCATCAGAAAGCTCGTGACGATGAACTGCAACCAGCAGCTGAAAGATAACATGAGTATTCAGCTGGTAGGGATGGATACATTCTACCTGGATACAAATAACGGCCTGGTAAGAAAGATGTGTTACATCCTGGCAGTCATTGCTTTCTTCGTCCTGCTGATGGCTGTGATCAATTATGTGAATATCAGTATAGGTACCTCTGTATACAGGTTAAAAGAGATCGGTTTGCGGAAAGTTTTTGGTGGCAAACGCCAGGAACTGATCACACAATTTCTGGCAGAATCACTTGTACTGACTGCTATAGCGGCCTTTCTTTCCATTGCTTTCTTTGAGCTGTTACGCCCACTGTTCGGACAGGTGCTGAACAAAACCTTGCCTCATGTATGGTCATTCTCAGGAATGATGGTGTTGTTTTATGTATTGCTGGTGGCTGTCGTAGGATTGATTGCTGGTATTTACCCTGCTTTCGTGCTGACGGCCAGCCATCTGCTGAAAGTACTGAAAGGAAAGATCTCCGTAGGTAAAGGGGAGCTATTGTTCAGAAAGGGCTCACTGGTCATACAGTTCTCCCTGGCGGTGCTGGTATTCGTATGCACCTTGTACATCTCCCGGCAGATAGATTACTTCTTCAAAAAAGAACTGGGATACAGCAAGGAACAGCTGTTGGTCATCGCTTCTGTGCCGCGCCAGTGGGATGCTGAAGGGTTGAAACGTATAGAGCAGGTAAGGGACGAAATGATGAGAAATGCCGGGGTAAAGAGCGCGACTATTTCCTATGAAGTGCCTGATGGCATGAATGGCGGAGGTGTTTCCATCATGCCCCGGGGTGGTACCAGCGATGCGCCCGTGAATGTGGGAACCCTGATAACCGATGGGAATTACGCAGCTACTTTCGGGTTGAAGATGTTGGCAGGCGCTTTCTTTACAGACCAGGATAATCCTGCGGATGTGGTGCTCAATGAATCTGCTGTAAAGGCTTTACACCTGAAAACAGGAGTAGGAGAGCAGCTGGTGACTCAGGGACCTCAGGGAGGAACGTTCAGGGTAAAGGGTATCGTGAAGGATTTTCACTTCACCACTATGCAGCAGAAGATTTCGCCTATGATGTTCTTATCCCAGAATACAGGCATTCAGTATCGCTTCCTCAGTATCAAACTGCAAACTGCTGATGCCAGGAAGGCCGTAGCAGGTATTGAATCTGTGTGGAAGGCCCGCTTCCCGGATGCTCCGTTTGAATACTTCTTTATGGATGATAAGTTTCAGTCAATGTACACCACTGAAACCCGTCTGAAACAAGCGGCTAATGTAGCCTCTGCACTGAACTTTATCATTATATTGCTGGGCGCTGCCGGTGTGGTAGCCTTCAGTCTCACCCGCCGCACCAAAGAGATCGGTGTAAGAAAAGTGCTGGGGGCTAATACCCGTAATATTATTTACCTGTTCCTGAAAGAATACACATCAGTCATATTAATCGCCAATCTCATTGCATGGCCAGTAGCCTATATCATAGCCGATCACTGGCTGGATGATTATGCTTACCGCACCAGCATGAGTGTAACGCCATTCATCATTGCGGGTGCCGTTACCTTCAGTTTAACCTATATTCTGATTGCTTTACAATGCTTCCGAACTGCCAGTGCAAACCCTACAGGGCTGTTGAGAAGTGAATAATATACGTTCAATTTAAAAATTATTAAACCGAAGTCGATGATACGTACAGTCAATCTGCAAAAGATCTTTACAACAGAAGAAATAGAAACTTCTGCCCTGAATGGGATCAATATGGAAGTGAAAGAAGGAGAGTTTGTGGCCATTATGGGCCCTTCAGGTTGCGGTAAATCTACCTTACTGAATATCCTGGGGCTGCTGGATAATCCCAGCGGTGGAGAATATCATTTCTGGGATCATGAAGTGGCCAGAATGAGTGAGCGTCAGCGTGCACAGCTCAGAAAAGGTTCTATTGGTTTCGTATTCCAGAGTTTTAACCTGATAGACGAGCTGACTGTATTCGAAAATGTGGAGCTGCCGCTGTTATACCTGAAAGTACCTGCCAGCGAAAGGAAAGACAAAGTGGAAAAAGTACTGGAACGTATGAACATCATGCACCGCCGTAACCACTTCCCACAACAATTGTCCGGTGGTCAGCAGCAACGTGTGGCTATTGCCCGCGCTGTAGTAGCGAACCCTAAAATGATCCTGGCGGATGAGCCTACGGGTAACCTGGACTCCACCAATGGGGAAGAAGTAATGAAGCTGTTGCAGGAGCTGAATGAAGCCGGCACCACCATGGTGATGGTAACACATAGCCCTTACGATGCGGGTTTTGCTCACCGTGTGGTTAACCTGTTCGATGGTCGTGTTGTGACAGAGAATATCAAAGAACAATTCCATGTCTGATCACCTGGTATAGATACATCAATCATCATATAAACTTACCCATATGCTTAACAACTATCTGCGGATTGGCTGGCGGAACCTGCGCCGCTATAAAATGTACAGTAGTATTAATATAGGCGGCCTGGCTATCGGCCTCGCAGTAGGTATCCTGATACTTGTATGGGTGCAGGATGAGTTAAGTTATGACAGATTCCATGAGAAGGGAGACAATCTCTATAAGCTGACCGTCAGCTTTACTTCCGGTACTGACGTACAGACCTGGGAAGGCATGCCGGGACCTATAGCAGTACACGCTGTGAAAGAGATTCCCGGCGTACAGAAGGCTGTACGCACCAGGGATAACTGGGGGGATATCTCAAAGTTCTCGTACAACAATAACGACTTCTTTGATATTAAGACAGGCTTTGTTGAACCGTCCTTTTTCACATTGTTCACATTCCCACTGCTGAAAGGGGATGTACAACATCCTTTCCTTGATAACACTTCTCTCGTTGTAACACGCAGCGCTGCCCTGAAATACTTCGGCACTACGGATGTAATGGGAAAGGTCATCGCAGGAGATGGAAAGAATTATGTTGTAACCGGACTAATGGAAGATTTTCCGGAGCAGTCCAGCATCCGGTATGAGTTCATGCTGCCGTTCAGTATACTCCAGGCAAAATTTGGAGGGAATGGATCCTGGACCACACTGGATGATGACTGGGGCGACTTCTTTTTCACTACCTATCTGCAACTGGCGCCCCATACATCCATCGAAAAAGTGTCTGCCGGACTGGCCAGATTGCGTCCGGACGGTCAGCAGGAGGCAGCCATAAAATATAACGTACAGCCGCTGTATGATGTGCACCTGTATAACCCCGATCTGAGTGAAGGCAGTATCAAAATAGTGCGGATATTTCTGATCATTGCCATAGTGATACTATTGATTGCTTGTGTGAACTATGTAAACCTGTCTACCGCCAGGGCTATGCAAAGAGCTGCTGAAGTGGGCGTTCGTAAAATAGTAGGCGCCAGCAGGAGACAGCTGTTTATCCAGTTTATATGGGAATCTGTGCTGGTATTTGCACTGGCATTGGTACTGGCTGTGATTATGATCCTCTTACTGATCCCTTTCTATAATAATCTTACTGACAAACATCTTTCGTTCGGTCTGAAGAACCTGCAAATGATATTTGCCATCGGTCTGTCCATGCTGGTAACCCTGATAGTAGCGGGTATTTATCCTGCAGTTATTTTATCCTCGTTTAACCCCCTGAAAACATTAAAGGGAGGACTGACCCTTTCCGGCGGTAACGTGTCCTTCCGTCGTGTCCTGGTAGTCGTGCAGTTCCTCATTGCCACCGTGCTGATTGTCAGTACACTGGTAGTGGGCCAGCAGCTGCGGTATATAAAATCAAAAGCGCTCGGTTACGACAAGGAGAATATCTTTTCCTTTTATTCCGGTCAGATGTACGACCACCTGGAAGCTGCTACTCAAGAGTTATCAGGCTCTCCCGGTATTGCAGCAGCGGCAACGGCCAATCAAAGTATGACCGGCATTGATGCCAGTACCGGCGATACCTATTGGGACGGTAAAGAAAAGAACGAATCGCTGATTGTACATGCATTCTCTGCAGATAAGAACTTCGTGCAAATGATGAAATTCAGATTTGTCGGGGGACAAAACTTTACCAATTCAAAGGCTGATTCTGCACATTTCATCATCAATGAAACGGCTGCAAAAATGATGAGAATGAAAGACCCTGTGGGAAAGAAATTCAAACTATGGGATAAGGACGGTATTATCATTGGTGTCATCAAAGACTTCCATTATGCCTCCCTCCACGAGAAAATTGGTCCGCTGGTGATCCATTACAGTCCTGTTAGTTTTATGGTATATGTAAAGACAAAAGCGGGAGAAATGGACAAGGCAGTGGCATCCGCAGAGCGGCTCTATAAACGCTACAATCCTGGCTTTCCTTTCAGGTATAACTTCCTCGACGATAATCTGGACAAGATATACAAACTGGACAGACGTACCGGTAAACTGTTTAACTATTTCGCAGGCATCGCCATCTTTATCAGCTGCCTGGGTCTCTTCGGATTGGCTACGTTTGCCACCGGACAAAGGGTGAAGGAAATAGGTGTAAGGAAAGTACTGGGTGCTTCTGTCACCAACATCATAACACTATTAACCAGCGATTTCCTGAAGATCGTCATGATATCAATAGCATTATCTGTGCCGCTTGCCTGGTATATCATGAACAAGTGGCTGGAAGACTATGCATACCGCATCACTATCAACTGGGGCGTATTTATAATGGCCGGCGGCCTGGCTATCATGGTAGCACTGCTGACAGTAATTTTCCAGGCGGTGAAAGCTGCATTGGCTAATCCCGTACGATCTTTAAGAACTGAATAGCCAACCGTAAAAAGAACTGTATGATCAAGAATTATCTGAAGATTGCCTGGAGGAATATTCGAAAACAGAAATTCTACTCCTTCATCAATATACTGGGGCTGACAATAGGTATGACCTGCTGCTTCCTGATATTTATGTACGTGCGTTTTGAGTTAAGCTATGACTCGTTCCACAAGAATAAAGACAGGATCTACAGGGTGGTGACAGATGTAAAGACACCGACTGAACTGATAGAAGCAGACATCACCTCTGCGCCCATGGGACCTAATATCAAGGCAGATTTCCCAGAAGTAGTTTCATCTGTCAGGATAAACCTGCAAAATGCACTGGTCACCATCGGCAGTAATAAGTACGATGAGGATAGAGTGGCGATGGCTGATTCTACCTTATTTGATATATTCTCATTCCAGCTGATAAGAGGCACCGCAAAGAATGCATTGGCAGAGCCTTTTACCGCTGTATTGACAGAAAGCAAGGCAAAGAAATATTTCGGATCAGCAGATCCTATGGGTAAGACTTTTCAGATGGATGGAGGAAAAGTCACCATCAAGGTAACAGGATTGATGAAGGACGTGCCTGAGAATTCCCATCTGCCTTTTGACATGGTGATCTCTATGGCTACTGCCGAAAGAATGGGACAGAACCTTACCGAATCATGGGGCAATTTTGGTATGCTCACATACCTGCTGCTGGCACCGGGTGCTGATGCCGCCAAACTGGAGAAGAAGCTGCCTGCCTTTATGGAAAGCCATATAGGAAGCACGATGAAGAGGAACAACATGTATTACACATTACACCTGGAACGCCTGAAAGATGTATACATGACTTCGAAAAGACCTGCTGCTGTAAAGGGAAGTATTACCAATATATACATATTCTCCATCGTGGCTGTTTTCATCCTCCTGATAGCTGTTATCAACTTTGTGAACCTCGCTACTGCCAGGGCAACAGAGAGAGCAAGAGAAGTAGGGGTACGGAAATCGGTAGGGGCTTATGAGTCACAGCTCACCTTCCAGTTCCTGTGTGAGACTTTGTTGCTCAGCTTATTCGCTTTTGTGTTGTCAGTGGCCCTGAGCCAGTTATTGCTGCCACCTTTTAACCTGCTGGCGGGAAAAGAAATAGCATACAATATATTCCTTACCGGCACTATCGGATGGTTTCTGTTCATTGCGATAGCTGTGGGCTTACTGGCAGGTATTTATCCTGCACTCGTATTGTCTTCTTATAAACCGGTAGTCGTGCTGAAAGGCGCTTTCAGCAGCAGTAACAAAGGACTGTTCCTGAGAAGAGGATTGGTGGTGTTCCAGTTCGTTATCACGATTGTATTGATAGCAGGCGTAATGATCGTTTATTACCAGTTATTATACCTGCAGAGCCGCGATCTCGGATTTAAGAAAGACCAACAGCTGGTAGTGGAGTTTGGTGGTGTCGATAATATGAAAGAGAAATGGTTTGATATCAGGCAACAGGTATTGAATGTACAGGGTGTCTCCGGCGCCACGTTCTCATCTGCCATACCGGGCAGGTTCCAGAACTCTGCATATAGTAATATCGAGATGAAGAATGGCGAAATGCAGGCCAGCAACATTAACCTGTACTTTATAGACTATGACTTCATCAAGCAATACGAGATCAAAGTGCTGGCCGGACGTGCATTCTCTCCTCAAATGGCGACAGACAGTACGCAGGCGATGCTTGTAAATGAAGCGGTTGTATCCTCGCTGGGGTATAGCAAACCGGAAGAGATCATTGGAAAGAAATTCGACCAGTGGGGAAGAAAGGGAACCATCATTGGCGTGATTAAGAATTTTAACTACCGCTCCCTGAAAGAGGCTGTGTCTCCACTGACATTGCGTATTGAGCCGGAAGCGTTTGTTCCCATGACGATTACTGTTAGTCCTAAAGATGCCAAAAAGGTTATTGCCGGTGTAGAAGCTATATATAACAGGTATGTACCGGAAGGACGGTTTAATTATTTCTTTGTGGATGATGATTTCGACCGCCAGTACCGGGGCGACTTCCGTTTCGGTCAGCTGGTACTGACATTCGCCATCCTGGCTATTTTCCTTGCCACACTGGGATTGTTGGGATTGATCTCTTATATCGTAATACAGCGCACCAAAGAGATTGGTATCCGGAAAGTATTGGGGGCTTCCGTTAACAATATTCTGTTGTTGCTGTCTACTGATTTCATTAAGCTGATAGCCATTGCCCTGCTGGTGGCCACACCACTGGCCTGGTACCTGATGTACCAGTGGTTGAAGGATTTCGCCTACCGTATTGATGTACCGTGGTGGGTATTCCTGGCAGCTGGTTGTGTAGCGGTGGTTATCGCACTGGCTACGGTCAGCATACAAACCATGAAGGCAGCAATGACCAATCCGGTGAAGTCATTACGCACCGAGTAAGAAAGTTTCTTTAGTAGTTACGTTTAAATATGACAAGTGAAATGTGTCATGGGCAGGTGTCTACCCGCCCATAGCTTTTAATTACTTAAAAAAAAGCGACTTTATGATAAAGAATTATCTGAAAATAGCCTGGAGGAATTTATGGAGGAACCGCGTGTTCTCTTCCATTAATATGGCAGGCCTTGGCATTGGAATGGCCGTAAGTTTCACGCTGATCCTGTACGTTCTGTTCCAGTTCAGTTATGACGACTTTCATAAAAATAACCGCTATATCTATCAGCTGAAGGTGGGGGATGATGGAGGCGCTAATACGCCGGTTCCTTTAGGTCCTTTCCTGCAAAAGAGTACGCCGGAGATCAAAGAGGTAATACGCACATCTTATCCGACTCCTCACTTGCTGAAAGTGGGCGACAAGTCTTTAAAGCTGTCAGGTTTCTATGCCGATCCTACCTTCCTGGAGGTATTTACCTTCCCGATTATAAAAGGACAGGCAAAGCTGACAGAAGAAAATTCCATTATTCTTACGGAGAGTACCGCCCGGAAATTATTTGGCAATGCAGAGCCGGTAGGCCAGATAGTAAATGTCGATATACATCGTCCGTTGATTGTTACAGCAGTGGTAAAAGACCCGCCCCGAAATTCTACTTTTCAGTTCTCCTACTTAGCAAGCTGGGCCCTGTTCAGAAGCATGGAGTTATGGGTGCGGAACGAAGAATGGGGGAATTTTGGTGTTAACACATTTGTACAGTTGCCGCCAGCGGTCGATCCTGCAGTAGTTGAACGCAAAATCAGGAATGTACTGCACGAACAGAGCGCAGTTATTCCTGCTACCAGTTATCTTTTGCTGCATGGCATGAGTAAATGGAGATTATATAGCGAGATAAAGGGAGGTAAAATTACCGGCGGAGAGATAGCATCTGTACGTTTGTTTGCTTTACTGGGATTAGGTATCCTGCTGATAGCCTGTGTGAACTTTATGAATCTCAGTACAGCGCAGAGTGAGCGTCGTGCCAGGGAAGTAGGTGTGAGAAAGGCGGTAGGGGCTAACAGGAAAATGCTGATCGGGCAGTTTATGAGTGAGTCGATGCTACTCGTAATGATCTCCCTCATACTGGCGTTGCTACTGATGTGGGGCATGCTGCCAACATTTAATACGCTTACCGGAAGCTCGCTAAAGTTATCACAGGCGCCACTCTCTTTCTGGCTGGCTATTATAATACTGGCATTGTTTACCGCTGCCATCTCGGGTAGTTATCCCGCCTTTGTATTGTCTGCATTCAAACCTATTAAGGTATTGAAAGGAGGGTTAGTAGAGGTCAGGGGTAATTCCCGGCCAAGGCAGGTGTTGGTGATGTTCCAGTTCACCCTGGCTATTATATTAATCATTGTAACCATCGTAATATACAGGCAGATCAGCTTTATACGTAACCAGCCGATAGGGTATGATCCTAAAGGACTGGTAGATGTACAGCTGGAAGGAAAGGTCTATGAAAACTATGATGCCTTCCTGCAGGAAGCGATCAGGTCTGGTGCTGCTGTGAACGGGAGTGTGCTGATGTCTCCCATCACAAATGCCGGCGCCAGTATGTGGGCGCTGAAATGGCCAGGTCAGTTAGCTGGTGAAGAGAATATCAATTTCGGTGTTGTTACAGCAACAGAACATTTCATCTCAACGTTTGGCCTTACTTTAAAGGAAGGACGCGACTTCCTTTCTGCCGGCGATTCGCTGTCGCTGATGCTGAATGAAACCGCCGTAAAGACCATGCATCTTAAGGAGCCAGTATTGGGACAGCAGGTACGCATAAATGGACAAGATAGAACTATTGTAGGTATCGTAAAAGACTTTGTATGGATGAAATCCTATATGCCGGCATCACCTGTTGTTATTCCATTCAATCCCTCATGGAGAGGTAGTATCACCATGAAGCTCAATCCGCAGTTGTCTGTAAGTGAATGTCTGCAGCGGATAGAAAAGGTATACCACTCTTTTAATCCAGACTATCCATTTGAATATACGTTCGTTGACGAGACATACAAACGTAAATACGCCTACGAACAGGTACTGGGAGCATTGATCAACGTATTTGCAACGCTGGCTATTATCATCAGTTGTCTTGGTCTGTTAGGATTGTCTGTATTTGCTGCCGCCCGCAGAAAGAAGGAAATAGGTATCCGCAAGGTACTGGGAGCCGGCATTGCGCAGGTAACGGTGCTGCTGTCAAAAGAGTTCCTGAAACCGGTGCTGATAGCTATCCTGGTAGCAAGTCCCATAGCCTGGTACGTTATGATGAAATGGCTGGAGAATTATACTTACCGGATATCAATGGACTGGTGGATTTATCTGCTGGCAGGTATGATTGCCATTGTGATAGCGCTGCTAACTGTGAGTATACAATCAGTAAAAGCGGCATCCATGAATCCTGTAAAGGCATTAAGAACAGAATAGATTATATTGAAACATAAACGACCGGCAACCGGGGAGGACTGGGCCGGCTAAACTACTAAAACAGCATATACTAATGATACAGTTAAAGCATATCTCCAAGCATTATCCGGTAGGATTTGGTAAGAACGAAATATTAAGAGATATTGATCTCAGAATCTTTGAAGGAGAGTTTGTATCTATTATGGGACCTTCGGGTTCCGGCAAATCTACCCTGCTACATATATTAGGATTACTGGAAGAACCTTCTCAGGGGGAGTACCTGTTTGACGGGGAGCCGGTGCATAAAATGAATGAAAAGAAACGTACGCAGTTGCACCGTGGCGCTATAGGATTTGTATTCCAGGCCTACCATCTGATAGACGAGCTGACGGTGTATGAAAATATTGAGACGCCCTTATTGTATAAGAACATGCCGGCAGCTGAACGGAAAAGCCGTGTAGCCGATATCCTGGACCGCTTCAATATTGTGGCTAAGAAAGACCTGTTCCCTAATCAGTTATCAGGTGGACAGCAGCAGCTGGTGGGCATTGCCCGCGCACTGGTAGGAGAACCCAAAGTGATCCTGGCGGATGAACCAACAGGTAACCTTCATTCAGACCAGGCGAAAGAGATCATGGAACTTTTCAAGCAATTAAACGAAAAAGATAAGATTACGATAGTTCAGGTAACGCACTCCGAACTTAATGCAACTTACGGTCACAGGATCATACAGATCCGTGACGGGAAAATCGCATAATTTCTTACAGGTAATTCCCGACGTCAGGTAATCTTATCAAGCTGTTGTGCGCAGGCACTGGGTCTGGTAATGATCCCGGTGTCGGGAATTGTTTGTTTAAGAATATTTTACGCCATTCATAAAGAATTTATTTATGTTATCATCACAATTATTATATTTTTGGAAGGTCATGAAAATATCCAAAATCCCGGGATGTATCCTGGCACTGTGCATCTTGTTTGCTAACTCTGCGACCGTTAAGGCGCAGGACACCTGGACACTGCAACGTTCTGTAGATTATGCGCTGGCAAACAACATATCGATCAAGCAACAAGACGTGCAAAAGCGTTTTGCAGCATTGACGTACCAGCAGAGCAAGTTGGCGCAGATCCCTACCCTCAGCACAGGAGTGCAGGCCACTTATGGTTCCGGCCGTAACATTGACCCGTATACCAATACGATCATTACCCAGTCTTATTTCAACCTCGGCGCCGGGGTGAGTGCCAATGTGAATATCTTCAACTGGTTCTACCGTCGTAACCTGATAGCCGCCAACAGTTATGAAGCACAGGCACAGAATCGTTACCTGGAGAGAGCTAAGAATAATGTGGCCTTCAATATTGCGGCAGCTTTTTTACAGATCCTGCTCAATATGGAACAGGTGCATATCAGCGAGCTGCAGGTAAAACTAACCGCTTCCCAGCTGGAGAATACTAAGAAACTGGTGATTGCCGGTTCCAAACCGGAAAGTGACCAGGCTGACCTGGAAACCAAACTGGCGAATGACAGTGTAAACCTGATCACAGCACAGAACAATGTGATCATGTCTACCTTAGAAATGAAAGCCTATCTGAACCTGGGATTTGACGTGCCTTATGTGCCGCAGATACCTGGTGATGTTACATCAATACCTATTCCCCGCCTGGATGAAGTAGACCCCGAAATGGTTTTCAGTGCGGCGCAGACAAACAATCCCGGAATAAAAGGAGACCTGTTAAGGATAAAATCACAGGAGCGTACTTTGGCCTCCCAGAAAGGGCTGTTGTATCCAAGCCTGTCTGCATCCGGTAACCTGAACACCAGTTACGCCAACAGTGCGAAAAACCAGGTAATTACAGGATATACGCCTTATTCTCAGGATATTGGTGAGGTAGCAATAGGTGGAACCACCTATACGGTAAAAGCGAATGGTCAGACGCCTAGTTATAAACTGGTTACCATTCCGTTCAGCGATCAGATCAACAACAACTTCCGTCAGTCGGTAGGCCTTTCGCTGAATATTCCTATCCTGAATGGATGGCAACAGAGAACAGCAGTAAAGCAGGCCAGACTGAATATTGAAACGCAAAAGCTGACATTGGACCAGGACCTTCAGCAATTACGCAGGGATATTTATACTGCCCATGCCAACGCGATGGCAGCTATTCAGAAGTTTTCCGCAGCATCGAAAGGTGTGGAGTCTTCCCAGCGTGCGTACGATTTTGCCACCAAGCGGTTCGATCTGGGTTTAATGAATACAATTGACTATATTACTACCCAAAACAACCTGTTCCGAGCTCAGATTGATAAGGTATCAGCCCAATACGAATATATATTTAGAATGAAACTACTGGAGTTTTACAGAGATCAGAAAGTCTCTCTGTAGCAGCTCCCTTCCTTTTGAAATACGCCGTTTTATATGAAGAGAAAGACACTTTTCTGGATCTTGGGGATCATTATTTTGTTGGTTGTCATTGTGGCCGTAAGTAAAGCCGGCAAGGACGACAGCATTAAAGTGGCAGTAGATGATGCCGCTCAAAAAACTATTATAGAGGTGGTTTCTGCCAGCGGTAAGATCTACCCTGAAACAGAAGTAAAGGTCAGCTCTGACGTATCCGGTGAAATTGTAGACCTCCCTGTACTGGAAGGAGATTCCGTGCAAAAAGGACAGGTGCTGGCGCGTATCTATGCCGATGTATACGGCTCTGTACGCGATAAGGCTACTGCTTCCCTCAGCCAGGCACAAGCCCAGCTGGCCAATTACGCTGCTTCATTGAATGCTTTCAAAGCCAAACTGGAACAGAGCAAAGCTGCTTATGACCGTAACAAGGAACTGCTGGCACAGAAAGTAGTGTCACGCAGTGAATTCGAAACAGCCGAAGCTACTTACCGTTCCGCCCTGGCAGATTATAACGCTGCTGCTGAGCAGGTGAATAGTAACCGTTTTGCGGTGCAGAGCGCAAAGGCAGGATTGACAGAAGCTAACACCAACCTCAAACGTACTACTATCGTGGCGCCAATGAGTGGTGTGGTATCTCTGCTGCCTGTCAAGAAAGGCGAACGCGTGGTAGGTACGGGTCAGATGAGTGGTACAGAGATCATGCGTATTGCTGATCTGAATATCATGGAAGTGCAGGTGGATGTAGGAGAAAATGATATTCCCCGTGTAAAGTATAATGATACGGCTATCGTAGAAGTAGACGCCTACAGCGACCGTAAATTCAAAGGTATTGTAACACAGATAGCCAGCTCCAGCAAAGGTGCGGCTACCAGTACCTCTACCTCAACTTCTTCTGCAGAACAGGTAACCAGCTATATCGTACATATCCGCATTCTGCCGGACAGCTATAAGGATCTGATCGATCCTGCTCATCCGAAGAACTTCCCTTTCCGCCCGGGTATGAGCGCTAGCGTAGATATCCAGACCCGCAGGAAGAACAATGTACTGGCAGTGCCTATCAACGCAGTGACCACCCGCGATATCATTGACAGTTCCAAAGCAGTAGGTGCTAAGAAAGAAGATCTGGCAGCTGCAAAGGAAACTGGTAAAGACCTGAAAGAAGTTGTTTTCGTACTGCAGCCAGATAAGACGGTGAAACTGGTGACTGTAACCACCGGTGTGCAGGATGATGCCCACATCGAAGTACTGTCTGGCCTGAAACCCGGCGACAAAGTGATCAGCGCTCCTTATTCCGCTGTGTCCAAAGACCTTGACCAGGGTAAAAAGGTAAGAGTGGTACCGAAGAAAGAACTGTTTGAAAACACTGGTAAGTAAAGATATTCCAGCATAAAGAAAGGGCGGCCTCGTAGAAACGGGGCCGCTTTTTTTTGTGTTCGTAAATGGTTAAATGGTATAGGTATAACAGGATCTATAGAACAATCAATAGTTTATTCATCACCCGGCGCGCTTTCCGATACGCGCTGTTTAACTGGTTGCGTACGGTTTGTTCAGCTGTTCCCGTCTTCGATGCAATCTCCCGGATGCTTAATTCATCAAAATGCGACCAGGCAAATACCTGCCGTTCCTTTTCAGGAAGTGCCTGCAGATCATCCTGTAACTGGGCGATCATGTCTTTGTGAATGATAGTGCTCATAGTGAGTTCAGTACCCTGTTCTTTGTACTGCGCAAACCTTTCCAGGTGTTTTTCCTTCACCCCGTCGTCCCTGAACTTACGGAGTATTGCCTTTCTGGCAGCGCTGAACAGGTAATAGCGGATGTGGGAAGTAATACGCAGGGTATGCCTTCTCTCCCAGAGATCTGTAAAGAGATCCTGGATCAGGTCCTGTGCATCGGCCTCACTGCACAATACACGGGCTGTATACTGGTATAGGGATTCCCAGTAAGTGTTAAAAAGGCTTTCAAAGGCGGGCGACTCTCCCAGGTGAAGGATATCTGGTAGTGTCTCGGGTTGATCTGTTGTCATATTTCCTGGCGGCTGCTAAAAATAGCAGAAGGAGCCGCATGGAGGAAGAGGGATGTCAAATTATCATGAAGACTTAACATTGGAGGGCGCGTTGTCGATTATAGACAACCGGGATATTGTGAGATTGCGTCACTACCTGCAAAAACTTAACATTGGCCTGTGTTAATTTAACATTAAATTTATGTTATCAAATAAAATAACGACTTAAAGACTATGTCAAGTACAGATACCGCGAAGGCTGCAAAGCCCGCTAAAGCATCACGTAAAGAAGCACGCACCACCATTGAAAAGAAACTCGACCTCTTATTAACTGACCTGAAAGCTGAACTGGGAGATACTAAGTTCAGGAACAGGATCAGGAAGGCTGCAAAACTGTTGAGCAAAGGGTTAGACAAACCTAAAAAGAAAGCGATTGCCAAGAAGAAAGTAGCCAAGAAAGCTACCAAACCAGCAAAACCTGCTAAAGCCGAGGCTACAACAAAATCAGCCGAGTAAATACACCTCATCAGGAGCAAATACTGATAATATATATTTAACAGCCCGCCTGTAACAGTTAACTGTTATATGCGGGCTGTGTGCTATATATATTTAGGGCTTTTGCTTTTGTATGACGACGATGCCGGTACTTTGTCTTCCTGGTTTGTGCTGGTATCCGGTATTTTCCCAGCCTGTATAGGATCGCCGGTATACTACCTTAATGTGCCGCTGTTTGAGTCAATGGAATGGCAATGGCTGGGCGGCAAACCCTTCTCCGTTCATGTAAGGAATTTCAGCGACCGGAATGTCTACATCCATGAAGTATGGTTGAACCGCAAGAAACCGGACCGTAACTGGATCACTCATGCAGAGATCACGAGTGGTGGAAAACTGGAAATCGTGACAGGCGATAAGCCGGATGAGAAACAGGGGCTGGGTAACAAATGTATCGCAGAAATTGGCCGCCAACAATAGATATAGGATATTCTGCATTTATACAATTATCTGATAACAAAGAGTGTACATCTATAGCTTTTCAAACACTCTTTGTGAGGGCCCTACCATAGCGTATTCGGTGAGATAACCCATATATAACCCATATATAAGCCATATATGACCCATATATAACCCATATTTATAGAGATATGGGTTATATATGGGGTATATGTAGGTTACCTACAGCTTATATATGAGTAGCCTCAATTACCCGAGCGGTTTAGAATCAGTTTAATCCCTTGTACTGGTTACGGATATAGGTCAGATCGAACGTACCCAGGTTCTTGTAGTAGATGTTGAACATCTTGGCAGGATCAGTTGCGATCTCACCGCTTTGAACATCTCCATCATCACCGTCATTCCATGCCCATGGAGCATTAGCGCCACCATCGCCGTAGCTGCTCACCAGACCGCCTGAAGGGCTGTTAAACAGCTGGGTGTTGTTACGCTGTTCCCATAAACCACCGGCTTCAAAAATGTCGACCAGTTTGTAGGATACGTTACGGTCGTCCGGACCGGTTGGAACACCGGCAGTGCGGCCTGGCACATAGCGGATACCATCGCCAACGATGTTCACATATGGGTAAGCCTTCAGACCGTGGCCTTTCGCTTCATGACCGGTAGTAGGGTGAGATTCGTTGTTGTAAGTTTCCATAGTGAGGGTACCGTCGTTGGTCTCGTGGTTGTTCTGCCATGAGCTACCGGAAACGGTGTAGCTATAGAAATCTCTGTGGAAAGTGGTTACCATAGCCTGCAGGGCACCATAGGTAGAACCGTCTTTTCTGATCACCACCTCGATACCTTCGAAGTCGTTCTCATGCTGGTCCAGGTAGTAACCGAAAGGGTTATCTGTCCAGTCGCGTGGGTGGAAGAACGCGTAGTTGATAAACCAGTGTGTGCTGGTTTCAGCTACTGAATAATATACATTGGCTGCAGCGGCGTAGTTACCTGCAATGTTGTTCCAGTTGTTGGTACCAACCCAGTCACCGTCGAAATTGATAGCGGTGATATAGTCGGCTTTACCACCAACGGCGTAATCGCCAGTTTGGTCAACGTCCTGGTAGTGAACAGGCGCCCAGCGGTAAGCCAGTTCTTCATTGAAGTTTACGGCAGCAGCCTGTGTGGCGCCGAGCGTTTCGGGTTTCATTTTCTGTACATCTTCTTTGCTACAGGAAACGAGGATCGTGGATGCCAGCACGAATAGGAGCGCTGGCAGGCTCAGTTTGTGGAGGAGCGTCTTCATAGGTTCGCAATTGTTGTCTTTTAATGAATAGTGCCGGGATAATGAGGGACTACGGGAATAAGTTTCACAGCCGGGGCATTTTAACCATTGGCGGGAACGGCTTAACGATATGGTAATATTCGCCCGTAAATTCCTTACTTTGCGGAAAAAGAAATAGATACGTGAAAGCAGGTATTATAGGCAGCGGCAGTTGGGCGACAGCGTTAGCCAAGATTTTAACGGATAATGGGAACAGGATCTCCTGGTGGATCAGGAATGAAGATACGATCCGTTACATGCAGCTGCGTCATCATAACAGGCATTATCTCACCTCAGTATATTTTGATACCACTTTAGTAGATCTGAGCAGCAACCTGGAACAGGTGGTAGCTGCCTGTGATGTACTGGTGTTGGCAGTGCCTTCTGCTTTCCTGGAAGAAGTAATGCTGCAATTATCGCCGGAGGCGCTGAAGGGCAAGAAGGTCGTTTCAGCCGTGAAAGGACTTGTGCCGGGCAGTAACCTGCTGATCAATGATTATCTATCTGAGATGTTCGATCTTCCCCTGGAACAGTATTTTGCGATTACGGGACCTTGTCATGCGGAAGAAGTGGCGAATGAAAAACTGTCTTACCTGACGTTCTCAGGCTTGCAGGAAAAGTCTGCACAGGCCATAGCAGATATGTTCACTAACAGTTACCTGCAAACGATTGTGAACCGCGACGTAATAGGGGTGCAACTGGCAGCGGTGCTGAAGAATATTTATGCGATGGGGGCAGGTATTGCCCATGGCCTGGAATATGGCGATAACTTCCTCAGTGTATATATTACCAACTGCTTCAGGGAAATGCAGCAGTTCCTGGATGCCTATGGAAAAGACCATACAGAAGCAGGTACACATAATTACAACGCCAGCGCCTACCTGGGCGATCTGCTGGTAACCTGTTATTCCCTCCACAGCCGTAACCGCACCTTCGGCAATATGATCGGTAAGGGTTATTCCGTGAAAGCCGCTCAATTAGAACTGAATATGGTCGCCGAAGGTTACTATGCCAGCAAATGTTTATTTGAAATGAACATGGAAGTAGGCGCTTACATGCCTGTGGCTCAGGCGGTTTATACAATGTTATGGCAGCACTTAAATCCCCGTGAAGTTTTCCTGTCTCTGGAAAAGGGATTTATTTAACTGATTGTTAACGCTTTGTTAAAGCCTTGATAAGATTGGATTGTAATCTTCGTAGCAGAATAACAACTTACTTAAACCTAATATTCTGCTATGACCGCAACCAGTCTGCGCCTGAAGACATTTCTTGCAGGCATTTTCCTCCTTTTATTTTCCTTTGGAGTGATGGCCCAGCAGGTCATCACCGGGAAAGTAATATCCGGAGATGACAGGCAACCATTACCTGGAGCTACCGTACAAGTAAAAGGTGCTGCCAGAAAGACCATTACAGACAATGCCGGTAATTTCAATCTCTCCGCCGGCAATGACGACATTCTTATTATTAGTAGCATTGGCTTCACTACGCAGGAAGTGAAAGCTTCCGCTGCTGCCAGCATCGTACTGGCCACCGATACCAGGGGACTGGGAGAGGTGGTGGTAACTGCGCTGGGTATCAAAAAAGAGCGTAAAAAGCTTGGATACGCTATCCAGGAAGTAAAAGGCGAAGACCTGACCGTGGCCAGGGAATCCAACATCGTGAATCAGCTGGCTGGTAAAGTAGCTGGTGTGACTGTGATTGGAAGTCCTTCAGGAGTAGGTGGTTCCGCCAGGGTATCTGTTCGTGGTGAGCGTTCAGTAGACCTGAACAAGAACCAGCCACTGTATGTAGTGGATGGTGTACCTATCAGCAATGCCATCAACGGCGGATCTGGTAGTAACAACCTGGAAGTGGATTTCGGTAACGGCGCCAGCTTTATCAATCCGGATGATGTGGAAAGCATGAGTGTACTGAAAGGCCCTGCTGCTGCGGCATTGTATGGTTCCCGCGCTGCGAATGGCGTGGTGATGATCAAAACCAAATCAGGCAAGAAACAGAAAGGTATGGGTGTGGAAGTGAACAGCAATGCCACTTTTGAATCAGCCCTGAAGCTGCCTGAATACCAGAAAACATATGGTCAGGGTAACGCCAGTGGTGGTGATTTCGCCTTTGTAAACGGTGGTGGCGCCGGTTTATCTGATGGTACTGACGAAGGCTGGGGACCTGCTTTCAAAGGACAGCTGTTTCCGCAGTTCAATTCTCCCCGTACCCTGAATGGCCAGGCTATTCCTTATACCGGTGGTGATATGAATGCACCGGCAGGTAGTGTGATCACGCCTTCTGCATGGCTGCCTGACAATGATAATCTGAAGAACTTCCTGCAAACCGGGAATACTATTACCAATAACGTAGCCGTGGTAGGTGGTAATGACAACGGCGATTTCCGTCTGAGTTATACCAACCTGCACCAGAAGGGTATCGTTCCTAATACAGGCCTCGACAGGCATACTACCAGTTTTTCTGCTGGCTATCACCTGACGCCTAAATTCACTGCAAGGGCTTTTGTAAGTTATATCAAGGGAGAAAGTGACAACCGTCCTTCTATCAGCTATGGTACAGAAAGCATTATGTATCTGTTCAACTGCTGGTTACCTGCTTCTGTACGTGTAAGCGATCTGAAACGTCTCTGGATGCATGGTCTGGATGGCAAACAGCAATACAACTGGAACTATAACTATCACGATAACCCGTATTTTACTGTTTACCAGAATACCAATGGTCAGTTTTACGACCGTATAATTGGTAATGTCATCTTAAGATATGATCTCACCAACTGGCTGAATCTGCAGGTGCGTACTGCTACCGACTGGAGCAGCGAGCGCAGGGAATACCGCAGGGCATTCAGTACTCAGCGTTTCCCATTTGGCGAGTACCGCGAGGTGAACATCATCAACCAGGAGCGTAACACCGACTTCCTGTTCACTGCGAACAAAGAGATCAACAGCGACTTCTCTGTGAATGCTACCCTGGGTGGTAACCAGATGCGTCAGACCTCCCGTTTCAATGAAGATATCGCAGGACAATTAAACCTGCCGGGTATCTATCGCCTGACCAACTCCAGGATCGCGCTGGTGAATAACCAGAATAATGTTGGTAAACGTATCAACAGTTTGTACGGTTCTGCAGGTGTTTCTTATAAGAACAAACTCTTCCTGGATGTAACCGGTCGTAATGACTGGAGCAGTGCTCTGACCTTACCAGAAGATCTGAAAGCTTTCGGAAGTGAGCAGAACTCTTATTTCTATTCTTCGGTAGCGTTGAGCGGTATTATCAGTGATATGATCAAACTGCCTGCTGTGATCAGCTTCGCTAAACTAAGAGCCAGCTTCGCGCAGGTAGGTAATGATACTGATCCTTTTGCGTTTACACAGACCTTCAACCGTAGCGATCCTTATGGTGCATATCAGGTATATGAAGAGACCAACCGTTTATCTAACCTGAACCTGAAACCAGAGATCAGCTCTGCGTTTGAATTTGGTACAGACATCCGCTTCTGGCAGAACAGGATTGGACTGGATGTGACTTACTATCAGAGTAATACCAAGAACCAGATCCTGAATATTCCTTTATCCAACACCAGCGGTTACGAAACACGTGTGATCAATGCTGGTTCTATCCGTAACCATGGTTGGGAAGTGATGCTGAATGTCACTCCGGTGAAAACTAAAAACTTCGCCTGGGATGCTTATGTGAATTTTTCCACCAACCGTAGTAAGGTACTGGAATTGACTGATGGTCTGAAGAACTATGTGATGGCTGACAGGAGCGTATCTGTAGAAGCGAGGGTAGGAGAGCGTATGGGTGATCTGTACGGTATCGGTTTCGCCAGAGTACAGAGCTCAGATCCTAAGGCGGCATACTATGATCCGAGCGGTAAGTTCACGGGTCAGATGGTATTTGCAGCGAATGGTCGTCCGGTAGCGACTACAGAGAGAATCAGACTGGGTAACTATAATCCTGACTGGCTGATGGGTGTTGGTAACAGCTTCACTTATAAAGGTGTAAGACTGAGTGCCCTGTTCGATATCCGTCATGGTGGTAAGCTTTATTCCCATACGCAGACCGTGGGTCGTGAAGGCGGTATCATCAAGGAAACACTGGAAGGCCGTGCAGATGGTTATGATATTACCAAACCAGGTAATGGTGTAATTGGTTATGGTGTAGTGCAGACTGCTGACGGTGCTTTCATCCAGAATACCACCAAGGTAGCAGTACGTGAGTGGCATAGTGCCTGGACCGGAGGTCGTAATATAGCGGAGGGTGTGATGTATGATGCATCTTTTGTGAAGCTGCGTGAACTGCAGATCGGTTATTCCTTCCCGGGTTCTTTCAAGAAGGGGATCATTAAGGGTATGAACGTATCGCTGGTAGGTCGTAACCTCTTCCTGTGGGATAATGTACCACACGTAGATCCTGAGGTGATGTCTTATTCCGGAGGTACTGCATTACCAGGTATTGAGTACATGAGTTTACCGAGCAGCCGTAGTTACGGTGTGAACCTGAGCTTCAAATTATGATCATCCTAAACAAGCAATTATGAAATTCTTTAAGATATTTTTACTAGCCGGCCTTTTATCCGCCTGCACGCAGGACTTTAGTGAAACGAACACTAACGAAAACAGCCCCACCAATGTAACGCCTGATCTGCTGCTGAGCGGTGTGATCAGGAATATGATGAACCAGCAGGTGAATGCCGCCTGGGGTATCGGCAACATCGTTGCACAGCATCATGCGAAAATCCAGTTTGTGAACGAAGACCGTTACCTCTGGGGAGAGCAGAACAGCACCTGGGATGTGGTATATAACAACTACCGTAATCTGCAGAACATCTTTACTGCTGTAGGTACTGACTCTACTAATCCTTACCTGGGAGTTTCTCTGGTATTGAAGTCCTGGATGTTTGCCCAGGCAACAGATGCTTATGGTGATGTACCTTATTCACAGGCAGGAAGAGCGAAGCTGGAAGGTGTTTATCAGCCGGAGTATGACAAGCAGGAAGACATCTATGCAGGTATCCTGAAAGACCTGCGGACTGCGAATACTGTTTTAGCTAAAGCGACGCCTAATCTCGATGGAGATATCCTGTATGGTGGTGGTGCTATTGCTATCCTGAGATGGCGTAAGCTGGCGAATTCCCTGCGTCTGCGTTATCTGCTGCGTTTGTCAAAACAGAAGGATGTGAGTGCGGAGATGGCTGCTATTCTTGCGGATGCTACTACTTATCCTGTATTCACCGGTAATGAAGACAATGCGGAACTAAAATACCTGTCTGCCGCCCCTAACCAATGGCCGATGTATACTGCCCGTGTAGGTTCATTTGATGAGTTCAGGGTGAGTAAGACGCTGGTTGACCGTCTGACAACACTGGGTGATCCGCGATTGAAAGTGTTTGGTCGTCCGACACAGAAGTCTGTAGCTGATGGTACGCCGGTAATATCCGGTATTCCGAATGGCTTAAACGACGCTGATGCGTTGAAATATAATGGCGGTGTACAGGGCGTATCCAGGGTAGGTTATACTTTTGCCTGCCTGGTATGTAATGACATCGGTCAGGCCCCACCAGACCCCGCAGCTCCAAGAGCCTTACTCATGACTTATGCGGAATTGCAATTCACCCTGGCGGAAGCAAGGGAGCGTAACATGATCTCCACTGGCGATGCGGCTACTTATTATGCCAATGGGATCACTGCCAACTTTAACTATTGGAAGAACATCGTGCCATCTCAATATGGTATTGATGTAACGATGCCGGCAAATTACCTGACGCAGACTGCTGTTGCCTATACTGGTACTCAGGCAGAGAAGCTGGCTAAGATCGCATTACAGAAATGGATCGCTTATTACTTCAATGGATTGGAAGCCTGGTTTGACTGGAAACGTACCGGTATGCCGGAGATCGTGCCCGGACCGTCTAACCTGAATAACGGCAAGGTGCCGGTAAGATTTATTTACCCTCAGAAAGAGCAATCCTTGAACGGGACTAACCGTAATACAGCCGTTACCCGCCAGGGTGCGGATGACCTGAATACGCGCCCCTGGATAGCGAAGTGATTTCTTTTTGCATTGTCTGTAGCGCAGCATTACCCGATTAACAAGGTAATTGCTGCGCTGCTTGCATTTAAAAGCATGGAAGACCTGTTTAAATACGTTATTTTTGATTTATGTTCATTAAGAAGTTACAACTCAAAAATTTTAAAAGGTTTACCGATCTAACAATCCAGGATATACCTAAGGATACCAACCTGGTATTGCTTACAGGTAGTAATGGGAGTGGTAAGAGTAGTGTATTTGATGCGTTTGAATATTTGGCTGGACATAATGGCAAACACTCGGGCATTTCTCATGCAGAGTACAGTAAGAGTAAAGCTGATGATATCGGTTTAGAAGTTCTTATTGAAACTCATGAATACGGTGTCGAGGGGGTATCCAATAATAGTTTGATAAGATCCGGAAAGCTGGCCCAAAATAGCTTTTACGGGCGAACAAGTTTCCGACAAGTTCCTAGGCTTACAAAAAGAGGAATTGGCGAAGCCAGATTTAACATAGCAAATGATGACGACCGGCCGCGTAGTTTTATTGACAGGGATGAACGATTCGAAAATGATCTGGAACATATTTTCGCTAGGTTATTGAGAGATTTTTTTAATACAAATGAAGAACGGTCGGAGATTAAAGAGAAGATTATTAACCCTATAAATGAGGCACTTTTTCGGATTTTTAATAAAGAGAACGGAACACGGTTGACGCTTACCGCTATTATTCCGCCTTTTGAGGGAAAAGTAGCCGAAATCACTTTCAAAAAGGGGAATTCGGCTTTTCACTATAATTATTTAAGTGCCGGAGAAAAGGAGGTGTTCATTATACTCATCAACCTTATCGCCAGGGGGGAGTATTATCAAGATACCGTCTACTTTATGGATGAGATTGATCTCCATTTGAATACTACTTTACAGTATAATCTAATTAAAGAAATCGTGGAAAACTGGATACCTCCAAAGTGTCAGTTTTGGACAGCCAGTCATTCATTAGGGTTTATTGAATATGCTAATAAATCTTCAGAGGCTGTAATCATAGATCTGGACAATCTTGATTTTGATAAGCCTCAGGTGTTGGTGCCATTGTCTAAAGACAACCCTGATGTTTACGAAATTGCGGTGAGCAAAGATATGTTAGGGTCTCTTTTTCAACATATGCAGATTTTTTTTGTTGAGAATATGGACAGGGCGTACTATGCAACTGCGGGCATAGAAAATACGGTATTTGTTTCTGAAAATAATCGAAACGGAGTTTTTCATAAAGTAAGAACTACTGATTTTAAAGGTATTGTTGACAGAGACTTCCTAACTGATGAGGATATCCGCCTAATCAAAGAGAACTATCCCGGTCTGTTTATACTAGATTATTACAGCATTGAAAACTATTTATACCATCCTGATAATCTGCAAGAATATTATGCTGGTATAAAGGAAGACTTTTCTAAAGAAAATTATATAAGTGATCTAACTAAGGCCAAAAATGCCTGTAAGGATGGTATTATTCCTTCTTTAAGTTTAAAAAGAACTGAATATCCATATTTTGGAGAACCCACTTTTAATGGGAAATCTTTGCAAAATAGGTTTAAAAATAAAGGAGAGAATATGGAGCAGGCAGCTATTATAGCGGGTTGCTTGAATAGCGATGAATTTGATCGTTATTATAAGGTGCTTCCGATGAAAACTTACTGTACCAGCTTGCCTCAGCGTCAGAATGCATCAAAATCTGATCTGGCCAAAACGGCTTGGTTTAAGGCTCAGGTGAAAGCATTAATTAGTTAAAAGGAAGCAGCCTTGCCGGCATGATCCGACAAGGTTGCCATGATATAAGGCTTATTTCGCTACGTCGATTTTGACTTTTTTATTCTTGATCTTTTCTTTCTGGATGAGGGCGAGAGTGTGGGCGGCTTTGCTCTTTCTGATGCCTACGAAGGAGAAGAAGTCTTTAACTTCGATCAGGCCTACGTCTTCTTTCTTTAGCTGTCCTTTGTTGGTGAGGAAGCCGACGATGTCTACCTTGTTAACCTTGTCCTTTTTACCGGCGCCGATGAAGAAGGTGGTCCATTTGGGTTTTTCCGGTAGTTCGTAGTTGTCTGCGAGGGTGATTTTCGTCACCTCTTCTTCTACATAGGCAGGCATTTTTTCATCCGGGCCTATGATGAGGATAGCGGTACCGCTGGCGTCCATTCTTGCTGTACGGCCGTTACGGTGGGTGTATGTTTCTGCGGTATGTGGCAGGTGGTAATGGATGATGTATCTGATGTTCGGAATGTCGAGGCCACGGGCGGCGAGATCGGTTGTGACCAGTATATTCGAGGTCCCGTTCCTGAACTTACATAATGCCGCGTCCCTTTCCTGTTGTTCCATAGCCCCGTGGTAGAATACTGTTGTCAGGCCTTTTTCTTTCAGCAGGCCATTTGTACGTTCTACTGCTTCTCTATGGTTGCAGAATACGATCGTTGATCTGTTGCCGAGGTGGCAGATCAGCCTGAACAGAGTGTCTATCTTATCTTTATCCTCGCTTTCCACATATTGAATAGCCAGTGCTTCTGATTTTTCTTCGGTGAGGAAGTTCAGTTTTACCGGGGATTCTAAGCCAACGAAATCGGGGATCTCTACGGTTTCTGTGGCAGAGGTTAATATCCGTTTCTTCAGATTTGGGAGAGATTCAATGATGAATTCGATCTCTTCCTGGAAACCGAGTTCGAGCGATTTGTCGAATTCGTCCAGAACTAAGGTCTTGATACCTTCTGTTTTGATATTCTCTCTACGAATATGATCTCCCAGTCTTCCCGGCGTACCTACTATCAGCGCCGGTGCTTCCAGCAGATTGTTCTCTTCTGTTTCTCTTAGGTGTCCGCCATAACAGCAGGTTACTTTATAACCGGTGCTCATGGTTTTCCAGACTTTTTCAATCTGCATGGCCAGTTCGCGGGAAGGCGCGATGACCAGTGCCTGGGTACCAGGAGTATTTTTATCTAATAGCTCCAGTACAGGGAGGAGGAAACCGAGGGTTTTTCCTGAGCCGGTATTGGAGAGGAGGATTACGTTGTCAGCCTGTTGATTGGCTTCAATGCTCGCGAGCTGCATTTCATTGAGCGCGTCGATTTTGAAGGCGGAGAGTATGTTAGCGTACTTTTGCATTGGGGCAAAAGTACGTATTTCTTATTATAGGGGTTGGAGGGCGGTTTTTTCGGGGTCTGGTTCGGCGTCTTCCGGTGGGGTGCTTATGTCTGCAGGCGGGGTTTCCGCTCTTAAGAAGAAATCCACCAGGGGGAGGGCGAAAGTGAAGGCGAGAGCCATGTTGAACAACTGATACCGCAGGACTATTGGGGAGGCGAAGACGCTGAAGAAGAGGTTGGTTATCCAGAAGAGAAGGGTGATGAGGAGTGCGGAGCGGAATTGGGTGGTGGTAAAGAGGTACCATTTTTTTGTGAAGTAGAGGATGCTGCCGCCGAGGAAGAGGAGGGTGATGCAGACGATGAGGATGGGGTAGTAGTCGAAGAGATGGTTTGTTCTCTTCGCGACACGGGTACTCACATTGTTGTTTTTATATCCAAACCACTGTACCGCCTCTGATTTCACGGTGGTTAATCCCTGATTATAGATACTCAGGAACTCTGGCCAGGGCAAAAAGTACTGTTTTGCATTGGGGAGAAGATAGTGATTAAAGAATGCTCCCGGATGCTGGCTGATGAGATAAGTGCCATAATCCTTATACAAAGGGGCAACAGTGGCCATCCTCTTTGAACCCGTTGGGGTAACAATACGCGAATATCTTTGTAAGGGGGCTTTTTCCTCCCATAGATAGAAAGCATAATGGGTCTTAGGCTCTGCATCTTCATTTGCCGTAGCTTTTACGGAATCAAGATATTTGTTAACCTCTGCCTGGAGTGCAGCAAACTTCTCAGGAGCTTGTTTCCTGTTTTCTACATGTTCATAAGCCGTCAGTGCATTACTGGCCAGTTGCCATCCTCCAAAGGCAGAGAACTGCCGGGTACCGAATATCCGCTTATTTTCATTGGATGTGTACATGGCAAAGGTTACGAGGGTGAGGAAGATGGTGATGATTGTGAACACTTTACTTCCTTTTGGTATTGAAGTTTTTAGGATCACAATAATGCTGATAACAGGATAAAACAAGGCATTATACCTGACAGCAAAAGCAAACAGCAGGATGAATATATGGGCTGTCAGTAGCGTAGTGGAAGGTGTTTTAATTATCCTGAATAATTGTGATATCCAGATTAGGCTAAGGCTCGTAAAGAATATATCACTGGAGATATAGTTACTTATGAATATGAAAGCCGGATTGAGGAATAGGAAGATGAATATCCCGATTTTCACCCATTTGCTGCATTGGATGATGCTAAGAAAGGTGAAGAAGAAATACAGTGCCGCTACGATGTACATAAAGTATTGTACAAAAATCAGTAGCGTATCAGAATGATTGAAGAAACCAACGAAGCTAATAAGTTTGGAGTATCCTACAGGCCATAGATTGGCATTCATATTTCTGAGAGCACTCCTGATATAATTGTAGGAGTCTGGTAGGAAATTAGGGAATGGGTAGAGATACTTAAAGATAATAAACTGCACAAATGCTATAACGATAGCAGCATAAGCATAGATGCGGTCGGGGTTACTCTTTGATTGAACTTCGGGTTCCATAAGCTTGATTTATGAGGTAGGGCGTTCATTTTTAGCAAGAAACAGCGCAGTTAATGGCAATGCAAAAGAGAGTCCAAGAATCAGGTTAAATAGTTGATACCTGAGTACGATAGGAGATGCCAGTACGCTGAAGGCAAAATGAAATATCCAAAAGAGAATAGCTATTTTGAGTGCACGTGTGAATTGTGGTGATGCAAGCCGTTTCCAGCCAAAAGCAAAATATCCGATACATCCTAAGGTGAACAAAATAGCCGTGAGAACGATAAACAGGGGAAAGTAAAATGTAAAAAGTTTGATGCCTGTTATATCGTATCGTTTATCAATAGTCCTGGAATCGTATTGGAACCATTTCTGCGCTACTGTTCTTACGGTGTGTTTTCCTGAGTTATACTCCACAAAGTTCTCCGCTGGAGGAAAGAAGTACTGCCTCATGTTTTTTAAAACATAGCGTGAGGCAAATTGCCAGGGATATTGTTGTATCAGGAACAGTCCATATTGATTATATAATGGCCCAACTGCCGCCATTCTTTTTGCCTGTGTACGGCTATTTCTTATTTTGAATGAGTATGTCTGTAAAGGAGATCCGATATCCCATAGGAAAAATGCTGAGGTGGTAAAGTATCTTCTTTTGAGATAGGAACTTTGTTGATGGAGTGAATCCATGTAATGGTTCACCTCAGTATGGAGTGGTTTAAACTTGTCAGGAATCGGTACTTTTTTCCGATCTGTTACATATGAATATGCCAGTAGCGCATTGCTGGCCATTTGCCAACCTGCAAAGGAAGAGAATTGTTTAACCGTGTAGTCTTTGCCGGTTTCGTTTACGGTAAATATTACGAACCCGCTGATCAATACTACAATCATTGCGATGCCAGCCCATTTTTTCCATACTGGCATTGTACATAGCACAATAATTATAATGCTTATAAGAGGATAGAACATTGCCTGATACCTTACCGAGAAGGTCATCAATAATACGAGTGAATGGGTAAAAAGTAGTAATAGGCTCTGTGCACCATTATACAACCGGATGAGCTGAGCTATCCATAACAGGCTTAATCCTATAAAGAAAGAGTCACTGAGAATATTATTGCTGATCAACGGCATGGCCGGATTCAGGAATAAAATAATAAATAGCACGTATTTTATCCATTTGGCAAACGATACAAGTGGCAGGATGGTATAAAAAAAATATAATGCGCTTCCGACATAGAAAAAATACTGTACGAAAATCAGTGCTGTATCGGAATGAGTGAACAAACCGACAAAGCTGATCAGTTTAGCATATCCAATAGGCCATACGTTCACATTCAGTGATTGAGCGGCGCTGTCCAGGTAATTGTAGGAGTCCATGCAGAAGCTTGGCCATGGATACCAATATTTAAGAATGGCAAATTGTATAAGGGTTACAACAATGCAAATATATCCAAGGATATAATCGGGGTGTCTTCTAAAAGGGATTTTCAATGGCATAAACTGCTGCTTTAAGCAGACAGCAATGTAAGTATCGCGATAGCAATTTTATTTAGGAGATGTAGAATATGTTTTTAATGAATGTGTAAGACACCGTCTTTGTAGTAAGATTGGGCTCCTGTAGTTAGTTTGATCAATTCAAGGAATTCTCCTATTGGCTCTGATTTAATGATAGTACCAGTGAACCTTTTTCGGGCCATTTCCTTATTATCAATTGTTACCTGTATGCCATACCAGCGTGGCAATACTGTAGTGATATCAGACAAAAGAGCATGATCGAATTTATATCTTCCCTTGATCCAGAGCAGATCGTTTTCATTTAATGCTGTAACATCCGAACCTGCTGTTTCTATGTATGTAATAGCCTGACCTGGTTTAAGGATCGTCTTTTTAGCAGCAGACTCAAAAGAAACAGCGCCATCTACAAGCGAAACTTTTACTCTGCCGGAATCATAAGTGTTCACATTAAAGGTTGTACCCAATACCTGTACAGTGCCCCTTGGGGTATGAAGGATAAAAGGCCGGTTTTGATCTTTGGCAACCTGCAGGTAGGCTTCCCCGTCGATAGTGATCTCTCTGGTATTACCCGCAAAGTGGAAAGGGAACTTCAGAGTGGTGGCGCTGTTCAGAAAAACGAGAGTACCGTCGGATAATGTAATGTGATAGTCCATACCAGGAGGCACCCATAGACTATTTACCTGGCTTTGGGACGGGGCCTTTTCTTTTGTGGTGTATGTCAGGGAGTTGTTGGTATTGTTCAGCTGAGTGCCACCATTAACTGTAATACTGTCTTGTCTGGTGGAGAGATCTATTACTTCTCCATTAGACAATTGTAATTGAAGCGTTTTGTTGAACGCCAGTTTTGGGCTTGAGCTTGATTTATCGGAATGGTTTATGAAAAGGGGATATATGAAGAATATCAGCAGCGCTACAGTAGCTGCTGCCGAGACGGAGAAATAGGTAATCCATCTCCGCTTACGAATTTGTCTTCTTCGTTTCAGTTCATCCTCAATTAAAGCGAAAGCGGCTTCACTGTCTATTTGCTGTACGGCGGGCTGCTGTAACCAATTAGTGTATTCCAGTTGGATCTCATCTAATTCGGCTTGTAAGTCCGGATACTCTTTTAATGCATTTTGAAGGTGTTGCTCATCTGTTTCGCTAATAACCCCCATCACTTTTTCATTCATCAGTTGATGAATATGATCCCAGTCTAGTTCCATCGAGTGATTATTAATTCAAGTATAAGAGTATCTTGCTCCTGAAATGGGTGAGATAATTAATAAAAGATTATGACAATTTTTCGCGTATTGTTTTAATAGCAGAGGCGAGATGTGTTTTCACTGTATTGTCGCTGAGTCCCATTGCATGGGCTACTTGTTTTCTTTTTAGTCCCTGTAATACATAAAGTTGGAATGCTTTGCTCCTTTGTGCTGGCATATATTCTAATATATCGTTCACTTTCTTGTCTATTAAATCGTAAATGCTCGGTTCCTGTTTTTCTTCCAGGTGTACGGTTGGCTCGTCCTGGGCATTACGATATTCCTGTAAGGTCTTATGCAGGCTCTTCTGCCGTTTCAGAATCAGCATACAGTTATATCTTATAGATATAAACAGATAACCCTTCAGGTTGGTATGTATGTTCTTATATCGCTGTTTCTCGAAAAAATCGATAAAGAAATCCTGGACTACATCCTTGGCTTCTTCCACATTGCCTAGTAACCTGCTGGCTTCAAAAAGCAATTGTTTTTCAAAACGCATATACATCGTCTTGTAAGCCTTGGGATCCCCGGATTTCAGCTCTTTTAACAGCAGTTCTTCGTTCGCATCGGTGTGCATGCTGGCTGATAAATTCAGGTGTGAAATTCTAAAAGCACGTGTAAACTTAGCCCCCTTTAAGTTAATATCATAGCATTCCCTATTAAATTATTGTTGCCAGTCCTCAGATTAGACACTTTAATTTACACTGTTTCTTTGGTTTTTTTTCTTAATAATCAGTTAACATAGGCCCGAAAACCCACATTTTTCTGGGGGGTAGCGGATGGGTTAGTTTTTTTGATGAAATTTTTTTGATAAACGTCTTCACCCTTTTTTCAGTGAGGCTGCTCTTTAGGTTATAAAGGGTAACTATGTCTTTGCCTAAATCTATTACTAATATAAAATGTCAGGTGACTGTAACTGTATTTAACTAACCATTTTTAGTCTTGTCCTTATGCAACAAAAATTTACTCACTGCTATGCGAGGCATAGCTTAATGGTCTTGCTTTGGCTGTTGCTTCCTTGTATTTGTTTACATGCACAGAAGAGCGTGCAACCTGGCCGTAATGTGACGATTACGAACAGTCAAATTTCCCTAAGAGATGTGTTTAATGTTATTGAGAAGCAGACCGGAGTAACTCTGAGTTTCGGAGATTTGAATACTAGTCAATATGTTGGGGTTAAGTTTGTTTCTACACCAATTGAAGAGGCCCTGGCGGAAATGTTGCCGCCGCTTGGGTTGACGTATGAGTATGTGAAGGGGAATAAGGATAAGATATTTATAAGGTCGATTGTTGCGGAGAGAAGGAAGGACACGGTGATGGTGGTAAGTGTGAGTGGAGTGGTGATGGATGAAAAAGGAATGCCGCTGCCTGGAGCGAGTGTGAGGTTGAAGGGTACGATGTTTGGGACAGCGACGAAAGATAATGGATCATTTACGTTGGCACGTGTAGGTGAGCATGATGTTATACAAGTGAGTTATACTGGATTTGTAACGACCGAGATGCCTCTGGCAGGGAGGACGAATGTGAAAGTACAACTGAAGCCAGGAGATAATAGCCTCAATGAAACTATAGTGACGGCATATGGAACTTCAACAAGAAGAGCTTTAACTGGCGCAATAACAGTTGTAACAGGCGAACAGATTCAAACGTTGCCAAATAGAAGTTTTGATAAAAGTTTACAGGGGCTAGTGCCTGGGCTACTAGTGACTGCTGGAAATGGACAGCCGGGTAGTGCACCGAGTAATTTTTTGTTAAGAGGAATAGCAACTGGAGGAAAAATTGATGCTGGGGCAACAGTTAGAAATCCATTAATAGTTATGGATGGTATTCCCGTTTTCCAGGATCCTGCTAGACAAAGTAGTGCCTTATCGAGCAATTCATCGCCTGTGAGCGATCCTATTGCACAATTAAATCCTTCTGATATTGAATCTATTTCCATTTTGAAGGATGCTTCGGCCATTGCGCTCTATGGAGCTAAGGCTAGTAATGGGGTTATTTTAATAACCACTAAAAAAGGAAAGCTCGGTAAAACAATTTTTAATTTCCGCCATCAAACAGATGTTTCCTCACGCCTTAAACAAAGAGTCCCTTTACTTAACCAACAGGAATATCTTGAATTATTGTTTGAAGCTTACCGGAATTCTAATCCTGGCATAACAGACACAGATATTCTTGCGGATTTACAAATCACGCCTAGCCCCGCCACACCAAAATTCCCAACTTATAGAGATAAAGATGGTAATCTTAGTTTTTATCCTGCTCCTGATTGGGGAAAAGAATTATTTTCTAATAATGAAATTTCGATGGCCAATGAAATATCATTGTCGGGGGGAAATGACAAATCCAATTTTTATGTAAATCTCGAGTATACGAAACAAAATGGAGTAGTTAAAAATACAGGTTACGATCGTAAGTCTCTTCGTGTTAACTATGAAAATCGCCCTAGAGCTTGGCTAAAAATAGGGCTAAATGCAGCCTTGTCATATAATGTTCAGAATTATAACAATGGAGCATCTTTTGATGTGCTGCAGTCTTCTTCTCCTTTAAACCCGATCTATGATTCTTCGGGTAAGTTTGTTTACAATTATTCTTGGGGGCAAACTCTCTCGGGAGGTTTCTTGACAGCTAATCCTGCAGCTGAAGCAATACTGAATATTAACAGAAATACAGCCTATCGTGGGTTAAGTAGATTATATGGCGAAGCCAGTTTTCTGAATAATTTCAAATTGAACTCAAGCGTGGGGGTAGATTTTATGTTGAACGAATTAAAAGAGAAGATACATCCATCGCTGGCAGTTGATGGTAGTACTGATGCAGGGGGAAAGCTGAGAGAAGAGAATTATAGGACAGCCAATATTATAAACACAAATACTTTGCAGTATAACAAACAATTCACTAATGGTCTTAATGTTCAGTTCTTGATTGGGCAAGAGGCACAAATATTGACTGTTAAGAGTTCATATGTCGAGGTAAGAGGGTTTTCAACGAACCCATTGCTTGATCAGGCGCAAGGAGGCATATTGTTTGGCGCGGCAAGCAGTGATGGAAGACAAACATTATTATCATATTTCGGTCAACTAAATACTGGATTCAGAAACAAGTATTTTTTAACAAGCTCAATTAGAACAGATGGGTCTTCACGATTTGGCAGAAATGAGCGGTTTGGTAGCTATTGGTCAATAGGAGGAAGCTGGATTGCATCGGAAGAAATTTTCTTCAAGCGAACAAAAGGATGGTTAGATAACTTTAAAATAAGGGGGAGTTTTGGACCAGCAGGGAATTCAGCCGCAATAGCTGATAATTTGCGATACGATTACCTTTCTATGCAGCAATTTCTGAATGAGAGTGCGGTTTTTCCGCGTACGAGTGGTAGACCTAGTAATCCGGGGATTAAATGGGAAGAGACTTTTACCTGGAATGCCGGATTAGATCTTCAGATGTTTAAACAGCGTGTTGGTGTGACTGTAGATGTTTATAATAGAAAGACTAAGAATCTGATTGCTAGTAACATCCCTTTAGGACTTGCTACAGGTTTTAGCACTATTACCGCTAACATCGGAGATATGAAAAACTCGGGGATTGAATTATCACTAATGGCTTCCATTATCGAGTTGAAGAACTTTAAGTGGGGTGTTAGCGCCAATTGGAGCAGAAATAGCAATAAGCTCGTAAAATCTTTTTTCTCTACTGTGATGTCTGCAGGGGGAGGATTGGTTGTGAATCAAGTTGACCATGAATACAATTCATTTTATTTGCCAATTTGGGCAGGGGTAAATCCAGCAAATGGGAGACCAATGTGGATAGACTCTTTAGGAAAAAATACGGAGGATTATTATGCAGCAAAGCAAAAATATGTAGGTAAGCCCCAACCGGATGGATTTGGTTCAATTACTAACACATTTTCATGGAAAGGCATTGAACTAGCGGCAATGTTGTACTACCAATATGGATCGAAAATTTACTATAATGGCTCATTTTTACAGAATGATGGCCAAAATCCATATATCAACCAAAGTAAATCTGCGCTGAATCGCTGGCAAAAACCTGGTGATATAACGCTTAATCCTAGAAGATTGTTAAACGGAGTGGCTGGAGCAGAGTACGATTACGGCACGGCTCCTTCAACGCGTTTTTTGTTCAATGGAGATTTTATCCGTTTAGCTAATATTTCTCTAACATATAATTTAAATAAGGGAATGCTGCAACATTTGCATTTGGATGGAGCAAAAGTGTTTATTCAAGCGCATAATCTTGCTTTATGGACAAGATATTCGGGTGATGACCCCGAGAATGTAAATGTATTTGGTAATGGAAATTTCTTGTATCCACAGCAACGTTCTTATAGCATTGGGCTAAATGCAACTTTTTAATTAAGCTTTTGTATTAAATTATATAATTCAATTCAATGAAGCACCATAAATATTTAGTTATACTGGTTATTTTATGCACAAACATCGCTGCATGTAGTTCAGATTTTCTGGATGTAGTTGATAAAAGTGTATTGACGAGGCAGGCGTATGTCAGAGATCTCGGTAGTATGAAAGAGTTTTTGAATGGAACATATGAATTATTCAATCAGTACTCTGTGCAAGGAATCGGTAACGCATATCCAGAACTAATTGCAGATAATTTAAAGCCTTTGGCGTTACCTCCTCAAAGTCTGTTTCTTCATTATACTTGGGCTCAGCAAAAGGGAGACAGACCCGACCTAAGTGAAAGCACCGGTTCGGTGAATATGAATGGCTCTTGGCGGTCTAGTTATTTTATAATAAGGGCATGCAATTTTATAATTGAGGATATTGAGAAATATCGGAAAGAAAATCCAGATGTCGCTGATAATATTAAAGGGCAGGCCTACGCTTTAAGAGCATTGTTGTATTTTAAGTTGGTTAATATATTTGCTCAAACCTATAAGTTTACGCCAAATGCAAGCCATATGGGCGTCCCGTATATTACAACTTCAGATGTTACGCAACATTATACAAGACAATCTGTGGCGGAGGTTTATAATAGTATAATTGCGGATTTAAATATGGCAGTTCAGTTATTGCCCGAGATGTCATCAATAGATATAAGATATATTAACAACTATGCCGCTAGGGCCTTACTGGCAAGAGTTTATTTATTTAGTGGCAAATATGCTCAAACGAGAGAATTGTCGGAAAAATTATGCGAACAGGTGCCGCTTTTAACCATTGCTAACGGATATCCAGATGGTTTATTTTATCACAAGAATTTTGTTGAAACAGAGGTTCTATTTCAAGCTACACCAGGAGATCTCTATAATAGTAATTTCTTAGGTAGATACTTGAGGGGAACATTTTCATATTACCTGGCGACAGAAGATATTGCATCAATCCTTATGAAGGATTCTAATGATGTACGGTCGAAATGGGTGACATATTCTGATGGTACGTTTAAGGTAACTAAATTTCCAGTAAATGTCGCTGGGATGCGTACTGTTCCGGAAGCTGATTATTATCATCCAATTATACGGTCATCAGAAGTTTATTTGATGGCTGCAGAATCGTGCGCCCTATTGGGCGATGAAAATAAAGCTCGAGACTATTTAAATGCGGTGAGAAAAAGAGCTGACCCTGAGATATCTTCATTAACTATTGGTGGAAATGAATTAATTAATGCGATTTGGGAGGAGCGTAGAAAAGAGCTTTCTTTTGAGGGAATGCGCATGTATGATTTGCAGCGATGGCAGCAACCAGTTGTCAGAAAGGACGTTTTAAATAATGATTGGAATAAATTGCCTTATCCAAGTGACAAAGCTATATCCCCTATTCCATTGCAAGACGTAATGCTTGAGAATCTGCCACAGAATATAGGTTATTAGGCATATACCCTATTAACCTATCATAACTATTGATTACGAGTATTGCTACGTGGATGCCTGCCTGATTGCTTGATTATCATTTTTTTGGCGGCCTGAAAGTATGATTTATATAATATTCAGCAATGTAAATTGCTATATATGAATAAATTCGGAGCGCATAGGTTTATAGGATAGGAGTGTGGTCGTTAAAAGTAAGGATATATGATAGGTTATCTTAGCTCAAGGAGAAATGAATATCCAATTCCGTTATAAAAAAGTAAGATTAATTCAGAAATTTTGAAAAATAGAAAAGTGATGAGAATAAAAATTGTAACGACGCTAGTTTTTTTTTTGAGTGTATATCATGGATTTGCTCAAAAGAAAACGAATTATTCTAAAGGTAGGGCCGTGCTGCAGGGGATGGTTCCTCCCGATTATATAAAAGAAACGATTGATTTGGCAACTGTCCCTATGGAAGTGGTGTCATATACCAGTGATAAGTATGATACCATTGTCAAACGTGTCATCAATAAAAGAATAAAATGTGTGTTGTCTTTAGATAGGCCAAAATATATTAAAGGAGATTTTTTCGCAAATGGGTCTAAGATTGGTTATCATATAGAGTCTGGCGATAGCATTGTAGTGAATTACAAAGGAGATGAACCTATTTTCTCAGGGAGGGGGGCTGCTAAATGGGAATTACTTTATAAGTTAGCCTTACTTAAAGACAGCATGGAACTTACGGATTCCTTTAAAGCATTGTCTGGAAGGTTTAAACCCCTGAAAAATCTAAATGATTATTTTGCATGGAATACTTACTTGAACGATAAATTAAGGAAAACGACGGAGTTGATTGATAACTATAGAAGTCGAATGTCGGATTTTGCTTACAATGCAATAAAAGAAAGAGCTTTATATGAGATAGAAGAAAAGAGGATGGTGCGCTTCTCCTATTTAAGTCGTGGTTCCGTGAAATCAGATTCATCTGATTCCTTAATAGTTAATCAGTACGGATTGACTAATCGCGATCTTTGCGTAATTTTTGACTCAACAATGAATGGCGCTGGGGCGCAATGGCTTCAATACGAGTCTTCCTTTGTGGGAGATCCATATTATCTATATGCAATTCTAAAGTTTTATGCTTTGAGGGAGAGAAACCGATTTTTTAAAGATAGAAGGTCAGATACTTCAATTTTAGGTAAAGAAGAGGTAGATGGATATGTCGTTAGATACAATTTGGCAAAACGAAGATACAAAGGCCTTATTAGAGAGAAAGTTCTGGCATTTTTTTTCAATCATGAACATGGGTTGCTGCATGAATTGGGCTTTTATCCTGAGATAGAGGAAATCCTAGCAGACTATTACAAGCAGCCGGGCTTTGAAAACCATAAAAAAGAAGTTCGTAAATATGAGGTAGAGGAACGGGAAAGACAAATGGGAAAGAGAGACGTCGGTTTTAAGCTGGTAGACATGTATGGAAATATATTTAGCAAGGAAGATTTGAAAGGCAAAGTGGTAATTATGGATTTCTGGTTTACCGGTTGTAAAGGTTGCATACAAATGGTTCCCGCTCTGTCAAAAGTGGAAGAGGCCTTTAAAACAGATTCTGACGTTGTGTTTTTGAATGTGTGTGTAGATGAAAGTAAGGATCGATGGCTTCAAAGTGTGGGTCAGAAAAAATATACTACCGGGAATGGTATTAATTTATACACAAACGGGGAAGGGAATGAGCATAGCATGATAAAGAATTTTGGAATTGCGGCATATCCATCCATCCTTCTTATGGATGGATATGGCCATTTGGTGCGCGGACGATCAAAAATAGATCCTAGAATAGATAATGGGAGGTTGTTAGTAAATCTGATAAAGGAGCAGTTGCTGCTTATAAAGGATGGACCTTATGTTTGGGAAGGGGATAGCACAATAAGAATAAGTCGAATAAATGGGATATCATTGATGAACGAGACAATAAATAAAAAACAAGCTGTATCGTTTAATGTCCCTTCAGATACAGGAGGAAACTCATTTACAGTTAAGTTAAAAGAACAAGCTCATGGGACGCCGTGTCAATTTGGCGATGCCGAGAAGATACTCGCTATCTCTGATATAGAGGGAAATTTAAAAGCGCTTAGGGATCTGCTGCGTTCAAATGGTGTAATAGATGAAAATTATGACTGGACTTTCGGAAAGGGACATTTGGTTCTTTTAGGTGATGTGTTTGATAGAGGTAGCCAGGTGACAGAATGTTTATGGCTGATTTACTCATTGGAGCAAAAAGCAAAAGAGAAAGGAGGATTTGTACATTTTATACTAGGCAATCATGAAATAATGAATCTTCAAGGAGATAACAGGTATGTCCATGAAAAGTATAAAAGAAATGCGGCTATACTGAATAGCTCAACCAGTGAGCTATATTCCAATGATGCAGTATTAGGTAAATGGCTGAGGACGAAAAATATAATCGAAAAAATTGGAAACTTATTATTTGCCCATGGAGGAGTATCTCCAGGAATCAACAAATTGAAATTATCCCTAGAACAGATAAACAGGATCGCCAGAGAGTATTATGACAGAAATGGCGATGCACTCACAGATGAATATGCAAATGTTGTAATGAGTTCTTCTCAATCTCCTTTTTGGTATAGGGGATACTATACGGGGCAAAAGAATACTGGATATATTGATAGTACGTTAAAAATTTATTCAGTTTCCCATATCATTACAGGACATACTATTGTGAGTGATACAGTTAGCATGCATCATGCTAACAAAGTTATAAATACAGATACGCGTCATGCAGATGGCAAATCAGAGGCGTTATTGGTTGAATATGGAGAATTTTACCGAGTTAATACCCAAGGAAAGAAAACTTCGCTTGAAGTTAATAGTACTCTCAAAAAGGAGGAGAAGTACGTTTTTTTAAAATAGTAATTGAATAAAAAAAGGTGCTTGCATTTTGCAAGCACCTTTTTTTATTCAATTACTATTTTAATGGGGATGCTATTTTTATGCAACAGCCAGCACACTACTTTGGTTCCCATTCGCAGGGCCTCCAGTTTGGGAAGTGTTACCTACTGTTTGATAGAAGAGGCTGCCGATTTGCACTCTACTTTCATCAATTTGAGCCCCAGCAGCTGTAGTAGCTGTTCCGCTTACTGTGCAAGAGTTTACGCCACCGCCAGATACGATTACGCATGATATAACATCTTCATTAACAGAATCACCATTACTAAAAGCTCTCAATGTTCCATTGTTAACTCTCTTGTTATTTGATTTATCAGGCATAACGGCTGCCGTTACGGCAGATGCAGCCATTAAAACTAAACCTAATAATGATAGGTTTTTAACAGATACCCTTTTCATAGAAATTTTTTTTGATAGTTATTAAATTAAAATTTTAATTCAATGGCCATTAAATTCTTATTATAAAATTAACTTCTAGAAATGCATTTTTCTTGCATTGGCATGATTCTACAATAAAGAATCTTTATTTTTACTTATGTCAATTGCTTAGAATTTCTATCTCTGGATGGGTGAATGATGACTCTTTTAACATAATTATTATATCTTAGCCATTAAAATCTGTTTTGGATTTACTTGGTTGAACGTGCTTCACTGCTGGACCTTAGAGGCTACTCAATCCTGTAGTATTTGTGGGTGGAGTATTTATAGATATTAGTTAACCATTTTCAAATATTGATGGACTCGATGTAACGTGACTCTGTTTTCCTGTTACAATTGAACCGAACACGGTTTTTTTTTGATAAACAATTAATACGCATCTTTTTTAAATTGAGCTTTAGCTGGTTGAAGATTTTTGTTTTGTCCAATAGCATATAATTGCAAAATGGTCTGTTTTTTAGCGAATGTTCTCTGATAGCATAATTATATTACAATTTCTAACATACTGTTTTGATCTCCAACAACGTCTGCGGTTATTGACGTGTTGCCTATTGTTTGATAATAAAAAGTACCTATTTTAACTAGACTTTCGAATCCACCAATTGGTGTTGTATTGGTTATGCTTACTGTACATGAGTTTACACCTCCCCCTGTTACAAATATACAGGTAAGCTCCTCTTCGTTGTCGCTAGGTCGCAATGTCCCATTGTTAGCTCTTTTGTTGTTTGATTTATCAGGAATGATAGACGTGGTCGCAGCCGAAGCAACTAGGAGGACTAAACCTAATATTGATAGATTTGTGAAATAGTTTTTTTTCATTGTACATATATTTAACGTAAAAAATAGCTAATGAGGTTTATTTTTTATTGTACTAATCAATTTCTTATTAAGACATGGAATTATGTCTTATTATTAGTCCATCGGGTACGAAATATAAATATTGAAAGGGCTAAAAAAGAAAAGTTTGTATAAGGATAGAGTGATTTCCAGGATTTTTTGTTTTCAGGCAAGTATATTTTTAGAAGGGGCTGCTTATACTATATCCAATACACTGCTTTGATTCCTATTACCAGGACCTCCAGCGTCTGATGTATTGTCTACTGTTTGATAATGTAGACAATACATCAGGATTCTACTTTCATCCATTACTACACAAGCGCCGGTTATAATTGTTAGATTTTTTGCGCAAGGATGTGGACCACCACCTGACACAATTAAACATGAATAATACGTCGGCATTATCACTATCACCGGTATTAAATGCTCTTAATGTTCCATTATTAACTCTTTATGGTGAATTTTCTGGAATAACAACTTCGGTAACAATGGGCGTAACTGTAAGAAGGGCGTTAACAACGATATTTTTTTATATGAATTCATTTTTAAAAGTATTTAGTGAAACAGTTGTTAGACTTCAATACGAATATATTAGCTAGGAATGCATTTTTCTTGCACCGTTTAATTTTTGAGTTAATGGAGTGTATACAAAAGATTGCTAAGTAGTCAAAATAACTTGAATTGAGATACAGCTAGTTTTACTGGAGGTTATAGAAACTCAGTGCAAAAAAAATGCATCCGCTAAAACTAATTTGTAGGTGCTTTATCAAGGCTTGGAGTTTGATGCGGAAAGCCAATGCCCAAAGAGAAATAATAAAAATGATAAAATGAGAAATCTGGCAAAGTTTATTATTATATGTTCAGTGTTCATTAGTTGTCACAAGAAAGAAAGTGTTGTGAGGGCAGATTATAGATACATAGCACCTGTTTATGGAGATATTCGGTTAAACCCGACTGAGGATACGTTGTGCTTTATTTTGGCTGAGCATACCTATAAGCGAATTGAGTCATTGAATTTATTTAAAAACAGGGATAGCACTTATATGTCTTTTTATGATCGTGGTTCCAAATCCATTAGTATGTATAATTTTTATTCCGGTAGATTGATCAAAAGAGTGCCCTTATATACATGGATTAGAAGTAGCAAACTTGATAAGGTAAGTGTATTTGTTAAGAATTTTGATAGTATATATATCACAACGATGACTACATTATTTTTAGTAGATAGTACCGGGAAAGTAAAAAGGGGAATAAAATATTCGGAGGATTTAGGTAGAAGACCATATACTACTACCACATCTCCAATGCTTTTCAGAGGTAATATGGTTTATATAGCCGTTAAACCAGCGATTAATGACAAATCTCTTGATGCTCAAAGGAGATGGAGGACTTTGTACGAGTTCGATATGAATAACCAAACAAAGACTCCTTACTATTCTCTTCCTGATATTTATCAAAATGGCTTATTAGGTTATGCTTTTGTAGATTATGGCTATTGCATGAATAATAGAGGGAATTTCGTTTTTAGCTTTGCCGCCGATCCTAATATTTATGAAACTGATTTAGCCAATTATCACGTGGCATATTTTGGGAGAAGTAAATTTCAAAAAGGAGAAATTGAGACAGTTTCAAAAGAACAGCTTCAAAAGGAGGACGGTTACAAGGTATATTCTTTACGTGATTCTTATGGCGAAATATTGTTTGATCCTTATAGAAAAAGATACTTGAGATTGGCAAAGCAGAAAATGAGTGAGGCTGATTTCCAATCAAAATCTGGTAGAAAGAAGAGAAGTATAATAGTATTTGATGAAACCTTCAAGATAATTGGTGAATCTGGTATCAATGATGATTTTTCATTTAATTTCTTGCTTTTTTTGGACGACGGTGCTATTTATACGATGGCAAAATCTAGGGATGGACATGAGTTGCGCTTTGTAAGATTGCTTTACACCGATGATAAAAGCGCTAAAATGACGTTAACCCAATACCAGAGGGAAAATAAATGAAAAATTATTCTAAAAAATCGTCGCTTATTTTTGTGATTGCATTGTCAGTCATCGCCTTCTCTTGTGATAAGCCCGATGTTAGTAAAAGGAGCGTCGAGATGATAGTCGCAAAGGAAAGCGGCGACTCAATATTTAAAAATCTACTAAAAGTCGTAGATAATGTAGTTGTTGATGATAAACTTAATGATTCTCTCGCATTTCTGATATTGCCTGTCCAGGCAAGTTGTCCAAGTTGTCGGAAGAAGACTATTGACAGTATTATTAAGCACAAGGACAACATTAAGGATCGACATTTTATTATTATTAATGCCAACGGTGGGAGACAATTTATTGAGGGATATTTCAAAGAGCAGAATAGCAAGTTGCCAACAATTGAGAACAAATTATTTTTGGATAGCTCTAATTTGTCGTATCGATTGAATTTATGCCAAGATAAACCAACGATTTATTATACATATAATCGTAATGCATATAAAAGGGTAAGAGCAATACCCGTGACAGTAAGAGATGATTTAAGAGAGTTTTTTTCAGGATCAAGAAATTAGAATGTATGCCAGAAAAAATAGAAATTTCCCTGCAGATACCGCATGCAGACCCTAATAAGCAAGATCGGTTTTTTTCTCTACGATTAAAGCGAGAGCTGATAAATGAAAGGAGTGTGTTTAAAGGAGGAGGTGGCATGTTTGTAATATCTGATGTCGGAGGGGATTTTCAGAAATTTTGTAAGATTCTATATCGTGGTAAAATCATAGATAAACAACTTAATTGGGTTTTTAAAGAAGGGCATGTCATTATACTAGGAAATTGTTTAGAGGATAACGAAGACGTGCTAGAATGCCTTTGGCTTATTTATTCACTTGAGGAAAAGGCGGAGAAGATGAATGGGCATCTACATTTCATTTTGGGTGATAAAGAAATAAAGAATTTAAATGGTCAATGGCGATTCAGGCATCCCCAATATGCAAAGGCAGAAAAAGTTGGGCGCAATGCTTCGACTGTCCTGTATGATGGTAGCAATGAATTATGGCGTTGGTTGAAAACAAAAAATCTAATCGAGAAAATTGGACATACATTGTTTGTACACGGAGGCCTTTCTATGAGGGTACTTTACGGTGCTAGAACTATCGAAGAGATTAATAGTTTGGCTAAAACCCTTGGCAACCCTAAGAGTCTATTTAAATCTCCTACTATAGGAGATATTTTTCCGGGCAATGGTAATATTGAGGGCGAAGGAGTAAGGAGTGATGAGGATCAAGTTAATAAGATATTAAAGCGTTTTAAGGTAAAACGGATAGTGAGTGGCTATCAGGCTGCGGAAAAGATAGAACTCTTCTATGCCGGTAAGCTTATAAATGTTCATACTGGACATATGGAAGAACATTCTGATGGCCTGTTAATTAAAGGACGCCATTTTTTTAGAATTAAAAGTAATGGAAAGCCAGAAGAGATGCCATAATTGGCCTACGAGGCGATGAAAATTAAATTGTTAGCTTAATATGCTTGCATTACACCAATCCACGAATACAAGATTAAATCTTGATAATATAGCGGAAAGTTCATCGTCAATACAATCAAATCCTGTTATTGCTAGTTTTTTAATTGCGCCATTATTTGTGATGCCATAATAAATGTAATTATCGGACCGCAGTGAGAATCCATTTTCAATAAAATTATTGTTCGGCATAATGATATTCCCTTTCTCTTTAATATTCATAAATGAGCAAAATTCATCAAGCTGAATTTGTAGCGGACGAGCCCAGGTAGAATCTCTTATATAAGAACTAGTATAACCTAGGAGGTTGCCGTTTTCATCTGGTGAGTTTATAATGGTTGAGATTATCGAAGTTGTTTCTTGTATGAAGTCGATGCTTTCGACTGGGTGGAATTCAAATTGGAGCCACTCTTCGTCAGCGAGTGCCAAACTAAAGTCTTTGAATAAAGAAATTGTGTTTGTAGTTGTGAATTGGTTAAATAAGGCGTGAGTTGGTACTAAAAATTTATTTACAGGAAGTGGATGATCAGATAATATTACGTGTAATGATATTTTAGGTGAGCGGAAATAGTTTCCTGGACTATCGACATTAGCTTTTACCACCCGCCAGCGAATATTTTCAATCTCTAATATAGTAGGTTTGTTGAATTCAGGGGGTAATTGCCTCTTGTCAAGAATGTGTGTACTAATTAATTCCTTGGTTTCTGCATGGACGAGTATAACTTTTATCTTTTGAGAGAATAATATAGATGCTGAGTCGATAACTTGGAGTATCTTCATGATATTGGTATATGTGTTATAAATTTTGGAGTTTGAATCTCTGTTTCAATATGATTGTATACAGATAAAGGAATACCAATCTTATCAGGATAGCAATACCTTAACAGAAAGTGAAGCACCCCACTATTGCCGGTCATAAAACTGGGGGCTGGTTGTTTTTCATGCTCTGTTAGCCAATATATACCATGGGTAGGATGGATTTTAAGCAAATGTAGTACGTTTTGTGCCACCCAGTCAGCTCGCTGTAGCCATATAGGGTCTTTCAAAACCTGATAAGCATCCAGATAAATTTCTCCTAATCCGCTTAATCCATTTGTCTGACTAAGACTATTATTAACGCCCTTTTCTTTGTGATAGTATAGTCCGCCAGCAGCAAACTTCTTATACTTCAAATTATTGGTTAATGCGTATCCTTTAATAAATGCCAATGCTATTCCTGCATTTCCAATCGTCCACCATGTGTTAGGCTCTTTACCAGAATTTGATGGCCAGCAAATTCGTTCTTTATGCCGGCTAGCTTTTCCAATTAACCACTCCAGGCCTCGTTCAGCGCCTAAGATGGCTTGCTCATCATTAAAACGTTTTGCGTATTCGAGTAGAAAGTATATAATACCAGAAATGCCTGTCCCAAACCCTTTAGGTACTTTCTTTTTCTTGCTTTTGGGGAAGATAATCCATGAACCATCTTCTTGCTGCAGAGAAAGTAATTGCTGTACGTAGTCATGTATTTTTTCTGAGAGTTGCTTGTCTGATATAAGAGGAGTACATATCATATTTGCAATCCCTTGCCCGCATATACCATTGAAAATATTAAGGTCTTCATTCTCTTTTTCTAATAGAGCGTATATCCAATCGGTATACTTAGGTTGAAATTCCAGTAATCCTGTGTGTATGGCTGTAGTAATAGTAGCGGCGATACCGGATGATCCGAAATGCAAGCTCGGGGAGGTACTGTACTTTCTGTTAATATATTTTTGTTCGATAAGATCAAGCCCTTTCTGCACGAATGGTGACGTGACATCTACGTTCATTCCTACGTATTTTGCTTTACTCAGCATATAAATTACGCCGGCAACTCCTTGGTGGAAGCTGCCAAACCAAGCTTTGTTGATTTTATCTTTGTCACCAGAAGCATCTCTCATATTGTCAGCAAACCATCCTTTCTCAGGGTCTGCCAGCAAAGGAGTGCTATAAGTATTGATGGATTTTTGTATGATCTCTAATACTTCCTGCCTGTCATATAAGTGAGGATGGCTTTGAGTTCTATGAATTTTTGTGTTGTGATCTGCTTTGTATTCGTGTATGATTTTTCTTATTGCTTGTAGTGCCGGGCGTTCATCTGGATCCGGATGCATGCATTGAGTAACTATATCTGCCACCTTTTGATCAGGTATGAAGAAATTGATTTTCTTGACTAGTTTTTCATAGGTAGTATCTACAATTTTACTTGGAGATATATACGTCCACATCTGGAAAATGTTAGCACCTAATGCGAAGATATCGTCTTGTACAGTGGGAGTTAATGTTGCTATCTGTTGGGGAGACATAAAGCCATGGGTGCCCAGCTGAAAGGGAGGTGAGGGTAACTGTTGATCAATGGAGTAACTGAGCTCAAGGTCTATCAGAGCAATCTTACCTCCAGGTGTAATCATGAAATTATTGGAGGACGCATCTCTGTGAACTACATTGTTCTTATGTAATTCATCCATGAGATCAATAATCTTCAGAATATATCCAAGAAATTTTCGACCCAGTTTGTTCCGGGTAATCACACTTTCTCTTAACTCTTTGTTGTGTTTCTTGAACATATGTACAAGAGATTCTCCCTTTATTCGTTCAATGACTAAATAATAGTTTCCATTTTCTTCGAAACTTCCCAAATAACGAGGGACTCGTACTTTACCCTGCAGCTTTTCATGCAGTTCCTTTTGCCACACCAAACGATCCTTTATATCCCGTCCATGTTTGTCCTTACTGTCTCCAAGGGTGCCTTCTTTGATAACACAAGTACCGAAATTGAATAGCCCTTTTATATAGAAACACTTCATTACATCATTCTTTTGACTCTCCTTAAGACTCTTATAAATGATATAATTGAAGCCAATGCGCTGCCCACTTTTCTTTACAACTTTTCCCTTGGGCGTTTCCTCACTAATGTTTTCTTCCGCTTCGGAATTGATGATCGTGGTGATACTTTTATCTTCTCGCATGTAAATAGTTTGAGGGTTTAGATGTTAATTTCTTCTCCTTCTTCCTTAAAAGTGCACATTGCCATAAAACGGCCTTCTGTTTCATAGTAGTAGCTCTGTCTGTGGGAGCAGTATTTAATTGGAGCGCCATACTCTTTCATCAGATTCAGATAATCAAACAGGCTTCTCCTCGACATTCCCAACCGGTGTGCTAATTGATCAGGAGTTCCTGTCCCTTTAATACGGATGAGATTATCTATATGTTCCAGGCGATATAAAATGTCGATTGTCATATACTTAATTGGATTATTATAATGGAATAGGTTTTATGAAAGTCGGTTATAGTAGTTCAAAAGAAATTGTAACATGTTTTCTTTTTCCAGATCCGTTCGTCCCTTCAATTGCAGAATTACCTGGGCTCCCCAATAGCTTCTACCTAACCACAAATGCTCTTTTAGTGACTGATAGGCATTAAGCAGAATGTTACCGAAGGCAGCATACTCATTCAGATCATTATGAATAGTATATATCTCTTGTGAATAGAGTGACGCTTCCACATATCGTTTGTATACAATCGACCCTGTTAGTTCATAAGCTTTAATGAAAACTAGTGAGATATGTATAGCACCGTCTTCATCCCAAGGGGTAACAAGCTCATTACGGGGAGATCGCCAATGTGTGGTGCCTGCCTTATGATAAGCTCTCTCCGTCAAACATATCAGGTTTTCAAGCCCTGCTTGCAGCGACTTTTTGTTGCCGGATAATTGCGCATATGATAACAAAAAATAAGTAATGCCGGCTAATCCCGTTGCAAATCCCGAGCTATCAGGCATTGCATCTGCAAGTGTAGCAGTATACCTTTTCAGCCTTCCATCAAAAGTTGCCGGAGAAATGAAATTCCTGCAAGCCATGCTAGCAATGCCATACCAGGCAATACCTTGCTTGAGAGAATAGTCATTTTCTTCTTTACTGAGTAATTGATTTATCCAGTCTATATAGATTGGGTCTGCAGGAACAAGACCACATTCTATAGCTGTTGCCAGATTTCGTGCTATACCATGACTACCATTATACAAACCTGGTGGACATGTCTCTAATAGATCTTCAATAACAGAAAGTGCATCCGCAGTTTTAAGTTGCATATTAGAAACACTTATCCCTGCCTTCCAGGCGGCGCTCAAAAGCTGTATCGATGGATTTGAAACGTCATCAATGCTATCCTGAATAAAGCCAGCTAGATAATCTTTTGTAAGTAACCCGGGTTTGGAGTTTTCCCTTTTTATTCTTTTGCTTAGGTCGTGTTTATAGGATAGTAGCGCATCTCTTATAATTTTTATATCGGAATAGCTATTTTCATCTGAACGAATATAAGATTGAAGCAATCCCGCTATACCACTATCAGTAATAAAAACACTAACATCCGTTTGGCGAGAGAACTTCTCTGCAGATATACCAGTCCATAAACAGAGAATATGTTTCGCTAATGAAACATTCATATATGGAGCAGACTCAATCACCTGTAACAGGTAATTAATAAATTTTATTCCCTCCTTTTTATTGTTGCAAAGTGCCTCACGCAGCTTTCCATATGAAATAGGATAGTTGCCTGAAACGTGATTAAAGACATGCTGATCTACATCGTCCCTCTTTAAAAGACGATCTGGTATCTGGGTTACCATATAAAGAATGTATGGTTAAACAAAAAGTAGCAGCGTCTGAGTAATGTTGTGGGCTAACGGGGTAGAAATAGTTATTCCTTGCCCAGTGGGCTTAGCATGATTGTCATAAGCTGTTACCTATTCTTTAGAAATATACAATGGTAGTAATAACAGGGTTAAGTACTCTTCAGTTGGGTTGCAAATTCGTCTATAGGTTGAGATCTTTACTATCGCAATATTAAAGTTAGGTTAATAAATGTTTCAATAATTATCCGGGGAGGCATATTTACTTATCCTCTGTAAGGATTTTCGCAGTCGATTTTTTGTTGGGGATGGTGAAGTGGTGTTTTGTTACATCTATTAAGATAGAGAAATCTAGTAAATTTATTGAATGAAGTTACGACAGCATGTTATACCCCCCATTCTTCCTCGTTTCACTCGGCGTCTCCCCATAATAATTCTTATACACCTTCGTCAATGCCGACGGGTTCTTATACCCCAGCACATACGCAATATGCGCTATGCTCACATCATTTTCCAAACACATCACCCTGGCTCTCTCCATCCTCACCTTCAACTGAAAATCACTAAACGACATACCGCAGTACTTAATAAAACTCTGCCGCAGTTTTGATGCACTAACAAAATACGTAGAAGCAAGTTGGCCGATCGTCAGCTCCTTATCCACATTATTACGGATAAACGTTTTAATCGTATTAAAAGTAACATCCTGCGAAGAGGACACCGTATTAGTATCCTGTTGTTCGAGAATAAGAATTAGCAGTTCCTGCAGTTTGCCTAACAGCCATGTCTTCCGTAATCCTGTATTTATCACCGAGAACTTCAGCTCATGATTAAGATGATACAGCCCTTCCCAGATAATCCCCGGACTGGCAGTAAGCAGCGCAGGCATACCCATATCCATCTTATACAGCCATTTCTTGGCTAATTTAGAATGACTGGTATACGTCGCAATCATATCCCGGCTAAACCCGTAATACTGCACTTCATAAATTCCGGGACTAAACAAGGTAGGTTGCTGCTGGCCTATAATATGAAAACAGTTATACTGCCCCTGGAGCAGGGGAATGGTCGTCAGATCTGCATAGGTAAGATTGATACTGCCTTCTATCATACAGCACGCCATACTTACTCCTTCTTTGACTTTCGGTAGCAGCTGCACAGGTTCTTTAACAATGAAGATGTTATTGCTCAGGCTACAGCCATCAGCCGTAGTCGTATGATAAATGATATCTATAGAAGGACTGCTCACGAGTACCGCATCCGCAAAATCACAGCGGTACGCAGCATATTGTGGGGGCAACTGATGCGTTATTTTAATATGGTGCTCAGGAATTCCGACTATACCATATTCGATAGTCACGTTCATATAGGTCGCATTTACTTTGAGGGTTGTGGATAAGCTGGCATAAGGTCAACGTTCTGGGCGTAGCTAGCTTGGTAATATTAATTGTTATAATAACAGGAGCAAAAAAAAGCAGGTTAAGTAATTATTAAGAATAAAAGGAGCCAGGCTAAACAACCTGGCTCTTCACTTAAAACAAGAAAACAACCTGTTAAAATATTTGACATCTGCATCGCAGATGCATGGATTAAACATAATTGGATGATCAAATGTAGATGCTTGAAATAAGAAAAGTGTGAATGAGATGTTAATGAAAAAAAATTGTCCCGGGAATCGCTACCCGGGACAATAACTAAAACAACAGCTATGAATGAAAAATCTCTATTCAATAAGAAAAGATTCAATTACCATACCACCGGCCTATACCCGGATAAGTGTTGTAAATCTTATCGCAGATAGGGGAGTCTCTACAAATAGTGTGGAAATAATTCCACAATTTCGTGTGTAGACGAAATATAATCCCTATGGAAATCATGGGGTTGGTCATGGATTGATATTTGAATGCATAGATTATGGGTATTTTGGACGGATCAGGGTGGATTTAATATTACTATAGAACCGGTTTTTGTACGAATACATCTTCAAGCATTTGATAATCAACTTAATGGTACAAGTGAACGCATGGCACAGCATATAAAAACGGACGTGGACCGTCCGTCAGATAAAGTATTGACCGAGGGGAAAAAAGGGTCGTTTATTTTGATCATTGACGATGAACCTGATATATGTCGACTATTGCAGTTAAGCCTGGTGAAACATGGGTATAAAGTAAAATATGTCCACGCACTGACAGAAGGAATGCAATACTTACAACATCAACAACCGGATTTGCTTTTCCTGGATATACACTTGCCTGATGGCTCAGGCCTGGAAGCATTGCCCGCCATCAAAAAGAAATGCCCTGCCCTGCCGGTGATAACGATCAGTGCGTATGACAACGGTATGGAAAAGCAGAAAGCATTAAATGCCGGGGCCAGTTATTTTATGGCTAAACCATTTAATGTAACGAACCTGGATGAATTGATGAGCGATATGTTAAGACAGAAATAAGATCGGTGATTAATTTGTAAATTTAAACTAGCAGTTGTCAAACACCACATATAAATATTATGAGAAATATTCTGATAATTGATGATGAGATCAATATTTGTACGTTATTAAGCAAGTTTCTAGGTAAACATGGCTTCAAGGTGGATACTACCATGAGCGGTGCAACTGCTTTGAAGATGATGAAAGAAAAAACTTTCGACCTGGTGTTATGCGACTACAGGTTGAAAGACACAGACGGTGCGCAGTTGCTGCAGGATATTCTTCAGATCAATCCACGTACTATTGTGATCATCATTACCGGATATACGGATGTCAGAGTTGCTGTAGATATGGTCAAGAACGGTGCCTACGACTACCTCTCCAAACCGCTTTATCCGGACGAAATATTGAACCTGGTACATAAAGCATTTGCACATATGGACGCAGAACGCGAACGCGAAGAATCTATGCCCATGCGTACTGTAAATGGCTCCTCAGCTGGTAGTGCAGCTGTAGTAGAATCATCCGATGGAGAACCGGATGGTGAAATGCTGGATAAAAGCCATAAATACGTATACGGTGAAAGTAATGGCGCGAAAGAACTCTTCCGCCAGATTAAACTGGTAGCACCTACCGACTACAGTGTTATCATCTTTGGTGAAACAGGTACCGGTAAGGAATCTGTAGCACATCTCATCCATCACCATAGTAAACGACATAACCAGCCCTTCGTGGCGCTGGATTGTGGTAGCCTTTCCAAAGAACTGGCAGCAAGTGAACTGTTCGGTCATGAGAAAGGTTCATTCACAGGCGCTATCAATACCAAGATAGGCGCCTTCGAACAGGCCCATGGTGGTACCCTGTTCCTCGACGAAGTAGCCAACCTCTCTTACGATATACAGGTAGCTTTATTGCGCGTGATCCAGGAAAAAGTGATCCGCAGAGTAGGTAGCTTGAAAGAGATTCCGATAGATGTACGCATCATCGTGGCATCCAACGAAAAGCTGTCTGAGTCAGTAGCAAAGGGTCGCTTCCGTGAAGACCTCTTCCACCGGTTCAATGAGTTCACTATCTATATTCCACCGCTGCGCGAAAGGGTAGAAGACCTGCCCCTGTTTGTAGATGCATTCATGCGCCAGGTGGAAAGAGAACTGCAGAAGAACTGTGGCAAGATCACCAATGAAGTATGGGAATGTTTCAGCAGATACAACTGGCCAGGTAATATCCGTGAACTGAAAAACGTGATACGCCGTGCATGCCTGCTTACTCCCGAGCATGAAGACATTACCTTGTCTACATTGCCACTGGAGATGAAAGAGTCATTTGCACAGCAACCATACGAGGAAGATCACCAGGTGAATATGTCTGGTGAACTGATCTCCATCACAAATGAAAACGACCTGAAAACAGTTGCGCTGCAGGCAGAGTACAACAAGATCATCAATGTACTCAAAGAGGTGAAATACAATAAGACGAAGGCTGCGCAGCTGTTGAACATCGACCGTAAAACCTTATACAACAAATTAAGGTTACTCAACATAAACTATTAAGCGATATCAATTATAATGTTTGTTTTATACTCAGCATACAGGCCCGTTATCCAGCGGGCCTTTTCTATTTCTGCCCGGTATGCTATTTGCATTTTTATGTGTGATAAAACCTAGCATTTATGGATCCGCAAAACAATCAGCAGCAAACAGATAATGGGGACAAAAAGAACGCCGGCTTCTTTGAGCGTTTTTCTTCGAAAGTGGCACAGGCTACAGGATCGCAATGGGCATTCTTTATTGCTCTGGCAGCTATTATCATATGGGCGATTACCGGTCCTGTATTCGGTTTCTCGGATACCTGGCAACTGGTGATCAATACTGGTACAACCATCATCACTTTCCTGATGGTATTCATTATCCAGAAATCACAGAATAAAGATTCAAAATCCGTACAACTGAAACTGAATGAACTGATAGCTGCCAATAAACTGGCCAGTAACCGCCTCATTGTAGTGGAAGATCTGACAGAAGAAGAGCTGGATACGCTGCATAACTATTACATGAAGCTGTCAGAGGAGACGAAGAAAAGACTGGCGATGAAAGAGTCCCACTCAGTGGAAGAAGCAATTGAAAATACAGATGAAAAGCTTAATGCGATGTGATATAACAAATCAGGAAATGAATGCTTAAATATGTCTGCAGCATTCATTTCCTGATGACTGTTATGCTTAGTTCAACGGCAGTACAATGGTGAATACACTTCCTGTCCCAATTTCACTCTCCACATGTACCGTACCTTTATGATTCATAATGATATTCTGCGTACTCGTTAACCCTAAACCTGTTCCTTTAGGCTTATTGGTAAAGAACGGATCAAACAAACGGGTCTTGGTCTCTTCCGGAATACCGGGACCATTATCAGTGATAGTGATCACTGCTTTATCCCGCTGTTTGGCCGTCTGTAATGTAAGCAATCCTTTTCCCGGCGTCATTGCTTCTACTGCATTGATGATGATATTTAACAAGGCAATGATCACCTTATCTTCATCTGCCGGGATCATGACATCCTGCTTGACGTATTCTTTCTTTACACTGATCTCGTTGAGTTGCAGGCGGTCCTGCGCAAGCGCAAGGGCCTTATCTGTCAGTTCGTTGATACCGTGAGGACGGATATTAAGTTCTATCATCCTGGTGGAATGCAGCAGCTCTGTAATCAACTGATTGATACGCGTACAGTTCCGTTCAATGATATCGACATATACCTGGCTATCTTCTACACTAACAGGCTCTCCCTTAAACTGGCTAACAGCCAGCAGGATATTGGTAAGCGGATTACGCACTTCGTGTGCAATCACCCGGGCAATACGGCCCGTCACAACAAATTTCTGCTGTTGCTGTTTCTCCAGCTCCTCCCGTTTCCTTTCAGTAATATCCTGTACCACACAAAGGAAGATCTGTTCCTGCTCATCCAGTGTTACCGCGCTGACCATCACGTCGAGCTTCTTCCCATGTTTGGTCAGAAAGTTATATTCCGTGCGCAGACTGGATTCTTCCCCGCAGATGTGATCGAAGAAATGTTTGCACTGATCCTCCTGGAAAAAGAGTTGCTTGAGGTTCAGCTGCAACATTTCGTCCTTAGTGTATTGTAAAGTCCTGATAGCAGAGGGATTGGCGTCAATCACATTCTTGTCGCAGTCGGCAAGAATGATGAGGTCATGCGCTTTTTCGAATACGCCGAAATACTTCTTTTCGTTTTCCTCGATAATACGGAGATGGCGTGCCTCGTCCAGTGCATAACGGATAGAGCGTTCCAGCAGGTCGGCACTGATCTCGCCTTTTACCAGGTAGTCAGAAGCACCTGCCTGCATCGCTTCCTTATCTATCGTATAGTCGCCCTTACCGGTAAGCATGATCACCGGCGCTTTGTAATCCAGCTGCTGGAAATGGTGGAGGATGTCTATACCCGTATAAGGTCCCAGACGATAGTCGGCCAGGTAAATGTCATGTACCTTTCTGTCTATTTGCTCTACCGCTTTTGAATAAGTAGGCGCCCAGTCCAGTTGGTACTGTCCCGGGGAAATGTCCTGCAACAACTGATTAACGAGGAAGAAGTCGTCCTCGTCATCATCTATCATCAATATGTGTACGGGTTGATCTGTCATTCTCTAAACATTTGGCAGTTCCGCTATTTCGAACCAATATTTTCCCAACACACGGGTAAATTCCACGAGGCCCGAATAGGTAACTGGTTTTATGATAAAGCTGTTTACCCCCAGCTCATAACTTCTAACAATATCTTTTTCCTCCATCGACGTAGTCAATATTATAACGGGTATGCTCTTAAACAGATCGTTTGATTTCAGTTCGCGTAGCGCCTCCCTTCCATCCTTTTTGGGCATGTTGAGGTCCAGCAGGATAAGCTGTGGAAATGGGTGTAGCGTTTCGTCCGCATAGTGACCGTTACGATTCAGATAATGCAACAGTTCTTCGCCATTTTCGACAAAATTAATGTGGTGCTGCGTGCTGTTCTCTTCGAAAGCCGCCCGGATCAGTTCTCTGTCGTCAGCATCATCATCTGCAATAAGAATGCTAATTTTTCCGGCACTTTTAATTTTCTTCATTGTAGAGGGTTTGCGTGATAGGTAATGTAATAATGAAAGTAGCGCCCTGGCCAGGTGTTCCTAACGCGGTAATATGCCCGTGATGGCTATCCACTATTTTCTTACAAATGGCCAGTCCTATACCGGTACCGGAATATTCGCTCATGCCGTGTAGTCTTTGAAATAATAAAAAGATGCGCTCGGCATATGTAGGGTCAAAACCTATACCATTATCCTCTACAAATATTTTGCATTCGTTATTTTCCTGTTCAGACCTGATATTGATCACCAGCTGTCTCTCCGGATGAGCGAACTTAATGGCGTTAGCAATAATGTTCTGAAATAGCTGATGAAAAGAGGTAGGGGTACCTTCTATCACCGGAATGGGTGCTATATTGACCACCGCCCGCTTTTCCTGTAAGCTTACTTCCAGGTCACTGATCACCTCCTGTATGAGCTGGGTCATATCCACTTTTACAATATTCTCTGGTGTGATACGGCCCGCCCTGGAGAAAAGCAGCAGATCATTGATCAGTATCCGCATCCTTCCTACGGCGCCCACCATACGGTGTATCAGGTCAGTAGCATCTGAAGGGAGGTGATCGCCGTATTTGGTTTGCAGTCTGTCGCTGAAAGTGGAGATCTTACGCAAAGGTTCCTGTAAGTCGTGAGAGGCCACATAGGCAAACTGCTCCAGTTCCTCATTGGATTTATTCAGCAGCTTGATGTTTTGCTGCAGGTCATGCTGATAAGATTTCAAACGGGATTCAATATGCAGTTGCAACCGGAACTCCCGTGTAAGGGTAACGTAGGAATAGATGCCAATGAGAATCGCCATAAGCGAGGAAATAAAGATCACCGGTATCCAGATGGCCGAAAAGAAGCTCTGTAACCTCGATTTCTGCCGCAGCTTGGCGTTCTCAATATTCAACATATCCTGGACCTTCCGGTCTATCCTGTCCATGGACTTTTCCCCCTCCTGCACGGCAGAGGTATCTTTCTGGCGGGAGGTTACTTTCGCTTCCCCAGCTATCAGCTGCTGGTATTTCTTGTCCAGCAGTTTTTTCAGGGTGTCCAGGTGCAGTTGCTGCTGCCGGCTTTCTGCGGTGATCCTGCGGAGCATCATATACTCTTCTTCTATCTTAATACTACGTTGCTGCATGGTAGGACGCAGAAAGGCGGTATCCCCGGTAATGCTGTACCCCCGGATAGCCGATTCGGCATCCTTCAGCTGCTTGGTGATTACCTCCAGGCTTTTGGAGATCTCAATGGTATGATTCAGCCACCGGGCATTATCCAATAGCGTCTTTGTTACCAGGAATGAACATATTGAGGCAACGATGATAACAGTAAAAGCAATGAAGAATCCTAGTCTGATCTTCTTTTGTACAGGTATATGCATTTTTCCCGCTGATTGTAGTAAGTTTTCGAATTTACAACTATCCAACAATTTCCACACAGTGAAATGCATATTCTACACGCATTCCTGCCGTGGCTGCTAAATCGCTTCATATAATCATCACAGTAAGTGTAGTAGTGCTGAAACGCTTTGCTGTTAGGCATTCCGACATAATAGAGCTATGTCTGATATGTGTCTTCCAACTATGCTGGCCGGTGATGGAATGAACTTTGTCTTTCATATTGAACAACACATGGTTGAAACACATCCGGCAACTGCAGCACACGTAAAAGCAATCGTTCACGAAAAAATCAGACTATGCAATATTATCATAAGTCAGCGGGGAATCCTTCTCCGGGAGGGGTGCCTGAAAAGCAACCCCCTCCTAAAGAGGAACCGCCAAGACCATCAGGACCAGAAATAACACCTCCTCCATCGCCACCAGGACCTCCACCTCCTGTGCCGAACGAGGTGCCTGACCATGATATCAAACGTTCCCCTCCTAATCCGAAAGCTAAGAAAAAGAAAGAGGATGAGATAATAGAAGACAGGGCAGACCTCATAGCGGAACAGGACAGGGAGGATGTACAGGAAAGGTCGCCCGATCTTTTCCCCGACAGAACGATCATGGAAACATACAATAGCTACGACGAAGACGATTCCAGGGTAATTCCGGAAGAATAAATTGATCACTATTAAACTCCAAATAACATGGCAACAAGAACCCAATCCAAATCACGGACAGGCAGCCAGTCCAAGACAACAGGTAGAAGCGCTGCAGGTAGTAAATCCATGTCCACCTCACGTACTGCTCCAAGAGCAAGCAGCTCTTCCCGTTCCAGCTCTTCCAGGAGCAGCAAAAGCCAGAATGAAGATATGCCCAACTCCAAATTCCATCAACTATTCATGGATCAGTTAAAAGACATCTACTGGGCAGAAAAAGCACTGGTGAAAGCCTTAGGCAAAATGCAAAAGGCCGCTACTTCAGAAGAATTGGCAGATGCTATCAGCAACCACCAGGAACAGACAAGAGAACATGTAAACCGACTCGAAAGGGTATTCGAATCTCTTGGGCAAACAGCAAAGGCGAAAAAATGTCCGGCCATGGAAGGCTTGATTGAGGAAGGTCAGGAAGTGATAGACGATACAGAAGAAGACAGCTCCGTAAGAGATGCTGGCCTGATCATCTGTGCACAGAAGATCGAACATTATGAGATCGCCACTTACGGTAGCCTCCGTACACTGGCAGGCAGAATGGGCCACGAAGAAGTAGCAAGACTGCTGGACCAGACCCTGGGCGAGGAAAAGGAAACAGACGTATTACTTACCCAACTGGCAGAATCTTCTGTAAATGAAGAAGCTGCTGCTGAATAAAGCATTACAGATGGGAACCCGAAGGCCTCTGCATTACAAAATGTATGAGGCCTTTTTACATCCGATACTACCGGTGGCGACCTGACAGCTGCCGGATCACAGAAAATTATGAGGGAAAGAAAAACAATTGACGATGGACCTGATTGCTGAAGCGATGGCTACTGCCAAAGCAGTGAAATTACGATATGTGAAATCCGGTACTACAGGATATAGCCGGGAAAGAGTGAAAGACGGCTTTCAGTACCGCGATCAGCATGGAGATATTATAACAGATGAAGAGACCCTGGCAAGGATCCGGGGCCTGGTACTACCTCCCGCCTGGGAAGATGTATGGATCTGCCCTTATGCCAACGGGCATTTACAGGCTACCGGTATCGATGCCCTGGGAAGAAGGCAATACCGCTACCACTCCACCTGGGCCAGGGTACGCAATGAAACCAAATACGACCGCTTGCTACATTTTGGGGAGAAACTACCGCAATTGCGCAAGCATATTTCAGCTGCCCTGCGTAAGAAAAGCCTTGATAAAGAGAAAGTTACGGCCATAGCACTCAGCGTCATGCAGGAAACTTTGATCCGGGTAGGTAATGCCTCCTATGAAAAACTATATGGCTCCTATGGACTTACCACCCTGCATGCGCAGCACGTGAAAATAGACGGAAATACCGCCTTTTTTAAGTTCAAGGGTAAGAAGGGCGTCCTGCATAAAATAACGCTAAAACACGCCCAATTAGCTAAATTATTGCAGAAGGTGAAAGATATCCCCGGACAGGAATTGTTTCAGTATTACGAGGGAGAAGATCATAAGAGCCTGGACTCCGGAGATATCAATGAATACCTGAAGCTCTGGACGGGAGAAGACTATACCTGTAAAGATTTCAGAACATGGTCAGGAACCGTGAATGCCCTTAACCTGCTCGCCGATCTTACCCCTTTCAGCTCAGCTACAGAATGTAAACAGAACCTGGTGCACATCATCGACAGCGTAGCCGGAAAACTGGGCAATACAAGGGCCGTCTGTAAGAAGTACTATATCCATCCGAAGATACTGGACGCCTACGAGCAATGTAACCTGGAACCGTACCTGGAGGAATTGAGGGCAGGAAGAAATAAGGAATCTGCCGGAGGCCTTCACAACGATGAAAAGGTACTGCTGAAGTTTATGAAATCACTCACACAGGAAAAGAAACGGGTTAAAACGAAAGCAGGGATCAGGAATTAGCTAAATATCATCCGGCGCTTCTTCCTAACCCCCGCTTTTTAAAGTAGATTATGTTATGCGAAGATCAACTGATCTTCCCTGTCTTCTACTGGTATTTTCTGGAGAAATTCGTCAAATCCGGATTCTTCATGCGTACTATAAGCACCATAAGCATCCAGTACATAGCCTATCTCGCCATCCTGGTCTTCTATCAGGTATAATACTGACATATCGGCCGGATCAGACTCCCCTTCAAACCGGTAGGTTTTAATAATTTTCAGTTCCTCAGGATTGTATATTTTCTGTTTTTCGATATTCTGCATTCTGCCATGATCACTCATCTTTAATTCATGATCGAGGCCCTTATCATGCAATTTTTGCATCACCCGGCTGAGGGTGGTCATTTCGCCTGGCTTTTCCATAAACAAAGGTTTTTGATACAGAGAGTAAAAATCCAAATCGCGTGCCATGGCATATAGTTTGGTTTTCATTCAATATCACCCTTAAATTATTTTTTTATGAGAGCTGTTTGGTCAGGAACAATCGGTTTTGGGTTAGTTAATATACCCATCAAATTGTACAGCGCCGTGCAGGACAGTAGACTGGACCTGGACATGCTGGATAAAAAAGATCACGCCCATATCAAATTTAAACGTGTGAATGAAGATACCGGAAAGGAAGTGCCCTGGGAGCAGATCGTAAAAGGATACTTGTATAACGATGAATATGTCATCCTGGAAGATGAGGATTTCCAGGAAGCCGCACCTGAAAAAAGTAAGATCATCTCCATCGAATCTTTTGTAGAACAGGCGGAAATAGATGATATCTATTTTGAAACTCCTTACTACATAGAGCCAGATAAAGCGGGTGTGAAAGCATATGAACTGTTATTGAAAACATTACAGAAAACGGGTAAGGCCGGACTGGGGCGTTTTGTACTCAGAACGAGTGAACATCTCGTCATCATCCGCCCGCGGGATAATTACCTCATGTTGCAACAACTGAGGTTTGAACAGGAAATACGCTCGCCGGAAGAATTGTCTCTTCCTTCCGATAGCAAGATCAGCAAGAAAGAGCTGGATATGGCAGTGCAGCTGGTGGAAAGTTATACTACAGAATTTGACATCAGCCAGTTCAAGGATACTTATCATGAACAACTGCTCAATATCATAAAAGCGAAAGCAAGTGGTAAGCGCCGTACAGTGAAGAAGATGAAGATAGTACACACCAAGAGCACCGATCTGTTTGACCAGCTGAAGGCAAGTCTTGGTAGTCCCGGCCGCAGCAGTGGCAGTAATAAAAAACGTGCATCATGAGCCTGAGAACATACGATGAAAAACGAAATTTTAATGTTACCTCCGAGCCTAAAGGCGCGAAGAAAAAGAGTGCAGGTAAACAGCACATCTTCGTAATCCAACGGCATCATGCCTCCCGTTTACATTACGACTTCCGCCTGGAAGTAGATGGTGTACTGAAAAGCTGGGCCGTGCCGAAGGGACCTTCCATGAATCCGTCCGACAAAAGGCTCGCCATGCAGGTAGAAGATCACCCTTATGATTACAAAGACTTTGAAGGCGTCATTCCCGAAGGGAATTATGGCGCGGGGTTCGTCTACGTATGGGATAAGGGCAGCTATGAATTACTGCATGATGACGGAAAAGATTTCGACAAAGAGGCGAACAAAGAGATCCGGGAAGGCAATCTGAAAATAGTCATGAAGGGGAAGAAGGTGAAAGGCGAATTTGCCCTGGTGAAAATGAAAAACTCAGACGACAATGCCTGGCTGTTGCTGAAGCATAAAGACGACTACGCTGTAAAAACTGCCTACGATAGCGAGAACTTCACGCCGCAACGTATCAAGGATAGAGGTGTGAAGGAGAAAGAGAAGATGAAAGGGGCTAAAAAAAAAGTAGCACCGGCAAAGGCAAAAGCAGCGCCCACTAAACGCGAACAGTTTACGCCGATGATGGCAACGCTGGTAGATAAACCATTCAGCCGGGAAGGCTGGCTGTTTGAAACCAAATGGGATGGCTACAGGGCCATTGCTGATGTGCGGAAAGGAAAGGTGGAATTGTATTCGAGGAACCATTTGTCGTTTAACAAAGACTATCCGAAAATAGTGCAGGCACTGGAGGATTTGCAACATGATGCTGTGTTGGACGGAGAAGTGGTAGTCCTGAAAAAAGACGGCTCATCCGATTTTCAGTCGCTGCAAAACTATAAGAACAACGCCTCCGGCAATCTGGTCTATATCGTTTTTGACATGTTGCAACTGGATGGACAGGACCTGCAGGCATTGCCGCTTATTCAACGGAAAGAGCTGTTAAAAGATGTTGTTACACAGCTGGGCAGCAAGACAGTGATCTACTCAGAACATGTGCTGAATGATAGTGAAAAGCTGTATAAAACAGCGCAACAGAAAGCCTGGGAGGGCATCATTGCCAAGGAAGCAGAAAGCCTGTATGCTGAAGGCCGCAGGTCTATGTCCTGGTTGAAGATCAAGATCGTGGATGAACAGGAGGCGATTATCTGCGGATATACGGAACCACAGGGGAGCAGGAAGAAAATAGGATCGTTGGTACTTGGAATTTATGACGATAAGAATGAACTGAAATATGTTGGTAATTGTGGCGGTGGATTGAATGGAGCATTGATCAATGAGCTGTATGACAAGATGCAGCCTTTCAGACAAAAGACGTCTCCTTTCAAAGAAAAAGTGAAGACGAATACGCCCGTTACCTGGGTGAAACCCGAGCTGGTTTGCCAGGTGAAGTTTCATGCCTGGACGAGCGATAGGCATCTGCGTATGCCAATATTCCTGGGATTGAGGAAAGACAAACCGGCAACGGATGTGCATAAGGAAACCGCAAAATCTACCAGGATGGCCACAAAGAAAGCGGCAGCGCAAGCTACTACTGCGCCTGCACGTACACACGAAAAGGAAAGGGTAGTAACGCTGAATGGGAAAAAGGTTACGCTGACCAACCAGCAGAAAATATACTGGCCTGATGAAAAGATTACAAAGGGTACGCTGCTGGACTATTATATGGAGATGGCTGACTACGTACTGCCTTTCCTGAAAGATCGCCCGTTAAGTCTGCACCGTTTCCCTAATGGCATTAAGGACCCTGGTTTTTATCAGAAGGACGTTGATAAGGCCACAGCCCCCGACTGGCTGAAAACAGTGCAACTGCATGCGGCATCAGCTTCCCGTGATGTGGATTACCTTGTATGTAACAACGCGGCTACATTGGCATATATGGTCAACCTGGGATGTATAGAGATCAATCCCTGGCTGTCGAGGGTGAAGAACCTGGACAATCCGGACTACCTGGTATTGGACCTTGACCCTGAAAATATCGCCTTTAAATACGTGGTAGAAACGGCATTAGCTATTAAAGCATTGTTGGATCAACTGGGGCTGACAGCATTCTGTAAAACCTCCGGCGCTTCGGGTCTGCACATTTATGTGCCAACAGGTGCAAAATATAATTATGAAACCTGCCGCCTGTTTGCGGAATATGTAGCGAAACAGGTACAACAGGAGTTGCCGGATATCACCAGTGTGATCCGCAATAAGTCAAAGCGCAATAAAAAAGTGTATATAGATTATATGCAGAACAGCCGCGGACAAACCATCGCTTCTCCCTATTCCGTACGTCCGAAACCGGGAGCTACCGTTTCCGCTCCTTTAAACTGGGACGAGCTGACCGATGATCTTTCCATTGCTGATTTCCATATCGGGAACATGGCAGACAGGATTAAGGATGTAGGTGATCTGTGGAAAGATATTGATAAAACTAAGAATGATCTGCGTAAAGTGATCCAGCAGATTGAGTCAACAGCACAATGATTTTTTCACTTTAAACTGAAGAATTATGCAAACAGCAAATCGTCATCATCATGTCAATCTTGCTCCTGTTTACGGGATCATTATAGCAGTTGTGTCTATTGTATTCACAGTGATCTTTTACTTTACTGATATGGCAGGCGCTTTATGGACCGGATATTTTGGAAACCTGCTGATGTTCCTGGGGGTACTGTTTTCCGTTATTCATTACAATAGCCAGCACCATGAGAAAACTTCCACCTGGGCGATGTTTGCCATGGGACTGAGAACTACGTTATGGGCGGTATTTATTGTGACATTGTTGACGATAGCCCTGCACTTCATCTCAGGTGCACAGAACCAGGATAACTTCTGGATCTATCTGTTCGGTAATGTGTTTTTCACCAATGGTATTCTTGGCTTGCTGGCAGCAGCCCTGGCAGCGATGGTGTTCAAGAGAAATCAGACAACAATGAAACCTAAATAAGGTGTTACATCAGCCAGCCTAATAGCAGGCAGGCAAGTACGATAAACGGGGATGGTATACGGGATGTGAGAAGAATAATGAGGGTAGCGATAGTAATAATAACGTTATACCAGGTAAGTGGGATAGCCAGGAACAATATGATCGTGGCTGCCCACATGATCCCCACCACTGTGGCATTGATACCCTCTAATGCCCGGTAGATGACCACGTATTTCTTCAGATTATGCCAGATGGGGAAGAAGAACAAGACCAGCAGCAGGCTGGGTAGAAAAACAGCAACAGGTGCCAGCATACATCCCAGTAACTGATAACCCGGTCCCAGGTTGCGCATGACCATGCCGCCTACATACGCTGTGACAGAAAAAGTAGGACCAGGTAAAGCCCGCATAATACCGGCTCCGGTCAGTAGCTCTTCCGCATTCATAAAACGGGTGTTGGCACGCGATACATACTGTTCCAGCATCATCGCTATCAGGATATCCCCACCGCCAAACACCAGGCTACCGAAACGGTAGAAGTTCTCAAACAGGTTGAAGGGACGGCGTGTGATCCAGTTGTGCGTACGTGCCAGCTCAGAAAAGAAACCCGCCAGGATGAACAACAAGGCAAACAGCCAGATGTTCGTCCACTGTATCTTTTTAGGCTTATCCTGGATGTCAGGAATACGTTTATCGCTGAAGTTGGATACAATCCCGCCAAGGATGATCAATGCGGGAAAGGTCCATGGAGACTTGAAAAAGTAAGCCGTCAGCAAGGATACCGCCATGATAATAGCAGTAGCCAGGTTGCGGATGCTGATCTTAAATGCCCGCATACTACCATATATCAGAAAACCAACAGCCATTGGCTGTACGTACTTAAAGATATCAGTGTTCAATGCTTTCTGATCGAAGTATTGCAGCAGGAAGCTAAGCGATCCCATTAACAGGCAGGCGGGAGCTATCCATATGAGCAGGGTAGCTACTGCCAGCGGCACACCACCCCGCTTGTAACCAATGAGCGTCAGGGTCTGGGAAGAAGACGCCCCTGGTAACAATTGGCAGAATGCATTGTATTCCATCAACTCCTGTTCAGTCACATCCCTTCTCTGGTGCACAAATGTTTTCAACATCATAGCCAGGTGGCCCTGGGGTCCCCCGTACGCAGTGATGCTGTGCATAAATACAGCCCTTAGGAAAGGAATATGACGTAGAAACACGTTAATGGCAATTAATCGACTGCCCGAATTTCAATAAATTCCTGACAATATCAAACAGGAAAACGACAAACTATTGATTTTCTTCTGTTAAGAGAAGAACGTACAGGCATAATCCTTGTTGTAAATAAACAATACTTTCAGGTCAATCAATATGCCCACCCTGGTAGGATAGCCTTTAAGGAGCTGGTATTGAATAGTTTAATTATAGATATAGTTTTATGAGAAGATTCCTGATCCTCCTATGCATAACAGTTTCGTTAAGCGCACATGCACAATTGTCCTATTACAACAGCGATGCTTACTGGGCTAACTTCTGTCTGCAGGCCAACTTTACCAGGCCGGCCCTGACAGACACCTGTCTCGTATTTGTAAGCAACAGGCATCTGCACAAGGATAGTTTGCGCTTTGTGGATGAATTTGTAGATACAGCAGGACTGAAATACTTTGTGTTGCAAAAGCAGGCCGGGAAATGGAATGTATTCCAGGTACCGACCCTGACAGACGCCATGCGCCTCTTGCCGGAAAAACGGGATATAGTCGTATATGCGGAAGGGATGGGTAAGATCTTTACAAGCAATGTTGAACGGGCACTACTCATGCGTTCACAGTATAACGTGAATGTCGTGATGTTTGACTACGCAAGCATCAATACCACTTACAGACCCTCCAGAAACTTTAGGTTTGCCCGTACTAATGCCCGTCTCTCAGCACCGCATTATTTTCGCTTATTGCGACAAATCCAGCAGGCGCGCCGGGAAAGGGAAGACTGGGTCGAGCATATAAAAGTCTCTACATTCTGTCATAGCATGGGGAACATCATTTTTATGGAAATGATGAAGCATCAACCTTATGACTCACTAAACAATGAACCGTTCATCGACAATGTTGTACTGAATGCGGCCTGTGTGCCGGCAAAAGGTCATAAGGACTGGGTAGAGCGTATCCATTTTGCAAATAAGATCTATGTCAATTACAACAGGTCCGACTGGCAGCTGAAGGGGGCTCACTTGCTTACCTTTGCGCGTCAGCTGGGAGAAAAACCCAAACGCCGGAAGGCTGTCAATGCCAATTATGTCAATTTCCATGGACAGGGAGGCCGGCAGCATAGTTACTTCCTGAACTTTCCGTGGAATGATTATCGTATGACACCGGAAATGAAAGATTATTTTGCAGAGCTGTTTGGTGGAAATCCTGCAGTATTGGAAGAAGAAAAGACATTGGCTAAAAAGCAGCCGGGGGCACAGGAAAGTGTGAATTAGCAAACAATAGTGTATCTCAAATATAAACAGGGCTGAAAAGGACGATCTGTCTTTTCAGCCCTGTTGCTATTTATGCGAGGTTATTATTTCTTCAGGCCAATCTCTCTCAATCTTTCATCCAGATATTCACCCGCAGTGATTGGTTCATATGCCAGCGGATTGCTATCTGTTACACAGCTCTCCAATGCGTTCAGCGGCATCTCTGATTTAGGGTGCAAGAAGAACGGAATGGAATAACGGCTGGTATGCCACATCTCGCGGGGTGGGTTCACTACCCGGTGTGTAGTGGATTTCAGACGATTGTTGGTAAGCCTTTGCAGCATATCGCCCACATTCACAACAATCTGCTCTGGTAGCGAAGTGACAGGCACCCAATTATCCTGTTTGTCCAGTATCTGCAAGCCATCAGCAGAAGCGCCTACCAACAGGGTAATGAGGTTGATGTCCTCATGTTGCTCTGCGCGGATGGCAGATGCAGGTTCCTGCGTAATAGGAGGGTAGTGGATAGCCCTCAGGATAGAATTACCATTGTGTATATATTCGTCAAAATAATGCTCATCCAGTCCCAGGTAGATGGCGATGGCCTGCAGCAATGCTTTTCCCGACTTTTCGAATGCACGGTAGGCATCAAAGAAGGTCGGTGAAAATGCCGGGATCTCTTTCACAGCCACATTTGGCGGGTATTCGTTAGCGATGGGATCATCATCTTCCACGGTTTGTCCAAACTGGAAGAATTCCTTCAGATCCGGTGCATCATACCCTTTCGCATGTTCTTTACCGAAAGATGTATACCCGCGCTGGCCCGCTAATTCAGGTATCTCATAAGAGCGCTTGATATCTGACGGTAAGGTGAAGAACAGCTGTACGTACTTGTACAGTTTTGCAATGAGATCGTCGGAAATACCGTGATTTTTTACCGCTACAAACCCTACTTCTTCGTACGCGTTACCAAGCTGCTCTACGAAAGCGCGTTTACTGGCAGCGTCGCCTGAAGTGAATGCGGCGAGGTCCACAACTGGAATGGATTGAGTTAGTGCCATAGTAATGTATTTTACCTTACTAAGTTAACTCATTTTAAGTAAGCTTCATCTTCCGGCGTAATATCAACCATGGCATATCTTTCCACGTGATTGATCAGCATCTCATCCATAATGTCCACCACGTTTTTATAATTGGCAGATTTATCTGCTTTGATCAGGACCATCAGGTCGTTTTTCTTATGTTGCTGTATAACCCGCTCACGTTTATTTATAATGACGTCCCGGATGCCCTGGTTATTGGCAAAAGAAGAATGTTGTACCACTGGAGGATGCAGGGGATCATTACCGATGCCTTCATAGTAACTGACACTGTTGTTGGCGCCGAGCAATATAGTGAGTGACTTGCTGTCCCCCACTGATTGTGGTGGTTCAGCATCTGCGGGCATATTCAGATCCATTGTCTGAGGTTTGGCTAACGCTGTAGTGAGCATGAAAAAAGTAATGAGCAGAAATCCCAGGTCTACCATAGGTGTCATATCTACACGAGTACTTAATTTCCTTGAACGGGTTCCTCTTTTGTGGCCGCGATCGGAGCCGCCGGTATTAATTTCAGCCATTGTGAATAGGTTTAAAGGGTATAGAAATAAATGACTGAAAGCGCTTTCAATGATATAGATGCGGGGGAAGAGAAATTCCATAAACAAATCCGGGAACATAATGTGATGATTCGTACCAGGGAAACAAAACATCGATAGACTCGTTAGGATTCTCATTGTTTGTAGTCCAGAGTTTTCGGTCCCGGGTCAACAATAAACCGGGAAACAAAACATCGATAGACTCCGTAGGAGTCTCATTGTTTGTAGCCGGGGTTTTTGACTCCGGGTCAACAATAAACCGGGAAACAAAACGCCAATAGACTCCGTTAGGAGTCTCAGTGTTTGTAGCCCAGGGTGATAACCCCGGGTCAATAAACCGGGAAACAAAACATCAATAG
>NZ_FNBN01000004.1:0-484479 GCF_900102545.1 Chitinophaga filiformis | reverse complement strand
CAACAATAAACCGGGAAACAAAACGGCAATAGACTCCGTTAGGAGTCTCAGTGTTTGTAGCCCAGGGTGATAACCCTGGGGGCCAACGGAACCCAACGGAACCCAACGGAACCCAACGGAACCCAACGGCGCCCAACGGAACCCATGTAGCGCACAATATCATCCGTACACGGAATTACACGCATCACATGCATACGGAATTGTAACATCACATATCACATGTATGGAATTATCATATTCATATACATAACCAATATCCCGCGATCATAACATCATATGTAATAAATAGGGAGACATATACACAGCATTAAAAAGCCGTCCCGATTATTACGGAACGGCTTCTACTCATTTTTTTATAAGAATTCAGATTCTATTTAGAATTCAGCACTCTTTGGTGTTCTCGGGAAAGGTATTACATCCCTGATATTTCCCATACCAGTTACAAACAGCACAAGTCTTTCAAATCCAAGACCGAAACCTGCGTGAGGTGCAGTACCAAAGCGGCGTGTATCAAGATACCAGCTCATTTCGTCAACAGGCAGGTGCATTTCCTCCATACGCGTAACCAGTTTATCGTAGTTCTCTTCACGCTGTGAACCACCTACGATCTCACCGATACCAGGGAAGAGGATATCCATTGCCCTTACAGTTTTACCGTCTGCGTTCTGCTTCATATAGAACGCTTTGATCGCTTTCGGATAATCTGTCAGGATCACTGGTTTCTTGAAATGTTTCTCTACCAGGTAACGTTCGTGTTCGCTCTGCAGATCAGCCCCCCATTCTTCTATAAGGTAGTTGAATTTCTTGCTCTTGTTAGGTTTGCTGTTCTTCAGGATGTCGATGGCCTCGGTGTAGGTAATGCGTATGAACTCGTTGTTCAATACGAATTCCAGCTTTTCGATCAGTCCCATTTCACTGCGTTCCTGCTGTGGCTTCTGCTTTTCTTCTTCTGCAAGGCGTTGTGCCAGGAATTCCAGGTCTTCCCTGTTGTTTTCCAGTGCATAGCCGATAACGGATTTGATGAAAGCCTCTGCCAGGTTCATGTTGTCTTCCAGGTCGTAGAACGCCATTTCCGGTTCTATCATCCAGAATTCTGCCAGGTGACGGGCAGTGTTGGAATTTTCCGCACGGAAGGTTGGGCCGAAGGTGTAGATATCACCAAAGGCCATAGCGCCGAGTTCTCCTTCCAGCTGGCCGGATACAGTCAGGTTGGTAGCGCGGCCGAAGAAATCTTCTTTATAGTCAATTTCGCCACTTTCTGTGAGTGGCGGATTTTTAAGATCGAAGGAAGTTACATGGAACATTTCTCCCGCGCCTTCTGCGTCAGAAGCCGTGATGATAGGCGTATGCAGGTATACAAAACCTCTTTCGTTGAAGAATTTATGTACTGCAAATGCCAGGGAATGACGGAGGCGGAAGATAGCGCCAAATGTATTGGTGCGGAAACGAAGATGTGCTATTTCACGCAGGTATTCCAGGCTGGGACGGTTTTTCAGCTGCAGCGGATATTTCTCCGGATCACAGTCGCCCAGTATTTCCAGTTCAATTGCCTTTACTTCCACACGCTGGCCCTTACCCAGAGAAGGAATTACTTGTCCGGACACGCTGATAGCAGCCCCGGTGGTCAGACGTTTTAATAAATCCGGCGTTACCGAATCCATCTCCAGTACTATCTGGATATTATTATTGGTAGAGCCATCATTCAACGCTATGAATTGATTGTTACGGAAAGACCGTATCCAACCTTTTACCACAACAGGATAATCTGTTTTTTCGTCCTGCAGTATCTGCTTGACTTTCACTCTTTGGCTCATATTAATATAAATTTTGGTGTGCAAATTTAAGAGATATAGCGCAGACTGCATAGGAAGAATTGGGGTGCTGTGCCAGGTAGTAAATAAAATGTTAAATTAAATAGCGACCTGTTACGTGCTCTTTGGCAGGAATGTTGATAGATATAGAGCATCAAGACCATAGACAGGCTATGGGACGGGGTTCTATAAGGGGAGGTACCGCACGGAGGCTTGTCTGGCTGCTGTTGTAACGGGTTAGAGCAGTGCATTTTTTTTGGATAATAGCGAAACTTGTTTTAATCTTGCGTTATAATCTGCCTGATTAAGTTCTAATTTCCATCTTCATCGGCAGTCCTAAACTCAACATTCCCTATCAGATTTAATAACCAGATTAAATTTATTGGACTCAAAAAACAATTATTTGTAATTGGTGTATGTTGGTATGTAGTGGTACCCACCTCACAACACTTTTAAATTTGACAACACACGATGATGTACGACATCTTACAATTGAACGACATGCTCGTTCCTGAGCTGCTTGACATTGCAGAGAAACTTGATGTGCCAAACGCCAAAAAACTGAGCAAACAGGATCTTATCTACAAAATACTCGATAAGCAGGCAGTAATGGCCTCTGAAGGTAACCCGGCAAATGGAGAAGAAAAGAAAACACGTAAGCGGAAATCAAAGAAAGACGAAGAAGCTGAAGAAGCACATGTAGCAGAAACCACAGCTGCAGACGAAAAACCTAAACGCGGCAGGAAACCAGCTGCCAGCGGCATGAAAACAAAAGAATCCGAACTCGAAGAACCTAAAACTCAGGAAACCAAACCAAAGAAAAAGAACTTCGATATAGACCTTGACATCCCCTCTCTTACTTTCGACGACGATGATGATGTAATCATTCCACAGTTTACTGAAGATGCTGAAGAAGAAGAAGAAGAGGAAGATGTAATTACATCTTTGCCACATGCTGAGGAAGAAGAGGCAGAAGAGGACGAGGATGATTTTGTAATGCCGGAAGAACCGGTACTGGCGCAGAAACAGCGCTTCCCTTCAAATAAGAAAGAACCTGCTTTTAATATAGAATTTGATGGTATAATTATCAGCGAAGGTGTACTCGAAATGATGCCTGATGGCTATGGTTTCCTGCGCTCCTCCGATTACAACTACCTCAGTTCACCAGACGATATCTACGTTTCTCCTTCACAGATCAAATTGTTCGGACTGAAAACAGGTGATACTGTGAAAGGTTCCGTACGCCCTCCGAAAGAAGGTGAGAAATACTTTGCACTGCTGAAAGTAGAAACGATCAATGGTAAGTCTCCTGAAGAAGTGCGCGACCGTGTACCGTTTGACTACCTGACGCCGTTATTCCCTTTCGAAAAATTACGCCTTACCACTACTTCAAATAACTACTCAACCCGTATCATGGACCTGTTTACCCCTATCGGTAAAGGTCAGCGTGGTCTGATCGTAGCACAGCCTAAAGTCGGTAAGACGATGTTGCTGAAAGAAGTAGCAAACGCTATCGCAACAAACCATCCTGAAGTATACCTCATGGTAGTACTGATCGATGAGCGTCCGGAAGAGGTAACCGATATGGAACGCAGTGTGAAGGCCGAAGTAATTGCCTCTACATTCGACGAACCAGCTGAAAAACACGTGAAAGTATCTGCCATAGCATTGCAGAAGGCAAAACGCCTGGTAGAGTGCGGACACGATGTAGTGATCCTGCTGGATTCCATCACCCGTCTGGCACGTGCACATAACACCGTAGCTCCCGCTTCCGGTAAAGTATTGAGCGGTGGTGTGGAAGCAAACGCAATGCAGAAACCTAAACAGTTCTTCGGTGCTGCCCGTAAGATCGAAAACGGTGGCTCCTTAACAATACTTGCTACAGCATTGATCGATACAGGTTCCAAAATGGATGAGGTGATCTTTGAAGAATTCAAAGGTACCGGTAACATGGAACTGCAGCTGGATCGTAAACTGGCTAACAGACGTATCTTCCCTGCTATCGACGTATCTGCTTCCTCTACCCGTCGCGATGACCTGTTATTGGAAAAAGATATCCTGAAACGTATTCACATCCTGCGTAATCACCTCGCAGACATGAATACAGAAGAATCTATGCATTTCATGCTGCAACACATGAGGGGAACCAAGAACAACGAAGAATTCCTGATCTCCATGAATGGATAATATCCATCGTCAGATAAAAGTAAAGGCCATGTCTCAGACATGGCCTTTACTTTTATCTGTACTGTTTCCAGTGACTGACAAGATCCTTTTTCCTCCTGTCGGCAACCTCCAGCTTCACCCCGTTTTTAAGCACCACTTTGCTACCATCATTTTCAATATGACTGATCTGCGAGAGCTGCACCATCTGGTGATTATTGATCTGGTAGAAACGAAGCGCACCAAATAAATCGGTATAATAGCGGAATGAACGTTCGGCCTGCAGCTGTGCTTTATCCACCAGGTGGATCGTGCACTTTTCAGTATTGGCTTCAAGATAGGCGATCGTATTCAGCGGAATGATCATATCATCCTGCTGCGTAACCGGGATCACCAGGTCCATATTGATATTTTTCCCGCTGTTAAAGTTTTCCAGAAGCACCTTATAGCGGGAAGTGCTTGCATTTGCATGAATACGGCTGGTGATCTTGTTGACAGCCGACATCAGGCTTTCCCTGTCAATGGGTTTCAGAATGATCTCCACTTCGCTGAAACGGATGGTGTGAAGAAATTTCTTTTCAAAAGCAGTTACAAACACTGCTTCAAACGGAGGTGCGTCCTTCGTGCCAAGTAGCACGTCAAAGCCTGTTCCATCGGGCATTTCAAGATCAAGGAACACCAATTGTGGCTGATGTTCATGAATGGTGGCAATACCATCCGCGCAGTCAGATGCAGTAGCTGCGATCTGTACATCGGGGCAATATTTTTCCAGCATCAGGGATATGATGTCCCGGCTATTGCGCTCATCATCTATAATAACAGCTTTTATCATAGTCCAATATGCTTGTATGGCTAGAGTTGGGGAATCAGGATCCTTACAATAGTACCACTTTCTGTATTATTATTTTCCGATTTGTCTATGACGTCGATATGAATGCCTGTATTGTACATCTTGTTCAGCAATTCGGCACGGTTAAAGCTGATCTCCATGCCTGATGACTGGTGGTGTTTGGGCAGGGTACGCAATGTTTTGGAGCGGATAATACCAATACCATTGTCTTCTATCAGGCATTCCAGCATATCCGGGTCTGTCTGGTTGAATTGTATCAGCAGCTTACCGATCGGATAATTACTGTTGGTCATCCCGTATTTCACTGCGTTTTCTACATAAGGTTGTAGCAACATGGCGGGGACTTCCAGTTCTGAAGTGGCAATGGCAGGATCGACAATGATCTCGTATTCCATCTTATGCTCAAACCTCATTTTCTCTAACCCAAGATAAGTATTCAGATAGGCAATTTCATCTGCCAGGGAAATAAAATTACGCCGGGAGAAATCCAGTGTTTTCCGGATCAGGTAGGAAAAGTCGGACAGGTATTTCTGGGCGTATTCAAAATCCCGCTGCATCACAAACAGCTGAATGGAATTCAGGCAATTGAAAATGAAGTGTGGATTGATCTGTGCGCGGATGGCCTTCAGTTCTATCTCTGTCAGCTTCTTATCGTATTCAGTCTCCAGGTGCGCTTTACGTTGCTCTTCCAATTCCTGCTTCTTGCGCAATATTTCAGTGGTCTGCTCTTTTACCAGTTCTTCCAATTGCTCATTCAGCTTGCGTTGCAGCTCTTTATTCTTATTCAGTTGTTTGATCAGCAGTTCCTGTGTACGTGTTCTTTCATGGTGCACCAGTTTATTCCGGTAGCTAAGGCCGGCCAGGAAAAACATGGATTGTAGTAATACCCCTGCTACTATGAGTAGGGAAGGGGCTGACATTTCTCCCAGTGCATTGATCAGTCCCAGCGGACGGAGCAACATCATGAAAGAACCGAAGCTGGCCATGTAAAAGCAGAGTGAGCCAAACAGGAAAAAGCGTACCAGCGGATGATGCCGGGAACGTTTGGCCAGTGCTATGAAAACCACCAGGAATGGCAGTAAGGTAGAAATATATACATAGCTGTAGATCATCACCGGCACCTGGTATTGTTCCTGTGCAATACAGTAGAAACAGATGATGATGATACCGCCAATGATGGCGGCTACTGCTGTAAACAGCTTCTCCATAAAAGGATACCGCTCCTGCAGGTTCAGAAAGGTATTCCCGAATGCCAGGTACATGAGGTAAAAGCAGAACAACAGTGCCGGGATATCCCAGTAATACTTGAGCATGGGCCAGCGGTAGAACACAGACAATTGGTAAGGCTGACTTTCCAGTCGCAGTGTAAAGAAGAATATCAGGCCCAGCATATATGCCGCAAAGTACATGTACGACTTATCCGGCAGCTGTATATAGTTGATCACGGCAATGGCCAGGCATACCAGCAACATGCCGAGTAACACATGGATCAAGATAGTTTCTCCCCGGAAATATTCCAGCTGTCCGCTACGGAACTCTGCGTACTGGAGAGCATTAAAAAGCACAGGCATCAGCCCGTTCTCGTTATAATACTTATTGTTGATATGAAGATAGAAAGTACGGTTTTGTCCGGGAGGTACTGTTACGTTAAACCCATAATGTTCCCAGCGGTGAACGTCACCATGATCTTTCATCAGGCCGGTTTGCATGAGCAGGCGAGGTTTGCTGCCTATAGTGTTCTGGACGTACCAGCTCATGTCGTCATGCCATCCCGTAAAGAGTGTCAATACAGAATCATGGCTGCCTGCGTTTTTCACATGCAGTTTCAGCCAGCAATTATTGCCTTTTCCAATATGCTTTTTCTCTACATGGAATAGGTGATAGTTGTGGTTAAATGATGCCGATGCAATCTGTTGTGGTGTCAGTAATCCCCTTTTATCCTCCAGGCTCATGACATACGGCCGCAAATCAACAGCTGAATGCAGATGATCGAAATCTGCTACCAGGGTATCTTTTGCGGGTGTATTCGCCGAAGCATTAATGGAGTAACAAAACAACAGGAAAAGTAAATAAATACGAATCACTGTTTGCTAATATATTTTTACAACAAGCCATCTATGGCTTTCGCCAGCTTATGGTCTTTTTCGGTGATCACATCCCCCGCATCGTGTGTACACAGGTATATTTCAACCTTATTATAAACATTTGTCCAGTTAGGGTGATGGTCCATTTTTTCAGCAACAAGGGCAACTTTTGTCATAAACGCGAACGCCTCTCTGAAGTTTTTAAATTCGAAGGAACGATACAGTTGGTTCTTTTTTTCTTCCCACATAACAAAAGAATTTAAACATGAAACAACGCCTTGTTCACGGGTGCAATTCGGTGAAGGAATGAAACCGGGAATACCGGTCAGAAGATGAGGTTCATCTTATTTTTAATCTCTCTAATATCCAATAAAGATACTAATTGTACAAGCTCTACGTGGCGTAATTGATCGATTAATTTCTTAACGTCATCTAACTGATAATAATCGCCTTTGACCATCCAGAGATAGTCTACGTTCTTCAGTTCAGGTAGCAGAAACTCTGCCTGACAGTGATTATTATAGAAATAATGAACAGACGATTTTGTCGGCTCTTCAAATTCAAAAACGCTGAAATAGAATGCCCTGTTGTTTTTAGACAGGTTAATTTCCAGGGAATTATTTACCCGGAAATCAAGGTGCATATAGTTATTAATCTGCCAGCACAGTTGGTAGTCGCGGGCGGAAGACACAATACCAATAACATGGGTTGATTCGAAGAAATCTTCCAGCAGTTGATCCTGGTCCAGCTTTAACTTTAATACCGACATATAATAAATTCTAATACAGTATGCGCCAGGGGCTTTAGTTTTAGTCTGCTCGTACCTGTTGTTTTCCGGAAGCCAAAGTACGGCTTTAAATTTTAATATTCCGCCATCCTTTATTTTCTCGTCCCCGGAGTTGCGCCCCGGGCCACAAACACCTGGACTGCTAACGGCGTCCTGTCAAGGCTTGCTCCTGCCGGTTCCGGTAATTCCTGCATCACTTACCTGGCTCTTCCTTGTTGCTACCCTGCCGGTTGGCAAGGAGGGTAGTACGTCTGGGCTCGGGTACTTTTTCGTATTCGTAGGGGCAATGTTTGCAGCCATTGCCACAGCAGTAGCCCCTTTCGAGGAGGAAATGTTCAGTGAACACCATATAGCCGTGTTCATTGTAATAGAAATCAATCCTCTCCTGCAACGGCTTCGGCATCGGATGGTAATTTTATAGTGCGCCAGTCAAGCGGAGCTTCCGGCAGCCTGAATTTCAGGTAGCGGATAGTACGGCCGTCTTCCAGGTGCATGCCCTCGTAGAAGGTCTTTATCTGCAAGAGGGGCGGTACTTCCGTCATGGCATAGATATCCGGAATATCTTCTACTAAGGTACAGCCACTCGCTGCGATCACTTCCTGTGTGAAGGCATATAATTCAGCAGAGTCTGTTTTCAGGTTGATTGTCCCATCCTTAGCCAGTAGTGGTTGGTACAGCTGCAGGAACCTGGGATGCGTCAGGCGCTTTTTAGATTTGGAATTGCGCAGGAATGGATCAGGGAAGGTGATCCAGATCTCTGCTACCTCGCCATGGGCGAAATAGTTACCGATTTTATCTATCTGGGTACGGAGGAAGCCGGCATTGGGTACTGGTTCTTCCAGGGCAGTTTTGGCGCCACGCCAGATACGGTTGCCTTTCAGGTCTACTCCGAGGAAGTTCCTTTCAGGGAAGCGGCGGGCAAGCCCCAGTGTATAGTCTCCTTTACCACAGGCCAGTTCCAGCGTCAGCGGATTGTTATTCTTGTAGAACGTATGCCAGTTTCCAGGCATGCCTTCCGGGTATATCAATACATTCGGAAACGTCTCAATTTCTGCAAAGCGTTGTAATTTCTTTTGTCCCATCGCTGCAAAAATAATGTTTTCCCCGGACGCCCTAAAATCCCGGGGCGTATCACATTGGGTTATAACACGCGGCCCGTTGGTTCATGCGATACAAACACGGGTTCCGTTGGCCCCAGGGTTATCACCCTGGGCTACAAACAATAAGACTCCTCCGGAGTCTATCATGTTTTGTTGAATACGTTCTGGCCCCTTCAACTTTCGCCTTGACTTTCTGAATAGGGCCTCTCCAATGAGGAATTGGCCCCGTCAATATCCTTTCCAAACCTGCTGTATATCGAAGGGGTCCCTATGGTAACTCATCTATAAATCATCCTCAACCCACATATAACCCATATATAACCCATATCTTCATAAATATGGGTTATATATGGGTCATATATGGCTTATATATGGGTTATATATGGGTTATCTCACCGAATAGGCTATGGTAAAGGCATTACAAAGACTGTTTGAATACCTTATTATGTATTTGTTTAAAAGAGAAGAAACTTTACAGAAGATAAAGATGTAATATCTGAGAAAGGAACTGCTGAGGCAGGCCAGGAGGTGGGTTATTTCCAAAAACAAAAAAGCCTGTTCCGCTTTAAACGGAACAGGCTTTTTAAATCGCTGTAGGGGAAGGAGTCGAACCTCCACGAGGCAGTTAGCCGCAACACAAATAAGATTAGTGGTCAACCCATTATGTTGTGTTTATCCTGTGATCCCCACCCCCGAGACAAGAGGGCATGTCTGCCAGTTTCATCACCCCACAATTTTAAAGAGCTAGTTATTCAATAATTTGCAGTGTTTTTTTAATTATATTCAGTTTTTAGGCTGACTATTTGTTGAAAACTGCCGTTTGAAGAACTATTATGATGCAAATCTAAAGACATAACCGTTTTCTTGCAAATTTTTTAAGAAAAATTTTTGAATTTTCGAAATTTTTCAAATATTTGCATATAGGTTTAAAACATTCCAAAACAAATTGTAAAAATGAGCCACAATTTGAATATTGACAAACTAGATTTGCAGATCATCAGTGAAATGATGCATAATGCAGAAATCTCCTACGCTGACCTCGGGAAGAAGCTGTTCGTTTCCGGTGGCACGATCCACGTTAGAATGAAGAAATTGCAAGAACTGGGTATCGTTAAAGGTACAAAATTGCATGTAGATTTAAAAATGATTGGTTATGATGTTATTGCCTTCATCGGTATCTACCTCGAGAAAAGTTCCATGTACGACACTGTGGCCAAAGAATTACGGAAGATCCCTGAAATGGTTCGTTTAAACTACACCACCGGTAGTTATAGCATGTTTGCAGAGATTATCTGTAAGGATATTACCCAACTGAGAAGGATACTGCACGACGAATTGCAGAAAATAAAAGGTATAGAAAGGACCGAGACACTGATTTCACTGGAAGAAAGCTTTTACCGCACAATCAACGTTGTGGAATAGGGGAACCCCCGCCACCCCTTCCTGTCTGCTTATCTTGTAGTGTAGCATCCATATGATCTGGCAGCCGGGAAGGGATCATTAATTTTATTACTTATGGTTACAACTGAAATCGCCGACAAAATAAAGCGGCTGGAAGAGAAGTATGCCGCTATGGGTCAGGATCTTTCTTCTTATCTTGACGGGCTCCTGTACGCGGATTACCTTACCTACTGGGATTATATCCAACTGGATGTTTTATTAAACCTGCAGCATCCCCGAACGCCTATACCGGATGAGAATATCTTCATTATTTACCACCAGATCACGGAACTATATTTCAAACTGGCATTACAGGCCATCGAGCAGGTATGCCAGGCGCCGGTGCTGACAGCAGAACTGTTCAAAACGCAACTTAAGCGTATCAATAACTATTTCCGTAACCTGATCAACTCCTTTGAGATCATGGTAGATGGAATGGATAAACAGCAGTTCCTGCAGTTCAGGATGGCGCTATTGCCAGCCAGCGGCTTTCAGAGCGGACAATTCCGAAAGATAGAGATCTGTTCTACGGCCCTGGTAAACCTCGTGTATGAACCGCAACGGGAAGGCTTAAGAGCCAGTGAGCTGTCTGAAGTACTGGATAATATCTATTGGCGCAGCGGCGCCACAGAGCTGGCTACCGGCAAGAAAACGCTGACCTTGCGGCAGTTCGAACAGAAATATATGCACGAGTTCCTGTTCCTGGCCGAGCGTTACCGGGAGAACAACATGCAGTTGCGATATAAACAGCTATCTCCGGAAGAGCAGCAGGAGGTAATGCCGCTGCTGAAGGAATACGACCTGAATATTAATGTGAAATGGCCGCTGATGCATTATAAGTCTGCCGTGAGATACCTGAACCGCAAGCCGGAGGACATTGCAGCTACCGGCGGCACCAACTGGCAGCAATACCTGCCTCCCCGCCATAAGCGGATTGTATTCTTTCCCGAAATCTGGACAGAAGAAGAGCTCGAAAACTGGGGGAAACTGGCGTTCGAATAATTCTTAATTAGTATTATTTTTGGTATGTTTGCATAGAACGGTAGCTTTCACATTAAAAGTCATTCCGTACTGGAACGAGACCAGTTACAAAGATGTTCTCCAATCAGCTTTTTGTTGCTTTGTGAATGCGCAAGCAGATCTTACCTTTCAAAATTTACACAGATATTATTTTTTAATTAGCCATATGGAATACAATACAACCCGTAACCATTTGATAATGAAGGAGTACGGCAGGAATATCCAGAAGATGATAGAATACGTGCTGAGTATTGAGGATGCCGACCACCGTCAAAGGAATGCAATGTCACTGATTGAGCTGATGGGTACGCTGAATCCTCACCTGCGCAATGTGGAGGACTTCAGGCATAAACTATGGGACCATTTGTTTTTGATATCCGACTTCAAACTGGATGTGGAATCACCTTATCCTATCCCTACAAGGGAGACGTTGAGAGCAAAACCGGAGCGTTTGTCATACCCTAAGAAGTATCCCCGTAACCGCCACTTTGGTAAAAACCTGGAGATGGTGATCGATAAAGCAATCGCTGAGGATAATCCCGAAAAGAAAGAAGGTTTCACCCAATGTATAGGTAACTACATGAAACTGGCTTATAGCAACTGGCACAAAGAAAGTGTGCATGATGATGCTATCAAGGCGGAGTTAAACGGCATCACTGATGGCAAACTGGAATTCCAGCCGGGTTATACCCCTCCGCCAAGTGCAGCTGCAATAGCAAATGCGCCTAACTTCAATACAAGCGCTGAGTTCCTGCCTCGTACAAGCGGTAGCGGTAGTGGCGGCAGTGGAAGTAACAAACGCAAGAACTTCCAGCAGAACAAGTTCAAAAACAGCGGCGGGAAAAGCAGTAACAAGCACAGTAACAAATACAATAAAAACAGGAACAAGTGAGTAGTGCTTTTGAAGTCAGAGGCGGCAACCGTCTAAAGGGGGAAATTGTGCCCCAGGGTGCCAAAAACGAAGCTTTACAGATTATCAGCGCTGTCTTGCTGACAGCCGAGAAAGTAACCATCAGCAACATTCCCGATATACTTGATGTGAATCTGCTCATCGAGCTGCTGGGAGATATGGGCGTGAAATTGAACAGGATCAGCCGTGATACCTGTGAGTTCCAGGCCGACCAGATCAATCTTCCTTACCTGGAGAGTGCAGAATTCAAAAAGAAATCCGGCAGGCTGAGAGGTTCGGTAATGATTGCCGGTCCTTTGCTGGCACGCTTTGGGAAAGCATATATTCCCAAACCGGGCGGCGATAAGATCGGTCGTCGCAGACTGGATACCCATATTATCGGTTTTGAGAAGCTGGGTGTCAAATTTGTATACGATAATGATGACAACTACTTCCGCCTGGAAGCCGGAGATGGTGGCCTGAAAGGAGCATATATGCTGCTGGACGAGCCCTCAGTAACCGGAACTGCCAACATCGTGATGGCGGCAGTGATGGCCAGCGGAGTAACTACCATTTATAATGCGGCATGTGAACCTTACCTGCAGCAGTTGTGCAAAATGCTGAACAGCATGGGCGCCAACATTACAGGTGTGGGTTCCAACCTGCTGACCATCCAGGGCGTACCTTCCCTGAAGGGATGCAGTCATGCCATGTTGCCGGATATGATCGAGATCGGTTCCTTCATCGGACTGGCAGCTATGACGCAGTCTGAGATCACCATCAAGAACGCCGGTGTGCAACACCTTGGTATCATTCCTGAAAAGTTCCGCCAGCTGGGTATTCAGATGGAGATCAGAGATAATGATATCTATATCCCTGCACAGGATAAATATGAGATCCAGACCTTCCTGGATGGATCCATTCTTACTATATCCGACCATCCATGGCCGGGATTCACGCCAGACCTGCTCAGTATTGTGCTGGTAGTGGCCACACAGGCAAAAGGTAGTGTGATGATCCACCAGAAGATGTTTGAAAGCAGGTTGTTCTTCGTGGACAAACTGATAGATATGGGCGCGCAGATCGTATTGTGCGATCCGCACCGCGCAGTAGTGATAGGCCTGGGAAGACAACATGCCCTGAGAGGCATCACGATGTCATCACCGGATATCCGTGCAGGTGTATCCCTCCTGATAGCGGCACTAAGCGCAGAAGGAAAGAGCACTATTCAGAACATTGAACAGATAGACCGCGGTTACCAATATATCGACGAGCGATTGAGAAAACTCGGTGCAGATATTAAAAGAGTCTGATATTTTTAAGGAATACTGCAAGCTGCAAGAGATTGGCGCGAACGATCATATTTCATATGGTACGATGCCCGCACCAGTCGCTTGCAGCTTGTGATTTATAGCGGAACCAGGATAATTAGCAGTAGAACATGACCAATAAGATCATTATTATCACAGCTCCCTCCGGAGCAGGCAAAACCACCATTGTAAAAAAGCTGTTGTCTGAACTGCCACAGCTTGCATTTTCTATATCGGCTACTACCCGTACAGCGAGAGAAACAGAGGTGCATGGGAAAGATTATTATTTTCTGTCGCTGGACGACTTTCATCAGAAAATAGACGATAACGCTTTCGCGGAATACGAAATGGTGTATGCAGGGAAGTATTATGGTACACTAAAAAGTGAGTTACAACGTATATGGGATGAGCAAAAAGTACCGATGGTAGATATTGATGTGAAAGGCGCCCTGTCTATCAAAGAGAAATACCACACTGGCGTACTGACTATTTTCATTGCACCGCCAACGTTGGATACCCTACGTGTACGTCTCAGTGAACGTGGTACGGAAACACAGGCCTCCCTTGAAGAAAGGCTGGGAAAGGCCCGGTACGAGATGTCCTTCTCCCATGAATTTGATGAAATTGTAGTGAACGATGACCTGGAAACGGCATATGCGGCTGTAAAAAAGCTGGTGACCAACTTCCTGCAATGACCCATAATGTTCCGGTGCAATCTTTGCATAAGGAATGACCGTACTTATTATGTGGAATCTATAATTCCTTACTTTTGAATTATATTATGGATACTTATACACTCCTGACTTTGGCCATACTGGTGCTGCTGGCAGGTTTCTTTGCCGGGTTGGAAACGGCTTTCGCCAATGTGAACAAGTTGAGCATTGAGCTGAAAAAGAAACAGGGGCGGGCTACCGGTAAAATACTGGCCAGTTTTAACGACAACCCCTCCCGATTCCTGGCTACCAGCCTGTTGGGACTAACCATTGTAGTGGTAATATATGGGATCATGTTCCATAGCTTCCTGCAACCCATATGGAACCTCATGTTGCCACCCCAGCAGAACACTATTCAGCAGCCGATATTTCTGTTTATTGACGTGATATTCGGCACACTGATCCTGTTGACCTTTGGCTTCTTTATTCCCCGTGCTATTTTCCGTTCACGCCCGGAAGCATTGCTCAGCTTTTTTGCCTTACCCATTTCCGTGATCTCCAAACCACTGTATGTGATAGGTAGCTTGCTGGTGTCTATTTCTGAGTGGATACTGAAATACCTGTTCAACGTGCGTATCGTGGAAACTGCTACTACCTTTCCAAGAGTAGATGTGGAGCATTTCATCCGTCAGTCGCAACAGCATGTAACGGAGAACCAGGAGTTGAATACAGAGCTGTTTGAAAATGCGTTGTCACTTGCACATGTGAAGATCCGTGGTTGCCTGATACCCCGTAAAGAAATTGAAGCGTTAGAAATCGGTAGCCCCATCTCAGATGCACAGCGGAAATTCATGGAGACCAAACTCTCCAAGATCATTATTTACGAAGACACGATCGATAATATCCTTGGATATATTCATCAGCTGGATATGTTTAAAAGTCCGGCAGAGATTTCTGCTATTCTTCACCCGATCCTGGCGGTACCCGAAACGATGAGTGCTATCGACCTGTTGAGCAAATTCAACAAGGAGAGGAGGAGCATAGCCTGGGTAGTGGATGAATTTGGAGGAACGGCAGGTATTGTGACGATAGAGGACGTATTAGAGGAGATCTTCGGTGAGATTAAGGATGAGCATGATGTGGAAGAATTCGTGGAGAAACAGATCGCAGAGAAGGAATATATTTTCTCCGGAAGGCTGGAGCTGGATTACCTGAATGAAAAATATGGTTTTGATTTTCCGGAGGATGAAAGTGAAACTTTATCTGGCTATATTATCAATCACCATGAAAAAATCCCTCGTTTGAAGGAGAGGATCATCATCGACGATTACGAGTTTGATGTGCTGAATGTGACGGAAACGAGGATAGAAATGGTAAAAATGAAGGTTCTTTAAGGAAATCCGGATAAACAGACTTTTTTTATCTTTGAATCAATATTTTTAGTTGCTTAAATGTCAAGTATTTAGGAGAACTTACTACTTTTTTATAAAATAAAAGAAATCAAGAATTGATATTGTTATTATTTTTTTAATATATTTGCAGTGTCGTTAAACATCGAGCCTGCTAAAACGATTTAAAAAAAGTAGTAGGTATTTAACACGAATTTTATACATTTGCTGCAGATGATGTAACACAATGATTTGATTTTTGTTAAAAGGATGTAAAAAAAATTGTTACAACATTGATAATAACATATTTCTTTCTATTTTTGTGATAGAAAATTAAAAGTAACCAGAAACACAAACATCTTGAAAGCTTGCCATCAATCGGATGCAATGTGAATCTGGAAACAAAGACATTCTCGAATTCAACTTTTTTGGGGTTAACAAACAATGGATGAAAGGCCGGCTCTTGATTCTTCTCGGGCTGGCTCTTTTTTTGTTCTATCCGGAACGGATAGAACGTTTTTTTTCCCGGGGTTGCACCCCGGGCTACAAACACTACGGCACCTGACGGAGCCGACCGGCGTGATTTCCCACAGCATTTTCAACGCGATTCCTTACGCGACTTCTCTTTCCCAACTTTTCAGCCGGATTCACCTTTCCCGTTTTTAGGCCCTTTATCCCCTGTATCTTATCACTGATCTGCCTTAAGTACCGTTTACCTTTAATTTCCCTTAAAACTTTGTACTAATAAGGGTAGTTGCTCTATTTTGTTGGAAGCAACAGCTATATTTGTGCTCCTTAGGATAAGGATGTAAGTCCCTTAGGATAAAATATTCATAGCCCGACTAAAGATATGTTCAAAAAGATTTTTGCAAATAATGAGGAGAAAGCAGAAATGTCTTTCTTTGACCACCTGGAAGACCTGCGCTGGCATATAGTGCGTTCGATCATTGCGCTGATAGTAGTGAGCATTTTCGGATTTGTGTATACCAAAGAGATACTGGACGATGTGATCTTTGGGCCAACAAACGCTAATTTCCCTTCATATGTGGCCTTATGTAAGCTGGGCCACCTGGTTGGATTAGGCGATAAATTGTGTATTACACCTGTGCCCATCGTCTTTCAGAACCACATACTGGTGGGACAGGTAATGTTGCAGTTCAAACTGGCATTTATATTCGGCCTGGTAGTGGCCTTCCCTTATATTTTCTGGGAGTTCTGGCGCTTTATTAAGCCAGCCCTGAAAGAGAAGGAATTAAGGGGCGCAAGAGGTATCATTTTCTGGGTATCTTTCCAGTTCTTCCTGGGTATTGCCTTCAGTTATTTCCTGATGGCGCCTTTTACTATCAACTTCCTGGCGGGATATACTGTTACAGATAAAGCAGTCAACCAGTTTTTCATTGACGATTATTTCGGATTGATGACCCAGATCGTGTTAGGGATGGGGGTGTTGTTTGAGTTGCCGATCCTGGTGTTCTTCCTGACGAAGATCGGTTTCATCACACCTAGTTTCCTGCGTACTTACAGGAGGCATGCGATAGTGGTGATACTTGTGTTGGCAGCGGTTATCACACCTCCGGATGTGATAGATCAGCTGATTGTATTTACGCCTTTGTATCTTTTATACGAAATTAGTATTTATATTTCGGGCAGAGCGTTGAAAGGAATGGAGAAGGCAGAGAACGAAGTAGAAGAATGGTCTTAATCTGACGCGTGTAAATAAGCATAACGCGGAATGTCCCTTGTGATAAATACCACATAGGATATTCCGCGTTGCGCTTTTCTGAACTTTTGCTTTACTTTTTAAATTTTTGTTTTATGTCATCACAACCATTATTTAATCTTACGCTGCCGGTAGCCATAGGCTCTGACCATGCGGGGTTTGAATATAAAGAAGAGATCATCTCTTACCTGGAAGGAAAAGGACTGAAAGTAAAAGACGTAGGAGCCCATTCAAGTGATTCGGCAGATTATCCTGATTTTGCGCATCCGGTAGCCACACTGGTAGAAAGGGAACAGGCAGCTTTTGGTATCCTGGTATGTGGTAGCGGTAATGGGGTAGCTATCACGGCAAACAAACACCAGGGTATACGTGCTGCTATCTGCTGGGGAGAAGAGTTGTCGCGCCTGGCGCGCGCGCACAACAATGCCAACATACTGTGTATTCCTGCACGTTTTGTAGATGATAGTGTGGCAAAACAAATAGTAGATGTCTTCGTAGATACAAAATTTGAAGGCGGCCGTCATGAAAACAGAGTAAGAAAAATAGCCTGTTTGTAAGCATAACAGGGTCAGCCTTACATGAAAATAAACGCTGATTATCGTTATATAGAAAAAGCGATAATCAGCGTTTATTATTTATATGTTATACCCCCGTCTTTTTTTGGTAAATACAATTGCTTTCGTTAAATTCGTTAAGAGTCAGTCAGTTGGATGTTTAGTTCGTATTGCATTTTTGCTTATTCAATGTGTGTGTTTAAGTATTTGATATACCCAATAAAGTATAAAAACGAAGAAACCATTTCAGTAAACTAACGAATCAGATACTTGAAAGTCGGAAAGAAAAAAATTCAATCAAAGAAGTAAGAAATAAGAAAACAATTCAGGAACCGTAAGAGAGAGTCACAGATCATCCCCCAGTTACACTAACCAAAAAAAGAAAATTATGGAAGCACCTCTAACAACAAGGTGGCATAGTGCTGGCTTTTCCGGAAAGTCAGTGGCGAGCCATGTTCGAACGGGATCACAGAAACCTACCTTTTATATTACATAAGACGTGAACAATGTAGCAAAGTGTACTATTAGTTTGAGAAAGCAGCCGTTAATTTTTATTCCCCAAGTATCATTCGAATGTTCATTTCTGCGTACATGAATTGATATAACTGTTTGTACAATTTAATACCCTTACATATGATAATCGACATTTACAACAATAACTGTTTCCCTTAAAAGCAGGTTTATCAGCTGAATCAACAATTATTTCAGATGCTTAAACTATCACCATTATGTCATCCACAGAATTTAATACGTTGCTGCTGGGAAATGCCGATTTTCTCAGACCGTATGCAGTTACCTTAACGAAAGATTCGGAATCCGCGAAAGACCTTTATCAGGAAACGCTGTTCCGCGCGCTGGCCAATCGTGATAAATACCTGGCAGGTACCAATATCAGGGCATGGCTGTATACAATTATGCGCAATATCTTCATCAACAATTACCGGCGAGGGAACAGGCAGTTCCGCCTGCTCGACAATTCCGCCGGAGAATATCTGCTGCATCAGCAACAACCCTGCATCGGTAATTCTGCAGAGACCAATCTGCGCATCAAAGATGTACATATGGCGGTGTATAACCTCCCCGTGATATTTAAACAACCTTTCATGCTTTATTTTGAAGGGTATAAGTATTATGAAATAGCAGCTATGTTAAATGAGCCTCTGGGGACTGTAAAAAGCCGCATTCATTTTGCCCGTAAAATGCTGAAATCTCGTATTGCAAGATATTGACCCCTTCCGGAAAAGGGGAAAGGATATGCTCGCGGAAACCACGCGTAGCGGCAGGTCTGTGCCCTTTCTCCTTTTTCCTTTTCTCCCTTTATGCATTCTTTCGTAATTTTATGCCTTCCCTTTTAAATATTCAAACATCATTTCCCGGGTGAAAGACAGGGATCATTAATAAATCGAATGAAGGCAAATTATTTAGATGAATTGAATGAGCGGCAACGCGCAGCAGTAGAACATATTAATGGACCACTGATGATCGTGGCTGGCGCCGGCTCCGGTAAAACCAAAGTGCTGACTACCCGTATCGCACACCTGTTGCGCAACGGGGTGGATGCGTTTAATATCCTGTCGCTTACATTTACAAATAAGGCCGCCCGCGAAATGAAAGAGCGTGTGGAAAAGATACTGGGAGGTACGGAAGCCCGTAACCTCTACATCGGTACCTTCCACTCCGTATTTGCACGACTGCTCAGAGCGGAAGCACATCGCCTCGGTTATCCGAACGACTTTACCATCTACGACTCAGATGATGCTAAAAGCGTGCTTAAAACCATCATAAATGAGCAGAACCTGGACGACAAGCACTATAAGCCTGCCCTGGTATATAACCGCATTTCTGCGGCTAAAAACAGCCTTATAGGGCCTGAGGAATATCAGCATGACTATGCCATTCAGCAGGAAGATATGAGGGCCAACAGACCCATGAACGGTAAGCTGTACGATATGTACGCCAAACGCTGCTTTAAGAACGGGGCCATGGACTTCGATGACCTGCTCTTCAAAATGTACATATTGCTGAAAAGCTTCCCGGAAGTACTGCACAAATACCAGCACAAGTTCAAATATATCATGATCGATGAGTACCAGGATACCAACCCTGCACAGTACGAAATCATCAAGCTGTTCGGTGCTGCCCATGAAAATATCTGCGTGGTGGGAGACGATGCCCAGAGTATCTATTCCTTCCGTGGCGCTACCATCCAGAACATCCTCCAGTTCGAAAAAGACTATGAGGACGCTAAAGTGGTAAAACTGGAACAGAACTACCGTAGTACCAAATCCATCCTCAATGTAGCCAACGAGGTGATCGCTAATAACAAAGGCCAGATTGAAAAGAACCTCTGGACGGATAATGCCGACGGAGAAAAGATCAAACTGGTGCGCACCATGACGGATAATGAGGAGGGTAAGTTCGTGGCAGATACCATCGCAGAGCAGAAGCTGCGCAATCACTACGCCAACAGAGACTTTGCCATCCTGTACCGTACAAATGCCCAGAGCCGTGCCTTTGAGGAAAACCTGCGCCGTAAAGCAATTCCTTACCGCATCTTTGGAGGCCTGTCCTTCTATCAGCGTAAGGAGATCAAAGACTTTATCGCCTACCTGCGTATCGTTACCAACCCGCAGGAAGAGGAGAGCCTGAAACGTATCATCAACTACCCCGTGCGTGGTATCGGTAAGACCACGATAGACAGGGTATCTGTGATCGCTAATGATCAGAATATCACTTTCTGGAACGTACTGGAAAGAGCAAATGAGTTCGGATTCAAATCCGGTACCCTCGAAGCTATTGAGAATTTCGTGGTAATGATCCGCAGCTTCCAGGCAATGCTGGGTAAACACAATGCCTACGACATCGCCTTACAGGTTGGTAAATCCACCAACATTGTAAAGGAACTGTTCAACGATAAAACAACAGAAGGCCTGGCCCGCTACGAGAACATCCAGGAATTGCTGAACTCCATCAAGGAGTTTACCGAAACACCTACGGAAGACGGTGAGCTGGTAGAATCAGAGAAATCCCTGGGTACCTACCTGCAGCAGATCACCCTGTTGACAGATGCGGATAAAGGGAACGATGAGGATAGTGATGTAGTGAAACTGATGACTATCCACGCGGCGAAAGGACTGGAGTTCCCGGTGGTATTCTCCGTGGGACTGGAGGAAAACCTTTTCCCAAGCGGCCTGTCCATCAATTCCCGGGAGGAGCTGGAGGAAGAGCGCCGTCTGTTCTATGTGGTGATCACCCGTGCGAAGTCACGTCTGTACCTCACGTATGCGAATAGCCGGTATCGCTTCGGACAGCTGGTGAACAATGAATCCAGCCGTTTCCTGGAAGAGATGCCTGAGAAATACATCGACCGCAGCTATGCCGGCGGCGGTAATGTGAACCGTAGCCCTATCAACAACGGCGGTGGTTTATTTGGTGGCAATGGCGGCAATATGTTTGACAGGATGCAGAAAAAGTCGCCACAGGCGCCTCAGCAACAGGCAGGTCCGCGCCCGGCAGCAAGACCGGTTCCCAATGCGGCTCCCAGCAACCATGTCCCTTCTCCTAACTTTACCCCGGATGATCCGGCTATCATGGAGCCAGGCATGGATGTGGAACACCAGAAGTTTGGTTTTGGCACCATCCAGACCCTGGAAGGACCGATGAACAACCGTATTGCTACGGTGAACTTCCCTAAGGGCGGTGGCGAAAAGAAGATCATGCTGAACTATGCCCGCCTGATGATCGTTAAAAAATAACCGTACTATAACTGGCTGCAAGAGAAGGAATACCCGTCTCTTGCAGCTTTTATTTATACCGAATATGACCTCCGTCATTCTCAAACTGCGTCATTATTGTGCTTACCAGGAGCGCTGCCACAGTGAGGTAAAATACAAATGCATTGAGCTGGGGCTGCGGGGTGAGGAGATTGATGCGGCTATTGCCGACCTGATCTCGGAGAACTTCCTGAACGAGGAGCGCTTTGCCCGTGCCTTTGCCGGGGGAAAGTTCCGTACAAAGCAGTGGGGACGTAAGAAGATCCTGATAGAGCTAAAGCAGCGGCAGGTGTCTGATTACTGTATCAGAAAGGGAATGGAGGAGATTGACGATGCCGATTATGACAAGACACTAAGCAGTCTGGCAGCCAAAAAATACGCTTCCCTGAAGGGGGAACAGTACCTTAAAAGGAAGTATAAAACCATGCAATACCTCTTGCAAAAAGGGTATGAACCCGAGCTGATACAGGACATCGTTGAACAAATCGCAAAAGAACCCGAATAGATAGCGGATAATTTTCATAGTTTTTAAACGAAGTCATCGTAATTTGCAAGAAGGAATTTAACAGAAAAATTATGTCAGATCTGAAGGTAACGCTTATACAGACCAACCTGCACTGGGAGAATATAGAGGATAATCTTCGCATGTTTGATGAGAAGATTAACAGTATTCAGGAGCGGACAGAGATAGTGATATTGCCGGAAATGTTCAGCACAGGCTTTAGCATGGCCCCTGAAAGACTGGCACAGACCATGGATGGCAGCGCCGTACAGTGGATGAAGAAGAAGGCTGCCGAGAAGAATATTATCCTCACGGGAAGCCTGATCATTGAAGAGAATGGCCAGTACCGGAACCGCCTCCTTTGGATGCAGCCTAATGGTGTATACGGTATCTACGATAAACGTCACCTTTTTGGTTATGCCGGAGAGCATGAGCATTACCAGGCAGGCGATAAACGCCTGATTGCACAGGTAAAAGGCTGGAAGATCTGTCTGAATGTTTGTTATGACCTGCGCTTCCCGGTATGGTCCAGGAATGCGATCTCACCGGAAACCGGCGAACCTGCATATGATGTACTGATCAATGTGGCCAACTGGCCTGAAAGGAGAAGTACGCCATGGAAGACACTGATCCATGCCCGCGCCATTGAGAATCAATGTTATGCCATTGGTGTGAACAGGGTAGGTAATGACGGCAACAATATTTATCACAGCGGCGACTCCAGCCTGATCGATCCTCTGGGAGAGATCCTTTACAGGAAATCGCACGATGAGGATATTTTTACTACTACACTAGAACGCTCCCGCCTGGACGAGGTAAGGAAGAATTTTCCTTTCCTGAAGGATGCAGATAAATTCCAGGTATTTTAATTAATGTTGAACGGTATACATCATATAGCTATCATTTGCGCTGACTATGAACGAAGTAAGCGTTTTTATACAGAAGTGCTCGGACTTAAGATCATCCGTGAAGTATACCGGCTGGAACGCCGGTCATACAAGCTGGACCTGTCCCTGAACGGGCATTACGTGATAGAGTTGTTTTCCTTTCCTGACCCGCCGGCAAGAGTAAGCGGGCCGGAAGCCGTTGGATTGCGGCACCTGGCCTTTTCAGTGAATAACATTGAACAGGTGGTAGCCCATCTTAAAACCCATAATGTAACTCCCGAGCCTATACGCACAGATCCTTACACCGGCAGGCGGTTTACCTTTTTTACGGACCCTGACGGTTTACCTCTGGAACTATATCAAGTGTAACGCAGTTCATAGGATTTGCCGGCTGGTATTGACTATGACTGTTATCATAGATACTAAAAACATTGTCAATGCTTAGGGCTTACATTAACACGCGGATTTTCACAGGAGATTTATGGCTGGACGGCTATGCCGTTGTTACGGACCAGGGGCGCATACAACAGGTATTGCCACAGGCGCAGATACCTGAAGATGCAGAACTGACCGACCTGAAAGGAGCTATTCTGGCGCCTGCTTTCATTGATCTGCAGATCTATGGTGGCAATGGCAAACTGTTCCCTCTTACACCCGATAGCGCCACCTTAAAGGCTACATATGAATACAGCAGCGCTGGTGGCGCCGCTTTTTTTATGCCTACCATTCCTACACACTCTCCCGAAGTGATACGGAAATCAATTGAAGCCGTACGGCGATACTGGGACGAAGGCGGCAAAGGCGTACTGGGCCTTCACCTGGAAGGGCCCTTCATTAATCCAGAGAAAAAAGGAGCACATCTTACCAGGTATATCAAACAACCTACTGCCGCCGATATCAACGAATTGCTGTCTATCGGGGAAGGTATCATTAAGATGATGACCCTCGCACCCGAACGCTGCGATCCGGCTTTGGTAAAGCAGCTACAGTCAGCAGGCGTGGTGGTTTCCGCCGGGCATAGCAACGCTGATTACGCTACTGCCTGCAAATCATTTGACAATGGTATCACAACCACTACACATCTCTTCAATGCCATGTCTCCCTTACAGAGCCGCGCTCCGGGCATGGTAGGCGCTATTTATGATCACCCTTCGGTACATGGAAGTATAGTAGTGGATGGCATACATGTAGACTTCAATGCAGTGCGTATCAGTAAGAAGGTAATGGGTGAACGCCTGTTCCTGATCACAGATGCGGTGGTAGCCAGTAATGAAGGCGACTATATCTATGTCGAAGAGCCGGACCGTTATGTGAATGCCCAGGGAGTGCTGTCGGGCTCTAAGCTGACCATGCATAAGGCGGTAAAGAACTGTATTACCAAAGTGGGAATCTTACCCGAAGAGGCGCTGCGCATGGCTTCTACCTACCCGGCTATCGTTGCCGGATTATCCCATGAACTGGGTAAAATAGCCCCTGGTTATCTGGATACTATGGTAGTATTGGATACAGATTGGGAGTTGAAACAGTTAATTGGGTTATCTTAGCAGTTTCAACCTGTAATTTTCATGGGCCTCATACACTACTTTAAGAAAGACCAGTACAAGAATTTATTCCTCCTGGTATGGCTTTTACTGGCGCTGCTACAGGCAGGGTTTACTGAGTTGATGGATGATGAAGCCTATTACTGGGTATACTCCCGTCACCTTGACTGGGGCTACTTTGATCATCCGCCGATGGTGGCATTGCTGATCAAAATAGGCTATGGCTTGTTCCATAATGAGTTTGGTGTTCGTTTATGCATGGTGATCCTCAATCTCCTGACGCTGATCGTTACCGAAAAGCTGATACCAAGAAGGGATAACCGGCTCTTCTACCTGTTGCTCTGTGTCATGGCTGCTATGCAATTGGGCGGCATGCTGGCTGTGCCGGATGTACCGCTGGTCTTCTTTGCAGCGCTTTATTTCCTGGTATACCGCAACTTCCTGGAACAGCAGAGCTGGAAGAATACCTTGTTGCTGGCCTTGAGCATGGCCCTGATGTTCTACAGCAAATATCACGGTATTCTGCTTGTAGCCTTCACGGTTATATCTAACCTGAACCTGCTGCGGGTGTTTAAGTTTTATGTTGCCTGTATCATTACCACGATACTATTCATGCCACATCTTTACTGGCAGTATACACACGATTTTCCTTCACTGCAATACCACCTGGTAGAAAGGAATGCTACCACTTACCAGTTTGGTTTTACACTTGAGTATATCCTGGGACAGCTGGCTTTATTTGGCCCGGTAGCCGGATGGCTGGTGTTGTACTATGCCTTCGTTTGTCCTATACAGAGCGCTTTTGAAAGAGCCCTGAAGTTTTCTCTGATCGGAGTATTGAGCTTCTTCCTGTTGAGTACTTTCAAGGGCAGGGTAGAGACCAACTGGACGGTAATGTTGTTTACACCGGTGATGGTACTGGCACATCAGTCAGTACGCCGTAAACGCTCGCTGAAATGGTCGCTGAGAATATTGCCATACCTGGCGGTAATCACGCTGATCCTGGTAATGGCTACCCGCGTTTATATGGTATGGGACTTTATGCCAGGTGTTACAATACGTCCGGAGATACATCATAATAAACCCTGGGCAGAAGAGATCAGGCAACATGCTGCTGGCCGTCCGGTAGTGTTCATCAACAGCTATCAATGGCCGTCAAAGTATATGTTCTACAGTGGTGGTGAGTTGGCGTATGTGGTTAACAATCGTTATACCCGCCGGAACCAGTATAACTATTGGGATACTGAAAAACAGTTATGGGGTAAACCTGCGTTTATCGTCTTTACACCTGATAATAAATTGCCGGTAACGGATAGTTTCAATACTGTTAAAGGTCCCTGGAGCGCTTATGATGAGGATCATTATTATTCCTATTCGCTGATCACGCTGGTACCTGCCATGAAGTATGTAAAGGTAAAACGGGGTGAACATATGCCTTTTATCCTGCAGTTAAAGAACGGCTATAATATGCCGGTGCCGGTGGATAAGGAACATGAGGCGGTAATAGGGTATGCGTTTGCAAAGAAGGAAGAGGTATTGGGAGGAGTGAAATCAGACCTGTCTTTAAGCAGGGCAATAGACCGGCGTATCATCCGCATGGAAGTGATCATGCCGGATCAACCGGGTACCTATCAATTGAAGTTCTGTGTATTTGCGGGGATCTTTTTCCCAACACATAATAGTCAGACAGTAACCGTAGTGGTAGAATAAGACTATACAAAAAAGAATCAGGGATTGTATGCAGGCGAATATCGCAACATACAATCCCTGATTCTTTTTTATGGCTTACTGCTGGAAAGCGTTCCAGCCTTGTGCTACCAGTTTGAATTTATTGCCGCCCTTAGTCAGGATATGGGCGCCTTCACTGATGTCTGTCATATACCCGATCACACTGATCTGCTCAGATAATACGATCTTATCATAGTCAGCCTGCTTCATGGTAAAGAGCAGCTCATAATCCTCTCCTCCGCTCAGCGCTGCCGCTGTAGGATCCAGAGAGAATTTGAGGGCCATTTCCTTTGTCTCATTGGCAATGGGGATCTTCTCTTCATACAGCACCACTCCAAGGTTACTCTGTTTACAGATATGCAGGATCTCGGAGCTGAGACCATCACTCACATCCATCATAGCGGTAGGCTGGATATCCTGTTCCTGCAGGAACTCGATGATATCACGACGAGCTTCAGGTTTCAGCTGACGTCCGATAATGTAAGTCTGGTTTTCCAGGTCAGGCTGCAACTGCGGACTCTCCAGGTAGATCTGCTTTTCTCTTTCCAGGAGTGTTAGTCCGAGGTAAGCCGCACCCAGGTCGCCGGATACGCAAAGCAGATCGCCTTTCTCAGCAGTGGAGCGTTTTACGAATTTATCAGGAGCAACCTCGCCGATAGCCGTTACGCTGATCACGAAGCCTTTCTGGGAAGAAGTAGTGTCACCGCCTACCAGGTCTACCCCATACCTTTCACAGGCAGCATATACGCCTTCATAAAATTCATTGAGCGCATCTACGGAGAAGCGGTTGCTGAACGCAATACTCATGGTGATCTGAGTAGGAGTGGCGTTCATGGCATATATATCCGAAAGGTTCACCACAACTGATTTATAGCCCAGGTGTTTCAGGGGCGTATACATCAGGTCGAAGTGGATACCTTCTACCAGCATATCAGTGGATATCACTGTCTGACGGCCGAAATGATCAATCACGGCAGCATCATCACCTACACCCAGGATCGTACTGGCTTGCTGGATCTCTATATTCTTGGTAAGTAGTTCTATAAGTCCGAACTCCCCGAGGGAGTTTATCTCTGTTCTTTCTTCACTCATGGTGTATGATATTAGATCAGTATTTTCCGTTTACAATGTTGACCAGTGGCTCATGAATAAGGCCATTAGTGGCAATCAGCGTACGCTGGTATGGAGAGTAGCGGTGACCTTTGAAGTCGGTTACTTTACCTCCTGCTTCCTCTACGATCAGGAATCCTGCGGCAGCATCCCAGGCGTTCAGGCTATGCTCATAGTAGCCGTCAAAGCGACCGGCAGCAACCCAGCAAAGATCGATAGCAGCAGACCCCAGTCTGCGTACCGGTTGTCCCTGTTTTACGAAGTACTCAAACACGTCGATAGGGCTATGAGTATATTCCTTCCAGGTATACGGGAAGCCCGTTACCATGCAGGCTTTGTTCATTTCATCCTTTTTGGATACCTGGATGCGTTTGTCATTGAGGGTAGCACCCTTGCCCTTTTCCGCAAAGAAGAACTCGTTGAGGAAAGGGTTGTATACAGCGCCCATGATCATCTCTCCATCCTGCTCAACACCGATGGAAACGCAACAGATAGGAATACCATGAGCGAAGTTCACGGTACCATCCAGGGGATCAATGATCCACTTGATGTTGGAATCTGAGGTGATCTCGCCAGACTCTTCACTGAGTATAAAGTGGTGGGGGAAGGTTTCCCTGATCACACTGAAAATGGCAGTCTCTGCATTCTTATCAGCTTCAGTTACCAGATCGTTCACTGTACTTTTGCTGGACACCTCGAAAGAGCCGTTAAAGTATTGCTGTAGAACATCTCCGCCGGCCTTTGTTGCTTTGAGTAGGGTAGCTTTTAACATGGGGCAAAGGTACGCGGGAATTTTTTTTCTAACCATATCGTTTTTAGTAATATGTTTGTATAAGATTGCCAGAGGTAAGCTACCTGTAATTCAAAATCTAACCGTAGCAATCCGAAATTCGGCGTATTTTTGCAGCTAATAAATGAGAAGGTAAATTAATGGCCATTTTAGGAAATCTTATATCCAGGTCACTGCGCATCAGGAAGAAATTTACATTTAAGTTAGGGACACCTCGCCAATATCAGTTGCAGACACTACACAGACTGCTGGTAAAGGCCCGGGACACTCAATTCGGACAACATTATAAATTTCAAGAGCTCCTGAACAGTCCGAATCTGATGGCACAGTACCGGTCTACCGTACCTGTGCATAACTACAACAAGATGCATGCGGAGTGGTGGCATAAGTGTCTGGAAGGACAGGCCAATGTCAGCTGGCCTGAAAAAATAAAGTACTTCGCGCTTAGCTCCGGTACATCGGAGTCGGCAAGTAAACATATACCTGTTACCCGGGATATGCTGAAAAACGTCAAGAAAGTGGGCGTAAAGCAGCTGTATTCCATGGCTAACTTCAATATCCCCCCCAAGTCCTTTACCAAAGGGATCCTGATGCTGGGCGGTACTACTGCCCTGTACGAAAAAGGAGACTACTACGAGGGCGATATGAGTGGTATCCAGGCGAAGAATATTCCCCGCTGGTTCAGACGCTTCTACAAACCAGGTGGCAATATCTCCAAAAAACCAAACTGGGAACAACGTATCAGGCTGATCGTCCGCAAGGCGCCGCAATGGGACGTAGGTACCGTATGTGGTGTGCCTGCCTGGGTACAGATCGTGTTAGCCGAGATCATCAAATACCACGGCGTTAAGAACATTCACGAGATCTGGCCGAACCTGGCCGTATATATCCATGGTGGGGTATCTTTCGAGCCTTACCGGGAAAGCTTCCAGAAATTACTGGGCAAACCGATCAATTTCATTGAAACGTACATGGCTTCAGAGGGCTCTTTCGGTTTCCAGGCAAGACCTGGCGTAAAGGGTATCAAACTGGTGCTGAACACCGGCATCTTCTATGAGTTCGTACCGTTCAATGAAGAGAACTTTACTGCAGATGGTGAAGTGAAGCCTAATCCGAAGGCCTATATGATCCATGAAGTGGTAGAAGACGTGGAATATGCCGTACTGCTTTCCACCTGTGCCGGCGCATGGCGTTACCTGATCGGAGACGTAGTGAAGTTCACTTCTGTAAAGGAACATGAGATAGTGATCGTAGGCCGTACCAAGCAGTTCCTGAGCCTGTGTGGTGAGCACATGAGTGTTGATAACATGAACAAGGCTATCGACATGGTGCAGAGGAAAATGGGCATTACCATCAAGGAATTTACCGTAGCCGGTTTCCCTTATGAAAGCCTGTTTGCACACCGCTGGTATATTGGTACTGATGATGTGAATGTAGACGCTAACCGTGTCCGTGAGATCATCGACCAGACATTGAGTGAAGTGAATGACGACTATGCAGTGGAGAGAACTTCAGCCCTGAAAGAACTGTTTGTGGAAGTGCTGCCTAACGAGGTATTCATTGACTATATGAGAGCGAAAGGAAAAGAAGGCGCTATGAATAAATTCCCACGTGTATTAAAAGGCGACAAGCTAAAAGACTGGGAACAGTTCCTCAGTGTAAAATCAGTCTGAGAAATTTAACGATTCTATAAATAAAAAGAGGGGTAACTTCAGAACCAGGGTTACCCCTTATTTTTTCATTAAGATAGCCGTAGCAGTAACGGCAATGGAATTTTGTAGCGCATGATAACAGCACTGGCACAGGGTATGGCGTTGGGCTTATTTCTATCTATTTCTGTAGGTCCAGTTATCTTCGCCATCATCAAGTATAGCATTAACAATGGATTCAAGGCAGGCGTCAGCTTCGCTTTAGGAGTGTCTTTCAGCGATATATTTTTTGTACTGACGGGCAACCTGGCAACAGCTTTCATTACCGGCCTGGAAGAATATAAAAAGTACATCGGTATCGTTGGCGGTATTATGCTCATATGTATGGGGATATATGGGCTATTCTTCAAGAAGGTAATGATCAGTACCGGTGATGAACGTCCGGAAATGTTCCGTACGCACGACTACCTGAAGATCTGGCTGGCCGGCTTCCTGATGAATACACTGAACCCGGGTGTGATCATCTTCTGGCTGGGAGTGTGCGTATCATCCAGTTCCACTACGGTGGGCCATCGTATCATGATGTATACTACTGCTTTGGTATGGGTATTATCTACAGATATTCTGAAAGTATTTGTGGCAGATAAGATCAGGCATAAGCTGACCTTAAGTAATGTGGTATGGCTGAATAAGATTGCAGGCGCGAGCCTGATACTGTTTGGCGTGATCCTCTTGTATAAGGTATTGTTTGCGCTGGGGGCTATTACACACTAAGAAGATATTCATCAATAAAAAGAAAAGCCATTCATAGCGAATGGCTTTTACTTTTTATTGGTGGTGATAAATTGTCTATTTGATAGTCCAGGTTTCTTTGCCTGCCAGCAGTTTGTCCAGATCGCCGGGACCTTTCTGGGAGATAGCACCCTCTACCTGAGCGTTCAGCTGCTCTTCGTAAGTAGGGCGGAAGGCCTGATAGAATACGCCGAAAGGACGAGGCAGGTGACCTTCAATGCGAGGATCGTCGAACATACGGGTCAGCAGCTGTGCTTTATAGAAGTCTTTCTCGTCATGGATCCAGAGGTCATTAGCACTGTATTCTCCACCCAGTTCCACTACTACCGGCCTTAAGCCATCCAGGCGGATACCTTTATTCTTCTGAGCGCCGAATATCAATGGCTGACCTTGTTCCAGGAACAGGGTTTCTTCCATTTTGCTGCCCTTCTCGGTAAAGATCTCGAATGCACCATCGTTGAAGATGTTACAGTTCTGGTATATCTCCAGGAAGGAAGCGCCTTTATGTGCATGGCTGCGTTTCAGCAGTTCCTGCAGGTGTTTAGGATCGCGGTCCATACTGCGGGCAATGAAGGTAGCATCTGCTCCTAATGCCAGCGCCAGCGGATTAAAAGGATGGTCGATGCTGCCGAAAGGAGTGGACTTGGTCACTTTGTTCTCTTCTGAAGTAGGAGAGTACTGGCCTTTCGTCAAACCATAGATCTGGTTATTGAACAGCATGACGTTGATGTCGAAGTTACGGCGCAGCAGGTGGATGGTATGGTTACCACCAATGGAGAGACCGTCACCATCGCCCGTTACTACCCAAACGCTGAGTTCAGGACGTACGGCTTTTAAGCCGGAAGCGATAGCGGTAGCACGACCGTGGATCGAGTGCATACCGTATGTGTTCATATAGTAAGGAAAACGCGAAGAGCAGCCGATACCGGATACGATCACGATATTTTCCTTTGGAATGCCCAGTCCGGGCATGATAGTCTGTACCTGTTTTAAGATCGAATAATCTCCGCAACCCGGGCACCAGCGTACTTCCTGGTCCGTTGCAAAATCCTTCGCCGTTAACGCCTGCGGAGCTATAGTAGCTGTTGACATCTGAATGTTTTAAAGAAAAAGTGAAAAACGGTTGGCAAAGTTACGAATTGTTTGTCCTCTGCGGTTTACGCAATAAGGAATACTTTTAACTATTCCCTTTATGCCTGTTCCTGTTGTAATAAAGCCTCCCAGTATTCGGCTGCTCTCCTGGTATGCGGGATCACTATAGTACCACCAACAATGTTGGCTACAGCGAAGATCTCATACATTTCTTCCGTGGTGATGCCCTGTTCGTGGCATTTTCCCAGGTGATATTTGATACAGTCGTCGCAACGCAGTACCATGGACGAAACCAATCCCAGCATTTCCTTTACTTTGGTACTTAATGCGCCTTCAGCATAGGTGTTTGTATCCAGATTAAATAAACGGTTAATGACTTTATTCTGTTTACCCAGGATTACCTCGTTCATTTTGGCCCGGTAATCATTAAAAGCTTGTATCTCGTCTGCCATTTTATTGTTTGTTTACACACCTTAAAGCTATGAAACGATTCCCAAATATAAATCAATCTACTTGTTCGGTAGACTATGGCTCGGGGTATAGAAACTGTTAAATTGTATACTGATTGTATATTAATGAGTTATGTGGTCTGGAATAACCAAAGGTTATTGCTCATAACCAGAAGTGATAAGAATCGCGGGGCCGCATTGGTGCGTGGAGCCTGCCGGGTAAGTGGAATTGCAGACTCTCGCTTAACAATAAGATAATATTAAACCCTTTCCTTTGCGCTTTACTTGCTGATTATGTTGGTGATGCGTTCCCTTTTACTGCTGTTATTTAGTGGGCTGCTGTCTGGCGGTCTGTTCGCGCAAAACGACAAGCTCTCTAAGCTACAACTGCCTGATCAGGATGATTATAGACAGGTAAAGCCGGATTCTACTTTCCTGGAGTTGAAAGATGCCTACAACCGGGCTGTGGAGAAGAAAGAGCCACTGGCGGCTGCCAGCTGTCTTGCTCAGATGGGACAGATCTGTTTGCACCTGGGACATTTCCCCCAGGCCCTGGACTATCATCTCCAGGCCGGTGACATTTTCCGTAAAGAAGGCGCACAGCCGCAACTAGCCGCTAATTTGAATGACATCGGGATGTTATATTATTATAACAAACAGCCCGAACTATCCCGTCAACAATATGAAGAAGCGCTCGCCATCTTCCGGCAGCTGAGCGACAAGACGGGCATAGCACTGACGTATGGCAAGATCGGCCACCTCTATGAAAAACAACAGCGATACGATAGTGCCTTCGCTTACCAGCGCCGGGCATTGGCCGCTTATCTCTCTGCTGATGATAAACCGGGTATGTCTAAGATCTATGAGAACATTGGTAGCATTTATGAAGACCTCGCCCGGTACGATTCAGCATCTTATTATTTCAACCGGGCACTGGATCTGAGTATCCAGGGAGGAGAGAAGCTCAACCGGATTGAAATCCTGAACAACCTGGGCGATGTGTACCGTAAAACCGGTCAATACCCTGAAGCCTTATTTCAAACCCGTAGGGCCCTGCTACTGGCACTGGAGCTCCGTGAACAGCGGCAGCTAAGCGGCGCCTACCGTGATCTGGCCAAAGCCCATCACCTGGCCGGAAACAATGATAGCGCCTTCTATTACCTGGAGATGAGCCGGCAATACCTGTTGGGAACATATTCCGACGAGAATGCCAAACAAGTGGCCTTATTACAAACCGTCTACGATATTGAAAAGAAGAACAACGAGATAGAGCGGTTGCAGAATGCCCGTAGGACGAACCGGATCATTACTGCCGCTATCATTGTTGTCATTCTCTTATTGGTGGCCATGAGTGTCCTGATCATCAGTCGCCAGCGCCTGAAGCTGCGTAATGAGCAGATCCTCCGGCAGCAGCACCGCCAGATATTCGAGACGGAGAAAGAACTGATGGAGGCGGCCTTGCAGAATAAACACTTGCAGGAGGGAAAGCTAAAGGAGGAATTAGAGGTCCGTTCCCGCGAACTGACTACCCATACTCTCCACCTAATACAGAAAAACCAGCTATTGGAAGAACTGCGTCTCCGCCTGGATGAAATGGTAAAGGACGACAAACGTGACCAGAAGAAACAGCTGAAGCAGTTGCTGGGTCAGATCAATTATAGTTTCAACCATGACCAATACTGGGTCGACTTCCGGAATATCTTCGAACAGGTACACCAGACATTCTTCGACAACCTCAAAAAATACTGTGACACCCTTACCTCCAACGACCTCCGGGTGGTGGCCCTCCTGAAGATGAATATGGAATCGCAGGACATAGCCACCTTGCTGGGAATCTCCCAGGATAGTTTGCGGGTAGTGCGGTATCGGCTTCGGAAGAAACTCAATCTTCAACAGGGAGAAAGTCTGACTGCCTTCATTCAGAGCTTATAGCTAATCATTATTAGTGCTAGCTCTTGATATTCTGATAGATATATTATATAAAATGACTATGTCAACTATGAGCTTGACTAAGTCATGGATTAAAATATTGGGTTATAGAACGTTAGAATCACTTCAGTTTAATAAAAGGGGCAATAAAAATTGCCATAACAAAAGAAACCCTTGCCAATCATTGGGAGATCAGAACCGTAAGCGTTTCAGGAACACAAAAAAGGGCCTTAGCTGTTTGGCACACGCTTGATACCGCCCAATAATATTCCCCAAGCCGATACGCTTGACAAAGCTGATCAGCGGTTACCGCCAAACAGGTACAGCCCGCTTTGTGTTACCTGAAACGGCAAACGGTTCGGGCTTAACATTCCCTTAATGTTGCAGTAATATTTTCTTAACTGACATTCTGTTACGCTTATTGATATTGATAACCATTTAGTTGTGTGGTATTTGTTTCGCTTGTTGCCTTGTTGTTCACGCTCGCTGTAACGGTGTATCCTTTTTGTATACCCCCTCAATTTGGCTTCAGGAACTCCTCATTGCACCTTTGCTGAACAAATCAGATTAACGCTCAACCAATATGCGAACACTGTTATTCACTGTATTATTTTCCTGTCTAAGCATCCTGGGCTTCGGACAGGCCCCCGGACTGGTGACCGGCAACATTGTGGACAAGAATCAGCAATTATCTCTGCCTGGAGCAACGCTTAAATTAAAACCAGGTAATCACTACACTGTCTCCAACCAACAAGGTAAGTTTGAGTTCCTGAGTGTACCCGCTGGTACCTATACCCTGGAGGTAACTTATATCGGTTATCAGACCTTCAGCCAGGAGGTGACCGTTACGGCGGGTAAGGCAACTGACTTGAAACTGAAAATGGAAGCCGGCGGGGTAGCCGGAAAAGAAGTACTCGTAGTCGGAGACCGTCTCCGCGGACAGGCAAAAGCTCTGAACCAGCAGCGGAACAATCCTAATATTACCAATATCGTGTCGGCCGACCAGATTGGCCGTTTCCCGGATGCAAACGTGGGAGACGCGATCAAACGTATACCCGGTATCACCATGCAGAATGACCAGGGCGAAGCCCGTAATATCATTATCCGCGGTTTGGCTCCTGAACTGAACTCGGTAAGCCTGAACGGCGACCGTATTCCTTCCGCAGAAGGAGACAACCGTCGTGTACAGATGGACCTTATTCCTTCAGATATGGTACAGACCATCGAAGTGAATAAAACCCTGACACCCGATATGGACGCAGATGCTATCGGTGGATCGGTAAACCTGGTAACACGCGCCGCTCCTAATGGTCCGCGTGTTTCTGCTACCCTCTCCGGTGGTGTGAACCCTATCCGTAATAAGGCATTGTACACAGGTGGCCTGGTACTCGGCAACCGTTTCTTTAATAGCAAACTGGGGGCAGTACTGAGCGCTTCCTACAATAACAATGACTACGGTTCTGATGATATGGAGGCTACCTGGAGCAAAGATGACTTCGGAAATATCTTTGTTTCCGAGTCTGAAGTACGTAAATATAACGTACAGCGTATCCGCAGGAGTGCATCTGCTGCATTGGATTATAAGATCAACGCAAAAAACACGATCTACGCAAATGCTATGTACAACTGGCGTGATGATAGAGAGAACCGTTACCGCCTGCGTATTACTGACATAGAGCCTGAGTACGTCGACAATGATGTAATCAATGGTTATGTTGGCTCCGTACGCCGCGAAACCAAAGGTGGCATCGACAACAGCCGTAACAAGAACCGCAGACTGGAAGACCAGCGTGTACAGAACTACTCTCTGCGTGGTGAACACCTGCTGGGTAGTAAAGTAGACCTGGACTGGGCAGCGAGTTTTTCTACCGCCAGCGAAGACAGACCGCATGAGCGTTATATTGAATACAGGGCTGATGATGGTCCGGTAAGCCTGGATCTGTCAGATGCGCGCTTCCCGCTGGTGACAGCCAATTCTCTGACCGACCAGGATTTTAGTTTCAAATCACTGTCCGAGAATCACGACTACACCCGTGAGAACGAACTGGGCTTGAAACTGAACCTGCGTTTCCCTTTCAGCGTGGTTCCTGGTCAGAAAGGCCGTCTGCGTGTAGGTGGAAGACTGCGTTTGAAAGATAAGGAGAGAGTGAATAACTTCTTCGAATATGAACCTGTCAATGAATTCGGTAACCTTTCAGAGATTTCTAATATCAAGATCAGTGGGAAAGGTTATCAGCCAGGTGAGAAATATACGCCGGGTACTTTCGTGATCAATACTTTCCTGGGTGCACAGCAGCTGGATGATGCCAGCAAATTTGAGAAGAGCGACAATCCCGCTGAATATCTCGCTGTTAACTTTAATGCAAAGGAAAGGATCACTGCAGGTTATATCCGCTGGGACCAGGACCTGACAAAACAATTGTCAGTAATTGCCGGTGTGCGCATTGAGAACACACATATCGATTATGAGGGTAACATCGTAGCGGAAGAAGAAGAGCTGGAAGGAAAACGTAAAGTACAGAACAGTTACACCAATGTACTGCCAGGCATTACTTTCAAATACAACGTGAACAATGACCTGGTACTGCGTGCTGCAGTTACTACTTCTATTGCCCGTCCAAACTATTACGATATCGCTCCATATGTGAGCAGCATTGCTGATGATGCAGAACTGAGCGCCGGTAATCCGGATCTGAAAGCTGCACGTGCACTGAACTTCGACCTGATGGCAGAGCAGTATTTCAAATCAGTAGGTATACTGTCAGGCGGTGTTTTCTATAAGAGCATCAGCGACTTTATCTATACCTTCAGGGATAACGCTTATACCATGGAGAAATTTGCAGCAGATTATAAAGATGTTGCTACTAATCCTATCCCTGCAGGTGAAGAGTGGACTTACAAACAGGCGCGTAACGGTGATAATGTAAAAGTATACGGCTTTGAAGTAGCCCTGCAACGTCAGCTGGATTTCCTGCCTGGTGTACTGAAAGGTTTCGGCGTATACCTGAACTATACTTACACCAAATCCAAGGCAGATGGTATTTACAATGCTGATGGCGATAAACGTACTGACGTAACTTTACCGGGAACAGCACCGCATATGTTCAACGCATCTCTTTCTTATGAGAGCAATCGCTTCACTGCAAGACTGTCTGGTAACTATACCGCGTCTTACCTCGATGAACTGGGTGGTGATGATTTCGACGATCGTTTCTATGACAAACAATTTTTCCTGGATCTGAATGCATCTTTCAAACTCACAAAACAGTTAAGGGTATTCGGTGAAGCCAATAACCTGACTAATCAGCCGCTGCGTTATTATCAGGGTATTTCTTCAAGAACTATGCAGGCAGAATACTATCGTCCAAGATATAACTTCGGTCTGAAGTTCGATCTGTAATCGTCAGTGCTTTGTTGTTTAAAAAAGGATAAATACATGTTAAAAAATATATTGGCACCTTTAAGCGGTCTTGTGATATTCGGAGCCTGTCAGGTGAATTCAGCAAAGACCGTGGTAAGGCAGGATGGTTTGAAACCTGTGATCGTTACACAGGAAACAGGTCATGATACCGATGATCCTGCCATCTGGATCAATAAGGCAGATACCTTAAAAAGCCTGATCATCGGTACAGATAAGAATAGTGAAGGCGGATTGTATGCCTTTGACCTGGAAGGGAAGATCGTCAACAAAGTATTGGGTCTGAAACGCCCGAATAATGTGGACATCGCTTATGGATTTAAATTGAACGGCCAACCGGTGGATATTGCTGTGTTGACAGAACGTGAAACAAACAGCATCCGTGTGTTCCGCCTTCCTGATCTTACTCCGCTGGATAATGGTGGTATACCTGTCTTCCTGGGAGAAAAGGAAAGGGCGCCGATGGGCATTGCTTTATACACCCGTCGGGAAGATGCTGCTACTTTCGCAATAGTAGGTCGTAAGAATGGTCCTGCTGATGGTTACCTCTGGCAATACCGGTTAGTTGATGAGGGTGGTGTGGTGAAAGGACGCCTTGTCCGCAAGTTCGGCGCTTACAGTGGCAAGAAGGAAATAGAATCTATTGCTGTGGATAATCAGCTGGGGTATGTTTATTATTCTGATGAAACAGTAGGCGTGCGCAAGTATGTAGCGGATCCTTCAAAATGGGATAATAAAGAACTGGCGCTATTTGCGAAGGAAGGATTTGCGTCAGATCATGAAGGCATTTCTATTTATCCTTCTACTGATTCTACTGGTTATATACTTGTGTCCAATCAGCAGAATAATTCTTTCATGGTGTATAGGAGAGAGGGTGAGAACGATCATGCGAATGAACATGTTCTTATTGCTGAAGTGCCGGTGTCTACTCTCGAAAGTGATGGCTCGGATGTAACGGCGGTACCGCTGGGGAGTAAATTCTCAAAAGGATTGTTTGTTGCAATGAGTAATGGGAAAGTGTTTCATTATTATTCCTGGGAGGATATTGCCGGGAAGATGGAGAAGAAATAGACTGGGGGGAAATATAAAACGGAGAGCCGTCTCAAGTTGATTGAGGCGGCTCTTTTCTTATAGAATATACTAAGCGCCTGTAACATCAATTATACCCTCTTCAATTGCATGGTAAAAGGACGCGGATGTTTTTTTACGAAGAATACTAATAACACGTTTACACAGCTCTACGGAGTTGAGTAGCAGATCTCCGATATGACGACCGATTGCGCGTGCACTTATCAGTTTCAAATAGTCATTGTCATCGGTATTATAGAGGTCCATGATCTCCAATTGGTCAGTGTAGATTTTGTCAGCGTTAAGCTCAAAATAAACAGAGACAATATGTTCAATATCGGTGAGATCTTTTGTGCGCGAAGGATTATCATCATTGGCAATGATTTTAAGTAAAACGAGTGCTTCCAGTGAGCATACTTTTAATTTGATATTGTTTTCCAATTGGATTTCTTCAATATCTATATAAGCTTCCTGAAGTCCCGGTACATCCATTATAAACAGCCGGGGTTTATGTAGACGCGTTTCCCTTAACTCGTTCTCGATACCTCCAAAGGGTAAAAGATCTATTTCGATACTGTGTTTGTAAATAAGTTTTATTGTTTCGGTCTCATGAGCAGAAAAGTCACCACTATTTATCATAGCTTCTTTAACTGCATAGAAATGATTTTCATCTGCAATTAATATTGCAATATCTACATCCCTTGTTTTTCGTTGCGGTGTAAAGGCTGGATTCACCGATAAATGAAGATCCCTCGCCAAAGCTCCTACCAGATAAAAATCAATACCGAATTGTTTAAATATTTTCTCAGTACTAGCCAGTACTTCCAGTACTGCAGGGAGAATAACATCAGTTGCCATGCAGATATTTGTTTTTGATTTTTTCAGCTGCCTCCCATGTACGGCTATCTGTGCCTGCCATTAATTCTGCGTAGATAATTAGTGGAGGTGCAGCACCTTCGGGAAGATGTTGATCTTTTAGCAATGAGTCGTCCCAATACTGTTCAAGTACTTCTATGTTACCTTCGATATCCGGAATTAATTTTAGTTGCTTTATTAATTCATTAGTTATCTCGGATGAATATATAGTGAATGTTTCTGGTTCAAGGTAGTTTGTAAGCAGGTCTGCTCCTGTCTCCCCACTCCAGTAGAAACCTGTAGCCGGAATGCTTTTCCATTTATCTTGTTGTTGTTTGTCGAAGAAACGGAACGTACCTTTTATGAGTTTAGGCCTTAATGTTGCATGAAACAGTTCGGTCCAACGGCGGATTAGTTTTTCTTTATCAAGTAATCGTAGGGAGCCTTCTGTACTTTCCATGTAACCACCTTGTTTTAATTCTTCCAACAAGGGACCAATATTACCTAAAGCAATGCCCGCCACCTGCGCAATTTGTCTGTAAGGTGCCGCTATCAGCATATTTTTAGACAATATGGCAAACAGGAATTTTAATCCTGTAGCGCTCCATAATTTGCCACTATCTGTTTGTCTGCTTGGGGTAACTTCCTTATCGTTTATATAAATAAACATACCTGCTACATTGATGTAACAGTTACCCGCTGTTTCAAGATAGTTGATGGATGAAGCTTTCAGGCGTTCTTTCTGGGGGGCTGGAATATATCTCGCTACCAGCAACCACTTTTCTTTATCGCGGCCAAATTGCTGAATAATCGCAGGAAGGTGAGTCTGACGAATTTCGTTCTTAACCTCCACGAGGAAAACGCAGTCCTGATTACCAAGGGTAATTTGAACGTATGCATCTGCCAATGGATTGGGAGAAAGCTTTCGCTTTATCTTTCCTCCTGTCAGCTTGCTGAAATTGGAGATAGTATCTTTCAGTATGTCTGATTCCTGTGGTTTGTTCATATTTTGTTCTTGTTCATGATTCATGAACAATCAAATTTATTGAACAAAATGAGAATAGCCAAATTTTGATTTTGAGCTATATCGATTGATAATTAATGTGTTAGTTGACAAGCGGACTAATCTCTAGCATCTTGAGACAGCTCTTCCTGTTAACTAACATAGGTCGCAGCGTGAATATCCATATAAAACAAAACGCCGCCTCAAACATGCTGAGACGGCGTTTTCTTATATACCTAGTGAGGGTATTAGAACTTGAAAGCAATGCTTCCGGTAATGCTCCTCGTCTTCTGAGGATTCATAGTAGAATAACCGATCCAGTAATGCTTATCAGTCAGGTTATCTACTTTAGCGCCGATACGGAATTTGTTAGTATCATAAGAGATGCTTGCATTCAGCACGGTGTATTCAGGCAGTGTGAAAATACCGGTAGACACTGAATTCACTACTTTGGTTTCGCTGGCGTAGTTACCACCGAAGCCGAAGTTCAGACCACGGGTAGCGCTGATAGGCAGGTGATAGCTCAACCATAGATTTGCCAGAACCGGAGATCCTGCTGTAGTCGGACGACGGCCTTCCACATCGGAAGATGACTTTTCATATTTGGAATCATTGTAGGCAAAGCCGGCAATGATGTTCAGTCCCTGGATGGGGTTGGCAATGATCTGCGCTTCAAATCCTTTGCTGAGCTGTGTACCATCCTGGATACTGCGGAGAGGATGTTCAGGATCTGTACGTACGATATCTTTTACCTTGATGTCGTAATAGCTGAATGTACCTGTCAGTCTGCCATCGAAGAGGTCCATTTTTACACCACCTTCAATCTGGTTAGCTTGTTCAGGCGTAAATGCCTTGCCCTTGCTGGAATCGTATCCCGCTACGTTTTTGAAGCCGTTCTGATAGTTACCGAATACAGAGAATTTGTCTTTGATGATCTGGTAAACAACGCCAAATTTTGGAGATAAAGCCGTCTGTGTATAACCATCGTTTCCTGTTTTACCAGAAGCATTATCGTAAGTACCCTTACGATCGAAATGATCGATACGTAATGCAGCCTGTACAGCCAGTTTATCAGTGATGTTCAGTACATCAGATGCATAAGCACTGTAAGTATAAGCTTTGTAGATCACAGGATATGTAAAGGTGTAACCGCCATTCTGATAGATCCTGTCCATATTGGCGCGGTTGAAACCATTGTAGTCAGCAACAACGCCGTGAGTAGGAACGATATCATAAGTACCGCCGGAATAGTATTCATCTTCGTTCAGGAAGAAGAAGTCCAGACCACCTACAAAACGATTTCTCATTTTACCGAGTCTGAAGTCGCCGCTGAAGTTCTGCTGTATTTCGGTAACACCTACTTTACTGTTGTCGGTGAACTGGTCATTACGGGAAATAGAATCACCTGGCAGCAGGTAGAAGTAAGGACCTGCACCATCAGAGTAACTGTTGGTATTGGTAAAGATCGTCTGGGAGGCCCACTGATCGGAGATCTTATAGTTCATGGTAGCAAAAAAGTTCATGTTCCTTGATTGCTGTATAAGATCTTCATTGAAGAAAGAGCGTTTATAGTCGATGTTCAGCTTATCGGCGCGTTGTGCACTCAGCCTGGACATGTTCAGGCCCCAGGGGAAGAAGAAGATGGTATTACCGGTACCTTCTCCGCTATAGTATTCAGCATCGAACTGGAAGGAGAGTTTATCACTTACTTTATAGGAAACACTTGGTGCAAAAGCAATGGTCTTATTAAAACCATTGTCCTGCCAGCTGTTTTCATAAGTATAGGCAGTATTGAGACGTAAGGCTACTTTGCCGGTGGAATCGAGAGGTGTGTTGATATCTGCCTGTAGACGATTGTAGGAAAAGCTACCGCCGGCATAGGTGATCTCTCCACCGAAGTGATCATAAGGCTTTTTAGTTACACGGTTGATCAGACCACCATAAGAAGTGAGTGTGCTCCCGAAGAGTGTAGCAGAAGGGCCTTTGATCACCTCCAGGCGTTCCAGGTTGGCAGCATCGATCTTGGTAGCCACATTACCTGCTACACCATTGCGCAACTGGCTCTGTACAATGAAACCACGGGAGCTATAGTAAGAGCCACCATCACCGCTACGGCCGGTAGATTCCCACAGTCTGGCAATACCGGGCGCATTCCTCATCGCATCATCGACAGAATACACGAGCTGATTCGCCATCAGGTCTTTTGTAATGGTAGTATATATCTGCGGGTTTTCGATGTTGGCCAGTGGCAGTTTGGATACATACTCACTGCTGCGTTTCACCAGTTTATTCTGTGTACCGGTGATCACTACCTCGTTCAGTTCCTTCCGGGAGATGTCCAGCTGGAAATCCAGGGTAACGGTTTGTCCGGAAGTTACAGTAACGTCTTTTATGATATTGGCGAAGCCGGGTTGTGAAATGATGATCTGGTAATTACCTGCCGGAACACCACGAAAAGCGAAGCTACCTGCCCCGTCTGTAGTAGTGGCATGGGTAGTTCCCTGAAGGATCACTGGTACGTCTGCAGCCGGTTTCCCGTCTGAAGTCATTACCTTCCCCTTTATAATACCGTTGTTGTCTTCATTAAAAGAAGCCGCATGGGCTGCGGTGAAACAAGAAAGCAGAACGACAAAAAATAGTAAGGCTGTTCTCAAATATTTGCCCGTAAACTTCATCATATGTTGTGTAGTTAAAATCAGGCGCAAAATTGACGTAGTCAACGGTACTTGTAATGTCGCATCCGGAAAAGTTTTTACTCAAAAGGGAAAAATTGCCTTCCTTATTTTCCCGCTTCCTGCAGGAAGTCTTTGATACCCTGCACGATCTTGTCTGCCAGCACCAACCGGAAGTCTTCGTCCAGTATCCGGATCTCATCTTCCGGGTAACTGAGAAAAAGCGTTTCTATGAGGGCGGTAGGCATCTCTGTAGGCATGTTCAGGATGAAGTTAAAGTTGGGATTATTCTTAAAGTCTGCCAGCCCCGTTTCCAGGAGCCGGTTGTGGATATGCCGGTTCAGTGGTTCACAGAAGGGGTATTTGTAGTAGTTGGCGGTGCCTTTCACATCCACCGGATTTATGGAAGAGTTCATGTGAATGCTCAGCAGTAAGTCAGGCGCCAGCTGGCGGTAATTGTACAAACGTGCCTGGTTGTCCACAAATACATCGCTTACCCTTGTGGTGATGACATGGGCGCCCTCTTTCTCCAGGGCTACCTTTACCAGCATGGCCATAATCAGGGTCAGCTGTTTTTCAGCTACACCCATAGCGCCGGCAGTGCCGATATTGCCTCCCCCATGACCGGCATCGACTGCAATAGTCAGGTCTTTCAGCTGCAAACTGGGCGGCTGGTGTTTGATCCGGATGGTCAGCCGGTTGCTGTCTGTATAAAATAACTTGTAGCCCCAGGGCTGGTTATGCGCTAGTGAAACTGCTATACGGAATACGTCGGGGCTTACCTGTTGCCAGTCTATCCGGCTGATCTCTCCCGTACTCTGTGTTTCCGGCAGAAAGCCAGGTTCTGACATAGCACCATGGATGTCGACGATGAGCTTACCTGGATTGACTTCCTGGGTGGAGAGATAAGGCAGTTTGTCGGCCAGGCCAATGGAGATATAGTCGAATTGTTTATCACTCCATACCCGTGCCTCGTTTACGATACTCTGAGGCGCCGGTTCTGTTACGGTCATTGTATCCACCAGGCTTTCAGGAATATAGGCAAACTGGTTGGCGCTGAGCTTTACCCGGTAGTGACTACCTTCCCTGCCGCTTACATGCAGTAGCACGTCTCCATCCAGGTAGCCCATTTTTTCAGGTCCTAACCTGTCCCCGTCGGGAGAGATAGTCAGGTAGGTCTGATCATCTATGGTGCGGGCTGTCAGCTGTGAGTTGCGCTGAAAGGTATAGCGGAATGTGCCGGGCAGTACTGCTGACTGTCCTTTATACTTTAGGAACACATTGATCTTGCCATCCAGCAGGGAGTCTGCCTCTGTCAGCACATAATAACCGCTGTAAAAGCCGGCAATCCCGCTTGTCTGTGCAGCAGGCAATTCCGGAATAGGCGTGCCGTTAAACCAGCTGGCCTGTCCGCCGGGATAACCCTTCATACGTACCCGTAAGGTATCGCCTGCCGAAAGGGTAGCGTTTGATTTAGGCGATATTGTTACATAGTCGATACGGAAAGAAGGCGTCACCCGCAATGGAGGTGGCGGATTATAGTAGAAATGATAAGTGCGTGATACGAATTTCCCTGTGCTGTCAGTAGAAGAAAGTACCATGGTCGTTTTCCCTGGTTTCAGGTCACGCTTCAGCGCAAATACACCGTTGGGGTATACGTAAATGCTGTCATTGTTCAGCAATACCTTACAGCCCTCGCATGTGCGGCCGGAAAAGTATTGTCTGGCGCTGCTGGTATTGATCTCTGTCCTGAGAGGTTGTACCATCTTCAGGAAAGCCTGTGCATGCAGTTGTAGACCTGTATACGCTGTTTGTATCAGTATTAATAGTGCGAATCTCCTCATAGTCCCACGACAAAGTAAACAAAAAAAATGCCACCCGCTCTTACGGATGGCACTCGAAAATATTGAAAAATTGCGATGGTGAAGCTTACCAGGCGTATTTATTTTCTGCGATCAGTTTATCAGCGATGCGTCTGCGTGCATCCCTGGTGTTAAAAGGTACGGTTTTCGTGAAGCGTTTGATACCGAGTAGCATCATACGTTGTTCATCACCGCTGGCGAATGAATTGATGGCATCTTTCGCGTACTTGTTGATACGGTCAGCCGTATCGTTGATATAAGTACGGACGATATCTGCCTGTATAGCATTGGCGCTTTCGCCTTCCAGTTCTACTCTTTTCAACAGACGCAGGAGCGCACTTTCTGCGGTGAATGTCTCGATGGCCATATCAGCGATGTTCATCAGGATTTCCTGCTCATTCTGCAGGTCCTGCATCAGTTTCTGCACAGCACCTCCTGCTACCAGCAGAATGGCTTTCTTGAAGTTAGCGATCGCTTTTTTCTCCGTGCCGAAAGGTGTTTCATCGTCATTGCCGAATTCAGGAATGCTCATCAGCTCTTTCATTACATTCATGGCAGGCGTCATGAGGTCCAGGCGGCCTTTCAGTGCACGTTTCAGTGTCATATCGAGGGCCAGCAGACGGTTAATCTCATTGGTGCCTTCGAATATGCGGTTGATACGGCTGTCGCGGTAGGATTTGGAGATGACATATTCATCACTGAAACCGTTACCTCCATGTATCTGTACGCCTTCATCCACAGAAAAGTCCAGCGCTTCGGAACCGTTCACTTTCAGGATAGCGCATTCCACGGCATATTCCTCTGCAGCGCCCAGTAAGGCTTCTGCAAATGGCTTACCTGCTGCTACGAGTTCTTTTTCTTTCTCGTCAATGAGTTGGGCGGTGCGGTACAGGGCTGATTCACATACCCAGTTCCGGATCACCATTTCACCCAGTTTATGTTTGATAGCGCCGAAATTGGCGATAGGCTGTTTAAATTGTTCGCGGGTATTGGCGTACTGCACCGTGATGGTAGTAACGGCTTTGGCGGCGCCAATAGCGGCCGCACACAGTTTCAGACGACCAATGTTGAGGATGTTGAAGGCGATAAGATGGCCTTTACCGATCTCTCCCAGTACGTTTTCTACAGGCACTTTGGCATCCTGAAAATAGATCTGCCTGGTGGAAGATCCTTTGATACCCATTTTATGTTCTTCGGCACCTAGTGTGAATCCCGGAGTATCTTTATCTACGATGAATGCTGTGAAATGTTCGCCGTCAATTTTAGCGAATACAGTAAATACATCCGCAAAACCGGAATTGGTGATCCAGCATTTCTGGCCGTTCAGGAGGTAGAATTTACCATCGTTCGACAGCTTCGCTGTGGTCTTGGCGCTCAGTGCATCTGATCCGGAGTTGGGTTCTGTGAGGGCATATGCACCTTTCATCACTCCGCTGGCGAGAGAGGGGATATATTTCTGTTTCTGCGCTTCTGTACCGAAGTACAGGATAGGTAAGGAACCGATACCGGTATGCGCGGCCATGGCAACAGAGAAAGAGTGGCCGGCGCCGAGTGCTTCATTGATCAGGGTAGCCGTAACGAAATCTTTCCCCAGTCCGCCGTATTCTTCCGGAAAAGCAGCGCCCAACAATCCCAGTTCACCTGCTTTGTCCAGCAGGGAGGGCATCAGGCCTTCTTCCAGTTTGTCAATACGGTCTAATACCGGAGTAACTTCTTTGGCTACAAACTGTTCCGCCATTTCTCTGATCATACGTTGCTCTTCGTTGAAATCTTCGGGTGTAAAGACTTCGTTGGCAGGGGTTTCTTTGACGAGGAATTCCACGCCTTTCAAGGCGTGTTTGTTATCAACTGTGGCATCCATCCTGAATTTTTTTTGGTCCTATTGTAATTTACTTAGTTTAGGCCAAACGGCAAAAGTTGATACATTTGTGTCATGTCCTCCTCTTTTTTCCCATATCGGAAAAGCCTTTTCCATGCTGTCAGCGATGGAACAGGAGAGGAATTGCTCATCTGCCTGCACGGTTTTGGTGAAAATGCCAATACCTTTAGCCGGCTGCATTACACACTGGGACAACATTTTACAATTGTAGCGCTGGATATGCCCCTGCACGGACTGACAGAGTGGAACGAAGAGCGGGCATTTGAGATGGATGATCTGAAAGCAGTAATATTACTCATTCTGGAACAGTATGGCTTTTCTACTTTTTCCCTGATGGGGTATAGTATGGGAGGGAGGGTAGCTTTATGCGCTGTGCAACTGCTGGCAGAAAAGATAGACCGCCTGTACCTGCTGGCAGCGGATGGGTTAAAAGATAATTCCTGGCACCTATTTGCCACACAGACACGTACCGGCAATAAACTGTTTAAATACTGCACTTACCATCCGCAGTTGTTCTTCGGATTGCTGCATACCTGGCGCGGAATGCGTTTTATCAGTAAAGGACTGCACAAGTTCACTTTCAACAGTATGAACACTTTGGAAAAGCGGGAACGGGTGTATTTTGTGTGGACCTGTATGGGTAAGATGATGCCGGACAGAAAACTGTGTAAACAGCTGCTGAAAAAGTATAAGATACAGACACTACTGCTGTTCGGAAAATATGACCGCGTAATACCGCCCGTGTTGGGCGTACGCTTTATGGATGGTACCTTCCCATGCGAAATGGTGGTAATGGAAAAGGGACATCAGCTCATTGGTGAAGATGCGGCAGAAGTGATTAAAAACCATAGTTTTTAAAATAGTAACAACAACATACAATCATCTGCAGATAATGCTCTGCAGACTATCGTCTCGGCTATGTATATTATTCTATCGATCCTGTTCGGCTTAGGTCTTGTTTACGGTTATTTAATGTTACGTTATGGACAGGGTTGGAAAAGTTTGCCCGCTTTCAAACCTGCGAAACCTGTAAGCGGTCATACAAAGGTAACAGTGATCATTCCCGCGAGGGATGAGGAAGCGAATCTGCCTCCTCTTTTACAGGCATTAAAGGCACAGACCTATCCCGCTCATTTATTCGAAGTAATTGTGATCGATGATTTTTCTACGGATGCTACGGCTGATGTAGTAAGACATTTTCCTGCATCCAATGTGCAGCTGTTACAGTTGAGTCAACATCTGAGCGCAGAACAGCGACTGAATTCCTATAAAAAGAAGGCGATAGAAATGGCGGTGGAACGCGCTACCGGCGATATCATCATGACCACTGATGCTGATTGTGTGATGGGACCTGAATGGATCACACGGATGGTACAGTTTTATGAAACCTATCAGCCTAAATTCATTGCCGCGCCGGTTAGTTTTTACCAGGAGCATAACTTCTTCAAAGTTTTGCAGTCGCTGGACTTCATGACGATGCAGGGTATTACAGGTGCATTGGCCGCATTGAAGTCAGGTACGATGTGTAATGGTGCTAACCTGGCGTATGAACGTAAGGTGTTTTACGAAGTAGGAGGTTTCAAAGGAATAGATAATATTGCCTCCGGCGATGATATGCTGCTGATGTTCAAGATCTATCGTGCATATCCGGCCGGTGTATTATACATGAAGAGTGAGGAGACGATTGTACGTACCTTGCCGGTAGATACATTTAAGGCATTCATGCACCAGCGGATACGCTGGTCTTCCAAAGCAGATAAATACGATGATAAACGACTGACCTGGGTACTGGCGCTGGTATATTTCTGGAACGCGGGTATGTTGCTGGCAGGTATTGCAGCGCTGTTCCTGCCGGCATGGCGCATGTGGTTCGTTGGGTTGCTGATCTATAAGATCCTGGTTGAGTTTTATTTTATGGTACCTGTCGCGCGTTTCTTTGATAAAACTGCTTTATTATCAAGGTTTATTCCCGGACAGTTCTTCCATATTCCTTACATTGTAGTAGCAGGTTGGCTGGGTAAGTTTGGTTCTTACCAGTGGAAGGGACGAAAAGTCAAATAAGCAATATGTCTGACAGCAACAGCAGGTCATCATTTGGCAGTAATGCCTGGAAAAGATTGCGGCGCAATACAGGTGCCGTAGCAGGCATGCTGTTGATTGTGATAGCGGTGATAGTTAGTGTATTGGCCTACCAGCTGGCACCAGACGGTACGCCGTATGCCAACAGGATGATGCTGGAGACCAGCGGCCAAAAACCAGGCTTCCGTATTCATGTACTGGCCATGCAGGCGGAACGACAGGTAAGTCGAACGGGCTTTTTCTCCAGGCTGATAAACGGACAGCCTGATACGGTTACCTATATCCCTGTCCGTAGCTGGCGTTTTGCCGGCAACGACATCGTTGTAGCGAAATACATGGATGAGGAGGAAACAGTGACAGAGCGGTATAACCTGGGGAAGGTATTATTTGCAAAGGATATGGTGCCTGGTAACAGGTTAAAGCAATGGCAGCAGGAGATTGTCAGTAACAGGATTAAAGAACGCACCTATTGGTTGGGAACGGATAAATTCGGAAGGGACATTCTGAGCCGCCTGCTGGTGGGAACAAGGGTAAGTCTGAGTGTGGGTTGTATTGCTGTGATCATTTCCCTGACCATTGGTATTGTATTGGGGGCAGTGGCTGGTTATTTCCGGGGAGTGACCGATGAAGTGATCATGTGGCTGGTGAATGTGATCTGGGCGGTGCCTACCTTACTGCTGGTATTTGCTATTACGCTGGCACTGGGTAAGGGTTTCTGGCAGGTATTCATTGCCGTAGGACTGACCATGTGGGTAAATGTAGCCAGGATTATCCGCGGGCAGGTAATGGCATTGCGGGAACTGCCTTTTATAGAAGCTACCAGGGCCCTGGGCTTTGGTCATGCACGGACGATAGGCCGGCATATACTGCCCAATATTCTGGGTCCGGTGATGGTGGTAGCAGCAGGCAATTTTGCCACCGCTATTGTGGTCGAAGCGGGTCTTAGCTTCCTGGGAGTAGGTGTACAGCCGCCGCAGCCTTCCTGGGGCCTGATGATCAAGGAGAACTATAACTTCATCATCACCCACAACCCGATGTTGGCGTTAATTCCCGGATTGGCTATTATGGTGATGGTATTGGCCTTTAATCTGTTAGGGAACGGGCTACGGGACGCCATGGATGTGCGGCAGTAAACACTTGGATCGCATTAAAAAAACGACTAATTTTACCCTTATCCATAAATCTTTACTATGCCTTTGAAATCATATCTTTTTACAACCTTAGCCCTCTTAGCAATCACATTTTCCGCCTGCAAGAAAAAAGGACCTATTGAGCCTAAGCCTGAAGAGGAAGGCCTGAAGGTGACCTTAGAAAACGTAGCGGAAGGACAATATACCGCATCTCCCGGTAGCAGCTATACTTTCCAGGTAAAGATCAATTCTGTCATGCCTGAGGGTGGTGTAAATATCAAAGTGGACGCTATCACCGATCCGGGGGGTATTGTATTCCCTCAGAACCCGGTAGCACCTTCCAAAGACAGTGTTATCAATGTTACCCTGGTGGGACTGGAACCGGTCCGTACAGTAAAGGTGACTATCACCATTACTTCCGGTAGCAACGAGAATAACAAGATCACGAAGACTTTCTGGATCACAAATAAATCAGACGAATAAAGGTAAAATAGTATCACTTCGTGATACGACCTGTTATTATACTTTAGAGCCAGATCCTTTACCAGTAAGGGTTTGGCTTTTTTATTGGGATTAAGAGAGAACAAGCAGCGAAGAAGCAACGAACTAGCGACGAACAAGCGACGAACAAGCAACACAACTGAAACCAGGCTTTCTTAATAGTATTTTAACTTTGCATTTTCCTAAATCATCCTCCGTAATTCTTATTTCTGCATAGCTTTGCACCTGCAGATTAAGCAGCTAAACTATGCGTATAGGAGTGAATGCCTCCTGTGTGTTGCAGGATACCCCTGCGGATACAGGTAATATCATCAGGGATCTACTGTCGGGACTATGCCGGTCACACCCGGAACACCAGTTCATTTTCTTTTTTGATCAGGCTCCGCCGGCAGCTTTACAGTGGCCGGAGAATGTGACAACTGTGGTGGTCCCGCTTGCGGGGCATCGCAGCTGGCAGCAGTACCTGTGGCTGGAATGGAAGCTGGTCAGCGCTATTAAGAAACAACAGTTAGATCTTTTCCTGGGCATGGACGGGAAAATACCTTTACGTAGTAAGGTACCGGCGCACCTGGTGATCAGCGACATGGGCTTTCTGCATGGAGTAGCCGGTATACCGGTTTCCAGACAACGCTTTCTGAAAAAGAACCTGGTCAGGTATATCCGGCAGGCAAAAAAGGTGATTGTGCTGTCGCATACGCTGGAACAGGATATATTGCAGTATGCTCCTGATGCCGCCGCTAAACTGCGTGTATTGCTGCCTGCTATTGACAGCAGTTATCAGCCGCTGCAATGGGAGGATAGGGAGGACGTGAAGAGCACTTATGCCGGCAGCGTGGAGTATTTCGTGGCGGTAGGTAGTATCCACCCGAAAAATAACCTGATGCCCCTGCTCAAGGCATTTTCTGCATTGAAGCGCAGGTTGCATTCGAATATGAAATTGTTACTGGTAGGATCAGAAACAGCCGCTGGTGCGGAAATCACAGGTTCATTACCCTCCTATAAATACCGGAATGATGTGGTGTTAATACCGGATGCCGATCAGGCCAGCCTGGCGGGAATAGTGGCAGGCGCTTATGCCCTGGTGTATCCAACACGTTTTGCAGGAGTAGCGATGCCGGTATATGCTGCTATGCAGTGTGAAGTGCCGGTTATTGCCATGGAAGGCGCAGCAGCAAGGGAAGCGGGCGGAGATGCGGTTCTATATACCGACCCGGAAAACCTGGAAGACCTGGCAGATAAAATGTGCCTGCTGTATAAAGATGAGGAACTGAGAAGCCGACTGCTGGGTAAAATAAAGAAGGCAGGCGGGACAGCGGCATTTGACGCACTGATTATAGATTAGCCAATTAATACTAAATTTGCGGTTCTTAAAATTTGGGAACAACTAATATCATGGGAAAGACATCTACCATACAGATTCAGGTGGGCCTGGACAATGACAGGATACCTGAAAATATAGAATGGAGGGCAACTGACAGCTCTGAGTCAGACCGTTTCCAGCAGGCAAAGGCAATGATGATCGCCTTTTGGGATGGTGGAGACAAAACCGCGCTGCGTATAGACTTATGGACAAAACAAATGATGGTGGATGAAATGGCTGATTTCTTTTTCCAGACATTAATGACCATGGCTGATACTTATCAGCGTGCAACGCCATACAAGGACCAGGCGGATGATCTCCGTGCTTTTGCCAAAGATTTCTATAAGAAATTCGAAGAAAAGCAGAAGGCGGAACAATAAGCCATAACCTTAAAACAACCACATATGTCATTAGAATTAAATGTTAACGCCGCCATCAAGGCAGCGATGCTGGCAAAAAGTGAAGCTGAACTGCGTGCCCTGCGCGCTATCAAAGCTGCAATATTGCTGGCCAAAACAGCAGAAGGTGGTGGAGCAGAGCTGACTCAGGATGACGAAACAAAACTCCTGCAGAAGCTGGCTAAACAAAGGAAAGACTCCCTGGAGATATTCCGTAAACAGAACCGTGAAGACCTCGCCGTAAAAGAAGAAGAGGAGCTGGCAGTGATTGAAAAATACCTGCCAAAACAGATGGATGAAGCGGAACTGAGAACTGCTATTACTGAAATAATCGCCGCAACAGGCGCCAGTTCACCTGCCGATATGGGTAAGGTAATGGGCGTAGCCTCCAAACAACTGGCCGGAAAGGCCGATGGAAAGGCTATTTCCACACTGGTAAAAGAACTGTTGGCTAAATAACCAGGTACCGGATGACTGACCAGACGCGTATTGGCCGGTTATCCGGTATCTCCCTTTTTATCCTATTGAAATCATGGGCATAGATATAGTTTTCGCCATCCTGATGGTAATAGCCATATATAAAGGATACAGCCGGGGGCTTATCGTAGCCGTTTTCTCTTTTATTGCGGTCACCCTGGGACTTGCAGTTGCGTTGAAACTATCCACAGTGACTGCCCTGTATGCACAGGAACATTGGGGGATGCATACCCGTTGGTTACCGGTTTTATCCTTTATTGCACTTTTTGTAGGAGTAGTGTTCGCTGTCAGGTTCGGGGCTACCCTTATCCAGAAGATGGTGGAAGCGGCAATGCTGGGCTGGTTAAACAAATTAGGTGGAATTATATTATATAGTGCTATCTTTATCATCGTATACAGCATCCTTTTATGGATTGCCAATCAACTGTACTGGTTAAGCCCGGAACTCAAGATGCAATCGGTAGTCTATCCCTACATAGAACATCTGGGACCGGTGATGATGAATTTGTGGGGTAAAATCGTTCCTGTTTTTAAGGATATGTTTGAAAATCTACAGTCATTTTTTGACAACGCAGCGAAAGAAATACAATCTACTTAGCTCGCTTCAAAGATTATTTGAATTAATAAAAAGAATTATTTTAGCGCAAAATTGACTTTCAAGCTTTGGCAATGGTTTACGAAATTAAAACACAGGGAAAGTTTAAATTCATTGAGGAAGGGGAGGGAGAGCCATTAGTACTGCTGCATGGTTTATTCGGTGCGATGAGCAACTTCTCTGGTTTGATTGATCATTTCCGTCACTATAATAGAGTGGTGGTTCCGATTTTACCTCTGTTTGATCTGAATATTCTGGATACGTCTGTAGCAGGACTGGCAAAATACGTTCACAAGTTTATTGAGACGATGGGATACACCAACGTGCACCTTCTGGGTAACTCTCTCGGAGGACACGTGGGACTCGTATACCTGCTCAAACATCCTGAAGCGCCTGTTAAATCATTGATACTCACAGGTAGTTCCGGTTTGTTTGAAAACGGTATGGGAGAAACTTATCCTAAGCGCGGAGATTATGAATACATCCGTAAGAAAACGGAGCTGACTTTCTATGATCCTGCTATGGCTACCAAAGAACTGGTAGACGAAGTGTTCGATATCACTACTAACCGCCTCAAGGTGATCAAGATCATCACCCTGGCAAAATCTGCTATCCGCCACAACCTGGGCGAAGAACTGCGTGAGATTAAAATACCTACACTGCTCGTTTGGGGACTGAACGATACTGTAACGCCACCAATGGTAGGCGAGGAGTTCAAAAAGCTCATACCTAACTCAGAACTGCATTTCATCGATAAATGCGGTCACGCACCAATGATGGAGCGGCCGGAAGAATTCAACAAAATCCTGCATCCTTTTCTTGACAAGTTGAAAGATCAATAAACCGGACAACTGTAAAACTGATGCTATAAACCTTGGCGAATAAAGATTTTACGAGAGGCTGTTTCCAAAAGGAGGCAGCCTCTCTGTTTGAAGAAAAAGATTCCCGGTATCTCATGTAACAAACCATAATAAACCGGCGTTTCGTATATATAAACAGTGTACCCGCTTATCATAATTCTTTCGCGTAAAAGCACTGTTCGCGATTCTTTTCTTATTATTGTATCATAATAGTCTAATACACAATGCTGGCAAGAGATCTGATATCAACGGTTGTTCCTATTCTGCATCCACTGGATCCGGGATCTAGGGCACTGCGCCTGATGAATGAATATCATCTGACGCAACTGCCGCTGGTATTGGAAAACAAGTACCTGGCGCTGGTAGAGGAAGATGACATACTGGACCTGGAAGATCCGGAAGTAGCGCTGGAGAATATGGAATACAACGGCCCTAAACCGGCTATTGCAGAGAATGCACATTTCTTTGAAGCCATACGTCTCTTCCATGAAATGAAACTTGCCGTACTGCCTGTTATCAGCCAGGAAAAAGAATATATCGGCGTGCTCACCAAAGACAGCCTGCTGTCTGCGCTGGCACAATACAACGGTGTGAAGGAACATGGAGGTATACTGGCGCTGGACCTTGATCCGCGTGATTACAGCCTCAGTGAAATAGCCCGTATCGCAGAATCAAATGATGTAACACTGCTGAGCGTGAGCACCATTACCAATCCTGCTTCCGGCCGGCTGGAAGTGCTCCTGAAAACAAACCGTCAGGAACTGCATGGATTGCTGGCTACTTTCGAACGTTTCAACTACAATATTAAATATACCATTACGGAAGAGCAGGAAGAAGACCTGCTGAAAAAGAACTATGACCTGCTGATGAATTATATCAGCATGTAATAATTGACGGAATCTTCATCTTCCCTGTTTTGATCTGTCGCATATTACCACTACTTTAACTTCCCGTAACCAACAACTGTTCTGCTGTTCTCAATGAAGCCTATCCGCTATTGGGTATTATTTGTCCTATGCCTGACTATAACACACTACTGTGTGGCGCAGGAATCCGCAACTGTCATCAGTTCGCCGGAAAATGCCTACCTGGTGATCCGTCAGGTGACGGTGAAAGGAAATAAGAAAACCCGTACCAATGTCATCCTGCGGGAATCGGGCCTCGCGCCGGGCGATACGATCTATCTCCGGAACTTATCCACAGCACTTGAGGTCAAACGGAAACAACTGATAAATACCTCCCTTTTCCTGACGGTGCATGTAAACGTAATGAACTGGGAAGGCGATTATGCGGATCTCGTGGTCACCGTATCAGAGCGGTGGTACACTTTTCCGATTCCTATTTTTGAACTGGCAGACAGGAATTTCAACCAGTGGTGGGTAGAGCAGAAGCGCAGCCTGAACCGGGTGAACGTGGGCGTCAGTCTGTACCAGAGCAATCTGACCGGCCGTAATGATGATGTGCGTGCAGAATTCCAGATAGGATATACACAGCGTGTATCACTGAACTATGACCTGCCCTACTTAGACAAGTCTTTCCGGCATGGTATGGGGCTCATCTTTTCCTATAGTCGTAATCGTGAAATCAATGACAGCACAGCAGGGAATAAGCAGCACTTTTTCCGGAAGGATGAATTCCTGAGACAGGTCTATACAGCTGGGTTAAGCTATAGCTACCGCAAAGCGATCAATACCCGCCACCAGGTATTCCTGACCTATACGGCAGAAAAGATAGGCGACTCTGTTGCCATCCTGCATCCTGACTATCTGGGTAACGGACGCAGGGAGATAAGATATCTCAATCTCATATACAGACTGAGATATTCAAAGGCAGACAGCTGGACCTATCCGTTGAAAGGGATATTGTTGCTGGCGGAAGTGGAGAAAATGGGAATAGGTCCGCTGAACGATATCGATCATGTAAGATTAAGGCTGAGAGTAGCCCGCTACTGGCCACTTTTTCATAAGACATACGGCGTAGTGGGATTGCGCGCACAGGCGAAGCTGCCTGCTGATCAGCCCTACCTGAATCAACGGGCAATGGGATACCAGGAGGATTATCTCAGGGGATTGGAGTACTTTGTGGTAGATGGCACCAGCTTTTTTATAGTCAGGTCTACCATGAAAAGAGAGGTGATGAACTTTAATGTGCATCTGCCGCTGGTACCTGCCAAATTCAGCTCAGTGCCCTTTCGTGTCATGCTGAAAGTGTATACGGATGCCGGTTATTCCTACAGTAAACAGTACGGGTACGGCATGCTGAACAACCGCTTTTTATATACCGGGGGACTGGGGCTGGACATTGCTTCTTTTTATGATGCCTGTCTTCGTGTAGAGTACAGTATAAATCAGTTAGGGCAAAAAGGGTTATTTTTACACACTAAACTGGACATGTAATAGCTGCTTTACCTGCAGCGCTATTGAGAACGATTATGCAAATTGCTATTTACAGCCGAGGATTTGTACCAGAAGACCTGCCCATCATCCAGTTATTGCTGGATGAATTAGCACGGGAGGAAATGGAAGCCGTCATTTATCAACCTTTCTGCGAAGCGCTGCAACCACACATCCGGTACAGCAAACCGCCTGCTACATTTTGTTGTGCAGCGGACCTGCACGGACAGGCAGATATCCTGGTCAGCCTTGGAGGCGACGGTACCCTGCTGGATACCGTATGTTATGTGCGGGATACGAATGTACCGGTGCTGGGTATCAATTTCGGAAGGCTGGGATTTCTGGCCAGCATCGGGAAGGATGCGATCAATGCCGTGGTGCAGACATTGAAGCAACGCACCTATGTAGTGGATAAACGTACTTTGCTGCACCTGGACTCCAATGTAGGGCTTTTCGGAGAAGTGCCTTATGCGCTCAATGACTTTACCATCCACAAGAAGGATACTTCCAACATGGTGAAGATCCATACTTACCTGAACGGAGAATTCCTGAACACATATTGGGCAGATGGTCTGATAGTAGCTACTCCTACCGGCTCCACCGGGTATTCGCTCAGTTGCGGCGGACCAGTGGTATTCCCGGATGCAGGCAGTTTTGTGATTACGCCTGTGGCGCCCCATAACCTCAATGTAAGGCCTATCATCGTGCCCGACAATCATGTGATCTCGTTCGAAGTGGAGGGCCGCAGCGATCAGTTCCTGTGTACCCTGGACTCCAGGATGGAAACTATTGACAACACGGTGCAGCTGGCAATTAAGAAAGAAGATTTCAAAATCAGCCTCTTACGTCTTGATGATAACAATTTTCTACATACCTTGCGGAACAAGTTACTCTGGGGCATCGATACGAGGAATAGATCAAAATGATCATATATTAGATGGCTGTTAATTAGCACATTAAGTTTTTTCATTACATTTGTTTGATTTATTTAATACCAAAAGCAGGGATAATCGCGTTTAAGGAATTATCGTCGCGTTAAGCAGTACCGATCTATGGGCAAACCTTACCTTTTTTTCAAGTGTTTCTTAAAGTCCGGCCTCGTAGCAGTGATATCCCTGTTTCTGACGCCTGCCTTTGCGCAGAATGAGCTGACATATACCGGTGAACTGGGTTTTTCAGTAGGCGCGGCTCATTATTTTGGCGATCTCAATACGAGAGGCGCCCTGAATGCTCCCAAGCCTTCTATTGGGATCTATTACCGGAAGTACATGAATGACTACGTGGGTGTGAGGGTCCACGGTCGTTTCATGCAACTGGGATATTCTGATATTTACAATAACAACGATTTCCAGCGCAGAAGGAACCTGAGTTTTAATACCAATCTTTATGAGTTGGGTGTACAGGGTGATTTCAACTTCTTCCGGTTTGAACCGGGCTCTCAATATTATCGTTTTACTCCTTATTTTACCGGCGGAGGGTCGATCTTCTACTTTAACCCTTATGCTTATCTGAATGGCCGGAAATACCACCTGCAACCGCTTCGTACGGAAGGGCAGGGAAGCGCCATGTATCCTGACAGGAAACCTTACAGCCTGACTTCTTTTGCATTTACGCTGGGAGGCGGTTTTAAGTACAACCTGTCCCGCAAGGTGAACCTGGGACTGGAAGTTCTGTACCGGTTTACACAGACGGACTACCTGGATGATGTGAGCACCACTTATGCCGGTACGGCCGTCTTTCCGCCTGACGCTCAGGGACATAATACGGCGGCTTACCTGTTGCAGGACCGTTCTTATGCTACCGGCGACCGTATCGGGATAGCAGGACGTCAACGGGGAAACAGCCGTGATAGGGACCAGTTTGTTACCGCAGAGTTAACTATCGCTGTTTTATTCACCTCTTACAGATGTAAATTCTAGTTTCGCAGTCATGGACAGCCTGTTTGCCGTTCAATAAGGGCAATTTGCCTATTTTGTGAAATTTCTATAACAGGTTTTTGGCGTCAAACTGCGATCAGTAAAGGATTTCGCTGTTAAAACTACGTTAAAACCCCCCATCCCCCTTGGCCGGGAAAGGCATAATTCTATTTTTGTATCTTTGCAAACTTTACTAAAAATCTGTATCGATATATAATCCGCCGGAGATACTCATGAGTTTGAAGGATAAATTAGACTTGCAACGGTTACCACGACATATTGCCATCATTATGGATGGAAATGGCCGCTGGGCGAAAGAGCGTGGCCAGGACAGGCTTTTCGGACACCATGAGGGCGTCGAAAGTGTGCGTAACATTACCGAGGCCTGTGCTGAATTAGGTATCGGGTATCTTACCTTGTATGCTTTTTCTACAGAGAACTGGGACCGACCCGTTTACGAAGTGAACGGGATCATGGAATTACTCGTAAATACCATTCGCAGTGAGGTAGCTACCCTCATGAAGAATAATATCAGGCTGCATGTGATCGGGGACATGAACATGCTGCCGGGCAACTGCAAAACGGAAATGGAGGAGGCAATGACGATGACAGCCCAGAATACAGGGTTGAACCTTGTCATGGCGCTTAGCTACAGTGCCCGTTGGGAGATAGTGAATGCTGCAAAAAATATTGCGCAGGATGTAAAAGACGGAAAACTTGCTCCGGAGGCGGTAACCCCTGAAATGTGGCAGAAATATCTGTGTACTGCCGCATTGCCTGACCCGGAATTAATGATCAGGACCAGCGGAGAATGCAGGATCAGCAACTTCTTATTATATCAGCTGGCATACGCGGAGCTCTATTTTACGGACACCCGTTGGCCGGATTTCCGCAAAGAACATCTTTACGAAGCCATCCTAAATTATCAGAACAGAGAAAGGCGCTTTGGCAAAACAAGCGAACAAATACAGCAGAATGAAGAAATTATTTCCTAAGAGCCTACTGGCCATAGTATTATGTTGCAGTGCCGGCATTCGTGTGTCCGCTCAAAATAAGGACACCATTGCTCCTGCTCCTGACCAGCAACCGGCGGCGGGATTAAGTTTACCACTGGGAAATTCGCAACCACAGCCATACGAAATAGCTGACATCACCATCTCCGGTACCCAATACCTGGATAAATCCCTGCTGGTGTCCCTTTCTGGCCTGAACGTAGGCGACAAGATCGTTTATCCCGGTGGCGACCAGTTTGCAAAGGCTATCCAGGCGCTCTGGGGCCAGCGTTTGTTTGCTAACGTAGCCATTTATGTTACTAAAATAGAAGACGGAAAGATCTGGCTGGAAATAGACCTGCAGGAACGTCCCCGTCTGAATAACTTCATCTTCAGAGGCGTTAAGAAATCCGAAACAGAAGAGCTGATCAAAAAAGCCGCCCTGCGTAAAGGTTCCGTTGTAACTGAAAGTATGAAGCAGAATGCCATCGGCATCATCTCCAAACATTACGCTGATAAAGGTTTCCGCAACGCAGCGGTGACTATTACCGAAAGAGTGGATACCGCGCAGGTAAACGCTGCTGACCTGGTAATAACCGTGGTAAAAGGCGGTAAATCAAAGGTGAACGATATCTTCATCGTAGGTAATAATAACATCGCAGATTCAAAAGTGAAGAAGAAGATGAAAGGTACAAAGGAACGTACCCGCTTCACCCTTCATCCCGATTCTGAACCTGTATGGAGTGATTCAAGCGATGTACAGGAGAATTACTGGAAAACCTTCGGCTTCCTGTATCCTTCCCGTACACTGGATCAGTTAGATCCTTATTTCCGTTTCAAACTGTTCTCTTCTGCGAAATTCAATGAAGGAAAGTATACAGAAGACAAAGAGAAAGTAATTGCTTACTATAATACCCAGGGTTACCGTGATGCCGTGCTGGTAAGAGATACTACCTATACTTCCCGGAATGGTGGTGTGAACGTGAGCATGGAAATCAATGAAGGTAAAAAATACTACTTCGGTAACATTACCTGGAAAGGTAACTCCCGTTACAACGACTCCCTGCTGACCCGCGTACTGGGTATCAAGAAAGGGGACGTTTACAACCAGGAGATGCTGCAGAAACGTTTATTATCTTCCGAAGGTGGCGACATCGGCGGTATGTATATGGACTTCGGTTACCTGTTCTTCCGTGCTGACCCTGTGGAGATCGGTATTCATGGTGATACCATCGACTACGAGATCAGGATCTCTGAAGGTCCGCAGGCTACCATCAAGGAAGTACGTATTGCCGGTAACGAAAAAACCAACGAGCACGTAATTCGTCGTGAGCTGCGTACCCTGCCTGGTGAGAAATTCAGCCGTACAGACCTGATCCGTTCCAACAGGGAGATCGCGAACCTCGGTTTCTTCAACCCTGAGAAGATTGGTATGGACCCGGTGCCTAACATCGCGGATGGTACTGTGGACATTAACTATACAGTAGAAGAAAAAGCAAACGACCAGCTGGAACTTTCTGCGGGCTGGGGTGGTTATATCGGTCTGACCGGTACACTGGGTGTAACGTTCAACAACTTCTCTCTGCGTAACATCTTCAGGAAAGAAACATGGGATCCTTTACCAAGTGGTGATGGTCAGAAATTATCTGTACGTGTGTCTTCCAATGGTAAGGCATACCGCTCTTATAACTTCTCCTTTACAGAACCATGGCTGGGCGGTAAAAAGCGTAACCAGTTCTCTGTGAGCTTCTATAGCAGCTACCAGAATCCGAACGCTTACTCAGCATATATATATGGTAGCACCCTTTCCAACAATGCTTACTTTAAAGTATTGGGTGGATCCGTATCACTGGGTAAACAGCTGAAATGGCCGGATGACTATTTCACCCTGATCTACTCTCTGAACTATCAGCAGTATAAACTGAAGAACTATAACTATTTCAATATCCCTGGTTTCAACAGCGGTACTTCCAACAACATCAACATAAAGCTGACACTGGCCCGTTCATCTGTGAACCAGCAGATCTATCCGAGCAGTGGTTCCAACTTTATGGTGTCCGGACAGTTCACACCTCCTTACTCTGTGTTCAATCCTTCAAGGGATTACAAACTGGAGGCAATCAGCGACCAGTTTAACTTCATCGAGTACCAGAAATACCGTTTCAATGCAGAATGGTATGTACCATTGACCAGACCTAAAGGTTCTGACAACAAGGTATTTGTAATGAAGGTGGCAGCTAAATTCGGTTACATTGGCCGCTACAACAACCGTACAACATTATCACCGTTCGGCCGTTTCGAGCTGGGTGGCGATGGTCTGAGTAACTTTGCTATCTACGATCGTGATATCATCTCCCAAAGAGGTTATCCGGTATACTATACATCCGATCCGAAACAGAACCAGGAAAATGGTCAGCCAAGCGGTTACGAAGGCTTCACTGTTTTCAACAAGTATGTGATGGAGTTGCGTTATCCATTCAGCCTGAACCCAAGCTCTACGATCTTCGGTCTGGCCTTCCTGGAAGCAGCAAACGGTTACAGGGATGTGAAAGATTACAATCCGTTCAGGTTACGTCGTTCTGCCGGTCTGGGTATGCGTTTCTACCTGCCGATGTTTGGTTTGCTTGGATTTGACTACGGTATCGGTTTCGACCGTATCAAGTCTGGTGCTGGCCTGAAAGATGCAGCCAAGTTCACCTTTATGCTCGGCTTCGAACCGGAATAATAGATGCCTGATCAGTCGGGATCACTATTATGTCGGGAATGAACGATTGGTAGTCAATATGTAAGAGAAGGATGAGAGGTGCAGAGATATGGACATAAAGTAGTAGACGGAATAGTGCGTTGAATAAATTTTAAATTATATATTGCAAATTCGAACATTGGTTCCAAATTGGCAGGTAATTTGAAAAAGAGACATATGAAAAAAATATCCCTCATAGCCGCCGTTCTGTTAAGTAGCACAATCACGGCTTTTGCACAGCGTTACTGTGTAATAGATACGAAATACATTCTGGACAATGTGCCTGACTACAAGGAAGCCCAGACTAAACTGGATGCAGTAGCAGAACAATGGCAGAAGGAAATAGATGCGAAATTCCTGGAAGTAGATAAGATGTACAAGTCTTACCAGGCGGAACAGGTGATGCTGACAGAAGAGCTGAAGCACAAACGTGAAGAAGAAATAGTAGCGAAGGAGAAGGAAGCAAAGGACCTGCAGAAAAAGCGGTTCGGATATGAAGGAGATCTTTTCAAGAAAAGGGAGGAACTGGTGAAACCCATTCAGGATAAAGTCTACAATGCAGTACAAAAACTGGCTGCTTCAAGAATGTATGATTTCGTACTGGATAAGTCGGGCGGTATTACTGTAATTTTCTCTGATCCTAAACTGGATAAGAGCGATGACATATTACGTTCCCTGGGTATCAAGAAGGGCACAACAGGCGAGTAAATCTTTTAAACCATTTTATAACCTTAGTTTTAGTAACAAAAGTTTTTTAAACACAGACAACATCATGAAGAAGTATGTAATTATTGCTTTCGTGGCAGTTTCAGGATTGTTCAGCGTAAATGCAATGGCTCAGTCCAAGGTTGGACATATTAACGCACAAGCGCTGATCGAGGCTATGCCGGAAGCGCAGACTGCACAGAAAACACTGCAGCAGTTTGCTGAGGAACTGGATAAAGATGGTAAAGGGCTGATTGAAGAATACCAGAAGAAACTGACTGAATTCGATAAAGGTGCGGCAACAATGACCGATAACATCAAGGAGATCAAAACTAAAGAGATCCAGACTGCACAGAAAAATATCCAGGACTACCAGGAAAGCGCACAGCAGAAGATTGAAGCAAAACGTGCTGAGATCCTGAAACCGATCTACGACAAAGCGCGTAAAGCGATCGAAGATGTAGCAAAAGAAAAAGGCTACGCTTACGTACTGGATAGCTCAGCTGGTATCCTGTTGGTATCTCCTGCAGGTGATGACCTGGCTCCAATGGTTAAAACCAAACTGGGTATCAAGTAATCAGATCAATACTAGTATTACTTAGAATAGATCTGCCCCGGCTTCCGGGGCAGATTTTTTTAGAAAACACTTTACTATTTGATATTTTTCCCTACCTTTGCCTTCCGTTTTAAAAACAGGATTCCGCAATCCGGGATAGTGTTTAGTATAGTACAGGTAAAAACAAAATATTAAAATGAAACGTACTTTTCAACCGCATAACAGACGCAGAAAGAGCGTTCATGGCTTTAGAAAGAGAATGGAAACTGCTAACGGCCGTAAAGTATTAGCTTCCCGCAGAGCGAAAGGCCGTAAGAAATTAACTGTTTCTGACGAGCGGAAGCTGAAATAAGAGAACCGCTGCGTAACTGCATAGCCTCCGTGCTTGCAGGCTTTAAGGCTGGTTCTTGATAGAACAGAATGTATCGCTATTGGGATGATAAATCAGACTTGCCATAAAAACTTATTCTTTTAACAAGGAAGAAAGGTTAAAAAGCAGAAAACTCATTGAAACGCTTTTTCGGGAAGGAAAAGCGTTTTCTGTTTTTCCCTACCGGGTAATTTATATGCCGGTAGATCAACCTGTGAATAAATACCCCGTCCAGGTCGGTTTCAGCGCCTCTACCAGGAAATTCCCCCATGCGGTGGACCGGAACCGTGTAAAACGTCTTACACGCGAATGCTGGCGCCTGCAAAAGCAGGAATTCTATGACGTACTCTCCCGCCAATCCAAACAACTCGCCCTCTTCTTCATCTATACCGACAAGAAAATAGCGCCCTTCGCCACCCTGCACGGCAAAATTTCGGTAATTTTAAAGAAACTGGAAAAAGAAGTAGTGGCGCAATGAAAGTCTTCCAATACATAAGTTACCCGTTTATATGGCTTATCAGGATCTACCAGTGGGGCATTTCCCCGTTGCTGGGTGCTAAATGTCGCTATACCCCCACCTGCTCGCAATATGGGGTGGAAGCCCTGCAGAAATATGGGCTCATCAAAGGCGGCTACCTGACCATTAAACGGATATTGTCCTGCCACCCCTGGGGCGGACACGGACATGATCCCGTACCCTGAACAGGTCCTTCCCAAAGGATACTGCAGCCCGGATGCCGGATAGAAGACTGCCAGATATCAGGATTGATCCGAATGTTTAACAGTTTATGTGTAATAGATTAAGTAAATTTCACACCGGAAGATTATTCTCACTCTAACTGAATGACCTATGCGTGCATTTTTTCGCAGAAAAGTAAAGATAGTGTTGGTATTGGTGCTACTGATAGGAGGTGGTATGAGTATCATGGCTTATTATAACGATAAGGACAAATACTTCGAAATAGCCAAGAATCTCGACATATTCGCCGCCTTTTACCGGGAGCTAAATACCTATTACGTGGATGATCTGCCACCGGAAAAACTCATGTATAAGGGCATTGACGCCATGCTGGAAGAAACAGATCCTTATACCGACTTTGTGCCCGAAGAGAACCTGGATGAGCTGAAATTTATGGCCACCGGCAGATACGGAGGGGTAGGGGTTTCTGTTAACACAGACAGCGAACGTACCGTCATTACAGATGTGTATGAAGGCAGTCCGATGGATAAAGCCGGTGTAAAACCAGGAGATATTATCCTGTCGCTCGATGGCAAGCCAACCAAAGGCATGGACCAGGACGAGATCAGTCGTATACTAAAAGGCGCTCCAGGCTCCAGTCTGGCTATGGTGACCAAACATCCCGTAACAGGCGCTGAAAGCAATAAAAAGATCATCAGGGAAGAGATAAATGTAAGAGCTGTGAGCTACTCCGGTATTACAGGCACAGATATCGGTTATATCCGGATGACGCAGTTCACAGAGAACAGCGGCGACCTGGTACAGAGTGCTTTTGAAGAACTGAAGAAACAGTATCCCACTATGAAAGGACTGATCCTCGACCTGAGAGGCAATCCCGGTGGTTTGCTGGACGAAGCAGTGTCAGTGGCCAATATCTTCGTGGATAAGAATAAACTGATCGTCAGCACCAAAGGGAAGGTGAAAAGCTGGGACAGAGAGTACAAAACAGAAGAACCTGCAGTAGATGCACACATCCCGCTGGTAGTACTAACCAACCGTTCTTCTGCATCTGCTTCAGAGATCGTGGCAGGCGCCGTTCAGGACCTGGATAGAGGAGTGATTATCGGCCAGCGTTCTTTTGGTAAGGGACTGGTGCAGACTACCCGTCCGCTGCCTTATAATGCAAAACTGAAGGTAACTACAGCCAAATACTACACCCCCAGCGGTCGTTGTATACAGGCTATTGACTATTCCCACCGGAATAGTGACGGAGAAGTGGAATCCATGCCAGACTCCCTGCGCCGTTCATTCAATACCGCAGCTGGCCGTAAAGTGAGAGACGGAGGTGGTATTGAGCCGGATGATGCTGTAGAACCTACCATGCTCAGCCAGGTGTCTATCACCCTGTTACGCAAACTATACATTTTCGACTACGCTACCCAGTATTATTACAGCCATCCGAAATTACCGCAGGCCAGCACCTTTGCGCTGAGCGAAGATGACTTTGCAGATTTTCTGAAATACCTCGATGGCCGGAATTACAGCTACAAAACCCGTAGTGAAGAGGCGCTGGAAAGCTTCCAGGCTACAGCGAAGAAGGAAAAGTATTACGATGCTGTAGCAAAGGAATTTGAGTCATTGCAGATAAAAATGAAACATGATAAGAAGCAGGACCTGCTCAAGAATAAACAGGAGATCAAACGCCTGCTGGAAGAAGAGATCGTGAACCGGTATTATATGCAACGCGGACGTATAGAGAAATCATTATCCAGCGATAATGAAGTAAACGAAGCAATCGCTGTATTGCATGCACCGGAACGTTACCAGCAGTTGCTGAAATAATATTATCTTTTTAAATTTAGAGGAATAGTCCATAGACAGGATTGCCATGCACCTGTCTATAGACTATTTCGTTTTTCCACGGATATGTCCTATAGAAGATCCACGATTAGTTAATTGAATGATAACATAACAGGCAGGTCATTATCAATAATTTTACGTCTTTCCGTCAAGAATGTGAGATGTATGAAAGCCAATATATAGATCCTGCTGTATGGGAAGCTTGCAAAGCCGGAGACAAAGGGGCTTATGCCGATATCTATAAACTGTACTACCCCCGTTTATATAACTACGGATGCAAGTTGACAGACAATGTTGTGCTGATTGAAGACAGCATACAGGAGATCTTTGTCCGTTTCTGGATGAACCGCGAGCGAATGGCGGCCATCAGGGAATTCAGAAGCTACCTGTTTGTTTCTTTCCGCCATTGTCTGCTGAAATTATTATCTCAGCGCAAACAGGAAGATCTCCTGGATGATGAACAATACCCTTTTGCACTTGAAATATCCACAGAACAGCAGCAGCTTGCAAAAGAAGAACAACATGAACAGCTCCAGGCACTGAAGAGTGCTATGGAAAAACTCACTCCCCGCCAGAAGGAAGCGATATTCTTCCGCTTCTATGAAAACATGGAATATGAGGAGATCGCAGGCATCCTGCAGATCTCGGTAAAAGCCACATATAAGCTGATGGCCCGTGCCATTGATGTATTACGCGATGCTTATCACACCATGCCTTTAGTACCGGCTGTGATGACACTGGCTACACTTGCAGTCGCTTTAGGCAGTCTGCAGTTATCAATCGCGATACTTGGAACATCCTCGGGATTCCGTATTTAAATTTTTTCTAAAAAAAGTTTTCTCCCCATGGGGTAAAACTCCCGCCTCCCTGCTCCTATAGTTGTAACAGGCTAACATGGAGCATTCCAAAGACTACACATTTTTTACAACGGAAGATTTTATTAAAGACGATGCCTTCCAACGATGGGTAAAATACCCCGATGCAGTTAATGATGCATGGTGGCAGGCATGGCTAAAGGTGCACCCTGACAAGCAGCAGCAGGTGGAGGCAGCGCGTGCTTTCATCAGCAGTTTGCAATTCAAGGCACGATTACCTGATCAGGATGCGATTGCAGCGTCGCTGGCGCGCAACCTGTCTATGATAGAAGCTGCAGAGAGACAGGCCATGCCGGAAGTAAAGGTACGTGCTGTGAGAAAGCTCCTGTGGTGGGCTGCTGCTGCTGCGATTATCGTGAGCGTCGTGGTAGTGGGGAAGTACTTCGTGTTACGTGGGCCGGAAATGATGACTGTAAAAGGATATGCCGCAGCGGTAAGAACCGTATGGCTACCCGACAGTTCACTGGTTAGATTGAATGCGGGTGCCACGCTTTCATATCGTGCAGACTGGAAGCCTGGCGCTAAGCGGGAGATCTGGTTAAAGGGCGAAGCCTTTTTTGAAATTAAACCATCAGCTACGGGGATGCGTGCCGCAAATGAATTTGTAGTGCATAGTGACAATCTGCGTATCGATGTATTGGGTACGTCTTTCAATGTCAGAGAAGGTGGTGCCTCCACAACTGTTACCTTAAATACAGGCAAGATCAGGCTCCACTTCAAAGAGTTGCCGGAAACACCATTCATTCTTGATCCCGGCGATTTCGTGCAATATCAGGCAGTCAGCAATAAGATCATCAGAAAGAAAGTAAATCCATCACTATACGCTGTCTGGAAAGAAGAAAGGCAGTACCTGGATAAAGTAAGCTTACAGGATATAGGCCATTACATTGAAGATACCTATAGCTATCATGTAAAGATCAGCAATGCAACATTGGCAAAGCAACGGGTGTCTGGCAGCCTGAGTGTCAAAGACGAAGCCTCACTGCTGGAAACATTATCATTTGCATTAAACCTGAAAATTGAAAAGAAAGGAGATACTCTTTTCATACAATCCAGTAACCAATAAAATAATCAGAAATGCTCACAAATCTACCTCTCAGGACGTTGGGCAGATGTACCTTATTATGTGTGTGTCTGATCGGAAGGGCTGCCTATGCGCAGGACTTCGCGGTATTGAGTCAGCCGGCACATGACATACCCGCTTATACATCTGGTCAGCGTCAAATGCAGACACTGAAACAGATACTGCAGGACATTGAGAAGACGCATGGCGTCAGCTTCCTCTGCAGATCAGAATTATTGGAGATGAAGATTAATAAAGGCAGGGAAACTTTCCGCGAAAAATCCTTTGCACGCATCCTGCAATCATTGATCAGGCCTTACGGGCTCGAAATGAAACAGATCACCCCACGACAGTTTGCTATCTCCAGCGATGATGAGACCAAAGATACTAAAGCGCCCAATGCAGACGCCTCCGATGCTGCAATGGAACTCCAAACAGTATGGAGCAGTAATAGCGCTATTAACCACAATACCTGGCGGCGTATCCAGGTAATGCGTGTGAGCGGCACTGTAAAAGGCGCCGGCGGCGTGGCTTTGCCTGGTGTGAGTGTGGCCCTGAAAGGAAAGGGCAATGGTACCGTCACAGATGCGAACGGACACTTTGAGATCAGTGTTCCCGGTAATGATGCCGTGCTGGTATTCTCTTATGTAGGTTATTTTCAAAAAGAGGTGGCCGTTAACGGACAACAAGCGATAGAGATAGTATTGAATGAAGATACCCGTCAGTTGAACCAGGTTGTGGTAGTTGGATTTGGCACGCAGAAGAAAGTAAATCTGACTGGTGCGGTGAGCATGATAGGAGAAAAGGACCTTGCCAGCAGGCCGCTGACGTCTATGACTACAGCCTTACAGGGCCTGATGCCGGGATTGACCGTAGTCAGTAATACAGGTTTCCCCGGTGATCCGAAATCAACCATCAGGGTACGTGGTGTAGGTACTACCAACAATGCGAATCCTTTTATTCTGATTGATGGCGTGCCTGGTGATATCAACTTCCTGAACCCTGCAGATATCGAAAGTGTATCTGTATTGAAAGATGCAGCATCTGCATCCATCTATGGTTCACGTGCCGCCAATGGCGTGATACTTGTCACCACTAAAAAAGGTAAGCTGAACCAGGCGCCTACTGTCAGCTACAATGGTTACTATGGGCTGCAACGCCCATATGCAGTGCCTAAGATGCTGGATGCTGTAGAATATATGTCAATGCTCAACGAAGCACAACGCAATGTTGGGTTGCCGGAAACTTATACCGACGCTGATATTCAGAAAGCAAAAGATGGCAGCGATCCTGATTATTTTGCCAACACCAACTGGCCTAAAGCATTGATCAAAGATCATGCACCCCTGCAGGACCATAATGTAAGCCTTAACGGCGGCGCTCAGCATATGTCTTATTATCTTTCTTATGGAAGGCAGGATCAGAAAGGATTGGTAGTAGGCGATCAGTACAAGTTCCTGCGTAACAACGTGCGTGCAAGAGTGAATGCCTATTCCTTATTTGATGTCCTTGATATTGATGCTAATATTGGTTATATCGACCGTACACAGAACCAGCCTGCCGGAGGAACAGATTATAATTCTGGCCCAATCTACAGTGCACTGACCATGTCGCCGCTGAATCCTGTAAAATTCGGTAACGGCACCTGGGGATATGGCGGCGGTTCCAGCAATCCTGTAGCCATGGCCACAGATGGAGGATTTAACAATTTTAAGTCGCAGGAGCTGACAGGAAATGTTTCCGGTAAATTACACCTGCTTCCCCGCCTTGATATTACAGGACAATACGGAACGAATATTATCAATCAGAAGCGTAGTACATTTAATCGCAAGCTGGATTACTATTATCCTGATAGCGGAGAGTTCTGGTATACCAACTCCACCAGCAACAGCCTGGAGATGAGAGATTACACCAGTCGTATGAATAACCTTTCCCTCCTGATCAATTATGGTTTCAGCATCCAACAGCATCACGTGAAGTTACTGGGAGGCTATCAGCAGGAAACCTTCCGCTATGAATCTTTTTATGCAAGCAAACAGAATTTTGTAAGCGATGATGTGCCGGTCTTCAATCTTGGATCTGATAATCCTAATGCTACAGGTGACGCATATCAATATGCTTTGCGCTCCTGGTTTGGTCGCGTGAATTATGATTATAAAGAAAAGTACCTGCTGGAATTCAATCTTCGCTACGATGGTTCTTCCCGTTATGCGGCAGACAGGCGTTACGGCGCTTTCCCTTCTGCTTCAGCAGGCTGGCGCTTCACGCAGGAAGAATTCCTGAAAGGCAACAAATGGTTGAATGAAGGTAAGCTGAGAGTATCTTATGGTAATCTGGGTAATCAGTACGGAGCAGATGGCACTGCCTATTCAGAATGGTATCCTTATCAGGAAGTGCTGACAGGTGTATCTACGATGCCAATCGGTAATACACAGACCCGCGGATTGGCACAGACCAACCTGGCCAACCCGTTGTTAAGATGGGAAAAGGTAAATATGTTCAACGTAGGCGTTGACCTGGCTTTCCTGAACAGTCGCCTCGCAGTTACTGCCGACTGGTTCAACAAGCGCACCATGGACATACAGCTGAAAGTCCCACAGCCGGATGTATTAGGACTGGAAGTGCCTGATCAGAATGCTGGCAACGTATCCAATAAGGGTTGGGAACTTAGTGTAGCCTGGAACGATCATATCAGGGATTTCACCTACGGTCTTGTTGCGCAGCTATCTGATGTAAGGAACAGATTAGAAAGTCTTGGAGGAGCGCCGCCAGTGCTCGACGACAGGATCCGCCAGGTAGGTTATCCTATCGATGCTTTCTACGGATACAGAACAGATGGACTGGCACAGGAATCTGATTTTACAAAAGATGCAGTAACGGGAGCGCTCACGCCAAGGTTTGCCATCTTTGATGCAGATAAAGGAAAGGTTGGACCTGGTGATATCAGATACAGGGACCTGAACGGAGACAATAAAATTACAGCAGATAAAGACCGTGAGGTGATTGGTGATGCATTCCCACGGTACACATATTCATTGAGAGGTAACCTGGGCTGGAAGAATATAGATTTCTCCTTTTTTCTGCAGGGAGTAGGTAAGGGGAATGGTTATGTAGCAGGAATAGGTATGCATACTTTCCAGGCATATGGCTCTTATCCGCAGGAGGTGCACAGGGATCACTGGACGCCAGAAAACACAGATGCCTGGTATCCGCGCTTTACTTTCCTGGATACCCGCAACAGCGGCCGCCTGTCTGACTACTGGCTGCAGAATGCTGCATACCTGCGTCTGAAGAATATCCAGCTAGGCTATACATTCCCTGCACAATGGTTCAGCAAAGTAAGAATACAGCGGCTCAGGGCTTATGTATCAGCAGATAATCTGCTGACAAAGACAAAGTTCTTCTATGCCTATGATCCTGAAACGATCTCTACTAACGGCGGTGAATATCCGCAGGTGAAATCAGTGGTGTTCGGTATAAACGTCAACTTTAAATAAAACAGCAATGCATCGTAAACATATTTTATATGGTATCCTGATAATAGTGGCAGGCTGCAGCGCAGGCTGTTCAAAGGACTTCCTTGATCGTCCGGCGCTTGATGCTATTACCAGCGAACAGTTCTGGAAAACAGAACCACAGCTGAAACTGGCAGTGAACGGCTGTTACGATTATCTGAAAGGAAAGAATGTAGTCGACATGGAGAATATGGGAGATAACACCATTTATCCTCCTTTAAGTGACTACCTGAATATTTCAACGGGCAATTTTGACTTCACATTAGGTACACTGAATTCCGAATGGCTGAATCAGTATAAAGGTATCCGCCGTTGTAACCACTTCCTGGAGAACTATCAGAAGGCACAGGGAATCAAAGAAAGCAGCCTGAAGCAATATGCAGGAGAAGTGCGCTTTCTAAGAGCCTTCCTGTACAGCTATCTTAGTTTCTTTTTCGGAGATGTACCACTGGTGACAAACACCCTGAATATTGGTGATGAACAGATCTATGGACCTCGTACACCAAGAGCGGAAGTGGTGGATTTCATATTACAGCAGCTGGATTCAGCCGCAGTTGAACTGCCGGCAACATATGGAGCAGCTGATGTAGGACGTATCACGAAAGGAGCAGCGTTGGGCTGGAAGTCGAGGGTAGCACTGTTCTACGGCAAATATGATGTGGCTGAAGCGGCGGCAAAAGCAGTGATGGACCTGAATGTATATAAGCTGTATACGAACGGAAATCCTGCTACCAGTTATAATGAACTGTTCACACACAAAGGGAAACTGGCTGCAGGCGCTAACAAAGAAACCATGCTGGCACGTTTATATCTCATCGATATCTCTATGCATAATATGAGTCGTGAAGCGCAGGTACCTGATCAGACATCACGTTTTAATCCTACCAGGTCGCTCGTGGATGCTTACCTCTGTGCAGATGGTATGCCTATTGAAAAATCTCCTTTGTATAATGAAAGCACACAGACTGCATATGGAGACGTATTCCAGAACAGGGACCCGAGGATGAAGCAAACCATTCTGGCGCCCGGTGCTACCTGGGGAGGGAAAGATGATGGTGATGCAGATGCAAGCCCTTCAGACATTTATAATCTTCCAAAATTCAATTCTGATAAAAAAGGTTGTGTAACCGCAACGGGTTATTACTTTACCAAGTACGTGCAGGTGTCTGCCGTTGCTACTTATAACAAAGATCCGAATGATATCCATATCATGCGTTATGCAGAAGTGCTGCTGAACTATGCAGAAGCCAGGGAAATGCAGGGTAAGCTGACGCAGGAAGACCTGGACATCAGCATCAACCTGCTGAGAGACCGTGTGGGTATGCATCATATGATCATCTCAGAGCTGAATAGCTGGGGAATGGACCTGCGTGAAGAGATCCGCCGTGAAAGACGTGTGGAACTGGCATTGGAAGGACAACGTTACTTTGACTTGTTGCGCTGGAAGAAGGGAGACCTGCTGGCGCAGGATGTAAAAGGTATGAAGAAAGACTTTGTACCTGATTACATGAAGCCTTATGTAGCCAGCGTACCGGTAGATGCGAAGGGGTATATGATCATCAATACCAACCGCCGTTTTACTGATCCTAAAAACTATCTGTGGCCGATACCATTAACGCAGTGGCAGCGCAACCCTGAACTGGGGCAGAATCCAGGATGGGAGTAATGATAAAAGCGATTTAAATGATGAGGAGTTTATTAATTACATGGATCGTGTTCGTACTTGCAGCATGCGGTGGAGAACAGAAGCTTACAAAGAATACAGGAAAACAACCGGATACGTTGAAGGTATTAAGTTACAATATCCATCATGCTAATCCGCCTTCCCGTCCGGGATTGATAGACCTGGATGCCATCGCACGTGTGATCAATGAGCAACAGCCTGATTTCGTTGCTTTGCAGGAAGTAGATGTGCATACCGGACGTTCCGGAAGGGATGTACATGAAGCAGACGTGCTCGCTGCAAAGACAGGTATGCATGCCTTCTTTGCAAAGGCCATTCCCTATGATGGCGGAGAGTATGGTATCGCGATACTGTCACGCTACCCGCTGAAGGAATCACATGCATATGCTTTACCATCTGTTCCTGATGTAAAAGCAGAGCCCAGGGCATTGTGTACTGTCACCGTCACATTGCCGGAAGGAAGGCAGTTGATGATAGCCAGCACACACCTGGATGTAACGAAGAGTGACAGCAACAGGATATTGCAAACAAGGGAGATCTCCCGCATATTAAGGCAGGCAGCAATGCCGGTGATACTGGCGGGGGATATGAATGCAAAAGAGGGGAGTAGGGCAATCAGTATACTTGACAGTACTTTTACCCGTACCTGTAAAAATTGTCCGTTTACGATACCTGTAGAAGTGCCGAAGAGCGCTATTGATTTTATCATGTACAGGCCTGCTGCTGCATTTCGGGTAGTGCAGCATCGGGTGATCCCTGAGCGTTATGCATCCGACCATTTGCCGGTAATGGCTACGCTGATATTTTAAGAGAAAAGCGGGAAAATTATGATTTCCCGCTTTTTAATTATAAATTATACTTCTCTTATGCTCCAAGACACGTTATTGTAAAACTAAATGAAAACACATGCCTGAAAATTCTAACAACAATTCACGCCGGGGCTTTATAACCAAACTGGCTAAGGGTGTCGTAGGCGCATCTTTGTTGCCCAACATCATCACAGCTGCTGACAGGCAGCGTAACCTTCAGTCACTGTATCGCGTCAACGAAAAGTACAGCGCCAATGATCAGATACAGATCGCGCTGATCGGTGCAGGTGGTATGGGTACAGCCGATACCAATACTGCGATTACGGTACCCGGTGTTAAACTGATTGCTGCCTGCGATCTCTATGACGGCCGGCTGGCAGATGCAAAGAAGAAATGGGGTAATGATATTGCTACTACCCGCGATTACAGGGAGATCCTGGAGCGGAAGGATGTAGATGCGGTGATCATTGCTACACCCGACTTCTGGCATAAGGACATCTCTGTAGCAGCGATGAATAAAGGAAAGTCTGTTTACTGTGAGAAGCCTATGGTACACGATATAACTGAAGGCCCCGCTGTAGTGGAAGCCCAACAGAAGAATGGCAAGGTCGTATACCAGGTGGGTAGTCAGGGTATGAGTTCCCTTGGGAATGAAAAGGCAAAACAATTATTAAAGGAAGGCGCCATTGGTAAGCTTAATTATGCAGAAGGCTTCTGGGCCCGTATGTCTCCAACGGGCGCCTGGCAATATCCTATCCCGGCGGATGCATCACCGAAAACGGTTGACTGGACTACATACCTGGAGCATGCCCCCAAGCGGGAGTTTGACCCGCTGCGCTTCTTCCGCTGGCGTAATTACAGGGACTATGGAACAGGCGTATCCGGCGATCTGTTTGTGCACCTGTTCTCCAGCCTGCATTTTGTAACTGGATCTATCGGTCCCAATAAAGTAATGGCAACAGGCGGCTTGCGTTACTGGAACGATGGCCGTGAAGTACCTGATATTATGCTGGGTATGTTTGACTATCCTGAAACAGAAGTGCATCCTGCATTTAATCTCTCACTGCGTGTAAACTTTGTAGATGGTACCGGTGGCACCAACTATCTGCGTATGGTGGGCAGCGAAGGCTCTATGACGGTGGAATGGGATAAAGTAACCCTGTACCGCAACAGGAATCATGTAGATGCATCTGATCCGTTAACGCAGGGTAAAAAGGATACAGATACAGGCAAGCAATATGTGTATGACCGTAAGGATATGCTGCCTCCTGAAAAGCTGGAGTATGTAGCAGAAGAGGGATATAAAGGAGCACACTTCGATCATTTTTACAATCTGTTCAACGCAATGCGTACCGGCGGTAAGGTGCACGAAGATGCATTGTTTGGCTACCGCGCAGCAGCACCTGCATTGTTATGTAACGACAGTTATTTTCAGAACCGTATTATTCATTGGGATCCTAAGGCCCTCAAATTGATAAACAAATAAAAAAGCAATCATGATGAAGAAATTATTTGTTCCCGTAATGTCTGTAATGGCTATCAGCGTAATGTCATGTGGTGGCAGTACCGGTTCCACCAGTAACGATTCTACTGCTGTAAAAGAAGATACGAGTGCACAGGCTGCACCTGTAACTGATACTGCGCAGAATGTATTGTCAGATACTGAAAAATCAGAAGGCTGGGTGCTGCTCTTCAATGGCCAGAACCTGGATGGATGGCATATCTACAAAGGCAAAACGTCTAACAGCTGGGTAGCTGAGAATGGAACATTGCATTGCCTGGGTAGCGAGAAAGATAAGAGTGATAAACGTGCAGACCTGACAAGCAACGATACATACGAAAACTTCGAGTTTACGACAGATTGGAAAATAGCGCCTAAGGGTAATAGCGGTATTATTTACCTGGCTTCTGAGGATGAGGATGCTGCTTACCTGAGTGGTCCCGAATATCAGTTAATAGATGATGAGAACTTCCCTGAGAAACTGGAAGAATGGCAGAAAACAGGCGCTAACTATGCGATGGGCGCACCATTGGTAAAAGCTGCAAAACCAGTAGGCGAATGGAATCATACGCGTATTGTAGTGAACAAAGGACATGTGGAACATTGGCTGAATGGTCAGAAAACAGCTGACTACCAGATCGGTTCTCCTGAATGGAAGAAAGCGAAGGCAGAAGGGAAGTGGAAGGATGCGAAGAAATATGGGGAAACAAAGAAGGGACATATTGATCTGCAGGACCACGGCAGTGAAGTATGGTTCAAAAATGTAAAGATCAAACAGCTGTAAGCAGCCAGGAAGCTTCCTGAAAGTACTTGTATAAGTAGTCTATATGAACAGCGGCCGTATCATACTTTGATACGGCCGCTGTAGCTTTATAGCAATGTACTATTAATTAGATAGCAGCTTCGTAATTTTTAGCAACTGCATCCCAGTTTACAACGCTCCAGAAAGCTTTCAGGTACTCCGGACGACGGTTCTGGTACTTCAGGTAGTAAGCATGTTCCCAAACGTCGATACCCAATACTGGTGTACCTTTTACTTCAGCAACATCCATCAGCGGATTGTCCTGGTTAGGAGTAGAAGTGATTTCCAGTTTGCCATCCTTTACGATCAGCCATGCCCAGCCTGAACCGAAACGGGTAGCACCTGCATTCGCAAATTTTTCCTGGAATTCAGCGAAAGAACCGAAAGTGCTTTTGATTGCATCAGCCAGTTTACCTGTAGGTTCACCACCAGCATTAGGGCCGATCACTTTCCAGAAGAAGCTGTGGTTCCAGTGGCCACCACCATTGTTTCTCACAGCAGGGCTTATTTTACCAGCGCTTGCTACCAGCTCTTCCAGGGATTTATTTTCATTTTCAGTACCGGCAATTGCTTTGTTCAGGTTGTCTACATAAGCCTGATGATGCTTACCGTGGTGAATTTCCATTGTCAGTTTGTCGATATGCGGTTCCAGTGCGTCGTGTGCGTACGGTAAGCTCGGAAGTGTGAATGCCATAACTTAATGTTTTATTGCGTTAATGAATACGTTAATGAATATGTGTCTCAAAAAGAGTTTCCAAATTTACTGCCTAATATCATAAATATCAAAACAGGTCCCGCCCGTTATTCTTATTCCGGACGGACTAGGTAGTTCCGCCCAATTCGCATACCAATTGTGTTGGATATATGCTTTTTTATTTTATATTTACGTTAAGCGTTGTAACAACTTTTCGTATTACATTCCTGTTCGTATAAACGTGAAAGTTACAATACTATACAAATCCTACGCTGATGTATAGGAGGTGAGGATTATTGCGCCATTCTTGACCAATTGGTTTCAGCTATTGTTTGTATAAAACTTAATGTATGTTGACAGATTCGGACATGGGCCAGAACTATTCCCTCAACGCCTTGCAGAAAGAAAATGAACTATTAAAGACGCGGATCCAATCGCTGGAAGGTCTCTTGAACAACGTACCAGCCATGCTTTATACACACCAGAACAGCACAAAGACGATCAACTGGTGTAACCGCTATATGGAAGATGTAACAGGATACACTATGGCGGAGATGAACAGCATGGGTTTGGATTTCTTTAGAGATATCATGCATCCGGATGACTTTGACCTGGCTGTGATAGCCCAACAGTCGTTCAAAGAGAATAAGAATGTTTTCGGGGGAGTATTAAGATTCCGTAAACGGGGTACTGACAACTGGTACTGGCTGACGGGGCTTGCTATTCCGTATACCCGCGATGAACACGGAAATGTAAAGGAGGTGATCTGCGCTTTTGTGGATATGACCATGGCAATGGACACTAACGACCAGCTGGCGGAGGCGATGTTGGAAGTGATGCGCCGCAAGCATGAAGATGTGATCAGCAAACTGACGTCCCGCGAGCGGGATATTCTGAAGTTAGCCGTTAAAGGATTGAATAATAAGGAGATAGCTGCAGCACTGAACCTGAGCCGGTATACTGTTGAAACCCACCGGAAGAATATCAGGATCAAACTGAAAGTGCGGAATACTACCGAACTGATAGCCCTGGCAAGAAAGGTTGGTTATCAGTGATTTGTATAGTAATTAATGCCGCCAGGGCACCCGCCGGCGGTATAAAAATACCCAAGCTTGGGTATTTGAAGCCAAAACAAACTCGACTAATTTAGTGGCATTAACCGAAACAGATTTAAAACGTTAGAAAGACATTTCTGAAACCCCTATTGCCATGATTACAGAGGAAAGTGCATTTAGTATACTGCAGCTTGACGGTTCAGCAACAGCGGAGGAGATAACTGCAAGATATGAAGCGTTAAAATTTCAATATAAAAAGATCAAAGATGAGACGGGAGATCTTAAAACCCGTCTGGCCTATCAACTGAAGCAGATTGAGCTTGACGACGTCTATATTTATTTCAGAAGAAAACAAAGGATATAAGTAAAGCATTTGTTCTTCATTCGTTGTGTTTTTGACCCGGCTTTCGTCCGTTGTTTGTATCTTCTTCAAATATTAACTTTCTCATCTAAAGTCATTTCCATATTGTCGTCTTTTATCATACATTTATACCCATAAACTCCAATATATGGGTACTGTATACATTATCATCGCCGTATTGGTTGTACTGATCATCTTTTCAAGCTTTGTGACAGTACAGCAGGGTACCATCGGCGTCACCACAATTTTCGGAAAATATAACCGAGTGTTATTCCCCGGACTGAATTTCAAAGTCCCCCTGATCGAGAAGGTATTTAAACGTATCTCTATCCAGAACCGTTCTGTAGAACTGGAATTCCAGGCTATTACTATCGATCAGGCCAATGTTTATTTCAAGGCCATGTTGCTTTATTCTGTATGGAATCAGGATGAAGAAACGCTAAAGAATGTTGCTTTCAAGTTCGTAGACGAGCGCAGCTTCATGCAGGCCCTGATCCGTACTATTGAAGGCTCTATCCGTGGTTTTGTTGCGACCAAACGCCAGTCGGAAGTACTGGGGCTGCGTCGTGATATTACTGAGCACGTAAAGGAGCAGATCGATAAGACCCTGGAAGACTGGGGATATCATCTGCAGGACCTTCAAATGAACGATATCACTTTTGATGACGCCATCATGAAATCCATGGCGCAGGTGGTAGCATCTAACAACCTGAAGGCGGCAGCTGAAAATGAAGGTCAGGCATTGCTGATCACCAAAACCAAGGCTGCGGAAGCAGATGGTAACGCCATCAAGATCGCTGCGGAAGCAGAGCGTCAGGCGGCACAGTTACGCGGTATGGGTGTGGCCCTGTTCCGTGAGGAGGTAGCTAAAGGTATGACCATGGCGGCAAAGGAAATGCAGCAGGCCAACCTGGATACTTCCGTGATCCTCTTCTCCATGTGGACAGAGGCGATCAAACACTTTGCGGAAAACTCCAAAGGCAACGTGATCTTCCTGGATGGTTCATCTGAAGGTATGGATCATACCATGCAGCAGATGATGGCGATGAATAAACTGATGGAAGACAGAAGTAAAAAATAATCTTGCGGCATTTCAGCTCCTGCCGGAGCTGTAGTGTTTGTAGCCCGGGATGGTAACCTGGGAACAAAACGAATGCATAAATTAAATACGAAACCGGGGTTATCTGTATCAGATAACCCCGGTTTTATTTTATGGTCTTCTTTGTGCAAAGAAGGTCTTGACAAGCTGAAGGCTTTCCTCTTCACAGGGGCCTTGTTCTACTTTTGTTTTAGGATGGAAGGGTGAGCTGTCACCCGCTACTTTACGGTAGCTGTGTTTATCATCCTTTGCTGCATATACAATACGTCCGATCTTACTCCAGTAAAGGGCGCCTGCACACATCAGGCAGGGCTCCAGCGTAACATACAGCGTAGCTTCCATCAGGTATTTACTACCCAGGTAATTGAACGCAGAGGTTAAGGCGATCATTTCTGCATGTGCGGTACAGTCGTTCAGCCTTTCTACCTGGTTATAACCTTTCCCTATTATTTTATCGCTCATCACCACGATAGCACCCACAGGAACTTCTCCGTCATCAAAAGCTTTCCTGGCCTCCCGGAGTGCCTGTTGCATGTAATATTTATCGTCCATATACCTGTTTATTGTTCGGTGGCGGGTGACTGCATCAGGTTCAGAAAATCATCTTCACTCAGTATCCTGATGGTATTGATCTTTTTCGCCTTTTCCAGCTTACTGCCGGCATCTTCACCCACTATCAGGAAATTCAGTTTACTGCTTACGCCACTGAGGATCTTTCCGCCCTGTTCTTCCACCATCGCTTCCGCATCACTGCGTTTCAGTTTATTGAGTGTACCGGTGAATAAGAAGGTCTGCCCATCCAGGCTGCCTCCTGAAGGATGATCTGACCTGGTACTTTTCAGGTTTACGCCCAGTGTTTCCAGTTCCTGCAGCATATGGATGTTGTCTTCTGTATGGAAGAACTGTTTGATACTGCCGGCTACTTTAGGCCCGATATCTTCCAGCTGCAGCAATTGCTCTTCCGTCCACTCTTTATAGTCAAGCAGGTGGTTCACAGCATTCGCCAGTGTTTTTGCGGTGGTCTCTCCCACATAGCGAATCCCTAGTCCAAACACCAGCCGGTGCAGGGGCTGTGCTTTAGACTGTTCTATAGCAGTTTGCAGATTGGTGAGCGATTTCTTTCCAAAACCTTCGAGTTGTTCCAGTTTGCTGAAATCTATCTTATAAATGCCCGGGATGTCTTTCATCAGACCAAGGCTGTAGAACTTGCGCACATTGCTTTCACCCAGACTACGGATGTCCATGGCATCTTTGCTCACGAAGTGGATCATTCTTTCTACCACCTGCGCTTCACAGTTCAGGTTGATACAGCGCCATACGCTTTCCCCTTCCGGTTTGAACAGCGGTTCATCGCAGACAGGGCATTTAGTAGGGAATTTAATATCTTCTTCTGAGCCGTCCCGCAGGTCAGCCAGTGATTTTACGATGTACGGGATTACGTCGCCGGCTCTTTCCACCAGTACGGTATCACCGATCTTGAGATCTTTCTCGCGAACCACATCTTCGTTAAAAAGGGAAATGGAACCAACGGTAACACCGCCAATAGGAACAGGATCAATCTTCGCTACCGGCGTAACAGAGCCTGTTCTTCCTACCTGGAACTCTACCTTCCTTAGTTTACTAGTTGCTTGTCTTGCCTTGAACTTATAGGCCATGGCCCAGCGGGGGTGGTGCGTAGTCATACCCAGCTTATCCTGCAGGGCATAATCATTCACTTTGATCACCATGCCATCTATCTCGTATGGCAGGCTATCTCTTTCCTTCTCGAATTCCAGCACATAATCGATCACGGCCTGAATGCCTTTCACCACTTTCATTTCCTTTGCAGGTGAGCGGAAGCCCAGCTGTGAAAGCATCTGAAGTGTATTGCTATGTGATCTGATCTCTTCCGGTTCAGCCTTTCCGTCTGTCATTGTATGATAGCTCATATGATAGAGGAAGGCTTCCAGTCCGCGTTTGGCTACTTCGCGGGGATCCACCATACGGAGAGATCCGGAGGCTGCGTTACGTGGATTGGCAAGCGGTGGCAGGTTATCTGCCGCGCGCTGTTCATTATAGGCTTTGAAAGTATTTTTATTGATCAGGACTTCTCCTCTTATTTCAATGGTCTGAATACCATGTGCAGCGAAGCTGGCGCCCAGCGGGATAGAACGGATCTGCCGGATGTTGGTGGTAATATCTTCACCAGATACGCCGTCGCCACGGGTAGCGCCCCTGGTCAGCTTGTCGTTCTCATATATAAGAGAAATACTGGCGCCGTCAAATTTGGGCTCAATACAGTATTCTATTTCGCTAAGACCGCTGATCTCTCTGGCTTTGCGATCCCAGTCATTCAGATCGTCTGCATCGTAGGAGTTTTCCAGGCTCAGCATGGGTACGAGGTGCTGTACTGTGGGGAAGGCTTTGGTGAGGCCCTGTGCTACACGCTGGGTGGGGGAGTCTGCGCTGACCTTGTCCGGATTCGCGGTTTCCAGTTCTTTTAACCAGGCATACAACTGATCATATTCGTAATCACTTAAAACGGGGTCGCTTTGCACATAGTAGCGCCAGTCATTGTAAATAATAACCCGGCGCAGGCCATCCAGGGTTTCATCAAGATCCTGAATGGTTTCTTTTTGCTGCAATTTACTTAACAGGTCCTTTGCTAATTGTAGCAAAGTAATTTCTATTTCTTTCGTATACATATGAAAATACTATCAGTGTGTAAAATACAAATACTTTGAAAGTTATAGTGGAAAATGATTTAAAATCCTTTGTGGTGGCCTTTGGGGGCTTAATCTGGTGCTGTCTGTATTTATTTTTTTTGAGAAAAAGACGTTAAAAAAGTTTTTTATTAACAAAAATTTAATTAAGATTGTGTAACGAAACGAAAGTATCTGAAAGGACCAAAATTTAAATCTGAATTTCTGAGGTAGCAAGTGCCAATTTTGAAAACCCGCTAACAGAAATTCAAAAGAACGAAGAAATGTAGATTTTTGACCGTATTGCTTTTATAATATTTCCATGTTACGTTAAAAATTGCTTTTATAAATTTCCATGTTACGTTAAAAATTGCTTTTATAAATTTCCATGTTAGGATATGCTTTTATGATTCTACGTTAATGCTTTTATGTAATTCCATGTTAGAATATTAGCCTTTATAAGTTCCACGTATATAGATTCCACGTAAAATATTATCTAATTCCACGTCAATGAAATCTCGCAGTATGTAATAAAGCCGTGAGATTTTCTTCCCCTGCATAAATTTTTTATGCAGGGGCATTTTATTTTAGGCCGGTTCTGGCGCCCGTTTCGTTTTACCTCGGGGGGCGAACCATTTCGTCCCGGGGCTGTCACCCCGGGCTACAAACAATAAGACTCCTCCGGGGTCTATTGACGCGAATGATCCTTTCAGACACCGCTTTGATACCGCTTTGATACCGCTAATGCTGCGTTGATCTTACGTTCATGAACGCAGGATCAACGCAGCATTAGCGGTATCAAAGCGGTATCAAGCCGGGATGCTACGGACACAAAATAGCCCGTACAAAGTATTACCAATGTACGGGCATCGTTCTGGTATAACCATGGGAAATTTCCCGCTATAAGGCTTTACATATTCCTCCTGTACTGACCTCCAACCTCATACAGGGCATGGGTAATCTGACCCAGGGAACAGTGTTTCACTGTCTCCATCAGTTCACCGAACAGATTCCCGTTATTGATCGCTACCTGCTGTAGTTGCCGGAGGGCAGCCGTGCTGCGATGTGCATGCCGCTTATGGAAGGCTGTCAGGGTATTGATCTGGAACTCTTTTTCCTCCTGTGTGGAACGGATCACTTCACCCGGGATGACAGTAGGAGAGCCTTTCTTATTCAGGAAGGTGTTCACTCCCACGATCGGATATTCGCCGGTATGCTTCAGCATTTCGTAATGGAGGCTTTCTTCCTGGATCTTGTTCCGCTGGTACATTCGCTCCATGGCTCCTAATACACCACCTCTTTCTGTGAGGCGGTTGAATTCAGTTAGTACGGCCTCCTCCACCAGGTCGGTGAGGTCTTCTATGAAGAAGGAGCCCTGTACGGGGTTCTCATTCTTCGCAGTGCCGAGTTCCCGGTTGATGATCAGCTGGATGGCCATGGCCCTGCGCACGCTTTCTTCTGTTGGCGTTGTGATGGCCTCATCGTAAGCGTTGGTATGTAGTGAGTTACAGTTGTCGTAGATGGCATATAAGGCCTGGAGAGTAGTCCGGATGTCATTGAAGTCAATCTCCTGGGCATGCAGACTGCGTCCTGAGGTCTGAATGTGGTATTTTAACTTCTGGGAGCGGTCATTACCCTTGTATTTGTACTTGATGGCTTTTGCCCATATACGTCTGGCTACACGGCCTATCACCGCATATTCCGGATCCATACCGTTGCTGAAGAAGAAGGAGAGGTTAGGTGCAAAATCGTCTATATGCATACCCCGGCTCAGGTAATATTCCACATAAGTGAACCCGTTTGCCAATGTAAAGGCCAGTTGGGTGATAGGGTTGGCCCCGGCTTCGGCAATGTGGTAACCGGAGATGCTGACAGAATAGAAATTGCGCACCTTCTGTTTAATGAAATACTCCTGTACATCTCCCATTAGCTTGAGGGCAAATTCTGTGGAGAAAATACAGGTATTCTGCGCCTGGTCTTCTTTCAGGATATCTGCCTGTACGGTTCCCCGGGCGGTACTGAGGGCGTGTGCTTTTATCTTTTCGTAAACATCGCGTTCCAGTACTTCGTCCCCGGAAATACCCAGGAGCTGTAAGCCCAGCCCATTATTGCCTGCCGGCAGCTCACCATTATAGTGTGGTAGCGGATGGTCTTTGAATTTCTCTTTGATGATGGCATTTACCTTATCGGTCAGTCCATTTTGTGCAATGTACTTTTCACATTGCTGATCGATAGCGGCATTCATAAAGAAAGCCAGCAGGATAGGCGCAGGACCATTGATGGTCATGGATACAGAGGTCTTCGGATCGCAGAGATCGAAGCCGCTGTATAGCTTTTTAGCATCATCAACGGTTGCAATGCTTACCCCTGAGTTGCCCACTTTACCATAGATGTCGGGCCGGTGAGCAGGATCCTCTCCATAGAGCGTCACACTATCAAAGGCGGTGCTCAGTCGCTTGGCCGGCTGGTCTATAGATACGTAGTGAAAGCGCTTGTTGGTGCGTTCAGGACCACCTTCTCCGGCAAACATACGGGTAGGATCCTCTCCTTCGCGTTTCAGCGGGAATACGCCTGCAGCATAAGGGAATTCTCCCGGCACATTTTCAGTCAGCTGCCAGCGGAGAATATCACCCCAGTCCTTATACCGGGGGAGGCTGATCTTAGGAATAGCGGACTGTGACAGGCTTTCGCTGTAAAGCGGCTGTTTGATCACTTTGTCCCTTACCTGGTATTCATAAAATTCGGCGCTATACTGTTTTTGCAGGTCCGGCCATTTGTCTATCAGGTGCTGGCATTCCGGGTGCAATTGTGTGCGTAGTTGATTGGAGATATCTGCCAGTGCTACCTGTTGCGATTCATTTAACATGGTAGCAACTCCCTGCAACTGGTATAAACGGGTGGCGATACCACACTGTTCTTCCACCCAGCGGCCATAGTCCTCAATGGTTTCGCCAATCTCTGCGAGGTAGCGGGTACGTGCAGGCGGAATGATCTGGGACTTGGTGGTGGTAGCATCTGTCGTTTCATGGGTAACGTTGCCAAAGCGAACGCCTGTCTTTTCTCCCATTACGGCCAGCAGTTTCTCGAACAGCTGGTTGATGCCATGATCATTGAACTGGGAGGCAATGGTACCGAAAACAGGCAATTGATCATCAGCGGTGGTCCATAGTCCGTGGTTACGTTTGTATTGTTTGCGCACATCATGCAGAGCATCCAGTGCGCCGGCTTTGTCGAATTTGTTGATAACAATGACATCAGCATAGTCCAGCATATTGATCTTTTCCAGCTGCGAAGCCGCACCGTATTCAGGCGTCATTACATAGAGCGCTACATTGCAATAGTCGGTAATAGCGGTATCGCTCTGACCAATACCTGACGTTTCCAGAATGATCAGGTCAAAACCAGCGGTCTTGCAGATATCGATCGCTTCCTGTACATGCGCGCTGACGGCTTTATCACTCTCACGGGTGGCGAGGGAGCGCATATAGGCTCTGGGATGATGGATGGCATTCATCCGGATACGGTCGCCCAGTAGCGCACCGCCGGTCTTCTTTTTGGAAGGATCGACAGAGATAACGGCAATCGTCTTCTTGTCAAAATTGTGCAGGAAGCGCCGTACAATTTCATCGGTCACACTACTCTTACCGGCGCCACCGGTACCTGTGATGCCCAATACCACACCCTTGCCTGTTTCAGCAGGAGGAAGCGGGGTATTCAGGTGATCGTTCTCCGCGACAGTAATGGCTTGCGCGATCAGTTTGTCACTACGGGAAGGCAGTTCATGCAAATGTCCATTCAGCCCCATGGTGGTAGGGAAGTCACACTGGCGGATCACATCTTCGATCATACCTTCCAGTCCCATATGACGGCCATCGTCAGGAGAGTAGAGGCGGGTGATGCCATAACGGTGTAATTCTTCGATTTCGGAAGGGAGGATGGTACCTCCGCCGCCGCCGAATATCTTAATATGACCACAGCCCTTCTCATGGAGGAGGTCATACATGTACTTAAAAAATTCAAGGTGGCCACCTTGATAAGAAGTGATGGCAATACCCTGGGCATCTTCCTGGATGGCACAGTCCACAATTTCCGCAGCTGAACGGTTATGCCCCAGGTGGATCACTTCTGCGCCTTTTGTCTGCATGATACGCCGCATAATGTTAATCGCTGCATCATGGCCATCAAAAAGGGAAGCCGCCGTAACGATACGGATCTTATGAGTTGAGTTGTCAGTCATATTGTTCTGGTGTTTGAACGTATTAAGGCAACGTGGAGCCGAATAAGTCCGTAATTTACGAAAATCGTAACTGTGGAATATTCACACATTTTTTTATTTTACACCCTATTATTCACGTTTATGAGTTGCATTTCGTAGAAACAAACGCAATCGTAATAGAAAATCTATATCAGAAATGGTGGCAAGACGAGATTTTATCAGGAACAGCAGTTTGCTGGCAGGCGCTATGGCGCTGGGTTTTCCTAAAGCGGTACTGGGTATGACGGCAGATTATGTGTCCCAACGTCCGCCGCTGGATAAACGTAAGTTTACCAGCCAGGCCGTAGAAAATGCAATCGCTGCAATTAAAAAAGAGATCGCAGATCCGAAACTGGCCTGGATGTTCGAAAACTGTTTCCCTAACACACTGGACACTACCGTACAGTTCAAAGTGGAGAAAGGCCGTCCGGACACTTTTGTACTGACCGGCGATATCCACGCGATGTGGCTGCGTGACTCCACTGCACAGGTATGGCCTTACCTGGCCCTGATAAAAGAGGACGATAAACTGAAACAACTGATTGCAGGGGTGGTGAACAGGCAGACTAAATGTATCCTGATCGATCCTTATGCGAATGCCTTCAACGAAGGGCCTACGGGTAGCGAATGGGATTCCGACCTGACAGAAATGAAACCAGAGCTGCATGAGCGCAAATGGGAAATAGACTCCCTGTGTTATACCGTACGTCTGGCTTACAACTACTGGAAAGAAAGTGGTGATACCAGCGTACTGGACGACAACTATAAAAAAGCGGCTAAGCTGATCGTGAAAACGTTCAAGGAGCAACAGCGTAAAGAAAACAAAGGTCCTTACAAGTTCCAACGTAAAACACCGGTTCAGTCAGACACTGTTCCAAATAGCGGATGGGGCGCACCTATGCAGCCGGTGGGACTGATCGTGTCCATCTTCCGTCCTTCTGACGATGCAACCGTATTCCCTTTCCTGATCCCTTCCAATATGTTTGCCGTGGTATCCCTGCGTCAGCTGAGTGAGATCAGTGAAGTGGTATTCAAAGATGCTGCTTTTGCGAAAGAGTGTCGCGACCTGGCAGATGAAGTGGATAGGGCGATCAAGGCATATGCTATCGTAGAACATCCGCAGCTGGGGCATATGTTCCCGCTGGAAGTAGATGGTTACGGTAACCGCCTGTTCCTGGACGATACCAATGTACCAAGTCTGCTGTCTATCCCTTACCTGGGATATACCACCGTGGATGATCCATTATACCAGAATGCCCGCCACTTTGTATGGAGTACTTTCCATTGCTGGTTCTACAAGGGTAAATATGGCGATGGTGTAGGTAGTCCGCATACCGGACCAGATTATATCTGGCCAATGAGTATCATTATGAAGGCGCTGACCACCAGCAATCCGGAAGAAATTGCAGAATGTCTGAAAACGCTGCGTAATACAGATGGTGATACAGGTTTCATCCATGAGTCTTATCACAAGGATGATCCGACCAAGTACACCCGTAAATGGTTTGCCTGGGCCAATACACTGTTTGGCGAGCTGCTGATGAAAGTAAGCAAAGAACATCCGGAGCTGCTGAAAAGGCAATATGCTTAATTGACTCTATTCTATAATATCTTTTACTGCTCATCCTTCGTATTCATGCGAAGGATGAGTATTTTTAGGACTGTTTTAACCTTAACGCGACAACCCATGGCCCCTATTGCCATTTACGAACAGCAGATCAACGATTATAAGACCGAAATATCACAGGTGCAGCAGCGATTAAGCACGCTGGGCTGGGTCAGACTGTTATGTTTTGCAGGCGTTTTATTCTGTGGATATCAATTCTTCCGCAGCAATTTTGACTATACCTGGTTGCTGATAGCACTGGTCCCACTGGCGGCATTTGTAGTAGTACTGGTGCGTTACCTTTCACAACAGGAGAAACTGACCCTGCTTAAAGTCCTGCTGGATCTGAATGAGAAGGAATGGCGGCTGGCCGCTACCGGGCAATCGGGTTTTGGCGACGGTAACCGCTTTGCAGACGAACAGCATCCGTATACCGGTGATCTTGATGTATTTGGGCAGGCTTCCCTTTATGCGCATATGAACCGTACCGGTACGCTGATGGGAGCGAGGGCCCTGGCAGATACGTTGAAGCAGCCCCTGATGGATGCAGCACAAATCAGGCTGCAACAGGATGTGGTGCGTGAATTGACGCCCCGGTTTAAATTCCGGCAGTTATTCTCCGCTCATGCTACGCTCACGGGAGAACAGCCTGATGATATCCCTGGCCTATACAAATGGTTATCCCTGCCACTGGAGTTCCAGGACAAAAATTGGGTGAATGTTGCACGTTGGGTAATGCCTTTGTTGTTGCTTGGAAGTGCAGTGTATTATTTTGTAGCAGATGATTATTACCCGTTCTCGTTTTTCCTCGGTGTGAACTGGACTATACTAGGTGGACAGATAAAGAAAGTGAATGCACAGCATCAATTGATTTCCAATAAGGAAAAGATATTTGGCAAGCTGGCAGGGCTGCTGGCGCTGATCAGCGCAGAAAAGGCGGAAAATGCAGCATTACTGAAAGTCCAGCACGAACAGGCCCAGGCAGCGAGAACAGCGCTTAATCAGCTATCAAAGATCTGTAGTGCGCTGGATCAGCGTTTGAATCTCCTGATAGGGGTGTTCCTGAATTCATTTGTGTTATATGATCTGCATTGTATAGTAGCGCTGGAAAAATGGAAATCCCGCTATAAGAACGAATTGCCAGGCTGGCTGGATGTGATTGAGAAAATGGAGGTCTGGAACAGCATGGCCACATTTGCCTATAATCATCCTGAATATATTTATCCGGCCATCAGTGAGAGTACACAGTTGGCAGCAACGGGAGTGGGGCATCCGCTGATCCCGGCGCATGAATGCGTACGTAATGATATTGGCATTGGAGTGCCGCAACAGTTCCTGATCATTACGGGGTCTAATATGAGTGGAAAGAGTACCTTTCTGCGTAGCGTAGGCAGCAATCTGCTGCTGGGCCTTCGCGGCATGCCGGTATGCGCTACCAGTTTTACCTGCAGTCCTATGCAGATCATGACCTCTATGCGTATCAAGGATTCTATTGCCAAACATACATCCTATTTCCAGGCGGAGCTGTTACGTCTGCAGCAGATAGTGGGAGTACTGAAAAGCGGTGAGCAGGTGTTTATCCTGCTGGATGAGATATTGAAAGGTACCAACTCTGAAGATAAACTGGCTGGTTCCCGCCGGCTGATAGAACATTTCCTGCAGTATCACTGCCTGGGAATGATCGCCACACATGACCTGGAACTTGGGCATATGGAGGATACTTATCCGCAGCGTATTCGTAATTATTGTTTTGAAAGTACCATTAAAGACGATCAGCTCTTCTTCGACTATCGCATCCGGGAAGGGGTGGCGCGCAATAAGAATGCGACTTTCCTCATGCAAAAGATGGAAATAATATGATTTGGTAAATAGCTAATTAATTTAGTATTTTTACTAAAAATATTAGCTGTATGACCTTGCCATTTCAGGAGGGGATTCCTGAAAATCCCTATTACAAAGGACGTGGAGCCCAGTTAAATCCAAAGAACAAGTATCTCCGGAATGAGTATGCGCAGGAGCATGTAGAAGGCATCGATGAGTGGTGGCAGGCGGATGTGCCTACCCAGATACTGGAAGAGCATGCAAAAACGCTGGTCAATAAAGTGGACAGCCCCGATGTAGGGATGTGGTATTCCATGAATCCTTACCAGGGTTGTGAGCATGGTTGTATCTATTGCTATGCGCGTAATGCGCATCAGTTCTGGGGTATGAGCGCGGGACTTGATTTTGAGAGAAAGATTGTGGTGAAGCGCAATGCGCCGGAATTGTTGAAGAAATTCCTTGATAATAAGAACTGGGTTTCCAAGCCTATTTCTCTTTCCGGCAATACCGACTGTTATCAGCCGCTGGAAAGGAAGATGTTCCTGACCCGCCAGCTGCTGGCTATCGCGCTGGATTATAAGCAGCCGATTGGGATTATTACAAAAAACTCGCTGGTGCTGAGAGATAAATATATCCTGCAGCAGATGGCACAGCATAACCTCGTATGTGTATATGTATCCATCACTACTATGCAGGAGGACCTGCGACAGAAAATGGAACCGCGTACTACCACTGCAGCGCAGCGCCTGAAGATCGTGAAAGAGCTGAGTGACCTGGGAATCCCGGTAGGAGTGATGACTGCGCCGATGATACCAGGACTGAATGACCATGAAATGCCGGCTTTATTGGAAGCAGCTGCAGCAAATGGTGCGAAGTTTGCAGGGTATACCGTCGTCCGGCTGAATGATGCAGTGAAGATCATATTCAACGACTGGTTGTATAAGAACTTTCCCGACAGGGCCGATAAAGTATGGCATCAGATAGAGAGTCTGCATGGTGGCCATGTGAATGACAGTGATTTCGGCCGGCGGATGAGAGGAGCGGGGAATATTGCGGATATGATCCGTCAGCAGTTTAAAGTACACACGAAAAGACTTGGATTGAACCAGGAACGCTTTGAGTTCAATACATCACTGTTTGAGCGTCCGCAGGTGCAGTTGAAATTGTTTTGAGGAACCACATTGACGGCAAGTGAGATAGATTGAATATTGGGTAGTAGAATGGGCTGTCAGTATTGACGGAAAGTGAGATGGATTGAATATAGGCAGTGGGATAGGCTGTCAGCATTGACGGCAAGTGGGATGGATTGAATATAGGCGGTGAAATGGGCTGTCAGTATTGATTGCAAGTGGGGTTGATTGAATATAGACAGTAGAATGGGCTATCGGCATTGAAGTAATGTAAATAGTCGTCGGGTAACAGGGCCAGAACGGGTGCAGCATTCGCACATACCAAAGTTTTATTGCAACACAGGATATATATATGATGGGGATCAATTTTAACCGGAAAGCGCCATGGATATAGCTTTATGGAATCAGGGGCGCATGCGGATTTAAGGTATACCTGCCTGTTAACAAAAAATTGATGTGAGTATAGAAAAAGTTTATTAGTTAAAATGCGGAAATAAAAAAAATAAAAAATACCTTTGTGTTAGCAATAAAAAAAATGAAACGCAATCCAGAATATACTATTTCGGCGGTGTCCTGTAAGCAAAAGCAGGCCAGAAGTAGGTTGCGGGTATGTTGCACCAATTGTTAACGAATTTCAAGTTATCAAATGATATAACAAAAGTCCCGCAGAGATTGCGGGACTTTTTGCTTTAGAAGAATCTAAACGATGATTGAGCAAGACAACTGTGGGATAACTGTAAGGTATATATATCGTCCGGTAAAGCCGGCGGTGATTGTACGAAAGGATGGCTTCGCCTTAAGGAAGCCTAATGGGTATGGTATGTAGCCAACATAGAACTTATGTATATGCTACCCGGCCCATTTGATGGAGCCGGGTTTTTTTATAAATATTCAATAAATACTGTTATGTGCCAGAGCCGTATACAGAAAGTGGAGCTGGTCAGGTGCATAACCCCAAACCGATAGATCATGAGAAACGTAATTCAATCAGTAAGAGAGGCTTTGCTTACCAACTTCAGGGAGTTAGACACCTGGTTCGAAAAAGATTTCGACCTGTTACACTTTAAACCGGATACAAACCAGTGGAATATCCGGGAGGTACTGGAGCATATCAGCCTGACCAACTATTTTCTGTTGCTTATTATTAATAAGAGCACACGCAGAGCACTGGAACGTAAACGTTCCGCAAACGCTGTCATCTTACCGGCAGACTACCAGGATAAGTTCGATAAGATCGACGTAATTGGTAGCCGTTCATTTGGCTGGATCAGGCCTGAACACCTGGAACCAAGTGGTCTGCAGGATATGAGGGATATCAGAGCGTTGCTCAAACAACAGTTCGCACAATGTATGTATAACCTTAGTTTGCTGAAGAATGGCGAAGGTATGCTGGTATTGACCAACATGTCTGTGAACCATTTAGGTAAACTGGATATCTATCAATATATCTATTTCCTTACCAAACACATTGAACGGCATATCCGTCAGATGCAACGTTTGGCTAAACAATATGAAGGAGCATCAACAGAAGATGATGTGGTGACAAATGATACAGTGAATGCTCCTGACGAAGAAGCAGAAAGCATGTTATTGATATAAATAGGTCGACCTCTCATCGTCTGTTGTTTTGGGTACCCTTTGGAGTAAAAATAAGTGCCGGTGGTTGAATGCCACCGGTATTTTTATAGCACGGATAGAAACGGGATAGAAAATCTTTAAAGAAAAAAGTGCAAAAAATTTGTTAAAGTTCCAATAATCGATATATATTTGCACTATCATTAACGAATAAACTATTTAACAACATGCTCAATACACAAATTCACATGAACACAACGCCAGCATCCTTTGAGAAGGGTGGTCGCAGCGGGTTCCGGGCATGTTATAAGTTTAAATGAGAATAACTTATTAGCATATATAAAGCCCCGGGACCAAGGCCCCGGGGCTTTTTCTTTTCAGCTAAACTGAATGAAAGGCAAACAGATAAAAAGACATAGTAACCAGGGCCAGTCTGCGGATTGGAGCGTAGTGCTGATGATAGCAGCACTAGTCAGACCAGGTATGCGATGACGTAGTATACACGTTAACGTTATTAACCCGGTCTGTGCAAACTGACCGGGTTTTTTTATGATATTTTGGATTGAGTAGGTACAATTAGTTAACGTAAAGCGGGGTATTCTTACCCCGCTTAAATTGAACCTTCATCAATCATCAACACATTGTTTTCATCTTAGATTTGCATTAACCCCCCGTTGTCATTGCCGGACGCCAGGAGTGCGTTCCGGTATATGATAACCAACATGTACATTTGCATACCTATTTAAACAACATGGACAACATTATACAGAAGCGGATGATTGGTGGCGATAATATTTTTGATAATGGATTAATGGAAGGCAGGGCTTTATATCTGTATAGCTTTAATGCTTTGCCCAATATCAATTTTATTTATTCTCTGAATGGAGAAAAATCACTGGAGGCATTCAGAAAAGCATTCGCAGACCGTATCACGAAAGTTTATCTTAGAGAAGAGATCGGTGATAAAGACAAAGAATATAAACATGATCTTGCCCTCATCGTCATGAATAATGAGAGTGTGATCGAATTCGGCGATGATTACTGTGAGATATTACACAATGGAACATCCCCGGAGTTTATCACTGAAGTGACAACATTGGTACGTAAATACCGTACCCGCGAAAAGCGCAAGAAATATGAGATCAATCTTATCACAACAGGAGATCAGGGTTTGAAACTCAGAGCGATGGAATTTAAGAGGACGAAGCTGGATCTCTCTTTATTTTACGAAGATGATTTCAGGGAAATCGATCAGTTGATCTACAAACGGTTGAACACCAATGATGATAAAGGTATCGTGCTGCTACACGGACTTCCGGGCACCGGTAAGACCACTTACCTGCGTTACCTGATCGGAAGGTTAAAGAAACGTGTAATGTTCCTGTCGCCTTCTGTGGCAGGAAATATCATGTCGCCAGATTTCATAGACCTGTTGATCAGCAATCCCAACACGATCCTGGTCATCGAAGATGCTGAAAACATTATTATGGACAGGAAGACAACAGGCAATTCATCTGTCTCGAACCTGTTAAACCTGTCAGACGGCCTTTTGGCTGATTGTTTAAATGTACAGATAGTATGTACTTTCAACAGCGATCTATCCCAGATAGACAGCGCATTGATGCGGAAAGGCAGGTTGATCGCCAAATATGAATTTGGTAAACTGTCTGTTCCAAAAGCACAGCAACTGTCTGGCAAACATGGGTTTGATAACGTTATTACCCGTCCCATGACCATTGCAGAGGTCATGAATCAAAATGAGCCTTCCTTCGAAAGGAAGGAAATACCAATCGGCTTCCGCGCCCAATTCTAATACCTGATGCCAATTGCAGATGTGTGGTTTACTGCACATTTGTAATTGGCTTTCTATTTGTCTACAAAAATGATGGACTAATATGTGAGAAAAATTGTAATATTGTTTTGATTTCACTCTGTTGGCCACCAAGCAATGGAGATTTTATCTGTAATCGAAACTAAATCACGTGCATTTAAATCACATGGCTTGGGCCGTCCCGCTATTCCTTGGATTGATGGGGATAGAATACCTGGTGGCGCGGAAAACAGGGAAGAACTATTTCGGCTTCAGTAGTTCAGTCAGCAACATTAATATCGGCATCGCAGAAAGACTGCTGGATACCTTCACTGTAGGTATTTTCTATTTTGTCTATGATTACCTGCAACACCATTTTGGGTTGTTTAACATCAGGTCCAGTGTCCTGCTCTGGATAGCCTTGCTCATTCTTACAGATTTTATCTGGTACTGGTACCATCGTCTGGCGCATGAAGTAAATGTGCTCTGGGCGGCTCATGTGGTCCATCATCAGAGTGAAGATTTCAATTATACGGTGTCGGCTCGTATCACTGTATTCCAGGCCTTCTTCAGGATGTGCTTCTGGTCAATATTGCCGGTGATCGGTTTTCCCGCAGCAATGATTATCAGCGTGCAGCTGGTACATGGCATTTATCCTTTCTTTATCCATACCAGGACCATTGGTAAGCTGGGTATTCTTGAATATATCTTTGTAACACCTTCTCATCACAGGGTGCACCATGCATCCAATGATAAATACCTGGACAAGAACTATGGGGATGTCTTCATTATATGGGACAAGCTGTTTGGAACTTTTGCCCAGGAAGAAGAGGAACCTGAATATGGCCTGACAAAACCACTCGACAGCCACAGTTTTTTATGGCAGCATTTTCATTTCATTCTTGAAATATACTATACGTTAAAACAGAGCAAAGGCTTCAGGGCCCGCTGGAATGTAGTGTTTGGTAAGCCTGATCATATAGATCCGGAGATTCGCCCAAAACTGGAAGAGCGCTTCCTGTTCCGTAATACCACTGTAGGGACTTCAAAGAAATTGCAGCAGTATGTGGTAGGACAAATGGGGGCCATTCTTCTGTTGTTGTTCCTCTTCCTGTTGTTTGAAAATTATGTGCCTGTCTTTGCCCAGCTGTGCATTACCCTGGTCATTTTACTGACGCTGGTGAACGTTGGCGCCATTATGGAACAACGGCGCTGGGTGTTTTACCTGGAATATGCGAGACTTGTAATCACCTTTACCGCCCTGTTTTATATGTGGCCACATCCTTTGTTACTGTTGGTTTTTGCCATTGTACAGCTTCCCTTTTACCTCTACCGGTCGAGCATTGAAAAGAGGTATCTGCAGCTGGTATATGGCGGAAAACGCTAGTGGCGGGACATCGTCGTACATAACAGTTTGCGGGCTAGGTGTATCCTGCTTTTAACTGTGCCCATAGGCTCGTGCAGCATTTCGGCGATCTCATGATATTTGAAGCCATCGCAATACAGCAGAAGCGGCTTCTTAAATGATAAAGGGAGCTTGTACAAGGTTCCCTTTATTTCTTTGGTACGGATCATATTTTCCGCGTTTACCTCGGCCAGTGTACTGTTCGTGATATTGGCTGTGAGTTCCAAAGAACTGGAATATTTGGCGGATCTCCTGTAGTCATTGATGAAGAGGTTGCGCATAATGGTATATAACCATGCCCGGATATTACTTCCTTCCAGATATTTGTCTTTGTTTTTCAGCGCTTTATACAGCGTTTCCTGGTAAAGATCCTTTGCTGCTTCCTGGTCTTTGGTTAAAGCCATTGCTACTGGCTTAAGAAAATCGGCGTTTTCTAACAATTGTGCGTGGAATGTCTGAAAGCTCATGGCCTTGGGGAGTTAGTTGTAGATTTGGGATTTGAGTTGTATTGTCGCTCAGGCACTCTGCCTGTATATTTTAAAGATACAAACGTAGAAACGGCCGCGGCTGGATTGAGTTGCAGGAAAAAAATAGCGTATTCCAGACTCTTATGGAACAAGATGGCTGGTTTTCATGATGTTAATATTTATATGTTATTTTTAATAGCTTTGCAGCCGGATATTTAAGACTGTAGTTCAGCACCAGCAAGTGATATTTTTGAAGCCAGGCCTATACCAACGAAACTTTTTACAGCTTTTTATATTCGAAAGGCGCTACGCTTATGCGACAGCCGTTTACACAGTAATTTCCATAGAGATAGATAGTCCCCCCTGTACATTGCAGGAGCCGGACACAAAACTGAATGAATGACTGAATTTGATGTTTTAATTGTGGGGAGTGGATTGTTCGGGTCGGTATTTGCGCACGAATGCAGGAAGGCGGGGAAAAAGGTACTCGTGATAGACCGGCGTCTGCATAGTGGCGGTAATATCTATTGTGAGAATGTCAACGGCATTAATGTACACAAGTATGGCGCTCACATCTTCCATACAAACGATAAGCCTATCTGGGATTACGTCAATTCCTTCGTAGAGTTCAATAACTATGTGAATTCACCACTGGCAGTATATAAGGACGAGTTGTACAACCTCCCGTTCAATATGAATACCTTCCACCAGCTGTGGAAAGTGAAAACCCCGCAGGATGCGAAAGCCATCATCGACAAGCAGGTGGCGGCGCTGAATATCAGGGAGCCGCAGAACCTCGAAGAACAGGCGCTTTCCCTGGTAGGAGTGGACATCTACGAAAAGCTGATCAAAGGATATACAGAGAAACAGTGGGGCAGGAAAGCCAGTGAATTGCCAGCATTTATTATCAAACGTCTCCCTTTACGGTTCACTTACAATAATAACTACTTCAATGACAAGTACCAGGGCATCCCTGTTGGTGGTTATAATAAGCTGACAGAAGGCCTGTTGAAGGGCATAGAAGTAAGAATGGGTATTGACTTCTGCACGGCAAAGGAAGAACTGTCGGCCCTGGCGGAAACAGTGGTATTCACAGGCCAGCTCGATGAATTCTACGATTACCGTCATGGCATGCTGGAATACAGGAGCCTACGTTTTGAACATGAGCAGCTGGCCATTGATAATTACCAGGGAAATGCCGTGGTGAACTATACAGAAAGGGAAGTGCCTTATACCAGGATCATAGAGCATAAGCACTTTGAATTCGGTCAGCAGTCTCACACTGTTATCACAAGAGAATATCCACAGGAGTGGAGCCGGGGCCTGGAACCATATTATCCGATTAACGACGATACCAATGCGAGGGTCTATAAGTTGTACAAAACGCTGGCAGACCAGGAGACCAATGTCATATTTGGAGGCCGCCTTGCGGAATACCGCTATTATGATATGCACCAGGTGGTAGGATCGGCGCTTTACCAGGTGAGGCAATTCTTAAAAACATCTAAATAACAGCAAGGCGATATGTCTGATACGATCCAGATCCATGAAAATACCAGGATCTATATAATGTGCCCACCCCGGGTAGCTTCCGGTGGGCCCGAGTTATTGCACCAGCTGGCCTATAAGTTGGGGAAAAGAGGGTTTGATGTGGCGATGTATTACTACCCCAATAATGTAGAGCAGCCTGTCAGCGAGAACTATCTCAAATACAATTGTAAGTATGTGACGGAGGTGGACGACCGGGAGGAGAATCTGGTTATCATCCCTGAATTGTATTTCTATTTTGCCGACCAGTTCAAAAAAATACGGAAATGTGCCTGGTGGCTGAGTGTCGACAACCTGTTCAAGGCCATTGAGGCGCCAAAACACTACCGGATGATCCGGAAGCTGAAAATAAAATGGTTACACAGGGCAGTTACGCTCAATGGTAAAGTGAGGGGTAAATTCAGCTATCACCTTGCGCAGTCTGAATATGCCCTTGACTTTCTGAGACAATGGAAGATAGACGCAATATATCTGTCTGATTATCTGAATGCAGATTTCCTGAAAGCATCCCAGGAGGTAGACCTGACTGCCAAAAAGCCCCAGATATTGTATAATCCGTTGAAGGGGTTCCGTTTTACCAAAAAGATCATGGCGGCGATGCCCGAAGCTAAATGGATACCCTTGCAGAAACTGACGCCTGCCCAGGTGGGAGAGCTCTTAAAGGAGTCGATGGTCTATATTGACTTTGGTCACCATCCCGGTAAGGACCGTTTTCCCAGAGAGGCAGCCATTTATAAATGTTGCGTGATCACTGGCAAAAGAGGTTCTGCTGCTTTTCAGGAGGATGTACCCCTGCCAGAGCAGTATAAGATAGCAGACAGGAGGAGTAATATTCCGCAGATAGTGAAAATGATCAATTCCTGCCTGACAGATTATGACAAGCATATCGGTAATTTTGCAGCTTACAGGGAGTGGATTTATAAAGAAGAGGAGGAGTTTGAGAAAGATATAACACAGATCTTTGTCAAGGCGTAATAAATAAATTAAGTAGGAACCGTGGCACGGTTTCTGAATAGAGGGGTCTTTTTACAAAGATCCCTTTTCCATTAATACCGGTTGCTGGAAATCATCTGCTGTAACAGCAGGGCCGGAAGTTCGTTATATACATATATGTAAACGAATGATAATTGTTGATGATTGACTATAAGGTATTAACAAGGTACATTAGCCATTTTAGAGTGAATCGGTCTTCATATGACAATTATTTAATTGGTTTCCACTATGTTAATATTTATATGTTATTTTTAATAGATTTGCACCTGATTTTTCCGAAGAGGAAATTCCGGGCAATAGAGGGGTAATGGTCGATATTATATTAATCCGAATATTTGTTATCCAATAAATTCATGTTAAAAAAAGTATTACTGCTGCAACTGTTACTGCTGGCCTTTGGTTATTGTGTTCGTGCCCAGTCAGGTGTGTCGCAGGCACAAATGAGCCAGGTAAAGGTGGATAATCTTTCTGATGATCAGATCAGGCAGCTGGTGGCTCAGATGAAGGCTAAGGGCGTTACTTATTCCCAGATAGATGATTATGCTGCGCAAAGAGGAGTCCCTGATGTTGAAGTGGCAAAGTTAAAGGCCCGTATTACGCAGTTAAACCTTGACAAGGAGCTTTCTCCCACAAGAAGCAATGATAATATTTTCGCTTCGGATACTTCCGGCAGGCAATACAGTGGACCGTCAGATACGATTTATTACTGGCGTGAAATGTATAAGCAGATCAAGGATAAGGAAGATTTTGAAAAAGAACAGCGCCGCAGAAAGATATTCGGTACCGAATTGTTTAGTAATCAGAACCTCACATTCGAGCCAAACTTACGCATGGCGACCCCTTCCAATTATAAGATTGCGACGGACGATGAACTGATTATAGATGTCTATGGCTATTCTGAGGTACAGCATACCTTAAAGGTAAGTCCGGAAGGCTATATCAGGATTCCTTACCTGGGGCCGGTTTATGTGAATGGTTTGACTATAGAAGAGGCCAGAACACGTATTACCAAACAATTGAGTACTATTTATGGTGGTATTAAGACCGGTAATACGTCTGTTCAGGTATCCCTGGGTAATATTCGTAGTATTAAAGTAACCCTGATCGGTGAGATCATCCGTCCGGGAACATATACATTACCGTCGCTGGCAACTGTGGCGAATGCTTTATATGTGTCTGGCGGACCAAACGAAAACGGTTCATTCAGGAATATAGATGTGATCCGCAACGGAAGGAAACTTGCCAGCTTTGATCTCTATGATTTCCTGCTGCATGGAGATCTTACCAACAATGTGGTATTACAGGACCAGGACATCGTAAAGGTGAATCCTTATAAAATGAGGGTAGAGCTTTTGGGAGAGATCAAACGTCCGGCTGTTTTTGAGACAAAAGACAACGAAACACTGCAGCATGTGATCGATTTTGCTGGTGGTTATACTGACAATTCTTTCCACGATGTGATCCGCGCATTACGTATTACCAGTAAGGCAAGGGAGTTTGTGAATATTCCGGCAGATTCTGTAGCCTTCTTCCGTTTGAAGTCGGGCGACAAGTTCTACATTGATTCAATTGTAAGCCGTTATACGAACCGTGTGACCATCGCCGGTGCGGTATTCCATCCGGGTGATTATGCTCTGGAGGAGAAGATGACTGTAGGAGATCTCATCAAACGTGCTGACGGAATCCAGGAAATAGCGGCTACCTCCCGTGGTATGATCCGCAGATTACAGGAAGATTATACGCCAGCCTTTATCAATTTTAACGTACTGGATGCCATAGCAGGAAAAAACAATCCGGTGTTGCAGCGGGAAGACAGCGTGGTCATATTTTCCAAACTTGCCCTGAGGGAACCATACCTGGTGAAGATTATGGGTGAAGTAAATCAGCCGGGATATTTTAGCTATGGCGACAGCATGCGCCTGGAAGATCTTATCCTGATGGCGGGGGGCCTCAGGGATGCCGCCAGTCTTAAACATATAGAAATATCCCGTCGTATCCGAACAAGGGGTACTTATGACTCAACAGATATCAGGATGGCCATCACTGACCAGTTTGACATTAACGCAGACCTTTCAGGTAGTCCGGCAGCGGCGTCCTATGTATTGCAACCATTTGACGAGGTAGTGGTGCGCAGATCTCCTTCCTATAGTGAGCAGGCCAATGTTGTAGTGAACGGTGAAATCGTTTATCCGGGCATTTATGCCATCAATACCAAGAAAGAACGTATATCCGACGTTATCAAAAGAGCGGGTGGTTTACGCCCGGATGCTTCTGCTGAAGGCGCGTTGTTATTACGGAGAACTTTTATCAATGAGCAGGACAGTACTTTTCTCCTGAGCAAGCTGGAAGTATTCAATAATAAAGTAAGGGATAGTATCGACGTTGCGAGAACCCGCGCAACTGTGGAACGCAACCAGCAATTGCTGGGTATACAGCTGGAAGAGATCCTTGAACATCCAGGTTCCAAATACGATCTGTTCCTGGAAGAGGGAGATGTGATCAGAATCCCTAAGAAATTACAAACAGTGCAATTATTTGGAGAAGTGTATTTCCCCAAGAAGGTACGGTTTGACAATAGCTTCTCCTTCAGGAGTTATGTGCGCGGAGCGGGTGGATTTACCTCTCAGGCATTGAGGAGAAGAAGTTATATAGTATACGCGAATGGTGAAGTGAAAAGCACAAGGAAGATGTTATTCTTCAACAGTTATCCGAAAGTAAAACCAGGAGCAGAAATATATGTACCCGCCAAACCTGACAAGAAAGGATTATCAGCGGCTGCCACTGTAGGATTGGCCAGTGCATTGGCGTCTCTCGCATTGATAGTGGTTACAATTATCAATTCAACAAAGTAGCGAATCAATGCATCTGAAATGGATCATATATTCTTAATGCATTTAGTTGTATGGAAATAACGAATGACGCCGCAAAGAAAGGCGACGAAATATCTTTTAAGGAACTGGTATTAAAACTGCATGACTGGTGGAAATATCTGCTCAGTAAGTGGTTGATTATTGTTATTATCGGATTGACTGGCGCCGGACTTGGGCTGGTATTTTCACTGTTCAGCAAAGAACGGTACGTAGGAGAGTTAACCTTTGTGCTGGAGGATAGTAAGCCAGCAGGCCTGGCTGCTTATTCAGGGCTGGCGAGCCAATTTGGTTTTGATCTCGGAGGTGGTACTGGCAGCGGATTGTTTGAGGGTGATAATATCATGGAATTCCTCCGTTCAAGGTTTATTATTGAGAAGGCCTTGTTGACGCCCATCATGGATAAGGGTAAGAAAATGACCCTGATCACCTGGTATATCAATACTTCTCATTGGAAGGAAAAACTGGATAAGGACCCGGGGCTGAAGGCGATAACCTATCCTGTAGGACAAGACCGCAAAACGTTTACCTTGATGCAGGACAGTTTGTTAAACAAAATCCATAAATACCTGCTGGAGAAAGAGCTGGAAATTACGAAACCCGATAAGAAACTAAGCTTTATAAAAGTAACTACTACAGCAGAGAACGAATTGTTTTCTAAAATTTTTACGGAACGTTTGGTCAATGAGGCCGCAGAGTTTTATACCTATACGAAGACAAAACGTTCAAAAGTAAGTGTAGACAAGTTACAGGCTATGGCAGATTCCCTGCAGGATCAGCTGAACAGAAAGACCTATACACTGGCAGCCGCGCAGGATGTGAATCTCAACCCGGTAAGACAAGTGTCTTCTGTAAAAGGGGAACTGATAGCGAGGGATAAGATCGTGCTGCAGACTATGTATGCCGAAGTAATTAAGAACCTGGAGCTGAGCAAGCTGACAATGGCGCAGGAAACACCCGTTGTACAAGTGGTGGATAGTCCCATTCTGCCATTGGAAAAGAAGAGGTTTGGAAAATTTAAAGGCCTGGTACTGGGCGGGCTGCTGGGAGGTTTTCTTATAGTATTTATACTGGTATTCAGAAGACTGTACAGAGAGATGCTGGCCAGTTAATCTAACAACGTGATCTATAATTTTCAAAGCGAAAGCATAGCATAATTGCATATCAATGGAACTGAAGAATAAAAAAGTTTTAATTACCGGTGCTGATGGATTTATTGGGAGTCACCTGGTAGAACGCCTTTTACAGGAAGGCTGTAATGTCAGGGCTTTTGTGAATTATAATTCTTTCAATAGCTGGGGATGGTTAGATACTTTTTCAAAAGACACCCTGGGAAAACTGGATGTGTTTCCTGGTGATGTCAGAGATCCGAATGGTGTAAGAACGGCGATGAAAGGAGTTGATGTGGTATTTCACCTTGCAGCGTTGATCGCCATTCCATTCAGTTACCATTCACCAGATTCCTACATTGATACCAATATCAAAGGCACGCTGAACATTGTACAGGCGGCAAAAGATCTGGGCATAGAAAGGGTGCTTGTTACCTCAACATCGGAAGTATATGGTACTGCCACTTACATACCTATTGACGAGAAACATCCGCGTCAGCCACAATCACCATATTCTGCTTCCAAGATAGGCGCGGATTGTATTGCTGAATCATTTTACCGCAGCTTTAACTTACCCGTTACTATCGTTCGTCCTTTTAATACATATGGACCAAGGCAGTCGGCAAGGGCTATTATTCCTACCGTGATCACACAGTTGCTGAACGGCAAAACGGAGATCCAGCTGGGAGATCTGACACCAACCAGAGACCTGGTGTATGTGAAGGATACTGTAAATGGCTTTGTGGAGATTGCCAAATCTGATGCTTTGATAGGTCAGGATTGCAATATTGCAACAGAATCAGAGATCAGTATTGGTGAACTGGCCAGATTGCTGATTGATATTATCAATCCATCTGCCAGGATTGTTGAGGATGCAGCAAGACTTCGTCCGGAAAAGAGTGAAGTTTTCCGCTTGTATGGGTCTAAGGAGAAGATCAGCAAACATACTTCCTGGAAACCACAATATACTTTCCGGGATGGACTAACAGAGACAATAGAGTGGTTCAGATCGGCAGAGAACTTAAAGAGCTATAAAGCGGATATTTATAATATTTAGTACTTAATGGAAACTTCACATATACTAAACTTTATCAGGCGTACTTTTAACGACGCGGAAGGATTTATTCCCCTGCACGCACCATATTTTGGCGGAAAAGAAAAGGAATACGTTACTGATACAATCGATTCTACTTTTGTTTCTTCAGTAGGTGCTTATGTGACACGCTTTGAAGAAATGATGGCAGAGATTACAGGAGCCAGGTATGCCATTGCTACTGTAAATGGTACAACAGCATTACATCTGGCGCTTGTATTGGCCGGAGTGAAATACGGCGAAGAAGTGATTACACAGTCGCTTACATTCGTAGCTACTGCCAATGCCATTTCACATGCCGGAGCCATACCTGTTTTTGCCGATGTAGACAAAGATACAATGGGATTATCCCCTGTTGCGTTGCAGGCTTTTCTGGAAGAACATGCGACAGTTAATGCAAAAGGGGAATGCATTAACAAAACAACAGGGAGGCGAATAGCTGCTTGTGTTCCGATGCATACATTTGGTTTTCCGGCAAGAATAACAGAAATCGCTGCAGTTTGCGTTAAGTATAATATCCCGCTTGTGGAAGACGCCGCCGAATCGTTAGGAAGCTATGTGGGAGATAAGCATACAGGTACTTTCGGTAAGATCGGTGTTTTCAGTTTTAATGGGAATAAAACAGTGACATGTGGGGGCGGAGGCGCTATTGTTACCGATGATGAAGCTATAGCAAAGAAAGCGAAACATTTGTCCACAACAGCTAAGATTCCGCACGCTTACGAATTTGTGCACGACGACATAGCATATAACTATCGCATGCCTAATCTGAATGCAGCGCTGGCATGTGCTCAACTTGAGCAGCTGGATGCTATGCTTAAAAATAAACGTGAGCTGGCAGGCATGTACAGTAACTTCTTTGAGGGTTCATCCGTTTCTTTTGTAAAGGAGAAGGAAGGTACCAAAGCAAACTACTGGTTGAACACCCTCATTTTCCAGGATCATTTGCAGCAACAGGCCTTTCTGAAAGAAAGCAATGATAGCAAAGTAATGACACGTCCAATCTGGCGTTTAATGAACAGGTTGCCCATGTATGCCCATTGTCAGCATGGTGATCTTAGTAATGCCGAATGGCTGGAAGAGCGGGTGGTAAATATACCGAGTAGTGTAAGGAAATAATAACGGTGATAAGCATATTCAAACGCCGAAGATGTCTCCGGAAATGATCAGAAAAATATTTCTTTATGGCGCAGGTGGTCATGCAAAGGTGATACTGGAGCTGCTGGAAGTGAACGGGCAGCGCTGTGCCGGTATTTATGATGAGTATGGCGCCGCAACGCAGTTGCTGGGTTACCCGGTGTCCGGCAGTCTGAATGATGACTTTAAGGCGGCCGATTCTGCGATGATCATTGCAGTAGGAAATAATCTGGTACGCAAAAAACTGGCCGGGAAGCTGGCAGCTGAATGGGCTACCATTATTCATCCATCTGCCAATATATCTTCCCGTTGTACAATTGGCAGGGGAACGGTGGTGATGGCCGGAGTAAGTATTAATAGTGAAGCTGGAATCGGTGATCATGTTATTATTAATACAAATTGTTCCGTTGATCATGACTGCGTGTTGGCCGACTATGTACATATTTCCCCCAATGCAGCTCTGGCAGGGAATGTCCGGGTAGGAGAAGGAACACATATCGGGATCGGGGCAGCAGTAATACAGGGAGTTAAGATAGGAAAATGGGCAACTATTGGTGCAGGATCGGTTATTATAAGAGATGTACCTGATTATGCAGTAGTAGTGGGAAATCCGGGAAGGATCCTCCGGATGAATGAACCACCAGAAGGATTGCAGGAAGGCAAATAGGAAGAGGATCACACTAATTTGGAACAAACATGGATAAAGTATTTATAATAGCAGAAGCAGGTGTAAATCATAACGGTGATATGGCGTTGGCCAAACAGCTGATTGATATTGCTGCAGATGCAAAGGCCGATGCAGTGAAGTTTCAGACATTCATTGCTGAAAAGCTGGTGTCAAAATTTGCAGAAAAAGCGGCATATCAAAAAGTCAGTACTGATGCAGCAGAGAACCAGCTGAATATGATCAGGAAATTAGAGCTGAAGTTTGATCAGTTTGAAGAGTTGAGGAATTATGCTGACAGTAAGAATATCATGTTTCTTTCTACGCCATTCGATTTCCCCAGTATCGATTTTCTGAAATCGCTGGGTATGACACACGGCAAGATCCCTTCAGGAGAACTGACCAATATGCCCTACCTGATAAAAATGGCAAAGAGTTTCGAACAGCTCATCGTCTCAACCGGGATGTCTGAGATGGCTGAAATTCATGCTGCGTTGAAAGTGTTGCTGGATCATGGTGCAAAGAAGGAGAATATTGTCGTGTTGCATTGTAACACGGAATATCCTACTCCTTTTGAGGATGCAAACCTCAGGGCAATGCAAAGCATCGAAAAGGAGTTCAGCATCAGGGTAGGATATTCTGACCACACTCCTGGCATTGAAGCGCCGGTAGCTGCAGTGGCATTAGGCGCTACTGTGATAGAGAAGCACTACACAATAGACAAAACGATGGAGGGGCCTGATCATGCCGCATCTCTTGATCCACAGGAATTGAAGGCAATGGTAAGTGCTATCCGGAACACTGAAAAGGCATTGGGTAGTGGTGAAAAGACACCGTCAAAATCAGAAACGAAGAATAAAGCGATTGCCAGGAAAAGCATCGTGGCTGCAAAGGATATAAAGGCTGGAGAAATATTGACGGAAGACAATATAACAGTAAAGAGGCCGGGAAATGGTATCAGTCCGATGTTATGGTATGACGTATTAGGTAAGAAAGCCGCCAGGGATTTTCAGACCGATGAGTTGATAGAGCTATGATAAGAAAGATCTGTATAGTTACAGGTACCCGCGCTGAATATGGGCTACTGTCACCTTTGATGAAGGCCATCAGGGAACGGGAAGACCTGCAATTGCAGTTGCTGGTAACCGGAATGCATCTTTCTCCGGAATTTGGTCTCACGTATAAGCAGATCGAAGCAGACGGATTTCACATTGATGTGAAAGTGGATATGCTCTTGTCGAGCGATACTGCCGCGGGGGTTACGAAATCTACCGGATTGGGAATGATTGGTTTTGCGGATGCTTTTAACGCCTTACAACCTGATTGGGTAGTGATACTTGGTGACAGGTTTGAAGCTTTCGCGGCTGCAACCGCTGCCTATATTGCGCAGATTCCTATCATTCACCTCAATGGAGGTGAAACCACGGAAGGAGCTATGGATGAGGCGTTCCGTCATGCTATCACCAAGATGTCCTATCTGCATTTCACCGCAACAGAGACTTATAGAAAGAGGGTAATACAGCTTGGAGAAGCGCCGGAAAGAGTGTTTAATGTTGGCGCTATCGGTATAGATAGCATCATGCATCTGCCCCGGATGACAAAACAGGAGCTGGAAGAAAATCTGGGTATCGATCTCTCTTTGCCTACTGTACTGGTGACGTATCATCCGGTTACACTGGAGAAGAATAGTGCTGCTGACCAGTTTGCTGCGTTGATCCGTGCATTGATTGCCACCGAAGGACTCCAGATCGTGATCACGTATCCTAATGCGGATACAGATGGAAGAGTAATTATTGATCTGATAAAGGAACTGGAAAAGCAATACCGGGGCCGTATTTATGCTTTCCCTTCGCTTGGCCAGAAGCGTTATTTGTCATTAATACAATACGTGGAGGCGGTAGTAGGTAATTCTTCAAGTGGTATTATAGAAGTGCCTTCTTTCAGAATCCCTACATTGAATATAGGCGACAGGCAGGGTGGGCGGATGGCAGCAGAAAGCGTTATCCAGGTAGCGCCAGATGAAGCTTCCATAAAACAGGGATTGAGCAAAGCATTGTCACCTGAATTCCGGGAATTCTGCCAGCAGGTGAACAATCCTTATGGAGATGGACAGACAACTGGTAAGATTCTTGATAAACTGTGCCAGTTTATTGAAACCAAAAACATTAAGAAGAAATTTTACGATCTGTAAATGAAGAATTGGGAACGTTATATTATCAACAGCAATGCCAATATCAAGGATGCTTTAAAACAGCTGGATCAACTCGGCCTTGTGAACGGCGTATTGTTTATTGCTGATGAAAAAGGTTGTTTATTGGGCTCCATCACAGATGGAGATATCAGAAGAGGCTTGTTGCAGGATGTTAATGTAAATGATCCCATTAGTAAGGCAGGCCACTATCCCTGTAAGTTTGTTTTCTCCTTTCAGCCAACTTCCCAGGAGTTGAAGGCTTTCAGAGAACGCAACCTGCGTTTTATCCCGGTAGTGAACGAAGAGATGAGTATTCTTGGTATTCTTGACCTGGAACATCTGCGAAGAATAATACCGGTGGAAGCGGTGTTAATGGCCGGCGGGAAAGGCCAGCGACTGCTTCCTCTGACAGAACATACCCCTAAGCCATTGTTGAAAGTAGGACCCAAACCAATAATAGAACACAACATAGATCGCCTTATCAACCATGGTGTTGATAACATATATCTCAGCATCAACTACCTCGGACATAAGATCAGGGATTACTTCGGTGATGGATATGCAAAAGGCGCAACTATCAATTATATAGAAGAAGACTTCCCAATGGGAACGATCGGCGCAGCAAGGAAGGTTAAGAGCTATAGCAAGAAACATTTGTTGATCATGAATTCCGATATCCTGACTGACATTGATTTCCATGAGTTTTACAATGATTTTGTAGAACAGGATGCTGACATGTCAGTAGCAGCTATCAGTTACCATGTTGACATACCATATGCGGTCATGGAGACAGACGAACATAACAGGATCTCTTCATTAAAGGAAAAACCAAGGTATACATATTATTCAAATGCCGGTATTTACCTGATGAAAAGTGAAATGCTGGAGCATGTTCCGCACAATGAGTTTTTTAATGTGACGGACTTAATTGAAGAGCTGATTGGGAAAGGCAAAAAACTGATCACCTTTCCTATTCTTGGTTATTGGCTGGACATTGGAAGAATGGATGATTATAAGAAGGCGCAAGAGGATATTAAGCACTTAAATCTATGATGTTTATCCAATGAAAACATTATTTCTTATTCCAGCGCGGGGAGGGTCTAAAGGAGTGCCTGGAAAGAACATCAAACCTTTAGGGGGAAAACCATTAATCAACTATGCCATAGATGCTGTGAAGCCTTTAACAGCAATCGAAAACATCTGCATCTCTACTGATGCAGAAGATATTAAAGCAGTGGCAGAAGCAAATGGGATAAGTGTTCCGTTTTTGCGGCCGGCCTACCTGGCAGAAGATAATTCCGGTACTTATGAAGTATGTCTTCATGCCATCGATTTTTACGAGAAACAGGGGCATTTTTTTGATGTATTGGTCATATTGCAGCCAACAAGCCCTTTCAGAACTACAGACAATATCCGTGAAGCGCTTCAGGCCTTCAGCCCGGAATTGGATATGGTAGTATCAGTAAAAGAAACAAAAGCTAACCCGTACACCGTTTTATTCGAAGAGAACAATGAAGGATACCTGGTTAAATCAAAACAGGGCAATTTTATAAGAAGACAGGATTGTCCCCGGGTATGGGAATATAACGGTGCTATTTACGTAATAAATATAGAGTCATTAAAACGCAGCCCTCTTAACCAGTTTACGAAAATAAGAAAATATATTATGGAAGAGGCTGAGTCGGTAGATATCGACACTCCATTGGATTGGGAATTCTCAGAGTTTTTGCTTAGTAAAAAAACGTTCCTATAAATGCCATCTTTTATACTATGAAACTTAGAAGCTTTTTACCTTCGATCAACAAGTCTATTTCTCCCACCTGCCAGGCATTATTATTTATAACTGTACTGACATTTGCAACAGCGTGCACCAAAGAGAACAATCAGGCCTTCTATGAGGATATTCAGGATTCACCGCTGTTCGATTCAGACATTAAGCTTATTGGAGGTGTTACTGAAATGCCCGTTAAAAGCCAGGCGCTATTTGTGCCGGACAATGTAAAATCAGGTGCATATGCATATGCGTCTGTAATCAGACTGAATGACAGCTCATTGATGATAGCATGTACACGCTATCAACCCAATGGATTTGATGACTTCATGCATTCAGATATTGTGGCCCGGAAAAGTACGAACAACGGTAACTCATGGTCGCCCGAATTCGTATTGCAGGAAAATATAGCTACGATCAATACAATGAATCCTAATTTAGTAAGGGTTGGTGCTAATAAGCTGTTGATGATTTTCAGTGTGAAGCACAGCGATTCAAAAATCGATCTTTATGTTAAGGAGTCTTCGGATAATGGCGAAACCTGGGGGGACCCAAGAATGATCAATACAACGCAGGGTTATCACATTTTAAATAATGACAGAGTCATTATTAATAATAAAAGAATTATTGTCCCTGTCGCTTTTGCAAAGAATATTTCAAAAGAGTTCGACCAGCAGGTAATCTTTTGTTATTATTCTGATGATATGGGGAAGACCTGGTTGAAGTCCAAATATTTAAAAACCTATTTTGCGCTTATGGAGCCGGGAGTGACTGCTATTGACAAAAAGGGAACGCTCAAAATGAATATACGCACCAGACAAGGGTTTATTTATTTCTCCAAAAGCACTGACAATGGAGTTACCTGGAGTGGTCTTTATAAGTCCGGGATCAATACACCGGAGTCGCCTCAGGTTGTGAAAAGCTTAAACCGTACAGATTCTCTCATCATGATCTGGAACAATGCTGTTTATACGCCAGGCACCAATAACAGGAATCCACTTACATTTGCCTACAGCGTAACAGGTGGTGATGAATGGATGAATCCCACTAATCTGCGTAGCAACAAGGATCTGAACTATTTGTATCCAACTATATACAATGATCGTCATGATACTGTTTTTGTAACTTATGCAATAAGGGATAATTCCTACAAGCCGATAGTGTATTTTGATAGATTGTCTTTGAAGAACCTGATTAAATAAGTCGTGAGCATGAAATTGTTCAGTAAGAATATAATTAAGCATCCTTTATTTCAGAAAAGTATTATTTATACGATTACTGACGCAATTAACAAGGCAATCCCTTTTTTATTACTTCCTTTTCTGACACATTATTTGTCGCCAGCGGATTATGGTGTTGTATCAAACTACAACGTTTATATCTCCATCCTGCTCATTTTTATCGGTCTGAATTTAAATGGTGCGATGGCGGCAAACTTCTATCATTACTCAAAGGAGGAAATAGCTGAATATATCAGCAGCATATTTATTGTTATTTTTTGTGCCACAATCATTGTTGGAATAATAATGGCCGCGACTGCCGGCTATGTCTCTTCATTAACATCCATAGCGCCGTTTTTCCTATTCATAGGTGTTCTGGTTGCGGCCAGCCAGGGGGGAACCGCTATCAATCTTGATCTTTGGAGATTGGAAGAGAGACCGCTGGCTTTTGGCGGGTACCAGATCACCCAGAGTGTTATCAATATTTGTCTTACTGTATTCTTCCTGGCATCTATGCGGATGGGTGCGGATGGACGTATTGGTGCAATGATTATAACTTCTGTACTGTTTTTTATAGTTAGCATGTTTGTATTGTTCAAACGAGGCTATTTAAAATTTAAGATCAATAAGAAGTACATAAGAGATGCGCTGGCCTTTGGCTTACCAATGATTCCTCATACATTGGGCATATGGATCCGCACGGGTATTGACAGAATATATATAACCAAATTTTGTGGAGTAGCTGAAGCGGGTCTTTACTCAACAGGATTTCAGTTTGGCCTGTTGCTGTCTTTTCTGGTAATGGCCTTCCACAATGCGTATGTACCATATGTCTATAAGTTGCTGGCCAGCAATCAGCCGGAACAAAAAGGCAAACTTGTTAAATTCACCTACATATATATGGTAGCTGTTTTGGTACTGGCGCTGATCTTTTCGTTTGTATCCTATTTTATAGTTTATCATTTCCTCTCGGTGCGCTACCTTGAGTCTGCCAAGTATATAGGTTGGGCTATGTTTACACAGGCTTTCCAGGGTATGTATTTAATAGTTGGAATTTACATATTTTACTCGAAGAAGACAGCGAAGCTGGCAATAGTTACCTCTTCATTGTCTATTCTGCAGTTAATATTGTCTTACGTGCTGGTAAAATACATTGGCCCGATAGGAGCCGCTTATTCCAGTTTCATCGTATGCGTAGTTAATTTCATTGTGGTGTGGTATCTGAGTATTCACGTTTATGCGATGCCCTGGTTTAATTTCAACAAGACTAAAGCATGAAGAAAATCATTTTCATAAGCCACGACCCACTTACGGATACTATTAAAAAGAACTATTATCTGGAAAGGTTCCGTGGAGATGGTATTGAAATAGAATACTGGTGTGTAAGGCGTATCGTTAAGTATGCGAACATTGCAGTGCTCAACAATGAAATCAGTGAAGTCTACTTCAAAGAAGTTACGCATATAGATCAGTTAAAGAAACTATTGGAGGAGCGGGCGAAGGGTGCATGGATCTGTGTGGAGCTATGGTTTAACTGGGATACAATACCCGTTTTTCAGCTGCTGAAACAATATGAAGAAAAACTGTTTTCCATTGACTGGTATAGTAATGTTCCGGCTATTTCTGTACGGCGGAAGTTGCTCGACGATATAAAAACACTTAGTTTCCTGAAGTTGTATAACGCAGGCGTCAGAGTGATCAGCAGGAAAGTTTTTAATGTCTATGCAAAACGGTTGGGTATTCGCCCACCAGCCATTTTGTTTGTTGCCGGTGATAAGCAGGCGGGTGGTGACCGGCGGGTAATCTCCCTGAATCACCACGATTTTGATATCTTTCAGGAAGGCGGTTTATCTGAGAATGCCGTGGCAGGAGAGCAGAGGTATGCGGTGTTTTTAGATATCATGCTTCCCTACCATCCGGATTTTAAGCGACTGAAATCTGATATACTGAGTGCTGAAGTGTATTATCGGAAGCTGAATAAGTTCTTCGATAAGGCAGAGGCCAAACTGGGGTTTCCGGTCATTATTGCTGCACATCCAAAATCCTCTTATAAGGAGGAGTTCAATGGCCGGACGGTTATAAAAGGGAAAACAAATGCGCTGGTAGCCCAGAGTACTGTAGTATTTACCCATCATAGTGTTTCGATGTATTATGCAATACTGTACAGGAAGCAACTGGCCTTACTGACAATGAATGAGTTTAAATTTGCCAGAGCTAAGTCTTTTGTAATGCAGATCATTCATTATACAATGGAGCTATATGCTCAAATACTGCATTGCAGTCTGATAAACATTGATGATCAGAACGAGCTGGCTCTGCGTGAAGTAGATATGGAGAGTTATGAGCGCTTTGAAAAAACATATATAAGAGGCAAGTCTGATAAGCAGAACTATGATGTAATTAAAGATACCCTGCAACTGAATTGATCCTTTCCGGGAGATCTTTGATTACAATGAAATTAGGTTTTTATGAAGAAGATAGGTTTTTTTATTAATACATTATCGAAATCTGGCGGTACGGAACGCGTAACCAGTGTGCTGGCAAATGCGCTGGCAGACGTGGATTGCGAAGTGGAAGTGCTATGCATGTTCAAGAGCGGAGAGAGCTTTTACAAATTGGATGATAGAGTAGTGGTCAGATATCTTACAGAGAAGCCTCATGGAACATTAAAGGATTATTTCAGTGTACTGAGATCTCTGATAAAAAATACAAAGCACCTTGATTATATAATCGGGGTAGGCATGGACCTGTGTATTTTTACAATTCCGCTGAAACTGTTTAACAAGGTAAAGGTAATAGGATGGGAACATTTTAACCTGACAGTAAGAGGGCCGGTTGTGAGTTTAGCGAGACATCTGGGCATATGGTTTGCTGACAGGATCGTTACCTTAACCCAAAAAGACTTTAGCGATTATAAAAAGAAGACTGACAAGGTAGTATGCATATATAACCCAACTACAATTGAGATGCCGCCAGTTACTACCTATGATAGTAGAGTGTTGTTGTGTATAGGCCGTCTGACTTATCAGAAGGGGTTTGATATGATGCTTGATATATGGGCAGAAGTATATAAAAAATATCAGGACTGGAAACTGATCGTAGTTGGCAACGGTGAAGACGAAAAGCAACTGAAGGATCAGGCAGAGCGACTGGCTATTGGGAATGGCGTGGAGTTTGTAAAAGCAACGAGGGAAATAACAAAGTATTATGAGTCTGCATCGGTATATGCAATGACTTCGAGATATGAGGGGCTGCCACTGGTACTTATAGAGGCACAGTCTGTAGGGTTGCCGCTGATCGCCTTTAACTGTGAGACCGGGCCCAAAGAAGTGGTGGAGGATGGATATAATGGATTTTTAATCCCTGCTTTTGATAAAGCTGCCTATGTTGAAAAATTGCAGCAGTTGATGGCGGATGGGCCTTTGAGAGAGAAAATGGGCAAGCAATCAATTATAAATTCCGGCAAATTTTCAAGAAACAGCATTGTTAAGAAATGGACTGAAATTCTTGTATAATGATTTATTACTTAATCACGATAGCTCTTTCTGCGTTCAGTTTTATTGAAAGCTTGCATGTGAATCTGCAAAAGATGCAGAAGACATTCTACGTTTTCATTCTGTTATTCTTTGCCCTGTTTGCAGGAACGAGAATGATGGGCTTTGATTATGACACTTATAAGGATATTTTCTCTTATGCTTCCTCCGGCAACTTGCGGGATGTGCAGATAGAGATAGGCTGGGCGTTGATTTGTTATTTGTTTAGCGGGATCGGCTTTAATGCTTTTCTCCTGTTTGTTGCATGTTGCTCTATTATACTGTACGGAATTTTTTTCAAAAAGTATTCACCTTACATATTTCTGTCACTACTGATCTATTACTCATCTTATTTCATAGTAAAGGAAATGGGGCAAATGAGACAAGGGTTGGCAATAGGAATAGCAACGCTTGCATTTACCGCTGCTATGCATAAAAAGAAGGGACAGTTTGCGTTACTCTTTTTAATGGCCTTCTGTATACACTACTCCGCTATTGTTACTCTCCCCGTATATTATTTTTGCAACCATCACTGGAAAACATCTACAATCATTGCATTTACAGCCTTTGGATTGTGTTTTACCTTCATAGATCTGGGGGTGGTAATTACAAAGGTTATTTCTATACTTCCTATAAGCGGTGCGCAGGATAAAGTAGCCAATATCCTTTTGTCAGACGCGTCTGCCAAGAAGTTGGGTATTAACTCATCTATTATACTCAGGATAATCATAGTAGGACTTGCTTTAGCATACAGAAAGCCATTAAGGGAAAGATATGCCTTTTATGAGCCTTTCCTGATGCTCTATTTTTATGGCCTGATGCTATATCTGGTATTCAACTCTGTGTCAGAGTTTGCACAGAGAACATCTGCATATTTCCGTATACTTGAAGCCATTATTCTGCCGTGTATACTTTCACTCATGAGCAGGCGGGCGGAGCGGCTGGTAGTGGTAGGGCTGCTTGTACTCAATGCAGCGATCTCTATCAATAGGTTGTTTGGTCCCCGGCAGGCTTATGAAGCGTATAATCCATATAAAACATATTTACTGGACTGATTATGGGAGTTAGAGTCTGCTTTGAACCACACCTGGAAAGTATAAATAATGCCTTTACCAGGTACTTTTCAACAAACAGGGAAGAGATTGACTTTGTTCTTTTGGATAAACCAATGAGGAAAAAGGGAGGCCCTTTTTTTGTATTAGACGCGATCTGGTTTCGTATCAGGTCAGTTGTTGATTTTGTCCGGAAGTATGATATCGTTCACGTTAATTCAGCGAAGTTTGGTATTGCCGCATATGTTGCGAGTTTTTTCGGATGCAGATATATTTATACAATCCACTTTGCATCTACCGAGGAAAAAAAGGGTAGCCTGACAAGCTGGATCTATTACATATTGGAAGTTGGATTGCTGAAGCTTGTTGCTCGCAGAGCAGCGTGTGTTACTACTGTATCAGAATATTGCCGGCAGGAAATATTCCGGCGTTTTAAGGTCGACCCGGTGGTAGTACACAATGGCTATGATGAAACGCAGTTTGACAATACAAACAGAGGTCAGCGCAAAGTGAAGGAAGAACTGATGTTAGGCAATGAGGTTGTTTACATCAGTGTTGGCAGGATGATTGACTATAAAAGGCCTTTAAATGTAATCCGTTTTTTCGCAGAGATAAAAAAGAGGACCGGGAACAGTAAACTCATTTTTATCGGTGATGGAGATTTATATGAAGCGGTTCAAAACGAAATCACCTCATTAAAGCTTACAGACAGCGTTATTCTGATTAAGCAGGTAAACTTTAAAGATATTCCCGCATATTATAGTGCGGCCGATTATTTTATCAGTGCCTGTGAGACAGAAGCCTTTGGCCTTGTGTGTCTTGAAGCCTTAGCCTGTGAGGCGGTTCCGCTTGTGCCCTGGAAAGGTGCATTCCCTGAAATATTTTTGGATAGGATATTCTCATATGATATTGACAGGATCTCAGATATACCAGACAGACATCAACTTTTATCACATAGAGAGGGCATACTAAATAGATTCAGATGGACTGACAAAATAGCCCTATACCACAGGCTGTATATAGAGAAAGCCAAATAAATATTAATATTGCCAGATGAATAATACCAGACCTAAAGCCTTTATTGTAACTAATATAGACGTTTTTTTTCTTACGAATCGTAAGGAACAGGCGCAAATTATGCAGGAAAGAGGCTTTGAGATTCATGTGCTAGCTGCTGATACAGGCCGTTCGGAAGAAATCCGCCAACTGGGCTTCATTTTCCATGCTCTCCCAATGGGACGATTTGGGCTGGGACCGCTGCAGGTGTTAAAGAATATATGGCAAATTGGTGACATCTATAAAAAGGAAGCTCCGGCAGTGATCCACCAGCTTGGCCTGAAGATAATTATGTTGGGCACATTAGCCGGTCTCCGGACGAAAGCTGTTATTTTCAATACTTATACAGGTTTAGGCTATTTATTTACGGTAGATAACTATAAGACAAAGATCCTAAGAAGGTTATTGCTGCTACTGTCAAAGTGGATCTATAAGAGCAGGAGAGTTATTGCAATATTTCAGAATACAACTGATTATAAATTATTTAAGGAATACGGAATTGTAGACGAAACAAATGGCTATGTGATTAAAGGTTGTGGCGTCAAGTTAACCGATTTTGATTTTGCACCATTGCCAGCTGGTGAGGTATTGAAAATCCTGTTGCCGGGTAAGATGCTTTCTTCAAAAGGTATCTATGAGTTTGTTGAGATAGCAAAGAATATTAAAGCGGATAAAACTATAAGCCAACAGGTAGAATTTCAGCTTTGTGGTGGTATTGATGAAGGTCATCCATTTGCTATAAAAAAGGAAGAAATAGAAAAATGGCAGGAGAACGGCTGGGTGAAATGGTTGGGTAATCAGAAGAAAATGTCGGATGTGTATAAACAGGCGGATATTGTAATTCTTCCCTCCTGGAGAGAAGGATTGCCAAAATCACTGTTGGAAGCAGGAGCAGTGGGCAGACCGATAATTACTTATAATGTAGCAGGATGCAGTGAAGTAGTAGTGGATGGTGTAACAGGGTATATAGTGCCATTTGGAGATGTTGGTAAGATGACTGAATATACGAAGCGACTGATCAATGATAAGACTCTCAGAGAGAAAATGGGTACCAATAGTTACAATTATACTAAAGAGCATTTTGAACTGTATAAAATAATTGACGAGAACATACAGCTTTACAGTAAAATGAAGCTGATATAATCATCTTGTCATAAACATAAAAGGAATTGAAATCTAAAAAGCGAATTGCAATTATTGGTACTGTAGGGATCCCGGCGAGGTATGGTGGATTTGAGACATTGGCAGAACAGCTGGTCACAAGACTATCTCATGAATTCAGTTTTACAGTTTTTTGCAGCAAAAAGGCATATCCAAAGTCTGAGCGCGTAAAGGATAATGGTCAGGTAAAGAAAATATACCTTCCTCTTGCAGCGAATGGATTGCAAAGTATTGTATATGATGTGGTTTCAGTTATATGGGGATTGTTCATTTCGGATGTGTTACTGGTATTAGGAGTCTCCGGAGCATTTATCCTTCCAGTAATAAAGTTATTCAGCCGGAAGAAAATCATATTGCATATTGATGGTCTTGAATGGAAACGGGCAAAATGGAACGGCCTGGCAAAGAAGTTTCTTAAAGCCTCAGAGGCTGTTGGGGTAAGATTTGCGGATGTTATAATTGCCGACAATGAAGAGATCAGGAATCATATAAAAAGCAGCTATCAATGTGAGGGCGTACTGATTGAATATGGAGGAGATCATGTAATAACAGGGAACACCAATAAACAGCTGACCACAGCTGAAAATGGGTATGCTTTTTCTGTATGCCGTATTGAACCCGAGAATAATATAGAGATGATCCTGCAGGCATTTTCCACAATGCCTTCCCGGCAACTGGTGCTAGTAGGTAATTGGTTTAACAGCCAATACTCCAAAGCGCTGTATGAGAAGTATACACAGTATCCCAATCTGCGCCTTACTCCACCTATTTATGATATTAAAGCATTGAATGAATTAAGGCAGAATTGTTATATGTATGTCCACGGGCATTCTGCCGGAGGTACAAATCCCTCACTTGTAGAGGCTATGTGTCTTGAACTACCGGTATTAGCTTATTCTGTTAATTATAATATATATTCTACGCAAAGTAAAGCCTTGTATTTTTCTTCAGCAAGTGAATTAGTGTCTGTTTATCAATCAGTTAGTGATGAGAAGAGAGCGGAAGTAGCCCTTGACATGAAACGGGTTGCAGATGAGCGCTATAAATGGAGCATAATTATTGCTAAGTATAGAGATGTATTCTGCATCTAAATCAATTGTCATGAAGAAGATCTTTTCGCTGATAATCATCGTATTAAGCTGTTATCAGCTCACCGCACAAAAGAAAGAATATTATCTGAAAGACTATGGGGCAAAGGGGGATGGTGTGACGGACGATAAAGCGGCTATCCAAAGTTGTATCAAGGATGCCTATACAAATAACGGGGTCGCCGTACTAACACCCGGGAAATACAGGATCAACAAAGCCATTTATTTTTATTTAAAGGACAATAATTTATTGTCTGTGAAAGGGCAGCCGGATGCAAAGGGAAATTATCCTGTAATTATTACAGATAAGCTCGAAAGCATTTTTGTTTTTGAATCAGATCCTAATAAGCCTGCCGGTAATGTGCAATTGAGTCAACTGGAGCTGGTGGGAAACAACGTACCCTATTCACCCAGCCATCCTTACTTCGGGAAGCATGATGTGTATGCAAGCGGAGTGGCCTGCTTTAACCTGAAGTCTGTGTCTGTCAGCAATCTCACAGTGAGAAATATATACGGAGAAGGGATTAATGTGCGTAACTGGAATTATCAGAAGAATCCGATTGCAAACAGGTTTACCAATGTTGATATAACCGACAATAAAATTCTTAATTGTTGGGGTGCGAATCCGCCTACGGCAAAAGGTGGGCCTTCCGATGAATATGGAGATGGTGTTTATGTGAACAATGCAACCAATATTTCAATACTCAGAAACCAGATCATAAATGACCTGGCTGTTACCAAACAGTTTGGCCGTGCAGGCATTGTGATCGAATATAACTGTGACGGCGCTACTATCGAAAAGAACACCGTGAGTGGTTATGACAGAGATATTCACCTGGAAGGTGATTTCGGTGGGCACATGATCAGGAATAATAAATTAATAGGCTCTGATTTTTCTATATGCGTTTATGGCAATCTGCATACAGGTCCGCAAAAGCCGATATCGATTGTTAATAACTACCTCAGTAATGAAGGTATTCCTGACAATCCTCAATTGATAAGGGTCAGAAGTAAAGACGAAAGATCCCTGATCTCTTTCTATTCAGAAAACGATACCAGGCAGAACTCCGTTATTTCCGGCAATACATTTAATATGACGCCCAATTCAGGTATCGTTGGCAATTCCTTTCTGAAAGTGTATGAAGATAACCTGCAGGTTAGCGACAATAAATTCAACAACCTGACAAAAAGTAAAGTGGGTGTTTACTATGACAAAAGACCTCAGAAGGTCACCAACGAAGTTTATAAGAACGTTGACGTCAATTTTAATAAGAACATAAAGGCAGATTTTATTAAATCTAACAATAAGCTCTCGAACAGTAATACAAATCTGGCTCTGTAATTAGCTATATTTGTTTGATAACTGAACTCCAAATATGAAGACTGCTTTAATTACCGGCATCACAGGCCAGGATGGAGCTTATTTAAGTGAATTATTACTTGCCCAGGGCTACAATGTGCATGGTATAAAACGCCGTAGTTCCCTGTTTAACACCGACCGTATTGACCACCTCTATCAGAATCCCCAGGATGAGGATGTACGCTTCAGGCTCCATTATGGAGATCTTACCGACTCCACGAACCTGATCCGTATTATCCAGCAGGTGCAACCGGATGAGATATATAACCTTGGCGCCATGAGTCATGTACAGGTGAGCTTTGAAACACCTGAATACACCGCTAATGCGGATGGCATAGGTACGCTGAGAATATTGGAAGCAGTACGTTTACTGGGTTTAACACAGAAAACCAAAATATACCAGGCATCTACTTCCGAATTGTATGGCTTAGTACAGGAAGTGCCGCAATCTGAAAGAACTCCTTTCTATCCACGTTCTCCTTACGCTGTTGCAAAAATGTACGCCTACTGGATCACGGTCAATTACCGGGAGGCGTATAATATGTACGCCTGTAACGGTATCCTGTTCAATCACGAAAGCCCGTTACGCGGAGAAACCTTCGTGACCAGGAAGATCACCCGTGGAGTAGCGCAGATAGCACTGGGTATGCAGGACAAACTATATATGGGCAACCTGAATGCACAGCGCGACTGGGGACATGCGAAGGATTATGTAGAGGCCATGTGGCGTATCCTGCAGCAGGACCAACCCGAAGATTATGTGATTGCTACCGGTATTACTACTCCTGTAAGGGAGTTTATCAGGATGGCCTTTGAAGAAGCAGGCATAGAAGTGGAATTTACAGGAGAAGGTGTTAATGAAAAAGGTGTTATCAAAAGTATGGAAGGACACCTGACGGCGGTACAACCAGGACAGGAAGTTGTTGCTATTGATCCAAGATATTTCAGGCCCACGGAAGTGGACCTTTTAATTGGGGATCCTACCAAAGCCCAGACGAAGCTGGGATGGCAGCCTAAGTATGATCTGCCCGCCCTGGTAAAAGAGATGGTACATGCAGATCTGGAATTATTCCGCCGCGAGAAACTACTGAAAGAAGCAGGATTTAAGATATTTAGTCAATACGAATAATCTATGAAACAAACGGATAAGATCTATGTAGCCGGGCACAGGGGAATGGTAGGCTCCGCTATTGTAAGGCGCTTACAGAAGGATGGCTTTAATAATATTGTAACCAGGACTTCCATAGAACTGGACCTGCGTAACCAGGAGGCTACAGCGGCATTCTTTGCCGAAGAACGCCCTGACTATGTTTTCCTGGCGGCAGCCAAAGTAGGAGGGATCGTTGCGAATAACACCTTTAGGGCTGAATTCATTTATGAGAACATCATGATCCAGAATAATGTGATCCATCATGCATATCTGAATAATGTGAAGAAACTGATGTTCCTGGGATCGTCCTGTATATATCCTAAACTGGCACCTCAGCCACTGAAAGAGGAATATCTGCTGACAGGATTACTGGAACCTACGAACGAACCATATGCCATTGCAAAGATTGCAGGCATTAAAATGTGTGATGCATACAGAGCGCAATATGGTTGTAACTTCGTATCAGTAATGCCAACTAACCTCTACGGCCCCAATGATAATTGTGATCTGAAAAACTCTCATGTACTTCCGGCATTACTGCGGAAATTCCATGAAGCGAAGAAGAACAATGCAGCGGAAGTGGTAGTCTGGGGTACGGGTACACCTTTACGTGAATTCCTGCATGCTGATGATATGGCGGATGCATGTTTCTACCTCATGCAGCACTATAATGAAGAAGGCCTGGTTAATATTGGTGTAGGAGAAGACATCAGCATCAAAGACCTGGCGTTACTGGTGAAAAAGATAACAGGTTATGAAGGAGAACTGGTATTTGATACTACCAAACCAGATGGCACACCCCGGAAATTGATGGATGTAAGCAAACTGCATGGTTTTGGATGGAAGGCCTCCATAGGGCTGGAAGAAGGTATAGCCAGTGTGTATGCTGATATTAAAGACAGGGTGTTTTAATAACAGTGTCTTTTATCCCTGCATACTGATGGTTGATGTCATCTTCGGTATTTGAAATATGAGGTATAACAATAAAGTATAAAAGAAAGGAATTAATCTATAGAATATAGTACTATGGCCTAACCTGCTAAACGCTTATATTTGCAGCGGCAAGCAAATTCTTTCCTTTATGTTCAAGAAATGTATCACCCCTGTGTTTGTTCTGGTTTGCTTAAGTATCCCTTTTAGCTATACTGCACATGCACAAAGTATCGGGCGCCAGTATTCACTGGGCTTCTACCAATCCGGTTCAGACAGTAATGGTTATCACTCTTCTCTGAGAGATTACTCTATTGAGCCCAGTTTCGATCTTCCCAAAGGAGATACGACGCGTAAGCAGAGCTGGCTCTACCGGAAACTATTCCGCGAGCATCTGCTGGAGGTTCACGAAGACGACTACACATTTTACGCCAGCATCCTCCCGGATCTTATGGTAGGTCATAGCAATGATAGAGGCACAACATGGTTAAATACCCGTGGTGTCATTGCCGGTGGTACTATCGGAAAGAACCTGACATTCCGGGCAGAGTTTTACGAGAACCAGGCTAAGATGCCTGCTTACCTGGATGCGTTTGGCAGGGCCAACAGGATCGTACCAGGACAGGGCGAATGGAAGGGCTATTCTCATAATACAGCATTTGACTATGCATATTCTTCCGCGTTGATCGACTATAAGGCAGGAAAACATTTTGTGTTCCAGCTGGGATATGACAAGAATTTCATCGGCGACGGTTATCGTTCCATGTTACTGTCTGATGCTTCTTTCAATTATCCATTCCTGAAAATTATCGCGAATCTGGGCAGGGTCCAGTATACCACTATGTGGGCCCAGTTCATAGATATGCAATATCCAAAAGCTTCTTACGATAATGGCTACAGGAAGAAATGGGGCGTATTCAATTACCTGGACTGGAATGTAAGCAAGAAGATTTCTATCGGATTATTTGAAGCGGTGATCTGGCAGGATTCTGATTCCACAGGCAAACGTGGATTTGATGTCAGTTACCTGAACCCGATCGTTTTCCTCCGTCCTGTGGAGTTCTCTGTAGGCTCTCCTGATAATGCCCTCTTAGGCCTGAATGTGAAATATGCACCATCCAGGAACAGTACCTTCTACGGACAGTTTATCCTGGATGAATTCAAGTTCAGTGAAATAACTGCCGGTAAGGGCTGGTGGGCCAACAAATATGGTGGCCAGGTAGGCTTCCGTTCCAACGATCTCTTTAAGGTTCGTAATCTGAACTTCCTGACAGAAGTGAATGCCGCAAGACCATATACATACTCCCAGCGTACCACGCTGAATAACTATGGTCACTATAATCAACCATTGGCGCACCCGATGGGGGCCAACTTCGTAGAATGGGTGAATATTGCAGACTTCAGGTATAAACGCATATTCCTCCGTGGACAGATCACTCTGGCTAAATACGGACTGGATACAGCAGGTGTGAATTATGGAAAGGACATTAATAAATCTTATACCACCCGTACAGTAGATTTTGGCAACCACATTGGTCAGGGACTTAAGACCAATCTGCTGTATGTACAGGGAACAGCAGCTTACCTGCTGAACCCGAAATATAATCTCCGCCTGGAAGCTTCAGTTACGGCAAGAAGAGAAAGCAATAACCAGTGGAAGAACAATGAGCTGATTTTCCAGGTAGGTTTGAGAAGTTCCTTCCGCCAGCTGTATTATGATTTATAAATAATTGAAGAATAACTTTTTTAAAGCCTCCTGTTCAACCAGGAGGCTTTTTTATTTCCGGCTGCGAGGCATCCTACATTTTACTAACTTCGCGCCATGCATTACGTTACCGTAGAAGGACTCACAAAGACTTTTGGCGCAGGGCCGCTTTTCAAGGACATTTCTTTCCATATAGAAGAGGGAGACAAGATCGCACTGGTTGCCCTGAATGGCGCCGGTAAATCCACATTACTCCGCATCCTCTGTGGACAGGAATCGCCTGACGCCGGCACTGTCTGGATACATAAGGATGTAACGGTCGTAATGCTGGAGCAACAGTCTGCATTTGAACCGGAGAAATCTATTTCTGAGCATATGTTTACTCAGTCCCATCCGGTACTTGCCGCCATCAGGGACTATGAAATACTGACAGACGATCAGGAACAGGAGCCGGACATTGATAAGCTCACCAAAGCCATTGAGCGTATGGATGAGTTGAACGCATGGCACTTTGATTCCAAGGTTAAGCAGATACTCGGGAAGCTTAATATCCATCACCTGGATCAGAAAATGGGCAACCTTTCCGGAGGACAGCTCAAACGTGTGGCGCTTGCCAAGGTATTGATAGACATTGGATTTGAGCATCGCCATACCCTGCTGATCATGGACGAACCTACCAACCACCTGGATGTTAGTATGATCGAATGGCTGGAGAATTACCTCGACCAGGAGAACGTGACCCTGCTGCTCGTAACGCACGACCGTTACTTCCTGGATAGTGTCTGCAATGAGATCATGGAAATTGACCAGCAACAGCTGTTCATTTATAAAGGAGATTACGAGAATTACCTGGAAAAGAAAGCAATCCGCGAAGAACAGGACAGGGCAAGTGTGGAGAAAGCCAGAAATGTGTTCCGCAAGGAACTGGAATGGATCAGGAAACAGCCCAAAGCCCGTACTACAAAGTCCAAGTCCCGTATAGATGCTTTTGAAGACGTAAAGGAAAGGGCCAGTGTACGACTGGAAAGACAGCAGCTGGAACTGAATGTGAAAATGACCCGCCTGGGCGGAAAGATCATTGAGCTGAAAAAAGTATATAAATCCTTCGGAGATCTGAAGATCCTGAAGGGGTTTGACTACACCTTTAAAAAAGGAGAACGTGTAGGGATAGTGGGAAAGAACGGGGTGGGGAAGTCTACCTTCGTAAATATGCTGCTTGGACTGGAACAGCCCGATTCCGGTAAGATCAACACAGGCGATACGGTAGTGTTTGGTAACTACGACCAGCGTGGATTGATCGTAAAAGAGGACATGCGGGTGATAGAGTTCGTGAAGAACATTGCGGAGAACTTCCCTCTGGCAGATGGCACAAAGGTGAGCGCAGCGCAGTTCCTGCAATTATTCCTCTTCACGCCGGAAAAGCAGTATACCTATATCTCCAAGTTGAGCGGGGGAGAGAAAAGAAGATTGCACCTGTTGAGCATCCTGTTCCGGAATCCGAACTTCCTGGTATTGGATGAACCTACGAATGACCTTGACCTGCCAACGCTGAGCATACTGGAGGAGTTCCTGTTATCTTACCAGGGCTGTATCATTATCGTAAGCCACGACAGGTATTTTATGGATAAACTGGTGGATCACCTGTTTGTGTTTGAAGGAGAGGGAGAAATACGTGATTTCCCGGGGAACTATACCCAATACAGGGACTGGGAGAAAGAACGTTCAGAAAAAGACAAGGAAGAGGCGCGTAGTGAAAATAAGGCTGCGGAAAAACCAGTAGCGGCAGCTGTCCCGGCACCGGAGGCAAAAAAAATGTCATTTAAAGAAAAACGGGAACTGGAACTGCTGGAGAAAGATATTGCAGCGCTGGAGGCAGAAAAGAAAGAGATAGATGCAAAAATGGGCGCAGGCGATCTGCCCTATGAACAATTGGAGCCATTGTCCCGCCGTGTCGGTGAAATTCTCCAGCTGCTGGACGAGAAAGGTATGCGCTGGCTGGAACTTAGTGAAATGAGTTAGATACTAATAATAAAAATAGTGAAGGGACGTCCTTACAAAGGCGTCCCTTCACTATTTTCATCACTTTTCTTTCTTATCATGTATCTGTGATGGCTGCAGATAGACTTTTTTACCCTTGTCATCCACATAGTATTTTCTATCGCTTTTATCGATATATACAGTCTCTCCGTTAGGCCCTTCCTTACCTTTATAGGTCTTATCAGTGATCTTCATGGCCCCTTTCACAGCCACGGAAGCGGTTTTGTTGGCAGTTTTATTAGCTACTGCGGCCGTTTTCTTACCTATTTTTTTTGCAGTACTGTCGATGCCCTGGGCTATACTTTGCTGACCAAAGAAAAGCGCTGAAGCCGTAATAGCAACAGCTAACAGCCCTTTGTGCAGTGTTTTTGAATTCATAATAATAGATTTTAAAGTTGTGTAAAGTCAATGTGAATCTTATTATTCAATTTTGATGCCAGCAACATCTTCCATATTTTTAGAGGCCACCATATATGATAGTATAATTTAAAAGGTAATAGTTGGAGGAGATCTGGTATACCGGCCTTTCAGATCAGGAGCTTTGGAGCAGGCTGATAAATGGAGATGAGGGCGCTTTGGCCTTCATATATAATAAATGGTTCCCGTCGTTGTATAAGTATGGGATGAAATTGCACGCGGATAGCAGCCGGGTAAAAGACTGTATACATGATCTCTTTGTAACACTGTGGCATAGTCGTGCTAATCTGTCGGTGACGGACAATATCAAATTTTACCTGTTCGCGAGCCTTAAAAGAAACATCGCAAAGCATAGCCGGAGAGATGGAATATTCAGGCTATTAGGTGGCTCAGGCCCTGATAACCAGTCTTATATGCCGTCGCATGAACAAAAGCTCATAGACCAGCAATCTCATGATGAGCAGAAAAGGAAACTGGGCAGGGTGATCGACAAATTGCCTAAACGCCAGAAAGAAATTCTCTACCTGCGATATTATGAGGGACTGTCTACCCAGGAAACTGCCGAAATTATGTCACTAAGTGTTAACTCCACATATGTATTATTATCAAAGGCATTGAATTATCTCAAAAATCATAGTGGGGAATTGATGGTTTTGATCATTTCCTGGGGGAATCAGGACATGAGGTTCTAAATATTTTATATTTTTTTTAAAAAAAGTTCGAAAAACACGCTAAGATTTTTCGATCCTGTTGCTTTTACTAATTAAAGCTTAGCTGAGTAGCGCCCATTTATGGATTACAAAGATTACACAGTAAGGGATTTTTTACATGATGAACTGTTTCGTAAATGGATTGAACATCCGGACCGCGATACTGAGCTTTTCTGGGAAACCTGGATGCGTGAAAACCCTGATCAACGTAATACAGTGGAGGAAGCCCGTGATGTACTGTTGATGATAGGAACCGAAGAATACACGCCTACTGTGGAAGATCAGGCAGAAGTCTGGAGCAGGATTGCCTATACTATCCAGGAAACTCCTCAGAGAACATCTGTCTTTGCCATGTGGCGCTATGCCGCAGTTTTCCTCGGAGTACTTGCTGTTGCCGGCTGGCTCTTCCTGCATCGCGGGAAGGCCATAGAGCTTAACTATGTCACTACCTATGGTGAAACTAAGAAAATAGTTTTGCCGGATAGCTCAATAGTAAGGCTGAATGCCAATTCTACACTCAGATGTAGCATCAGCAGGAATGGAAAGCGTGAAATATGGTTAAACGGGGAAGGCTTTTTCTCAGTTGTTCACGACAATAACAGTGCTCCTTTCCTGGTACATACATCAGATGTGGATGTACAGGTGATAGCTACTGAATTTAATGTGAACACCAGAAGAGTAATGACACGAGTGATATTAAATAATGGAGCTGTAAAATTAAAACTGAATGGTGATGGTCAGCAGGATATAAAAATGAAGCCAGGTGAAATGGTGAGCTACTCTACTGCTACCCGTCAGTTGTCACGCAGGAACGTAAACCCTGTAGACTACAACGCATGGCTTGATAACATGTTCGTCTTTAATGAAACGCCGATAGCGGAAGTGGCTATAGTGTTACAGGAAAATTTAGGAATCAATTTAAATATAACAGGTCAGGATTTACAGAAAGAGTTATTTACAGGTAGTATACCTATGTCGGATGTAGACGTATTTTTCAGGACTTTGTCTCGTTCCTTACATGTGGTTATCGAAAAGAAGGACAATAACAATTACAGCATCAGGAAAGAAAACAACCAATAGCGTCTAGTTCATAAATCAACCAATCTTAATTATTGCTTATGCCTGAAAACTACTTTAGGTGTATGGGGAGTCGTGCTGCCCTAATGTTACTATTGCCTGTCATGGGATATGCAGCGGATAAGAACCATTATTATCAACAGCAGCAGCTGTTTTCGTCGGAGAGTACTAATCAGCATGATGCCGGACGGCAATCACTGAAAGAGGTCCTTGCTTCATTAGAGACCAGGTATAAAGTGCGAATTAACTACATCGGTCAGAGTATCGGGAGTATTCAGACAGAACCTCCTGCTGCGAAATCAGCATCTGAAAACTTCGTACAGTATCTGAACCGTTTTCTGAGGCCACTTAAGCTGGAGGCAGAAGAGGCAGGAGCAAACGTGTATGTTATATACAAACAGGACGTGCCGGCTCCTGCGCCTAAACCTGTGCCTCCTGTGGAAAAAAAAGAAACGGTAGAGCAACAAAAGCCAGTGGCCATTACCATTACCGGTACAGTAACGGATGATGCAGGTATATCACTGCCAGGAGTAACCGTGGTAGTAAAAGGAACCAACAACGGGGTACATACCAGTAATGATGGTAAGTATGAACTGAAGAATGTTCCTGAGAACGCGCATATCATTTTCAGTTTCATCGGTTTTAAATCGCAGGAAGTTGTATTAAAAGGGCAGACTGTCCTTAACATCCGTCTGAAGACAGATGTACAGGCTGTGAAAGACGTGGTGGTAACAGGATATTATGAGATCAAGAAAGAGAGCTTTACAGGTATTGCCACTGTATTGACCGCTGATGATGTAAAGAGAGTAAACCCCCAGAACGTACTAAGCAGTCTTCAGGCCTATGATCCATCCTTCAAGCTGGTAGAAAATAATATTCTGGGGTCTAATCCAAACCGGATACCTAATATCAATGTGAGAGGTACCACAGCGCTGCCCAGTGCAGATGTTTCCAAGTTAACCAGGAACAGTATGCTGACAGGCGTAACCAATCAACCTACTTTTATATTGGACGGTTATGAGGTAAATGTGCAAAGCATATTTGACCTTGATCCGAACAGGATTGCCTCCATTACTTTATTAAAAGATGCGGCAGCTACCGCTATCTATGGTTCCAGAGCGGCCAACGGCGTTGTAGTCATTAATACGAAAACACCGAAAGAAGGTAAACTGACGGTGAACTATGGTTATGAAATGACCTTAAATGCGCCAGATCTTTCTGATTACCACGTATTGAATGCGGCTGACAAACTGGAATATGAACGGCTGGCTAAATTGTATGTGTCTGATGAGGTAAGCAATCCCATTGACCTGGAAATGCAGTATTACCAGAAGAAGAAAAACGTGCTGAGCGGCGTAAACACTTACTGGTTATCGCAACCACTCCAGGTGGACCTGGGACATAAACATTCCCTGTATCTTGAAGGAGGAACACCAACAGTGAAATATGGTATCGATGTACGTTACCAGACCAACAATGGTGTAATGAAAGGCTCGTACAGGAAGCGTTACGGGCTGGCCGCATCCCTGTCATATAATGTAAAGAATAAAGTTCAGTTCAGAAACCAGATCTCCATCTCGCAGGTGGATGGTAGGGAATCGCCTTACCGGGAGTTTTCAACCTATGTGAGAATGAACCCTTACTATCCGATGACGGATTCTGCCGGTAGACTGTTACGCGAAATAGATAAATGGAGTTTCCGGACCGGCGCTGCCGCTTCGCCTACCACAGTACCTGTATTAAATCCGCTGTATGAAGCTACTACCGGAAGTGTGGACAAGTCTGAATACGTGGAATTCATGGATGCATTCTCCGGCGAGTGGACGATTAGCCAGGCGTTAAGATTAAGGGGACAGATCAGTCTCACAAAAAGAAGATCAACGGCTGACAGATTTGTGTCTCCTCTGAGTAACGATTACTATAACGTGACCGGAGACGCTTTGAAAGATCGTGGTAAGTATACTTTCGCTGATGAAAATTTCTGGCAGGCAGATGGTAGTATGACACTGAGTTATTCAAAACAGCTCCGCCATCACTTTCTCAACCTTTCACTGGTTACCAATATCCAGAACAGAACGAATGACAGGAAAGCATTTGTAGCGCAAGGGTTTTCCAATGACCGGTTCTCCCAGATTGGATTTGCACGACGTTATGAAATAGATGGCTCTCCTGAGGGAGAATATACCCAGGACAGGCTGGCAGGTTCTTTCCTTTATGCTAACTATTCCTATAAGAATAAGTTCCTGATGGATGGTACTATCCGGACGGACGGCTCTTCCAAATTCGGTACTGATTCGAGAATGGCTACCTTCTGGTCTTACGGTATAGGTTACAATGTTCACAATGAAAAGTTCATTCCACGTAATGTGATATCTCAGCTTACATTAAGGGCTACTACCGGTATGACCGGCGATGTATCATTCCCGTCCTATTTATCCAATACCACTTATCAGTATTACAGCAATGACTGGTACTCCACTGGCGTTGGCGCCGTATTTAAAGCCTATGGTAACTCGGCGCTGAAATGGCAACGTACCAGGAACTATGACGCGAGTATAGAACTTGATCTGTTTAACGGGAGATTTTACATGAATCCACGTTACTACTACAAGCTCACCAAAGATCTCCTGGCTGATATCATTGTGCCGCCATCTGCCGGTTTTACGGAGTACAAAGCCAACCTGGGTGAAATGATCAACAGAGGCTTTGAATTAACCATCCGCGGTACCGTACTGAAAGGTAAAGACTGGTCTTTCAACATGTTTGCTAACCTGGTGACCAATAAGAATAAGATCACCAAGATTTCTAACGCACTGAAGAGCTACAACGACAAGGTAGATGATAAACAGGAATCTGATCCTGATCTGAATTCCGTTCCATTGCTGCGTTTTAAGGAAGGAGAATCACTCAACACCATCTATGCAGTAAGATCAATGGGGATTGATCCTGAGAATGGTAAAGAGATCTTTGTAAAAAAAGACGGAACCTATACACATACCTATAGCGTGAAAGATATGGTGCCGGTAGGAGATATGACGACGAAGGTAGAAGGTACATTTGGCGCTGGTATGTATTACAGAAACTGGATGGCTGAGGTGAGGTTCTATGGAAAAGGTGGAGGAGACCTTTATAATCAGACCCTGGTAGACCGCGTAGAGAACGCAGATCCGCGGTATAATGTGGATCAGCGCGTGCTTGATTCCCGGTGGAAGGTACCTGGTGATCATGCCTTATACAAAGACATAGCAGATCATGGTTCTACCCGAACTTCTTCCCGTTTTGTACAGAAGGACAATGTAATAGAACTGAGATCAGTTTATGTCGCGTACAACGTTCCGCCTGCGGTAGCCAAACGTTACAGGATGAACAATCTGCGTTGCGCGCTCAACCTGAATGATGTATGGAGAACATCCACAATCCAGGCAGAAAGAGGTATTGATTATCCGTTTGCGAGAACATTTACATTCTCATTATCTACTCAGTTCTAAAAAGAAGCAAGATGAAGAAATATTATCTACTCATAATAGTGATGGTGGGCCTGGTGTCATGTAAGAAATGGCTGGATGTAACACCGCAATCTGATATAGCACAGGGCGTACTGTTTAGTACGCAGGCAGGTTTCGAGGAAGCATTAAATGGCGTGTACAGCCGTTGTGCACGGGAAGATAGTTATGGTAAGGAGATCACCTGTGGCTTCCTGGATGTGCTGGCACAGAACTATGTTATCACGAATCTGGACCCGCAGGCATACAGGCAGACATCAATGTACAATTACAATGATGAACATTTCATCAGCAGAAGGGACGATGCATGGAAGGCGCTATATGCCGCAATCGCCAACAGTAACCTGATATTGCATCATATCGATGGAAAGAGGGATGTTTTTACCGGCAGGGAATATGAACTGATAAAGGGTGAGGCACTGGCATTAAGGGCATATCTTCATTTTGATCTGCTGCGTTTATTTGGTCCTTCCTATGTAAATGATCCTGCTGCTCTGGCTATTCCCTATGTAATGGACTTTACCAATAAAATAACACCAATGTCCACTGTTAAGGGTGTATTGGACTCTGCGATCACAGACCTTACTGCGGCTAAAGCATTGCTGAAGATATCCGATCCTATCCTGGATGCCGGCTATAAAGTAGGGTACCCGGTGAAAGATTCCAGCACAGAAGAAACCGGACTGCTGTTCCTGCAGAATCGCCGTCACCGCATGAACTACTACGCTGTGTGCGGAGAACTGGCCCGTGTATATCTGTATAAAGGCGATAAAGCAAACGCACTCGCCAATGCGCTGGAAGTGATCAACTCAAACAAATTCCCCTGGACACGCCAGAATGATTTCCTGAATCCGGATGATGAAAAGAAAGATCGTATCCTGTATAGAGAGTTGGTATTCGCATGGTATGTTCCGAATACATCAGGAGCATTGAATACCCGCTTCCGCGATGGTGAGAATGCGCTGTTCATTACTTCCAGTGAAGGACAGAACCTGTATGAAACAGGTAGTGTTGGTGGTGAGGATTTTCGTTTTAAGCAATGGTTCAGTGAAAAGAGCGGTGGATTAGGAACCCGCTTACAGCTTGAGAAATACTACCGTGACGGTGACGCCAATATTCATTATCAGATGGCGCCAGCACTACGTTTAAGCGAGATATATTACATCGCCGCTGAGTGTACTTTCGATACCGATCCTGTAAAGGCATGGGGATACTTTAACACTGTTAGGTTCTACAGAGGTATTGGCTCCGCCATCACCGACGAACCATCTAAGGATGTGTTTATGACGGAGCTGGTGAAAGAATGCCGCAAAGAATTTTACGGTGAAGGGCAGATCTTTTACATGTATAAACGCTTGAACAGACCAGTTACCGGATTGGCTGGCGCCAGCTATCCTGCCACTAACAAGATGTTTGTACTGCCTCTGCCAGACGACGAAATCCAATTTGGTAACAGATAATTAAACCTACGGCCAGATGAAAAAATATATTTTATTCAGTGTTCTTTGCTGTATGGTATTTTTTGCCTGCAAGAAAGAAGAAACACCACTGTTCAATACTACAGAGAATGTCTATTTTGATTTTACGCCTGATGAGGACGATGATAAAACGGATAGTCTCCTTTATTCTTTCGCTTATTTTCCTGACAAAGGTGAAGACACCGTGTTCATCCCGGTGCGGCTATCAGGTTTCCGGGTGAGCAGAGATAGAACCTTTATATTAAAAATAGTAGATAGCAGTACAACTGCCAAGGCATCCGTCCACTATGAGCCTTTAAAGGACAAATACATCATGGCCGCGGATTCCGGTATGTGTATGGTTCCGCTGATCCTGCTGAACAAAGATACTTTGCTGAAAAGTAAAACGCTGACTATAGGACTCACCCTGATGCCAACAGCAGATCTGGGCGTTGCATTCACCCTGCAGAATAAGGGTATTGTGAAGTTTTCCAACAGACTGGAAAAACCAGACTGGTGGAATGCCTGGGCAGGCGAATTGGGAGACTACTCAAGGGTGAAACATGAGTTGTTTATCAGGGTGTCTGGCACTACCGAACTGGGTACCAATTTTCAGGATTTCAATACCATCCCGAAAGCATTGTATCACACAAGGCGCTTTAAGTCTTTCCTGCTGGATCCATTTAAATGGGTAGAGCAGTATGCAGAAGAAGGTTATGTTATCACGATGGAGGCCGACGGATATTATTACTTCTATAATAGTAAGAATCCTGACGCCAGATACCGTTTGGAGAAGAATCCGGATGATGGCCGGTATTATTTCAGGGATGAAAATGGTAAGCGTATTTAAGTTAAATGCTATACAATGAAAAGAACACTGCTATATATACTGATAGTCTCGCTTGCTCCCTTTCTCTCAGCATGCTTTAAAGACAAAGGCAACTACGACTATATAAAACTGGGTGAACCGGTTGTGTCAAACCTGGATACGCTTTATACTGTATTTACAGGAGATAGCCTTATTATATCTCCTAAAATTGTATTGCCTGAAGGAAGGACTGATCTGACCTGCTACTGGAAGATTGAGATCCCGGAAGAGGCACGTTCTGACGACTATGAGGGACAGGAATTGAGAATAGTGTATGGCCTTGGTGCAAGGAAGCACGATGGTTTGCTGATAGTAAGAGATAACGCGACCGCTATGCAGTATTACTACAAATTTACCATCAACGGTAAAACCGCATTCACGACGGGAACACTTGCATTGACAGATGACGGCGGACAGGCAAAATTATCTTTCATTAAACCGGATGGTACAGTGCAGGCTGATATTTATCCGTCTATCAATGGTGAGCACCTCGGAACCAATCCTTTGCAGATTATTCCGTTAAGGAACACCTCTTATATGAATGTGAACTTCGCCTACTGGATTGTTTGTGGCAATGCCACTAATCCGGCGGTGGAGATTAACAGTGATGATCTGAAGCGGATGAAGTACCTGAAAGAGAACTTCTATAATCCTCCGGGAGAGCTGACGCCAAACTACTTCCAACGTTTAACGAATGGAACTACCTCTGCTGTTATGAATGAGAAGCTGTATATAGGTACTACCGAAACAGCACCCTTCGGGACCTATTACGGTTTCTTCAGCAGTCCGATACCAGGCAGTTATAATTTAGCTCCTGACCTGGTATACGCATATACAAATGGTGGCGCTTATTATCTCGGATTTGACAAAGTGAAGAAGTGTTTCCTGCGTTTCGATCCGACCACTTTTTTCGGCACGGACTATATCCAGGAGGATTCACTCTTTAACCCTAAAAATCTGAAGATGGACCTGTTGGAGATGGAGAAGATTACAGAGAATGATGTGTATGCATTTTGCGACAGCAGTGGTCAGACTTATGAGCTGAAATTCGGCCTGAATTTCCTGGATGGTAATTCACGTTTCAAAACAAATTATAAGCGGAAATTTAAAGGAGATAGTCTCCTTACGGCTCAGACCAGATGGCAGTCGTCGCCTGTAGGTACTTTCTACTTCACCTCCAATGACAAGATTTATCGTTACAACCCGGTGAACCAGGAATTGAGACAGCTGGATGCCAACTTCGGTGGAAACCAGGTGACAATGATAAAAATACTGGAAGATGGTAGTAAGCTTATTGCGGGTACACAGAACAGCATTTACACACTTGATATAAGTACAGGTAAGTATGGTAATATACTTAGTCAGGTCAATGGCCTGCCGGGAAAAGTAGTTGATATTTTCATCAGACAATGACACCTGTTATCCTATCCTATAAAAACCTATTTAACCAACCATTAACCCTACAACAAGAAGCCCCGCGATATTTTTCGCGGGGCTTTGTTATGTTTGACAGTTGCTGTTATTTGCAATTACCTTTCACGAAAGGAACGTCTTCGAACTTTAGCTTGCTTTGATCTTTGTCAAATACAGGCACACCCTCGGCATCAAAAGAAGAGGGGATGGCTTCAAATACCTTGTCGTTTTCCAGTTTAAATACGACAGGCCTTTTGCTAAGAGAGCCTTCGCTCATAAAATCATAATCGGCCGTGATAATATTATTGGCGATGGTACCTCTGATAGCACCCTCGTTCTTGTCTTTTTCGAAGAGATGATATTCGAGCTGTCCATCAATCACTTCATTATTAGTTGAAAATTGCAGATAGGAGGTGTCCTTTCCGGAGATCTTAATATAACACTGTTGAACAGGTGTCGATGCCGGCGCTGTAACAGTTACAGTACTGGTGTCTTGCTGGTCTGTTTCAGGTGTATTGCCGGAAGGTTGCTGACAACTGAACATCGTTAATAAGGCTGCAGCTACAAAATATGGTTTCATGTAACAAGTTTTGCCCTATAGAACGAATAACGTGCCAGTAAGTTACTTGCCCCAGAAATTATCCTCCTGTGTAATATCTGCCGAATAGATCCGGGCCTTTACGATGCGGCCGCCCGTTACAGTGTACACGTCTGTGTTGTCTACATCCAGCTGTTGTCCGCCGGGTTTTGTTGCTGTCCAGCGAATGAGGCAGGCCACACTATTGCCATTGGTGGTCACTGATTTAATCTCTGCCAGCCGGAGGGTATTGCCGGTTACTTCAAACATACCGCCCACCATCTGAAAGACTTCGGTCACATTGCTCTTTATGCCGGAGAAGCGGTTGTTGCCGGGTTGATCCCATTCGATGGTGGTATCCAGTAACGCGGCGAGTGTCTGGTTATCGCCTTGTTGTACTGCAGTTAAAAATTGGGTAACTACCTGTTTAGCCTGATTTTCCATATTCTTTGTTTTTAATTGGGTGATTTGATATTGCAAAACTATTTCCTGTACGCCCGGGCATTATTATCTTTATACGACAAACAATTACCATTTGACGACATGTTATGGAGAATAGCCGGAGACAATTTGTGTTGAACCTGATAGCCTATGCGGCCCTGCGTGACATTCCTGCCACACAACTCTGTCGTTTGTCTGGAATAGACCTGACTGCGCTGAAAACCGATACCACCTATGCAGTCAGCAATCAGCAGCTGGATGCATTATGGCATCAGGCCAGTCAACTGTCAGACGATTCTTTGTTCGGATTACATTTCGGTGAGTCTTTACAATTGTCGGCGCTTGGTATTGTCGGAGAGATCATCAAAACGAGTGATACAGTGGGAATGGCTGTGGAAAGGGCAGCATCATTGTCGCATCTCCTGACTGATTTATTCAGAATGGCAGTGGAGTCTTCCGGCAATGTTTTTACCATTCGTTTCTTGCCTCAGACGGAAAGGCCGGATACTTTTTCCTTTCGTCAGACACTGGAACTATTCATGGTCTTTGTGGTGCATGAACTGGATGGGTTACTATTGCGGAAAATAAAACCTGTGGCAGTACGCTTACCTTATCGCCTGGAAAATGAAGATGAATACACAAGGGTATTCCGGTGTACTGTAGAAAAAAGTGCCACTGAATATGCGCTTGTGTTTGACAGAGAATATCAGGAGGAACCTTTGCTTACAGCAAACTATGAAATACAGCAGGCACTATTGCGAAAAGTGAATGAAAGTATAACAGTAACGGGAGGCGCATTAGGTGAAAAGATCCGTCATTACCTGCTGACCAATGCTTATCTTGGAATACCTTCATTAAATGACATCGCCGCTAATTTTAATGTAAGTGCCAGGACCTTACAACGTAAACTAAAAGAGGAAGGTATCAGCTACCAGGATGTAGCCGATGAGGTCAGGAAGTCGCTCGCTATTCATTATCTCGAAGAGGGAGGTTATCCGGTAAAGGAGATATCGTATATGCTCGGGTATAACGAACTGAGTGCTTTTACGCGGGCATTTAAAAGATGGACGGGCAGAACGCCGGTCAGTTTTCAGAAAGAATAATACAATGTTCACAACGCTATAACTATGGAAGCTAATAAACCTATTGGCTGGTACCTCAAAGAGGCAGATCAGCAAATCACATCTTATATGAATGATGTTTTCAAAGACCTCTCTATTACACGTTTTCACTGGATGGTGATACGCAATATAGCAGAGCGTGGACGCATCAATACCTGGCAGTTTTTCCAGGAAGTAAAGAACTTTGTTACCGTGCAGGAGTACGGAGAGATCATACAGTCATTCGCAGACCGTGGCTGGGTAGTGATGGGTGCAGAAGATACCTGTTCTCTTACCGTGGCAGGGGAGGAGGCATACCAAAATCTTGCAACACTGCAGAAGGAAAGGGCTGCACATATGATGCGTGGAATCAGTGATGATGAGTATAAACTTACCCTGAGTGTATTGAACAGGATCATAGAAAATATTGTTCATCAGTAGGTGAACAGTGACCGGATTTTTTTGAGTGTAAATGCCATTGCAGTTGTGGTCAGTTCGCAGGGATAGCAGGGGAATAAAGGAAAACTGTTTTTGTGCTGTAAATGATTTATCGATACTTTTGTCTGGTCTTTAAATCGTGGTTCTTATCAATAAAAATATCTTAATATGGCAAAGTTACCCAAGTTTATGATTGCAGACGATCCAGTTACGGATCCTGACAATGAATATATCTTTCATACCGAGCAACCACGTTTCTTCGCTAAACGGGTAGAAGAAGATGAAGATAAGGCTTATATTGATATTGTGGCAGAGGTTGATAATGTGGACGAGTTCTTCAAGAATGCACCCGGTAAGAAAGAAGAACTGCTCGACCAGCTGGAGGAATGGTATTATTCCTATCTCGAATGGCTGGAAGAGGATGAGTTTGATGAAGAAGATGAAGAATAACTGATCAGTTAAAATTATTAGAGAAAGTCAGCATATGCTGGCTTTCTCTGTTTAAATCCAATGCTTAGAGATGACGGAACTTAACTTATACCAGGTAGATGCTTTTACGAACCATGTTTTTGGCGGGAATCCGGCTTGTGTGGTGCCATTAGAGACCTGGCTGCCTGATGAGCAGTTATTACTGCTGGCCAGGGAAAATGCGGTAACAGAAACGGCTTTTTTCATTCCGAAAGGGGACGGCTTCTCTTTACGATGGTTCACCCCGGATATAGAAATGGACCTCTGCGGGCATGCCACACTGGCAACGGCACATGTAATTAAAACAATCCTGGGTTATAAGAAGGATAAGATATCATTTAGCTCCGCCAGCGGACCACTGGAAGTCAGTTTTAAGGATGACCTGTATGTACTGGACTTTCCTTCCCGGAAACCTGTAGAGACGGTCCTGCCTGACATTATCAGTAAGGCTTTGGACAGGCAACCGCTGGTTGTATTAAAGGCAAGGGATTATGTACTGGTCTATGGAGCGGAAAGTGACATACGGGATATTCGGGTCGACAGGCAGGTCCTGGACCAGATCAACCTGGACCCGGGAGGCGTAATTGTTACTGCACAGGGAAGTGACTCTGATTTCGTTTCCCGCTTTTTTACGCCCCAGGCATCTATACTGGAAGACCCTGTCACCGGATCGGCTCATTGCTCGCTTATACCCTATTGGAGTGAACGTTTACAGAAGAAAGAATTAACGGCCCGGCAGTTGTCCGAAAGGTTAGGAACGCTTTATTGTACGGATATGGGAGAACGTGTACTGATAGCGGGGAATGCGCGTACTTATTCCGCAGGAAAATGTTGGATATGACGTTGTAGTAGCATTAACAGATTTTTAAAAGGGGCTATATCTCAGGCCCCTTTTTTTATTGGTTCAGGGTTGCATAATCAATGATTTTTTACAATTCCGGCCCACCAGCCACCGGTAACTTTGTAAAAACAAAAAATCAATGAAAAGCTTACTATACCTGGTATCAACGATGTTATTATCCCAGATAGTCATCGCCCAGGTTACAGACAAAAAGGAGGTTAATATGCAAAACAAAGAAGTAATCAGGAAACTCTATGAGGAGGCAATGAACAAGAGAAATACAGCTTTAATACCCGAGCTGATATCTGCCGCTTATGATGGTCCCGATTTTAAACAGGTGGTTAGCGGATTGACAGACGCTTTTCCGGACGCACACTGGAAAGTGAAGGATATAGTCGCAGAAGGCAATAAGGTGGTGGTATTTCAGCAGTTTCAGGGCACACACCGTGGTACATTCCAGCATATCCCGGCTACCGGAAGAAGAGTAGCAAGTAATGGTGTAGTGGCATATGAATTGAAAGACGGCAAGGTCATTCATAGTGAAACACTAACCGATCGCTTAGGCTTTTTACAGGAACTGGGGGTATTACCCCGCGACATCAATGGTAACCCGGATAATGTCATTTTCATTGACAGGTTCACTGTTCCCGCTAATGCTGTAAATGAGTTCCTTGAAAGAGTGAAGGTCAACCGTAATCTTATCAAAACATTGCCTGGTTTTATCAGAGATGCGGCTTACTCTTATGCCGATAATGATGGTAAATTGGTTTTTGTAACAGTGGCTGTATGGGCGAATAAGGCAGCATTTGAACAGGCAAAGGAAGCAGTGCAGGAGGAGTATAAGAAAGATGGATTTGATATGCCGGGGATGTTGAAGCGGTTGAATATAACGATTGACAGGGGCGTTTATAAGGAGCTTTTGGCACAATAAAAATGAAGGATGGGGAAGCCATTATAATATTAACTTTGCACCTTACAAAGACTTGCATATGAAAATTGCACTGGCTTCTCCTCCCTTTCCTAAATCCATCAATGACGGATTATACTGGTTAGAAAAATTAGTAAAAGATGCAGCTGCGGAACAGGCAGCAATTATCTGTTTTCCTGAATCATATCTTCCTGGTTATCCCGGCATGGGATACGAAGTGGATGACCGCTCTCCCGAAAAGTTACAGGCAGCGTTGGATAAGGTATGCACTATTGCTGCCGATAATGCTATCGCTATTATTGTCCCCATGGACTGGCATCATGAAGGAAAATTACTGAATGTAGCTTTTGTAGTTTCTGCAAGTGGGGAAGTGTTAGGCTTCCAGACAAAGAATCAGTTAGATCCTACGGAAGACAATCTGTGGGAAGCGGGTACAGAGCGGCAGCTCTTTGAGATCAATGGAGTGAAGTTTGGTATTACTATCTGCCATGAAGGATTCCGTTATCCCGAATCCGTCAGATGGTCTGCGCAGCGGGACGCTAAGATTGTATTTTTCCCTCATTTTGGAGGGAGCAATACCGAGGGTGTGCTGCCTAAAGAATGGGGTAGTAAAGAGAACCCTTACTATGAAAAAGCTATTATGCTGAGAGCAATGGAGAATACCATCTATATGGCAAGCTCCAATTATGCGTCTCAATATCCTGATGCTGCATCTTCAGTAGTAGCGCCTGATGGCACTTGTATCAAACACGAAACATATGGAAGGACGGGTGTAATTGTAGCTGATATTGATCCTTCACTGGCAACAGGATTGCTGGCGAAGCGATTTAAGAACGGGCTTTATAGCTGATAGTATATTTACAGCCTTTTCTCTACCCATTGCTTTGTTTCTTCTACCAGCAATGACATTATATCTTTTTTACCCGCTTTAAAAGAATGATCTGCTCCCTCGAGTTTTACCAACGTCGCCTTTTTCAGAGAGCCGCATACGTTTTCAATCAGGTCCCAGGTAGCCAGTGCGTCTTTTGAACCCTGCAGGAAGAGCATGGGGACTTTTATCTCTTTCAGATGATCAGCGCGCTCAATGGATGGCTTGCCGGCCGGATGGAGCGGAAAACCGTAGAAGACGATACCCTCAACTTTACTATCCGGATTGGCAGCGAGATACTGTGAGCTCATTCTTCCACCGAAAGATTTGCCAGAGGCAAATAGCGGTAGCTTAGGAGCTAATTCCCGGGCTTTTTTAATAGCAGCGGCTAGGGTAGCATGAGCAACAGCTGGTGAGTCAGGGCGGCCTTTTTTACCTTCAGCAAAGGGGAAGTTAAATCTTAAGGTGGCAATACCTACCTGAGAAAGGGCGCTGGCCAGTGTTTCCATAAACACGTGGTCCATACCGGCTCCTGCTCCATGTGCAAGTGTGAAGATACATGCAGGCCTGGCTGGAGCGATGTATTTGGCAGAAACGGCGCCTATAGCGGAAGATATTTCTAGTTTGAATGACTGTGTACTCATGATGAGGTCAAAGTTAAGTCATATTAAGATCCGGCTCTTTAGGAATACACATTACAGCTGATAACACAGCCAGCCTGTAAGATGCCGAAAATTGGGATCAGGTTGGAAACTAATCTGCCCATTCCGTTCGTAGATGATGAAATGCTTATCGAGGGGCCCCCCAGTACAAGCTGCATGAGAATATTGTCTTTAACAATGGCCATAAAATGGTTTTGAGGTTATCAATACAAAAGCTTGCTGTCTTAGTGCGACTACTATACAAATAGTTATGCAACTGGGTATCACAATAGTATTTAGAGGTCACTTCAATATCCCTTTGATATATAGGTACCCTTTAAATAGCCTCTTGATGTCATTTTAGTATCCTAATGGTAAGCCGATTCCAGGCCGATGGTAAACCGACAGCAGGCCGACAGGTAGCTATCCGAACGCTGCAGAAAGATTATCTAGCTCGTGTAGTCTACTTGATGTGCGTGGTACTTCCGGATTGTCACAACGGTTCAGTGCAGGAATGCGAATTCAAACTGATCCAGGTTGCGTTCCCTGACCCGGGAAGCCGATGTAAGGACGATGCTATAAAAAGGAGGTGTTGAATACCCTTTCAGAATGTATAAAAACGAACAAACCCGCTCTCAGAGCGGGTTTGTTAAATCGTAGCCCGGACAAGAATCGAACTTGTATCTAAAGTTTAGGAAACTTCTATTCTATCCATTGAACTACCGGGCCATAGGGCACGAACCCTAAAGTGGAGTGCAAAAGTAAACGTTTTTTACATATATCGAGCACTCAGCTCAAAATTTGCCCACTCATGCTGCTATTATAAATTTTCTCAATCTGTTGCTCGTATTTCTGAGTGATCACTTTCCGCTTTACTTTAAGCGTAGGGGAGAGTTCTCCGTTGGCGATCGTCCATTCCCTGGGTAATAGTTCAAACTTTTTGATCTGCTCTATATGGCTGAAATACTGGTTGTATTTCTCAACAACCTGTTGGTAAAGTTGCTGAATATCATTGTTTTGCAGCAATTCTTCGTGAGAAGAAGTGTGAAGTCCTTTTTTAGCTGCCCAGCTCTCCAGTTGTGGGAAAGAAGGAACGATCAGGGCGCCGGTAAATTTACGGCCCTCACCTACCACCATGATCTGCTCAATAAAGGGGGATTCCTTGAACTTATTCTCTATAGGCTGCGGAGCCACGAACTTGCCGCCAGAGGTCTTAAAGAGCTCTTTTTTACGGTCTGTAATCTTCAGGAACTGATTGTTGACAAGCACGCCAATATCGCCGGTATGGAACCAGCCGTTAATAATAGCGTCTGCTGTCAGGTCAGGGCGTTTATAGTATCCGAGTGTGATATTGGGTCCTTTGCACAAGATCTCGCCATCTTCTGCTATTTTGACTGCTACATTGCTGATGAGCGGCCCTACCGTACCAAACATGCGGTCTTTTACATCTACCCGGTTAACGCTGATTACAGGAGATGTTTCGGTAAGACCATATCCTTCCAGAATAGGAATATTAGCAGCGGTAAATATTTTCAATAACCTTACCTGGCAGGCTGCAGAACCAACAACAACAGCGTCGATATTGCCTCCCAGCGCTTCCCGCCATTTCTTGAATACAAGTTTATTGGCGATGGATAACTGGAAATTATACCACCAGCCCAGAGACTTATTGATCTCATATTTCTTGCCCAGCTCTACCGACCAGAAGAAAAGCGCGCGTTTGATACCCTTTAATTCAAGCCCTTTGGCCATGATCTTTTCATATACTTTTTCAAGCAATCGTGGTACGGTAGTAAAGATGCTCGGTTTTACCTCGCGCAGGTTATCGGCGATAGTATCCATGCTTTCTGCATAGTAAATAGGTACTCCTGCAGTAAGATATACATAGGTTACCATACGTTCGAAAACGTGATTGAGTGGCAGGAAGCTAAGCGCTCTCGCTTCCTGGCTTACCGGCAGATATGGGATACATGCTGTGACATTGCTCATGATATTCCTGTGATTCAGCATTACTCCTTTAGGCGTACCGGTAGTACCTGAAGTATAGATAATAGTAGCCAGTTGTTCGGGATCTATTTTCTCCCTGATGGTTTTTATCCTTTCAATATCTTCCTGTTTAGCCATATCAGGGATCTCGCTCCAATGGCGGCAACCGGCTATTTTGGTAAAAGAGAAGACCTCTTTCAGATTGGATAATTTATGACGTATAAGTGCGATCTTATCAAACATGTCCTGTCCGCTCACGAACAGGATAGAAGCACCTGAATCATTCAGGATGAACTCCATCTCATGCTCGCTGATGGTCGGATACAGTGGCGCCAGCACAGCCCCGGCCTGTTGACAGGCAAGGTCGGTCAGCATCCATTCTGGACGGTTAGGGGATACTATAGCAATCTTGTCTGAACCTTCGGGAGTTGCATCTCCTTTTCCTATCCCTAGTTGCAGCAGCCCTGCGCTAAAACGCAGTGTAAGATCGGCTACATCCTGTGTACTATATTTTTTCCAGACATTGTTTTCTTTTCCTACCAGCATGTCTGACTTGGGGAAATGTTTTAGCTGGTGCTCAATGACATCGAATAATCTGCGTGGCTGCTCCATATTGTAGATCTGTCTTACGTGGTGTACCTTTTATAAAGGCGATGGAATTTATAAAGGAGGTGGAAGTTTTATATGCCTTTGCGTTGCTTTTCTTCCTGTAATTTTTCATATTCTCTTACTGCATCTCCTGTTGGATCCCGATGCCAGGCGTTAAAATACTGGAACGCCAATGCAAGTCCCCAGCCAATTCCAGGCCATACGGGCCATGGTGTGCCGCCATGTTCATAAGCTCCTGTCGCCAGCCAGACTGCCCACAAAAAAGCATTTGTGACAAGGTAGATAATAAGCGAAGTTTTGAACTTGGCTCTCGCCTGAGCAATTTTCCAAAGTTGTTGGTCGCGTTGAGAATTTGGTTCCATATGTATAAGATTTAAGCCCCGATTAAATGTAATGATTTTTCCTGAATAGTACCAGTAGGCAGAGGGGGAGCAATAAAAAAGAGGCAAAAACATTGTCCAGCCTGGAACTGCAATGTTATTTCAGCAGCACGACATAATTTTGGTTAACGACCTGATGGACAGACTGCATAACGCGATACAAAATATTTTCCCGGCATTCCACGAATCACATATAAACATATTGGTTAAACTTCATTGCATATACATATAAAGATTGTGTCTTAATGGTTATTTAATTGATGAAACCCAGAGCGTTTTATCTAATAATGCACTCACCAGTCCCAGGTGACAAAAAATCCTTTTTGCCAACAGGGACTGGTGAGCTGGTTTTTATTTCGATTTACCGGCGCGTTCCACATCAGGAAGCAGGCCCGTAAGCAGACCTATTAAAGGCAGATACGCACATACATCAAATACATAGGCAATGCTTGTCTTGTCAGCCAGTTTTCCCAGTAATGCAGATCCGATACCACCCATACCAAATGCAAGCCCGAAGAACAATCCGGCGATCATTCCTACCTTACCCGGTACCAGTTCCTGTGCATAAACGAGTATAGCGGAAAAGGCAGATGACAGGATCACGCCAATAAATACACTAAGCACAGATGTCCATAACAGGTTAGCGTGTGGCAGTAAGAGCGAGAACGGCGCCACTCCCAGTATAGATATCCAGATCACATACTTGCGACCTATACGGTCGCCTACCGGACCTCCGATGAAAGTACCTGCTGCAATGGCAAACAGGAAGATGAAGAGATATACCTGAGCGCTTGCTACAGACACATGAAACTTATCAATGAGATAGAAGGTATAGTAGCTGGTCATACTGGCCATGTAAAAGTACTTCGAAAAGATCAGCACCAGTAATATGCCCAGTGCAAAGATGACTTTTCCCTTTGGTAACTGGGTATGTGTTGCAGCATCCGTACTCTTCGATTTACTACGGATACGATGTGTATTATTCTTATACCATGATCCGATGTTGATCATCACCACGATAGCCAGTAAAGCGGCCAGTGAGAACCAGCTGATGCTGGACTGTCCTTTCGGTACAATGATCATCGCGGCGAGTAGTGGACCCAGTGAGCTGCCTGCATTTCCTCCCAGTTGAAAAAGCGATTGCGCCATACCATGTTTGCCACCGGAAGCCATATAGGCCAGGCGGGAAGCCTCAGGGTGGAAGATGGAGGAGCCTACGCCCACCAGTGCTACAGACAAGAGTACCAGGTAAAAATGGTGCGCCTGGGAAAGACTGATCAGTCCCAGTAAGGTAAAGCCCATGCCGATGGCAAGAGAATACGGCTTAGGATTTTTGTCTGTATAAAACCCTACAAGTGGCTGCAGCAGGGAGGCCGTAAGCTGATAGGTGAGTGTGATCAGTCCTATCTGGCTGAAAGAAAGCTTAAGAGAGTCTTTTACGATAGGGTAGATGGCGGGTATCAGTGACTGTATGGTGTCATTGATCAGGTGCGAGAAGCTGAGCGCGATCAGAATAGAAAATACGGTATTCTGCGCGGCTTGCTGTGCCTGCGCCTTAGCGGTTTCCTGTATTGTTTTTTCCATGACTTTTTACTTTGCTGGCTCGTCGTTATTATGTTGGGTAATACGTTGCGCCCATTGCCAGGCCTTTTGTGCATCCTGGGCAATGATGCTGTTTAAAAGGTTCTTATGCAGATGCTGGGTTTCTCTAAAACTCTCAGCATTTTTGAACTGCGCTATAAAGTGATTTTTCAGGTGATGCGCTACCGTTTTATAGAGGTCGGTCAGGATACTGTTGCCCGACGCCTCCGCAATAGCGACGTGGAAATTGATATCAGCCTCAATGGCGCCGGCTGTATCATCTGCGGCAGCAGTGTCCTTTCTCTTTTTCAGATATACCTCTATTTTATCAATGTCTTCTGCGGTTCTGTTGACTGCAGCCTTCTGCGCTATCTTCATTTCCAACAGCTGTCGTACTTCATCCAGATCATCCACCGCGGCCCGTTTTATCCGTTGAGGGAAAGGCTCTTCAATACCGGCACTGGCTTCCACAAAGGTGCCCAACCCCTGCTGTACACGTAACACACCGCTGTTGGCCAGTATACGCACCGCTTCCCGAATAGACGACCGGCCTACACCGTAGGCCTGCATTAAGGCAGGTTCTGTGGGTAACTTCTCTCCCGGCTTATATGTACCGAGGGATATCTGTTCCTGTAACCGCTGGGCTACTTCGTCGGCAAGGCTGTTTCTCTTAATAGAAGTCATAAGCTACATCATCATATCATCTGATGATTCAAAGGTAAGTAATCTCCTGATATCTCACATCTTTTTTTATTTATCTTTGCGCCTCTTATAAGAAATAAGCTATAAAACGTGCAACTTTGTAAGGGGTTCCACCTGATTTTTAAAACAAGATTCACAAATGAAAGCATTTAACTTTTTTGTTCTATATCGTCTGCCATTGGGTATTATCTTCCTGTTAGGTGGTATTGCGCTGGGAATAACCGTAGGTTGGTGGGAAGCTACTATTCTGCTGCTGATCGGTGTGGTATGTCTGGTTACGCATTTCATGTTCGGTCCTATGAGGCTGGTACAGGAAGCAGTAGAAGCCGGTGATATTGACAAGGCGATGGGAATGATGAACAAGATCGCTTTCCCTAAACTGCTGTATAAGCCAATCCGCTCTGTGTATTACTTCATGCAGAGTAACATGGCGATGTACAATAAAGACCTGGATAAAGCGGAAGCTACTATCCGCCAGAGTATTAAATCCGGTAGCCCGATGAAGGAATACGAAGGCATGCAATACTTTCAGCTGGGTACTATCGCTTACCAGAAAAATGACATGAAGGAAGCTGACCAGAACCTGAAGAAAGCGGTACGAATGGGGCTGCCTGACAAAGAGAATACCGCTGCTGCACTGCTTACCCTGGCTTCCATTGCCATGAGCCGCAGGGACTTTAAAACAGCAAAAGATTACTTCCGCAGGGCAAAGGCGCAAAAGCCAACTACTGCGCAGATAGTAAGCCAGATAAAAGAAATGGACAAATACATCTCCCGTATGCCCGGTTGATGACCTGCTTATAACAGAAAAGGCGTCCTGTTCATACGGGACGCCTTTTTTATTGCCATAATTATTCGTATCTATGAGATACATATTGCAATATGTAATAATCAATTAAATCATATTTTTGTTTAAAAGACGCTACTCCTATGTTCGGTTTGTTCAGTTTTGACCAGATTCTGGCTATTACCTTCACCCTTTTTGCTGTTATTGATATTGTGGGATCTATTCCAGTACTGATCTCGCTGAAGGAAAAGCTGGGCCATATTGACTCCGGAAAGGCTACCATCGCCTCAGGTTTTCTGATGGTGCTGTTCCTGCTGGTGGGAGAGCCATTTCTGAACCTGTTGAGTGTGGATGTTCACTCCTTCGCGGTGGCAGGTTCCATTGTGATCTTTGTGATTGGTCTGGAAATGATCCTCGGGGTAGAGTTTTTCAAGAGTGAGAAAGATACTAAAACGGGTAGCCTGATTCCCATTGCCTTCCCGCTGATAGCCGGTTCCGGTACCCTGACCACCATTATGTCGCTCAAAGCCAACTATGATGAAACGAATATCCTGGCGGGCATCCTTCTGAACCTCGTGATCATCTACATCGTGTTGCGCTCTCTGAGCTGGATAGAACGTATCCTGGGTAAAGCGGGACTGATGGTGGTACGTAAGTTCTTTGGCGTGATCCTGCTGGCTATTGCCGTGAAGATCTTCAAGAGCAACCTGAATCTGTGATTGAAAATAAGTAGAGGGGCTTTTGTAATTGATCACCAAATACATTAGTTTTGCCTTCCTTTCCTGGTGAACAGGATGGCTTCCGGCCTCGTAGTACAATGGATAGTATAAGAGTTTCCGAAGCTCCAGATACAGGTTCGATTCCTGTCGAGGCTACAAGAGCGGCATATCTCAGATTAAGTTCTGTATGCCGCTTTTTTCTTGCCTGGAAACTGGTAATTGAACATGCATATCTTTCAAAATGCTGCATCAAGAATTTGAATCTCCTGAAGAACTACGCGATACTATTAAGTGCTTTTGGTATAACATGGGAGACTTCGGAGAGCAGGAATCGGGTTTTAAGGTGCTACCTGATGGCTACGCGGAAATTATTTTCCACTTTGGAAGCGGTTGTAGCATTGCTAACAATGGCGCCCTGGAGCCATTGCCATCACCGTTTATGGTTGGGCTGCTCAATCAGCCAGCCCTTTTTTATGCAAAGAACCGTTTAGAGATCATTGGTATCAGGTGTTTTCCCTGGACCGTATTTGATTTACTCGGACTGTCATCCGGTAAAGATGGGGTACGCATATTTGAGCATCCCATTGCTCAGCTTCAACCCGCGTTAAATGAGTGTATACTCGCCGGTAAGATAGATGAAGCGGTGGCCCTGGTAAAACAGTATTTCCTGGATGCACGCTCGCGGATTCCTGCTGACAGTATGCTATTCAAAGCGGGAGTTGCCATGAGAAAAGCAGCAGGTACCCTGCCGGTAAGCCAGGTAGCGGCAGCAGCACATGCAACGGTTCGTACATTAGAAAGGAACTTCAAACAATCTTCCGGCTATACGGTGAAAGACGTGTCTGGTCTGATACGCTTTGAGCAGGTACGGAACCGTTTATGGACGTATCCGGATTCGAACATTGCCGGCCTGGCTCATGAACTGGGCTATACAGACCAATCCCACTTAAGCAGAGACTTCAAACGTTATAGTGGCACTACACCTGCCGCATTCGCCCGGAAAGCAAAGAAAGCGAAGAAGACTGTAAACGGCGATTTTGTCGCGTTTATACTAGCCTGAGGCGAGAGCTTTCCGGAATTTTGTGTCTCAATCATTCTTATGAAAGAGACACTTGAAAACAAGCAATCGACACAAAATCACACTATTTACGATGTAATCATTTCCGGCGCAGGACCGGTAGGTTTGTTCCTCGCATGTGAACTGGCGCTGGCAAAATGTTCGGTCCTGATACTGGAAAAGGCAACGGATCCTCACACTCCATTGAAGCGACTTCCTTTCGGGATGCGTGGACTCTCAGCGCCTTCTGTTGAAGCGCTTTACCGCCGTGGGTTGCTGGATGCGCTTGAAGTCCATAAACGCATTAAAGCTCCTCATATGACTTCTACTTCCGGACAAGCTGCAAAACCTCAGAAGGGAGGACACTTCGCCGGCATTCAATTTAATGACGCCAATATTGACACTTCACAGTGGAAGTATCGCCTGCAAAGCTCGACCGAGACTAATTTGTTGTCTGAACTGGAGGAGGTTGAAACCATCCTTTCCCGTCGTGCAGAAGCCCTGGGCGTAGTAATCAGGAGAGGATTTGCGGTTACTGGCTTTCAGCAAACCGGGGATGCAGTAATGGTTCAGTCAGGTGATGAGTCTTTTACAGGTAAATGGCTCGTAGGCTGCGATGGAAGCCGTAGCACGGTTCGGAAAACAGGCGGTTTTGAATTCGCTGGTACGGAGCCTGAATTTACCGGCTACTCTGTTCTGGCTGACATTACCGACCCGGAGAAGCTCGGTATGGGCCGCAATATGACACCAACCGGTATGTATCTCCAATCCCAGCCAGGCTACCTGATCATCCAGCATTTTGATGGCGGGGCATTTCATAATGCAGGTAAACCCATCACACTGGAACATGTGCAGGAGGTGCTACGCCTTGTCTCGAATACCGACGTGACTATCAGTGCGCTGCATGTCGCAACTACCTGGGCAGACCGCGCGCGGCAAGCCACTACTTATCGTAACGGACTGGTACTTTTGGCTGGTGATGCCGCACATATTCATTCGCCATTAGGTGGTCAGGGACTTAATCTCGGCTTGGGCGATGCCATGAATCTGGGTTGGAAGCTTGCTGCTACCATTAAAGGGAAGGCGCCGGAAGGCTTGCTGGACACTTATTACGCAGAACGGCATCCAATTGGGGCACAGGTGTTGGATTGGTCACGCGCGCAGGTAGCCATCATGAAACCGGACCCACATGCCCGCGCTCTGCACGCAATTATCCGCGACCTTATGAATACACGCGATGGCGTCACTTATTTCGCAGGAAGGGTATGGGGTATTCATACACATTACAATCTCGGTGGCACTCACCCTCTCACAGGCCACAGTGTTCCCAACTTTGAGTTTGAAGATGGAACAACAATTGGTGAACTGATGCACGATGGTCAGGCGATACTGCTTGATTTTAGTATGAATGCTTCGCTTAAAACCCTGGCGAGTGAATACAAAGATCGGATCAGATATATTTCAGGTAATGTAAAAGAGCGATTAGGCATAAACGCTGCACTGATACGCCCTGATGGTATTGTTGCCTGGGCTGCCGACAGTGATCCGGATTACAACGAGCTCCAACAGGCTGCCGCCCGCTGGTTTATTTGCAATGCTGAAATTAAGCATTAAAAAAGCGAATGGTTGGAGTAGTACTACTTGCAGATATGCTGCATTTACGCATGCGGCCTCATTTTGAAGAACATCTTTACACAAAAGAGGAACTTCCTGAATGCATTTCGTTTCTTCATCCCAAGGAAATAACGCTGGTGTCTGAAGAACAGTAGCATGCGTTTGAAGTTGTTCGACAGAGAATAACTTTCATAGCTCTCGTATAGCTCCTGGAAGATCTTTCTTTCTTTATCCAGGGCGGCCGGACAGGCATCACGGAACATGCTGAATATTGTTCTCGTATCCCTGAGTTTTGCCTTTTTATCAAGCTTCCCGCCGGTAATATTGGAAGTGTGTTGCCTCCATTGTACAAATGCAGTATTGATGTATTGGATCTCGCCATGTAATGTGGCAAAGAAGGGCAGCCAGAGGTCATAGGCGGCCTCAGTTGGATAAGGCATGGCTGCTACTGCGATAGCCCTTTTCATGATGAGGGAATGGCCTGCTACGCAGTTGTCTGTGGCAAAATACAGGCAGCTGTCAAAAGGAGTCTGGTGCTTAAGGTCGGAATGTTTCCAGAGCGGCTGAAGATCCTCAGATACCAGCTGAGAATCGCTATAGATCATAGGATGGTCTCCTATGGCATTCATTAACAATGCGGTCTTTTCAGGTTTCCATATGTCGTCCTGGTCGGAGAATGAAATGTATTCCCCCGTTGCGAGGCTTACCGCTTTTTCAAAGTTCCTGGTGTAACCGAGATTGGAAGCATTCCGGAATACACGGATATGGCTATGCTTAGCGGCATACCTTTCGAGGATCTCAAAAGTGTTATCCTTACTGCAGTCATCTACAGCCACAATCTCAATATTGGGATAGGTTTGCGCAAGCAGCGAATCCATTTGTGCTTCCAGGAATTTTGCTCCGTTGTAGGTAGCCATCACTATTGATACCAGGGGAAGCTGTTTTATTTCGCCAGACATAGAAAAAGAAGAGTACTATTAAAAAAGCCCGGTATTACCCGGTTCAGCGGCGTAAAAGTATTGATATTATTCAGATTTGCATAGAAAACAGTCTGTGAGCCATTGCTAAAACAGCCTCGTCTGTATGCTGAAATAAAAAGGCGCTGAGGATAGTCAGATCTATCATCAGCACCATATTCAGCCAGTTGGATTATTTCTCTAAGTTCGATTTCAGGTTGGTAAGTCCTGTCTGCAGGTCATCCCCGATCATTTTCTCAAAGTCCATGAATAACAGCATCAGGTTCATAGGATAATTCATATGCCCGTCAAAGCCCCATTTTACCTTCGTGGATGTAGGTGAAACGGTTTCAGTCTGCATATACGCCTGTTCGGTAGATTCAAAGGGTTTATAGAAACGTAATTCAAAATCAACCCTTTCGCCTTCAGCAATTTTTTTGATTTCCTGTTCACCTTTACCCACGTCTTTCTTTTCACTATCCCAGGCGGAAACAAAGCCAACCGTGCCATCAGTGCCTGTATAGGTCTTTTTCATGGCAGGGTCCATCATGGCCCATTTACTGTAGTTGTCCTGATTTTTCAGGTGTTTGATGTAGTCAAAAACTTCCTGTTTGGGTTTATTGACCACTATCTCCCGTTCAACGCCGTATTTCTTTTTAGTGAAGGCCGCAAGGATCAGCACAATAGCGATCAGAACGACAATGACCAGCAGGATTTTCTTTAATGCTTTCATGTGAATGTAGGTTTAAGTGACGCGAAATGGCTTCGTAGCCTTTTTGATTTGTATCAACAACGTAAAGTAGGAATTGTTTTTGGCATAGTTTGTCTTATTCCTGCCATAACATGCACCTGATAAGCTCCCATTATCCACATCCGTTCTCAAATCCATTTTTTTTCTCCAACTTACAGACCTTTGGGGATTTTTATGAATAAAGACGATCTATATTGGTTAATATCCACCTCGCCAGCTATACAGATGTTGCGGTTGCGTAATACGCACTGGATCTTACCCTTCTTATATGGTGTTTTTAAAGAGGAGAACAGATTTTCTATTTCTGAGGTACAGCTGGTACGCCTGCTGGCCGAAACCCTTGGCCAACAGGACGATGGAACCGAAGACCTGGAAGAAGCAAAGATCAACTTTGGAGAGGATGAGGAAACCCGCGCGCGCAAATATATCCTGAACTGGGTACAGAAAAGGCTCCTGCAGGACCTCCCGGATGCAGAGGGGAATACCCAGTACCAGCTCAGCGCCTACACTGAAAAGGTATTCCAGTGGATGCAAACCTTACAACTACGCCAGCACGTAGGTACGGAAAGCCGTTTTAAGCTGTTATTCAATTCCTTACGGGATATAGTAGAGAATACGGAAGACGACAGAGCCAAAAAACTCGAAATACTGAAGAATAAACGGGCAGATATCGACAAGGAGATCAAAGCCCTGGAACTGGGTATTGTGCCAGACAGGTACAATAATGCCCAGGTGGAAGAACGCCTGGAACTGTTTACCCGCCTGTGTTATGAGTTGATCAGCGATTTCCGGGAAGTGGAAGACAATTTCAAGGCCATCCACCGCACTATCGTAGAGCAGCATACCAAGGCTGAACAGAGCAAAGGCGCCATTATCGGGTTTGCTTTCGAAGCGTATGATTCTCTGCGCAATAGTAACCAGGGTAAGAGCTTCTATGCGTTCTGGGACTTCCTGATATCCCGCGCAGGACAAGAAGAATGGCGGCAGCTCACAGACCAGCTGTTGCATACCATGACGGAAAGGAAGATCAGTGGCGATGAACAATTCCTGCAGAATATCAAGTCCATGCTGTTACAGCAGGGCAAAACAGTATACGATGCCAATGATAAAATGGCAGAAAAGCTCAGCCGCATTATCTCTGAAAAAGAAATAGCCAGGCATAGACGTCTGCGTAAGCAGATCAACAATATCAAGGAATTTGTCTTCGACCTGATCGAAGAAGATGACAATATTGATTGTGGCATTACTTTGGATGATAGTGTCGGCATCCGGATGGTAATGGAAAAGAAACTGGCGCTGGAACAAAAGAAAACGACTGTCGAAGTAAAACAACCGGCAAATGCTACAGAGCAGATCGAAGATATCACAAGGTTCAGCAGGATATTGAATACTTCCTTTATCAACCGGAAACAGCTATGGGAGAAAGTGGAACATGCATTGAAAGATAAGCAGACGGCCACATTGAAAGAGGTACTGGAACATTCTCCGCTGGAGAATGGCCTGGCGGAGATCATCAGTTATTATGATTTCCTGCGCGAGAAAGCCAGCCGTGCATATATCGTGAAAAACACAACAGAGCTGATCCCACTGAATGCGGAACAAACAAAATTTGTAGAAGTTCCCTATTTATTATTTGGTAAATAACAGAGCCGACTATTATGAGTACATCTAAAATATTACCTTATGCATCAGTAGTAGTGAAACTGCTGAAAGGCCCGGTGGAATACGTGGAGAAAGGCGCCTGGGAGAAATTGCTGCAATACAAGGTCGAACTGACCGGTTTCCTGCAGCAACTGGGATTGCTCCTGGTACTGGATGAACAGGATGGCTACGCTTTTGTAAAACATGCACTTTCCGAAGATGATGAGGCTTATGTCAGTTGGACACAGAGACGTTCTTTCAGCTACGAAGAAAGTATCATGCTGGTATTACTGCGCGAGATGATGGCTGAATTCGAGATCAGTGAATCAGCTTCCCGTGAACTCATTAAAAAGCGACGGGAAATAAAAGAATATGCAGAGCTCTTCTTTAAGGAAGGAGCCAGCCGTATCAAATTCCTGAAAGAAATAGACAGGTTAATAGATAAAGTCGAAGAAAGCGGTTTCCTGCATAAGATGGAAAACCATGAAATGATAGACGAGCAGAAATTCAGGATCAGAAAGATCATCAAAGCAAAAGTGGACAGTGAAGCACTGGATAATTTTCAGCAGCAACTGATGGCACATGCCGGAGGTGTTGTACCTGCTGAATAACATACCCTGTAAAAACCTTTTATTAGCACAATGCAGTTAGACGTTTTTAGTACTGATAATCATAAGAGTGGATTCCGCTTGCAATACATGGAAGTATTCAACTGGGGTACATTTGATGAACATATACATAGTATCAAACCTAATGGCGACACCAGCCTGCTGACAGGCGCCAATGGTAGTGGTAAGACCACTTTCATTGATGCCCTGCTGACGCTGATGGTGCCGGAAAAGAAATACCGTTTTTATAACCAGAGTAGTGGTAGTGAAAAGAAGGGCGACAGAACAGAAGATTCCTATGTATTGGGTGGATATGGCATGGTCAATAACGAAGCGACCGGCATCACCAAAACGCTTTACCTGAGAGAGAGTAAGGAAGACGCTTACAGCATCCTGCTGGCCAACTTTGCGAATGAATCTGACCAGGCAGTGACGCTCTTCCAGGTAAGATATTTCGTGAACGGAGACATGCGTAAGATCTTCGGTGTAGCCCATCGTGCTATGCATATCGCTGATGATTTCAGTCCCTTTGATCTGGGTGGCAACTGGAAACGCCGTATCGATCAGTTATACAACAGGGGAGGACGCAGACAGGTAGAGTGGTTTGACGCTGCCAGCAAATATGCACAGCGTATGGTAGATGCCCTGGGTATGCAAAGTATACAGGCATTACAGCTGTTCAACCAGACAGTAGGTATCAAGGTATTGGGGAACCTGGATGACTTCATCCGTACCAATATGCTGGAACCCCGCAATATGGAAGAACAGTTCCAGGACCTGAAGAAACACCTCACTACCTTGCTGGATGCCCAGCGTAATATAGAAAAGGCAGAAGAGCAGATCCGCCTGCTGGAGCCTGTGAGGGAGCACTATGAGAACTTTTCTTCCTATCAGACTACTATCACACAGCTGAAACAGGAGCTAAACACAGCTACCATCTGGAACAGCTTTACGAGGAATCAGTTACTGACACAGGCATTGCTTGAACGCCGGCAGGAAGTGCAGTCGCTGCGGAAGAAAATAGAAGAGACGAAGATCAATATGGCTGACCTGCTGGAACAGGAACGTACAACCCTGAACCTGCTGGAACAAAATAAAGCCGGGCAACGTTTACAACAACTGGAAAAAGAGATCCAGGACCTGGAACGGAAGCGCGAGGAAACAGAAGAGAACCTGAAGGAATTTTCTGCCTGGTGTGACACTTTGCACCTGAAGGAAGAGAACCTGAATGACGAAGCAACTTATCAGCGGATACTGAAGGAAGTACATCGTAGCTCCCTGAAACTGGAAACAGAACAGCGCCTCAATGAAGAAGACGAATACAGTGCCAAAAGGGTAAAGGAACGTGCAGAGAGTGAAAAGGAAACGTTGGAGAAAGAGATAGAGATGTTGCACCAGTCACGCAACAACATCCCTTCGCACCTGGTAGCACTGCGTAAAGAGATCTGTAATAACCTGAAGATTGATGTGAGTGAGATATTGTTTGCAGGGGAACTGATCCAGGTGAAAGCAGAGGAAATTGAATGGCAGCCCGCCCTGGAAAAACTGTTACACTCGTTCTCACTGCGCCTGCTGGTGCCTGAGAAACATTACAAGAAGGTAACTTCCTACGTAAACAATAACGACCTGCGTACGCGCCTGATCTATTATCAGATCAAGGAGTCAGCATTGACGCTGTATCCTGAAGATGATACCGTATATCATAAACTTGATTTCCATCCCGATCATAAATTAAGTCCCTGGGTACAACAACAAGTCATCCAGCAGTTCAGCTATGTGTGTGTGAATGATGAGAAAGCGCTGCAACGTCACGATATGGCTATTACTGTGGAAGGTCTGATCAAGAACCGTGACAGGCATGAAAAGGATGACAGGAGTCACAGCAACGATGCTTCCCGCTATGTAATGGGTTGGAACAATGAACGTAAAAAAGATGCGCTGATCTCCAAAAGGAATAAACTGAATGAAGCGCTTACTGCATCTAACGAGATCCTGCAGACCTGTAAGTCAAGGTCCGCCCGTTTACAGAAACAATTCTATGCAGTAGGTCGTCTGAAAGAACATAAAGGATTTGACGAGATCAATGTTGCTAAGATCCAGAAGAGTATCCGTAAGGCGCAGGAGCAGATAGGTTCACTGACGGATGAGAACCAGGAACTGGATGCACTGAAACAACAATTGCTGGACATCGAGAGGCAGAAGGAAGATAATGGGGAAGCGCAGGCAATGCTCATCAGGAATGAAGCGCTGGAACAGCGTAACATCGCCGATATGGAAGAAGAGCAACAGGCCATGCAACACCTGTTACAGCACATTACTGAAACAGATAAGGATGAACTGCTGAACTTCCAGCAACAGCATAGTCACCTGTTAGGTAATGTGACATTGGAGAACATTGCTGCCATCTATAAATCTCTCCGCGAGAACAAGGAGCAGGATCTCAAGCTGGCCGAAGATGCCCGTCATAAGGAAGAGGTAATGCTGAACAGAAGTATTAACCGTTTGAAGAGTCCTTCTGCAGAGGTAATACAGAAGTTCCCTGACTGGATAGCGGATGTACAGGCATTCTCTGATGATGCTGTACATGCTACGGAGTATATCGAATGGCTGAATAAGCTGACCAACGATAATCTGCCAGGATTCAAGAAGGACTTCGAAAGCTATATCAACGTTACGATCACTTACAAGATCGGCGGACTGAATGAGGAAATGGAGAAGTGGGAGCGTGATATCTCCAATACAATACAGAAGCTGAACCACTCACTGAGCGGTATTAACTTCAACCGCCTGCCGGATACTTATATCCAGCTGGTGAAAAGACCGGTAGCTTCCGGCTCAGAAGCAAGGGAATTCAAAGGGCGTTTGCTGGATGCGTTGCCACAGGCAGCTAACTGGCAGCAGAGCAGCTTTGAAGAGAAGGCACAGCATTTCCGGGAAAAGGTAATGCCGCTCATTGCAGCATTGGATGAGAGCGAAACCTATCGTGCCCGCGTACTGGATGCCCGTAACTGGTTTGAGTTCTGGGCGGATGAGCGTTTCAGGGAAACGAATGAATCCAAGAAGATATACAGGCAGATGGGACAGTTGTCGGGTGGTGAAAAAGCGCAGCTGACATATACAATTCTCTGTAGTGCTATTGCTTACCAGTTTGGTATCACGCGGGAAGGGAAGAATGCACGCAGCCTGCGGTTCATTGCTGTGGATGAGAGCTTCAGTAACCAGGATGAGGAAAAAGCAACTTACCTGATGGAGCTTTGTAAGCAGCTGCACCTGCAATTGCTGGTGGTAACACCGAGCGATAAGATCCAGATTGTACAGCATTTCATTGCACATGTACACCTGGTGCAGCGTGTGAATGGGCGTCACAGTGTGCTGTATAACATGACAGTGAAAGAGTTGCAGGACAAGATGGAAGATAAGCAGGTAGCAGTCTGATACACGGCACTATAAATAAAAACTCCGTCAGTCATCCTTATAAGGGAGCGTAGACGGAGTTTTTTATTTCTCTAGTAGCTCATTTCTACGATCTTCTCAACGTCATCGGGTGTTAATGACTTTCTCTCACCCAGGCCATTCCAGCCTCTTTCTGTGAATCTCCGGGAGATGATCTGAGCTGTTCCTTCATACAATCCGGTATACTCAGATAGTCTTGTGTCGATATCCAGGGAATGAAAGAATTCTTCCGTCATCTTTATGCCGGCGGTAGCCTGTTCTTCGAGACTCATAGCTGTTACATTCCAGACACGTTCAGCGTATTGTGCCAGTTTCTCTTTTTTACCGTCGAAGTTATAGCGGTAATGGGAGGGCGCAATAATAGCCAGTGTTCTGGCATGATCTATTCCGAACATGGCAGTCAGTTCATGTCCCATGGCATGTATCGCCCAATCGGTAGGCACGCCTTTCTGTATCAGGCCATTGAGGGCCATGGTGCAGCTCCACATAAAATTAGCGGCAGCTTCGTAATCTGAAGGGTCTTTTATTACCCTTGGAGCTACCTCAATGAGTGTCTGCATGATACTTTCTGCAATCCTGTCCTGCAGCAGGGCGCCGGCAGGATAGGTCATGTATTGTTCCAGTACATGTGTGAACGCATCTGTAATGCCATTGGCCAGCTGACGCTTAGGAATAGAAGCCACTACTGTTGGGTCCAGCACGGAGAACTGCGGGAATAGTCCGGGGCCGCCCATGGAGAATTTCTCCTGTGTTTCTTTCCTGCTGATCACCGCGCCGGAGTTCATTTCTGAAGCTGTGGCCGGCAGTGTAAGGACGGTACCGAATGGCAGTCCTTTTTTGGTAACGATCTTTTTGGAGAGGATATCCCAGGGGGTGTCGCCTTCATAAAGAGCAGCAGAAGAGAGGAATTTTACACCGTCAATAACGGAGCCGCCACCGACTGCCAGCATAAAGTCGATCTTTTCATCTTTGATCACTTTGAGGGCCTTCAGTAATACCTCGTATTCGGGGTTGGCGGGAATACCGCTGAATTCCAGTACGGTAAATCCCTGTAAGGCATCTTTTACCTGATCATAAATACCATTCTGTTTAATACTGCCACCACCATAAAGCATTAATAATTTTGCTCCGGCAGGGATTTCCTTTGGGAGATTGGCAATCTGTCCTTTGCCAAATAAGATCTTCGTTGGGTTCCTGAATTCAAAGTTTAACATGTGGATGCTGTTTGTTTAGATGTCTGTTGTATAGCTCTTTCTGACGCAAAGTAAATGTAAAACCATGTGCTTTATGATTAACATGCTACCGCAATAAATAGTTGCGGGCAGGTGGAAAATAGGGGTTAAACCCGTTTTAAATGTGTCATAATGGCGAGAAATGCATGTTTGACCTTGTCAATTATGCGCTGCCGGGGACTGCATGCGGCTTTGTTATTATTTGATTATTAATCTGATAAAATATTGACTTAATCAATTATGTGTTAATATGCGAGTCTGCTGATAGTCTTCCTGCCGGAGCGCAGTTTTGACAGTTGTAATAGCGAAAAGATACTCCCTATTTTTAGCAAAACTTTAGATTTAACAGTTCTATCTTGTGCCTGAAACAGGATACAAGGACCATGATCAGAGCATATAAACTATACACAGGCGAAGACGGACATTCTCATTTTACAGTTGGGACAGTAACACACCGGGACGTTAATGAAGTGGATTCTATCATGTTCAATGAAACAGCCCCGCGTTCTACCTATGACTGGCATCCTGCGCCGACCACTCAATATGTGATTACCTTATCGGGTACTTTGTTGTTTGAGACTTACCTGGGGGAACAGTTTACCCTGAGACCGGGGGATATCCTGATTGCCATGGATACCTATGGTACTGGTCATAAGTGGGAGCTGGTGGATGATGATCCATGGAGAAGGGTGTATGTGACTTTTAAGGAGGGAGTGGATTTTAATTTTGTGCCTGACGGGAAGTGAGTGATATCATAGTTACCAGAAACGAATTGCAGAGAATAGAGCATCAATGGAAAGTTGCCCCACTTTATATTTAAAGCGTTGCCAGGCGTTAGGTTTTGATGTTAACTCCTGGGCCTCTATAATTGTAACTGCTCCCATGAGCGCTGAGCGTTTTTGCGCATCTTTATCGATTTGCATTGGAAACTCTATATATCCTGTCTCATTTCTTGAAACAACAAATTCCTTTGTATGATAACCGAAAAGATGTATTTCCAGTGTAAGGGTTTCTTCTTTGTAGTTCCCGGGAATCTTTAGCTCGAACTTTCCTGAAGTGTCTGTAATGCTATATATATCTTGCCCCTTCAGCCTGATGGCTGCTCCATAAAGATTATATTTATCTGTACCATCTATATCTATTACAATGCCTTTTATATATGGTAAGGTATCGATCCGTTGAAGCGTTGCGTTTAATCTGTCAGGTACCAGCTGTATTTTCTCTGCCTTGCTTTTGCCCTGTACTGAGGGTATAGCGATCGTCAACGCTGCAACTATCGCAGCTATTGGAGCAAAGGGCTGCTTCCGTGTATTAGCAGGCATGCTGATTTCCCTGTTCAGTTGCTCGGTATCAAAACGGCCGCAAACATTTCCTTGTCTCGTCTTTAGATATGAAATAATCTGCTGATCACTCATGCCTGAAAAATCGGTTACTATCTTCTGGCAACTCTGACAGAACCTACCTTTGTCCGCAGGTGTCATGTTTTGCCATGACTCGTGGCAGGGTGTAGGGATGGATATCATGAAGGGTTGCTTATTCATATAAATCGCTTAAGTATTGTTTGCAATTATTAACTGAAAATTTCTTTCACTCTACCCCTGAGTTTCTCCCATAAGGAAAGTTCCTTTTTATCATCCGTAATGAAACGAATACCAAATTTACCCAGCATGGTCGTGTCTTCTGTGAGCTGTATACTAATTGGCCTGATAGCTTTCTTTAAATCAACTTTAACGGTCTTTATTTCATAACCGACAAATCTAATCTCAAGTATCATCACTTTTTTCTTAAAATCATCCGGGATACGTAGTTTGAATTGTCCGGATTGATCTGTCACTGTTCCAATATTCGTATCCTTTATTCTTACAGTTGCACTCGGTAGAGGTAAGTTATCACGACCTTCTTTTACTACACCTGAAATAAAGCTTGTTGAATCCTCTAACGAAACGTTACCTGTTGTTGGTTTATCTTCTTTATCTGTTGTCTGTTCTACTTTATTCGGAGCTGCTGCTGCTTGCACAGCAGGTATTGTAATGGTCAGTGCAGCAACAATAGCCGCAATAGATACAAAGGGCTTGCGACGCTTGTCTGGAACCGGGTCACTAATTACTCTGTTTAATTGACTGGCAGTAAAGCGTCCACATGCACTAGTCTGTTTATTCTTCAATAAGTCAATAAACTGTGAGTCACTCAATGTTGAGAAGTCGGTCACTGTTTTCTGACAACTCTGACAGAACCTGCCTTTATCCGCAGGTGTCATTTCATTCCATGATTGATGGCAGGGTTGGGGTATTGATAGAATAACTGATGTTTGTGTTTTCATAATAAATAGTTTTGATGGTAAAGGACAGTGTTCTACGCAGCTATAGGATGCATTAAACTATCAAATTGCATAAAAGCAATAAAAAAAAGTCCGGGATTTTACCTCCCGGACTTTCCAAATATCTGAACATTATCGCGTTACATTCTTTACAAACCGCTCCACCGCATAAGTAGACAGTTGCCCTCCGGGACCTTTCAGGTTATAGTCAAATCCATGGGTTGCCCAGGGGAGAGAAAGGAAATAATGTTTAACACCATTGTCTGTCAGTTTCTTATTAAGCCTGATACTGTGCTCATATGCAACCAGGGGATCATTTTCCCCATGTATAATGAGCGTAGGCATTGCATGCTTGTCTGCGAATTCTATTGGAGAACTGGAGGCATAATTGTCCGGAACAGTGCTGTAAGTACCGCCCAGGTAATTCTCCAGTACTTTACGGGAATCCATCACCAGGGGATTGGCAGGTGCTGAATATCCCCACACCATATCGGCCGGACCATAGAAATCTACTACGCCTTTCAGGCCAGGTACTTTTTGACGGTACGCTGCCAGTAATGCAATCTGTGCTCCGGCAGAGCGGCCGAGCAGCACAAAGTTGCTGGTATCGATCTGAAGGATGGCTGCAAGCTGGCGGAGGTAATCCATGGCGGCATATACATCTTCTATCGGTGTGGGACAACGATAGGTAGGCGCCAGCCTGTAATTGACAGAAGCTACATGATAGCCAGCCTGCGCCAGGTAATTATTTAGTTCAGGTAATTGTTTGCTATCGCCACTGGTCCAGGAGCCGCCATGTATCACCACTACACATGGCCGCAGGCCTGGCTGCTGTGCCGGATAAAAATCGAGGGTGGAAGAAGGGAGGGTGTCCGCCCGGTAATTGAGGGTCTTTGAAACAACTGGCTGCTGGGGATAATCCGTCAGCATGGTAACGAGGCTGAATGGCTGTATGTCATTGCTATGATCCTTTTCTCCCAGGGCGGTATCCATTGCTGCGGGTAGTTCACTTGCCACGATATAGGCCCTGAAAATGGGGGAAAGCAGTATAAAAAGGGTAATTATTCCCAGCAGGGTGCCTGCCAGGCGATATCTCCGGGAAATGAATCCAGCTACCAGCAATACAAAGGTGATCGTGATAAATACCCACGCAAATTCTGCCACACCGATTGCCAGCATCCATAAGTGATAAGTGGGTGCTCTGAAGATGGCTAAAAGGGATACCAGGAATGCTATCAAAATTAATGTCAAACGGATCATATTGAATTTTTTCTGAACAGATAATGTCAGCCTGCCATTCCTTCCGGAAAAACGGTAGCAGCGTGGCTTTATTGTCAGGTATGTTCTCTGCCGTAAAGATACGAATGAAGCGTTTTCCAGCCGTCTTTCCATCCATCCTAAACCGCTTTGACTTCTAAAACAATCGCAGTAAATTGAGGGAATCGTATAAAAAAATGTGTGAATATGGCTGAAAGAAAAACGAATTCATCAAACTTCCAGAACCAATGTTATCTGGAAAGTAAATGTCCGCTGAATGAGCTGCTGTTCACAATGAGCAGGCGGTGGACAACAGATGTCCTCTTTTGCATAGAGGAAGGTAATAACCGTTTTTCCGGTATCCGTGAAGAGCTGGCCTATATTACCGATCATATCTTGTCGGACAGGCTGAAAACGCTTGAAAAAAGCGGACTGATTACACGCCAGCAGTTCCCGGGAATGCCCCCCAAAGTGACCTACGCACTGACCGAACATGGTGTAGAACTATGTAATCTGTTAGGTAAACTATGTGATTTTTCGCATCTGATTTATGATGACAAGGCTCTCTCCGCCTGAGTAACTAACTTCCACGTTATGAAGAACTCCGGATTTAAGTAATCTTTCGTTATTTTAGGCTTACTAAACAACCACAATGAAAAAAGTTAGCCTGTATCTAAGCCTCATGCTGGCCTCCCTTTGCGCCGGCGCACAATCTACTGATAAGCAACAGCAACAACGTTTTGCCGGTATAGATAAGATAGTGGACAAGGTATTGCAGGACTGGCATGCTGCCGGCGTGGCTATTGCTGTTGTTGAGAAAGATAAGATCATCTATTCCAAAGGTTTCGGTTACCGGGATTATGAGAAAAAGCTGCCTGTTACGCCCAATACTGTTTTTGCCATCGGCTCCTGTACCAAGGCCTTTACTTCCGGCCTGCTTGGTATATTAAGGCAGGAAGGTAAGCTGGATTTCGAAACTCCGGTACGCCAGTATCTCCCGGAACTGGTATTTAACAATGATGATCTGAACGCTCATGTTACCCTGCGCGATATGATGAGCCATCGTACAGGATTGTCCCGCTATGACCTGTCCTGGTACTTCTTCCGTCCCAGCTCCCGGGATTCCCTCTTGTACCGCATCCGGTATATGGTGCCTAATGAGCCATTACGATACAAATGGCAGTATAACAATTTGATGTTCATGGCACAGGGAATAGTGGCTGAAAAACTGACCGGCAAAAGCTGGGAGGAAAATATCAAAACACGTTTCTTTGATAGTCTTGGTATGCATCACAGTTCTACCTCACTGGAAGGTTTTAAAGTGGAAGATGCCGCCCTGGGATATGAGGTTGTAAAAGACAGCGTGATTAGAAAAACGCCCTATAAGAATATCACTGCTATAGGTCCTGCCGGCAGTATCAACAGCAGTGTGAATGACATGGCGCAATGGGTGATTGCCTGGATTAATGGTGGTAAATTTAACGGGAAACAGGTACTGCCTGCGGCTTATGTAACAGAAGCTTCCAGTACACAAATGCCCATTGGCGGTGGCAGGCCCGGTAAAGAGATGCCTGATATATACGGAGGTAGTTACGGCCTGGGATGGATGTTGTCTACTTATCGCGGGCATTATCAGGTGGAACATGGCGGTAATATAGATGGATTCTCGGCCAGTACCTGCTTTTATCCATCTGACAGCATCGGTATTATTATCCTGAGCAATCAAAGCGGTTCCCCGGTACCAAACCTTCTCCGGAATATATTTTCAGACAGGTTGTTGGGCGTGAAATATTATGCCTGGAATGATACTGCAATGAAGAAGCTGAATGAGATGAAAGCCAAAGCTAAGGACGATAAAGAGAAAGATACCGCCGCCGTAGCGAAGATAAAAGGTGCAGATGTGATCCGCAATCTGAGTGATTATACCGGCAACTATGCCAGTAACGCTTTTGGTAAGTTTGAAGTGATCCTGCAGAACGATTCATTATTCGTATTACTGCCGGATAGTAAGGAGTATCTTAAACACGTATGCTACGATGTTTTTCAGACATATACTGTAAATAAAGAAACGGGTATTGATAGTACAGAGGGTGGCACAAAGGTTAAATTCAATACAGATATCAACGGTGATATTACCAGTGCAGAAGCAGACCTCAACGTAAAAGATCCCGTGATATTCTCCCGGACCGCAAAGCCAATTCCGCTTGCCAAAGCAACATTGCAGAAGTACATCGGTGTATATTTATTCGGTGGTATGGAAGCAACTGTTCATCTGAAAGGAGACGATCAGCTGATGCTTGATGTGCCGGGACAAACAGACTATACATTGGTGCCGGTGGAAAAAGATAAATTCAACCTGAAAGATGTGAAAGGCTTTACGATTGAATTCAATATAAATGAGAAAGGAGAGGTAACGGGACTGACGTCCGTTCAGCCCAACGGAAGGTTCAAAGCAGATAAGAAGAAATGATATAAAATAGCAATGCCGCGAAGAGCTTCGCGGCATTGCTATTTTATATCATTTCTTCTTATCTCTTCGCTTTCAACCTGAACTCAATGTTCACAGCAGAATTGATCAGTTTATCCTGCATGGACTTATCGGCCCGGTAGGTCATTCCCCAGAGGGTCCTGTCAATATTGAAATTGGCCAGGGCTGTTATCTCACCCTTTTCAAATCGGATGATAGCAGGGAAGGAGATATTTTTAGTGATATTCTTGATTGTCAGGTTACCCTGTATCGTATAATTTGCGTTTTTCATTAATACTTCATTCCCTACAGAAGGCGAAAAATCAGACACACTGGTGATCTCGAAGGTGGCTACCGGGAAATTGGCCACATCGAAAAACAGCGGACCTTTCAACTCATTTTCCAGTTTACGTTGCAGGATGGTATCTGTTTTAGACAGGTCCATATTTTGGAGGGAATTCATTTTTATAATGATATTTCCACCGGTAATAAGGGTGTCTTTTACAAACAGCTTTCCTTCCTGGATCTTGAAAATGCCAATATGTTTACCGGTAGGTTTGGTGCCAATCCACTGTATCTCACTGTTAACGGTATCTACCAGGTAAGGGCTTCCTTCGCTCTCTTTAACCGGATGAGCTTCTGTAATAGTTGCTTTATCAGCTTTGGGCGCCTGTTCGCAGGCAGCCACAAAAATGATCAGCATGATAGAAAGTATATATTTCATAAACAAATTATTCGATCAGCTACCGGCCACTTCCCGGTTCCCTACCCATACAAATCTTCTCAGTATGAATTCCGGATTGGTGAAGCTCGCATTTCCCGCGGGATTACCTCCTGTCACATGAAAATCAGAAAATGCCGCATGTTGGTTTACCCAGATGAATCCGGTAAAGTTAAAGGATACCGGTGTAAATACGTTATTCATCTCCTCAGTTATCTTTTCTTTAACCTCAGGGCTGGTGGTATAGGCAGCGCAGGTAATGGCTCCATGCTGCTGCGCCATTTGCCGGGCCAGCTGTATAGATTCATTGGTATCTTTCGTTTTTATCAGCAATAAAACCGGGCCAAATAATTCCTGTTCGAAGATATGCCTGTCTTCACTGTTTACTTCCAGTATTGCAGGTGTACAACCACGTGCACGGGTAAACTCTTCATTTACCAGTGGTTGTCCTTCGAGGATCACTTTTGCACCCAGTTTACCGGCATTATGAGCCCTTTCCAGCGTGTTTTCGTTCTGTAAGGCACCGAGAGTGCCTGCTCCCATTTTAGGGTTGTTTACGAGGCTTACAACAGCATCCCTGAATTTCTGTACTACTTCATCAAAGGAAAGTTTTCCTCCTGCCGTGTTAATACCCTGTGCGGGGATGAAAAAGTTCTGCGGAGCGGTACACATTTGCCCCGAATAGAGGGATACGGAGAATGCCAGGTTCTGCATTACAGCATCAACATCCGCCACACTGTCCAGTATCACGGAGTTCACCCCTGCCTTTTCTGTGAAAACGGTCTTGTGAGACAGGGATTCCACATAATTTCCGAACTGGCTGCCGCCGGTGTAGTCTATCAGCTGGATGCCGGGGTGTTCACACAGCGTCTTTGTGATAGGGGCTGCAGAAGTATCTGCTGCCAGCTGGCAGAGATTGGGACTAAAGCCCTTTTCCTGCAACACCTGCTGGATAGCGCTTACCACTATCGCAATCGGCAATATGGCTTTAGGATGAGGTTTTACGATCACGGGATTGCCGGTTACCAGGTCGGCATAAATACCCGGCAGTGAATTCCACACCGGGAAGGTGGAACAGCCGATCACCAGTCCTACGCCTTTGGGAATAGCCCGGAAATTCTTTTTCAGTTGCAGGGAGGTCTTGCCCATCGGTTTTTCCCACATCAGGGAAGCGGGATAACGGTTGCCTTCATGATATCCCATAGCGATCGCTTCCAGTGCCCTGTCGTTGGCATGCGGGCCGGATGCCTGGAAACTCATCATGAAACTCTGACCGGTGGTATGCATAGTGGCATAAGCGATGTCAAAGAAGCGTTCCTTGATACTTTCGAGGGTTTCTACCAGGATATCAGCACGTACGTCCACCTGCGTATTACGCCATTGCGGAGCGGCAGTTATTGCCCTGGTCACCAGCTCGTCTGCAGTGAATAGGGGATAGGTGATGCCCAGGGATTCCTGGGTAAAGGGAGATACTTCTTCTCCTGCCCAGGTAGATTCTCCTGTTTGTAGCAATTGCCTGTAAGGTTGCTGCAGCAGATCCTTATAGCGGGCTTCGCCCTGTTCTGCTGCATTTTCACCATAGGCTTTGGGGTGTTCCGGGTACTGAGAATAGAATGCCCGTTCATGATTCGCCTTTACGGCGCTTTCAATTGTGTTTTGGTGCTTGATGTTAAACATATGTGGAATTTGTGGATTGATTAACCTGCTAACGGCCCATCACCTTGCCAATGAAAACTTGTTGTCATTGTAATATTCGTCCGGTCTTAGCTTCAATGGGTGATTACGTTGATATTGCAGAAAGGTATCATATTCTGCTTTATGCATGGTGGTCCAGGCTCTGTAAGCCGGTTGATTGGCTACCGGGCCGAAGATCCACTGATTATAAGCTTCAAACATACCCTGTTTCAACAGGCTGCGTTGAAAATCGAACAGTGCGTATGGAAACTTTATGCCGGCAAAGTTGTACCAGTCCAGCAGAAAGCGGGTACGCAACATGATCAGCGTTTCCGGATCTATACCTGACATTACAACGCTGGCCTGTTTACCCATAGAGGCCTTATAAGAGTTCAGGAAATCAATGCCTGATTTCTTCCTGCCTTTCTGATCGTTTTCGTCTTCTATTGCCTTCGACAGCAGGGTAGGATCGTTGTACAGCGATTTGTAGGCATCCAGCAGAAGTGTCCTGACTTCTGCCGTACGGGCAGTGTAACTTTCCAGGTTCACAAATATTTCCCCGTAAATGATCACCCACACCGGATTGTTCATGTAATTATAAGCCTTGATGGCATTGTAATAGTTACCAGAGAAATTAGGGGCTTTTTCAATGCCCTTCAGGTAACTGCCCATACCTCCTTCAAATACTTTCAGGAACATGAGCAACTGTCCGTTATCGTTATATAGTTCCCCGCTTTCCGGGAATTTACGTAGTGCTTTTTCATACAGCTTCTGGGCTGTTTTCCATTCCTGCCTGGATTGATAAATATTCCCGGCTATCTGGAAGGTCTGTTCGTCGGCTTCTTTCTTGTTCAGCAAGGGCTCTATTACATTCTTCGCCTTGTTCATATCTCCCTGGAGATAGTAGGCAAAGCCGAGTTGTTTTTTGAACTCAATGTTGTCAGGCTCCAGCTGTAATGCCTGGTTTAATACCAGGATAGCATTAGAGTAGTCGCCATCGCGTATAAATCCTGTTGCTGTACTATACAATTCCTGCGCATCCTGGGCAGATGCAGTTATTACAGATGAAAATAATATGGCTGTAAACAAGCCCATTTTCAATAAAGATGCCCTCATATTCATGCCTGTCAGACGTTTGCTGTAAAAGTAAAGAAAAAATGTGCCAAACGTTCAGAAGGGGAGGGGAGAATGCTTTGTTTCTTCTCTGCGTCTTCTCTGCTTATTCTCTGCTTGCTCTCTCATTGTTCTCTCAGGCAGGGCTGGCTTCTTTTTATACCAGGTTAACACCGGTGCTTCTTCGACGCTAGTTCGACGCTTCTTCGACGCTAGTTCGAACACTGTTCGAGTGGGGGTATTATGTTAAAATAACATCAGGATGCGTTGGCCCGGGGGACCGGTCATTGGGGTTGAAATGGGGGTATAAACAACATTTCCCCGGGGGATCTATTCCGTCACCCCGGGGCGGGAAACCCGTTCCATCATCCCCGAGGTTGAAAACCCCGTTCCGTTATTTCGGGGGATGAAAATCATTCCATCATTCCCCGGGGGGTGAAAACCCATTCCGGTTTCCCCGGGGTTGAAAATCATTCCATCATTCCCGGGGTTGAAAACCCATTCCGGTTTCCCCGGGGATGAAAATCATCCATCATTCCCGGGGTTGAAACCCATTCCGGTTTCCCCGGGGTTGAAAATCATTCCATCATTCCCCGGGGTTGAAAACCCATTCCGGTTTCCCCGGGGTTGAAAATCATTCCATCATTCCCGGGGTCGAAAACCCATTCCGGTTTCCCCGGGGTTGAAAACCCCGGGCTACAAACAATGGGACTCCTGCCGGAGTCCTATTATGTTTTGTTAATTACGTTTGCTGTAGACATTGATGCCTTTAGTATGCTTCTGACATGCCTTTGATATGCCTTTGAGGTGGACCTGTGACAATTCAGGCCCGGATCAGCCAGAGGTTCGGTAGAGGTTTAGCAGAGGTTCGGTGGAGGTTATGATAGGGTACAAAACAGGAACGCCTGCAAGGAAGATGGACACTTCCCGGCAGGCGTTATAACGTATAGTAAAGAAACTTAAATCATCTGGGAAATAAGCCCATCGCGCAGTTTCGGTTCGAACCAGGTGCTTTTCGGAGGCATTACGTTGCCACTGTCAGCAATGTCGAACAACTGCTGGATAGTAACCGGATAAAGGGCAAAAGCGACCTTCATTTCGCCGCTATCTACTCTTTTCACCAGCTCCTGTAGTCCGCGGATGCCGCCTACGAAGTCGATACGCTTGTCAGTACGCTGGTCTTTTATACCCAGGATCTTGTCGAGGACATTATTGGAAAGGATGGTCACATCCAGGATACCGATAGGATCTGTCGTGTAGGTACCTTCTTTGGCTACCAGGCGATACCAGGTGCCTTCCAGGTACATGCTGAATTCATGCAGCATAGTAGGCTGTTGTGGCAGGTGACCGATAGATTCTACGGTGAAGTCATATTCCAGGCGGGAAAGCAGCGCTTCTTTGGACAGGCCGTTGAGGTCTTTTACCAGCCTGTTATAATCCAGGATCACCAGCTGACTGGCAGGGAAGATAGTGGTCAGGAAGTAATTGGCAGGATCATCCATAGAGATTTGCTGCTTTTCTTCAAATTCTTTCTGTACCAGGGATGCAGACGCTGCACGGTGATGCCCGTCGGCAATATAAGTGTGAGGTACTTTGGAAGCAAAGAGAGAGGTGATCTCATTTACAGCGGCAGGGTCGTTTACTACCCAAACAGTGTGCTGAATACCGTCTGCAGCTGTGAAGTCGTACGCTGGTGCATGAGCATGTATCCAGTGGTCTATGAGGGAGTTCACTTCAGGAACATCGTTATAGGCCAGGAATACATTTCCTGTCTGTGCACGGGTTGTCTTAATATTGTTGATACGGTCCAGTTCTTTGTCAGGACGCGTAAATTCATGCTTTTTAATAATGCCCATGTTATAATCAGACACGGAAGATGCGCATACCAGTCCTGTCTGCGTACGGCCATGCATGATAAGGCGGTAGATATAATAGCAGGGAGCATCATCCTGGAACAGGGTACCCTCTTTAATAAATTTCTGCAGGTTCTCTGCGGCTTTATCATATACAGCCTGACTGTATACATCGGTACCTTCCGGAAGGTCAATTTCCGATTTGGAAACGTGGTAAAACGAGTACTGGTTACCGGCAGCTTCTGCCTTGGCCTCGGCTGCGCTAAGCACATCGTAAGGGCGTGCAGCTACTTTGTCTGCGAGTTCCGGAGTAGGTCTTAGTCCTCTGAACGGTCTGATGATTGCCATGATATTAAATTGTTAGGCCGCAAAAGTAACTAATTAATTTTTCCCGTCTAAGTACTTGTCTGCGTTTAGCTTGGAGAAAAAGCGAAGGGTCCTGTTCAGCACAGGACCCTTCGTTTATATGATATTATTATCGACTAAATTACTATGCCTTTTTCAGGCTGAAGTACTTCATGGCTTCCACCAGTACTTCCACACTTTCATAAGGCAGTGCATTATAGAGAGAGGCGCGGAATCCACCTACGAGGCGGTGTCCTTTGATGCCTACGATATCTTCTTTCTTGCAGAATTTCAGGAACTCATCCTCCAGTTCAGGTTTATCCATGATGAACGATACGTTCATACGGCTCCTGTCTTCTTTCTGTACAGTACCGCGGAACAGTGGGTTCTGATCGATCTCACTGTAGAGCAATGCTGCTTTCTTTTCGTTCTGCTTCTCCATTGCAGCAGCGCCACCCTGGTCTTTCAGCCAGCGGAGAGTGAGCATGGAGATATAGATGGCAAATACCGGAGGGGTGTTTAACATTGAACCGTTCTCAATATGGTTGCGGTAATCCAGAATGGTAGGAATCTTACGGGTAACCTTACCTAATATGCTTTTACGAACAGCAACGAGCGTGGTACCGGCAGCACCCATGTTCTTCTGCGCACCTGCATAGATGAGCGCGAACTTATTAAAATCCATGGGACGGCTCAGGATATCACTACTCATATCCGCTATGAGAGGAACAGTTGTTTCCGGGATCTTGTGCCATTGCGTACCATAAATGGTGTTGTTGGTCGTAATGTGCAGATACGAAGATTTCGGGGAAATATTAAACTGTTTGGGGATGTGATTATAACTGCTGTCTTTGGAACTGGCAGCTATATCCACGAAGCCATATAGTTTGGCTTCTTTGATCGCCTTATTGCTCCATACGCCGGTATCGATGTAAGAAGCTGTGCTGTCATTTTCAAGGAGGTTCATGGGTATCTGCATGAACTGCGTACTCGCACCTCCGTGAAGATAAAGCACCTCGAAGTCGTCATCGAGTTGCATCAGCTCTTTTACAAGTGCTCTAGCCTCATCCAGTACAGCCTGAAACAGCGGTGTTCTATGCCCTATTTCTAAAATTGACATCCCTGAACCTTCAAAGTCAATCAAAGCTTTACTGGCCTTGTACAGCACTTCATTCGGCAATATGGAAGGCCCTGCGTTAAAATTGTGCACCTTCATAGGTCGTTCTAAGTTAAATAAATTGTTAGCTTGTTCCACTTTGTTTGGTTTTGTCAGAGGAATGGAAAAAAAAGTATGGCATTTCACTTATGATGCTGAACGCGTGTAGGATAAGGCTAAAAAGATAGTACTAACAAAGATAATTTATATTTTTTTAAAATCGAAATTAATTGAGGATAGGTTTTTTAATCCTCTTGTCTTCCAATCATGTCTTTTAGCGGTTGGCTAATAGGCTCATCGGCTACTTTGTAGTGCTGAAGCTTATCTAAGGCTGGCATACCTGCGTTAACCCAGGCGGTGTACCAATAACTGGCTGTAGTATTAATTGCGAGCCTCATACGACGTTCCACCATGTCCCCTAACAAAAAATGATAGCTCCTGACATAAGCTGTTGCGTAATTTCTGACCAGTTTTCCATTGCGCTTCTCGTACGCAAATTTCCTGCCGGATGTATACCTGCTGCTCAACAGTCTTTCCAGCGTCAGCACTGTATCAGCTGCCATGGCGCTTTCAAGCACAATTTGCCAGGTGTTGGCGCTGATGTCTTTTACATAATGCGCCTTGCCCGTCCAGTACCGGAATGTTCTATCTGCCATCAATTCGGGGATCCTGGATTCCCACAAACCGTGGATACCCTGTTGCCCCGTCAGCTGCCCGTTATGATTGGAGCAGGCATGCAAGGGTACATGCGCATCGCCTATATAATGTCCTATGTCGGCGCTGAGCTTAACGATCCTGTCAGCATCACCATCACGGAAAGCCTTTGTCAGCCTGAACATCATCTGTTCAATATACCAGGGCAGGATGCCATACCTGTTCAGGGTATCCGCGGTGAAACGTAGTACTGCCTCCTGCCAGGAGCGGGGCAGTTCCGGGAAAGGAGGCTGTCCGTAATGGTCAATGTCTATATAATGCCGCGGGCCCTCTTCCGGGATGATATATCTCCTTTTATCTGCATCAGTGGCGTGTGTGGCCAGGTATTCCAGGTTGGGCTTGTAGAATACCAGCATATCCGGGGGTAATGTAAATACCGCCAGCCGGTTAATACGCTGATGTGCAAAGAAACCCCAGCCATGAGCGGGTAAGGAAAGGATAGTCAACAGACTGATTGTCCAGCAGATTTGGTGCATGATTGTTTTGAATATTTGGGTAACAAAAAACGGAGCCTGTTGGCTCCGTTATAATATTAGATAAAAATGTTGATATTAAGCGTGTGCTTCCTTTTTCCCATGTACATCTATATTCGTCACACCGCCACTCACAGCAAACTTCATGGCCTCGCCTGCTGAAATGTTTGTCAGCGGCTTTACCTTGCTGACAGGCACCATAAATACCTTTCCTGTGATAGCATAGGCATGAGGAACATATACGGCGGTATATCCTTCCAGGCCCAGGCTGGATACATCTGCCTGAGTGATGAAGCCCATTTCCCATACATCCACACCATAGATCTGTACCAACACAGGATGGTCGAATTTCTTTTTCTCGCCTACAAAGGCATCAAAAACATCCTTGACAGAGGTGTATATATATTTAATAAAGGGTGTTCTTTCCAGCAGGTGATCAAATAATGCAAAGATGCGGCTGACAATAAAAGACGAACTCAGATAACCTACCGCTACCACCAGTACCAATACCAGCACAAATCCTACCCCTTTGTAACGAAGGTATTTCAGGGGTGTTTCTAAAGGTACAATATCCCTTGGAATGATATTATCGATAGTGATGAAAACCCAGTACAGTGTCAGCACGGTAACGCCAATGGGGGCCAGTATCAGTAAGCCCTGGAAGAAATACCGTAACAGGCGGGCCGCCAGAAGCTTAAGACGTTTTTTAGGAGACATATGGTTTAAATGCAAATACGTGAATACTCCTGGAACCCCCAGGAAATTGAATATCTGACGGCGTCAAAGTTACATCGTTTATTTTATCCCTGAGAGTTGATCTGTATAAACTTGTAGGACAATATATTATCATAGGGAGGGCTCCTACAGGATAACTATATTAAAAATAATTACGCTGGAAACTTTTGCGGTTTAAAAAGTTTCCATAGTTTTGTCTCAGCATCGCAAATCAGTTGGAGAACCACCGGAAACTATGAAGCCAGGAGGAAGTAAATAGCCACCATTTATAAGGACTTAAGAAAAAACCAAGAACGCACATACAATCACAAAATGGAAATACAGGAACGTATTCTGGATACTGCATTCAGTCTGTTCTGTCAATTCGGAACACGCTCAATCACCATGGATGATATTGCCCAGCGCATGGGTGTGTCAAAAAAGACCCTGTATGCACATTTTGCCGATAAAGACGAACTGGTAGTACACGCCATCAGCCGTTACCTCAACAGGATAGATAAAGAGTGTTATGAGAACCAGGAGAAGGCCTCAAACGCAATTGACGAACTGTTCCTTGTGATGAAAATGATGGACCAGAGCTTCCGTAACATGAACCCGATTATCCTGTTTGATCTTCAAAAGTTTCATACCAAGGCTTACCAGGTGTTCCAGGAATATATGAACACCAATATGCAGAAAACTGTAAGGCTTAATCTTGAAAGAGGAGTGCGTGAAGGATTGTATCGCTCAGACTTCGACATTGGAATTATGACACAATACCGCATGGCTACTTCTTTGTTATGTTTTCAGCCAGACGCATTTCCTTATGGGAAATACGATATGAGCAAAGTGCAGTGCATTGTGCTGGAACATTTCCTGTATGGCCTGGTATCTCCTGAAGGCTATAAACGAGTAGAAGAGAACAAACTACAACTACAGAAATAAACCAATGACCTTTATGCAACTTGAAAAAAAGCACGTGGGTTTGACCGGACTCCTACTGCTGATGATCTTTCACTATGGGATAGCCCAGCAGCAGGCAAAACCCCCTCTGCAGGAAAATGTCCCACTGTCTGTAAAACAGGCAGTCGACTACGCGCTGGCCAATCAGGCTACTGTGCGTACCGCCAAACTGGATGAACTCATCCAGCTGGCCAAGAACAAAGAAGTAAGTGGCCTGGCCCTTCCTAACCTGGCTGGTTCAGGAACTTTCCAGCATAACCCTATTGTACAGAAACAACTGATCGATGCATCCAACTTCAGTGACACTGTGCCCAAAGGTACACTGGTGCCTTTCTCATTCGGACTGAAGTTCAATGTGATCGGTGAAATAACACTGAAACAGGTGTTGTTCGATCCAAGTGTACTGGTAGCCCTGCAGGCCCGCCAGACACTGGAACAGCTGGCTGCCAAAAGTGTACAGAAATCTGAGATCGATGTAAAGGTGAATGTGTATAAGGCGTATTATAATGTGCTTTCTGCACGCCGTGCCCTGGAGATCCTTACCAACAACATCTCTAACCTGGAAAAACTGCTGGGTGAAACCAAAGAGATCTATAAGAATGGTCTTGCTGAAAAACTGGATGTAGACAGGCTGGTAGTACAACTTACCAACCTCCGTACAGAAGAAACAAAGCTCCGCAATGTAACAGAAGTAGGTATTGCTGCGTTGAAATATCAGATGGGGATGCCTATTCAGCAGCCTATCACGCTCACAGATACGCTGACAACCGCAGAAATTAAAACGGCCGTTGCAGTGGAGCATTTTGACTATTCACAGCGTATCGAATACCAGCTACTGCAGGCGCAACGGAAAGCATATGAATATGATCTGAAACGCTATAAGATGCAGATACTGCCTACGCTATCACTGTTCAGTACAGCCGGTGTGAGTCGTGCGAGTGATGTGTTCAACTATTTCGACCGTCAGACCTGGTATGGATATGTAGGATATGGCGCTAACCTGTCATTCACTATTTTCAGTGGTTTCCAGCGTAAGCGTAAAGAAGATCAGGCCTTCCTGGCGGTAAAGAAAGCGGAGATCAGCCTCGAGAATACCAAGCTGGGTATTGATATGGAGCAGGCGCAATCCACTTCCAACCTCAGGAACAATATCCTGACACTGGAAGCACAGGAAAGCAATATGCAACTGGCACAAGAGGTGTACAATACTACGCAGATCAAATATCGTGAAGGGGTTGGATCCAGTCTGGAAATGAGCACTGCAGAAAATGAACTGCTCACTGCCCAGAACAATTATTTCAATGCATTGTACAATGCTGCGATCTCGAAAGTGGATTACCTCAAAGCGTACGGAAAACTGTAAGCGAATACTACAACTAACTATTAACTCTTTATTATATGTCCAAGATATATCGTCCCGCTCTGTTGATCATCACTCTTATGGTTGCCTGTGGCGAGCCTACGCCTGAGGCCAAACTGGCGGAACTGAAAAAAAAGGAAGCTGATCTGAAACAACAGATTGCTACACTGGAGAAGAGCGTGAAGAAAGTAGATACTACTGAACAGAAAAAGAAATCAGTGGTAGTAATTCCGGTGGAAGATACCGTATTTGAACACTATATAGATGTACAGGGAAGTATTGATGCAAGAGAGAATGTGAACGTGTCTTCCAAAGTGCCTGGCATCATTACTGCCATACATGTAAAAGAAGGCCAGTCCGTAAGCAAAGGACAGGCACTGGCACAGGTAGACGATCAGATACTGAGAGCCAATATGGCCGAGCTGCGTACGCAGCTGGACCTGGCCAACACTATGTTCCAGAAGCAACAGAACCTCTGGAATCAGAAGATTGGCTCTGAAGTACAGTACCTGAATGCAAAAAATCAGAAAGAATCACTTGAAAGAAGAATCGCTACCCTGCAGGATCAGATGGGACAGGCAAGGATTATATCTCCTATCAATGGTACTGTAGATGCGGTGATCATTAAGCTGGGTGACAATGCTGCTCCGGGTAGCCCTGCCTTCCGGGTGGTAAACGGCAGTAACCTGCGTGTAGTGGCAAATGTTGCAGAAGGCTACGCCAGCAAAGTGAAAACCGGCGATCAGGTGATATTGGATTTCCCTGATATTAATAAACAGATCCGTACAAGAATAGGCTTTGCTTCAAAAGTAATTGATCCGGTAAGCCGTACCATCAAAGTGGAAATACCTTTACAGAATGATCCTGCACTGCGCCCGAATATGATTGCACGTCTGAAGATAGTAGATTATGTAGCACCAAAGGCGGTAGTAATACCTGTGAACATTATCCAGTATTCCCTGGGTAAACCTTACGTGATCCTGGCCCAGAACCAGGGCGGTAAATTAATCGCCAAGAGAAGAGAGATCGAAATGGGACGTACTTATAATGATAAGGCTGAAATCAAGGACGGACTGCAGGCTGGTGAACAGATAGTGACTATCGGTTACCAGGGATTGAATGATAATGACCTTATCCAGCTTTAATACTCTAAAACTGGTTTATGCAAGACAATCTGAATAAAGAATTTAAACCCACCAGCTGGTCGATAGATAATAAGGTGAGCATTTACGTTGCCACCCTTATCCTGGCCCTCGCGGGTATCATGTCCTATCAGAGCCTGCCGAAGGAACAGTTTCCGGAGGTAGTGTTCCCCCAGTTCTATATCAGTACCATTTATAGTGGTACTTCTCCTGAAGATATGGAGACACTGGTAACAAAACCCATCGAAAAACAACTCGGAGGTATCTCTGGTGTGAAATCTATCAAGAGTACATCCATGCAGGATTACTCTGCTATCACCATTGAATTTGAAGCGAGTGAAAATATGGAAACGGCACGTCAGGAAGTGCGTGAGAAAGTGGATGATGCAAAGAAAGACCTGCCTAATGACCTTACACAGGAGCCACAGATCATCAAGATAGACGTATCGCAGATACCTATCATGAACGTGAACCTGTCAGGTGATTTTGATTTGCAGTCACTCAAGAAGTATGCAGACGAAATGCAGGATCGTATTGAGGCATTGAATGAGATCACCCGTGTGGACATCGTTGGGGCACTGGAAAGAGAGATCCAGATCAACGTAGACAAGTATAAAATGGACGCGGCGAAGATCAGCTTTGATGATGTGGCGAATGCTGTTGCTATGGAGAACCGTACCATCTCCGGTGGTCTGGTATCTATGGATGGACAGAAGCGTACATTAAGTGTGAAAGGTGAATATAAAGATGCATCAAAGATCCGTGATATCGTTATACGCGGTATGTCGGGCGCTGTGGTATATCTGAAAGATATCGCCGAAGTAGTGGATGGTTTTGAAGAGCAGGAGAGTTATGCACGTCTGGATGGAAAGAATGTAATCACGCTGAACGTGATCAAACAAAGCGGTAAAAACCTGATAGATGCTTCTGATAAGATCCATGTGATCATCGAAGAAATGAAGAAGGATTATCTGCCAGCCGGACTAGATGTAACGATCACGGCGGACCAGTCCAACTCAACCCGTGTTACCTTGCATGACCTGATCAACACGATCATTATCGGCTTCCTGCTGGTAACCATGATCCTGATGTTCTTCATGGGAGCGGTGAATGCGATCTTCGTGGCACTGTCTGTACCGATCTCCATGTTCATTGCGTTCCTGCTGATGCCTGCATTGGATTTTACACTAAACATGATGGTGCTATTCTCCTTCCTGCTGGCATTGGGTATTGTGGTGGATGATGCGATCGTGGTGATTGAGAACGTGCATCGTATCTTCTATGAAAGAAAGGATCTGGGTATTGTGAAGGCTGCGAAAGTAGCGGCAGGTGAGGTATTCCTGCCGGTGTTCTCCGGAACGCTGACTGTATTGGCGCCGTTCTTCCCGCTGCTTTTCTGGCCTGGTATTATCGGTAAGTTCATGTTCTTCCTGCCGGTAACGTTGATCGTTACACTGGGTGCTTCACTGATAGTAGCTTATATTATAAATCCTGTGTTTGCGGTTGACTTCATGGATCGTCATGAAGGGGAGAATCATCCTAAGCCGCGATTCACCAGGAAGTTCATGATACTCACCATCGTATTCGCTTTTATCGCACTTATAGCATATGCGGGTGGTAATTTCGGCGTGGGTAACTTCACCATATTCCTGTACCTGATGATCGCGCTCGAGCGCTTCTGGCTGGGTGGGGTAGCCCGTCGTTTCCAGACCAATGTATGGCCACGTGTACAGGACCGTTACAAACATATCCTTAAATGGTGTCTTGTAGGATGGCGCCCGGTATGGATATTGGTCGGCACTTTCGGATTGCTGGTGTTCAGTATTATGCTGACTGTGATCCGCAGCCCTAAGGTAGTGTTCTTCCCACAGGCAGATCCCAACTTTATCTATACGTATATAGAGCTGCCGATGGGTACAGATCAGAAGTATACAGACTCTGTTACACATATTATTGAAAATAAGATCATCGCTGTAGTAGGGAAGAAGAACCCGATCGTGGAGTCTGTTATCTCTAACGTGGCGGTAGGAGCAGGGGACCCTTCCCAGATGGATATGAGTGTGCAGCCGCACAAGGGTAAGGTAACAGTCGCCTTTGTGGAGTTTGGGAAACGTAATGGAGAATCAACCGTACAATACCTCGATAAGATCCGTAAAGCGGTAAGAGGCATTCCGGGAGTTGATATTACGGTAGAGCAGGAGCAGGGTGGTCCGCCAACAGGTAAACCAATCAATATTGAGATCTCCGGTGATGAGTTTGAAGAGCTGACTGTAGCTTCTGACAAGCTCAAACGTTACCTGGATTCTCTGCAGATAGGTGGTGTGGAAGAGTTGAAATCAGACTTCCAGAGCAACAAACCTGAGATCCTGGTGAACATTGATCGTGAGCGCGCCAACAGGGAAGGTATTTCTACTACTACTATTGGTATGGCATTGCGTACCGCATTGTATGGACAGGAAGTATCCAAGTTCCGTGATCCTGAAGATGATTACAAGATCATGGTTAGATTCCGGGAAGATCAGCGTAACAATATCAATACCCTGATGAACCTGAATATTGTATACCGCGATATGAATATGGCGGGAACGATCCGTCAGGTGCCATTATCCGCAGTAGCAGATATCAGGTACTCCAATACTTATGCGAGTATCAAACGCATCGATCAGAAACGTGTTGTAACATTATATTCCAACGTACTGACTGGTTATAATACCAATGAGGTAGTGCAACAGATCCAGACAGCGCTGAATGACTTCCCTAAATCACCGGGTATCACAGTAAAAATGACGGGTGAGCAGGAAGACCAGCAGGAAACTTCCAACTTCCTTGGTCTGGCGATGGTGGGCGCTTTTGGTCTGATCCTGATGATCATGGTGACACAGTTCAACTCTATTGGCCGGCCGCTTGTTATTTTCATGGAGATATTGTTCTCTATCATTGGTGTGTTCCTGGGCTTTGCCATCTTTGGAATGGACATTTCGATTGTAATGACCGGTGTAGGTATCATGGCGCTGGCGGGTATTGTGGTACGTAACGGTATCGTACTGGTAGAGTTTACCGACCTGCTGGTACAGCAGAAGATGCCGGTGTACGAAGCGGTAGTGGAAGCGGGAAGAACCCGTATGACGCCGGTATTGCTGACAGCCATTGCGGCGATCCTGGGTCTGATACCACTCGCGGTAGGCTTCAATATTGACTTTGCCAGCTTATTCTCCTCATTTGAACCACATATCTTCTTTGGAGGTGATAACGTAGCATTCTGGGGCCCGCTGGCCTGGACGATGGTATATGGGTTGGTGTTTGCCACTTTCCTGACCCTGATCCTGGTACCGGTGATGTATGCCATGAACAAGCGTTCTATTGATGTGCTGGACCATTATAAAATGCCACGTGCGCTGAAATATGTGCCTTTCCTGGTATTGGGGCTGAAACTGGCGATGAAGAAGGAACAGGTGCGTAAGATGCATGATCCGGGATATGTATCGCCTAAGCCTTATCATTTCTTCCCGAACGGGGATGATGAAGCTGAAAAGCAGGCCCACAGGCATCATCAGGATAAGAAGATACACGAAAGAGTTTAGTTCACACTATATACAGTGTAACAGTTGTAGGTTTAACAGGTACCGTCCCGTATCCACGGGACGGTTTCTTTTTTTTCACCTTAACAAATTTTAACAATTGACTGCGACTTCAATTACTTATTTTTGGTGTACGAGAACCATTATTGTTAACCTGATAAATTATATCAATACGCTATGCGACGCAACCATGAAATAGATTACCGTATCTATGGCGAAGAAATACAGATTGTCGAGATAGAGCTGGACCCACAGGAAACTGCAATTGCTGAAAGCGGCAGTTTTATGATGATGGACCAGGATATTCAGATGCAAACAATGTTCGGGGATGGTTCACAATCTAATCAGGGACTTCTAGGTAAATTAATGTCGGCCGGTAAAAGGATACTGACAGGGGAGAGCCTGTTCATGACTGCATTTACCAATATGGGCCATGGCAAGCAGAAAGTTAGTTTTGCAGCTCCTTATCCGGGTAAGATCATTCCGATGGATCTGGCGCAGATGGGCGGTAGGGTGATTTGTCAGAAGGATGCGTTCCTGTGTGCAGCGAAAGGTGTTAGTATTGGCATAGAATGGCAGAGAAAATTAGGAACCGGAATTTTTGGCGGGGAAGGCTTCATTATGGAGAAGCTGGAAGGAGATGGTATGGCATTTGTGCATGCTGGGGGAATGGTGATAGAGAAGCAGTTACTGCCGGGACAGGTATTAAAAATTGATACCGGATGTGTGGTAGCGTATACTTCAGGGGTACAATTTGACGTTGAATTTGTAAGAGGCATCAGAAATATGGTTTTCGGCGGCGAAGGTTTGTTCTTTGCCACATTAAGAGGTCCGGGTAAAGTCTGGATACAATCCTTACCTATCAGCAGAATGGCCGCAAGACTGGTTTCTTACGGTACAGGAAAACGCAAGGAGGAAGGCAGTATACTGGGAGGCATAGGTAATTTACTGGATGGAGACTGATTGGTAGGCACGTTATAACGGTTCCGCGTTGCCCCAGGGCAGGAAAAGTACTCATTTTTTTAAGTAGAGTACAGGAATAAACGGGATCGGGTAAGAGAAACCTGGAATTTTGAAATATGTTTGAACTATCAAGGCAGTTTGCTGAAGAGCAGGACCAATCGGACCCATTAAAGACGCACAGGGAACAGTTTTATTTTCCCCAGAGAAATGGAAAGGATGCGATTTATTTTTGCGGAAACTCTTTAGGATTACAGCCCAAAAAAGTAAGACCAGCCATAGAACAGGAATTGACTGATTGGCAGCATCATGCAGTAGAAGGATATTGGAATGCGGAGAATCCCTGGCTTTATTATCAGCAATATTGCAGTAAACCGTTAACAAATATTGTCGGAGCCAGTCAGGAAGAGCTGACAGTAATGAATACGCTTACAGTGAACCTGCATCTGTTGCTGATGAGTTTCTATCGTCCGACAAAAGAAAGGTTTAAGGTGTTGATGGAGGCGGGAGCCTTCCCGAGCGACCAATATGCTGTTGAAACACAGGTGCGGCTGCATGGATTTGATCCTGAGACGGCGATAATAGAAGTGGCTCCCCGGCCAGGTGAGTATTTGATAAGAGAGGAAGATATTTTTGAAATTATTGCGCGGGAAAGTAGTAGCTTAGCAATAATATTATTGGGGGGAATAAACTATTATACCGGCCAATTGTTTAATATGCAGTCCATTACGAAAGCAGCCCATAGAGTTGGGGCTGTAGCCGGGTTCGACCTGGCACACGTAGTAGGAAACGTACCTTTGAAGTTACATGACTGGGAAGTAGATTTTGCCGTTTGGTGCTCATATAAGTATTTAAATGGAGGCCCCGGCGCAGTAGGTGGAGCATTTATACATGAAAGACATGCCCGAGATACAAACCGGCAGCGACTAGGTGGCTGGTGGGGCAACGAAGAAAGTACCCGTTTTAAAATGGAGAAGGGTTTTAAACCCAAAAGCCGTGCAGAAGGCTGGCAAATTAGCACGGCTCAGGTATTTAACATGGTAGCATTAAAAGCCTCACTGGAACTTTTTGAGTCCGCTGGGATGACAGCTTTAAGAGATAAGAGCATTAAACTCACCAATTATCTTGAATTCCTGTTAAAACATATAGAAAACATAAAATTTGAAATAATTACGCCAAAAAATTGTAAGGAACGCGGTGCTCAATTATCTTTGCTTTTCCATGAAAAAGGGAGAGTAATTCAACAAAAGATGACTGACGCCGGTATAATCGTCGACTGGCGGGAACCCGGAGTAATTCGAATTTCACCGGCGCCCTTATATAACTCTTATGGAGACGTATTTCATTTTTATGAAATCATAGCTAATATTGATTCAAACGCTTAATTAAGTAAGATGACTTTTGAGAGAAACGAACGCCCCCGCAGGCCCTACTCTCCTCCTGGTACAGAGAAAGACCAAGATCCCAATAAGGAGAGACCAAGCGGTTACTTCAAACCCGATTTTAATAGTGAAAGAGAGGGTAGACCCGGTGGTTATAACCGGGACAATGACAGACCTTTTAACTCTGACCGTGAAGGCGGCGGCGGTTATAATCGTGGGGATCGTGATGGCGGCGGCGGTGGATATCGCCCGCGCGACAATGGAGGATACGGTGGTGGCGGTGGCTACGACCGTGATGGTGGTGGTGGTTACGACCGCGGTGGCGGTGGTGGCGGCTATAACCGTGGAGGTGGCTATGGCGACCGTGAAGGCGGTGGCGGTGGTTACAATCGCGGTGGCGGCGGCGGTTACGATCGCGGCGGCGGTGGTGGTTATGACCGTGGTGGCGGTGGTGGTGGTTACGATCGCGGTGGCGGTGGTGGCGGCTACAATCGCGGTGGCGGCGGTGGTGGTTACGATCGCGGCGGCGGTGGTGGTGGTTACGACCGCGGTGGCGGTGGTGGCGGCTACAATCGTGGCGGCGGCGGTGGTGGTTACGATCGCGGTGGCGGTGGTGGCGGCTACAATCGTGGCGGCGGCGGTGGTGGCTACAATCGCGGTGGCGGTGGTGGCGGCTACAACCGTGGCGGTGGCGGCGGTGGAAACCGTGGCGGTGGCCGTCCAAGCTTTGGTGGCGGCAGAAAACCGTTTACACCAAAACCTGATAACAAGATTTATTTTATCGCCTTACTCCCTACTGCTGAAGTAGGTAAGGAGATCATTAAAATAAAGCAGGAATTTGCTGAAAAATATGGACCGGTATATGCGCTGAAAGTACTGCCGCATATCACCCTCCAGGTACCTTTCACAGCAGATCCGGCACTGGAAAAAGCTTTCTGTGATGAACTGGCAGAATTCGCTAAATCACAGGCTCCATTTGAGGTTTCCCTCAATGGTTTCGGTACCTTCCCGAATAAACAGAACCGCGTTCTGTTCATCAACGTGGAAAAGAGCGAAACAATGAGCGCCCTGCACAGACAGCTGATCAACTTCCTGCGTAAGGAATTTGGTTTCAGTACTATGCTGGCACGTACCGGCTTCACTCCGCATGTAACCGTGGCCTTCAAAGACCTGGAAGATGCGCAGTTTGAAAAAGCATGGCCTGAGTACGAAAATCAGGAGTATAAAGCTACCTTCAAGGTGAATAACCTGTACTTCCTCCGTCATAATGGCAAATCCTGGGAAGTTTTGCAGAAATGCAAACTGGGAGGAGCCTGATAATAAAAAAGGTGGTCTGACAAACAGACCACCTTTTTTTATTTTGTTATTTTCCTCAGGGTTATCACCCGCTACAAACACACAGCTTCCTAATGAAGCGATCTACGTGACTTTTATCCTCTGTTATTTCCTATTCAGCTTATATACATCTCCCTCTTTCTCCCAGCTGGCATTCGCACTTGCTGCAATTACGTCCAGTACCTGTTCCAGCGGCTCATCAGGCGTTATTCTTGTCTTAAGATTATAGTTAGCTACACTCTCATCAGCAACGATTTTTACCCCATATAAAGCCTCTGCTTTCCTGATCACATTACGGATAGGCTCATCATTAAAGACCATGATATTGTCCTTCCAGGCAATGAAATCGTGATTGGAAATGGCATCTTCTGCCAGTTGCTGATCTTTACCCAGCGTCACTTTCCTGCCTTCTGTCAGTACCACTTCTTTTGAATCCTTTTCCTGGTCTGATACGGCCACCTTTCCGCTGAGTACAAACACTTCTACCGGTTGTACCGCATAAGCCTTTACATCGAAGGTAGTGCCGAGCACCTGTGTTCTTGTACGGGAGGTATAGACTACAAAGGGATGGGCATCGTCTTTCACTACATCAAAATATGCTTCCCCTTCAAGGTGGATGGCTCTTTCTCCTTTATTGAAGTTGCTGGCGTAACGCAGGCTGCTGTTCTTATTGATAAATGCTTTGGTACCGTCGGGCAGGGCAATAATATTGGTTTCATTGGCCGCTGTCTGTATCGTAATCTGCCGGGGTGCATTCAACATGTACCAGGCAGTTGCTGCGCCTCCCAGTAAGAGAACAGCGGCGGCAGCACGGAGGGCGTACCAGCGGAAACTGCGAACAATACCGGTTGGTTGGCTGCTGGCCTGTAGCTTACTGTTAAAGCTGGCCCAGTTGGCTTCAACATCCGGTGCTATGTCTGCGTCCGCAGTAGCGGTCAGGTCCCAGGTTCTTTGAAGTTCACCGTAATACCGGCGATTAGCGTCATCTTCCTCCAGCCAGCTTTGCAGCTCTTCCTGCTCTGCCGGGCTAAGATCGCCTTCCAGCGAGCGCACAATCAACGATTCTATATGGTCAAAGGTGTACGACATGCTCTTAAAATTGTAAAAGTAAAGGATAAATAGCGGCGCTTGCCAGGAATAGCACCATCACCTGCAGATAATCCTGTAAGGATACCCTGAGTTTTTTTAAAGCGGTGATCATCTGGTTTTCCACTGTTTTAACTGAAATATTGAGTGTGCTCGCGATTTCTTTGTAGGAAAGTTCTTCATAACGGCTGAGTATAAAAATCTCGCGGCATTTCTCAGGAAGCTTGTCAATAGCCTGCTGTATATGCCGGGTGGTTTGCTGCAGACTGCCGCCCTGTGGGGCTGCCTGAACAGGCTCCATATAGTCCTCTATAGGCATATGAACTCCTCTGCGTTTGTTCTTATCAATATAATCCAGTGCCATATTAATACCTGCTCTGTGCAAATAAGCTTTAAAGTAAACCTGCTGAAGCTCCGAGCGGCGGTTCCAGATCTTGATAAACACATCCTGTGCAAGATCTTCAGCGGTGGCATTGTCCTGAACAATGCGGTAAATTGTCTTACAGACAAAGGGAAAATAGGTCCTGAAGAGCGTTTCCATAAAGGCCTCTTCATTCTCCTGTAAAAGTTTTTGTAGTTGTGCATTTTCCGGCATAGTACAAAAATAGGTTTTGTCCTTATTCCTGCTCACAAAACTGCTGGCAGTACCTGAAAATGCTGCTATGTAGCTAGCCTGCATGTGTGACGCTTTCGAGAAATTATAATTTAATGACTTTTCCTGACCCTGCAATGTCTGTTCTGACAACGGCTGCACCTCTGTATCTCACTTCTCCGCTGCCGCGTATGCTTACATCCAGGGAGTGGGATACATTTAGTGTATGTCCGCCGGAGCCTTTAACAGATATATCGGCATCCTCACAATAAAAGTCCATCCCCCGCACATCTCCGCTGCCGTCGATGTTGCTGTGGAAGATATTTGCGCTGCCATTCAACTGGATGTCTCCGCTTCCGTTGATCTCTGTTTCAAGCCTGTTGGTTATGATCGGAAACCGGGCATTGCCACTACCATCCAATCTATATTCAAACCTGTCTGTTCTTATAGTATCCAGGCTTTCCACACTGCCTGAACCGGAAAAAAATACAGAATTGTAGGTGGCGGATTTAAGATAAATATCAATGTCCCTGGTGTTATGCAGGCTTACGCCACTTTTAATACGCACATGCAGTGTAGTACCACTCACGTAGGTATCGATAACGCGCATCAGGTTGTCTTCTGCCGTGATCTGTACAGGGGCCGGAGAGCCTTGCTGCAGGTGTACATGCATAGGACCATCCACTTCCACATCAGTGAATACACCTGTTTCCCGGGTTTCACTGACCACATAACCAGATCCGGACAACCTCTCTTTATCACAAGATGCCAGCATAATATTAAAGACTGCCAGTAGCAGTAATTCCCATCCGATCGTTTTCCATCTGTTATAGAGAAGACTCTTCCTATTATTGGTCTTTTTCATATGTCAAAGGGGCTTTATCTTATAACGGCGGAGGGAACAACTACCCCTAGAAGGGTGAAATATGACACAAAAAAAAGAGCCGGCCATACAGACGTATGGAACCGGCTTTTTGATTAACCCCTATGAAAACCAACTATTGCTTTCTTTATCTATTGTTCTAATTTTATCTCGCCCAGGTCGGTCACTTTTCCTTCCTCTACCCTTACATTAGAAATGGTCACATTCCTAAAAGGCATTTTCGCATTAATGATCACTGTATAAGTGCCTTCCTCGGCGCCCTGCAGATTGAATGTTCCGTCAGCTATATCCGTTTTCAGTGAATCTGCATCCTTAACGGCCCAGACCATGCTGGCACCATCTAAAGGAGCTACTTTACCGGATATCGTACCTCCATCCGTATTACGGAAGGCAAGCACTGCTATTGCTGCAGCTACTAGGGCGAATATGCTTACTCTGACTGATCTCATTTTACCAGATTATTAAAGTGATATAATGGTCTGTGGTGCAAGCATATTGCTTGAGATATATAATCTAAAGAACTGACTAGTAAAAATCAATTACCATGCCACCGGCGTTATAATAAAACTATGTGGCAGTTTTTAACATTCCTTTACGAAGGCTTTAACAGTAGAGGGCCTGGCCTTAACAAATGCCTGACAGGACGTGCAATATGGTCATGTCAGAATGGAGAAAGGGGACAACAAAATGACGCATCCTGCCAACAAAAAGCCCGCACATTTGTGCGGGCTTTTATACTATCTATCTATTAGAAGAATATTATCTTTTGCTGAGTTTGGACAAGAGACGCAGTATTTCCAGGTACAGCCATATCAGTGTAACCAGCAGGCCGAAGGAGGCATACCACTCGAAATATTTAGGAGCACCCTGAGCAGCACCAGTCTCGATCAGATCGAAGTCGATAACGAGATTCAGCGCAGCAATACATACTACTACCAGAGAGAAGATGATACCTATAGTGCTGCCTTCATGAAGGAAAGGTATACGAATGTTGAAGAAGCTCAATACAAATGCCAGTAAATAGAACAGCGCGATACCAGCTGTAGCTGTGAATACAATAGCTTTGAATTTCTCAGTAGCACGAATGATACGGGTTCTGTACAGTACCAGCATGGCCAGGAAAGTAGCAAATGTGATACCCACTGCCTGCAATACGATACCGTCGTATAACTCACTATATAATACAGAGATTACACCCAGGAACAGACCTTCTGCCAGTGCATAGGCCGGCGCCAGATATTGTGCCCATTCTTTTTTGAAAGTGATGACGATGGCCAGTACGAAACCACCGAGAGCGCCTCCCCACAGGAAAGGCATAATATCCTGTTGTCTTGCAGGAGCACCCCATGCATATACTGCTGCGGCCATTACCAGTACTAGCAGGAAGGCCATTTTGTTGATTGTCCCTTTGATGGTCATTGTGCCTTCAGCCTGGGAGCTTCCCGCTTTCTGAAGTACCTTTTCATTAAATACAGGGTTATTGGATTGAAATAATGCCATGGTATAAAAAAATTTAGTACACTAAATTACAATTTCAATCATAATTAATCACTATTTATTAGTGGTAGTTGTAATGTAAGGGGCAAATAGCTGAAAATCAGTTGTTATACGGCACTACCAATCAAATTCCGGAATACATAAACAATAGATGACAAACTTAAAATAGCTTTGTTGTATCAGCAAGGCGTATATGCAGGCAGGCAACTGGACACAGCCATATCGTGGCAATTACTTAAAGTTATGAGCCATAACATATAGCTATACCTTCCGGAACTTAAAAGTCTATCAGGTTTGTGTACTTTTGTCATTACTGGCTTTAGCATCTAACATTTAATATATCAATGGTTACTACCTAACGAATTATTAAATTTACGGCCTGAAAACAAAGGACAGTTAAATAAGATATTCAATGTCAAATATTTCGGTTCAACAGATAGAAGATGTAGTGATAAAATTTGCCGGCGACAGTGGAGACGGGATGCAGCTTACCGGTACCCAGTTCTCCAATAACACTGCGTTGGTTGGCAATGACTTGAGCACATTCCCGGACTTCCCGGCAGAAATACGCGCCCCGCAGGGAACCCTGCCAGGTGTGAGCGGCTTCCAGCTGCATTTTTCCTCCAACCGCATATTCACTCCCGGTGATGCCTGTGATGTGCTGGTAGCTATGAATGCTGCGGCGCTGAAGGCTAACCTGAAAAGCCTGAAGAAAGGCGGTATCATCATCGCCAATACCGATGGTTTCGATGCAAAGAACCTGCGTCTGGCCAATTACCCTGATGGGGTAAATCCACTGGAAGACGGTTCCCTGCAACCCTATCAGCTGCATACCATGGACGTGACCAAAATGACACGTGAAGCGCTGAAGGACGTGAACCTGGGTATGAAGGAGAAAGACCGTGCAAAGAACATGTTCGTGCTGGGCTTCCTGTACTGGTTATACGACCGTAACCTGGAAAGCACCGAGAACTTCCTGAATGAGAAATTTGGCAAGAAACAGGATATCCTGGATAGTAACCTGAAGGCATTACATGCCGGGTACAACTTCGCAGATACGGTGGAGGCTTTCAGCACCCGTTTCCATGTGGAAAAGGCCCGTATGGAGCCTGGTACTTACCGCAGCATTACTGGTAATACTGCCCTGGCTTATGGTCTGATTGCAGCCAGCCAGAAGGCTAATCTGCCGGTTTTCCTGGGGACTTACCCCATCACACCGGCGTCCGATATCCTGCACGAACTGAGCCGTTATAAGAATTTTGGCATCCGTACCTTCCAGGCAGAAGACGAGATAGCGGGTATTACCTCTGCTATTGGTGCTTCCTACGGTGGACATATGGGTGTTACGACTACCTCTGGTCCTGGTATGGCCCTGAAAGGTGAAGCAATGGGGCTGGCCGTAATGCTGGAAATCCCGCTGCTGATCATCAATATTCAGCGTGGAGGACCATCCACTGGTCTGCCTACTAAAACAGAGCAATCCGACCTCCTGCAGGCTTATTATGGCCGTAACGGGGAGTGTCCGATGCCGATCGTATCTGCATCAACTCCATCGGATTGTTTCAATGCTGTATTTGAAGCTTTCCGCATTTCTGTTGCACATATGACGCCGGTGATCTTCCTGAGCGATGGTTACATTGCAAACGGTGCAGAACCCTGGCGTTTCCCGCAAAGCAAGGACCTGCCAGCTATTCCTGTAAAGTTCAAGAAAGGACTGGAAGAAGGAGAGGAGCAATTCCTGCCTTATCACCGCGATGAGAACCTGGTACGTCCGTGGGCAGTACCTGGTACACCAGGACTGGAACACCGCATTGGTGGTCTGGAAAAACAGAACATCACCGGTAACGTGAGCTATGATCCGGAAAACCACCAGTTAATGGTGCGTATCCGCCAGGAGAAGGTCGACAAGATCGCTGATCACATTCCTCCTCAGGAGATAGAGCTGGGCCCTGAAAAAGGTAAGGTGCTGGTACTTGGCTGGGGTTCTACCTATGGCGCTATCAAAAGTGCCGTACTGGAACTGCTGGCAGAGGGACATGCAGTAGCGCATGCACACATCAGGTACCTGCGTCCGTTCCCTAAGAACCTGGCAGAGATCCTGCACAGCTATGACAAAGTGTTGATCCCTGAGATCAACAATGGTCAGCTCATTAAGATCATCCGTGAACATTTCCTGATTGATGCGGTAGGTTATAACAAGATCATGGGTGTGCCTATCACTAAAGGAGAACTGGTAACGAAGATCAAAGAAATGCTGTAATAGCCAGCAGTCGCCATAGTCAGCTAACTATAGCAGGATCAGGCGGATGTAGTGATTACCCAAACGATTCATGATTATTTTATATAGGATCCTGCCTTTCGGGGCAGGATTTTTATTATATTTAATACTATATAACAAAACAGGCCACGGCACGTTTGCTATATACGAACGGATTACTACAACATAGCCAAAAGCTTTATCATGAAAGGCGCCATCTGGTCTTCACTGTTTATCTGCCTGTTTACATTGAACAGTGCATTGTTACACGCCCAAACGCATAATTACGAAATACGTTTCAGTAACCACGTTATCGGCAACGTCACCGCCCATTGCAAAGTGAATGGGGCTTCCCGCAATATCTCTATCCAAAGTAAAGTGGACATGAAACTGCTGGCTAAATTCAACCTCGACATCTCCTGCGATTTTGACAACAACATCCTTGTCAGGTCAAAGGTGATAAAAAGCTCGGGTAAGGATGCTGACAACAAGACCATTATCACACAACGGGAGGCAAAGAATTATTCCGTAGTACAGAATGGCGAAAAGTCAGTGCTGAATACCACAGAGATCGTGCATTCCGTGGGAGAGATGTACTTTATGGAGCCACGGCAGGTCACAAAGATCTTTTCTGAGACATTAGGCATCTTTCTGACGCTTAATTCTCTGGGAAATGGACTTTATGAGCTGTTGCTACCTGAGGGGAAAAGAAACGTCTATAAATACGAAAAAGGGACATTGGTGCAGGTGGAGATATCCCAGGCATTGGGGAAGGCTTATATTATCAGGGTTTAAAGTATCAGCAGTTAAATCGACATTGATTTTACAAATAAATAAAAAGGGACTTCATTTGAAGCCCCTTTTTTGTTTATAAATTTATATCACCCGCTCAACGATCTGACCGCTCTTCTTCTCTTTCAGGATCAGTTTCCTGGCGCCGAAATGGGTCATTTCTTCTTTCACAAGGTAGTGGTCTGCATCATAATCCACCAGGGTCTGAGGTTTGCTTAACCCTGTCTGTCCACGCCAGATATCCAGTTTTACAGGTTCCCACTGTTTGCTGGCAGCGCTGCGGTAAGCAGCATCCAATACAGCATTTACTACATAGCCATCGTAGAAGGTTTCTCTTGCGGGTTTGTTGTTCTCAATAGCATTGAACATGTCTGCAAACATGTGGTTATAACCCAGTTCATTCAATTCGTCACCTACAGGGAATAACCAGCCGCTATTGCTTTCTGCTTTTTCTGCTACGTAGTCAGCACCCTTGCCGGTGGTGAACATATCAAAACCCGTACGCAGGAAGCTATTCAGCCAGATAGTACCTTCAGTACCCATTACCTCATCTCTCAGGTCAAGCCCGCCGCGGAATGTCCAGCTTACTTCAAACTGACCGATGGCGCCATTCTCATATTTTACGAGACCGATAGCATGGTCTTCTGCGTCAATAGGTTTCACCTGTGTATCTGCCCAGCACATTACTTCTACCGGTTTGATATCTTTGCCGATGAAGCTGCGTGCGATCTCAACGCAATGGCATCCGAGATCAAGGATACAACCTCCGCCTGCCTGTTCTTTATCCCAGAACCATTCGCTGTGGGGACCAGGGTGTGTTTCCCTTGATTTGGCCCAGAGTATGCGGCCCAGGGCACCGTTCTTAACACTTTCCAGTGCCTTAAGGAATTTAGGTGTGTATACCAGGTCTTCCAGGTAACCGTTGAAGATACCGGCAGCTTCCACCATTTCCAGCATGCGTTTGGCTTCTTCTGCATTACGGCCAAGGGGTTTGGTACAGATCACACCTTTCTTGTGTTTGCAGCAAAGCGCTACTGCAGCTTCGTGCAAATTGTTGGGGAGGGAGATGCAAACCACATTCACATCCGGATGTGCAATGGACGCTTCCATATCGGTAGTCCAGTGGTCTACATGGTAGTCTTCTGCAAATTTCTTTGCGCTTTCTTCCCTGCGGGAATAAATGCTGACAATCTTATCCCGGCTTCTCTGACCCTGTAGTGAGTCTGCATAGAAACGGCCGATAAAGCCAGAGCCTAACATGGAAATACGTTGCATAAATATCTGATTGAATTAAGTGATAACAACCGGGCCAAATGAAAACTCCGCAGTAAAGCACCAGGTTGATATAGGTAGTTCACTGCGGAGTGGTTATGTGATGTAACAGAAGATTATGCTACTACTTCTCTTTTGCTGTCGCGGAATGTTGCCATGAACAGCAACCATACCACAGCAGCAATGATGGAAGGAATCATCCATACCTTCTGCCAGAAGCTATCGGTAGCATGTGTAGTGTAATAGTCAGAAATGATACCTGCAACCCAGAAGCCAATCAGCATTCCGATGCCATAGGTAGCCAGAGTTACAAGTCCCTGAGCTGCGCTCTTATATTTTTCTCCTGCCTGCTGATCAGTATATATCTGTCCGGAAACAAAGAAGAAGTCATAGCATATACCATGCAGCGCTATACCTGTAATAAGCATAAAGGCGAGTGGACCCGCATTGCCATAAGCAAAGAGCAGATAACGTACTGCCCATGCGAGCATACCGATCATGATGGTCTTTTTGAATCCAAACCGACTGAAGAACACAGGGATCAGCAGGATGAACAGTGCTTCGGATACCTGGCCAATGGCCATTTTCCCTGTAGGATTTTCCAGGCCTGACTGCTCGAGGAAGTGGTGTGCATTCTGGTAGTAGAATGCTAAAGGAATACAGATCAGGATGGATGATATAAAGAATATCAGAAAGTTTTTGTTGCTAAGCAGTTTAATTGCATCAAGACCTAATATTTCTGCTATACTATCTTTTTGAGCCTTGTCTTTTACAGGAGGCGTTTTAGGAAGAGTGAAACTGAACAGGCCCAGTAACAGGGATGCTACAGCACCCATAGCAAATGTATTTTTCAGCTCACCTGCATCAGTACCAGCTGCTGAATCCCAGTGGAAGGCATAGCTGATGGTAAGTCCGGCTACGATCCAGCCAATAGTACCCCATACACGGATAGTAGAAAATTCCTTTTCAGGATTATTCATCTGGCGGAAAGATACAGAGTTCACCAGGGCAAGAGTGGGCATGTAGAGTACCATGTAGGCAAATACATAAGGATAAAATACGCTCACGCTTTCAGCGCGATACATTTGGAACATGAGCGCCGCGCCAACCAGATGCAGAATACCCAGAATCTTTTCTGCATTGAAGTATTTGTCTGCGATCATCCCTACGATGAAGGGAGCGATAATGGCTCCGTATGACTGTGTAGAGAATACACTGGCAGTCTCCAGACCGGATGCCTGAAGATTTTTGGCAAGGAATGTTCCCAACGTAACGAACCATGATCCCCATATAAAGAATTCAAGGAACATCATAACGGACAACTGTAAGCGAGTACCTGATTTCATAACGAATTTTAGACTTTATAGCTCTGTAAAAAACTTTAGCGGCAAAAGATAAGTAAAATATAATCGAAATTCCAAATTAGTAGTACAGATGGTGATGATTTACAGCAATTTTTTTGGCATGACGCTGATGTCGGAACCTTCCGCCAGTAATGCAGAGACAGGAGCCTGCTGTAACATAGGAACAAAGGCAGGGCCATAGAGTGCAGCAGCATCACAATGATAACTATATTCGATAATGCGGTGTGTTCTCCATTGTGGATGAGCCACCTGGTATTCACCTGTGCGTGTTGCCGCCGTCTGTGTATATCCCCAGTAATGATCCGTAATAAACTCCGCCTCGCTGCCGGCAATAATAGGAATGGGCTCTTTTTCTGCGGTGGCTTTCAGGAAGTTCCAGTGCTGGTCAACCTTCCACTCATAGCTGACTTCCAGCAGATTATCAGGTGTATGCCGCCATTGATGCCGCATGGGATGGGTAGCATACTTCTCTTTATAGACAGTATTGGCCACAAAGGTGATCATTCTTTTAGGAACGATCTCTTTCACAAACACAACGCCTCTTTTCCATATGCCTGCTTCTTTATAACGCACATAGAAACGGAGGTTCACTTCTTCGAAGTGGCGGTGAAAGGGAAGGAAAAGGCCTTTTACGCGGGTATTCTGGAACATGAATCCCACCAGACTGACATATAGCCTGTTATGCCAGGTATCGAGCTCTGTATTGTGAGGTACCAATGGTTGCAATACGGCAGGATCTGCCTCAAAATTGATCATCAAGAGGTTACGCCAGTCAGCAGTTAAAAAAGGCTTTCCCATAAAATGCAGTTACGTTGTCTGGTCAGTTATTAGCCCCGTAGCAAGCTATGATAATATTTGCATGCCGGTCTTAGTCCGCATTGTTCACATTTGGGTGTCCGGGCCACACAAATATACCGGCCATGCAATATTAGCCAGTGATGGGCAATATGCACTTTTTCGGTAGGAATATATTTCAATAACTGCTTTTCTGTCTGAAGGGGAGTGGTTGCATTGGTGGTAAGTCCTATACGGGCAGAAACGCGGAACACATGGGTATCCACGGCCATATTAGGTTGCTGGTGGATAACGGAAGTGATGACATTGGCTGTTTTACGGCCAACGCCTGGCAGTTTGACCAGTTCTTCTACGGTGGAAGGAATCTCCCCGTTGAAGTCTTCCATCAGCATCTGCGCCATGCCAATGAGGTGTTTGGTCTTATTATTCGGGTAGCTGATGCTGCGTATCAGTGGAAATAATTCGTCGAATGTGGCGTGGCTCAGTACTTCCGCATCCGGGTATTTTTCGAAGATAGCAGGTGTGGTCATGTTAACGCGTTTGTCCGTGCATTGTGCAGACAGGATGACCGCTACCAGCAATTGATAAGGATTGTCGTAAATCAGTTCAGTCTCTGCATTGGGAGCATGTTCTTCGAAATAGCTGAGAACAAAGGCAAAGCGTTCTTTCTTTGTCATATCTGTAAAGATAGGGCAAAGATAATATGCTGCAAATATGCCGGATGTACTACCGATAGCTATTCTTTTCGTCCATAAGGTGCTTACGGACGTGACAGCTATAGCCTTGGGCTGTTATACTATTTTGAAGGCGTAACCTTCCTTGCATAATCAGCGATAGCCTGCAGAGTTTCTGGCCTTGGAGAAAAACGGATAGTATCCAGCGCTTTTCTTGTTTGATTCAGACAAATTTCTTCTTCACGAGATAATTCCGGGTCCTGGTTTGTCATCTTTTTAGGTTTATTAGCGCTACTGGTCACAGAATGTAAGGCAAAAAAAGAGTGTGTAGAATTCCCCATGCAATATTTTTTTAATACAAATGATTCGTTCCTAACTATATAACGGAGATTGTGCAAAATGTATTGTCGGCCTAAATGAAATATTTCGAAAGTAAAGATAGCCGGTCTATCTTAAAATCCGGCCAGGAAAGGGAAGGCTTAACGTGGAGAGGCGAAAAAGCGCGTTTTATTCTTTCTCTGTGATAATGAACAGGTCCTCATCATCTTTTTTCATCAGGTATTTTTCCCGGGCGAACTTTTCCAGCTTTTCCGGACTAGACAACAGCTCCTGTTGTTCTTTCCTGGTTTTACTGATCTCATCCTGGAAGAAAGATTTTTGTGCTTCCAGTTTGTTAACCTCGGATTGTAATTCGTACTGTGAGATGAAATTTTTACTGTCAATAAACGCCAGCCATATCAGGAATGCGGCGGCAGATACGAAATATTTATTTCGCATGTAAGCTGGCACCTTGATAGATTTTAAACCTGGCATTGGCATATGTGATTGATATATAGCCGTAAAATGGCTGTTTAAAAAGCCGGGTTTCGAAGTAACTCAAAACCCGGCAATATGGATGGACCACTAATTAAATTATCGTCATCAAAGATCAGATCCCGAAATTCGACGTACGAGATTCAATCGGGCTCGTTACTTACTTCTTACCAAATTTAACGGATTTTCCCGGATAATAAGCCACGTTGTCCAATTCTTCCTCGATACGGAGTAACTGGTTGTATTTGGCCATACGGTCAGTACGGGAAGCAGAACCGGTCTTGATCTGGCCGCAGTTCAGGGCAACTGCCAGGTCAGCGATGGTAGTATCTTCAGTTTCGCCGGAACGGTGGCTCATGATAGAGGTATAACCTGCTTTGTGCGCCATGTTCACTGCATCGATCGTTTCAGTAACAGTACCGATCTGGTTAACCTTGATCAGGATGCTGTTAGCAGTGCTCTGGTCGATACCGGTTTTCAGACGTTTAACGTTGGTAACGAACAGGTCATCACCTACCAGCTGTACGTTAGCACCAACAGCTTCGGTCAGTTTTTTCCAGCCAGCCCAGTCGTCTTCTGCCATACCGTCTTCGATAGAAACGATTGGATATTTTTTGCACCACTCAGCCCAGAAAGCAACCATTTCATCGCTGCTGATCACTTTGCCGGAGCTCTTATAGAATTTGTAAGTTTTGTCAGCGTCATTGAACATTTCGCTGCTGGCAGCGTCCAGTGCAATAGCGATCTGCTCACCTGGTTTGTAACCAGCTGCCTCGATAGCTGCGATCACAGTTTCGATCGCTTCTTCGTTGCTCTGGATTTCAGGAGCGAAACCGCCTTCGTCACCTACGTTAGTGCTGTAACCTTTCTTTTTCAGAACGGATTTCAGGTGATGGAACACCTCAACACCCCAGCGCAGACCTTCAGAGAAGGAAGTAGCACCTACAGGAACGATCATAAATTCCTGGAAGTCAATTTTGTTATCAGCGTGTACACCACCATTGATGATGTTCATTAGTGGAATAGGCAGGGTAGTAGCATTTACGCCACCCAGGTAGCGGTACAGCGGCAGGTTAGCTTCGTCAGCAGCAGCTTTGGCAACAGCCATGCTCACAGCCAGGGTAGCGTTAGCACCCAGCTTACCTTTGTTTTCAGTACCATCCAGTTCTATCAGGAATTTATCGATACCGGCCTGGTCTTTCACGTCCCAGCCAATCAGTTCTTCAGCGATAATATCGTTCACATTGTTCACAGCCTGGATAACACCTTTACCCATGTATACGGCTTTGTCGTTATCACGCAGCTCAACTGCTTCATGCTTACCGGTAGAAGCACCTGATGGAACGGCTGCACGGCCAAAGTGACCGTCTTCTGTGGTTACATCTACCTCTACAGTAGGATTTCCGCGGCTATCAAGAATCTGCCTTGCATGGATTGCTGAAATGGTACTCATTGTTGTTCAATTGTTTTAATATAATAATTTGTAAGCTAATTAGTTACCGACCGGTTATGCATGCCGGAACCCTCCTACTTTGTCAATTCCCTGAAGATAGATTCCAGGCTTTGTGAATTGCTTTGCAAAGAAAGGATGTTCCTGTTATTTATCAAAGCAAATTGTAGCAGGTTTTTACGTACTTCTTCCAGATTACCAGCAAATAATTGCCAGGTATTGGCATCCTGTTGTTTTATTCTTGTTACGCCTGCTATTTGTTGCAAATCTGTGTCTGATGGTACCGGTTCTCCGAAGGATACGAGGATATAACCATTTTCAGTACCTCCTTGTTGCAGGTTTTGCAGGGTATCGTCTGCAATAATGTTGCCCTTATTGATAATTATGACCCTGCTGCACATAGCTTCTACCTCCTGCATGATGTGCGTACTCAATACAACGGTCTTGTTCTTTCCAAGTTCGGAGATAAGCTGACGGATGTCGGCCAGCTGATTAGGGTCGAGGCCGGAGGTAGGCTCGTCCAGGATCAGTACTTCCGGGTCATGGATCAGGGCCTGGGCCAGTCCCACACGCTGTTTATATCCCTTGGACAGGGCACCGATCTTTTTCTTGCTTTCCGGCTGCAGACCCGTCATGGCAATGATCTCAGATATGCGTTTGTCAGTGTCTTTACCCAGTTTATGTACCTGTGCCACAAATCCCAGAAACTCCCGGATATACATATCGAAATACAGGGGATTGGCTTCAGGCAGGTAGCCAACACGCCGTCTTACCTCCATTGGCTGGGTGGCAACGTCATATCCGCATACACTGGCAGTACCGCCACTGGGTGGCAGGTAGCCGGTGATCATCTTCATGGTAGTACTTTTTCCGGCGCCGTTAGGCCCCAGGAAGCCTACTATTTCCCCCTTGCTGAGCGAAAAGGAAATATCATTGACCGCCCTTTGCTCCCCGTATACCTTACTTAGCTGTGTTACTGTGATTGACATTAGGTTTTCCACTTTGGCGCGGCTAAAGTATGAAAATCGGGTTAGAATAAAAATCACTTATAATCGTCTATAAGATAAATGGCTGGGTTCCATCGAGGTCTTATGTGGTGCGACCATTATTTAACTAAACTTTTATAACGAAATTTAGCCGGGAATATATAATTTTAAATATATTCACAAATTGTAACCTGATGTAGGGCAGTAGGTTCCGAGAATCTGGTTATAACTTTAAGCCTGCATATTGTCAAAATGCTCGATAGCAACAGTTGTTAATCAATAATCACAATACATTTTAAACCCTGCAAACATTTAACATTTCATGGCAATTAATTTACAGAAGGGACAAAAAATTGATATCGGACTTTCCCAGATCAGCGTAGGGCTGGGATGGAATCCAAACGAAGGGACAGGGAATGATTTTGATCTGGATGCGTCGGCATTTATGATAGATGGCAACAGGTTGATCCCAACAGAAGGATTTTTTGTTTTCTATGGCAACACCAACTCTCCTGACAGCGCATTACAGCATACCGGTGATGATCCTACCGGCGGTAACAGCGCCGACGGAGATGATGAAACAATCAAGGTAGATCTGTCCAAAGTACAGCAGGACATCAAGGAAATACTGTTTGTTGTAACCATCCACGATGCAATAGCACGTAAGCAGAACTTCGGACAGGTAAGGAATTCATATATCCGTATTGTTAATGATGCCAACGGAGAGGAAATAGCAAAATATGAACTCGGAGAAGACTTCTCAGTAGAAACCGGAGTAGAGTTCGGACGCTTGTACCTGAAAGATGGCAAATGGCGTTTCGAAGCTTCAGGTATCGGTTATAAAGAAGACCTGGCTTACTTCCTGGGTAAATACTACAAAGGACAGATCATTAAATAGTCTATTCTATCACACACTATTGAAATACACTTTATGGCAATTAACTTAGTTAAGGGACAAACCATTGACCTCCGTAAAAATGACAAGGGGGAAACCTACGATCTTTCCACAGTAACAATTGGTCTGGGCTGGGATGTCCGTAAAAAAAGCGGTGGCTTTTTGGGTAAGCTGCTGGGCAGCAAGGAAGAAGAATTTGACCTCGATGCAATCGCCTTCCTGCTGGATAAAAATGGTAAGGTAGCTGACCTGGGTAAGACCGTACAAACCAATGACGGCCGCAACCTGAGTCTCTACCAGGGAGATGTGATCTTCTTCAACAGCCAGCGTCACCCTTCAGGCAATATCTGGCTGACAGGCGATAACCGCACAGGCGCCGGTGATGGAGATGATGAGCAGATCATCGTGAAACTGGATAGCCTGGATGCAAGATATGAGAAGATCCTGTTTGTAGTATCTATCTACCAGGGCCGCCAGCGTAATCAACACTTCGGTGGTATCGAAAACGCATTCATCCGCGCAGTAGATAATAAAGGAAAAGAAATCGTTAAATTCAATCTCTCCGGAGACGCATCATACAATAACATGTGCTCCCTTGTATTTGCAGAAGTATATCGTAAGGACGGTACCTGGAAATTCAGAGCACTGGGTGATCCTCAACCTGCAGACAGCTTTGTTGAGATCCTCAGGAACTACGTTTATTAATTAACCCTTTCTATTAGAGTCATTCATGAGAAGATTACCGGTTTATTTAGTGTTGGATACTTCAGGCTCTATGAGCGGTGAGCCTATAGAAGCCGTAAAGAATGGTGTACAGGTACTGATCTCAACACTGAGGCAGGATCCTTATGCACTGGAAACAGCATTCATTAGCCTGATCACCTTTGATAGTGATGCACGCCAACTGGTACCGCTGACAGATCTGTCTTCTTTCCAGATGCCGGAACTGAAGGCAGCAGGTGGTACATCACTGGGAGCTGCGCTGCAGACTGTGGCAGACAGTATTAACAGGGAAGTGGCAAAATCCACCATCGATGTGAAAGGTGACTGGAAACCGCTGGTGTTCCTGATGACGGACGGTATCCCAACCGATCAGTGGCAGAGTGGATTGAATGCTTTTCAGAATAGTAAAATAGGTATTACAGTGGCCTGTGCTGCAGGAAACGGCGCAGATGTAAACCTCCTGAAACAGATCACCAATACCGTGGTATCACTCGATACGGCAGATGCAGCTACTATCAAAGCCTTTTTCAAATGGGTGTCTGCTTCCGTGAGCACCGGCAGCCAGAAAGTGGAAAGCGGTGATAAAGAAGTAGCCGGCCTGAATGAACTGCCGCCACCTCCACCGGAAGTGAATATCGTTGTGTAACATGGAGAAAACCAGGCATGTATCTTTCGATCTGTGGATGACGTTAATCCGTTCGCATCCTTCCTTTAAAACGAAGCGTGCAGCCCTGTTCCGTTCCTTCTTTTCGCTGGAGTTCTACACGCCGGAAAAGGTGGAAGCTGCGTTCAGAGAGACAGATGTACTGATCAATAACATGAACGAAATAACAGGGCGTAATGTGCATACATTCGAAATGTATCTGTTATGTCTGCACCTGTTGGGTATTGATATTAAAAGTGTGCCACCGGACAAACTGGAGGAATTCTACAGTTTGTCCGAGGCACTCTTATTTGAATATCCTCCGCTGCCTTTATACGAGGACACAAAACAGTTGTTAGCCGCTTTGCAGGCACAGGGTATTACCACAAATCTGCTGAGCAATACAGGATTTATTCAGGGACGGACTTTGCGTAAACTAATGGCAGGATGGGGATGGGACGCCCACTTTGCATTCCAGCTGTATTCAGATGAAACAGGATACTCTAAACCGGATGTACAGATGTTCAGCCGCTTACTGGAAAATACCGTTTTGCTGCATGCAGATATTACTCCCGCGCAGATCTGGCACCTGGGCGATAACCAGGTAGCCGATGTACAGGGGGCTCAACGTATGGGTATATATGCAACGCTGACAGACATTGTTAATAACCCCTTAAATAAGTTGTTAAATGAAAGATGTTTATGCCTTACATAACATTGTAGATGATGTTCATTTCCCTTTTGATCCTGCTGCTTACAGCCGCTTCAAATTCGGGGACGGAGCAGCTGCGGAGGCATTCGGCGCTGCATTGGCTGCAGGTTTCATTGCTACTTACGGAAACAGGTTGTCAGAGAATGATCAGCTGGTAGTGGTGCCAAGCCCTTACACCAGTATCCCCACGGCGTCCTATTACATGACTGTTGCGTTTATAAAAGTGCTGAACAGGTTTCTGTGCATGAATGGATATAATCCTGCAGAAACCACCAAGATCCATCGCTTTAAGACATACAGCATTGATTACGGAGCGCTGGATATGGAAAGCAGGAAGGCGCTTATCATCAATGATAAATACCATATGGATAAAGAGTTCCTGTATGGAAAGACGCTGATCTTTATGGATGATATCCGTATTACAGGAAGTCATGAACTGATCATCCGCAACCTGCTGCAACGGTATGAGCTGGACAATACTGCTTATTTCCTCTACTATGCACAACTGCTGAATAGTAATATTCATCCCAACATAGAAAACAAACTGAATTACTATAGTGTACATTCCCTCCAGAGCCTTGAATCGGTGATATGTTCACCTGCATTCAGGTTCAATACAAGGGTGGTAAAATACTTACTCCATGCACCTTTTGCGGAGTATGAACAACTGCTGATGAAACAGACGCCGGCCTTCCTGCAGGAACTGGCCGACTGCTGCATCAGCAATAATTACTACCAGATGGAAGAGTACAGAAAGAATGCATTTTTTTTATTTGATCATCTTCAAAAAATCATACCATCATGGCAATCAATTTGCAAAAAGGAGAACGAGCCAATATTGAACTACCAAAATTCACAATTGGCTTAGGATGGGATATCAATGAATCACACACAGGTGGCGAATGTGACCTGGATGCTTCTGTATTCCTCCTGGGAGAAAACAGAAAGATCCTGGCAGACGAGTATTTCGTGTTTTATAATAATCTTCAGTCTCCGGATGGTGCTGTGAAACATTCCGGTGATAACCGCACTGGTGCAGGTGATGGTGATGACGAGACAATCCAGGTGGACCTGTCTGTTATCAATCCTGCAGTAAAAGAAATCTGCGTGGTGGTAACCATTCATGAAGCTGCGCAGCGTAAACAGAACTTCGGTCAGATCCGCAATTCATTTATCCGCATTTATGATGCAGCTAAAAATGTGGAACTGGTGAAATATGAACTGGGTGAAGACTTCTCCATCGAGACAGCCGTTGAATTTGGCCGTATCTATAAACGTGACAACCAGTGGCGTTTTGAGGCGGTAGGCCTTGGCCAGAAAGGTGGCCTGGAAGACTTCCTGGGAAAATATGCGTAATCGAATTTAATATAACACAATCATGAGACGACTTCCGGTTTACCTGTTGCTTGACACCTCCGGCTCCATGAGGGGCGAACGTATAGAGGCAGTGAAAAACGGACTGCAGGTATTGGTTTCGAAATTAAGGCAGGATCCTTTTGCACTGGAATCTGTGTGGATCAGCATTATCACTTTCGACAGGGAAGTGAAACAGCTCCTGCCATTGACCGCTTTAGAGTCATTGCAACTACCTGAGATCACTACGCCGGAATCCGGTCCTACCAATATGGGCGCTGCACTGGAACTGCTATGCACTAAGCTGGATAACGAAGTGATCAAAGGAAATGATACCCAGAAAGGAGACTGGCGCCCACTGCTGTTCCTTATGACAGACGGCAAGCCTTCCGATCTGGCAGCTTTCCGTGAGGTGGTGCCTAAGATCAAAAGTAAAAACCTGGCCGCTTTAGTAGCCTGCGCCGCTGGTGCGGAAGCACAGGACAGCTTCCTGAAAGAACTGACAGATACAGTAGTACACCTGGATACTGCCGATAGTTCTACACTGATGTCTTTCTTCAAATGGGTGTCTGCATCTATCGGAACAGGCAACAAGAGTGTGGGCTCTACAGACGAAATACAATTGCCACCACCACCGGCAGAAGTACATGTAATTATCTAACAGGGTATGAACAGATACCCTTTACCAAAGAACTATACCAATGTTTTTCATTATCCATCTTATTATTAACATCCTTATTGTAGGACTCTTTCTATACTCAAAACTGTTGCCTTATGAAGATCGTTTAACGGGTCAATATAAGCAGACCTTCAGCTTCTTCAAGAGCATTTTCAAACCCGTACTGAGTTTGTTCAGCGGTATTAAACCATTCCAGGTGGGAACAGGTTTGTCTGTTGATATGACCCAGATATTGTTGCTGATCATTTTGCTGGTACTTAATTATTTCTACTGATGAGAAGACTACCTATTTATTTCCTCATAGATGTATCTGAATCTATGGTGGGAGAACAGATACAGTTTGTGGAGGAGGGATTGGCGACGATTATTAAAGAGTTGAAATCTGATCCCTATGCACTGGAAACTGCCTGGGTGTCTATTATCGTATTTGCCGGTCAGGCGAAAACGATAGTACCGTTGCAGGAAGTGATCAGTTTCTATCCACCAAAGTTCCCGATAGGTGCAGGTACATCTCTGAGCAACGGTCTTGGTCATCTGATGTACGAGTTGCGTAAGAATACAGTGCAGACTACCGCCACACAGAAGGGCGACTGGAAGCCGATCGTATTCCTCTTCACAGATGGTACACCAACAGATGATAGCAGTGCTGCGATCCGTGAGTGGAAGCAGAACTGGCAGAGTAAAACAAACCTGGTCGCAGTTTCATTTGGTGATGAAAATAACCTGGGCATACTGAAGGAGCTGACAGAGACAGTGCTGATGTTTAAGAATACAACGCCTCAGTCGTATAAAGAATTCTTCAGGTGGATCACCGCATCGATCAAATCCAGCAGTGTGAGTGTGAGCAATAACGGCTCGGGTATGGAACTGGCGAAGCTGAGTGACGGGGTGATAGAAAAGGTGGATATTGATAAACTGTCTCCTGTACAACCAGGATTTGTAGATACCAACTATGCCATCTTTGCTGCGAAATGCCAGAACACGAAGAAGCCTTATCTCATCAAGTATAAGAAAGGATTGCGTCCTGTGAATATCAGCGGTATGAATATGCAGTCTATGGGATATAGGCTCAACGGTGCATTCCCGGTGGATAATGCTTATTTTGAATTGTCTGCTGAAGGTGGTATTATCAACAGCAAAGTGAATACAGACGAGCTGGAAGGTTTTCCTACCTGTCCCTGCTGTGGCAACCAGTATGGTTTCGCGGTATGTTCATGTGGTAAAGTGCATTGCGTAGGACAGGAAGAGGTAAGTTCCTGTTCGTGGTGTGGAATACAAGGCAAATATGGCTTTGGCAGTGGTAACATGGATATAAACAGAACACAGGGATAATGACAAAACAAGGCTTTGTAGAAGCGTTATTGCGGCACAAAGGGATACCGGTATCTGAAAATCAGCTGGCACTGTTTGACAAATTCATGATGGAAGAACATATTAAACAGGCAGTGGAAACGATTATAAACACACAAAATGAAATAGTGGAATCCTGGAAAGAAAGATCACTGATTGACGATATTCTTCAGAAACAGATTATTCTACCTAATGCAAAGGTGAATAAACAATACAGTTTCACTTTCGATCCCGCCGGCATAGGCTTGCAGGAGATGGGCGATTTTGAATGGAGCATTCCGGAAGGGCTGGGCATTACATTTGATGAAACAGCAAATACAATTGCCGGCACTCCATTACAACCGGGTGAATTTGTACTCACCTTGTTGTTCCGGTTGAAACACCATCCGGCAGATAAACCATTCACCGAAAAAAAGATATTACTCGTTATCAACCCTGACCCGAAATCCCTGTGGCAGAACCTGCCTTCAGATGAACAGGATAAATACTGGCAGCCTGACCAGGCAGCAATAAGCCTGCCTTTTGGCGAACGAAAGCTGGTCATTGCTTCCAAAAGAGGGCGCAGCCATGCACATGAGGGGAAATTCAGGGATGATAGTTTTGGATGTGATTTTAACGCCGAAAAGGGCTGGGGTATCATTGCCGTGGCCGATGGAGCCGGATCAGCGAAATATAGCCGTAAAGGGGCTGATATTGCCTGTAAAGCGGCTGTAAACAGCTTCCGGGAACTCTTATCCGGAGATAAGATAGCCGGTCTGGAAGAAGCGATCACTGCTTATCTGAATGATCCCAGTGAGGACAGCCAGAAAAAAGTGAGCGCTCAGTTCATCGAACAGTTGGGGAAGCTGGCTTTTACATCCCAGGGAAAGATCAAACAGGAGGCCCAGGAGAATGGGGCTGACATAAAAGATTATTCGACTACGCTTATTTTTGCGCTGGTAAAGAAATATGCAGCCGGTTATGTGATCAGTTCTTTCTGGGTTGGAGACGGAGGAATCGGCATCTACCAGGATACCACAGGTGAAGCTTTTGTTATGGGCACACCTGACAGTGGTGAGTTTGCAGGCCAGACCCGCTTCCTGACAATGTCTGACATCTTTGCCAACGGCGCTTACGTGAACCGCATCCGCTTTAAAGTGGTACCCGATTTTACGGCGCTGCTCCTGATGACAGATGGGCTGACAGATCCTAAGTTCCAGACAGATGGCAATCTGCAGAAGAACGAGTACTGGCGTCAGCTGTGGCAGGATCTCGGCGGGGCCAACGATGACAGCGCCAAAGTAAACTTCACCGGTACACCGGAAGAAGCAAAGGAAAGCCTGCTTAACTGGCTGGATTTCTGGTCGCCTGGTAACCATGACGATCGTACCATAGCTATTTTATACTGATAAGGAATACATGAGCAACATTATTACAGTTACAGCGCAGGACGGGAAATCTTATCAATATGTTGATAATGGCGACCCGATGCAGGGAGGTATGAAGGACGTTTATTTCTCTCCGGACAAGTCATATGTAGTGGCTTTCTACAGGGATAAACAGGACTTCAATTCCAAAGAGCGGCTCAACAACATTGTGAATACGTTCCGGGAAAGAATCTTCAATCAGCCGGGAGGAGAATACTGGAAAGATCTCTTCTGCTGGCCCAGTAATATTGTGGAGCGGGACGGGAAGACCGGTATCATCGTACCGGTATATCAGAAGAAATTCTTTTTTACCAAAGGATATAACCCTGGCGCGGCCCAGATCGTTTCCATCGCAGGAAAGGAGAAAGAAGGCAGATGGTTTGCTTCTCCGCAATTCAGGAGCCGGCAGTTTAAGCTGCACCTGGATGAAACTGAACTGGGCGACTGGTTTAAGTTTTGTCTCATCTGTATCAAGATAGCCCGGGCCGTAAGGCGTATGCATGCTGCTGGCCTGGCCCACTCCGATCTTTCCTACAAAAATGTACTGATAGATCCTATTACGGGCAGTGCCACGATTATTGACATTGATGGGCTGGTGGTGCCAGGCAAGTTCCCGCCTGATGTGATCGGGACACCCGATTTTATTGCGCCGGAGGTAATGGCGACCAAGCATCTCCCGAAAGAAGATCCTGCCCGTAAACTGCCCAGTATTGCGACAGACAGGCATGCGCTGGCCGTCATGATCTACATGTACCTGCTGTATCGTCATCCACTGCGTGGAGGAAAGATCCATGACACAGACGCTCAGAAAGACGAAGAATTGTCTATGGGTGCGAATGCATTGTTTATAGAACACCCTACAGATACTTCCAACAGGCCAAGACTGGATCAGGTAAAACCTACCCACCTGCCCTGGGCTGATGTGAATAAAATACCGTATACAGTCTGCGGGCCCTACCTGAAGGAAATGTTTGAGAAAGCATTTATTGACGGATTGCATAACCCTTCATTACGCCCTACTGCAGATGAATGGGAACAGGCACTGATCAAAACGGTTGACCTGCTGCAACCCTGCCAGAACAAAAGCTGTGACCAGAAATGGTTTGTGTTTGACAATACAACCAGTCCCTGCTGTCCGTTCTGTAATACGCCTTACCGCGGACAATTACCGGTACTCAATTTGTATTGGTCAAGAAAACCGGGTAGTTTTACGCCCGAAAATCACCGGTTAATGGTATATCACAACCAGTATTTGTATCCATGGCATGTGAATAGGAACATTTATCCGAACGAAAGACTAACAGACCAGCAGAAAAAACCGGTGGGATATTTTGTATTTCATAATAATAAGTGGCAACTTGTCAATCAGACGCTTACATCTTTAAAAGATGTCACGGAGGGGAAGGATATTCCAATAAACTCTATGGTGGAGCTGACAGATAACAAGCAGTTGCTGCTGTCCCAGGAAGAAGGAGGACGGCTTATAGTGGTGCAACTCGTAAACAATTAATGTCTATCAACAAAAACAAGAAAATAACAAACAACTATGCAAATCGCTGAAATGTTCCAGCAGATCTTGGACAACCCGATACCTGCCTTGCTGATCGTCGGAAACCTGATTATTATTGAAAGTCTGTTGTCGGTGGATAATGCGGCCGTATTGGCTACAATGGTAATGGACCTGCCAAAGGAACAACGTAACAAAGCGCTGAAGTACGGTATTATTGGTGCCTATGTCTTCAGAGGTATTTGTTTACTGTTCGCATCTCTGCTCATTAAAGTATGGTGGCTGAAACCGGTTGGCGGACTTTATCTCCTCTATCTGACCTACGATTATTTCAAGAAGAGAGCTGAAAAATCAAAGGCAGAGAAAGCTGGCATTGTAGAGCAGGAAGCTGAAGAGATTGATAAGAGCAGCAACTGGTTATATAAGGCAACGATTGGCTGGATGGGCCAGTTCTGGGCTACCGTAGCGCTGGTGGAGCTGATGGACCTTGCATTCTCTATTGATAATGTGTTTGCAGCAGTTGCATTCAGCGATAATATCGTGTTGATCTGGACCGGCGTATTTATCGGTATCCTGGCCATGCGTTTCGTAGCACAGGGGTTCGTAAGACTGATGGAGAAATATCCTTTCCTGGAAACTGCAGCTTTCCTGGTGATTGGTGTATTGGGTATCAAACTGATGCTGGCTATCTATGAGCATTTCTATCCCGAAACTGCAGCGGCTCAATTCCTGGAAAGTCATCAGGCAGACTGGGCTACATCCATTATCACTGTATCTATTTTCCTGATCCCGATCATCACCAGCTTACTGTTCAACTACCCTAAAAAACATAAGGTGGAGGCAGAGGCTGAAGCAGAGGCGGAAGCGAAGTAGATCAACACACAGATTGTACACAACTACTTATAAAAAGGACCGGTTTATAGCCGGTCCTTTTGCTTTCATAACAAGTGCTCACTCATTACCTAAGCAGAAATGTAAATAGTATGGGTCAGATCATATCCGCCCGTGGTGCTATTCGCTGTGACAGTTGCAAGTTCATTGTCCAATGAATCCATAATGATATTATCCTGTGCATTGGTGATTGAATTCTGGCCATGTGCACTGTAAAGGGATGTTTTATAAACTGCAGTGTTGATCGCATCCGGAAAAGCAATCTGTGTGGTTAGTTTCAATGAGCTGTCCACATAGATCTGTGCATGGATATGAGTAACGCGGCCGGTGTACCAGCCCGGATAAATAGAAGTGAACTTCGCTAATCCGGCACTGTCTGTATATTGAAGGCCACGGCAGAAGACCAGGGCTGTATTGTCCTGTGTGCCCAGGTAACCGGAATTACTGTATCCTGAATAGTAACCATCTTTATCGCAATGCCAGATATCCACACGCGCATTGCTCACCACAGCACAATTGTTTTTCACATTGCGCACAGTGATAACGATGCTCAGTGGCAGGCCGGTTTTACCATCTGTAATATCCACGCGCTGTATGGAAGATCCCCTGCTGCTATACAGCGGATACGGACCATCAGTTTCGGTATCAGACACGGTACAGGTGCCGCCTGTTTCTGTATCAGTTCCCGTGGTGGTGTCGGTATCTGTACTGGTCGTATTGTCGTCTTTACCGCACGCATTCAGCATAGGTACGATGGAAGCCAGGCCCAGTATGCCCATCCCGTTCCTTAGAAAATCTTTTCTTTCCATATTGAGTTGGTTTGTTCACTGATATAACTGTTTTACCAACACAAATATTTCTTTAATACGGGACATGGCCATGTGATTGAGGTAAAGCCATTATATGTTGCGGTGAATGGACTACAGGCGCCGGAACTGACTGAAGAAAGCGTCCTCATAACTGTTGCTTATAGGTATTTCGTTGCCGGCTATCAGGATGGTTTTATTGCGTACCTGCTCTATACGGTCCATGGCTACGATGTAAGAACGGTGTACCCTGATGAAGGACTGCGGAGGCAGTTTTTCCAGCAGTACTTTCATTGTCATCCTGACTATCAGCGGGGGCTGCTGATAGAGATGTATTTTCAGGTAATCGTCCAGGCCTTCTACAAAGAGGATATCCGTGATCTGGACTCTTGTCAGGCCATAATCCACTCTGAATATGAGCGGAGGCGGTGTGGTGGGATGCGACTGGTTGAATTGCTTTACATGTTGCGCTTTCTGTACGGCCTGCAGGAAACGCTCGAAAGTGAAAGGCTTCAGCAGGTAATCCACTGCGTTGAGGTTAAACCCTTCTACCGCATATTCACTATGAGCTGTAGTGAAGATCACCAGTGCCTGTTGCTGTATGGAACGGTATAGATCAATACCACTTACAGAAGGCATGTTGATATCCAGGAAAAGCAGGTCTACCGGGTATTTCGTGATATACTTCAATGCCTCTTCAGGTACATTGAATGTCTTCTGCAACTGTATGAAATCCACTTTCGCACAGAAGTGCTGTATCAGCTTTAAAGCCGGTAATTCATCATCTATGGCAATAGCTTGTAAGGTCATGTTAATTGCAATAAAAGGGATACTTCAAAATAATGTTCCTCATCCCGGATCAGTAGTGTATGACTGCCAGGATATAGTAACTGCAGGCGTTTCTGGGTATTTTCTATACCAAGTCCGCCTGTTGTTTCCTGTACTTCCAGCACAGTTACCTTGTTATTGAATGCTTTAAAATACAGTTGTTTTTCATCAATGTTCACTGTAATGCGGATGTCTGTATTTTCTGCCGCATTCACACCATGTTTAAACGCATTTTCTACAAAAGAGATCAGGATCAATGGTGCAATCAGTTGCCCGGTAGCTTTGCCTGTTACCGTGAATGACAAAGGTATCGAATCTCCGAAACGCAATTTTTGTAGTTCGATATAATTACTGAGATAATCAATCTCCCTCGATAATGGCACCAGGTGATTACCGGCATCACTGATCACGTAACGCATCATCTGCGATAGCTTGACGACAGCGGTACCTGTCTGATCCGACTTTTCAATCGCAAGAGAATAGATAGTATTCAGGATATTAAAAAGAAAGTGCGGATTGATCTGCGCTTTCAGGTACGACAGCTCTGCATTCAGTTTCTCCTTTTCTGTCAGCCGCCAGCGGTAACTTATTTTCAGGATAAGGGAGAAGAAGAATACGGCCAGGAAAAGGAACAGCTGATGACTTACGTCCAGCAACAATGACCGGGATACCTCCTCATGTTGTCCGGGGCCATGAAAACGGTCCGGTGGAGGGAATGGTCGACCAGTTGGTGGCGGGGATTCCTGCCCGAAAGACGGGATACTGTCTGCCGGCGGTGGAGTAGGCGAGGGATTAAACTGTCTCGGTGGGCGGTCTGACGGTAGCGGGATGGGATTGTTAGCGGGCCACTCATATCCTGCACGGTTAGGGCCACCCCGAAAGCCGATCAGGAGATTAGGTACTAGTACTATTGCCACAAAGCATAGAATGGTAATGATAGAGAGGCCGCCGTATTTACGTTTGAAGTAGTAATTAGGGATCAGCCAGAAATAATTGAAATAAAAGAATAGCAGCAATGCCAGGTAGACGAGGAAATCTTTCATGGCAGGAGGGTGCCTCCACAGATCAGACAGGCTGCTGGCATCCGGGGAAAAGACGATCGGCAACGCCAGAAAAGTAACGCAACCGGCAATATGTATAAGCACCTGACTAAGTCTACCTTTCATAACGGGGCTGTTAAGGCACAAAATTAGGATTTAGAGGATATTGATTTCCCCTTATTTTTGCGTCATGATAAAACGGATATTCGGGTTATGCATCTTATTACCTCAGCTGTTACACGCTCAGTTACCGGAAAAGAACTATCCACAGGGATATTTCCGCAATCCACTGGCTGTGCCTATTCAACTGGCAGGTAATTATGGAGAGCTTCGTCCCAACCACTTTCACGCAGGGATAGACATTAAAACCCAACAGAAGGAGAATCTGCCCGTATATGCTGCCGCAGATGGATATGTAAGCCGGATTGGCGTATCTCATACCGGTTACGGGAACGTGTTGTACATTACGCACCCTAATGGGTATACTACCGCTTACGGCCACCTGAACCGCTTTTTCCCTGCTCTGGAGCAATATGTGAAGCAGCAGCAATACGCCGCGGAAAGCTGGGCAACCGACCTGAAGATCCCGGCAGACAAATTTCCTGTAAAGAAAGGCGACTTCGTGGCATGGAGCGGTAATACCGGCGCTTCCGGCGGGCCGCACGTGCATTTTGAAATCAGGGATACCCATACCGAACATCCGTTGAACCCGTTGCTGTTCGGTTTCGATATCCCCGATACCAAAGCACCTGAAGTATTCCGGATTGCGATATATGATATGGACAGGAGCATCTATGACCAGACGCCTACCATACTGCCTGTAAAGAAGGTGAACGGTGAATATGTGACTGCCACGCCATTGATCAAAGTAAGAACCGGACTGGCAGGAATTGGGCTGAATGCAGTGGACCGTATGAGCAATGTGCCTAACAGTTATGGTATCTATGAAGTAGTGATGTTTGATAAGGATGTACCCAACAGCGGGTTCCAGATAGATAATATCGGGTTTGAGGAGTCCCGATATATCAATGCCCACACGGACTATAAAATAAGAAAAGGCGGAGGACCCTGGCTGCAGCTGCTATTTTCCGTACCGGGTAATAAGCTGGAGATCTATAAGGATGTACAGGGAGATGGTACCATTGACCTGTCAGACGGTACACCTCATCCGGTAAAACTGCTGGTGAAGGACGCCTATGGCAATTCCACCACCGTGAAATTCTCCCTGCAGCAGAGTGGAGATGCGCCAGAGCCTACCAAATGCGCCAATACAATGTATGCGGAATCCCGCAATATCTTCGAGAATAACCAGGTAGAATTTTTCCTGGAGGAGAATTCCCTTTACGACAGGATCTGCTTTAACTATGCGGAGATCCCCGCAGGGGAGAAGTCAAAGTCTTCCTCCTCAATTTTCCGCCTTCATACAGCACTGGTCCCTTTACACAGCAATTTTACCCTGCATATAAAGCCCGACAGGCCTATACCGGCTGCACAGCAGCATAAGGTAGTGATGGTACGTGAGGGCCTGGGAGAGACCATTGCAGGTACTACGCTGGAGAAGGGCTGGTATGTGGGCCAGTTCCGCGAGTTTGGCGATTTCCACCTGGAAGTGGATACTGTTCTGCCTAAAATCGCTTTGCTCGGGGTAAAGAACGGAGCCAATCTGTCAAAGGCTGCGAAATTGTCTTTCGCCATCAGCGATAACAGCGGCATAAAAGCTTACCGGGCAGAACTTGATGGCAAATGGCTGATGTTTGGCCGGAGGGGTAATGTTATTTCCTACACATTCGATGAGCATTGTAAGCCGGGTAAACACAGCCTGCGCATGCTGGTGACAGATATTGCCGGTAATACCAAAGAACAGACGTTTACATTTACGAGATAGGAAGAAGAATATATGACACATTTGAAAGAAGGAGATAAAGCGCCCATCTTTAAAGGAACGGATCAGGAAGGAAAGGAGGTTTCGCTGGCAGATCTAAAGGGGAAGAAAGTGATACTGTATTTTTACCCTAAGGATATGACACCTGCCTGTACGAACCAGGCGTGTAACCTGAGGGACAACTATCATATACTGTTGAAAAAAGGATTTGCAGTGGTGGGCGTGAGTACAGACAGTGAAAAGCGTCACAAAAAATTTGTAGAGAAATATGACCTGCCTTTCCCGTTACTGGCAGATGAGGACCGTACCATTCATACACAGTATGGCGTATGGGGAGAGAAGAAGTTCATGGGCCGCATCTACGACGGGACGCACCGTACTACTTTCCTGATTAATGAGTCGGGTGTGATAGATAAGATCATTGTAAGGCCGGATACCAAAAATCACACAGAAGAGATCCTGGAGATCTGGAAATAATTACAGAGAATATTAGCATAAAAAAAAGCCCTCCTGATTATCAGGAGGGCTTTTTTTATGCTCTATAAAATTGGCATTATCTCTTCTGGCGTTGTTTCTTGAACAGCTGACCAGTTTTGAATTTGTTACCTTCAGGGCTACCCACGCGGTCCATTGCACAACGGAAACCTACAGTGTTGGTGGCCATATCTTCCTGCATGTAACGGCGTGCACCTGGAGAGAGCCAGTAAGCGCGGTCGTTCCAGCTACCACCTTTTACAACGTGAGATTTATCGTTGATCAGGGAGGTAACACCGTAACCATACTCAACCTGTGACAGGGAGTCACCATCGAGGTAGTTAATAACATCACCTTTCTGGTAGTTCAGACGGTTAGCACTTTCTTCGTCAGTTACATCACGCATTTTCAGGTGACCCAGGCTATCCTTTTCAGCTTCGCCATCAGCATTCATATAAGTAGTCTGGAACTTGTTACCACGGAAGTAGTTGAAGTCATCACCATCGATCGGGTTCAGCGGACGGTAAACGTCCAGTACCCACTCGCTTACGTTACCTGACATGTTATAGATACCGAAAGTGTTCGGGAAGAAAGCAATTACAGGACCAGGGATAGACGCACGGTCGTTCAGACCACCGGCCATACCCATGTTATCACCGGAACCACGTTTGAAGTTCGCCAGGAACTGACCCTGCCATGCACCACGGCGGATATCCCTCAGACCACTTGTGTTAGTTCCCCAGGAATATACCTGTTTGTTCATGATCAACTCCTCACCACGTTTACCTTCTTTCTTGGAAGGGCCAGGGTTCTGACCGATGTAACCCAGTGCCGCATATTCCCATTCAGCTTCTGTCGGGAGGCGGTAGTTAGGCAACATTACACCATCTTCGAATTGAGCAGTACGTGGAGAACCGTCAGCGTTTCTGAACTGCGCCTTGGTACTCTTGGACATGTTACCCGGGATACCCTCATAGAGGCCCGCAGTATATGCCTTGGTATCGAAGGTGTTATCATCAGCCTGGTTCTTCATATCGTTTTTGGACAGCAACCCTTTATCGATCAGCATCTTTTCGTTCACACGGTTGGAGCGCCATTTACAATAGTCAACAGCCTGTTTCCAGTTCACACCTACTACCGGATAATCGTTGTAAGCAGGGTGACGGAAATAATATTCTACAAGAGGCTCGTTATAAGCCAGTTCGCTACGCCATACCAGGGTATCTGGTAAAGCTTTACGATATACGTCCGGGAAGGACTCGTCGTACATACGACGCAGCCAGTACAGGTATTCACGGTAGTGAACGTTGGCTACTTCTGTTTCATCAATGTAGAATGAGGAAACAGTAATACGTCTTGGAATGTTATTCCAGTCAGCCATAACGTCCTGTTCTGTCGCTCCCATGGCGAAGGTACCGCCCTGCACGAAAACAAGACCCGGACCAGTTTGCTGGTCTTTACTTTTGGCCACACTGAAACCACCCATCTTAGGATCATTGTAATTCCAGCCAGTAGCGGTGGATTTCTCCTTCTTTTTGCCGAAAGCTCCGCCGTTTTTACAGGCAGACATCGACATAATTATACTGGCGCCTAAGAGCATTGAGACAGAGGTTAATCTATGCATGCGATTCAGCTTTTTTATTTGATGTTTATGGTAAACGCAAATGTAGTATAATTTATTTTATAGTAAAAATAATTAATCTGTAAGCATTCACCTGTTAATAGAGTTTATCTTATTTAAAATCAGTGTTTTATGATTCAGAGGCTTCTCCGGACTACGTATTAAGTTAATCTTAACTGTAAAGGCCGGAAGATCTTTATGGTGGCCCTGTTGGCAGTAGCTGACTCATGGTTGATGACTCACAGATATATGGTTATGGTTAAATTGTAAATATACGCTCTTGATTCTTCGATTGTTCCTCTTAACTATAACATAAAGCGCTCAATTGCCTGCAACAGGGCAAAAATACATCTCCCCGTTCATTAAAACGCCAGACAATAGCTACTTATTATAGTGTTTGAAATAGTATGTCATAAAATGTCCCGCTGCCGTATATTCACATGTTATAAAAAACTGAAATGCAATCCGGGGGCGGATGCAGACATTTCGTGACAACAGCCGCAATGGTCGATTTCGCCCCATAAATATACTTTATTATTGCTATGTTTGCGCAAATACCCGCTATGAAGTTTATGTCCTTCTCTTTTCTCTTACTCCTTTGTCAATGGGTATCAGGGGGGAATGGAAGAGGAGGACCCTACACCGCACATTCCGTGCTTTCTTCCGGTAGCTGGCAAAAACTGGCAATTACCCGGGAGGGCATTTATAAAATAGATAAAACCCTGCTGACCGGCATGGGATTGAGTGCTGACCTGAAAGGCGTCAGGCTGTATGGCACCGGGGGGCGTATGCTGCCTGAAAGTAATGCGGCACCCAGGCACGACGACCTGCCGGAAGTAGCGCTGATGGAAGAAGGAGATTACCTTCTGTTCTATGCGCCAGGTCCGCATAGCTGGCAATACCAGGGCAGTAATTTTGTCCATACCGCCAACCTTTATTCGGACACGGCCTGGTATTTCCTGACCACGGGCAGTACTCCCGGCAAAAGGATCGCCCAGGATGACGTAACACCGGCTGCTGGTCCCATTGTCAACAGTTTTGACTATTACACTTTTTATGAGAATGATAGCATCAACTTTCTGGCCAGTGGTAAACAATGGTGGGGATCGGTATTTAGCAGTGTACAGCCATTACGCTATATTAATTTTTCACTGCCATTGACTCCCCTCTCCCTAAAAGTAGGAGTGAGGGTGGCTGCCAGGGGAATTGGCACCAGCCGTTTTTCCATACAGGCGGGAAATAATATGCTGGGTTCCCTGTCTTTATCGCCCGTCAGCGGTAATATATTTGAGGCTTTTGCTTCAGTAGCAACGGGCTATTTTACGGCAACGCCTGCGGCCACAACTGTACCGGTCACACTTAGTTTTACGCCCGGCGGCAGTGGGGCACAGGGATGGCTTGATTATCTGACCTTACAGGCCCGATGCCCGCTACAGCTACCGGCCCGGGAACCGCTCTTTTTCAGGGACATAGCTTCTGTAACTCCCGGTCAGAACGCACAGTTCAGGCTGGAACAGGCCGTTAACCAGACAGTTATCCTGGACGTGACAGACCCGCTGCAACCCGTAAAGATTAAAACCCAGCTGGCCGGCTCCACGCTTACCTTTACCAGAGATTGTAGCACCCTGCATGAATATGCAGCTTTCTCCGGACAAGGGTATTTGCAGCCAACATCAGCAGGCCCTGTAGCTAATCAGGACCTTCACGGCATAGGTACCGTAGATATGCTGATTGTGACTACACCCACTTTACAGTCTGCTGCTACCAATTTGGCTTCCTGGCATAGCAGCCATGATGGCCTGACCGTGAAAGTGGTAACAGTAAACGAGATCTATAATGAGTTTGGTTCAGGTACTGCTGATCCCGTAGCAGTAAGAGATTTTGTGAAGATGTGTTATGACAGGGGAGGACTGCAATACCTGTTACTGTTCGGAGATGCCTCTTACGATTATAAGAACAGAGTGGCAGGAAACACGAATATGGTGCCCACCTGGCAAAGCACGATTTCCATAGATCCGATAAATGCCTATCCGTCAGACGACTTTTTCGGCTTCCTGGATGATGCAGACGATATCAACGATAATAGCAGGCAAAACCTGCTGGATATAGCGATAGGCCGCCTGCCTGTGCAGCAACCCGCTCAGGCGGCAGCACTGGTGAATAAGATTATTGGTTATAACGCGCCAGCGAACTTTGGCCGTTGGCAACAACATGTTACGGTCGTGGCAGATGACGGAGATGACAACCTTCATTTGCAGGATGCGGAGAGCATGAGTGAGATTATTGCAGCACAATGGCCGGCAGGGCATATTGACAAGATCTACCTGGATGCTTACCCGAAGATAGCTGATGCGGGTGGCAGCCGTTATCCGGCAGTAAATGCTGCCATCGCAGAAGATATCTTCGATGGCACCCTGATCTGGAATTATACCGGTCACGGAAGTTACTCCCGGCTGGCAGAAGAGGTGATCATGGAGGAAAGCTCCCTGGCCACCTGGAAGAACGCAGGTAAACTGCCACTTTTTATCACAGCTACCTGCGATTTTGCGCCTTTTGATAATCCGGCGTATGTCTCTCTGGGGGAGAAGCTGTTGTTACAGGAGAATGGAGGTGGTATTGCACTGATGACGACTACCAGGGCAGTATTCTCCGCTTCCAACAAAGTAATGAATGCCAACTACCTGCAAAAGCTGTTGACACCCCGGGCAGACGGACGTATGCCGACGCTCGGACAGGCGGCCATGGAGGGTAAAAACCAGACGTACGCTACTTATATCGATATTCCTAATAACCGTAAATTCCAGTTATTGGGCGATCCGGCACTGACACTGGCTTTTCCCCGGTATCATGTCGTAACGGATTCCATCAACGGAAAGGCGGTAAATGATATACCAGATACATTGAAAGCAATGGGAAAATACACGGTAAAAGGTCACCTGGAAGATGAACATGGCATCCGGCAGGACGCCTATAAGGGAACCTTATACACGACCGTCTATGATAAACCCACGCCGGAATATACCCGTGGGAATGATGCCGGTAGTACTCCTGCGGGCTTCTATCAGCAACAGCACATACTGTATCGTGGTCAGCAGACTGTTGAGAACGGACAATTTTCCAGCACTTTCGTGGTGCCGGCAGATATTGATTATCAGGCAGGTGCCGGAGCCCTTAGTTTTTATGCATCAAATGGAGTGACAGCAGCGGGTGGTGTGTTTTCAGGTGTACAGGTGGGTGGAACGGCGGATAATATTGAACAAGATGAGCTGGGGCCTGTTATAAAAGCATACCTGGACAATGAATATTTCCGCAACGGGGGGATTACGGGAGAAAATCCGGTACTATTGCTGCAACTGAAGGATGAACAGGGGATTAATACTTCAGGCTATGGCATAGGACATGACCTGATAGCTACACTGGATAATAAGGAAAGTCAATACTATATCCTGAACAGCTTCTTTGAGGCCACTACTGACAATTACAAGGAAGGAACGGTCCGGTTCCCACTGTATGGCCTGTCAGAAGGCACGCATACTATGACAATAAAGGCATGGGATACCCACAATAATTCCGGTACTGCCACACTGCAGTTCCGGGTAGTCCGGTCATCAGCAATGACGGTCGGAAAGGCCGGCTGTTTCCCGAACCCTTTCCATGACCAGACGCAGTTCACCTTTGAACACAATCAGCAGGACCAGCTGTTGGATGTGACTGTCAGGATTTTCACGGTAACGGGTCAACAAATAAAAACTATACATCATGCAATAAATGATGGTGGTAGCCGTTATGTAGGGGCATCCTGGAACGGAACGGCCGATTCCGGCGCCCGGGTGTCGCCTGGAATTTACATATATAGTATTTTGGTAACAGCGAATGGTAAAACAAAGGTTTTAGGCGGAAAAGTAACTGTATTATAACCTATGCATCAAAAGCACATACTTAATTCGCGAGTCCCTTACCAGACCCCTGTTATTGATAATATAGATTTTCGAACTATTTTTACAACTCGTTCTAAACACTATTGCATGTATAATTGCATGATCAGAAAGGCAACTGTAAACCTTGTCTTAATTTGTTGCATCCTATTCTCTCTGTCTGTCAATGCCCAGATTTCAACAGATAATCTGGACGGACGAACAAATACCATTAACACAGCGGTACCTTTTCTTCGTATTTCTCCTGATGCAAGGGCAGGAGCCATGGGAGACGCCGGCGTCGCCACTTCTCCCGACGCGAATTCCATCTACTGGAACCTTGCGAAGATCCCGTTTGCAACAACCCGCTCCGCAATATCAGTTACTTATACCCCCTGGTTAAAAGAACTCGTGAATGACGTGTTCCTGGCTAACCTGGCAGGGTATTATCAGATGGACGAGTTCCAGACAGTTTCTGCCTCATTGCGTTACTTCTCTTTAGGTACTATCAACTTTACGGATGTTACCGGTATGCCTACATACGACTACCATCCACGTGAATTTGCATTTGATGCAGGTTACGCCCGTAAATTATCAGATAACTTCTCTGTAGCCCTGGCAGGACGGTTTATTTACTCCAACCTGGCCAGCGGTGATATCAACGGCCGTGTGGTAAGACCAGGTAAAGCCTTTGCGACTGACCTGTCCCTTTTCTACACAAAAGACTTTGAGAAAGACAATAGTGCTGTAAATACCTGGAACGTTGGTGTGGCCCTTACTAACATTGGTACCAAGATTTCCTATACAGAATCTGCTACCAATAAAGACTTCCTGCCTACTAACTTAGGGTTGGGTACTGCATATACGATAGGACTGGACCAGACCAGCAAAGTAATGTTCACATTGGACCTGAATAAACTGCTGGTACCTACTCCAGACAGTACCGGGGCTTATCGTGAGAAGTCAACTATATCTGGTATGTTCTCTTCCTTTGGGGATGCTCCGGGCGGTTTTAAAGAAGAACTGCAGGAAGTAACTGTTTCCCTGGGTGGTGAATATGGCTACAATGACCAGTTCTTTGTACGTGCCGGTTATTTCTATGAAAACAAGAACAAGGGTAACCGTAAGTACGTAACTGCCGGTCTGGGTGTTAAATACAACATGTTTGGTCTGAACTTCTCTTACCTGGTCCCTTCTGGCAATGGTATTCAGCGTAACCCGCTATCCAATACCCTGCGTTTCTCCCTGATCTTTGACCTCGGTCACAGGGAAGAAGATCAAGGCAACAACTGGTAATAGCTGGTAGTGAAATAGTTAATCTTTTTTTAAAATATAAGAATCCTCCGGAAATACCCGGAGGATTTTTAATTTGCGCTAATTTTACCAGTTTAAAGCTTACATTTTAAAGTTTATACATCTGTCATGACTAAATTGCGCATTGGCCTTGGAGTAGATTTTCATCAGTTAACGGAAGGACGGGATTTCTGGCTGGGAGGAGTATTGGTACCACACCATAAGGGAGCCCTGGGACATAGTGACGCCGATGTATTGCTGCACGCCATTTGCGATGCTATGCTGGGCGCCGCCAGCCTGGGGGATATCGGACTACATTTTCCTGATACAGATCACACTTACAAAAATATTGACAGTAAGATACTGCTGAAACGTACACTGGAGCTGATCACAGGGAAAGGATACCAGGTAGTGAACATTGACAGTACACTTTGCCTGCAGGCACCCAAGATCAAGCCGTACGTAGTACAGATGCAGGAAACCATTGCTGGTATCCTGAATATCTCTACGGAAGAAGTGTCTATAAAGGCTACCACAACAGAAAAACTGGGTTTCGTGGGCCGTGAGGAAGGAGTAGTGGCTTATGCGACTGTTCTGCTGGAGAAGGGAGGAGAGCGTTAATACGTACATCCATTTGATCGTCATGTAATTATGCCGGATTGGCCGGCAAAAATGAATCAAATGTTCATAATCTGCAGACTATGGACTATTTAAAATACCTTTGTAACAATGGCAGCTATTACCGTAAAGATCATCAATAAATCCGCTAATCCGCTACCGGCCTACGCCACAGCAGAAGCGGCCGGGATGGACCTCCGGGCCAACCTGGAAACAGCTATCACTCTGCAGCCTCTCGAGAGGATGCTTGTACCCACCGGCCTGTTCATAGAGCTGCCTACGGGGTATGAGGCCCAGATCAGACCACGCAGCGGTCTGGCTATTAAACAGGGACTTACCCTGCTGAATACTCCCGGTACAATTGATGCCGACTACAGGGGAGAAATTAAGATCATAATGATCAATCTGTCAAATGAGCCACAGGCTATTGCGCCCGGTGAAAGGATTGCCCAGATGGTGATAGCCCCATTTGTGCAGGCCCATCTTGAAGCAGTGGAGCTGTTGACAGAAACAGAACGTGGTGCCGGCGGTTTTGGCCACACCGGTAAATCTTAATCAATGTTCAGAACCCGGAATAACAATAGGACCTTGCCTGGAAAGAGTGGCCGGCCGGCGCTAAACCGACTGGTGGGGCGCTTACCTCTTTTTCTTTTAGCGGCAGGCTTTTGTTGTCTGGCAGAGACTTCCTGTACTACTTCCAAACCGGTTGCTGCCCGTCAGTCTTACCGTCAGGTATATTCCCTTAAAGATTCCACCCTGCTGGAACAGCGCGCAGACAGCCTCTTTTTTTCTGCCGAAAGGTCTAAAATACTGGGCGATTACCGCACCGCTATCACACAATTCTCAGACTACCTTCGCCTGAAAAGGAATAACCCCACCGCATATTATGAACTGGCCCGCCTGTTCATCGAGGTGCGTAACCCTAATTATGCCCTGGGCTTTGCCCGTAAGGCGGTGACCCTGGATGGCTCTAATAAATGGTTCCAGATCACACTGGCAGATGCTTTTGGGGTCAATGCCCAGTTTGACAGCGCTGCTGCCGTATATGGCCGCCTGGCTGCCGCCTACCCTGGTAATGATGAGTATCTGTACAATGAGGGAATATTCCTTTCCAAAGCTGATAAATCTGAAGAAGCACTGGAAGTGTTTGATTCCCTGGAAGCGAAAGTAGGAGTGATCGAAGAACTGGCCTTCCAGAAACAGCGGATTTATCTAAAGCTGAACAGGATGGAAGATGCAGCCACAGAAGTACATAAACTGATCAATCAGAACCCGGATGAAGTAAGATATTATATCATCCTGGGAGATATTTATAACTCCAACGACCGGATTGAGGAAGCTGCTGCCATCTACAATGAAGTGCTTCAGCGTGATTCCGCTAATCCGAGGGCATTGATAGCCCTGTCAGGTTATGCCAAAAAAGAGGGTAAACATGACAAGTACTGGGCTTACCTGACCCGCGCTTTTGCCAATCCTGACTATAGTATTGACGAAAAAGTAGCTTACGTCTATCCTTACCTGCAGATGCAGGGAGTAGACAGCAGCAAACTGAGGGAAGGTTTGCAGCTGTCGCAGCTGGTCATTGAGGCACACCCTCAGGAGGCCAAGGCTTATGCCCTTCAGGCAGATATGTTCTCCCAGGCGGGTATGCTGGACAGCGCATTGGTGGATTACAACAAAGCGGTGACCCTCGATTCCACACGTTTTACTGTATGGTACCAGCTGATGTGGATCTATTCCCGTAAGGAAGACTCCAATAGCCTGTTGAAAGTGAGCTCAGTTGTAACAGAGCGCTTCCCCAGGGAATTTATGGGCCATTACTTCAAGGGGGTGGCGAACTTTTTGCTACAGAATTATCCTGCATCCATAGAAGCTTTGAATGTTGCATTACAGACAGGGAATGGCAACGGCGACAAGAATACGCGGGCAGATGTTTACTCCCTGCTGGGCGATGCCTATCACGCAACAGGTCAGCACCAACTATCAGACAGCAGTTATGACCGGGCACTGGCGCTGAAACCAGATGATGCACTGGTATTGAATAATTTCAGTTATTACCTCTCTCTTCGCGGAGAGCAGCTGAATAAGGCAGAGAGCATGTCTAAACGTTCACTGGAGCTGGAACCGGAAAGTACCAATTTCATGGATACATACGCCTGGATCCTGTTCCGGATGGCTCGTTATGAGCAGGCCAGGGAATGGATGGAGAAAGCCCTGCAGTCAAAAGAAGCGCGCGAGAACCCTAATATGCTGGAACACTACGGAGACATATTGTTTAACCTCCATGAAGTGGATAAAGCCCTCGAATATTGGCAGTTAGCCAAACAAAAGGGTGCCAATTCAGTAGGGCTGGCCCGCAAAATTGCAGAAAAACGGTATATACTTGCAACCGAAAGGGAGTAGCGAACCTCCCGGGGGGAAATGGGAATGTATTGAATTAAAGATCATGATGAAGCAAACATTAGCACTGATAGTATTAAGTATTGTAAGCACGGGACTCTTTTCATGCAGGCATAGCCGACAGATAGCAGGGACCTCGTTTCCTGTGACAGATACTACCCAGCATAACATTATTTCAAAAACAGACAGCGCATCAGTTGCTGCTACCAATGCTTACAACAAAGAACTGATCTCAAAACTGCGCAGCAATTATATATCCTTTAATACCTTCTCCGCTAAATTGAAGATTGACTTCGAAACAGAATCCAAACAAATGTCAGGCATCAACGCAAATATGCGTATGCAGAAAGACAGCTTCATCTGGATCTCTGTATCGGCACCTATTATTGGAGAAGTAGCCAGGGCCATCATTACGCCCGACAGTCTGAAGGCAATCGACAAATTTCATAAAATAGCTTATCTCCGTGACCTCAGGTATGCGCAGGATGTGCTGAATATCCCCTTCGATTTTAAAACCCTGCAGGACCTGATCATCGGCAACCCGGTATACCTGACAGATTCAGTATACCAGGTAGTGAAAACACCGGCAGTCATTTCTTTTACCTGCGACAGCACAATATTTACCAGCTTGTTCAACGTTTTTGCTGATGACTATATCCTGCAACAAAGCAAGGTGATGGATAAAGACAGTACACGCAGACGTTCGGTTGAACTGACATATGGTGAATACAAGTCGCTGGATAAGGTTAAATTTGCCACCCGCCGCAGGGTTTTTGTGGAAGAGAAGAGTTACACGAAGATCAACATGGATTTTAACAAAATAGATTTTGATCAGCCGGTGAGCTTTCCGTTCACTATTCCGTCGGGGTATTCAAGAGAGTAGGAGTACGCCGAATGTATCTGAAATTTGTAAATTGCTATTTTGCAGCTATCTTTAAAACCATCATGCTGAATCTGAAGAAGTTTTTCCCATTTGTAATAATCTTAGGTTTACTACCGGCCTTGGTGAATGCACAGGCTCCCCAAATGTCGCGGGAAGAATTGGAGCATAGAAAGAGAGAGTTGCAGCGTGAGATCGATGAGGCCAACGAAGCACTTAAAACTACCAAGAAATCCACGAGAGAAAGTCTGAGCCAGCTGCGTGCGCTGCGTGATAAAATTACGCTGCGTACCCGCCTTATCAACAACATCAACGAAGAGATCAATTTCATCAACGGTGATATCAATGCTGCTTACAGGGATATTAAGACCTTGGAGAAAGACCTTGATACGTTGAAGTCACAATATGCTCAGCTGGTCGTATATGCGTACAAGAACCGCAGTACCTACGACATGCTGAATTTCATTTTTTCTGCCGAGACTTTCAATGATGCGATCAAACGGTACCAGTACCTTAAACAGTACCGGGATTACCGTCGCAGGCAGGCAGATAACATTCTTGAAACACGGGAGCTCTTAAGTAAGAAAATAGAAAGCCTGCAGGACCAGAAAGTGAAGCGTTCAAGTACACTGAAGGTAGAACAGGAACAGCGCACGATACTGGAGGTAGACAAGAAAGAGAAAGACAAGGTGCTGACCGGTCTGAAAGGGCGTGAGAAGGAACTGCTGGCAGATATCAACAAGAACAAAAAAGACGCGCAGAAAGTACAGGCAGCTATTCAGGCGGCAATCCGTCGGGAGATTGAAATAGCCCGCCGCCAGGCGGAAGAGGAAGCCGCTGCCAAACGTAAGGCCGCCGCTGAAGAAAAACGAAGGAGGGATGAGGCAGCGAAGAAAGCGGCCGCTCTTGCAGCTGCCAATGCTGCTGCGAACGCTGCTAAGAATAATAACAATGCTGTAGCTGAAAATAAACCGGAAACCAAACCGGCAGAACCGGCTCCAAAGCCACCAGCACCTGCACCGGAACCGGAGAAACCTGTACGTACAGAGAACGTACTGGAAGCAACACCTGAAGCCCTGGCATTGTCTGAAAGCTTTGAAAATAACCGTGGTAAACTGCCATGGCCGGTAGCCTCCGGTCATATTATCGGGCACTTTGGCCGTCAGCAGCATGCCGTGATCGACCGTATCACTGTGGAGAATGATGGTGTGATCATCGGTACCAGCCGTGGAGCCGCCGTAAGGGCCATCTTCCAGGGAGAAGTAAGGACAGTTGCCGTTATACCGGGAGGAGGTTCCCTGGTGATCATCAGGCATGGTCAATATTTTACCAACTATGCACGATTGCAGTCAGTTAGTGTAAGAACAGGAGACAGGGTAAGTACAGGTCAGTTGATCGGTACCGCCGGTACAAATGAGCTGGAAAACCTGGGTGAGGTGGAACTGCAGATCTACAGAGGAATACAAAAGCAGAATCCGGAATTCTGGATCAGGAAGAAATAACTTGTGAAGCAATAAAAGAAAAGGCTGTCCATTATAAGCGGACAGCCTTTTTTATTCAAATCAGGTACTTGCTAAGCGCATCATTTATCTACCGACTCCAGCGCTCTGTTCATTACTTCTTCATACAGCGCTTCATATTGCGGGATGATATTATTGATGTGGAAACGTTGCGCCTGTTCCAGGGCTCCCTTCCGCATGCTTGCCAGCAGCGCTTCATCCTGCAGCAGCCTGAGTGCATGATCCGCCATGCTGTCTACATCACCAACAGGACTCAGGTAACCGGTCTTCCCGTGTATGTTCACCTCCGGTAAACCACCCGCATTGGAGGATATTACCGGTACTTCTGCCGCCATGGCTTCCAGGGCTGCCAGACCAAAACTTTCATAATCGGAAGGCAGTATGAACAGGTCAGCAATAGACATGACGTCTTCCAACTGTTCCTGTTTACCTACAAAGCGGATGTCGCCGCAAAGATGCATGTCCCGGCACATCGCTTCGATAGCAGGTCTGTCTGGACCGTCGCCGACCAGCAGCAGCTTGACAGGAACTTTTTCCCTTACCTTCTGGAAAACCTTCACTACGTCAGGAACACGTTTTACCTTACGGAAGTTGGACACGTGCAGCAGGATCCTTTCTCCGTTGGGAGCAATAGCGTTCCTGAAATGCAGCAATTCCGTATCCCGGCGTTTAAACCGCTCAGTATCCACGAAGTTGTAGATCACTTCAATGTCTTTCTCGATCTGAAAGGATTTATATGTTTCTTCCCGGAGATTATTGGATACTGCGGTAATAGCGTCCGACTCGTTGATCGAGAAGGTCACCACCGGTGCATAGGTCTTATCCTTACCGACCAGGGTAATATCTGTACCGTGGAGAGTAGTGATGAAAGGGACCGTCCTGCCTTGTTTGCTCACGATCTGTTTTGCCAGATAAGCCGTAGAGGCATGCGGAATAGCATAATGTACGTGCAGCAGATCCAGCTGCTGATTCAGTATTACATCCACCATGGTACTGCTCAGAGCAGACTCGTAAGGAGGGAAGTCGAAAAGAGGATAGGTAGGGACCTGTACCTCATGATAATATATGTTGGCATGAAAGGCATTCAGTCGCACGGGTTGCTGATAGGTTATGAAATGAACCATGTGGCCTTTATCTGCCAGCGCCTTACCCAGTTCTGTTGCCAGTACGCCACTACCCCCGTAAGTTGGGTAACATACTATTCCAATTCGCATGTATTGTTGTTTAAAACTTTATAGCCAACGCGCTTAGTGCCGAACGTTTAGCACAGAATGCAGAACGCCTCACGCAGAACACAGTTTTTTACGTTAATGTAGGGTACAAAATTATAACATTTTAGCCTGACATTCCGGGTAAATGGTATTAGCGGCATGTTAAGCCTGCTATGTAATATTTATGTATGATGAACCCATTTGAATAACAATGTTATTTAATTAGTTTTAATCCCAAAATCGACGTGTTTATGAGAAATTACCTGCTACCTGCGCTGCTGGCAGTGACCATTCCGGTATGTGCGCAGCACCAGGAGAGCGATTCCCTGGCTTTAAGACAACTGGCTACCGAAGTCCTGACACATAGTAAGGCATATTCTAATCTGAGGGATCTTACCCAGCAGGTAGGAGGCCGCCTTGCGGGTTCTCCGCAAATGGTGAAAGCTGAAAAATGGGGCGAAAAGGTACTGAAAGAAGCCGGCGCAGACACTGTTTATATGCAGGCCTGCCAGGTACCCCATTGGGTACGAGGTGCTAAGGAAGAGGTGCGTATCATCTCCCGCCGCCGCGACTTTATTCCCCCGCTGAATGTACTGGCACTGGGTAACTCAGTAGGCAGCGGCCCGGCAGGGATCACCGCACCTGTGCTGGAAGTGTCCTCTTTCGACGACCTGGAAGCAAAAAAAGACCAGGTGAAAGGAAAGATCGTATTTTACAACTATGCTTTCAAGCCTGAGTTCATCCGTACTTTTGAGTCTTACGGAGACGCAGTAAGATACCGCGGACAGGGCGCCAGTCGTGCGGCAAAATATGGTGCACTGGCTGTAGTGGTGCGCTCTATGACCCATGGAGCCAACAATTTACCGCATACAGGCGCCATGCATTATAATGACTCCTTCCCTAAGATTCCTGCCGTGGCTATTGGCCTCGAAGATGCTGAGCTGCTAAGCAACAGGTTGAAAGGAGAGTCTGATATGAAACTCTACCTGAAAACTAATTGTAAAATGCTGCCTGATACCACAGGACATAACGTAATCGGCGAGATCCGTGGTAGCGAATTCCCTGACCAGATCATCACTGTAGGTGGCCACCTGGATTCCTGGGATGTAAACCAGGGTGCGCATGATGATGGTACCGGTTGTGTACAGTCAGTAGAGCTGTTGAGAGCTTTCAAGGCCCTGGGAATTAAACCTAAACGCACTATCCGCATCGTACTGTTTGCCAATGAAGAGAATGGTACCCGTGGTGGTCAGAAATATGCAGCAGAGGCAAAAGCAAAGGGAGAGCATCATATCTTCGCATTGGAAAGCGACGCAGGCGGTTTTACGCCACGTGGTTTTTCATTCACAATGCCGGCAGAGAAACAGGCTAAAATCATCTCCTGGGCCCCTCTATTCCGCCCTTATGATGTATATGACTTTACATCCGCAGGCGGAGGCGTGGACGTAGGTGAACTCTACGAGGCCCTGGGCACTCCGATGGGTGAACTAATGCCCGACTCACAGCGTTATTTTGATCTGCATCATGCTGCCAATGATACCTTCGAAGCGGTGAACAAGAGAGAGCTGGAACTGGGCGCTTTCAGTATGGCAGGGTTGATCTACCTGATCGATAAATACGGACTTTAATCCTTACCTGTATCAAATAAACAATATGCGCAGATTCCTTTTTATGGTGGTGGGTGGCGTACTGGTGGTGTTGATCCTTATTTTCATGTATAGATTCTATTTCGTGTTTGGTCGCGGGGTGAAAGCCGGAGAGCTGAATCTTTTCGTGGAGAAGGGATATGCCTTCAAGACATTTGAAGGCCGTCTTATTCAGAGCGGTTACCGCTCTAAACAGCCAGGAGCGTTGCAGTCAAATGAATTTCAGTTCTCTGTGACAGATAAACGGATTGCGGATCGCCTTATGACCTGCAGTGGAAAGTTCGTGGAACTGCACTATAAGGAGTATCTGGGGGCACTTCCCTGGCGCGGGATGAGCAACTTCATTGTGGATAGCGTGATTACAGTGAAAGACGTAGCGTATTAATAAAAAAACAGGGATAGCATAATGTTATCCCTGTTCTCTTTTATTGCGCCAGCAGTAAAAATATAGCCGGTTTCTTATGCAGCTCCGGCAGTTGTTGCTTCCATGCCTTCACAGACTTTGTATGGATAAACTCCTCAGGTCCGGTAATGTCTGCAGCTACACATATCTGCGTAGTATCTTTACAGTTATCCAGTATATCTTTCAACAGCTGATTATTACGGTAAGGGGTTTCAATGAAAAGCTGGGTTTGTTGTTTTTTCTGTGATTGCATTTCCAGGTCGCGTATAGCCTTTATTCTTTCCGATGGTTTTACCGGCAGGTAGCCAACGAACTGGAAGTTCTGTCCGTTCATGCCTGAGGCCATCAGAGCCAGCAGCATAGAATTTGGGCCAACCATAGGAATGACCTGTGCATTAATAGCGTGAGCCACCTGCACTACCAGGTGCCCCGGATCGGCGATAGCCGGACAGCCTGCTTCACTGATCACCCCAATATCCTTTCCTGAGAGTAATATCTGTTTGGCCAATGCAGTATCTGGTGGATGATTTTCATGCATCAGCAGTAACTGCAGGGCATCTATGTTGATACTTTTATCCAGCGCTTTCAGGTACCGTCTGGCGGTACGTTCATTCTCCACAAAGAATACACTGATCTGTTGTACCACAGGTGTAACGTAAGCCGGAATAGTATGGAGGGTATCCGGGCTGAGTACAGTAGGGATCAGGTATACTTTACCAGGTTGCACCATGCAATAATCTTTTGTCTGATAAATGAATAGTAGCCGCTATTACTGCATAGGAAGGCGCCATTACCCATCCCAGCACCGGAATGAACATCAGGATATAAAATACAATGCCATTACCCAGCGCGATGCCCCGGTGTTCCTTGATAAACCTGATACTCTGCCTGGTACTCATCTGATGTCGCTCGCAACTGTAATCGACCATGGAGAAACCATAGAAATAGCATTCTATAAAGAAGGCAAACAGTGGTGTGATCCAGCCAACTACGGGTATAAACGACAATACGATCAGCAATATGACAGCAATGGTCTGATACAGCATATTACGCAGTGAAATTGACACGCCTCTGACCATGTCCTTGAGGAACTGTTGCATACTGAAAGGGAATTCCCGTCGCTCCAGGATGGCCTCTGTTTTCTCTGAGAGATAGGCAAACAGGGGAGATCCCAGGATGAGGAAAAGGTATTTATAGTAGGAAAAATATAGCAAGAGGATCATAATCCTGATGGAAAATGCCAGCAGGATAAAGAAGAAGCTGACCCAGCTGCTTTCCAGATCCTGGATCCATATCTTTAATGGCAACAGGTTGAAAAGGTATTCGACAAAATCCCCCGAATATCCCCAAACGAAATAACTACCCGTCATGAACAATATGCAGTACAGGATACCGGGTACGAGTATCCACTTCCATAACTTGTGCTGCATAATAAACTGATGTGCCTTCCCGTAGGCCTGAATAGCGGCGAGCACTTCTCTGAATGAAAACAAAATCCTGGAATTTTAGTGTTTAGTTATCGCTATAAGCATTGATCCGGTTGTAAGTAACTAAAAATCAGTGGAACAATGGTAAAAAATATAGGGCGGCAATAAAAAACCTGCCAGCTTATGCAACTGGCAGGCTCTTTTGAAATGATTTATCAGATCAGAACCTTGGACACAAAGTTCTGTACTTGCTTCCTTCATTGCGTCGGTGTATGTAGATGATAGAGAGCTCCATACCACCACGATAGTTAGATGCCGGTTTCAGCGTAGATACGTTTGTATCGTAAGATGCGCCGATGGTGAAACCGTTGATCTCCAGACCTATATATGGGTTGATCGCATCTTTCAGACGGTACCAGCTACCCAGATAGAAGGTAGTCGGGTTTTCGTCGTCGCCGTTGAGGTTGAAACCGTAAGCACCGCCGAAAGAGAATTCGGTAGCAGTACTTTGTTTCATATAGAGGGCGCTGAAGTGGATGCGGTTACTACCATTTACCGGTACGGAACCACCACCGTGAGCTGTCCAGCGGGCAGTCAGGCGATTATTGTTCTGCGCCATGAATGTTTCTGTAGGCTGCGTGATGTGGTAGTACGAAACACCCATGTAGATATTGGATGATTCACCCACCAGACCGTTATAGAGGATACCGATATTAGGATCGAGATAGGTGATAGTCGGGTTTACAAAGGTCTCACCACTTGGGATGGCAGGGTTGTAACCGTTATTATCTATCTGGTTCTCAAATACCAGTTTCGTCTGATCGAGTCTTTTTTGTACGTAAGTAGCCTGCAAGCCCACTGCCAGGGTGTGGTTACCTTCCGGATCCAGACCTTTATGGTAAGCTGTACTAAAGCTGAGATAGGTAGACGTCAGTGCACCACCGCCGGTCCTGTCGTACATAGCCATTACCCCTACACCCCAGATATCAGTGTAAGACAGTACATTCTTCAGAATGCCGAAGTCTACTGCTGCAGTACCGGTGGTAAAGGGAGTCGAGATACTTCTCCACTGTGAACGATAGTTCCCTGAAACACGAAAGTCGCCTGAAAACAGGCCTGTAAATGCCGGATTAAGTGTGAGTGGGGAGGCGAAGAACTGCGAAAAATGCGGGTCTTGCGCCCTGGCCGGGTTCATCAGATAAAGGGCAATCGTGAAAAACAGCAACACTTTTTTCATAAAACAATACTTAATAGTATAGGGTTTTCTCATGGTTCCATGTGAAGGTACACAATGCTGCTCATATTTCAAATTAAAAATATATAACATTGCTGATGAGAACTCCCTAAAGTGTTATGAATGAATGACTAAACGAAATGGTTTTTCTTTGGTTGACTACTCAAATTCTCTAAAGACGATCCTATCTGTTAATATCCCTGGCTCTTACTGCTGTAGTTTGTTTCCAAATGCGAGATCTCCGGCATCTCCAAGCCCTGGTACAATGTATCCTTTGGCTGTCAGTTCATCGTCAATATCTCCGGCCCAAATGCTCAGGTTACTGTCGGCATGTCTCTGAACATACTCTATTCCTACGGTACAGGCGATAGCTACTACGAGGTGAATGTGTTTGGGTTTACCCAAACTTTGCAGGTGTTCGATGGTTTTCACCAGGGACGCGCCCGTTGCCAGCATGGGGTCTGATAGTATAACTACCTGGCCGTCAATGGAGGGACTGGACACGTATTCCAGGCTGATATCGAAGGTTCCGTCGTGTTTATGCTTCCGGTAAGCAGAAATAAAGGCATGATCAGCTTTATCAAAGTAGTGAAGCAGGCCCTGATGGAGGGCTAAGCCAGCTCTCAGGATGGTAGCCAGAACGGGTTGATCTTTCAACACCCGGCAATTGGCGATACCCAGAGGCGTCTGGACCTCCTTCTCTTCGTATTCTAACGTTTTACTGATCTCGTAAGCGGCTATTTCTCCGAGTCTTTCCATATTGCGCCGGAAGCGCATCCTGTCTGTCTGCACTTCTACGCTTCTGATCTCACTTAACCAGTTACCCACTAACGAATTGGTGCTACTTAGATTCACTATCATGTATGCAAAATACCAAAATTTTCAGAGCCTGGAAATGTAAATAACAATAAAGTAACGAAAAGACCGGTCACGGGCCTATGCCCATGACCGGTCTGACACAAACAATGAATTAAGACCGGTTATAGAGAACTATTTTGTACCATGATTGTTACTGATTAACTGAGCTTTTTTTACCAATTGAATGAATTCTGCGCGATACCCTTCTTCGTCCGTACCACGGGCATTTCCAGCCAGTTTCAGCACCTGATCCCAGGAAGCATTTCCCTTATGTTCGGAATTGCGCAACAGCAGTCCGAAGTCTGCAACAGCAGTGGCCATACGGAAATCCTCAGGCGCCGCAGTTATATCCTGCTGTTTCCAGTGTAATACCTGTGTGATCAGCTGACTGGTGTTGGCCTTCGGCTCTTTGTAGCGCAGTTTGACAGTGAGTACTTCTGAGCTGTTTCCGGCAGGTTGTTTAGCCAGCTGGTATTTCAGTGGATCTACCGCCAGCGGCTGCCCGGTTCCTTTACCTGTAGGAACAATCTCGTAAAGGGCAGTCACAGTATGTCCTGCTCCCATATCTCCGGCGTCTTTCTTATCGTTGTTAAAATCCTCATTCTGCAGCATCCTGTTTTCATAACCCACCAGCCTGTACGACTGTACATACTTAGGATTGAATTCTATCTGCAGCTTCACATCTTTTGCAATGGTAAACAGTGTACCGCCAAATTCGGTAACGAATGTACGACGTGCCTCTTCGAAGTTATCGATGTAAGCATAGTTGCCATTTCCCTTATCCGCCAGTATTTCCAGTTTATTGTCTTTATAGTTACCCATTCCAAAACCTAATACAGAAAGAAAGATGCCTTTCTCACGTTCCTGCTCGATAATGCGTTGCAGTTCTCCATCACTGGAAGGGCCTACGTTGAAGTCTCCATCGGTAGCGATGATCACGCGGTTATTCCCATTCTGTAACAGGTTTTCTGCAGCTGTTTTATAGGCCAGACGGATACCTTCGCCGCCGGCAGTAGAACCACCGGCTTCCAGTTTATCGAGCGCATCCAGAATAGCCGTTTTATTTTCGCCGGAAGTGGAAGGCAGTACCAGTCCCGCAGCGCCGGCATATACCACAATTGCTACTTTATCGACAGACCTTAACTGCGCTGTCAGTGCCCTGAATGCCTGTTTTACCAACGGTAAGCGCTGTGGGCCAGACATAGAGCCGGAAACATCGATCAGGAATACCAGGTTGGAAGGAGGGAGGTTCTCTTTAGCTACATCCTTACCTTTCAGGGCGATACGCACCAGCTGGTGTGTTGTATTCCAGGGACAAACAGCCATATCGGTATGGATGGCCACAGGTGCATCGGTGGTTGGATTAGCGTATTTATAATCGAAATAATTGATCATCTCTTCCACTCTCACTGCATCAGCAGGAGGCATATCGCCGTTGTTCAGGAAACGCCTGATATTGGAATAGGACGCGCGATCCACATCTATAGAGAAAGTGCTAAGCGGTTGATCTGTAACTGCATGAAAGATATTCTCGTTGATTGGGCTGTAATCTTCCGTCTGATAATCATTGGTGCCCGCAGAGGGAGTATAATTCATTACTCTTGAGCCATAAATAGCGGGAGAATTGACACCACTGATTCTTCTCACGTCCTTTTTCGACGCATAGCCTGTTACCACTACTTCATTGATTGCGGGCGCCGGTGCATCTGCTTTTTCCCGTTCTTCCATGACCAGCCGCTGTTTAATGTTTTTAAGCTTAATATCATCCGCGGTGGCGGGAACTGGCTTTAACCGGATATTGAGTTTAGCTTTTTGATCAGCCGAAACAAGCAGCGTATCTGTTTTGTAACCAGTCAGCGAGATATAGAGAGTAGCCTGCCTTCCGTCAAAGGAAAGACTGAACTGACCTTTTTTATCGGTAGTAATCTTTACCTGTTTGGTAGCAGGGACAGCCAGTTGGACAATGGCGCCTGCCAGTGGCGTTTTAGTATTGTAAGCGGTAACAGTCCCTTCTATTTTATGTTGGGATTGCGCCCAATCGGGAGTAGATATACCGAGGATGATAAGTCCAGTCAGCAGCAGAAAGAGATATTTTCGCATAGCACAAGTTTTTAGTCTGCTAATAAGATGCAGCGCATCCACCCGATTCCATAAATCCTGAAAAAAAAGCATGTAAACAGCACATTATTTACTTTTGCACAAATTTTAGTGCATGGTTTATAATGTAATAGGTGTAACCTCAGGTACTTCACTGGCTGGATTGGATGTTGTTTTTGTTGCGCTGACGGAAGTAAGAGGAAAATGGACATATGAGATAAAGGCGGCGGAACGCCTGGCATATACCCCTGAATGGGAAGAGAAACTGGGTGGAGCGGCTAGCCTGCCGGCCAGGGATTATCTCCTGCTGAACAGTGAATACGGTCATTACATAGGACATGCTGTAAATCAGTTCATTTCACAGCACCAGCTGGATCACCAGGTGCATTTTATAGTAGCGCATGGTCATACGGTATTTCACGTACCGGCGCAGAAAATGACCGCCCAGCTGGGAGACGGTGCCGCCATTGCAGCCGTAACCGGTTTGTCTGTTATCAGCGACCTACGTGCTATGGATATTGCGCTGGGTGGAAAAGGAGCTCCCATTCTTCCGATAGCCGAACAACTACTATTCCCGGATCACCGCTACCGCATTAACCTGGGAGAGAATGCCACAATAGCTGTACAGCAGGATGCGCAGTTCCTGGCATTTGATATCTGTCCCTGCAACTATGTACTGGATGCTCTGGCAGGAACGCTGGGTCGCGGTTATGACGATGAAGGAAAACTGGCAGCAGGTGGCGTAACAGATCAACCATTGCTGAATGCATTGAATGGACTCGCATTTTATAGTGAGAAATATCCAGGAACTTTGGCATCAAAGTTTGGCACTGGTGTAGTAATGCCAATGATTCAGCAACATCAGTTATCAACGCAGGGAAAGCTGAACACTTACACCCATCATATTGCTGCGCAGATTGAGAAAGTAGTAAAAGACTTCCAGCCACAGGAAGAAGGTGCATCAAACAGTCTGCTGCTCACAGGTGGAGGCACGGCAAATAAATACCTGGTGAAAGTAATTGAAGAATTGTTACAACCATTGAATATTACTGTAACAGTACAACAGGAACCTTTCCGCAACGCATTAATGATTGCATTACTCGGTGCCTTACGTTGGAGGCAGGAACCTAATGCTTTAGCGTCTATAACTGGTGCGGAGAAAGATAGTGTAGGTGGAGCGCTTTGGGCTGTATAGAAGTTTATAAAACAAAGAAGAGGTTGTATCAAGGGTAATTTGATGCAACCTCTTGTCATCTGAAAAGCTAGTCACCTAACCATTAAGAGCGACAGCGGAAGTAGCAGGCGGTTTCAGATGGGAATGACGAGAGGCGCCGACCGACATCCCATACTGAAACCGAAGCTACTTAGCGTAATAAAAGGAGGTTATAGCACGGCCGCTGTAAAGCTGAAAGTATCTCCGTCAAACAATCCTTTATCACTCAGTTTCAGATGAGGAATTACCAACAATGCCATGAATGATAATGTCATGAAAGGCGCATCCAGTTTACTCCCCAACGCTTTCGCAGCTTTATCCAGTTCACTATACCGGGCAGCTACTTCATAACCATCAAGATTACTCATCAAGCCGGCTACAGGCAAAGGCAGCACTGACTCTTCATTGTTATTCACTACACTTACCCCGCCTTTATGCGCAATCACGGCATTTACTGCCTGTGCGATACTTTCATCATCCACACCCACCGCAATAATATTGTGACTATCATGCGCCACTGAGGATGCAATAGCGCCCTGTTTAAAACCAAAGTTCCTGATGAATCCCAGGGCCACAGGAGCGGGATTATATCTGTTTACAACAGCCAGTTTCAGTATATCCTTTTCTGTTGAAGAAAATAACTGACCATCTACAACAGGTAATATATCTGTAAAGCTGTTAGTGATCAGCTGACCACCCAGTGCTTCAATCACTTTTACATTTGCAGTAACCCCACTGGCAGTAATACGAAAATCACTGCCGGATACAGGTGCACAATCAAAGTTATTGATGACAGGCGCAATGACAGAAGGGATACGGGTTTCACCATGCTGCGCTACGGCGATGCCATTGATATAAGTAGCTACAATATTAAATCTGTCAAGATTATCTGCAACAATAAAATCTGCAGGATCGCCTACACGCAATAGTCCCGCAGGTATCCTGTAATGCAACACAGGGTTCACGCAGGCAGCGCGCAACACCTTGAAGAGATCAATCTTTAGCGCCAGCGCCCTTTTCACCAGTACGTTGATATGGCCTTCCACCAGGTTGTCAGGATGTTTATCATCGCTGCAGAACATGATCTTCTCCGGATAGTCATTGAGCAGGTGGATCAGCGCATCAAAGTTACGTGCGGCACTTCCTTCACGGATGAGGATATGCATACCGTACTGTAATTTATCCAATGCTTCTTCCGCCGTAAAACATTCATGATCGGTACTGATACCGGCAGCAATATACTTCTTTGCATCTTCGCCCCGCAGGCCCGGTGCATGGCCGTCTACAGGCTTGCCGATACGTTTTGCTGCAGCTATCTTCGCCATTACATCCGGTTGTTCATACAACACACCGGGAAAGTTCATCATCTCAGTGAGATATAGTACTTCCGGTTTTTGCAACAGTGCTTCCACATCGGCAACGGTAACCTCTGCACCAGCAGTTTCAAAGATGGTAGCAGGCACACAGGAAGGAGCGCCGAAGCAGAATTTAAAGGGCACGCTCTTACCGTTTTCCAGCATATATTCCACACCCTTTACACCGAGTACATTTGCAATCTCATGCGGATCGGAAACAGTAGCCACAGTACCATGTACTACCGCCAGCCGGGCAAATTGTGAAGGCGTCAGCATAGAGCTCTCCACGTGCACATGTGCATCAATAAATCCCGGCAGCAGGTATTGCTCATATGTGGTTGCATCTTCTGTAATACGGGCTATAATGCCGTTTTCGACAGTAATGGTGGCAGGATATATCTTTTGCTGTAAGATGTCTATCAGGTTGCCGGAAATCCGGAATGAGTTTGTCATGTAAAAGAGCGTTTAGGATGAATAATTCTGCAGCATTGCTTTTGCTTCTGCTGCCATCTTTTCTGCCAGGTGTGCAGGCTGTAATATTGTTACATTAGCCCCATAACTAAGCAGTAACATCTGTAATTCATGATTGATCACTACATTGAGTGAGATCCGGCATTCTTTATCGTTGTCCTTTTCAATCTGCTGGGAAAGATGCATGGGCTGCGACTTGATATACTTACCCTGTAATGGCGTAAAGGAAAGTACCACCTTTTCGGGAGCGCCTTCCGGCACCGTTACGCCAATGGCGTGCTGGTAATAACTGGCATCATCGAAGTTTTTCTCATCGAATGTTTTGTTGGTAGGCCAGATATCTACTATCCTGTCCAGTGCGAAAGTAAGCAGGGTGCCGCCTTTGGCTTTCTGGCTTTTACCGATCAGGTAGAAGCGGTACTGATATTCACGCAGGTGATAAGGCTCTACCCAGTGTTCCTTAGGCTCATTCCTGTCAAAGCTCTGGTACGCAATACGTATGACCTCTCTTCCTTTAATGGCATCTACTATGAAAGGGATATGAGCTGCGCCTTTGTATTGCGTGGCGCGGGCAAATTTGATCAATCCTTTGTGTTCCAGTACTTCCCTGTTCTTTTTCAGGCTGGCAGCTATTTTTAGAATGGCGTCCTCAAACTGTACAATTACCGGCAGACTGCGGAATTGTTCCAGAATACCGATAGCGATCTCAAGTCCCTGGAGATCAGCTTCATCTATCGGCAGACTATTGATAGAATAGGTTTCATCTTCATAACGGTAAGTACCTGTACTGCGATCGTACAGGATGGGGGCCTGGTAATTCAATTCGGGGTCATGACGCATATCCTGGATATCTTTCTGAATAGTACGTACGGAAATGGTAGCACCCATTTTCGCGGATACAAATTCAATAAGATCTTCCAGGGTGGGTTTTCTCAAACGCTTGTTGCGCAAACGCTCGTCTATCCAGCGGTAACGCGAAACAGCATCCTTGTTCTTAGGCATGCATAAAAATATTTAGAGGATAAAAGTAGTTAAAATTCGCTACGCAAATTCTCTGCGTTTTGGGCTGGTATCTTTGTATTGTTATCAATAACGAATCGGTTATGAAACAGACAAATACCGCTACAGTAACCAGCTCGCAGGCCATCTCAGTTGGCCAGATCATCCTGGATGATACCAATTATCTAACCTTCTGGGGACATATCCGGAAGGATGATACCTGGCAACGTTGTGACTTTATCACTACCTACGAAGTACTTAACACAATGTTACGTTATGTACAGGACAGAAGTGATGCAGTACAGATGACCATTGTGCAGAAGCTGGAAAACATGGAACAGATCCCGGACATGATAGACCTGGAACTGGAGCTGGGAAAGGCTGTCGTATTTGATAACATGTATTTTCGTCTTACCCGTCCCGGACACAGGGAAGACGGGAACTGGATAGAATATACAGACGGAGAATGTTACTATATAGAACAGGTAACCCCATTGCCATCAGCAAAAGTGCCCCAATTCGTCAGGAAAATAGACCACTGTATGGACATGCTTCACAAAAGTTATGAGCTGTACCTGGGGTACATAGAACTTGACTTTGATGAAGATGCAGCACGTAAAAAAGCTGATCTGACAGACGACCTTAAGTATACCCTGGCATATTACGCATGGAAAGAACGGACATTGTAATGTTATTCCCATTACTATCCTCATGACCCCTTGAAAAGCCCCTGATGACCCCGAAAACGACCCGGTAACCCCTACGGTGTTGTGTTGCGCTTCGTAAGCGTTATCCCTGATACCTTTTGCGTCCAATTGTTTGTTTTAGCTCCGCCCCGCCTGATCTACAGGCGGGGAATTAATTTTTTCAAAAAATAAATGAAAAGTCTATAGTATTTGTAGGAAAATCCTATTTTTGAATACTCTAAAAAAACAGCGACCTTATGAGCTTAAGATTAGGAGACATCGCACCAAACTTCCAGGCAAAAACGTCACAGGGAGATATTGATTTTTATGAGTACCTGGGCAGTGGCTGGGGAGTTCTTTTTTCACATCCGGCAGACTTTACTCCGGTTTGTACTACTGAATTAGGTAGAACAGCACAGTTAAAAGAAGAATTTGCAAAACGTAACGTAAAAGTATTGGCTTTGAGTGTGGATCCTCTGGATAAACACACCGGCTGGATCAGCGATATAAACGAAACCCAGAACACAAATGTGGATTTCCCTATTATTGCTGACCAGGACAGGAAAGTTTCCGATCTTTACGATATGATCCATCCGAATGCGTCAGAGACCGCTACTGTAAGGTCCCTGTTCATCATCGGACCAGATAAGAAAGTGAAACTGATGATCACTTATCCGGCTTCTACAGGCAGGAACTTCGTAGAAGTACTGCGTGTAATTGATTCCCTGCAGCTGACAGCAAACTACAGCGTTGCAACACCGGCTGACTGGAAAGACGGAGAAGATGTAATTGTGACAATGGCAGTGCCAACCGAGGATATCCCGGCGCGCTTCCCGAAAGGTCACAAGATCATCAAGCCTTACTTGAGAACAACGCCTCAGCCGAACAAATAAGGCAGGGCACTGTTATAAGTGAGTCAAATACAAGATTTCGTTTAAAACCTGCACAGTTGTGTGTCAGGTTTTTATTCATAAGAGTTTTTAATGGTTGGTTTTTGATTTTTACGAAACGGGGATTTCTCCCCGTTTTTTTTTGCCCGGGGTTATCACCCCGCGCTACAAACACGGGCCACGCCACGGCGGGCTAATGCTGCGAATGGTCCCGTATTGAAACCATTCGGTTTTTCGGAGGTGTTACCATTTCGTTTCCCGGGGTTGTCACCCCGCGCTACAAACACTTAGACCCCTAGCGGGGTCCAATGCCGCGAATGACCCTGTATTGTTATCCGTGGCTTTCAATTTCGGAGATGGAACAAAAAGAAAAAGGCGATCCCCTTCCGGAATCGCCCCTCAATATATTGATTTGTAATGTTCTACAACACAAGCTCCGAGCTCTGACCGCTATTCTTCCGCAACTGTGTCACCACTGCCTGGATATCTTTCGGCAATGGCGCCTCAACGATATGCTCTTCTCCCTGCTGATCCTTAAAATGCAGCTGCCAGGCATGTAATGCCAGCCTGCTCAGCAATGGACGCTCTTCTTCAGTTCTTTTACCCAGCTTATAATTCTTCTTAATGGCAGACAGAAATACCGGTGCATTTGTGCCATACAGCTCATCTACGGCAATTGGATGACCGAGGTGCTTCATATGTACACGGATCTGGTGGGTACGGCCGGTATGGATCTGCAGTTTCACAAGGCTATATAGCCCGAAGCTCTCTACTACCTCATAGTCAGTCAGGGCGTTTTTGCCCTTCCTGTTCGTCACCATTTTGCCCTTTACAACAGGATGTTCCATAATGGGCTCATCCACGCTGCCGGTAGCGGGAATCAGCTGTCCGTTTACCAGTCCCTGGTAAAATTTCTTCACATTACGGCCTTCAAACAATTGGGAATAGTACTTATGGGCCTCCTCATTCTTTGCAAACAGGATGAGACCACTGGTATCCTTATCCAGGCGGTGAACGGTAAAAATCTGGCCGTAATGCTTCCTCAGCAGTCCCTGAAGGGATTGCAGCTGGTTGTCGTGCCTGTCAGGAATGGTGAGCAGGCCTGCCGGCTTGTTCAGGATAACAAAATCAGGCGTCTCTTTTATGATGATGTCGTTAATGCGCATAGATTACTTAAAGTGCTTCAGCAAAATGATTTCTTTTTCAGTCAGAAAACGCCATTTACCACGATTGATATTCTTTTTGGTAAGACCGGCGTAAGTAACACGGTCAAGCTTTTCCACGTCATACTCAAGATGTTCGAAAATACGGCGAACAATACGGTTCTTACCACTGTGGATCTCAATACCGACCTGGGTTTTATCGCCTGCTTCCACATAGCCGAGGGCATCGACATTGGCGATGCCATCTTCCAGTGTCACCCCCTGCAGGATCTTTTCGAAGTCCGCTTTGGTTAAGGGTTTGTTCAGGCCTACATGGTATATTTTCTTGATGTTATGCTTCGGATGCGCCAGTTTCTGGGCCAGTTCACCGTCGTTGGTCAGCAGTAGCAAGCCGGAAGTGTTACGGTCCAGGCGACCTACCGGATATACGCGCTGATCGTCAGTCACCGCATCTTCGATCAGTTCCATTACTGTCTTGCGGCCTTCCGGATCATCGGTGGTAGTAATGTATCCTTTGGGTTTATTGAGCAGGATATATACCAGGTTTTTCTGGATGGTGATGCGTTTATTGCTGATCGCCACATCATCTTTAGCGGTTACTTTGAAGGCGGGTTCGGTTACCAGCTTGCCGTTCACCGTCACTTTACCTTCTTTTACAAAGTCCACTGCTTTCCTGCGGGAGCAAAGTCCGGAGTGAGCGATGTATTTATTCAGCGGCATTTCGCCGGGATTATTGCTGCTTTCTTCTTTTTTAGACGACTTTTTGCCGAACGGTGCGCTGTCTTCACTGTGACGCGCTTTTCTTACTGCGGATTTGCGGTCCTGTTTGTCAGCGAAGCGCTCATTGGCAGAGTCAAAATATTTTTTACGGTTAAAGCCGCTGGGGGTAGCACGTTCCTCACGACTGCTGCCACGTTTACCAGCCTTACGTTCTGACGGACCATGAAAGGCGCTGTCATCGCTTTGAGGGCGTGGTTTGAAAGGCGTTCTGCCGTTGGCAGTCTTGCGGACAGGCTCAATACGAGGCCTGCGTTCTGTTTTGTCTCTTTCTGAGCGTTTGGTGCCCGGAATTTCAGATGCATTGGCACTGCGGGTGCGCTCTGGCTTGCCTTCTGTTGTTTTGCCGGGACGGAAGGGTCTATCGTCCTTAGGCTTACGGTCAGAAGGGAAGGAACGTTCAGGTTTACCTTCGGTTCTTTTTGCCGGACGGCTGTTTTCGTCATTATCACGTTTACGGTCTGTCCCGAACGAACGTGTTGATTTCCTGGCATCGCCGCGGCCAGGGCGGGTATCATCATTATTGTCCCGCTTATGATCGGAAGGGAAGGTGCGTTCAGGTTTGCCTGCCGGACGACCATTGTCGTTGTTATCACGTTTGCGGTCTGTCCCGAAAGGACGTGTTGATTTCTTTGCATCGCCGCGACCTGGGCGGGTGTCTTCGTCATTGCCCCGTTTACGGTCAGCAGCGTTAGCGCGTGTTGGTTTATTGGAACTGCTGTTCTTATTTTCCTTGAAAGGGGAAAATCCTTTCTTAGCAGGTGTATTTTTTCTCATCTGTTAAATTTTGTAATTGTTAGCAGGTAGCTGATCAACCTTTATTGGCCAATTGTCCGCAGGCGGCGTCAATGTCTTTACCGCGGCTGCGCCTCAGGCGTGCATTTACCTTGTGTTTTGTCAGGTATTCCATGAATGCTTCGGCAACGTCCTCATCCGGTTTCATGAAGCGGGCGTTGGAGATTGGATTGTACTCAATAATGTTGACCAGATCTGCCGGTACCTGGCGGTATATACGGATCAGTTCATCGGCATCCCTGAAGGAGTCATTAAAGTCCTTAAAGAGGATATATTCAAATGATATCTGGTTCTGTGTAGCTTTATAGAAGTAGTTGAGGGCCTCAATCAATACCTTCAGGTTGTTGGTATCATTGATAGGCATGATCTGGCTGCGTTTCTCGTCGTTGGCAGCGTGCAGGGACAGCGCCAGGTTGAATTTCACCTTGTCATCTCCCAGTTGGCGGATCATTTTGGCCACCCCTGCGGTAGATACCGTGATACGTCTTGGGGACATGCCCAGGCCGTCAGGAGAGGTAATGCGTTCAATGGATTGTAATACGTTCTTGTAATTCAGGAGCGGTTCGCCCATTCCCATGTACACAATATTACTGAGTTTCTTGCCATAGGCGTCCATTGCCTGCTGGTTCAGCAGGGCCACTTCGTCATATATTTCGTCATAGTCCAGGTTACGCTTACGGTCCATATATCCGGTAGCGCAGAACTTGCAGCTCAGGCTGCAGCCCACCTGGGAGGAAACACAGGCTGTCTGCCTGGTATCTGTAGGGATCAGCACGCCTTCCACAAGATGACCGTCATGCAGGCGGAAGCGGCTCTTGATAGTGCCGTCATTGCTGTGCTGGGTAGTATCCACCTTAATGGCGGGAAGTGTAAAATGCTGTTCTAATTTGTTGCGTAAGTCTTTGGAAATGTTGGTCATAGCGTCAAAGCTGTTGGCGTGTTTCAGCCACAACCACTCATACACCTGTTTGGCGCGGAAGGGCTTTTCCTCTATTGACCCAAAGTATTCCTGTAATTCCGGTAAGCTGAGGTGCCGGATATTTGTTTTGCCCGATTTCATTCCTGACCTTTAAATGAGATAATGTCTGCCTTACGGCAGTCGGTAGTAAGCTGCAAAGGTACGGTATTTTAACGCATTGACCATAATAAGGTGCCAGCGACCCATTTTCCGGGATTTTCTCCCCGTGCTTATTCTCCGGATACCCTCTGCTTCTTCTCTGCGTATTCTCTGCTTGTTCTCTCTCGCTTTTGGGTTAAAATAACATCGGTTTTGTCATGTCCAGGTACTGTTTTATGCCAGATTATCTTCGGTGCTTGTTCGACGCTAATTCGACGCTAATTCGACGCTTGTTCGAATGCTGTTCGAATAGGGAATAGTTTTTAATAATATCCGATGTTGTGATTTCCCCGCGTTTCCCCCAGGGGCCGCACCTCGCCCGGGGTTGCACCCTGCGCTACAAACACTTGGACTCCTGGCGGAGTCCTATTGTCGCGGATGATTCTGTGATGGATAATTCACATTTCCGTTCCGGGGAATTACCCCCGTCCCGGGGTTGCACCCCGCGCTACAAACATTTGGGCCGCCACGGCTGGCCTATTATGGTTTGTTTAATAACGTTTGTGCTGTGGTTGAGATAGGGACCTGCACTAAACCTCCACCGAATCTCCAGGCCATCTCAGGCGAATAAAAGCTTTATTGCCTGGGGAACGGGAGGGCCTGCATTGGTATTACCCCGCTTTACCCTACATTTACACCCTTTATTAACCAAAGCAATCCATCAAAGCAATGCAAGCTGCCTATATAGTAGATGCGGTGCGCACCCCGATAGGCCGTTATGGCGGGGTTCTCAGTTCCGTAAGGCCTGACGATATGCTGGCCCTTCTCATAAAATCAATTCTTCAACGTAATCCGACCCTCGATCCTGCTGGTATTGAGGACGTCATAGCTGGTGCTACCAACCAGGCCGGGGAAGACAACCGGGATGTGGCCAGGATGGCTGCCTTACTGGCTGGCTTGCCGGTGACCGTACCGGGTAACACCGTAAACCGCCTTTGTGCCTCCGGTATGCAGGCTATCATGGATGCAGCGAGGGCGATTATGTGCGGTGACGGAGATGTGTACCTGGCAGGAGGGGTAGAGAGTATGACCCGTGCGCCATTGGTGATGCCGAAGGCAGACGGTGCTTTCAGCCGGAAAACGGAAATGTATGATTCTACGATTGGCTGGCGTTTCACCAATAGCAAGCTGGCAGACATGTATCATCCCTATTCCATGGGAGAAACTGCGGAAAACGTAGCCCGCCAATGGAATATCAGCAGGGAGCAGCAGGACCAGTTTGCCTTACAGAGCCAGTTGAGATATAAACAGGCATATGACGCAGGGAAATGGGCTGCGGAGATCATCCCCGTACCTATCACTCCCAATAAACAGGGGCAGGTGATCATCTCTGATGATGAGCCGCCACGGGAAACCTCACTGGAGAAACTGGCCGGACTGAGACCAGCCTTCGCTAAGGACGGTAGTGTAACTGCCGGTAACTCTGCCGGCATCAATGACGGGGCTTCCGTAGTGCTGGTGGTGTCAGAACAGGCGCTGAAACAATATAACCTCAAACCTCTAATGCAGATCAAAGCCATGGCGGTAGCTGGTGTTGATCCGTCTATCATGGGTATCGGCCCTGTACCGGCTACTCAGAAAGCGCTGCGTCGTGCAGGTTTGACGGTAGGGCAGCTGGACCTGGTAGAACTGAATGAAGCGTTTGCTGTGCAGGCGCTGGCCTGTATCCGTGACCTGGGGCTGGATATGGAGAAAGTCAATGTGAACGGTGGTTCTATTGCCATAGGGCATCCGCTGGGATGTACCGGCGCGAGAATTGCGGCAACACTGATGCATGAGCTGCAACGCAGGCCGGAGGCAAAATACGGGCTGACGACGATGTGTGTGGGAGTAGGTCAGGGCGCGGCGATGATCTATGAGAATCTGAGGTAATGGTTTCATCCTTTATATGGGGGATGTGTGTCTGTAATACGTATAATGATCTTTTTAACATCACTTAGAGTACTCTCGCAGGAACAAATACGACCGGGCTAAGCTGGTAACAAGTGATATTTCTAACCTATGCCAGCATTAATATGTAAAGCGTATTTGATGCGGTATTTTTTATTTATGGATGAGTCAGGGGACCATGGCTTAGCTACTGAATAATCTAATCAGATTAATTTATGGATTCTATGGTAATAAAACTAAGAACGGGCGGTCGGAGTCTCCCGGCCGCCCGTCGATGGCAAGCAAAAAAAGGATTACAAACAAATCTGCTTCTCCGTCATCATCTTCCGGAGATTGATCAGACCGTATCTCATACGGCCTAATGCGGTATTGATACTCACCTGGGTGAGGTCTGCTATCTCTTTAAAGCTCAGATCAGCATAGTGGCGGAGAATGATCACTTCCCGTTGTTCTTCCGGCAGCATATCCAGCATCCTTCTTACACGGTCGTGGCTTTGTGCTGTGATCATCTTGTCTTCCGCACTGCTTTCACTGAAATTCAGTACGTTGAAAATGTCTTTGTCGTCACTGGTTTTGATGATAGGCGTACGCTTGATCTTACGGAAGTGATCCACACAAAGGTTATGCGCAATACGCATGGCCCAGGGGAGGAACTTTCCTTTCTCAGTATAGCGTTCAGCTCTAATGGTATCTATGATCTTAATAAAGGTGTCCTGGAAAATATCTTCAGCCAGGAATGCGTCTTTCACAAGTAATACGATAGAGGTATAGAGCTTATCTTTGTGCCTGTGCACTAATTCTTCCAATGCGGAAGCATGACCCTTTTTGAAAAGAGTAATCAGTTGCTCATCACTTAGTTTGTACATTATTTGCATAAACTTCTACAATAGCGGGTTTATAATAAAAATAGGACTTGTGACAGTCGTAGGAAAAATGTGTAGAGTTTATGCTATAATAGGTAGTTTTTAGTTTAGTAAAAATAGACTCCGAAGTGGCCTTCAGTTCTCATCTAATGCAAATATAATGTAATAGTTCAATAAAACAATCCCTCCTTCGTGCAATTTTCCTGTGATTTTATATAGTCTGCAATCCGTTGTATTGGCGGATGGTGGTAGGTTTCCCGTAGAGCATATAACACATTCAGGTATAACGGAATTACCCCGGAATGGTTTACTTTCGGTATTTTTGCATCCATTATGGCTACTAAAGTGAAGAAAACGGAAACAATAATTGACGATCAGTCAGTTAGTACACAAGATCAGATTTTCATTAAAGGCGCTCGCGTTCACAACCTCAAAAATGTGAGCGTAGGCATTCCCCGGAGTAAGCTGGTAGTCGTGACGGGAGTATCCGGTTCGGGAAAGTCTTCACTGACCATGGACACATTGTACGCTGAAGGACAACGCCGTTATGCGGAAAGCCTCAGCTCCTACGCCCGCCAGTTCCTCATGAGAATGAACAAACCTGATGTCGATTATATCAAGGGCATCTGCCCGGCTATTGCCATCGAACAGAAGGTGATCACCCGTACGCCCCGTTCTACGGTGGGCTCCATGACGGAAATATACGATTATCTCCGCCTGCTCTTTGCCCGCGTCGGCAAAACATATTCCCCCATTTCCGGTCAGCTGGTGAAAAAGCACGAGGTGAGCGACGTGGTGGACTTTATCAAAAAACTGCCTTCCGGCTCCAAAATACAACTGCTGGTCACCTTCCGCCGTCACGCTAAACGCGACGTGAAGGAGGAATTACAGATCCTGATGCAGAAAGGCTTTTCCCGCCTGTATACGAAAGAGAAGGAGGCCGGCGCCTTGTTGCGTATTGAGGAGCTGCTGGATGAAAAGAAGCCTTCCCTGCCTAAAGAGGCATACCTGCTGGTAGACCGTCTGGTGGCGAAAGACTTTGAGGAAGATGACCTGCACCGTATTGCAGATAGCGTGCAGACTGCGTTCTACGAGAGTGAGGGCGACTGCCTGGTGGAAGTGAATGGCGGAGAAATGAAGCACTTTTCCAACCGTTTTGAGCTGGATGGTATGCAGTTCGAAGAGCCGGTTCCCAACCTGTTCTCCTTCAACAACCCTTACGGGGCCTGCCCGGTTTGCGAAGGCTTTGGACAGGTGCTGGGTATTGATGCCGACCTGGTGATACCCGATAAACGCCTCAGTGTATATGAAAACGCCATTGCACCCTGGAGAGGGGAGAAGATGGGCGAATACAAGGAAGCGCTGATCAAAGCCGCCAGGAAGTTCAATTTCCCCATCCACAAGCCGATAGTTGATCTTACAGAGGAGCAGTACCAGCTGCTGTGGACGGGCAACGAGCATTTCTACGGGCTGAATGAGTTCTTCAAAATGGTAGAGCAGAACCTCTACAAAGTGCAGTACCGTGTACTTCAATCCCGCTACCGGGGTCGTACTACCTGCTATGAATGCGGAGGTGGCCGCCTGAGGAAAGAAGCGCTGTATATCAAAGTAGGAGGGGTGAACATCGCCAACCTGGTAGATATGCCGGTAAGTAATCTCTACGAATGGTTCAAAGGTCTGGAGCTGAGTGAATACGATCAGCAGGTGGCCAAAAGGATCCTGGTAGAAATAGATCATCGTCTGAAGACCTTACTGGACGTAGGTCTGGGATACCTGACCCTCAACCGTGTAGCCAATACACTGAGTGGTGGCGAAAGCCAGCGTATACAGCTGACCCGCTCGCTGGGTAGTAACTTGACCAATTCCATGTACATCCTCGATGAACCGAGTATTGGTCTGCATGCACGCGATACCCACCGTTTGATCGGTGTGCTGAAAGAACTGCGTGATCTGGGCAACACCGTGGTAGTAGTGGAGCACGATGAAATGATGATGGAAGAAGCGGACTATATCATCGATATGGGGCCGCTGGCCAGTCACCTGGGAGGTGAAGTGATCTTTGCCGGGAATTATCAGCAGATACTAAAAGATTCCAAAAGCCTGACAGGAAAATACCTGAGCGGACAGCTCCGCATAGAACCACCGGCTCATACACGTAAATGGAAAAAGGCGATTACACTGGAAGGTTGCCGTCAGCATAATCTCAAGAATATTGATGTAGACTTCCCTTTACAGGTACTGACTGTAGTGAGCGGAGTGAGTGGATCCGGGAAGACTACACTGGTAAAACAGATACTGTATCCGGCCCTTATGAAGCTGAAGGGAGAGTTCGCAGAGCGTGTAGGACAACACCGTGCCCTGAAAGGCGCGGTGGATGATATTACCCAGATCGAGATGGTAGACCAGAACCCGATCGGTAAATCGTCCCGTTCCAACCCGGTAACCTATATCAAGGCATATGACGAGATCCGCGACCTGTTTGCTAAGCAGCCGCTGAGCAAGATGCGTGGTTTCCAGCCTAAACATTTCTCCTTCAACGTAGACGGCGGTCGTTGTGACGCTTGTAAAGGAGAAGGAGAAGTGATCGTTGAAATGCAGTTCCTCGCAGATGTGCATCTCCAGTGTGAAAGCTGCGGTGGTAAACGTTTCAAGGACGAAGTACTGGAAGTTACCTATAAGAACAAGAACATCTACGATGTGCTGGAAATGAGTGTGGAGGAATCCCTGGACTTCTTCAAGGATGAAAAAGATGTGTGCAATAAGATCCGTCCGCTGAGCGATGTGGGACTGGGTTACGTGAAACTGGGGCAGAGCAGCGACACCCTGAGTGGTGGAGAGGCACAGCGTGTGAAACTGGCCTCCTTCCTGGGGAAAGGAAAGGCGCAGGGACATATCCTGTTCATCTTTGACGAACCGACCACGGGTCTGCATTTCCATGATATCAAAAAGCTGCTGGCGTCATTCAATGCCCTTATTGAACAGGGGCATACCGTACTGGTGATTGAGCATAATATTGACGTGATCCGTAGTGCTGATTGGGTGATCGATCTGGGGCCTGAAGGCGGCGCCGGAGGCGGACAGCTGCTGTATGCAGGATTGCCGGAGGGACTGAAGAAGGTGAAAGAAAGTTATACCGGCCAATATCTTTAAACGGTGCGCTGCTGTACAGGACTTCATGACGCCCTGACTGTATCATGGTAGATGTGAATACCGGCAAGGCAAAGGAAATGCTGGAACGTCTGTATCACCCATTCCTACTGAATGGTCGTCCTATCATCTTTATGGACATCGCCTTACTTCATTAAGAACATAAAAAATGCTGCGGAGAATATCTTCGCAGCATTTTTATTTAATCTGTTTATGGGGTCGGTTATCTCAGTCTGTCCAGTGATTTGATCAGCTTCTCATCTTTATAAATGCCTCTTGCAGCCATAAAGAGGAAGATCAGGATCAATATTGGCAGAAAGGCGCCGGGTAAATAGGAAGAATCAGAGATATGTTTACCGCCTTCCTGCAGTTTGTTGGCTGTACTCAGCACTTCAAAATATTGAAGGGCAATAGATGCAATCGCCAGGAAGATGTTTAATACGGTCAGGCGGAACTGCAGCTTGCGGTTCTTGAACAGGAATATGCAGAAGAGCGCCAGTGCTACGATCAGCATATAGACTACAAATACCAGGAAGCTGGACTGCGCTTTAAAATAAGTGAGGGTTCCGTCGCTTAATACAGCTTTCCATATGTTCATAAACCAGGTACCTACACCGGCCGCTGCGGCTAATAGAAGATAAAGACTTTGAATGCGTTGTATCATGTTTGTCAGGGAGATTAATCGCAGTAAAAATAAGTAAATATTGTGAACCTACTCTTTCGTGCTAGCTCCTGTTCTTTTAATACTTCGTATATTGCACGCCCAAGAACAATCTTTTATTGAAATGGCAAGAAAACAGAACAAGCAGGATGCATTGGATTACCATGCATTGGGGCGGCCTGGAAAAATCGAAGTAATACCTACAAAGAACACCAAGACACAATGGGACCTTTCACTGGCTTACTCTCCCGGAGTAGCCGAACCTTGTAAGGAAATCAACAGAGACGTAGAGAATGTGTACAAATATACCGCCAAGGGTAACCTGGTAGCGGTGATCAGTAACGGTACTGCCGTGTTGGGACTGGGAGATATCGGCCCTGAAGCCGGTAAACCTGTAATGGAGGGAAAAGCAGTATTGTTCAAGATATTCGCAGATATCGATGTGTTTGATATTGAGTTGAATACAAAGAATGTAGACGAGTTTGTACAGGTTGTGAAAGCGATGGAACCGACCTTTGGCGGTATCAACCTGGAAGATATCAAAAGTCCTGAGTGCTTCGAGATTGAAGAGCGTCTGAAGAAGGAACTGAAGATCCCTATCATGCACGATGACCAGCATGGTACGGCGATCATCTCCAGTGCAGCCCTGCTGAATGCCCTGGAACTGGTAAAAAAGAAGATTGACAAGGTTAATATCGTCGTGAACGGCGCCGGCGCAGCAGCTATGGCCTGTGTAAAGCTGTATGTGGCCCTGGGAGTAAAACGGGAGAATATCATCATGTTTGACAAGGATGGCGTGATCAATACTACCCGTCCCAACCTGTCAGAGATGCACAAGCAGTTTGCCACCACTTCAAAGGTGACAGAGCTGGCAGAGGCACTGAAAGATGCGGATGTGTTTGTGGGATTATCAGTAGGGAACGTTGTAACGCCCAACATGATCAAGAGCATGGCAAAGAACCCGATCGTATTCGCGATGGCGAACCCTGATCCGGAGATTGCCTATGATCTGGCCATTGCTTCCCGTCCGGATGTGATTATGGCTACCGGCCGCTCCGATCATCCTAACCAGGTAAACAATGTATTGGGTTTCCCTTACATCTTCCGTGGAGCGCTCGACGTACGTGCTACCCAGATCAATGAAGAGATGAAGCTGGCGGCTGTACATGCCCTGGCGGAACTGGCCAAGGAATCCGTACCGGATATTGTGAACCTGGCCTATAATGAAAAGAACCTCTTCTTCGGACCAAGATATATCATTCCAAAACCATTGGATCCACGCCTGCTCAGTCATGTGGCGCCGGCGGTAGCCCGTGCTGCTATGGACAGCGGAGTGGCTCAGCTGCCTATTACCGACTGGGAGGCATATATAGAAGTACTGAATAAACGCCTCGGATTGGATAACCAGCTGTTCCGCGTTATTGGTACCAAAGCCCGTCAGGACCCACGTAAGGTGGTATTTGCAGAAGCAGATAACCTGAAAGTGCTGAAAGCATCCCAGGTAGTGAGGGAAGAAGGTATTGCCTATCCGATCCTGCTGGGTAATGAACTGCGTATCCGTAACCTGGCTGCTGAACATGGTATCGAACTGGATGACACCGTGATCATCGATCCTAAGAGCGATGAGATGCATGATAAGCGTCACCATTTCGGAGAGCTGTTCTTCAAGAAGCGCCAGCGTAAAGGTTTCAACCAGTATGAGGCGAAGAAGGTAATGCGTGAGCGTAACTACTTTGGCTGTATGATGGTGGAAACAGGAGAGGCGGATGCGCTGATCTCCGGTCTGACACGTAACTATCCTGATACCATCCGTCCGGCTTTGCAGGTGATCGGTACAGAGGCAAATGCTAAACGCGTGGCCGGTATGTATATCATCAATACCAAACGCGGACCACTGTTCCTCGGAGATACTACCGTAAACTTCAATCCTACTGCAGAAGAACTGGCAGAGATCACCATGCTGGTGGCGAATGAGGTAAGGCAATTCAACATCACACCGCGTATTGCGATGGTGTCGTACTCCAACTTCGGGTCCAGCCCAACTCCTGAAGCACAGCTGGTAAGCAGGGCGCGTGATATTGTAAAACAGAAAGATCCTACCCTGATAGTAGACGGTGAGATCCAGGCTGCTATGGCCTTCAACCAGGAGATCCTGAAGGATAGTTATCCTTTCAGTGAGCTGCTGGGACAGGAAGTGAACACCCTGATCTTCCCTAACCTTGCTGCAGGTAATATCGCATACAACCTTCTCCAGGAAGTAGCGGGCTTCGATGCTATCGGGCCGGTGCTGCTGGGTATGAAGAAACCTGTGCACATCCTCCAGTTGGGCAGCACCGTACGTTCTATTGTGAACATGGTGAACATTGCCGTGGTGGATGCCCAGCATAAGTGCTGCGACGGAAAATAATAGAAAAGATAAGTGATCAGGAATTGAGTATCCTGTATCTGATAACAACGGTAAGTGCCGCAATATCAGATCCAGGATGCTTAATTCCTGATTTTTTGATTGATATTTGGGTATGCAGCACATATCCAAGAAAAAGGCTTTTTTCCCGCTGAACCCCGCTTTCAGGGGATATCTCAAACTGTATGAGAGAGAGGTGAGGCTTCCTGTGTCTTACGAGGAGCTGCGTTATTTTGATAACAGCATCCCGGTGTATGATAAAGATGGTAAGGATACTTTATGGGAATCGGTATTTTATCCGCAGAGTATGTACCATCAGTTACAGGCGGGATTGAAGAGGATCTATTCCATCCTGAAAGCTGGTGGTGATCAGACCGCAGAAGAGCACCTGGAGGTGGAACGTATCGATTATTGTACGTTTGGTAATTCCCACCCATTCCGGATCAGGATCCGGAACACGTACAATGACGTGTACGATTATTTTTATGTCAAGATAGCAGATGCTTCCCGTATTTATGGGCTGGAGCTGGAACATATATTGTCGCCCTACTGGATCAGCTATCTGATAGATGGCAATACGCTGGTTGAAGAGCATATTGCCGGGGTGCCGGGCGATCAGTTCATACTTCACTACCTGAACAGGCCTGAGTTTAACCCAAAACGTATAGCCAAGGAGTTTGTCAAGTTCAATGAACGTTGTTTTGTGCGTCTGCTGGGGGATATGCGTTCCTATAATTTCGTTTTTGACATTACCCAGGACTTTGATGATGTACAGTTCCGCATACGCGCTATTGATTTTGATCAGCAATTCTATGAAGGAAAACGGACCCTCTATATGCCGCAGTTCTTCAAGGAGAACCGCGTTTTTGTGGAACTGGCGATGAAACACCTGAATGCAGAAGTGGTGAAGCAATATCAGCAGGAGGAGCGTTCGGTAATAGCCCGGAGGATCAAGACGCAGCGACACCGCATAAAAGATCTCAGGGATGTGATCATGACAGACCAGGTATCATTCCCGGAAAAGGTATCCCAGCTGGGTCATGAGCTGGCAGAGTATTATGATGACCCCGTGTTTTCGCGTTGTAAAACAATGGGTGAGATCATTGAACGCAGTCTGAAGCGGTTGCTGGTAAGAAGTCTTAAATGAGCGGATGGCGTCCGGGCTATGTAGTCCCGACTATTTTTCGCTATCTTTGGCCAGTTATGGAGTTTAGATTCTTTCATCATTTCGGAAGCTACCTGCTTATGCTTAAAGGCATGTTTTCCCGCCCGGAAAACATGCGGATGTTCTGGCGGGAGTTTATGCGGCAGTGTGTGGATATAGGCATCGGATCGTTTGGCATTGTATTTATTATTTCTTTGTTCATGGGAGGGGTGACCACCCTGCAGATCGCTTATCAGCTGGTAAGCCCACTCATTCCCAAATCCACCATTGCACAGGTGGTGAGGGATACGATTATTCTCGAATTTGCACCTACGCTGACCTGTATCGTACTGGCAGGTGTGGTAGGGTCCAAGATAGCTTCAGAACTGGGTAATATGCGTGTATCTGAACAGATAGATGCGCAGGAGATCATGGGAATCAATACAAAAGGATACCTGATCATGCCCAAAATCATGGCAGCGTTGATCATGATACCCTGCCTGATCTGTATTGCCGGCTTCCTGGGGATCTGGGGAGGTGAAAAGGCCGGTGAGCTGGGAGGTATTTTATCTTCAGATCAGTATTGGCAGGGCCTCAGGCAGGAGTTTAGGGCATATAATATCTTTTTTGCCCTGTTCAAATCGTTCGTATTTGCCTTCATCATTGCCAGTGTACCCTCTTACTATGGATATAATGTGGAGGGTGGCGCTTTAGAGATCGGTAAAGCCAGCACCAGCGCCGTAGTAGTAAGCTGTGTGCTGATATTGTTCATGGATTACCTGCTGGCAGCGCTCTTGTTATAAGTAATCCATCTGCTACAGCGAACGAAGAGGGATTCATTCCCGGTTTGGTAGCCCCGGATTCATAATTCGTAATTGTTTATGATTGAATTGGTTAATATTAAGAAAGGCTTTGGAGATAAGATCATTCTGCCGGATGTATCTGCCGTCATGGAGACCGGAAAAGTGAACCTGATCATCGGTACCAGTGGCAGTGGAAAGACGGTAATGATGAAATGTATGGTGGGATTGATGCCGGTGGATGCGGGTAAGGTGTTGTACGACGGAAAGGATTTTACGAACATGCAGGAGCATGAGAAGAAGGAGATCCGGCAGCAGATAGGTATGCTTTTCCAGGGATCGGCTTTGTTTGATAGTATGACGGTGGAACAGAATGTGATGTTTCCGCTGGATATGTTCGGGAAAGGCACCCTCAGGGAAAAGAAAACCCGTGTGATGGAATGCCTGGAGAGGGTGAATTTGAAGGAAGCGGCCAAAAAGTACCCGGCTGAGATCAGCGGGGGGATGAAAAAGAGGGTAGGGATTGCCCGTGCAATCGTGTTAAACCCTAAATACCTGTTCTGTGATGAGCCTAATTCCGGTCTGGATCCTCAGACTTCCCTGCTGATAGACAAGCTTATCAAAGAATTAACACTGGAGTATAATATTACCACGGTGATCAATACCCACGATATGAATACCGTAATGGAAAGCGGAGACCATATAGTATATATGTACCAGGGGCGTAAACAGTGGGAAGGAAGTAATAAAGACATCGTTTTCAGTAAAGATGAGAAGCTGAATGACTTTATCTTCGCATCCGAGTTCCTGAGAGATGCGAAAGAGATGAGGCAGATGGAAATGTTCCAGGACCAGAACTGGCGGAATCAGATCAAAAAAGATTGATTTGGAATTTGGGATTAGGACTTTAATTTTGCCGATATCATTATAAAACAATAAACCAAGCGCGATGAGTGTTTTAGTTAATAAGCATAGCAAAGTGATTGTACAGGGCTTTACCGGTACAGAGGGCACATTCCATGCCACACAGATGATAGAATATGGCACGCAGGTAGTAGGCGGCGTTACGCCGGGAAAAGGCGGCACCAAGCACCTGGATCGCCCGGTTTTCAATACAGTGGATGATGCTGTAAAGGCTACCGGCGCTGATGTTTCTATCATTTTCGTTCCACCAGGGTTCGCAGCAGACGCAATCATGGAGGCAGCGGAAGCCGGTATCGAACTGATCGTATGTATCACTGAGGGCATTCCCGTTCAGGATATGATCAGGGCTAAGAACTTCCTGGTTGGCCGTAAGAGCCGTCTGATCGGACCTAACTGCCCTGGTGTAATCACTGCTGAAGAAGCTAAAGTAGGTATCATGCCGGGTTTCATTTTCAAGAAAGGTAATATTGGTATCGTATCCAAATCCGGTACCTTAACATATGAAGCTGCAGATCAGGTAGTTAAAGCTGGTCTGGGTGTTTCTACCGCTATCGGTATCGGTGGAGACCCAATCATTGGTACCCCTACCAAAGATGCGGTTGAACTGCTGATGAACGATCCTGAAACCGTGGGTATCATCATGATCGGTGAGATCGGTGGTAGTATGGAAGCTGAGGCTGCACAATGGATTAAGAAACACGGTACCAAGCCAGTAGTTGGTTTCATCGCGGGCCAGACTGCTCCTCCGGGCCGTCGTATGGGTCACGCTGGTGCTATCATCGGTGGTGCTGATGATACAGCTGCTGCCAAGATGAAGATCATGGCGGAATGTGGTGTTCACGTAGTAGAAAGCCCTGCTAACATTGGTAAGACAATGGCAGAGGTGCTGAAAACTGTGAAAGCGTAATAATCAATAGATTATGTAATATATTGTCCTCCCACGGGTGCATCCCTGGGAGGATTTTTTTTGCCCCCGACCGTATTTTGTTGACTTTTATACCAAAACCCTGTGGAATAGGAACTTTTTTCGCATCCTATTCCGGAGATAAATGAAATATCAAATGCTATCCCATATGCGTCTTATCGTAGCCGTTTTTATTTTTTCAATTTTAAGCTGTAAAACTGTTATGGCCCAATTTAACTATGACACCCACTGGAAGAAGGTACAGGAATTAGACGGGAAAGGCCTGCTCAGATCGGCTTTGCTGGAACTGGATGTGATCTCGGAGAATGCTGCAAAGCAGCAGAACGAGGTACAGTTACTGAAGACCTATATCTACCGCATTAAATATGTGGCTAACCTGGAGGAGGAGAAGAATGAAAAGGACAGGAATGCGAACTGGAAGACGCAGACCTTTTCGCCGACTGCCCGGGCCATTATGAAAAGTCTGCAGGGTGAGACCCTGCAGCGGTACCTGGAGAATAACAGGTTTCAATTATACGAGCGTACAGACATTAAAGGCGACACCTCGACGGATGTTTCCAGCTGGAGTGAAGCGCGGCTTCACAGAGAGATAACTGCTGCTTATGAAGCCTCTTTACAGGATGTGCCTGCGCTGAAGAAGGTGGATATCAGCAAATACGGGGATATCCTGGAAGTAGCCAAAGGAAATGGTCGTAAACTGCGACCTACATTATATGATCTCGTCGCACACCGTGCCCTGGATTACTATAAGTCAGGGGAAAGCCAGATCACCAGTCCGGAGAATCAGTTTGAGCTAACAGATCCTGCGGCTTTCGCTACCGCGGATGTTTTTATGCAACATAAGTTTGCTACTACAGATTCGGCCTCCCTTCAATATAAGGCTTTGTTGCTGCTGCAGGACCTGATGCGTTTCCATGCGAATGACAAGGCTGCGCTGCTGGATCTCGACCTGGAAAGAACAACTTATATGAATCAGGTAGCGGTGATGCCTGATAAGGAAGCTTTGTATGTAAAGCTGCTGAAGGCCCAGGAGAAGGCTTATGAAGGGGAAAAAGAAGTGACGCAGGTGATGTCTCAGCTGGCCTATTATTACTTTAATGAAGGCAGTAAGAAAGAAGCTACTGTGGCTGAAGGCATGACTCCTTCGGCGGCGATGCAACTGGCGAAAACAATTTGTGAAAAGGCGATAGCATTGGCCCCTGCGTCCGTGGGAGGAGCAAACTGTTTTGATCTGCTACAGGGCATCAAAGGGAAAGCACTCAGGCTGGAAACTGAATTGGTTAATCTGCCGGGAATGCCTTTCCGAACACTGGTGAGCTATCGTAATACCGATAAGATCTATTTAAGAGTAGTACGCATAGATGAGGCATTCCGTAATTCGTTGCGTGAAGCGCAGGAAGATTACCGGGATACGACCAATAAATACTGGCGTTCAATCGTAGGTAAGCAGGCATTGAAAGCATGGGAACAAGCACTGACAGGATCAACAGATTTCAGGGAGCATGCTGCTGAGATAAAAATAGATGCCTTGCCGATGGGTATATATATGCTGTTGGCCAGTGTGAACAAGGATTTTGGTTTGAATGAGAATCTGTTGGCCATGCAGTTTATCCATGTGTCGAACATCAGTTATATACTTCGCGAATACAATGAAGACGATATCACCAGCAGGTATTATGCATTACACAGACAAACAGGCCAGCCGCTGCCGGATGCAAAGCTGACAGTCTGGGGGTACAGTGAAAGTGGAAGGACGAGTAAGTTAAAACAGTTGCAGACTTATACCGCCAATAAAGACGGCATTATAGACGTAAAATGGGATAACAAACGTCAGAATGTAAGACTGGAATGGAAGAATGGCGAAGATGAGCTGTTTATAGACGATTTTAAGTACGTATACAACTATAAGTATCAGCAACAGTCGAGCGAGTTAAAAGACCAGCATAACAGCTTTATTTTCACAGACAGGGCTATTTACCGTCCGGGTCAGACGCTCTATTTTAAAGGAATTGCGCTGACTGCTAATCCCGGTGGTGCAAAGAGCAAAGTGATGCCGGGGCTGCAGACAAAGGTAGAGTTGTATGACGTGAACGGAGAGCTGGTAGATACACTTAAAGTAACAACCAATGAATATGGTGCTTACTCAGGCAAGTTCACACTGCCCACAGGACGTCTGAATGGTGAATTCCACCTGCAGGAAACCGGTGGCATCGCATATACTGCTTTCCAGGTGGAAGAGTATAAGCGTCCGAAATTCTATGTGGAATTTGAACCAGTGAAGGGTACTTACCGCGTGAATGATTCAGTAAAAGTGACCGGTAAAGCATTGGCATATGCTGGTAACAACATAGACGGTGCACAGGTACAATATCGCGTAACAAGGAGAGCGCGTTTTCCTTATCCATGGCTGATGTGGAGAATGCCATTCCAGAGTGAATCCCGCGAGATCGTTCACGGAGAAGTGAAGACCGCTGCGGATGGTACTTTCAGTATTACTTTCCCTGCTCTGCCTGATCTCAAAGTACCAGCGTCATTGAAGCCCGTATTCTCATATGCTGTTGCTGCTACTGTTACTGATATCAATGGAGAGACACATAGCGGTGATCAGATAGTAAGTGCCGGTTACCAGGCATTGGAAATAAAAGTAAATCTGCCGGGTACTGTATTACAGAAAGACCTGGATTCTGTTAAGATCATCACACAGAATCTTAATGGCTCATTTGAAGCTGCGGAAGTAGCGGTGAGTGTAAGTCCTGTTAAACCGCCTGCACGTTTATTACGCAGCAGATACTGGTCTAAGCCTGACCAGTTTGTAATACCGCAGGCGGAGTATGAAAAGGCATTCCCGCATGATATTTACAATGATGAAGATAACCATGAGAGCTGGAAAAGGGAACAGCCGGTACTGACACAATCTGTTACTACCAGTGAAAAAGGTAATATCCATCTGGCGAAAGAAAAACTGTCTGCAGGATGGTATGAACTGAAAGCCAGCACTAAGGATAAATATGGCGAAGAAGTAGTGCAGAAACAGGTGTTTGAAGTAGTGGATCTGTCGGCGAAGAAATTGTCTTATCCTGTATATGTATGGAAATATGCGGATGCAAAGCCTGTAGAGCCGGGAGAAAAGAAACAGATCCGCATAGGTTCTTCGGCGACGGATGTACACGTACTGCAATTGTTAACGCAGTCGGAGAACAAAGAGACTTTCAGCAGTTTTAATATCAACGGAACGATTGAAAACAGGGATTATACAGCGTTGGAATCTGATAGGGGCAATGCTGTATTCCAGTATGCTTTTGTAAAAGATAACAGGGTATATACACTGGCAGAAACTGTAAATGTGCCCTGGTCTAATAAGCAACTGGATGTAACAATCGCATCTCATCGTGATAAATTATTACCCGGTGAAAAAGAGAAATGGCAGGTAAAGATCAAGGGATATAAAGGAGAGCAGGTAGCTGCTGAAATGGTAGCTTCCATGTTTGATGCTTCCCTCGATGAATTCCGCAGACAAGACTGGTCTGTGCCTTCAGTATTGCCGCAGCTGGATGCTTTCCGTTTCTGGGTTGCCGCGGACAACTTTAAGGAGACAATGGCTATGGTTCGCGATGGTATTACCCGTAAGGAAAGGCCGAAGCTGCCATCTTTCGCATATGATAATCTGAATTGGTTTGGCTGGTACCTGACAGGTGCGTATGTGTTGCTGGATGATAAGGAGGTGAGCATCGTGGGGTATTCAGAAGGAATGAGACGCAGGTTGTATGGTGCAGTGGCTGGAAGAGCTCCGGGAATAATGGCTGAATCTGCGATGGCGAAAGCTATGCCGGCACCGGCTGCCCTAAATGATGTAGTTGTTACTGCACTTGGTATAAAAAGGGAGCAGAAGGAACTGGGGTATGCTGTTGCAAATGATGCAGCTGTTGTTGACTCAGCGTCTGCTGCAGTAGGAGGTGCAGCTTCTAAACCATCTGAAATTCAACCGCGTAAAAACTTCAATGAAACAGCCTTCTTCCTGCCTGAACTGCATACAGACAAGGACGGCAATATCAGCTTCGACTTTACAGTACCGGAAGCATTGACCCGTTGGCGCTTCCTATCGCTCGCACATACAAAAGATGCTGCATTCGGTATGGCAGAAGCCAGTATTGTAACACAGAAACCACTGATGGTACAGCCGAATGCGCCACGTTTCATGCGTGAAGGTGACAGGATGGAGTTCTCTGCAAAGATCAGCAACCTGGCAGACAGTACACTGAAAGGAGAAGCAAGATTGGAACTGCTGGACGCAAAGACTATGCAGCCAGTGGATGGATGGTTCCAGAACCTGTTCCCGGTACAGCATTTTACTGTAGAGAAGGGACAGAGCACAGCGGTAAGCTTCCCTGTACAGATCCCGTTCAACTTCAACAGCTCACTGGTATACCGTGTTGTAGCGCAATCAGGCATCTATAGTGATGGTGAAGAAAATGCATTGCCGGTATTGACCAACAATACGTTGGTGACTGAGACATTACCATTGTCTATGCGCGGTGATGGTACCCGTACATTCACCATGCCTAAGTTATTAAAGAGTGAAGAGTCTGAGACTTTACAACAGCATTCCTTCACATTGGAGTTCTCTGGTAATCCGGCCTGGTACGCAGTGCAGGCACTGCCTTACCTGATGGAGTATCCGTATGAATGTTCTGAACAGATCTTTAATAGATTCTATGCAAATACACTGGCAGCTTACATTGCTAATGCATTACCAGGTGTGAAGAACATCTTTGAGAAATGGCGTACTACAGATACATCTGCTTTACAGAGTAATCTGCAGAAGAATGAGGAACTGAAAGCGGTACTGTTGCAGGAAACTCCATGGGTACTGGAAGCGAAAAATGAATCTGAACAGAAGAAGCGTATAGCCTTGTTGTTTGATCTGCAGCGTATGAGCAGCGAACAACAAAGGGCGGTGAATCAGCTGGTGGAACGTCAGATGGGCAATGGTGCTTTCCCATGGTTTAATGGCATGTGGGAAGATCGTTACATCACACAATACATCATCGCAGGTTTCGGTCGTTTACGTGAAGTTGGGGCATTGAGGAATGAAGGCGAAGCCGGAAATATGATCGCCAAGGGGCTTGGATATCTTGATAAAGCGATTGATGAAACTTACCACAGGCTGAAACAGAATAAGGCAGATATGAACGCTCAGCAGATCGGGTATATTGAAACACATTATCTGTATACACGCAGTCTGTTTAAAGGTGAAGAGATTCCCGCGGCATATCGCGAAGCCTATCAGTATTATCTGACACAGTGTAAGAAATACTGGATGAAAATGGATGTATATCCACAGGCAATGCTGGCTATCGTACTGAAGAAAGGAGGAGATGTTAAGACCGCTACTGAGATTATCAACTCCCTAAAAGAACGCGCTACTATCAATGAGGAAATGGGAATGAGCTGGAAAGAGCTGCGCGGCGGTTACTGGTGGTATCAGGCGCCTGTAGAATCGCAGGCAATGCTGATCGCTGCTTTCAAAGAGGTGACCAACGATACTACAGCTGTTGGTGATATGAAAACATGGTTGCTGAAGAATAAACAGACCAATAACTGGAATACTACCAAAGCGACAGCTGATGCATGTTATGCAATGCTGCTGGGCGGTAGCAACTGGCTAGCAGCTACACCGGAAATAGATATCAAAGCAGGTAGTGTGACCGTAAGCAGTGCACAGGAGAAAACAGAAGCTGGTACCGGTTACTTTAAAAAGCGTTTCAATACCAGTGAAGTGAAACCTGCAATGGGTAACATTGCAGTAACAGTGAAAGGCAGTAAAGGTCAGCCGTCCTGGGGCGCTGTGTATTGGCAGTATTTCGAGCAGCTGGATAAGATCACACCGGCAGAGACACCGCTGAAACTGGAGAAACAATTGTTCATCGAAAGGAATACGAGCAATGGCCCAGTATTGACTGCTATTGAAGATGGAAACAGCCTTAAAGTGGGTGATAAGGTGAAAGTGCGTATCGTGATGAAATCAGACCGTGATATGGAATATATTCACCTGAAGGACATGCGCGCTGCCTGTTTCGAGCCGCTGAATGTGATCAGTGAATGTAAGTGGCAGAACGGGGTGAGTTATTATGAAAGCACAAAGGATGCGAGCACTAATTTCTTCTTTAGTAGTTTGAGGAAAGGAACCTATGTGTTTGAGTATACTTTGTTCGTGACACATCAGGGTAATTTCAGTAATGGTATCACTACTGCACAGTGTATGTATGCGCCTGAGTTTAGCGCGCATAGTGAGGGAATAAGGGTGAAGGTAGTGGAGTAGGGTAATTCTTACAATCGATAAGGAAATGCGGGTGGGATACCATCCGCATTTTTCTTTTCTGAAACCGGACATCCCTGTATCAAAACCGGACACTCATATTCCCGGGATTCCTATTAAATGATTGATAACCAATAATGTGTTGACGTGGCATTCTTTTAGGATCATAATTGCACGAGTTACAAATACGGACAGTAATTAGTACATTTAATCCGTTATCTGTTTACTCCAAATTGCATCCATCTATGAAACATATTATTACCGCATTTCTCGTCCTTTCATTTTTGACTGCCTCTGCACAGGAGATTGTCAGGGATTCTATCTACTCCAATGTACTGAAAGAACAAAGGAAGATTGAAGTAGTGATGCCCGATAACTACAAACCGGGAGAAAGATTTGAAGTGACCTATGTGACGGATGGGGAGTGGAATACAAAGATAGTAGCGCAATTGCAGCGCTTCGCCCAGATCCAGTTCATGCCGCCGAACATTATTGTGAGCCTGCCGAACACTTATGTAAACAAAGACAACTATCGAGTAAGAGACTTTACACCTTACAAGATTCCGGATAATAAGTTAACCGGTGGAGCAGACGATTTTCTGTCATTCCTGAAAACTGAGCTGATCCCTTACATAGAAAAGAAATATCCCACTAAAGGATTTAGAACATACTATGGAGGCTCGCTGGGAGGTGTATTTGGGCTCTATACCTTTTTTAAAGAGCCGACCTTATTCCAGTCTTACTTGCTGGCAGATCCTGCTTTCTGGTGGGGGAATGGTTTCCTGATGAAAATGGCAGGAGACAGTTTACCATCCTTGCCTAATCCGGAGAGAACGTTATTGTTCACAGGAAGAGAGGGTCAGGCACTGAAGGGAATGGGCATCAAAGACATGGATTCCATCTTCCATGCAAAGGCGCCTGCAGCGTTGCATTGGAAGACTTTGGTTTATAGTGGAGAAACGCATAATTCTATGATCTTTAAAACGGTGTACGATGGATTAAAGTATACATATAACGGTTACATGACCAAGGAACTCAACTATCATCCAATGTCGGGTATTATCCTGAAAGACAAACCATTTAGCCTGTATTGTTTCCCTGAAGAGCATCTGGATGTGCATTATACAACAGACGGAACGGAACCTACGGCTGCATCACCGAAGTTGACAGCAGGGGAGACGAAAATTACCGTGCCTGTGCAACTGACTGTGAAAGTATTCACCGCAAGAGATGGATATGCACAAACAAAGAAAGGAACTTTTGTTGCAGGAGAGATGTGGCATGGAATAGATAAGCCAAAGAAGGTATTACCGGGTGGTTTGGATACACTGAATGGAAAGGTTACTGGCTTTATAGAACTAAAAGAACCGGGGTACTATATTTTCGGTATAGAGTCAGGGACGGATGCTACATTTTCACTGAACAAGCAGGTATTGATCGATTATAAAGCAAAGGCGGACGATGATGACGCTCAGTCTTATATCGTACCATTGGATAAGGGCTTTTATCAATTTGATATGACTTATAATGCTGCCGCGAAGATACCCAGCCTGATGTATTTAGGTCCCGGCAAGGAAGAACCAACGCCGATCCCTGCAGCGCTGCAATATCATACCGGAACAGGCAACCATAAAAAATAACAAGATGTTTAAGAGTTATCTGAAAGCGACGCTTCGCAATCTTTGGAAAAACAAGACCTACAGCTTCCTGAATATATTCGGCTTAGCTATAGGGATTGTTTGTGCAGGTGTGATCTTTTTATGGGTGGAAGACGAAGTTAATTTTGACAGCACATATGTGAAGAGAAATAGATTATACTCTTTGCAGGCGAACTGGAATTACGAGGGAAGTATTCGTACATTCTCCTCTACGCCGGGACTGGCAGGACCGGCTGTAAAAGATGAGATTCCGGGTATTGCGAATACCTGTCGTATGACGGATTTTGCTCCATCGTTGCTGTTCAACATAGGTGAGAAGTCGGTTTACGCAAGCGGCAGATATGCAGAGGCTTCACTTTTTGATATGTTTACTTTGCCCTTTGCAGAGGGAAATGCGAAGACCGCGTTTAAAGATCTGGATGCAATAGTGATCACTCAAAAGACTGCAAAGAAGTTTTTTGGTGATGATAAAAACATAGTAGGCAGAAGAGTCAAGGTAGATAATCAGCAGGAATATGTAATAAGTGGCGTATTGAAAGACCTGCCTGAAAATTCGACACTGCAGTTTGATTGGGTGCTGCCTTTCCAAATCTATTTTCAGCAGCGGAAAGAATCATTATCCGATTGGTTAAGTAATTCGCCTTACACATATGTAGAGCTGGAGCCTAATGCGGATCCGGCGGCAATTGATAAAAAGCTGTACAATTTTATACAGCAGAAAAATCCCCAGGCGATTAATCACCTGTTCCTGTTCAGTATGAATGACTGGCGCTTGCGCGGGAATTTTGAAAATGGGAAACAGGTTGGTGGACGTATCACTTATGTCCGCATGTTTTCTCTCATTGCATGGATCATTCTCTTAATAGCCTGTATCAACTTTATGAACCTGGCTACTGCGCGTAGCGAAAAACGGGCGCGTGAAGTAGGCGTGCGCAAAGTGATGGGGGCCGGCAAGAGTGGACTGATCGCACAGTTTATCGGAGAGGCGTTGCTGATGGCTATGTTTAGCTGCATACTGGCAGTGCTCGTTATCTGGATGGTATTGCCGGCAGCAAATGCATTGATGGGAAAGAACCTGACACTGGGATTACAGGAACCGGTACATATACTGGCATTGCTGGTGATCACGCTGATCTGTGGACTGGTAGCCGGAAGTTATCCTTCCTTATATCTCTCTTCATTTAATGCCGTAGCGGTGCTGAAAGGATTGAAAACAAAAACAGGAGGGGCCGCATTTATCCGGAAAGGCTTAGTAGTACTACAGTTCTCCATATCTATTATGCTGATCATTTGTACCGCGATCATCTATCAACAGATACAACATGTAAAAAGCAGGGACCTGGGGTTTAATAAAGAACATTTATTGAGTATAGATCTGAAAGCAAACATGCTGAATAATTTCAGCGCTATCAGGCAGGACCTGTTAAATACGGGAATGGTGGAAAATGTAGCCTTATCTGATCATCCAACTATTTATGGTGGTAATAACACCAGTTCATTGAAATGGCAGGGCAAACCGGAGAATAGTGATATACTGATCTCTACAAGACTGGCAAGTTCCGGGTTTATTCCTACTATGGGAATGCAGTTGATGGAGGGTAGGGATTTCAACGCGGCTAATACAGATTCACAGAGCGTTATTATCACGTCTTCCCTGGCCAAAATGATGGGGGCAGGAAGTGCGTTGGGGAAAAAGATTGAGGCGCCCACCAATGGTCCGACACTTTTCCTGACAGTTGTAGGGGTAGTGAAAGACTATGTGTACGGTGATATGTATGCTTCACCGGATCCTGTGATGTTCTATAATCTTACGCAGTTCGGGAACATTATGTACCTGCGTTTAAAGGGGACTGCTGATCCTGTAAAGGCTGTAGCTGCTATCGAAAAAGTAATTACCAAAGCGAACCCCGGCTATCCGTTTGAATATACTTTTGTTGATGACCAGTTTAATGATATGTTCCAGGCAGAGATGTTGGTGAACAGGTTATCAAGGGTATTTGCAGGACTTGCCATCATCATTTCCTGTCTCGGGTTATTTGGGCTGGCAGCTTATACAGCGGAACGCAGAACAAAGGAGATCGGTATCCGAAAAGTATTGGGCGCCAGTGTAGCGGGGATAACCGGCTTATTGTCCAGAGATTTCCTGCAACTGGTGATTATCTCCTGTGCAGTGGCTTTCCCGCTTGCATGGTGGGCGATGTCTTCCTGGTTGCAGCAATATGCTTACCGCGTGAGTATTCATTGGTGGATATTCCTGCTGGCAGGTATTGCCGCTGTAATGATATCATTGATCACGATCAGTTTCCAGTCTGTAAGAGCCGCATTGGCGAATCCTGTAAAGAGTCTTAAAGCGGAATAGGTAGCTGCAGAATGCTTTCTATCGTATTTTGCAGCCCAAATGAAAGTAGACTTTTTGATCATAGGGCAGGGCATTGCAGGTACCGTGTTAAGTTACACTTTGATGCAGGCAGGGCAGTCTGTGCTGGTCATGGATGAATATAAGCCCAATAGCGCGTCACGTATAGCGGCAGGAGTGATCAACCCTGTTTCCGGCCGCCGCTTTACGGTAGCCTGGCAATATGACCAGATCTATCCTGTGGCTGTGCAGGTATACCAGGGGCTGGAACAGTTGCTCGGAGTGCCGGTATTCAAGCCCAGGGATATCTATAATGTATTGCCCTCTGAGCAGTTGAAGGGGGCCTTTGTGGCGCGTACCACGGGATTATCCTATATGGAAGACCCCTCGGAAGAGAAGGTGAGTGCCTATGGGCAATGGCTGGACCAGCCCCATGGTGCGGCTATTGTAAAAGGCGCTACAGTATTGTTACACAACCTCCTGCCTGCCTGGAGAAATTATCTGAAGAGTCATAACAGCCTGCGGGAGGAGCGACTGGAATTGTCCGGTCTTGACATCGGCCCCGAAGGCGTCAGATATGCCGATATCAGCGCCCGTTACCTGATCTTTTGCGAAGGCGCCGCCATTGTGAATAACCCCTGGTTTAATTATATCCCATTCCTTTTAAATAAAGGGGAGGTACTACAGGTACAGATCCCCGGTTTCTCCACTCCGGATATTGTAAAAAGGAGCGTATCACTTGTGCCACAGGGTCCGGATACCTACTGGGTAGGGGCTACATTTGCCTGGGATTATCCCGATGAAGCTCCTACGGAGGAAAAACGGGAGGTGCTGGAAAAGGGCCTGCAGCAGCTATTGAAGGTTCCTTACCAGGTATTGGACCAGCTGGCAGCTGTACGGCCTTCGGGTACGGACCGTCGTCCGATAATGGGATTACACCCTCAATACCCCTCTCTGGGCATCTTTAACGGGTTGGGGACCAAAGGCACTTCTCTGGCTCCCGCCATGGCGGCCGAATTTGTCGCTCACGTTCTTCGAAACGAGCCACTGCAGGCAGATACAGATATTAAACGCTTTTTTAACAGGTACAGGGGGTAGAAATGCAGGCGGCAAAATGTATCTTTGCCGACCGTTTGGGCCTTGACCCCGGAGAACACAAAGGTTGAACTTTATAATATAAGTATATGTACAGAACGCACACTTGCGGCGAACTACGACTGGAGCATAAAGGCACACAGGTATCATTGTCTGGCTGGATCCAGGCAGTCAGGAAATTCGGAAGTATCACATTCGTGGATCTACGTGACCGTTATGGTGTTACGCAACTCCTGTTTGGAGAGTCTTTGAATCAGCAGCTGGATAATCAGCCGCTGGGCCGTGAGTTCGTTATACAGGTATCCGGTACTGTAACAGAACGTTCCAATAAGAACCCCAATATCCCTACTGGTGACATTGAGATCACTGTTGGGGAGTTTACCATATTAAACAGCGCCAAAACGCCTCCTTTCACCATTCAGGACGATACTGATGGTGGTGATGAGCTGCGTATGAAATACCGCTATCTCGACCTGCGCCGTAATATCGTGAAGCAGAACCTGGAACTGCGCTACCGCGTAAACCGGGCTGCCCGTAACTACCTGGATAGCAGGGGCTTTATGGATATAGAAACACCGTTTCTCATTAAGTCCACTCCCGAAGGCGCCCGTGACTTCGTGGTGCCCAGCCGTATGAATGCCAATGAGTTCTATGCGCTGCCTCAGTCTCCGCAGACTTTCAAACAGTTGCTCATGGTGAGTGGTTACGACAGGTATTACCAGATCGTAAAATGCTTCCGTGACGAGGACCTCCGCGCTGACCGCCAGCCGGAATTTACCCAGATAGACTGTGAAATGAGCTTTGTAGAGCAGGAAGATATCCTCAACACCTTCGAGGATATGCTGAAACATATCTTCCGGGAGATCAAGGGCATCACTTTCGATGGCAATTTCCCTCGTATGACCTGGGATGACGCGATGGAGTTCTATGGCAATGATAAGCCGGATATCCGCTTTGAAATGAAACTGGTAAACCTGAATGATACAGTTAAGGGGAACAACTTTAAAGTATTTGACGAGGCTGAGCTGGTGGTGGCTATCTGTGCGAAAGGCTGTGCTGATTATACCCGTAAGCAGCTGGATGAGCTGACTGACTGGGTAAAACGTCCGCAGATAGGTATGAGCGGTCTGATTTACGCCAGATATAATACTGATGGAACAATAAAAAGCTCTGTTGATAAGTTCTTTGATGAAGAGAAACTGAAAGGCTGGGCCGAAAAATGCCAGGCACAACCGGGCGACCTGATCCTGGTGCTGGCAGGTAAGGAAGAGCGTACCCGTAAGGCAATGAGTGAGTTACGCCTGGAAATGGGTGAGCGTCTGGGCCTGAGAGATAAGAATGTATTTAAACCATTGTGGGTGATCGACTTCCCGCTATTTGAGTATGCCGAGGATGAAAACCGTTGGGTAGCCCGTCACCATCCGTTTACTTCACCCAAACCGGAACATATCAGCTGGATGGCTGATCTGTCCAAATATGCAGACATCAAGGCAAATGCATACGATATAGTGCTGAATGGTACAGAAGTAGGTGGTGGATCCATCCGTATTTTCCAGCGCGACCTGCAGGAGAAAATGTTTGCTGCGCTGGGTATGACTCCGGAAGAGGCCAATCACAAATTCGGTTTCCTGCTGGGCGCTTTCGAATATGGAGCACCTCCGCACGGAGGCATCGCCTTTGGCTTCGACCGCCTCTGCTCGCTGCTGGGTGGTAGTGAAACAATCCGTGATTTTATCGCCTTCCCTAAGAACAATTCCGGCCGCGACGTCATGCTGGACGCGCCTAGCGCCATCGATCAGGCTCAGCTGAATGAGCTGAAGATCGGTCTGGTGAAATAGATTGGCACGGACTTTGTTTAAATGGGTGGCAAAATAAAACTGAATCCCCCTTGATGCTGCAAAAAACGGTGTCAAGGGGGATTGGTGCAAACTAAGGAACGCATATAATTAACAGGAATTAAAGAAGGAATAGATTAGTAAATTTTAATAAGTTATAGTCATATTGTACAATTATTTCAACTATATTGCCGGTACAAAAAAACATTCTGCCATGACATCTAAGAAAATGTTTCGCGGGAGATGGTTTTGTGCTTTGCTGGGTATACTTTTGCTTATCAGTAGTACCGCTTTTTCACAACGTTACGCCACTAACTATGTGAATAAATACAAGCCGGTTGCTATGCGCATCATGAATGAGAAAGGTATCCCTGCAAGTGTAATATTGGGAATTGCGATGCTGGAATCGGGGATGGGGACGAGTAAGAATGCAAAATTGTTGTATAACCATTTTGGAATTGTGGGACGTAATAGTCTCCACAAGAAAAAAGGAGTAGCCTATCGCTCACGGTATAAAGAGTTCGCCAACGCAGAGGCTTCATTTAACTACTTTGCCAACATGGTAACCCGCAAAAAATGGTTCCCTAAAATGAAGGGAAACGTTGAATACAAACTCTGGCTCAAACACATGAACACTGCCGGGTATTCCTCTGCAGGACATGAATGGGTGAAAAGAGTAACCAGCATGATTAATCGCTATAAATTATACAAACTGGATGAGCAAATGGCATATACCGGAGGTTAATTTATAGTCTGTAGTTTTATACGAACAAATCAGATTCAGCATTTATGTCCGGCAAAAACAAATCTGCCTATCCCTTTTACATTATCGCGGGGACTTTAATATGCCTGGTGGCATTGTCACTGGTAAAAAACAGCTTCTCGTTCAATGATTTTACAACCCGTCCCCTTGATCTTTTAGCTGATGTAAGAAAAGATGCCCCTGAAGATATTGGTACTGACAGCGCCCTGATCGCAGCTGATTTACCAGAAGATACTACCAATACAGCTGCCGTTGATTCCCTGGGAGCAGAGATGCCGGTAATACCAGACCCTGATCACTTACACAATTTTGCTACTTATACAGGGATTATCAATTACCTCCCTCCGCTAGGGGCTGACACCACTGTAAGGGCAGGTCTGCAGCACTTCCTCCTGGCGCTCGATGAGTTGAAAGCGAGGAAAAGAAAGAAAGTACGTATCGCCTACTTTGGCGACTCCATGATAGAAGGAGACCTGATCACCGAAGATCTGCGGGATAGCCTGCAGCATCTCTTTGGCGGAGAAGGCGTGGGGTTTGTGCCTGTTACCTCTGTAGTGGCCGGATTCCGGACTACTATCACACATACTTTTTCTAAAGACTGGAAAGATTATAGCTATAAGCAATTACCGCCTTCCAATCTTTATCTGGGTATCTCCGGTCACACTTTTGTACCGGGCGAGTCCAGCTGGATCAAGTATATGCCTGTTAAAAAACGTGGCCTGAGCAGGTTTACAGGAGTGAGTGTGCTGTATGGTCCTGTTTCTTCCGGCAATATTTCTGTAAATAATAAAGCATATGCGCTTTCCGGTAATCGCGCTGTTAATAAGCTGTCCCTTCAGATGGACTCTGCTCAGCAGGTCATGATCAAGTGGGCTGGTGGTACCGCAGCGCCATTTTACGGTGTGTGTTTTGAAGGAGACAGTGGCGTATATGTAGATAACTATTCATTCCGCGGTATCAGCGGAATTGAGCTCGGTAAGCTGTCTGGCCAGCTGTTGCAGCAGATGCAGTCTGAACATCCCTATGACCTGATCGTATTGCATTATGGCGCAAATGTGTTGTGGAAGCCCGAACTGACCGACTATAAATGGTATGGAAGTCCAATGAAGAAAGTGCTGGACTCCCTCCGTAATGACCTGCCAAATGCTTCATTCCTCGTAATAAGTACAGCCGATAAATCATACAAAAAAAGTGGGAATTATGTCACCGCACCAGGTGTGACCGCATTGCTGAAGGTACAGCATGAACTGGCCAAAGAACATGGCGCAGCTTACTGGAACCTGTATGCTGCCATGGGTGGAGAGAACTCCATGATCCGTTGGGTAGAGGGAGATCCGGTGCTGGCAAATAAGGACTACACTCATTTTAACAGACAGGGAGCGGCCAGGGTGGGAGCGCTGCTGTATAAAGCGATGATGGATGAATATAAGCAGTTGGAACACGAGTAAGAAAGTAATTATCAGTTTATTTACGGGAGTATTGACCACCATCAGCAGTATGGCTGTGGGGCAAAACAACGGCATAGCACAGGATACAGCATTGTACCGTTTCTTTGCTGCGCTGCGTAAGTCTGATAGTAATGTTATATCCGTTTTACATCTGGGAGATTCTCATATACAGGCGGGTTTTTTTCCATTCACTACAGCCTTCTTCCTGCAACAGGATTTTGGAAGCGCCGGCAGAGGATGGGTATTCCCCTATAATCTCGCTAATACGAATGGGCCTTCAGACTATCGCTGGAACAGTACCAGCAGATGGGATGCAGATAGGATCATTGACAGGAATAAATCTACGGACGTACTGGGACCGGGTGCAATAGTGCTCACTTCCAGGAATGATGCGCCCACACTGGCATTCAATGGCCGGCAGGACGATGAGCGGATGGATAACAATGTGCGTCAGGCAGAATTATTCTATGATCCGGGTACTGACGATTCTACCATTAGCGTGCCGGGAGCCGGAGTGGATATTTCTACCGCTCCCTTCGAAGGTGGCGCCACTACCCTAAGAAAAGCATCGCTGACGTTTGCAGCGCCTGTTCAGACCTTCCAGGTAAGATGGGACAGGCAGAATGCACAGCCTTTCCGGTTTTATGGAGCGCTGCTGCAAAACGGAGAAAATGGGATCCTTTACAGCGCTGTAGGTATCAATGGGGCCATGTACCAGCATTATAATGAGAACAACAGCACATTGATAGCAGAAATGGAAGTGATGCAACCACAACTGGTGATCATTTCTCTTGGTACTAATGAAGCATATGGCAGTCTGAGCGCATCGGCATTCCGTGAGCAGATCGACGAGGCAGTGAAGATGATCAGGAGGTATCAGCCTAAGGCGTCTATCGTGCTGACAACGCCGCCCGAGTGTAAGCGTGTGAGCAAACGGCCGTACAGAAGAAAAGTGGGGAAGAAATACAAAACCTATTACCGTACAGCATATTATCCTAATCCTTACATAGCTGTTGTCACCCAGCAGATCATGAGTTACTGCCGGGAAAATGGGATAGCCTGCTGGAATTTTAATGGAGTGAATAAGGCCATGGCAAAAAACTTTGCCAGTGGATGGTCCGGAGATCATATCCATTTCAATGCAAGAGGTTATCAGTTGCAGGGAAAACTGTTGTATGAGGCATTGCGTAATAGCTATGATAAATTTTTAAAAGTAGAAAAGACCCATAAAAATCAAGCTGAATGATTGACGTGAATAAGCTGCTGGAGATCTTACTATACCAGAAAGATGATCCTATACTGTTCAACAGCGCTTTTTTCTTTTATTTCTTTGCCTTCTTCCTGTTATGCTATCTGGCTGTGGGCCGGAGTAAGGAGGGCAGGGTATGGGTATTTACCATCTTCTCACTTTACTTTTTCTATAAGGCCTGCGGTATGTATGTGGGATTGGTTATTCTTTCGGCTATCGTCGATTTTAACCTGTCCAGGTACATCTATGATTCGGAGAGTAAGCGGCAACAGAAAGGATTGCTGATCATCAGTATTATTCTCAACCTGGGATTGCTGTTCTTCTTCAAATACACCGACTTCTTCATCGGTATCATCAATGACCTGCACCTGGGTAAGGTAGAGCCGTTGAAACTGCTCCTGCCTATAGGAATTTCATTTTATACTTTCGAGAACCTCAGCTATACCATTGACGTGTACAGGCGGGAAATAAAGCCGGTAGACAATTTTATGGACTACCTGTTCTTCCTGTCTTTCTTTCCGAAGCTGATGATGGGGCCTATTGTGAGGGCAGCTGACTTCATTCCGCAGATCTCACAGCCTTATGTGCTCGATTCCGAAGATATTGGTAAAGGCATGTACCTGATCATAGGAGGGTTGTTCAAGAAAGTGGTGATCTCTGACTTCATTAACCAGAACTTCGTTCAGTATATTTTTGATGATCCGTCCAAACACACCGGGCTGGAATGCCTGTTGGGAGTGTACGGCTATGCCCTGATCATTTACTGCGACTTCTCCGGTTATTCTGATATGGCACTGGGTATAGCCCGGTGGACCGGTTTCAAGATTCCGCCAAACTTTGATTCTCCTTACCAGAGCTTCAGTATCACAGAATTCTGGCGCCGCTGGCATATTTCACTCTCTTCCTGGTTGAGAGATTACCTGTACATCCCATTGGGTGGTAACCGTAAAGGCAAGGTGCGCCAGTACATCAACCTGGGGCTGACCATGCTGATAGGTGGTTTCTGGCACGGCGCCAGCTGGAATTTCATCTTCTGGGGCGCTATGCATGGAAGTGCGCTGGCGGTAGATAAAGTAAGGCTGGACTGGCTAAAGAAACGTGGAGGTGGCGTAAGCGGCTGGGCAGGCACATTACTGAAAATAGGAGGTATTCTGCTTACTTTCCATTTTGTATGTTTCTGCTGGGTGTTCTTTAAGGCCACTACTTTCCAGGACTCATGGGCGCTGTTGCACCAGGTGGTATACGACTTCCAGCCTGGAGTATGGCTGGAACTGTATAATGGTTATACGGCGGTATTCTGGGTAATGCTGTTGGGCTTTGTCCTGCATTTCCTTCCGAAACGTGCGGAACAGTTCACAGAGCATGCTTTGTCCCGTGTTCCGGTAGCGGGTAGCGTCGTAGTCATGGTGGTGTTCATCTGGTTATTGGTACAGGTGAAGTCTTCTCAACCAATGATGCCTATTTATCTACAGTTTTAGACTGTTATCTTTTTGTTATCATTCTTTTTCCGTTGTTTTGCGCAAAATTTCCTGAATGCGATTTAAACATATGGCAATCATTTGCTTGCCTTTGTTATTTTCCGGTATTGCCAAAGCACAGTTTCTGATGGATATGATAGATACCACTACCAGTGTAGGGAAGGGTATGTTTTCATTGTATCAGAAATACGACGCTGTGCGTTTCAGCGGTTATATTCAGCCTCAGTTTCAGTATGCGTCATCAAAAGGCATAAAAAGTTATGCCGGTGGCGATTTCCCGTCGGAAGTGGATAACAGGTTCACTTTGCGCCGTGGCCGCTTTCGTCTCGATTATGCCCGGTATGACGAAGCACATATGCCGGTAGTACAGTTTGCCTTTCAATTTGACGGTACGGAAAGAGGGGTATTTATCCGTGACTTCTTCGGCCGCATTTTCGAGAATAAGTGGGATGTCTTTTCCCTGACCGCGGGGATGTTCGCCCGTCCGATCAGTTATGAGGTCAATTTATCTTCAGGCGATCGTGAAACACCGGAACGTGGACGCATGTCGCAGATCCTGATGAAGACGGAGCGTGATATAGGCGCTATGGTCTCTTTTGAACCCCGCCGTTCCAATCATCCTTTAAAGTTCCTGAAAATAGATGCAGGCCTGTTTAACGGACAGGGCCTGACAGCTACCAGCGATTTCGACAGCCATAAAGACTTTATTACCCGTGTAGCAGTAAAACCCATTAAACTGAACAGCAGGAACTGGCGCTTGTCAGGAGCAGTGTCTATGCTATACGGTGGAATGGAGCAGTTTACCCGGTATATTTATAAAATGGGACAAAGCGCAGGTAAGCCGGCCTATTATGTCGATTCTTCGGTAACTAATCAGGGGAAGATTGCACCTCGTCATTACTATGGAGCAGACGTTCAATTCAGGATACCTGACGGGGAAAACAAAGGCGCTACAGAGATCAGGCTGGAATACCTGCGTGGTTCTCAAACAGCGACAGCATCGAGTACTGAAACGCCCGGTACTATACCAGTGAGTGGCGGTGTGAATGCCCCCCTGTATATCAGGAATTTTGACGGAGCTTATCTGTATCTTTTACAGAACCTGGGCGATCCAATGAACCTGATAGTAGTGAAATATGATTGGTACGATCCTAATAAGAAAGTAAAAGGGAAGGAAATAGGCGCTGCTAATAGTGGAACGACACCTGCAGACATCCGGTATAATACCCTCGGCGTCGGCTTTGTGCATTATTTCAATGCCAATATGAAGGTGATGTTGTACTACGACCTGGTTAAAAACGAATCTACTTCCCTGGAAGGGTACGAGAAAGACCTGCCGGACAATGTATTCACCTGCAGGCTCCAATACCGTTTTTAGCGCTTATTCGCCGGATTCCAGGGTAAAGCCGAAGGTAGAGCCTATCTCCGGTTTACTACGGATATTGATGGTCTGACCGTGTGCTTCCACGATGTGTTTTACAATCGCCAGTCCCAGACCAGTACCGCCTATATCCCGGCTACGGGCTCTGTCGGTACGGTAAAAGCGTTCAAATACTCGGGGAAGATGTTCTTCTGCGATACCAATACCATCATCTGATATTTCGATCAGTACGCGTTTGTCATCCATGATGTAAATACTGGCTACGGTATGTCCGTCAGGACGGCCATACTTAATGGAGTTGTCTACAAGATTGATCAGCACCTGTCTTACCTTTTCCTTATCAGCCAGTACGTGAATAGGCGCTTCGCAGCCTTTCTTCACACTGAACTTGATGCCTTTGGTATTGGCTTTAAGGGACAGCGTGTCAAACACATCCCTGATAAGGTCCTGGATAACAAAGTTTTCACCGTTAATGGTCATTTCTCCGCTTTCCAGCTTGGATATTTCATCCAGGTCATCAATCAGGCGGCAAAGCCTGTCAATGTTCTTGGTAGCATTTTTCAGGAAAATCTTGTTGACGTTCGGGTCTTCCAGTGCCCCGTCGAGAAGGGTATGAATATATCCCTGTACGGCGAAGATGGGCGTTTTCAGTTCATGGCTGAGATTCAGGAGGAACTCCTTACGGAACTCTTCATTGCGGCGCAGCATGTCCAGCTCTTCCTTCTTCTGGCTGGCCCATTTTTCCACATCTTCACTTACCTCTTCGATGGTCTTCAGCGGCAGGATGTTCTTATTGAAGAACTCTTCCCGTTTGGAGGCCTTGGTCTGGTAAATGAATTTGTAAATGAGTTTTATTTTCCTGTAAATGAAGTTCTGTAGCGTATACAGATACAGGTAATACGACACCAGGAAGGTGAGTACAAACGCAATCAGCACTATTTTCCAGTGAGCATTTATCACGAGGGTGCCCAGTGTGATAATAACTGAAAGTATGAGGGCAGTAAATCCTGCCAGTTTTTGTGGAGAAAGATTCTTGGCTTTAAACATACTCCATAGTGAGTAATCGTTATAATAGCGGGAAATTAAACCAATTTTTTCACTTGACATAAAACACAAAGCTCGATATACGCAATGCCCGGTTGCGCATCTCTGAGTAGAAGAAATAATGGTTAAATGGTAAGTGGGTGAGCTGGTGCAGTTTACATCTCGAACTTATAGCCCACACCTTTCACTGTAGTAATGAGGTCAATACCTATTTTCTGGCGTATTTTACGGATGTGTACGTCGATAGTACGGTCGCCAACAATTACTTCTGTACCCCATACCTGGTTCAGGATCTCATTGCGGAGAAATACACGGCCAGGTTTTGACGCCAGCAGCTGCAATAGTTCGAACTCTTTTTTCGCCAGGATAATTTCCTGGCCTTTGTATGTTACTGTGAATTTTTCACGATCGATGATCAGATCGCCCAGCTGTACCTGCATATCTTCAGGTTTGTGCAGGCGGCGGAAAAGCGCGTTGATACGGCTTACCAGCAATTTTGGTTTGATAGGTTTTGCGATATAGTCGTCAGCACCCATGTTCAAACCATCTATCTCTGATTTTTCATCATTCAGTGCAGTGAGGAACAGCACCATAGTATCTTTAAATTCAGGGATCTTTCTGATCTCGCGACAGGTATCAATACCGTTTTTATTCGGCATCATGATATCCAGCATGATAAGGTCGGGGCGGAACACCTTTGCTTTCTGAACAGCTTCACTGCCATCTTTTGCCGTGATTGTATCATATCCGGCTGATTTGAGATTATAGCTGATGATTTCCAGAATATCAATTTCATCGTCCACCACCAAGATTTTACCTGCAACCACTTGGTCTATCATATATATTGACTTTTTAAAGACGGCACAAAATTATAACGCCGTCTCCGCTATTAATGAAAAGTTAACATTATCTAATTGTTAATTCGGACAGAATGCGCAACTGTAAAGGAATGCCGGTCCTCAAATTTACGCTTTTTTTTACTGGTGGCTGCAGATGCGATAATACTATTATTATTGAGAGTCGCCATTCGTATGTTTGTGATTATTAGTGCTTCCGGCAATCTTTTTTAGTGCCTGATTTACTTCATTGAGCATTTCAAGCTGGGTTTGTTGTATTTCCATCATATCCTGCTGCTGGTGTAGAATGAGGTGGTCTATTTTTTCGTGCAGGATCCTTACCTCCAGCTCAGATTTCAGGTTGATCATGTAGTCATTTTTGGCCCGCTGCCGGTCTTTTTCCTCCTGTCTGTTCTGGCTCATCATGATGACCGGAGCCTGTAGGGCTGCGAGACAGGATAGAATGAGGTTCAGCAGGATAAACGGATAGGGGTCAAAGGCTTTGTTTGCCAGCCAGTATACGTTAATGCCCATCCAGATCAGGATGAACAGCAGGAACATGATGATGAAGGTCCAGCTGCCGCCAAAAGAGGCGATTTTATCCGCCAGGCGTTGTCCAAAGGTAAAAGCGGCGGGATTATCGCCATCCTGGAGTTTATCGGTGAGCGTTTCATGCTCTTTGAGCTTTTCCAGGACCATCTTTTCCATTTCCGTCAGTTCCCCGATTTCTCTGGCAAACAGGTGCTCCAGGTACTTTTGCCGGTATTCGTTCAGCTCTGAAACGGCCAGGTGGGATTTGGTGGTGACATGCGGGTGATCTTTGCGGACCAGCTCCAGGATGTTTTTGCTGACGCTTCGGCAGTGTACTTTCTCTGAAGTCGGGAATGGTTTTCCCGACATATCGCTAATAAAGGTTTGCATATGGAACTCGCTGTTTTGCAGGCTTAAAAGTACGCTTAATAGGTCGGAAATGCGGAGCTGTGGTATTTTGGTAGTAAATTTGCTATACTGGCTTTAGTATGTCAGAGTAAAGCATATTTATATTAATGAAAAGAATTATAACTATTATCTTGTTACTGGTCTCCCTACAGGACCCGCTTCATGCCCAAGCGCAAAAAGTTGAAATACCTATCGGAAGAATTGGTTTCCACGATAATATTGACAAAGAGCAGGCGGCTGCCCTGAAATTTGATGGTAAGGCAGATGACCTGGTACGCGTATCAGACGATCAGACTATCAATCTGCAGGTCACCAATGCACTGATTAAACAGATAGACGATATGCAGACCCAGATTGAGCTGGATTCTGCGCTGGATCACCGTTTGAAGATCAAATATCTTTCAGGCCTGTATGTGATGATCCATGACTACAATATCAAGCGTAACTACCGCAGGATAGCGCCGGAAGAAGCGCCAGCCATGGTGCAGGCTTACCGCGATATGATGAAGGCCGATATTAAGGGTGCCAGCATTCTGCCTTATATACAGAACCTGTCTTTCGACGCTGGAGAAAAGATGATAGAGCCTTTCCACGATAATCCAGGCTATAAGGAGGCCCGTGGGGTGTTATTTGCAAAATATGCCTTCAATAATCTTCCGACGGTAATGTCGCAGATAGGCAATTACCTGGAATATCCGGCTACAGATTCGATAATAGCAGCAGTTGCAAGGAAATACCCTAACCAGGTACTGACTTATGCAACTTCCTATACGCCGGTTGCCACTGCCATAAAAAAGAACCAGGATCCGATCGTGCAGCTGATCGTTCAGATAGGTAATTCAGGGCAATCTACCCTGATACTGCCATTCATTGATGAACTGATGGCCGGGACTACTACAGTGGAAAAATTGTCTGCCATTACCGACAATGAAGACCTGTACTTCAAACAACTGGTGAAAAGCGCTATTGCGTTGCAAAGCCGTAAGAATAACGGGGAGAATGTTATCGGTCTGAAAGCGATGCTGGAAAACCTGCAGGCCCGTTCGCTGCGTTACATCCGCGAGATAAACGATCTGCACGAAGAACCGGCAAATGTACGTTTCCGTGTAGTAAAAGACTTTACACCTGAAGAGCTCTATTACCTGATCATAAATGGCCAGGAAGAACTATACACATCCAGTTATACCAATCACAATAATGCAGGTATCTATGACCAGATGATGGCGCGTATGAAACCGCCGCGCGGAGACAGCTTGCTGATGCTGGTGGAGTTTGACAGGTTCAAGAAGTTCATCGCGATGGCGGCTGGTTTCAATACCCTGGATAACTTCCTGAAATCCATGGCTCCTGAGAATGCTAACTACCTTATGAAGAAATATGTGAGCAGCCTGGAAAAGACGGAAGACCTCGAAGATGCGGTGGATGTAGCCAACTCTTTCGGCAGCATCCGCGATCCGAAACTGTTAGCCTTCCTGCGCGAAGAAGTACAGAAGAATTACGTTTTTGTATCCCGCAAAAAAGAGAGAAGAGGTACTGTGATCTACCAGTTGCTGGGAAGCCTGTTTGATACGGAAACGGATAAAGGCAGCGACTCATCGAAAGCCAGTGAGATGGCTGCAAAACTGCAGTTGCCGCCTATTAACTTCGTAACTTATAATGCGTTGCTGAGTGACAGTGGTATGGTGTACCAGCAGGTGTTCTTCTATGGAGACAAGGATGGCCACGATTCTTATGTAAGCTTTATGAGCAACTTCCCTTCAAGTGAGTGGAAGATCAGCAAGAATAAGTACTGGACGACCATCCAGTCTACCAAAGGCAAACCGGTGACCATCTACGCGAACCTTCCGCTGGAAGAGCCGGCAGATAAGGAGGCTATTCAGAAACTGAGTGAATACCTGGATGAGAACGATATTCACCCGACCGTCTTTATTCACCGTGGTCATAGTTATCATGTGAATACAACGCTGGACAATCTGCAGAGTTCAGCCAAGATTGTGGTATTAGGATCCTGTGGTGGTTATCATAACCTGGCCATTGTATTGCAGAAATCGCCGGAAGCGCATATCATTTCTTCCAAACAGGTGGGAACACGCTTCGTTAATGAGCCGATTATCCGCACTCTGGATGAAACCATCCGCAGCGGTAAAAATGTAGACTGGGTACAGATGTGGGCTGCCCTGGGCAAACGCTTTGCAGGAGATGCGCGCAATAAGGAGCTGTTCAGCGACTATGTGCCGCCGCATAAGAACCTGGGCGCTATATTTATCAAGGCCTACAAACAGATCATGAAAGAGGATAAGTAAACGAATGATGAAATAAAGAAAAAGCCCTCCGGCAATATTGCCGGAGGGCTTTTTCTTTATACTTTTGTACAGTGGAAAATACAGCGGTCAAGAAGGTTTTTGATATTAGCTTATTAAGGAGGATATTCACTTTTGCAGTTCCATACAGGCGCTCGTTCTATATGTCGATGTTCCTAACGGTATTACTTGCCGTTATATCGCCTATGCGGCCATACCTGATACAGCTAACAGTAGACAAATATATCGCCGGTCAGCTGATGCAGATGCTGATCATTATTACTGTTATCCAGGTGCTCTTACTGCTGCTGGAAACAGTGATGCGTTTCTACTTCTCCTATCTCAGCAACTGGCTCGGACAATCTGTGATAAAAGACCTCAGGGTCACTGTTTATAAGAAGATTGTACATCTTAACCTGGGCTTCTTCGACAAGACAGCGATCGGTACCCTCACTACCCGTACTATCAATGATATCGAGGCTATTAATGATGTTTTCTCCGAAGGATTGATCTCTATCATTGCAGATATGCTGATGATCATTGCAATCCTTGTGGTAATGTTTATCGAAGACTGGCGGCTTACACTGATCAGCCTTTCTCCCTTCCCGATACTGATCATTGCTACTTATATTTTCAAAGAAAGCGTGAACAAGTCATTCTACCGTGTGAGGAATGCTGTATCGGCGCTGAATGCGTTTGTGCAGGAACACCTGACAGGCGTGGCGATTGTACAGGCATTTACAGGTGAAAAGCGTGAATATGCCCGCTTCCGCCAGATCAATAAAGAGCACCGCACAGCTAACATAGACGCAATTTTTGCCTATTCCGTATTCTTCCCGGTAGTGGAGATCATCCTGGCTATTTCTCTTGGCCTGATGGTATGGTGGGGCGCCAACAAGGTACTGAACTATGAGGTGACCCAGGGGGTGATGATCGCTTTCATTATGTACCTGAATATGTTATTTCGTCCGCTGCGTATGCTGGCCGATAAGTTCAACACACTGCAGATGGGAATGGTAGCCAGTGAGCGTGTATTCAGGATCATGGATAGTGATGATCACATTGCTGATACAGGTACTAAGGAAGCTACCGGCATGAAAGGTGCTATTACCTTTGACCATGTGTACTTTGCGTATAAAGATGCGGAGTATGTGCTTAAGGATATTGACTTTGCTGCCCGTCCGGGAGAAACCATTGCCATTGTGGGGCATACCGGTTCCGGTAAAACGACGATTATCAGTATCCTGAACCGTTTGTATGAAATACAGAAAGGCCGGATCCTGATAGATGGTACTGATATTAAAGATTATTCATTGTCAGCGCTCCGCAGCAGGATAGGAGTAGTGTTGCAGGATGTATTCCTCTTTGCCGGCTCTGTATATGAAAACATAACGCTTCGTAATCCTGCTATTACAAAAGAACAGGTTGAACAGGCCTCCCGGCTTATAGGAATGCATGATTTCATTATGCAATTACCGGGTGGGTACGACTACCAGGTGATGGAACGCGGAAGCACGCTGTCACTGGGACAGCGGCAACTCATCTCTTTTGTCCGTGCACTGCTGTATAATCCCTCCATCCTTATCCTGGACGAGGCCACTTCTTCTGTAGATACAGAGTCAGAAATGCTGATCCAGCAGGCTATAGACAAGCTGATCTCTGATCGCACTTCTATCATTATTGCCCACAGATTATCTACCATCAGTAAGGCCAGTAAGATCATTGTGCTGGATAAGGGGGAGATCAGGGAAATGGGAACCCATGAAGAACTCCTTAAACTGGGCGGATTTTATTACAAGTTGCATAGTATGCAGTTCAAGCAGACAGGGGTTATGTGAGTTAGTTTCATTACATTAGAGTAGTGAAACAATTATAATCCCTTTCCTATTTTTATGAGCTGCTCTAAAAAATCTATTATTGTCTGTGCATTGCTGTCACTTTTTTCGTTTGTTACCTTTGCCGGGGACTATGACAAAGGCTGGGACGCATTGAATAAGAACGACAAACCTCATGCAATTGAGTATTTCAGGAAAGCGCTGAAAAGCGATCCTGCCCGAAAAAGTAATGCCATGGCGGCATTGATCCTGTTGGAGGCGTATGAAATGAATAGCGCCGGTTTCCTTGACAGGTATCCCAATCCACTGGATGTTTTTACTGACATTAATCCTTATGTCTACGCGCTTTGGTTCAATGACGCTATCCTTGGTGATTACGGCGTCAAAACCGGTAAACAGCGGGCTAACCTGGAACGGATACTGGCTGATCCCCGTTTTCATGGTTCGCTGAAAGCCGCTGCGAACTATTTTAAAGGCTTTCATTATTTCAGCGGACAAATGATGGATAGTGCTGCACTGGCCTTTCCAAAGATAGGGGCCCTGGAAAGCTGGCAGTTCGTCGGTGCTTTCGATAATATCAGCGGCAGTGGCTTCAACAAGGAGTACGGTCCCGTGAAAGATCCTGCCAAAGGCAAAGGATTCACTTCTTACAATAACACTACTATCGACTGGTTTAAGCCCTTATTGATAACGCAGCAGGGCTGGGTATTTGTGGGTTCATTATTCCCTGCTAATACGGCTGTTGGTTATGCGCAAACCTTTGTAAATGCAGATACCGACAAGGATGCAATCCTTTGCCTGGGTGGCAGAGGTTCCCTGAAAGTATGGGTCAATGATAAGCTGCTGATCGCCGAAGAAGAGGAACGTGCAACAGAATTGGATCAGTACAATGTACGCTGTCATCTCAATAAAGGATATAACCGGATCCTGCTCCAGATAGGATTTACCAATGATGAGATACCTAACTTCATCGTGCGCCTGGCGGATGAAAAGTATGAAACACTGCAAGGTATCAGTATCACGAGCGATGTACAATCGTATCAGCCGGATAAGAGTACGGATGCGCCTAAACTGTTGCCTCATTTTGCGGAGGCATATTTCAAGGAGCAGATCGCGAAATATCCGCAGGATCCTATGTATCCCATTCTCTTATCTAAAGTATATACACGCAACAAGGAACGTGATAAGGCGAAAGCAACTATGTACGGACTGTATAAAAAATACCCGGACAATGCCCTGGTGCTTTATCAGTACATGGACTGCATGTCTTACAAATATGACAGAACTGCGCTGGCTGAACTGACAGAGAAGATCAAACAAATGGATCCGGAAAACTACCAGGTGATGCAGAATAATGAAGATCAGCTGGAGAAAGAGAAGAAGTATTCAGAGGCGCTGGATATGATCAACCAGATGGATGCGAAGAATGGTCCGAGGGTATGGTCTGTTGCAAAGCGATTATATCTGAATGCTTACCTGCAACGGGTGGACAGCATGGTATATCTGCTGAAAGAAGCCTATGCGAAGTATCCGGAGAATCCCCAGTTTGCTGGTGCTATGTCCCAGTATCACGAACAGATGCTGAAAGACCCTGTAGAAGGCCTGAAAGTATTGGAAAAATACCTGGCTAAGTACTACGAGTACGACATGATGAAAGCGCTGGCAGAAGCTTATTTTCAGCAGAATGAGCCTGTAAAGGGTGTGGCTACGCTGAAACGGATCATCGCCTCAGCGCCTTATGATATCAATACTTACACGCCGCTGGTGTCGCACTTCTTTGCCCGCCAGGAATATGATTCAGCTATACATTACCTGGAGATAGAACATCAGATAAGCCCTTATCAGCATCAGCCACTGGGAGATATTGCCAGCTGCTATTTGCAGATGGGTGATAAGAAAAAAGCGCTGGAATACTATAAGCGCGCATTAGAGCTGTATGCAGGCGGATATACCTATCGCGAGAAGATCCGTGAGCTGGAAAGCAAGCCGGATGTATTCAGCTATTTTCCTCAGCAGGATTATTACGCTGAGATCAATAAAAACCTGAAAGCAAAGAAGGATACTTCCAAGAGCTATTATTACATCTTCAATGAGAAGAAAGTAGTGTTGTATGCTGAGGGAGCGAGTGAGCAGGTAAATAATATTGCTGTTTATATCAACAACAAAGACGGTCTTGAGCGCTGGAAGGAAGTGAGCATTCCGTATAACAGCGTATACCAGGATATGACGATTGTTAAGGCAGAAGTAGTAAAAGCGAGTGGAGCAAAGGTACCTGCAGAGACATACGACAATGAAGTGGTGTATACACGCCTGGAACCGGGAGATGTGGTGTACCTGCATTACAAGGTGAGCAACTATGGTATCGGCCGCCTGGGACGTGAATACTGGGACAAGTTTTACTTTTCTACCTTCAGTCCGACACTGATGGCGAGGTATAGCATCCTGGTAGCTGATCAGCTGCCGATGTACTACGAACTGACAAACAGCCAGGGTATAAAACCGGTTGAAAGCAAACATGAGAATTTCCGTTTATATACCTGGGAGATGCGTAATGTACCCGCTTTTAAAGATGAAGGATATAGCCCCAGTGTCAATGACATCGGACAGGTGTTACACGTATCTACTGTGAAGTCGTGGGATTTCATTGCGGAGTGGTATAGTGATATTACCCGTATCCAGTCTAAGGAAGACTTTGACGTCAATGCTGCCTACAAAGAGGTGTTCCCGAATGGGGTAGCTGGGTTAAGCGATAATGAAAAAGCACAGCGCATTTATAATTATATAGAGCAGCACATCAGCTATAGCTCGGTTTCCTTCAGGCAGGGCGCTTATGTACCACAACGTGCCTCTAAAACGCTGAATACCCGTTTGGGAGATTGTAAGGATCTATCTGCCCTGTTTGTATCCTTTGCCCGTAAAGCAGGGATGGATGCCAACCTGGTGCTGGTAAGTACCCGTGGAAATGGTCAGCAGGGCATGCGCTTACCGTCTATGGAGTTCAATCACTGCATAGTGCGGTATAAAGACGGTAATGATTACCGTAGCCTGGAACTCACTGATAACCATTTGCCTTTCAATGCAATGCCGCAAAGTCTGGTGGGTGCACAGGTATTAAATATCCCTTATGAGTACAAGGCTGGGGAGGCGATCCGCTTATTTGAACCTCAGGGGCATTTTGATGTGACGAAAAACAGGAAGAGTAAGATAGTAGTGGACAATACCGATCTGCATATCAATACTATCCTGACGGCGAATGGGGAAGTGGCTTCCGGTTTACGCAGCAGTTATAGCGACAAGGCGCAGGATGAGCTGAAACAGGATCTGCAGGAGTCAGTTTCCGGACAATTCCGGAATCCGGTTACCCTGGAGAAGTTCTCTTTCAGCAACCTGGACAACCTGAAAGATACCGTTATCATGGATGCGACCTATACCGTAAAGAATGATGTGATCAGTGTGGGCGACCTGAATATGGTAAAACCACCATTACTTGATATAGTAGCGACTGCCGATATTTTCAATAATGAGCCCCGTCAGTATCCGTTTGAGTACTGGAGATATGAGAATGTGGACCATTATAACACGGAAGTAGAGATTGAGTTACCAGCTGGAAAGGCGTTCGACCAGGTACCTGGGAATGTGCAGGCCAGCTTCGGCGATATGAAATATGAGCTGACATATGTGAAGACCGCGCCTAACAAGCTGTTAATCAAGCGGGTATTTCAGACAAATATCCGTGACAACATACAACCGGATGTCTTCCCGAAAATGAAGGATTTCTTTAATCTGATTGTAGCAGCTGAGCAGAAATATGTTTCATTTAAGTAAATAATTCAATATGTTATGAAGGAGAGGGACCGTATTTTACGGTCCCTCTTTAGTTGTACATATTTTTTGTAGTCGCTTACCTTTTTGATAATAAAACTGCTATCTTTGCGCAAAATTTCAGAAAGCGGTGATTTCCTACAATCTGTCCAAATATAGACTGGTAGCCCTTATTGTTGCACTTAGCATAAGCGGTTTTAGTACGTTTGCGAATACTTCTGAATCTCACGAAGAGGAGAAGAAGGGTTTTGATGCCAAGGAAGTGCTTCTTGGTCACGTCAAGGACGCACATGACTGGCATCTGTTCAGTCTGGGAGAAACACATGTTACTATTCCCCTGCCTGTAATTATTTATAACAAGGATAAAGGAATTTCCGCCTTTTCATCTTCTGCTTTTCATCATGGCCATGAGGCTCATGACGGTTACCGCCTGGTAAACAAGCATTACCGTGAGGAAAAAGGGCTGGAAGAGGCTAAATACCCTGATGGAAAGATCATTGCGGTAGACGCCAATGATACCCCTACCGGTGCTGAGATCTACGACTTCTCTATCACCAAGAATATTACTTCTATGATCCTGGCGGCTATCCTGCTGATCTGGCTGATGACCAGTGTAGCGAAAGCCTATACGACCAGAGGTTCCAAGAAAGCGCCGAAAGGTATGCAGAGTCTCCTGGAGCCGGTGATCATCTTCATCCGCGATGAGGTGGTAAAACCAAATATCCCGGGTGGCAATGCTGAGCGTTTCGCTCCATTCATTCTGACTATTTTCTTCTTTATATTGATCAACAACCTGTTAGGATTGTTACCAGGTTCTGCTAACGTTACCGGCAACATTGCGGTGACTTTTGCCCTGGCCCTGATCAGTTTCATCGTAACCACGTTCAGTGCTAACAAGCATTTCTGGGCGCATACGCTGAACCCACCGGTTCCGGGATGGGTTAAGCCTATCCTGGTGCCTGTTGAGATCATCGGTATCTTCACCAAGCCTGTTTCCCTGATGATACGACTTTTCGCCAATATCCTGGCTGGTCACATCATTATCCTGAGCATTATTTCGCTGGTATTTATCTTTGGTTCCCTGAACAAGGCTGCAGGTTACGGTTTCTTACCGATCACTGTAGTGTTCAACATCGTGATGATGATGCTGGAGCTGCTGGTAGCCTTTATCCAGGCGTTTATCTTTGCAAATCTGACTGCGGTATTCATCGGACAGGGTATGGAACAGCCGCATCATGATCATCATGACGACGGTCACGGTCATCATTAATTATTATAGGACAAATTAGTAATCAATTATAAATACACATTCATTATGGCAATTTTAACTGTTTTATTGCAGGCTGCTCCTGAAGCTGCTGCAGCTGCTGCTGCTTCAGCAGGTCTGGCTAAGGCTGGTGGTGCTATTGGTGCTGGTATCGCTGCTATCGCAGCTGGTATCGGTGTAGGTAACATCGGTAAAAGCGCGCTGGAATCCATCGCTCGTCAGCCAGAAGCTGCAAACGACATCCGTGCAAACATGATCCTGGCTGCGGCGCTGGTAGAGGGTGTTGCCCTGTTCGGCGTTATCGCTGGTCTGTTGGCAGTAGTGCTGTAAGGCTAAACTTTTTACTGCATCCGGCGCACAGGGCAAAGGATGCAGTAATGTTTTACAAAGGATGTGTATCCGGATTGCTTATCAATTCAACTTGCGAACAAATTAAATATTCATAATCATGGATCTGTTGCAGCCCGCGTTAGGCTTGTTTTTCATTTCGTTACTCATATTCATTATTGTATTCCTTATCCTGAAGAAATTTGCGTGGAAGCCGATTTTGTCCACACTGAAAGAAAGGGAAACCTCTATCGCTGATGCCATCGCATCTGCAGAAAGAGTGAAGGAAGAAATGGCGCAGATGAAAGCTGAACATGAGCACGTACTGGCAGAAGCTAAAGCTGAGAGAAGCAAGATTCTGAAGGAAGCAAAAGATGCTAAAGATCAGATCCTCAGCGAAGCAAAAGCACAGGCGCAGCTGGAAGCTAAAAAGATTATCGCCGAAGCTTATACCGCTATCGACAACCAGAAAATGGCTGCTCTGACGGATGTTAAGAACCAGGTAGGTAAACTGGTGATAGAGGTAGCTGAGAAGGTGTTGCGTAAAGAACTGTCTGACAAGACAGCTCAGGAAAGCTACATCAAAGAACTGGCTGGAGAAATCAAATTAAACTAAAGAGATAGGCTGGCAAGCCGGAAGCTACAGGAGATAGATAACAGGATTGTCTTTCCTCTGTAGCTTTCCCCTTGAAAGGCTAAAAGATATATAACTAATATGCAGAATCCCCGTTTAGCATCCCGGTATGCAAAATCTCTGGTAGATCTGGCCTCTGAAAAAGGTCAGCTGGAAGCGGTAAATACTGACATGCTGTTCATGCAGCAGCTGTCTAAAACCAATCCGGACGTTGTTGCGCTGCTGAGAAGCCCTATCGTTAAGCCTGACAAAAAGCAGCAGATCTTAGCTGCCATTTTTGAAGGCCGGACAAACGCCATCACCGCTGCTTTCGTTAAGCTGCTGGTAGCAAAGGGAAGGGAAGGCAACCTGCCGGAAATTGCACAGGAGTTCAGTAAGCAGTATGATGCATTGAAAAACATCAGCAAAGTGAAGATCACAACCGCTGTTCCGCTGGATGCAGCTGTGCTGGATCTGATCAAAAATAAAGTACAGGCCGGCACAGACAAGCAGGTAAAGCTGGAAGCAGCTGTTAATGCTGACCTGATCGGTGGTTTTGTACTGGAAACTGATAACAAACTGTTTGATGCTTCCGTACTGCGCGATCTGAATGATATCAGAAAACAGTTTGCAGAGAACATTTACGTGCCTGCAATCAAATAAGACAATTCACAGCAGCCGCTGCGTACACGCAAAGCTGTTGTCGTTATATTTAATCACTTTAACGACCTTTTATAAAAAGCATACATTATGGTGGAGATAAAACCTGATGAAATTTCGGCGATATTACGCCAGCAACTAAGCAACTTCAATGCTGCTGCCGACCTGGAAGAGGTAGGTACTGTATTGCAGGTGGGAGACGGTATCGCTCGTATATATGGATTGAACAACGTTGGTTATGGAGAACTGGTGGAATTTGAAAATGGTGTTAAGGCCATCGCTCTGAACCTGGAAGAAGACAACGTGGGTGTGGTATTGATGGGTGAATCCGGTGAGATCAAAGAAGGTTTTAAAGTACGTCGTACTGGCCAGATCGCTTCCATCAAAGTTGGTGAAGGCATGGTTGGCCGTGTTGTAAATACCCTGGGTGCTGCCATTGATGGTAAAGGCCCTATCACTGGTGAACTGTATGAAATGCCACTGGAACGTAAAGCTCCGGGCGTTCTGTTCCGTGAACCAGTAAAAGAACCACTGCAGACAGGTATCAAAGCGATCGATGCTATGATCCCTATCGGTCGTGGTCAGCGTGAGCTGGTGATCGGTGACCGTCAGACCGGTAAAACCGCTATCTGTATTGACACCATCATCAACCAGAAAGAATTCTACGACGCTGGTAAACCAGTTTATTGTATCTACGTAGCAGTAGGTCAGAAAGCATCTACCATTGCAGGTGTGATGAAAACCCTGCAGGAAGCTGGTGCAATGGCTTACACTACTATCGTTGCAGCTTCTGCTTCTGATCCTGCACCACTGCAGTTCTACGCTCCATTCGCTGGTGCTGCTATCGGTGAATTCTTCCGTGACACCGGTCGTCCTGCTCTGATTATCTATGATGATCTGTCCAAACAGGCCGTTGCTTACCGTGAAGTATCCCTGCTGCTGCGTCGTCCTCCTGGTCGTGAGGCTTATCCTGGTGACGTATTCTACCTGCACTCCCGTTTGCTGGAACGTGCTGCGAAAGTGATCAGTAAGGACGAAATCGCTAAGCAGATGAACGACCTGCCTGAGTCCATCAGACACCTGGTAAAAGGTGGTGGTTCCCTGACAGCGCTGCCTATCATCGAAACACAGGCTGGTGACGTATCTGCATACATCCCAACCAACGTGATCTCCATTACCGATGGTCAGATCTTCCTGGAATCCAACCTGTTCAACGCCGGTATCCGTCCTGCGATCAACGTGGGTATCTCTGTAAGCCGCGTAGGTGGTAACGCTCAGATCAAATCCATGAAGAAAGTAGCTGGTACCCTGAAACTGGACCAGGCGCAATACCGTGAAATGGAGGCCTTCTCCAAATTCGGTGGTGACCTGGATGCTGCTACCAAGGTAGTACTGGATAAAGGCGCCCGTAACGTGGAAATCCTGAAACAGGCCCAGTTCGCTCCATACTCCGTGGAAAAACAGATCGCAATGATCTACCTGGGTACTAACGGTTTGCTGCGTGAAGTGCCGGTAAAGAATGTAAAAGCATTCGAAGAGGCTTTCCTGCATGAAATGGAAGTACGTCTGCCAGAAGTATTGGGCGAATTCAAGAAGGGTAACCTGCCTGAAGATGGCCTGAAACGTATGGTGACACTGGTAAACGAACTGAAACCAAGATTCGCTTAATCAGCATACATCTTTTTATCAAGCTCACCGGTTTCGCCGGTGAGCTTTTTTTATTCCCTATCTTTACGTTCAATTCCTGCCGACAAATCCCCTGTTTTTACCGACAATCTTCCCTGTCTTTACCTTTTATGGATTGAAAAGGGATGAATGTACGAGTAGCTTTGTTCTGTTATTAAACATCAAATCCCCCATGAAACAACTCAACCTGATTCTGTTTACACTACTCTTACCGGTCTGCATGATGGGACAGCAGCGAATCACCGGAAAGATAACCGATGGCAAAAAACGTCCTTTACAAGGAGTGAATGTTGCTATAAAAGATACCTACGACGGGGCTACCAGTGCTGCCGACGGCAGTTTTTCCTTCACCACCGATGTGAAAGGTGTTCAGTACATTACCGCTACCTTGCTGGGATATACCACCCAGGAACAGAAAGTGTTCATTAACGGTGCGCTGGAGGTGAATATAATTATGCGTAATAATGTGAATGATCTGAAAGTTGTGACTATTACTGCCGGTAGTTTTGAAGCCAGCGATGAGGGAAAGACTACTGTGCTGAAACCACTGGATATCGTAACTACCGCAGGTGCAGGGGCCGATATCGTCAACGCGCTGAAAACTTTACCAGGTACACAGCAGACGAATGACAGAGAAGGGCTGTTCGTACGTGGTGGTACCGGCTATGAAACACAGACCTACATAGATGGAATGCTGGTGCGCAATCCATTCTACTCTGGTCTTCCTGATCAACCTGGGCGCGGTCGTTTTTCGCCTTTCCTGTTTAAGGGTACGACCTTCAGCAGTGGTGGATATTCTGCCCAATACGGCCAGGGACTGTCTTCTGCACTGATCCTGGAATCGACAGACCTGCCACAGCGTTCTTCTTATAGCCTGGGCGCTTCCGTAATCGGAATAAGCGGTGGACTGGAAGAACTGTCGAAAGATAAAAAGGGCTCTTATGGTATTGAAGCGGATTATACCAACCTGGGGCCTTACCTGGATGTGCTGAAGCCAAAATATAAATTCAGCGCCAATCCTGTGATAATGGGCGGTTCCGCCAATTTTCGGAGAAAGACTTCAAAAACCGGTATGCTGAAATTCTACGGATATGCCAACAAGACCCATATGGGTACTATTCGTCCAAGTCTGGAACTTCCCGGCTATGAGGAGCAGTTTGAACTGAAGAACCATAATATCTATACCAACCTGACATATAAGGAAAGCCTGGGTAATGACTGGAAGTTCAACGCCGGACTATCTTACAGCACGAATGTTGATAAGATAGACCTGGATACCCTGAATAAAAGCACACCAGCAAAAATAAAGAACCAATCGGAACTGGCGCAGGTGAAAGCGATGCTGACCAAGGGGCTGGGACAATATTCCCTGCTGCGTTTCGGAGGAGAATACCAGTATAGTGTGGAGAAGTCAGCCTTTAACAACTGGCCGGCAAACTATGTAGACAACTATACTGCAGGATTCGTGGAAAGTGATATCTATGTTACTCCGAGACTGGTAGGTCGTTTTGGAGGCAGGGTAGAATACTCTTCTGTACTGGCTAAGGCAAATGTGGCGCCCCGTGTGTCGCTTGCTTATAAACTGACAGGCTTAAGCCAGGTATCTCTTGCCTACGGTGATTTTTATGAGAAACCGGAACAACAGTACCTCCGTTTCAAACCTGATCTGGGGTATATGAAGGCAACACATTACATTGCCACTTACCAGTGGGTTGCCAAACACTATACACTAAGAGTGGAAGCCTTTTACAAGAAATATCATGACCTGGTTAAAACCAGTCCGGATACAACCACTTCAGGAACAGGTTATGCAAAGGGTATCGAGTTATTCTGGCGTGATCGTAAAACAATTAAGAACACAGATTACTGGATCTCTTATTCCTACCTGGATACAAAGCGTAATTACCTGAACTATCCTTTCGAGGTACAGCCTGATTTCGCCGCGAAACATACCTTTAGTGTGGTGTACAAGTATAATATTCCTGCTATTTCCACTAACCTGGGTATTACATACAGTTTCTCATCAGGAAGGCCTTATTACAATCCTAATCTGCCGGAAAGTAAGTTCATGTCAGAGAAGACCATGACTTACAATTCCATCGGATTAAGCGCCAGCTACCTGACATCCATCCGTAAGGCGTTCACCATATTTGTGTTGTCGGTATCCAATGCTCCGAACTTCAAACAGGTATATGGTTACCGTTATTCATCAGATAAATTGCGTAGACAGGAGGTTGTGCCTAACATTCCCCGGTTCATTTACCTCGGTATGTTCATGAACTTCGGAATCGACAGAAGGCAGGACGTGATCAATAATCTATAAGCCCATTCTAAAACCGTTATTATAAAAACCACAATTAACACTTAAACACTTTTACAATGAAGCGTATTTTGTTTTCCATTTGTCTGTTCGTTGGCCTGGCATCCGTATCCATGGCGCAGAGTGCTCAGTACGAGAGCGTTATGGCAAAGAATGTTGCAATGCTGGATGACTCCACGAACTTTAACCCCGACAGATTACTCGAAATCGGCAACACCTTTGAACGTATTGCTGCTGCAGAGAAAACACAGTGGTTACCTTTTTACTATGCAAGTTATTGTTATGTAATGAGTGCATTCATGCAGCGTGACAATGACAAAGTAGATGATCTGGCAGATAAGGCCGCAGTAAACATCGAGCAGGCGGAAGCTATCAGTCCTAAAAACGATGAGATAAATTGTATCAAATCGCTGGTAGCTACTTCACGCATTCGTGTAGATCCACAAACCAGAGGTATGAAGTATGGTATGGAATCGGCCGAATTATTAGTACAGGCTAACCAGATCAACCAGGAGAATCCGAGAGTGTATATGCTGCAGGGGCAATCTCTGTTCTACACACCAGAGCAATTTGGTGGCAGCAAGACCGAAGCAAAGAAAAAATTTGAGACTGCCCTGGCAAAATTCAGCACATTTAAACCAGCCAGCAGCATTGCGCCTCATTGGGGAGAAGCATATACAAAAGGGTTGTTGGCACAGATAAAATAACAGACCGGAAATCAGGCATCATGAGCCAGGAATTAATGGGAATTATTATCCCGTTAATTCCTGGCTTTTTACTGTCAGGTCAGCCATCCTGCAATACAGTATCAGTTGTTCGGGTTATCTTTAATCAGACGCGTTAACAAATTAACCCTGTCATCTGTTAACCTTGAAAAGTAAATTCCAATGAAAACTGGTGGTGTGAACAAGCTGAGCGTGGCATCCACTTCTGCACTGGTACTGACCTATGTCAAAAGTTTGTATGAAGAAGGACTGGGAAGAGAATATCTTGCCCATATTGATTTTAGTCAGGTAAAAAATCTGGCCGATGAATTGAGCCGTATTACCCCCTTATTCCGCGAAGCATTATTACTCAGAAAAAGAATGATCAGGTATCTGATCAAACAGTTAATGATTCAACATCCCCGGCAGCAGGTGTGTATACTGGCAGCCGGATTGGATCCTCTTGCCCTGCAGCTCACAGAATATTTCCCTGAGCAGCAGCTGGCCAGCATCTATGAAGTAGATAGCGCCAACATGCGGGAAAAACAGGAGATATATGCCGCTATTTCTTTCCATGATGAAAGATTGCATACGCTGCAGGCCGATATCAACAATACTCACCAGTTGATGAATACATTGATTGATGCAGGGTATGATCCGCAGCAGCCAGCACTGATCATATTTGAAGGTATTATACATTACATTTCTGAGGAACAGTTTCTGAGCATCATGCGGAATTTCTGTTCAAGAACGAAAACGAATGCTGTGATCATGGATTATATGGTGCATGCAGAAGGACTGCCGGTGGGGTCATCCACAAAGGCAGAAGAGATGCTGGATACCATGGAAAGTTATATAGGTAGTCGCCTGCAGCAGTTCAGCCGCAAAAAGATACAGAATCTGTTATCATTGCTGGAAGCTGACCAATTGGATGTGTATGATATGCAGGCAGCGGAATATGTGCTCAATGGGCAGAATAAGGTCTATCGTGGGGAGCGGAAAGGCTTACTGGAAATTATCTCCTTTCATATCTGAATCTGATTGTAAGAGAAAAGGGAGTGCTGTTCAACGCCGGCACTCCCTTTCTCTTTATGGCTTAAGCTAACTTTTCTGAAGCCAGCTCTATTTTCTTTAGTGGATTACGGGTATTTTCTTCATATGTTTCTCTCTTCTCCAGGATGTCCAGGCAGGTAAAGATAGCCTGACGGAAAGAGTCGGCATCTGCCATATTCTTACCGGCAATATCAAATGCAGTACCGTGATCGGGAGAAGTACGTACGATAGGCAGACCGGCTGTATAGTTGATACCGCTGCCGGTGGCCAGTGATTTGAATGGAATCAGGCCCTGATCGTGGTACATCGCCAATACGCCATCAAACTGGCTGTGCATCTGACGGGCAAAAAAGGCATCAGCACTGTAAGGACCGAAGGCCAGAATGCCGTTAGTTTTTGCCTGTTGGATAGCGGGAATGATCTCTTTGATCTCTTCCTGTCCTATCAGGCCATCGTCTCCTGCATGAGGATTCAGACCTAATACAGCGATACGGGGTTTATCAATCCCGAAATCCCTGATCAGGCTTTCCTTCATCATCTGCAGTTTGGCCAGTATATTTTCCTTTGTTACATATCTGGAAACCTCTGCTACCGGAACGTGTTCGGTGAGCAGGCCTACCCGCATATTTTCAGCGGTCATGAACATGAGTACATCCTTCGCTTCAAATGCATCCCGGAGGTAGGGAGTATGGCCGGTATAATTGAATTGTTCGCTCTGGATATTCTTTTTATGGATAGGAGCGGTGATCAGGCCCTGTATATTGCCTTCTTTCAGGCACTCAATGGCAGCTGCCAGGGAGCGGGCTGCATATTTACCGCCCACTTCGTTCAGAATACCCGGCGTTATCTGTACCTCTTCTTCCCAGCAGTTGAATACGTTCACCTGCTTATGGTTCAGACGGGTGAAGTCTTTCAGGCTCTGGTAATTGAAGTTGTTTTCATTCATCAGCTTCCGGTAGAAGTTGATGGTTTTATTGGAAGCAAATATCACCGGGGTGCAAAACTCCAGCATTCTGTTGTCTGCAAAGGTTTTGATGATGATCTCTGCGCCGATACTGTTGATATCGCCGACAGTAATGCCGATTACCGGTTTATTTGTATGGGTGTTGCTACTCATGTTAATTTGAGAATAATGGGCAAATATAAGAATAATAGCCGGGAAGCTGTACAGGCAGTACCCCGGTATCTTGCAGCATTGCGCCAAGTTTTCCTTAATTTTGCAGGCTAACCATGTATACACTCAAAAAATCGCTGGGGCAGCATTTCCTGAAAGATGAGAACATCTGCAGGAAGATTGTGGACTCCTTACCTGTAATTCCCGGTCAACAGATACTGGAAGTGGGCCCCGGAGCGGGCGCCATTACCAAATATCTGCTGGAAATACCAGATGTACACTTCAAGGCAGTGGAGCTGGATGCCGAAAAAGTACAATATCTGGAAAAGACATACCCTGCCATCCAGGGAAAGATCATACATGAAAGTATCCTGGATACACCAGCGCCTTACGGGGGCGAGTTTACGGTGATCGGCAATTTCCCTTATAATATCTCCTCGCAGATCATGTTCCGCATTCTTGAATGGAAGCAGCAGGTACCAGTGGTAGTGGGCATGTTCCAGAAAGAGGTGGCACTGCGTATTGCCGCTACCAAGGGAAAGGAGTACGGGATATTGAGTGTGCTGATACAGGCCTACTACAAGGTGGAATACCTGTTTGAGGTACATGAAAACTGTTTCAATCCACCTCCCAAGGTAAAATCGGCAGTAATCCGGTTACACCGGCTGGAACAGCCTTATAATATTGCCAGCGACCGCAAATTCCTGGTACTGGTGAAAACGGCTTTTGGCCAGCGCCGCAAGCAGTTGCGCAATCCGTTGAAGCCATTATTTGATAAGGAATTTTTGCAGGATAGTATTTTTAATAAAAGAGCAGAAGAGCTGAGTATAGCAGATTTTGCAGCATTATCCCATAAGATGATATGAGCAGGAAAGTATTGATCACCGCAAAGGTGCACGAGTATTTGATCAACAAACTGGAAGAAAAAGGATATGAAGTAAGCTACAAGCCTTCCATTACTTACGATGAAGTGGTGGCTGCGATCCATGAATTCATGGGTATGATTGTTACTACCAGGATCAAAGTGGACAAGGGAATGATAGACCGTGCCGGTCAGCTGCAGTGGATTGGCAGATTAGGTAGCGGTATGGAGCTGATTGACGTACCTTATGCAGAAAGTAAGGGCATTCATTGTGTGAGTAGTCCGGAAGGCAATCGCGATACAGTGGGAGAGCAGGCAGTAGGTATGTTACTGAGCCTGCTGAATAATATCCAGAAAAGTAACCTGGAGCTTCGTCAGGGAATCTGGGAACGCGACGGTAACCGTGGTTTTGAGCTGAATGGCAGGACGGTAGGTATCATAGGGTATGGTAACACCGGTGGAGCGTTTGCACGCAAATTAAGGGGCTTTGACGTAGAGATCCTGGCATATGATAAGTACAAGACCGGCTTCAGTGACCAGTACGTACAGGAGGCAACTATGGACCAGCTGTTCGAAAAAGCAGAGGTGGTTAGCGTTCATCTGCCTTTGACCGCAGAAACACATCACCTGGCTAACACTGCCTTCTTTAATTCTTTCAAACATCCTATCTGGTTCATCAATGCAGCCAGGGGCAAGATTGTAAACACAGATGACATCGTTGGCGCGCTGGAAGCAGGAACCATAAGAGGCGCCTGCCTGGATGTGCTGGAGAATGAAAAACTATCGACTTACAGTGCAGCAGAAAAAGAGCGGTTTGAGAAGTTGTTACATATGCCTAATGTGATTATGACGCCGCATATCGGAGGGTATTCTCATGAGGCCAGCGTGAAAATGGCAAGGATTGTACTGGAGAAATTGCATGTTATTTAAGATTGTTTCGCATTTCAACCTCTTCCATTATAAATACCGTAAATATGACAATATTTATTGCGTGTATTTCAACAAGGTGATGTAAAAAATATTATATTTGCTGTATACCAATTTTACAACGCTTCTGTGCAAACGGGGGCGTTGATTTTTTTTCTTATTTCTAAAACATAACGTTATGTCTGGTATAAACTACGTTACCAAAGAGACCCTGGACCAGATGCGGGAAGAGCTCAACTACCTCAAGACCAAAGGTCGGGCGGAGATTGCCAGAGCTATTGCAGAAGCGAGGGAGAAAGGTGACCTCAAAGAAAATGCTGAGTATGATGCTGCCAAGGAAGCGCAGGGAATGCATGAGGCAAGACTTGCGTCACTGGAAAGTGCGATTGCAACTGCAAGAGTGGTGGAAGCTGATTCCATTGATACCTCTAAAGTATCCATATTGTGTAAGGTAACCATTACAAATATGGCTAATAAGAAGACAGTTACTTATCAGCTGGTTTCCGAGAAGGAAGCTGATCTGAAACAGAACAAGATTTCTGTAACTTCTCCTATCGGAAAAGGCCTGTTGGGCAAAGCTGTAGGAGAGATTGCAGACGTACAGGCACCGAATGGTAGTCTGAAGTTTAAGATTGAAAATATTACAGTATAAAGGAATAAGATCATCGTAATGAAATGCCCGCCTTTGTTCAACAGGGGCGGGCTTTTTTTTATACCTTTATGTCCATTAAAAATGAGGACCATGACTGTTTTTACAAAGATCATCAAAGGCGAGATCCCCAGTTATAAAATAGCCGAGAATGATAGTTTCTATGCCTTCCTGGACATCTTCCCTTTAGTGAAAGGCCATACGCTGATCGTACCTAAAGTAGAGATAGACAAGTTTTTTGATGTGACGGATGATCTGTTGGGGGAGTGGTTACTGTTTGCAAAACCTATTGCGGAGTCCTTAGAGCGTCATTTTCCCTGCAATCGTGTAGGTGTAAGCGTTGTCGGCTTAGAGGTACCACATGCGCACATGCATCTGATACCTATCAATACGGCGGATGACATGAACTTTTCACGTCCCAAGCTGAAGTTGTCGGAAGAAGAATTCAAGGCAATACAGCAGAAGATTACAGCTGACCTGGAACGTTGAAGCGGAACCCTACTCCATGGAGGGTTTCCAGTTTGATAGAGGGGTCTGACCGGAAATGTTTTCTGAGCTTGGTAATGAATACGTCCATGCTGCGGCCCAGGAAGTAGTCATCTTTGCCCCATACGTGAAATAATATTTCTTCCCTTTTCAGGGTCTTATTGGCATTGTCGCAGAGATATTTCAGAAGGTCGGCCTCTTTTTGGGTGAGAGTGCTGGACACTTCTCCGTTCTTCTCACGGAGTATAAGATCATTATAGTCAAAGGTCAGTTTGCCTATATTGTATTGGGTACGCTTTTCCGCTACGCTGTTGGCAGTTTTACTCCTTTTCAGGAATACTTCAATGCGCAGCAGGAGTTCCTGCATACTAAAAGGCTTGGTAATATAGTCGTCTGCGCCGGTTTTGAAACCTTTGATCTTATCCTCATCCAGCGCTTTCGAGGTTAGAAAGAGTATGGGGATGAAGTCATTTTTTCTACGGATCTGTTCTGCCAGTGTAAAACCATCTTTTTTGGGCATAACAACATCCAGTAAACATATGTCAAAGGTCCGCGACTGGAACTGTTCCCAGGCCATTTGTCCGTCTGTGCTATGTACCACATCGTAGCCCGCTTCTTCCAATCGTTTCTTCGTTACCGCACCAACATTTTGATCATCTTCCACCAATAGGATTCTTGCTTTCATAGCTTGTGATGCTGATTATAAATACCATAATTCATGGTGTAAAGCCCCAATTATCGACTGGGAGCGTTTATGAAGATTTTAATTCAAAGTAAATACAATTTATCAATTTCTGGAAAAACGTCTGCCTTAAACCTGGAATTATCTGTCATAACAATGATTATTCTACTATCCTTTCGGGGTTCTGTTGAAGGAACTGTTCCCATCCTTTGGCTTTGCGTGTATCCGGTAAGACACTGGACTCCTGGAAGAAGTGACACACCGCCACGGCGAGAGCATCGGTAGCATCCAGAAATTCAGGTCGCTCTTTGAAATGTAGGATTCTTTGTAACATCTGCCAAATCTGCTCTTTATCCGCATTACCATTGCCGGTAACGGACTGTTTAACTTTTTTGGGAGAATACTCGGTAACAGGCACTCCTGCCTGCATTGCGGTGGCAATAGCTACGCCCTGAGCACGGCCCAGCTTTAACATACTTTGCACATTCTTACCAAAGAAGGGAGCTTCAATTGCGCAGGATACCGGTTTGTGCACTCGTATCAGTTCATTTACACGGGCATGTATCAGTTGTAGCCTTTCGTAGTGGTCTTTATGACGGGACAGTTTCAGCACATCCATTTCCAGCAGGCTGGCCTTAGATCCTTCCACCAGTATCAGTCCATAACCCATCACAAGTGTACCGGGGTCAATGCCCAGAATTATTTTTGACTTGTTTGCCAACCACAGTTTATTTTTGCCAAAATCTTGATGTCTGAACAAAAATACCAAAATAATTCTCAATTACCTGCTGGGAGCAGTGCTTTTTACCTGGTTAGCCTATTCCATCTATACACAATTGCTGCATCATCCCAATCTGAAGGCATCTTTGTGGCAAATGGCAGAGACCCTGAAGAACAGGGGGCGCGGGGGATTACTGCTGGTGTTAGCCGGCATGTTTGTGAACTGGGGACTGGAAGCCCGCAAATGGCAGTTGCTGGTCAAGCCGTTACAACATATATCCTTTCCCCGTGCCTACAGCGCCGTATTGTCGGGGGTATCCTTTTCCATTAATACCCCTAACCGTATCGGTGAGTACGGCGGAAGGGTCTTATATCTCAGAAGTAACAGAAGTAAGCTGAAAGCTATTGCGGCCACTATGGTAGGTAGTTTTAGCCAGCTTATTGTCACTATTATTTTTGGGTTAACAGGCCTTTGCTACTATATCAACAAATTCCCGCTGGTAAAGGGAAACGGCTATTTTGCTCCCCATTTCTGGGAGAAAATCCTGCTAGGATTGCTAATAGTTATTTGTGCCTTGGTCATATTGTTATATTTTCGGTTGCAGATCATCCTGGCGATATTTGAAAAGATCCCATTGTTGAGAAAAGCCCGGATATTTGTCCAGATCATTGTTCGTTACTCAGCCGGCGACCTTGAGCATCTACTGCTGCTTTCCGCCATCAGATACATTGTCTTCTCGGCACAGTATTTGATTTTGCTTGACACATTGGGCGTGGAGATGCTTTGGTGGCAAGGTTTTTTGATGAATGCTGTTGTTTATCTTGTAATGGCCCTGGTACCTACTATCGCTATTGCGGAACTTGGACTCAGAGGAAAGGTCAGCCTGTACTTTATGGGATTACTGAGTACCAATGGTCCCGGAATTATCGCAGCCACTGTATGCATCTGGTTTATCAACCTGGTTTTGCCAGCCATCCTGGGAAGTGTGTTGTTGCTGGGAATAAAGATTTTTAAGGAAAAATAGCTTTCATCAATGAGGTGTCTTCTACTGATTATCATTAGCCTGGCCACTATCCGCCCCGCAATTGCACAGACCGAATTCTGCGGACTTCGCAATACCAGCTTCATAGCCGGAGAGAGTATAACACTCAAGGTTTATTATGCCCTCGGTAAGCTCTTTATCGGCGCAGGCGAAGCGGTGTTTACCTGCAACCTGGAAAAGCTCAATGGAAGAGACGTCTATCACGTAACGGGCGAGGGTAAAACATTCCGTACCTATGACTGGTTCTTTAAAGTAAGAGATAAGTACGAAAGCTATATTGATACCGCTACGCTGCTGCCCCAACGCTTTATCAGGAACGTCAATGAAGGCGGCTACAAGATATACGCCAACGTTACCTTCGATCAGATCCATAATACCGCTGTAAGTAATGAGGCTACCATTAAAACCCCCGCCTGTGTGCAGGATGTGATCAGCGCTATCTACTATGCAAGGAATATCAATTTTGATAAATATAAACCCGGCGACAAGATCCACTTTGACATGTACCTGGATAACAAGATTTACAATATCTATATCCGTTATATAGGCAAAGAGACTGTGGAGACCAAGTTTGGTAAGTTCCGCGCTATCAAGTTTGCGCCATTACTCCTGCAGGGGTCTATGTTTGAGGGAGGCGAAAAAATGACGGTATGGGTGAGTGATGATGCTAATAAGGTACCCCTGCGCATCGACAGCCCTATCTCCGTAGGTAGTGTAAAGGTGGATATGGTGGCATACAAGAACCTGCGTTATAACTTTACTTCCCTGATCAGTAAATAGCCCCGGGACCGACACCCTTCATCCCTTTTTACCTAATTTTAACTTTCTGTATGCAAGGGCCTGGCACTGGCACACTGTAATAATACCTATATTTGTTTGCACATTAATACTTTATTGAATATGGAAGAACGTAAACCAAAAATATTGCTGGCGGAAGACGATACCAACCTTGGGATGGTATTGAAGAATTATCTTGAACTGAATGACTATGATGTGGAGCTGTGCCGCGATGGTATACTGGCATTGGCAGCATTCAGACGCGAGAAATTTGACATCTGCCTGCTGGACATCATGATGCCCAATATGGATGGTTTTAAGCTGGCAGAAGAGATCCGTGACGTGGATCCGGACATCCCGCTGTTCTTTCTCTCAGCCAAAACAATGAAGGAAGATGTGATCCATGGTTATAAACTCGGAGCAGATGACTACATTGCCAAACCTTTCGACAGCGAACTGCTGCTGCTGAAAATAAAGGCTATTCTGAAACGTAACCAGGAGCTCAACAGTAAGGAGGAAGAACAGCATGAATTCAGGATCGGACGTTATGCATTCAACGCCCGCCTGCGTACCCTGACAAGGGAAGGGGATTCCCACACATTGTCTCCTAAAGAGAATGAATTGCTGCGTATGCTGTGTGAACATAAGAATGACCTGCTGCCGAGAGAACTGGCGCTGAAGAAGATCTGGGGTAGTGATACCTATTTCAACGGACGCAGTATGGACGTTTACATCGCCAAACTCCGTAAATACCTGAAAGAAGATCCGGATATCGAGATTGTCAATATCCACGGTAATGGTTTCCGCCTGGTAGTAAAGGACTGATCATATTAAGAAAGATATTGGGAGAGCTCCCGGCGAAGAGACCAGACCATTTCGGCCTCCGCCCGGAGCTTTCTGTTTGTGGCAAATCATAGAGATGTATGAAACTTTTACTTATTGAAGATGAACCGTCAGTAGTATCGTTCATACACCGTTATCTTACAGAAGCGGGGTACGACGTAAGTGTGGCAATGGATGGGCAATCCGGTCTGCAGATGGCCACAGAACACAGTTTTCAGCTGATCATCCTGGATGTGATGTTGCCTGGTATGAACGGGATAGCCGTTTGTAAAGCGTTGCGTCAGCAAAACGACACAACTCCCATCCTGATGCTTACTGCCCTGGGCTCTACTGAAAATGTAGTGGCAGGCCTGGATAGCGGCGCCGACGACTATCTTGTCAAGCCTTTCAAGCAGGCCGAGTTGCTGGCCCGTATACGCTCTTTGCTGCGCCGTAGTCCTGATAATACAGCCAATGCTGTTAATACCACAACTAACAATAATCACAATACCAATGTGCTGAAGGTATCCGATCTGGAACTGGACCTGAACACTAAAAGCGCCAGCCGTTACGGCGAAAACATTGTGCTGACCGCTACTGAATACAGACTGCTGGAATATATGATGAGAAACCCCCGACGTGTGCTTTCCAGGATGGAAATACTGGAGAATGTATGGGGTGTGGATTTTAATATGAACACCAAAGTAGTGGATGTTTATGTCAACTACCTGCGGAAGAAAGTAAACCGTAAAGAGCAGCCTGCCTTGATCCAGACGGTAGTGGGAATGGGATATATGCTGAAAGAAGAAGAATGACTATACGTAACAAGATATTAGGTTTATTCACTGCACTCACTGTCTCCATTATCCTGATGATGGCGGCTTTTGCCTATTTTCTTATCAATCGTCAGTCTTTCGACGACTTCTATAAACGGCTTGAGATCAGGGCCTATATCGCGGCCAGAGCCAGATTCACGCAGGATAAAGACAACAGTGCGGCTTATGCCGAGATCCGGAATGAACACCTGGAACGTCTGCCGCATGAAAAAGAATATTTCATAAGAGTGGATACGACCGGTATTCCGGCCCTGGAGCCCGATCTTGAGCCCTTACGCCAGCAGTTCTATGATAATGTAAAGGCAGAAGGGAAGGCCACTTACCGTTATAAGGACACTTTCTATCAGGGTGTATTATTTGAGAATGAAGCCGGCAAATACATCGTGATTGTTTCAGCGAGTAATGTATTTGGCCAGCAATTTATGACTGAACTGAGAAGGACCCTTGTGATCTGTATGGCTATTGCTGCAGTAGTAGTTGTAACTACAGGGCTTTTCTTTTCCAGGTATATCCTGCGGCCGGTACGTCATATCACTTCCCGTGTAAAAGATATCAGAGCGCATAATCTGCATCTGCGGCTGGACACGCCTACGAGTAAAGATGAAATGACGGAACTGGCCCAAACCTTCAATAACATGCTGGACCGCCTGGAAACCGCATTTGAAACACAGAACAACTTCGTAAGTAATGCCTCTCATGAACTGGGTACCCCGCTGACTGCTATCATCGGAGAGGCAGAACTGGCCCTGAATAAACAACGTGATGACGAACAGTACAGGCAGTCACTGTCAGTAATTCTGAAAGAAGCAGAAAGGCTGGAGCATATTACCAAGAGCTTACTGAGCCTTGCCCAGACAGGATTTGATGGAAAGAAGCAACAGCTGGAGAAGATACGTACAGATGAACTGATCTTTACAGTAAAAGAAACAATAGATCGTATTAATCCAGGCAATCAGGTGGAGATTGACTATACCATGCTGCCTGAAGAAGAGGATAAACTTATCATATTAGGGAATGCACAGCTCCTGCAACTGGCATTAAGTAATATTGTACAGAATGCCTGTAAATACTCCGACAATCGCCCTGCATCCGTAGCACTGGCGGCTACTGACAAGAATAATATCATTATTATCAAAGACAATGGAATAGGTATTCCTGCCCGGGATATGCCTTTTATTTACGATCCTTTTTACCGTGCTTCCAATACCGGCGGCTATAAGGGCTATGGTATCGGTCTGCCACTGGCACGTAATATCATACGCCTGCATGGAGGTAATATTGTTGTTAACAGTAAAGAGAACCAGGGAACCGAGATCAGGATTATGTTACCGACATATATGCGTTCATGATAATGTTTTATTCTTACCGTTTTCTTACCTGTTTTTGACCTCATTCTTACCCTGACAGCAGTTTCTTACAACATTTTTACCTTTTTTTTAAGTTCCTTTTATCCGGCCCTTACCTGTTCCTAACCTCGTGCTGGTAGTTTTGTATCAAAAGAATTACCCATGAAGCATGTATTGATTCCTACAGATTTTTCTATCCGGTCTCTTCGCGTAGTGCACGGTGTGGTTGAGCGCTTTGGTGGTGAACCACTCAATATTGTCCTGATGCATGCGGTGGAAATGCCCGGCTCTATAATGGACCTGATGATGCTGTCCAGAAGGTCATCTCACTACGATCTCATTACGGCTGATTATAAAGATGCCTGCGAGATCATTAAGAATAAATACGCCTCTGTTATTCATTCGCTGAAAACTGAATTCCTGGTCGGTAATGGTAAAGGTCTGTTCAGGAACTTCCTGCTATATCACAACATAGATGTGATAGCATGCGCTGCAAAGGATGAATTCCGCAAAGCAGGCCCGAACAGCTACAACCCGGTAGAACTGATCAGAAAAAGCAAATACCCTGTACATCATATACAGTTGGCACCAAGGAAAGAGAAATACCTGGTGTCTGCTATGTCAGAGTTGTTTGAAGTATAGAACTTTTAAACCGTTACAAGATGTTGTTGAAAAAGAATATCCCGTTCAAATATGTTTTCGGGAAAATAAAATATGAGATCCTGCTCGTAGCGGTATATACGCTGGTGATAGTATTGCTGCACGACAGGTTTAATCTGAAGCATATGGCTATTCCCCTGTCTGTGCCTATGATTATGGGTACAGTCATTTCCCTGTTGCTGGCCTTCCGTTCCAACCAGGCATATGACCGCTGGTGGGAGGCAAGAACGGTATGGGGGGCTATTGTAAATGATTCGCGTACGTTTTCAAGGCAGGTACTTTCATTCATAGATAGTTCCTACGACGGAGAAGAAATAGGGCATTTCAGAGAACGTATGGTACGCAGGCAGATAGCCTGGTGTTATGCGCTCAGTCAGTCCCTGCGTGGATTGGATGCCAGGGAAGGACTTGACAGGCATATTCCGAAGAGAGAGATATCACATGTATGTAAGTACACAAATGTTCCAATGGCGTTGCTTGAATTGCATGCACGTGATCTGAACTATGCGCTGAAACAGGGATGGATCAATGAGTACCAGCAGATACAGTTAGATCAGACCCTGAGCCGTTTGTGTGACGGAATGGGTAAATGTGAGCGTATCAAGAATACGGTCTTCCCGGCTACTTACAGTCTTTACATCCATTTTGCCCTGAACTTTTTCATCCTGTTACTGCCATTTGCGCTGATAGAGTATTTCGGGCTGGTTGAAGTACCAATGGTTGTAGCCATCGCCGCTTCTTTCCTGCTGATAGAAAAGATGGCGATCCACCTGCAGGATCCGTTTGACAATAAACCTACAGATACGCCGATGACGGCAATATCGAGGAATATTGAGCGTGATCTGAAGCAGATGCTGAATGATCATCATTTGCCTGAAACCATAGCTGCAGAACATAAATTCTATGTAATGTAATAACCGTTTTAAGCCTACACTTATCTTACTCTGTTGGAGAAGGGATAACGTTCCGGTGCATACAAACAACAGCACAATTAAGGATTAACGGAAGGATTACTACAGTGCCGGGGCGTCATTCCAATATGGATATAGAGTGTTATATGGAGGAAACAAGTAAGGGAGCTTTCGCTCCCTTTTATTTTTTATATCGCGTATGATCAGAATAACATGCCGCTGCCGCCTCCCCTGGGGGCTTTGCCCAGATGCACATAGGCTTTCTCTGTGACTTCCCTGCCACGGGGTGTTCGTTTGATAAAACCCTCCTGTATCAGGAATGGCTCATACACCTCTTCCAGAGTGCCCGCTTCTTCTCCAACTGCGGTAGCGATGGTAGTAATACCTACAGGGCCGCCTTTGAAGTTCTCAATAATCACCTGGAGAATACGGTTGTCCATTTCGTCCAGTCCGTATTCATCCACGTTCAGTGCTCTCAGGCTATGTTGTGCTATGTCCAGGTCGATAATACCGTTACCTATAACCTGTGCGAAATCCCGCACGCGTCTGAGCAAACCGTTGGCTATACGCGGAGTACCTCTGGAACGCCGTGCTATTTCCATGGCTGCATCTGAGGTGATCTTAGTCTGTAATAATCCGGCTGCCCGCCAGATGATCTTTTGCAGGGTAGCGGCGCTATAATATTCAAGTCTCGACTTGATACCGAAACGGGAGAGCAGTGGCGCAGTCAATAATCCTGAGCGGGTAGTGGCGCCTATCAGTGTAAAAGGATGCAGTGTGATCTGTATGGAGCGTGCACTGGGACCGGTATCGATCATAATATCGATGCGGTAGTCTTCCATGGCTGAGTACAGGTACTCTTCCACCACAGTACTGAGCCGGTGGATCTCATCGATGAAGAGCACGTCCTTATCTTCCAGGTTGGTGAGCAGGCCTGCCAGATCACCGGGTTTTTCTATTACCGGTCCGGAAGTTTCCCTGATATTCACCCCCATTTCATTGGCCACTATACGGGAAAGGGTAGTTTTTCCCAATCCGGGAGGACCATGGAACAGAATATGGTCCAATGCTTCCCCTCTCAATTTGGCTGCCTTGATAAATATTTTCAGGTTGTCAATGATCTGATCCTGCCCGGAGAAATCAACGATCTCCCGGGGACGGATGCTATTCTCAAACTCCTTTTCTGCCGCGCTCTGGCGGTTTTCTTCTGGTCTTAGCGGATTAGACATATCGGGGTGAAAGTTACCAAAAATATAGCTGTTGGCGGCAGCCGGTAATACATTGTGTGGTATATTTATGTAACGCCACTAAATCTAACCCGGCTCGAAACAATGAGAAAATATTATACACTACTACCTGCCCTATGCCTGATCACCCTCATGACCCAGGGGCAACAGATTAAAAAGTCAGAAGTAAAACGCATATTATCCACATTAGCTGCCGATGATATGCAGGGACGTGAAACCTTCAAACCTGGTGCGGAAAAGGCCGCTGCATTCCTGGAAAAGGAATTCGCAGCTGCAGGCCTGCAACCACTGGCCGGAGATAACGACTTCAGACAATCCTTTTTTCAATACGACACTAAGCCGGTACAGCAGGAACTGATACTGAACGGGCAACCTGTTGATGGAAGAGTGTTTGTAACCGGTGTCGAAAGTAAGATCAGCTGGACACAGGATACCCAGGTTGAAATAGCCCATATCAACGCCGGAGATAATTTCGATAATAAGGTAAGGGAACTGAAACGCGCTCCGCGTAATACCCTTGTCTGGGTGGATAATGCACAGGCCGAAAAATTCAACCAGTTTGCCGGTGGACTAAAACAGCATGGCGGCAGCAAACAGGATAGCACAGCTACTGTTGTATTCGTCTTAAAACAGGATGTAGCAGATGATGCCGGAAAGTGGTCAGTACAGGCCTCACAGGAGGTCACCCGTCTGCCGCTTTGCAATGTGGCGGGCATGCTCACTGGTAGCGGTAAACCGGATGAATATGTGATTTTCTCCGGTCACTATGATCATATCGGGATCCTGACACCAGTAGAACAGGACAGCATTGCCAACGGCGCTGACGATGATGCAAGTGGAGTAACCGCAGTATTGATGCTGGCGAAATATTTTAAAAAGCATCCTCCGGTACGTAGTATCCTGTTCGTGGCATTTACAGGTGAGGAGATTGGTGGTTATGGCTCCCGTTACTTTTCCCGCCAGCTGGACCCCGAAAAGATCGTGGCCATGTTTAACATAGAAATGATCGGTAAGGAGTCTAAGTTTGGAAAGAACAGTGCTTTTATCACAGGCTACGAGCGTTCTGACTTCGGGCAGATACTGGGTCGTAATCTGGAATCTTCCGTATTCCATTTCTATCCTGATCCATATCCTGAACAGCAGCTTTTTTACCGTTCTGATAATGCTACGTTGGCAAGACTGGGCGTACCGGCACACACGATCTCCACAACGCAGATCGATAAGGATACCCTGTATCACAGCGTGAATGATGAGATGGAGAGCATGGATCTGGACAATATTACCAGCATTATCCAGGCGATAGCGACCAGCGCCACTTCTATCGTAGATGGTAAGGATACGCCTACCCGGATAGACAAAGCAGCTGTGAGCAGTCGCAGATAATTTTAAGGGATCATCTGCAGGATGATGTTTGGATCGGGGCAGTTGGCCAGGTATTTCTCCCTTTCACTGTATCGGCACACGCCGGGATAATCTCCTTTATTGCCTTCCATGTCAGTGATGATCTGGAAGTGAAGGTGAGGAGGCCAATGACCATTCTCCGGAATATCCCCGAAATGGGCTATCTGCTGACCTGCCACGATCCGCATATTCTCTTGCAGACCTTCCAGGTCGCGCAGGGAAAGATGGCCATACAGGGTATGGAAAACATGTCCCTCCAGCTGATGACGAAGGATGATAGTAGCGCCATAGTCGCCATGGATATCATTGAACCGGAAACTATGAACGGTGCCTTCCATAGGGGCAAATACCGGCGTTCCGGGGGCGCCCCATATGTCAATGCCTAAGTGCAGTCGGCGGGGTTCATCGGCTGTAGAAAAGTGTTCACTGCGTGAGTAGATGGTCCGGTGTTCTGCATAGCCACCTATACCGAACAGGCACTCATGGTCGGCCAGCAGCTGATTTACATAATCTGTGAACTTTTGAGTATCGTCCAGTATTGCTGCAGTAAGGGTTGTATTGTTGTCGGTAAAATCCATAGCCAACAGGCTATCATTCTCCGGGTCAAACAATACTACTGGCTGAAAGGGTTGATGACGCTCCAGGATCTTTTCTAACATACTGATGGATTGAAAGGGGCAAAATACGAAAAGTGCGCTTTATGTTAATAAGCAGTGTACAAAGGCTATAGCTATAAAAGTAAAAGGCCCCGGAATTACACCGGGGCCTTTTACTTTTATAGCTTATTCAGGATCAGGTAACTATGTTAATCATCCTGCCTTTTACGATCACCACTTTCTTTACCGGTTTTCCATCGATCCATTTCTGAACGGCCTCATTAACCAGTACTTCTTTTTCAATGCTTTCATTGTCTGCATCGAGTGGGAAGCTCAGTTCAGTACGAGTTTTACCATTCACAGCGATTGGATAGGTGAACGCGCTTTCCTTAGTATATTTTTCTTCAAATACAGGATAAGGAGCGTCCAGGATGCTGGTGGTATTGCCCAGCTGGTGCCACAGTTCTTCGGCTATATGCGGTGCATATGGCGTCAGTAATATCAATACTGGTTCCAGTATACTACGCTTATTGCACTTCAGGCTACTCAGTTCATTCACACAGATCATGAACTGGCTGACCGCCGTATTGTAAGAGAAGTTTTCTGTATCAGCATCTATCTTCTGAATGGTCTTGTGCAGGATCTTCAGCTCTTCAGGTGTAGCCGCAGCATCTGTTACAATGATGCCTTTCTGCTCGTCGGCAAACAGGCGCCACAGCTTTTTCAGGAAGCGGTGTACCCCTTCAATACCTTTGGTATCCCATGGTTTGGACTGTTCTACCGGTCCGAGGAACATTTCGTACATGCGGAAAGTATCAGCACCAAACTTCTCAACTACGTCGTCTGGATTGACAGTGTTGTATTTTCCTTTACTCATTTTTTCGAGTAAAACACCGCAGATATATTTACCATCTTCCAGTACGAATTCTGCATCTTTATTGGCAGGTCTCCAGTTTCTGAAAGCCTCAATATCCAGTTCCAGACCATCTACGATATTAACATCGGTATGCAATTCGTCTGTTTCATACTGGTCTTTCAGGCCATGGGAAACATAGGTATTAGTACCACGAACACGATATACCATACGGGAACTACCACCGATCATACCCTGGTTGATCAGTTTTTTATACGGCTCCTGGAAGCTGATATACCCCAGGTCATACAGCGCTTTTGTCCACATACGGGAGTACAGCAGGTGACCTACGGCATGTTCTGTACCACCCACATAAACATCTACCTGGTTCCAATAGTCTGTCGCTGCGCGGTCTGCAAATACTTCCTTGTTTTTAGGATCGGCATAACGCAGGAAGTACCAGCTGCTACCTGCATAACCAGGCATTGTATTGGTTTCGCGTTTGGTGTCTGCATCGATATTTACCCAGTCGGTAATGTTGGCCAACGGACCTTCACCTTCTTCACCGGGTTTGTAGTTCTCCACATGCGGTAAGGTAACCGGCAGATCCTTCTCATCCAGTGCATAAGGAACACCGTTCCTGTATACGATCGGGAATGGCTCACCCCAGTAGCGCTGGCGGCTAAAGCCGGAATCCCTCATCTTATAATTGATCTGGCGTTTACCGATGCCCATTGCCTCTATTTTCTCAGCTACTACATCCATGGCGTTACGCATGGTCATGCCATCCAGGAAGTCGCTATGCTGCAGGATGGCATCTTTTGTAGGATTGGCCTCTTCACCGTTGAAGGCATCTCCGATAATGTTAGTGATCGGGATGTTGAAGTGTTTTGCAAAAGAGTAGTCACGCTGGTCGCCACATGGTACCGCCATAATAGCGCCGGTGCCATATCCCGCCAGTACATATTCAGAGATCCATACGGGGATACGGCGTCCGTTGAACGGATTAAGCACATATGCACCGGTAAAGCAACCGGTGATCTGTTTTACCTCAGCCAGGCGCTCACGTTCAGAGCGGCTCTGTACATAGTCCAGGTATTTTTCTATATCTGCTTTCTGATCTGCAGTAGTGATACGGCTTACCAGGTCGTGTTCAGGCGCCAGCACCATGAAATCAACACCGAAGATGGTATCAGGGCGGGTCGTATAAACAGTCACTGCACTATCAGCAATACCATCAAACGCAAAAGTGATCTCAGCTCCCTGGCTCTTACCGATCCAGTTACGCTGCATTTCCTTCATAGCGTCGCTGTACTCAACGATTTCCAGTCCTTCCAGCAGGCGGTTAGCATACTCTGTGATACGGAGGAACCACTGTCTCATTTTCTTTTTGATAACAGGGTAACCGCCACGCTCACTAACGCCATTCACTACCTCATCATTGGCCAGTACGGTTCCAAGAGCAGGGCACCAGTTCACTTCGGCAAAAGCCAGGTAAGCCAGGCGGTAGTGCATGAGTATCTCACGCTGACGTACTTCACTGAATTGTTTCCATTCTGCCGCTGTGAAGCTGATATTACGGTCGCCGGGACATTCATGCTCCTTATTGCCTGCTTTTTCAAAAGCGGCGATCAGGGTTTCAATACGCTCTGCTTTCTGCAGGGAACGGTTGAACCAGCTGTCGAACAGCTGCAGGAAGATCCACTGTGTCCATTTATAATAGTCAGGATCGCTGGTCTTGATTTCACGATCCCAGTCAAAACTGAATCCTATATTGTCCAGCTGCCTGCGGAAGGCGGCCAGGTTGTTGGCGGTAGTAACTGCGGGGTGCTGACCGGTTTCCAGTGCATACTGTTCTGCCGGCAGGCCAAAGGCGTCCCAGCCCATAGGGTGGAGCACATTAAAGCCTTTCAGTCTTTTATAACGGGCATATATATCTGATGAAATATACCCCAGTGGGTGTCCCACATGGAGCCCTGCCCCTGATGGGTAGGGAAACATATCCATTACATAACATTTGGGTTTGGGGCTGTTGTTGCTAACCTGGTAAGCCTTCGTGTTTACCCAGTGTGCCTGCCACTTTTTCTCAATCGCCCTGAAATTGTATTCCATATAATAATTAAATAATCTGTCTTATTGTACATGGGCTTTAATTTAAGGCCCATGCGTTGAGCTTAAAATAACGTTAAAGGACGACAAAAGTAAACATAACTGCTAATTTTTATTATTTTCGCCATTAAACGGTAGATTAATGGCGCAGCAACCCGGCAAATCATCATCAAAAAAATCCAAACCTTCCTATCTCTACTCTATTATTGGGGTGGCCTTAGTTCTCTTTCTACTGGGAACCCTTGGCCTGATCGTTATACATGCCAATAAACTGAGCGAATTCTTCAAGGAAAGTATTGAGATCCAGGTGATTCTGAGGGATAATGTGAAGGAAGAACAGGCAATAGCCCTGCGTGATTCCATCGCTTCCCGTCCCTATGTGAAGTCCATTGAATACGTATCCAAAGATATGGCTGCCGAGCGCTTTAAAAAGGAATTTGGCGAGGATTTCATCACCCTCCTGCAATACAACCCATTGTATGCCAGTATCAACATCAAGGGAAATGCTCCTTATGTAAATCCTGACAGCCTGAAAGTGATTGAGGCGAACCTCACACAACAGAGTATTGTGAGAGAGATCTCTTATCAAAGGGGGCTGGTTAGCAAGCTGAACGAGAATGTAAGGAAGATAGGCCTGGTGATACTCGGCATCTGTATATTACTCTCCCTGGTAGTGATCGTACTGATCGACAATACTATCCGCCTGGCGATGTTCAGCAACCGTTTCCTGATCAAGACCATGCAGATGGTGGGTGCTACCCGCTGGTTCATTGCCAAGCCATTTGACCTGCGCAGTATCATTAACGGGGCCCTGAGCGCCATTCTTGCCATTGCCGGTGTATGTGGTATTGTTTATGGTGCAGACCAGCTGCTGCCAGAACTGGCAGGCATGAGAGACTATTTCATGATGGCCTTGCTCTTCATTGGCATGATCATCATCGGAATCTGTATTTCCCTGGTAAGTACACACCGTTCAGTAATGAAGTACCTGCGTTTAAAACTGGACGATCTATATTAATCTGATAATTTCACCACACGATACTATGAGTAAAGCATCCAAGCATATTACCGTTGAGAAAGCAGGCGTAGAAGTACGCCCTGTTTTTGCAAAAGAGAATTACAAATTCATGATCGCCGGACTGGCAATCGTTGTCGTAGGTTTCCTGTTAATGATGGGAGGTAACAGCGATGATCCCAATTCATTCAAACCTGAAGAAGTTTATAGCTTCCGTCGTATCACCCTGGCGCCAATCGTGATTGTGCTGGGACTGATCGTAGAGATCTACGCAATCATGCGTAAGCCTAAATAAGGATGCATATAAGATATTGAATGTTCACGGCGATGAAATGCTCATCGCCTTTTTTTTGATAACAATACTTCAGCACTTAAACTCTTTTATTGTCATGGATCTCTGGCAGGCGATTATTATTGCGATCGTGGAAGGATTAACCGAATTCTTACCTGTATCATCAACAGGGCATATGGTGATCACCAGTGCATTGTTAAAGCTCAATAAGGACGAATTTACCAAACTGTTTGAAGTTTGTATCCAGCTGGGTGCCATCCTCGCTGTTGTGGTCTTATACTGGAGGAAATTCCTGGTATTCGATAAGAACAGGGTCAGTTTTTATATCAAACTGGTCGTGGCGGTATTACCAGCACTGATTGTAGGATACTTATTTGCAGATCGTATTGACGCACTGCTGGAAAGCCCCCTGGTTGTAGGCATCACTTTATTGCTGGGAGGTATTGTCCTGTTATTTGTAGACAACTGGTTCACCAATCCAACCATAGAAAAGGATGAAGAAATGAGCCTTTTCAAGGCCTTGCGTATTGGTTTCTGGCAATGTGTAGCCATGATACCAGGTGTGAGCCGTAGTGCCGCTACCATCATCGGTGGTATGCAACAGAAGCTGACACGCAATGTCGCTGCAGAATTTTCCTTCTTCCTGGCAGTACCCACCATGGCTGCCGCTACTGGTTATAAACTGCTGAAAGGCCGTGAACTGCTGATGTCCAATACCGATAACCTGAAGCTCCTGCTCGTAGGAAACATCGTGGCATTCATCGTAGCAATGATCGCCATAAAATTCTTCATCAACACCTTGAAGAAATATGGTTTCAGGGTGTGGGGATACTACCGTATTGTGGTAGGTATCGCTATCCTGGCAGCTATCGGACTTGGTTATAAATTATCTGTTTAATTAAACTTTAAAATAAAAGACAGGTCCCGGGCCACCTGGTCCGGGACCTTATCATTAATCACCTGTGCCTATATGAGAGTTATATCCCTCTGCCTGTGCTGTATGCTGATGACCTATGCTGTCGTAGCACAACGTAATTATGTTCCTGGTGTGATCGTTACTTCAAAGAATGATTCCCTGAAAGGATTTATTGATTTCCGCAACTGGTACCAGTCTCCCAATGAAATTGACTTTAAGGAAAGCCTGTCGAACGGAAATGAACAACACTTTAAACCTGCAGATATCAATGGGTTTAAAATGGCTGAACCGGAAGTAGTATATGTAAGCCGGAAACTGCGTATTGATATAACCAAACAGGATGTCAATAGTCTGAATGAAAAAACAGAACGCATTGTACAGGATACCCCGGTATTCCTGATGAGAATGGTAACAGGTCGTTATAACCTGTATGAGTATGTTGATAAATTCTCCAGGGTTCACTACGTATATGATGCGGTTGATGTACCAGCTACTGAGCTGGAATATATACAACAGTATGTAGAGCGTGCTTCCGGCAGCGGTATTTTTACTGAAGAAAAATACAAGGATCAGCTGGCGGCTTTATTTGCGGATAATGCAGCGCTGGCCAAAAAAGCCAGCCAGGTAGCTTACCGGGAACCTAATCTGAAAAAGCTCTTCCTCGCGTACAACAACTATAAGGAACCAGGAGCCCAAACAAGTGAACCGGTAACTGTACAGAAGAAAAAACGCCTGCCGGTAACCTTCGGCATTATGGGCGGAATGGCTTTTACCAGCTATCCTTTTAAAGGTTCTGCTTATATCGGACTGGGTGAATATGAAAACTCCAAAGGTCCTATAGGTGGTATCTGGGCTGATATTCCGCTGGGCCGTAACGGGCGTAATATTTCATTTGTGCCGGAACTATTATATAAAAAGCTGGAAACAACCGGGGCTTTGCATGGCATATACGCCGGCCAGATTGTGAAGTTCGGGTTCACCTATCTGCAGGTGAATACATTATTCCGTTATACCTATCCGACTAAAACCCCAATAAGGCCTTATATCAATGTCGGATTAGGAAATGGATTCGTAATTAAAACAAATGAGAACGGACTATTGAGAAGTCCTGACAGGGAATGGGAGGTAGCCATTGACGAGCCACGTAAATATGAGCAGACACTCATAGGCGGAATAGGCGTGAAGATCTACAAAGTGAGTGCCGAAGCAAGATATACAACGGGCAATGGGTTCTCTCCTTATCCAGCCGGGAGAACCGCTATTCACAGCTTCCAGATCCTGGCTGCTATCGGCTTCTAACCTTTTACTGCCAGCAGCAATTCCAGGTCGGTATATTTCAGTTTGAATTTTTCACTGAGATGGTAATTGGTCAGTGCTCCTTTGTAGAGATAAATACCATTACGTACACCGCGTTTTATCCATACAAGATTTTCAAAACCGCCATCATCGGCAGCTTCCAGCAACAGAGGCATCAGTACATTACTGATCGCTTCTGATGCTGTGCGGGCGAACCCTGAGGGGATGTTGGGAACGCAATAATGCACAACGTCATATTTTTTGAAGACAGGGTTCTCATGACTGGTGATCTCTGAGGTTTCGAAACAACCACCACGGTCAATACTGACGTCTACGATCACCGATCCTGCTTTCATATTGCTGACCATCGCTTCTGTTACAACGATAGGTGTGCGGCCGCTCTGGGAAGATAAGGCGCCTACCGCTACATCCGCATTGCGGAGTTGTTCTGCCAGTACTTTAGGCTGTATAACAGAAGTGAATATACGCACGCCGATATTGTTCTGGAGGCGTTTCAGCTTGTAGATATTATTGTCAAATACTTTTACAGACGCACCCAATGCCATCGCCGTTCTGGCGGCAAATTCGCCTACTATGCCAGCTCCTATGATCACTACTTTGGTAGGAGGGATGCCCGTTACACCGCCCAGCAGAATACCTTTTCCTTTATTGCCATTACTGAGGTACTGACCTGCGAGCAGCATGACTGCACCACCGGCTATTTCACTCATGGCTCTTACGATTGGATAAGTACCTGCATCATCTTTCAGATTTTCAAAAGAGAGAAGGGTGATCCTTTTTTCCATCATCTTCTGTACCTGCTCTATCTTGAGGGCTGCCAGGTGGATAGGGGAAATGACAATCTGATGAGGATGCAGTAGTTCTATTTCTTCGTCATTCAGTGGAGCAGACTTTACGATGATCTCCGCTTTGAAAACTTCTTTCTTGTCATACAGGATCTCAGCGCCGGCTTCTGAAAAATCAGTATCATAGAAATGTGAGCCGTCGCCCGCTTTATGTTCTACAACAATATGATGACCATTGCTGGCTAATATACTGACCGCATCGGGTGTAAGTGCAATGCGGTTCTCCTGGAAGGAAGTCTCTTTAGGTATGCCAATAAATAAACGGGAGTTCTTTTGTGGAATATCTAACGTTTCTTCCAGTGGTGAATACGTAAAGCCAGCACTCACAACAGGTTTTTGCCTTTGCTCCATATGATTATCAAGATTGGTCCGGGTGATTTTTTCCGCGTATCCAAAGATACGTCATTTGTTCAAAGCATTATCCGGCGCGTAAAAGCCTTTTTTTGTCGGGTAATACTGATAGCTGCAACCGGACAGTATCCGGTGGTAGTAAGTCATTGATGATATCAGGCCATTCTACGAAACTGATTGCATGATTACGGTATATAGTGTCTTCAACGCCCGCTGCTATGGCTTCTTCTTCGTCCTTCAGCCGGTAGAGGTCCAGATGATATATGGTATATTCCTGACCGTTTTCCCGGAAAGCATATTCGTTTATGATTGAAAAAGTAGGACTGGCGGTAGCATCTTCCACGCCTCTGGCAGCACAAAGCGCCTTCACAAAAGTAGTCTTACCTGCTCCCATCGGCCCTTCCAGGGTGAATATATGTTGCCCCTTGTAATGTTGCCAGAAGCTTTCGGCGGTAGCCGGCAGCTCTTCCTGAGAAAATGTCCATTCCATGGAGTAAATTTAGCTAATTACTATATCATTGGTTGCTACCGAGTTGCATTAAAAGTTCAACCATCCGGAACGAATTGATAATCTGTGCAATAAGCGGATACGTCGATACTCCGTTGCATTAATATTTTATTCACGTAAAACAGTGCTCGGTACCTTTGATAAGGTATTTTGATATTAATATTATTCGCTGAATCATGGAAACGATCAGTTGTAAAGTAAGAGGTATGCATTGCACCAGCTGCGCGCAATCGGTGTCAAGATACCTGGAACATAAAGGGATGCAGGATGTGAACCTGAGCTTTGCCACGGAAGATTTGAGCTTTACCTTACCGGAGGGAATTACCTCTGCCACTGATGTGTTGAACGGCATCAGTCAGATGGGCTACCAGGTGATATTGCCTGACCAACCTCAGCCCAGGACCTTATTCCTGAATACCCTGACCTTTAAATTTTTCTTCTGCGCTGTCTTTACCGCTCCCTTACTGCTGCATATGTGGGTAAACTGGGCATGGCTGCATAATACCTATGTACAGTTAGCCTTAGCTACCCCGGTATACCTGATGGGTATGTGGCACTTTGGCCGCAGCGCCTGGAGATCGCTGGTGAACAGGCTGGCCAATATGGATGTACTGATCACACTGGGCGCTACAGCCGCTTATGGGTATAGTCTTACCGGCACCTTACTGCACCTTGGTAGTGAGTACATGTTTTACGAAACAGCAGCAGCCATTATTACCCTTGTGTTCCTGGGTAACCTGCTGGAAGAGCGCTCAGTAAAACAAACCACCACCGCCATTGCCGACCTGGCAAGGATGCAGGTCACCACTGCAAGACTGATCCAGGAACATGGTAACCATGAGCATATTCATGTTGTAGAGAACCAGACCTTGAAACCGGGTGATAAAGTACTGGTCAATACAGGCGACAAGATCCCGATGGATGGTACGATCTACTGGGGCAGCGGGCATGTCAACGAATCTATGATAACCGGTGAAAGTGCGCCTGTGGCCAAAAGCGAAAAGCATAAGGTTATTGGCGGAACCATCCTCGAAGAAGGCAGTATCAAAATGTTTATTACTGCCACCGGTAAGGACACCGTATTATCCTATATCATAGAACTGGTAAAACAGGCGCAGAACAGTAAGCCCAATATGCAAAAGCTGGCCGACAGGATCAGCGGCATTTTTGTACCACTGGTACTGGGTATTGCTATTGCTACCTTCCTGGGATGGGCCATTTTCGGAAATGTGACCACAGGAGAAGCTATTATGAAAAGTATCGCAGTGCTGGTGATTGCCTGTCCCTGTGCAATGGGACTCGCTACGCCTGCCGCAGTAATGGTTGGCCTGGGACGCGCTGCCCACAACGGGATACTCATCAAAGGCGCCAATACACTGGAAGCATTCAAAGATATCAGGTATGTGGTGCTGGATAAAACCGGTACCCTCACCACCGGTAAACTACAGGTAGGGAACTATCATTTTGAAGGAATGACAGAACAGGAATTCAAAAAGGTAGTGTATAGCCTGGAGAAATACTCCTCTCACCCTATTGCCCGCTCACTTGCCGGCTTATGGAAAGGCGAGGGAGAAATGCCCTTACAGCAGGTAAGAGAGATCAAAGGCCGGGGTATGCGGGCCAGGGATGGCGCAGGCAATGAATGGCAACTTGGCTCCTTTGTACTGGCAGAAAAAGTCACCTCAGATGACAGTCATAACATCTATTTGCTGAAGAACGGACAACTGGCAGGCTGGATTGATTTGATAGATGAGATCAGACCTGACGCTGCATTGATGGTTAAACAGCTGCAGCAGGAGGGGATCAAAACTGTGCTGCTGAGTGGGGATACCGAGCGCAAATGTAGAGAGCTGGCTGCTCAGACAGGCATTACGGAAGTGTTTGCAGGGCAGACGCCTGAACAGAAACTGCAAAAGATAGACGCCCTCATGAAGGAGGCCGCCGTAGCTATGGTGGGAGATGGTATCAATGATGCTCCTGCATTGGCAAGGGCCAGCATTGGTATTTCCCTGAGCGATGCTACTCATGTGGCTATGCAGAGCGCGAATGTAATACTGCTGAATAATCGTCTTTCTTCCCTGCCATTGGCGCTGGGACTGGGACGTCATACTTATCTCACCATCAAACAGAATCTTTTCTGGGCTTTCATTTATAACATTATCGCTATTCCTTTTGCGGCCTTCGGCGTTTTAAGCCCGATATCCGGAGCGGGTGTCATGGCGCTTTCTGATATTGTACTGGCAGTAAACTCTGTGAGACTACGCTATAAGAAAGTGATCTGATAGCCTGCATGTGCAGATGTGAGCAATTCTTTATTTTTACAGCTGCACCATATGGCCAATCCATCCGACATACTCAAAAAATACTGGGGATATACACAATTCCGTCCTTTACAGGAAGAGATCATCCAATCTGTAAGCAACGGGAAGGATACACTCGCCCTGCTGCCGACAGGTGGTGGAAAGTCCATCTGTTTCCAGGTGCCAGCCCTGCTCAGGGAAGGCGTATGTATAGTGGTTACCCCACTCATCGCCCTGATGAAAGACCAGGTGGCCAATCTGCAAAAGCGGAATATACCTGCAGTCGCTATTTATGCAGGCATGTACTACCAGGATGTGGAAAGACTGCTGGAAGAGGCTCGTAGAGGTAAATACAAGTTCCTTTATGTCTCTCCTGAACGTCTGCAAAGCAAGCGTTTCCTCGAATATTGTGATGGTATGCCAGTGAACCTGCTGGCTATTGATGAAGCACACTGTATCTCCCAATGGGGATATGACTTCCGGCCGGCCTATCTTGAAATTGCAGCTATCAGAAGTTATTTTCCCGGAGTTCCCTTGCTGGCACTGACAGCATCAGCTACGCCAAAAGTACAACAGGACATCTGTGAGAAGCTGTTGATGAAACAGCCTGCCATATTCACCAAAAGTTTTGCCCGTCATAATCTTTCCTATAGTGTTATTGAAGAAGACAATAAACCCGAGAAATTAAAGCATATCCTGCAGCGCGTGCAGGGCAGTGCCATCGTATACTGCCGTAACCGCAAGCGTACCAGGGAAGTGGCTGATATGCTGGAACAGGCTGGTATTGCCGCCACTTATTATCACGCGGGACTGACAGGAGAAGAACGTGCTGTAAGGCAGGAGCTGTGGTTGAACAGCCGTATCAGGGTCATGGCATGTACCAATGCTTTTGGTATGGGGATAGACAAGCCTGATGTACGTGTGGTGATTCACTACGACGCTACCGACGGATTGGAGGCTTATTACCAGGAAGCTGGACGTGCCGGCAGAGATGAGAAGAAGGCTTATGCAGTACTGATGTATCAGCAACAGGAACTGAAGGAAATGGTCAAAATGATGGAGCTGCAGTTCCCCGAAGTGGCAGAGATCCGTGAGGTATACCAGTGCCTGGTAAACTATCTGCAGGTACCCGTAGGGAGCGCAGAAGGTGTGTACTATGATTTTGATATCAATGATTTCGTTCGCAAGTTTGAACTGAATATTACGATTACATATAGTTCGTTGAAGATCCTGGAGCAGGAAGGCATCCTGCAGTTGAGTGAAAGTGTGTTTATGCCTTCCCGTGTCGAGTTTGTGATCAGCAAACAAACACTGTATGATTTTACAGATATGCAGCCTGTATTCGATCCCTTGCTGCAAACATTACTGCGTACCTACGAAGGCATCTTCGATACGCCTGTGCCGGTATATGAAAAGCAGGTAGCGCGACTGATGAGAAAGCCGGAATCACAGATCATAGAATGGTTACAGCAGTTGCATCAGCGCCGTATCCTGAAGTATAGTCAGCGCAAAGAAGAGCCACAGTTATGTTTTACACAGGAACGTGTTTCAGCACAACATCTGCGTATTGATACGACCCGTATAAAAGAAAGAATGCAGGTCTATAAGGAGCGGCTGGATGCTATGCTGGGTTACATCGGTAATAAGGAGGTTTGTCGTACACAGGCACTGGTGCAATATTTTGGAGAGAAGAACACCACAGCCTGTGGCATCTGTGATGTATGCATAGAGAAGAAGAAAAAGCCACTGGAAGGAAAAGAAGCAGAAGCAATAGCGGTACAACTGATGGCGCAGCTACAGGCAGAGCCAATGGAATGGGTTGATGTGCGCAACAGATTATTATCAGTAAAAGAGGATGCTTTACTGGAGGTAATGCAGTTCCTGATAGCTGAAGGAAGAGTGGGTAGGGATGCACATGGGAAAGTACATTTATTGTAAGTATTTATAAAAGCAAGAGAGGCTGTATCATCGTTTGATACGGCCTCTCTGCTTTTATATCCTGCTGTTACAGCTTGATGATCTTCCCTTCTTTACTGCTCTGGAAAGCCGCTTCAATTACATGAATCACATTTACAGCATCTGCCGGTTCTACAGGTACCGGAGCGCCCGTGGCAAGTGCCTTGTGCATGCCATCAAAGTATTCCAGGTAGTTGCCTTTAGGAGAAGGCAGGTATTCCCTGATCACCTTACCATCTTTCTCTGTGTGCATCAGGCCCCATTCGTGGATGCCTTCTACGCCCCATCCGGGAGCACCTGGCATCAGGCCTTGCTGGAGCATCGTTTCCTGTGTATCGGCTTTTGTCTTGATGAAAGAGCCTTTACGTCCATGGAACTGGTAAGAGGGGATAGGTTCCCTTGTGATGTAACTACATTTCAGGCGTACACGTAATTTATCGTAGAAGAATACCAGCTCGAAATAATCATCTACAATAGACTCAGCACGGATGATGCGGATATCCGCCCATATTGCATCTGGCTTGCCGAACAGTTGCAGGGCCTGATCCACCAGATGTGAACCCAGGTCATACAGTCCCCCGGTGCCGGGCAAAGCAGCTTCCTTGTGTTTCTTATAGCTTAATTCCTCACGGTAGCGGTCATAGTGGATCTCTGCCTCCAGGATGTCCCCAAGGTCGCCGCTGGCAATTACCTGCCGTACGATCTTGAAATCACTATCAAAACGGCGGTTATGGTACACGCTCAATAACAGTCCCTTGTTTTTTGCCAGCTCCACTAATTCCTGTCCCTCTACAGATGTAACGGTGAAAGGCTTTTCCACAATTACATGTTTACCGGCATTCAATGCCGCTTTAGTATACTCGTAGTGCGTATAGTTGGGTGTATTTACAACGATCAGTTCCAGTGAATCGTCCTGGAGCATGTCTTCCACACTCTTATAAACTTTCACCTCCGGATATCTTTCCTGCGCCATGTGTTTGCTTCTTTCCACTACGGCTGTAAATTCAAACCCGGGATGTACATGAATAAAGGGCGCGTGAAAAATATGGCCTGACATGCCATATGCACATATACCGGTCTTGATAATTCTTTCCATGAAATCCTGGTTTTAGCTGTTAGGGCAATAAGATAGTGAATATTCGGTATTTCTTAGAACCAACTGCTTTTCTTACTGCTTTTACCACCCAGTCCCAGCGCGCCCAGCAGACTGCGTGTAATGATATTTGCAGCAGTACGGCCGGCCTGACGTGCAGCAGAACTGGTCAGTACAGTTTCCAGGATACTCTTTTCTTCTTTCTGTCTGCCACCTCCTTTGGATGATGCCTTTTCTTCCTTCTCCTGGGCCGTTTTTTCGGCTGCTTCTTCCAGTTTGGCATTTAGTATCTCGTAAGCACTTTCAGCGTCAATTTCGCGGTTATATTTCTTAACCAGCTTAGAGTTATTGACGATAGCATCTGCTTCCTCCGGTGTAAGCACGTCCATACGTGAGCGGGGAGATACCAGCATGGTAGCTGCCAGCGGCGTAGGCTGACCTTTCTCGTTCAGACAGGTAAAGAGTGCTTCCCCGATACCGATCTGTGTCAGTAATTCATCTGTTTTATAGAATTCAGACAACGGGTAGTTCTCTGCTGTTTGTTTGATGGATTTTCTGTCGTTGGCCGTGAAAGCACGTAAGGCATGCTGCACTTTCATACCCAGCTGACCCAGCACGGATGGAGGTACATCCATAGGGTTCTGTGTACAGAAGAAAATGCCCACTCCCTTGGAACGGATCAGTTTTATGATCGTCTCAATCTGTTGTAGCAATGCGGTGCTGGCCTCCTGGAAGATGAGGTGAGCCTCATCAATGAACATCACCAGTTTAGGCTTTTCAAGATCGCCTTCTTCCGGCAGTGTGGCATAAAGCTCTGCCAGCAGGCTTAACATGAAAGTAGAGAATAGCTTGGGACGGTCCTGTATATCGGCCACTCTTACGATGGAGATAATACCCCTGCCATCATCGCTGATGCGCATCAGGTCATCCACTTCAAAAGAAGCTTCTCCAAAGAAAAGATCTGCACCCTGTTGCTCCAGACCTACTACCTTACGAAGAATGGTGCCTGCTGACGTAGTCGAGATCTTACCATAGTCTTTCTCCATGTCAGCTTTACCCTCATCACTCACATACTGCAACACTTTCTTGAAATCTTTCAGATCAAGCAGCGGCAGTTTATTATCATCACAGTATTTGAATATCATGGATACCAGGCCTTCCTGGGTATCGTTCAGCTCCAGAATCTTGGAGAGCAGCACTGGTCCGAATTCACTTACGGTAGCACGCAGACGGGCGCCTTTTTCCTTACTGAGGGATAGCAGTTCCGTTGGATAGGCTGCAGGCGACCAGCTGCCACCTATTTTCTGGTAGCGTTCCTCGATCTTTGCATTCCCTGTGCCTGCAGCAGCAATACCACTTAGGTCACCTTTGATGTCCATCAGTAATACGGGTACGCTGGCATCACTTAAAGCTTCTGCAATTACCTGCAGGGTCTTGGTTTTACCGGTACCGGTGGCGCCAGCTATCAGGCCATGCCTGTTCAGCGTTTTCAGTGGGAGAGATACTTCCGCTCCGGTTACTACTTCGCCATCCAGCATGGCGCATCCCAGTTTTATATGTTCGCCTTTAAAGGAATAACCGTTCTGAATGTACTCCAGAAATGCTTCTTTCGTAGCCATGGTGTATCAAATTTTTGTTGAAGATATGGAAAAGCGGTTTTGGACAAAAGCGGGGATAAAAAAATCAGGAACTAAACATGAAAAATAATGCAGATGCATTTACTCTTCATGCTTAATTCCTGATGTTTATTTTTCGCTGTGCGCTGACAGTCTTATAGTTCTTCTTCTCTTTCCAGCATCAGTATGGCTCCCTGCGGAACGATGAAATACTTTTCGCCCTGATAGACTACTTCTGTAGAACCGCTTACCAGGAAGATAGCCAGATCTCCTTCTTTTGCCTGGAGGGGAATATATTTCACCTTCTCCTCTTCCGGTTTCCATGCCTCATCGTCTTCACTGGGTAGTGGCAGCGCGTAACCAGGTCCTGTTTTGATCACATAACCCTGCTGTACCTTCTCCTTTTCCTGCATGCCGGGAGGAAGATATAAACCGCTTTCTGTGCGCTCGTTGGGGGTGGTTGGTTTAATGAGCACCCGGTCTCCTACAACTATTAACTTCTTCAATTTATTGTCTTGAGTCAAATGTATCGCCATGGTAAAGTACCTCCGGCAAATGTATTGCAAAATGCGTGCAGCAGGGTATATGGTGCCAATATGGCACAGTTATACATCTGCCAGCCGGAACGTATCTGCCGTCCTGATGCCTTTGTCTGTCATTTGCACGGTACAGCACTCTGTAACAGGGTCATGCTCAAAAAAGAGGATATAGTTATTCTCCACGGCCTCCTGTAAAAAGCTCTTTTTTTCCTGCAGGGTTGTCAGCGGGAACATATCATATGCCATGACATACGGAATAGGAATATGCCCTGTGCTGGGCAGCAGGTCAGCCATGTAAACGATGGTCTTATCCTTATACTGGATCTGCGGCAGCATCATGGAGTCCGTATGCCCGAATACAAAGCGGATATTGAAGTCGTTGGTGAAAGGAATGCCTTCCTCCCGTGGAATGAACTTCAGCTGTCCGCTTTCCTGTATAGGCAGGATATTTTCCTTCAGAAAAGAGGCCTTTTCCCGGTCGTTAGGTTTGGTAGCCCATTCCCAATGTTCCTGGTTGCTCCAGAAACTGGCATTCTTAAAGGCCGGTATCAGTTTGTCTCCCTGTCTTTCTATACTACCGCCACAATGATCGAAGTGCAGATGTGTCAGGAATACGTCGGTAATATCATTACGGTGAAAGCCGTGTTTTGCAAGCGCCGTATCGATACTGGTGTCTCCATGCAGGTAATAATGGCTGAAGAATTTTTCATCCTGTTTATTGCCTATACCGGTATCTACCAGGATCAGTCGGTTGCCGTCTTCTATCAGCAGGCTGCGCATGGCCCAGGAGCACATGTTGTTCTCGTCTGCCGGGTTCAGTTTATTCCAGATGCTCTTTGGCACTACGCCAAACATAGCGCCTCCGTCCAGTTTAAAATGGCCTGTATCTATACTGTATAATTTCATGATTAGATCAGTTTGCGTGCTGAAGTTCGTGAATTTCAGCTTTTGGCAGTAAGGCTTTTTTGTTTTTGCAGTGCTGCGTAGAGCCAGATCAATCCTATCGCGAAGAATGCGATCAGCGCCAGTACGGAGTTGCGCATGCTGCCAGTCAGCTCATGGATATAGCCGAACGTGATCATACCAATGGCGATAGATAATTTCTCTACCACATCATAGTAGCTGAAGAAAGATGCAGTATCATCTGTTTCAGGCATCAGTTTGGCGTAGGTAGAACGGCTCAGGGATTGTACGCCGCCCATTACCAGGCCTACTGCCACGGCCAGCAGATAGAAGTCTGTGGCTGTCTGCATGCGATATCCTGCCAGGCAGATGGCAACCCACAGCACAACAACACACATTAATACCGGGAGGTTACCGAATTTGCCGGACAGTTTGGCTATTCCCCATGCGCCGAGTACAGCTACCACCTGGATGGCTACGACGGCCATGATCAGTTTGTCGGCAGGCAGTCCCAGCTCCTGGCTGCCAAAGATGGTAGCAGCCATCATTACGGTCTGAACGCCCATGCTGTAAAAGAAGAATCCACGCAGGAATCTTTTCAATACAGGCATCAGCCTTACCTGTGCAAATACTTTTTTGAGCTCCCGGAAACCTTCTGTCAATGCACTGGCACTATGTTGCTGTACGGTTGCCTTAGAGGCCGGCAGACGTAAAAAGGTGATCTGTGCAAAGCCTATCCACCATATACCTGTAAGCAGGAATGTAATACGTACAGGCATACCATCAGTAATACCGAATGGTTTTACTACCACAAGGGCAAACCCGATCAGCTGCAATAACACACTGCCTATATATCCCATAGCAAAACCTTTTGCGCTGACGCGGTCACGGTCTTCTATCGCAGCTATTTCCGGCAGATAAGAATTGTAGAATACCAGCCCGCCACAATAGCCCAGCGTGGCAAGAATAAAGAAGATGGCGCCATATTCAACACTGGGGTTCGGTCCTGTGAAGTTATATAAGGCGCAGCAGCTCAGTCCACCCAGCCAGGTGAACATCATGAGATATCTTTTCTTATTCCCTCTTGTATCCGCAATGGAAGACAGGATGGGAGACAACAGAGCCGCCAGTATAAAGGCAGCAGCCATGGAGTAGTCGTACAATGCAGAGTTCACGAAGGTCCTTCCAAAGAAGGATACATTATCACCATTGGCATCAGAATGCGTAATGGTAGTGAAATAAATAGGGAAAAAAGTGGTGGTAATTACCAGGTTGTATACTGAGTTGGCCCAGTCATACATTGCCCAGCCATTGATTACTTTTTTACTGGCGGTTTGCATACGAAGTAAGTGAGTTAGTGATCAAAAATAAGGAATGCGGAGCGCTGTGGATCATCACAGCCACAGTAAACGGACGCTTATTTATAATCCAGTATACTGATGCGGTCCGGACACATGAAATATTCCTGCTCATCATTGGAACTAACAATGATAAGGCGGTCGCCGCTATAATCGGTAATAAGTTGCTGATAGAGCCGGACACCGGAAGCATCCAGGTTGGTACAGGGTTCATCCAGCAGCAGCACAGGAACATCAGAGAAAATGGTCAATGCCAGTTTCAGTCGTTGTTTCATGCCGGATGAAAAATAGCGGATCTGTTTATTCATGGATTTCTCCAGGCCCACCAGGGCTACAGCATCTGCGGGAGTGATGGTAGGAATGAATTGTTTGAACTGTAGATGGAACTGCAGGCTTTCTGCCAGTGTAAACTCTTCTACCAGTTCGAGGTAAGGAGCAGCGATGGCACAATGCCGGAAAAACTGATCAGGACTGAGCAGTTCTTCCGGTGTGCTATAAGTAACGGTACCTTCATTGTGATGCAGGTGTCCGCTGATAACCTGTAAAAGTGTAGATTTTCCCGAGCCATTGGGACCCAGTATGGCATACCTTCCGCCAGCTTCAAAAGTGGCGGATACACGACGGAAGATCCAGTCGTAGTTGAAACGTTTGCCCGTCTGGTGAAGCGTTATTTTCATTCGTCGCTGGCTAGTGACGTATAACCTTTCATAATGCCCCTGCCGGATTCACGGATGAAGGAAAGTATCTCATCTCTTTCATCAGTGGCGGGATATTCTGCTTCAATGATACTGATCGCTTTTGACAGCTTGTATCCTTTCACGAATATGATACGGTAGATATCCAGTACGTGGTTGATCTTTTCGAGAGAGAAACCTCTTCTTTTCAGACCGATGGAATTCACACCTACGTATGACAGCGGTTCACGTGCTGCTTTTACATAAGGCGGTACATCCTTTCTCACGAGGGAACCACCTGTAACAAAGGCGTGTGCGCCTATTTTACAGAACTGCTGAACAGCTACCATGCCCGCCAGTACTACGTGGTCGCCCACGGTGATATGGCCTGCAAGGGTAGTATTGTTGGAAAACACACAGTAATTGCCCACTTCACAATCGTGTGCAATGTGACTGTAAGCCATGATCAGGCAGTTACTGCCAATAACGGTTTTCCATTTATCCTTGGTTCCTCTGTTTATGGTTACGTACTCTCTGATGGTGGTATTGTCTCCGATTTCAGTTGTGGTTTCTTCGCCTGCAAATTTAAGATCTTGCGGAATGGCGGAAATTACAGCCCCGGGAAAGATACGGCAGTTCTTACCGATCCTTGCGCCATCCATAATTGTGACATTGGAGCCGATCCAGGTGCCCTCTCCAATTTCAACATTCTTATGAATAACAGTGAAGGGATCGATCTTTACGTTTGGCGCTACTTTGGCGTCCGGGTGAATGTAAGTTAGCGGATGGATCATTGCTATTGTTTAGCTTTCTCTTGTTTTAATGATTTGAGCGGTCAGGTCACCTTCAGTTACTACCTTGTTACCTACGAATACGGTTCCTCTCATTTCTACTATGCCTCTTCTGATAGGGCTCAGCAATTCCATCTTCAGGATCATGGTATCTCCTGGAAATACTTTCTGCTTGAACTTACAGTTGTCGATTTTGATAAAATAGGTATCGTAATTCTGAGGATCTGGTACGGTGTTGAGTGCAAGAATACCTCCGCACTGTGCCAGTGCTTCCACCTGCAATACACCCGGCATTACCGGATTATTCGGGAAGTGGCCCTGGAAGAAGTGCTCATTGAAGGTAACGTTTTTGATACCTACTACCTGTGAATCGGTAAGATCGATGATTTTGTCTACCAGCAACATCGGATAACGATGTGGCAGCGTTCTTTCAATGCGTGGCAGATCAAAGATAGCGGGTTTATTAGGATCGTATACAGGCACATCCTTGATGTGCTTGTTCTTCTTGATATACTGTTTGATCTTACGGGCAAACTCCACGTTGGAAGCATGTCCCGGACGGTTTGCAATGATATGCGCCTTAATAGGAACGCCTACCAGTGCCAGGTCTCCTATGATGTCCAGCAGCTTATGACGTGCTGGTTCATTCGGGAAGTGAAGCTGTATGTTATTGAGGATGCCTTCTCTCTGTGCTACGCTGATGTTTTCACGTTTGAACACTTTGGCAAGGCCGCCCAGTTGTTCATCGCTTACCGGTTTGTCAACGATTACGATAGCGTTGTTGATATCGCCACCTTTGATCAGGTTGTTGGAGATCAGGTATTCCAGTTCATGCAGGAACACAAAAGTGCGGCATGGCGCTACTTCTGCTCTGAAATCCTGCAGACTGTTCAGATTAGCATGTTGTGTTCCTAAAACAGGAGAATTGAAATCGATCAGACAGGTAATACGGTAATCCACTGCAGGCAGGGCTACCATTTCAACGTTCTTGTTATCGTCGTAGTAATTGATGTTGGTGTCGATAGAATACCAAACCTTTTTAGCATCCTGTTCGGCAATACCAACTTCCTCTATCTTCTGGATAAAGGGATAGGAACTACCATCCATAATCGGAATTTCAGGACCATCGATCTCGATGTGTACGTTATCGACCCCTGTTCCTACCAGGGCAGCCATAATATGCTCGATCGTGCTTACGCGTGCGCCGTTGTGTTCGAGGGTCGTGCTGCGTGAAGTATCCACGACATAATCGACATCGGCTTTAACTACAGGTTGTTCAGGCAGATCTACACGCTGAAATTTAATGCCGTAACCGGGAGTGGCCGGCTTCAGGGTCATGTTTACATGCGCACCTGTGTGTAAACCAACACCCGATATAGTTACTGGGGCTTTTATCGTGTGTTGGTTAGACGACTGTTGACTATCCATATTTTTTTATAACTGTTTATCCTACTTTGTTCTTCAAACACCTTCCCGCACCGAAAGCAGTTGTTTTACCATATCTTCCAATTCCTTCACACGTTTTTCAAGGTCGGGCAAATTTCTAAAAATTGCCTGACTTTTCAGCGAACTTTTATAATCAAAGGCAGGAGATCCCATCAGTGCTGTATTGGGTTCCACTATCGATTTAGACAAACCGCTCTGCGCATTGATCTTGGTACCGTCTGCCAGCTGGATATGTCCCACCAGGCCTACCTGTCCGCCTATCACACAGTTCTTGCCGATTTTGGTACTGCCGGATATACCGGTCTGTGCCGCAATTACAGAATTAGTATCCACATCCACATTGTGCGCTATCTGGATCAGGTTGTCCAGTTTTACGCCCTGGCGGATAACAGTGGAACCCATTGTAGCGCGGTCTATTGTGGTATTAGCCCCTATTTCCACATCATCGTGAATAATCACGTTACCAATCTGCGGCACTTTCTTATAGGTTCCATCAGGCTGCGGTGCAAAACCAAAACCATCTCCACCAATTACACAACCCGCATGAAGGATTACCCTGCTGCCCAATATACAGTTGTCATATACCTTTACACCCGGGAAGATGACAGTATCATCCTTTACGGTAACATTGTCGCCGAGATATACGCCGGGATATATTTTAACATTATTTCCAAGCACCACATTCTCGCCCAAATAGGCGAAAGCGCCGATGAAGACGTTCTGGCCGGTCTTTACAGATGCAGGCACATAAGACGGTTGCTGAATACCAGTCTTGTTACCCACCATCTGTTTATATTTTTCCAGGAGAAGGGCGAAGCTGCTGTACGCATCTTTTACCCTGATCAGGGTTGATTTAACAGGTTTTTCCGTTACAAGGCTCTCATTCACTATCAGTATCGAAGCATTGGTAGTATAAATGAACTCTTCGTATTTAGGATTGGCAATGAAACTGAGCATCCCTTCACCGGCCTCTTCAATCTTGGCGATGTTGCTCACTTTTACGTCCGGGTTGCCTTCCAGCCTACCATCCAGCATGGTAGCCAATTGTAATGCGCTAAACTGCATAGTTATTAATTAATAATGTTACCCGATCTGACCAGCTATCAACCTATTCCTGTCGCACAACTCGTATTTCCGGAATTTGTAATTGATAATTAGCCATTCATCAGATTTTTGGATGACAAATGTAGAATTTTTTTACGGGTATAGCCAGCGTATGACTAACCAGTGCATTGTCGATGGAGGAAATGTCTTTTACAGTTCCGTCCTTAAAGAGAATATTGATCTTCTCATTATTCACATTGTAAGCACTGAGACAGGCTGTGCCCGTAAAAACGAAATAGTCCAGATCCTTCTCGCTAATGCCGTACTGTTGCTGAATCTTTTGCCTGAGGAGATGAATACTTTCCGTGTCAAAGGCCTCATTACTCAGGATGCATTTGAATAAATTCCTGTTAATGAGCCAGTTGCAAAGCAGCGATAATATCTTATCCGGATGCTGCGCCCATACCTTGATAGCCCCCAGAATGTCATAATCGTCCAGCAGACAGAACTGCTGAAGGCAAGCCGGTTCCTGTTCAAAGTTGGCAGCTGTGATAGTATGATAGAGGAAATACTGCAATGCAGGCGAGGCAAAGAGGGATACACCTTGTGAAGCCAGTTCCTTTGCTCTGCGCAGTATTTTAACCAGCATATTCTCCGCGCTCAGCACCGTTTTGTGCAGGTAAACCTGCCAGTACATCAGGCGACGCGCCACTATAAACTTTTCTATCGAATAGATCCCTTTCTCTTCCACCATGAGCTCGTCACGGTGTACAGTGAGCATTTTTATTATTCTATCGTATCCTATTACTCCTTCAGAAACGCCCGTATAGAAACTGTCGCGGTTCAGATAATCCATCCTGTCTACGTCTAACTGGCTGGAAACCAGCTGATGTAAAAAGGTTTTGTGATAACGGCCGTTAAAGATCTCTATTGTCAGCGTCAGCGCCCCATCCATTTCTCTATTCAGCTCCTCCATCAGCCACTGGCTGATCTTCTCGTGGGATACCCCCTCAATGATGCCATTCTCCAGGGCATGAGAATAAGGTCCATGACCTATATCATGCAAAAGTATGGCCATCTTTGTAGCAACCTCTTCCTCTGCTGTGATCTCTACCCCCTTGGCCTTGAGCTCCACTAAGGCAAAACACATCAGATGATAGGCGCCCATGCTATGATGGAAACGGGTATGCATTGCGCCCGGATATACCAGGTGTGCAAGGGCCATCTGGTGGATCCTGCGCAAACGCTGATAGTAAGGATGGGAAATCAATGCAAAGATCAACGGATGGTCAATCGTAATGAAGCCATATACCGGATCGTTCACAATTTTTCGCTTGCGTTCTGCCATTTACCGTTCTCCTTTAGCTAGACAAAGCTACGTTAAGGAATTATTATCTGTAACTTTTTCTAATGTATAGACGCGGGACGAAAGGAATCCCCCTATGTTCCACGCTATTTTCCCTATTTTTATGATCGAAATTATTAATATTTAATCACTGGTCATCGAACATATTGTTTTTTAACAATTTATTGTGCCCCGATGAGCTGCCGGGAACGGTTTTTGACAACATGAATACGTAACTTGAGTAGGATAGTTGTCACTGCCAACTAAAATTTGCTTTATCATAAACACCTTACTTGAATGAGTCAAATAAATATACTTTGGGTAGATGATGAAATAGAATCGCTGAAATCGCAGATCATGTTCCTGGAAACCAAGGGATATAAAGTGTCGGCCCTCACCAATGGGTATGACGCCCTTGAATTCCTGCGTGACCAGGTGGTGGATGTCGTGCTGCTGGATGAGTCTATGCCAGGTATAACTGGTTTGGAAACCCTGGGGAAGATCAAAGAGATCGATCAGCAGATCCCCGTAGTGATGATCACCAAGAATGAAGCAGAAAATGTGATGGATGATGCTATCGGATCACAGATCACCGATTACCTGATCAAGCCGGTGAATCCTAACCAGGTACTCCTCTCCCTTAAGAAGATCATTGACAATAAACGCCTGGTGGCAGAAAAGACAACCATTGCCTACCAGCAGGAATTCCGTACACTGTTCATGGCCCTGAACTCCAACCCGGACTATAACGAGTGGATGGACATCTACAAGAAACTGGTGTACTGGGAGATGGAAATGGGTAAAACAAACAGTCCTGAAATGCTGGAAGTGTTAAACTCCCAGAAAGCAGAGGCCAATACCGAGTTCGCCAAATTCATCAGCCGGAACTATGCCAGCTGGGTAAGCCCGAAATCAAAAGAGGCGCCGGTAATGTCGCACACCCTCTTCCGGGATAAGATTGTGCCGGCCCTGGACAACGACGTACCTAATTTTATTATTATAATAGACAACCTCCGCTGGGACCAGTGGAAGGCGATATTGCCCATTTTCCTGGAGTCTTACCGCCTGGTGCAGGAAGATACTTTTTACAGTATCCTGCCTACCTCCACCCAGTATAGCCGTAACGCCATTTTTGCCGGTATGCTGCCGGTGGATATCGAACAGCGCTTCCCGGAAGAATGGAAGAACGATGACGAGGAAGGAGGGAAGAACCTGCACGAAGAAATATTTTTTGCCGATCAGCTCCGCCGGCTGAAGATGGACACACGGTTCTCTTATACAAAAGTAACCACGCACAACGACGGTCAGCACCTGGTTAACAATGTGCATAACCTGATGTCATACCCGATCAATGTGATCGTGTATAATTTTGTAGACATGCTCAGCCATGCCCGTACTGAAATGGAGGTGCTGAAAGAACTGGCCGCCGATGAAATGTCTTACCGCTCTATTACCGCCAGCTGGTTTGAGCACTCGCCGCTGCATCAGGCCCTCCGTAAACTGGCAGACAAAAAGATCAACCTGATCATAGCGACAGACCACGGTAATGTGAGAGTGAAAACACCGGTTAAAGTGATTGGGGACAAACAGACCACTACCAACCTCCGGTATAAGCATGGTCGTAACCTGAACTATGATGCAAAAGAAGTACTGGCCTTCCGTGATCCAAAAGAGGCTGGTCTGCCAAGGCCGAATGTGAACTCATCTTACATCTTCGCTAAGGAGGACGGCTACCTCTGCTATCCGAATAACTATAATTACTTTGTTAATTTCTACCGGAATACTTTCCAGCACGGCGGTATTTCACTGGAAGAAGTGATCGTGCCCGTAGCAAGGCTGGTGAGTAAATAGGGACTCCGGGCTTTTTCCTTATTTTTGTTGAATGAACTTTAAAGTCACACCCAATAACCTGACCCGCCTCGAAAAGATCTTTGGAGAGGCCAAGTATGAGTTGCGTTTCGAAAAGGGAACGTTCAACTCCGGCTATTGTGTACTTGAACACAAGAAGGTAGTTGTTATCAATAAATTCCTGAATCTGGAGGGACGTATCAATACTTTGCTGGATATCCTGTCCACGATGGCGCTGGATGAAACCATGCTGACTCCTGAGTCGCTGAAGCTGTACAGGCAGATAGTCGATAATAAGAATGCGGCAGATGCAGCAGCGGCAGCAGACAACAACGATGATACATCAATACCACCTTCACCAGAACAACCTTCAGAGAATTGAAAGTCACCTTTTTAGGAACAGGTACATCGCAGGGTGTACCCGTAATAGCCTGTAGTTGCCGGGTCTGCACCTCATCCGATCCGAAAGATAAGCGCCTGCGCAGCAGTATCCTGATATCAGATACGCCTGCCGGTAATATTGTTATCGACACAACACCGGATTTCCGTTACCAGATGCTCAGGGTAGGCTTAAAACACCTGGAAGCGGTGCTGATCACCCATTCCCATAAAGATCATATTGCTGGTATGGACGATATCCGTGCCTTTAATTATTTCCAGCAGCGGGCTATTGACATTTATGCTACCGAATTTACACAGCAGGTTATCCGAAATGAATTCTCCTATGCCTTTGCTGAACAGAAATACCCGGGTATTCCGGAACTGAACTTACGCACTATCGGAACCGCCCCTTTTAATGTGAATGGCCTGGATATTATTCCGATCAATGTGATGCATCACCGTATGCCGGTGATGGGTTTCCGTTTCAACGATTTTACCTACATTACCGACGCCAATTTCATAGCAGAAGAGGAAAAGCAAAAGATCAGAGGTTCTAAAGTGCTTGTACTCAATACGCTGAGAAAAGAGAAACATATTTCCCATTTTACGCTGGATGAAGCGATTGCCATTGGTCGTGAACTGGAGATCCCGCAGGTCTATTTTACCCATATCAGTCACCAGCTGGGCAGGCATGAAGAGGTTGCTGCAGAATTGCCTGCAGGTATGGCCCTGGCCTATGACGGGCTGGAAGTAATACTGTAACTTTCCCGGGGAGCTGAGCGTTTTACAGGAAATCCCCTTTATGCGGCCTACATCTGTATTCTTGTCTGTAATATGCCTGTTTGCAATCTTTTGTGGTTGCCGAAAAGATGACCGTCATCCTGTATTACAAAAAGGACTTAGAGGAAAGGTCATATACTCTTCCTGTGCGACTACTGCTGTGCAGGTATTAAATAAAAATATTGGCTCCGACTGGACTAACTGTCACGATCAGAAAAAGTATCAGCATATGATCGATGTGATAATTACAAACCTGGATATATGGTCCATTCAAGGGGAGTTTACTTTCGATATCGTGGAAAATGAACCATATGGCAGATGTGCAATGTACGATTGCGGGCCTTCACAATCCTTTACGATTGCTATTATAAAAGACTGATCAAATATTCTTAGTCATGAAACCTGTCCCTGTATTACTGTTTACGATATGCCTGTTCATACTTTCCTCCGGTTGCCGGAAAAATGAAGAAGGTGGAAGGCCAATCCTGCAAAAAGGATTAAGAGGAAAGATCCTGTATTCTTCCTGCGCTACAGTAGCCGTCCAGGTGCTTAACAAAGATATTGGTACAGACTGGACCAGCTGTGTGGACAAGAAAGTGTATGAACACATGATTGACGCCAATATTGTGAACAGGAATGGTATAGCGGCGGGAGTGGAGTTCAGTTTCAATATTGTTGAGGATGAGCCGCAGTTCCGGTGTGATATGGTGGATTGTAATCCTCCCACATTCGCAACAATTGTAATTACCGGTGATTAATAAGCTACGTACCCATACTATACAATTGAGGTCTGTTCTACTATTTACTGTATGCCTGTGTTTGTGTCTCAGTGGCTGCCGGAAAAAAATGAGGACATACGCCGTATGCCTTATGCCGTGACAGCCACTATTTAACTTCGTATTAACCTTTTTCCCAGGTTTATGCAATAACTTGCCCGGCTTTAACTGTTAACCCATGAAGCAGGCGTTATGGAAAGCTTACAACAGCTTTTCCCGGAAGGAAAGACATGGTATTTTATTCCTGTTGGTACTAACAGGTATTTGTGTGGCAATGCCCTCCTTCTGGGAGCGCTACGTTTCCCATTCAGCTGAAGTATATACAACTGATAGCATATTACTTGCTGAAGTAGCAGCATTTCATGATGCGTTGTTGAACGGTGCGAAAGTTTCCCCGGGAAATACTGATAGCGGTGTACAGCTCCGCCGTTTTACATTTGATCCGAATACAATTGACGCTGCGGAATGGGAAGCATTAGGATTGGAGAAAGGAGTGATCAGTACTATACAACGGTACCTGGCAAAAGGAGGGCGGTTTTGGCGGAAAGAAGATCTGAAAAAGATCTATGGATTAGCTCCGGGGCTGTGTAATGAGCTGATGCCTTATGTACGTATCGTTGCGCGGCCATATAAGGCTGATACATCCCGGCATTATGCCGCATACCCGTCATACCGCCAGGATACGCAGCATGCAGGATATGGAAGGAATACCATGCATATGCCTGGAGTACAGCGTGAAGGCGTCCGCAGGAAAGAATATCGTAGTAGTTTACCTGTGTTGGACATTAATACGGCAGATTCCGCGCTATGGGAGTCCCTGCCGGGTATAGGACCTGTGCTGGCAGCCCGCATTGTAAAATTCAGGGAGAAGCTGGGAGGCTTTTACTCTATCAGCCAGGTAGGAGAAACCTACGGATTGGCAGACACGACATTTAATAAAATTCAAGCTTCCCTGCGATTGCATAAGGTTTCACTAAAAAAACTAGACCTCAACCACATGGATGAAAAATCTTTGGCGCAACATCCATACATACGATACAAACTGGCGCGGTTAATAGTACTGTATCGCAGTAACCACGGGCCTTTCAGGCAGCCGGAAGACCTTCTTGGCATACCATTGGTAGATGATAGTATTTATCGTAAAATTGAACATTACATCAAAACAGAAAATTCCCCATTATGAACTTTGAGCCTACAGAAACGCAGCGACAGATTACACAAGTGATACGCGACTTTGGAAAAATTCACATGCAACCTTACGTACTGGAATGGGATGAAAATCAGACGTTTCCGGCGCAGTTGTTCAAACAGCTGGGAGAACTGGGGTTAATGGGGGTACTTGTTCCTGAGCAATATGGTGGTAGCGGACTGGGATACCTGGAATACGTGACCGTCATCAGCGAAATCGCTAAGATCTGTGGCGCCATCGGATTGAGTGTGGCTGCGCATAATTCATTGTGTACCGGCCATATCTTACAATTCGGATCAGAAGAGCAGAAGCAACGTTATCTCCCAAAACTGGCCAGCGCAGAATGGATAGGCGCCTGGGGCCTCACTGAACCCAATACCGGTTCAGACGCCATGAACATGAAATGTGTAGCACACAAAGATGGTGATGAGTGGGTTATTAATGGCACCAAATGCTGGATCACCCATGGTAAAAGCGGAGATGTGGCAGTAGTAATAGCCCGTACCGGTAACGTCCGCGACAGTCATGGTATGACAGCCTTTGTGGTAGAACGCGGAACACCCGGTTTCAGTGGTGGTAAGAAGGAAAATAAGCTAGGCATGCGTGCATCAGAAACAGCTGAGATGATCTTTGATAATTGCCGCATACCAGCCGCTAATATGCTGGGTAATGAAGGTGAAGGATTTATACAGTCAATGAAAGTACTGGACGGAGGGCGTATCTCCATCGCAGCCCTGTCTCTGGGTATTGCCAAAGGCGCCTATGAAGCAGCGCTGAAGTATGCACAGGAACGCCATCAATTTGATAAACCAATAGCCAGTTTCCAGGGTATTTCCTTCAAACTGGCGGATATGGCCACAGAGATCATGGCGGCAGAATTGCTGACTATGCAGGCCGCTGATACTAAAACAAGGGGAGGCATAGTAACACAACAGGCTGCGATGGCCAAATACTACGCATCTGAAGTAGCTGTGAAAACTGCCAATGAAGCCGTACAGATCTTTGGCGGATATGGCTATACGAAAGACTTCCCCGTAGAGAAATTTTATCGTGATTCAAAACTTTGCACAATAGGAGAGGGTACTTCTGAAATACAGAAACTGGTCATTGCACGTGAAGCGTTGAAATAAACGACAGTATACAGCTGCCTGTTATCGTGTAATATCATTTCGTTGTTTATAGTATATGTTAGTCCGTGAGCATTCACTCACGGGCTTTCTTTTTTGTTTCTTATCTACTTCCTCAATAGGCTTATCAATTTTTGTTATCTCCCGTTTCCCCTGAACGCCACTACCTTTGGCCCTGGTTGTATAAAAGAGGTTATTTCTTATGAATTTCAAAGACGGTTAATTGAGTACCATAGTCATAAGAACCCTTTTATTATCTTCAACCCAATTAAATAACTATGTCATGAGCTTTGAAGAACAATTACACCATATGTTCCCCACAGCAGATGCGATCCCGGCCGAATACCAGTTGCCGGCAGAAGTGCACCAGCGGGAATATTTGTCAGGTGGCGAAATGAAACCATGGAATGGCGATGTGCATACGGTATTATCTCCAATCTGTATACAGACACCGAATGGACTGGAAAGAAAGGTGATCGGTTCATACCCTTTATGCGGAGAGGCAGAAGCAATGGCTGCCCTGGACGCAGCAGTACTGGCTTACAATGACGGCCGTGGGGAATGGCCGACTATGACAGTATCTGAACGTATTGCCTGTATGGAGAAGTTTACAGGCAAGATGATCGAGAAGAAACCAGAGATCGTAAAACTGATCATGTGGGAGATCGGTAAATCATACACAGATTCCATCAAGGAATTTGATCGTACGGTAGAATATATCAATACCACCATTGATGCATTAAAAGACCTGGACCGTAACTCCAGCCGTTTCGAGATCCAGCAGGGTATTATCGGACAGATCAGGCGTTCTCCATTAGGTGTGGTGCTCTGTATGGGACCATTCAATTATCCGCTGAATGAAACCTTCACTACACTGATCCCGGCACTGATCATGGGTAATACAATGCTGTTCAAACCGCCGAAGCATGGTACTTTATTGCACTATCCGCTACTCGAAGCATTTGCCAGCTGTTTCCCGAAAGGAGTGGTAAATACCATCTACGGGCGTGGTAACGTGATCATCGGCCCGTTGATGGAGTCTGGTAAGATCAATGTACTGACCCTGATAGGCAGCAGTAAGGTGGCTAACCAGCTGAAGAAGATGCATCCGAAGGTGAACCGCCTGAGGGCTATCCTGGGTCTGGATGCCAAGAATGCCGCTATTATCACAGATAAGGCTGATCTTGACCTTGCAGTACAGGAAACGGTACTTGGCTCGTTATCTTTCAACGGACAGCGTTGTACGGCCTTAAAAATCGTTTTTGTGCATAGTAAGGTGGCCGACTTGTTCCTGCAGAAACTGAGCGCCGCTATCAGCCAGCTAAAAATGGGTATGCCATGGGAGAAAGGCGTGTTCTTAACGCCATTGCCTGAGCCGCAGAAACCGGCTTATCTGAAAGAGTGCATTGACGACGCGATTGCCAACGGAGCAAAAGTGATCAATGAGAACGGAGGATCTGTCTTCGAATCTTTCGTATATCCGGCAGTTTTATATCCTGTGAATAACAAGATGAAAGTATACAGGGAGGAGCAATTCGGACCGCTGGTACCGGTATTACCTTTCGATGATATTGAAACACCTATCGAATACCTGATTGCATCTGACCACGGCCAGCAGGTAAGCCTGTTCTCCAATGATGCAGACGAACTGGCTTCTTTGATAGATCCGTTGGTAAACCAGGTAAGCCGTGTAAACATCAACTGTCAGTGTCAGCGAGGCCCGGATGTATATCCGTTCACCGGTCGTAAAGATTCTGCAGAGGGAACACTCAGCGTACCTGATGCATTGCGTGCGTTCTCTATTCGTTCAATGGTAGCTACAAAACAAACTGAACAGAACAAAAATCTGTTGAATAAGATCGTAAATGATCAGACTTCAAACTTTTTGTCAACAAAATATATCTTTTAGTCAAAATTCTATTAGCGACTAAAAAGCATATTACGGGGTTAAACACGAGTGTTTTAACCATGTGATAAAATATTAATGTATTATTGCCTTTCGTACTTTTTTACAGAAAAATGAGTATTAGTTGATTTGGGTGATGGAATTGTGAATTAAGAACGTTAAATTTGGGTTAATTCATCACTCTTTACCATTTATCAACCTTCAACAAAAAGAAAGACAATCGAAACATTTTTACGCAACCCAAGGAAAGCATCCGCTGAATAAGCGGATGTTTTTTTGAAAAGCGTAGCTGTAACGATCTTCAACTGTTCAATTTGTCCCTGGTATGTTATTCACAACCGGACACTGTCAGAAAATAAAAGGCCGACCTGTCATAGACAGATCGGCCTTTTATCATTGGAATATTATTCTCTAGTGTTCGAGGAAGTCGTTGTCTTTATTCTCTTCTGCCGGGCCCTGAGAGCCTGCTCTTTTTTCGATGTCTGCAAACCATTTTTCAACAGTACCTGACAGAAAAACGGGCACTTTACCCCTTACGTATTCTTTTAGGATTTCGAAGGTTTTTAACGCCTGCTCATTGGAGAGTCCTGCTTTTTCTTTGAGTTCTTTTAAGAGGTCCATATCGTATGCTTTGATTTAAAGGTAACGAGAAATGAAAAAAAGAGGAAATAAAGGTTTACCGGAATTATATATGAATAATTTCTGTTTTCTTTGGCATACAAAAACTGACTTAAGTCAGCATAAATCCTACCCTATGTATTTCATAATATTTGGCCGCAGGCGATATATCCGAAAGAAGGTGTTGCCGTCAGAATTAGCTGTGGCGGTTCCTCCGGTTATCAGGCAATTTGAGCTGCATCAGTATTATCTGCATTTTTTCTTCATTCCGACATTACCCGGCTACTATGAATGGGTGGCCCGTACTGATGATAATAAATTGATCGCAATAACAGATTCTTCCCTAGAAGACGAGCTTATTGAGAAGCATGAGAAGGGGGTGCCCTGGCGGGCGTATATAGGCTTTATTCTCTTTTTAACCGTTCCTTTGGCCCTTTTTTTATCGATGAAGGTACGGGACTATATTGAAGAACGGGACTACAGGGCATTCCGGAAGCATGAGAATGAAGTGGAGATAGGAAATATCATGCATCCGACGTTGAATGACTATTTCGAATTTAATGTCAGTGGTCAGGGGCTTCTCTGGACGAAAGTGACCAACATAAGTGAAACAGCTATTCAACTACAGCCGGCATCTGAAATAAATAGTAAAAACTATAGCTGTCATGACCTTGACACTTTGTTTGCTAATGATAGTATCCATAAAAGGCAACCGGAATGGATAAGTAAGAGAATATTGAAGGAAATGGCTGGAACCGAAGCTGGACGTGGATACGATACTACGCTGTTTAATATCGGTAGCATGTCATTTTATCAAATTTGCAAAGGAACGACTAAACAGAACGTAAGTGACAGGCAGGATAGAACGCCGTGAGCCTGATTGTATCATAAATGAAGAAGGCGTCCGTGACAACGGACGCCTTCTTCATTATATTTAGTTTGATCAGGCAACTTTTAGCTGCACCAGCGTAGACTTATCCAGTCTTTCTTCTGCATAAGTTCTTGTCAGCACAAAAGTGCTTTCGCTGGAAGAAGGAAGGTTAAACATAGCGTCGCTCAGTACCACTTCGCAGATGGAACGGAGACCACGGGCGCCCAGTTTGTATTCCATTGCTTTTTCCACGATATAATCCACGGCATGATCTTCTATTACCAACTCGATACCTTCTACCTTGAACAGCTTCTTGTATTGTTTTACAAGGGCATTCTTAGGTTCTGTCAGGATCGCTTTCAGTGCATCGGAGTCGAGAGAGTTCAGGTAGGTCACCACCGGCAGACGTCCCAGTAATTCAGGGATCAATCCGAATGATTTCAGGTCCTGAGAATTTACATAGCGCAGGATGTGCTTTTTGTTTTCCTCTTCCCTGTCAGTATTCACATTGAAACCGATAGAGTGGGTCTGTACCCTGCGACTGATGATCTTATCCACACCGTCGAACGCACCACCGCAGATGAACAGGATATTCTGGGTATTTACCTTGATAAGTTTCTGTTCAGGATGTTTACGGCCACCTTGTGGGGGAACCAGTGCTTCTGTACCTTCCAGCAGCTTCAGGAGACCCTGTTGCACGCCTTCACCGCTTACGTCGCGGGTGATGGAAGGGTTATCGCTTTTACGGGCGATCTTATCTATCTCGTCGATGTATACGATACCTCTTTCGGCAGCTTCCACGTCGTAGTTACAAACCTGCAGCAGGCGGGTAAGGATGCTTTCCACGTCTTCACCTACGTAACCTGCCTCTGTAAACACGGTAGCGTCTACGATGGTGAAGGGTACATTGAGCAGGCGGGCGATGGATTTAGCCAGCAGGGTTTTACCTGTACCGGTTTCACCGACCATGATGATGTTTGATTTCTCGATCTCTACATCGTCATCCCCAACCTGTTGGTTCAGTCGTTTATAGTGGTTATATACGGCTACTGCCAGTATTTTCTTTGCATCATCCTGACCAATCACATATTCGTCCAGGAACTTCTTGATTTCGACAGGTTTCGCCACTTTAGGAACAAAGTGGGAGGGCGCTTTCTTGCCCTGCTGCTGAAACAGTTCCTGTTCTATGATCTCCTGCGCGTTTGCTACGCAGTTCTCACAGATATGACCTTCTGCACCGGCAATCAGTATTTGCACTTCATCTTTTGAACGGTTGCAAAATGAGCAACGGATTTTAGACTCTTTCATAGCTTACAAAGGTACGTTAAATGGGGGAAAGGGGAACTTCATGAAATGAAAAAGGGTGCAAAAAACACATTTCGCACCCTTTTTCAATTTACTTTTTCCGTAATCTGTTATTGCGGATTGTTTTCCTGCTGTTTTCTTGGATTCCTGGTGAGTACGTCATCGATGATGCCGTATTCTTTCGCTTCGTCGGCAGTCATCCAGTAGTCACGGTCAGAGTCTTTCTCTACTTTCTTCACTGGCTGGCCGCAATGGGTAGCGATGATCTCGTTCAGCTCTTTTTTCAGCTTAACGAACTCACGTGCAGTGATTTCGATATCGGAGGTCTGGCCTTCTGCACCACCATGAGGCTGGTGAATCATAACCCTGGCGTGTTTCAGCGCAGTACGCTTACCTTTTGTACCTGCTACCAGCAATACGGCGCCAAAAGAAGCGGCCATACCGGTACAGATAGTAGCTACATCAGGAGCGATGATCTGCATGGTGTCATATATACCAAGGCCTGCATATACGCTACCACCGGGACTGTTGATATACATCTGTATATCGCGGGTACGGTCGGTAGACTCCAGGAACAGCAACTGTGCGGTGATAATATTGGCTACGTAGTCATTTACAGGGTCTCCCATGAAAATGATACGATCCATCATCAAACGAGAGAACACATCCATTATCGCCATGTTCATCGGGCGTTCCTCGATGATGTTTGGCGTTAAGGCATTAATCTGATGACGGGTATAGCTATCTACTACCAGGCTGCTGATCCCTCTATGCTGGATGGCATATTTCCTGAATTCGTTATTAATGTTCATGATGGTGATGTTTATTAGGTAATTTAGCAAATTCTTCGGCTGTTACTTCCTCTTCCTTCACATTTACCTTATTTTCTGCCCAATCAAACAATTTCTGAGTCACCATCTCGCGGTAGGTCTGGTCCACGAATTTCTCATCCTGCAGCAGGCGCTCCAGGTAGCTATCCAGCCAGTCTGCACCATCGGTAGCGGCAGCGCCACCAAAATAGCCCAGTACTTTCTGTTTGGCTGCTTCTTTCACTTCGTCGAAAGAAACGTCCAGCTGATTTTCGCGGATCAGTTTATCGCTGATTAATGTCCAGCGCAACTGATGATCAAAACCTGGATATTCCTTGTCAGCTTCTTCAGCGGTTTTTGGCTTTTCGCCGCCGGTTTGCAGCCAACGTTTCAGAAAATCCTTAGGCAGCTCTATCGGCGTTTCGTGAACCAGCACTTCGAACAGGTCGTTGTGCAGGCGGTTGCGGCTTTCGGCATCCCAGGATTTTTCTATTTCTGATTGCAGTTTTTCGCGGAAGGCTGCTTCAGTAGTGATTTCTTCAGCAGGGAACACTTCTTTGAAGAACTCTTCGTTCAGTTCTCTTTTTTCTATTAATTCTACCTTGGTAATAGTCAGTTTGTAATGTTTCGCAGAGATATCCTCGTGCAGGCCGAGTATATCATGCTGGAACCAAACCAGCTTGTCAGCGTCAATAGCTGCAGAAGCCAGTACCACGATGCTATCGTCTTTTTTCTTACCCTGCAGTTCTGCCTGGGTAGCAGCGCTGAAGTTTTTCACCAGGAAAGAGATGTCTTTCTGGAGACCACCTTCTACAGCAGTACCCTGAGCATCTGTTTCAACAACATTCAGGCCGAGAACGTTATCAGGGCTGCTAACGGACTCAACTTCGTTGGATTTACCACCTCTTAACTGCAGACGCTCGATCTCTTCGTTCAGCATTTCAGGGGTAGCTTTGATCTTGTAACGGGTCAGGGTAGTCTTGCCAGACACCAGCGGAGTAACCTCGAAAGCTGGTTTCAGACCTATTTCAAAGTCAAAATTGTATTCAGATGGATTATTGTGGTCGAAAGTTTTCGCTTCTTTATCCAGGGAGAGTGGCTGTGCGAATATTTCCACTTTTTCATTCTGGAGATATCCCATCAGCTCTTTTTCAACAGTTTTCAGTATTTCATCTGCAAAAATGGCCTGACCGTGCATTTTCTTTACCATGCCAGCAGGCACCATGCCTTTACGGAATCCAGGTATATTAGCGGTTTTGCTGAGTTGCTTTACTGCCTTGTCAAAATTTGGAAGGTAGTCTTCCTGGCTCACTTTCACAGTGATCTTATCATTCAATAAACCGATGTTTTCTCTGGTAACGGTTGCCATAATAGTTTAAATGTTCTTGTATGAAGCAATAATAATTCCTTGTTTGAATTTTCTGCCATGAAGTCACAAAGGCACGAAGGAATGGCAGCTATGTGGGAGTTACTAGGTGACTTAGCGCCTTAATGGCAATAATTTGAAGCTGGGTACCGGATTGCCGGATAAAAAAAACGCTTAATGCTGAGGCAGAGTCTGCGTTAAGCGGTCAGCATCGGGCATTAAGCGTCAAAAAAAGTGCGGGTGATAGGACTCGAACCTACATGCCGTGAAGCACCAGATCCTAAGTCTGGCGTGTCTACCAATTTCACCACACCCGCATTCAGTATTTTTAAGAACTTCATTTCCCAGCATGCACATGCTGAGAAAAGGACTGCGAAGGTATTGTTTTTTTATTTATTAAAAAAAATGTAGGGCCCAGTTTTTTTAACTGTTACTCAAACCCTTAACTGCCGGCCTTAACAGTGCAGCCAAACGCTCAGAGAAGGCTTTTGTATACCTGTTGTCCCGGTCCATGCTCGGGTCAAGGATAGTAATGTTCATGCCTTTAAAGTACCGTGAGGCAATCAGCGGTTGCAGGGTTTCTTCCCATTCCCGGTAAGACAGTCCCCCAGGCTGCGGACTGTCAACACAGGGCATGATATCATTATCCAGTACGTCCACATCCAGGTGAATCCAGAAGCCGTCCAGCCCCGCCTGGCCGATCATTGTCAGGAAACGGGAGGTAATGGCACGTGTGCCCTGCTCCCGGATGGTCAGCAGGTCATAATAGTTAACCTGGCTGTCAGTGATCAATTGCACATAGTCGGCGTCCAGCTCCCGGTTGCCATATGCATAAATATGCTCTTCCCTGATATATGGGCGTAATTGCCCGATGTCTGTCAGTTTTGCATGCCCCTTTCCCGATACGATGGCAAGGGCCATTCCTGCCGCTCCGGCAGTGCCGGAATGTTCAGGCCACATATAGTCGTGATGGCCGTCCATGGCAAACAGGCCATAATGCCTGCCCGTGCTTCTCAATCCCAGCGCATTACCAATGAGAATACTACAGTCCCCGCCTATCACTATCGGGATAACATCCTTGTCTACAGCTTCCCTGACCCTGGCGGCCAGTTTCTCACTATAGGCGGCAATGGCTTCTGCGTTACGGACGCCGCTTTCCCCGTCTATATCCATGCTGTAAGGCAAAGTTGGTATACAAATAACGTGAGTGATGCCAGCCTCTCTGGCCAGTTCTGTTTTACGCAGGGCCTCTGGTAGCAGCCGGACACCTGGTTCCACACCCGGGCGTAATTCCTTCAAACCGAGGTTGGATGGAGCCTCAATGATCATGAAATGGCGCATGGTGACTGTTTTGGGATCTATGTTAGGGCAAAAATTTGGTTGTTAACCGAAGATAAGGGCTTTCTGGTAAAACAAGGACGCAGTCCGCAGAAATTTCCAAAAACCTAATGCTGAAAGTGAATAAATACCCTTCAGTTGGAACGCCCGTCAGGGGAAGAAAATGGGGTTCGTCTGCAACGTAGACTGCTTCAGTGTTCGATCTGTTCTCTATATCTCCATATCGCTATACCGTCATCTGGATATCATTTCACCGTCATATGTATATCCATTCGATATAGAGATGACGGTGAAATGATATGGAAATGCTGGTGAAGCGATATGGAAATGCCGATGAAATACCGATAAAATGCCGGTAAAGTGACGGCGACGAATAAATAACAGATCGATACCAGAGCGAACGCTGGTCGGCGAACAGTACTGTATTCTTAGGCTTTTTGAACGGCTAATTCCGCATTTCGGGTGGCTTTTGCCTTATTTCTGAAGAAGAGGAAAATGTTTATCAGGACAACTCCGCTACAGCCGACACATACAGCCGGCCAGTGACCAATATTCCAGAGGAACAGCCCGAAAGCCGAGCCGGTAGCACCGCCTATAAAGGTGGAGGTCATAAAGACGGTATTAAAGCGGTTCCTGGCTTCAGGAAGAATAGAGTAGATGATAGTCTGGTTGGTAACCTGGACAGACTGGTGCCCCACGTCCAGTATGATAATGCCGGCCAGCAGCAGGAAGATACCGCTGCCGGTAAAATAGAATCCTATGAAGCTGAGCAATTCACAGATCAGCCCGATAATGATGTTGTTACCCGGATCGCGGCCATCGCTGATCTTGCCGATCAGAGGAGCGGCAAGGGCACCGGCGGCTCCTGCCAGGCCGAAAAGGCCGATCTCGAAGGATTTAAACCCGAATGGCGCTCCGGACAGGAAAAGCACCATCGTTACCCAGAAGGCGCTTACCACTGCAAAGGACAGGGCATTGGTAACCGCTGCCTGCCGAAGTAAGGGCTGTGTCATGGCATAATGTGCAACGGACTTCATCAGATGGCCGTAGTGACCTTTAAATGTCGGCTGACTCTTAGGGAAACGTAACCGCATCAATAACAGCAGTACCAGACAGACCCCTGCCGCAATGTAATACATCGCCCGCCAGCCATATAATGATCCGATTGTCCCGCTAAGACTGCGGGATGCCAGGATGCCGACCAGTAGACCTGCCATGATGGTACCGATAGTACTGCCTCGCTTGTGGTCGTGTGTCAGATGGGCAGCCAGTGGCAGAATAAGCTGTGGAACGATGGAGGAAGTGCCAATGAGTACACTGGCTATCTGAAGGGTGAGAAAATTCGGGGCAGTGGCAGCCAGTAACAGCGCCAGTACGGTAGCCGCGGTGCTGATCAGGATCTGTTTCCGACGCTCCAGGATATCTCCCATGGGTACGATCAGTAACAGCCCGAGTGCATATCCTATCTGGGTAAGATAGGTAACCCTGCCGGCAACGCTTTCATGTAATCCCCATTCTTTTGAAATAAGAACGATCAGTGGTTGGCAATAGTAAATGTTGGCAACAATAAGTCCTGTACAAGCCGCCATAAACGCCGTATCTCCCTTTCCTAAATGTTTGTGCTCCATCCTGTTTCAGTCAATGAGGCCGCAAGTTACGACAATTAGCGGAAGCCGTCGAGGAGCTCAACGGCCCCTTTGGCCAGGAAGGATGCTCCCAGGGGGATACACTGCTCGTTAAAGATCACTTTAGGATGATGGAGATAGTAGCCGGGAGATGTCGGGTCCTGCGCACCCAGCAGGTAAAACATCGAGGGTACTTTCCGTGAATAATAACAGAAATCTTCGCCTGCCAGCAGAGGAATCTTTTCCAGGGCATTTTGCTGCCCGAAAATGCCATTCAGGCTGCCTTGCAGTTTGCTGTGTACTTTGTCATTATTGAGCACGCTGGGAATGCTGAAATACAGATCAAAAATGATCTCTGCCTGATTGATGAGCCCCAGCCCTTCACCCAGCTTCCGGAGGCGGTCGATCACTTCTTCGTAAACGTCCAGATTCAGCGCCCGGATGGTACCTTCCAGTACAACCCTGTCGGCTATTACATTGGGTGCAACGCCCCCGTTGATCTTCGTAAAAGAAAGCACAGCCGTTTCCATGGGAGGCGTATGCCGGGAGATGATGGTTTGTGCTGTCTGTATCAGTTGGGATGCGATAACTACCGCATCAATGCCCAGCTGGGGAGAGGCGCCGGCATGTGCCGCCCTGCCTTTCACTTCAATGGTGAAGAACCCTGTACATGCCAGGGCAGGGCCAATGGCGTAAGAAATCTGTCCTACAGGAAGGGAAGGGTCTACATGCAGGCCCAGGGCCGCCTGTACATCGTCCAGGTGACCTGCTTCCACAAAGCGGCGTGCACCGCTCTTCTTTTCAGGATCAGTGCCGGGGCCCTCTTCTGAAGGTTGAAAGAGTAGTTTTATCGTTCCCTGGAAGTCGGTCTGTTTTAGTAGTGCTGCTGCACCTATCAGCATCGTTGTATGGAGATCATGGCCACAGGCATGCATTTTCCCGTTCACCTTTGAGGCAAACGGCAAACCTGTTTCTTCCTGCATCGGCAGGGCGTCCATATCTGCACGGATGGCCACACAAGGTCCGTTTCCCCGAGTGAGGGACGCAATAACGCCAGTGCCCGCAATGTTGGAGATGTAATCTATTCCCAGCAGGTCCAGCTCCTGTTTCACCAGGCTGGAAGTATGTTGTTCTTCGTACCCTAACTCCGGTTGTGCATGAATTTGTCTTCTGATATCAATAAGCCTGTCCGTTAATTGTGCGTCCATCAATCAGCAATTTCCGTCAAGTTAAGCGGTTTTTCCGATATTCTCTCGGAGAACAACGGTAACGCTTACGGAAAACAGCGGTGAAATAATTCGCGCCCCGGTAGCCGGTGCTGTAACTGATCTCTTTGATGCTGAGTGTGGTTTGCGACAGGAGAGAGGCTGCTTTTTTTAATCGCAGGTGTTCAATATACCCACGGGGAGAAACACTGAGCAACTCTTTAAATGCGCGTTCGAAAGTGTTGATATGCATGCCAGCCTGTTTGCTCAGCTCTGCTATGCTGAGCGGCTGGTGGTAGTGATTCTGGATGTATATGCATATCTGACGCAGTTTCTGGGCCTGATCGCCGTTCTGGAGATATTTGGGGGTGAGCGCGCTGAAATAGAGGGACAGCAGGTCGTTCAACCTTGACTCCAGGTAAGGCGCCAGTTCCTGGTCTTCCGACGCATGCCGCATTTCATGCAGCACTTTCAGATCAGATACATCCATCCTGATAGCAGGTAATAAGGCAGCTCTGCGGGCCTGCCGCTGTTGCTGCTGATAGATCTCTTCAAAGGAGGGATGATGGGTGATGAATTTCCGGACAAAGGCGGGGGAAAAAGAAATGCAGATCATTTCATAATATCCCGGCCGCAGGTCAGCGATATTCTGGGAATGAGAAGGGATGTAGTAGATGCCGAATTCCTTTTCGATCATCATCAGTTTTCCTTTTCCCTGCAGCCGGCAGGAAATGTTGCCCTGCAGGATGCAATACATTGCCAGCATGGGTTGTGACACGGATGGGCGCAATCTTATCTTTTCCTTTACAAAGCATTGTTGCCAGCTGATAATCCAATTGGGATCTCTGATCTCCTGGGTAATATAACTGCCGAATGGTGCTTCTACATACGTGGTATCTGTCGATTGTGCAATCCGGTATTGCTGATATCTGTCCGGCAAACTTGCGGAGACCCGCACATGTGGCTGCATTTTTTCAGGGATCCCAAAATGCAGCGCAGGGGGATATAAGCTGGAGGTCATGTTCAGGCATTTAACCGGTGAGTGACTGTAATAATTCTGGTTGTATAAATTCAGGTTACTACCCAAATATATATCCCGGTACTGCGATGAAACTTCAGATCGATCGCAGCGTATGCTTTATCGCGTCTTTTGTTTGAAAAGCGTATAGAAAGATCTCCTTCGTGGCAAGCATATGTATTGTATCGGCCTCAACAAACAATAACTCTCAGGATTATGTTAACTTAGAACAAACTCCAAATCCACCAAACATGACTACACAAGAAATCGCCACCCGCCTTGCGGAGCTATGCAAAAAAGGAGAATTTGAAACTGCACAGAAAGAGTTGTATGCCCAGGATTGCATCAGTATTGAACCTGAGGCTACACCCGAATTTGAAAAGGAAGTAAAGGGCCTTGACAAAATCTTTGAGAAAGGAAACAAATTCATGTCCATGGTAGAGGAAGTACATGGCGTAGATACTTCTACACCGGTTGTTGCAGGTAATTCATTTGCCTTTGTGCTGAAGATGGACATGACGATGAAAGGACGGGGCAGAATGAACATGGAGGAACTCTGTGTGTACACTACAAAGGACGGAAAGGTAATTTCCGAACAGTTCTATATGTAGTGAAAATAAAAAAGGGCCGCAGATCAGCGCGGCCCTTTCTCTTGTTACCAGCCCCTCGAGTTGGAGCCGGACTCAATACAATGGAGACAATATCGTTCAAACTCTTCACCGAATTTTTCCTCATATACACTGTAGCCGATGAATCCTATGTCCCCTGCGGACACATTCATGGTGGCGGCAGCAGGATTGTCGTCAATCATATCATAGTATCTCTCCCCCATGCCTACTATAAAGCATCGTCGGTGAAGAAATCCCTCATCTGATCCGTTGACACGTTCATGGATCTCTTCGCGGTCTATATGGAAGAGCTTTTCTTCCATCACATGATTGAACCTGGTCAGCTCCCGTTCATCCATATAAAGGAGCTGTTTTCTGATGTGGCTGGCAATCTGATCGGAAACGATATTTCCAAGTTGCCTGATTAGAGTGGGATCATTGGTCGTAAGCGCTGTTTCTCTTAAATTAAATAAATCTCTATCTGTTGTCCACGCGGTTTCAATGATTTCCCAGAATCTTGTTGCGTTCATAAAAGACAGATTTATAATATCGTGGAATAAGTGCACCAGGCATAACCAATGTATTTACGTGGGCACTTTTAGTATAACAACGGAGTAATAGCAAAGTTCATCCCATATTTTCCTAGTATACCTCCTATTTTCCTATTTTGTCGATGACCAGAATAATAACATTTCTAAATCGCATATTATTTTATGAAACGTCTCTTTTTTCTTGCCACCCTTATTTCCCTCGGACTGGCAACGAGCGCACAGCAAACTCAGAAGCCTCCGTTACATGGCAAACACTGGATGGCGGTGACCGGCAAACCATTGGCGGCTACAGCAGGATCGATGATCTTCCAGAAAGGCGGTAATGCCGTAGATGCAGCCTGCGCCATGCTGGCAGCCACCTGCACGATGTGGGATGTGTTAAGCTGGGGCGGGGAAACACAGGCCCTGATCTTTAATCCGAAAACTAAAAAGGTCATTGCTATCAACGCTCTTGGTGTAGCGCCTACCGGGGCTACGGTGGAGTTCTTTAAAAGTAAAGGATACAATTTCCCGCCGGAATATGGGCCGCTGGCAGCAGTAACGCCGGGTACTCCCGGAGGCCTGTGCTATATGCTGGCAGAATATGGTACCCTGAGCCTGAAAGAAGTGCTGGCGCCCGCCATGGAAATGGCCGCCGGTTATCCTATCGAGGCCCAGACGGCCAATAGTATGGAAAGAAGCAAAGATCGCCTGAAAGAGTGGCCCTACAGTAAAGCAGTATTCCTGACCCACCCGGGTGAGAAAAGAGAGGCGCCGGAAGCAGGAGAGATCTTTGTGCAGAAAGACCTGCTGGCTACCCTCACAAAAATGGTGGAGGCAGAACAGGCCGCACTGAAGAATAAAAAGTCCCGTAAAGAGGCTATTATGGCCGCTTACGAGCGTTTTTACAAGGGAGATATAGCAAAGGAATTTGTACGTGGCTGCCGGGAACAGGGAGGGCTGATCACAGAGCAGGACCTGGCAAAGTGGAAACCGATAGAGGAGGAGCCACTGCATGTAAATTATAAAGGCATTGAAGTATATAAACTCCAATCCTGGACACAAGGACCGATGTTGCTGCAAAGTCTGAATATCCTGGAAAATTTTGATCTGAAGGGAATGGGATATAATTCTGCGCAATATATACATACCCTGTATCAGACGATGAACCTGACCTTTGCGGACAGGGACTTCTATTACGGAGATCCTTATTTCACTAAAACGCCGATCAAAGGACTGCTCAGCAAGGCATATGCAAAGGAGAGGGCAAAACAGATCAATCCTGATCATAATGACCCTGCTGCAGCTCCGGGAGATCCTTATCCTTTTGAAGGCGGCACCAATCCATATCTGCGACTATTAAAGCAACGCAGCTCCCTGACAGATACAAGCCTTGAGAAAAAGCCGGAAGGTTTTGTTCCGAAACATGACGCTACCAGTCTGCTGAATGTGCCGCTTACAGATCAGATGTATGCGGCTAATGATACAGATAGTCTCTATATGGACCGTCTCTGGAGAGGTACTACCAGTGTGGAAGCAGCTGATGAAGAGGGCTGGGTGGTATCTGTTACCCCCAGTGGTGGATGGACACCGGCATGTATTGCAGGACATACAGGTGTGGGTATGAGCCAGCGTTTGCAGAGTTTTGTACTTGACAGCGCTTTATGCCCTTTCAATGTGATAGCGCCTGGGAAACGCCCAAGGGTAACACTGACGCCATCCATGGCATTAAAAGATGGGAAACCGTACCTCTCTTTTGCTGTACAGGGTGGAGATACACAGGATCAGAACCTGTTACAGTTCTTCCTGAATGTAGTGGAATTTGGTATGACAGTACAACAAGCCACAGAGGCGGCCAATATTAATACCAATCAGCTGTGGTTATCGCTGGGAGGTACCAGTACAAAGGAACGCATGCCGCATCCCGGCAGCATATTACTGAATAATAATACACCGGAATCAGTACGCGCTACACTAAAGAAAATGGGATATATCACCTCTTTCGGTGAACGTACAAGCGGTCCTGTTAATGCTATTTTATTAGATAGTAAGCATGGTTCGTTGTGGGGAGGAAGTAGTAACCATGGCGAGGACTACGGTATTGGATGGTAGTTTCAGATGAGTCATTATATATACAGAAAAGCCACTTGATAAATGTCAAGTGGCTTTCTTGTCTTAGATCATTTGAATGGGCCTTCGTTTTTATGATTTTTGTATCAGCAATTAACACAGTGTTCAACTGTATGATCGACTGGTAAAAATTGTAAGAACAAGTTGTAGAGTATTGTATGTTCAACCTCAAATTAAACAATCCTGAATTAGATCAAAAGTCTCGCATCATTTATGCGGGACTGTTTTTTTTTCGCCATATCCATAATAAAAAACAGGGTGTATCAAAAGTACGATACACCCTGTTTTCATTCGTATACCTGATGGAGCCAGGTAGTTATTTAAGCGATTCTGAGGACCTTCGTTTATTTTGAGTTCATCCTCTTTAACATGTTTTAATGCTTAGTTGAAGATATATCTTACGCCGAATTGCATCTGCCAGCGTGAAGTAATACCTGTGTTGTTGGCAAAGCTGTTGGAGTAGTGCACCTGGTTGCTCGCATCCGAATAAGGGAAGGAGAACAGCGGTGTTTTACCATCAGCAGCGATACCTTCAAACTTCAGTGGGTTGGTTACTGTAGTAGATTTTACGATACCCCAGTTTTTATTCAACAGGTTACCCACGTTGATGATATCAAGGGATAAACGCAGCGTGTGACGCTCTTTACCGGTTTTAACAGAGATGTCTTCAGTAATGTTAACATCTGCTTTTTTGAAGAACGGTAAAGTTACTGCATTCGCCTTTGCTACTTGTCCACGGTGAGAAGACAGGTAATCGCTCTGGTTGATGAAGTTGTTCAGCTGTGTCCAGATCTGGGCAGCAGTTCTTGGATCGTTTGCAGTACCTGTAGTGCTACCGGTGTGGGTAGTAGCGTTGTAAGAACCTACGTTGATCAGATTAATATCTTTGTCGTTGGTAGGAATATACATCAGGTCATTGTTGAAACCATCACCATTCAGGTCACCATTATAAGTGTAAGAAGTTACACCTGCAGGTGCAGCTTCGTAGATCAGACCGAAGGAAGTAGCAAAGTATTTAGCATATGATACTTTGTAGGAAGCCATTGCGATAATACGGTTAGGCAGCCTGTAAGATGCATATGTCAGGTTTGCTGCATTCGGATCTGCACTTACAGCACGGGCGCTCCACAGTGAAGAAGCGGTGCTGCCTGTTTCTGCTACGTTGCGTGCATCACCATGTGTATAAGCTACGCTTACATACAGATTCTTGTACGTTTTCTGTACACGGCCGGTGATATTGTAAGCATATCCTTTGCTGGTATTGCTCATCAGGATAGCATTACCGATATTAGGATCGGCCAGTGAAGTACCTGCGGAATAATATTTATTGCTGGTATTCAGAGAGGTAGTCAGGGATGTATTGTAACGCATCCTGTTATCGCCTCCGTTACTCAGTGCATAACCGTTGGTTTCATTCAGGTTGATGTTCTGGAAGTATACAGCGTTGATATCTTTGGAGTAAGTTCCTTCTACGGTGAATACCCAGTCACCAGGCAGCTTTTTATCCACTGCAAGGCTGGTTTTCAGTACGGAAGGATATTTGAAATTCTTGTCGGTCAATGCAACGGCATAAGCTGTGTTCGCAGAGGCTGATTCAGGGCGGTACGCATTAGGATCAGCGCTGAATGCTACACCATTTTTGGTGAAAGAACCCCACTGTACACCGTTGTTGCTGGCCTGGTTGCTGATCCATACAAATGGTGGAGGACCAGAGAAGATACCTAAACCACCTCTAACCTGTAAGGTCTTATCATCCAGTACATCCCAGTTGAAGCCAATGCGTGGAGATACCAGCAATGCATTACCCGGAGCTTTTCCGATATCATAGCTCTTACCGTCTTTAAACTTCAGTGCATTGAACTGTGGGTTGTCTTCAAAGTCCTGTTTGTAGATCGTCATATCAAAGCGCAGACCATAAGTAAGCGTGAAATTGTTTGATACACGCCATTTGTCCTGTGCGAATAAGCCCAGTTCTGTAGAACCTGCATATGCCCATGGGAAGGAACCATCAGATAATGCAGAGTACTGGAGGTAATAGCTTTTTGCATTCAGTGCACCGTTCTTAGCGCTATTGTAGAAATCAGTCAGACTTGCAAACTGATAAGCGCCCTGGTAACCCGGAGCAAATGCATTCTTATATTTTCTGTAATAATCCTGTGTACCTACTGTAATCTCGTGAGCACCTTTGTAGAAAGTGAAGATATCAGAGATCTGGAATACGTCAGTATTGAGGGTGTTGTTATAAGTGTACGGCTCGTAACCAAAAGTAGTATAGATGTTACCGTTGTTCAGGATATCCACCAACGGCATTGTGGTAGAGCTGGAGTGAGGCGTACGGTAGTCACGCAGCGCAGTGTATCCAACCTGGAACTTGTTGGATGCAGCGTTACCGAAACGGGTGTTCAGTTCTGCGATGAAGATGTTGAAATTGTTGTTGATCACATATCCGCTTCCGTAGAAAGGCATCGCATTAAAGCCAGGCTGACCACCTGTAGCACCTGCCGGTCTGCTGGTACTTGCAAACTGGTCAGACATTGATTTCAGGTAGTTGTACTTTAAGGTCAGGGTATTATGATCGTTGATATTCCAGTCGATCTTTGCAGTGATCTTATCACTGTTAGTCTTAAAGGAATAACCGGAATAAGCGCCGGGATCGTACCCGTAAGTATCCTTCAGGAAAGTGGCCAGGGCCGCTAACGTATCTGCATTGGCGGTGGAAACACCACCCGGGTTGGGTGCATGTGAAGCATCAGAAGGGATCCAGCTGGTAGCAGGAGCTGTCTGACGGGATGATTCACCATTCACGAAGAAGAATAATTTATTCTTAATGATTGGTCCACCGATGGAAGCACCACGAATACTAAAAGAAAGGTCAGTTTTCGGTACGACTACGTTCCCTACCTTGTAACCCTGTGTGTTTTCGTTTTTGAAGTAAGTGTAAACAGATCCTCTGAAGGTGTTGGTACCGCTTTTGGTAACGGTATTTACACCAGCGCCGGAGAATCCACCCTGACGTACGTCATAAGGCGCAATATTTACCTGGATCTGATCGATCGCGTCCAGGCTGATAGGCTGCGCACCTGCTTGTCCGCCGAGAGTACCAGATAACCCGAATGAGTTGTTGAAGTTGGCACCATCTACGGTGAAGTTGTTGTACTGGTTGCTACGGCCGCCGAAGCTTTGTCCACCTATAGGATTGGAGGCAGTTGGCTCCAGTCTTGTGAAGTCCTGAGCAGACCTGTTGATGGTAGGCAGTTTTTCCAGCTGATCACGGCTGATGATCTCCTGTGCACCTGTACGGTTGTTGTTGAATGTTTTGTCCTGTTTACCTGATTTTACTACAACTTCATTCAGCTGTTTAGTGTCAGGTACAATGTTGAAATCACCGGTATACTCTTGTCCCAGGGAGAGTATGACATTCTCGATCTTTTGGTCTTTGTATCCGATATAGGATACTGAAATGGTGTAAGGTCCCCCTACGCGGACGTTTGGTACGTTGTAGCGCCCGTCTTTACGGGTGGTTGTCATGTACTTTGTACCGGTTGGATTGTGGAGTGCAATAACGACAGCGCCGGGAACTCCCGTTTGCCCATCCTTCACTTGCCCGTGGATCTCGGAGGTAGTCTCCTGGGCGAATAATAGCATAGGTAGGCTAATCAGCCCGATAATGGCCGACAGACATTTTTTGAAAAGCATGCAGTTTGATTTATTGTTCGAAATACTCAAAAAATTCGCACAAAACAGCAGTTAGTGCGTTAACAAATTATTTAGATTTTGATTCGACAGATTGTCTTCAGAATTGTGCCCTACGAAAAGATTTTGGAGGCAAGTTAGCTGAATTCGGAGGTGCGTTAGGGGTAAATCTGCCGGAGCGGCAAGTACGTCGCTGAGTGCTGTTTTTTTATGAGTATTTATCGAAATACTCATTATATAAGGAATGAGTGTATTACTGAAATAAGGAGTTCTCTTTTTTTGCTGCCATCCACAAATACAAAGGTATTCCGATCATCTGCAACAGAAATCCATAGTATATAGTCTGTTGCCCTGCGCTTGCAATTGCCCAGAGTACATAGCTAAACGAAATGGCGAATAGTAAGATACATTGTATCCATTCGCTTGTCTTTAGTACGCCGCTTTTGATTTTCAATATAAAGTAAGCAGCTGTTGAAAACAGGTAGGGTATGAGGACAGACAGGGTAGACAGTAAGACCAGGAACTTGAATTGTTCTACCAGTCCTTTGGTGTAATTCATTGCCATGAGAATGGATATCAGTACACTACTGAACAGGGTGCCTACATAAGGGACGCCTCTTTTATTCTCTTTACTGAATATCTGCGGAAACAGGTTGTCTTTCGCAATAGCATAGGGTAATTGCCCCTGCACCAGCATCCAGCCATTCAATGCTCCGAAGGCGGCTATAGCTACACCTGCGCTCACCCAATAGCGGGCATTATTGCCCCACATAATTACGGCTGCATCAGCAAAAGGTGTCACTGTTTTTCTCAGCTGCTCTGAGGGAATGATACCCATTACGCTGACTGTGCCTAACACATAGACTACCGTAACGATCAATAATCCTAATAAGGTGGCTTTTGGAATGGTCTGCTGCGGATTCTGCACTTTCTCTGCCGGAATGGTGGCAGATTCAATACCCACATAGGCGAACATGGTGAAGGTAACGGTGTTGGAAAGGGCAGTGAACAGCGACGTGCCGCTACTATTGAAGGCTGGAAAGTTGGCAGCTTTGATAAAGAACAGGCCCCCGAAGGCCACCAGTAATAGCGGTATCAGCTTGAGAATAGTGGTGGCCATCTGCACGGAACCGGAAGTTCGGATACCCCTGTTATTGACCCAGGTCAGTAACCAGATGGTGCCGAGACCAGTGCCTACTGCACTGAAGGTATTGGTAGACAACGCAGGTATGAAGGTGCTCAATGCGCTGACGAACCCGATGGTGATAGCTGCATTGGCGCAGGAGACGGCCAGGAAATATCCCCAGGCAATGGAAAAGCCCATATAGTCGCCGAAGCCGCGACGGGTATAGGCATACGGGCCGCCGGTTACATTCGGCACCAGTTTACTTAGATTGCCGAATACCTTTACCAGGAAGAAACAACCAATAGCTGAAATCACCCATCCCAGCAGACTGACACTGCCAAATGAGGCAAGTGCAGCGGGCGCCAGGAAGATCCCGGCTCCGATCATATTACCAACGATGAGTGATGTACTTGTCCAGAGACCGAGTTTGTTTTTTTCCATAGCTGTTTCTTTCATGCGGCAGGATAGAGATTGGCTGTAAATATCGGATTATCCGAGATTAAAATCCCATATTACCACATCCCATTCTTTTCCACCATCAGTAAAAGGGAAGAGTGTGCGGAAGCCCAGCCTGGCATGTACCATCATGGACTTCGGATTGTCTCTGGCTATGGAGCTAAGTGCAAAGTCGTATACCGACTCGAAGTTATCTTTATGAAACTGGTACAATTGTCGTAAGAGACCTTTGCCGCGGTAGTTGCTGTCAATACAGGTCTGGCCCAGGAAATATACTTTGTAATCCATGAGTGATTTTCCTTTGTAATACCGGCCATCAAACAGTTTCAGCGCATCTTTGAGAGGTGCATATACGGCAGCAGATTCCATCACGAGTACCAGCAGATAGCCGATCACTTTGTCACCGTCTTTGATAATGGCAGAAGGGGCGATTTCATGGAGTGCTTTGAGATCTTCGAAAGTATATTTCCAGGAAACATAGCCTTGCTCGGCTTTCTCCTCCTCTGTAATACTCTCGGCTGAATTCAGCCTGGATAGTTCGGCAACTTGTCTTAATTCGTCGTCTGAACTGATAAATTTAGTTATGTACATAGGTTATCCGGTTTCCGATTGTGTAAAGAAACAAAAATGGGCAGGAATAGTGCATCCCCTAATAGGGGGAAAGCTGATTTTCAGCGGGAAATGGATTTTTAGGGTAAAATTTGACTATTTCAGGAAAAAGTATACATTTGCACTCCATTATGCGGGGAATTAGCTCAGTTGGCTAGAGCGCTTGCATGGCATGCAAGAGGTCACCGGTTCGACTCCGGTATTCTCCACAGAAGTAAAAAGCCTTCCCGAGTTGTCGGGAAGGCTTTTTATTTGGACAGGTGATTTAGAAAGGCAGGTTTAGTACCCATGCATCGTAACCGCCATGATTGTTACCTACATTTCCATTTGAGCTGGCAGAAGTACCCGCGAATACATATCTCCCACTGGTAAATTCAATCATAGCCAAAGGCTCATCGTCATACGACCCGCCATATGTTCTGATTGTTTGGCTATTGCCTGCGGCATTTATTTTTATAGCTAACAAATCAATAGTGCCCCGGTTACCGGTAAGGTCGCCATCGGTACTGGTGCTCATGCCACCAATAATGCACCCGCCATCGGGAGTAGCGGTAAGGCAATACGAATAATCCTGTTTCGATCCGCCAATGGTTTTGGTCCACTGCTTATCTCCTGATACATCTGTTTTTACAACCCAGATATCTGTGTTGCCATGGTAGTTGTTTACATCCCCATCACTGCTTTCGGTATATCCGGTGATGACATATCCCCCATCGGTAGTAACTCTTAAATCATAGCCATAATCGGTATCTGACCCGCCGAATGTTTTATCCCATACTTTGTTACCGGAAGCATCCAGTTTCATTAACAGGTAGTCAAAACTGCCTTTATTAATGCTGATGTCGCCGTTTGCGCTGGTAGAATATCCGCAAAGGGCATAGCCGCCATCGGCAGTTGCTATCAAATGGCCGCATAAGTCGTTTGTAGTGCCGCCCAGCACTTTTGCCCATTGCTTATTACCCGAAGCATCGAGTTTTATGATCATAATATCACTGTCACCATGATTGCCGGTTCCCTCACCATCTGTGCTTACGGTACGTCCGGCCAATACATAACCGCCATCTGGAGTTGCTATGATGCTGGTCGCTTCATCGATTTTCGATCCGCCGAAAGTTTTCACCCATAATTTATTTCCCGAGTTATCCAGTTTTATCACCACAATATCACCTCCTCCCAGGTTAGCTGGCATATCGCCATTTGAACTTGAAGTAATGCCCGCTACCATATAGCCGCCATCCGTGGTGGGTGTAACAGCATTGGCATAGTCAGAAGCCGATCCGCCAAATGTTTTTACCCATTGTTTGTTGCCTGAAGCATCGAGCTTTGCCACCATTATATCCTCAGATCCCTGGTTGTTGGTTAAATCACCGTCTGCGCTTTGCGTAGAACCGACTATGATCATTCCTCCATCGGATGTTTTTTTCACATCATAAGCGAAATCCCATTTAGAGCCGCCCACCAACTGACTGATTATGGGAAACGCTTTTTGTGTCAGGGTCACTGTAACGGGAGATGCCTGGCCATTGGTTGCCGTGAATGTAATAACAGCTGTTTGTGCGGTAGCAGTGCCATTATTTGAAAGTATGGTAATGGTTAGAGCCGCATCGCCTGCATCGCCGTTGGCCTTACTTAGTTTGCACCAACTGGCGCCTGAGGAAAGGGTAGCCTTCCATGACAAGGTTGAATGAATCGTTAGTGTATCGGTGAATCCGGCAGTTGTATCAAGATCAATGGCCGCTCTGCTTACTGAAAGCGTGCCTGCAGCGCCGCCGTCACTGCTGCTTTTTTTACAGGCATTTATTAGAACTATTACAACTAAACACAAAAGAGGTATCAGGGTTTTAGTAAAATTCATATTGAGATCTGGGTGTCTGGGTAAAAAATGTTAAATAGACAGTTAATAATACAAATATAAATAAGTTTTTATGTTTGTATAATAACAAGCTAATCTTTGTTTTAGGGCATTTCAGTGCTAATGAGGGCTTTGGGGCTTGTAAAGGTGTATTGCAACTTATAGGTTCATACGTATATTTTATTAAAGCTAAGACACTTTGTGGTGAAGTAGAGCGAAAGGGGGTAGTAACATTATTGCAATAAGAGGAGGTATTCTCGGGGAAGAGGTTGTATCAGGTAATTTGATATAACCTCTTTTTTTATGTGCGCTAAATAGCTCGGGTTTCAGTATGGGATGTTGGTCGGTGAGAACTGCCATTCAGAGGCAGGGAGGCAGTTGAGGGTAAAAAATTAAAAGAGATTTGTATCTTCGGCTCCTAATAATTGAGTTTCAGGGTAATCTAGATAATTATTTTGGTCGTAGAATACGCTGAAAAGCAGGAGCAACTTTGCGGGAAATATTTTAGTATATCAGCCAAGATAGTGATGCCGGATAAGTCGGAAATCACAAACTGTACATGTAATAGCTGAATAGTTTACACGTTATGATAGTAGCCTGGAAATGCGAAATGGGACAGATGATCCTCCCACGCTGACAATCGCCGGCAAAATCACAGACTTACAGGAGGATTTCATACACATATTTTATTTGAACCATAACTGTAAAAGAACCGCTGCTTAATAGGAAATTAAGTCGGCAGAGATACCAAAGCATACTATGCTTATAACTGTACAAGGGACAATTAACGCCAGTTTGAAGTATTGCTATCTGTAATTAATTCTTCCATAGCTTGTTTAACTCAGCGCCGATAGCGCTATACAGCAGACCTAATAGAGATGTTAAAATAAATTAAGTTATGAACAGATTACTCATGCTCTTCTATTGTATGATGAGTTGTTTGATCCCATGTCTGGCACAGGATAAAGTGTCTCCATCGGTCTTGCAGCAGCTCCTGAGGAAGGAGCGTCCGGATACAGCTGATCTGCGGATGCTGTTCAATACAGGTAATTCATATATCAACAGGCCAGGCACTGAGCGGGGTGACATAGATACTGCTTCAATATGTGCTGCCAAAGTGCTTAAATCTGCGGTAGGTATCGGTAATAAGGTATGGGAAGGTCAAAGTTATCTGCTTCATTCGAAGATCCTGCGTGAACAGGGTGATATGAAAGGGAAGGATGATGCGTTGAAAGCGGAGGCTATTTTTAAGGCACAGAAGCAACAGGAATTGCTTGCTGATGCGTACATGGAATTGTGTGACTACTATCCACCGGTGGATATTGAAACGCTCAATATAAAGCTTAAGTATTATCGTGACGCAGCCGCACTTTACGGAGAGTCAGGTTCGAAATTAAAACAGGCAAACGCGCTTTACAGGCTTGGCGACTATTACTCCTTCCTTCCTGACTACAAAGAAGCGATAAAAGTATTGCTACAGGCATTGGTCATTTTCGAACAGCTACATGTTAAAGAGCTGCAAGGTATATATAACCTGTTGGGTGCAATGTATAGTCAGGTGGGAGACTCTGATAATGGGCTGAAATATGCGTTGTTGTCATTAAAAACAGCACAGGCAGTTGGAGACAGCACAACGCAACTTTGTACAATTTATAACAGGTTAGGAATGGTCTATGCCAGGGTAGTGGATCTTCCTAAGGCAATGCAGAGCTATCAAAAGGCCCAGGAAATTGCGTTCAGGTTAAAGGACACTCCCGCCATGCAGATACTGGCCCGTAATATTGGTCAGATCTACCAGAAGACGAATAAACCTGGGGAAGCGTTGAAGATATTGAAACAGGAAGAGCGTTATTATCCACCGAAAAGCCCGGAGAATAAGATTCTGATGTGGGAATGCATGTTAAATACCTACTGCTTATTGGGTGATTTTAAGAGCGGGGCAGTCTATGCGCAACAGCTGGAGGATATGCGGCGCGCAATGCATCCTGATGATGCCTTCCTGGAATTCGTCTATACAGCACTGGTCAACTATTACCTCGGCATTCACCAATACAATACAGCGCACCAGTATGCCCAGGTAATGCTGGCAGCATCAAGCAAGAACGGCAACCTGTCTTTCCGGGCAAAATCATGTTCCTTCCTTTACACTGCGGATTCTGCCCTGGGCAACTACCAGGAAGCGCTTGAGCATTTCCGGCTGTATAAACTGGCGAATGATTCCTTGTTTAATATAGCCAAAATGCAGAAGATCGGTTACTTGCAGGTGCAGTTTGAAACCGAGCAGAAAGATCAGGCTTTGATACTGAAACAGCGGAATATTGAATTGTTGACACAGGAAGCGCAGGCGGCACGTTTTACCAGGAATGTGATCATTGGCGGCGCAGGTATGCTTATTGCGTTATTGCTGTTAGGCTACAATCGTTATCAGCTGAAATTGCAGAGCAACCGGCAACTAAAACAACAGCAGGACGAGATTAACCGCAAAAACCAATCATTACAGGAGTTGATTGCCGCTCAGAATAAACTACTGGGTGAAAAGGAATGGTTGGTTAAAGAAATTCATCACCGTGTTAAAAACAACCTTCAGATTGTTATGAGCCTGCTGAATACCCAGGCTGCATTTCTTGGTGACAAAGATGCGTTGAATGCTATCAGGGAAAGCCGTTACCGGATGCAGGCGATCTCTCTTATCCATCAGAAGCTTTATCAGTCAGACAATATGGCGCTGATAGATATGCGTAACTATATTAACGAGCTTATAGTATTTCTGAAAGATGGTTTCTCAGATGTCAACAGGATAAAATTCGATCTTCAGATAGCGCCGGTGAAACTTGACGTTGCCCAGTCAGTACCGGTAGGATTGATTCTTAACGAAGCCATTACCAACGCTATTAAATATGCGTTTACCGGCAATGGTACCATCATTGTTTCCCTGCAGCCGGCAGATACAGGTTATCTCACTCTTGTAATCGCCGATAACGGGAAGGGCTTTCCGGAAGGGGAGATACCTACTCAGCGGGGCTCAATGGGTATGATGCTGATGCATACGCTGGCAGAGCAATTGGACGGAAGTTTACATATTGAGAGTCGTCACGGTGTTGCTATTACTATCAGTTTTAAATATCAGGAAAAGGAAACTTTTGATGAACCGGTAGCTATTGAGGAAAATGTAACTGATTATGTGTAGAACGTTGTTATTACATATCCTTAAAAATTTCAGCAATAGCACTTTTCAGTTCCGACGCCAGCAGTGGCTTTTTTAATAGTTTTAACACCATTGGATTGGCATAGGTACGGCTGAGGTCTCCATAGTCAAGCGAAGACGATACCATAATAATATGACATTGCGACTTGATCCTGGCGGGATAGCTGTAAAATGCTTCCAGGAATTCAAAGCCATCCATCTCCGGCATTTGTATGTCCAGCAGCAGTACGGTAGGCGGTATTTTTGGCAGGGTAATATTGGAAGACAGGAACTCAAGCGCTTTGTTTGCGTTGTTGAAGGCAAGCACAGTTCTGCTGATCTGCTGCAGCGTGATCAATCGCTCATGCAGCAGCAGATCTACTTCATTGTCATCTATCAGTATTACACGTAAATCAGGAATCGAAATCATTTCTGTTGGGAATGCTTATTTCAAATTGTGTACCTTCTCCATACTTTGATTCAACGTTGATAGTACCGCCAATTTTATTCAGCGCTTCTTTTACAATATACAAACCAATACCACTACCTGGTTTATTATTATTTTTTGAACGGAAGAACATTTTGAAGATGTTGTTGAGATGCTCACTGAGTATACCTATCCCATTATCTTCGATGGACATGGTCGCTTTATGAGGCTCTACCTTCACTGACAGTGTTACTTTCGGATGGCTTTCATCCGGTTTCTGGTATTTTACCGCATTCGAGATCAGGTTATTAAGAATAACACTGATACGGAAGGTATCTCCCTTGAAGTCAACCGGCTGATCCACGTTCACCTCGAATTGTATTGCAGTATTCTGATGACGGAAGGATCCGATGCATTCCTGGATAAGATGTTCAAAGTCGATCTTTTCATATTCGACATCCAGTCTGGAATTGCGGTAGTATTCAATGATCTTTTGTATGAATCCATCCAGTTTGAGGATGCACGCTTCTATCATATTGAGATAGCCGTTAGGATCGGTCACAGAGTTGTCAAGACGGCTCAGGTTGATGATACCGAGTACAGACATCAACGGCGAACGGAGGTCGTGGGAGGTGGAATAGATGAAGCGGTTCAACTCATCGTTGATCTTTTCCAGTTCCAGGATCTTTTCCTTCAGCTGTTTGCGGGTAGAATATATTTCATATGCGTTGTTAATGGCGCGGTGCAGTTCATGCTCATCCCAGGGCTTTTTGATGTAGGAAAAGATGTGTCCCTTGTTGATGGCATCGATGATATCTTCCACATCCGTATAACCTGTCAGGAGAATACGCATGGGGTCGGGGAGGGTATCCTTTATTTCGTTAAAGAATTCAACTCCTGTGGATACGGGCATTTTCTGGTCGGCAATGATGATGTGGACATCAATGCTTTTCAATAGCTGTTTGCCTTCCTGGGCAGAATTGGCCGTATAAATTTCATAACTTCTGCGGAAACCGGCTTTAAAAGCATTGAGGTTATGAACTTCATCGTCAATGTACAAAATCCTGATACGGTTGTCTTTCATCCATTTTCGTTTTTGTCCGCAGGTTCAACTTTCTGGTTGATTAAATGGATTTCCTGCGTGGGTATACTAAGACGCGTGAGCGGTTACGCTCATAGGTAAATATATAATAAATTCTGCACCCTTCTCAGGCGCAGTGATTACCTCTATGCGTCCGCTGTGCTTTTCGATAATGCTGAATACAATTGAAAGTCCAAGGCCGGTACCTTCACCCACATCTTTGGTAGTAAAGAAGGGGTCGAAGATCTTTTCTTTCACTTTTTCTGTCATGCCGGGGCCGGTGTCTTTTATACTGATGAGGGCGAGACCGTTCTCTTCCCGGGTAGTAATGGTTACCATCTCTTCGCGGTCTTTGTTATTTGTTTTTATGGCATTAAAGGCATTGGTCAGTATGTTCATAAATACCTGGTTCATTTTACCTGCATAACACTCTATTTTGGGTAAAGAGCCATATTCTCTTACCACTTTGACATTAGGTGGTATATTGTTTTTGAGTAGTACCAGTGTGCTGTCCAATCCTTCATGCAGATCCACGGATTTAAGCTCGCTTTCATCGAGCCTGCTGAAGGTACGTAATCCTTTAACAATTTCTGAGGTCCTGGTAGCACCGTCTTCAATTCCTTTGATAAGAGAAGATATTTCGTCATGGATGTAGTCAATATCTATTTCCTCTTTAAAAGCGGCAATATCCTGAAGTGCACCATGAATATCCTGAGACTGTGGCAAGGCATCATATTTTTCCAGTAGCGTTTTGATATCCTGGATATCCAGCTTCAGTGGTTTTATATTAGATGTGACAAAATTGATTGGATTATTTATTTCATGGGCGATGCCGGCAGTCAGCTGACCGAGAGACGCCATTTTTTCCCTTTCCACCAGTTGGGTTTGTGCATCTTTCAGGTTTTTCAGGGCTACATTGAGTTCTTCGTTACTGGTTTGCAGCTCTTCTGTACGTTTGTGGACTTTGTCTTCCAGTATGATATTTTGTTCCTTTACCAGGCGCTCATTTTCCTGGGATGCCCGCAGTGCTTCTGCCTTGAAGAGGTTGATCTTATAGGCCAGTGCAAAGGACAGGAGGAGTGCTTCCATTGCAGAGCCTATCTGCAGTGCATAGTAAGTAAACTCATTGTACGGCAGCACGTTCGCGTTCCGCAGCACAAATACGAGTACGCTGAGCAGGAATATGGACCATGCAATCAGGAAGAACCTGGCAGAGCTGTATCCCATAAGGCTCATGCGTGCCGATATATATAATACGCTGAGGGCTGCGATACCTACTACTGCCTGTACCCAGATCTGGGCAACGATATACATATCCAGCAGGGAGGGAATAAAACAACCGACATAGAGGGCGATAAGTATATTAATAAGTTTGTGGCCGGACTTGTAGTACTGTTTGGTAAGCAGGAACTGCTGGATGAACCAGAGGGCCGTCAATCCATTCACTATAGGCACCAGTACGGTGGCATGCTGGGCCATCCAGGGGCTGCCGGGGTAAAGGAACCGGAAAGTATATCCCTGCAGGGTAGCCTGCGTGAGGCCTACAAATACATTGTAGGATACGTAGGTGAGGTAGCTGGTGTCTCTGGTAGATATATACAGGAAAAGGTTATAGCAGGACATGGCCAGTATAACCCCGATGTATAAGCCAAATATGAGTTCCCGGTAGTCATTTTTCTCCATTACCTGATCCCGGGTACCTACAAAAATGGGTAGCTGTAATTGTTCCCCGGCCACGACCCTCAGGTAATACTGCCTGGTGGTATGAGGTTGCAGGGTGAGGGGGAATATATAGTTCTGATGATCGACAGGCCGGTTGGAATAGCTGGTAAATTCGCCCAGATGGGTGGTTTTATAACTGCCGTCCGGCTGTAGCTCAAACAGGGTAATATCGTCGATGGTGGGGTATTCCACTTCCAGTAGCAGCTCCTTCAGGTCAGATTCATTCGTGATGGTAAATCTTACCCAATGGGTGTAAGGCGTGATCTGGAGATTGGGAACGTTTTCATCCGGGGAGGTGAAAGGTGCTTTGGTGACCGCATTGATATCCAGTTTGTTAGTCTTATCGGTGTATATCTCGAGGTTTTTGCCGATCCGGGTCAGGGGCATATTGTTTCGGAATACGAAAGGAGGGGCCGCCTCCAATTGCTGGAAACCAAAGATAGTAAGGAGCAATAGAACGATAAATCGGAACATGCGTTAAATTTATAGAAAATTCACCGTTCACTCTTCACATTGGAATACTGCAAATTAGCAATTTCGAGGTTATAGCTTACTTCATAAGACCCTTTAGGGCCAACTTCTGTTTTGGTTTGAACCAGATTTTCGCGTAGATCGTAGATCAGCTCGCGTTCTTTGGGGTCGGCATTTTCCAGTTTATTAACATCGTTAATGACCATTGCGGTGGCAATGAAGTCGTCTTTAGGGTAAAAGAATGTGCCTTTATCGCCCAGTGATTCATCGATGGTAAAGCCCACTCTCTTACCAATGCGTGTGGTAATGGGGGCACATAAAACATGGAAATTGTCAATAGGCATCTGGGCTGCCAGCACTACGCCTGCCCTGGCCAGGACCTGGCTACCGATACCCATACCGGCCACCTCTTTTGAATTCCACATTGCACAGATCTCTGCGCTTCCGGTTTTGACAACATCATATATTTTCGGATCATATTTGCCGATAGCCGTTTCTATGGGCAGTGGCAATACGCCATCTGCCAGTTGTACACGGGCACCGCCGTATGTTTTGGTACGTGTCTCATCCTCTACAATAATCACGATACTATTTTCATGGTGCATCCAGTCCGCACTGCCGGATGTGATCTTAGCAATGCCAAAGTATATTTCCAATAACCGGAGATGGCCATTATAAAAACGAAGACAGGCCTCCGGGTCGTCTGGTGCTTTAAAAGCCCTTACTGTAATCATGATATTGCATCTGGGTACTCCTTAAAAAAGATCAGGCCGGGAAATGAGCGGACCAGCAATTGCGGTTCCGATTGCAAAGGACATCTGTTCCGCTCATCCCGAATTATTAAACAATTATTTGTTCAAAATCCACATAATACCTGCCAGAGCTTTTGAACTGATCGAGCAGAATTCTCCTGCAGGTATCCGTTACTACGGCTCCGCCCAGTACAACGGAAGATGCCAGTTGCGGCCAGGTTGTAATCGTTTTTCCTATCTGGCCTAAAGAGTATTTCATTCTTTCGGACATGTCATCCAGTGCAACCATAGGACGGAATATGGGTAGCTTCTCTGCATCCGTAAGCCCGCGAAGGCTTTTTAGATCTATATCGGGTATGAAACCGTGCAATAAGGGTCTGTCGGGTTCCAGGTCAAAACGTTCTACATCCACCATGCCCCTGTCGTTAGTATCCATTACAACAGGTATGCCGAGGGACTTGGCTTTCATCCTGCTTAATATTTTTATGTCAATGCCGTCGCATTCTTCTACCAGGATATCAAGGGTACCGTCTTTGGTAAAGAAGTCATCCAGATTTTCCTCGGTGGCGCCGTCTGTATAAATTACAACTTTGATGAACGGATCCAGCTCCGCTATTTCGCGGGCTGCTATTACCACCTTATGGACCTGTATGCTGTGAATACCGGTACGTATCCTGTTCATATTGGTCAGCTCGACCTTATCAAAGTCGGTCAGCCTTAATTCTCCGCACACTCTCTCCATTGCCAGGGTAAGCGCGATGGACTGCCCTACGGAGAGCCCAATAATACCTATTTTCTTACCGCTCAGCATGGCGATCTCCTCATCGGTGATCTTCTGTTTGTTCCTGCTGGTGCGCAGTTCAATAAAGTCTTTTTCGTCAACGATGTGTACTACCCTGTGTGACCATGGGTAGTAAACCCATACGCCAAAGGCATGAAGCGGTGTAGTACCAACATATTCGCTGATCTTTTGTTCAGATTCTTCTTCAGTGAGCCGCTTCGTTGGGTTGCGGATCTTCATCAGCTCTCTCAGCTGGGAATGAATCTGGTCATATATGCGTATATGCGGATTGGCCGCTAATAAGGCCAGTAAATCGGCATATTGTTCTTCGTGCTGCAATCGATAAAATACTGGTGTATAATTATCCGGCTCCTTCCGTTGCTTATTGATATAATGCTCTAGTTCTGTCATTTTGCCTGGCATATAATTTTATGAACAATAATGGCAATTCAAAATGGTATATGTATGGTCAATTAGTTAGTATGTTAGTTGTTAAGTGTACTCTGGCATGGTAAAGGCCTGATGACAAAGGCAAGCTCGTTAATTCACTACATATATCATATACTCACTATGTAGTTCGGGATAAATGTTGTTTTAAGTATACAAGTAAAGAAAAAGTTAAAGTTTCACATGAAAGCGTATGGTAAAATAACAATTAATTTGAAAAGATTGCGAAATGGGCTCGTTATTTTAGTGAGAATCTGTGTTTTAATGACAATTGTTTGATGACCGGTGTAACTCATGAAATAAATTTCTATAATATTGGTGTAGAATTTGCTGTTTTGGCAGTGACCATTGAAGTTCTTTATTCATCATAATTTTAATGCCTTAGTATATGAACAAGAGAGAATTTATAAAGCTGGCCGGGTTAGCCGGTGTGGCAGCTTTAAGTAATCCCTCTGGTATAGTAGCTGCTCCCGCAGCTCACAGAGGAATATCCGTTTTAGATGGCAACGCAAAAGCTCCTTTTGAAGTACCACCTTTACCTTATAGTTATGACGCTTTAGAGCCGCATATTGATAAGACTACGATGGAGATTCACCATGACAAACACCATGGCGCCTACGTTAAAAACCTGAATGATGCCGTAAAGGGATCATCTTACGAAAATCTTTCACTTGAAGAGATCCTCGCGAAAGTAAAAGCTGACGATAAAGCCGTACGCAATAACGCGGGAGGACATTATAATCATTCCCTGTTCTGGAAGCTGTTATCTCCACAGAAAACAACGCCTTCGGGTAAGGTGAAAACCGCTATCGACAATACTTTTACCTCTGTTGAAAAGTTGCAGGAAGCTTTCAATACTGCTGCTAAGGGAGTATTCGGCTCCGGCTGGGCATGGCTGATTGTTACACCGGATAAGAAATTGTCTGTCATTTCCACGCCAAACCAGGACAACCCGTTAATGGGTAACATTGTGAAAGAACGTGGCACGCCTATCCTGGGACTGGATGTGTGGGAACATGCTTATTACCTGAAATATCATAACGTTCGCGCTGATTATGTTACTGCTTTCTGGAATGTTGTAAACTGGAATGAGGTTGATAAATTATACACAGCAGCTGTAAAATAACTGGTACGCCTTGTACCTGAAAAGAGAAAGGGGCCACCCACGGTGGCCCCTTTCTCTTTCAATATATTATTGTATCATTTTCTTTTAAAGAATACGAACCCGTTCTTCTCACCGATTACCTCCAGGTTCGGGTCTTTTCTCCAAGGTTCGCTGTCGTTTATACGGCAGACGAAAAATGTAGGTTTGTCCACGGGGCCACTCAGCAGCCAGTCCGTATTATAATAGTTCTTGTTAGCTGGCGGCAGTTTTTTCGTATAGAATAAGTGGGCATAGCTGTGATAGGTGAGTACCTGTACATAACTGTCTTTTCCTTCAAAGGTCTTAAAGAAGTCAATAGCTGCCCCCTGGGAATACCGCTCTATTTTGGGGGTAAAATGCACAATGGTGATCTGTATTGCTGCCATAGTGCTCAGGAATATGCAAAGCAGCCCGGCTCTGATCTTTTTCTGGAACAGGAGGACTGAACCGACAATGATCAGTAACATATAGCCTGCGCCGTAAGCTGTTTCCCAGGCAGACCAGGGTACCTCGGCCTGGAGATTGGCCCGTGCGAATTTATCACCGATATGAGGGATCAGCACGTCTTTGTAAAGACCAATTACTGGCAGCAGGGCAATGGCAAGACCAATAGCAAGACCAATCAGTAACATCAGTACGATATTCCAGGCGTGCAGCTGCAGCTTGTTTTCCGAGATCCTATACATTTGCCAGGCAGCCAGGAAACTCAGAGGGAAGTAGCAGAGTGAAGAATAATGTACGATTTTGGTCTCTACAATAGAGAAGAGGATCAATACCACCCAGAACAGCACCCACATCCAGCTTTTAAAATCCTTTATTTCTGCTGAGGCAGAACCGGTGTAGATAGACTTGCCTTTGCGGCCCCTGATATAAGTGAACAGGAAAAGACTGGCGGGGTAGCAACCTATCAGCAACACTATCCAATGGTAGAAAAATGAGTGGCCGTGGCCGGCATCAGGAGTGGTCAACAGTCTTATCTGGTAGGTGATGAATTCATTGATGAACCACCAGCCATGTGCAATAAGCTCATAGCCGAACCAGAGGGCTGTGGTAATGAAAGCAAGGAGTGCAATCAGTCCCAGTTGGGCCAGACCGATACCAATCTTCCCTTTTTTATATATCCAATAGAACAGCAGCGTTAGTAAACTGATGAGAATAGCTACCGGCCCTTTTGTCAGCACCGCCAATCCGAGGAAGATGCCACTCAGGATGGCCATCCGGGATGGCTTAGCGGCATAGGCTATACGGAAGGCGCAATAAATGGCCAGGAATATGAAAAAGTTGAAAGTCGGATCTATGATACCTGATTTGAAATAGAAATGAGGCAACCAGGAGCCGGCATACGCTAATGCCCACCATAAGCCCAGCTTTTCGTCGGCCAGCTTTTTGCCAATACCATAAAGTGTTACCAGTGTAGCAATGCCTAAAATACCATTCGGAAAACGGGCTGCAAATTCATTCACACCAAAAATATGCATACTGGCAGCCTGCAGCCAGATAAATAAAGGTGGTTTTTCCCAGAAGGGTTGAAAATCGATCTGTACCTGTGAATAGTTATGACTTACGATCATTTCCCTTGCCGCTTCCGCAAAATTGATTTCATCCCAGTCAAACAGATGCACTGCCCCGAGAAAGGGTATAAAAAGAATGGCAGCGGCTATGGCAATCAAGAGGTATTTCATAATTCATTCCAAATCAACAAAAATAACTAAATCAGGTCAGACCAATGACTGGTTCTGCATCCACTTCAGGAGATGATTTCAACCTTCTCTGATGGAACAGTGTATAAACAACCAGGCTGCTGGTAGTGCCTATGATGCTTCCTGCGTACACATCCACAAAAAAGTGCTGTGCCAGGTAAATTCGTGAGTAAGCGGCTAATAATGCCAGTGTTAAGAACGCAAATCCGACGATTTTATTCCTGCAGATCAGCGTTAAAAAGGTAAACATGGCAAAGGCAGTTGTTGTATGCCCTGAGGGGAAACTGCAGCTGCCATGCACGTGTACCCATTTTATAGTGTGTACGAGTGTCGCTGTATCAGCAAAATAAAGAGCGGGTCTGGGCTCGTTGTAGTAATGTTTGGCTATCTGCACAATAATCGTAACCAGCAGCAGTATCGTGCCGGCGCTCAGGAACAGCCTGTATTTTCTAAAGGCCAGCATAATGGCCAGCATAACGGCAAAGGCAATACCATCTCCGATGTAGGTAATACCTGTCATGGCTATATCAGCCCATGACGTATGCGCATGGTTGATGGCCAGGAATAATTCTTCATGTGTGAAATAGGCCTGTAACAATGCTCCTCCAACAATCCATAAAAGGAATGGTAGAAAAAAGCTGGCATTCTTCCCTAACAGTGTTATTAGTGTTTTCATAGTTGTAGGTTGTGACCCCCCCGTAAGCCGTGGCTATGTACAAGGTTTTCAGCTATCCCGTTAGCGCAGGCACAGAGTGGTCCCGCCCGGCAAACAAAGTCTGCCCGGAAAATGAATGCTGAAAATCTTGAAGCGAATAGCTAAAGGCTTATGGCTGTCAAGTTGTAGGCTTTGTGTTTAATCTTCTAAAGAGCTTTTTGATATTATCGAAGATCCTGAAATAAAACTCTTTGTTGAATAATTGAGAATCATTCAACGCTTTGTATATCAGGAACATAGCGATAGGTATAAGGACTATGTTGGAAAGCCACATACCACTCCAGGTGGTCATCACGTCTTTTCTGGCCATCTTCTCTCCAACCATGAAAAATATATTAAAAATCACAAAAAACACAACAGCAAATATCAAAGGCGTACCCAGACCGCCTTTTCGGATAATGGAACCCAGCGGGGCGCCTATCAGGAACATGACGATGCAGGAAAATGCGAGTGTGAATTTGCGCTGCCACTCCACTTTATGCAGCAGGAGGGTGCTGTGCTTGTCGCCAAATTCCCTGGCAGGCCCTTCCAGGTTATTCTGTCCGTCACGGATATTCTGTTCTGCCCTTTCCATTACATAACGGAGGGACTTTTCAGGAATCACATCCCGGAAGGAAGTTGCATTGGCGGCTAAAGGAGTTGCTTTGGCCAGCCAGCCGGTATCCTGCCATTTATAAAAAGGATAACGGGTGGTAACATAGGCATTGACAGTGCGCGAAAACAGTTTTTCTTCTTTGTACAGGGAATCTATTGCTTTGTCCAGTTGTCTGACGTTCAGCATTTGCTGGTTGGATGCAAAAAGACCCATATCCAACCTGCTGAAGGCAAAAGAGCTGAGGTCAAATGCTTTTTTGTACTCCCTGAAACCAAGACGGATCAGTTCTCCCGGCGCAGTAGCACTACGGCTATTGCGTTCTTCATAGCGCCAGCCTTTTTCCAGTACGAAGTACAGAAAGCGTTTATCGGGAGAAAGCAGCATGGTGCCTTTTTCTGCCAGTATAACCTTATCGCCCCCACCCGGAGTGTGGTCGATGATCATTACCTGGTGAATGGTTTTGTTGTCGTTCTCTTTCTGCGCTACTTTGATAGTGTAGTCAGGAATATCGGTATAAAACACACCTGCCTTGATATTGAAGGCCGGTTTTGAGTTGGTAATATCGTAAAGCAGTGACTTCGCCCGGAGGTTGGCCACTGGCAGGGCGTAGTTGTTAAAGAGGAAAGCCAGAACGGCGATGGTGGTACAGACCAAGAGCAGCGGGCGCATGAAGCGGGTGAGGGAGATACCAGACGATTTCAGTGCTACCAGCTCGAAACTCTCTCCCAGGTTACCGAAGGTCATGATGGAAGATAGCAACACTGCCAGCGGAAGGGCCAGCGATACGAGGTTGGCACTGGTATAGGTGATCAGTTCGATGATTACCGGTGTATCAAGACCTTTACCTACGAGGTCGTCAATGTACTTCCACAGGAATTGCATCACCAGTACGAACAGGGTCACAAAAAAGGTAGCCACAAATGGCCCCATGAACGTTTTTATGATGAGCTTATCCAGTTTTTTCACTTCCTGCGTATAATGTTAGTTTGATGCTTTAAGAACGTCAATTTATACATAAAGCATACAATTCGTATTCAAAGCGCACAAATTTAATATCATTTATGAAAGTGATATCAAGTAAGGACTAAAATTACAGTTAAATTTCCCCGGAAAGGAGGATGCGGGTTGTAAATTTGTGGGATGGATACAGTTTCACTGACAGCAGAAGAGCGGGCACTGGTTGTAAATGCCGAATGGTTGTATTTGAAAAACAATGTTTTACAGAAAGTAATGACATTGATGGGGCAGTTGCAACTGGCACTGGAGGCACATCCGGTTACTGGTACATTTCCCTTTCCTGAGCATACGTTAAAAGCAGGAGGAAAGATATCGAGAGGAGAGCGGTATAAAGAATTGCCTTATATCATACTGGATTATCCCCGGTTTTTTACCAGGGACAATATTTTCGCATTCCGCACCATGTTCTGGTGGGGACATTACTTCATTGCCACCCTGCATCTGGCGGGGGAGGAGAAGGAAAGGTACAGTGACGCGATAGCTTCGGCCTGGCAGCAACTGGCAGCGCATCAATTTCAGGTCTACCTTCAGGAAGACCCCTGGCTTCACGATTTAGAAGATGGGAATTACAAATTAATATCGGCTATACCGGTACTGGAATTTAAGCAGCTGATCGCCCGGCGTCCTTTTATTAAACTTGCTAAACCTTACAGTTTTGAAGAATGGGGAAAGATAGTTCCGGAGGTAGTAAGAGATTATGCTCTTTTGCTACAGGTACTGGTCAATGCTGACTGACCGGATTAGTTACCTATCCTGTGGAAGAGGTCTTTTACCTGGTAGTCCCACAACTGGCTCTGGTCGGCTATTTCTTTCTTTTCTGCAAAATCTTTAACGATCAGAATTGTTTCATTAGTCACTTCGGAGATCTGTATGCGAAATTCAAAGAATTCTTCCTTGGGCGCATGTTTCCAATGTAAACGGATAAATTCATCTTCTTCCTGTTCAAGTACTTCTGCCTCTTCGGTGGAACCATTCCATGAAAAGGAGAAAACACTGTCCCTGTAATCTACTTTATCTGCGAACCACTCCTGTAGACCAGCGGGAGTGGAAAGGAATTCGTATAAGATACTGGGTGAGCACCGTACCGGGTATTCCAACTCATATTGCACTTTCTTAGACATCGCTCAAGTAATTAGTAAATCAATAGCATCTGGCTGCAATTATAGAAAATTATTTATTCTGTCAAAATTATTTTGCAATTTTTTTTAATAATTGACGAAAATCTTGTACACTTTATAAATAACAATTCTATTAGGAAAATAATCAATACATTAGCAATCTGCACCGTTTGTTTTCACAGCTTTTGTGGGAAAACCCGTATTTAAAGGTTCCAATATTAAGTTGTGAATGATGAAACGTTTTTGCTTAAAAATGGTTTAACAACCAATTATTTTTTTTGGGAGCTTTCTAAAAAAACTTATTTTTGTCAGGCATTCATCAAATAGGGTAACATTTTATTAACCTGTAACTGTTCCGATTCTTTATGTCAATGCGCCAACTCAAAATCACGAAATCCATCACGAATAGGGAGTCCCAATCCCTGGAAAAATATCTGCAGGAAATTGGGAAGGTGGATTTAATTACTCCGGAGGAAGAAGTGAACCTGGCTATCCGCATTAAGCAAGGGGATCAGAGAGCGCTGGAAAAGCTTACTAAAGCTAACCTCCGTTTTGTGGTGTCTGTTGCAAAGCAGTATCAGAACCAGGGTTTATCACTCAGTGACCTGATCAACGAGGGAAATCTGGGTCTGATCAAAGCAGCACAGCGTTTTGACGAAACACGCGGTTTCAAGTTTATCTCCTATGCCGTATGGTGGATCCGTCAGTCCATTCTCCAGGCTTTGGCAGAACAGAGCCGTATTGTACGTCTGCCGCTGAACAAAGTTGGTTTGAGCAATAAGATCAGCAAGGCATATTCCCAACTGGAACAGGAATTTGAAAGAGAGCCGTCTCCTGACGAACTGGCTACCATCCTTGAGATTAATACGGAAGAAGTAGAAGCTACTTTAGGCGTTGCTGCCCGTCACGTATCCATGGATGCTCCGTTTATTGATGGTGAAGACAACTCTCTGCTGGATGTACTCGCTAATCCGAATGCAGTAAACGCAGATGAAGAACTGGATCACCACGATTCATTGCGTCGCGAAATAGAACGTTCTTTGTCCACCCTTACAGACAGGCAGAAAGATGTGATCATCCTGTACTTCGGTATAGCAGTTGAGCATCCGATGTCACTGGAAGATATAGGCGAAAAATTTGGCCTTACCCGTGAAAGGGTGCGTCAGATCAAGGACAAAGCGATCACTAAATTACGTACCACTTCCCGCAGCAAACTGCTGAGGAATTATTTGGGAAGCTGATTACAATCGTTTTCAAAGCTGGTAAAACTAACGAACTTATATAGGAAAAAGGTGAATATCGGGCAGATATTCACCTTTTTTCGTTATTTGCGGCCTTCTGGTGGTTTAGAAGATACTTTATATTATTTTTGCAACCCCTGAAGCTATAAGTCCGCAGAGGATGGATAGCAGAACAGCAAAAAATTAAACAGGACAAAAATGTTTGAATCATTATCAGAGCGGCTCGACTCGGCGTTTAAGCAACTGAAAGGCGAAGGCCGTATCAGTGAGATCAACGTAGCTTCTACAGTGAAGGAAATACGCCGGGCGCTGGTAGATGCTGATGTTAACTATAAAATTGCAAAGGATTTTACAGACCGTGTAAGGGAAAAGGCGCTGGGTGAAAAGGTAATTACTGCCATTTCTCCCGGACAGCTGATGGTGAAGATCGTGAAGGATGAGTTGGCTGAGCTGATGGGCGGCACCGAAGCTGAACTGGACACGAAGGCGAATCCTACTGTAATCCTGATCGCAGGTTTACAAGGTTCGGGTAAAACAACCTTTTCCGGTAAACTGGCGAATTTCCTTAAAACAAAGAAAGGCAAAAAACCTCTGCTGGTAGCGGCCGATATTTACCGTCCGGCGGCGATCGATCAGCTGAAAGTGCTGGGAGAGCAGATAGGGGTGGAAGTATATAACGAACCTGAGAACAAGGATGCGGTAAAGATCGCCCAGAATGCGATCCAGCATGCCAAGCAGCAGGGAAATAACGTCATCATTATCGATACTGCCGGCCGTCTGGCTGTTGATGAAGTGATGATGACTGAGGTAGCTAATGTGAAGGCTGCCGTGAAGCCAAACGAGATCTTGTTCGTGGTAGATTCCATGACAGGTCAGGATGCTGTGAATACAGCCAAAGCGTTCAATGACCGCCTGGACTTCAGTGGGGTGGTGCTAACCAAACTGGATGGTGATACCCGTGGTGGTGCGGCGCTGACTATCAAATACACGGTAGAGAAGCCCATCAAGTTTGTGAGTATGGGTGAGAAGCTGGATACGCTGGATGTATTCTATCCTGAGCGTATGGCACAGCGTATCCTCGGAATGGGTGATATCACCACTTTGGTAGAGCGTGCCCAGGCACAGTTCGACGAAGAGCAGGCTAAGAAACTGGAGAAAAAGATCCGTCAGAACCAGTTCGATTTTGAAGATTTTCGCGAACAGCTGCAGCAGATCAAAAAAATGGGTAACTTGAAAGACCTGATGGGAATGATTCCAGGGGTCGGAAAGGCTATAAAAGATATCGACATCAGTGACGACGCATTCAAGGGCATTGAGGCTATGATCGGTTCCATGACACCGCATGAGCGGAGCAACCCTGATATTATTGACGGCAGCCGTCGCAAGCGTATTGCGAAAGGCTCTGGGAAAAATATCCAGGATGTGAACCAGTTCATGAAGCAGTTTGACCAGATGCGTCAGATGATGAAGATGATGAACAAGTTTGGAGCAGGTGGTAAAGGATTAAGAGCTTTCGGCAGGTAAGTTCTGGAGGGAGTCTGCAATTTGTAGACTTTTAACAGAAAATATTTTGAACTGTCGGGTTTAAAAATTACCTTTGCTGCCCCAAAGAAATATTTTTTCATAACTCGCAAAAAAATAACTCGAATTATTTATGCCAGTAAAAATCAGACTACAACGTCATGGCGCTAAGAAGAGACCTTTTTATTTTATCGTAGTTGCCGATGCTCGCGCGCCAAGAGATGGTAAATTTATCCAGAAAATCGGTACTTACAATCCGCTGACTGTTCCTGCCTCTATCAACATTGATACAGAAAAGGCACTGCGTTGGTTACAGAAGGGTGCACAACCTACAGACACTGTAAGAAGAATCCTGTCATTTAAAGGTGTTCTTTACCTGAAACACCTGTTGAGAGGTGTGAAACTGGGTCTGTTTGATGAGCCTACCGCTTTCCAGAAATTCGAACAATGGCAGGCTGAACACGAGCAGAAAGTTGCTGCCCGTCGTGACAGTCACAAAAAAGCTAGAGTTGCAACTCCTATCGTAAGAAGAGTAGAAGATAGTCCTGCTCAGCCAGAAGGTGGTGAAGCGTAATCTAAGCTTTTGAATCATATTGAAAGGGAAATATTTGTACGCAAATATTTCCCTTTTTCCTTCCCGGAAGGGACGTGTATCGCATATGAATAATTACTTCAGTATAGGGAAACTGGTATCAGTATTTGGATTACAGGGAGAATTGATCCTCAAACATAGTCTGGGGAAGAAGACATCCCTGCCCGGAGTGGAAGCATTATTCCTGGAAGAACGCAAGAACAGCTTTATTCCATACTTCGTTCAGAAGACCAGTGTGAAGGATCATGAACATGTGTTTGTCAAGCTGGAAGGAATAGACACAAAAGAAGCTGCCCGGAAGCTGGTACAGGTGCCTGTATACCTGGGGGAAGATGACTTTAAAAAGCAGGCAGCCTCTTCCTCGCCTTTGTCTATGCTCGGATATGCAGTGCATGACAAGCAACAGGGAGAGCTGGGAGTGATTGAGGAAGTAATAGAAATGCCGATGCAGGTGCTGGTAAAGGTTATGTTCCGGGAGAAAGAGATGTTGTTGCCACTCAATGAGCAATCGCTCGTAAAAGTGGATAAAAAACACCAGATCGTGCATGTGGATCTACCGGAAGGCCTGCTGGATATTTATCTGGAGTAGGCATTTATTGTTCACTATGGCCCTGTAAAACGGGCCGGTTGCGTCATTAACATGAGAATTGATATCATTACAGTACAACCGGGGTTGCTGGAAAGTCCCTTTTCGCATTCAATACTGAAGCGGGCACAGACAAAAGGACTCCTGGAAGTGCATACACATAATCTGCGGGATTATTCCATGCTCAAGCATAATCAGGTAGACGACTACCAGTTTGGAGGGGGAGCAGGTATGGTAATGATGCTGGAGCCAGTGGTAAATGCCATTGAGAGTCTGCAGGCGAAGGTTAAATATGACGAGGTGATCTATCTGACACCAGATGGAGAAACGCTGAACCAGCGGATTGCGAATCAGTTATCTCTGAAAGGGAACCTGCTGCTTTTATGCGGTCATTATAAGGGAATTGACGAGCGCATCCGTATTCACTTTGTTACAAAGGAGATCTCGATAGGGGATTATGTACTATCTGGCGGGGAACTGGCAGCAGCTGTGCTGGTAGATGCCATTGGCAGACTGATACCCGGTGTACTTAACGACGAGACATCTGCTTTGCTGGATTCATTCCAGGACAACCTGCTGGCGCCTCCTGTATATACCAGGCCGGAAGAATTCAGAGGATGGCGGGTGCCTGATGTACTGTTAAGCGGGGATCACAAGAAAATTGACAACTGGCGGCATGACCAGGCGCTGGAGCGCACAAAGGAACGTCGTCCGGATTTGTTATAAAGTAAGGCTGATAGTCAGCCGTTTGAAAAATTATTCTTTAATAAAAGGAGCTGTTATTTGGAAGTTGTGAATTTCTCAGTTACCTTTGCAGTCCGATAAATATTTGAAAGATGAACGCTATTTCTTTTGTTCACGAGCAACTGACAGGTAAGAAATCCTACCCGAAGTTTAAAGCCGGTGACAACGTCACTGTTAACTATAAAATTGTTGAAGGTAACAAGGAAAGAATCCAGTCCTTCAAAGGTGATGTTTTGAAAGTACAGGGTACTGGTGCTACTGTATCCTTTACAGTAAGAAAAATTTCTGATGGTGTTGGTGTAGAAAGGGTATTCCCTCTGTTCTCTCCTCACATCGATGGTATCATCCTGAACAAGGTTGGTAAAGTAAGAAGGGCTAAACTGTTCTACCTGCGCGAACGTGCTGGTAAAGCTGCCCGTATCAAAGAGAAAAGGGTTTAGTATAAATACAGGGAAATTAGTGATAACGGGGACCGTTCCGGTTCCCGTTTTTTTTCATTTCTATGGAAACCGGATGCCACGTAGAGGAAAACTCTTAAAATAGAATTAAAACTTTGCAGGTCACTCCAGGCATGCCTAAATCCCGAATATATTTACCTATCTTTGTTTGCTTAACGTTTAAAACTGAGAAAATGACTGCCGTTATCGTTAAATCACCACTTTTATTATTCCAGGAATTAGGTATGACAGAATTACTTTTGATCGCTTTGGTTGTATTGCTGTTGTTTGGTGGTAAGAAAATTCCAGAACTGATGCGTGGCCTTGGTAAAGGTATCCGTGAGTTCAACGACGCAAAGAATAATGTGCGTAAAGAGATCGAAGATGGTATGAAAGATCAGCCAGCTACGACTGACCACAAGAATGCCTAATTAATTCCTGCCTGCAGGAAATTGGAATTTCTCGTTTCTTTGATTCAAACGTGAATAGTGGGATAGTGTGCCTGTGAAGGGGATTGCATCAATCACTGTATTAGCTGCTATATACCAGTATGCCAACTGAACCATATCCGGTTCCCGGCTTTCAAGTTTGACCTGAGCAATTATTTTATAAGAAATTAACTGGTTTGGCTTTGTCTGAATTCAGCAGTATATCGGCTTTTCAAGAAGCATTATACGCCGGCAGAACAACCTGTACGGAGATGGTACGGTATTACCTGTACCAGATTGAACAGACAAAACACCTGAATGCCTTTCTGGAAGTTTTTGAAGAAGAAGCCCTATCAAAAGCGCATGCACTGGATACCCGTATTAAAAACGGAGAGCCTGTGGGAGCGCTTGCGGGCATTGTGATAGGCATTAAGGATGTTATCTGTTATAAAGGACATAAAGTAAGCGCTGCTTCTCGCATACTGGAGGGATTTACTTCCCTGTACTCTGCTACAGCTGTAGAAAGGTTGCTGGCAGAAGATGCTATTATCATTGGCAATCTCAATTGTGATGAATTCGCAATGGGATCTACCAATGAGAATTCGGCATATGGGCCGGTGTTGAACGCATTAGACAATACCCGTGTACCGGGTGGGTCATCTGGCGGTTCGGCAGTGGCAGTGCAGGCAGATCTTTGTATGGTGAGCCTGGGTAGTGATACAGGAGGGTCTGTAAGACAACCGGCTGATTTCTGCGGTATTGTGGGATTAAAACCAACTTATGGCCGTATATCCCGCTACGGACTCATCGCCTATGCCTCATCTTTTGATCAGATAGGTATTTTTGGCAGGAATATTGCAGATGTGGCAAGGGTTCTGCAGGTGATAGCAGGGCCTGATGGATATGATAGTACAGCTTCCAAAGAAGAAGTACCTGATTATCAGATCTTACACAATAAATCCTGGAAATTAGCGTATTTAAAAGACGCGTTGTTTCACCCCGGCCTCGATGAGGAAATGAAGAATGGATATACCACCTTTTTCGAAGAACTTAGATCTGCAGGGGATTCAGTTACAGCAGCCGATTTCGCTTATCTCGATTATGTAGTGCCAGCATATTATGTGCTTACAACCGCAGAAGCTTCATCTAACCTTTCCCGGTTTGATGGAGTGAAATACGGACACAGAACTTCTCTTAAAAACCTGGAACTGGCCGACTTTTATAAGAAAAGCAGGTCTGAGGGTTTTGGAAAAGAGGTAAAACGGCGTATATTACTAGGGACTTTTGTACTTAGTGCGGGGTATTACGATGCATACTTCACTAAGGCACAACAGGTTAGAAGACTGGTGGTAGATAAATTGTCAGAGATCTTATCCCAGTATGATGCGATAATTATGCCAACAGTGCCTTCAACGGCATTCAAAATAGGTGAAAAAGCGGACGATCCAATAGCCATGTACCTGGCAGATATTTACACGGTACTGGCAAATTTAGCGGGGGTACCGGCAATTTCCGTACCTTTGCAGCGGCATTCAAACGGAATGCCATATGGTGTACAGATCATCACAAAGCAATTTAGCGAAGCAAACCTGTTAAGCATTGCGGAACATGTAATGCAATTACGGAGGGTTACTCCTGTTTAAAATAAATATGTGTATGAGGAAAATCTTTTTACTACTGCTGTTGCCAACTTTGGGTGCAGGGACTTTTGAAGCGATTGGTGGCAATGGTGTACCTAAAGAGATGGTTACTCCCTATGGAGGACCGGATACTACGGTACTGAACCACAAGATACGTTTACCGAAAGATACAGTTATTGTTCCTTCGGAAACGTCGCAGACTGTGCGCAAGAATGCCCAGAGTCTCCCGTCCAGCATCAGCAGCCCCAAGGTCTATGAACAGATCAACAACAACATTGTAGCTGGTTACATCAATAACTTTGCCAGCAGATACAGTCAGCATCTGCAGGTAATGGTATCCAAAGGCCAGCCTTACTTTGTGATGGTAGAGAAAATCTTCAGGGAGCACGGTATTCCTGAGGAAATGAAATATCTCGCCGTAATCGAATCCAGCTTTAATACCAACGCCCGTTCCCGTGTAGGAGCCGTAGGAGCCTGGCAGTTTATGTCTGGTACCGCGCGTATCTTCGGTCTCAGTGTGGGTAAAAAAGTGGACGAAAGAAAAGACTTCTATAAGTCTACTGTGGCAGCTGCCAAGTTCCTGAATGAACTGTACAACCAGTTCGGCGATTGGTTACTGGTAGTAGCAGCTTACAATTGCGGTCCCGGTGGCGTACAACGCGCTATGAACGCCAGCGGCCGTACAGATTTCTGGGGTATGCAATACTTCCTGCCCGCAGAATCCCGCAATCACGTTTACAAATTCATCGCTACCGGTTATATCCTCGATAGGTTCAATAACTTCTTCGGTGTTGGCGATGATATGAATAATACCGTGGTGAATGCAGCTCCAACCGCAGGCGTTTCTTATGCGACTACCGAACTGACAGAAGAAGAAATGTTCAATACAGTAGAGTTCAATATCTCCGGCAAATACCGCCTGGATGCTATTGCAAAGAAACTGGATATGGAACTGCCAGAACTGGAGCACCTGAATCCGGATTTCGCCAAAATGATGGCAAGTGCGGAAAACAGTTACGACCTGAGAATACCTAAAGAGAAAATGAAGGAATTCCAGGCTGAAAAAGAAGATATCCTGAAGGAATCCTTACAGATGATGCTGGATGATAAGGCAACTGCTGTTGACAAATCACGCTTCCCGGCACCAGCTAAATTAGCTGCACCAGCTGAAGCCAGGACTAAAAAGACCGTAACTGCTTCCAGAACTAAATCTACCAAATCCGTTAAAACAACGGCAAAAGGTAAAACCAAAGCAGCTACCGCTAAGAAGAAAACAGTGGCGAAGAAAACAACTGCTAAGAAGCCGGTGACTAAAAAAACGACTTTAAAGAAGACGTCTCTTCGTTAGACATAACTCATCAAAAAGAAAAAAGCCTGATCATTTGATCAGGCTTTTTCTTTTTTTATTACTTTTGCATTTAGATAATTGTCTAAATATATAATTATGAATACCGTGTTTAAGGCCTTAAATGATAAAACAAGGCGGGATATCCTGGAGCTCTTAAAAGAAGGGGATAAGACCGCTGGGGAGATTGCCGACCACTTCAACTTTTCCAAACCTACTATCTCACATCACCTGGACCTGCTCCGACAGGCCGAACTGATTGTGAGCGAAAAACAGGGGCAGTTCATTTCTTACTCCCTGAACACTACCGTAGTGGATGAGCTGTTGAAATGGGTACTGCAGTTTTCTTCGAATGCTGATAAAAAAGTTCAAAACAAAAACCTGAATTATGAAGGCTAACAACATTGAAAAAGAAATCCCTTTTATACTATTGTTTTTAATGCCCTGGGTAGTATACCTGTTACTCCGGGAGCAATTGCCAGCATTGATCGCTTCACATTATACCGTGGATAGCGGGAAATGGATAGCTGACAGACATGCTTCTCCTTTGGGATTGATGGCTGGATTGTCTGTCTGCGCCATAGTAGTATATCTTGTCATGTCTTTACCAGCAGTGCTGAAGGCCGGCCGGCCGAAAATGAGTGCTGGTATGAGACAGTGGCTGTATTATTTCAAACTGGTTATAATCGCCTTTATGTTGTTGCTGCCAACATATTCGTTACTAGCTGCCGGGCATCAGTTGCCAGACCTTTCCGATGCCAGGATTGCCAATATTTCTATGATCCTGCTGCTGGTCACGCTTAATGCCTTTCTGTACCTCCTCTTTTCACGGGTGATCGGTAATATGCCTAAACCAATATCCGAGAAGTATTATAAGATCATTTGGGTGAGCACGCATGTGGTGACCAGTGCAGGGCCGCTGCTGGTGATTCTTGCATCTCAGGGCATCCATGCGGAAAGACTGATACCCGAGCTGATAACGCTTTTTATCGCCATATGCGGAAATCTGCTTTATAATGTTCGTCCTAACCGGTTTATGGGGATCAGAACACCCTGGACGTTACGTAACGAAGAAGTGTGGAGGAAGACTCATCATGTAGGTGGCATATGGTGCTTTGCTGCAGGTATTACCGGGTTTATTATCTGTATTTTTGCCCCTGAAAGTACGCTTCGCTTTATACTGTCCGCTGTATTAATATTGATCAGCGTAGTCTGCATCGGTTATTCTTATTGGCTGTACCGTAAGATCGTTATACATTGATATAAATACGAAAGCCGTCAAATGTTGACGGCTTTCGTATTTATATCAAGTATAATGCATTATCCTATCTGGCTGGCATGTAAGCGGCTTTCTTCTACCTTTTTCACTATATCGAGCAAAGGACCTGTCATAAATGTTGTGGCCAACGCCATTAACACCAGCATAGCAAAGATTTCGGGAGAAAGGATGCCCAGATCATAGCCGATATTCAGTACCACCAGCTCCATCAATCCACGGGTATTCATTAGTGCACCTATTCCAAGGGAATCAGTCCAGGATTGTCCCATCAGTTTAGCGGTCAACATGCTACCTCCCAGTTTACCACCTACAGCGGCGAGCATAATTAAACCAAAAACGGCCCAGAGGTGCCCCTGTCCCAACAGACCAATCTGGGTACGCAATCCGGTGAAAACAAAGAAAATTGGCAACAGCAACATTACGCTTACATCTTCCAGTTTATCTGTGAGCAGCTTTTGAACGGACACTTCGGCGGGCATGATCACACCTGCCAGGAAAGCTCCGAACAGCGCGTGAATGCCGATCACTTCTGCTGCCCAGGCAGAAAATAACAGTGTCATAAAGGCCACTGCTACAACTGATTTTTGCTTATTGGCAGCTTGTAGTTTCAGGATCTTTTTATTCAGCCATGGTTTCAGTACATATAACATAGCGCCAAGGAACATAACAGCCATAATCATAGTAAGTACAGCGCTCCATAGGCTGGCAGCCTTTACGATGGCAATAACAACAGCAAGAATACACCAGGCAGTCACATCATCGGCAGCAGCACAGGTAATGGCCAGTAATCCCAGCGGTGTACCGCTTAGTTTTCTCTCCTGGACAATACGTGCCAGTACGGGAAATGCTGTTACACTCATGGCTATACCCATGAATAATGCGAAAGAAAGGAAGTGCACATTGACAGGTGAAAATTGCGGATAGATATGGTATGCGAGTAGTACACCAAGGAAAAATGGGAATACAATACTGGCATGACTGATCATTACCGCATCGTGAGCCTTGTTTTTCATTTTGTGTGTATCCAGCTCCATGCCTACTATGAACATGAAGAAAGCTAATCCTATCTGACTGAGGAATTGCAGGTTCTTAAAACCCTCTGTAGGAAAAATGAAGGCACTTCCATTAGGCCAGATCATGCCAAATAAAGAAGGGCCCAGGCAGATTCCAGCTACTATTTCACCAACAACAGATGGTTGCCCGATCTTATTGGCCAGCCAACCAAACAACCTGGCAGTGAGTAATATTAATATAATCTGCAACAACAGCAATGCTAAAGGATGTTGTACATTATGCACAAGCGATGTCCATACACCTTCTGCTGAAGCCGCAGTAGCCGGCGTTGCAGCAACTACAACCTTATTTGTCTGAGAAGTCGGATCTATTGTCAGATGGTTACCTTGTCTTATAATGAACCAGATAAGGCATCCAAAAAAGCCGATAATCAGCGGGTAAAGCAACAGTCTCTTGTTCATAATTAATATCGGTTGGTTTGCAGGAAAGATAATAATAATATCCGGGAGCGTCACACTAACGTAGTATTAAATTACCTTGAAAGTTACAACTATATAGCATCAGCTTGACAGAGGTTACGTATCTTGTTGACACTATGGATACAAGGAGAGACTTTATCAAAAAGGCCGCTTTATTGTCAGGTGGTACAGGACTGGCAGGCGTATTGCCCGCATCTATTCAACGGGCGCTGGCTATTGATCCCGCCGCAGGAAGCACCTACCTGGATGCGGAACATGTTGTATTACTCATGCAGGAAAACAGATCTTTCGATCATACCCTCGGTACGTTAAGAGGAATACGTGGTTTTAATGATCCGCGTGCTATTACACTGCCTAATAAAAATCTTGTATGGCTGCAGTCAAATGCGGCAGGGGAGACTTACGCTCCCTTCCGTTTGGATATTAAAGATTCCAAAGTCACCTGGATGAGTTCTCTTCCGCACTCCTGGGAAAACCAGGTAGATGCCCGTAATGGTGGCAAGTATGATAAATGGCTGGATGTAAAACAATCCGGCAATAAAGAATATAAAGACCTGCCTCTGACAATGGGGTATTTCACAAGGGAAGACATTCCTTTCTATTATGCCCTTGCAGACGCATTCACTGTATGTGATCAGAATTTCTGTTCTTCCCTGACGGGTACAACTCCTAACAGGCTGTATTTCTGGACAGGCACTATCCGTGAAAAACAAAGTTCGGATGCAGCACCTAATGTGCGGAACTCAGAAGTGGATTATCCTGTTCCTGCCAGCTGGACCACCTTTCCTGAAAGACTGGAAGAGCATGGCATCAGCTGGAAAGTATATCAGAATGAATTGAGTGTAGGTGTAGGTTTCAATGGTGATGAAGATGCATGGCTGGCAAATTTCACCGACAATCCACTGGAATTCTTCTCGCAATACAGGCCTCAGTTCTCAATTGCTCACTATAAGCATTTACAGCGAAGTATTCCTCAGTTGACAGATGCTATAAAAACACTGGAAGGCAAGCTCTCAGCCGGGGCCGATACTGCCTCTCTCGGCAAGGAGCTGGAAGAGAAGCAGGCGCTGTTGAATAAGCTGAAGGAAGAGGAAGAAAAATGGCGTCCTGAAAAATTTAATCTGCTTTCCGAAAGAGAAAAGAACATACATAGAAAGGCATTTGTCACCAATGAAAAAGATCCGGATTATCATCAGTTGACTACACTTCAGTACCATGATGGCAATACCGAACGCACTATGAAGGTGCCTAAAGGTGATGTTCTTTATCAGTTCAGGGAAGATGTGAAAAAGGGAGAACTGCCTACCGTTTCCTGGCTCGTAGCGCCGGAGAATTTCTCCGATCACCCGGGAGCGCCGTGGTATGGTGCATGGTATGTTGCGGAAGTAATGGATATCCTGACACAGAATCCTGAGGTGTGGAAGAAAACAATCTTTATACTGGCGTATGATGAGAATGACGGCGACTTCGACCACGTACCGCCTTTTGTGCCGCCACACGGACCAGGCACCGGGCTTGCCTCTGACGGTATAGATACAAGTGTTGAATACGTAACCCGTGAACAGGAACTCCGAAAAAAAGGCATGGATGAAAACGATGTAAGAGCAAGTCCTATCGGTCTTGGCTACCGTGTACCATTGATCATCGCTTCTCCATGGAGCCGTGGAGGCATGGCTTGTTCGGAGGTATTTGACCATACATCAACATTACAATTCCTGGAACATTTCCTAAATCATAAGACTGGTAAGTCTGTCGTTGAACATAATATCAGTGAATGGCGTCGTGCGGTATGTGGCGACCTGACCTCCGTATTCCGTCCATACAATGGGGAGAAAATACCCCTGCCTGCGTTTGGCGACAAAGATGCTTTTATCGAAAGTATCCACAAGGCGCAATTCAAAGAAGTGCCTTCCGGCTTTAGAAAGCTGACAGCAGCAGAGATCGCAGCCATCAACCAGGATACTACGGCTCCTTATATGGCAAGACAGGAAGAAGGCATCCGTCCGGCATGCGCATTGCCATACGAGTTGTACGTAGATGGAAAATCTGGAAGTGACAGAAAATCTTTCGAAATAAAATTTACAGCTGGTACTGAGTTGGCTGGCAAGCAGTCTGCAGGTGTGCCATTTAATGTATATGCACCTGGTAAATACATCACTGAAGATAAAAGCGGTTTTGAAGCAGTAAGAACATGGGCTTACGCAGTGAAGGCAGGAGATAGTCTGACAGATAGCTGGCCTCTTGCTTCATTTGAAAATGGCTTGTATCATCTCCGGGTGTATGGCCCTAATGGATTTTATAGAGAATTCATGGGAAATGAAAATGATCCGCTGGTAGATGTGGTATGCGGATACGAACGGAAGGGCAAAGCATTTACCGGCAATGTTTCTTTACAATTGTACAATCCTGATAAGACACAGGCATATACTGTAGAGATCATTGATCATGCATATAAAAGCGGTAATCATAAAAAGGTGCTGACAGCAGGTGCAAAATCTTCAATAGTGCTCGATCTCCGCAAAAGCTTTGGTTGGTACGATTTCAGTGTGCGTATTGCTGGTAACAGAACATTTGAAAGAAGATACGCCGGACATGTGGAAAACGGGAAAACTACATTCAGTGATCCTGTAATGGGCAGAGTGAAGTTATAGCAGAACATTACCTTTGCGGGCGAAAACCACAAATACGTAAACATGGAATCAATAAAAGGTAAAAACGCACTGGTAACAGGTGCCGGAAAGGGAATAGGTAAAGCAGTAGCAAAACAACTGGCAGCAGAAGGAGTGAACCTGGCTTTGCTGGCGCGCACTGAAAAAGATCTGCAGGCGGTTGCTGATGAGTTAAAGGAAACGGGTGTAAAAGTGGTATATGCTGTTGCTGATGTGGCAGACAGAAAAGCAGTAGAAGCGGCTATAGCGAAAATGAGCGCAGCACTTGGCAGCATCGATATCCTGATCAACAATGCAGGTATCGGTAAGTTTGCAAAATTCCTGGAACTGGAACCGGAAGAATGGGAACAGGTGATAAAGGTGAACCTGTTTGGCGCTTATTATGTAATACGTGCGGTATTGCCAGGGATGTTGTCCCGTCAGAGCGGCGACATCGTGAATATATCTTCTACTGCGGGGCAGAAAGGCGCACCGGTAACCAGCGCCTACAGCGCATCTAAATTCGGACTAATTGGTATGTCTGAGTCATTGATGCAGGAAGTACGTAAATCCAATATCAGGGTAACGACATTAACGCCCAGTACAATTGCAACCGATATGGCAATAGAGCTGAAACTGACTGATGGTAATCCTGAAAAGGTGATGCAACCTGAAGATTTCGCGGAGCTGATCGTAATGCAGTTGAAACTGAACAGGCGAACATTTGTTAAGGAGGCCGGTTTATGATCTACCAATCCGTGAGTAATCTTATCATATTGTTTCGAAGGTCCCGCGTACTGCGGGACCTTTTTATTTTACATGGCTTGTAGTAGCTGTATCTGGTAGGCAACGGCCTGCGATTTCATCTTACGCAATATCAATGGCCATTGTACAGAGAAGAATGGTTGGAAGAGACCGGATATTTCATTCATGAAATAAATATCGGCGTCAGCAATATCCTTAGGATGGTTGCCAGACAATATCCGGCTGAACATAGCCAGCAGACTATTGCTGTCCTTATCACTGGACCAGGCAGTAAACCATACTTTTTCCTTGATATATACCGCACGCACCCACATATCGGAAATCCAGCCCTGTACACGATAATGATCGTGTTTATATTTATCTTCTATCAACGGTAGTGACTTGGCAACATTCTCTATATATTGCTGGCGGCTTTCTTCATCTTCCAAAAGGAGTACATCCTCGATCAGTTTATCCTGTGCTTCATTTATTGACATAGACTCTCGTTTTAAGGTGACAATATGAAATTAAGCATATATGCCGAGGATGAAGACTCCAAAACGGAAAATGTTTTTACGGTGACACTGACCAAAACATATAGATCAGTTATCCGGCTTCTCTCACTCTGCCAGCTTTTTCGCAATCTTACTAATCACTTTCAACCTGTCAATAATCACCAGCAACACAAACGCTCCACACAATACACCCAATGCGGCAAACACCAGATAAGTAAAATAATGTATCGTCCACTCCAATGCCATTCTCACTCTATGTATAAGACTGATCTTCTTTTCTGTCGCGCCTTCATACAAAGACAGCTTTACTGTACAGAATTCATTCTCTGTGTCGAAGTTGCCCAATTCTACACCTAGATCCTGTAGTTTACCTTCTGTCTCAAGTATCTTATCATGCAGTGCTACGAGGTCTGTAATAGGCCCTGGTTTTGACTTTAACTCATTGAGTGATTCCAGTGTCTTCAGCAGAGATGCTTTTTGTGCATTCAGCTGACGGTATTCATTCGTCTTATCAACTTTCGTGATCTGGGTAGCTTTGATCACACCTATTTTCTGCACAGCGAGATAAAAGGAATCAAATGCTTCTGGATTCACACCGATCATCAGATGTAATTCCCTGCTGCCTTTCAGGCCCAGTGCCTGTTCATATTGCACGATAGCTTTAAAGGATTCTGTCTGTGCAGTGATCTGTTTGCTGTCCTGCTCGAAGTGTGAGGATTTAGTCTTGACAGACGCTGTTTTCTCATATTTTTGACTGGGAGAAACAGCCATGTCAGGTTGGTGGCTGGCTGTACCCTGGAATTGTTGCATCTTTTCAGAAGCATAGTTTTTCCTGAGATTACTGATGCTTTCGAAGAAGTCATTGCTGTAGTCTCCTGACTGGCGACCATCAGGGGCAACATAACCATAAATGAACCTGAAAATAAACAGCACGAGGAAAACAAGGGTTGCCCAACGCACCAGTCCCCAGATGCGGGCTTTAAAACTTTTCATCATATAGGGTATAAATTATGTATGTAAGGTAAGGCAATTTTGGTGACGATAGTCGTATATTTAGTATATGCTATCCGACCACCAATCACGCAAGGTAGCCGTTTCTGTTTGTGCCGCCGGCGGACAAGGTGTTACACTTATCATGGAAAAGTAGACCGTCATTGCTCTATTGCCAGCTCAAAACCGGCATTCAGGACCAGTTTACCTTCTGTTTCACCTTCAACACCTGTCAGCTTCCAGCCTTTTATTTTGCCGGTTTTCCCTTTGGTCAACAAGTCGGCAAGCTGTTTATCTGTCAGCTTCTTACCAAACACTTCAAACGGTACCTTAAACCCGCATACTTTGAAGTTGGCACAGCCATAGGCTGTATTACCTTTCTTCAGCAGATGCGCTTTACATTTCGGGCATTGCTGTTCTTCTATTACAACAGCCTTTTTGGGTTCTTTTGGTTTCGCCTCTTTTTTTGGCTTTTCTTCTTTGTCTTTCTCTTTTTCTTTTTCAGCCGGTTGATCGGGCGCTATGGTAATCACCTTATAATTGGCCGTTTTCACTTCTTTGGTCAGATCTATAACCATCTGGATCAGTTCCTGCTTGAACGTATCCATGGCATATTCTCCCTTTTCTATGAGACGCAATTTACGCTCCCAGATACCCGTCAGCTCTGGACTCTTCAACAATTCCGTCTGAATAGTATCTATGAGATCTATACCGGTTTGTGTTGCGTAAATGTTCTTCTTGCGTTTCTCTATATATTTCCTGCGGAAGAGCGTTTCAATAATATTCGCCCGTGTGGAAGGACGGCCAATACCGTTATCTTTCAGCAGTTCACGCATTTCCTCATCTTCTACCTGCTTACCGGCAGTTTCCATCGCACGTAATAAGGTCGCTTCTGTAAATGCTTTGGGTGGTGAAGTTTTGCCCTGATGTATCCTCGGCGTATGAGGACCGCTTTCACCTACCACAAATACCGGCAGGATCTTTTCTTCTTCCTCTCCCTCTTTTTTAGGAGCAACATCATTGGCATATACTTCCTTCCAGCCCGGCTCCAGGATCTGCTTACCGGTGACCTTGAATTCTACCTGTCCCACTTTACCCAATACAGTAGTGTTGGAGATCTTACACTCCGGATAGAAGGCCGCAATGAAACGCCTTGCCACCAGATCATATACACGTTTCTCTTCCAGGCCCAGGTTGGCCGGATAGACGCCTGTAGGAATGATGGCATGGTGATCTGTTACCTTCTTATCATCGAAGACAGTCTTGAGCTTAGGAATAGGCTTGGCAAGAACAGGCGCAGTCAATGCCGCATAAGGCGTCATGTCCTGCAGGATGCCTGCAATTTTAGGATGCAGGTCTTCCGAGAGATAGGTGGTATCTACCCTGGGATAGGTAACCAGCTTTTTCTCATAGAGGCCCTGGATATATTTCAGCGTATCATCCGCAGAATAAGCATATTTCTTATTGGCTTCCACCTGTAATGCCGTGAGGTCAAACAGGCGGGGATTCCCTTCCTTACCTTCTTTCTTCTCAAAGGAAGTGATCTCAAAAGGATGCTCTTTCAGATATGCCAACCCTTTCTCAGCCCTGTCCAATACCTTGATACGGTCAATGGTAGCGGTGAATTCCGTTTCCCGGTAAATGGTCTTTAACTCCCAGTACTCCTCAGACACAAACGCATTGATCTCTTTCTGCCTGGCCACGATCATCGCCAGGGTAGGGGTTTGTACTCTTCCGATGGAGAGTACAGTTTTCCCCATCGCAAATTTCTTGGTGAATAGCCGGGTGGCATTCATCCCCAGCAGCCAGTCGCCGATAGCCCTGGCACTGCCTGCCGCATACAGGTTATTGTATTGGTCAGCATCTTTCAGTTTCTGGAAGCCCTCGCGGATAGCCTCTTCAGTCAGGGAGGAGATCCACAGCCTTTTGACAGGCGCTGTACATTGTGCCTTCAGCAATACCCATCGCTGGATGAGTTCTCCTTCCTGGCCGGCATCCCCGCAGTTGATCACTTCTTCACATTGCTGCACCAGTTGTTCTATGATCTTGAATTGTCTTTCTACACCGTTGTTTGCTATGAGTTTGATACCGAAGCTGGAAGGAATGATGGGGAGGTCTTCCAGCCGCCAGAACTTCCATTGTTCAGTATAATCATGCGGCTCCTTCAGGGTACAGAAATGCCCGAAGGTCCAGGTCACCTGGTACCCATTGCCTTCATAATATCCGTCCTTACGTTGTTTAGCGCCGATGATCTCTGCGATATCTCTGGCTACGCTTGGCTTTTCTGCAATGCAAACCTTCATAGTCAATTAAACAGGGATGCAAATGTCGTATAAATAGACAGAAAGCTACTTAACTTCTGCCAGGTATTTATGCACAAAGCTTATAGCCATAGAACCTTCACCTACTGCAGCGGCCACCCTGTTCATGGCATGGGCGCGTACATCTCCCGCGGCAAAAATGCCGGGACAGCTGGTTTCCAGCAGGTATGGGTCACGGTTCTGTTTCCAGATCTTATTGAATGTATCGTAGTTTTTGAGGTCTCTGCCGGTTTCAATAAATCCTTTATCATCTTTGATGATGTCCAGCTCAATCCAGTCAGTGAATGGTTTTGCACCTATGAAGATATAAAGGGCGTCTGCATTCACCTGTCTCCGTTCTTTCGTATCAATATTACAGAGACAAAGAGATTGCAGTTTTTCTTCCCCCATTGCCTCAGCAATTTCTGTTTTCGGCAATACGGTGATATTAGGCGTACCGGCAATCTGCTCTATGAGGTAAGCAGACATGGTACTGGTCAGATCTTCTCTACGGATGATGATATAAATATTCTTCGCAAACTTAGATAAGTACATAGCTGCCTGTCCCGCGGAATTGCCTCCACCAACAACATATACATCTTTATCTTTACAAGCTGCTGCTTCAGTGGTGGCAGCGCCATAATAAATACCTGCGCCCGTGAAGTCTGACACACCCTTGGTTTCCAGCTGACGATAATCCACACCGGTAGTAATGATCACACTACGTGTATTAATTTCCGTACCGTCTTCCAGTATGATCTTTTTATAACCGTCTTTCTGTTTAATATCTTTTACTGACTGAGGTGTAATGAACTCCGTACCCAACCTGGTAGCCTGTGCAATAGCACGACGGGTCAGTTCAGCGCCACTTAGTCCGCTGGGGAAACCCAGGTAGTTCTCAATACGCGAACTGGTTCCTGCCTGTCCGCCGGGAGCCCGTTTCTCTATCAGCAGTGTTTTCAGTCCTTCGGAAGCACCATACACACCTGCCGCCAGTCCCGCAGGACCAGCACCAATGATCACAACATCGTAAACATCCTGTTTCACTTGTGGATTCAGTCCCGCTTTGCGGGCAATGTCGATGATAGACGGACAGGAAAGACAGCCGCCATCATCAAATATAACCACCGGCAGGTCTTTAATGGAAAGGTTGTTGACATTCAGCAGGCGCGCAGCTTCTTCCGAAGCCTGTACATCCAGCCACTGATAGGGGATCAGGTTGCCTGCCAGGAAGTCCTTAATGGCGTGCGACTTAGGAGAGAACTGGTATCCCAGCACTTTGATACCCTTAAAATCCGGGCGGTATATTGCCTGCCAGTTACCCAGCAGATCATCGATGATCGGATATAATTTCTCCTCCGGAGGACTCCAGGGTTTCACCAGGTAGTAGTCCAGTTGTACAGAGTTAATAGCCCTGATGGCAGCATCTGTATCAGAATAAGCAGTCAGCAGTACACGTCTTGCATCCGGATAAAACTCCATCGCTTTTTCAAGGAATTCCACACCTTCCATTTCAGGCATACGCTGATCTGAAATGAACATAGCCACTGTTTCACCTTTATTCTTGAGTTCCAATAAAGATTCCAGTGCTTCACTAACTACGGTTGTACTTATTATTTTATAGCTATCACGGTATTGATGTTTGAGATCTCTCACAATGGCACGTAACACTTGTGCATCGTCATCAATACAGAGAATAAAAGGCGGATTGTGATTCATATAGTCTGTTCTTAGAATGGCATAAGTCAATTCAAAATTAACTTATAAATATGATTATCCATGAATGGGAAGTGACACGATAAAACGGGTCTCTCCTGGTTTAGATTCTACATTCAAGTAACCTTTATGCTGGCGGACGATCTGTGATACAATATCCAGTCCCAGTCCTGTACCTTTACCCGGATCTTTTGTTGTAAAGAACGGATCATATATTTTAGCGATGAAGTTTTCTGGTATACCGGGACCATCATCAGTAATGATGACTTTTAAACAGTCTTTATCACGTTCTGTTTTGATAGTCAGTTTCCCTCTTTTATTCACCTCCATTGCGTCCAGTGCATTATCGATCAGGTTAGTCCATACCTGGTTCAGTTCCCCGATCAGTGCACGCAGAGGAGGCAGATTGGTATCATATTGTTCTACCAGTTCGATATTTCCTTTACGTAATTTATATTGCAGGATGGAAAGCGTATTCCGGATACCATCATGTATATTGGTCAGTTGTTTATCATAGCCCTTATCCATATGGGTGAACGATTTTACGGAACCCACCAGGTCTGCAATACGTTTAGAGGCCTCTTCAATATCAGATACAATTTTTTCCGTAACCAGGTTATTGTTGATCCAGTTGAACACGGGAGAAATGTCATTGGCGCCCAGTCGTTGTCTGAACTCATCAAGACGCTCTTTGGTAAAACCAAATTCCACGAAGTTCTCTGCCAGCTCCACGCTGTTTTCCACATTGAGTTCATCCAGCCACTCTGTTAATTCATCTTCTTTCTGGGAGCGCTGTACAAGTGTTAGAGTAGATCCCTGTGACTTATGTTGTGAAAGCACTTCAAACATTTTCTCCTTGACAAGATCAATAGCGGCTGCATCCATACGGATTTCCATAATACGTTTGAAGAACTCCGGTTGTAACTGCAGGTGCTTTTTCATGGAATGAGCACCCCGTACCACAGCTGCCGCCGGGTTATTCAGCTCATGTGCCAGTCCTGCTGACAACTTACCCAGCGCCATCATTTTTTCACTTTGCCGCAGGAAGGAAGTATAGTCCCGTACACGATTAGTCATAATATGTACCAGGGCCTGTGTCAGCTCAAAATGATTACGGATCAGTTCCTGTATTTTCTCGATAGGAAGAGTGAGTACAACTGTATCTTCTATCACTTCTCCCGCTACCTGGTATATGGTGCCTCTGGAAAAAGGGAGGTAGCCTACTATCTTACCAGGTTCTACTATAAGTAATTCACGCAGTTCATTGTTCTGCATCTGGCATATTCTCACGAGACCGGATACAATCAGCTGAGTGCCGAGCATCATGTCATCAACTTTGAACATATAGGTACCCGCAGGATATTCTTGTCGCTCGCTATTGTCAATAAACCATTGCAACTGGTTGTCGGGAACGCCCTGAAGTGCCTCAATGGAGCGCATCCATTCAACGGTAGTGGTATTAGTCATGGAAGGATGATTATTGACCAGAAAGATACTTATTATTCAGCTAGGTTCCCACAGTGATAGTTGTCGGATTCATGTTTAAATAAGTCTAAATACTCAAACGGAAGGTTTTACAAACGGTTTTTGTAATCTGGCAGTTGTTGCGCGATCCCTATGAGACAACGATCAAACCAGCATGTGAAGCCGATATAACAATGGTTCTCCTATGGGTATCTTACGTTCATGCTAGGTTCAGAGACGTAGCATGAACGTAAGATACCCATAGGAGAACCATTGTTATATCCTGATTATATAGAAGCTATATTGAAGCTAAAAGCAACTATTTCAGTGCATTTCTCAGCTCATTTGCTGCATATCGCAACGCAGACTGTACCGCCGGTACATCAGCAATAGGATTCAGCAAACCATAATCGTGGATCATGCCCTGAATACGCACCAGTGTAACCGGTACCCCAGCCTCATCCATTTTGCGAGCATATGCCTCACCTTCATCCCTCAGTACATCATTCTCTGCAGTCTGTACCAGCGTAGGCGGCAATCCTTTCAGATCTTCCAGCGTCGCCTGCAAAGGAGATGCATAGATCTCATTACGTCCTGCCTCCGGCATATAATTATCCCAGAACCATATCATCATATTCCTTGTCAGGAAGCGGGAGGTAGCATACTGATGATAGGAAACGGTATCAAAGTTGGCGTTTGTCACCGGCCAGAAAAGCACCTGGAATTTGATCTCAGGGCCTTTTTTGTGCTTCGTCATTAACACGGTAGCAGCAGTCAGATTGCCACCAACACTATTACCAACCACCGCCAGGCGTTTCCCGTCGATATTCAGTTCAGCACCATTCGCAGCAATCCATTTGGTAGCAGCATATGCTTCATTGAGCGCTGTAGGATATTTCGCTTCCGGAGAACGGGTATATTCCACAAATACAGCAACAAGACCTGAATAAACCACCAGGTCTCTGACAAAGCGCTGATGCGTAGGGAAATCTCCCAATACCCAGCCACCACCATGAATGAACATGAAAGCAGGCAGCACGCCTGTCTGTCCTTCCGGACGTACGATAAACAGTTTTACACTCAGACCGTCTTCACTGATCGTCTTTTCTGTCACTTCAACCCCGGAAAGATCTACCTGCACAGACTTCTGCGCTCCTTCCAGTACTTTACGGGCGTCAGCAGGTGTCATCGTTTCCATAGGATCGCCGCCGGCACTGTTCAAAACATTAAGAAAGGCTTTGACACGTGTATCAATAGCCGGATCTATAGCTGGGTCCAACACTGCAATAGTGTCGCCAACAGCAATTAAATGTTCAGTCATATAGTTATCTTTTTATGGATGTTAATAAAATGGGTCCCTGCAAATCTATTATATAGATATGCAGGCATCAATGGCAGAATAATGGTCTCTGTTGTACAATTCAGGGGAAAGTGAATGGATGGGCAGGGGCTCAGTCATGGGCAGCAGCAACAAGATCACTTACCAATCCTTTCTTGAAACTGGAGAAATTCATACCGGAGTTATTCTTGAAGTATTTACTGAAATGAGAATGGTCTTCGAAACCCAATAGATAAGCAATCTCTTTCATACTTACATTGGAATGCAGTGCCTGTCTTTTTGCTTCCATGATAATATGCTGCTGTATATGCGAACTGGCTGGTGTACCCGTGATCTTTTTTACAATGCGGTTCAGGTGATTGGCAGTCACAAAAAGTTCCGAAGCATAGTCCGCCACAAATTTCATTGTCCTGAACTGCGCTTTTACCAGGGACACGAACTTCCTCACCAGCTCAATTTCCTTCGACTGGGCCAGTTCATTTACCCTGAGCTGCAGCCTGCGGGTGATATAGATCACCAGTATATTCAGCAATCCCGCCAGTATCTCCGAACGTAAGAGGTAATGATGTGTATATTCCTTTTCCATTTTCTCCATCAGGTCTTCTATCTCGTCCTTCATTTCCTCGTCAGCTTTTATGACCGGTATACTCATGCCTGAGATGTCGGTATCCAGCCAGGTGCTGCCTATTGTATAGGTAGCCCATCGATAGAGGAAATCCTGTGAAAAGGAAATATAATATCCTTCAACGGCGCCCTGGATCCTGAAGCTTTTCACCTGACCGGGAGTAAGGCAGTAGATCATGTTTTGTCCGACAGAATGCTGGACAGTATCAATAGTGATTAGCCCCTGGCCTGTTCTGAACCAGATGATCTCAAAATGTTGCAGTCTCTCAGCTTGTTCATTCAGGTAGAGCCGGCCCTGCGTCATCCCTTCCAGTGTCTGTATCTCAAAGTGGCTGTTCCTTTCTGACTTGAAATGCTGGGGTGCATCGGGTAACATGAGCATAGCGGTGTTCATAAAATGAGGTTTCAGTCCAATTAATAATATGCTAATCTGATGCCATGCTATAAGTTGTTGATCAATATATGATTAGGTGATTGTTCGCCTGAAATTATTGGCCATATATGACCAATTGATCAATACATTATTGCTATTTCAGGATCCGCGAGCTCCCCGCTGATTATATATCGCTGATTTCCTGGCCTGACTGTTCATATATGAACAATTATATGGGCTTTTTGTTAACCAACAGGGTATCGTTCAACGATTTATGAGAATGGTACATCACTTGTTGGACTAGCATACCATTTTTCCTTCTCACGAAATCAGCTATAACATGAGCCTAGAGAAATCAGATATGCCACAATATAATTATAGTGATCTTATTGGTGCAGGCCCGGAAATGCAACACGTGTTTTACATGTTATCCCAGGTGTCCATTACCCAGAGTACCGTGTTAATAATGGGAGAAACAGGTACAGGGAAGGAATTGATCGCGCGGGCTATTCATAATGCTTCTCCCCGCAGGAATAAACTGATGGTAAAGGTGAACTGTGCAACGTTGCCACCTAATCTTATAGAGAGTGAATTATTCGGGCATGAAAGAGGCAGTTTTACCGGTGCTTTGGAACGCAGGATCGGAAAGTTTGAACTGGCAAATCATAGTACCCTGTTCCTGGATGAAATAGGTGAATTACCTCCGGACCTCCAGGTGAAACTGTTGCGCGCTATACAGGAAAAAGAGATCGAGAGAATAGGAGGTAAGCATACTATTAAAACAGATGTCAGGATCATTGCAGCAACAAACCGCAATCTACAGAAAGAAGTAGCGGAAAGCCGTTTCAGGAGTGATCTGTTCTACCGGCTGAATGTATTCCCTATTGTATTGCCACCATTGCGGGAACGGAAGGAAGATATCCCATTGCTGGCGGCGCATTTTATTGACCGCTTTGCCCGTACTGCTGGTAAGAAGAATGTCCGTTTGTCCAGTATGGTCATGAAGCAACTGAATGCTTATAACTGGCCGGGTAACGTCCGCGAACTGGAGCATGTGCTCGAAAGAAGCATATTACTCATGCAAGGGAATATTATCAGGGAGATCCATTTATCATCTCCTTTGTCGAAGGCAGAAAATAAAAGCAAAGCAGACGAGGACTATAGCAGGACGCTGGCAGAAGTGGAACGCGAGTACATCCTGGGAGTACTGGATAAATGCCGGGGAAAGGTATTCGGGCCTGGTGGTGCTGCAGAGATACTCGGACTGCACGTATCCACCCTGAATCACCGCATCAGGAAACTAGGTATTCACAAAGAGCATAAGTATTTTATAAAAGTACCACAGCACTAACTGACATTACAAAGCTGATAACAAACTTACAGCCGTCCGGTCACAGGACGGCTATTTTATTTTTCTCCTGCGTAAGGGTATACATTACCCATTGTGTTGTTATAGTAATGGCATTACTATTTAATAACTGACCTATGGAATATGAAGAACATCAGAAGCACGAGATACTGGCAAGGATGCTATGTTACCTGGTGCTGCCTTTTTTGAGTTTTTTATTTATCGCAATCATAGCTATTCTTATTTATACGCTCTCTTAAGTAATATTCATGTATACTACTGCCGACTATGTGTCACGGGCCTCAAGGTTCGTGCGGAACCAGCTACAGCCAACTTCGAAGAAGCTGTCCACACTGATGCTCTATGCTACAGACCTTTGCCAGTCCCGCTGCAAACATTGCCTGATATGGGCGAAAAGACCGGTTGTACATCTGCCCATGGAGAAGATCGTGGAGATCATGCAGAGCGATTGTATCAGCAAAACTACCAATATAGGCCTCGAAGGAGGTGAGTTTCTGTTACATCCGCAGGCGTTTGAGATTTTACAATGGTTCAGCAGATTCCATCCTGCATATGATCTTTTATCGAATTGCCTGGATCCCGGAAAAGTGATTAAGGCGGCGAAAGAATATGGGCCGAAACGCCTGTTCATTTCCCTGGATGGTAATAAAGAAACATACCAGTACATGCGGGGTAAAGACGGTTATGACAAAGTGCTACGTGTGATCAAAGAACTGCACCAGGAACAGGAGATTTCTGTCATGTTCACATTGTCGCCCTATAACAGTTTTGATGACCTGCGTCATGTAATGCAGGTGTGTGCTGAGTATGGAACAGATCTGCGGATTGGTATCTACAATAACATCTCTTACTTCGATACAGTAGAAACCGCGCATACTGATAATGTTATCGGCAGTGAAGCACCTGTTGCTACTGCTGCCCGTCTTGAAATACCTGCTGATATTGTTCAAAGCCTGCAGGGATTTGATGAAAACCTTGATTTCCTACAACTGTATAAATACTGGCAGCAGGGCGAATTGAAAATGCCCTGCTATTCTATCTTCGATAGCCTTGTAGTATTGCCAAACGGAGATGTACCCATCTGTCAGAACCTGGATCTGAAGCTTGGCAACGTCTATGACAATTCACTCGACCACATCTTCAATGATGCCACTACCAACGCTATACAGAAGCATCATTGTCACAACTGTAATGGCTGCTGGATCAACTTCCACCGCAAATATGATATCACATTACTCCGTCAATCGGAACGCTTACTGGGTAATCTGATCACAGAGAAATTGTTTGGAGATTATCAGTGGAATAAACAAAGGGAAAGTTTTAAAACAGTAATGGCAAAAGTGTAGAACATGCTGGATCTGGTTATCGGTAAATACAAACAATGGCGAAGAAGGAGGAATTTAGACGGGCTGTTTAGCGATGGCCCGTCCTTCGCTTTTATAGGAGTAGGACAGCATAGTATTGATAATTTATATCCTGTCATACTAAATATGGGCGTCCGCATTAAATACCTTTATTCCCGCCAGTTATCTGTCGCGACAAGGGCTGCGCGTCTTTTTCCCGAATGTACAGGTGTATCAGAATTGTCAGTCATATTAAACGATCCGTCAGTACAGGGCGTTTTTATCTGCATGAAGAATGAACACCAGTTCCCGCTGGTAAAGGCTTGTCTGGATGCAGGCAAATATGTGTTTGTGGAAAAGCCGGCTGTTAACAGTTATGCAGCCCTCCAAGAGCTGATTACTCATCTGCATGCGGATAAGTGTATGATTGCATTTAATAAGCGTTTCAGCCCTTTAAACCGGCAATTGAAGAAGAGTATTGCTGATACGTATAGTTACCAGGCGCGTTATATTACGGGGGCGTACCCGGAAGGTGATGCAGTGATGGAATTATTCTGTCATCCTGTAAATAATGTAATACAGTTTTTCGGGCCGGTGGAACAATACACCCTGTTACATCATCCAGGTGTGAACGGCGGCATACATCTGCAATTGTTGATGAAACATAAGCAGGTAACGGGTATGCTGGAGCTGTCCAGCTGCTATTCCTGGTCATTGTTTACTGATACATTGCTATGCCTTACTCCCCGTAAAGTAATAGAAATAACCTATCCGGGTAGTTTCCGCATTACGCCCCTGGGCAGGCAGTTTGCCGGTATACCATTTAACAAGGTCTTCAATAGCCAGCGCCTGTTGAGTGAAACAAATTATACAACGGCCACACCTGTGGCAGGGAACAATCCTGTGGTACAATACGGTTATCGTGATGAGATCCATTATTTCGTGACACAAGTACAGCAGGGTAAAATGCTGCATCGCGCGGCGCCTGCTACATTCAGAGATACATTCCGTTTGCTGGATGAATTAAAGCAGGCGATAGGTCAGAGCCGGTAGCTGATGCCTATCTGGAAACCAATCCATGTACTGATGTCTGCTGTTTCTTCAGGTGGAGACCTATGAAGTGTATAGGGAGGGTTGATAGTTATATAATCCTTTTCAGGAGTTGTTGCTACCGCTCTCAGGGTAGCGAGGCTTAGCGGCCAGGTCGTTAATTGGTAAGTACTTTTTAGGCGATTGAATACAGGTCCAGCATGTACTGACAGGTGAGGGCTTATTCTTCTCTGAACAAGAAGACTGACTCTTTGCAATTGGCTGTTTACATAAACAACAGGCCTTGTTGCACCGGTATCACTAACTGTGTGTATAGTCGTTTCTTTAAAGAGCTTACCTGTTGTAGCTTCCAGCTCTATCAGCCAGCGATTATTTAAGGGATAACTGATACCTGCTCCATAGCGAAAACCTGATACTGAAAAATTGGTGCCCCAGGATACAATACCGTATACCAGTGTCACACCTGCTTTTGCCTGCACGTTGGCATAAAGTGCTTCATCTGCGGCGAACCCGCTCTGCGCAAATGGTTTGAAAAGGCCTGGCTTTTCATATATGTATGGTTGCTTTTGCCGTTTCGCTGGTGAAGTAGGACGTAGCGACATAGGCGCTGCGGGTTTTATAGTAGGAATGGTAAGCCTTACCGGTGCTATTGAGAGTGAATAAGAAGGTGAATTACTAATAGTTTTATTGCTGCCCGCGATAGTATTTATTAGTGTAGCCGCTGTAGCATTGGGTAGAAAATCTGTTGTTATACCAGCTTCCGGTGTAGCTGTTATGGTACCAGGTGGGGCGTTTGTTACCGGTATGTGCATCTGTTTACCTGCACCGATAGGCTGCCATTTTGCGCCTGTAGGGCGCTGTTCGGTCACGTGTTTGATTGGCTGACTGCTTGTAGCGGTCCTTGTAGCAACATTCTTGTTGTTTGACCGGCGGAAGATAACATGGTCCTGATAGATGGTATAGTCAGAGCCTGTGGCTTCCCTGATCATTGTAAGCAACTGATGCATGGAATAAGAGGGCTGTCGGAGCTGTAGCTGTTTCTGGGCTATTACCTTTTGTGCATTAAAGGATAAGATGAAACCTGTTTGTGTTGTAATCATATCCCCCAGGGTGGTGATACTCACTTCCTTCATAGGAACGCGCACCCGTTTATCCAATGATGGAGGGACTGTCTGTGCTTTCACACCGGTAAACAGTAGTATGCATACCATGGCCAGGCATGCTTTCCTAAATAACTCAATTGCATTCATTCCCTTGCACATAAATAGTAGACCCTTCCATATGGTACTGTAGAGATAACGATGCGGTGATGACTTCCATTACATATTGAATTGGCATATCGGTAAATGAGGTAGTGATGGTGCAATCGGCCAGTTTTTTATTTTCCAGTACGATCTTTACGTTGTAGGCCTTTTCCAGGGCGCTAACTACTAACTCCAGACGAGTAGCCTCAAAATGGAATGTTTTAGTAGCATAGGCATAGTCATTGCCACCTTCCATTTTTGTTACGGAGAAGCGATGTGTATCCACCTGGTATACACTCTGCATGCCACCTTTTACAATGACACTGTCATGGTTATCGAAGAAAAGTACAGCACCATTATCCATGGCTATGGTAACGCTATCTTTATTAGTCTTCACATTGAATGCAGTGCCGATCACCTTAATATCTGCAGTCCCTGTGCGTACAATAAAAGGTTTGCTGGCATTGGGCGCAATAGAGAAATAGCCTTCCCCCTGCAATTGCACTGTTCTGTCAGCACCATCGAATGAGGCTGGGTGTTCCAGCCGGCTACCCGGTGCTAATGTTACACGGGAATGATCGGGCAGGGTATCCCGGAGAATATCATTAGATGATGTAAGCGCCAGCATAAGAGGGGCCTTCGCTGTTTTCCACGGCTGGAAGAAAACCAGTAGCGCTGCACCAAGCGCTACCATGAACACAACTGCCACCGCCCGGCGTATAAACAGCGTACGTAGTACCGGTGTTTTACGACTTCCGGTTGGAAGAGAAGTATCGATATTGAGTCGCTGCAGCTCCCGCTGAAGATCAGGAGCCGTATAAGCGCCCTCTTTACCGGCATGCGACCATAACTGCAGGTATTGCTGCAGGAGCCGGTTGTTGTCGGGCGTCTGCTCTACCCATTCATCAATGGCAAGCGCCTCTTCCGGACTCGCTTCTCCGGCCAGGTATTTTATCAGCAGTGCTTCAGTTATCGCTATGTTTTGTTGTTTGCTCAATGGTAAATGTTATTTCATGCAGGATTTTTACAGCAGATGATTTATATACAATATCAGGGAAATCGTAAGGAGGTAATCGGCCAGTTTTTCCCGCATCAGTTTTAATGCTTTGCTCATCTGTGCTTCCACCGTCTTTACTGAGATGTTCAGTTCTGCGGCTATTTCAGCGTACTTTTTGCCTTCTTCCCGGCTTTTCAGGAATATCACCCTGCATTGTTCGGGCAAGGCGCCTGTTGCCTGTGCAATGTGTTTTTCAAGCTCTCTGGTCAGCGTTTGCTGTTCTGTGCCTCCTTGTGTGAAGTTGTCCGTGTTGCCGGCTTTGTAGGACACATACCTGTCCCTGGCGCCGTCTTTCCGGATATTGTTCATGCAGCTGTTGTAAACAGAACGGTATAAATATCCTTTTATATCTTCTTCAAAGGCGACAGTTTCCCGTTTCTCCCACAGCCGGGCAAATACGGTTTGTACAATATCATTGGCTTCTTCGCTGTCTCTCAGTAATGTATAGGCTTACCGGTGCAGCTTTTCATAGCAGGTATGAAAAAGATGCAGGAACAGTTCAGATTTATCTCTATTCTTCAATGCCGTCAATTCCCGGGTGCTAGTTGGCCAATAATATAATAGTATAACACGAAGGGGCGGATATACCCCTACGTGTTTTTAAAAAAATCCTTTTGTACTTATTATCAGACTTTTGGAGCCCATCCCTTTTCATACTCCCTTTTCCACAATTTCATAGCGTCGGCATCATTGAGGATGTGCCCATTGGAGGGATCTGTATGTAATACCCTGCCAGTGCGCTGCGCGATATTGCCCAGTAGCGGCAGCAGTGTACTGCGGTAGGCCACATTTATTTCAGCATTGAGTTTGGCGTTGCCGCGGATGCTTTCCAGGAAGTTATTGATATGTATTGCATCGTAAAATTCTCCGGCAGGACTTACCGTATTAACAGCACTCTGGTTTGTATTGGTGGCCTGTTTCACCTCTTTAACGACCTTTCCTTTGAGGTCTACTATCTTATAGCTGTCACCTCCGGAATTGTACAGGGTACCGTTATCTCCGAAAATGGCAAAACCGCGGTCGCTGCCTTCCAGGTTGAATGCGCTGCAGCTGCGTCCTTCCCAGGAGATGGCTTTGCCGCCTTCAAATTCAAAGTTGAGGGTCTGGGTATCCGGTGTTTCCCAGTCGTCCTTTGGATAGGCATAACGTCCGCCGGCAGAAGTTACCTTGGTGGGGAATTCCAGGTCCATGAACCAGCGAAGGCAATCCAGTTCGTGAGTGCCGTTGTTACAGGTTTCTGAAGTACCCCAATGCCAGCGCCAGTGCCAGTTATAGTGAACGATGTTGTCCAGGTAGTCGCGGCGTGGGGCAGGCCCCTGCCATAGATCCCAGTTCAGGGTATCCGGCACTGCTATTTTTTTGCCAACGCCAATCGGCTGACGGTTATTGGTATACCAGCTTTTCCCATAATAGATCTTACCCAGCACCTGCTGTTCCTTCACCTCTTTTATAGCCTGTTGCATATTCGGCCAGGAACGGCGCTGGCTACCCATCTGTACCAGGCGATTATATTTCTTTGCTGCTGCTATCAGTAATTCTCCTTCTGCAGGATTATGGGCGCAGGGTTTCTCCACATATACGTGTTTGCCTGCCGCAGTGGCCATTATTGCTGCCGGGGCATGCCAGTGGTCAGGGGTAGCGACAAACAATGCATCAAAGTCTTTGCGCTCGAGCAATTGACGGATGTCTTTTATAACAGTAGGTTTACGGTCCTGGGCGCCCGCAACAGCCTTCAGTCCCTTTGCGATAGCGCCATCTTCCACGTCGCAGATATAACCGATCTCTGCGCCAGGTAGCTTTGCTGCACACTGGGCAAGCCAGTTCCCCCGGGAATTGACACCCATTACGCCCAATACCAGCTTATTGCTGGGGGCATTTTTTCCAAACACAGGGAAATTAAGGATGGTTAAGCCTGCTCCTACGCCAGCAAGACCACCGGTTTTGATAAAATCTCTTCTTTTCATAACGATGTGACCTGTTTATAGATTAATATTTTTTGCACGATAGAAGTTTAGAATAGGCTGCCTAATGTAAAAAAATAAATATGGGGTTTATAGAATTTTTGATGAGCGAAAGGAAGGGGAAGTTCCATAAGCGATGATTGGGGCAAATTGTAGAACGGACAAGGTATTAGTGGTAACTTTAATAGAAAATTGTGGGGTATGCTAAAAAGGAAAAGGCAGCAAAAATACCTTGTTAAAAGGTGCCTGGAGTTACGACTTCAGTTATATGCCTTTGCCGATGCCGGAGGTGAGGATGCCTTGCATAAGCTACGTGTGGAGATCAAGAAACTGAAGGCTTTCTCCAAACTGACAAAATTGTATAAGGGCGAGAAAGCCGTTACTATTAAAAAAAATATAAGGAAGATATTTCACCGTGCCGGAATTATCCGGGAAGCCAGTATTAACCTGCAAATGATAAAGCAGTTCAATATTCATCATCCGGCATTCAACACTGAAGCAAAAGGTACTATCCAACAGGAAACAGCTAAATTCCGTTTACATAAAACGGATTATAACGACGATATCAGGAATAACGTCAAATCCTTTCTGAAGTCATTACAGCCCGTCCGGAATCATGACATTAAACACTGGTTTACCAGGCAGTTGAAAAAGATAGCTGGAGTAGTAACTACAACATCCACAGATCAGCTACATGAAGCCCGTAAGAGAATCAAAAACCTCGTATACATGCATGGGATACTTCAGCAGCGATTGGCATCTGCATTAGAATTAAACATCGACTATCTTGACCAGATGCAGGATGCCATTGGTAAATGGCACGACACTGCCGTAGCGGTTGAACTGCTGGCTGCGCACAGTTCAGGGAATAAGGCTAAGATCAGCAAGCTGCATAAAGAGCAGGATAAAGCTGGTAAGGCTATTCATACGATGGGGGACGATTTTTTAAATAAGGTTGTTAAGAGGGATTGAATCTACCCTCCATACGACGGCAAAATTATCTTATTCTTTATCGCATATTTCAAAATCCCCACAGTCGACCTCACCCCCAATTTATCCTTCAAATCCTGCCTCGTCTTCTCCACAGTCCGGATGCTCACAAACAACTGAGCCGCTATATCCTTATTACTCTTTTCATCCCACAACAACTGAAGGATCTTTTTCTCCCTGTCATTCAACGTCGCTTCTTTTTTCGCCTTATTACGACTATTCTCATGCTGTGTATTCTCATACAATACATCCGTAAACAACCTGTTTCTGTAAACCCTGTTTTCCTTTACGGAATCTATTGCCTGCAATAGATCTTCGGGATCTCCTGACTTGGAAATAAACCCATATATCCCCAGTTCCAGCAGATCGCACATGAGATGTATATCCTTATCAGTTCCAAGCAGTAGTATTTTTACACGGGGATATTCCTGACGGATTAATATAATAGTATCTGTGAGTGTCGGCATTAATATATCTACCAGCAACGCATCTATCTGCGTATGTTTCAGTTGCTGTAACAGGTCATATTCATTGGACGACTGAATAGCAACGGTTATATTTTTTCTTTCTGAGAGATAACTTTTTAATGTTTTGATGAATAAAGTGTAGTTATCTAAAATGGCTAACTTAATGTGTGTCGCTGGCATAAAAATAAGAACTAAGAATGAGTATTGTTTAAATTACAGGCACTGAACTTTGTGGTATTTTAGCTTGAGGGTTGTGTTGTTTCTGGATTAACGGGCAACACAATCTTAACGGGACTTTACGGGTTAAGTAAAAATATTTATACATGTAATATAACCTGAAATTTTTTTTCAGGCAAGATCAGGCGTTCAATTTAATGGTAATTTAATTATCTAATAATTGCCGGCGTTTAATGAACTTTCTGTAAGCAGGTAATGCTTTTCTACTTTGTCTAATACTATATAAAGAGAGTCTCCGTTGCGGGTGACACCTGTCATAATAATCCTTGATCCGTCCTTAGTTGTATAGTGTAATGTCATATCTTCTCCCGGTTGTGCATTGGCATATTCCAGCAGTATATGCTTCTGCCTGCGCCATGACCGCGCTCTTTCGTCTATGCCATTTATTTCTTTCCTGATCACATCGGGAATAATAGTGATCGTATCGTATAAAATAGGTTTACTGCCACCTGCCAGGTAGAAGGAGTTGCTGGTAATACTTGCTTTCTTATTTAATGGATTTTTATTGTGAAGATGAAGTAGCTGCTGAACTGTATCCGCTTCATAATAGAAGTATGTTCTCCTGCCAGCCATACCCGTTAACTCGAAAGTACGGTTGATATCTCTCATCGGTAGCGCGATACCGTTAGACAGATCCAGGTTCTGTGGTTGATTGGTGCTAAAGGTAAAAGTAGACCATTTCTCAAAGGTGACATGCTGCCACCTTGTGGTATCGAAAGGATCGTAAGCTATTTCTTTATTGTTGATACTGAAAAATGTCACATTGTAGTTCCCTCTTAGCGCAGGCACTCCTTTAAGAGATGGCTGTTTATAGGGGTCATATAAAAAGTTCATCAGCTGCAGATAAGCGGTAACACCAACGAAGATAAACAGTAGCCCTGATTTTAACCCCGTTCTCAGGTATTGCTGCCATTTTTCAGTAAAAGAAGGATAGTAGTGATAAGGAATTACATACCGTTCTTTTATAAAGAATGCATAGAAGTAAGGAAGATCATAAGCCAGCAGGTAGGCCGCAAGAATAACAAAATAAGAGGAATAAATATGCACGTTGCCATCATAGGAAAAGTTGACATATACAATGTCTGCCATGGCGGCAAACAATAAGATCGCACCGTAAACGGTTGTTTTTCTGAACAGCAGTAAAAGGCCAGCTCCTATTTCAAAAACACCGGCAAATGACTGATACCAGGGAACAATACCTACAGATACCCAGTATAACTTTTGTGCAGAATATTGCCCGAAATCTGTGTTTAACATGGCCAGAGAGGGAAAGGGCATCTGTACCGGAAAAATCTTTAAAAACCCAAATCCTATAATACCTATGGCCGCCCTGTAACGGATCAGCACCATTAACCAGTAGTTGAGCGCATAATAAGAGGGGCGTCTTCTGTCGACAAAAGAAAATATCAATCCCCCTATAATTGAGATGGCAAGTATGAGCAACCAGTCTGTATATCCCATCAGATTCCAGTTGCTGTTATCGAACTTGACAATGGCAGGTTGAAAACGCGTGATGTCATATATGTCCCTGTAATGAAGCGCATCCCAGTGAACGGCGAACAGCCTGTCATACCATTCTTTACTGAATGGAATGCACATGATCAGGTAAAATATAAAACATATCCGGAAGGCTATTTTTGAGGCGTTGTTCCAGGGATGCATGTTATTATAATTTAGCAGGGTTGTTTTTGCCGGTACCTGCTTCTTCCAGTAGGTATCGTTTGTTTATCTTTCTTAACACGATCAGCAGGGAATCATGCTGCTGATTGATGCCTGACAATACAATCCTGTTGCTGTCGGGCTGGTGATAATGAAATATGTACATATTGTTTTGCTGCAACAGTGCAAGAGTATGCTGTATTGTGTCTGCCTGCAGCGAGTAGTAGCACCTTCCGTTATTGCCAGTCTGCTCATAAGAGGAAGGGCTTTCCAGTAGATCAGGCACTGTATAAACAGGTGTTGGAATAGAGATTTGTTGAGGAGAGCGAATGCTGACAGTCGCCCATTTTTCAAATACCACGTTTTCCCATCGCATAGTATCTGTTAAGGAGTAAGGCAGCTCCCGCCCGTTAATAGTGAAGCTACTCACATCATAAAAACCCACCAGCCCTGTGGGTGTTGATGTATGCGGGAACTGGTAAGTGCCCTGCCTGTAACTGGAATAACTGGCGTAACCACAGGCCAGGAAGAACAGCAGGAAAATACTCCTTGGCGCCCATTTCCATTTTAAAGAAGGGATTGCAGGTCTTAACGCCGCAGGACGCTGCAGCGCAAACAATGTATGAAACTCCGTGAGATCATATATCAACAGGAATGACGCAATGCTTAACAGGTAAGCGCTGTATAATACATCTGCCCCTTCATAGGCCCAGTTACTGAGAAATACATTACCGAGGAATATGACGGCAATGATCACAGCCGGCAGTGTTAGTTTTCTGAAAAGCAGCAGCAGGGCAATGGTCAATTGTACGATACCAAGAAAACAGGAGTATCCGGGAGCAACGCCCAACGTCATGGAAAAGATCTTCCAGCGCGTGAATTCCCCATAGTGGGTGTTCATATGACTGATGGAAGGATAAGGGCTGTGAATGTGAAAGAAGTAAACAAATCCATACCCCACAAAAGCAAGCGCAAGCCGGTAGCGCAGTATTACTCTCAGCCAGTAATACAGCATATCCATATTGTGTCTGTTATTATCTCTAACCATCCAGATAGTAGCGCCGACAGCCGATACGGGCAACATATATAACAGCACAGGCAGAGAAGGAGGACGATAAGTCGCTAGCATCAGTATACCCGTAAAATCCATACTGAATGAATACCGATAGGTGGATGGGAACAGGCTTAATATAAAGAAGATAAAACAGAACCTGAATAATGCCTGCTGAACGGGCGTCCATTTATTCGCTGTCATGTTATTGGGATTTATTAGCAAGATATCCGCAGAGGGATGACAACAGGGCAATAATACCGGGTATGATCAAGGCCGCGGCCGCTCCTCCGGTCTTCTCAAGAAAGCCTATCAGGAATGCTCCCGCAGGATTGATACCCGTGAGTATATAGGTATACAATGCAATGGTATTGACCTGGTATTCTTCATCCGAGCGAAGTTGAATGTAGGCACTGGTCACGGTTGTATATGTCGTATAAAAATAACCGGTGATGATCAGCAGGCTACCAGTCAGCCAGATATTGCCTGCCAGGGCAAGCAGGATAAACATCATTCCCATGCCGGCAGCAGAGACCATCATGAAATTAAAACTCACCTTTGAAAGATAGGCGGAGACAATGGCGCCCAGAAATGCCCCCAGTCCGAACAAGGCATTGATATAACCAAACTCTTTCGCATTCGTCTGTAATAACATACCCGAGATGATGGGAAGAACAACAGAAAAATTAATGCAGAGCAAAGACACCAGGAAAAGCACCGCAAATGGTACCGACAGCTGGCGGCTCTTGAAAACATACCCCAATGCTTTACTGATACGGCTCAGCAGCGACTGCTTCGATTTATTGTTTGCATAAGGGTACAACTCCTGCTCCTGCATAATAAAGAGACTGTGTATAACAAACGCAAACGATACTGCGTTGAACAGGAAACAATAGGCGGCGCCCAAACCAGCCAGTAGTAATCCACCTATCGCCGGACCAAGCACCTTGGCAAGATTAAACACAGAAGTATTCAGGGCAATGGCATTGGGTACCTGCGACCGCTCCACACACTGACGGATCAACAGCTGACGTATGGGGTTATTGACAACCACAATAAATCCTCTTAACAGGGCAAACAGGTAAAGATGAAACAATTCGATCTGTCCCGTAAAGCAAAGCAATGACAAGGCAATGGCAGACAACATGGACAACGACTGACAAATGATCATCGTTTTCCGTGGGTTTAATCTTTCCAGCAATGGTGCACTGATCAGTCCCAATAGGGCATATGGTGTGAACAGGCAGGCAGTAAGCAGGGCAATAGCCTGTGCGGAATGCGTTTTCTCAAGTATCACCCAAGACTGCGCAATATCCTGTATACTGGTACCTACCTGCGATATACTGAGGCTGAAAAAAAGCAGTCTGTAGTTCCTGTGCCGGATCAGGCTGGAAAATGTCTTTGAAAGATAAGTGGTATTCATTTCAAAGACATCTCTTGCTGTATGGCATGTAATTTCTCCATCACCTTAGCTGCGCGTTCGGGAATAGATAGGTCTCCTTTCAGTTCCATTACCGGAAACGGAGACGCCGCCAGCCATTGCTGATGCGCAGCTAAGGTTCTGCCACGGGCAGTATTATCATCATATCCTGATGCCCAGTCAATAAACTCATTAAATTGTTTATTCCTCTCCGCATCTGTATAGATAATGTCTCCATACTTTTCCAGTTCCCGCGCTTTCAGCCGTGCAATCCTTATATCCTGCGGCAGCCATAGGAAAACGATCAGATCAAATGCGATATCCAGTTCCCATTTGATAACAGAACCTCCCAATATCCAGCTCTTATGTTGACTGAACTCCTGTAATATCATGTTATTCCGTGCTGCCGGATCTCTTCTTATCGTAAAAGGGGGATCACTTTTCTCCCAGTAAAATTCGTCTGTGTCAAAGTAGGGTACATTGAGCGTTGCTGAAAGATATTCTCCAAGGCTGGTAACACCCGAGCAGGATGCTCCTACAATATGGATCTTCATAAATGGTTTATTTGGGTGTGTAAAATCTGCATTGCCTTTTTTATCAGGTCCTGCGGACAGGCAATGTTTATTCTGAAAAAGCCTTTTCCATATTCACTGAATATTGTTCCTTTTGATACAATCAGTTCCCGGTCCAGTGCGGAAAAGAAATCATCTTCACTGATCTGTAACGCGCGGTAGTCAATCCACATCAGGTAAGTAGCCTCCAGTGGAAACGTTTTTAATTGAGGAATATGCTCCTGTATAAACGTCCGGATATAATGATAATTATGGGCAATATATTCATTTAATGAGATCGTCCAGTCGCGGCAATGGGTGTAACCTGCCATTGTTGCAGTAAGAAAAGCAGTATTCACTTTATTGATACCATAAAGATCAAAAACTTTTGATAGTTCTTTTTGCATCCGTTGATTAAATACAACAACATGCCCACCTCTCAGTCCTGCAATATTAAAAGTTTTTGTGGAAGAATGAAGAATAATGGTATTCTGTAAATAACGTGTTGGCAAGGTAGCGACCGACGTGAAATGATAACCCGGTATTACGAGATCACAATGTATCTCATCCGCTATCAGCAGGATCTCATTTTCAAGACAGTATTCCGCAATGCGCAGCAGATCTTCGTAACTCCATACTCTGCCCACAGGGTTATGTGGAGAGCACAGTACGAAGATCTGCGGCCGCAAAGGTAACAGGGCGTCCAGATGTTCAAAATCCATCTGGTACTCGCCATGTTCGTCAATTTTTAAAGGGTTGAATAAAATGGTACGGTTCTCTGTGATTTCCATGAACCTATAATAAGCAGGCGCCTGTATAATCATTTCAGCGCCTTCGGAAGTATATCGCTGTATGATGGCAGACAGGGCGGGAATAATACCGGTTACAGGAATGATGCTGATCCCTTCTGTATTATAGTGATGATAAGCCGTGAACCAGTTTAGCACCGTTTCCATGTATTGTTCGTTGACAGCCGGATAACCGAGAAAGCCGGTAGATACCTTTTGCCGCAAGGCATCCAGTATGGGGGCCGGTGTTCTGAAATCCATATCGGCCAGCCACATCGATAAGCTGTCTTCCGGTATCTTGTTCCACTTGTGGGAGTCCGTAAGCCGTCTGTCGTATATTGTATCAAACATGCATTCGTTCGTTTGGGGCGTTAGCATATTCCATATTTGTTTGAAGCTGTCTGTAAACTTTATCAATGAACGCAATACTTTCTCTGTGCGACGACAAGGATGAATGCGCATCTCCTCCCTGCAGAAAGTTTTGCAGCTGCCATTGCCGGGCTGCTACATTCATACCTTTGTTCAGTGGCATTTCCGGGTACATATCGGTGATATCCTTTCTGTTCAGCTGTATATAACCGGCATGCCCTGTCACATTTTTATTGTTGATGATCTCTATGGTGAAATGTTCTGTTTTATCTGCCGATTGCTGTTTAGACAGCGAATGACTGCTGATATGAACAGAACATAGAGGACCTACATGTATGATGACAGATTCCTGCCTGAGCCGGCCATTGCTGATATATGTATTTTCTGGTAACTGATGCCAGCCTCTGTTGGAGGCAGAGGTTTCCATCAGCTTCAGACAATAGTGAGAGATACGTTTGCCATTACACTTGAAGTCTCCCGTCAGTGTAACATCCGTTTCCCCGAAATCATGCAGCCGGCTGATATTTTCAGGTTGAAAATATTCACTGAACCGGTCGGTATGCAGGCATCTTTCATACACGGTCTGATCGATCATGCCCAGATGGTCAGCGGGGGAGATGGCTAAGGCATGCAGCGTGGATGCATGTATATCAGGATACAGTATTTTGTTGAGCGACATCAGACTAAACAGCAGATCAATGTAATGATAGCCTGAATGCAGCATTACGCCGTATCCATATTTATACGGATGATTTTCCCGGTAGAAAAGTTCATCCGGCATATTCCACATACCTCCGCCGAAATGAATGTCTATAAATGTGATAGGCACGCGATAGGTGTTGATCAGATCTGACAGAAACTGTCTGACATAATTATAACCGGTATGTGCGCGCCGCTCGCAGGATATAACAAAGTTCAGCTGATCATTCCGGATTTCTCCTGTAATGTCATAGAAATCCTGCAACAGCGAGTCCGAGGATTGTCTGGAGGAAAAGGCAGTCAGCGGTTTGTCGGTGAACACATGCAGGTTATTTCTGACAGCCCATATAGCATACGCTTTATGGGCTTTTGGTTCTGTACAGATGATCACCGCATCTATTGCTTTTTTATATACCCTGCCGCATAGCAGCCTATCCAGTTCTTCAGGAGTAAGATCATTACGATACTGATCAGGAAGAAAAAGATACTGTTCAGGAAGCAGCGATTTGTCTGAAAAGAAATGCCGGATGCGGTCCTCTTCTGCTTCCAGATCTATCACCATACTGATCTTTATGTCCGCTTGCTGTTGCAGTACAGAATAGTATCGCTCTCTGAAATGCAGACCGCATCCGACTACTATAATATGCTGTATTTTTCTGCTCACGTTATTTGTATAATTCCTGTGGTCTGATAATAGGGAGACGGTCGGACAGGTTCTCATAATAATGTGCGATCCAGCCGGCTACTCTGCAAAGTGATAACATCACTGTGTTCATGGAAGAAGGCATGCCGAACAACGTATAGAATACATTATTGAACAGATCCGGATTAGGGAAGATGAAGCGGCTGCTGAAATAGGTGTCGTTACTTACATGGTCCGTTAACTCAAAAGCAAGTTTTCTAAGTATATCTACAGGGGCGTATACAGGATCATCCGACTTCAACATATTGTACATGATCCTTGCCCTTGGGTCCCAGTTTTTATAGATGCGGTGCCCGAAGCCGTAGATCACTTCCTTACGGCTCATCTTTTCGGCTATGAACTCGCTCGCACTGATGCCTCTCTGTATAATTTCATTATACATCTGCGATACATACTGACTGGCGCCACCATGTAATCTGCCTTTAAATGCAGCAATACCACTGGCGATGGCTGTATAAATATCCCCTCCTGCACTGGCTATATTACGCACAGTGGCTGTAGAACAGTTTTGTCCATGTTCTGCATGTAACATGAGAACGATGTTCAAAAGCGGTGCATGCAGATCCGCCTTCCCTGGAGATACCTGTTGTAAGAAACGATGATAAACAGGTTGGTCTGACGTGCTGCTGTTCCAAGTAATATTGTTTTGTAGCTGATAGTAATATGCTGCTATCACGAACAGCTGGGAGATAATAAACTGAGCCTGTACCAGCGGATCTTCATTGCCAGGAAGGTACTTTTCTTCAATACCTGAGAGGGCGGTTACGCCTATCAGCAGGAAATCCATCGGGTGAATGGATGCCGGCAGATGTTGCAGCACTGCCTGTATCTCTGTATCTAATACAAAGAAGCGGTGCATCCCCTGGGCGAACTGTTGTTCTCCGGAAGGATTATTATCACTTTGTGTAATTAACTGGAATGCGAGGGCTTCAAAATTTGTTTCGGTGATTTTTTCCTCAATTGGAGTAGCGCCATAGAACAACTGGCCTGTTTTGCCGTCAATGCGGCTGATACTACTTTTACAGAAGCTGCTATGGTTAGCGCCGGGGTCAAATACAATAACGTTGTTGATACCTTTTTTGAACTCCAGTACCTGGTGCGTACCGTTGCTGGTAATGTTAAATAGATCCGTAAGTTGTGTTTCAAGGGTGTTATTTTCCATGGTAGTAATATTTTTCTTTTAACTTATTTTTCTGCACTTTACCTGTATTGGTTTTGGGGATTGTATCGAATATGACTGCTTTGGGGCATTTGTAGTGAGCCAGTTTATCTCTGCAGAAGTCAATGATCTCTTTGTCCGAAAGGGTCTTTCCCTGTTTTAGTTCAATGACGGCTTTGGGTATCTCTCCCCATTTATGATCATATACGGGGATGACTGCTGCCAGCAGGATATCAGGGTGCTGATACAATACGTTCTCCACTTCAATGGAAGAGATGTTTTCACCGCCACTGATAATAAGATCCTTCTTTCTGTCTACTATTTCGGCATGTCCGTCGGGGTGTATTACTGCAAGATCGCCTGTATGGAACCAACCGCCTTTGAATGCCTGACGGGTTAGTTTTACGTCTTTGTAATAGCCTTGCATGATATTATTGCCGCGTACTACTACTTCTCCGATCGTTTTACCATCCCATGTTACGGAGCGTAGCTCATCATCGACAACGTTCATAAACACGGCATGTACACTGGCAATGCCCTGTCTTGATCTGTCGCTGGTTTCACACACAGAATGAGGACCATGTGTTTCTGTCAGTCCGTATACATGAATGACCTTTACATCATTCTCTTCAAACCTCCTGATGGTATCAGGCGCTGGTGCGGAGCCCGCCGTGATGATCGTCAGTTTACCATAGTTTCTCAGCAGCGAGAAATTAATGGCCTGTTGCAGTTGTATAAGCACGGTAGGTGCAGCACACAGATGCGTGATCTTCTGAGTGGTGATATAGGAAACAACATATTCAGGGTCGAAGCTGTCTATAAAAAAGTGTGTTCCTCCTATTGCCGTTACTGCCCAGGTATAACACCATCCGTTACAATGGAACATAGGAAGTATCCATAAATAATTACAGTCGGCCGTCAGCGACGCAGTGATACATTCTCCAAGGGTGTTGAGATAGGTACTCCGGTGCGAATACATCACGCCTTTAGGATGCCCGGTTGTACCACTGGTGTAGTTCAAAGAGATGGTATCGTCTTCATTGATCCGCGGGGCTTTATATTTATAGTGCGGGTTTTGCTTATAAAGATCTTCGCTGTTGATGAAGAGATGCGCTTCAACGATATCACTGTAAGGCTCGTGGTAGTATTGTTCCTCAGTAACAAGGATCTTTACGGCTGCATGTTTCAGGATATAACTGACTTCCTTTTCATTCAGCCTGTAGTTAATAGGAACAAGGATGGCCCCGCACATGGGAACCGCATAGTGTGCTTCCAGCAGCTGGTGATTATTCCTGCTGATGTAGGCTATGCGGTCCCCGGCTTGTGCCCCCAGCTCCCTAAAACGCATGGCGGTAAGTGTACAATCGCTGTACAATGCACCATATGTTTTTCTGATATTGTCCTGTACGACAGCTGTTTTATCTTTATAAAAGGCAGCGGCTCTTTCCAGGAACAATAAAGGAGTAAGGGGACTATGATTGGCAATATACTTAGTCATTGATTTCCATTTCTTCAGGTACTTCAACTTCTCTGAATCTGTAGTCGTATACAATAGGAATTTCTATCAGCATAGGTTTGTTGGTGGAAAAGGCTTCTTCCATCATTGATTCAAGTTGCTCCGGCGCTTCCAGTTGTATGCTTTTCATGCCATTCGCTTCAGCCAGTTTCACAAAGTCTACGTTGCCAAATTCAACGCTACGCTTAAAGATGTCTTCTCTTTCAAGGAACTGGTAGTATTTGATCAGACCAAAAGCATTGTCTTTCAGCACAACGATTACAATAGGAATATTGTAACGGACAGCGGTTTCAAGGTCCTGGCTGGTAGAGTGAAAACCTCCATCTCCGCAAATAACAGCAACTCTTTCAGCAGGTCTGGCCAGTTTGGCACCCATACCTGCAGGCAGGCCAAAGCCGAATGTGCCACATACATTGGAACACATAAAAGTGTCGGGCTTATAGGTCTTGCTAAGCAAGCCGGCATATTGTTTATGTAGGCCAATATCACTGCACAGCACCCCTGATTCACCCAGCGCATTTCTGACAGACTGAATGATCAGTGGTATATTGGAAAACTCTTCGCTTACGAAAGGCGCTCTTTTATCGAACAGTTGTTTTAATTCCAGTAGCGCTTCATTGTCTTCTTTGGGAGTGATGCCCTGTTGCATGATATAAGGGAACACCTGTTTCAGGTCGCCGGTAAAAAGGATATCCGGTTGAAATACCTTACCCATATCATTATAATGGGTGTTGATAACAATGGTCTCTTTTTTATTTTTCCACAGGCTTGACTTCAGGTCTTCTCCGAAATCATAACCGATCAGCAATAGCAGATCGCTGTTATCAAAGATCTGGGATACGAGTTCATCGTGATATATTTTGTCTATGTATTTATTGCATGGAGCAATGAACAATGGATGATCTTCCGGAACAATACCTTTTGATGCCAATGTGGAGATAACGGGTATATTATGCGCGGTGATGAATTCTACCAGCTCTTCGCAGCAATTGTCTCTGATCAGCTGATTACCTACAACCACCAGCGGTTTCCGCGCATCTTTTATTTTGTTGAGCACTATATCTAACTGGCGGAAGTCGGGGAGGGGAGCAGCTGCTCTTTTTACCGGGGATAGGCTTTGCAACAGGGCTACTGCCTCCTCGTCGGGTATTTCCTGTTCCATTACATCGGTGGGGAAGCTCAGATATACAGGGCCGGGAATATCGTTTACGGCTATTTCAAGGGCTGTTTTAAGCAATGCAGGTATTTCGTGGACGTTTTCTATCTGCGCAGCAAATTTAGTAATAGGGCGCATCAGGGCTACGTTGTCAATGCATTGGTGGGTCTGGTTAAATTGTATTTCCGCTCTTGGGATCTGGGCTGATACTGCCAGCATGGGAGATCTGTCAAGAATGGCGGAAACTATACCGGTAGACAGGTTGGAGAGTCCCGGACCAAAGGTGGAATAACACATCTGTGGTTCTCCTGTCATGCGGCCAAATACATCGGCCATAATACCGGCAGCAAATTCGTGGCGGGTGAGGTAAAAGTCCAGTGATGGTTCTTCGTCAAACTGCATGGCCTGCGCTTCCCCGCCTACTATACCGAATACTTTTCTGATTCCTAATTTGGCAACTGATTTTAAGAATAACTTTGAGGCTTTCATCTTTTGAATGTTTGGTGGATCAATGTGGCATAAATGTAGAAGGAAAGCCCCGGCCGGTAATTAGCAAGAACATCAAATTATGTTGCGGCAGCTACCAAATTATTTTGCGGAAATACGCAATGGGATATGGAGGGGTTATAAAGTAACGGGAGGGATCGCAGAAATAAAAACGGCAACAATACATCTGTACTGCTGCCGTAACTCTTCGGTATGGTAGGCTTACTTTGTTCCTCTGAAAAATCTTTTAGACTGTTCCTGCCTTAGTCTTTTCGTTCTTGCCAGGAATTTGTAGCCACTTCGCTTGATTGAAATCTCCCGCTGATGTTCATCACTATCCTCGCGTCTTCTGCGATAAGTGGAAAGTATCAGGTCTTTTGTAATAACGCCGAGCACTTTTCCCTTGTTTTGTCTGGATACTACAGGTAGTAGCTCCAGTTTACGCTCTTCCATTAATATAATGGCAGCAAGTAGTGTACTGTTAGGAAAAACAAAAACCTCTTCGTGTTTCAGCTCAGACATAGTAGTATGTCCTTTTAATACCCCCTGATACAGGTCTTTTAAATTTATCGCTCCGCGTACTTTATCATCTTTATCAAGAATAACCGCCCCGTATCCGTCCTGTACTTTTGCTGCTGAACCTTCCAGTACTTCTCTGATGCTTTCATCCTCTCTAACTATTGGAGCGTTTTTATCCATCACCTCTTCCACATTCAATTCCCGCAAAATATCCGGTTCATATGCATCTGGTGTTGGCACGCCGCGACGGTTAATTTTTTCTGTCATGATGGAGCTTTTCATCATAAAGAAGGAAACAAAATAGGAGGCGGTACATGCGCCCAGTAATGGCAATAATCCGTGTGGTTGTAAGGTCGTTTCAAATGCAAAAACGATAGAAGTAAGTAGCGCTCTTGCTGACCCGGCGAACATAGCGGCCATACCTATCAGTGCACAGGTGGGCAGACTGATGTTGATCTGCGGAAACAGTGAAGATACAATAAGGCCGAGTCCCAGACCGGTAGCGCCTCCGATAGTTAACAGCGGCGCCAGTGTTCCTCCTGAAGTGCCACTGCCTAAAGAAATTGACCAGGAAATAAATTTAAGAAAGCACAGTCCCAGTATAAGCTGAACGCTTATGTTGCCACTCAGTAGTTGAGAAATATTGCTATAACCAACCCCCATTGTATAAGGAGCGAAATAACCGGTTATACCTACCGCAAGAGAACCTATTGCCGGCCACCACATCCAGTGTATGGGCAATTTTTCAAACAGGTCTTCAATATAATAGATGCTTTTGGTTACAAAGGCAGCAATCACACCTACCACTGCACCCATGGCAACATAACAGATCATCGCCTCCGCATTTGCAGAGGGAATGGCAGGCATTGCAAATACCGGTGCATCGCTGAAAAGCGTATAATGCATGGCAGCGCCTGTTGCGCAGGCTAATGCTACTGGTATAATAGAACGGGGTGAAAATTCAAATAGCAGCAATTCGATTGCAAGTAATACCGCTGCTACCGGTGTTCCGAAGATAGCAGCCATACCAGCCGTAGCGCCCGCAGTCAGCATAATTTTCCGCTCATTGGGCGAAATGTGCATGATCTGTCCGGTCAGTGAACCGAATGCTCCACCAGTAGAAATGATAGGTCCCTCAGCACCGAAAGGACCACCAGTACCTATCGAAATAGCAGCAGAGAGCGGCTTTAACAAAGTAATGATAGGCTTTATACGGCTTTTATTGGTAAGCACCTGCTCCATCGCTTCCGGTATACCATGTCCACGTATAGCTGAAGACCCGATACGTGCCATGATACCCACCACTAAGCCGCCAATTACCGGTATAAAGATGACCAGCCAGCCCAGTTGGTTGTGCGCAGGACTACTTTCTTCAATAGAGAATTTTCCGTAAAATGAAAGATTGGTGATCAGGCTGATCAATGCAACTAAGACCTTGGCAATCAGGCCTATAATAATGGCATTGAATATCACCTGAATGCTCAGGTATAGAACCCTTTTTGAAACGAGGGGCCGGTACTCTTCCTGTTCCTTATCGATAGTAAGGTCGAGGGACGGTGCTATTGATATAGACTCGTCAGTATCTTTATTGTGCATAAAATGTATTTTTCACCGCAAAAATATTGCGAAAACAACATTTATTCTAAAATTTTTCTTAAAAAAGCATTAAAAACATTGTTTAGGCAATGTTTTGTTACCTTTGGTTATGCATCACCATACTAATTGTTTTCTCAAAAAACATTCCTTACCTGAATGGGAAGCGGCAATTGATAGTAATTCTAAGCTCTTGAATTTCAAGAAGGGGCAGACAATATTCCGGGAAGATGATCCTGTTATAGGGTTTTATTTTCTGCATGAAGGAAAGGTTAAAATACATAAGAAGTGGGGGGAGGATAAGGAGCTTATCATCAAATTAGCGAAGGAAGGCGATGTACTTGGGCACAGGGGGATCGGTACAAGTCAGCATTACCCCGTCTCTGCTACCGTCATAGAAGATGCATCAGTTTGTTTTATCTCCACAGAGTTTCTTAAAACGACGCTCAGGATAAATCCTGAACTTACTTATCAGCTGATGCTTTATTATGCCCACGATCTACAGGAGGCTGAGAAGGGGATGCGGAATATGGTGCATATGGATGTAAAAAGCCGTATTGCGGATACCATATTGAAGATCGCAGAGGTATTCGGATGTGATGAAGATGGGACAATTAAAGGCACACTAACCAGGCAGGATCTTGCATCTTATGCGGGAACAACGTATGAGACAATATTTAAGGTCATGAATGAGTTCACGGGAGAGCGTATTATTGAGCTTTCCGGGAAGACGATTATTATTAAGGATAGGGAGAGGTTAGCTTCGATTATAAAGCAGGGGTAGAAGACATGAAGGTGTGTCATGTTAAAACAGCTTGTTAATTACCCGTACTCAAAAGTTGATAGTGTTAGATTTTGCTACGTTGACATAACGGACAACCAACAGCGTCAATGGCTGCTTTTCTTTGTCTGCGGTGAAATCGACTCAAGTTGTTCTAGCCTGCGATATTCTTCTTTAGTCAATCTCATAAATGAACCGTGTTGCGGGGCCGCCACTCCTTCGATATCTACAGGCGAGCTGAAATTACGCAGGTATTTGTCTGCTTTACAAATGCGGTAATGCGATGGCCTCGAGGTATATTCAACATATGCAACCCGCCAGGTGCTATCACCTGTCAGTTGGAATGCCGATGAACCTTCACATTTCTTATCTCCTTCAAAACTCACATAGTCAGCACTATCCGGCTCATTCCATGGTCCGGTCAGTGATTTGGCTGTTGCTGTATATATACCAGGCTTACCGCCTTCCTTTTTAATAAGCATATGATAAAGACCATCCGACTGTAAATAATTGATATCCGCATCGATCGTTGCATAGCCCCAGTCGAAAAGCAACTTTGGTTTCGTTAGTTGTGTAAACGATTCATCCGCGTATGAATAATAAACACGGTCGTAGCCTTCTTCTTCCCGGTTCAGAAGCGAATAATAGATAAAGTATCCGCCTTTTTTTCCGTTCTCCCAGCTATAATTCGGATCCCAGAATATTTGCGGCGCCCATACACGATCTATAGTGCTGTAATCTTTATAACAATCGGGTGCTTGTGGATTAGAGAATATAGAAGGGCCTTTTCGAAAGTCGAAGGTCACAGATTTCCAATGAACAAGGTCATCACTTGTCAGCAAGTCTATTCCATAATTGTCCCATTTCTTTGACTTGCTTACACACATATCTGTAGTCACCATCAAATAACCGGTATTGTCGTGCTTGCGGGCAATAAAGGCGTCGCGGGTACCTCCCTCAATACGGGCATGTTCACCGGGACTGAAAATAGAATCGCCATTCAAAAGATCTTTATAATGATATCCATCCCGGCTCAGGGCAAAGGCAGTCCATTCTCCCCGGCCACTCATGTGACAATACAGATAGCCATAGTCACCTTTTTGCAGATTTTGAGCCGAAGCAGTAATGCTTATTATAGCTGTAAGAAGTGTGCATAGAAGAAATTTCATAACGCCTGATTATTTGCCTAAGATAATGTTCATCGGCAGTAAATTTTCCATGCGAAGAATAAGCCCCCTATATTTTACGAATTACTACCCCATGGGAGCTGATTTCAATGATGGTTAGAAAGTAAATGCGGCTGTTTTCAGCTGGCTATCAGGATCTGTATGAAGGAGTTAATGATGTCAGCAATGAGACCTGCTACCATAGGACTGGATTTGTTACATAGTATAATTTTTTATATATTTACATCTTTATTCCTTCGAGTACTGACCCGAGTGTTTAACCTATGAAACTTTATTTGCTCGCATTTTTTTGTTTTTTACTGCAATCAGTCATGGGGCAGGTGCTGCTTACCAGTTCCTCTCAGCCTTTTTCAAAGGAGAGCCTGCAGTTTGCTGATAAATCGCTGAAGACGGTGAACAAGCCTTATAAAGTTATATATATTCCTGTACGGTCTTTTGTCCTGCCTTCCCGATAACATGAATGTACTATCTGCATATTTTGGAGGCATGACAACTAAAAAACTTATATATCTCAACTATGACGGAATACTCGCATTAGGGACACCGGCTCCTATAACTACGGAGAATAGATTTACAAGTATCACTGCTCATGAAATGATGCATGTATACTTTACGTCGACGAACTACTATTCTGTATTGAAATGGTCTGTGATCCGGGATAAGCAGACTCAATACGGTTATGGTTTAGGAAAGAGTGATTGTAGTATGTGATGGACATGAGGAGTATAATCCGGAAGATCAGAAAACTTGCGACGAACAGAAAAGCTATGTACCGGAACCTGCAAAAAGCATACAATTATGAGGAAATTATTGACGACATTGTTAAGTTTTGTTTTAAGCTGTGCTTTTTTATACGGACAAAGCGGAACCCATCAAAGAGTGCCGGATAGTGTGTCCAGATATATTATATCGCATGTAAGTGCTGCTATTCTTCAATACCGGGTTGACTATAACCCCGAATTGACGGAAGCGGACAAGATCTATAAAAAGATTGGTAATCAAACGATATATAAGGACGCAGCCTGGATCTTATTTGAGGACCCGGAAGTGTATGATGCACCCGAGCTGTTGATGCATGTTGACAGATGGCCTGAGGCGAATCCATTGGCGCATTATTACATCGTGACAAAATGGGAAAATCGTTTCGTACTGAACTACTCCTTCCGTCCATATAATGGTAAGCTGACGGATACCTTATATTCGAAAAAATATGACAGTAATAATAAGTATTTCCCCTCTGATGGACGTTTTCTCGTTTACTACGATGAGCAAAAGGGTATTTTCCGGTATCTGAGTGGCAATTTTTTTCAGGACAGGATAAATGGATCCTGGTATATATATGGAACAGCAATGATCCCTGAGATCCGTTTGACACAGTATGCGGTCAGACCTGCTGAAAGCTTCCTTCGTAAAGGAGATACCACTATTTACAAAATGCCCGGCTCACGTGCTATTACCCATGGCTCACCCGGCAGATTTCTGGTGAAGACAATTGAACAATTCCCTTATGATTATGTGGAAGTGATCTACTATAGTAACAAAGTATCTGAAACCGGAGACAACGACGTCCATCATTTTTATGAAATAAAACAGATCCGCGATTATACCAGAGGATACCCCGTTACACGAGAAGTGATGAAGCCAGTCGTTCGGTTTGTGGATGAAAAAGAAATGGAGGTATTAGAGAAATATTATCGAGAGCCGGTTTATAATTTTGGAAATATTGATCCTGCCGGTATGCCGGTGAAGAAATAATAATGAAGAAGGTTGTTCATTGAGCAACCTTCTTCATTATTAATATGCTTTTGATCCTTTGCAGCACTCTTTCAACGATTACACCGACTAACAGTTTGATGACGGAAAATCAAATTCATCACTCATAAGCGATTTTATACCGAAGGAATTAACCGGGGTAACAGTATTTCCATCATAACGATACAGTACGCCACCTGAGCCGAACCAGATATTTCCATCATTAGCTTCAAAAATCCCAAAAATCAGTCGCCCTGAGTTGGGATTTATTTGGGTTACAGTGGGCCTTATATCAGACAATGACTTTTCATCATAACGGGAAAGTATCCAGGTTCTGCCATTAGGCCTTGCTGAAGTAGTCCAGATGTTGCCTTTCTTATCTTCGTAAACCTGACCAACGAAATGCTCGGTGAAATTGGTAAATGTATTGCCGTCATAGCGCCAAAGGCCATCCTGGCCCCCCAGCCAGATATTCCCCTTTTTATCTTCGATTATAGTACGAACATTCATAAAAGGGTTGCCGTCTTTATTCCTGAAGACAGTAAATGTTTCTCCGTTGTAGACATAGACTTCTCTCCTTGTACTAAGCCAGAATTTTCCTGTTCGGTCTTCGAGGACAGCATTAATAGTATTATTGGGCAGCTTTTCTCTCGTTATAATATTCGGAATTGATTCTAATGTTTTGGCATTAATGATGGTAGCAAAATTATTGTTGGACAGTATTTCTTTCATTGAAAAATTCTGAAATGATTTCCCATCGTATCGGCTAACTCCGCCTTCACCGCCAAACCAAATATTGCCGGTTTTATCTTCGTAGATGGTAAGAACCCCATTATTGGCAAGTCCGTCCCTGGTTGTAAAATTTCGAAAGGATGTCCCGTTATAATAAAAAACACCTGAACCAAGAGAAGCGAACCAAAAGTTACCTTTTCTATCTTCCAAAATAGAAGAGAAAGCGGCTGAAGTTATCTTACTTGTGATATTAGTAAACGATCCCCCGTCGTATTTGAAGATACCGTCATTTGTTGCGATCCAGACGTTGCCCTTTTTATCTTGTTTTATATTACGGATATCACTGTTAGGCCCGAGGGACGTAATTACGGTTTTAGACCTGGTATCATCTTTTGACAGGTTAGTTTTGTTTTGTTCTTTAAAAGAAATGTTAAAAACTAACATCAGGAGCAAGGTGTAAATGCGTGCGTATTGCTTCATTTTTTGTTTTTTTACGTTACAATCATTGCTTAGACACCAGCTCCAGACTCATCGGATCCCATCGTCAAAAGATTGTCTTTCAGGCGAATCAAAGAGGTTCCATGATGTAGGAGTAAAGTGAGTAAGTGAAAATGGTTCTTTTATTTTTCATATCAGATCGACGTCGATGTTGTGAAATTCTTCAATATCTTTCAGCCAGGAAAATTCGGATTGTAAATAAAAATGTAAACTTTGTAAATAATCCAATGTTATGCATGGCGGCCTAAATCGTTTCTTTGGGAAACGTAAGTACCTGTATGGTTTAATCCCATTCCTGTTGATTTTTGTGGTCTACCTCGCTTTCAATATGACGGGAAGTGACGATTTTTATCTCGCCAGAAAGGAGGTCCTGCTCCGCAAGATCGGACATGAGCTGCTCTTACAGTCGGGGGACAGTACGTCAAGGGTGCTCCCGGTAAAAAAGGTTGCAGAAAATGAATACCAGATCAGGTTTGAGAAAGAGTTTACTTTTCAGCCTGATTCCCTGGTGAATACTACCCGGCGTTTGTTGGCCCAGGACCCGCTTACACGTGACTATGTTGTCAACGTTCTGAACTGTGGCAACGCCAGTGTCGCTTTTGGATATGCTATATCAAGAGATGAAAGGAATAATATTGTGACATGTTCACGAAGAGTACAACCCAGAGCCTGTTACATGATTAACATTAAGTTTAAACCTACCGGCACAGATAAAGCAATGATTGGATATCTGTTGGCCAGCCTGCCGTTTTTAGCATTTGCCGGGTTTGTATTTTTTAAATCTGCTAAACCTCAGCGTATTACAACTAGCGTCAGTGATATGACCACTATTGGTCAGAGCGATAGTGCGCCGGTACTGATAGATACTGAGGAAGATGGTCAGAGTAGTCAAAGTGCCCGGAAATTCACTTTTGGCCCGGTCTTGTTTGATGCAGAGAAACGGCAGCTGATAATAGGTGAAAAGTCTATAGAGTTGACCCGGACTGAAACGCGCCTGCTGCTCATCTTTGCCCTGTCTCCTAACGAGACGATAGAGAGAAGCCGGCTGCAAAAAGAGATATGGGAGGATGAAGGGGTTATTGTGGGGCGTAGTCTGGATATGTTCATATCAAAACTTAGGAAGAAATTGGAATTTGATCCGAATATCAACATTGTTGTTATACGCGGTAAAGGATATAGACTCGAAACTAGTTATGAAAGAGGGGCGGCATAGCGCATCTGGTGCCGATAAGTGAAGAATGCACCAAATGAAAAAAGGAACATCATCCGATGTTCCTTTTCACTACGTTGGTACCGCGTACGGGAGTCGAACCCGTCATTCCTCCGTGAAAGGGAGGCGTCTTAGCCGATTGACCAACGCGGCCTTTCCCGTTTGGGATTGCAAAGGTAGTAAAATACTTTACACAGCAAAATTTTTTTTAAATATTTTCAAAAAGCAGAGAATACCCCACCTTTGTACTACTATGGGAAAACTAAACATACTTATAGCAGAAAATGACGCAAATGGTAAGGTCCTGATACAGGAATCATTTGCTGATACGGGGCTATTTAATGTAGTGGCGGTGGCAGAAGATGGAAAGATCCTGAAAGACATCATGGAGGAATCCGATATCCTGTTCCCCGATGTGATCCTGTCAGCCGCAGGACATGGCTATGATGTGCTCTATTACATTAAAAGAAGTGATGCTTTCCGGGAAATTCCGGTGGTAACCTACTCTACCTCCGATAGCGGTAGTGAGGAACAGAAGTGCCAGCAAATGGGCGCTTTAAAACACTTTATCAAACCTGACAACGCTCCCGGCTATCAGAAAATGGCCAAAGAACTGTATGACCTCTTACTGGGGGAATAAATCATCCCGCCTGCCACACTACTAACCAGCCCCTCCAGGTTGGCCGGTAACACTTTATATACTAACTGCATTCAGCCATGACGATCAGTCATGGCTTTTTCGTGTTTGTACCTGCTTCGAAACAGGGTGTGGTGCCGGTGCTTTGTTTATTATAATTCATAGATAAACCATCCTCAAACCATATATAACCCATATATAACCCATATCTTTCAAATATGGGTTATATATGGGTCATATATGGCTTATATATGGGTTATATATGGGTTATCTCACCGAATGCACTATGGTAGAGCCCTCACAAGGCTATACTGGAATATGTATTGTATTAGTGGTTAGTTAAGAGAGGATTGTATAGTGGTCAATAATCTTATATGGGTAAGTCGCCTGAGCATAAATACTTATATGAGACGTTTGAAAAACAATGCCTTAGCAGGATAAAACAATGGCTTTCATGTAAATCCGGGTCGAACAATTGAGAAAGTTATGTAATTTGGCCCGCCGCAAATAACAAACGACTACTTATGAATAGGAAGAACCTATTTCTGCTTCTTATAGCTCTTTTTATATTCCGGGTGATTTATGGATTGTGCTCGGAATTCTGGTTCCCTGACGAATTACAAATCTACCTGATCGGATTAAAATCCTTCACCACCGGTACCTGGCCGACCTATGGCCCGGATGTCGTGTATACCAATACGCAGATCCCCGGGGCCTTACAGGGCTTGCTGGTTAGCGCCGGTTTCTATATTGCGAAACTACCAGAGATGCCGACCCTCATCCTGAACATTTTATCTTTTGCCAGCCTGTCATTACTGGCTTACTATATTACCCGCCGGGTAAAGGGCATTCCCGCCTGGATGGTTTGGGTGTTGTGTATGATCACTCCCTGGGCCCTGTACTATCCCACCAGGGTTGTAAACCCCTCCTACACAATGGCGCTTGCTATTCCTTTCTTTATCTGCCTGCTGGAGGTGTTACCCATGAGCAAGGACAAGTTCATCCCTCCCGGGCTGGCTTTCTTTGTAATGGGGCTCGCCACGACGATGATCATGCAGCTGCACCTGTCCTGGGTACTGTTGTTGCCATATGCCGGAGTAGCGATGCTGTTCTCTTACCGCCTGGCAGGCATAAAGAGTACGTCCGTACGTGTGATGGTATACCTGGCAGGACTGATCATTGGGGCGCTGACTTTAATCCCCACCTGGCTGCACCCTGATCCGGAAGCGGGTAAGGTAGGATCCAATGTTGTATTCAACTGGGAGAATATCAAAAATATTGTAACCATCCTGACGAGGTACTGGTCTTTCGCTTCTTTCGAGATACCCTATGTAATAGGCAATTCTGAGGAGAAATGGCAACTTATGAAGGAGCAGATCTGGGTGACGCCATTCCTGTTTTTCCTGCTGATAGTTGGATTTGCACAAGTGGGACTGTTCATTCTTTCTTACTTCATCAAAACAGATAATGAGGAGTGGAAGAAAATGAGGTGGCTGAACTTATTTACTTTCCTGCTGGTGTTTGCCAGCTTCTTTTTCTCGATCAAGGGGCCGTCTTCACATACCTTCTGCATGCTGTTGCCATTGCCCATGATCTATTCTTTCTATTGTTATGAGTGGCTGGTATCAAAAAAGGCATTCGTCATGAAATTACTGCAGATCATTATCATCAGCGGCATTTTCTTTCATATAGGCCTGGGGATTTTTAATTTCCAACACAGGTCACTGTATAAGGACAGGACCAAAGTGGTGGAAGCGCTGGACAAAATGGACTATAAAATATTGGGAGAAAGACGTTCTGACAAATTAGGTTACGGCTATTAAACCATCAGAACGGATAAAAATATAAAATAAAAGGAGCGTCCCTGTCAGAGACGCTCCTTTTATTTTATATGCCTGAATATTACTTGAATATTACACCGAAGAAGGCACGCATGTCGTTCCAGGATGCAGTGTCAGCTGCAGGGTTGTATGCGATAGGAAGGTTGAATTTCTTGCCGTTTGCAGTAGAGGCTGGGTTGGTGAATGCATGGGTAGCGCCTGCATATTCCTTGAAGGTGTAAGGAATGTTCAGGGAGTCCAGCTGCTTTCTGAATGTAGCCACATCCTGGGCAGGTACGAAAGGATCAGCTCCGCCCTGGCATACCAGGATCTGTGCTTTTGTCAGGCCCTTTACAGGAGGTACACCCTGCAATCCGCCATGGAAACTAACAACACCGTTTACAGGAAGCCCCAGTTTAGCACCGTTCAGCACCATGGAACCGCCGAAGCAATAACCGATCGCTGCAATACGGGTGGTATCTGCCTGCGGATAGGTCTTGGCTTTCGCCAGCGCCGCCTGCAGTCTGCTGAAACCAAGCTGTGGATTAGTGTAGAATGGTGTAGCATACGCTTTTGCCTGATCAGGATTATCAGCGTGTTTGCTACCTCCGTATATGTCTATGCCGATAGCCAGGTACCCAAGTTCAGCAAGCTGTTTAGCCCTGCCTTTGATATAATCGTCCAATCCCCACCATTCAGGAACGATCAGTACGATCGGTTTTTTAGCGGTGGTGTCATCGCTGAAAGCAACAATACTGTTCATTGTTACACTATCTGCCTGGATAGCAACAGTTTCTTCTGTAATGGTCGGTTGTGCGACAGTGCTGTCAGCCGCATGCTCTGATGTTTTAGGCTGGTTGTTGCAGGCTGTCATACAGAGCGCTACAACCGCCGGCGCGATAATTGTTGCAATGTTGAATTTCATGTGATAGTTATTGAGTTAGTTATATTGGATAGATATAAAAAAAACAGACAAAGGTAGACATTATACGGATTAGGCTGGTAGCCGCTTATCAAATAATGACTCTCATAAATCGTATTAAAATTAGCTTACTATTATCTAATTTCAAGGAATGGACCGTGGATTTAATACAACCATATCGAACGCTTTTCTTACTGATGCAGGAATATCACAACTGGACATTCTGCAATTGTTACCTGTAGCTGCCTGTATATACAATGCCAGTGGCAAGATGATATTTTACAACGAAGCTGCCGCGAAATTATGGGGAAGAAGACCAACGGTAATCCAGGCCGGGGATATTTACGATGCGGCGTCTCCGTGTTACACAGTGGAGGGAATCTATTTATCGCACGATGCAGCTACGCTTGCAGCATTGATAAAAGAGGGTACCCCCTGCGATGACTGGCAGGTTATACTGGAACGTCCTGATAAATCAAAGATCCTTCTCAAAGGGACCCTTCTTCCTTTGAAGGATAAATCCGGAGTGACGACTGCTGTGCTTCATTGCTTTCAGGAAGTGATGGGAACTACTGCTGCGCTGCGTGAAATTGACGAGCACATTACCCGTTACACGCAACTGAATGAAGAGCTGAAAAGGAGTGAGGAGCGCCATCATAAGTTGATAGAAGAGGTGGAAGACTATGCCATCCTGTTGCTCGACAAATCAGGTATCATCCAGAACTGGAATAAGGGCGCAGAAAAGATCAAGGGCTATCGTGAATCAGAAATCGTTGGGAAACATTTCAGTGTGTTTTATCTGCCGGAAGACAGGGAGAGACATCTTCCGGAAACAATGATCGCAAAAGCAAAGGAGACGGGGAAAGCTGTGCAGGAAGGCTGGCGGGTACGCAAAGACGGTAGCCGTTTCTGGGGAAGTATTGTTATAACGGCATTGCATGATGCCGAACATAATGTCATCGGCTTCTCCAAAGTAACACGCGACCTGACGGAGAAAAAACTATGGGAAGACAAGATCAGACAGTATGCAAATGAACTGGAGTTCCAAAATAAAGAACTGGAACAATTTGCCTACGCAGCTGCACATGATATGAAAGAGCCGCTGCGGAAGATCCAGTTTTACAATAACTATATTTTCGACAATTCCGGTCTGCAACTGCCGGATAAAGCCCGTGAATACCTGACGCGGTCTATCAGTGCAGCTTCCAGGATGCGTGGGCTTATTGATGATCTGCTGACCTATTCCCAGGCGTCTTCCTTCTCACAGGAAATGGTGGAGACAGACCTTAATGTCCTGATCAGTGAGGCAATCTCATCTCATCATGATATCATCGAGAAAAATAATGTGCTCATTGAGGTAGACCAGTTCCCGGTTATGCGTGTTATTCCTTTCCAGTTTGCCCAGTTGTTTGACAACCTGCTGGGGAATGCACTGAAATACCGGCATCCGGATCGTCAGCTACATATTACCATTCGTGCTGAAAAGACAGCAGCGCCTCCTGAGGCCAGGAATGCGGGCTTTGCGGAGCTGTGTTATTACAGGTTCTCAATAGCTGATAACGGAATCGGTTTTGAATCTGATTATGCAGATAAGCTGTTTGAACTCTTCCAGCGATTACACAGTCAACCTGGTGTTACAGGCTCCGGGATAGGGCTTGCTATCTGTAAGAAGATCGTACTGAATCATCATGGCCTTATTAAGGCATATGGTAATCCTGGTCATGGCGCCAGGTTTGATATCTATGTCCCCTGTGAATAAGGCCTCAGCTTTTACCTGCTTCCAGCATTTGCCTGGCGATGTTATTTAACTCGTCGATTTTAGTGGGCTTTACAAAATACTGAAGGGCACCTTTCTCCTTACAGCTCCTGACATGCTCAGGCTGATTGGACGTGCTCCATACTACCTTGGGAATAGCTTTCAGGCGGGGTACATCCCGGATTTTCTCCAATACCTCTATTGCGTTATAAATGGGCATTTTGTAGTCAAAGATGAGAAGTTCCGGCAGGCTGGCGTCCGGGCAGTTAAGCAGGTATTCAACGGCTTGTAGCCCATTCACCACAGAATGAATGTCTGCTGTTGGTTCTAGTCTTAAAATTGCGTCTTTCAGAATTTCCTGGTCTTCAGGATCATCGTCTGCTAAAAAGATAATTTTAGCCTTGCTCTCCATATGCTTATAACAGTTTTCGGCGCTTAATTTATTATATTCTTTTTAAAATAAAGCACTTCCGTGACAGATAGATTGTTTGCCCTATAATTTTTCCCTCCGGGCGGTATTGTCAATTGTTCGGGAAGGACCGTCATTCCTGGCCCCTTCTGAGGCGTATAAATTTGTGATTATCCTAAAACAAAAAGGAATACCATGACAATGAATACGCTACGTCTGGGCTGGATAGCTACAGTGCTTTTACCGCTGACCTTTATCGCCTGTAACAAGGATGATGATAATAATCCACCGGAAGGTACAGAAAAGAGAACAATCACCGTTGAAAATGTATTGAATTCCAGAACATTGGTAGAGTCAGGGACTTATCAGGGAGAGGGAACTCCACCCGTGATCCTGCCTGGCTGAGGCGGGAGACAATTCTCAGCTGTATAATTATGTCAAAGAGAATACCGGCATTTTCACTCCATTGTCGCCCGTACTGGTAGTGGTGTACAACGGCATTGACAACCCGATCTATAATCAGCGAAATTCCTAATCCCAATGCTTTCACGACGCTTCCGGCTATTAGCAATATCGTGAAAGTAACCATTAAATGACGAATACTATAAGAAGGCCCCTGTTGTGGGGCCTCCTTTCTTTTATCCTCTTAGATTCATGCCCCGGGAAGAATAGATAAGTCTCCGGGAAATCCAAACATTTCCAGTGCCACTATATTATATGATTTTAGATCCGTGATTAAATGCCTCACGGATGCAACTGGAATTTACAGATAAATCAACACTGGGCCGCTTTGTTATGAGAGTGGATGATCACTCTTTTAAAGGAGAAGGTGTAATGAACGGGCAAAAGAGCACGATCAATACATTCGTTATCAACAAAGGGGAAGCGCAAAGGGTCACTATTGATGAAATAGTGTATACCATGCCTACTCATTCTGTATTGCCACTGGTGGCTAACCAGCATTTCGTTTTTGAAAACCCCGAATTATTACTGGCCTGGCAATTCAACCGGGAGTTTTATTGTATTATGGATCACGACGCGGAAGTCAGCTGTGTAGGATTTATCTTTTACGGCATCAAGCACCCCATGTTTATCCCACTTACTTCAGCCGAGATGCATAGTCTGACTACTATTGAACAGTTGTTTCTGGAAGACATGCAGCTAAGCGACAGTATGCAGGGAGAAATGCTACGTACCCTGTTAAAACGCGTTATTATCAATATAACGAGGATCGCCAGGAAGCAGACGGAGTGTTACCAGCGGGTCACAGAAGATAAAATGGACATCATCAGGCAGTTTAACCTGTTGCTGGAGATCAATTTCAGAAAGGAACATGAAGTGATGTTTTACGCAGAGGCTATGAATAAATCACCCAAAACGCTGACCAATGTTTTCCGGATCTGCAATTGCCCTTCGCCTTCTACCCTTATACATAACAGGATCATACTGGAGGCTAAAAGATACCTGTATTATACCGACAAATCAGCCAAGGAAATAGGGTATAGCCTTGGCTTCGAGAGTCCCGCTCATTTCAGCAGGTTTTTTAAATTAAAGACAGGGTGTAATGTATCCCGGTTCCGTAACCGGCATTGTGAGGATATAAGCAAAATAGCCTGATGGCTTATGCAGCTTGAACGGAGTGGTGATTTCGTAGATTGAGAGGGAGACCATAGTAAGTATCAGGAACAGCTGATAAATGGCTGCAAATGGAGCGTATTTAAATGAGAAAAGGGTTAACCGGAAGGTAGAAACCTTCCTGGCGTAACCCTCTCCATTACAAGACTTACAACACTTACGCAGCGGTAAATGTGAATGAGTGTATAATGATTTCAACTTCCTGCTGATTAGACGGAGCATTACCGTTAAACAGCCAGAGGTTCATATGTACCGGTAAAGATAGTGTGCTTACATTGAAGCCTGCCGGCGTTGTCCATGGAAAGAAGGAATTAGCTTCATCCAGGCCGTGACCGTGGTAGCCCTTGTAAGACACTGAAGTGCTGGTACGAACAAATTTATAGGACGTATAAGTCCCGTTCAGTGCCAGCTCGTTGGTTTGTGATACACTGCCTGAGCCGGAAGCAGGGTATACGGTATAATTGTAGTTTGGCCATGCATTGTTTCCCCAACGGGCAAACTCGATATCTACTTCATGATGTCCGTCGTCACCTGCTTTATAGTTGAACAGACCCAGTACGATGTTTTTATCCAATTTATCTACAGCGCCTTCTACTTTCCAAATATAAGAACCGTATCCGAAGTTTTGCAGAGAAGTTACTTCAGCACATAACCATCTGCCGGTAGCGGCATCTTTCCTGATCTTCAGATGCAGGTGACCTTCACTGTCTACCCACACATTACTGGAACTCCAGTAGTTAGGGCCGGGACCGGAAGATCCCTGGTCTCTTACTTCCCATGTATAACCGCTGAAATTGATGGTAGTAGCTGCTTTACGTGCTCCGCCATCCGCGCTGGTGTTTGTTGAAGGGGTATCTGTTGTCGTGGCAGCTTCTTTGCTGCAGCTGGTAAAAATGGCTAGTGCCGCAATGATGATTGTGAGTTTTTGCATAAATAATGGTTTACTTGAAGGATCAAAAATTTTGGCTAGCCAGTATAATGACAGCTGGAAGGGAGGGATACTTTGATGCGGAAGGGAACTTTTTTTTCAGAAAAATGATGAGTGCTCATTTACAATGGGTTAGGAATGGAGAAACCCGGAGCTGGCAGCCCGGGATTGGTATACACGATAAGTTTGTGCTATTTCCTGATTGTTAACTGCTGGTTTTTAATTTCTGCAGGTTGAACCAGTTATTAGTCTCTCTAATCCGGTATGGGAAGGAATTACCTGTAATAGTTAGACATGTAACCTGCTCAGTGTCTCTCTTGAAACACCTAAGTATGCGGCAATAAGGGCTTTCGGTACGCGCTGGAAGAGGGACGGGTATTGCTCCAGTAATTGCTGATACCTGGATTGAGCATCATTCTTCATCAATGCCATCACTCTTTTCTGCATGCTGACAAATCCAGAAGTGATCTTTAATCTGCAGAAACGCTCGAACTGATGCAGCTCATCGCATAAGCGCTGTCTGTCGTCGTATGAGATATATAGCAGTTCTACATCTTCCAGGCACTGGATAATAAAGGACGATTTTCCGCCGGTATGTAGTGCCATGTAATCAGACACCCACCAGTTCTCCATAGAGAACTGCAGGATGTGTTCTTTCCCGCTGTCGTCAATGGTAAAGGTCTTTAGTAATCCTTTTAAGACAAAATATTCATGGTTGACAATATCTCCGGGTTGAAGGATGATAGAGTGTTTTTTAAATTTCCTGAGATGGTAACAGGGGGCGATACGCTCATATTCTGCATCGGTCAGTTTGACTAATTCCTCAAAGTGTTTTCTAAGTGCAAGATGCATACAGATCTCTTAAATGCCTCAAACTTAACAAAAAATATGGTGTGATCTACATCACATCAAATGCGTGAGCCAGGTCCTTGGCTGAGGGCCTGTATGGGTCTAGCTTTGTCAAAAAAACAAATATATGAGAACGAAGATCAAATATGTGGCAGCATTTATGGCTTTATTAGCATTGGCTTTTTCCGGTATGACAGCAAGCGCACAAACTAAAAAAGCGAAGAAGGTACTGATCGTGGTTACTTCTTTTGAAACGGTGAGCGCGGATATTAAGACAGGTCTCTGGATGGAAGAATTTGCTGCTCCTTATTATTATCTGATAGAGCACGGTGTAGAGGTAACAGTGGCTTCTCCAAAAGGAGGAAAGACACCTATCGATCCTGCAAGCATCAGTGAACAGTTGATCGCGCCTATTTCAAAAAGGGCATTGAATGATCCGGAAACGCAGCGTAAGCTTAATAATACGGTTAAACTTAACACTGTAAAGGCGAAGGATTATGATGCAGTATTCTATTCCGGTGGCCATGGACCAACCTGGGATATGCCTGATAATGCAGCGTCTATTGCATTGATCCAGTCATTCGTTGAACAGCAGAAGCCAACTGCATTTGTATGTCATTCTGCTGCAGCGCTGAAAAATGTGAAGACCAAAGATGGCGAATACCTGATCAAAGGTAAAACTGTGACAGGTTATTCTAACGACGAGGAAGTAGCAGGACAAACAGGTGCAAAAGGCGCTTTCCTGCTGGAAGACATGCTGAGAGGTCGTGGCGCCAACTATCAGAAGGCAGCTGAAAAATGGACTCCTTTTGCAGTGCAGGATGGTTTGCTGATCACAGGTGAGAATCCGGCTTCATCACAGATCACCGTTGAAAAGTTGCTGGCTACGCTTAATTCCAAATAAGCGCTTTCGCTGAGTCAACGCAGCGTAGGGGGAAGGTTGTTATTGCACAATAAGGAATTCTTGTTTAGAATTGTGTGTATACAAAAAGTCATCAGAAATGATGGCTTTTGTTTTATATATTGTTATACAATTAACCCTACTCAAAATGCCACGTATCATGAAAACACTCATTGTATTACTATCCATCTTATTTTGTAACCTGCACCTGGCAATGGCAAAAATGCAAGCGCTTCCGGACTATATTACTGTTACGCTCAGAAATGTAAAGAGCAGCAAGTACATGGAAGTGAGCGGAAATCCATTATGCCAGTTATGTACATGTGGCCCGATTCCGTGAGAGCAATCCACTGCAATGGGAATACTATAATGGCAGCGCATGGGGCAGCAGTCCCAGTTTCGGCAGTGCTGCTAAAATCGCAGATGGCAGGGGAACTGTGAGTGTTGCCTACCTGAATGGTAAATATATCCTGATGACTATGGATCAGGGCTTTGACTGTGATACAGCCAGGAATATATACATCGCTACTGCCAGTTCTCCGACAGGACCGTTTTCAGCGCAAACGCTGGTGTATACGATAAAGGAATATTTTAAAGGTCAATATACACGATATTATACGCCTGTTATTCATCCGGAATCAGACAATGGCAGGAATGAGCTACTGTTAACCTATTGCCTGAATTTTTCGGCATGTAGGCTGGAGTCCTGTGAGGGAGATTATCTGGATCCTTATTACTATCGGGTGAAGGGAATAAGGGTACCGTATGTGAAGATCGGTCTTTGATTACCTTCTACTCCTGGATACCGGTTTAGCAGCAATAAAATAGCAGATGGCTAAATAAACCGCTGCATAGATGAGGATGTATAAGTCATAGGCGCTATAATAGTAGGACCAGCTGGAAGGCAGGTAATCCCGGGAAAAGCCTGTGAAAAAGACGTATACAGCGTCTTTAAAGATACAAATGCAGTAAATCGCGATCAGTACCAATGTAAAGAGCACATTGCGTCGCAGTTTCCGCGAAAGCGTTAACAGGCAGGCTGCCGACAGGAAAAGGATGATTGGGAGGATAGTGGCACTACGGTATTGGTAAAAACTATCGTCAGCGTTGATTCGCCGGGCGTTGCGAAGATCAATGACCAGTAATATAATCATCAGAAGCGCAGCAAGAGCGGCAATGATATTGGCAGTAGATAAATACCGGGGCCTTATTTTTCTTAAATGGGAGTTAAAGACAGCCATTACAAGAAAGCACGGGGTAGAGATGCCATAGGCTAGCAGCAGGTACAGGGGGATAGTTGTGTTCATACTTAAAAATAAGCAAAAGGACGCGATAAAGTCAAATCGCCAGCCCCTTTCAGGCCGGCGATTTGTAATATTAAGCGCCCATAAGGTCGTCTTGTTTTTCTGTGACAGCTTTCTGTCTGAACACCAGCTCTTTGAAACTGGCTTCATTGAGTACATTATCTTCCTGGCCAAAGTGGCGGAGCAGATAATAGCGGTCATTTTCCTTATTTTCTGTATGCAACCAAAGTGCTTCCAGGTTCAGCGCAGGGAACTTCAGCACTCTCATTTCTCCTTCTATCTCTTTTTCCTGCAGGCTGAATTTTATTTTTTCCATGCCGTTCTCAATGCGATTGAGGTAATCATCGTCAGTACTTACCTGTAATACCTGTGGATCTTCTTCTGTAGTAGCGAGATCATAGAGTGCTACAGGTTTCCGTTGATCCAGTTCTATCACACGGAGGGAACTAGGCCTTTCAGGAATCGTGATATCCTTATCGATATCTTTCAGCCCTACAATATACGTGTGGTGTGCAAAGCTCAATTCCAGTTCGGCTGCGCTCTTGTCGGCCTTCAGGTCAGGACGCTGTAAACGTATCAGCGGGCGAACCTCAGGGATTGGCTTGAGTAATTCCGGTTTGAATGTGAGTTCTTTGATCCACATAAAATAAAAGTGTTTTTTCGTGATATAACTGTGTGTCCAGGAACCACTGCCCTGATAGTTGGTAGAAAACTGGTTAACGGTGAGTACGCTTTTGCCGTAGATAGGATCATCTATATGGAAATACTTTGTGTTAAAGATCTTAGACACGCCGTAGATCACCATAAAGTGCCCACCGCCACCAGACCAGCCTATACGGGTACCCACTACCAGTCCGGCATCAATCTCTGCTTTAACAGCTTCCCAGGTCATTGTACCATACTTTAATTCAACAAAGTTTTTGGTACGGGTGAGCGCCTTATCGAGGTACCAGGGTACATTACAAGGGCCCGGAACGGGTGATGTGCAGCAGGTCTGTCCTAGCTCGGAAGATGCTATTTTACATTGTGTCCATGGGTTCAGCAATGCTGAATAAAAGAACGATACGCTTTTGGAAGTCGCGGCCCAGCACCAATTGGACTGTGTTTGCGCTTCCATGTTAAAGTTAAGTACTGTGCTTGAATAAAATTTGTTCCAGAGAAATAGCTCTTCTACAAAAGGTTTTTGAATAACCTGCTCCTGAAGATTTGTGAAATTCATGATGTATAATGTTTGGGGTTGAAAAATCAGCAGCTCGTTGTGGAAATCGTGAGAACAAAATTACCTGCTTCTGTCATTTCTGAAAAGCGTATAAATACCTGATTTATGCGATCGGAACCCTATGGCCCTCATATGCTTACAGAAAAGGAATAGTGAGAAAAACGGTCCAGTTTGCCCCGCTTTTAATTATCTTCGAATACCCGTTGTGTCAATTGATGAGCAAACGCTAATACATTACCCTATGCGACAAGAAAAAAGAAGTGTTAACACCTCCGGCAGTTCTTCGCGGGCTGCGGCTAATAATAATAGTTCACTGGGGATATCGAAGACCGCTGTTGCTCCATTTCAGAGGAAAGACTCACCATCGCTTCATGGAAAAGAGAATACTCCATTCAATGACTCTTCTAATACCCAACAAATTTCTCTCAAAGGCCCGGGACTTGTTGTACAACGAACAGTTGCTGAGGCGTTAGCATATTATTCCGAATTAAAGCAGACGTATGTGGAAAGTGAAGATGAGGTAGACTTTGATAATATGACGGATAGAGAATTCAGACATTACAAATTGTTAAGAAATAGAGAGGGCTATGAAGAATCTATAGAGCGTCACAGAAAAGAACAGCATGAGGAGAAAGATCTATTAACGGAAGAACAGCCGCGGGGAAGGAAAAGAGCAAGATCAGAAACTGATAAGCCCGTAAAAAAAAGAAAAACGGAGAAATCAAATAAGAAGAAAGGATCAGGTAATCCTCAACAGGTAGGAATTGTGACCTGGAACATAGCTCACTTCGGCAGTGGAAAAGAAGCGATAGCATTTAATAAAAAGAAAGTCAGCGAGATCGCTGATATGTTTAAGAAAAACAAGTGGCTGGATATTATGGTAGTACAGGAAGTAAATGATGTTGAGTTGTTTGAAAAGCTGATAGACCGTGCCGGATTGCGGGTAATAACCGGCGGCCTTCCTATGGGGGCGCTTAAAAAGACCGGTGGCGTAGGACAGAGTGAGGATTATGTTGTTGTTACAAGAGCAAATAGTGATTGGAGCATAACCAGCACTGATTCTTACTATCCCGGAAGTGGCATGGATGTTTTGGAAGAGTCTGACAATATGGAGATAGGTGTGCCTGTACGACTTAACGAGGAAGAATTTAAAAAATCATTAGCTCCCCCCTTAACGGAGGAAGAAAAAAATGCCTATGTCAACATGACAGATGAGCAGAAAGAAAAGGATCTTCGTTCTGCTGGATTGTGGGAGTACTTCAAAGAACTGGAAAACAACGCTGGCGATGAAGAAATCGATTTCCACAATGAGGATGTTGATATGGAAGACGGATATTTCAAATGGAATGAAAGTCATAGAGATAGGGATGTTTGGCGTGACCGGGGAGGAAATTGGGAACTGAAAAGGCGTATCGAGGACGGGAATAACAGTATACTTTCATTTATAGAAGATCTTAACAAGGAATTGAAATCCCAGGGGTTTAAGCCGTTTGAAGATGTTATACCTATGGACAAAACTGAAAACAAACCTAATAAAGCTTATTATACTCAGTTGCAAACATGGGCAAATTCTGTCTTGGTATTCGTGAAGGGCCTGGATGAACCATCTTTCAATAAGTATATTGAGTACCTCGATGCGCATGTTCATAATGTAGCAACGATGGTTAATATAGAGGCAGAGGAGAAGGACACTTACAGACCAATACGACGGTATTCAATCAATAGTGAAGAAAGAAATGTAAACCTCGCGTTGAATGTTGTGCATACCTCGCCAAGTGATGAAGGAAAAACCACAGATGGTAAGAAGAGAATGAAGGTTTTTAGCCAGATATCCACTGCCCTTGAAGATATGTCGAAGCGTAAGAACCCGAATGAGGTGATGATTGGTGATCTGTACATTAATCCGAAGGATCACGTTGAAAGCAATAAAAAAGCCGAGACTGTTTTTGAGGAGAAGGGAGTGAAAATTGCTGGTGATACTACTGCCGCAACAAATAGATGGTCGAATAAAAAAGATAAGGTCAAATACAACCAGGCAGATATTATCCTTGTAAATAAGGATACCAATGTCGTGAGTGGTGGTATTGTTAAACGGGGAGGCGGTGGCCTGGAACCTGTTGATACGGATCACAGTGAAACAGATAAATGGACAACAGACCAGGGGAAACAAAAAGCGTTTAGTGATCATGCTCCTGTAGGTGCGATAATCGATCTTAAAAAAGGAATCAGGGTGGAGCTTCCGAAAATGGCGACTGAGGAAATGCTGGAGGACGCGAAAAAAGAAAAGGTAGAAATGCCCTGGAATCCGTTTTTTTCGATATTGAAGAATCCGCGAAAGGAGGAAAAGTAGGTGTGTGGGAAAGGTACGTAGTATCCTCGTTCATGTTGGTCCTGCATGGCGAACAAACGTCAAACTTTTTTTTGCAGAATTTCAGTTAGATAATGTAGGTGTTTGGATGCATATGGAGCTGATATACAGTTATTAACATTGGTTTTTCGGATTGGATTCAATTGTATATTGCGACCTATGTTTGGTCTTGATAAATACCAGTATACGAGTGATAAAACCTTTATGGCCTATCATTTTACCAGCAATGGTCCTCAAGGGTCAATACAAAAGATTGCAAAATTTAATCTTATTGAAGATAATCTTTACAATTTTGGATTTGGGGACTTAGATCCTGTAACTGGTGATATTTCCGATACCGCCGTAAGCGATAACAAAGACGTTGATGTTATTATGGGTACGCTTGGTTCAATTATTTATGATTTTACAAATTTATTCGCCAACTCAATAGTCTCTGTCCAGGGTACAAACAAAGTCAGAACCCGGTTATACCAGATGAATATAAATAAGCATTGGGAACGAATTGAACCGGTCTTTGAAGTATATGGATTATTAGAAGGTGATCAATGGGAGCTCTTCCGGAAAGGAGTAAATTATCAAGCATTTTTAGGATATCAGAAGGGGATGTTTATATTTTGATTATCAGTTTATTAGGTGTTTTTTAGAAGAGGATAAAAATAATTATCTTTGCATTATGTCAAATAAGCCAAAAAAGAAGGGACTTATCAAGGTTGGTACCAAGCCATTGGTTACTGTAGATCCGACGTTGCCTTCATTTGAAGGGCATCCTTTTTTTGAGAAAAAGGCTCAAGCTGTAAAAAGACTTCTCAAAAAAGTAGGCCTTCCATCGCATCTTAATCCCAAGTCCCGTTAATAATCGTTGTTTGTTATTGTAGCGAGCTACCATTGGTAGTGCGGTTATAGGCGTTTCTTATTAGTATGATACTATTTCAATTTATAATAGGTTTTCGCAATCTATCAATAATACAAAAACAAAAAGAGTAATAGTAGGTCGTTACATCTATAACGTTAAGAGGAAATATGTTATTTATGCAATATTTGTCATTGGATACTATCTATATCATCCCCTTATATTCACCAAATCTGACGCCTTCATCGGCGCCTCCATTCTCCTTACGGAATCAGCATAATCTTTCTTACTAATCTCACTTTTGTATTTCATAATTCTTGGTAAATAAACAAGCCTAGATACAATTTGCCATTCCTGGCTCAGATCCTTAGCCTTTGGTCCAACTGTCGCTATTAATACAGGTACCAAAATTTTCATGCCGCTTTCAATTTCAAAGGGAACGGTTTGTATATATTTAGACTGGTTATCAGCTGCAGATAAAATAGCAGTTTCATAGTCAAAGGTGCCGACAATACTATCTTTTATCTTAACTATATTGGATAGACCACATATGGTGTATTCTATTTTAATGCCTGAGGCAGGATCTTTTCCCTTATTTTCTATTAGCAGATATATAGTATGTGTCTTAAGCTTTTTTTTACTTGCAATATTCAGGCAAGCTTCTGTACATGAGAGCAGGCCATTATCAGCGATACGAAGGCTGGCTAAATTAGCGAGTTCAGGTTCTTTACTCGCACTTGAGCCTTGGGCCCGGTTAAGGTCTCCTGATACCTCTGCATAACAGACTGTCAAGCGCGGTTCTGCTGCGTTCAGAGTGTTTTTCTTTTCCTGGGTTTCAAGCGCATCTTTCTTCCATGTAATAACGTTTGTTACAAAAAGTGCATAGATAGTTCCAATTATAGTCAGTACTCCTGTGACAATACCTATTTTTCTCTCAAGGTTCATTTGAACTGGTTATTTAACTAAATTGAAAATAAAAAAAATATCCAGATTATACTTATGGGACGCTTAGGAAAGATAAAAGATTCATTTTCAGGAATAAGCTTTGTCGTTATAGCCATTCTAATAGTGTTTGTTATAGTTAATATTGCTCATTTGATCTGGTATATAGTTAAACCAGAGGGATTCTGGAGCTTCTTTTCCTGGTTGAGAACGTTTATTCTTGTGATTGGAGGCCTGGCCGTATTACTGATGCTCCTCTGGCTTATTATGATTGGAGTAATGGATCTATTCAATAATTTTTCATTCAAAAAATTATTGTTAGGAATTGGTTTTATTGCGCTATTGCTGGTCATGCAGGGGCTAAACTTTTTTCAGATTAATTATCTAGAGCTAAAGTTCTATAAGCTTATGGCCGATAAGTATAAATATCTTGAACAATCCGAGGAGCTAGTACGTAATGCCCAATTTGAAGAGGCACTAAGTTATGCAAAAAAAGCAAAGAAGAATGCAGTATTTGGCAATTCCCCCTGGCCAATATTTGTACTGACAAAATATTATCAAAATACAGAAGATGGAAGACTTGCTAAATTAGATGAACAATACGCTGTAAGTATTAACTATGCCTATTGCTTAAGCAATTTCGACAGTCTGAAAAATGAGTCTATTCAGGAGTATAATAATATTCTTCATTTAACTGATACTGCCCTATTATCAAAGCGGAAGGATTATAAAGTTTATCCATTGACTGCATTGATTGATCTTTATTTGAAATATAGAAAATTTGAGAAAGCGGATAGCTGTAATATTGAGCTGATGTCTTTTATTGAATATGCCGATAAAGCTGATACGAGGTATTTCATTGAATGTCAGGAAGAGGTAGCGGAATATGCATTGAAGTCGGGGGATGAAAAGACATATGCAACACTGCATATAAATAATCTGGACATTTACAGGAAAGCTAAATTAAGTAAAAAGTCATCTCAATATTTATATCACCTTATCTCAGCTGCATGGGGACACTTGCTGCTTAAAAACACACAGGCAGCGGGAAAGTTGTTGATAGAAGCGATCCCATTTGCTGAGAAGAAAAGCAAAAGTGAATTCTATATTACTTATCTGATGACAAAAGCGAAATATTGTGAGATGGTGTCGGTTAGTAATACTGGTAATAAAAATGTGATTAAAAAAGGGTGGTGGCAGTCGTTTTTATCTTTTTTTTCACCTTCGCTTAGCGACAGAGAACAATTTATATCAGCTTCACTAGATTGTTATGAAGGTATTATAGAGAAAATTGAAAAGAGGTATGGTAATAATTCTTTAGAGTATGAACATGCCCGCTATCAATTGGGATATTGCTACTTGAAGTTTGGAAATTATGCAGGTGCTGAACAAATCTTTCATGATATTACTGCCAGGTTGAATAGTTATAAACAAGTGCCAGTTGATTTTAAAAACCGTATATATATAGTATCCCTATTTTGCCAGTTGATGCAGAGAAGAAATATTTCTGATCTAACTACATTAAAGGATATAACCGCTTCCGTTTTTAACGAGGCTGTTAATAAGCTGATTTATTTGAATGAATATGAACGGGATGTTTATGCGGATCAGATACAGCAACAGTTAGAAATTATTAATGCTATTCTAGTGAGAATTAATACACCAGCAGCAAATATGCAGCTGTACAATAATATCCTTGCTTCTAAAAATCTGGTCCTTTATACGAATCGCTATCAACGTCGTCTTTTACATGATAGCTTATTAAAGACACAATATCTCCAGTTGCTACAGGAAAAGGATGTGAATGCTAATCAGATTGATGTGTTATTAAAGGAGAAGAATTTCCTACATTCCCTAAGATCACGACCTGATTTTAAATCATATGATCCATTAGAGATTACATGGCAGGATGTGAAGAATGGATTGGCTGTAGGAGATGTTGCTGTTGAATATTTTCCATCATATAACTTATCTGATAGCAGCAGGTCAAATGATTATTATGCATTAATATTACAGGCAGATTTTTCTTATCCCAAATTGGTTAGGATTTGTAAAGAACAAGATTTGAATAAACTAATTAATGACCGAGAGAACCTTATTGCGCAAATAAATATAACTTATGTTCATTCAATTGCCCTAATGAGAAAACTGCTGATTGCTCCTATTACCGAGAATACTATGCAATCTGGTCATTTATTTATATCGCCGTCCGGAATCCTTCACCAGGTATCATTTCCTGCATTATTGGAAGAATCTGGTCTTACTTATGATATAGTGGGTAGTACCCGTATTTTGAAAGAGAGTAATTCAATGACATCTCTTAATGGGAGCGTTATTCTCTTTGGAGGCATTGACTATGGCAGTCAACGCAGTCAACATAATAACTCGGTGAAAAGGCGCTTTAACAGGTTAGTTGCTACTTTGGGTGAAGTGAAGGATATTGATAAGCTATTAGCCGGACATGAGGTGTCAAGTGAGGCTATAACAGACGGGAATGCGACAGAGAAAAAATTCAGGTCTTTGTCAGGGGGACATTATGATGTTATTCACGTGGCTTCGCATGGATATTATGATAAAGGGCAGGAGGTGGTTTCGGTAGATGTTACCAGTGATAGGCTCAATGTATTTCAATCTATTACTGCTATGCGAAATTGTAATCTGGTGTTTGCCGGCGCTAATAATATGCATGCAGATAAGTTAAATGATGGGATTTTATCTGCGCAGGATATTGAGAAAATGGATTTGTCCGGTACTAAGCTGGTGGTGCTGTCTGCTTGTGAAACAGGACTTGGGAAAATTTATGGATTCGAGGGGGTGCAAGGATTTCAGAGAGCGTTTTCACTAGCAGGCGTGGATGAGGTTTTAGTGACGTTGTGGAATATTTCAGATAAGCATACAGCAGAGATGATGAGGTATTTTTATGAAAGGATTGTGAAAGGAGAGGCCGCGTCAAGGGCGTTGATAGGAGCGCAGGAGAAGATGAAGAGGTTGTATAGGAATCCATATTATTGGGCGGGGTTTGTGTTAATTAAGAGTTAAAAGAACAAACAGGAGAAGACCGGGAAAGCGAGAAAGCATTGGAAGTCCAAAGGAGCTGAATAAAACAACCCACAACCAATGGGATCTAGCCACCTATGTCGAAAAACAGCAACTTCAATTCTTACTCTTTCCTGAAGAAATGTCCTATAACCGGAAAAACGACCAGAGTTGAACCTTCTGTGTAAATGGGATCTTCCTTGCCGTCACCCAATGGCCCCCGATCTGCCCTAAAATAAAAACGGAGATAATACTCTCGTACTATCCCCGTCCTGTTGGTACAACGGGCCGGACAGGTGTCGAACTATTGGATGGGCGATTTTGTAATGATTCAAAAAACTTGACGTTGATTTAGCAGGAAAAATTTCATTTTTGCTCGCCAAGAGAATATAAATGCTAACGCATTTTCTCTGACATTGTGTCCCTGCACCAGCAGCCCGATCGTAATAGCATAGCCGGGGAAAAGACGTAAAATGAGAACTCACTACTCTTTGATGCTGGGGAAACAATCTTACAGATTCCTTATTGGTGGTGGCGGAGCGTTTTCGGCCTCTTTGAGGACATTTGTAGTTTTTATATTGTTTGCTATTTTTAACTGCTTTATAACGGCAATGTACTTTTTAAGTGCTTTGGGATCAGAGATATAAATGATATTGAGGATTTTTGGAGAAACTCTTTCTTTCCCGGCATCATTGCCCTCAAAAACCACTTTTAGCGCAGCTATAGGTTTAATGTTCCCCTTGCTATCTTCTTCAACGTACACGTTTTCAAACCAGATGCGTCCTTCCTCATTGGGCCTGGTATCTAGTGTAATAACCGGAACACCTTGACTCCAGTAGTTTTTAGGAAATGCTTTACCGAACCTGATGGCTACCAGATCCAGGCTATCTAAATTGAGGTGACTATCACGGCTGAATTTGAGCGACAGATTTTTCTTAAGTGATAACTCTCCTTTGGATGCGTGCAGGACACTGGTTATCTGATTCAGAAATAGTAGGGTCCGACGTTCGCCGTTACAGTTTGCTATTTCATACTGAATTGATTGAGAAAAGAGCTGCACAGCCGCAAATTGCAGAAGGATGATGCAGAAAATTTTTTTCATGTTGGTTAGGGAGTTTTAATATGAAGGCAAGATATGGATAATTATGTTTTATAGAAATATCATCATAAATGTGTGCAGTGCTACTATTTCTGACATTAGTTGAAGATTTTGAGCAGCTTTTAGTTATCCCTTCAGGATCATTTCCCTGTGTTCCATTCCCCAGTTAGTTAACTCCAGTAGTATCTTTTCCAGTTTCTTTCCATACTCGGTAATCTCATATTCTACTGTAATGGGCTTGGTATTACATACCGTGCGGGAAATTAATTTATGCATTTCCAGTTCCTGCAATTCTTTCGACAACATCTTTGCAGCGATTCCATCTACTTCTCTTAACAGTTCCATAAAACGTTTCTTCCCTCCAGCCATCAGCGTACCTATGATCAGAATCTTCCATTTGCCATTTAATACTTCCATGGCATCTCTGATGGCCAGTACCAATTTTGGTTTTTGCGTGCAGGGCGTAATGCAGTCCTGTATATTCATTTGATTATCAGATTGGTTTCGTTTTGGAAACTAGTTACTAAAAGTAAATGCATAGCAAAAGTAAACTATAGAGAACTCATTTTTGCAATAATGAAACATAAGAAAATGCTGACAGGAATAATTGTTTTCATAATAGTAATGATGATAGGGATGTTTCTTTACCTGTATCGCTGGAATGTATTACATCCGTTGAAAAGTGCCACATTAAAAATCGAAGGCAGGGACAGGACATTTTTATACCACTTGCCAAAGAAAATAACAGCGCGTCCACGGCTAATAATCTTATACCATGGTTCCGGTATTAACGGTAATATCATGCAAATATTCACCGGGCACGAATTTGATGAGCTGTCTGATAAAGAGCAACACACAATTATCGCATATCCCAATGGGTTTAAGAATAACTGGAATGGTTGCAGAAAAGTAGCACCCTATCCTGCGGGCGAAATGAATATAAACGATATTGAATTTACAAAACAGATGATCCGCTATTTTAAGGAAAACTATCATATTGATACCTCCGAAGTATTTGCTGTTGGTTATTCAAATGGGGGAGAGATGGTAATGAGCTTAGCAAGACAATATCCTCAATGGTTTAAAGGATTTGCGGTTATTGATGCTAACCTGGGTACGCCTTCAAATGATAAATGTGAAAATGCAATGCATCCGGTATCGCTGTTTTATATGACCGGACAACAAGACCCCATTGTTCCATACAAAGGAGGTGAGATCTTTTTGAATGGAAAAAGCTTTGGAGAAGTGAGAAGTTCAAAAGAAACTTTACAGTATTGGCTGCAAAAGGATAAGTTCGATATTCAATCCACAATTGCTATTACTCAAAGCGCAACGCTCTCAAATTATGCCACAGCTGCCGGTAAACAGATTTCTTTCCTTGATATATCGGACGGAGGACACACCATTCCTAACAGGAACTTCAGGATACCAATTAGTAAAATGGGCAATATGACTAAAGGTGTAGACGCTCCTGCACTGATATGGGATTTTTTCAAAGGCTTGAATCAGGACTAGCATGGTATAAATAAAAAAAGGAACATCATTCGATGTTCCCTTCTTCTGTTGGTACCGCGTACGGGAGTCGAACCCGTCATTCCTCCGTGAAAGGGAGGCGTCTTAGCCGATTGACCAACGCGGCTAATCCCCTCTTTGACATGCTCTCCATGTTTAGAGGACTGCAAAGGTAATCTCAATTTTGATATTTTCAAAAAAAAGTTGCTTAACTTAAATTTATATTGCTTTATCCCGCTATAGCTTGTAAATTCGCTACTCAATTTTTTTCAATCTCAACAAACTCAGTGTAAAATGGGAACTAATCTTAAAATCGGTATTAATGGTTTTGGTCGTATCGGCCGCTTAGTATACCGTCAGATCTACAAGATGCCAGGTATAGACGTGGTAGCTATTAATGACCTTACAAGTCCCGCTGTATTAGCTCATCTGTTGAAGTACGATTCTGCACAGGGTCGTTTCGATTCAGAAGTTAAACATTCTGATAATGCCATCATCGTTGACGGCAACGAAGTGAAAATATACGCACAGAGAGATCCTTCACAAATTCCCTGGAAAGAACATGGTATTGATGTGGTGATTGAATCTACAGGTTTCTTTACAGATAAAGATAAAGCTGCCGCTCACCTGACCGCAGGTGCTAAAAGAGTAGTTATCTCTGCTCCTGCTACCGGCGACCTGAAAACAGTAGTTTTCAACGTAAACCATGACATCCTGGATGGTAGCGAAACTATCATTTCCTGCGCTTCATGTACTACTAACTGTCTGGCGCCAATGGCAAAAGTACTGGACGATAGCTTCGGCATCGAACTGGGTACTATGACCACTATCCACGCTTACACCAACGACCAGAATACACTCGACGCTCCTCACCCGAAAGGTGACCTGCGCCGTGCCCGTGCTGCTGCTGCTAACATCGTTCCAAACAGCACCGGCGCCGCTAAAGCCATCGGTCTGGTACTGCCTGGCCTGAAAGGTAAACTGGATGGTAGCGCTCAGCGTGTTCCAACTATCACCGGCTCCCTGACTGAACTGGTAACCGTTCTGAAGAAGAAAGTGACTGTTGACGAAATCAACGCCGCTATGAAAGCCGCTTCCAGCGAGTCTTTCGGTTATACACAGGATGAAATCGTGAGCAGCGATATCATCGGTATCACCTACGGTTCCCTGTTTGATGCTACACAGACCAAAATCGTTGCTGTGGGCGACAAACAACTGGTTAAAACCGTATCCTGGTACGATAACGAAATGAGCTATGTATCTCAGCTGGTACGTACTGTTAAGTACTTCGCCGGTCTGATCAGCAAATAGGCTTATTGCTAATATTGTAAGTGGTGAATGGTAAATGGTGGTAATACACACCATTCACTGTTCACCATTTATATTTTATTCTCAGATTACTTCTCCATCTTTTAAAATAATTGCAAATGAGTCAATTCTCCGACTTCAATTTCAACGGCCATAAGGCAGTGGTACGTGTTGATTTTAACGTGCCTCTTAATGATAAATACGAGATCACTGACGATACCCGTATGACGGCTGCCGTGCCAACTATCAAGAAAATCCTGAAAGATGGCGGTAGCGTGATCCTGATGTCTCACCTGGGTCGTCCGAAAGATGGTCCTACCGAGAAGTATTCCCTGAAACACCTGGTGTACCACCTGGTAAAACTGCTGGATGGTGTTACAGTGAAATTTGCCGAAGACTGCATCGGCCCTGTAGCAGAAGCTGCAGCTGCTAACCTGCAGGCCGGAGAAGTACTCCTGCTGGAGAACCTGCGCTTCTATAAAGAAGAAGAAAAAGGTGATAAAGGCTTCGCAGAAAAACTGTCCAAACTGGGTGATGTTTACGTGAACGACGCCTTTGGTACCGCTCACCGCGCACACGCTTCTACAGCTGTTATCGCTGAATTCTATCCTGCCAACAGACGTATGTTTGGCCTGCTGATGGAAGCAGAAGTAGGTAACGCAGAGAAAGTACTGAACGGTGCTGGTAAACCTTTCACCGCTATCCTGGGTGGTGCTAAAGTGAGCGACAAGATCCTGATCATCGAGAACCTGATGGAAAAAGCTAACAACATCATCATCGGTGGTGGTATGGCTTACACCTTCCTGAAGGCTCAGGGTAAAGAGATCGGTAACTCCCTCTGCGAAAATGATAAACTGGAACTGGCACTTGAACTGCTGGCCAAAGCAAAAGCGAAGGGCGTACAGCTGATCCTGCCTGTGGATTCAGTAGCTGCTGATAAATTTGCTGCTGATGCCAACACCCAGGTGGTGAGTAATGACAACATCCCTGCAGGATGGATGGGACTGGATATCGGAGAGAAATCTGTAGCGGTGTTCAGCGAAACGATCCAACAGTCAAAAACTATCCTGTGGAATGGTCCGATGGGTGTTTTTGAAATGCCAGCTTTCCAGAAAGGTACCAAAGCTGTAGCTGATGCTATCGTGAACGCTACTGCACAGGGTGCATTCTCCCTGGTAGGCGGTGGTGACTCTGTAGCTGCAGTAAACCAGTTTGGCCTGGCTGAAAAAGTAAGTTACGTATCTACCGGTGGTGGTGCAATGCTGGAATTCTTTGAAGGTAAAACCCTTCCTGGTATTGCCGCTATCAAAGGATAATCGTTACATATCATATTACGGGAACGCTTGGCGCTGTGTGCAGATTGCACGCAGCGTTAAGCGTTTTTTTGTATCTTGACTGTATGAGTAAACTATTCAGGCATCTATACTTCCAGGTAGTCGTTGCAATTATCCTTGGCATACTCGCCGGCGCCCTATTCCCCTCCATCGCCCCTACAGGTAAGTTAATGAGTGAAATGTTCATTAACCTGATCAAAATGCTGATCGCTCCTATCATCTTCCTGACCATCGTACTGGGTATCGCCCGTATGGGAGACATGAAGAAAGTGGGTCGTGTAGGGGGGAAGGCAATACTATACTTTGAGATCATTACCACCCTGGCCATTGCCATCGGATTGATAGTAGCCAATCAGCTGAAACCAGGTGTAGGCAGAGCTTTTCAGAATGTGAATACCGCTGCCGTGACGAAATACCAGCAACAGGCGGAGGAGTTTAAATGGTCTGAGTTTCTCATGCACATCGTTCCCTCCAATGTGGTAGACTCTTTCGCGAAAGGAGACATCCTCCAGGTACTGATCTTTGCTGTGTTGTTTGGTTACGGTCTTACCAGGATGAATGGCGCTGGCAACTCATTGCTGGCAACTTTCGAGAAATTATCCGAAGTGTTTTTTAACATCCTCAAATTTATCATGCGACTGGCCCCGCTGGGCGCCTTTGGTGGAATGGCCTATACGATAGGCAGCTTCGGACTCGCCTCTTTATACCCGATGCTGAAACTGATGGGCTGTGTATACCTGACAATGTTATTGTTCATAGGTGTAGTGCTGGCAGGCATTGCACGTATTTATCGTTTCAGTCTGTGGCAATATCTTAAATTTATCCGCAATGAAATACTGATCGTACTGGGCACCTCTTCCTCCGAATCCGCCTTACCAGGTCTGATGGCGCGGCTGGAAGAACTGGGATGCGCCAGGCAGGTAGTTGGACTGGTAGTACCAGCCGGCTATTCCTTCAACCTGGATGGCACCAGCATTTATCTTTCTATGGCGGTGATATTTCTGGCTCAGGTCTATGGTGTAAATTTGGACATCTGGCAGGAGCTGACCATCATCGGCATACTGATGATAACCTCAAAAGGAGCTGCTGGTATTACCGGCAGTGGATTTATCGTACTGGCATCTACCCTGACCGCTATTAAGGTAATCCCCATCGAAGGATTGGGTATTCTGATCGGTGTAGACCGTTTTATGTCGGAAGCGCGTGCTATTACTAACCTTATCGGAAATGGCGTAGCCACTATCGTGATGGCTAAAAGTGAAAATGCTTTTGATGAAGGGAAGTACCAGGCAGCTGTCGGAATAGCCAGGGTACAAAAAACAATTTAACGCTTTCACCACCTTGATGAAACTGCATTTGTCGAAACGCTTATCTGTCTCAGCCTTGCTGCTATGGCTGACGGCATGGTATTGCCTGGACATGCAGGCGCAGGGAACTGCCTATACTTTCTCACACCTGGACCGCAAAGATGGCCTGGCCAGTAATCACGTTTCCGCGATCCTCCAGGATAGCAAAGGCTTTATATGGATCGCCAGCACCGCGCTGCAACGCTATGACGGAATGAACCTGGTAACGATCGCCAGTTTTGATAAGGTACCCGGATCTATTTATTATGATGATATCTGCCTGTGTGAAGACAATAAAGGAAGGATCTGGATGGGCGCTCCTGACAATATCCGGTACTATGACCCTGCATTGTCAGCAGTAGCGGTACTAAAGATCGACATTCCTCCCTCTCTGCACGGTAACCTGAATTGTAGCCGCATCATACAGGACCACGCTGGCGTGATATGGGCTACCACACAGGAAGGCCTGTTACAGTATGATGAGGCGCATCGCCGTTTTATCAAGCCTGCCAATATTCCAGAAGCGATACGGGGAGACCTTTACAGCACGATCATTGAAGATGAAAAAGGTAATCTGTGGATCAGCGGGCGGGATGGCATCTATATGTTCGACCCTCCCCGAAAGCATCTCTATTATCATGCAAACAATCCTCATCGTAACCCCCTGCTTGCTATCAGGAGCAGCGTTAAAAGATTTTATATAGACCACCGGCAACGTATATGGGTGGCTGCCAGGGCCGGCGATACGCTCTATCAATATCATCCTGATACCCATCAGCTGAATGCCTATTCTTTTACCTTGCCCTCTGGCAATGGGAATATGGTGACGGATATCGTGGAAGACAAAGGAATGAATATCTGGGTATCCTCCGAAAACGGAGGCATCTACAGGTTCAATGAAAGTACAGGCCAATTCACCACAAATATCCAGGCCCATAACGAAGATGATCAGAGTCTGCATTACGATTTTGAGGTGAATTGTTTCCTGAATGACCGTAACGGCCGTCTCTGGGTGGGAACAGATCTCGGTGTGAACATCTTGAATATGCCGGACAGCTCCTTCCGGATCATGGACCATCGTACTGTGTTTAAAGGTACCGCTGAACGATTGCCCAGAGCGGAAGTGACAGGACTGTTCCAGGACAGCCGGGGGAATATCTATGCCGGATATTGGGGAAAGGGATTCAACTGGTTAAATCCTTCGCTGGAGCTGAAGGGGCAGTTCCAGCATAATGCCAGGAGCCCTGCCTGGCAATTGCCGGAAGAGCGAAGTCTTGTCTGGAGTTTTGCTGAGATGGAGGATGGGAAAGTGCTGGTAGGGCAGGAGAATGGCCATCTCTCAGTATTTGATCCGGAGAAGGGCATGTTCGTGAATCACTATCATTCCCCGACGTTTGGTGAGCAGACCCTGATGACGATGTTGCCGGAAAATGATACTGCTGTATGGATAGGATTATATAAGAGAGGGCTGGTCAGATGGGATACGCGTACCAATGAATTCGTACGTTACCCCGGACTGCTGGAATATGTAAGACGGCCTATAACGGTAATGGATGTAGCCCGTCAGCATGATTCGCTGTTGTGGATAGCCACCAGCGATGCAGGCCTGATCAGGTTTAATATAAAAACAGGGAAGGTAAACGGATCAACGCTTTTCCTGCAGGATAAACTGACGGTTAGCAATATCACCTGTATAGAATTCCTGGATGACAGTACGTTGGTAGCGGGAACAGATCATGGTCTCTGGATCTATAATACCATCAACGCGAAGGGGAGACCCCTGATGATCAACGGCGCCCTCTTCGACGAATGGGTGCTGAACCTGCAGGTGATCGGTAAGACAGGCGTCTGGTTCACAACCCAGTACGGCTTTTACCGCTTCAACCGGCAGCAGGGAACGATTGAAACATTCGTACAGTCGGGAGATATTATTGATAATAACAGGAAGGTGCGTCGTTCTGTAAGTCAGTTGCTGGATGGCCGTTTGATGGTGGGCGCTTCGGATCACTTTGTGATATTCGATCCGGCCGCCCTGGAAGTAGCGCCTCCTCCGCCGAATGTGACGATACTGGGTTTCCGGGCCATGGACAGTGTGATCAATATCGGAGTGGAGGGTGGACGATATACACCGGTTACCTTATCGCACCGGCAGAACTTTATCAGTATTGAATTCAAAAGCCTGCAGTATCATCATGAGTCGGTCGGGTACCTGTACCAGATGGAAGGGGTTGACGAAGAATGGGTAAAGGCTGAAGGATTGCTAATAGCAAGATATACTAATCTCCCGCCAGGTAGTTACCTGTTCAAAGTGCGTAGCGTGAATCCTGCCGGTACCTTTTCAACAGGGATAACCACTCTTACGATCAATATATTACCCGCGTTCTGGCAAACGGCCTGGTTCCGGGTGTTATGTGCATTGGGGATCATCGTACTGATCTACATCTATTTTAAACTGCGGGTGAACGCTATTAAGAAGGAAGCACGCCGCCGGGCGGTTATCCAGCAGCAGATAGCGCAGCTGGAAATGAAAGCACTGCGTGCGCAGATGAACCCTCATTTTATTTTCAATGCCCTGAACTCCATCCAGACCTTCATGATGAAGCGGGAAACGGAGCAGGCACTGTCTTACCTAAGCCGTTTTGCAAGGCTGATCAGGAATGTACTGGACAATTCACAGTTAAACAGTATCCCTATATCAAAAGAGCTAAGGATGCTGGAGAACTACCTGGAGCTGGAGAAACTACGGTTTGGAGACCAGTTCAGTTATAACATTACGGTGGATGATGCCCTGGATCCTGACTTTACAGATATTCCCACCATGATCTTACAGCCTTTTGTGGAGAACGCCATCTGGCATGGATTGTTACATAAGAAAGGAGATGGCCGCTTATCGATTACTTTCGAGCAGCGGGAGGGAAGTTTGTTGTGTGTGATAGAAGACAATGGTATTGGCAGGGAGAAAGCAGCTGCACAGCGGCAGCAGGGAAATGAGCATCATTCCCGCGGACTACAGATCACAAGAGACAGGCTGGCGCTGTATAACAGACGTTTCAACCTGGATGCTACATTTGATATAGAAGACCTGTACGATGAAGCCGGGCAGCCGGCAGGTACACGGGTGAGTGTCTGGTTCCCGCTGACAGAGGTATAAAAGAAACAGGCTGTTCGCATCGCGTAACAGCCTGTTTCTTTTATACGGTATTTACGTTATTACCAGTTGCCGCTGGCGCCGCCTCCACCACCGGAGCCGCCACCAAAGCCACCGAAGCCTCCGCCTCCACCGCCGCCCCAGCCTCCGCCGGAACTTCCGCCACCGAAACCACCAAAGCCACCGAGACCTCCTATAGTAGGGCCTATCCAGCCGCCGGAACCTCTTCTGCTGATGGTCGTGCCGCCACCGCCTCCGCCTCGCCACAGGAGGAGAATAGCAATGACAATGACAAAGATGGTCATGAACAGGGCACTGGCAGGTCTTCCCTTACCTCCCCGGCTGCCGGGAGTTGCTTTGTACTCACCTGCAGCAGCTGCAATGATCTTGTCAGTCGCTTCGTCAAAGCCCTGGTAGTAGTGCTGCTGACGGAAATTAGGTTTAAGCGCTTCGTCTATGATACGGTTGGCTATCGCGTCGGGCACCACACCTTCCATGCCATAGCCGGTCTCGATACGTACTTTCCTGTCTTGTATAACAGCGAGTATCAGGATACCATTGTTTTTACCTTTAGTACCGATACCCCAATCACGCAGGATCTTTAAACCCACTTCACTGCTTTCGTAATCGCCGATGGTGTTCATCGTTACGATCGCAATCTGTGTGGAGGTACTATCGTTATAGGCGCGGAGTTTCTGCTCCAGCATTTCCGCTTCGTTGCCTAACAATACGCCTGCAAAGTCATTTACCAGTCTTGGAGGATTGGGACGGGGAGGAATATCCTGCCCCTGCACTTTCCATCCGGTGAATAACAGTATAACCAGCCATAACCAGCATATTTTCCTCATCATATAAAATTTTACAGTGCGGAGGATGATCAGCCGCCGCTTATCTTCCGATCACTATGTCGTCGGGTAATTCGTTTTCGTCGTCCCCTTCAAAAGGAAAATACTTGCAAAGCGATTCTCCTATCTCCCTGATACAGGCTTCTATGCCGCCTACGTAGTCATTCTTCTGGAAATGGCTGATCAGCAGTTCTCCTTCTTTTACCCAGAAGTCGCCGCCTACTTTCTCGTGAATGCCCCGGTCTCCCAGGATGGCAAACTGGCGGTCCTTCATGGCAATGTACACGATCACGCCGTTACTACGTTTAGTCTTGTCCATGCCCAGCTGCAGGAATATTTCCTGTGCACGGTCCATAGGACTGACATACTTGCAACGGCTTTCCACGTACAGCCTGATCTCTCCGCTGGTAAGCCTTTCTGAATCGCGTATAGCCTGTACCAGTTGTTGTTTTTCAGCCTCTGTCAGGAGCTCCTTTTTTTTGAATGGGAATATGCTCATACAGGATTGTGTTTAGAATTGCACTTTAGGAGCATTCTCTGCACCCGCCTGTGCTTCGAAATAAGGTCTCTGCTGGAAGCCACCGAAGCCCGCCACGATATTGTTCGGGAAGGTACGGATGGTGCTGTTATATACTCTGGCAGTTTCGTTGAAATCTTTACGCGCAACAGCGATGCGGTTTTCAGTACCTTCTATCTGTGCCTGCAGGTCACGGAAGTTCTGGTTAGCCTGCAGCTGAGGATAGTTTTCAGTAACCATAAGTAATCTTCCCAATGCGGTGCTGAGCTGGCCCTGCGCCTGCTGGAACTGCTGCATTTTTTCAGGAGTAAGGTCCTCCGGATTTACGTTAATGGATGTAGCCTTCGCGCGTGCTTCCACCACTTTGGTCAGCGTTTCTGTCTCAAAGTTGGCAGCGCCTTTTACAGTTGCAACAAGATTCGGGATGAGGTCTGATCTGCGTTGATACTGGCTCTGTACGGTACCCCAGGATGTTTTTACAGATTCATCCAGGTTCACGATACTGTTATATTTAGAAACTCCACAACCGCCGAGAATTACAATTACGGCTATGATAATTAAAATAACAAGCGTGTTTTTTTTCATGTTAATAAGGATTTAAGTTTAATCTATGGTTTGCAGTTTAAAATACAACAGTACTATATCACTTTGGTTTATCGTAACTTAGAATGCAGTTTGGGGGCATCCGGTCAGACCTCCATGAAATAAACTGGATAGCAACAGCAAACATAGGAGCTTTTTTTTAATCTGCAAGGATGTCGCGTAAACGATAAAACGGCGTTATTTCACTTTCACAGAAAAGATATCGTCATTGTCAAAAAAAACGGCAGTGTTATGTACGTTTCTCTATAATTTTACTAATATTTCACGGTAGCAAGGTACGGAACAGCTTGTATCTGAAGAAGTTATCCATGAACGGGTCCAATATAAGCGCTTGTATTTCAGTGTCTATCTTCTTTCATTCGTTTGTAACGCGTTTTTTTAATTATTTGAATCTAAGGCAGCGTCAATGAGTGCACAACACATCCATATCCTGTATGTTGATGATGAGATACACAATTTAAATGCTTTTAAGGCATCATTCCGTAGGCTCTACACAGTGTTTACGGCTACTTCGGCAGAGGAGGCAGAAGAGGTGCTGGCAAAGCAGGAAATACACATCATCATTTCTGATCAGCGGATGCCCAAAATGACGGGAATAGAGTTCTTCGAATCCATTCTCGATAAATATCCGGAACCGATCCGGATGCTGTTAACCGGTTATGCTGATATCAATGCTGTAATAGATGCCATCAATAAAGGGCAGGTATACAAATACTTCTCGAAGCCCTGGAATGACGATGAGCTGAAGCAGAATATAGATAAGGCATACGAAGTTTACTCCCTCCGGAAAGAGAATAAAGAGCTAACAGCCAAGTTGCTGGATGTAAACGAGAAACTTGAATTCCTGCTACGGCAGAAACTGATTTCCTGATTTTTCTCCGCCTATTGTTTTTGTACGGTAAAGTGAATGGTACCGTCATAGATCTTGAAGTCAAGACCTTTTGCCCGGCAGATATCGTTCAGAAAGTCAGTAACGGGTTTATCCTTATCAAGATCGCCGGAAATGAGCTGGTCCGCCATACCGGGTTTTGCAAATGAAACCTTCAGCCCAAACCAGCGCTTCATCACCGGAATGATATCTTCCAGCGGTTTATTCTGAAAACGGAAGATCCCATCTCTCCAGCCCAGGGTAACGTTCTCGTCAAAACGCTTTACCTTAAAACGTTCACCCGGCCTGTAAATAGCCTCATAGCCCGGTTTCAGGGTTACATCCAGACTATCGCCTACATCTGTTACCACACTGCCTGTGACAAGGGAGGTTGTGATGATATTGTGATCGTAAGAGTTTACGTTAAATTCCGTGCCCAATGCAATCACGGAAGTGGTACCCGTATGCACAATAAACGGGTGCTTCGGGTCATGCGCTACGGTGAAGAATGCCTCTCCTTCCAGGTAAACCTCCCTGGTCCTGCCGGGGAAGATGAACGGGAACCGCAGTGTGGAACTGGCATTCAGGTGTACTTCCGTACCGTCGGACAGTTCAATCCTGTAATCCGTTCTGGGCGGTACCGTCAGTGTATTCCACTCGATGGTGCTGCTCAGATAGATGCTGTCGTGCGTGATCCGCCTGCCGGCCAGTGGACTGATCGCGTCCATGGCAACAGTATCTCCGGCAGGTGCTGCTGGCATATTACCGGCAGGTACGGCTGGTGTGGTAGTGACATGGACGGTAGTATCGGCCGGTAATACCACAGCTGCAGGGGTGGTTTTCTTTACTGCCGGTGGCGCCTTGTGGTATACCATGGACGCATACGCCGGTGTTTCGGTAGGCGTCTGAAAATAGCCCTGCGTATAAACCATCCAGCTGCCCGCACAGGCTACGGCTGTAACAAATACAGCTGCAGCAGTGCTATGCTGTCTGGCAAACTGAAAGATCCTCGTATGTAAGGGCTTGGGAGCAAGGATAGCTGCTACTTTCAACCAGTCATGTTCTACCCGCAGATCGTCAAGAAAAGCATTGTCAGTATATAGTTTAGCTTCTTCCTGTTCATAGTAACATTTACGAACTTGTTCATCGGTATGTATGACGTTTTGCAGCAACGTATCTTCTACTTCACTTAATTCGCCCAGTTGCTTACGCAGGAGTAATGTGTATATATACTCTTGGTCGTATTTCATCTTGTGCTGTGAAGATTAATTGAGGGTAAAATTTATGTTGTGTTCTTGAATGACAGGGTCACGATATGCTCAACCGGGGAGATAAGGCCTGGGGTACAACGGCAGGTCCTGTCTGACAAGGCGGACAGGTACTGGGTGCTGCCTGTTGTTGTATCCTCTGGCATCGCTCATATAAAAGCTGATAAAAGAACCCTCCCGGAGAATGGGATATTTGCCTGTAAATTTTCTTTTTCCATACTTCTATAAATAATTGCTGCACTTCTTCTTTAGCGCGTTGCTCGTTCCCCAGCATCTGGCAGGCTTTAAAGCAAAGGGGCTTATAGTATTTCATAAAGAAGTATTGGTAAGCCTCAAGTCTGTTATCTTTCTGGAGGGCTGATAACATTGTGATGTCCTCGCTGATTTGCATACTTTTTGGGATTGGTGTAGTGTATACCGGTTTTTGCAGGGTTAAGTTCGATCAAAAGTTCAACAAAATTGTTAATGCGGTGTTAATGTGGTCAAATTGATCGGCTGAAACAGACAAATCAATATTTCTGACTTTCCCTTAAATTGCACCTTTCTAAAAGCTAATTTACTGGAACATGCAAGTTTGGAAAGATTACCAGGTTACACACAAAGATCGTTTCCTCGAAGAACTGCTGGAATTGTTGCGCATCCCCTCTGTTAGTGCTGACTCAAGCTTCAGCAAGGATGTGAAAACCTGTGCGGAAGCTGTGAAGCTGCGCCTGCAGGAAGCCGGCGCTGAAAATGTAGAGGTATGCCCTACCGCGGGCCATCCTATCGTATATGGAGAGAAAATCATAAACCCTGCACTACCTACCGTATTAGTGTACGGCCACTACGACGTACAGCCTGCAGATCCGCTGGAGCTCTGGAATAGCGGTCCTTTCGAGCCTGTTATCAAAGATGAAAAGATCTATGCACGCGGCAGCGCCGATGATAAAGGACAGTTTTACATGCATGTGAAGGCATTTGAAACCATGGCCAAAACCAACACCTTGCCCTGCAATATCAAATTCATGATAGAGGGCGAAGAGGAAGTTGGGTCTGCTAATCTGGGTATCTTCATCAAGGAGAATAAAGAAAGACTGAAAGCAGATGTTGTGCTGATCTCTGACACTGCCATGCTCAGCCTGGAAAATCCTTCACTGGATACCGGTCTGCGCGGTCTTTCCTATATGGAAGTGGAAGTAACCGGTCCTAACCGCGACCTGCATAGCGGCGTATACGGTGGTGCGGTAGCTAATCCCGCCACCATCCTCTGTAAGATGATCGCTTCCCTGCACGATGAAAATAACCACATCACCATTCCCGGCTTTTATGACAAAGTACAGGAGCTGAGCAAGGAAGAACGTGATGCACTGAACGCCGCACCTTTCGATGAGGCGGAATACAAAGCAGACCTGGGGGTAGATGAACTCTGGGGCGAAAAAGGATATACTACCATCGAGCGCACCGGCATCCGTCCTACACTGGAAGTAAACGGTATCTGGGGTGGTTATACCGGAGAAGGCTCCAAAACCGTGCTGCCATCCAAGGCTTCTGCCAAGATCTCCATGCGCCTGGTGCCTAACCAGGACTGGAAAGAGATCTCTGCATTATTCCAGGCACACTTTGAAAAGATCGCTCCCAAATCTGTGAAGGTAAAGGTAACAACCCATCATGGCGGCAGCCCCTACGTAACGCCAACAGATCATGTGGCTTTCAAAGCAGCCAGTGAGGCGATCAAGGCTACCTTCGGTAAAGGTCCTATCCCGATGCGCGGCGGCGGAAGTATTCCTATCGTAGCACTGTTTGAGAAGGAACTGGGCCTGAAGACCATCCTCATGGGCTTTGGTCTGGACAGCGATAACCTGCACTCTCCCAACGAAAAGTATGGCCTGGCCAACTTCTATAAAGGAATTGAGACCATCCCTTACTTCCACAAATATTTCGCAGAAATGAGCAAATAGCCCGATAACGCTATTTATTGATAAATTTGAAGGCCGGCTCGTTACTAACGGGCCGGCCTTATACATTATCCAAAGATGAAAGAAGTAGAAAAAGTACGTATCGACAAGTACCTCTGGTCTATCAGAATCTTTAAGACCCGCTCCCTGGCCTCAGCAGGCTGTGAATCCGGCAGGGTGAAAATGAACGGGGCAGCAGTAAAAGCAGCCCGCCCGGTAGCCGTTAACGACGTTTATGAGATCAGAACTGAAGGCCGTAAGTGGGTGATACAGGTAACCGGCCTGCTGGCCAACCGTGTGCAGTATACAGAAGCGATCAAGTTTTACAATGATATCACTCCTGAAGAGGATAAACAGCAGCACCGCGAGGCTTCTGTGTTCCAGACAGGTAAGCGCCCAAGCAAGATTGGCCGTCCGACCAAGAAGGAACGCCGCGAGCTGGACGACTTTATGGGTGGAGGAGAAGAAGATTTGTAAAAAATCTCCGGTTTCAGTAGTAAATTCGCAGACTTTTCAGGCAGCCCTTAGAGAATCAGCTGTCTGCACATGAAAAAATTTGTAAATCATTATCCATAAATGTCTAAGCAAAGCGATCTTCTCCCAGCCGACTTCCTCGTGAAAGTGGCGGAAGAATTTGGAACACCGGTATATGTATATCATGCTGAAAAAATAAAGATCCAGTACGAAAAGCTGCAAACAGCTTTCCATAAAACGGATGCCCGCTTTTTCTACGCCTGTAAAGCATTGACCAATATCAACGTCCTGAAGTACATCAATTCCCTGGGCTGCGGATTGGATACCGTATCGATCCAGGAAGTATTACTGGGACTGAAAGCAGGTTTTTCGCCTGATAACATCATCTTCACGCCAAACTGCGTGGACCTGGACGAGATCATCGCTGCGAAAGAACTGGGTGTGCATATCAACATCGACAACATCTCCATCCTGGAACAGTTTGGAAACCGTTTCGGTGATTCTTACCCTATCTGTATCCGCCTGAATCCGCATATCATGGCTGGTGGAAACTATAAGATCTCCACCGGGCACGTAGACAGCAAGTTCGGTATCTCTATTCATCAGCTGCGCCATATTGAGCGTATCGTGAAAAGCACCAAACTGAAAGTGACCGGCCTGCACATGCATACCGGTTCTGAGATCAAGGATGTGGATGTATTCCTGCGTGGGGTAGAGATCATGTTCGAACAGGCAGTACATTTCCCTGACCTGGAATTCATTGACCTGGGAAGCGGCTTTAAAGTAGCTTATCAGGCTGGTGATCCTGAAACAGATATTAACCTGCTGGGCAAAAAGCTGTCGGAAGCCTTTAATAAATTCAGCAAGACATACGACCGTCCGCTGCAGGTATGGTTTGAGCCGGGTAAGTTCCTGGTAAGCCAATGCGGTTATTTCATTGTAAAAGCTAATGTTATCAAGCAGACTACTGCTACCGTATTCGTAGGTGTGAATTCAGGCTTTAACCACCTGATCAGGCCTATGTTCTACGATGCTTTCCACCTGATCCGCAATATTTCCAATCCTAAAGGAACAGAGCGTATCTATACCGTTGTGGGAAATATCTGTGAGACAGACACTTTTGGCTGGGACCGTAAGATTAATGAGGTGAAAGAGGGCGACTACCTGGTATTTTACAATGCCGGCGCCTATGGCTTCGAAATGTCCTCCAATTTTAACTCCCGCCTGAAACCAGCTGAAGTACTGGTGAAAGATGGTAAGGCACAGCTGATCCGTAAGCGGGATACGATTGAAGACCTGTTGCGTAACCAGATAGAGCTGTAATTAACTAATTACTTAATACTTAAAGCACTAATGCAGATTTGTATAAGCAAATCTGCATTTTTTTTGAAGTGTTATAACAAGTTTTAACATAAATTTGCAAAATGATTCACCGCAATCCTGCTTTACCTGCACACTGTCTATTCTGCTAGCCACATAAAATAATTTATTTTCCCAATCGTCTCTTATATATAGGATGAGTATTTTTTACACATTATAGTTTATGAAAGTTTTATCAGCTAACTCCGAAGTGTTCAGAGAAGAGGAAGTGATGATAGACAGCCACATTTCATTCGGTCCTTACGTTAAGTTTCTGAAAGAAAAGGCTGCCAAAACATCGGACGCACGTGCTGCTTACTACCAAAAGATAGTTAAACAGTTTGAAGGTAACCCCGCCCTCCTGGGGCCCATAGCCGGTGCGGACGACCTGTCTGCTTACCAGGAATATCTTGATCTGATCATTGCAACCATTTTCCCTGTCACTGTCGACATGGACAAGGATATATATGGCATAGGCGTTCCTCACAAGTTTGCCATCTTTTACTACTCCGATCTGTTCAAAAAGCTCTTTGCCGCTAATGGCGATAAGCTTCTGGCAGTGCCGGAAGGTATCTCTGTGGAGAAAGTAAAAAGAGACAAACTGGAATGGTTATACAAACTCTTACTTGAAAAAGTATATGGGTTTCCGATGGATTACCAGAACGAGATCATCCATCATGTTACCCTGCCTGAAAGTAACGGCTTGAAGAAGTATGTGAAATTACATATTGATGCACGTTTCGTAGATGTAAAAGTGAAGGGAGAGATCCCCAACCTGAAATATGACAACATATGCCAGCAGCATTTCTCTCTGGAAGTCCTGCAGGAATTGCTGCCATTGCGCAACTTCGCACTGGAAGGTTTTGTGATCTGGACCATACAGGATGTTACAAAGGATGAGGTGCAGAATACCATGAAGAACCTGATCCTGAACATGCATGATGGTAACGAACAGCAGACCTACCGCCGGATGGAAGAGGAACTGGAATCACTGATCCAGCAGGAAGATGTCAGTGTTCATATCGTACCGATTCCAAAGATCAATGGTAAGTATGTACTGGAATGCGATCTCTGCGAAAGCGGTGTCATGCTGGGAGTGATCAACAATGGTAAACAGCAGCAACAGTTATTTCAGCAACTGCTGGAACACCTGATGATGCAGAAAGATCCATTGCTGATCCCGGAAGTAACTGACGCTACTTTGCTGTCTTATCCTTTCCTGCGTTATCTGCCACTCAAAGGTATCAAGAGCTATCTGATGGCGCCGATATGGTATGAAGGACAGCTGTTGGGAATAGTTGAAATAGCGTCTTCTCAGGTCAATAAGGTTACTGCGGAAACAATAGGCCGTGCATATCCTGCTCATCAGCAGGTAATGATGTTGCTGACCAGGGGCGCCGACATTGTGAATAACCGCATCGTTCAGGTGATCAAGGAGCAGTTCACTGCCTTGCAACCATCCGTAGAATGGAAATTTACAGATGCTGCCTGGCATTATCTGCATACGCCGCAGGAAGAGCGTAAGGACATTGGTAATATCTCTTTTGAAGATGTCTATCCTTTATATGGCGCTGTTGATATCAGGAACTCTTCTACAGAACGCAGCAATGCGATCCACGAAGACCTACGGGAACAGTTACTGTTGATCAGGGAAATACTTGATTATATCGGCAATGCAATCTATCTGCCATTGCTGGAAGAACTGAAGTTCAAGAACGATGAGCTGATCACTGGTATTACCAGTGGCATGCTGTCTGAAGATGAGCTGAAGACGAACAACTACCTCGATGAAGAGATCGGGCCATTGTTCCGTCACCTGCATGAAAGTCATCCTGAACTGCAGCCTGCACTGGAGCGCTATTTCTCTGTGGTAGATACTTCAGAAGGTCATATCCTGCATCACCGTCAGGAATATGAAGAGAGCCTGGCGAAGATCAACGAGAAAATCAATAAGTACCTGGATAAAGAGAAAGAGAATATTCAGCATTCTTTCCCCTGCTATTTTGAGAAGTACCGTACCGATGGTGTGGAGTACAATATCTATATAGGACAGGCAATCGCTCAGAGCCGTAAGTTCGACATGCTGTATCTGCGTAACCTCCGTCTGTGGCAGCTTTCTTCCATGGCAGAGATCGCGAAGATGACCAATAAACTGAAAGACACACTAAAGGTGCCTTTACAGACTACACAGCTGATCCTGGTGCACAGCAATCCGATAGATATCAGCTTCCGTCAGGATGAACGCCGCTTCGATGTGGAAGGTGCTTACAATATCCGTTATGAGATCATGAAGAAACGGATAGATAAAGTGCATATCCGTCAGACAGGTAAACGCCTGACACAACCCGGTACTATTTCTATCGTATATGCCTATGCGAAGGAAATGGAGGAATACCTGAAGTACATCACCTTCCTGCAGAATAAAGGAGTATTGTCATCTGAAGTAGAAATGCTGGACCTGGAAGACCTGCAAGGGGTAAGCGGTCTGAGAGCATTACGTGTGAAGGTGAATATGGACTAGGACTGTAGGATTTAATATAACAAAAAAGGCCCGCTCTTGTCATGAGAGCGGGCCTTTGCTATTTTAATCCGGATATCAGAACCTGAATCCGAAAGTAATGTATGGTAATACGCCTTCATCAGAACGGCCTACTATCGCTGAAAGTACTACGAGATTAGCAGGAGTGAAGTAAACGCCTCCGCCATAGCCGTCATGCCATATAGCTGACTTCTGACTGGGGAACCATACCCTGCCTACATCATTGAAGGCAAGCAGGCCCACACTGGCAGGGAAGAGGTAAGAGCGGAAATCAAACAGCTTAACGCGCAGCTCTACGTTATTGTACACTGCCGCATTACCGGTAAAACGGTAATTACGATAACCCCTGAGATTCTGCACACCACCGATCGCTGCTGCCTGGAAGAATTCATAGTTGCCCCAGATCTTGTTTGCTCCGAAACGGGTTACCAGTACAACACTGGTCGGTACATGGAAGTTGGTGTAAATACTCAGGTCTGTCTGCGCCTGCAGGTAATTACGTTTCTCTTCATTCAGTCCCTGGCTGCCGTATACAGAAGTATTCCAGCTGATGCCTCTTGTTGGTATCAGGGCATTATCGCGGGTATCAATCCTTAATCCCAGGCGCAGACCAGCGTATGACTTAGACCGGTAAACAGACAGAGAGTCCAGTCCATTGTGTGGGAAGTCTGAGATGATACGTCCTGTCGTTTCATCTTTATCAAGGCTGTAATAAGTCAGTGAAGGACCATAATACAGTTCTACATTCCGTGACAGTTTGGTATTCAGTAATGGCTCGATGTTGAACAGGGCGAAACGGGTACGGTAATACCGGATGGTCCTCGATTTATCGAACACCGTTTCATTACCGAAGCCGAAGAAGTTGATCGTATTGTTAGGTGCTTTTGCATTGGCAGTGATGGTCAGATCAGTATTGCCGATTACGTCTGTGAATTCGCCCAGGTAACGGAACTGCCATGCATCGGTACCCAGTGAGTGACCGGCCAGTACGGTATGTCTTGTGGCGAACGGGCGTTTACGGAAGCCCTGTGTGGTATACTGGAAGCCGAGGCCGAGCGACAGACCATCATCTGCGTTAAATCCGGCAGACGCCAGCGGCATCAGTTTGTTGTATTGTAAGCGGAAGAAGGTGCGCTCATATCTGATGATGTCCGGATTGGAAGACAGGATACGTCTGTCATTGCCGTGCATATCGAAGCTGTCTTTCCTGTTGGCCAGTTCATAGATGCGAATACGCTTGCCAGCATGGCTGCCGGTGCTGTCGATATAAGTATCCACATCTTTACCACCGATGATGCGCACTTTGATAGGAGAACCATTATCTCCTTTCATGACAAATCTGTCTTCACCACCAAGACCGAACAGCCTTAATTCACGGGTGTCTTTAGGATCGAAAGTACGGTGATAGATCACCTGTTCCAGTTCTCCCTTTTTATTGATCTTGGTAACCGTTACATCCATCAGGCCTCCCGGCAGACGTTCAACGGTAAACAGCTCGTCTTTTTTACTGCCGGTCACTTCCACTTTTTTAGAGAGGAAGCGGTATAATTCAAGCGCTTCTTTCTCCAGTATAGCGCGGCGGGCTATCAGTGTATTGTAGGTACGCTCGCCAACTTCTGCCCTGATGGTATCGGGGAAGCGGTTCACAGCCGCCCTGATAGCAGAATCTGTGATACGTTGTACGAAGTTCCTGCTGATATCTTTCCACTGTTGTTCACTCAGCTCGTTCATAAAGGAACGGTCGAAAGGTTGTGCAGTAGGGTTCTGACCTTCTACAAACCTGATCTTGGGACGGAAGCCCTGGATATTAGGCAATGCCCAACGCCTGGAGGCAATACGTGGCAGGAAACCTTCATTTACAAAGAATGCCTGGTCGCGGTCGCGGGGGATAGGGAAGTATTTTTGTGTCTTTGCTTTTTTATCATTCTCTGCGCCCCATCTCCACTGGTCATCGTGACGGTCCCAGTCTGCTATCAGCAGGTCCAGCAGACGTGCGTTCAGTACTGCCGGCTGATCGATAGTATTATCATTATCTCCATGCAACTGTTCAAGGACTTTAGGAGTGTTCAGCGTCTTCCCCTTTACATCTGCTTCTCTTTCTTCAAACAGGTAAACGTCATCCCCGAAAGTGTTCTGATAAATACCCAGGACCGTGTCTTTAGGCAGGTATACAAAAGTGGGGTTGGTATGATGAACACCGGCAGCATCTGCCAGTGGTACTACCGCTACGGGTGCATAAGGATTAGCAGCGGAGATCTGATCCTGTACAACATCTTTGGCTACTGTTTCGCGCAGCGCCTCTGGTACAGCCTTATCCGGGTATTTCTTCAGGGAGCGGAGCACCCATTCCTTACCATCTTTATCTTCCAGGCGCAGAGAGAGTGTCTGCATACCACCGCCGCGTTTCAGGATCTTCAGACCTCCCTTTTCTTTGTTCAGGTCTAAAACCGGGAAGCTGAGCGGGGTGCCCCATACATCGCGGTAATTCCTTCCCATCAGCCAGTAATGGAAACTTGTCTTACCGGTATATTGAGAATCCGCAGGCATAACAACCGCAGCAGGCAGCTGGCTGGCAGAAGGACTGGCATTGGCAATAGCGCTGGAACGAACATCCTGCAGGCTGAATAACTGTTGTGCATATGCGGGAGCATCTGTTTTCTCTATGGTATAGTATTTTACTTCCACACGGCCACTTTTGGATATTTCCAGCACGGTATATCCATTCTCATTGCTGGCAAAGAGCGACTTGCTGCCTTTCTTTACCCTGTTCTCTTTAGAGCCGGAACCACTCACGATATAGAAGTTCTGTTCGTCTTTGATGAGCTGAAGGGTATGGTCATGACCCGACACGAAGATGGCTGGTCCATGTGGTTTAATAGCCGCTTCCACTCCACGGATCATTGACTGGTAGATCGGGTTCGGAATATCTTCCGGAGTGCCAAATACACCGCGGGTGATAGGGTAGATAGACCCGATCAGTGGTAATGGAATGTACAGTCCTTTTTTCAGGTCAGTAAAAGGGAAGATATGTTGTTTGATGGTATAATAACCGCCATGTATGCCATAGCTCCTGAAAGGGTGGTGAGCTGCAAAGATGATCAGTTTATTCCTGTTACGGCTAACGATATCGTTCAGTTCAGTGAGCACCTCTTCCCTTGTTTTAGTATCGCAGGAAGATTCTGATCCGGGTTTCTGGTACGGGAACAACCACCATTCTGTATCCATGATGATCAGGGTAGTGTTGTTGTCCAGGTGTACCTCTTCAGGACCGGGACAGCCATCTTTAGGCAGGAAGTTGACGTTGGGCAATTGTAAGGAGTCTACATACAGTTGCTGATTGATCACTGTCTGCCATCCATCCGGTTTGGAACGTTTCCAGTCATGGTTACCGGGAATGAAGATGGCTTGTGTGTTGGTGTTTTTTACCAGGCCTACCTGGTAATCCAGTACTTGTCTGGCCTCATCGTACCTGGAGGAGCCTTCATCCGGCAGGCCGAGAGGGTATATGTTGTCGCCCAGGAATAACACTGTGTTCCTGGCATCCTGGAGATTAATACGCTGTTTCACTGCATCTATAACAGGATTGTGCCCGTCTTTATGTAACTCTCCGGCGTCTCCGATGAGGATCACCCGGCGCGCCAGGCTGTCGTCCGTCATCTGGGCCTGCGTGAGCAGTGGCAGGAAGAGGAGGGGTAGAATGTGTCTTGCTTTTGGTAAAATGCTAATCATCGTGATGAGTTCAATGGTACTTAAATTTCAGAATGCTGGCCTGCGATTCGTCTACTGCTTCGTTAGATATGTACATATCGCCGTTTGCGGTGAAAGAGATGCCTTCCGGTTGCGGAAAGCGGCGACGCTGTAGATTATAAGCTTCCTGTACTTTACCGTCAAGGTCGGTAATAACGAGCAGGCGGTTGATAGCTGATACAATATATAGCCGGTGTTCTATCGGATGTACTGCGGCCCCGGAAGGTCTGAAACGCCCTACATCTCCGCCTGTTAGCCTGGCAATATCGGCTACGTTGATACGGAAGGCCGGCGTGGTGTCATACTCCATAGTATTCAGCCGGAAACGGTAAGCGGTGGTAAAGCCTTCTCTTTTGTCTTCGTCACAAGTCTTACAGATGGCGATCAGGCTACTGTCTCTTGCGTCGAAGTAAAGGCTCTCAAATTCCCTTTTGCCTGGAAGAGATAGTTTATAATGGGTGGCATCTACCGTGTCAGTGAACATGCCATGGATGTGATACAGGTGCCCGTTGCTCTTGAGCACAAACCAATCGGAACCACTGGTAGCCAGATCTTCATAGTCGCCGCTTCTGTCAAACTTGGAAGTAGGGTAGGCCCTGTCTGTATTCACATCGATGGAATAGATCTTACCCTCTTCGTCGTTAATAGACAGGATATGATGTTCATCGGGGGCCAGGACGATGCCTGATATCTCCTGCATGGACTGTCTGACACGGTAACGGGTAGGCTCTGCAAGATTATAACCTTTGGGAGAGCCATATTGTTTATCCTCGCGATTGAATGCATTGCAGGACAGGAACAGGAAAAAGAACGCAATATATCTTACTTGCATAGATGAGTGGTTAATATTCAATGCAGAAACACAGCGAGCGACAGGCCCGCTGTATCCGGCATTGCGTATTCATGGAATAAAATTAACTTAAAAATGCAGTAACTTGCTGATCTCAGTTTTGCTTTTTTAACTAAGGCTTATGCAAACAGGATTAATCATAGAAGCAGCAGAACAATATGTTGCGAAGCAATACCAGGACCGTCCTCACCCTAACCTGGTGTATCATAATTTAGAACACACAAAGCTGGTGGTGGCAGCAGCACAGCAGATTGCAGCGCATTACCGGCTGGAGGACAATGACCTGCTCGTGGTATATGTGGCGTGCTGGTTCCATGATCTGGGCTACCTGGCAGGAGAAACGAAAATGCATGAAGAGAAGGGCGCTGAGATGGCCAGGGAGTTCTTAAATGTACAACAGATTCCAGAAAATGTACAACAGCAGGTGGTAGGCTGTATCATGGCTACAAAAATGCCACAGAATCCACAAAACCTGCTGGAAGAGATCGTATGTGATGCAGACCTGTTTCACCTGGGTACAAAAGACTTTAAAGAACGTTCCCGTCTACTAAGACAGGAAATGGAACTAACCTGGGGAAAAGAGATCCCTGGTGCTACCTGGAATGCCGGCTCTTTACGCCTGCAGGAATCCCATCATTATTTCACAGCATACTGTAAAGCATTGCTACAACAACAAAAAGAAGAAAACATCGCCAAGTTGAAAAGTAAACTGGACAAACAGGAAGAAAAGGCCCATAAGAAAGAAAAGGCCGCCGCTAAAAAAGAAGGGCATGCATTGCCGCTTGCTGATAATGGAAGCCCGGCTGCCATCAAGGAAGAGAAGAAAGGAAAGGAAGAGAAGAAGAAAGACAAGGAACCCAAACCCGGAAGAGGTGTGGAAACCATGTTCCGTACCACTTCTACCAATCATATCCGCCTAAGCTCTATGGCAGACAGTAAGGCGCATATCATGATCTCAGTGAACTCTATCATCATATCCGTTATACTGGGTGTGTTGTTCAGAAGACTGGAAGATTATCCTAACCTGATCATCCCTGCCTTCATATTCCTGTTGACAGGAGTGCTGACTATTATTTTCTCCGTGCTGGCCACCCGCCCTAATATCAACGTCGGAAAGTTCACTAAAGCAGATATCGACAGTAAAAAGACTAACCTGTTGTTCTTTGGTAACTTCCATCAGATGTCGCTGGAAGAGTATACCTGGGGTATGACTGAAATGATGAAAGACAATGAATATGTGTATGGCAGCATGATACAGGACATCTACCATCTTGGTGTCGTGTTGGGCAAAAAGTATAAACAATTGCGCATCGCCTACAACATCTTTATGTTCGGATTGATCATTTCCGTATTGGCGTTCCTGATAGCAGCCCTATTTTTTCCGGTGAAGAACTAAGCATGAGTAACAAGACTATATCTACGAATGTGCCGCTGTATGACCGTGACCTTAGCTGGTTATCGTTCAACTACCGCGTGCTCTGTATGGCTAAAAGTGAAGAGGTGCCATTGTATGAAAGGATCAAGTTCCTCTCTATCTTCTCTTCCAACTTAGATGAGTTTTTCCGTGTGCGTATGCCAGCTGTACTGGCAGTGAATAAGCTGTTACATCGTAATCCTGACGCCGCCGGAGAAGACATTCTTTCGCAGGATACATTGCCTGCTATACAACAGGAGATCAACAGGCAGCTGGGAGAATTCGGACGTACATTGACCGGACAGTTATTGCCTGCATTACGCAGTTACAATATACACCTGTACTACAACGAGCCTTTACATACATTACATCTTGAGCACCTGCGGGAGTATTTCCTGACAAAGGTACTCAGCTTTCTGCAGCCACTGTGGCTACGGAAGAAGAAACCGGAGGAAGTGTTCCTGGAGAATAACCAGCTATACCTGGTGGTTTCTCTTACGGAAGACACGGCTCCTGATATGCAGCAATATGCCCTGGTCAATATTCCCAGCGCTTCACTGCCCCGCTTTATAGAATTGCCACCGCTGGATAATGTGTATTACATTGCCATGCTGGACGACGTGATCAGGGAGAATGTAGGCTTCCTCTTCCCGGGTTATACAGTAACTGGTTGCTACAGTATCAAGATCACCCGTGATGCGGAAACAGACATGAATGAACTGGCCAGCGATATCCTCGAACAGGTAGAAACCATGATCCAGAAGAGAGAACTGGGGATTCCTACCCGCTTTCTGTACGATGCAACGATGCCGCTGGCCTTGCAGAAACTGCTGGCAGTTTACTTCCACATCCTGCCGGAAGAAATGGTAGAAGGTGGCCGTTATCACAATCTGAAGGATCTGAACGACCTGCCTATGCCGGTGAAGTCGCCCGCCTTCAGTTATCCGAAACAGTCTTCTATACAGGTACCTGCACTGGAGAATGTGCCCCGTCTGCTGGACGAAGTAGCCAAACGGGACATCCTGTTGCACGCTCCCTACCAGCGGTACGACTACATCCTGCGTTTCTTTAATGAAGCGGCAGTAGATCCTGCCGTACAGGAAATTTACATTACCCTGTATCGCATTGCTTCCAGCTCACAGATCGCGAATGCACTGATCAGCGCTGCCCGCAATGGTAAGCAGGTAACGGTATTCGTGGAGTTGAAAGCCCGTTTTGATGAAGCTAACAATATCCGCTGGGCTAAGAAGATGAAGGCCGCAGGGGTAAAGATCATATACAGTATACCCGGACTGAAAGTACATGCCAAGATCGCATTGGTGAAACGCCGTCGCGGATACCAGTGGGACTACTCAGGATTGATGGCTACGGGCAACTTCAATGAATCTACCGCACGGTTCTATACAGATCATGTGATGATGACAGCTCATCCCGGCATTACGCAGGAACTGGAATTGCTCTTTCTGTACCTGCAGGCCAGGGAACAACCGGTCAAATATAAGTTCCTTACCTTCCAGCATCTGCTGGTAGCACAGTTCAACCTGATGGACCGCTTTAAGGAACTGATCAATCGTGAGATTGAAAATGCCCGTGCAGGCAAACCGGCAAAGATCATCATCAAGCTGAATAACCTGCAGGAGAAAGAGATGATTGCCAGCCTGTATACCGCCAGCCAGGAAGGAGTGAAGATTGATCTGATAGCCCGCAGTATTTGCTGTTTGGTGCCGGAACAGCCGGAGAGCAGTAATATCAGGGTACGACGGATTGTGGACCGTTACCTGGAACATGCCAGGGTCTTTATCTTCCATAACAATGGCAATGAAGAGGTCTATATGGGATCGGCAGACTGGATGAACCGTAACCTGCACCGGCGTATTGAGGTGTGCTTCCCGGTATATGATCCGCAGTTACAGGCGCAACTGAAAGAAATTATCCGCTTGCAGCTGGCAGATAATACCAATGCGGTGAAACTGGACGCGGAGATTCGTAATATTGAAATTGTTCCGGAAGAAGGCGCGCCGCGTGTAAATGCACAACAGGCGATATACCAGTATATACAGTCTTTGTAGACAGATAAATTAACGTATGCAGAAATATTTATTACTACCCATTGTGGTAATGATGTGTGCTATAGGCATGGCCCATGCACAGGAAAAAACCTACCTGGATCTTCAGCATATCTATGATCCCGCGGCAGATGCAGCGGCAGATCTGCTGAAAGCAGAAAAACAGGCGGCGGCAACGAATAAGCACGTGTTGATCCAGATCGGAGGAAACTGGTGCATCTGGTGTAAGCGCTTCTATAAGTTTGTTCATGAAGATTCGACCCTGAATGCACTGGAAGAGAAAAACTATGTAGTGTACCACCTGAATTATAGCAAGGAGAACAAGAACCTGCCATTGCTGAAACAGCTGGGATATCCGCAGCGTTTTGGTTTCCCGGTACTGGTAATCCTGGATGCAAAAGGGAACAGGTTACATACACAGAATTCCGGTTTGCTGGAATCGGCAGATACTTATGACAAGGAGAAGGTGGCAGACATGCTGAAACAGTGGGCGCCGGATGCATTGAATCCCGCTTATTATACAAACCAATAAAGCCACCGCTATGGAGCAATCCACGTCTCATCCAGCTGTCCGGTCATTCATCCGTTTTGCCGGACACCCGTTTAAGTTTTCCCTTTATCTTTTATGGAAGCTGCCCATTGCATGGCTGGCAGGCGTGAGGTTACAACAGTTAGAAGAGCAGCAATGCACTATAGTCGTTCCCTTTAAGTGGTTATCCCAGAATCCTTTCCGCTCTACTTATTTTGCCTGCCTGGCGATGGCGGCAGAAATGAGCACGGGATTAATGGCCATGATGTATGTACGTGCGGCCGCTCCTAAACGTGTATCCATGCTGGTAACTGGTATGGAAGCTTCGTTTACTAAAAAAGCGACTGGCAAGACATGGTTCACCTGTCAGGACGGAGCGGCGATACAGGCCGCCATAGCGCGTACCGCTGCTTCCGGAGAGCCGGAAGTGCTTACGGTGAACAGTATCGGTAAAAGCCAGGATGGCACAGTAATTGCCTCTTTCGCTATCACCTGGTCATTCAAAGGAAAAGCATAGACAGGAATATACCATTACAGATCATTTCTCAAACACACCACATGAAAATTGCATTTCACGGAGCGGCACGTACAGTTACCGGTTCCAAACATCTTATCTCATTAAAGAATGGCAAGAAGATACTGCTGGACTGCGGCATGTTCCAGGGAATGGGCAGAGAGACGGATGCGATGAATGAAGACTTTGGGTTTAATGCAGCGGAAGTGACATACATGATCCTTTCACATGCGCATATCGATCACTCAGGACTAATACCATTGCTGGTACAAAGAGGATTCAAGGGACATATTTACTGCACACCCGCCACATTTGATCTGACAGAGATCCTGCTGCTCGATTCCGCCAAGATTCAGGAAGATGATACGAAGTTCAAGAATAAGAAGCTGAGAAAAGAGGGCAAACCGGAAGTGGCGCCCCTCTATAGCATTGATGATGCTAAACGTAGTGTTACACACCTGAAGAAAGTGAACTACAAGACCTGGTTCCGGATAGATGACGATATAGAAGTGTATTTCACGGATGCAGGTCACATCATCGGAAGTGCGTCTGTACATGTGCGTGTCACGGAAGATGGAAAGACTACGCAGGTTTCTTTCAGCGGAGATGTAGGCCGGTATAATGATGCCATCTTAAGATCCCCCGATATTTTCCCCCAGGCAGATTACATCCTGCTGGAATCTACCTATGGCAGCACCTTACATGCGGAAGCTGCTCCTTCAGACGATCTGCTGATCAAATATATTCATGATACCTGTCAGCTAAAGAGAGGGAAACTGATCATCCCTGCTTTCAGTGTGGGCCGTACCCAGGAGCTCCTGTATGCACTGAACAGGGCAGGGCTGGAAGGTAAGTTACCGAAGGTGGACATCTTTGTGGATAGTCCGCTGTCGCTGGAAGCTACAGACGTGGTGAGGCATCATCCTGAGGTTTTCAATAAGACAGTAGCCAAACTGCTGGAGATTGACGACGATCCGTTTGACTTCCCTGGTCTGCACTATATTGAAACCGTAGATGAATCGAAAGCACTGAACTTCCGCCAGGAACCTTGCGTGATCATTTCAGCCTCAGGTATGGCGGAAGCAGGCAGGGTGAAGCATCATATCGCCAACAATATCGGCGACAGCCGGAATACGATCCTGATAGTTGGATATTGTGAGCCGCAGTCTTTGGGTGGTCGGCTGATGAGAGGGGCCAGGGAAGTGTCCATTTACGGCACCCGCTACGAGGTGAGGGCCGATGTGGGTGTGATCCGTTCTATGAGCGCTCATGGTGATTATGAGGACCTGAGCCAGTGGCTGTCTTGCCAGGACCCCAGGGAGGTGAAGAAGTTATTCCTGGTACATGGAGAGTATGAAGTACAGCAGATATTCCGTAACTGGTTGATAAAGAAAGGATTTCAGGATGTTGAGATCCCGGAGAGACATTCTGAGATAGGTTTAGGTTAGACTTATCTTCGTTTTAGTCCCGATCTGATGCCGTATTGACGCCGTACAAGCTGTCTTGTCCTGGTATAGGTTTACAGTTTTGATGAGATAATCCGTTTGAATTTTACAATATTAAAAGATAATCCTAAAAAGGTTGTTTTGTTTAGATTTTAGTCCTGGATCAGGTTGACAGTATCAGCTGTTAATCCTGATCCAGGACTATCTTTTCTCTTCGTTCGCCATCTCCTTACTAATTCCCCTTGTTTTGTATGTGCCTGATTTGGAGTTAGGTAGTCGCAGCTTGCATGAGGCCTTTGTTCATTGTAGATGCGGATAGACGCTGTTACTATAGCCGCCGCGGTTTCATAGTTTTTAAATAACCG
>NZ_FNBN01000011.1:18602-223569 GCF_900102545.1 Chitinophaga filiformis | reverse complement strand
AAGTCAGAATTTGGTCTGGACCGGTTATTTAAAAACTATGAAACCGCGGCGGCTATAGTAACAGCGTCTATCCGCATCTACAATGAACAAAGGCCTCATGCAAGCTGCGACTACCTAACTCCAAATCAGGCACATACAAAACAAGGGGAATTAGTAAGGAGATGGCGAACGAAGAGAAAAGATAGTCCTGGATCAGGATTAACAGCTGATACTGTCAACCTGATCCAGGACTAAAATCTAAACAAAACAACCTTTTTAGGATTATCTTTTAATATTGTAAAATTCAAACGGATTATCTCATCAAAACTGTAAACCTATACCAGGACAAGACAGTTTGTACGAATTTACATCCTTATAAGATAGGGCAAATAGTAACTTCTATTTAGGCCGTAAAGGCTTGTTTTTCGTATCTTTGCATAGATACACAATGATGAGATTAATGGTCAAAAAAAGCCTCAGTATGCTTTGATGCATACAGTTCTATTTCATCTTTTATTATTCATCTTTAAATACTTTCAATATGGCTTATGTAAAACAAAACATATTCATGGACGGAGTGTCAGGAACTATTGAAGGAATGACGCTTCGTGTAAGAAAAGGAAAAACAGTTGTAACAGCCCGCTGTGGACCTGTAAAGACTCCGCCGACAAATCAACAGTTGGCTGCCCGGGAGAAATTCGAAGATGCTACGGCATATGCGAATGAAGTCATGACTGATCCAGTAAAAAGGCTGATGTATGCAGCTGTTGCAAAAAAATGGCAGACTGCACATAATACTGCCTTTCAGGACGCCGCCAAACCTCCTAAAATCGTACTTGTTGACACGGAAAAGTATAAAGGAGAGGAGGGGGATATTATCACTATTGCCGTTAAGGATGTTGTTCGTGTGGCAAGTGTAAAAGTCCGGATCCTGTCTGTCTCAGGAACTGAACTGGAACAGGGCGATGCTGTTCCAGGTAAGGGTATCTCATACTGGCATTATACAACTGCTGCCGTCAATCCGGCACTAAGGGGAACCCGTATCCTGATTATGGCAACTGATCTGCCGGGTAATGTTACGGAGGCAGAGAAAGTGATCTAGAAGCGTTCTGGTCGTCCGGCCGGGATGCTTCCTACGTACGTAAAATCTTCTCCATCTTCCTGCCCTTTGCCAGCTCATCCACTAACTTATCCAGATACCGGGCCTTCTGCGTTAAAGGATTCTCAATTTCCTCCACACGATAGCCACAGATCACTCCGGTAATGAGGCCCGCATTCGGGTTTAGGGACGCCCGTTCGAAAAACGTTTCAAAAGTTACTTTCTCCTGTATCAGTTCCTGCAGCTTTTTATCGTCGAAACCCGTTAACCATTCTATCACCTGATGTAGCTCCTCTTTTGTTCTGCCTTTCTTCTCCACTTTGGCGACATACATCGGATATACCGAGGCAAAGATCATGTTTGCAATACGCTGATTGTGTGTGTTAGAAGTCTCCATACCGTGTATTTTAGCGTTTATAGCCATATGAGGCACTTACAGATATTCCGGGGATGAAATATTATGATTTTATTAGCAATATTAACAAAAAGGATGATTATCTTCATATTATGATACGTGCACTCCTTTTTACCGCAATACTAATGTCGGCTATAGCTGCAAAAGCTCAGTCTCCTTTGTTTTCCGGGGGACTGGATTACACGCAACCAGTCTTCAGGAATACTAACCAGGCGACCGATACGAACTATCTTCGGAAGAAATGGTTTGTCACAAAGTATACAGGTATTTCCACTGGTTTTATTGCATATAAGGGAGGGAGTAGTAGTTTCCTGTCGGTTCCTTTGGCATTACAGGTCACCCGGCAACTTACCAATAACGTATATGCTTTCGGCAGCGTTTCAGCAACGCCTTATCTCATGCAATCCAATAGTGTATTCTATCAACCCGGGATTGACAAGAACAATGGTTTAATGCGAACTAACAATTTTGGTGTTTCCCCCGCCGCCAAAATAGGCTTAATGTATACGAACGACCAAAGGACATTTTCTATTTCCGGCAGCATCAGCGTAAGCAGAAGTAGTTATAATTATTATTCACCTGTTTATGCGCCACCCGCTTCTCACGTGCAGTAGACTAACATCATTGAAAAGATCTTCTGAACTCCACAGGCGAAAGATTCGTTTTTGTCTTAAATAACTTACTGAATGACTGTGGATGCTCAAATCCCAGCTGATACGCAATTTCACTTACTGATAGGGTAGTTGTTGACAATTGCTCCTTGGCCTTCTCGATCAGTTTCTGATGGATATGTTGTTGTGTATTCAGTCCTGTTAGCGCCTTCAGCATACTGCTTAGATAATCAGGCGAGACGTGTAGTGATTCCGCTATATATGCCACTGTTGGAAACCCCATTTCTTTTTCAAAGTAAGCCTGTAATATATCCTCCAATTGTCCTAATAACTGATGATTCGACATTCGCCTTGTCAGAAACTGCCGCTGATAGAATCGCTCTGAGTAGTTGAATAATGACTCCAGGTGCCCGATAATAATATTATGACTGAACTGGTCAATATTTCCCTGATACTCCTGTTCAATATTAGTGATGATTTGATTGACCGTTACTTCCTCTTTCTCCGACAGGAACAATGCCTCATTCACTGCATAATCAAAAAACTTATATTGCCTGATCTTCTTCGCCAGTGAGGTATTCCACAAAAAATCCGGATGTACCAGCAACATCCAGCCGGAAGGATGCTCGCCTATTGGCCCGTCCAGTTCGAAACCTATCAGTTGTCCGGGCGCCATAAAAGATAAGACCCCTTCATCAAAATCAAAATCCTGTTGTCCATACTTCACTTTAATCAGCCCGGAAAACCCCTTCTTCAATGCGATCATATAAAAATCCGGTACCAGCAATGAAGGTCCTTTCGGGACCTCCGTAATGCTGCTGATATTAATCACACTGATTAAAGGATGCAAAGCCTTCGGCAGTCCCCTCAGTTGCAGAAATTCAGTGATTGTCTTTACCCTGTATGGTTGCATGCTTAAATATACCTCTTTGCAAATTCCCTGGCAAAATCCTTTACCTTCACTTTCCCTAATACCGGCTTGTGGCGGTCATACTGCGCCAGTACAGTGCCATCATGAATGGCCGCCTGCATCTTCACCATACCGGCTGCCAATCCCTCCGGTAAACCAGCCATCTTATATCCCTGTAGCATCTGTTTATCTGTGATCCTAAGCCATTTCATCCAGGGCTTGCCGATTGCTGCTCCGAGAGCCGCAGCCGCTTCATTACAGGACAGTTCATCGCTTCCTACATATCTTATCTTTACACCTGTAACTGGTGACTCGAACTCCTCCACAGCCGCTGCAGCAATATCAGCAGGAGCTACCAGTACAATCCTGTCATCCCCGCCATAGTTCCCCAGCAACAAACCTCTTCTTCCGAACAATGCCCTGATCCCATAAGCTTGTAATCCCATCACCAACCCCATTAGTCCTTTCCCACGCATCAGATCCATCATCTGATAAAAGTTGGTATAAAAAATTGCAGGACGTAATTCAGATACATTTACATCCGCCAGTTGCTTATAGACTTCAGTCATACTATGTCCCGCTACTTCAGCTGCCCATCCGGTCAGCAATATCACCTTCCTGATACCGGCATGTTGAATAGCCTTTACATAGTTCGCGATGATCTGTTTCATATGCGCATCCTGATCTGCCACTGAAAAGTCAAATGGCGTCATACAATAAACAGCATCTGCTCCGGTAAAGGCAGCTATAACAAATTGCGTATCTGTCAGTGAACCGATTTGGGCCTTCGCACCTAATTGCTCAATCTCCACCTGTTTCGCTAGATTGCTACTAATAACGGTCACCGAATGGCCTTTCTTTATCAACGCTATACTAAGCGGCTTGCTGATGTTCCCTAAAGAACCTGTAACTACTATTTTCATGCTCCAAAGGTACCCGCACTTGTATAGCCGCATGTAATCAAATCCGGTCAGTTTGTAGCCAAATCCCAAAAAAAAGCCAGCACCTTTGCTGGTACTGGCTTTTCTATATTAGGGTTTGTATTGTCTTTATTGTTTAATGATCTTCGTCATGCTCACATCCTTTCCGCCATTCTTAACCCTTATCATATAAACACCTGCTGGCAATGCAGAAATATCAAACTGTGTTTTAACTCCGTTTGCCTCGCGACGTAATACCACACGACCATTCACATCAAACATACTCACTTCTGATTTTCCTTTGAAGCCTGTGAGGTCAACGTTCACGATGTTATTAACAGGGTTCGGGAATACAGCCACTTTTGGTACGTCGCCGGTATTAACATCACTTTCACGGCTGGCAGTACCTAACTGTACTCTCAATGTGTAACAAGATGTAGCACTATTAGCGCCGCTGTAACCATATACCTGTGCATAATAGGTACCCGGATTAACGGTTCTGCTGATACTTTCACTGGTAGTACCACCTGCCTGTGAAATATTGAGCTGTGAACCTGAGCTGTTCAGCAGTTTCAGGTCATAGTCGCCAGGCAATGTACCCAATGTAATAGTAATCGTGCCGCGGGTAGAGATCACGAACTTATAATGATCAATATCACCACTTGGGCTGATGAGGCCTGTAACATCCGTATTAAATGGAATGGTGGCAGCGCCGGAAGTTGTTCCATTGGTTGAATTATCCAATGTATTGGCACAACCTGATACGGTTAAAGTAGTGAATTGCGCAGTAGTATATGTACTGTTACCACTTGAACAGGTTGTTCTTACTCTCCAGTCATATAATGTGGCAGATGTTAATCCGCTCAGATTAGCAGATGTGGAAGTAGTACCGGTTACAGCATTGGTCCAGGTGGAAGATGAAGCAGGTTTATAATCCACATCATAGCTTGAAGCACCGCTCACGGCTGTCCAGCTAACAGTCGCTCCGGTAGATGTTACCGCTGAACTGGTTAAGCCAGCTGGCGCGTTACAGGTACCTCCTGTAGTAGTAAACTGTGCAGATGAATAAGCACTGCTACCGCTGGAGCAATTGGTTCTTATCCTGTAGTCATAAGTCGTTCCTAATGTAAGACCCGTTAAGCCCACAGACGTAGCAGTTGTTGCCGTTGCAGCATTGATCCAGGTGGAAGAGGAACTGGCTTTATAATCTACATCATATGATGTAGCGCCGCTTACTGCTGTCCATCCAACTGTAGCCGATGTATTGGTAATAGCGGAAGCAGTTAAACCAGCCGGAGAAGCACAGCCTGATCCTGCAGTGATAGTGAAGTTAGTATTGGAAATATCAAAGAAAATATTTCCTACAGCTTCTACTTTTATCCTCGCTGTTGTAGATGGTGTATTAGGAATCGTTACCACTTCACTGCCATCATTTGGAGTGCTTGCAACTAATGTGCTGAATGTAGTACCACCGTCTGTAGAGATGGAGATCTTTACGTTGGCACAACTAACAGGAGAGGCAGTTGTACTCGCCACGTTCCATGTGATGGTTTGTGATGAGTTACCAGCCCATGATACAGCTGTATTAGGAGCAGTCACGGAGAATGGTCCTGATGTATTGGTAACAGTTACCGTCATATCGGCAAAATTGGTCTGACCAATCGTTACTGGTGCTGTGGAGCTATAAGGAGCATTGTCCCTTACAGTCAAGCGGAAGTGTAAAGTTCTTGAAACAGAGCTTAAAGCTTCCGTATTAGCGCCTGCATCACCGCCTGACAAAGGACCTGATACTAAGCCGCCTGCAAGGATAGTCGCCATTTTAGGGAAATACCTTGTAGGTGAGGTAGATGGTGCAAATGAGATCCAGTTTGGCCCAGATGCTTTGGTGGCACTGGCAACACTGGCAGATCCTGTTTGTGATGATGACGCATTATCATTTTGCTCCCAGCAATAAGTCAGCACGTCGCCGGCATTAGCATCAGTAGCTGAACCAGTAAGTGCAAAAGGAGTACTGATAGGAATAGTGAAATTACCGCCGGCATTAACAACTGGTGTTGCGTTATTGGCAGATATGCTGGTAGTTACCGGGCAGGTCTTGCTTGTCAGATTAGACTGGATTTGTCCAATGGAAGCAGCATGATAGATATCAATAGAATGCGGCGCCAGGTCCTGGCTGGTAATACCGGCATAACCCATGATAGTAATACCTGAACCAGGTTCCACATTCACGCCTGTACCTTCATTGCTCATAGAGAAGGTATGGTTAGCCCCCAGCTGGTGTCCTACTTCATGCACTACATAGTCGATATCGAAATTATCGCCCTGAGGAATGTTATCAGCAGGAGAGGTGAAGCCACTTCCTTTTGAATTGTCGGTACAGATACAACCGATACAACCAGCGTTACCACCGCCGCCGGATGCGCCGAACAGGTGGCCGATATCATAATTCGCGGCACCAATCACAGAGTTCAATGTGTTTTGTAACTCGCTGTTCCATGCTCCACCTGCGCCTGTACTGGCTGCGGAATATGGGTCTGTTGACGGGTTATAATAGAACACGTTGGTAGTTGCTGCGATCAGGTTAAGGTGTATGGCGAGATCCTTTTCATACACGCCATTACAACGGGTAAGTGTGGCATTGACTGCCGCCAGTACCAATGAAACCTGTGAGGCGCTTGTAGCTCCGAAATAGTTGGAGTATTCAGCCGTCACTGATTGTGCCAGCCGCATTGTTTTAGCATCACCGGTCGACCGGGCATTAGGCAACTGATTACCTATGCTGGTTGCCAGTTTTTCCTCCGGGGTAAAGCATTTCCAGGGTAAAGTCTTCGGTTGTTTTTTGAAGACGGAATAAACAGTGTGGTCGGCAGAATAAGGTTCAATGAACTCATTTTCCCTTCCTGTGCGGAACACCATTGTTTGTATTCCCTGCGGAGAAATACTCAACTTTAATGTGGCAGTTTTGTCGGTAATACCTTTTCCTGAAAAGGCTCTTATTTCAGGAAATTTAGCCTGTAATGCAGGCTCGAAATTCGAAGCTTCTGTAATTTCGAATTGTTCAATTTGTCCGTCTGCGTTAGGCAGTGAGATAATAGTTGAATGCCCCGACACATTACCTACGGTTTTGAATACTTCATTCCGGAGAGGCGTGAAATTCAGGTCAAACAATTTGAAATTAGCGGGAAACGCAAGCCTGGATACGGCTTTGTCTGTAGCGATCCTGGCGCCTTCTGCGTGTGGCTGCCAGTAATTCTGGGCAAACGACATTGTACTAAGCAACAATGCTGCTGCAAGAAGTAAAACTTTGCTCATGTAATTAGGGTTTTATGGTGAGAATTCTTATCCCGATAAATGTAGTTTAAGTGACTGCGATCGTAATTGTATTGGTTGACAACACTCCTCATGCAGAGGCTATAACATATTTGATTTACACAGTTTGAGGAAGTGTGCAAATTAGCAATTTCATATATGGGCTGGCGATGGTGGTATATGAAATTGTTTAAGTTAATTTAGCGAAAAAAAATGACATTACAGCACATATTTTAGGTATTTGTCTAATGCGCCGGCTGCATAATAAAGTTGTTCTTCTTTATAATAACCGAAATGACCGGCAGCGGCCGATTTATACCTCCGCTACCTGTATGTAGAAATGATCCTCATCCACCTCAAAATCATCCTCTTTCATTTGCTTTAAGATGATCGTTTGCCAGGTGGTTGTTGGATAAATGAAACCAAATTGCTCAGGTGCAAGGGTTACCTTTACCGGCATCCTGAAGCCCGGCACGTCTGCCAGCCAGCGATATGTGAGCTGTAGATTATTCCCTTTTTCCTTCAGGGATATTTCCAGCTTTGGCAGGTTGGTGTATTTCAGATACTGTTCAAAGAACCATGTATAATCCTTCCCGGTACGGTGGGAGATATAGTTTACCAGGTCGTCAGACGAGAGTGTCTGATAACGGAAATGCTGCTGTATATCCTTTAATAGCGCAAACCACAGGGTATCATTATCCAGCACAGCGCGGAACGTGTTTAATAGCAGGCTTCCCTTGGTGTACATGTCGCCGATCTCGTAGTGTATGTGATTGACATTGTACACACCGGTTACAGGCTCGCGGTTATTTACCTGGTCCTTCTGGGCATTCAGATATGCCAGTCCCATAGCTTTATGGTCGCTGCATTCCATCATAATACTCTCCGCATAGGTGGCAAATGCCTCATGTATCCACATGTCGGCAATATCTTTACAGCTGATCGCATTGCCCCACCATTCGTGTGCAGATTCATGCCAGAGCAGGGGAGTATAGTCCAGGCGCATACCCTCTTTGATCTTTCCTATACACACGCTGCTTTGATGCTCCATAGGGTAAGGGCTTTCCAATAATGTGAAGCCATCACGTGGGAATGGATATTTTCCAAAATGTTGTTCAAAGCATGCCAGCATGGGCTTTACCTGTGCAAACATAGTTTTGGCACGTTCCAGGTTATAAGGCATCGCATAATAGTCCAGTGTCAGTGTATCCTGACCGCTGATATACACGTCTTTGAAATTAGCATATTTACCTATACAAAAGGTGGCGTTATAGTTATTGATCGGGTAGGTCACCAGCCATTCATACCGGGTTTTATCATTGCCTATAGGCGTTTTCTTTTGCAGGCGACCATTGGATATTTCTGTGAAGCCGTTGGGTATAGTGATCCAGATACGCATGCTATCAGGTTCATCAGACAGATGATCTTTATTGGGCCACCATAAGCTGGCGCCGGAGCCCTGACATACTACCTGTGCCCAGGGATTGCCTTCTTCGTCCTTGTCCCATAATACACCGCCGTGCATAGGAATTTTGAGGTCAGGTACCTGCGGTATTCCATCGTAGTACACGGTTATCGTTTCTTCACTGCCTGCAGACAATGTACGGGGGAACCGGACAAATACGGCATCCTCCTCGCGGGTGAAGGATAGTGGCTGGTCCCCATACAGGATCTTTTGGATGCGCATATTGGCGTACAGGTCTATCTGCATCAGGCTGAATGGGGTTACTACTTTGAAACGGATCTTGTTACTGCCCGCTATAGATTTATTTTCGAGGTTGACGTCCACGTCCAGGTGATAGAAACTGACATCGTAACACGAACGAAGCGGCGATAACATGCCACGCAGCGTATCAGCCCGGGTAAAACCGTTCTGACGATTGGAGACATGTATTACTTTAACAGCCGGTTGAACAGTATCCTTCTTTTGTTTCACAGAGTCCTGCATTACAGGCAGGAGGATGTTGTAATTTTCCCAGAAGGCAGGGTCATAGTTATTCCCTATTTCATTGTTCATAGACGACTTGTCGCTGCTAACGCCTGTAGCAAAGCGTTGTAAATTATCTTTGTTCACATCGGTAATCAGCAGATAAAAATCACCGGACCAGGGAACATCCTTCATACCCCGTTTTTTACTGTTCAAGAGGAAATCCCAGTGACGCTGTACCGTACTCAGATAAGTCTTATTACCGTATTTCTTGTAGGTGATCACCATCGAAATGTTTGTAAAGTCGAAGCTGGCCTTTACGATCTTAGACATGATGGCATAGCCGATACCACCTTTCTGATGACTGTTCAGATAGTCATTCCCGGCCGGGGTTGTCTGCATCTCACACCTTACCAGTGCCATGGTCGCTTCGTCAACATATATCTTTGCCCGTACCAGCGCCTTGCGGCTGTCTTCTTTGGGGTGCAGACTTAGTACCAGGAGATTACGATCGCCTTCCCTGACGGTTTCTGTATAGTCGCAGGTATAATACCGGAAATTGCGTTCATTCAGTATATTATGCTTTGCGTCAAGGTATTTCTGTAAGTCTTCGTTCAGGGAGGAGTAAGCCGTATTCGTAATATTACCGATCCAATTATACAACTGAGGATCTTTACTCCAATCCACCTTCTTTCTGCGACCTTTGAGAATGTGGATCTGGTCTTTATAATCCCGGCCGGTGCGGTATGTTTTGTAAATATCCAGTACGGATTCATTGAAATTGATCGTATCTGCTTCAAGACGGATATTTTCCCTGTAGAAGGCGGTCAGTCTTACATCGGCTGTATCATAATTGTCGGGTATACTGCTGATCATTTGTTTCAGGATACCGAGACCGCTGCGCACATTTACAGCTACTACCGGGAGCAGGTAGACAGAAGGTTCCATCCGGATCTCTATATCCTGTAAGTTTCCCTGAGGCAGGGGCATGGTAATCGTCTTATAACCGATACAGGAAATCAGCAGGGTATCTCCCCAGAACTTCTCCGCTATTTTAAAAATGAACTTTCCCGCTGTATTGGCGACTGTACCAATGCTGCCATTTTTTAACTGGACATTCGCATAAATAACGGGTTGATGACTACCGGCATCGGTCACGTTACCGGAAAGCGTTAAGAATTTCTCCTGGGCATGGACCTGGTTGGTGGTCAGTACCAGCAATAACAAACAAAAGCTCAAGTAATGTTTCATCTCCTTTTTTCTGGTAAAGCAAGCTATTTCAGGCGGTTATATCTACTCAAATCCGGAATTGAATAACATTTTCCTATTCATTTTCCGGTTTTGATTCCTGGGTTACGGGGCTCTCGGGCTACAAACATAGCTTGCCCGACGCTGAGCTAATGCCGGGAATCGTCCTGTATTGTCCCGGCGTGCCGGGTTATATATTCCCTGGGCGACATACCGGTATGACTTCGGAAGGCACGTTGGAAAGTTGCCTGTGAGTTAAAGCCGGCATCAAATGCCATAGCCAGGATGGTCATATTGTCCTGCTGGAGCTGCCGGATATTTTGCTTAAATGCCTCTACCCGGTACCCATTTACAAACTCGTTGAAGCTTTTTTGAAAGTGTTGGTTCAGTACCAATGAAATAGTTTTCTGGGGTAAGCCGGTATGCTTTGATAAAAAGGCAAGGTTCAATTCCGGATCCAGGTATAAACGGTCCTGTTCCATTGCTTTTTTCAGTAGTGGTTCAGCTTCCTCTATCAATTTCATGGACGGAGGCGTCGTAACTTTTCTTGCAGCAGGTGCTTCTTCCGGTGTAATCAGATAACCTTTTATCCCTAGACAGTAAATCAGGACTACCAGGGGAATATATACAGGGTACCAGTCGACCGTATTCAGCACTTTATCCGTTAGTGATGGTATCACATAAGGTACCAGGTAGATAAACCATATAATCTGAAAAACAAGGAATAGACGGATAAACTGGCGCATCCACTGGTAGTGAGGACTTTTCTCCGTGTTTGCCGCAGCGAGGTATCTGGCGGATAGCCAGAGATAGATTGTAACAGATGCCCAGCGGGGAATGTCGGCATATACATTATAGTCGTCTATAAAACGTCCAATGGTATCAGGGGGCGGTACTGAAAAGTCTAGCAACGCCGCTGCAAAATATATTACAACGCTGAGCTGGTGACCGCAATCTATTATTACTGGTAAAAAGTGTAACCGCTGCTTCCGGGTGATGCTGAAGGAGGGATCTATAGTGCTTTTGACATAGAAATATAACAGCGGGCCAACGGGCATAATAATCACCAGCGGAATGAGATTGCCCAGCAGGTTCAGAAGGGGATTGTTGGTGAACCAGGGGGATTCAAAGAGGTACAGGTTAAGACAAGCCAGGGCTATGAGTAGTATGAGTATGCCCAGCAGGCGATTGGGGCGGGAGCGTTTCTTTGAGAAGAGGAGAAGTGTGCTCATAATAGCGCCCTGTAGAAAGCCCAGAAGGATGAGGATGTGGAAGAATTCAGCAAAGGTCATAGCCGGGGAATTTGGGTTTTAAAGATAAGTGTTAAAACCCACTTGTCATTTCATTTCCGATTCTTTGGTTTGATATTGCCAAAGTATAGAACATTCCTGGCGTCTGAGCGGGCAACGGCGATGTCGGGTGTTCCGTCTTCATTGAAATCGCCAATTGCAAAACCGTACACAGTGCCTTTTGAGTCACCAAACGAAACTGGTTTGAAGTGCTGCCCGGTCCCGTCATTAAAAAATATTGTTGACGGCGCCTCTATGTGGCCTACAATGATATCAGGTTTTTGGTCATTATTCAGGTCAGCTATTGTCAGTGCATATGGGACAATTTTTGCATCGGCTAAAGAAATACCTGCTGAGAAGCTTTGATCTTTTTGACCAAAATAGAGATTTACTCCTTTGTTCTCGTCTACTGTTACAATGTCAAGCAAACTGTCTCCATTAAAATCTGCTGCTGCTGCCACACGGATGGTAGCGTCGGCCGGGCCAAATGGAATGCGACGACTATCTGAATACGCGATATCCGGACCGATGTTGGGACCGCCAGGATAAATGTAACTCTGGCCACTGTCGCGATGTGGTACAATAAGATCAACAACACCATCTTTATTAAAATCAGCAGGAGATATTGTTGTGGCAGGATAAGGTGCAAATGAGATGCAATCAGCGTTAAACTGTCCTTTCCCGTTGTTTAAGCAGATATCATTTGACGTTTTGCCCAAATCACCTCTGTTTGCCAGAATGATATCCGGAAACCCATCAGCATTAATATCAGCGATCGATAAGTTTCGGGTAGGCCATTCAGAGAGCCCAAATTCAGACCCGATTGTAAAATTGCCTTTCCCGTCATTCAAATAAACCAGCTTCCGATCAGGATTATCATTGCTAACAGCAATATCCAGGAAACCATCGCCATTAAAATCAGCCAGGGCGCCGGTATATGAGCGGTCTGATATATTGCTGAGGTTATAAGCTTTCCGTATTCTGCCTGATCCATCACCGAGAAGAATCCTGTCAACAATAGGCCAATGTCTTCCCTTGATCAACAGAATATCAAGATGACCATCGCCATCGAGATCGCCAAGACTTACATTTGCCGTTGTATCAGATCTCGCTTCCAGCAGTAAAGCATGATCGAAGTTTGGGAAACTGGTAATATGCTTTTCCTCCTTTTCCTGCTTATGATTTGAAACAGCACTGTTCTTCTGAGCAAGAACGCCCTGGGTTATCGTGCTTACAATGCATACAATAAAAAGGTAAGTTTTCATGGCAGCTAAAACTATCGTTTTGTAATTTCAATTTAAGCCGAAAGGTGTTTAAAGTTACGATCAGAAAGCTGATTTTGAATACAATATTTTAAGTTTACCAGAAAACGTACGATATGGTATTCTGATAAAAAGGGCTTAACTTTTAGTTTAAATTTTCAACTATGATTTTAGTACACGACATTTTCGTCTGTAAACCAGGCAATGCCTCTAAGCTGGCAAAACTGTTCAAGGAAGTCATGGCTGACGAACCCGAGCTGGTTAATATCCTGACGGATATGACTGGTCAGTATAACAGGGTAATAATGGTAAGCAAATACGATAATCTTACTGCTTATGACAAAAGCTGGGAGGAGATGATGAAGAATGAGGAAAAGATGAAAAAAATGAAAGAGAAGATGGAGGGTTATCACGATCTGTATTTGACCGGTTCAAGAGAGATATATAAGGTCTGGTAATTCTGCATGTACGTTTTAAACCTGGTGGATATGGCTATTTCCAAGGGGCTGGAAGTGGCTGGTGGAAGATATTGATTATTCGGCCGACTTCACTAATTTTGCCCTTTACAACAGGGCAGAGGAGGCCATTCAGGCATATGCTGTACTTTACATTATTTTAAGGTTGATTAACTAGTATGACAAGTCCAATTGAGATTACCCGTGTGGTACAGAAACTGATCGACAAAATCGGGTCGGAATATGAACATGAAATTATCCCTGTAAAGCCAGATCCGGCAGCTACTCCCGGAAACAGTTATTTTAATGTACAGGAGAAAGTTGCTAAAGATGGTGGAAACCTCGTCTATGGATGGGCTGTTTGGTTAAGCGATTTCATATGTGAAGGTGAACACTATGCGGTATGGGAAGATGAAGACGGGAATCTGGTTGATATCACCCCGCCGCGTGTACCGCTGGACAAGCTATTGTTTATTCCTGATGACAGATTTACGTATGAGGGAAAGCATATAGCGAATATCAGGAGCAGTGTTATAGATAACCTGCTGGTAGAGCATATTATTCTATTAGCCGATATGAAAGATTTCCTGCTGGGCTTTGCTACCCGTTTGGGCGATGGGCAGTACCATTTCAGTACATTTACAGGAAATGTATATAATCATTATGATACCTTGTTCAATAATGCATTGCTCTTTTTCAGGGAAGGTGGAAAGCTGGGAAGCGCATGTTATTGCGGAAGCCTGAAACCATATAGCCAGTGCCATGGTAAAAATCTGCCAGCTACTATCGAAAAAGTGAAGGACACGGTGGTAAAGATGAACGATCTCGCTAATGAGGAGAAAGCGGCGGAGGATTCACAAAAGGAATAGGATTTCATTTTAAACTCAGGATACCGGGAAACGCAGGAAGCCGTCTTCAGAAATAATGGAGACGGCTTCCTGCGTTATTGCTTAGTAGATAAATATCAGCTATTGGTATTCATGTCCTGTTTGAATGATAGTCCGAATAGAAAGCAAGTAGACAGTATTATCAGTTCTACCATGAATACAAAAAGTACCAGAAAACAGATTTAAGGTTTAAATTTGTTTATCTCCCAATTTATGCAAAATGCAGAAAATCTCCTTTAGCAAAAAACTCATTACTTGTGTAATTGCCGGATTAGTAGTTGGTGCCTTTATACTTCGCCAGTGTGTTACATGGCTGCGCACATTGATACCAATAGGGACCCTTACCATCATTCCCTTACTAACCCTGGTTGTTGCTGTTATCTATGCTTTTATATGGCAGGCGCGGAAAACCAATCGCCCTGAGACGCTTGCCTTCTGGCAAGGTCTTATTCGCTATGGTGTAGCGTTTGACCTGGCGTCATTTGGGTGGGAAAAGATCTGTCATTTGCAGCTTGTAATGCCGATTAGCAAGGTTGATCTGCCTTATAGCAGTTTTTCACCGTCAGATCTGTTCTGGAATTTTTACAGCCATTCTTACCTTTTCGCCTGTATCATAGCGGGACTTCAGATAACCGGAGCGATGCTATTACTTTTTCGGAGAACCAGACTGGTAGGGGTGTTTGTACTCATTCCCTTGCTGGCTAACATATTGCTGATGGACATTTTCTATGAGATTGGTCAGAGTGTTGTCGTCCACGCTTCCATCATGTTGTTGGGCACCCTTTATTTCCTGTTCATAGAATTCAACAGATTAAAAGAATTTTTCTTTATCGCAAAAGATCAGTTGCCTGCATTGACACTTTCCAAATATCTAAAGTTAGGCATTCGTCTCTCCGTCATTTATATACCACTGCTATTAATAGCCTTACATAACAAGCCTGACAGAAATCCACAGCTTACCGGTAAATATGAAGTAAAACAGCTGCAGATCAATCAGCAGATGCGTTACAAGTCCGATTGTGCAGACAGTGTACTCACGGTGGTTTACCTGGATGTTAGAAATGGCTGCGTATTTGAATTTAATACGCCACAGAAAAGGTGGAATGGTACTTATACTTTAGCAAACAATCACATGGAGATCAATTGGCGTTCTCCCTCCGACAGGCCTGTTTTTAAAGGCAGTATATCACCGGCTGGTGGCTCCGGAAAGTTAAAGCTGGCCGGAACACTTGGGACTGATTCGGTGAACATCATCATGCAGAGATTGTAGTACGCTATTGAAAAAGGCTTTGTATATATAAACAGAAAACCGCTTTAATAGCGGTTTTCCTGTTTTATGCATGCCGGAGCGTATACTTTATCAATGTGCTATTGTCACCATTTTGGATTCTGTTTCATGGCCGGATTGCCATTGATCTCTACCAATGGAATAGGCCAGAGGTAATCCCGTTCGGGATCGAATATCCTGTTTTCCACTATTACCGGCTGATTGGTATTGGGATTGATAGCACCCATTGCAGGTCCTTTCAACACTTCTTCGCCTATCTTCCAACGGCGTATATCAAACAGGCGCGTGCCTTCAAATGCCAGTTCCACTTTTCGTTCCCGGCGGTATAATTCACGCATTTTTTCCTGTGTATTATACACTGCAGTGTTTACATCAGGCATGCCAGCTCTGTTGCGGATCTTATTGAGGTAGAGTAGTACATCCGGATGCTGCCAGTCGTCCGACTCTACCAGTGCTTCTACATAGCTCAGTAATATTTCAGCGTAGCGGGTGATCATGAAGTTTAATGTACCGGCATTATTACGGGATACATCTTTGGCATCGAGGTATTTCTTTACCCAGAAACCGGTTTGTGTAGATTGTGTTGCCCCGAGCTGATCTACCGATCCTGCAGTGAATGGGTCCAACAGGCGGTTTACAAATGTTTGTCCCGGGAAGAGAACGCTGGCTGCCAGCCTCGGATCTCTGTTATTTTTGTACAGGGGATTTTTCCAGTAGTAAGTCAGGCTATCGGCTCCCAGCTCCTGCAATGTTTTGCCTTGCAGCGTTTCATAAGTATTTACCATGGCAGCGGTAGGGCCGTTGCAGGCTTGTCCGGACAGGCTTTTGGGTGCCAGTCTGAAAAATGCACCGGAGTTACCCGTACGACGGAAGAGGATGCGTTCCTTGTTTTCCAATGCATCATAGGTAAATAATTGTGCATAGCTGTTAACGCCGGGAGCGGTGCTATAGTGCAGGTCATATACTCCCAGGTTAATCAGTTTCCTGGCATATTCTATCACCTTTGCATAATTTTTTATGCTGAGAAACAACTGTACCTGCATAGCATAACAGGCGCCTTTTGAAATGCGGTAGGCTTCACTGCTGGGATAGGATACAGGTAGTACTTCCGCGGCAGAATCTAATTCGGCAGCAACGAAATTTACTACTTCCTCCTGTGTATTGCGTGGCACAGCCGCGCCTTCTCCCGGATCCAGGCTTTTACGCACAATGGGTATCGGTCCAAAGAAAAGAAAAAGATTAAGATGTGCCCTTGCCCGTAACGCCCTTGCCTCTGCAGCACGTTGCTCTTTCACTACCGCGTTCTCCATGTAGATACGGGAGTAATTTTCCAATATGCGGGACGCATTGCGTATGTCTTTATAATTCTGCCTATAAGTATCGGAAAGGTAACCATCTGTTGCTGTAACTGCACCCAGCGGATAGCTGTTCCAGCTACCGAAATTGGCCCGGAATACTGATTCGTCTGTAATACCGCTCATATGTATACGGCAGTTTGCCTGGTAGGAGGAAGACGTGAGCAAGGCGCCAGGCGACATCTGGTTAAGGTAGATTACTTCCAGGTAATTGAAAAGATCGGACTCCAGCCGCCACCATTTTTCATCGGTGGTCGCAGTAGGATTGTCCCTGTTGAGGTAATCTTTGGAACAACCACAAAGCAGGATTAATAGCAGCAGAGATGGAAATATATTTTTATGAATATGTTTCATAAGCCTGTTTTTTTAGAATTTAAGGTTAAGACCGAAAGTGTAGGTCTTCAGTAATGGCACTGTAGTCTGATTACCACCACTTTCCGGATCAAACAATTTGACTTTCGAGAAGGTGAATACATTTTGTGCATTGAAGTACACACGTAGCATTTTAGCCCTTATTTTTCTGCTTAGAGGCGCCGGCAGCGTATAGCCCAGTTGTAAGTAACGAACACGCAGGTAGTTGCCGCTTACACGCCAGAAATCGGAGAAATTGGCGTTGGTGCCTGGTGTGGGTGTGAGTCGCGGACGTGAGGCGTTGGTATGTTGTGGTGTCCAGTAATCCAGCTGGGATTTCTGAGGAGTGCCACTTTCCCCGCCAATATTCAATGGTATGGCAAAGTTGCCGCTGTAAAACAGTGGGGCGCCGGATGCTCCCGACACTAAAGCCTGGAAGTCTATATTTTTAAAATTGAGGCCAAGGTTGAAGAAGAAGATATCAGTAGGTTCTGTATTGCCCAGTGATACCCGATCGAGATTGTTGATGATGGTATCTCCATTGGTATTTATAAAGTGAACGTCACCTGCTGCCTGACCATTCAATTTAAGAATCTTGGTATTATCGATATCAGTTTGCTGTAGTAGCCCCTGCGTGGCATAACCATAGTATTCTTTTAAGGCGCCACCTTCATACATGATGGTATTGCCGCTGATGATCGGCTGACCATTGCCGGTAAGGCGTACAATCTTACTTTTGTTCTTGCTGTAGCCAATGCTTGCGTCAAAGACGAAGTTGTTGCCAAATGATTTATGGTAGGATATCTTGATCTCCTGCCCGCGGTTTCTTACGCTACCTACGTTAACAGGTGCGCCATTGTTGTCGTTGCCAATACCGGTACCGCCCGTGTAGTTAGGCTGTGGCGTGATGATCATGTCGGTAGTCAGTTTATCATACCATTCCGCAGTGACACTGATACCTGCTTTGAAATGGATGTCTGTACCGATATTCAGTTCTTTTACTTTTTCCCAGCTCAGATTGGGGTTACCAATAACAGTTTCTGCACCATTATTTGCGTCGATGGTAGTCTGGTAGAGGTATGGATCTACGTTATTATTCCCCAGTACTCCCCATGAACCCCTGAGTTTCCAGGCGTCGATGAACTTAACATGGAAGAAGTCCTCCTTGTCAATATTCCAGCCTGCGGCAACAGAAGGGAAAATGCCCCATTTTTTACCATCACCGAACAGGGAAGAACCATCGCGGCGCAAGCCGGCTTCAAGTAAATAACGGTCGTCGTAGGTATAAAATGCTTTTGCAAATATGGAACGCAGTGCCACATCTTTCCATGAATCATAAGTACGCAGCTCCTGTGTATAGCCAGCGATAGCATTTACATTGTGTTTGCCAAAATCGTGGTTATAATCAAGGTTACCCCCGAAATACAGGTAGCTTTCCCTTGCAGTAAGCGTGGCGGTTTTAACCGTCGGATAGTTTACGCCGGCTGTTCGATTAGTGTAGTAGTCAAAGAAAATATAAGATTCCTGGTCTGCCTTGTCGATACCGGAGGCTACGCGATAGCTGGCTTGTCCTTTCAGGCTTAGCCCTGGCAGGAGATTCCATTGCGGGCGTATATTTAATAAGGCCTCATCCCTTGTTTTGCCCAAGGTACCACCTTTTTCAAGCATCGCCACAGGGTTCCAGCTCTCGCCATAAATGCCATAATAAGTATAACCAGGGTTTTCGGCTTTCCCTGGATATTTGGAAATGATATTTGGTGGTATGGTGTAGATGCGGCGGTAGATATCAGTAGTATATCTGTTAGTGGCATAGGGTTGATTCTGAACACTGCGTGAAGCAAAAAGATCCATGTAAATGAAGAAGTTCTTCATCAGGTCTACGGTAGTATTAGCACGTACGGTAGTACGACTGTAGTCAGAATTTTTCACATGTCCCTGCTGCCATGTCTGGTTGATAGAGAGGGAGAATCGGGCTGCCGTATTACCTCCGGATACCAGGATGGAATGTTGCTGTATGGGAATGGCTTTGCGCAATACCAGATCGGGCCAGTTGGTGTTAGGGTATTTAACCGGATCGCTGCCGTTTCTCGTCATGAGTATGGTCGAGTCGCTGTAGATTGGATTTCCGCCGGAATTCTTCATCGCTTCATTGTTCATCTCCATCCAGGTGGCCGCATCAACGAAGTCGGGTATGTATTGAGGCCGTTGAATACCATAGTATCCGTTGTATTCAATATTGGGAACCCCGGCAACGCCACGTTTGGTGGTGATGATAATAACTCCATTGGCGGCTCTGGCGCCATACATGGAAGCTGCAGCTGCATCTTTCAATACTGTGATGCTTTCAACGGTATTCGGGTCCAGGTTGTTCATGTCGAACGGTACACCATCCACCAGCACAAGTGGCGATGCATTCAGGAGTGTGCCTACGCCACGTATCCGGATGTTGGCCTGATCACCACCTACCAGTCCGGTGGTTTGAGACACTACAATACCGGTGGCGGCACCCTGAAGTGCCTGGGAGAGTTGCACAACGGGTTTATTTTTCACATTGTCCATATTAACAATGCTGACAGAGCTGGCTATATTTTTTACTTTCTGTTTGCCAAAGCCTGTTACGACGATCTGTTCCAGGGTTTTAAGGTCTTCTCTGAGGGAGACGATCAGGTTTGCCTGCTCTTCGTTCACGATGTATTCCTGCGGTTTATAGCCGATCATGGAGATCACGAGCGTGCTGCCTTTGGATACATGCAGTTCAAACACTCCGTCTGCATCTGCGGTAACACCCTTGGCGGCGTCTTTCACTTTAACGGTAGCACCTACCAGGGGGCCGGGAGGATCTTTGGCTTCCAGGACACGCCCCAGCACTCTGAGAAGCTTTTTCTGTGCAGGGCTCACGGCGGAAAGGTTGTCTTTGCTAAGCTCCTTTTTCTTTACTACCACCGTTTTGTCGATGATGCTATAGCTCAGAGGCAGATCTTTAAAGCATAGGTCCAGTACCTGTTTTAATGAAGCCTCTTTTACGTGTAACGACACCGGCGCCGTAGTAGCCAGTTCTTTCTCTTCATATACAACATATACGTGGGCTTGTTTGGCAATTTTTTTCAGCAATGTTTTTAACGGTTCATTGTTAGCCTTAATGCTGATGTTCTGAGCAACAGCGCTTTTGCAGATATTCATCATTGCTATCAGTAATAGGATAGGAGTAATGCGCATAATCCTGAATGATTTTGTACGTTTTTCGTGACTATGTCTATCATTAAACGATTGCCGGTTATAGCATGGCAATGTCTCGGGCGCCGCTGTACGCGGTGCTCTGGTGAAGCAATATAGATGCATAGATTAGTGGAATTTAGTGATGGGCTATAGTTGATTTTACATTGGGTGCTGGTAATTTTGGTTGTTTAGGAATGCACGGAGAGCACGGTAAGTTTTCTGTTTTCAAGTTTGCAGTCAACTCCGTAGAGGTCCAATATTTTTAGTACGTCCTGCAGATCCATATCTCTGCCTATCTGGCCACCGAATTTCTTAGCGGCTACTTCTTTTGCCGGGGCCTCAATGGTGATCTCTATATCATACCATCGCGCCAGTTGTCGCAGGAAAGCTGGCAGGTCGGTATTTTCCAGTTCAAATTTTCCATTACGCCAGGCCAGTACACTTTCAAGGTTGGCAGCTTGTACTTCCATATTTCCGGTGGCGGGATGCAGTGTTGATTGTTGTCCGGGATGTAATAAGGCAGATGTCTCCCCCTGTAATACTTTTACGGCTCCTTCTACCAGGGTCGTGTTTACTACCTGTTCATCATTGTAGGCCATAATGTCGAAACTGGTCCCCAATACCTGTACCTCCATTTCATTTACCTTTACAATAAACGGTTGCCTGGGGTTAGGTGCTATCTCAAAGTATGCTTGTCCGTTTAGTATCACTGTCCGGGTACCTTTAAACTTTAACGGGTATTTAAGCGATGAGGCTGCGTTAAGCCATACATGACTGCCGTCAGGAAGGCTTACCTGGAATACGCCACCACGGGGTGTCGTAAGCTCATTAAATGCATTGGCTTCATCGCCCTGTTGCTCGTACCGCAATTCCCCCTGCTTTTGCTGAATGGCCATGTTACCGGTTTTAATTACCTGGCTGCCGGTATCGCTTAATGCTACTTTAGAGCCATCTGCAAGTGTCAGCACTGCTTCGTTGCTGCCGGGCTTTACTACAGATGTGGCCATGGGCCTGGGCTGCTGTTTTCGTAGCAAAGGATAAGTTATTACTACAAGAACAAGCATGGCCGCTGCAAGCCACCAGTATTTCCGGTAATGGCGTAATACGGGTGTTTCCAATGTATCGACCCGCTGCTGGATTTTATCCCACATACGCATTGAGGTCTCCTGTGGCAAACGGGTACCTTGCTGCAGATGTTCCTGGAAAATGTCTGCTGCCTGCTTTCGGAGTTCCGCAGCATCTGTCGACGCCAGGTAAGATTGCAGCCATTGTTCATCTTCCGCACTGCGGTGCGGCGACGACAGGATCTCTTTTAATCTTTGTTGATCGCTTTTCAAATGCCAGGGTATCTTTGTTTATATTATATACAACCGGTAATAAAAAAAGGGGGGGTAGGAGAGAAGATTTTTTTAAAGAATTTGCGTCAGCAGGAGAAGAAGTAGCGTAGTATCATGACTCACATGCTTGCTTATATACTCCCTTAATGTAGACATCACTTCTCCCAGGTATTCTTTTACGGTATACCTGGAAATACCCATCAGCTGCGAAGTCTCTTCATATGTACGGCCTTCCATCTTGCAAAGCTGAAATACGCGTCTTTTTTGGGGGGATAGCTGGCTGATAGCAGTTTCCAGTAACTTCCACTGTTTTTCAACAATCAGAAAATCATTATCGATAACAGGTTGCAGGGTAGCTGCCGCCACTTTGCTTTTTTCACGCAGCTGCTTTTTGAGATGATTCACCGCACGGTTAAATGTAACAGTGAAAAGCCAGGGGCCTAACGGTCTGGCGATATCGATCTCTTTTCGTTTCTCCCAGAGCGTAATAAATGTCTCCTGGATGATATCCTCCGTTTCTGAAGAAGACTGCAGTAGCTGGAAAGTTTTACGGTAGAGCGCATGATGGTATTTATCATACAGCGCTTTAAAGGCTGCCTGATCCCCGGCGGACAATCCTGTGAGGAGTCCTGTTTCATCGTGGAAGTCTGCTGCGTTTATCAATAACTGGAATTCAATGTGATAATTACCAAAATATCAAAAAAGTAGCAACTAACCTGATAGTGAATTGATAAAAGCTAATAGTAGATTGTAGATACGGGACTGTTGAGTAGCCTGGAAGGCAACTATCCACTCAATCAGGAATCAGTTAATGTTGATTATTAAGTGGTTAGGGTCGTTTAGGCATTACTTACCGAAAGCCGAAGTAATTTGATTACCTGGTAATTGAAAGTCAGCATCAAATAAAGTGTTGTAAATCAAGCAGCATATTGAATTTTATCTTATATTCATAGTATGTCAAAGTTCAAAGATGTTATTGTAACGCTCTCAAAAAAGCACCCCGAAACCGGTGAACCCGCGCAAGCCGGACACACCTTCGTTATTGGAACCTTAGGTAAAAAGAAAGACTGGTACGAAATCGAAACTGAACAATTGAATAAATTTAAGAACGAAGATCTTCAGCTGGAGCTTTTTAAGCTGTTACACCCGCAGACTCATCATTAATTGATGGAAATAGGCTTTATTAATTGACTCCACAGTGATTGCATTGTGAAAGAGTATATCTTGCTTTTGCCCTTATAAATAAATGTTTTAACATATATTTGCACCCACTATATTCTTCACAATCCCTGTACCTTTATGAAGACGTTAACACATTTGTGTGTGCTATTATTCCTTTGTCATGTAGTATCGGCCAAAAATGCCCCCCGCGTCGATTCTCCTTATATGGACTTTACATATGATACCCTGCCTTGCCATACGCAGTCTGTGACGTTAAAAAGCGCGGTGGTGATTCCCGATGGCATGACAGACAACATCAGCAAATATGAATGGCGTGTATTTGGCAGAATTGTGGGGCGTACTGCCAGGTTGCCTTATCGTTTTGATGCAGGTGGTAATTACGACGTTACCCTGGTTATTACGACAGAAAAGGGCTATAAAGGCTCCATTACAAAGAAAGTAAGCATAAAACAGGAGCCGCTGGATGATAACTGGTCGGTTACCATTAACGATGACACGTTTACTAAACCGGATGCGCACATATTGACCGCAAAGGCTATGCCTGCTGGTGCAAAGGCCTATTTCGGAGGATATTATGATCCGGTAGATAGTATAACTGTTACCGTGCCGGGATATTATATCGCATATGTAAAAGACGCATGCGGCAACATCAGGGCTACTGATACGGTTGAGATCAGAAACCCCGATACCAGTCCCTGGAAATTCAGCATCCGGGGATGGTATAACGATGGCTGCAGAACATCAGCTACACTAAAAGCCTTCACAAATGCTCCCGATAGTAGCTATACCATAACATGGAACACGGGGCAGACTGGTGACTCCCTCACAGTGAATTCATCCAATACTTATGTTGCAACGTTTAAAGACAAAGATGGAAAGACCAGGAGGGATACGGTAAAAGTCACTATTGAACCGATGATCATTCCGGTGATCCGCTTCAGAACGGCGGAGGGGAAGGATTCACTATTTGCTACTGTTGTGCGTAAAGGATACTATTACAGCTGGTACCGCAATGATACTTTAGTAGCAAGTACACCGGAAGGCGTCAACAAACTGCGTGTAAGTGTGCCTGGTTTTTACAAGGTTGAAATGGCCAATTATTCTGTTGGTTGTGTTGTGTCTTCGCCTGTCTTCGAATATAACATGGCAAAAGACTCCATCATCCCTTTCCTGACTATCAGCCGGGAAGATTGTAACTCGCTGGCCGCAAACCTTTCAGCGAAGTTCTATACGTCCGGAATATCAATAGATACCGTAAAAAGTGTTACCTGGAGCTATGGTGATGGTGTATCCGAAACATTAGCGCCACATGTTACTGCTCAACACAGGTATAAAGCAGGGGGTACTTACAATGTCGGCTATATCTCTACTACTGTCAGTGGACGCCAGCTTCGACGATCCGGTGTCATAGTGGTTAACAATATTCAGTACTCATTGAACATTACTGATGATGCAGCTACAATTCCTGGTGTTCACATTCTGGAAGCACATGTTTCCTCCAGGGGAGAAAGTATAACATGGAATACCGGAGTGCTGAGAGACAGCATTCACGTTACTGCACCCGGTATCTATACTGCGACAGTAAGAGATACCTGTAATGGTACTCCTTATACTGCCAGCATAGAAATAAAGCAGAACGCCGTTACTGACTGGCAGCTGAATGCCTATATCGGTAGGATATCGTCTTGTAAGGATACCGCTATGCTGATCGCTGCTGCGAAAGGACCAGCAGGTGCTTATAGCCTCGAGTGGAGCACCGGTCAACACACAGATACTATCTACGTGACCAATAAAGGACGATATGTAGTATACCTGCTCGATAATCAGGGAAATATCCGCAAAAAAGATACGCTGGATGTAAACCTGGTTTCAAAACCAGCGCCTTCCATTGAGATACATGCATCCCCATCCGCAGATACATTAGTCGCTGGTCCGGTAAATGCCGGCGATCACTACAAGTGGTACATGGAAGGTGTATTGCAGGCTGGCGTAAATGCTCCCGCCTTGAACAATCCGGTAAAAGGAAATTATGAGGTGGAGGTGATCAATGAAATTGGCTGTAGTAACAGGTCAGTTCCATTTGAATACAAAGGCTGGAACCAGGGTACGAGCTTTACCTACGCAACCGATGAATGTATCATTAATCTGCTGAGATTTACAGGAACGCCGGTAGAAGGACAGCAGGGTGTTAAATATCTGTGGGATTTCGGAGATGGAAGTATTGGTACTTACTACATTACTGAACATACGTTCAAACCGGGTACTTACCGCGTAACATTTACTGCGACTACGGCAGATAGCGTGAAACAATCTATCACTAAATCTATCACGGTAAAAGCCAATGTTTATGATCCTGTGATCACCGTAAACACACTGCCCTGTGGAGACCAGGCTTACGTAAGTATTAAGACAAAGGAGCCGCTCTGGTTTTTTGAATGGGATGGAGACCCGCTTTATGAGCGTATGGACGATTCCATTTTTGTGATGGAGCCAGGTAAGTTCACGGTAATTGGTTATGATTTCTGCCACAATGCAAGAGTGGTTGATTCGATCGATGTTAAATTAAAGCCTTACTTCGCCCCGGTTTATAACAAACACTATGGCGCAGAAGATACCCTGGTGATTCAACCGATGTATGGAGGTGTGGAGTTTTCCGTTGACAACCCTTCACCAGATGTTACATTCAGTTGGTATATAGATGATCAACTGGTAAGAGAGGATCATAAGCCTTACTGGATAAATCCGCCTATAGGTAGGCTACAGACCCGTGTAACCATGACTAATGGCTGCACAGCCAAAACTGAGCCATGGACCTTCTGGGAAAAGGCCGATACATTAACACAAGCGCTGGCATTTACAGTAGAGAGAGCTTCCTGTTCAGATCAGATGGTTACGTTCCATGCCCCGGTTGTTGCAGATGAGACAGTGACAGCCTATGCATGGGACTTTGGCGATCATAACGGTGATACAAAAAAAGACCCTGTACATGTTTATAAAAGGGGCGGGACATTCAATGTGATCATGCGCCTGTTTACAGCTTCAGGTAAAGAGAAGAAAGTTGTTCAGCAGGTCGTGATTCCTGACGACCCTTCCTGGGATCTCCATATTATCACTGAACTTGATTCCTGCATGGGACTGGCGCGTTTGAAGATCAATCCGCCTGCAGCAGCGAGTCGTATAGTGTGGAGTACAGGCGAAACGACCAGCCAGATAATAGTGCGTGTTAAGGGCGCAGATACAGTGAGAGTGTATGATGGTTGCGGGAACCTGCGTGTTTTAGATACAATTAAGATCCGCGAGCTGCCGAAATTTAATTTTCGTATTAGTGGGGGCCGGTGGATGGATACATTGCGTGTATATGAAGCAGATGCAGCATTGTTACCAATGGCAGCAAGTTTACCGGGTTATAACTTCACCTGGTACAAAGATGACAAAGTGTTACCTGTAAAGGGTTCCTATATTCTCGCACCGGCTCCGGGTGTCTATAAAGTAGAGATAGAGAAGGAAGCTGGCTGTAAGCTGTTATCCGAAGGATATTATGTATCAGGTGAGACCGTTAACTTCTGGGATCAGGATCGTACTTTCGAATCTGGTATCATTGAATTCGGGATACGATTCAAAACTATCAGGAACCCTGAAAATATATATACCGTACAGCTGACATTAAAAGATCCGGGTGGACGCCAGACGGGTATGAACCCTGGAGATGTCACAGACCTGGGTTCATTCCAGTCAGATGATTTTGATCTGTATGCGAGCGTATTCGTTCCAGATAATATCAGGTGCTCCGGTAACTACGCCCTGCGTGTCATTTCAAGCTCACCAGCAGATACTACCGGATGGTCTGAGCCGATAACACTACTGACTAAGGTACCTAAACCGGAAGTGATCCAGAACGGGGATAGCCTCTTCACTTCAGATATATTCGACACGCAATGGTATAGAGATGGCGTAGCAATACCCGGCGCCATCATGCCATATTACCTTGCCAGACAGAATGGTGCTTATGCTGTAGAATACAGTAATGGTACAGGATGTGTCAATCGTTCCCCGGCGGTGCCTGTTGTAATCACCGCAGTGGGAGAGGTGATACTCGGAGGTAATAAGGTTATTGCTTTCCCTAACCCTTCGGAAGGAAAGGTGTTCCTGAAGTTTGAGAAACCATTGCTGAAACAGGTGGCTATCAATGTATATAACCTGCAGGGCAATGCAGTGTATAGCCAGACTACCTCACAACAATTGCAAACATTGGATCTGTCAACACAGCCTAAAGGATTCTATCTGATAGAGCTGACCGGTTATGGTACTAAAAAAGTACTTACACTGATATTGCAGTAGCAGTTATTATAATGAAGATGTAAAGGGTGTCTCAGGATAGTTGAGGCGCCCTTTTGTCTTTAATAGCAGGTAACGGTAAACAAAAATATCCCATTGCGAATATTGTAAAATCAAAAAGTATTTCTTAGCTTCACTTATGTAACCCTTTAGTATTCACTATTACTTTTTTTTAACCCAAAAAGACAAACATGAAAAAGTTAGCTTTTCTGTTGCTGGTGCTCGCTGTTGGCACTACAGTAGCTGTTGCCGTTAAGGCAAATCAATCCAAAGCAATCGCCTACTGTCATTGCGAACCAGATCTGAAATGTAATTCTACCGGCGCATGGGGTATTAAAGTACAGATCTGCCCCTGAGTAAATTGCTATTTCCATTAAATTTAAAAGGTGTAAGGCTGCCCTTGCAGCCTTATCTTTATGAAAAGAGACCTACTGATACTATCAGCACTATTATGCTGCGCCATCGTCATTACATATATCCTTGCTAAAGGAGCAGAACCCGATAGAATATCTACAAACTATGAAAGGATGTATGACAGATTCACTTTACAACCCATAGACACTGTTTTGTTTCCCGGTAGGGTAAGTATCATGAAAGCTGCTCAGGGTAATATCTATGGATATGTATATAGCAAAAAAACTATCTTCAGATACAATGCTAATTTGCATAATATAGATTCATTCTATAGTAACAACGGAATCGTTACACGACTGGAAATTGATAAGAATACCTTCTATATCTTTGATGATAGTGAAAACAATGTTATTACCTATGGGCAAGGCAAAAGCGCTGCTCATTATCTGAAAACGAGTTTCGACACCAGTAAAAAGATCGCACAACTAAAGCTGAGAGCATTTAACACGCCTACACTGGATAGTACTATTTATGAATTTCCCCGTTTTGAAGACGGTGGACTTTCTGCAGATGGCTTTTACATCAGCAATCATTATCACCAATATTATATCTCCTTTTATAATTCAGGTATTATACAGTATGATGAGGAAAATAAACGCACTAAACTGATACATACCATTGATAATACTCCTCCTTCCAATATCGCTGTACCAACAGGTAATATATACACACGTTCAAGTAAATCTGTGATTGTGAATTCTACTGCTACAGCCGATGAAAAGTACCTGTACGTGCTTTCTTATGTATTGTCTCAGGATGCGGTGAAAAGCAACTACAGAGGGCCGGTAGTAGATGTATATAATATTCAGAGCGGGCATTATGAAAGTAGTTTCAGGTTCCCGGGGTATCAGAATAAACCGGTATTACAAATGGCTAAATCAGCAGATACGCTGATCGCTGCTTATGAAAATAATGTTCTTCTTTTTAAGCTGACAAACAAATGAAAAGACATGTCATTACTGTCATTGTGATCCTCATCTCAATGTTGTTTACTTATGCGGCTATTTTCAAAGCCATGGATTACCCTCTTTTCCTGTCAGACATGAGTAAATCGCCGTTGCTTGTTAAATATGATAAGAACCTGCTGGCGCCAGTAGTACTGGGTACCGAGTTTCTGATAATTATACTACTGAACTTTCCTTTCACAAGGAAGGCGGGTTTCTTTTTATCCTTTTTTGTAATGGCGATCTTCAGCCTTTATCTGTCTACCCTTTATTTCTTTTTTACTAATATTCCCTGCTCCTGTGGAGGCATCCTTGGGAAAATGCCTTACCCCGTGCATATTGTTTTTAACATCTGTTTTACGCTATTATCGGGAACGGGTGTATTACTCAGCAATAAGTCATAAGTCGATTTCCATATAGACTAAGTAATTAAGGTGTAGCGAAAGCAAAATGCCGGGGATTTTATCTCCGGCATTTTGCCTTGTGCCCGGTAGCGGTTATGCCTTCGTGAGCTTTCTGTGGCTATTAGTATTGAATGTCACCGGTACCACTACTGATTGCACCTGATAGCGAATCCCTGAGAAAAGGAGTATAAATGTATGAGATTCATTAGATTCTGTTTTTATTTAGACATTTTTGTCTAACAAAAAGGATATGATTCGTTTTCCCTACCAGGAAACATTTCTCATTACTGAGATCAACACCTACGGTAAGAAGCTGATAAGTAATATACAATCGGAGCCAGTAAAGTCTTATTTAAAAGAAGCTGCTTACGAAATGGAGAAGGGAACTATTGAGAAGATGAATCCAATTCATTTTTTGATGAACTTATTTTCCCTTTTGTCCTATCCGCTAATCATGGCCCCCCTCTATAAAAAGTTATTCCGGGTGTCTGAGAAAGAATTCCAGCAATTGATAGATGAGCGGGCAAAAATTATCATCGGTCTGCTATTTAAAGCCTGATGATGACACTTTTTGCTATTGTGATATACAAACTGTAATGACTGATTGTAGGAAAACAAAAACGTCGAAGGTGGTATATCCGGCATTTGCCGGATGCCGGTGATGGTAAATTGTTAAACCAGGTAGTATTGATAATTAATATGTTATCCAGGGCTTTAAAAGAACAGTTGTAAAAATTGCTTGTTGTTAAATAATAGCGTATAATAGCGGTGAACTGTGAGCTATCAGCTGTAATTTTAAAACCACTGGAATGTTAGTATTAAAAGGGACGACAGAAATAATTGAGAATGTAAAAAATGGAGAGATTATTAATAAAGGTTGTCCAGAATGTCAACAAGACTTATTGTTAAAACAGTTTAGAGTTTGGGATACACTTTTTCTGATTCCAATTATACCAAGTAGAGAGACAAGATTTGTTTATGAATGTGTCAGGTGTTATGAAACATTTGACCCGGCATACAGAAACACATTTATAAACAGAGCAAAATATCTGAATGCAACACCGCAGGAAGTCAAAGATTTAACTGATGCATTTTCATTGACTATTTTATCAGCCATATTAACTTGCGACGACAGGTCAACAGAAAATGTTGTTGATATTTTGAAGAACTTTGCAAGAAATTGCGGAATTGATTTAGAAAACCACAAAGAAAAGGTTACTACTGAATTCCTTTCACAAGAAGAACTATCTAAAACAGTTTTAGAATGGTATGACATATTTAGAGATTGTTTTTCAGAAGAAAATAGAGATAAAGCATTACATCAAACATTAGAATATTGTAATATTATTGACCTGACAGTTAAGGAAACTAAATTATTATACATATTTAGCAGACATTGGGGCTTGACAAAAGTACAATTCGAAGAACTCCACAAGGGTAAAATATAACAGTACCTATATATCTCTGATATAACACTATCCAATTCAATCAGCTTTTGCGGTAAAATAATTGAATACAATACACCCTATATTGCCAACTAAACACACATTAATGCAGCATCCCTACCTGAAAAAAGCCTTCAAAGGCTTCTTATCCTTTATTACCATTTATATTTTTTCACTTTCGCCTGCTTTGGCGCAGATGCGGCAGATGTACCTGGATGCTGATGAAGATAACGATATTAAGAAAGTAAGCTTTTATTCGCCGAATGAAGGATATGTGGCTTTCACGAATTGGATCGGCTATACGACTGACAGCGGCAGAACGTATACAAAAAAAATTATTACCACCAACAACGTCAGTTATGGTAACTATACGAACATCAATATAACCTTCGGGTTTGGTATCGGGGGCGTGAAGGCCTTTGATAAGAACACACTTATCGTATATGGTGATTATGGCCTGGTGCCATCTATTTTATATTCTGTCGACGGCGGAAATTCTTTTAGGCTGGTATTCCATTCACAGTATGACCCTTTCCAACTGAGGACCGGGATAAAAGACATTGTTTTCCCTCAAAATGATAATATTGGCTATGCGGTCGACGCAGACCGTATTCTGAAGACGACAGACAAAGGAATGAACTGGTCTGTACAGACAGTTGGCCCTGGCACCTATTTTGACCATCTCGAGGCGGTTGATAACAATAATGTAATTGCTATAAGTACAGATTATAAAGCAAACAGGTTATTAAAGACCATCGACGGCGGAGCGTCATGGCTGCGCATAACATTGCCCCAGACGGGCGTGCTGACGTATGCGTATTTCCTGGACGCCAACGTCGGGTGGCTAAGCATGTATAGCGGGGAATACCGCTACTTTTATAAAACAACAAACGGAGGCCAGCAATGGACCCTTCAAAACGACGTTGACGCCACTCCCTTCAATTGTGATAAGATGCGGTTTACCGACGTAAATACCGGTTATGCGTTGGTAGCTCCTTACAAGGTTTATAAAACAACAAACAGTGGCGTAACCTGGGAACCGATCTCAAGGGAAAACAATTTCACTTATCTCGGTTATTCCCATTATGACCTGCAGTGCCTTTCTGCATCGCAGCTGTGGGCAGGTGGCGGCCATGGATTCCTGGAAATGACGACGAACGGAGGAGGAAGCCTAATACCTGCGGCTTATTTTAAAACAGATACAAGCGGAATGTATAAAGCTGGCGACGTTCAGTTGTTGAATTATTCCAAAACAGGATATCAATACCAATGGCTGGTCAATGGATCATTGATAAGCACGAGCTATAACACATCCTATACACACGATATCTCCAGGAGTGTTGATACATTGCAATTGATCGTTTCAGCCGGAGGTATTTCCGACACCCTTACAAGATACCCGCAGTTTTATGCAGGGGGCCTCGCCAAAGCCACTTCCTATTATCCAAAATCAGGCAGTGAGGGCACGTTCGTAACGATATTTGGTTCGAAATTTTCCAATGTATCGGGTGTTTCGTTTGGTGGTACACCTGCGGTATCCTTTACTGTTTTGTCAGACACCGTGATTACGGCTGTTGTTGCCGGCGGCGCGACAGGAACCATCACGTTGAAGCAGCTCTATGGCCGCATTCCGGTTGGCGAATTCACGTATAATCCGCCACCAGTTTCACTGCCTCCGATAATCCAGAGCGTTAGTCCCTCAGCGGGCATAATAGGAACCACCGTAACAATCACCGGCAGCGGATTTAGTGCAAACGCTTCACAAAACAGCGTTTTCTTTGGAACGGTTCCGGCGAAGCTACAGTCGGTTTCTCCCGGGCAAATTATATGTACGGTGCCTGTTGGGGCAAGCCTGGGTACTATTCAGGTGCTTAACAAAGACAATGGCCTTTTGGGAGAATCCCCATCGCCGTTCAGTGTGCCGTTTACTGACAGCACCGAAAATTTTACACCTAATTCCTTTACCGAGGGTCTTATTCTAAATAAAGGGGCGGGAATCCCTTCTGACTTGCAGGGAAAAGACATCGACGGTGACGGAAAACCTGACCTTGTTGTACATGTAGGAGCAGGACAGGGCGATTCGCTGGCGGTTTACCGTAATACAACCACAGGAGGACGGCTTTCCTTTGCCCGAAGAGTGAATGTCGGTTATATTTACTTTCCTACGTTCGGCGGTTTTGCGTTAAATGACCTGGACGGCGACGGGCGTCCCGACGTTGTGATGCCAACGAATGAGAAGTTTATAAAAGTGTATCGGAATGCAAGCAGTCCGGGTCTTGTTTCCTTTGAAAAGGAATACCTGGTTCCCGCAGGAAGAGGCACCCAGAAAGCAGTAATTACGGATCTGGACAACGATGGGAAAAATGATATTGCGGTGACGTCTTTCGAAGAATATCGCATATGCGTAATGAGGAATACAAGCGTGCCGGGCTCCCTGTCCTTTGGTGCTACACAAAATTACGATGCTGCTGCGGAAACGGTTGCCGGGATTGCTGCCGGTGACCTGGACGGCGACGGGTTGAAAGATATTATTGCCTGCCCCATGGACGTCACCCCCGGTAGTATTTTATTGTTTCACAATACCAGCACCCGGGGAAATATTTCTTTCGCTTCATTCGTCAGAATAAGCGTGCCGGGAATCAGTTTCGCAGCCAGCTTTATTTCAATCGTGGATTTCGATATGGACGGCATATCGGATATTGTTATTTGCAATGACGATAATATCTGCGTACTTCGAAACATAGGGAGCTTTTCCTTTTTGCCTCCTGTTGTCATGCCGCTGCAAGATGCGCTTGGCAATGGAGGATGCGTGTCAAACTTCAGCGGAAGTGTCAGACCTGATATAATTGCTGCCGCTGTGGGAAGATCCCGCGAAATCATCATGGAAAAGAACATTTCCCTGCCAGGTACTCCAAAACTAGACAGCCTGGTATATGGACCTGGCGACAACTCCACCCATATCTTTGCCCAGGCAGTTGCTGCGGCGGATTTTGATGGAGATGGCAAACCTGACTTTGCTGCGTCATCCCTTTATGATGCCCAATCAGTCATCGTGTATAAGAATACCGTCAATGTTCCGGTCATCACGCCTATGTGTACCAGCAGGCAAGGTGGCAGCACGCTGGTGTCCGATATCAGCGGAGGGACTTATAAATGGCAGCAGGATACCGGCAGTGGTTTTACCAATGTCGTTAGTAGCGCCAACTTATCCGGTGAAACTACAAATACACTGCAATTCGATAGTACACCTGTCTCCTGGAACGGCTATAAATACCGGTGCATAGTTGATGGACGTTACAGCAGCACTTTTGTACTGCAATTAAACTATACTCCCAGTCCCGGTTTAATTGTTACGGCTACCGACACCACTTTCTGTCTTGGGAGAAGGGTAACCTTTGTCGCAACCGACACTATCGGCTCTGCCGGCTATAACCATTACTTCCGTTGGCAGTGGCAGATCAATGGAGTGAATACCGGTTACTTTTTGGATGATACACGTTCATTCGATACGCTGCAGGATCTGGACCAGGTGCGGGTGATTGCCATGTATAGTGATATTTGCGGTCACGAATACAGCGATACCAGTAGTACTATAACCGTGCATGTAAATGGTGATACTGCTTCCGTACAGATAAGCGTATCCGACCTCGAGGCCTGTCTGGGAACACCCATTACATTTACAGCAACGCCCAGGAATCCGGGCAGCCTGCCGGTGTATGACTGGAGGGTAAATAATATATCTCAGGGAGTTGATAGCGTGACATTTACCAGCTCACGCCTCAGAAAAAATGACTACGTGCAGGTATTGATGAAAAGCGCTGCCACCTGTGCATATCCCAACCCTGCCCGGAGTAATATTCTTACACTGGCCTTAAAGGATACGAGTGCGCCGTCCGTTAGCATATGGACCGCAACTCCTACCGCTTGTAACGGAGCTAATGTGTCGTTTCTGGCAATTCCGGAGAATGCCGGTCCTGTAAACAACTATCAGTGGATGGTTAACGGGATTGCTACTGGTACAAACGCAAAGACGTTCTCCAGTTCGACGCTGCGAGACAAGGATATCGTTCAGTGTGTGCTTACCAGTCCTTCTGTCTGTCGTCGCCAGCCTCAGGCAAGCAGCGGGATAATTAGAATGACCATAAGCACACCCGATATCAGGGTTTCTGGCGATACCGTAGTTATCGGCGGACTTAAGAGCCATTTGACAGCTACGACCAACTATTGGAGTACGGATTTACAATATCAATGGCAGGACAGCACTCGTTTGCACAGCTGGCAGGACATCAGTGGAGCTGTTGGGGCTGCGTTAAACTACGTACTGGCTAAAAGCGGCGATAAGATCAGATGTATAGGCAAGACGGATGCAGGTTGTATGGCTATAAGCAATACAATTGCTTTAAGGATTAATGTGCCTACAGCCACACCTGAAGCTCCGTCAGTAAGTGCTGATTACCGCTGGTATCCTAATCCTGTAAGCTCAACGCTCTATGTCCAGGACGAAAATCGACTTGACCAGGTTTCCACGATTACTGTCTTCAACAGTTTAGGTATAAGTGTACTGGTGATGAACAATACCGGCAGACAGGAAAAGATCAACATCAATGTGTCAACCCTGCCAGGCGGTGTGTATTTTGTAGAAATGAGAAGAAGATCTGGTAAAACGAGATATTTTCAGTTTATGAAAGTACAATAAGAAACCGATGTAGCGCGATTAGCGTTACTACCGTAATAGAAAAAGCGCTGTAATGTTTGATTTACAGCGCTTTTTCTATTACTCAGAACTGGTGTGTTTTTAACCCAAATAATATTTGTAAAATATTTTCTACATTAAGTAATTGTCTTAGTGTTTGATATATTCGTTCGTTCACCGCCCACTTGCAATGTATTAAATTTAGTCCTACATTTGGAATGTTACCCGTTATGCATAACATTAACAGACACTTTATCCAACAGCATATCATGCAGTACACAATTTAATCCAAAACCCTGTATTATTATGAGAACCAAGTTCCTTTCCCTTGTGGGAGGTATGTTACTGTCGTTACATACCTTCTCTCAGACCATTCATTATGCCAATACTGGTTTAACTAATGATTGCAATGTATTTAATACCAGCACACCGGTATCGATAGATGGATATAAACATTATCCGGTGTACGGCGGCGCTGGCATATTTAATAACACACTCTTACTAAAATGTCAGAATGGTAGTACCTCCGCGACGAAGTTAGGCGCCTCGTATGCTATTGAATATCCTTTTAAAAGCGGTTATCTGTATAGGATCAGCGGGCGTGCCTGGAAAGCGGCGAACCAGGCCACTACTGGTATTCCACAACTTTCATTTGCTACCTATACCTCTTTACCTACGCCGGTAAGCGGCACGCCCACTGCTTGTGATGCCATCAGGCAGTCGTTTTGGGGCTCAATGCTACTTGATTCCAGGAATACGGTTTCTCTGAATGACTCGCAGGATGAGCAGATATTTTGCGAATTCAATGCGGACCAGGATTTCAATTATTTAGCCATACTGTCCTGGGGTGGTGCCGGTAATATGTACACGCTGGCGGCCATCGGCGAGATCACTATTACGGAAATACCGCCCCGGTTTACGCTGTCGCCTACCAGTCTGACAAAAGAATGTGGCCAGCCGCTTTCACGACTGTTTCAAGTTACGGATGTAAATTCAGTTGGCGGCATTACATCTTATGTATGGCATTTAGGACCTGTGCCTAACGGTTGGGTGTATAACGGTCAAGCCGCGCCGGAATCGGTCACTGTAACGAACCTTACCGCCATTACTCTTTCGGCCGATCCATGTAGCAGTGTAGCACCTTCTCCTGTAAGCGTAACGGTACACAGGGATGCGTTGAGTTATGAAACAGATACCGCTATTGTTCAGGTGTCTCCGCTTTCTGCCACTATTGGAGGTCCTGCACAATTATGTGGTGGCGTGGTTGGCAACTATAGCTTTAATGGGGCCTTACCTTGTGGCGCCACCGTTATCTGGAGCCTTAATGCTGGCGACAATGGAAGTCTGGGAAGTACTACCGGTGATGCTACTACGCTTACGGTGAATGGAAATGTAACGCTTACGGCTCATATCAGCGCCCCCTGTGGAAGCCTGACTGTTAGCAAATCCATTGCGTATAGCGGAACAGCACCGGTTCCTTTCGGTATTGATGATGACGTATACTGCCAGCCGGGCAACATTGTTCAGCCGAGTACCTTCACGGCAGTTCCGGCCAACAGCGGGTCCTATACCTGGACCTGGACATCGGGTGATGGAACCTGGCATACCATTTCGGCTACAACGGCAGAAATCTCCCATAAATTCGGCGTAGGATCATATACGATCATGGCTACCATCTCTAATAGCTGTGGTTCGGAAAGCAGCAGCACGGACTTCCACATAATACGGTGCGCTACAAGTGTATCAGGCTCCGCCAAAGTAGTAGTATCGCCTAACCCGGCGTCGAGCACACTGGTAGTAAGTACAGCAGCTACATCTGGTGCTGCGAAAAAACAAGCTGCCAGTGATGGATGGGATATCCGCGAAGTAAGGCTCAGTGATAAAATGGGAAATTTACTGCAAAGACAGTTGTTCCCGGCTGGTACTTCCCGCGCAACCATTAATGTGGAAGGGCTGAAACCGGATGTTTACATCCTGCAAACGGGGAATGGAAAAACATTTGACTCCCAGCAGGTGAGCGTAGTGAGATAAGAAAGCAAATGTTATTTATAGGAGCGTCCGGTAGATCTGTTATCTGCCGGGCGTTTTTTTGTGAGTAGAAGAAGAAAGATTCCTGGCGGGAGAGGAGCAGCATTTTCGTGACGTGACACAAGATGTGAATGGCCGGGGATTTTCCAGGGCTGTCATGATTGTGTAGTTATTACATTGTCATACTCATACATTGCTCAGTGAATTTTAATCCATAAAACTGTATTTATTAGCTATTTGGGTCAAAATATTGAGTATTCAGATTTTCCGGTAGCAAACAAAATGTATAGATATCATTCTTTCTTGCGAAATTGAGCGTTCCTGAAAGTTTAACCCAATTCTTATTGCTTATGGATATTAACCTCTGGGAATTCTTGTTCCTGATCTTTATGATGTATTTGCCTTTTATCATTGCAATAACCATCACATTTGCTATACTCACCCTACTTTTTTGGTATAAGAAGGCATTCCGGTTTCTATTGTTGATGACGATTTTGTGCGCGCTGCCGCTTTTATACCTATGTGGTTATAAAGTATATGATGGGATGGAAAGCTGGAAATCGGAGCGTAAATATAGCAGGCGGATTATTAAGCTGAAGGATACGCTTACTATAGCAGACATACATTTACCGTCAGGCAGTAAGATTTTCCTGCAGTATGATGCCATTATACCAGAGAGTCCCAGGGAGATAACTTTCGGTTCAATAGATATGATTGTTTTTGCGAAGCCGACTCGTGTTGGTCAATTTATCCTGCGGGATACATTTATTTACAGTCATGATATGTACAATAGCTGGCAAGGCACATTAGAGGGTACACAGGATATTAAAGGCTGGCCGGCATGGGGTGTGTTTATTGGTGCTGATAATGAGCAGCAATTGCAACTGTCGCAAAATATTGAAAGATGGGGATTGACTTTCATTACAGGTACTACGGTGAAGATTCGTCCTTCAAGCTGGGAATTCTCATTACCAGGTGGGCGTACATTTACAGTTTATGAATCTACAGATGGCGTTTTTAAATCCGAAGGAGATAGTACAGAAAAGCTGAATGAGCTGTAAACATGTATCGGACATAAGGCAATCTTTTATATGCAAAATATTGTATATTTGAAGCTCCTTTGAGCAAGGAGTCTGTAAACATTTCTCCCAATAAATTGACTATTAGTCTTATGCCGCACTTTAGCTATAATGCCTTTTGTTTAGGTGTATTGATTTTCTTGGCTATATCGCTTAGCAACTTTATTTACGTATGGCTTTGTAAAATGTGGAAGGTTAAGATCACAGAGTTTTCAATTTTCTTAAATCCCGGCTTTTCTTTACTCAAAAAGGAAATTAATGGTATAATATATCAATTAGGCTGGTTGCCATTAGGAGCTTATATTAAACCATTGGGAATGTTAAAGGAGGATTTGGGAAGCATTGCTAAAGAAGAATTACCATTTTCTTTTTTGAATATGTCCAGAACAAAGCAATTGCTTTTTCGCCTTATACCTTCCCTGGTTTGGTTATTGGTCTTACTATTAAGTCTATGTGCCCTAAAAGGACCTGGGAATATTTTTCAGTCCACAGTAGAAATGCTTAGTTACATTTCAGTCGCCATCAAGACAATGTTTGGTTTGAGTGCAGCTAATGAATTCGTGATGAGGACAAATAATATGCTGATTGACAATGATATTCTATCATTTGCTTTGACATTATTGATTTCAATGTTTCTTGTTCTTACGTTGCTGTCAAAGATGATGGGTATATTCGCCGGGGATGGAAAAAAAATCAATTGGCTGATAAAGCTACCGGGGTTTATAATAATCATTTTCGGTCTGTATTTGGCCTTTTGGAAAATTCCTACATTTGTTTTTTCTTTCTTTTCATTTCGCCAAAATGTAAGCTACATCCTTAGTTTTATTTTAGGGCTATATCTTATAGGTTTGGTAGTTTTTATGCTTGCAATGATATTGGTAAAACTTAAAACTGGTAAGTTGGCCAGTGTTAGCGATCGATGAAGAATGCAACTCAAGTATTAAACGGTTGGCTCGGGGAACGCAGATTTACAATGACGCGGACATCTATATACCAGTAAATAAACACAAATATTCAGAGGTTTTTCAGGTAATAAACTATATTTCTACTAATTTTATCACCTATTGGTTATTATTGTTTAATGAAGCATAGACAGCTTCCAAATTTTAATTAATTATGGCTATTAAAATTACAGATGAATGTATTTTCTGTGGAGCTTGTGAATCCGAATGTCCGAATAACGCCATCTATGAAGGTGGCGTAGAGTGGGCAATAGCTGACGGCACAACGGCTAAAGGTAATTTTGTGTTGAAGGACGGGTCTATTATTGATGCCAGCAAGCGCAATGCTCCCCTGTCTAACGAGCTGTATTATATCGTTTCAGATAAATGTACAGAGTGTCAGGGATTTCATGAGGAACCTCAATGTGCAGTTGCATGTCCGGTAGACTGTTGTGTACCAGACGAAATGTACCAGGAGTCTATAGCAGAACTGATAGCGAAGAAAGATAAATTACATCTTTAATCAGAAAGCATATGGAATTGTCGGTAACTGGTCGTCAGACATAATCTCTGGCACGCATACCGAAGCTAAATGGGGAGAAAAAGCTAATTGCCTTTTCTCCCCATTGTTGTTATGAATTTATGGATAAACGAATTTAATCTGCTGAAAGCCTCTCTATATGTTATGCTGTTGGCTGACTAAACGACCAGCCGCTTATAATCAAATCCTGTACTGCTTCATTTTGTTTTGCGCCCTCTAACTTCGTATAAATTCCTTTGTCTCTAACCAGTTTGTCCTGGAGAAAATCAGCTCCTCCAAAGCCAATAAAAATGCCTGCAAAAATGGAGAAGATACCCCAAAGACCCCATATCAGAAAAGTCAATACAACTATCGACACAGCTACGCCCCATGCAATGCGTGCAGCTTTTGTCTCAGCACGCAGGTGTATGAGTAGGCAACTTTTACATCTTGGTATGCCGACGGGGATCTTTTTGAATTTAACGGAACGATACACAATGATATTTGTTCTGTCGGCTTCTTTATATAAAGGGATAAAATGATTATGTTCCATATGGATAGAATGTTCTACTCCACAATATTGACACTTTGTTTCTGTAGGCTCCAGCCTTTTCTTTTCCTGGTTAAAAATATACATGACTTTTATTTAATGGTTTTAGTATTGGTATATACAATTGCCGATACAATAAAATACACAATCACAGCAGGAACTACTGCCATAATCATAGGAATGATCATTTCGATGTTGAAATAACTTGTTCTTCCGGAAAAATAGGCGGCATGGGCAAACGGGTAAACAACGGGCATGATGATACTTCCCAATAGACCAGCAATAGGTTTCGGTTTATACGCCCAAAAACCTGCCAGGCCTGCAATTATAATAGCTACTACATACCATAGCAATGATTCAATGCTAAAAATAGGCCCTACTATAGAAACCATACCGATTACAATAGAGAGGAAATGTTTAGCCTCTTCGTGTTCTTTTTTTCTCACTATTTTGTGAAACAAATTCTTTTTGTAATCGCGGAATTCAGTTGTGATTAAGGTTCTTGCAGTGGTTTCTTCAAAGCCTTTACGCATCAGTTTTATAATGGCGGCTTCCAGTGAAAAACCAGGCTGGGAAAATGACAGTCTTAGTTCATCTTTTTCTTCTTCAGAAAGAGTTCTTGGCATGTTTTGAATTTGCGGGTGTTAAATTGATATCCAGGTTATTTTTAAAATGCTTATTGTCACGGTACTATTAGCCCCCAAAACAGGTTAGTTGTCATATACTATATATTGTAAATATAATATAAGTTTATGATATAATGTAAGCGCTATCAGAAATATTGCCGGATAAGTTATGCAATGTGTTCATTGTTACCGATTATTTCACTTTTCTCATTGACTTCAACTGCTAATAATGGTCATTGAGTTCTCCTGAACCTGATCTCTGCCAAAGTAAGATCCCATTAATACGGACGTACCTCTTTGTTATTGAAAACTTACATAGTAATTTATTTATATTTTAATTGATTATCAGTCCCATTGGAATAAAGTTACGTATATTGAGGTGTTGCAGCGAATTTGAAAAATGACACCAAAACCATTAATAAGCTATTTCGAAAATCTTCTTCCTTTAAATGAAGAAGAAAAGTCTATCGTGGAAGAAGCTTTCAAGGAGCGAAGAGTTAAACGAAGGCAATTCATCCTTCAGGAAGGCGATATATGTAAACACCACACGTTCGTAGTTGAGGGCTGTTTTAGAATGTACATGGTGGACGAAAAAGGTAAAGAACATAATCTACAATTTGCTATTGAGAATTGGTGGATTGCTGATATTGGCAGCTTCTATTCAGAGGAACCGAGTCGACTGTACATAGAAGCTTTAGAGAATTCAGTTGTCCTTCAATTAAAAAAGGAGGATCAGCTCAAACTCTTCGACGATAACCCAAAATTCAACCGAATCTTCAGGGTTCTTACAGAAAATGCACTGGTAAGCGCTCAACGTAGAATCCTGCAGAATATTAGTTCGACCGCAGAGGAGCGTTATCGCGATTTTCTAAAGAGGTATCCTGACTTCTTTAATCGGATCTCTAACGTTCAGATTGCCTCCTACCTGGGTGTAACACCAGAGTTCCTTAGTATCATCCGGAATAAGATCGCCAAATCTTAATCTACATTAAGGTTCTTTCTTAAACTACCATATAGGAGAATGGGATGCATTACTTCCATCTTTGTGTCATTATTAATCTTCAAGAAACATTCAAGATGGAAAAGAAAATAATTGCGATCGTTGGTGCGACTGGTCTACAAGGAAAAGGAGTGGTAAATGCTCTAATTAAGGAGGGGGCTTTCAAAGTTAGAGCAATTACCCGAAACCCGAATAATTATCAAGGCAAGGCTGATGAAGTGGTACAAGGTGACTTAACGGACCCTGAATCATTAACCAATGCCTTCAAAGATGCTCATGGTGTATTTGTGGTGACTAATTTTTGGGAGGGTGCAGATGAATTAGCACAAGGAAATATAGCTGTTGAAGCAGCAAAAAAAGCTAATGTAAATCACTTCGTTTGGTCTACTTTACCAAATGTTGAAAAAATTAGTAACGGTAGGTTTGATGTTCCTCAATTTACAGGAAAAGCAAAAGTTGATGATTTAGTAAAAAAAGCAGGATTTGCAAATTATACATTCGTTCAGCCACCTTGTTACTTTCAAAACTTCACAGGAGAATTGGCGCCACAGCAGCAACAAGATGGTTCTATCGGCTGGACTCTACCCATCGACCCAACTAAGAAAGTAATCCACATGGCAGACATTAGTGATTTGGGAAAAGTAGTTGCAGGAGTTTTTTTAAATCCCGAAAAGGTAGGGAAAGGATGCTATTTATCTCTGGCGACCGAGTTGAATAGTTTTAATGATATTTTGAACGCTTTCAAAGCTAACGGAAAAGAATACGTTTTTAATCAAGTTCCAGCAGAAGTGTTTTCCAGTTTCTTTGAAGGAGCAACAGCAGTAGCCCAGTTGTTGGCTTATTTTGAGTCTTATACATATATGGGGCCAAATGCAGACACCCAAATTCAAATGGCTAAAGAAATTTCAACAGAGCCGTTTATCCCGCTGAATGAATGGATTAAACTAAACGTGCTATAAAATGAAAGATTAATTATTAATATGCTGGATGGCTTTTCATTTGCGGAGGTTTTCAACTTGATCCGGAACTGTGGTTTAATCTAAGCTGGTTTGAAATTGAAGGTGAGTACTTACAATAGAGTTAAATGGTATGAAAATGCACGACCCGCCCTTAGAGCGGGTCGTGCATTTTTTGTGCCCAGAACTGGATTCGAACCAGCACACCCTTGCGAGCGCTGAGACCTAAACACAGTGCGTCTACCAATTTCGCCATCTGGGCAATTGATTACGTTAATCGTCCCTTAAACTAACATTTTTTTCCAGAACAGCAAAAAAAGTTAGTGCTAAACTTCTGAAACTCAATGGTTCCTTCATGGTAGATAGTAAACTATTATAATTAACTTTAATGAGTTGATATAAGCACTAGTGAGTCATGTCAGATAATTCTGATTATTAGGTTTAAAGAGAAACGGGACCAATTAGTCTGTCTCTTTCTCCTGAATTAACCATCCTATCTGGCTTGAGTTTATACAAAATTGATTTTATAACTTAGTGCCGCATTTGTTTTGAACCGTTTAAAGGGTTAATAGCGAAAGTTATTAGCTTAAATTACCCAAACGGTTATATTCATTATAACTTTTCAGCCAATGTCGGACATCTTTCTACCTGTGATTTTAATGCTGGAAAACGATCCGGACGATCGATTTATAACCAGTACTGTTTTTGAGGAACAGCAATACCAGGCGCATCTTGAATTCGTGAATAATAGCAAAGGCCTATTTGCTTACCTGGATCAATGCCGGCTTTCAAACCTGTCATACCCCGCTGTGATACTGATCAACCTTAACATCACGCCCATTGACGGACGGGAAGTATTGAAACAATTGAAAGCGAATATGGATTACCGGCATCTGCCGGTAGTTATAATATCGGACTCAAATGATCCTAAGATCGCCAGGGAATGTTACACATTGGGCGCCAGTTCATTTATACAGAAACCTGACGCGCTTAGCAGAACCAATGAAAAGATCCACCATTTTTTCAAATATTGGTTTGAGACGGTAGTATTATCATAATATAAGTTCATAACCCATTTTTCTTAAATACATATCAAATAATGAGACAAAAAATAACCATTTTGATCTGTCTTTTCCTCCTGACGATAATGGCGAATATTACCGGATTATATGCGCAGACCAACAAGCCAGGCACAGAACTGACATATCAGAATCCGTTGGCGGTAGAATTGGCAGATCCGTATGTGCTGCAAATGAAAGACGACAAGTATTATATGTACGGAACGGGCGGTGTCGCCAGAAATGGATTTGCGGCTTATTCCTCCACTGATCTGGTGAATTGGAAAGATGAAGGCCAGGTATATTATGCCGCTAACAAGAACGGCTGGAGTGATTCAACTGCCGCATGGAATGGTGCATATTGGGCGCCTGAAGTATACGAATATAATGGTAAGTTCTACTTGTTCTACAGTGCGCAATGGGGTACGAATCCCAATAAAGAAGTCGAAAATTTTCGTATCGGTGTGGCAGTGGCAGACAATCCCACAGGCCCGTTCATTGACCTCAATAACAAGCCTATTTTTGACCCCGGCTATCCCACTATTGATGCCAACGTACTTTTTGACAATGGCAGGGTTTACCTGTATTATTCCCGCTGTTGCTACAAGCATGCCGTAGAGAGCGAAGTGGCTACCTGGGCAAAGCAAAAGGGATGGTTTGACGCTATAGAGGAGAGCTGGGTTTACGGTGTTGAGCTTAAACCTGATTTCAGCGGCGTCATGGGCGAGCCTGTACTGTTATTACGTCCCCCGGTTAAAATGAGCGATAAGCAGGCTGAATGGGAAAGTCGCTCCGTTACCTCTAAAGAAGTGAACCGCCGTTGGACAGAAGGCTCCGTCGCTTTCAAAAAGGGCTCTACGTATTATATGATGTATTCTGCCAACTACTTTGGTGGCAAAAATTACGCAGTAGGATATGCTACTTCAAAACATCCGCTGGGCCCGTTTACCAAGGCCGCTAATAATCCGGTATTGCAGAAAAACGTTGAGAAAGGCGGCGTGGTAACCGGTACGGGACATAATAGCATCACTTACTCACCAGATGGGAAGGAAATGTATTGTGTATATCACGCCAGGACATCGGCAACAGGTGAAAAACGTGTAGTATTTATTGACCGGATGAAGATATTAAAGGACGGGATGCTTGTTGTAGAGGGACCTACTACTACACGGCAGCCAGCACCAGCTGCAGTCAAATAGCGGCATATAATTGTTACAATGATCTTCGTTTATACATAACCCTCTTGAAAAGACATAGCGGCGTGCCTTGGAGCTTGCCGCTATGTAATAGGTCTGAACGACCCGGCTGAACAAAATCAGCATGTAAACTCGACAGAAGCACAGGTTCTGACTGTAAAGGCACAAGTCCAATCTCCTATCGTAGGTGCTTTTTTCTGCTCTGTTTGCACATTGCTACTCAGTCTTGCAATAGTTATTTTATTCAGCTTTAATTTTTTAGTTTCCTTTTTCATGATGGCTTTGTTTGGATGAAAAAATAAGCTGTCGTTACTAATATAACTTATATCCGGACGCAGGACAATCCCCGGAAAAGGGGAAATATAGCGTGCTAGAAGGCTTTATAAAGGGCAATTCGTTCTTTCTTGTCTGATAAACTAATATCCTGGCTCCCTTAGTGCTCCTTTGCCTGCAGCCATTTAAATGAGGCTGCGTCTGCCTTCAGGACAGCTGCTCTTGTCTTCTCAGGTTTGAATGTTAATCTTAAAAAGCCCGTGGCACGGGGCGATACTTTCTCGTCGGAACGATGCGTATGTAATACATAGTGCATATTGTTCTTTCTATCAAAGAACACGTCTCCGTGACCGCTCCCATTATTTCCAATGTTCTGTCGGCTAATAATAGGGTTACCTTCGTACTTCTTCCAGGGACCCATTGGAGATTCGGAAGTGGCATATCCCACTGCATAATCTTTGTTCCGAAAGTCATTTGCAGAATAAATCAGGTAGTAGGTGTTTTTATACTTTAACACCGTGGGGCCCTCAGTTACAGGCCAATCTGATCCTGCAGTATTCTCCCATTTGTCTGTACCTGATATGCATTCTTTTTCTGTACCAGCAATTACATCGGATAGATCAGATTTCATTTCCGCCACAAAGATCCGGTTACCGTTCTGCAATTTGACATGATAGAGGTATATTTTCCCATCATCGTCAAAAAAGATGAATGGGTCGATTTGCTTACCGGTACCGCTAATTGTCCTCAGTGTATCCTGTTTGAATGGCCCTGCCGGGCTGGATGCCTTTGCAATTGCTATATGTTCATCCGCAGTATATGCCATGTAATAGCTGCCTTTATAAGCAATGACCTGTGGCGCCCAGAAACCACCTGAACCAAAAGCGTCACCGCGTTTTAATGCAAGGTTTCCGGTTATTTCCGCCGCTGGTTTCCAACTTTCCAGGTTATCCGATTCATAAACGGGAAAACCCTGATTACTCCCTGTTCCATATAGATAATACTTCCCCTTGTCTGTAAAGATCGTCGGGTCAGCAAGGAATATGGATGGTTGTTGTGCCATGCTTTTGGATATGACGCCGGCCACAAATAATACAATGCAAAAAAATAGTTTCCGAGTACGCATACCTGTTAAAGATAGCATGATCAATGTAATTTTTCATCTACCTCGCAAACCAGTCGCAATTCCCCCCTTAGAATGTCTCATTTGGCAGCTCTCCATTCAACCATAGCGCCTTAGTTTTGAGAAACAAATTATTGAACTATGCGCAAGCTAATTATGAAGATGTCGATGTCTGTCGACGGTTTTGTTGGTGGTCCCAATGGGGAGAACGATTGGATCTTCAGATCCTCGGATGAAACCTCGCGGGACTGGGTTGTCGGGCAAATGCGGGAAGCAGGCCTGATTATCATGGGCCGTAAGTCGTTTGAGATGATGGCTCCTTACTGGCCGACTGCAACCGGGCCTTTTGCCGCGCCGATGAACGAGATCCCCAAGGCACTCTTTACCCAAAAAGGATTTAAAGGCATCGATTTACCCAGTGTGCCCGCCGCAACTTCCTGGGCTGAGGCACAGGTTTTCAACGGAGATCTTGCTGAAGAGATAAAGAAGCTCAAATCAGAGCCGGGAAAACCCATCTGTGCGCTCGGGGGAGCCGGATTTATGCGGAATCTGATAGCGACAGGTCTTATAGACGAATACGTTTTGGTGACTCATCCTGTGGTGTTGGGAGAGGGGCAGGCGATCTTCAATGGTGTTGCACAGCCGCTGGATCTGAAATTGGTCGATGTTAAGGCTTTTCCGGGAGGAATTACAGCACATACTTACAGCAAATCATAGGTTCGCACGACTCAGAAAAGAGTAAAGCAAACAAGCCGGAAATACGATCTCCGGCTTCCTGATTCATTTATTTCAATAGTTGTATCATCGCCGTCACCTGACGGGCTTCTGCCAGTGAAATGGGCGTATGGCCCTGTGCAACGACATGCTTATCTGCACCTGCAGCCAGCAGTGCTTTAGCTACTTCCAGATGTCCCATTTCAGCTGCACGATGCAAGGCGGTGAATCCACGATTATCCTGTGCATTTATATCCGCACCCGCTTTTATCAATATTTGCAATACATCCAGTCTGTCAGATTGCACGGCATTCATCAATGTAGTCGCACCTTCTACGGAACGGGCATCAGGGTTAGCGCCTAATGACAGTAAATGCTCCATGACTGCTGTATCATCGGCGGCCGAACTCCAATGGAGCACCGTCAAGCCGTCGCCGGCACATGCATTCAGATTGTAACCTTTCCGGTGGAGATCGTTAATAGCTGCCAGATCGCCTCTTGCAGTGGCTATATGAAGCATTGTATGCGAACGTATAGGTACTTCAGATTGTGCCCTGAATTGCTCATCAAACACACCGATCTTCGCCACCTTGCCAAACATCGAAAAGCTCCACATCGCTGCCGCACGTGTACTATCTTTCATGTCTTCCGGCAAAGGAGCAGGGACGATCTGGTTCCGCACATAGCCTGTCATCAGAAATTGCACGATCGATAGGGTATGTGCGGGCTTTTCTTCGTTAAAGCTACCCCGTATCTTTTCGACAATAAGAACCCCGTTTTCCTGTCTGGTATGGGCAATCACGTGTACCTGACGCGTCCAGCTTCTCACAAATATCAGCTTGTCATCATGGAAGTAAATAGCCCATTTGTGTTCCATGACCTCCGGAGTAAACAACACGCCTGGATATAACTGTTCATCTACCGGAAATGTAAGATTTGCCGGCATGTCCACCGGTATTAACGGCGCTTGCCCGAGAAATACAATACCATCTTCCGAGCTATAAGAAACCGCATTCTGCGCCATCTGGGGATCTTTTGACGTAGAGAGCATTGTATCAGCAACAGGCCGCAGATCTAATAGTTTTATTTGCCAGGGATTGTCTTCAGGCGCTATCCACGGTAACGGATTTTCTTCCTGGATGGGGGTATCTTTTTTTCCGAAAAATCTGCTAAATAGGGACATTGGGTTCGATTATACGGCAATATAGGGAATAAGTTTTAACTATAAAACCATGCATTTATAACCGCTTATCCTTCATGCCTGCTTTCAATTCTTTGTTTTTTAACTTTAGTTAAAAAACAGGTGGTTTTTCATAACGAACTTGCTGTGCGACTTTTTATGTGCCTGATTGTCTTATTATTTTATATTTTGGAATGGTGACTGCGACCCACCTATTCGGATAAGTGAAGTGGCAGGTAAAAGGCTCTTGAAGGGTATCAATTTCTCAGCAAGGGTAGCAAACGAGGGCCTGAAGCGTTCATAAATACCGTTCTTGAAAATTTCGGCTGCATTTTTCGCGGTTTTAATTACTTTTAACGGCGAAGCTGACATATCAGTAAGGCGATGCGAGCTGATATTCTGAGTGTTCGAAATTCTAAGCAAACCGTTGAAAATGAGGAAAAAAAAAGAGAATGTACGTGAGGTATTTCCTGCAACTATCGACAGACTAATAGAGCGGGCGCAAGATGCGGGTAAAACTTTGACCGATACGGATATCGCTGCGGAACTAGATATCCCGATAGACACATTCAGACTGTACTATAAAAAGGACAAAGCACCAGCTGAAATTTTCGACCTGATGCGGAAGAAATTCAAGCAGTATATTGGCACACTATACATCGAGTGTGTAATCCTTTCTGATGAATTTGATGAGCCGGATTCAGATGAAGAAGAATAGAAAAGGGAAGGGGTGTAAGCTCAAATTAGTAATATTCATATAGGATGGCAATCTCATATCAGCACCGGATGCTGTAACAGGTGTGGTGCTGATAATCACAGATAAATATATCCACAGGCCCAACCTCGTCCGTAACAACCTTAAGGCTCCCTTTACATGACTCCTTACAGACTGCTCGCTTAACTCCAGTCTTGCCGCTATCTCCTTATACGACAGGTTTGCCTTCCGGCTTAACTCAAATACGTGCCGCATCCTGGGGGGTAACGATTGTATCTCCTTTTCTATGATCATGGCCAGCTGACGTTCCCGTGCCAGGTGATCAGTAATGGCTTCCACATTGCTCTCAGCATGGTGCAGCGATGAGAGGAACTTGTCTTCAACGTATTTATGAGCAAGGATATTCAGTACTCTATTTCTTACAGATGTGTAGAGGTAGTTAGAGAAATTGGAAGTTAGATGAAGACTTTCCCGGTGGCTCCATAGATAAGAGAATAATTCCTGAACAAGATCTTTGGCTTCATCCTTGTCCCGTAACCGGTGATAGGCGTGTAAATAGAGCACGTCAAAATAACGTTCATATATTTCGGCGAAAGCATGTTTATTGCCGGACTTGATCAAATTAACCAATTCGAAATCGTTCATGCTATCATATTCAGCCATGATTACTCTCATCTCGTGGAAATGGAAGATTTAGCTATTTAAAACTATATAATGGTTTATTGGTATCAATCCGGCACCTGCTTGTAAATATAACCCCCTTGGCATTCGGTAGTACTATCTGACTGTAATTATAATAATTACCCCGCTAAAATAATTTTTATTTTTTTACCCCCCTTACCCCCTTGTTCCCTGTCTATACAATAACAACACGGAATATTTTCTATGCAAGCACCGGAGATTAAGGAACTACTGGAGAAATATAAAAAGGGCGTCATTACAGACGAGGAGCTGGCCTTACTGGAAACCTGTTACCTGCAATGGCGTCCGGAGCCACTGGATGTCTCCGCCGAAGAGCTGGAGACACTTAAGAGCGAAGTATGGCAATCTTTGCACCTGCAGGATGCCGCGCCTGTTCGCAGGCATCGGTTGAAACGGCTGGCTGCCGCAGCGGCAGTACTTTTGCTGTTGGGGATCTCCCTGTATTACCTGGTTGTTGGTTCAGGTAGAAAGCCTGACACTACGAAAATGCTTGCGACAAGGAACCAGGCGGATGAATTTAAGCCGGGTGGCAACCGGGCTACGCTGACTTTATCCAATGGTCAGCAGATTATATTAACGGATGCGCAAAACGGGAAACTGGCGGAAGATGCGTCGGTTGCTATCAACAAAACGGGAGATGGTGAACTGGTATATGGCCATCCTCAAAAACAGGCAGTTACGGCTCCTACGCTGAATACCTTATCTTCTCCCAGGGGCGGGCAATATCATCTTACATTATCTGACGGTACACAGGTCTGGCTTAATGCAGCATCTTCTATCACTTATCCGGTTGCCTTTAATGGAAAGGAGCGGAGCGTAACGGTAAATGGTGAAGCCTATTTTGAAGTGGCTCAGCAGGAAGGACTGCCGTTTAGAGTGCATACCACCAAACAGGAGATCACTGTATTGGGTACCCATTTCAATGTGAAAGCCTATCCGGATGATCCCGATATCAGCACCACCTTGTTAACCGGTAGTGTGAAAGTAACCAATACAACATCAGGTATTGCGGGTGTGCTGAAGCCCGGACAACAAGCGAGGACCATGCATTCTGGCAAACAACTGGATATCCTGCCTGTACATGCGGAAGATGCCATTTCCTGGAAGAACGGTTATTTCCTGTTTGACGACCAGGATATAACAAGCATTATGAAAATAATAAGCAGGTGGTACGATGTAGATATCGAATACAAGGGCCCATTGAGCAATGAAAGATTTGGCGGTACTTTTTCACGGGCTTCCTATATGCCGGAAATACTTACAAACCTGGAACGGATCGGGCATGTGCATTTTGAGCTCTTTCCCGGGAAAGTGATCGTGACAACACAGGGGAAGTAATGATCATCTATGAAATTCAAATTTGAATACCGCAACAATTAATAAATCACCTAAAAACGAAACAATATTGAAAAAACAGAACTAACACATTTCCACGTCGGATAGCCGGGAAAACCAGGAACGTCGGAAGCGTCCCTGGTTATATGCCAGGCATCCTGATTAACGCTGTATCAAAACATTAACAAAAACCTGACAACCAAATGTATAAAAAATTCACTGAATTACTGTTCAGGAGGCATTCTCATGCCTGGTCTAATTTCCATTTAAAAATGAAGCTAACCGCCATTTTAATAGTTGTAGCTGTCATTCAGTTAAAGGCAGAGACGTTTGCACAAAAGATCTCTGTTAACGTTAACAATGCCAGGTTCTCAGAAGTGATTGCCGAACTCAGAAAGCAAACAGATTACGATTTCCTCTACAACAACGAGGTAATTAAAAATGTCAAACCAGTTACCTTAAGAATAAAGAACGCCAATCTGCGGGAAGTGCTGGACAGGTGTTTCAAAGACCAGCCGGTCAGCTATTCCATTTCAAACAAAACAGTGCTGATCATGGCGCGCCCGGCTCCTCAGCCTGAGAACAATAACAATGATCTCAGGGAACAGCGGCTGAGAATAAGCGGTACCGTCACAGATGAAACCAATACTGAGCCTTTAATAGGTGCATCTGTAGTTGTTGAGGGAACCGCCATAGGCGTCAGTACAGACGAAAAGGGTTTCTTTTCTCTCGATGTACCGGGAAGCAATGCAGTACTTGTAGTGTCTTATGTTGGCTTCCAGCCGCAGAAAGTAACAGTAGGTAATCAGACGACACTGCAGATAAAGCTGGTCCGAACAGATGCCAAGCTGGACGCGGTGGTGGTGGTCGGTTATGGAACGAGAACAAAAGGAGCCATCACTGGGGCTATCTCTACCGTAAAATCTGATGTGTTTGAAAGCAGACCGCTAAACAACAGTTACGACGCCTTGCAGGGTACCATACCAGGTCTTACTATCACCAAGGCAAGCGGTCAGCCAGGCAGCACCACCTATGGCTTCCAGGTAAGAGGTTATTCATCTGTGAATGGTAATGCTCCCTTAGTGCTGATTGATGGTATTCCCGGTGATATCAATACCATCAATACCAATGACATTGCAGAAGTAACCGTTTTAAAGGACGCTGCTGCTGCCATTTATGGAGCAAGGGCGGCCAACGGCGTGATCATTGTAACTACCAAACGTGGTAAGAAAGGTCCTCCTGTTGTCACCTATACCGCCAATGTCGGCTACAAAACGCCTACCTATCTGAGGAAAATGCAGAATACCATGGAATTTGCAAGATTTATGGATGAGGGACTGCGCAACGTTGGTATAAATGGCTTTTCCCAGGAAGTATTTGATAAAATTGCTGCCAATGCGCCGCCAGATCCCACGGGTTGGAATTATGGTGTGACGAATTATCCCGGTTTCTACGGCTATACCGACTGGAATAAGGTGATTTACAAAAACTCCACGCAGCAATTGCACAATATCAATGTTTCCGGTGGCGGAGAGAATAACAGTTATCTGTTGTCTGCCGGCTACAACCGCGATAATGGCATCGTGCGATTCGGAGAAAATAAATCAAACGGGTATAATCTCCGTCTCAATTATGACCTTCGTTTCAATGATCATTTTGCTGTGGAAACACGTTCTTATTTTGACAACAGGGCAGTGGTTACGCCTACTTTGCTGGGAAGCGCCTTAACTAATGTGACAAGGCAATTCCCGTATCAGCCTGTTTACAATAAGGTTGGACAGTTCTACGGCTACCAGGGTTATGAAGGTCCCGCACAATACCTGGAGGAAGGAGGCCGGCAATTGAGCAACGTATCCAGATTCGGTGCAAATGTTAAAATAGACTATACCGTTATTCCTGGTCTTAAGCTCACCGGACAGGCGGCGGTAAGGATGGATTACCAGAATGGCAGCACGATCAATCGCACCATTACCCGCCATAACTGGGAGGGAGGCATACAGGACGTGCGTAATACCCCAAATTCTGCGAATTACAGCAATGATAAGTTATTGAATAAGCTATACCAGGCCTACCTCGATTACAATAAAAAATTCGGCCAGGATCACGCCATTAACTTTACCGGCGGCGCCTCCCTGGAGCAAACCAGGAGTGAGGGACAATCCACCAATGGTTATAATTTCATCAGTAATGACATCTTTACCTTAAACCTCGCAGATAGAACCAAGGCTGCCTATGCAAACTTTACCGGGTATCTGAACAACCAGGCCTTAGGCTCTTACTTCGGCAGGTTAAGCTATACCTTCAGGGAAAAACTGATCGTCGACTTTACTGCCCGTGCAGACGGAAGCTCCAAGTTTTCGCCGGAAAAGCGCTGGAGCGCTGTATTCCCTTCAGCTGCTGTGGCCTACAACCTGTCAGAGGAAAGATTCATCAAAAGGATGAATGTATTCGACCTGTTGAAGCTGAGATTGTCCTACGGTAAAATGGGCAACCAGGACATAGGGGGATTGGGACTATACGATTATATCCCACTTATCACTATCAATGGCAATTATCCCATAGGCTCGCCCAATGCCGGCCTGCCGGGCGCCAATGCCAATCCTGCATCGTCTACCAGGACCTGGGAAACCATAGAAACCCGGAATATCGGTATTGACCTTGCTGCCTTACGGTCGAGGCTTTCCTTTTCCTTTGATTACTATAATAAGATCAACAACGACATGCTCGTAAACGTAGCTGTACCGGCGTTGTACGGCGCTACGCCACCTTCCACCAATCAGGGTAAGCTAGACACCAAAGGTTTTGAAATGATGATCACCTGGAAGGACCAGGTAAATGATTTCAGGTACAGCGTGTCCCTGCAGTTGAGCGATAGTAAGAATAAACTGGTGGAGTTGAGGAATACGGACAACTACGGCGAGGGACTAAACCAATTCAGACAGGGATATCCTATTTATTCTTATTTCGGTTATGTGTATGAGGGCATTATTAAAACAGAGCAACAGCTGAACGATTACAAGAAGCTCCAGGGCATCCCTTCCCGGATATCGATTGGGGATGTAATGTATAAGGATGTGGATGGCGATGGGAAGCTGACCGCATTTGGTGACAAAACTAAAGGCTTGTCTGGCGATATGGTTTACCTGGGTAATCTTACTCCCCGCTATACTTATTCCGCCAATTTCAGTGCAGGCTACAAAAATTTTGACCTGCAGATCTTCCTGCAGGGTGTTGGCAAACGGAACGTCATCTATGAAGGCGCCATTAACCAGCCTAACACGTTCTTCTGGCCTTCCCTGGAATACTTTTATGGCAAGACATGGTCGCCGGAAAGACCGGACGCCCAATACCCCAGGTACCTGCCGGGCAATTTAGGATATGATGATGTGAGGAACTATAACTACCGCGCCTCCGCCCTTACGCTGCAGAATGTGGCTTACCTGCGGTTTAAGGTGATCACGCTGGGATACAACATTCCCGGAAGTATCCTGAAAAAGGCCGGGATCAAATCGGCCCGCATCTACTTCAGCGGGCAGGATCTTTTTACGCTTTCAAAGGGCACTTTGGGCGGGAATTTCGACCCGGAAGACGGATATCGTAATGAGGGAACCTATCCCTTCAATAAGGTGTATTCACTGGGCTTAAATGTAAAATTTTAATGAAGCGCATTATGAAATTTGAACTTTCACACTATAAGATATACCTGTTCCTGTTCGCTGTCATTTGCTGGGGCTGTAACAAGGACCTGAATCTGGTATCGCAGGACAGTATCACAGATGCAACTTTCTGGAAAACGGGCAATGACTTCAAACTGGCTGCCAATAACCTGTATAATGGTCTGGACAGGTTCGGTGAAGAAGATACGGAATCGGATATCGCCTTTAATGTACCCAATTCAGTTAGTAATGGTAACCTTCAGCCTTCAGAGTCATCGGGCCAGTGGAACACCAGCTATGGATATATAAGGTCTGCCAATAAGATCATCGAAAAAGGCGCCGGAACTCAGGATGCGGATATAAAAAGATATGTAGCGGAAGCAAAATTTTTCAGGGCCTGGTATTACTGGAAATTGCTGAGAATATATGGTGGCGTTCCTCTTATTACCAAAGTATTGTCAACCGGCGACGCTGAATTGTTTACACCGCGCGCCAGCCGTATGGCAACAACCGACATGATCCTGAAAGACCTGGACGAAGCAAAAGAAGATCTGCCTTTACAATCTGATCTCTCATCTCCGGACATTGGCAGGATAAGCAAAGGTGCAGCCCTTGCATTATCTGCCAGGGTCGCTCTTTTTGAAGGTACCTGGGAGAAGTTTCGTGGGGAAACAGGCGCTGCCCAATACCTGGATAAGGCTATAGCCAGCGCCGGTGAAGTGATCAATGGTGGTGTTTACGAGTTGTATACCGGTAGTGGGGTACAAAGCTATCGTTACCTTTTCCTGGAGCCTGGTGATGATTCCAGAGAGTCTATACTGGACCGGCGGTTCGCCCGCAACATCCTGGGACAGGATGCGCCCTATATGTACGACCAGGATGGTTATAATCCAACACGTAAACTGGCAGACATGTACCTTGATAAAAACGGATTGCCCATCACAGCCAGCGGTACGGTCTTTCATGGCTATAGTACTTTCACTTCAGAATACCAGGACAGGGACCCGCGTATGACCATGACCATGATCATTCCTGGTACATTAACGAACAGGGTATTCTATCCGGTAACCAAGGTGGCCAACTGGCCGGATAAACCACAGCGTAATTTTAACACAGGGTATATCCTGTATAAATATATGTCAGAAGATCCTGTAGCTAACAACTCCGGCCGCCTTGGCGATGCCAGCCTGTTTGATTTTGATCGCCACCTGATCCGCTACGCAGAAGTGCTGTTGATCTATGCAGAAGCAGTATTTGAAAAGAATGGCGTTATCAGCGACAACGACCTTGATCTGTCTGTAAACAAGCTGCGGGACAGGGTAAATATGCCGCATCTCACCAATGCTTTCGTTGCCGGCAATCACCTGGACATGCGTACAGAACTACGCAGGGAACGTACCGTAGAACTCGCGTTAGAGGGATTCCGTTATGATGATATCCGTCGATGGAAAACAGCAGAAACGGAATTACTGCAGGATATAAAAGGTATTAAGATCTCTGGCACTGATTGGGCCACCAGGGCGCCTTACAGTGATCCGGTCTATTTATCAAAGGTCGATGCAAATGGATTTCTTATCGCGGAGAAAGACAGGAAATTCGATCCGGCGAAAGATTACCTGCAGCCACTGCCAACAAAGGAAGTAGCTTTTTACACCGCTAACGGAAAGACCCTTGAACAAAATCCAGGCTGGTAACCCGTTTTAAAATCCACCAACTACTTATATCACATATGATCAGAACAAAAGTAATACTGTTGCTGCTAGCCGTTATAGGCATGACAGCTGTCCCCAGTACAGCCGCAGGTCAGGAACCGAAGATTGTCAATATTGTAAATTTTATTCGCCTGCTGGAACCAAGGGATCCGCAAATCACAAAAGATGTGCTTTATCAGACCGTGGTAAAGCAGGTAAACATCATGAGGACATACCACCTCACAGGTACGTTCCTGTTGCAATACGATGCCCTGATGGATCAGCGTTACCAGGACCTGCTGAGAAGCCTGCCCAAAGATTCATTTGAGATAGGGGCCTGGTGGGAACTTCCCCAGCCGCTGATAGAAGAGGCCGGATTGAAATGGAGAGGTCGTTATCCCTGGGACTGGCATGCGGATGTAGGCTTTTCTACCGGTTATACGCCTGCTGAACGCGAAAAGATCGCAGATGTGTATATGGAAGATTTTAAAAGCATATTCGGCTATTACCCGCGTTCTGTTGCCTCCTGGTTTATTGATGCGCATACTTTACAATACTTGTACGACAAATACAGGATTGTAGCTTCTGCAAATTGTAAAGACCAATATGGCACCGATGGCTACACGCTATGGGGAGGTTACTGGAACCAGGCCTATTATCCCAGTAGGATCAACTCATATATGCCGGCGCAGAGCGCTGCCAGCCAGATCCCGGTACCGGTTTTCAGAATGCTGGGAAGTGATCCTGTGCGTCAATACGACCAGGGCATCAGTTCGTCAAGACAGGGCGTGATCACCCTTGAACCAGTATATCCTGAGGCAGGGGGTAGCGAAAGCTGGGTCAACTGGTTCTTCAGAACTTTCACAGAAGATCCCTCCCTGAACTTTAACTATACGCAGGCAGGACAAGAGAACTCCTTCACCTGGGGCGCTATGGCTAAAGGTTTTGAGATACAGATGCCATTGATCGCAGGCCTTAGGGACAAGGGCAGGATCAGACTCGAGACTATGGAGCAATCGGGTAGATGGTTCAGCGCAAATTATAAAGTGACGCCTCCTACATCATTCTCAGTGACGAAGGATGTGGAAGGAAGCGATCGTAAGACTTTATGGTATAACAGCCGCTTTTACAGGATGAATATATTATGGGAGGAGAGCAGCCTTCGTATCAGAGACATCCATCTCTTCAATGAGAATATCCCAGACATCTATACTACTCAGGTAGCTACCTCGAACGAGTGTACGTTCTTTACCCTGCCTGTGGTAGACGGTTATTTATGGAGTAAACCAGGGCAGCTGGCGGGCTTACGTGTAAAGGCGTCTGTGCGCGGACAGGAAGTGATATTAAAAGGCGGGGACCCCGTATTCAGAAACCTGGATAAGGAAACTGTGCTGGTATCGTGGCCGCTCAGCCAGGGCGGTGCTTTACAACTGACGTTTAAGGAGAAAACTGTTTCTATAAAGCTAACAGGCAACCAATCTATTAACTGGTACCTTGACCTGGAGACTGCGCCGGGCGCAAGTCTGCCATTCACAAGTATCTCAGCGCGACAAATAGACGGTAGTTTTGAGAAATTTAATTATCACGTGTCCGCAGGCAAAGGCAGTTTCTCCAGACCGACCAATGGCGCAGTGTTCCGTCTGCAACCGGAGAAGAATGAGATACGCTTGAACCTTGCCAGCGCTGATTGAGATCGGTAAAGAAAACATACAATATCTCTGATTAATACAAACAAGGTCATCGTCTATCGGAAATGGTTTAGGTGATTTTCGGTAAAGGAAAGAGGTATGATTTATGTTCGAGTTGATAACAGGAGGCTGTCTCATTTTGAGCAGCCTCTTTTCGTTTAGCATTTTCACTGGTGTCACAGGTTTTTTTATAAGAGTTTCATCACCATGTAGGTTACCGCTGTCACCGTACCGGCAAACATCCCCAATGCATACACACGGAACCATTGATTATTCTTTCTCTCTTTCATAAACGTTTTCTTCACCTCGTCATGCCCCTGCACGTGCCGTATTCTGTTGGCCGCAGTTGTATTACTGATAACAGAAAAGTAGAGTTCTTTACGCTGGTGAGGATTGTCTTCCGCAAGCTGCAGGTAATACTCCGGCTGTTGTAATGCTACGGCTGTTACCACCGTTGCATAATACTGGCTCCCAACGGCTAGGAGGTATAAGCTGTCCTTCAGCGCTGTATAATCCATTTGCTTCAAATGAGCCAGGATATAGTCGGTCCGCCGCACATATGCCGAGTGTAAAACAGTCACACTGTCTTCGATCTCCTTAAACCGAAGATCCGTCCGTTCCTGAAACAACTGATGCTCCATTTCTCTAGCACCCGTTGGTAATGCATTCCATGTAGAAAACGCCCCACGGAAGGAAAAATAGTTCAATGGAAACGCGTCATTTAACCGCACACTCATGTCGTTATACTGACCAAGGTGATAGGCATTATTAAGGTCATGGTTCATCGCCCGGGCGCTGACAGTATCCAGCAGCAACTTCCGGGTCTTGTTACGTGTAATCACCAGGTACAGCGTCCCTTTTTCACTGAGTATATGCGAATGCCTCCCACTGTATGATCCGTCGGGCTGTTGCTGCACGGTGTCAATATTCCTGATAGCACTACCAATGCCAGCTATATCGTAGAATAATCCCATGTCATACACTTTCCCTTCTTCACCATGAATGTCTAAGTAATAAAGGATTGATTTACTGTGTGTTTTAAACAGTTGACGGTCCTGGGCGTAAGTGGTTAACGATGCAGTTGTAAGCATCAATGCAAAGATGTATTTCATATAGTACAAGGCTTAACATGGGTTACGGAACTAAATATAGGATTTTTATAATCCTGCGAATGAATTTTCCCGTACGGATACTATTGTATAAATTTTTAATATATATATCAAATATTTGCCGAATTTTGCGGCGTTTAAATACTTATACCTATGTTTAAGAAGCTTATTCTGACTAAGCTATGCTGCTTTCTTATACTTTTTGCAGCAACAGCACAGTCGGGAATACCCACCTATACCCGTAGCACAGGATTTGAAGAACCTGAAAGTGGTTCCAGCAGAATTGTACTCATGAAAAATGGTAACACCCTGTTTTTTCATTTTACACCCAAAAAAGGGATTGATGTTACCGTCTTTGACCAGAAACATCGCAGCAAAGGAATCGTGAATAACAAAGTCGATTCCTGGAAACAAAAAAAAATGAGAAGTGCTTCTCTCAAAGGTGTGTACGAAATCAACGGCCAGGCGGTGGTTTTCATACAGCAATCTATCAAGAAGTGTCCTACCTTGTACCGTATGGTGTTTGATGGTAAGTCGGGTAAGAAAATAAAAGAAGACTTGGTTGGTTCTGTGGATCGTACCATGGGGAAGGATTATGGAATGGCATTCGGAGGGATCTCCTATGTGCCCAATTTTTCTGTAAGCAAAGATCCTTATTCCGACTATTATGCTGTGGGCATCTTTAACACCAGGACCTCCGATCGTAACGCCAGAGTGGAAGTGATACATTATAGTCCGGAGCATAAGGAGATTAATCGCTCATACTTTGAATCTCCGGAAAATAAGTACAAGTATCTCAGTCTCCTGGACATGTATGTGAACAAGGACGAATTTGTGTTTATCGGCAGCTATGCATTTAATACAAAGTCCTCCGGTGGTGAAGAATCCCGCATTCTCGTCGGCCGTATGCAAAACGGTAAAAAAGGATTCCAGTACAAGATGCTGGACTATACTGATGACTACAGGAATGTAGAGACCGTAATGAAGTATAGTCAGGCTAACAAGCAATTGTATATGCTTGCTGCAATCGAAGCTGAAAGCGTGAAACGTATGCCGACCATGGACAAAGGAAAAAAATCTACAGGTTATGTACTACAGATGAACATCTTCGATCCGTTTTCATTGGAACTGAAGAATAAATATTTCGTAGAACATCCGAAGTTAACCGCTTATGTAGATGAACACCTGAAGGCAAAACGTAAATACCTTGGTATCATCCAGGACTTTAAGCTGAACGATGATAATACAATTACGTATCTGTTTGAAGAGATGGATAACTATAGTGTTACAAATACATATACATCATACACCAATGGTCGTATGAGCACCCGTACCACTACCCATTTCTATACAGACCTGGGCTCGATGGGTATCGTGAATGTGGACCAGAGTGGTAAGGAACTGCGTAGTTACGCTATTGCCAAAGACCAGACTACAGAGGCCACATTGGACATGTTTGATGTCTATAGCCGTAAAATGTCAAACTGGAACTTCAGGGGGCGGGGATATAGCTATAATAACCTGTCAGGTTTCTACTCTTATGACTACATGTTTGTGAATGACAAAGAATATGTCATCTATAACGAAAATGTTAGGAATACCGAGAGTGAAAAGGAAACTACTAAGGATAATAAAAATATGGGTCGTATCAGTCTTACCAACACAGTATATGCTTACTTTGATGGCTCAAAAGTGGTTAAATCATACCTCTTCGGAGATCCTGGTCGTAAAGATGAGAACAGGTTCTGCCAGCTGGAGATGAACACTGCATCTGAGGATGGTAAATCTTTTGCAACTATGATGATTGAAAGAAAAGGCAGAGATAAGCAAGCGTATATTGCATGGGTTAACTTCTAATCCTTATATACGTTCAAAATCAAAAGAGGGTAGTATGATGAATATTACCCCCTTTTGATTTTGTATATCAGTTAGGTCTTGCCAAGTACCTCCATAGGTAAATGCATGGAAAATAGAATAGACACAAGGGAGGAACGTTTGGTCTTATTCTTATTTTGTTTCGTTATTTATTATCGTTCCAATTTGATCACTTGTGATCTGCATACTTCCACTTGTTTTAAAAACATATTTTGCTTGTCCCGTAAAACTTTCTTTGGGATGTATTGAATACAAAAGTTTGTTTGTGATTTGTTTGAGTTGCTTTGATTGTGTTTCGTCTTCCAAATAGTTTTCTTTCAGCATATAGATTACAGAAATGTATTTCACATTTTGGTTTTCTATTTTATCAAACACCTTAACGCTTGCTGAAATATTTTGTCCAAGACTATCGGCAAATAATTTTTCTAACGATTTACTTTCTGTGTCGTTGTAACTGCTTTCAACATATTTCACTTTTATAAATGTCGGCTTGAATGCTTGAAAAAATGGAAGCATAAGCAAAAGCATTATTCCATATGCAATTGCAAGTGGCACAAGCCCTTTTTTGATGTCAAATTTTGGTTGCTCTACATTTGTTGGATCGTAGAAAACAACCTTGGTTCCCGCTATTTGGTCTCCAAGTCGTCTGCCTGGATTTATTAATGTTACAATAACTTCTATTGGCCAAATCAGGCAAAGTATATTTCTTACAAAACATTTTAAAGGTGATGCGACTTGCCCTGTTGTATTATCAACTACTTGCGTTTTTGTCATTCGTTTTCCAATACTTCGTCCGTTAATAGTGTCTTTACAGAAATAAATGGCAAACCCTAAAAGCGATACATAAAGCAATGGTCCACCAAAGTCCATTTCAGTCTGTTCGTGCGAAACGTTGAAAGCACTTGAAGAAATTTTTATCATTATGGGGATAGAAAATATCATCGCAATCATTGTCATAATAAACTGGTCAAGTATCATTGAGCCCAGTCTTGTGTCTGCATTTACCTTATTCTGTCCTGTCATAATTTTAATGATTTATTTTTGTAGAGTGCCTGGAAAACAATGCGTTGGTTAGAATGTGAACTTCGAATCCATTTAGATTATAATGGACCGCAGAATATCTCACTTGCTTGACCTAAATGGCATACGCGTTTCATGCCTGTTTTGTCTGGCCAAAGTTTACGCAGTTTATTTATTCATCAGATAAATCATCATCTTCCCGGTATGCTCCAAGAAGTGCTAATATTATTGAAGCTATCCCGCCTAATGTTCCCAAAATGGCAAGCAGAGAAACAAGTATAGGTCTTATCAAAACACCTCCATAGGTAAATACATGGAAAATATAATAGCCACAAGCGAGTCCTATCAATAGCAAGAAAGCACCCGTAAAATACCCGCCTCTGTTTTCTTTTTTGAACTCACCTCCATTTGCGACAAATAATTCTTCCAATAAACGTGTCGCGTCCCCTGCATTCATTCCTCTATAATCTGCAGTCAGGTTTTCAAGAATGAGCTCTCGTTTGGTGCCGTCTTTAACTGAATCAATTGCGTACTCAATATTTTCAGCGCTTACGCCTTTGTTTTTATATTTTTCAATTATCGGGTCAAATTTTTTCATCAGTTTACTCTACTTATAATAATTGTTATGGGTGCTTATCATGGTGGCAAATATAATGATTATTTTAAATGTTTGTTCTCCTGCATTGTTTTGCTGGAATTCCAGTTGGTCTCCTGCAAAACTGAGTATCATTTCAGGTGGTCCTAATAATCCGCCCATTTGCTTGCGTTTTATGGGCGGAATTTCTTCTAACAAGCATAATGTCAAGAGATTATTTACAAAGTTTACACTATTATTTACAATCCAAATCCCTTACGCTGAAATGAATCGAAGTATTTTTGTTGCACTAACTTTAAAAGGATATGAAAAATAAAAGAAATGCCTTAAGCGGATCTGATTTATCAGGAGATAGATCTATGTTACCTAAACCCACAAAACACATGAAAAAAATTATTTATGCGCTGATCTTACCACTGGTTGTGGTAAGCGGACTAGTATTTGCTAATCGCGAAATCAAAAATGAGCCGTCTCAAAAATCGGCCCCAAAGCCGCTCTCTGCTGAAAGGAAAGCCGAATTGAGAAAACAATGGGAGGCTAGCCCTGATGGTATAAAGTTCAAAAAATGGGAAGCGTCTCCCGCAGGTAAAAAAGTGCTTGCCGGTGCTGCTAAAATAAGGAGCCAGGTAAGTGCTTCTACCAATATGGAAGCCGTTGTAACCTCTCTTTCTCTTCCGCCAGGTTCACGATTGGGTTTCGGAGTGATGGCCAGGATTAACGGGGAGGATTATATTCTTAGTTTTGGGCCGGAAGAGTCTAACGAATTTCAGCAATTGCGTAGTCTGAAAGTTAACGACAAAATAATTATAAGAAGCCATTTTGTATCATACGCGCCCAAGTACTCATATCCAATTGTAGCGGGCGACTATATAGAACGAGATGGCAAAATGATTTATAAACGTGCCCCTCGCACGGGCGGTTGCTGACAGGAATCGAACCATATAAGCTATTGCTCTGCAATGATTTGAGCTTATCATTCAAAAAGTAAAAATTAATTTAAACTAAAAGGCCTTAAGTCTAATGACTTAAGCCTTTTCTTTTACGTACCCAGGAACGAATAATTATCAAATCTCTTTCGGAATTTCGTATCCTTTACAGCTTCTTTTGGTATATTAAAACATAAGTAAATTTCACATACAAAGTTCCGATTTGGATATTAATCCTATGCTCGATTTCCTGGCGGACAGATTAATTGAAAGCCTTCGTTTAAAGCTAGAATTTATTCAGGGAAATTTAACGATGTTATAGTTGATATGTTACAATAAAGTATTTCTAAGAAATACAGACACCTTATCCGCACATTATTTTTAGCTTCTTTCATATTCATTGATTTGCGTTTTTTTTCATTTTTTGCACATCCTCACCCCGGCACCTGTTCTCATTAGTTTGAATTCCGGTATTCATTAGGCGTCATACCCGTTTTCTGTTTGAACAAACGGGTAAAATGGTGCGGATATTTAAATCCTAATTCGGTTGCGACGTCACCAATGGTTTTTGAGGCATCGAATATCTTTGTTTTAGCCTCATCGATGAGTTTTGTTTGGATGTAATCCAATGCCGTGCTACCGGTTTCTTTTTTAATGAGGTCACCAAAGTAGTGGGGAGAAAGGAATAGCTGCCCGGCACACCAGGCTACAGAAGGCAGCCCCGAGTATTGAGCTTCACCGGACTCAAAATATTCACTCAATAATTTTTCAAAACGTATCAAGACATCTTTGTTGGAATGGCTTCTTGTAATGAATTGCCGGTCATAGAAACGGATACAGTAATTGAGGAGCAATTCGATATAAGATACTATCAGTGTTTTACTATGCTTGTCTATACTCTGTTCTATTTCGCTTGAAATTTTCTTAAGACATTCTACAATGACCTTTCTTTCTTTTTTAGAAATGTGTAAAGCTTCACGTACTTCATAAGAAAAGAATGTGTAATCCTTGATATTTCTTCCCAATTGAGTGCCTTTAATTAAATCTGGATGAAAAATCAGGACATAGCCGGATGGATAAAAACACTTCAGTTAAGCTGGGAACCTTTGCTGATGCAGCGAAATTTGGAGAAGTGGTTTTCATTTCAACCTTTGGTGATGTCGCTATAAATGCCATTGACCTGGCAGGCAAAGAAAATTTAGATGGTAAGGTTATTATTGATACAACCAATCCGCTCGACCTTTCAAACGGTATTCCTCCGGGCTTTTCAGGAACTGTTGGCAATTCGCTTGGCGAACAGATCCAGAAGCATTTGCCCCAGGCAAAAGTGGTTAAGGCTTTCAACACACTAAGTATGCATATAGTGGTGAACCCTCAAAGAGAAGAAGGCAATCCGATCCTGATGCTGGCAGGAAATGATGAAAGTGCCAAAGACAAAGTTGGCGAAATTGCTAAAAGCTGGGGCTGGAAGGATGTAGTTGATCTGGGCGATATTTCAGAATCGTTCTTTATGGAGTCATTTGCGTTATTGTGGATACGCTACGCTTTTAAAAATAACAGTTGGACACATGCTTTTTCACTTTTAAGGAAGTAAAGAATTGCCGGGGCATATTGACATCACGGTAATAAAAAGGCTCTGTAAATAAATACTTACAGAGCCTTTTCGTGCCCAGGACTGGACTCGAACCAGCACGTCTTACGACACTGCGTTCTAAGCACAGCGCGCCTACCAATTTCGCCACCTGGGCATTGTTTTTCGTATAATCTTTTATTAAGCTAAGATTTTTTTTCATAATGACAAAAAAAATCAGTCCTAATCTTCTGATAATTAGATGTTTTGGTCGTCGTAGATAGGCAACTTTGGAGATATGGAATATATTTCCATGTTATAACTTATATTCCAGTTTCCCCTTACCTTTATATCGGAAAGAAAGAAAAGTAGATCGGACCTTGATAATAGGTTGATCGCTCTTTGATCGGTCGCGAACGATCAACCTACGACCAGCCTACGACCAACCTGCGACTAGCCTGCGAACAATCTATGAGTTAACCTAATCTCACCACAACACACAAGCCGCGTTAACCCACGTATAGGCTTACGTTTTAAATCAAATTTCAAATCATCCTAACATTAAAACCCTTGTTTTATGGGAAAGTATCTCAAAGGCATCTTAGGCCCATTTTCCGGCCTGGTAGGCACCGTAGTAGGTGCTAGCTGGAAGGGCATCTCTGTAATGCGCAGCCGGACAACAAAAAGCAATAAACCTGCAACCGAAGGCCAGATGAAGCAACGAACTGCGTTCACACTCATAACCGAGTTTCTGAATCCTCTTCGTGATCTGATTAAAATCAGCTTTCAGGCATATCAAAAGGGAATGACTCCCTACAATGCTGCGTTTAAGGTCAATATTGAAAATGCTATTACCGGTGTATACCCGGTACTGGCAATTAACTATCCACAGGTTGTAATCGGTAAAGGTAGACTGCTTGGTCCGCCTGAATTTACAATGGCCGCTACAGTAGCTGCCAAGCTTGACTTCACCTGGGTGAACAACGCAGTTGTTGACAGTACTAATGGCACAGACCTGTTAACTATATTGCTTTATAATCCTTTAAAGCAGTCGTATGTGACAGCGGCAGGTGTTGCCGCCAGATCGGCGCAGAGTTACAGCCTCACAGTCCCGGCCCAGTGGTCGACCGATACCGTTCATGCATGGATCCTTTTTGTCAGCTTTGACGGAAAAGTAAATTCAGACTCCCGGTATGTGGGTGATATAGAAATTCAGTAGTATCTCAATCCTTTCTCCTTTCGGGGAATGATCCTGCGAGTTTAATAGAAAAAATAACTCCCGGTTAGGACCCTGAAGGGGGGAGGACTTAAATCTTAATACTATGGCACGACTTAAGAACGGGCTGTTTAACGGCTTTTCCGGAGCTATGGGCAATTTTGAAGGTTATGAACAGGATGGCCAATACATTATCCGCTTGCGACGGGGCAAAGCGACAAAGCCGCCTAGTGAAAAACAGCTTGCCTGCAGGGAGAAAATGCGAATGATCAATGAACTGCTGAGCCGCTGCTCTTTGTTTGTAAAGTTAGGGTTTTCCGAATCTGCAAAAGGCCAGACGCCTAAACCCTATAATGCAGCTGTGGCTTACCAGTTAACGAACGCTATAACTGGTAGTTACCCCAACTATGAAATAGACTACAGTAAACTTCGGTTTGCCCAAGGGCCGATCAATACAGATGGACTCAATCCCTCTGTATCCTTACAAGGCGATACGTTGATATTCACCTGGACACCAGCGACCAGTTATCCACGCAGTACAGACCATGTGATGTTACTGGCATACTCGCCAGCATTGAAACAGGCTGTTTATAATCTATGTGGAGCAAAAAGGAGAGCTGGTCAGGAAATACTTAAACTACCCCACGAGTGGCAACAGCAAAGAATAGAAACTTACATCGCATTCAGGGGAGAGAACAACGGACAATACAGCAATAGTATCTATTTGGGTAGCATCTTAGGATGATAAATTCCCGATGGAAATTGATGTCCCAATTTTCGGCTTGCAGCACATTTTCCTTTTAGGGAAGGTGCTGCAAGCCTTTTCCAGTTCATGTTTTAGATGTATTTAAATCACGATGCAATCGATATGATCATACATGAAAAACACATCTAACGTATATACATATACTTTGTAAATATTTTTTTGTCGTGTATTTATTTCTTCGTTAACTTGCTTTTATAATTTATCATACTTGTATATAGCTAATGATAATGAGTTGACCTTTTCGGTAAGAAATCATTATTTTGCGCTACTTATGACAAGAAGGTAAAGCGTTTAACGAAGTCTCGGCAATCAAATCTGACAGTTTAAAGCACGAGGCATAAGTTAATACGCTCAATCCACATAAAAAGGGTTGGGCCTACTCATGCATTGTGCTTGGCTACCGAAAGGTAGTTGGCTTTGTCAGAGCCGGATTGACAATGCAGGTGGGTTCCAACCCTTATTATATTCCCTGCACTTCAAACGCTTCCTCCAATAGGTATTGCATAATTCTTCTTACTCTTCCTATTCCGGGTTTTATTTAGCTGCAATACAAATAAGACAACGTCGTCCATTTTACACACAGTAAATACCATCTTTATGGTCTTATGAGATTACTGAGGGGAACAATCAAATTAGGGGCATAGCAGCTTGCTATTCCAGCATTATTCGTTACAGATAGACCAAAACATCAAGGCATATCATAGATACGCCTGTGGAACTTGCTTTCCGCAGCCTTTAATCCTTATGCCTGTAACCAGGTATTGTTAACAAATATTTATCCAATGAATACAACAAATGAAGCGTTAACTCAGAAAAAGAAATTCTTTCCGTTCTGTCTATCGGATGAAGAAATTATAAATCCGATGTCGGTCTTTAACGACTTTTTTGACTGCTCTGATATACGGGAGGAAACGGACCGTATCGGCAAATTGCTTGAGGTTATATCCAGATCTGATTCCTATTTTAAAAGGGAGTGTCACGAAATAGTTGATACAGAATACAGAAGATTAATAGAGGCGGCATTTTTACTTGTGCACAATACAGCCAGGGAGGAGATATCCATCGAACGGTTCCTCGCACTATTTGCAAATGAAATCAAGTCACAACTTGAAGGCGCGTCACTGGCTGTGGAATCGTTAATTGACAAAACGGATTCCTTCTTTGCCAACAAGCCAGATGTAGCGTTTTATCTCACAACGCTGAAATCCATTCTTTTCAACAGCAGGGTTGTTTTAAAAAACATGATCAATACCGTGCATTTCAGGGAAGAATATTTTTCGTTCAGACCAAAGGAAACGCCTTTCAAAGTATTGGAGTTTATAGATGAATGTACCATTCCTTATCATGTTTTGAATGAACGATTTGGTAAAAATCTGCTTATCGAGTTGAATGAATTGCACGATAAAACTATTGTTACCGATAGGGTTCAACTAGGACAAGTAATTCAAAACTTCCTTAATAATGCTTATAGATATGGTAAAGGCGAGGATATTCAGTTAATTGCTACAGGCTCAAATGATCATGTATCCTTCTCGGTAGTTAGCTCTGGTGAAACAATTTCAGCACGGGAAATTAAAAGGCTGATGAATATATATTATAACGGCGACACCGACGCCGGATACGGAATAGGACTATATCTATGCGAAGTATATGCCGAAGCGCTAGGTGGTAATATCAAGGTTACGAGCCATGACGGCATCACAAGCTTTACGATTCACATTCCCTGCGAAATAAGGGAATAAATTATCAGAATAGGGGAGTGTGCCTCTGCAAGCAACTTCCCATACCAGCACTTTTTAATTAAATCAATAAATATACTATGAACAGCTTACCAGAATGGCACCAAAAGCCGCTCACACTTACAAAAGAGGAAATTGCTACACCAATGAATGTAATCAACGATTTCCTTTATTCTTATCCTTTACCGGAATTCAGAGAACACATTAAGACGCTTCTCCTGATGGCATGTAATGACAATGACTGTAATTCCGCCTTCAACATTATTTTCTGCGAAGATCTTACCCGTTTAGTTGAATCATGTTATATGTTAAAAAACGAAAATCATGGAAACAGTAGTATCACAAGGAACTAGTAGGCTAGAGGCTATACGGCGCTACAGGAGGATGTACAAACTTGAAGATGAAGCAATGGAAGATGTATCTGACATTCCTGCGCATGAAGAAGATGAAGCTATTGCGAATAAAAGAACGAGCGCTAAAAAGGCTAAGACAAAAAGCAACAATTCGGGGATTAGATTAGATGCGTCTTTCCCTGCTCAAGTAGATTTTGATCATCCATACCGCCAGCTATTGATGGCGGTAAAAACAAAACCTTTTCTACTGATAAGAGGGGTCTGTGGATCGGGAAAATCGAGGTTTGCAAGAGCATTGGCGTATCAAACCTGCCCTAGCCATCTTCAGGAAAATAGGAAACCGGGTAATTTTCAACTACTAGCTGTCCAACCCAGTTGGCACGACAACAAGGAGATATTGGGCTGGACTAACAGCTACGATATATTCCAAATTACTCCGTTTCTTCATTTTCTGATAAAAGCGTGGCGGCATCCTGAAGTCCCTTTCATTCTATGTCTCGATGAAATGAATCTTGCGAGGATGGAAGATTACTTTGCCGATTTCCTGTCAATATTGGAAAGCCGTCAGTTTATAAATGGGAAGCTCGTTTCAGATCCATTCATCAGTGGAGTCAAATTAAAAACTCTTCTGGAAAGTGACCCGGGTATATGGAAGCGGCTTGAACTTAGCATTAATCACGATCTCAAGCAGTTCTTCCTAAGCAATGGGATTATGTTCCCGCCCAATCTGATCGTTATCGGCACTGCTAATGTGGATGAATCCAGGCATCCATTCAGTATGAATGCTCTCGATAGGACGATGGTAATAGAACTGAACGGCATAGACTTCTATGGAGGGATCAAAGCCCCTGGCACAGAGCTGGACTTTCCGGATGTTCCGCTGGATAATGACTACCTGTTTGGTGATTTTCTGCAGGGGAGGGAAGCGTACCTTTCGTTCCCGCTGAATGGGGACTTTATCGTCGCAGAGCTTTATGCTATTGATACCATATTGTCTGAATCGCCTTATCGATTTGGTTACCGTGTGCGGGATGATGCGCTTATTTACTGTGCACATAATGCTAAATTAAATGCGAATAAAGGGAACAATGAGTGGGTATTAACCTGTTTGGATGAGATTATTTTAATGAAAGTGCTTCCGCGAATAAACGGGAGTTATAAGTATTCCGAGAAGGTGATTAATGGTCTGCTTCGGTTTACGAAGAATAGATATCATCGCAGCTTCAAAAGATTGACATATATGAAAAACAAGGCGGAAGGGACTGATTCCTTTTCGTTTTGGAGTTAGTTGTTATTTGGCATAAGGTAGCCCTCTCCTGATTAACCATTATATTTATTTCACTTTCGGGAGCTTGTTCGGTTTCTCAGAAGGTCCAGCGGATGTCATATCGCGTCTTATTTTATCGCGGTGCTGGATACCCCATCTGCTCAGAGCCCCAACAACTTCCTCAAGCGTATGGCTATAAGGGAGCAGTTCATATTCAATAGTTACAGGGTACCCAACCGATACCTTTTTTACAATGAATCCATTCAACTCAAGTTCCTTAAGTTCACTGGAGAGGACTCTCGCGGAAATTCCCGTTACCTGCTTTTGAAGTTCTGTAAATCTTTTATTGCCTCTGGCCATTGCAATAATGATCATCAGTTTCCATTTGCCACCAATAGCATATAAAGCATCAGCCACAGATGATAGAAGCGCCGTGCATTCTTCAGTAAACTCTTTAGCTGACTTTCTGTTTTCTTTTTTCATTAGTTAGTTATTTAAATATTACCCGCTAACCTTTAGGTAACAGCTAATAAATTGTAAACAAATGTACTCTAATTTTGCCTTCAGAGAAAACGTTTGGGTCGGCCTGGCTTACAGCGCTGCATAGAAACAAAATTATTTTCTTGCGTGATAGCCAGCTGCCCAAATTAACTGTTGAGAAGAATAAAAGGATTTTTCAATATTAAACAATCAATTATGACAGCAGAAGTTTTGAAGGCCAAAGAAGAATTAAGGGATTTAATAGACGCTTATGCATATTTAGGCGATGAAAAAAAGATTTCGGAACAAATGCAGCTATTTACACCCGACGCTACATATAAGGTTTATATCGGCGATTTTTTAGCGGCAAATGTTTCAGGGACAGAGAACCTTGGAAAAGAATTTGCCGGACATGCATCTCAGGTGAAAACTTATTTTACATTGAATGGGCTGCATATCGTAAAGATAGACGGAGATACTGCAACAGGTGTTTCTTTTTCTCAACTCAAAATGATAAGAGAGTCCGAAGGAAAAGATAATATCACAGATTACAGTGTTAAATATGATGACAAATATGTGTGCCAAAATGGAAAATGGTTAATAAAAGAACGTATCGGTTACTTTAAGATTATAGAGGCACGGGCACTCAATGGTTGAGTAAATTCATTTTGTTTATAGCCTCTGTATTAATAGGTGTTATTCATAAGGTACCGGTAGTAAATAACTGAGACAATGGGAACTAAAAAAACAAAGAACTATATCAATAGAAATTGTAGTGAACTTATCTCTTTAATAATGGTGGGAGAAACAATGCAGCTACTATCGGGCAAATGGAAGATGCAAATTATCACTTTTCTATTGAACAACGGTAAAACCCGTTTTATGGACTTGATGAGAGGTGTTGAGGGGATATCACCAAGGCTACTATCCAGAGAATTACAGGAACTGCTGGAAAGTAAAATGGTTGTCCGTTACGTAACAAATACAAAACTGGTTACGGTTGAGTATGAATTAACGGAAGATGGCAAAACTTTAAAGGGCCTTTTAATTTCAGTAGCAAACCGGGGCACTGCACATCTCAAATATTTAGCTTCCAGAGAATAAGTCGTTCTATTTACTATTAGTGTCTTCAGGAGAATGGGAAACCGGGTAAATCCCAAATAATAACTGTCTAATTCAGTCTGTATGATAACGAGGATATACTAGCCGGACTGCAAGAGAACCTTATTAGATAGATGAATAAGTTCACAAAGTGTTGTCAACCTCCGCAAGTTGGCAACACTTATTCCCTGCATTAGGACATGTAAAGCCCGTGTGTCAAATTTATGGTCCATAACCATCACCCAATCCAATTAATTATGGCTTACTAATGCCCAGGTTTTCTTTTTTATGTAATTCAGGATTGCGAACAATCTCAGCTATAAAGGCGGCAATGCTTTTACGCGATATTGCCCGACCTGTCTCCGGCTCACCTTTGTAGGTAATCGCATAGTTAACTTCATCGGTGCAGGTAGACCAGTCCGATCCAACTAAGAAAAGTATATTGCATATTTCTTTTTCTTTGTGTCCAGAAACGGAACTGGGTGTCGAAGTAACTGCATCATCTATTGTACATGTGCCCTAAAAAATACAAACTAGTTGGTATTGCCACGAAATCAGATTTTTACCAACTTTATAATGAATGAAGTAAACGGAACTTAATCATATAAGTATAGTACCATTTCTCTCTGGTATCTGCTCTTCATTATTTTAGAGATTTCTGATTTACCCCATTTAAACACCAAACATGAAAACGCATTGCATTAAATTCCGCCTATTCCTTTTCGTGTCTTTTTTAGTTTGTATTCCGGGACTGGGCAGCGCTCAAAATATTGCTCTTGTACCTGGAGTTACCTCAATCAAGTACCTAGTGTCCAGAGGTGGAGGACCTGCTGATACGCTTCAGTCCGTAATTGTAAAGGTCGAGTATTGGCTTTCTGGCCCCGAGGTTAGCAGTCCTGTTAATCTTGCTTTTCAGATTGCAAATCTTAGCCCTGGTGCGGGTATGATTAGTCCTGCTGTTTCTATGGCGCCAGGATTAAATCTTCCCGGTTCAAATTTTAGGCGTAAGCGTGACACAATTGAAGTACGAGTGCCTATACGAATTCATAGCACGGCTATTGTAAATAACATAGAATACTTTAGTATACAATTGAATGGCAGCTTGGCAACAGATCCATCACATGTTGTCATAATACAGGAAAATTTACCTAGCCCCAGTGTCCAAGCTAAGGATACTAGTATGAAAAGAGAATATATGTTTCTGAATGCAGCCAACTTTGATTTTGATAGATCCAGTAATGTTAGTTATTTAGGACATATTAATGCATTTGTTCCAGACCTCTGGCAGGGATTGGGTCTCAACGCTGGCATCATGAAAATAAATTTTTCCAATGATTCCATACAAACAAGCAGTAAACAAACATCTAATGTCCTCATAAAGCCCCTCGATCCATTAGCTGAAGGAACAAAATATTTGCGTCAATTTAATGAATCTGAATATGTTACCAAGTATATAATGTGGAGTTTTTATTTTGAACCATTTTATAAAATAAAATTATCTGATAGGCTCGAGATTCTACCACATCTTCATTATGAGTTGCAATTAAACAAGTGGACGACAGATGTAACCATGAGAAATATCCAAACAGATACACTGGTGATGAATGCTGAAACTATAAAACAGGTTTATTCAATTAACAATGATTTTGGTAGCGGCAGTACTGCAAATTTGAAAAGCAATTATAGCTGGGTTAGCCATAACGTGGGTGTTGGTTGTATATTTCTAGTGAAACCGTGGAGTGGTTCAAAAATTTTTGCACAGCTTGTATATGGTATTTCTCTTCATGAGAAGAAAATCCAATCTGCCAGAGTACTTCCGCGTTCTTTTTTCCGGAATGCTGATAAGATAGATTTATTTTATCTAACAAGGATTTATCTTCAGCAGGAATTGGTGGGTAACCTTGATGCAGTTTTGGGGTTAAATGTACAGAAATTTAGAACCGATGTGGTGGCTAATTATGCTCCTTATCTTGGGATAAATGTTGGTTTAGATGGACTCAAGAAACTGGTGGGAAAATAATAGTGGCAGGTCAATGCTACATCATTCTGATCTGACTACATACGATTTAAATGTTTATGGCAACTTCTTCTTTATTACTGTTTGCCATCACCGAAATTTTATTTTCTTGCAATAATTTTTTTAATACTCGGGTTTCATTGTCTGATAGACTTTCCACCGCCACAGAATCTTTCCATCTAGAATCAAATTTATCCACTAATACAACGAAATATGAGTGCGAATGAGAACGATCGGAACTAAAACTGGTATTTTTATAGGTGTATCCTAATTGTAAGGATTTTAAAACCTTGTATTTATGCCAGAACACCATGTTTTCTGTTATTAATTCATTTGATAAGCCACTATTTTCTCCCAATAGTTGATTACATTTCTGGCGATATGATTCAAATTCTTGTGAATCTTTTACAGTACTTAAATTAAAGTTCTTTTGGTTCCATCCCCATTCAAAAATTATTACACTAACGGTTGCATTGAGTAATGTTTGCTCAAGATCACTGGACCATCTTGGAATAATCTTATTATTATACGTTAATGTGATTTTAGGAGCCTGGCTACTAGTTTCATTATTCATCTCATCAAGGAAGGTACGTACTGCTTCTTTGCTGATGATATCTCTCTCAGCCGGGAAAGACTCATCCTTTAGTTTATCTAATAAAAAATCTTCAGTCATCGCGGTACTACGGTAATTGAGGGATAGCTCGGCAATTGCCCTTTTTATCCTTTGCTCGTTGCCCAACACCGTTTGTGCCTGATTATTCATCGCTAATTCAAAAAGAATTGAGAACATTAGGGAAAGGGTTAGATAAAAACCATATATAGTAAATAATACAAGAATATAAAAAATGTGGTTTGCTTCAACGAAATATACTGCTGGCAGAATTAGTAAAGAATAATGATACACTAAATTATATGCAGGATTCGATGTCAAGTTTAGATATGGCTGCAAGTTGAAATTAATCAATGGTGCAACCCCAGGCTCCATTACAACGTATCCTATAGCAATTAAAAACCATAAATGGACAGCTACTTCCACATTGTCATTTATTGGCAGTAAAAAAATATATACACCTGTAAACGTTGTTGCAAGGAACGTGATTGCGATCAAATAGAACTGCTGCCAAAACGTAGACGTCACATCAAAATCTTTTAAAAAAAGTGGAATGGCTAACGTAAGCCCGCTAAGTCCACCTGTGATTTGGCAAAGACATTGAATATCTGTTTCACTAAGACAAAATGCTTGTTTCATAAAGAACAACCACACTAAAAAAATGGTAGCAGTAACCCCCGCTACTAAAGATCCATTCCTGGTAGCGTTATCCGAAACCGTAAAAGCCCGTCTTTCAACAGGAGCAGGAGAGATGGGACGGTGGCGATGGTTGTTATCGTCAAATCGAGAATTGAATGCCATGGGATTAATTGGGGGTAAAGTCTATCTGTTAGACAGGCCACGAATATGGCAATAACATTTTACATTACAAAATGTTTCAGAAAAATAGGCGACTACTAAGATGAACTTTTGCATAGTGTGCAAACCCAATTCCGGTAAAATGCTATTTTACTCGCTACTTTATTTTTGACTCGGTTTCCTGTATCCATGAACAGTAAATTGGTCCAGGAAGGAGCTTTTTGTAACGAAACGGTGGTCCCTTTAGGCACAGGACAAAACCCAGCACCCGCGGCAGGTGTTGGCGAGAATATTGGTGAACAGCTAGGCTTTGTTGTAAGAGTGCCCTTAAATGAGTAGCTTCAATAAGTATCGTCAACTTCTGCAGTTGGCAACACTTATTCCTAGCATTTGGGCCATGAGTATATACACTCAAATGCAGTATTTTAACATCTCGTATCACCCCTGATCATTTATTTTCAGGTTGACAAAACTATATTTTGTTTACCCAAAATCCCCCTTTTAATGAAAAGATCATTGTTTTTGATCCTTGCAGTATTTATGAGCATTGGCATGTACGCAAATACCGGTAGTGCAAAAGTATCGCCTCCCAGTTTTGACGTCCGCCTATCCACAATAGTGGCTTCGACTACTCTTTATCAAGCTTCTGTTTTTCTGACAAACCCAGGCCCGGCCGATAGGGATCTGATAGGCCACATTGACTGGGACTTTGGCGATGGATCAGCTCCTGTGTTAAATGGTGAGCCTGTCATTAAGCACTTCTATCAACCAGGTACTTATACCATTGCGCTTACATTTACTTATGTAACCGGTGAGACATTTATAGTCACAAAGCAGGTTGTTATTGTACCTATCGAATTTTGAACGATTGCTACCACTATTTCCAGGTTGACAATATTCTATTCAGTTTAAACCAAATCCCAATTCAATGAAAAGATCATTATTATTGATCCTAATGGTATTTGCCAGCGTTAGCATGTATGCGAATATCAATGTTCAGCCAATTGTACCGTCAGTTGCGCCAAAAGCTGTACCAACACCCGAGTTTACCTATCGTGTAACCACCTTATGGGGAACTAATCCACTGATTCAGTATGCTACAATTTGGCTTACCACGCCAGTGCCGGCAGACTTACCACAGGTTAGCAATGTGGACTGGGATTTTGGCGATGGATCAGCGCCTGCACTAAGCGCACGTCCGCTGGTTAACCACGTCTATCAGCCAGGTACTTACACTGTTACAGTTACAGTAACTTATGTGACAGGTGAAGTATTTGTAGTAACAAAAGAGATTGTTATTTCGCTGCCTTAATCAACTGGATTCTGAGCATCGGTGAGATAGGTTCTTACAGGAAACAAATGAAAAGGGTTGGATCATTCCAACCTTTTTCATTTGTTTCCATTTCTTAAGCAATCCATAAGCGAAAAATAATCTACGGACAGGAACAATAAAAGTCTTTAATTTTACCCCACAAACACAGCCTAGATCATCTCCGGATGCCATATCAGACGAGACTTTTATTAATTCCCTCATCGCCATGAAAGACACCACCGAAAATGCCCTCTTTAACCGTATTGCCAGCAATGACACCCTCGCTTTCCGCCAGTTATACGACAAATATTTTCCCATCCTCTGCACCAATGCCACAAAAATCCTTAAATCAGCCCTTTGGAGCGAAGAAATAAGCCAGGAGGTATTCTTGTACATCTGGGAAAACAGGAAGCAATTAGCCACCATTGAAAACCCCAAAGCATGGCTTTTCCGCATAGCCTCCAATAAATGCCTTGACAGGATCAGGCGGCAGGGCGTCGAAATAAGAGCCCAGTATATCATTCAAAACGTCTCGCACGAAGAGCCTAACGGGCGGCATGATTACAATCTGGTCCGGCAACTGATTGCCGAAGCTGTGCTTCAACTGCCTGAACAGCAACGCCAGGCATACCGCCTCCACCAGGAGGAGCTTAGCTACAAGGAAATAGCAGAACGGCTGGGAATAAGCCCCAATACCGTCCGAAACCACCTCGTACGGGCCTTCGCCGGCATCCGTCAACACCTGCTCAACCACGGAATCCCTCTTTTTGTAATTTTTTTTTATCTACAGTAGTCCATCCTCACTTCTTAACCGACTTTATATTATATGTCATACGAAACTGATCATATCCGTCATCTCTTTCAGCTATATACGTCCAACCAGGCAACGGATGAACAGGTCAGGGAACTATTCCTGTTCCTGGAAGACCCTGCTAATGATGCCTTTAGCCAGGAACTGGTGTATAATCAAATGAGTGAGGAAACAGGTACGGATAATACTAATTCGGAAACAGTCTGGCAGTACCTGCAGCCGAAAAAACGGCGTACCATGGGCGTTTGGTACTGGGCTGCAGCAGCAGCGGTTATTATCGCAGTTTTTATATATAGACAGCCTGATAGAAAACCGGTAATAGCAGTCGCGGATATCCCCGCGGCCACTAATAAGGCTGTTCTGAAACTATCGGATGGAAGTACGATCACACTGGATAGCACCCTAAAAGGGACTATCGCCCATCAAGGCAAGGTTACTATTATTAAATCTGATAATGGAGAACTACATTATGAAGGCGCTGATGATCAGATCATGCTGAATACTGTCACTACACCTATGGGAGGCCAATACCAGCTGACCCTGCCTGACGGCACAAAGGCCTGGTTGAACGCCGCCTCTTCGATCACTTATCCTGCTTACTTTGCCGGCAATGACCGTCAGGTGACCATCACAGGGGAAGTATATCTGGAAGTCGTAAAAGATCCTTTACATCCTTTTATTGCAAGTATACCCGACCATATCGGTATACAGGTACTGGGTACCAGCTTTAACATCAACGCTTATGCAGACGAGGAAAATATTAAGACCACATTAATTGAAGGTCGCATTAGGATGGCGGGCAGCAAAGTTATATTAATGCCCGGCCAACAGGCCATTGAAAGAAAGAATGCTTCACTGGAACTTGTGAGCAATGCCAATATTGAAAAAGAGACAGCCTGGAAAAATGGCATATTCTATTTCGAAGATGCTCCGCTGCCACTAGTCATGAAACAACTGGAAAGATGGTATGATTTAAAAGTATCGTATAAAGGAAACATACCCGCATTAAGGATCAACGGTAAAATGGACCGTAACCTTACTTTGCAAGGCGTGATGGACTTTCTCACAAAAATGGGTGTAGCCTATGCCATAGAAGACCGTACGATTGTAGTGACCGGGAAATAAGAAAATCAGACGTATTGTTAGCTGCATCCGCCTTGAACAGCGGATACGGGCAACCTATGTAATCAATCAACCAAACCGTAATAATCATAAACATGCAGCACATTCCCTCAGAAAGACACGCAGGGCGTAGTCTGATCCTGTTAGTCGCTCTTCTGCTCTTATACGTCAGTGGAACGGCACAGGATATGACCTACACTGACAAAAACGTTCCTATCAAAACTGTTTTTAAAGAAGTAGAAAAGCAGACCGGCTACTTCGTAGTGTACAATAGCCCTGTTCTTGACAACATCCCACTCATAACAATCAAAGCGGATCATTTACCACTTACAAAATTTCTCGATCTGCTATTCAAAGATCTGCCCCTGGATTATATGATCCGGAGTAAAACCATCATGTTGTTCAGCAAGGAAAAACAGTCATCTGATAATTTAATAACAGGGATTGTGATCGATAACGACGGAAACCCCCTGCCTGATGCTACCGTAAGTATAAAAGGGAAAAGTACCTTTGTCCCGGTCAATGCCGATGGCCACTTCTCGATTACAGCAGATGAAGGTGAAGTGTTATTCATTACATGCATCAATCGAGCCACCCAGGAGGTAATTGCAAAAGCCGGTATGACTATCGTATTGCAGCCACTGGTGTTGAATCTGAATGAGACAGTCGTGAACGGTATTTACAAGCGACCTGTAGAAAACTATACAGGAGAAGCAAAAACCTATACTGTAGATCAGCTTCGCACGGTCAACAATACCAATATCATCGGCGCCTTACGCTCGCTGGATGCCTCTTTCCAGGTACCTTCGGATATTAATTATGGATCTGATCCTAATCACTTGCCCCAGATCCAGGTTAGGGGAGCTAACAGTATAGCCAATACAAATCTCACCAGTCAATATGGCTATATCAGCAATCCACCCTTATTTATTCTTGATGGTTTTGAAGTGCCATTACAAAAGATTTATGACCTGGATATGAATCGCGTAGCCAAGGTCACTATCCTGAAAGATGCTACTGCTACCTCAATCTATGGCTCCAAAGCAGCTAACGGAGTGCTGGTCATAGAAAGTCTTCAACCGAGAGAGGGTCGGCTTCGTCTGAGTTATAATAACAATCTGTCACTCATGATGCCGGATCTCAGTAGCTATCATCTACTCAATGCAGCACAGAAACTGCAATTGGAGAGGGTAGCGGGCATATATGTAAAATCAGCCAGTCAACCGCTTTCTGCACAGGTGGCCATGGAAGAAGTATATAACCGTCGTCTTGCGGAAGTAAGAAGAGGGGTAAACACCTATTGGTTATCTCAGCCACTTAAAACGGCTTTAGCACAAAAGCACAGTGTGTATCTCGATGGTGGCGATAAGTTTATGCGGTACGGTGTCGACCTCGCTTATACCAACACGCCTGGTGTAATGAAAGGCTCCAAAAGAGATAACCTGGCCGGCGGTGTAAACCTGGTATATCATAAGGGTTCCCTGCAGTTTACCAACTATTTGTCTGTGACCAGCAACAAAGCTGTGAATTCTCCCTACGGCGACTTCTCACAATATGCAAAGATGAACCCTTACTGGCGTCCTAATGACTCACTGACGGGTAAGGTGTCTAAAGTACTACAGTACTATGATGATGCTACATGGTATGAAGCAGTGTATAATCCTATGTATGATGCACAGCTAAAAACAAAAAACACGAGTTCTTATCTCAATATCACGGACAATTTTCAGGCCGACTGGAACATCCTGAAATCCCTTAAGCTCAGCACCCGATTCAGTATGTACAACCAGCGGAATACCGCAGATTTCTATCTGCCGGCAGATGCAGTTGAATTTGTCGCTACTCCGGATAGCCTGTTTTCCACACGTGGGTATTATCAGCAAACAAATGGCATGTCATCCAGCTACCAGGGTGATGTATATCTTAACTACGGAACTAACCTTGAACGGCATACTGTATTTGCGACAGCAGGGTATCATATGCAACAAGACAGATCCAATTCCAGTACAGTACTGGTACAGGGATTTCCCAATGCGCACCTGGATAATATCCTGTTTGGATTGCAATATCCTGCAAATGGTAAGCCTTCCGGTACCGAAAGCATACAACGATTAATCAGCTACTATGCCAATATCAGCTATGCATATGATTACAGGTATTTGCTGGACCTGTCTTTCCGTGAAGACGGCTCCTCTCTTTTTGGTACTAATAAGCATTATGCACCTTTCTGGTCAGTAGGTGTAGGATGGAACGTACATAAAGAAAAGTTTCTTTCTATGCCAGCTTTGATCAACCGGTTTAAGTTACGTGCATCTATAGGCTCTACCGGCTCACAGAATTTTCCTCCATTTGCAGCATCGCAGACGTATCAGTACCTGACAGCATCCCGCTATCTGGACCATATAGGTGCATCAATGCTTAGTCTGGGTAATAGTGATCTCAAATGGCAGCAGACCAACAAAGTGAATATCGGTACCGACGTAGAACTGTGCAATAAAAGGGTACAATTTACCTTCAACTATTATGTTGAAAAGACCAATGATCTTTTTACCACTGTTAATACCACGCCATCTACAGGCTTCAGCAGTTTCTTTGCCAACCTGGGAACGGTAGAAAACAAAGGTATCGAAGTATACCTGACTGTGTTCGCTATGAAGCGGGAAAAAGAGAATATCTTCTGGAGCTTTTACGCCAACCTGCTACATAACCGGAATAAACTGCTGCGTATTTCAAATGCATTGAAGGCTCAGAATGAAAAGGCAGTGGGCGAGCAGACTAAATCAGACAAGCCTATCACAGCTCCGGTATTACAATATAAGGAAGGGCAGAGTGTGAGTACTATTTATGCGGTGCGATCTGCCGGTATTGATCCTAGCACGGGCAATGAAATTTTCCTGACAGCCAATGGCGAACAGACCTACAGATGGAGCCCGCTTGATGAAGTACCCGTTGGCGATAACCAGCCAAAGATAAGTGGCAATTTCGGCACTAACTTAATGTACAAAGGAATCAGCGTTAATATTTCTATGCGCACCGAACTTGGCGGACAGATATACAACAATACATTGGCTGATCGCGTGGAAAATGCAGATCCTGTATACAATGTAGATGAACGTGTACTTACAGACAGATGGCAAAAGCCAGGTGATATTGCCCGCTATAAAGGATTGACCAACCTGAATGGTAATACCCGCACAGACATTACCAAGGCTACATTCCGATTTATCCAGGATAATAATATACTGTATTGTGATGCCATTACGATCGGATATCAGCCCCCGAAGAATTGGAAAATGTATCTATACATCAACAATCCTTTCCTGGTGTCTTCTGTCAGACAGGAAAGAGGCTTGAGTTATCCTTTCGCACGCAATTATTCATTCTCACTGCAGGTAGGATTTTAATCGCAAAAACAGCAACATGAAAAATATTTATTTGATTATATGTTTACTAATGGCATCCGGCTGTAATAAATGGTTGGATACCCATCCGGACACGCAGGTGTTACCGGATAAAATATTTTCTTCAGAGGCCGGTTTTGCGGATGCCATGTACGGCGTATATACTATTATGGGCAGCAGTGCCCTGTATGGTGATCAGCTCACAATGAGCTTCCTCGATGTGCTGGCCCAGCAATATAACTGTCAGAGTATTCCTGCTCATCAATTCTACCAGGCGGCCGTTTACAACTACCAGGATGCATCAGTAAAAGCAAGGATTGATAAGATCTGGGATACGATGTATTACGCGATCTCCAATATCAATAATATATTGGCGCGTATTGATGAGAAAAAAGACCTCTTCCAGCCGGGTAATTTCGCACTTATGAAAGGCGAGGCAATGGGGTTGAGAGCCTTTCTGCACTTTGATCTACTGCGATTGTTTGGCTCTACTCATGCAGCATCACCGGCTATTCCTTATATAAAGACGGTGTCAGGAAATGTATCACCATTATTACCTGTCAGCCAGGTGTTGGACAGCGTGATTAGTGAACTGACAGTAGCGAGCGGACTATTGGCTGGCTACAAAACTGTGAGCTATGACTATTATAATGCCGCCAACCAGCAGCAGAACGATTGGCTCAATCACCGCCAGAGCCATTTTAATTACTGGGCAGCAGAAGCCACACTAGCAAGGGCTTATCTATACAAGGGTGATAAGGCACAAGCATTGTTGCATGCCTTGAATGTAATAAATGCGGGTATGTTCAACTTCCAAACGCCAGACCGCATTACGAATCTGCAGGACAGGACCTTCATACCTGAGCACATCTTCTCTCTCAGCAAGTTTAATCTCCGCGATCAGGTTGACACCTATTTTAAATCTACCGGAGGTAGTGTCAACGTTGGTGTAAATAAGCAGCTGACGAATACCTATGGAAATGGGGGAGTGGTAGATCAGATTTATGAGATCAATTCCGGCGGGGTCAGTGATATTCGATATGCCCGCCTTTGGGAACTCAGTGGTACGGTGTATTTCTGCGGTAAGTTCTGGCAGGCCTCTGGTAATCCTGTTTATAATAATTGGATACCGCTGGTACGCCTGCCTGAGATGTACTATATCGCTGCTGAATGTTCTGAGCCCATTACAGCAATCATTTACCTGAATAAAGTACGGCAACAACGTGGTTTGAGTGAACTTACTCAGGAAAAGGTACAGGATGAAATTCTGAAAGAGTATCAGAAGGAGTTCTATGGGGAAGGACAGTTGTTCTACTATTACAAAAGAACAAACAGTACCCAGATCAGGTTCACCGCTGTAACAGGTTCCGATAAGATCTATGTTTTACCCCTGCCGGATGCAGAATTACAATACAGAAACTAATATGAAAAAATTACTATTGCTCATACTCTTAATAACCGCCTGCAATAAAGATGAAATCTCTGAAGGTTTCAGCGGTCAGCAAAGTGTCTATTTCATATATAGCGCAAATGCTGTCTATTCGGGTGGTATCGATAGCCTGAATTACACTTTTGTAGAAAAGAACAGTTCAATAGCTCAGGACACAGCCTGGCTACCTGTTCGTATCAGTGGCCATACTTCAGACTATGATCGTATTATTGATCTGGCTGTAGTACCTGAGAAAACAACGGCTATTGCAGATGTTCATTACAGGTTATTGCCTTATAAAATACCAAAGGATTCATTCGGGACACGTTTGGGAGTAGTATTGTTGCGTGACGTTTCCCTGCGGGATACGGCTGTTGTATTGACACTTAGAATACAGCCAGGAAAAGACTTCCCGGTATTAATGAAAGACACCCTGATGGGAGATGGTGCTTACTATACCAGGAATCAGGCCAGGATTATCTTCACTGACAGGCTAATCAAGCCAGATAACTGGGAGTCGTATCTCACTTATTTTTTTGGAGAATATAGCGAGACAAAGCTACGCTTCATCTCGGCTGTATTGGGCGTTGCCACCTTTCCAGAGGATCTGACATACCCGACCCTTCAATATTACCAAAACGCTGTCCGCAATGCCTTGCTGGTTTACAATGCAGCTAACGGACCATTAATTGACGAAAACGGAAATCCTGTAGTCATTCCTTAATAATGTAACTATGAAACATATTTTTATTGCGTTGTTGATTATTGTCATCACCGGATGTTATAGAGACAAAGGTGACTATGACTACAAAGCCATCAATGATATCACTGTCAAGGTAGAAAAGGATACCTTCCGTGTGGAGCAATTTGATACGCTAAATATTATGCCCGGCCTTACTGGCAGAGACACAACCCGTCTAAAATTCGAATGGAGGATCTATCCCATATTTGATCCTAACAATCCGTTGGACCCTGGAAGGATTGAAGTGATCTCAAGAGGACGTGCATTCAATCAGACAATCGCACTAAGGCCTTTAAATGGTTACTATAATCTTGATTTTGTTGCAATAGATACTATAACAGAAGTTAGCTATTTTAAGCACATGTATCTGCAGGTAACTACTGTGTTTCAGACTGGCTGGCTATTGCTTGAGCAGCTTGCTACTCACGCAGATATCAGCTTTATCTCGGATAATTATGTAGCCTATAAAGGCGTCTATTCAGCAGGTAATCCAACAAGACCGTTGCCATTGTCTTCCCGCCAGATACTTAGCATCAATACGCTCAGTATGTTGGGTACTTTGAATATGGTGTATTTTGATGGAGGAGGGTATACCTTGGATAATACCTCATTGCAGGTACTGGCAGATTATACAAAACTATTCTATGTCGCTCCTGAGATTGTGCAACCCCGTAATATGATAAAACCAAGTTTCTATTCCTACGGCCCCTATGCACTCTGTGGTGGAAAGGTATATGGCCTGAATGGTATGTTTGCATCCAAACTTTTTGGTACTGCATTTACACAGCCGGATAGTCAGGGGTATGAAGCAGCGTCTTTTGCAGCGGGCGGCAGCTCATTCGGGGCTATCTTTTTCGATCAGGCACATCATCGCTTTTTATATGATGGAGGAGGGACTTCTACCAGTCTGAAAGTATTCCCGCAAAATACAGCTATGGCCTATGATCTGAACAATGTGCCTAAAAAGATGCTGACCATGAAAGCCGGTTTAGGTTTGGAATTCCTGCCCAATAACTGGTATGCGCTGTTTAAAAATGAATCAGATGACAGTTGTTTTCTGTATACGCTGAACGCAAATGGTGATTTTGGTGCCTCTCCTGTAGCAGCTGCAAAACAGCCTATTTTGAACAGTCCTGATGTACAGCGTAGTCCCGATTATTTATTTTCTTCCACGGTGAAACAGATGTACTACGCAGCCGATAACAGGCTATATGTGTATGATATGGCAGCCAACCAAAGCCGTGTTGTATATCAGTTTGCTGATGGTGAGAATATAACAGCCTTGAAAATAATGAATGGTGTCATCACCCTGGCTACCTGGAACGGACAACCCAGTGGCGGCACTGTTTATTACCTGACTGTTGCAGCAACAGGAGACATCAGTGAGAACACTTACACACAGAAGGTATCCGGATTTGAAAAGATAGTCGCTTTAACATATAAACTGGGATAACATGAAAAAGATTATTATCATCATCATAATATTAGCGCCCATCCTTAGCCAGGCACAGTTAAAAAAAAGTACAATACGACTAGACATCGATACGGTAAAAGCTAAAATAGCATACCTGATTTACCAGATCGGAGAACAGACAATAGTCGATTCTCCGCATCTGATGAATGGTAAAGCTACTTTTGAAGTAGATATCCCTTATCCGATTATCGGCAGATTGAGTCTTGATAATAAAGGTTTTGGCTATCCTGATGGGCAGAAACCAGATCTGCTTACTTTTTATATTGAGGAAGGCACTATTGCTATTAAGACCCACAATCTCGTCAAAAATGCGATCATTACAGGTTCCAGGATGAATAATGAACTGGCTGCATACAATCGTTTCGTGAAAGAACCTCTTGATTCCATGGAGGAATTGGCATATCGTTTCAATACAGGCGGCCCAGACACATGGAAGGACACAGCCTACCAGAATGTCTATTCCAGCAATATGAGCATGCATATGGTCAGATTAAAGCAGTTACAGACTACATGGGTTAAAGAGCACCCGGATACCTACGTTAGCCTCATGGCCCTGGAATGGCTTGCGGGGTCTGTAATAGATGTAGCTGTTGTGGAACCCCTTTTTAATGGCCTTTCAGCACGTTTAAAAGGCTCTGTAGATGGAAAGGCATTGAGCGCCCGTATTGCCGCTGCAAAGACTATCGCCATAGGCTCCATTGCTCCTGCATTCACGCTGAACGATGTCAACGGTTCACCTATAAAACTAGCCGATTTTAGAGGCAAATATGTCTTGCTTGATTTCTGGGCAAGCTGGTGTGGCCCCTGTAGGGCGGAAAATCCCAACTATTTAAAGGTCTATCATCTGTATAAGGATAAGAACTTCAGGATATTAGGAATATCTCTTGATAGGGAAGGAGAGAAGGATGCCTGGCTGACTGCTATAAAGAAGGACAGGTTGGAATGGCCGCAGGTGTCGGAGCTTAAATACTGGAGCGGAGAAGTAGCACGTATGTATGATGTACAGGCTATCCCGCAGAATTTTCTGATAGATCCCAATGGAAAGATTATCGCGAAGAATATGCGGGGAGAGGAATTGCAACGGAAGCTGGCTGATATTTTGTCAACGGAAAAATAAAAGGTTCCGGTATTTGATTTTATATAGAACAAGTTTAGAGCTGCTGAAGGAAATGAATAATGAAGCTTATGGCTATTGCCAGAGCAAACTTAGAAGGATTGAAACAAACAAGGGTCGGAGATGTTCTCCGACCTTTTCGCTTTTGCTATTTAAAGCTGGATAATTTCTTTCTTTCACTTTCTAACATTTTGTAATACTTTTTACTAAGCTTTAAGTCCTGCATCAGATCTGCTGCTTTCGCTGCTTTTTCGAGCAGATTGATGTAAAGATTTTTCATGCTGGCCATCTGTTTGGATACCCATTTGTAGGATTCTTTTACAATATCGTCGTGCGGATTGTTTATGGCTAGTATCAGTTCAAAATATCTCTCAATAATAGATCTCCCGAGACCGTAGCTAATCCAGTCAGGTATCGTTTTCAGATGCTGCTGAATTTGCGTAAGTTTCGACCAGGTATTTTCGTAGTCATTCAGTTTCAGATATAGTTCGGATAGATCTATTAATGCTGATGCCTTATCCCAGTCAGTAGTTTTGAACGGAAGCAACTGCTCTTTTGACCATAATTCTCCCTTTGTGTCTGCTATTAATCTTTTATAGTAAGATAATCTTTTAAGATCTGTTTCGGACCAGGAGCTCATGGAATCTGACCATTGATTGATCTTCTCTTTAAGTATTAATTTCTCATCCAGTTCAATTGCAAGTTCGATTTCATCAGGAAGATTTTTTAGTTCTAATGTATCGGGATAAAAGGCTTGTACCGTTTTTCTCCAATCCTGTAATTCTTCTTCAGATATACTGCATGCCTCCGGCATACTACCAAAGTAGTGATAGAAATCTTCAGCATACGGGGCTTTTACTTCATCTATATACGCATATGTCTCTTGTATGCCTGCTGAAATCAGGAACTGGTAATCAAAGCCGCAATAAGTATCAAAATTCGCGTTTTTAGCGGCAACGAACAGTTCAGTGTAAGCCGGTTTACGATACAGTGAAAGTAGAAAGGCATTCAGACTTAATGCAGGTTCGAGGCCTTGAAAAGGTTCTTTCTGATGTCTTTCGATTTCAGCCTTCAGTAGTTCTACCAGTATCGGCTCGTCTGTTTCCAAACGGTTATACTGCATTGCTTTTAAAAGTTGATATCTTTTAGTGGCATTCAGATCATATGATAAATCTTTTTCGTCAATAGCTTCCGTATATAAAAACTCCTTCAGCGCTATCTTGTTCTGACGAAGTTGTTCCAGGATTTCAATATAACGTTCTATCATGTATAATTATAACTCTTTATAGGGCAGTAGAAAATGTGCTCCGTGAAAGTACATAGAATTGTAGAGATTGAACAATGAATTAAGGTGAAGATCTGGCGAACGGCAAAAAGTTGAAACCAGCTAGCCGGGGAGCCAATCTATTTCTTAAAAAGTAGAGTATCTTGTGGGCTGTTACAACTAATAATCGATAAGGTCAACCCTCATTCAATAGAAGGGAATCGGCCTTTGTTAATAAGAAATATTAATATCTATGAAGTTATTGCTGCTCTTTATCTCCTTAATTATCAGTGCTGATTTGTTCGCACAAGAAGTTTCGCTTTACGATATCGAAAAAAGATTAAGGGAGGGTGATAAAAATGCACTTTTTGAAATAGCCCCTTACTTCGATAGTCAAAAAGAAATAACAGAGTACCTCGGTTATCACATAATACAGACTACTGAATCCAACGTGGCCAAAAGAATCACACTTGAAAATACGTTGTTTATTGAACAGGAAATGGTCATTACAGAAGAGACTAAGGCGGATGAATTCCTGATGTTTTTACATAAAAATATTGCAAAAATCTATTTTTCCGAGCTGACTGCTGCATTTATGATTACTCCTCTTACAAATAGACCAGCAAGGGTTGCTTTCAGAGAAATGCCAAATACAGCTTATGACCTCCTACGACCACAATATTCAAAATTATTAAAAAGGGAATGGGTTAAAGAATACAAAATTGATTCATTCATTCGAGCAAAGGACCCGAAAGCACTGCTGCTGATTGCGTCAGCCTTTTACAACAAGCGGTACCGGTTCAATGAGCATAATTTTGATAAAGAAGAATGTATTTATTTGCTACAATTACTGACCGGCGTGGAAATGGCTGTTGATGACGATCGTAACATACTGTCTTTTCATATTGAAAAGGAATTTTACTCAGATGCCGCACTAAATATGTTGATTTACTTTGCGGAGAATTATGTAAAATTTATATGGGATAAGGAGCAAAAGAAATTTGTAAATAAGGAAATGACTGTAGTCCCTATAGGAAATGAACATGAGCTCTTCGCCCGTTTAAATAGTAAAAAGGATGCAGTTGCATTAAACGCATTCATTAAGTTAACAACCTGCACCCCTGGGACGGTCGTACAACTTGCTAAAGAATATGATCATGCAGATATTCCCGCGAGTTATTATATTCCTCAATTCCCATATAGATTTTTGCAGCAGCTGGTGGTACTCACGCAGTATTGTGTTGGTAATAATATTGATTTTATTGGGTCTGAAGCGCTAAGAAATGATATAGCGAAATTGAGTAAACACTTGTCCTTTACCGAAAGGAGAGAATTGGAAGATAAACTCATTCGTACATTGACCTTAGATGACATAACAGCACTGGAATACTGGACCTTAATAAGAGAACAAAACTGGAACCTCATCTTCTCGACGGGTAGGATAGTGGATATCTTTTACTCAAAACATTGGCAGGAGATGGTCAATAACGACCGTTACCTAAAATTGTATTTAAAAAAGGGGTATCTATATGATAACCTGGGAATAGTTGGTAACTGTGGGGAATTCTTGTTAAAGTTTATTAACAACGGGAACGTGGTGTGCGAAAAATTGGAGCGTCTACAGACGGATGATAAAGATATTAAGCAACAGGTAATATCTGCGAAAGCACTTTGTGCAGAGCCAATTCACGGACCTGATGGTATTTCTCATTATTGGGAAGGTAATAATGATAGTAGCATAACAGACATTGCTGCTAAGATCAGGGAAATAAAATGGAGTGAGGTAAATCAGGAAGATAAAGAGAGAGCATTAATAAAATTGCTTGCCCTGACAAGCTATAATCAAATTGATACAGTACTTAATGAAATAGAGGAAATAAAATTTGAGAAAATAAAATATATCGATAAATATTCGTTTATGAAAAAGGATTGGGGATTTCTTTTTGAGGCTGGCTTCAATAGTCGAGGCTATAGAAAAGAATTCCTGCATCATTATAAGGCATTAAGTGAATATGATTTATATGCATACTATCTAAAAAAAGGTGGAATAGACTATCAGAATCCAGATGGTACACTAGATTATGATAAAATATACGATATTCTTAAGCACAATATAGTAGATTCATTTGTCGGTGGAGGTGGAGCATGGAGAGATAATGAAGTATATAGTGTGATCAAACTACTTGAGATCACACATAATTCTACCTTGGGATTTCCGAAAAAGCGTTGCAATTCCGCTGGGGTATATGGATGTAATGCTGCCAATCGTGCGACTGCATGGAGACAATATCTAGTTGATCATCATCTGTTGAAACAAACGCATGATGAACCTGTCTCATTTAATTATCGTTAATACGGTCTTAAAATGGCCAATATTTCTGACGGTATTCCTATTCTCCTGAAGGGCAAAGGGCTTTTTATTTAAGACGAAAAGCTACTACTCATTCAGGTAATGCGTGATAATTTTACTGATAGTATCTGCCTTATTAAAAACCATAAGATGTCCTCCGCCCTTAATACGGTAATCAGGATGCACAAGCCTGCTGGTTATTACTCTGTCGGCCGTGCCGTGTATTTGAATAGTTCTCTCTGGCCCTGTTTCATTATCCCAATATGCAATACCTCTCAGTGCCCAACGGAAAAAAGATACATCTGTTTGCGCCAATAAATTCGTCAATGCCTTTTTATCTTTTAGGGACCGGGCGCCAAAATACCGGTAGGTGAGAAAATTAGTGCGTTGTATTAATGCACCGGGGATAATACGATAAAACCCCAATTTCATGAAAAAGAACTGTACCCGGTTCAATTCACGTTTTGTTCTGACCGAAGAGATCAACACCATTTTGTCTACCTTTATCTGCTTGGATACTTCCACAGCAACGATCCCTCCAAAAGAAAGCCCGATGATATCTGGATTTTCAACCGTGATCTGGCTCTTTATCCTTCCTGCATATTGCGTTATTGATTCTTTGGGCAACGCAGGAATCCAGGTTATGTAAACTTTGTGATACCCAGGGAGTTTCAGGTTCATAAATATACTTGAGTCTGCCCCCAGACCACTAAAAAGATAAACTGTCTTTTGTTCCTTTTTTGCTGCATCCTGTGGAGTTTGAGCGCCCACTACGAGGCTACTGAACATAAATAAACTCCCAAAAATCACTTTCACACTTTGCGTCATAGATTTCTTCGCTTCTTGCCAGATAGACATTTAATATAGTTGTTTACGATATTACCCGGTCCAGCGCATAATATCTTGCAATACTATGGCCTTTGTCGTACAGATTCCCCCGTTGGTTTTAGCCATACATCTTATGGAAAAGTTTAAAGGAATCCGCCGAAAAATATACCTATGGCAAGTATGATACCAGTTCTCAAACAGGAGCCATCCTGGGAACAATTAACCCCTTACAGATCGTCCCAACTTTACCAGCAAATACTTCTCCTTTTGTTACTGTAATACTTGAAACTTTGTTATGAAAAAGCGTTTTAATTTAATGTGTATAGCTCATAAAAACAACCTTATGGATAATATATCTAAACTGGGAGCTCCCTTAACCAGGGAATTTTGGAGTAATATTGTAATTTATGTAGGAAACTACGTAGATTTGTACATAATAAATGAACATCATGGCAAATATAGTATGCAGACCAATAGGTGATCAGTTTTCAGATGATGTAATACAGCTTATACTTCCAATCCAGCAGATTGAATTTGGCGTTCCTGTAACCCTTGAAGATCAACCGGATTTAAAAACAATAGAGGCATTCTATTGCCAGTCGGGTGGAAATTTCTGGGGCGCTTTCGATGGTGATACTTTGGTAGGCACAATTGCCTTGATTAATATCGGCCACCAGGCGGGCGCTATCAGGAAGATGTTTGTAAAAAAAGAGTTTAGAGGGAAAGAATTTGGAATTGCCCAGCAATTATTGGGGAAGTTATTGACTTACAGCCGGGAACAGGGAATCAGAGATATTTATCTGGGTACGGTAGAACAACTAAAAGCAGCCCAGCGATTTTATGAAAGGAACGGTTTTGCGCTCATTCAAAAAACAGACCTTCCTTCCTATTTCCCGTTGATGAGCGCCGACAATATGTTCTATCATTTACGCTTAAAAAACTGATCTATGGACAACGTAATAGACCAATCGGGTATACTTGCCATTTCAACCAGGCTGCAACGGCTTTCTGATGCATTAAGAAAGGAGGGGCAGCTGATATATCAATCATTTGGGATAAAGTTTGAGCCCAAATGGTTCCCTGTCGTTTATACCTTACATTTAAAAATTTCTATGAGCGTGGTGGAAATTGCTAACGAAATTGGATATGCCCATCCTTCCACGATCAGTTTATTGAAAGAGCTGGAAAAACAGCAAATCATTAAATCAAAGAAGGATAAAACAGACGAAAGAAAGCGGCTGATAGTTCTTACCACGAAAGGGAAAGCGTTGGTTGATGCTATGAAACCGGTATGGGACAATATGGAAAAGGCTTTAGCACAGATTGCAGATAACAAAAACAACCTGATGGAGGCGATAGTAGAAGCTGAAGAGAAACTGAAGGCATCCAGTTTTCTTGAGCGCTCAAAAAAGATCAGGCAATCAGGAAATGATCAGTAATTCAGATGAGGAAAGCTTCCAGGAAGAGAGTGACCAGTAATTGTAGCTAAACCTGTAAGTATCTCCTTGTCGCTAAAAGTATAAATTTTTAAGATCAAAGGCAATATATCTCCCACGAATTTAGCCTCATCGTCTACGGTCTGGTATCAAACCTGTTTTAAAAATCCTGTTACCGGCGCATCTTTGCCCTGCACCAGATTTTTCGTGTCAAAGATACAGGGCACTATCTTTTCAGGATTTTTCTCTCTATCTTATGCCCCCTATGAATACACATCCTCTTCCTACCAAGCCACATTATCTTGTACTGGACGGGCTACGTGGTGTAGCCGCATTAATCGTTGTCATTTTCCACGTATTAGAAGCGCATTCCACAAGTCATCTCGATCTGATGATCAATCATGGTTACCTGGCCGTTGACTTCTTCTTCCTTCTTTCCGGTTATGTCATTGGCTATGCCTATGATGACCGCTGGCAGAAAATGTCTATCGGTACCTTTTTCAAACGCCGGCTGGAGCGGCTTCAGCCTATGGTGATCATGGGTATGATCATCGGTGCCTTTTTCTTCTATGCATCTGATTCTCCAGCATTCCCGGCCATTCACACCGTACCGGCATGGAAACTGTTGCTGATCATGCTCATTGGTTTTACACTCATACCTATTCCCATTTCCTGGGATATCAGGGGCTGGCAGGAAATGCATCCGCTGGACGGACCGGGCTGGTCACTGTTCTTTGAGTATGTTGGGAACATCCTTTACGCACTCGGCATCAGGAAGTTTTCAAAAACAGCACTGTCCATACTCGTGAGCCTTTCCGCTATTGCGCTTATCTATCTCACCGTATTCGGTCCTACCGGCGACGTTATCGGCGGATGGTCTTTAAACCGCGAACAATTAAGCATCGGCTTTACCCGTCTGATGTTCCCATTCTTTGCCGGCCTGTTGTTGTCCAGGGCAACTAAGCCCACGCGTATTAACAATGCGTTCCTGTGGTGTGGCATATTACTGACAATAACATTGGCCATGCCACGAATTGGTGGCGCAGATCATCTGTGGATGAATGGTATCTACGAATCTTTTATCATTATTCTCGTATTCCCGGCGGTTGTATATCTGGGAGCAAGCGGGCAGGTACATAGCAACAGGGAGTCTAAAATATGTAAGTTCCTTGCGGATCTTTCCTATCCTTTATACATCACACACTATCCGTTCATTTACGTGTATACCGGCTGGGTAAGCGCGCACAAAGGCACAAACATGCCACTGGCTGTCGGGTATGGTATACTTACATTTGTCGTATCTGTATTGGTAGGTTATCTCAGTTTGAAATACTATGACGAACCGGTAAGAGCCTGGCTGAAAAGAAAAGTAAAAGCATAGGACCTTTAACCCTATGTAATCTGCTTAAAATTCACCATCTTGTTGTTCATCATTAAACAGTCAAGAGCTACTATTACGTGAACGCGCAGGTAACAAGGAGAAATTTTATCGGCCTTATTGGCATGAGCGGACTAGGTCTCGCTTTGAAGGGCAGTGCTTTTGCAGCTGCCCGTTCTTTCGTTGCTGGCACTCCACTGGAGGCTAGTATTGAGATCGACTTCACGCATCCGGAAGGCACTATAGATGATGGCATTTATGGCCAGTTCATAGAACACCTTGGCAGAGCCATCAATGGAGGGATCTTCGAAGAAGGTTCTCCGCTGTCGGATGCCAAAGGCGTCCGCAAAGACGTATTGGAAAAGATCCGTGGTTTACGGCCCGGCATATTACGATATCCCGGAGGCACCTTTACCAAGATCTATCACTGGATGGATGGTATCGGTCCGCTGGCTGAAAGACGCAGCCGCCCTAACCTGATATGGGGTGGTGTGGAAAATAATCACTTCGGCACGGATGAAGCCATCGCCTATGCAAGAGAACTTGGGGCAGATGCCTATTTTGCGGTCAATATGGGTACCGGTACAGCAGAAGAAGCGGGTAACTGGGTCGAGTATTGCAACGGTACACAGGATACCTATTATGCGAACCTGCGCCGCAAAAACGGGCATTCCGATCCTTTTAATGTAAAGTATTGGGGAATAGGCAATGAAGAAGCTGCCGGTCCGGATATCGGTCGTTTACAGGATGTAAAAGAGTTTGTAAAAGAAGCGTGGTTGTATACCAAAGCCATAAAACTCCAGGATAAAGACGCCAAACTCGTACTCTGCGGTGCTGATGATGCCTGGAACGAGTATGTCCTGAAAGAGATCGGCGCAGTATGCGACTACATCTCCATGCACCACTACGTTAGTTCTGATGAAAGTAAACCGGGGTCACTGTTCCCGCAGGTCGATCATATGGAAGAGCTGATCCTCACTTTAAAAGGACAGATCCAAACATTGACGCCTGAGAAAGTGACCGATTTTAGTAAATGGTACCGCTTTCCGCACAGGGCTAACCCGGTAAAGATAGCTATTGACGAACTGGGAATCTGGGAGCCTGGGGGAACAGGTGCGTATCAGCTGGAGGAATACTACACCTGGGAGCATGCATTGGGTACCGCCACTTTCTATAACATCATGCTCAGACAGGCATCAGTGGTTGGCATGGCTACCTGGGCTCAGACTGTCAATGTACTGGCGCCGATCATGACCAGTAAAACAGCTGCTGTTTGCCAAACCATTTACTACCCAATGCAGTTCTACCGCCAGCATGCTGGTAATGTGAGCCTGAAAACACAGGTAGCAACCCCCGATCTGAATATGCCGGGATCTAAGGCATCCAAAGCATTGGACGTGGCCGTTACCCTGCATGACAGTGATGGCAGTCTGGTGATCTTTGTGGTGAACCGTCATCCCGAACAGGCGGTCAAAACAGACCTCCGCAGTATCGACAGTGAACAGTATACGCCTGTAGCTGTATATGAACTGAATGCAATGGCGATCGACGCGATGAACACCCTGGAAAATCCGGCAAAGAATGTAGTGATATCGACAGAGAGAAAACTCTCCGGTAACCTTTCCGACTACACTTTTCCAGCGCATTCCATTACAGCTATCAGGTACAAAAGGATATGAACAGGTCGACTATCATCTTATCTAAGATTTCTATCTCTCACTGGTGGCGGTGCATGTAGCTCGAGTTCCCAGTCTTCATACTGCGGATCTACTTTAAACGAGGGATCGCAATATGAGCGTAGATAATCAGTCGCCCTTTTCTCCGCATATTTAGCGTTGACAACGTTTCCATTTTCGTCAAGCTCTATTACATTAGCATAGATTGCAAACACTTGTTCGATCGCACTGGGTTCTTCTCCGTATAGTGAGAGATAGTCAACGCCTTTAAGTGTGTCTTGTGTTCCACTTGCCATAAAGTAAGCAAACGTTCTTAAAGCGCCGCTAAATGAGTTACCTAATTTCATGTCTTTAAAATTCAGTTCATTTTATTCAAAGTGTACATATTAGCGAAATGTCACAAACTCTTTGATATCTTCGTATGATGATTGAAGTAGGCTGTCAGTGTCTGCCCAACTTTTTTAATGAGCTTAAGACACAGCTTTGTACTATGTCAATCTTTCACAAGTATTTTTAAGAATCAATAGCAAAATTATAACAATGGAGAAACAGTTGCAAGCCATATCAACAGCTATGGGATTACAGTTTCCGGAATCTTATATCAATTTCATGGTACAGCATCAGGTTGTTGACAGCAAGCTATTGAACGATTTAACGCTGGTATATGGAACAACGGATATTGCATCGCGGAACCTGGATTACGAAATATCTGCGTATCTGCCAGGTTATCTGCTGATCGGCAATGATGGTGGAGATAATGGCATTGTTATTAAGGCAGATGGTTCTTCGGACAGTAACATTTATCTATGTCCTTTGGGTAGCCTGGCGGAGGAAGACCTTGCGATCATTGCTTACGATATCAATGAATGGGCGTCGAGAAATTATGATGCCGTTAATGTACTTCAGGAAAGTTCATCTATCCGTGAGTTTCATGAATCCGATATATTTAAACTCCGGCTTAAATACGCGGAATTAAAATCGGCATTAAAAGATATTGAGGACCGCAAATCAAGAGGTATCCTCTCATTAAAAGATTATCTGCTGGAGAAGAGGGTGGCCCAGCAGGCGCTGAATAATTTTGAGGTATTGCACGAAGGAAAGCAATACCGGTTATAAGTAAAAGCGATGCTGAAGTATCAATCCCATACCAATGTCTCCTTTCATCTGCATGTTGGCGTAACATACTTCAATCATATCTTGAGAGGTCCAGGAAGTGGACGGTTGTGAAACTTTTTTTTAGCCAGTAAAGGTTTTATATGTATTAGTAAATAACCCCGCAGGCTTGCAAGCAAGGGACTGCGGGGTTGCAACCGCTACGTTACAAATCTTTATTCTCGACAAGCTTTGAGTCGCGGGTATTCTTTTGAACGGCAATGGCTGAAAACATGCTTAGGCAGAATGCCATAGCGTAAAAACCTTTCTCACTTAGCGCCATATTTGCATTCCACAGGCCAATTGTCAATAGAAGCATTGCCGCAATGGAGGCAAACCAGCTCAGGCCATAGTAAAGATCTGTAACGGCAATTCCTTCAGCCTTATCCCTGACGCTTTTTTGTACCGAGACTACTGAGAATAAGCCAAATAATAGAATGGTTAAATAGTAGCCTTTTTCGTTCAGCTCCATATTTGCATTCCATAAGCCAATACAATATCCTACGGCTCCTATCATTAAGGCAAACCAGGAAGCCCCAATAAATGCGCCAGTTGGTTTAAATGGGTTTCTGGCATGCTCACCATGTTTTATACCAGGTACATTTTCTTCGGTTCTGTGTTGTAGCGGTTCCATTTCAATTTGGTTTTAGTGATTAATATGAACCAAAGGTCGGATGTAAAGCAGACCTAAAAAAAGTAGAATATGCAAATTACTGATGATATATTTTGAAATTTTGTACCTTTAAATGCATTAGTATATACCGCCAATTTGTCTATATGGACTCACTTTCGGAGTTGATCAACTTACTGAATAGTACTGAAAAACAGGATTTTAAGCAATTTTTGCAACGGAAGAACAAAAGGTCCGATGTGAAAAATTTGCAGCTGCTTGATTTGATAGAAACTGACGATATTGAAGGTATAAAGAAGCTCTATGTGTCGGAGAAAAATAATGATGCATACCATGCTTTACGTAAAAGGCTGCAGGATAATCTGCTGCTATTTCTATCGCAGAAAACCTTCGAAAGCAATCATTCTGATACTTATGATGTCCTGCGCCTGCTCGTGGTGAGTCGTTTTTTGTTAGAAAATGATGTGGTCCGGATTGCGTTCAAGTGTTTGGACAAGGCTGAACGACTGGCTGAACAATCGGAGCAGTTTAACTTGTTGAATGAGCTCCTGCTGTTAAAACTTCAGTATGCTCATCTGCCAGGGGCCGAAAATCTCGACGCTTTGACTGCCCGGTTCCTGCAGAACCAGGACCATATGCAACGCGAGGCTAAACTCAATATGGCCTATGCCTTTTTGAGGCAGGAACTGCAAGAGATACACCTGGAAGGAAAGATCGTTAATTTAACATCCTTGATGATAACGACAATCCGGAAATACAAGATTGTCGTTCAGGAACTCATGACTTATAAGTCTATTTACCAGATTCTATTCCTCGCTAATGAATATGCAGCGATACAGCAGAATTATGGATTGATAGAGCGCTATATCAACCGAACGAATAAATTTATACAGGACCAGGGGCATAAAAAACAGGCCAATCTCTTTTATCATATATCCATCTTGTATTTGTTGGCTAACTTTCATCTGAGGCGAAAGGATTTCGCAAGGAGTAGATCCTATCTTAAGGAAATGATGGATCTAATGGCGACGGATAGCCGATATCATGCCCTGTTTTATTTACGTCATCAGTTACTCTCTTCGCTCAACCTGTTCTTTACAGACTTTGCTGACGACGCGATCTCAATACTGCAGGAATCGCTTTCCAATTCAAAAAATATGGCTAAACCGGAAGATGTCGAGGATCTACGAATATGCCTGACCATGTTTTTAGCCCTGTGTAATGACCGTAGAAGTTTAAAGCAGCTGACTTTACTGACGCGCACTGATGCCTGGTATGAAAAAAGAATGGGCATGCTATGGACCATTCGAAAGAATCTGATGGAAATTTTGGTCCATGCACAGTTCTCTAATACTGAGCTTGCCATGTCACGGCTAAACAGCTTCCGGCGGCGTTATAAGAAGTATCTGCAAAAAACTTCGGAGGAGCGTGTGCTATTATTTTTGAAACTGGTTGAAAAATACCTTCAAAGACCCGATGTGGTTTTTGAATTGGCGTATAAAAAAACGGTTTTGAACATGCTAAATGAGGAGGAGAATAAGGACATCTTCTCCTTGAGCTTTATTGCCTGGTTGATAGCACGCTGGGAGAAAAAAACTGCCTATAAAGTCGTTCTACCGCTAATTAAATCCTAGAATTTGACACCAGATCCGGCAAGGGAGTTTGTAAAACTACTTAGTAGTTGGTATTTTTACAACTTCGGAGATTAAATGCCTGGCAAAGTAAAGCACCAGACGCTACTATTGGGTCTGCTTGCACAGCACTCATTTAATTCCCTTTTAACTAAATCTTATGAAGATGTACAAACTATTATGTGGATCCCTGCTGCTTTTCTGCCTGCAAACTAAAGCACAATCCAAAGATTCATTGAATGTAAAGCTGGTTGAAGCCAAACGTGAGATATTGGCGAATGTCGTTATCAGTGACAACGCGAATAAGGCGTTTGATATCTTAACACAGAAAGCGACCGAGGCATACCAGCAAGATGGATCAAGTAAAAATCTGGCGAAGATCCTTGAACGCTACCGGACATTGTTAACAGAAATAAAAGCTGCACAGACGCCTAAAATCAACAATAGCGAAGAGTATGAAGTTAGCGTTGAATCTATCAAAAAAGCTAAGTTGAAACTCTGCCCGCTTTATCCTTTTTGCAATTAAGTGTAATAGATCCGATTTGCTCTGACAGTTAGGTCATAGGAGAATTATATTGGTTCATTGCCTAATCTTCGAACCGATTTGGGATGGAATATGACATACTAACGTGAAATAGCATAAAATATAAAGAGCCGTCTCAATAATAGTTGAGGCGGTTTTTTCTTTTGTATAGCAATTGGCACATTTAGCTTGTTTTTTGCCGCTTTGAAGCCGCTTTGATACCGCTAATCCTGCGTTCATCTTACGTTCATGAACGTAAGATGAACGCAGGATTAGCGGTATCAAAGCGGCTTCAAAGCGGTATCTGCAACCAGGAAACGTTCTTGACATATTGGATCTTATAAACAATAAAAAGGAGGTTGTATCAGAACTAATTTGATGCAACTTCCTTTCACCTGATAAACTAGCCGCCAAACAGTAATAGCGACAGCAGAAGTAGCACCCGGTGTCCGATGTCAACTATTGCAAATGGAATAACCCGAACTTTTGACACAGCACTCAACTATTTGAGTATTGCTTTAATTATCTTTACCTTGCTATGTACGCTTTGAATCTCAACTTATGAAAGCTGAAGACAAATACTTTCCTCCTGCAACAAAAGTTTATCGGAACCGGATAATTGAAGGCGTCTCGATCCCCGCATTCATTCGTAACGGATATTATCATTTTACTGATCTGGATGTTTATGAAGATGGACGGGTGAACTGCTGGAATTTTGAAGACTTCGAGCATTTTAAGGAGGATGTCTACAATGACTGGGTATCGCTCAGCATTCCCGATGATGAATGCATATCTATTCATGGCCTGGGCTGTTGGACCGTCACCGGTAGCTCCTGGATATTTGATAGAGATAGCTTCATTGGATATGTGTTATCTCTTATTAAAGAGTTGAATCCGGAAATGGAAAATATCTTTAAATACCGGCAAAAGATTGTGCATGGCGCCAGAATAGGGGAGTCGGGAACGGGTAACATCTATAAGCCACATAGTAAACACCCAAGAGATCCATTTCCTGAGAAAATAAAAGGCGACAGTGTAAACCTGTTTTATAAGTCAGGAGATGATTACTTTCTGATCAAAGTAACAGTCTTCGCTGATCTGACGATTAATTTTGGCCGGCTGGAGAAGCCGTTTGATCTGACTTTTTCAGCACTGCAGGAACTGGTAGAAAAGAAGATAGTGGTTACCGACCTTCCTCAACACACAAAGGTATCTATCTATGGGCTTGGGAGTTTCATTATCGGTGAAAACCATTATGTAACTGATATTCATCAAAAGATACTGGAAATAAATGACTTGTTAAGGACGTTGAAAGGCGAGCCTGATTCTATTGCTATCTGCATACAAGCCTACCAGCAGTATATTGAAGATCCCACCGCGGAGAATAAAGCGCAGCTCAGGGTCAGTTATGAAGATGTGCCCGAGCATAACCAGATGTATATAGGCGATATGGATACTAAAGACATACCGGTAAGAATGATACTCTATGGTGAACAGGAAATCGAGAACTGGTCACATTATAGGGTGGCAAAGCAGAAAGGTGAAAAACTGCCGGTGATTAAGATCCCCAAAGAAAAAGACGCTTCGGAATAGAAAGGCATCTGGTTGGTAGGGAAGGGGGATGTCTGTATACGGAACTGGCAAAAAGACTCACCAGCAATTAATGCTGGTGAGTGGCCTTCTCCCCGGAATCTATATTTTAACATTCAACTGTTGAATGTTATTTGAATAACAGTTGTGCAAACTTATATAGATTATTACGCCATACCGGCCAGGTATGGCCGCCAGGATATTCGCTGTAGTTATATTTAATCTGCATTTCATCAAACCGGGCCAGCATATTCCGGCAGTTGTTGTAGGCTATGTCTTCCTTGCCGCCCATAGCAATCCAGAATTGTTTCAGGTTGCCATTAATTTTACTGACTGACTGCTTCATGAAAGCGTATTGCTGTTCTGCCGCCGGTTGCTTACCGCCAAACCAGCCAGAACTGAACACGCCCAGATAAGCAAATTGATCGGTGTTATTAATACCCGCGTAAAGCGTTTGTATACCACCCATAGACAGTCCCGCCAATGCTCTGTGTTCCGCGTTTGCTACTATGCGATAATTCTTCTCAATAAAAGGAATAACAACGCGCATTAACTCATTTTCAAAGGTCCGCAGAGATTGCTCATTAAAGGTTCCCGTAGATACATTGCCATCCATCATCACTACGAGCATAGGGTTAGCTTGTTTTGCGGCAATAAGATTGTCAAGGATCAAATCTGTTTTGCCTTGCGCACTCCATCCCCGTTCGTCCTCGCCTCCGCCATGCAACAGATAGAGTACAGGATATCGCTGATTTGTAGCAGTATCATATCCTGGAGGCGTATATACAAAACAACGACGCCAGGAATTGGTGACCTGGGAGAAGTAGCGCTTGATGCATACGTCACCGTGGGGCACATCTTTAACAGCATAAAAAGCGCCATCGGCAAAAGGAATCTCAATACCTGCAGCCATGCGGCCCATTCCATAAAAAGTTTCGCTGGCCGGATCGGCAACGGCGACACCGTTTATCAACAATGAGTAATAATGGAAACCTTCGCCGACAGAATCAGTCACACCTGTCCAATAACCTGCAGTATCCTTTGTCAGATCATATTTTTTACCAAGATCAATCTGTACCCGTTGCGCCTGTGGTGCTTTTAAACGAAATACTACACGGTTGTCGGGCAAAACCTGTGGGAAGCTGGCATTGCGTACATTAGTAGCCGCAGGTGTACCCAGCACCGTATATTGCATAAAAACAGACGGATCAACGGGCTTAAAGAGAAACTGAGCAAACATGTAGAGACCGTTTTTCCAGACTTTGAAGTCATGAACACCCGGCTCTATATAATAAATGTGTGGTACCTTGTTTTCATACAAGTAGTCATGTGTACGTTTACTAAAGCCGATCAGGTTATCATTATCGCCGCAGGAAATCCAAAGTAGCTTGAGCTGCTTTTTCGCAGTTTCAGGATCAGGTACCAGTAGCTCTGGACTTCGGGTATTAGGAGCTGAAGAAAAACCGCCAACCCAGGCAAACCGATCAAGATTACCCAAGCCAAAGTTAAGGGACTGGCCTCCTCCCATAGATAAACCCGCAATGGCGCGGTTCTCCCTATCTCTAAGCACCGGGAATTGCTTTTCAACAAAGGGAATAAGGTCTTGCAACAAGTCCTGTTCGAAAGTAGCGAATGCCTTAATTTTCTCAGGCGCCATAATATTGCCCGTAGCACGATCATCTTTCATAGCTCTTCCATTTGGCATAACAACGATCATCGGCGTTAATTTGCCGTCAGCATACAGGTTATCCAGGATCACCTGAGGACTACCACCGTTGAGCCACTCCTTCTCATCGCCACCAATGCCATGTAGTAGATACAATACAGGATATCTGGCTTTTTTAGAGTAACCGGGCGGTGTATACACGAGGGCCCTACGCTTAGTACCTACCGTTTTCGAAGCGTATACGATGGTATCAATCTTTCCGTGGATGATATTATTACGCAGGGTATCAAAACCTTCAGGCGCATGGGTAACAATTGCTTGAGTATGCCCGGTCATATGGGCCATACAAAAAGCAGCAATGGTAAGGACCAGCCTTTTCATAGTTATTATAGATTTAGTTTTAACATTGTAGTACTTCATCGATACAGACATGTGTAAACAATGGTGAGTGTTATTCATTTTCACCAACAACAATAAGGTACTTCCGAAGAAATAGTTGCTGTCTGTAAGGCATGTTCAAATGTTATTATATCGCGATTTCTTTCTTAAATTAATACAATTTAATTGTATTTAGAACACTTAATTTTAGGGTGAAATAAAACGGCAGTAGTAAGCAATAGGATGGCGTTGGCTGATTTATTTCTGGCATTGATAGCGTCCTTTCTCTGTTTGTTAAAATTACATGCTGTGAGTGCGGTGATGGTAATCATGCGCTACCCGGTTACAACCGTTTTTTGCATAAATGGCTAATAAATAATACCTTGAAAATATTGTTTCCCGCTAATAATAGCGTATAATAGCGGAAATATAATGTTAGCGGTCATTGTAAAGCAACACCTACTAAATTTGAGCAGACAATATGCAAGATGTAAATGGAAAATCCGAAAACTTACAGAACGACAAGTTGAGTATAAAGCTTGTCTCTAACGACAATCCTTATCCTTCTGCTGACATTCAGCAAAAGCTTCAGCAACCTCGACGGCTCACTTCTTACTTTATAGTCCTGATTGAAAGCGGTTCTACTACATACAGTCTGGATTTAGAAGACATCACTCTTGCTGAAGGACATTTGCTTTTTGCCATGCCTAATCAAGTTTTTACGCCTCCATCTAAAACTGCTGATCTTAAGTATTTTAAGGTACTATTTGATGAAAATACCCTGGCATTGCTACCACAACAATTTCCCTTTTTAGTTAACCCTTTAAACTCACAAAATATAATTTTGGGCAATGTTGCGAGGGAGAGAGTAAGAAAGGTTTTTGAAACTTTAGATCAAATACTTCACGTAGATAAAGATCCAATCGACACAGAGATAATATTGGCCTACCTGAACCTGCTATTGACAGAGTTAAATAGTGCTTACTTTAAAAGCAAAGAACCAGTTGATGTTTTAAACACTAACCTATCAAAGTTTATCGAGTTCAAATTGGTGGTGGAAACGCATCTTACTGAGCAGCTTTCTGTTAATACAATAGCTGATAAATTGGCTTTAACAACAAACAGCCTATATCGGATTGTAAAAGAATACTCGGGCGTTTCGCCAAAGGATTTTTTTACGAACCGTTTGATGATTGAAGCAAAGCGCAAACTACTTTACTCTCCCCGTTCTGTAAAGGAATTGGCTTATGAATTGGGTTTTAATGACCCCGATTACTTTTCCAGATTTTTTAAAAAATGCACTGGGAAAAGCGTAAGTGAGTTTTTAGAAGCCCAGCAAGATTCGTGAAGGTAATCAATTGATTTGTCCATCTCCTCTATTTTTTACCTATCTACTTTTGCTTCATAAATTAAGCTAAAAGTAAGAAAACATGAAATCAGCATTAGTAACAGGAGCCAACAAAAGCATTGGCTTTGAAGTTGTACGACAGCTCGCTCAAAAGGGAGTGTATGTTTACCTCGGCAGTCGCAATTTAGAAAACGGTATGGCAGCCGTGAAAAAGTTAAAGGCAGAGGGATTAAGTAATGTAGAGGCTATTCAGCTTGACATTACTGATGATGAATCTGTAAAAAATGCCCGTACGGAAATAGGGAGAAAAATGGAAGTCCTGGACATACTTATCAATAATGCTGGCATTTACGGAGGCTATCCACAGGCGGCACTTGATTCAACCATAGACCAATTCAAAATAGCATACGATACAAATGTATACGGGGTCATTAGAGTTACGCAGGCATTTATTGATTTATTGAAAAAATCTCCTGAACCTCGTATTGTTAATGTAAGTTCAAGTCAGGGTTCAATTACTTTGCACAGCGACCCTTCATATAGATATTATGACTACAAAGGAGCCGTTTATCTTTCTTCCAAATCAGCAATGAACATGTATACAGTCGTTTTGGCCTACGAGCTAAGGGATAGTAACTTCAAAGTAAATGCTGTTTGTCCAGGATATACAAAGACGGATTTCAATGGTCATCGTGGGCCGGGAAGTGTTGAAAATGCCGGAATGCGAATTATAAAGTATGCTCTGATTGACAAAAACGGACCGACTGGAAAGTTCTTTAGTGAAGAGAATAATCCTGAAACGGGAGAAGTGCCTTGGTAATAATAAATGGACGGTACAAAGTAATACAACGAATCGATAATAAGGTTTTGGGGTTAGTGGGCATACGGTGCCAATGGAAACGTTGAGCAAATAATGAACTTTGGCGCTGGCCGGGACAAAACGTAAAAGCTGACTTGCACAAAACAGAGAAGCCCCGTAAAATCAACTTTACGGGGCTTTTACTCAAGTGCCAAAAACAGGAATTTCTTCAGCGGGAACAGCAGTAACTATTACTGGTGCATAGGCAATTTTATCTAAGTTTGGCTTAAAGTTGAATGATCATTGCGTATTTTTGGGAGATAAAATGAACCGGATAGCAACTATAAAATATTTTAAGATAAATGATCATCGAGTATAAAAAAATTGAATTGTTTGGAAAAATATTTATTCAAAAGATAGATTTAAAACCTCCGTTTGAATATACGTTTCCTGTTTCAGAACAAGCTTGCTTTTTATATATGTTAAAAGGTGAGATGCAATATCAATTTGAGGGTGACCAAATACATATTCCTACCAACTATTCCCTGTTGCTGAACTGTATAAACTCCGGACAGCAGATACGCGAATCAAATGCTAACAACAATAACGAAACTGTAATTGTTACTTTCCATCCGGACATTTTAAAGAAAATTTACGAAAAAGACCTTCCTTTGCTATTTCAGCCAGGTAGAAAAGTAACCAATCAATCCGTCGGAAAAATCAATAATGATTTTTTGATTCAGAAATATATTGAAGGCCTCCTTTTTTATTTTGAAAACCCATCTTTGGTAAATGACGAAATTTTAATTTTAAAATTAAAGGAAATCATTCTTTTGTTATCGCAAACACGGGAGGCTGAAACCATACAAGTCATCTTGTCCCAGCTTTTTTCGCCTGCAGTATATACCTTCAAACAAATTATAGAAGCCCACCTGTTTTCACAGATCGGCGTTGAGGAGCTGGCAGAAAAAGCGAATCTAAGTGTTTCTTCTTTTAAAAGAGAATTCAGAAAACTATACAATGATTCGCCTGCCAATTATTTAAAAAGCAAAAGACTGGAAAGAGCCGCCGAGCTACTTCTCATCTCTGATCAACGTATTACAGACATTGCTTTTGACTGTGGATTTAATGACCTCGCCAATTTTACCAGGAGTTTTCATGATAAATATGGCGTTACACCAACGAATTATAGGGTAAAACGAAGCAACAAGCAATAGTCGCCACATTATCGTGATGTTTGTGCTGTAGTCAATACCTTTAAGATCTGCTGAAAATTTACGTTTTAAGGAGGCTTTTTGGACCATATCGCCAAATAATTGGCCCGATTCACAAAACCATTCTGTTTTTAGTATTGCAATTTTGCACTATCCATTAGGATATTACAAAATTTACAAACTAAAATCATGGGACTATCAGGTTTAGGAATTTTTCACACCATTATTGGTGTTGTCGCTGTCGTTGCTGCAGCTATAGCTTTAATAAGAAACGGTAAAATAGACCTGGGCAAACTTACCGGCAAAGTTTATTTTTACTGTACCTTAATTACTTCACTGACGGCGCTGGGGTTATCTAGTGTTGTGGGTATTAATCCGGGACATATTCTCGCGCTATTAATTGTGGTGCTGATATCGGTGGCCTATTTTCTTTATGCCAAAAAGCAAGGAAATAACAGATCTCGTTTTGTCGAGAACCTCTTTCTTTCCTTTAGCTTTTTCTTGTCACTGATTCCTACAGTTAATGAAACATTTAACCGTATTCCAATTGGACATCCTTTGGCCAAAGGCCCCACGGATCCTCTGATTGGTCGAACCCTTCTTGTTCTTTTTATCTTGTTTATCGCCGGTTCTATTTTGCAATTCAGAGCGCAAAGGAAAATAAATAAAGCAAGCAATTTGTGAAATTTATCCCCTTGATTTATTCCCTTATCGCCTACGTAATTATTTGGTCGGCTGGCTGGGGCGATCAGTTGTGCTGGCGGTGAGTCTGATGGTGGCAGTATATTTTTGGAGGCGGACCAACAAGACCTTAAAAAGCGAAAGGTCGGAGACACATTGACACCTCCGATCTTTCGCTTTAATGCCAATATGGAAGATTCACAAGGAGTGTTACAGCCCCACGCCACCAGTTACTTCTATCCGCTGTCCATTCACCCATTTGGCGTCATCACTACAAAGGAAGGCCACTACACCACCTACGTCATCGGGCAATCCTACACGTCCCAGTGCCGTGATACCTTCTACGAATTTGCGCATTTCGGGACTGTCCTCCATGGTAGCGCCGCCGAAGATAGCTCCCGGTGCCACCACGTTTGCAGTGATGCCTCTTGACCCAAGTTCAGCTGCCAGATACCTGGTATACACATCGAGACCACCCTTCATGATTGCGTAAGCCGAAGCACCCGGGTAAGAGATCCGCGATACGGCAGATGAAATATTTATAATCTTTCCGCCATCCTGCAATAGTTTTAACGTCTTTTGAGTAAGGAAATAGACGCCTTTCAGATGGATGTTCATCATCTCATCAAACTTGCTTTCAGTGGTTGCCTCGATGAGTGCAGTATAACTGGTGCCAGCGTTATTTATCAGGAAGTCAAACTGAGTCCTTCCAAATGTGGTGTTTAATGTATCGCTTAGCTGTAACGCAAAGGCATCGAAACTCTTAACCTCTGTCGTGTCGAGTGCTAAGGCCACTGCCTTGCGGCCCAGGGCATGAATAGCGCTTATCGTTTCTTCAGCACTTGCCTTGTTGTTAACATATGTGATAATGATATCGTGCCCTTTCTGTGCCAGGCTTAATGCTATATTCTGACCGATACCCCGTCCACCGCCTGTTATTAACGCAATTTTTGATGTGTTCATTTGTGCTATTGTTTTGATTAAAAGACAACACAAAATTGCGGTAAAAGACAAATGAGGCCTATGTTAACATCAATCCATTTTATGTATAATTCAAACTTTTTCTTTGGAGCGATAGGTGCCTGGTGGAATAGAAGTTTCATTCTTAAAGAACTTCGCGAAATGCGCAAAGTCTGAAAATCCAAGGCTATCAGCGATTTGAGCGATAGTCCAGTTTGTTTGACGTAGTAAGATCTGCGCCTCCTTCAGGATTCTTCCGGCTATCAACGTGGATGTTGTCAGACCTGTGGTTTCTTTTAATATTTTATTCAGGTGATTGACATGTATAGAGAGCTCGTTAGCATAGTCTCCTGCAGTTCGCAACTTGATTTTCTGATGAGGATTGTCCAGAGGGAACTGCCTTTCCAGCAACTCGATAAACAGGGACGTTATGCGTGCGGAATTGTTGTGATTGGGATGAGCCATTATAGTTGACTGCAACTGTTGCCCGAAATGAATGAGCTCAAGTGTGTAAGTACGCAGCAAGTCATACTTATAAGCATAAGTTGACGCGATTGCTGTATGCATCTTTTCATAGATATCCTTGACAATTTTCACATCCTTCTTCTCCAGCGTGAACAAAGGATGCTCAGGCGATTTGTAGACCGGCAGTTCGTCCAGCACTACACCGCTCCTGGTTGGATGAAGAAACTCTGGCGTGAACACACAACACATGCCCGACTGCCTTTCCATCGGCAACCAGGTTATAGGAGTTTTGGGCGTCGTAAAGACCAATGTTGATTGCGAAAGGTATTTTATGCCATCAGGGTAGCCGATTTGGGAATGGCCTACCAGCAGGCTGATTTTATAAAAGGTACGGCATTGAAAGGGTTGGGTCGGTGTATTCTGAGCGGTCTGCCGGATCTTTGACATATTAAAGACATTGAAATGACCGATCTCATCCTGAATACCGGCCGGTAATAGGGCGCTTAATTCCAGGGGAGAGCCGGAAGCGAAGCGCTTGTCCAGATCACTAAGTGAAAGATTATCCATAGTACGTGTATGTAAAAATCAAATTTAGATAATTTTTCTGATTAGCCGTTTTGATGATGAAACCAGATACTTTCAGTTCCTTAAAGACCATAAGGACTGATGTGCCTCACCGAACAGCCTATTTTTGTTTGCTAACATAGAGCACCCAATATTAGCGTTCAAGTTATTCTATACATTGCTAAAATTTTGGCATTGCTTTAAATTCCGTGGGTCTCATGAGCTGTTTTGTATACAGATTACGGGTTCTCCTACCAATATTACTAATTTGGAAGGCCGGTATCAAAAGGGCCTGCCGAAATCTTTAATTTTATAGCGATAAAGAATAAGGTATGGAAGAGATTGTAAAAATTGCCAGCATCGCGCAATACAATGCTATGCGGGGCGTAGTTACCAAACATCCGCTGGTTACTGTGATTGACAACTCGAAAGCGCAGCCGGTGCCCGCCAGGTCATTCAACTTTGGTTTGTATGCGGTGGGACTGAAAGAACTGAACGCTGCCCAATTGCGCTATGGAAGAAAGCACTATGACTACCAGGATGGTAGTATGATATTTGTAGCGCCGGGACAGGTAATAGGTGTGCAACGGGGCGATGAACCATTTGCCCCGAAAGGTTGGACATTGCTCTTTCATTCTGACCTGATAAATGGCACTCCTCTGGGCAAACACATGCAGGATTATTCATTCTTTTCGTATGAGGTAAATGAAGCGCTCCTCCTGTCGGATAAAGAGAGGAGTATTGTGATTGACTGCTTTTCAAAAATCGAGTATGAACTCGATCAAAATATAGATAAGCACAGCAAACGATTGATTGCATCCAACATTGAGTTGCTACTCAATTACTGCATCCGTTTTTATGACCGCCAGTTCATTACGCGCGAGAATATAAACAAAGGAATCCTGGAACGGTTGGAATACTTATTGCAAGGCTATTTTTCATCCGATAAACCGCGGAACGAAGGCTTGCCTTCCGTAGCTTATTGCGCCGAAGCACTACATTTATCCCCCAACTATTTTGGGGACCTGGTGAAGAAAGAAACCGGCAGATCTGCTCAGGAATACATTCAATCAAAAGTAATAGATGTGGCGAAAGAGAGAGTGTTTGACATGAATAAATCTGTGAGTGAAATTGCTTACGAGCTGGGTTTTAAATACCCGCAGCATTTCACCCGTTTATTCAAACAGAAAGTAGGCCTTACGCCGAATGATTACCGGATGAAGAATTAAATGAGGTTCATTTAAAATTTCATCTTTAGCGATTTCGCAACGTTCGTGCCAGCCCGATCGCCCTCTTTTCCTGCCACAGAAAAAAGCGCACTTACGTGCGCCTTTTTTCATGTTTACGGATTTCCGAATAGCCACCACTTCTTTACTTATACTTACCTGCCTTGCAAGCCTGCCAGGCTTGCGGGATAGCGTTCTCCCTGAATGCTGATATTGTCCAAAGCCTTGTTAATATTAGCTAGATCATCATCGCTTAAGGTAATGTTTGCACCGCCTATATTTTCTTCTAAGCGGGTCATTTTCGTGGTTCCCGGAATCGGTGCAATCCATGGCTTTTGCGCCAGCAGCCATGCCAATGCGATCTGCGCTGGCGTTGCGTTATGTTCTCCCGCAACCTTTGTTATAAGGTCAACAATGGTTTGATTTGCTTCACGGTTTTCTTTGGTAAAACGAGGAATGACATTTCTCCAATCGGCCTTGTCAAATTCAGTTTCCGCATTCATCTTTCCCGTTAAAAATCCTTTGCCCAACGGACTAAACGGAACGAAGCCAATACCCAATCCTTCAAGCAATGGAATGATTTCTTTTTCAGGTTCACGCCAGAACATGGAGTACTCGCTTTGCAGGGCTGCCACGGGCTGTACGGCATGCGCTCTGCGTATACTTTGCGCGCCTGCTTCACTCATGCCGAAGTGTTTTACTTTGCCTTCGGCAATCAAATCTTTTACGGTTCCGGCAACATCCTCAATAGGCACATTCGGGTCCACGCGGTGTTGATAAAACAAATCGATGTAATCAGTTTGCAGATACCTGAGCGAGTTTTCCGCCACTTGCCTGATGCGTTCCGGGCGACTATCTAAACCATTTGTATTCTTGCCGTTTGCAAACCCAAACTTGGTAGCGATAATTACTTTATCACGTACATCGTGCAATCCTTTTCCTACCAACTGTTCATTGGCGCCTTGTCCATACGCCTCCGCAGTATCAAAGAAAGTAATGCCAGATGCATAAGCTTTTCGAATGAGCGCAATGGCATCGTTTTCATTTGTTGCCGGACCATAACCATGGCTTAATCCCATGCAGCCGAAACCAAGTTCGGACACTTCTAATCCTGAGGCCCCTAATTGTCTTCTTCTCATTTTGTATGTTTTATATTGCAAAATTGTGGAAGAAGGGCGAGCCGGTTTGTATACAGATTACTGGTTTTCTTACCAATATTACTAATTGGGAAAGGGCTTGCGTAGGGAAATAATCTCGAGCCAGTTAATGCTGATGTAAAAAATGGAGTACGTGATTTTAAAACACTTACTGGTATTCTGTTTTGGAAAATATTCCCTGGCAAATCAACACCTGTTAAGAAGAAGGAAAATTTGTATCTACAAATGCCCATCCTGTGGTTTTATTGAATTAAAAAAATATTTAATCTAATAAAGAGTGTAACCTTTATCGTGATATTTGTTTTTGTAACAATTTAACCTAACAAATGAGAGTTTTACGTAACCCACTTTTCGTTGCAAGTGTAGCATTGTTTTTTTCAGCATGTACTAAATCAGAAAACGAAACCCCGGAAACCTTACTTCCAAAGGCGAATGCCATTGCGACCATTGCAAGCGTACAGGAAATAGACAGTACCGCTATCAACACTCAGGCGCTGATCAACAAAGATTGGAAGTATTATGAGTACTACACCAATTACAACACCAGTGCGCCAAAACTGGTGTACAAAGACGGGAAAACACCTGTAAGTCTGGATCTGAAGCCGATCAAAGTTCGTTATAATTCGAACGGTACTTACTCAGAAACTACTGCCGCAGGTACTACCCTGAATGGTACCTACGACCTGAGTAATCTCGGTAAACAGTTGAATATTCACATCAACAACGTTACATTCTCGTCCAGGATCTGGCCTACTAACGACGTGCTTAAATGGAATGCTATAGATGGTGGCAACTATGGGATCATGATGCCGGTATTACCAGTAACAGATCAAACAAAGACCATCGAGCAGATGTTGACTGCCAACAAATGGAAATACGACATGTGTTTCTGGAACTACTCACAGGCAACTTCTGATATCGTTTACATGACAAATAAGATATTTATCAACCCATTGCAGAATTCAACAGAACAGTATTTTTCCAATCATACGTGGACTGCAATAACTAATTCTGGTGTAACACAAACTGGTACCTGGACGCTGAACGGGAATAAAGTAACTGTCACAGCGGGTACCACTTCGTTAACACACACGATCACTATCTTGAGAACAGGACAAATGGAGCAATTGGCAGATCCGTTCGCCAGCAGCACCAGAGGTGGCGTCTATTCGAAATTCGTTCCAGCAAACTAATCGCTAATTACGAAGAAGAAGCCTTCTATGTTGAAAAACAAGGTTTCGAGATAAAGAGTTCGAAAATTTAACTTTAAGGCTGGTCTTTTAGACCAGCTTTTATTTTATAATTCCTATAAAAACAATCTTTTCTAAGCGGACATTAACAGGCAAATGTTATTTGAGATTGAGTAGCGGACCATTGTTTAACACTCCAATGATAACTTTAAACCTTCTGCATACACCAGGTGGTCATGCATCGTAAGTTTTGTACATTGGTAGTCTTTATTGGTTCATGGAGCCGGGCGTTGAGGCTTTCGGTATATTGAAGCAATAATTGCTGGTTAACCAAAAAACGTTCACTGCCATCGGGCAAAAGATAGCGACCATTGCCAAGGTGTTGCACAAGCGTTTCAATCCCGATGTCCGACGCAAGCCTGGCAAATAAATAGCCGCCGGGTTTCAGCACGCGCCACATGGAGTGGATCATATTATCAAAATGATCAGGATTGTTGGCGAAGTGCAATACCGCGCTGCTGATCACGAGGTCAAAATAATTATCATCAAAAGGTAGGTTTTCAGCCGAGGCAATTGCGAAATTCGCTTTAGCGTTCGCATAGCCCAGTGTTTGTGATAGCTGCTTAACTGCTAATACCGCATTGGGATTTGGATCAATGCCATGCACCTCATAGCCGTTTCTGAGAAAATAAATCAAGTTACGTCCGCCTCCGCAGCCTGCGTCGAGCACCTTTTTACAATTATCATATGTGCCTTTAAGCAGTTGGTCAAAAAGGTAAATATCTATATTCCCATAAAGTTGTTGAAGTTCCGATTGCATGGATCAAAGTTAAGGATAATCGTCTAATCCCTCTTTCAGCGTATAATTGATTTGCTGTATTACGGTAAAGCAGGGTTATCTGGATTTCGAAAAACTTGTTTTAGCTTTGTTCCGATGATGATCGTTCAAATCCGGGAGCGAAGGGATGAAATATATTTTAAAGTTCAGATATAAATGGCCGGAATAAAGACCTTTTCACTTGCAAGACATACGAGGCAGAGATATAATGAGGTCGTGAAGACAGGTGTGCTGGGCTTCATTCCAAAAGGTAAGTAAACAGGAAAGTAACGTATTTAAAGCCCCATTTTGTCCTGGCTTCATTTCCGATATGATCAATCCTGAAAAGTTATCACGAAGACTTTGTAATTTGCGTCCATGATCCGGCTATATGAAAACTTTAACCAGCGCAGGGCAAAGGTAGAACTGTTATATGCTGATGGCGTAATGAACATGGCTTTCTGCCAGTACCGCCGCTCTTCCGAGGATGCGTTCTTTATGCCTTACGCTGCACTTACCTATGTACGCGAAGGACGGAAAGTGGTTTTCCTGAACGGTGAACGATATGATATGAAAGCTGGTGATGCGCTTTTCGTTCCGAAAAATTCCATTTTATATTCTGATATCCTCGTGAAGCGGGAACCTTTCGTAAGCCTGAACCTGCTGCTTGGCGATGCAGATACCTTGCTCAGTCCCATGGCCTGTCACATTGCAGACCGTATGCAGCTGCAATATTACGCCAGCGCTCACAACATGAGTCTGAGCACTTTTAAGCGATGGTTCAAAAAGAACGTGGGCTGTAGTCCTGGTCAATGGATGATCGAAAAACGTTTACAACAAGCAAAATACCTTCTGCAACATAAGCATTTATCTGTGAAGGAAGCCTGCTATATGAGCGGGTTTGAAGATGTATCTTACTTTATCCGCAGGTACAAACAGGCCTTCGGCCATACACCAGGTCAAGTTGCAATTTGACCTTTTTGTCCTATTCTCTCATATCTCCACGCTGTACTTTTATAAAAAAAAAATATGATCTCACGCGAACAAGTCCTACAATTTGCCGACGAATGGGTAGCCGCATGGAACACGCACAACCTTGATGCGGTACTCGAACATTATACGGAGGATTTTGAAATGAGCAGTCCCTTTATACTACAAATGGGCATCAGCCCGGATGGCCGTCTGAAAGGAAAGGAAAACGTGCGGAATTATTGGGAAAAGGCGCTGGTGAAGTATCCCGATCTTCATTTCGAGCTACATGAAGTTTTATCATGCATAAATACTGTGGTCATTTATTACACGAGTGTTAAGGGAAAGAAAGCGGCGGAATTTTTTGTATTCAATGAGGATGGGAAGGTATTCCTGGCGATGGGGCATTACAATTAGAAGGATCGCAGTGTAAATAGGCAATAAAAGAGGCACTTCAAACTGAAGCAGCCTCTTTTTGATTGGAAAGTATTTGCAAATATCCTGATCGCGGCAAAAATGTATGAATAACTAAGAATATTACCGAAGTAGAAACATCCTAATTCAACCGCATTAAAAATCCGAATAGTTCGGTCAAAAATTATTGGAATATAGACATTTGTCCAAATGATATGCAGGATTACGGATTTGTGCTGGGTGCGGGTGATAGCTATACAAATCCGGGCTTTAGCCATGCCCAGGTGGTAAATGCCAATGTGTCCAACAATATCTGGATCAACCTGAATGTAAGAGGTGTTATCATAGGACATGGAGGGGATGGCTCCGTTTCTCCTGATGGCTGCACATTTGCCAATAACGCGCTGAGGGGGAGTGTTTCTCCTTTGATCAATTTATCACACCCTGGCAATACCGTATTCACCAACAACACTACCAGTGGCTCAAATCCGGCTATGCCCGGTACGCCCTTAACCACGACAAACACTGGTCCGGCCAGTTATAGTTATTAGGTTCTTTCATCAAATCATGCAAAAAGAATGGCTAAAGCGCTTAAACGGCTTTGGCCATTTTTATTGCCCCACAAACAACACCCGCTGGCATTTTCCCATTGAATGAACTTAGATACAATAGGTGAGGGGCCATGTGCGCTTTTTTACAATTTTTACTTTCCCGAACGCTTTTTCTTTGTTAGAAATAATAATTTATGAAGAAAGTAGTCTCCCTGGCTATGCTGATGGCAATATCGTTATTTTCCAAAGCCCAAACCAATGCTGATCCCTTGCAGCAAGCCCGTAAAGCGATCGAAGCCAGTAATGCCATCTATGCTGACCTGGCAAATAAAAATGATGGTTCAATCCTCACCAGATACACAGACGATGCCTGTTTGCTGCCTCCAAATTCAGCACCTGTATGCGGAAAGGAAAATATCGCAAAATTCTTTAAAGATGGTCCTAAAGTGCATGTCAAATTTACTATACAACATTTGTATGGTGACGCCAGCACATTTATTACAGAGGAAAGCTACTATGAAATGACAGACCTTAACGGAAATAAATTAGATGAAGGTAAAGTGATGGTAATTTGGAAAAACACTGCCGATGGCTTAAAAATGCATAGGGATATGTTCAGCAGTAATAAGCCGGTGTCAAAATAGATTTACAACCCGATATTTACAGCTTTCTGGAAGTCATCTCCATTTTTAATAAGTGTACGCCTCACCTGTAGCGGCGTAATGCCTGTAAATTTCCTGAATTCTTTGATAAAATGGGCCTGGTCATAGTAACCGCATTCATAGGCAATTGAAGTAAGTGATACGTCTGTTGTAAGTATTTGCCCTAAACTTCTATTGAAACGGTAAGATGCGTACAGTGTGCCTGGTGTCAGGCCCACCATTTCAAAGAACTGTTTCTGAATATACCTTTTTGAAAGCCCAAGGGTAGATGATAGCTGATTAAGATCAAAGCCTTCACCTGTGGTCAGTATATGCTGGCAGATCAGGGATAGCTGTTGAACCTTTTGCCGTTTTCTCTCATGCTTTTTTAGTTTTTCGATAAAAAAGGATTCGATCAGCGCTATCTGTTGAATAATTGAGACTTTGCTCATCATTACTTCATAGAGATCCCGCAAATCTTTGGCATACACATCCAGAAGATTTGTGGCTGAATTGGTAAAGTCCGTGATTGGATTTGGGAAGAATACAGCACATGCATAAGGATACATCCTGGCTATCAGTATTGTAGTGCCTTTCGCTGCATTCAACCTGGTAGGAACTGTCAGATGCCCTAATAATTCAAATGCAGGCGTGTCCCGGTATTGTCCGCCGATAATGGTGGCGGCGTTTCCATCTGGCATTTTAACAATGAAATCTACATATCCACTAGGATAAAAAATTTCATTGTTGATATCCTTGTCGATGGTGATTACGGAATAATTCCTGATAAAGGGTTTCAATATGTCGCAGGGAGTGTATTGCAAGGGCAACCATTGATTTGAACAAGATATTAAATTACGGCATTAATTCATTCTTCCCAAACCAATTTTACATATAAAAAGTATTATTGAAAAATATACTATTTCAGTTGTCGGTCCGTTAATTTATAAGATTACTCATGATTATCGGGATTTCAAGACCAGCCTTTTCTGCCGCCACAATATGTGCCTTTGCCTTATCCATATTGATAAAGCCTTCTTCAAACAGATATATTCGTGCTAGTTCAATGTGTCCGCTATCATAACCACCGTCTGTCGCTATTATAAAGTATCCTATTGCCGCTTCTACGTCTTTTACTATACCTAATCCCCTAAGGTGAAAATTTCCCAGATTAAAGGCTCCTATTTCGGAGTCATCTTTGAGGTAATACTGCAGGGCGGTCTTAAAATCCCCCTTTTCTTCATACAGGTTTCCCAGCCCAATGTTATCAGGTTCCCCAAGTGCTTCTGCCTGATGATAATGATACAATGCGAGCTCAGGATCCGTCTCATAAAATAGAAATCCGAGGTTATTATGTGCCGCGGCCATACCATCCTCTGTTGCCTGTTGCAGTAGGTCAATGGCTTTATCTATATCGGGGATAGTACCTATGCCATACTGATAACACAGACTCAACCCATTGATCGCATTTGTATTGCGGGCTGCAGCTCCCTTTTCGTACCAGTAAAATGCCCTGTCATCATCTACATACCCATCTACCATGTAATAAATATATGCCAGGTTGTTCATTGCATAACCATATCCTTTTTCAGCAGCAAGCGAGTAGTGATAAATTGCTGATGGGTAATCTTGTCTGTTATAAGCATCTACGCCGATATTATATAATTCTTCAACCGGTGTGTAGGCATCTGTAACAGTTTCCTCATCAGGCATCTTTGCATATGCCAGGAGCTTGTCACGCACTATATCATCATAGTAAAAACTGTAATCCTCACTTTCAGCATCTTGTCGTACCAGATCTTTATTTGCTCTTGATATCCCATATTTATCTATAAGATATACTTCCTTGCCCTTGATTGCCCAGGCGAAGCCCTGATGAGGGGCTTTACGTACTATTAAGTCGAACTGCTCGCCATCTTCAGTAAGACTATAAAGATGATCTTTCTGTAGGATGAATACATCATTATGCAATAGTTCTATTTTTTCATATTTGAAATTGATGATCACTTTCCCATCAGCTGCCAATATCCCCGAGTTCCCATTCTTTTGTGCAATGTAATTACCGCTGTCACCGACCTTGTTAAGGGTTTCGTATGTGGGTTCAACAACAACTTCTCCCGAAATATTAACTAGTCCCCAAAGACCATTGCGCTGAACAACCGCCAGATAAGAGTTATCAAAATCATAAGCCTCATCCCATTCTGGAAAAGTTATAATCTCACCTGATCTGTGCACATAACCATATTTCTGAGCTTTCATCACCACCGCAATATCCTGCTCACCGAATTCATAAAATTCATCAAATTGAGGACTCAGCAATATTCTTCCGTCGGCACTTTTTAACCCCCATAATCCATTCTCATTGTAAATTTCTTCCTTTCCAGATTCTTCATAGATATGTCCCCATCCATAATAATAATCCTCGTAGTTCAGCAGTTCAGCAAATGAATGAAAAGCCATGCTTACATGTTTGAACTTTGTGTAAGCCAACAGGGAGACGTTGTTATTGTCCATAGCACTGGTGATCATCGCATTGTTATACGCAATATCTGCCAGCCATATAGCCGCTTGTTTGTCATGCGGTATCTCTTCCATATTGAATGCGGCCCGGGCATTCATGCTAAAATAAGCATGTTCCAGGCCGTCCAGATATTTGAATAGCCTATTTTTGCATGCTGTAAAAGTGCTTTTATTATTAATGAGGAACTTTGTGGCATCTAGAAAGTTGTAAAACTTTTTCAGGTTTTCGATACCGGGTTTCGCATTATAGTACAAAATGTCATCTTCAATAAAGCCCCCGCTTATTAGCAAAGGTTGTAATAATAGTGGCATCTCATATCCCCATTTCATCATCATTACATCATTCCTGTTTATTCCTGATGGGGAGCTGACGTTACTTAAATATACGCTGTGTGACATGCCACAAAGGTAATGTTTATTTAATAGGGGGCCATTGACTGCCTGAAATGGAAGAGGTCGTATACAAAGCGAGATTTCTCTGGCCTATCAATTGTTGTATCAGTAAAAGGCAAGGACTGCGCCATGGGAAAATTATGTTTTGAATGACTGACGGAATTCCAGCGGAGAAAGATTTGTCTTCGTTTTAAACAATTTGCTAAACGACTGCGGATAATCAAAGCCTAACTCATAGGCAATTTCACTGACAGTTAAATCTGTCGTAGACAACTTCTCCTTTGCTTTCTGTATCAGCTTTTCATGAATATGCTGCTGTGTACTCTGCCCCGTTAACACTTTTAACAACCCGCTCAGATAACCGGGAGATATGTTCAGTACCTGAGTAATATGCTGTACCGTGGGCAAGCCTTTCCTGACCAGATCATCGCTGTTAAACCAGTTGGTAAGGATATCTTCCAAACGCGAAAGCACTTGATGGTTCGTTATCTTTCTTGTAATAAACTGACGATGATAAAATCTTTCCGCATAAGAAAATAGTAATTCCAATTGGGCAATGATGATATTCTGACTGAATTTATCAATGTTCGCACGATACTCCTGTTCAATGGTTTTGAAGAGGGCAATGGTCGTGGCTTCTTCTTTATCTGAAAGGAACAATGCCTCATTGACGGAGTAATCAAAATACTCGTACCGGGTGATGGCTTTCGCCAAAGGTGTATTCCATAAGAAATCAGGATGGATGAGCAGCATCCACCCTGATTTCTTTTTGGAGGGATCATTGCTCACCTCTATACTGATTACCTGGCCAGGTGCAATGAAAAACATCACCCCTTCATCGAAATCATATTCCTGCTGACCATATTTTATCTTGGCATTGAAATTTCTTTTCAATGAGATAGTATAAAAATCAAATGCCCAACTTATCAGATTTGTGTCAGCCGAATGTTCGATCGTACTATAATCAATCAGGCTGATTAAAGGATGTGCCGGTGGAGGTAATCCCCTTACCCTATGATATTCGCTGATCGTTTTAATCCTTTGAAGTTGCTTATTTAGCATATCGCAATATATTTCATTTAAGGGAGAAGTAGCTGTAGCTCTTGAGATCTGCGAGAAGTCCGGGCTGAACGGGCGCCCATCCAAGAGCTTCCTGTGTTTGCGCAGCACTTGCCGGTACATTCATAGCAGCAAAATGTGCAAACCAGCCAAAATGTGCCGCTGCTTCTTCCTTTGATTTGCTCACCACCGGAACCTTCAGATGTTTTCCTATCACTTCAGCAATCTCCCGGAACGTAACTCCTTCATCGCCAACTGCATGATACCGGGTGCCAGCAGCGGCGCCTTTTTCCAGTGCCAGCCTGTACAAACGCGCAGCATCCAGCACATGCACGGCAGGCCAGCGGTTAAGCCCTTCTTCCACATACACAGATATGCCCTTTTCCTTTGCGATGCCCATAAGCATAGGTATGAAACCATGATCTCCTTCACCATGCACAGATGGTGGAAGACGAACTACCGAAACACTTACACCTTTAGCGGCTACTGCGTCGCATGCCTCTTCTGTAACCTTGCGGTTATTCATACTGGCCCCCGGCATATCTTCTTCCGTGAGCAGTCTTGTACTCGGCGGCAGCACCCCTATTGCGGAGGTCACTATAAACGGCCCGGCACAGGCAGTGCCTAACGCGTCAACAATGCCCCTGTCTGCGTCTGTAATGGCCTTAAAGTTTGAGAAGTCGTGGTTGAAAGCGGTATGAATCACACCGTCTGCCGCAGCAGCTCCACGCTGTAAGCTGTCCAGGTCATCGATATTTCCCCGGTATACTTCGGCACCTGCTGTGATAAGCGCTTTGGCAGCAGCTTCTGAACGTGCAAGCCCCACTACCTGGTGGCCTGCACCTATTAATTCCTGAATAATGGCTGAACCTACAAAACCCGTAGCGCCGGTAACAAAAACACGCATAATATTTTTTTTGGTATCACAAAGCTCCGCCATAACGGAGGAACATGCTTATCCAAATCTGCGTTTGTTATAACCAAATCTCATCGTCATCGTCATAATCATCCTCTTCTATAATCCATTCCACTTTCATTCTATGAAAGTTCCCAATCATCTAATTTCTTTCAACTATGCTAGGTTGACGTTCTAACAATTCCGCTGCCTTATCGATTCTACCAAGTAGTAACCTGATTGATAATTATTGATAAATTTGGCAAACTAAAGTGACATCAATTTGGTGAATGACCATAATAGCATCCTATTGCCCATAGATATGGAAGACAAAAGCTTTCAGATAAGGACCTTCGAAGGTAAGTACGAATCACTCAGGTGCCTAATCTCAGAAGAGTTTAATGCCGAAATTTAGGCATCTGTTATGGTGGAGGATGTTGTGGCACCTGTGGTGAGGTATGTCTCGTCAAGCTGATAGGATCTTGACCACCTTAAAAAGCAAAAGGTCGGAGATATCTCCGACCTTTCCGCTTTTGTGCCCAGAACAGGAATCGAACCTGCACTCCGTTGCCGAAACAAGATTTTGAGTCTAGCGCGTCTACCAGTTCCGCCATCTGGGCAAAGCAACTGTCCTTCAGTTGCGGGTTGCAAATGTATATAAAATATTCAAAATCCCAAATTTTTTTCTTCTACGTCAAATCCTCCAGTCTGAACGGCAGTTTCCTCACCCTCTTCCCCGTAAGATCAAATATCGCATTACACAGCGCCGGCGCAAATGCCGGTAACCCAGGTTCCCCAACCCCTCCCGGTTTCTCATCATTCTCCATGATATGCACCTCAATTTCCGGAATCTCATTCATCCTCGGCATAGGGTAGGAGTGGAAGTTCCTTTCCACCGTTCTCCCTTCTTCAAAATGCGTCGCATGATTGAGCGCTGCCCCCAGCGCCATGATAATACTCCCTTCAATCTGGGCACGGATGGTATCCGGATTTACATACCAGCCACAGTCTATCAGTGCAAAAACTTTATCAATCCTGAGGTTCGGAGAACGGGAGACCTTCACGACCTGTCCCACCATACTCCCAAAACACTCCGTAATCGCCACACCCCAGCCATCATTCTTTCGCCGCGTCTTCCAGTTACTAATTTCCGCTAATTTATCTACCAGCGCCTGATAACGACCGAACGCAAAATGCGCTCTCCTGAATGCCAGCGGGTCTTGCTTCGCAAGATGCGCCAGTTCATCTATAAAACACTCGCAGGCAAAAGCATCGGTATTAGCCCCAGGCGCCCGCCACCACATAGTAGGAATAGGTGCTTTAATAGGCACACTCCCAAAACTAAAATGCGGCACCGTTTTATAATAATCGTAAATAATGCCCGCTATCCCGCCGGTATTCTCCTTTAACACCTGTGGTTCGGGATGTTTATCCGCCCCCGCGCCGAAATATTGCGCAGCTGAGACAATCTGCAAAGCAAATATTTTCTTTTGCGCGTCCACGCCACCTCTGCATCTGTATAACGCCCCCGAACGGAAGGGCCCCGCGCTCATATCATCTTCCCGCGTCCACATGACCTGCACAGGAGCTTTGATTTGTTTTGAAATAAGCGCCGCTTCATGCGGATAATCAAGAAACGCCTTTCTCCCAAAACCGCCACCCAGAAAAGTCATATTCACTTTCACGTTGGCAATAGGAACATGGAGTCGCTCACTCAGATCCGCCTGTACCCAGGTCGCCTCCTGTATTGGTCCCCATATTTCAATACTATTGTCCTTCACATCCGCAATACAGTTAAGCGGCTCCATACAACTATGCGACTGATACGGCATTTCGTATATAGCTTCTATGGCTGCAGAAGAATCTTTCAGCGCTGTCTCAAAACTCTCGGGCGACGAGAACTTATTCAGATCCTCCTGCATCCGGGCATGGATCTGTTCAGAGCTGAGGTGTTCAAACCCGGTATCATCCCATTCCACTTTCAATAGTTTACGCCCCTGCATGGCAGCCCACAAGGAGTCCGCCACAACAGCCACGCCTTCGCACCAGATATCAAATACCGGCCGCCGCACTTTAAAAACATGCTTCACACCTTTGACAGATCTCGTTGCCGAGTCATCAAAACTTTTCACTTTCCCCCGAAACCTCGGACTCCTTTCCACCACCGCATACAACATTCCAGGCAGCTTCTTATCCAACCCGAACATCGCTGTTCCATTGGTTTTAAGTGCAGCATCCTTACGATGTAAAGGCTTCCCAATTATATTATAGTCTTTACGTTCTTTTAGCTTAACGTCTACGGGCGGCTTCAATTGGGCAGCATCTTTTACCAGCACACCATAACTGAGCCTTTTCCCCGTTCCCCGATGAACCACCTCTCCATTTTCTGCATAACACTCAGACGGATTGACCCGCCATTGTTTTGCCGCCGCCTCAATCAGCATTTCCCTGGCAGAAGCACCAACGCGCAGTAATTGCTGATACCAGCCACGTACAGAAAAACTCCCTTCCGTTGGCTGCGGCCCATATTTAGATGGATGGGCTGCTACATATTGAATGTTCACCTGGTCCATGCTTACCTCCAGTTCTTCCGCAATAATCTGCGGGATAGCCTGCCAGGTACCTTGTCCCATTTCTGACCGGTGATTAAAGATGGTCACCTTACCCGTAACATCTATTGATATCCACGACATTAACTCTGTCACATCATCCGCACAAACAATCTCGCCTGCACTTTTTCCTATCGCCGGCCAGTAGTAACCGATAGTCAAAGCAATACCAGATATCCCCGCCTGCTGCAGGAATGCTCTTCTGGAAAGATCCTTTTTATGTTCCATTGATGTGAAATTATTTTACCTGTTTGAAAGAGGGCCTGAATAGCTGGTTATCATCAAATCAAAAATCAGCCGCTATTTCCAATGTGCAGATGCTTAATTTCCGATAATATATTCGATTAAAATAGTTAAAATTTATCAACACCCCGATAAAAGGGATGACAGGCGCTCAGATTACCAGTGCCTTATTTCCCCGCATAGGAAACACCCTTTTCCCTCAGCCAGCTCCTGTACAATATAAAACCCGCCGGCATAGGAAACCAGAAAGATAAAAGCCTGTAAAGCAGCGTAACAACAACACTGGGACCTAGCGGCAGCCCCAGACTCGTAAAGAAGAAGGTCATCCCGCTTTCATACAGCACCAGCGCCCCTGGTGAAATAGGTAGGGTAGAGACGATTTTAGTACATATAAAACACAATAGTACATTAAACGCAGAAATGTGTACACCCAGTCCTTCAAACAACGTGAATATAGTCAACGCATCAGCTATGATAACAAGTAGCTGCGCCACAAACCCACAGAACACGTCCTTTTTATTACCCTGCAGAAATGCTGACAACTCAGCCTCATCTCCCTGAAATTCCTGCTGCCTCAATTTCCTCGCAGCTTTATCAAGTATTTTCCTGAGAAACTTTACTTTGGAAAGCCTCCTGTAAAGACCGTCAATAAATTGCTTCCTGCCCGCAAATACTGCCGCACTGCCAATAGCCAGGTACACCACGATACCTGCCAGCAAAACAATCTTAAAAACATAAGGTATCCTGTCATGAAATAGACAAACCGCAAGCAGAGATACTATTAGTATTTCAAGCGTAGCATAAAACGTTAATAGCTCCGCCACTATCAGCGTAATCACTTTCGCAGCCGCTATATTAAACCGTCCGAGAAAACCGAAAATGTAGGTCTTCCCGCTGATCCCGGCAGTCGGCATCACCTGGTCGAAAAACAATGAAATAACAGAAGCCCTGATAAGCGCTCCCAGACGAGGCAAACGCTCCTGCTTAAACGCCCTTAACAGGAAAAAGTAAACCAGCGCATTGAAGAAATAGGTCATGAGCTGTGAGAAAATAGCAAGCGACAACCAGTAAATATTTACCTTCTCAAGAAGTTTTAATTCTTTCCTGATTTCCGGGAAATAGTAAATAACAAGGATAAGCAGCAGGATAAAAATGGCAAGCGACCACCAATACGCCGGACGTATTTTGCCACTCCCCGAAAGGGATTTGTCATTGTTATTTTCAGCTGACATTTACAAACCGGTTTTGATACCCCAGGATAAGATCGTACTTACGTTCAGGTACCTAACCTCAAAAGTGATGCCCGGGATATGAAGACTGGTCACATCCCCATAGTACCATAAAAAGGGGGATAATAACCCCAAAATTGTGGATAATCCCCTTGTCCCCCCAAGCCATCCTTCCCCCGACAGTGCTAAATTTATATTATCGCAAATTATTTACAAATGGCCAGACAAAAATCACTTTTCCCCTACAGCGGTGCACTCCGCGATGTTATAGGCTACCAGCGCAACGGAAAGCATTTCCTGCGCAGCAGGCCTGAATTCGTACGACAAACTGCCGCCACCTGCCGCGCTGCCCAACGCTTTGGCATTGCCAGCAGCAAGGCTGCCCTGATCCGTAGAACCTTTTACAGCGACCTTGACATCCGCTGCGATATCGGGCATATCAATCGCCTGAACAAGCTATTGATTAAAGCGGCCGGCAATTACGAAGCAATAATAGGTTTCCGCTTCAATGAACATACGGGAACAGATCGCTTCTTTACCGTACCACCGAGGCTTTTCAGAAATGAAGTATTGCATATCCCCCGGCAAACCCTTGCTCATAACAAGGGCATCACCACGCTCGAAGTAAAAGTGATCGCAGCACGTATTGATTTCAATACGCATCACGTCACCGGCACAACAACGGCGATACTGACGATAAACCCCCGCGAGCCCTTCAACGGAGCTGACCTTCCACTGAATGTCCCCGGTGAAGGAACATTGGTGATTACCTTACAGGTACAGGGCATGCACAAAAATGGCCCATCGGGCAACAGGCAATACCTGGCTGCAGATATAATCGCTGTAGCAACACCAAAAATACCGGAATACGGCAATAAGCCTGCTTACCCCTGGTGGACCATACCAGCGCCGGAAATAGGCGCAAATCACATGCATCCTGCTATCATTCAACGGGAATAACCCCCAGGGCCATTTGCGATTATTTTGCTGAGTAAACACATCCATTGAATGTCACAACCCGCCCATACCACATTTCTATAGCTACAGCATACCCTGGAGCAGCCCAGCCATTGCCAGATGCTATCCCAACACTATCTCCCATTAGATTTTATTGTAATTACACAGGAGAAGCTCAACACCACATCAACTCCACGTATGCAGCATGTATACGCCATGTATAAGACATACTTCCGGCAATCCTCCCCCGACCTCCACCCATTCGCCTAAAATCCTTAAATTTATTGATACCCGCTAAATCCATAAGGGAAGAGTTCGTATTCATAAAACAACCTGATTCCACATTATGTCCGTTAATTCATTGTTCATTAATACAAAAGGTACTCAACAAAACACGTACGACGCTATCGTCATCGGCTCCGGTATCAGCGGCGGCTGGGCCGCCAAAGAACTCTGCGAACAGGGACTAAAAACGCTGGTCCTGGAGAGAGGCCGTAATATAGAGCATATAAAAGATTATCCCACCGCCACTATGGCGCCATGGGAGTTCAGGCACCGCGGACAAATGTCCAAAGAGTTTCTCCAGGAGAATCCGCTGATTAGCAAGGCTGCCGGATTTGGAGAAGACACGGCTCATTTCTTCATAAAAGACAAAGACCATCCCTACATCCAGGAAAAGCCTTTCGACTGGATCCGGGGCTATCAGGTAGGCGGAAAATCCCTGACCTGGGGGCGTGCCTGCCAGCGTTGGAGTAACTTCGAATTTACCGCCCCTGAACGCTACGGCTACGGTATCGGATGGGCCATTAACTACGATACAATAGCTCCCTGGTATTCGCACGTCGAAAAGTTCATCGGCGTATGCGGTACCCGCGACGGCATAGAAGCGATGCCCGACGGAGAATTCATGGCGCCATTTGAGCTGAACTGCGTAGAAGCGGAGATCCGGTGGAAGATCAAGGCAAACTATAAAGACCGCCACCTCGTACATGCACGCTGGGCACAACTGACTGAACCAAAGGAACTACATCTGCAGCAGGGTAGGACCAGGTGCCAGGCCCGGAGTTTGTGCATGCGTGGTTGTCCCTTTGGTGCTTATTTCAGCTCCGTCTCTTCCACGCTCCCCTGGGCGAAGAAAACCGGTCATTTAACCGTAAGGCCATTCTCCGTCGTGCACTCTATCATTTACGACGAACAAAAAGGAAAAGCTACCGGTGTCCGCGTAATTGATGCCAACACAAAAGAAGTAACCGACTTCTTCGCACGTATCATATTCGTCAATGCCTCCGCCCTGAATACCAACCTGGTCTTATTGAACTCTATCAGCAATCGTTTCCCCAATGGTCTGGGAAATGATAACGGCCTCCTCGGAAAATATGTAGCTTTCCATAACTACCGTGCATCCGTCAGCGCCGAAATGGATGGCATGGAAGATAAATATTACTACGGTCGCAATCCCACAGAACCCATCATCGCTAACTATCGCAATTTGCATCAGCAGGACACCGATTATGTCGGCGGCTTCACCACATTCATGGGCGCCTACCGTCCACGTGCCAACGGAGACCTGTCAGAAAATAAAATCGGCGCCGCCTATAAGGAAGCCTTAACAGAGCCCGGCGGCTGGCGCACTTACATGTACATGCAGGGAGAAACCATCCCCAAAGAAACAAATCACGTAAGACTAAGCCCGGACAAAAAAGATCAATGGGGCATACCCTTACTCATCACATCAGTAGATTACGACGATAACGATGAAAAAATGATCAAAGATTTTCTGACCCAAAGCGCAGAAATGATGGACAAAGCAGGCTGTAAAAACATCGAACAGCACGACAATCACCAGGCTCCCGGATTGGACATCCACGAAATGGGAGGCTGCAGAATGGGCAAAGATGTACGCACCTCCCTGCTGAATGAATGGAATCAGCTACATCACTGTAAAAATGTATTCGTGACCGATGGTGCCGCCATGACAAGCACCGGCAATCAAAGCCCATCCCTGCTGTACATGGCGCTTACGGCTAGAGCAGCTACCCATGCCATCAATGAAATGAAAAAAGGCAACCTATAGTAGTTATCTGACGGGTATATCATCGTAACTGCGAAATATAAATATTACATTTTTCGAAAATGATTTATATTACGGCTATATATACCATTTCATACCCTGACGCCTATGCCACATTGACCCTACTACCTCCAACGACATTTCAGCGGGCTTTCAATGGAAAGACAAGTCTGCAACCATCACCTGGTACAAAGGAAATAACCCGATATATCCCTCTTTCGTATACAACCCAATGCAATCCTGTTAACACGAACAGACATCAATTACAAAGCTGAAACAGGCTTCATGCTGGATGTATTGGTCCCTTTCCAATACGGAAAATGGACCTCAACGAATCAGTTAAATATCATAGCCAACAAACTATCCGATACAGCCGCAGTGATGGTTAAAGTTAAACCCTTTCTGTACTTCTATTCAAACAACCAGTTTAAGCTCCCTGAGAACGCATCCTTCCATTCCACACATCTCATAGAATGCGGAATGATCCCGACATAGTCAAACCACTGTTCAAAGGATGAAAACTGTGGTCGCCATGAACGCAACGGCCACCCTAAAACAGCGGCGGTTCCAGGTGGAGATTACGGAAATCAAAGCCAAGCAATGACTCGCATCGGGATCGTTCCCATTCCCCCACCACACCATTCATAAAAATTTCGTTTTGTTTATTCCAAACTAACCCTATATTTGTTGAGTAGACCAGAATAGAACAAACCAACTAGAGTCTAAAGGATTATACTGGAAATCAACGACTTAAAAGTTGAGTAGCATCATTCTGACACAAGGGGACACGTTCGAAAATGCGAATTTCACGTTTATTGGCGATTGTCAACTAGCATTATAAAGATTCATTACAAACACTTTATGCTTCACGTTATGCATGTAAAAAATGCTTTCAAGAGGCTATGGTCGCTCCTATGCATCATAGCCATGCTGACCGGCTCAGTGTCCGTTTTCGCCCAGAGTGGCAAAATTTCCGGTAAAGTCACCGACATTAAAGGAGAGCCGCTTCCCGGCGTATCGGTGAAGCTGGCAGGTACTAAAACAGGTACCGTTACTAACATCGATGGAGGCTTCTCCCTTGCTTCAGAAAGCAGCAAAGGTGCACTGGAATTCAGCTTTCTAGGCTTCGAAACACAAACCGTACCCTTCACCAGCTTAACAGCACTGAACGTCAAAATGCAACAGGCTACCGCCATGGTAGATGAAGTTGTGGTTGTCGGCGCCAGCATGAAAAAATCAGACCTGACCGGCTCCATCGCAACAGTAGATTCTAAGAAATTACTCGAGCGACCTGTTACCAACATCAACCAGGCATTACAAGGTAACGCTGCCGGTGTATTCGTTAGCGCGCCTACACGTCCCAGCGATGACGCCACCATCAGGATCCGCGGTTTGAATACCATCAACGCCGGTTCTACCCCTATCTATGTAGTAGACGGTGTGATCATGGAAAACAACCAGGGTGGTTTTAATGCCGTGAACGTAAACGATGTCGCTTCTATCCAGGTGCTCAAAGATGCATCGGCAACAGCACTCTACGGTTCCCGCGGTGCCAACGGCGTAGTGGTGATCACCACTAAGAAAGGCCAGCGCAGGGGAGGAGATGGTCTCGTAACCTACGACGCATGGTTCGGTACTTCCGACTTCACAAGGATCCCTAAAACCATGAACGCACAACAGCTCTTCGATCTGCGCATCGACGCTTATGCGAATGGTTACATGAAAGATAATCCGAATGCCAATCGCCAGGATTATATCGATAACACGCTGATGAAAACGAATATCGCCTTCTCCAATCAGGAGTTCGATACTCACAATAAAAACCAAAGCTTCAACTGGCTGGACCAGGTAACCCGCACCGGTTTCCAGCAGAACCATGCCGTAAGCTTCTCAGGTGGTACCGACAGAGGCGTCTTCTATCTGAGCCTCGGTTATGCAGGTAACAAAGGTGTGGTAGACAATACCAAACAGAATAAATACACCGGCCGTTTCAACGCAGAATACAATGTGAAGAAATGGTTGAAGGTAGGTACCAACACCGGCTTCACCCGCACCAACGATCAGATACCTTCTGATGACGTATACGGCAAGGCCCTGAATGCCAACCCGCTGCTGGACTATGCGCCTTACCGCGATCCGGCTACACGCTTTACGTACGACTACCTGACCATCTACTACCGTTCTCACGGTGAGCAGAATAACAATGACTTCAACCCTTTCAACTCATTGTTGATGCAGCGTGACAGATCACGTAATCGGGTAACCACTGCCAACTATATTAATATCAATCCGATAAAAGGCCTGGATTTCCGTTCCAGCTACTCACTGGACTACGGTGCACAGGACTGGTTCGAATTCACACCGCACAACATCCAGGAAGCAGTACGTCACTACAACGGTGATGCACGGGCTAAACATGAAAGATGGAGCGACACTTACTGGCAATGGGACAACACCCTGACCTATACTACGACTATCGCAAATGATCATAAGATCACAGCTTTGGCAGGTACCAGTTCCAGCAAACGTTCTTCTAACTATACCAAAGCACAGGGCGACCGCTTCGCCAGTGATGACCTCGGATATTATGACCTGGGTGGCGCTGCAGCTATCGAGAAATCAGTACTCGGCTCTGACTTCTATGCTTACTCGCTGATGTCTTTCATCGGTCGCGTGAACTATAGCTATAAAGACAAATACCACTTAACAGCAACTGCCCGTTACGATGGTTCTTCCCGTTTCGCTGCCGGACACCGTTGGGGTGTATTCCCATCAGTATCTGCTGCATGGGATATCACCAGGGAAGATTTCATGAAAGATGTAACCTTCTTCGACCAGTTAAAACTGCGTGTGGGCTATGGTGTGGTAGGTAACCAGGATATTGGCAATTATGCTTACCAGACACTCTACGGCTCCAGGATCGATAATGGCAATGCCCTGATCGCTAACGACGGCCGTCGCGGTAATCCGAACATCACATGGGAAAAACAGAAACAGAGCAATATCGGTCTGAACCTAGGCATTTTTAAATCAAGACTGCTCTTCACCGCCGACTTCTTCGATATCAATAATGACAACCTGTTGTTAGACCGCTCGCTGGCTACCACTACCGGTTATACCAAACAGTGGGCTAATATCGGTCGGGTGAATAATAAGGGTATGGAGTTCTCTGTAACCGGTGAGGTTATACAGAAGAAAGACTGGAATTGGACAGTGTCCGGAAACATCTCCTTCGATAGGAACAAGGTAACAAAACTCTATGGTAATGCTACCGAGATCTATAATATCAATGAGAACGTGATACAGCGTGAAAACAACGTCTTCCTTGGTAAATCCCTGCATACTGTCTACACATACGTTTCTGGCGGTATCGCACAGGAATCTAACCGTAAAGAATGGGATGGTATAAACTACAACGGTAAGACCGTAAATCCGGGTGATCTCTTTGCGAAAGATATCTCCGGTCCTAACGGCGTGCCCGATAAAGTAGTAGACCAATACGACAGAACAGTAGTAGCGAAGACAGATCCTAAATTTTATGGTGGGTTCTCTACTAACCTGAACTATAAGTCATTTGGCCTGAACGCCATGTTCACATACTCTTACGGCGCTAAGAAGATCAGTAGCTACTACGAAGGTCTGATCAACAGCACCGGTGAAAGTATGGCTACTGTTGACCTGTTGAACCGCTGGACTCCAGAGCATACCAATACTGACATTCCTCGTGTGATCGCAAATACAAGCTATAACCGCTACGCTCCATCCGAACTGGATTACTCTCTCCAGAATGCATCTTTCCTGCGACTGTCAGCTATGACACTGTCATACACCCTGCCAGGAAAAACACTCAGCAGCTGGAAATTGAATAACCTGCGCTTCTATGTAACCGGTTCCAACCTGTTCTGCATTACGAAGTATAAGGGTATGGATCCGGAAACCGGCGACTACGGTTATCCTCCGATTAAATCGTATGTATTTGGACTGAATGTAGGTTTTTAAACTTCAACTGTTAGATCATTATGAAACGCAATATATTAACATGGAGCCTGGTAGCAGGATTTGCAATGTTCTCTGCTTCCTGTAGCAACTTCCTCGACGAGAAGAGTGTGACCAAACTTGATGAAAGTCAGGTATACTCCGACGTGAACCTGGTGGAAACAAGTCTGAAAGGTGCTTACGCAAGTTGGAAAGCAGTGCGTACGGATGAACAGGGACTTATCATGATGATGGGGACCGACGAAACACAGCAGGGCGCCCTGCAGATGAAGAGCGATGCTGCTAAAGGAGGATTGGACCGCTACGACGGTAACCTCAACTCCACATTGGCCCATCTCGCTAACCAGTGGGCGATTCGCTGGCCTATTGTGAATGAAGCCGCAAGGATCATCAAAGGCTTGAGCTCATCGCCTGTTACCCCTGGCTCCCGTGAAGCGAAATTAGTAGGCGAAGCTTCCTTTATCCGTGGCTTCCTGGATTTTCAACTGGCCATGTACTGGGGCGAAATTCCTATCCGCGACCTGGATCATGAAGCTGAACTGGGTTTCCGCCGCCAACCACTGAAAGATGTATGGGCCTTCATCATAGCTGACCTGCAACGTGCAGCAGACAACTGTCCTAAGACCAACGATGCCGGACGCGCTACCTCCGGTGCTGCCTGGGCAATGCTGGGTAAGGCGTATATGTCTGCACCTGTCAGCACAGGTCTGCGCGACTTCTCCAAAGCAGCTGCCTGCTTTGAAAAGATGATGGGCGATTATTCCCTGGTGCCTTATAAAAACCTGTGGGATTACAACACGCCAAATACAGCAGAAGCCATCCTGGAATTCCAGTTCGGTCCTGTATATCCAAACAATAACAAGATCCAGTTCCAGATAGGTTCACGTGCAGTACAGGCATTCTTCGGAGATGGTTGCTACTATTCCGGATACGATAAGATCGTACCTACACAGTATGCTTACTCTTCTGTAGATAGCGGTGGTATCTGGGAACCAGGCGATCAGCGCAGGTACGAAGCCATCCGCTACGATTTTACCTACTATGGCCAGACCCCAAACCTGGACCCGCTCAAATGGGAAGACCTGGGTAATGACTACGATGAGCTGCTGCCGCACGTAAAGAAGTATGAAGACTTCCGCACAGACAAACATGCAGACAATAAGATCAATAACATGTGGAACTCCGGTAAGAACATTCCGGTATTACGACTGGCAGATGTTAAGCTCTGTTATGCAGAATGTCTCAATGAACTAAACCGTACTGGAGAAGCAGTAAATGTAGTGAATGAAGTTCGTACACGTGCATGGGGCGGTACACTGCCTGATGCCAGAAAATGGACTACCATGGGACAGGACGCTTTCCGTACCGCCATCATGGATGAGCGTATGCGTGAACTGTTTGCGGAAGACTGGCGCCGTATAGACCTGATCCGTACCGGTAAGTATGTGGAGTATGTGAAAGCACGTAACAAATGGACAAAACAGTCAGGAACCATCCAGGCTTTCAATGTACTATTACCGATTCCGGATACAGAAATGAAACTGAATGGCGATATTACACCTGCTGATCAGAATGAAGGCTATCATTAATCGTCACTTTTAAATGGGGCAGGTCCGCTGATTACAGGCAGCGGACCTGCTTTTATCTTTACTATGAGGAAGATACTACGAATCGCCCCGCACATGCTACTGGCGGTGGCCGCGCTTTTATGGTTGAGTGTAGTGCATGCTGCTGCACCCGCCGACTGGAAGATCGTGTACGACAAACACAATAAAACACTGCATCTTACACGGGCTGCAGGTAATGTCGATTTTCAGTTGTATGCTTCCTACAAATGGAACGGACAATTGATCACTACAAAGGATTATGCTAGTGGTGTACAATCAGTAAGATCTTTGAAAGATGCATTCGGAAAAGGTACGCTGATCCAGGTAACTTATAAGAATGATAAACTACCCACCCTGGTACAGTCATTCTACCAATACCCTGGTAAAGATTACCTGCTTACCGACTTTACACTGGAAGCAGCTTCAGGCAACATCGCCTCCAATTACATGGCGCCGGTGATTCTGACAGATGTTTCAAACGTACTAGGCAACGGCGACAACCGCGCACTGTTCATTCCATTTGACAACGATAAATGGATCCGTTTTCAATCTCACCCGCTGAACTTCACGACACTTACCAGCTATGAAGCTACCGCCGTTTTCAATGGCAATAGCCGCAAAGGGGTAGTGGTAGGTTCAGTAGAACATGACTTCTGGAAATCAGCTGTGATCATGAACAAAGAAAACGCCGCATATACACTGACCTGCTTTGGAGGTATTGCAGATTCCACCACCCGCGACATCGTACCACATGGCGCGCGTGAAGGCCATCTCATCAAATCACCTAAAGTAATGCTCGGTGTATTCAACGACTGGCGTGCTGGCATGGATGCTTATGGTGCAGCCAATGCTACCATCACTCCTCCGAGAGCATGGAAAAAGGCAGTGCCGATGGGATGGAACAGCTGGGGCGTATTGCAGTTCAAGATCAGCTATGAGAAAGCACTGGAAGTATCTGACTTCTTCCATGAAAACCTACAGCCGAATCATTTCGTAAACGGTGACGGAGAACTGGTGATAGGTCTGGACTCAGGCTGGGACCGTTTCACAGAAGAACAGCTGAAAGACTTTGTAAAGCACTGCAAGGCCAATGGCCAGATGGCAGGCATCTACTGGACGCCCTTCACAGACTGGGGTAAAAACCCGGAACGAGATATCAAAGAAGCGCCTCAGTATAAATTCAAAGACGTCTACTTATATGCCAACGGCCAGCCGCAGGACCTGGACGGCGCTTATGCCATAGATCCTACTCATCCGGCTATTGAACAGCGTATGAAGAAAGTATCCGACCTCTTTCACCGTTGTGGCTTCCAGTATGTAAAAGTTGACTTTATGGCGCATGGCGCTATAAATGCAGATAAATGGCATAATCCCCGGATAAGATCCGGTATCTCGGCGTACAACTATGGTATGCAATTGCTCGATAAATACTTCGGCGATATGTATATCAACCTCTCCATTGCGCCTATATTCCCTGCTCAGTATGCCCAGTCCCGACGTATAGCCTGCGACGCCTGGAACAAGATTAAAGATACTGAGTACACCCTCAACGCGGTTTCCTATGGCTGGTGGATCAACAGGATCTACCGCTTCAATGATGCAGATCATGTGGTGCTGCAGCAGGCTTCAGAAGGGGAAAACCGCGCTCGTGTTACTTCTGCGGTTATCACCGGACTATTTATTTCCGGTGATGACTTCAGTAAGGAAGGCAGCGAAGAAGGCAAGACTAAAGCTAAACAGTTCCTGACTAATTCTGAAGTGAACGCTGCTGCTATGGGCCATAGCTTCCGCCCGGTTGAAGGCACCGGAGAGCGTTCCGAAGACCAGTTCACGTTTACTGACGCGAAAGGTAATACCTATTACGCAGTCTTTAACTATACGGAAAATGCCCGTAGCATGCAGCTGCCACTGGAAAGACTGGAACTCGATCCACATAAGCGTTATACCGTACGTGACCTCTGGTCGCATACCGACATTGACGTTGCCGGCACAATCAGTATCCCGGCGAAAGACGTTCGTTTTTTGAAAATCAATAGCAAATAAAGCAAGCAATAAATTGTATCAATGAGGAAGAAGATATTATCCATTTTGTTTTTCCTGGTTGTTGTAACCCTTACAGCAGTACAGGCGGAGACCATTCATATCTCCACCAACGAGACAGAACTCGTATTGCAGACCGCTCAGAACGGCCGTCTCTTTCAGTTGTACCTGGGACCACGTCTGTCATCTCCGGATGATTATACGCATCTCAGCGCTAGAATGAAATCCAAAAGTGACGGACAGGCATGGGAAGTATACCCTGTGTCCGGTACAGAAACTTACTTCGAGCCGGCCTTTGGTATCAGGCATAACGATGGCAACCAGGCCACCGTATTGCAGTACGTTTCACACAGTGAAAAGAAAGTAGCGGAAGGTGTTACTGAAACCGTGATCACATTAAAAGACAAGCTGTACCCTGTGCAGGTGAAACTGTACTACAGGGCCTATGCAAAGGATAATATCATCCAGTCATGGACTGAGATCAGCCACAATGAAAAGCAGCCGGTGAATATCAACCGTTATGCATCGTCTATGCTATATTGGAAACGCGCTAAATACTTTCTGACAGAGTTCAGTGGCGACTGGGCGAAAGAAGTGAATATGAGCACTACCCAGCTGAACTTCGGTAAAAAGGAGATCGACACCAAACTGGGATCCAGGGCTGACCTACACGTATCTCCCTTCTTTACAGTTGGCCTGAATGAAGAGCCCCGTGAAAACGAAGGACAGGTACTGATGGGCACCCTCGCCTGGACCGGCAACTTCCGCTTCACCTTCGAAGTAGATAACGAGAACAACCTACGTGTGATATCCGGTATCAATCCTTTCGCATCAGATTATACGCTCGATCCGGGTAAAGTATTCACGACGCCTTCCTTTATCTTCACCCTGAGCAACCAGGGTACCGGTAAAGGTAGCCGTGACCTGCACCGCTGGGCACGTAACAACCAGCTGAAAGACGGACAGGGCGATCGCCTTACCCTCCTGAACAACTGGGAGTCTACCGCCTTTGATTTCAATGAAACAAAACTGGAAGGCCTTATAGAAGAAACTAAATTCCTGGGTACAGATATGTTCCTGCTGGATGACGGATGGTTCGGTAATAAATATCCCCGTCACAGTGATACACAGGGCCTGGGCGACTGGCAGCCGACGGCTAACAAGCTGCCCAATGGTGTACCTGCACTGGTAAAGGCAGCCACCAAAACCGGTGTGAAATTCGGTATCTGGATAGAACCAGAAATGGTGAATCCTAAAAGTGAGCTCTTTGAAAAACACCCTGACTGGGTGATCCTGCTGCCTAACCGTGAGCGTTATTACTTCCGTAACCAGCTGGTACTGGATCTCAGCAATCCGGCAGTACAGGAGCATGTATTCGGTGTTGTAGATCATCTCATGACAGAAAACCCACAGCTGGCCTATCTGAAATGGGATTGTAACAGCCCGATCACCAACATCTATTCGCCTTACCTGAAAGATCGTCAGAATAACCTGTACATCGACTACGTACGTGGCTTATACAAAGTGCTGGACCGCATCAAGGCGAAGTATCCTAACCTGCCGATGATGCTTTGCTCCGGTGGTGGAGGTCGTACAGACTACGAAGGACTCCGTTACTTCACTGAATTCTGGCCAAGCGATAATACGGACCCGATCGAGCGTCTGTTTATCCAGTGGGGCTATTCCCAGTTCTTCCCGTCCAAATCCATCGCAGCCCACGTAACCAGCTGGAATCATGATGCCAGCATCAAGTTCCGCGTGGACGTAGCCATGCAGTGCAAACTGGGCTTTGATCTCAACATAAAAGAACTGCCTAAAGATGAACAGGCCTTCTGCCAGTCAGCAGTAGCTACGTATAACCGGATAAAAAACATTAATTTCAGCGGCGATCAGTACAGACTTGTTTCCCCATACGAAGGAAATCACACCGCTACCATGTATGTAAGCGAGTCAAAGAAACAGGCCATCCTGTACGCATATGATATTCATCCCCGTTTCGGAGAGAACCTGCTGTCCGTACAGTGCCAGGGCCTGAACCCCGCAGCTAAGTATCGTGTGAAGGAGATCAACCTGATGCCGGGGAAAAGTCCCGACGAGGCTTTCAACGATAAAGTTTATTCCGGTGATTACCTGATGAAAGTGGGATTAGATGTATTTACGACAATTAAATTACATAGTAGTATATTGGAGCTGGAAGCTGTCGAATAGCTGGGAAGCACTAATAGAAAAATCAACCTGTAGGAATGAATACGATTTTTGAAAAGATACAGGAGCTCGACGAAATACCTTCATACTCCAAGCATGAGCGCTTTGTAGAAGGGATCGTCAATGCCATCAATGAGAAGATCATCTCCGTAGGCGATCCTTTGCCTTCAGTGAATGCCATGATCTCAGGTCTGGGTTATGCCCGGGAAACGGTGATCAAGGGTTACCGCGAGTTGCAGAACCGTGGTCTCATTGAAGCCAAGAACCGGCTCGGGTATTTCGTCTCTGACGATAACACCCAGCAGTCGCTCAAGGTGGCATTGCTCATGTATACGATCGATACCTTCCAGGAACAGTTCTACAAGAGTTTCCGGAACGAACTGGGGCCTAACGTACACCTGGACGTATTCTTCCATCACGGTAACATAGAGGTCTTCGAAACCGTATTCTCCATGGTAAGGAACCGCCACTATGGAATGTACGCAATCTCACCCATTCATCATCCCCGCACAAGAGAGCTGCTGAACACAATACCGCGTCAGAAGCTCCTGATGTTCGACCGTTATGAGCCGCTGGAAGGAGATTTCCAGTATGTCGTGCAGGAATTTGAGAAATCCTCTTACGCCATCTTTGAGCAACTGGCTGATGTGATCAAAAAGTTCGATAAGATGCTGTTCTTTCATAATCCGGACTCTCTGTTCCCGCCCGAAATTGTTAAGTCTTTCCAGCGGTTCATTAAGGAACATCATATCAAAGGAAAAGTCTTACGTAGCTACGAACCCGGTTCAGTAGAGAAGGGCGTGGTATACTATATTAACGATAACGCAGAGCTTTGGAACCTCCTGAGGGACTGCACTGCGAAAAAAATTAAACCGGGTAAGGATATTGGTATACTTTCGCATAATGACGAGCCGGTAAAAGAGCTCGTTGGCAATGGTATTACCACGTATTCGGTCAGTTTCAATGATATGGGAAAACGCGCTGCCCAGGCAGTGCTCACCCGGGAAGCGGTACATGAAGTACTGCCCACGAAGCTGATCAGACGTAACTCGCTTTGATCATATGAATGTTGGGGCCTTATTGAGTTTCCTGCTGTTTACCATCCTGGTGGCAGTCATCTCCTGGTATAAAACCCGGAAAGAGAATCTGCAGACTGCTGCCGGACTGTTTTTCGCCAACCGTAACCTGGGATTCCTGGTAGTAGGGGGCGCCCTCTTCTTCACCAATATCAGCGCAGTACAGTTTATCGGCGAGAATGAGCTGGTATACACCAACAACATGAGCGTAATGGCATGGGGAATATCCTCTGTATTTGCCATGTTACTGGTATCAGAGTTCATCATGCCTGTCTACCTGCGCAGTGGTATTTCCACTACACCCGACTTCCTCGAAGAACGTTATGACATTGGCACCAAACGTTTTGTATCCGTTATCTTCCTGATCAGTTATATCGTAAATATGCTGCCCTCTGTCCTGTACAGTGGCGCTATCGCATTCAATGGTCTCTTTGGTCTGTCAAATTCCCTGCACATCAGCTACTGGGCGACTATCTGGATACTGGTCTGGCTCATAGGACTGATAGGTTGTCTTTATACTGTACTGGGTGGATTGAAGGCTGTAGCTATTTCAGATACGGTCCTGGGCATCGGGATGTTCGCAGGAGGCATCCTGCTGCCTTACGTAGCGTTGAAATACCTCGGCCACGGTTCCGTACACACAGGTCTGGATCTGCTGCTGGCGGCACGCCGGGATCACTTCAATGCCATTGGTGGTCCCAAAGACGCAGTGCCATTTCCAACCATCTTCACAGGCATGTTCCTGGTAAACCTCTACTATTGGGGTACCGAACAATACATCGTACAACAGGCGCTCGCCTCCCGCAGCCTGGCCGAAAGTCAAAAAGGAATTGCAGTCGCCTGTGTAGGTAAGATCATCTCACCATTACTGCTGAATATTCCCGGTCTGATAGCCGTCCTGCTTTACCCTCATCTCAATAATACCGCAGAAGTATTCCCGAGAATTGTCAGCGATGTCTGTTCCCCTGTGCTCACAGGCTTTATAGCGACGATTACCTTTGGTGCAGCACTGACTACCTTCAACGCAGGATTAAACAGTACAAGTACCCTCTTCGTACTGAATCTTTACAAACCATTCAAGGAATGGCGACAGGAATCTGTAAGCGAACGCGAAGTAGTGCGGGTAAGTAAGCGCTTTGAATTACTGGTATGCCTGCTGGCCATGCTCATTGCACCTTTCATTGTCTTTGCCCAACAAGGCTTATACACCTATATCCAGATGGTAAGCGGTTTATTTAGTGTACCCATTTTCACCATCCTGCTAGTAGGACTGCTGCACAAGCGTATGCCTGCTATCGCTGCCAAGATCGGACTAACGTTCTTCATTGTTACCTATTCCGTTTCTCAACTATTTGTAAATACGGGTTTACATTTCCTGCATGTACTAGCCATCTTATTTGTAGCAACGGTACTACTGATGTTATTAATAGGCGCGTTGGTGCCCAGAAAGGAGCCCTTTGTACAGCAATGGAACAACATCGTGGATCTCCGCCCATGGAAAAGGCGGCACGTATACACCGTGATGCTGTTACTGGCGATGGTAGCTTTATTTGTCATCTTTTCACCACTGGGATTGGCGAGGTAGTTTAAACCAGCGCCTCCTTATTGTATTTGTTTCTATATTCCAGGGGCGACATTCCCGTGATCTTTCTGAACACTTCCCGGAAGGCTTTTATATCAGCGTAGCCAACTTCATACATGACTTCACTGATAGTCTTCCTTGTATTCTCAAATGCTTTTTTAGCAGATTCAATTCTTACTCTTTGTGAGTATTCAACAGGCGTATTGCCCGTCGCTTTAATAAAGCGCCTGTCAAAGTTCCGTCTGCCAATAGCAAACCTGGACGACAGGTCTTCAACACTTATTTTCTCCTGCAGATTATTTTCAATAAATGCCTGCGCCTGCTTTATCATTTCATCCCCGTGTAACTTCTGACCTGTAAATATCGTAAACGCCGACTGCGCCTGCCTGTCAATATCAATCTGAAAGACCTTGGCACAATAGATAGCCGTTTGTCTGTCGTAATACTTCTCTACAAGATAAATGATCAGGTTAAGGAAAGAATAAGCGCCTCCATTGGTATAGATGCCATTTTCATCCGTGATCAGTTTATCCGCCTGGAGATGCACTTCAGGAAACATACTCCTGAAGTTATCTGCCGCAGCCCAATGCGTAGAACAGCTTCTCCCATCCAGCAATCCTGAAGACGCCAGCATAAAAGCACCCGTACAGATACTGGCTATTTCCGCACCTGCCTTATATTGTTTCGCAATCCAGTCAATCAGCAATTGGTTGCCCTTCACCGCCTTTTCATAATTATGGTTCAGGGATGGAATAATAATGAGATGGGTCCTGGTAATAGTGGAAATATGGGTATGCGGCTTCACCGTAAACAAGCCGCCATAAAAGTCTACTTCTTTTGAAATACCAGCCAGTTCAATCTTAAACAACTCCTTTTTACCGGTTCCCTTCCAATACTCATTGGCACGCGTAAAGATCTTGTAGGCGCCAACGATGCTGCTTAGATTGTTCTCTCCCTCAGGAACGACAATGGTAAGATGTTTCATGAAAAAATACTTTTACCAAATATAGAAAATTACATTGTTTGAATCGGTAACAAAACGCAAACGCAACATACGCAAACGCAACATACGCAAACGCAACATACGCAAACGGAACATAACATCGATGGACTCCTTTAGGAGTCCTGTTGTTTGTAGCGCGGGGTTTCAACCCCGGGGATGGGGTTTCGACCCCAGGGATGGGGTGATAATCCCGGGATGGGTGATGCCCCGGGGAAATCGAATGCCCCCGGGGAACGGTGGCAACCCATCCCCAATATTCCCATATTTTATCATTAATTTTAAACAAACACCCACTCCATATGAACCCAAACGAAATCAAAAAAGAAGACATCAAACAGGAAGTATTTGACCTCTATGACGACTATGCACATAGCAGGGTAAACAGACGTGAGTTTATCGAAAAACTCTCCGTCTATGCCGTAGGAGGGCTCACTGTCACCTCCCTGATGAGTTTCCTCATGCCTGACTACCAGGACTCCATTCAGGTAAGGGCCGACGATCCACGCCTGAAATCCGAATATATTTACTACAACTCAGACAAGGGTGGGGGAAAGATGAAAGCGTTGCTCTCCAAACCTGAGAGCGCCACAGGAAAGCTTGGTGGTGTTGTAGTTGTTCATGAAAACCGTGGCTTGAATCCGCACATCGAAGACGTAGCCAGAAGAGTAGCCCTCGCAGGATTTATTTCCATAGCGCCCGACGCATTAACGCCCTTAGGTGGTTATCCTGGTAATGACGACAAAGGCCGTGAACTACAAAGCCAGCGGGACAGGAACAGCATGCTGGAAGATTTCATAGCAGCTTTTGAATACCTGAAAAACCACCCCGACTGTAACGGAAAAGTGGCAGTAGTAGGTTTCTGTTTTGGTGGCTGGATTGCCAATATGATGGCGGTCCGCATACCTGACCTGGCTGGCGCCGTACCCTATTATGGCGGACAACCAGAAAAAGAGCAGGTACCACAGATAAAGGCGCCACTGCTTATACACTATGCAGAACTGGATACACGCGTAAACGAAGGATGGCCCGCCTATGAAGCAGCGCTGAAAGAAAATAACAAACAATACACGGCTTACATCTATCCGGGCGTAAACCATGGATTTAACAACGATACAACTCCCCGTTACGACAGAGCAGCCGCAGAACTAGCCTGGAAACGCACAATCGAGTTCTTCACAAAGGTTTTAAGCGCATAACCAACATCGATGAAGCATGAATCGATGATACATGAATCATGGAAAGCAGGAGTCATGGAAAACATGAATCATGGAAAACAGGAAAAGCAGGAAAAACAACGTCTTTGAAACGTACAACATCATTGCCGCATGGTTTTCAGAAAACCGTTCCCGGCACCTGATAGAAAGAACTTACCTCGATAAGCTCATCAACATTGTAGGTAAAGAGGCCACCGTACTGGACCTGGGCTGTGGCACGGGAGTTCCTATAATGGAATATCTCCTGGAACAAGGACTACACGTCACCGGAGTAGACGCAAGTTATCGTATATTGGAAATTGCGCAGCAAAATCTTCCGTCCGCAGATTTCATACTATCTGATATGCGTGAATTGTCACTCAACAGAAGATTTGATGCAGTAATCGCCTGGCATAGCTTCTTCCATCTACCCGCTGAAGATCAGCCCTCCATGTTTAATATCTTCAAAGAGCATTTAAATAAGAATGGTGTTCTGTTATTTACATCAGGCAAGGAGCACGGTGAGGCATGGAGTGAGAATGGTGGCGAGAACCTGTTCCACGCCTCCCTGGATAGAGCACAGTATCAGGCACTATTGGAGGAACATGGTTTTTCGGTCCTTGCATACGAGGAAGATGATCCCGAATGTAGCGCAACCGTCTGGATGGCCCAGTTAACCCAAAAGTAAGTTGATACCACTTCGTTTCGCTTAATAAGCTAGTCGCATAAACATTAATAGGAACGCGCAAGTAGCAAGCGGTTTCAGATGGGAATGTCGGGCCTTCGGCTCTCCGGTGCCACGACCGGTGCAGCCCAATCTATATTCAAGCCTCTATTCGCTTGACAACGCCTCATAGCATTCCAGAGAGGCGCCGACCGACATCCCATACTGAAACCGAAGCTACTTAGCATAAACGAAACCAGAACCAACTTACTTGAGACTACTTAGCGTAAACGAAACCAGAACCAACCTACTCAATACCGGAAGTGAAGCAACCTCGCGTGAACGATATCAAACAATTTCGCGCCTTTCTTTTTACACGATTTGTGAAATCAGAATAGTACATTTATGTTTAAATCATAATTTGTTATCGGGACTATGAACAACTCACACCACGGAGCAGACGACCACGCTCCGGACCGCCTAAAATGGGGCGGCGTATTACTTGCTTTAGGCATCGTTTTCGGAGACCTCGGAACATCTCCGCTTTATACTTTCAAGGCAATCATCGGAGAAAGAACTATCTCAGAGGAACTGGTATTAGGAGGAGTGTCCGCCATCTTCTGGACATTGTTCTTCCAAACAACCCTGAAATATGTCTTCATCACCATGCGGGCAGACAACCACGGAGAAGGAGGCATCTTCTCCCTGTATGCGCTGATCCGCAGATACGGCAAATGGGTATTATGGCCCGCTATTATCGGCGGTAGCTTCATGATCGCCGACAGCCTGATCACACCACCTATTTCAGTAACCTCCGCTATCGAAGGACTAAGAGTCCTGAACCCAGATGTCCCTATCATGCCTATAACAATCGGCATCCTGGTCGTGCTGTTCACCTTGCAGCAATCGGGAACAAGCCGTATCGGTCGGTTTTTCGGCCCAGCCATGGTCCTCTGGTTCGGAATGATCGCCATTCTGGGCATCACCAATCTGGCAGGCCACTTCTATGTATTGAAAGCAATAAACCCTTTATATGCTTACCAGCTGGTAGTCAAGTATCCCGGCGGACTCTGGGTATTAGGCGGCGTCTTCTTATGTACTACCGGGGCTGAAGCCTTATATGCAGATATGGGCCACGTAGGCAGACGTAACATACAGGTAGCCTGGATCTTCATCAAAATAGCGCTGTTGCTTTGTTACTTCGGGGAGGCTGCGCTATTGTTGAAATACAATGGCCAACACCTGACAGCGGTAGACGCATTTTATGGTCTCGTACCGGAATGGTTCCTTATCCCAAGTATCGTGATAGCAACAGCAGCTACGATCATTGCCAGTCAGGCACTGCTCTCCGGCACATTTACCCTGTTCAATGAAGCAATCAGACTGAATGTCTGGCCAAGGCTCCGCATTGAGTTCCCGAGCGATATGCGCGGACAGGTATACGTACCCGCAGTCAACTGGTTCATGATGCTCGGTTGTATAGGCATGGTGCTGCACTTTAAAGAGTCTTCCAACATGGAGGCAGCTTTCGGCCTGTCTGTTACATTGACCATGTTAATGACCACTATCTTACTGAGCGTTTACCTGTATACCCAACGGGTACACGTAATCATTGTTGCATTGCTGTTCCTGACCTTTACCTGGATCGAAGTAACTTTCCTCGTAGCAAATCTGAGTAAGTTTGCCCACGGAGGCTGGCTCTCACTGATGATCGGTCTGATATTGATCAGCGTGATGTACATATGGTATGCGGGTAGGATGTTTAAAGCGAAATATCGGAACTTTGTAGAGCTGAAGAAATATATCCCGGTGTTAACGCAACTAAGCAACGACGTGGATATACCCAAATACTCCACTCACCTGGTATACCTCACCAGTGCCAGCAAGCCTGATAAAGTGGAAGATCGTGTGATCGCTTCCATCCTGCACCAGCAACCAAAGAGAGCGGATCTTTATTGGTTTGTTCATGTGCATGTAGACGATAAGCCTTATACCGCTACCTATACTTCTCATGTTGTAGAAAAGGAGGAAATAGTACATATTAATTTCAGGCTCGGTTTCAGGATTGTACCAAGGATCAACATCCTGTTTAAGAAAGTAGTGTACGAGATGGCAAAGAATAAGGAGATAACGATCGTGAATAAATACTTTGATCCGGAAGATGGTAACCTGTTGGGAGATTTCCGTTTTGTGATCTTAAAGAGTTTCCTGTCAGTGGAAAATAATCTTTCCCTCTGGGATAATATCGTAATGAGAATACATTTTATCCTCGATAAATTAAGCCTGCCGGATGCGAAGGCTTACGGACTGGATTACAGCAATGTAGTCACAGAACACGTACCGCTGATCCTCGGTAAAACAGAAAACATTACCCTGACGAGAGAGCATTAGTATTTTCACTATAGCATTTTTTCACTACAGTATTTTCACTACTTACTCTTGAAGCGAGGTTGTATCAAAAACAATTTGATACAGCCTCTTTTTTTTCACCTGAAAAGCTGGCCGTCCAACCATTAACAGGAACGCGCAAGTAGCAAGCGGTTTCAGATGGGAATGTCGGGCCTTCGGCTCTCCGGTGCCACGACCGGTGCAGCCCAATCTATATTCAAGCCTCTATTCGCTTGACAACGCCTCATAGCATTCCAGAGAGGCGCCGACCGACATCCCATACTGAAACCGAAGCTACTTAGCGTAAACGAAACCGGAACCAACTTACTTACCCCTGAAGCCGAAGCTACTTAGCGTAAACGAAACCAGAACCAACTTACTTACCCCTGAAACCGAAGCCACTTAGCAAAAAAAAGAGATTATATCAATTTGATACAATCTCTCTTTTGTTATAACAGGAAGGAAATCTGCTTCCGCTAAAAGCCGGACAATCAGGTAGCCAGACGCTGTTAAGCAGGCTGAGGATGCGCAGCCGGCACCGCATCAAATACCTTCCATGATTTAGGCCCCACGATGCCATCAGGAACAAGCTGATGATCACGTTGAAACTGGCGGACAACAGCCTCCGTTTTAGGACCGAATACGCCGTCCATTGTAAGACCAAGCTTTACCTGGATAAGCCTGACCAGTTCTCCCTGGTCTCCCCGCCGGATGGTTTTTCTTCCGGGAGTACCATTGTTCGTCTCTTCCTCATTCGGAATTAAAACCGGTGATGCATCACTGTTAAGAATGTCCGTTACTCTTTTACGGAAAGCATCCATGTCAAAATCCGGATCAGTCTTGAACCCTTTGGGAAGTCTGTACTCCTTGTGCCCGGCACAGAAACTGGCGTCTTTACCAATGTGTTTCAGTATGGCAGCAACACCGCGGCAATATGCATCCATTTGCACTTCCGGCCAGGGAAAGTCATTCGCTAGTCCGGTGTTCTCAGCTTCAATACCAATGAAATGCGTGTTGCCGTTAGTAACACCTTTCCATATACCCGATCCGGCGTGATTGCATCTGCCGGCAGCCACTATATAGAAAGTACCATCTCTTCCCAGTCCCAGTTGGGCTAACGGACCTGGTACCTTCTTAGTGCCCTTGAGCAAGGTATTCAGACTAGGCATATTGCCCGCTTTGGGCCCCGCAGTATGATGGCAAAGCACGCCGAGTACTGTTCCCATAGTGCTGCCTCTTTCTTCCCATCCATCAACGGGGGCAACTTTTAGTCCGGCATTTTTAAGGACTGCCGGTAACCATGTTAGTTCTCGTATCATTTTGAAATTCCTCCTTCTGCTTGTGGTAAATCTTCATCTGAAGTAATGCCTTCTGTCTCCAGCACACAGGTGTCAACATCACTTTCCGGATCCATTACAGCGCCTTCCTGCGGAGCAGGTTTCACGCCATTGCCATTGCTGGGTTTGATCACATGCGTACCATCCACGCCGTTCGCTCCGGCCAATTGAATGGTAACCGTATTTGGCTTGTCGTTTTGACGATCTTCTGAGCCTTCTTCCGGGCTCTTTTCAGAAGGTTTGACTGTCCCTCTTATCACCATGATCTTGTTAAGCATATCAAACCAGAATGGCGCGCCCAGTGTTGCCGCGAATGCGGTCAGCAACCAACCCAGGAGGTATATAAAGAAGCCGTTCCAAAAAACGCTGTTGCTGTGATCTGGCTCAGGATTAATACCGTTAGCCCAGCCAATTGGCAATTGCAGGGCGTCAAGATTTGCTTTGGCCTGATCGTAAGATTGCTGTGTGAACGTCGCATCCTTGGATGCATTTTCTGCCTGCGCTACAATTAATTTTCTCGCATCATCATTGCGGAACAGGTAGTCCGCAATCTTGATGGTGTTGATATTCAATCCAACAGCAACAACCAGCCCGATAATGAAAAGGATCCATTGAGTGGAACGCTTATACCAGCCTGACACCCTGTCCATACTACTGTCAAACCACTTCTCCAGGTTCTGTTGCAGCCTGTCAAGATCCCCCTGTGCAGTGTCAAGTGCTGTGAGCATCGCCCGCTGTACAGGAATGTTCTGGATATTCAGAATATTGGCCCGGATAGATGCTATCGACATTTCCACCGCATTCGGATCACTGGAAACAGCATTATTCTTACTGCCCCTGGCAGCAATGTCCATTAAAGCCAGCGCAAAGTTTTTGGAAGGAATATAAGAGGGCAAACGCTTGCCCAAATCCAGCAACCCTGGTTGTTTGGTATTCTTGCCGGGAGTGTAATCAGCAGTAAACAGGCTGTTGATCATCGGGTGCTCGAAAAAACTTTTCGCAACATTCTGTGCATCCCGGTCATGGAGCAATTCGCGTATGCCCCTTTCCAGGTACGCTGCACGGGTCTTGGTAATTGCTTCTATCCCTTCACGGATAGCAGAACAGATCATACTTACCAAACCGAAGAGAAAAATTATTCCAATTGCTACTTCGAGGATAACTGAGTTAAACATATGTGGGGTATTTAAACAATTCAAATATATCCCTTTAGCATGCGGCCGGCAATACCAAGTAGTTGGTATTTTTCACTTTGACGTAACATTTACTATTTTGGGGAACCGCTTGCCGCTTTAGAGGGCAGACAGGCGATTTCTTTCATGCACCCGCGTAATAAAAACTGACTCGATGACGACAAAACCGTTTTGGATGTATCTTTTACTGTGGCTTGGGAAGTCAATGACAGAACCACAACCGGCAAATGAACCATCCCCCATACAAGGATTGCGCCTCTGGGAGGCAAAGCCGGCCCGGACCTGGATGACAGACGCATACCCAATGGGAAATGGCAGAATGGGGGGAATGGTATTCGGCGGACTGGCAGAAGAGCATATACAGTTCAACGAACAAAGCCTGTGGACGGGAGATGAAGAGGAAACAGGTGCTTACCAGGCTTTTGGCGACCTCTTTGTTAAATTTGACGGAGTGGATACGGCTGCAGCAGTTCCGGCTGATTATCGCAGGGAACTGGACCTCGGCACTGCCGTACAGAAGATCACCTATACCATGAACGGATTGGCTTTTAAACGGGAATATTTCTGTTCTTTCCCAGGGAAGGTCATGGTGTTGAATTATACCTATACAGGCAAAAAGAAAGGTGCATATTCCGCTACCATCCGCCTTCATGATGCACATCAGGCAAAGACAACTGCGGATAGTAATACCCTCAGCATAAGCGGAAAATTGGAAAATGGTCTTTCCTACAATGCTGCTGCCCGGATAGTTACTAATAAAGGCGCTGTTGTGATTGAACAGGATTCCACAGGAGCCGCCGTACTCCAAATAAAGAACGCAAACAGTTTTACAATATTTCTGTCTGCCGCTACAGATTACAGTAATAATCGCGCTCAGCATTGGAGAGGAGCGCCGCCTGATCTTGACGTAAAAATGGCGCTACGTGGAGTTAACCGGCCATATTATGTGTTGTTGAAGGAACATATGCTCGACTATCAACGACTCTTTAACAGGGTGGAACTGAATCTCGGTAAAACAGATGCGGTAACCCGTAAATTACCCACCTCAGAGCGTTTGTTAAAGAACTGGGACAAGGCAGACCCCGAACTGCAATCCCTCTTATTCCAATACGGCAGATATCTCCTCATCAGCTCCTCCCGCGAAGGAGGGCTGCCAGCCAATCTGCAGGGCCTGTGGAATGAAAGTAATACGCCCCCCTGGAGATGCGACTACCATTCTAACATCAATGTTCAGATGAATTACTGGCTGGCAGAACCGGCGAATCTATCCGAATGTCATATCCCTTACCTCGACTATATCAATAGCATGCGCGAAGTAAAGAAGGAAAGCACTGTGAAAGAATATCCCGGTGTGAGAGGCTGGACAGTCAAAACGGAAAACAACATCTTCGGCGGTTCCAGTTTTAAATGGAATACACCAGGTAGTGCCTGGTATGCACAAGGCATCTGGGAACACTATGCCTTTACCAGGAGTGAGCAATACCTCAGGGAATTTGCCTACCCTATACTGAAGGAAATTGTGAACTTCTGGGACGACCATCTGAAACGCCGTCCCGATGGAACACTGGTAGCGCCTATGGGTTGGTCGCCCGAACATGGTCCTACCGAAGATGGCGTGACCCATGACCAGGAAATAGTGTACGATCTTTTTACCAACTATATAGAAGCCGCTGATATTCTGCATATCGACAGCGCCTATCGCGATCATGTGGCCGACATGCGGGAGCATCTCCTCAAACCTAAGATCGGTAAATGGGGACAGCTACAGGAATGGGAAACAGACAGAGATGATCCAAATGATAAACACAGGCACGTGTCACACCTGTTTGCATTACATCCCGGCCGGCAGATAAGTGTTACCAAAACGCCGGAACTGGCACAGGCCGCAAGGGTAAGTCTGAACGCCAGAGGTGATGAATCTACAGGCTGGTCAATGGCCTGGAAGATCAATTTCTGGGCGCGTCTGCAGGATGGCGATCATGCATATAAGATACTCCGGAACTTCTTCAGACCCGTAGGGAACGGAGGCGTAAACTATGATCAGGGAGGAGGTCTGTACAACAACCTGTTCTGCGCACATCCGCCCTTCCAGATAGATGGCAACTTCGGTTATACCGCCGCCGTTGCAGAGATGCTGGTGCAAAGCCAGACCGGTGAGATCCAGTTGTTACCGGCACTTCCGCAGGCATGGGACACAGGGAGCGTCCATGGACTCTGCACCAGGGGAAACTTTGAGATTGACGAGATGAAGTGGAAAGATGGAAAAGTAACAAAGTTGGCTATCAAATCAAATGCCGGTGGTCAATGTACACTGATCGTTCCTAATGTATTAAAATCGCATGTTAATTATACTGCAACGCATACCGTTAACGGCTACCGCTATACATTTGCCACGAAGAAGGGTAGTTACTATTTCTTCAAAGCCGCAGCTTCCGCTGATAGCCTGAACACCGGGCGGCACGCTGCTTTGTATCCGTCTTTCAAAGACAAGCAGCTATCTCCCGGCAAAACAACCTATTACATAGATCCAGCCAAAGGAAGCGATAGCAACACCGGCCTGCAACCCGAACAGGCATGGAAATCATTCCGGCAGGTGAACCGCTTACAATTGTCTCCCGGCGATACTGTAAATGTGTTATCACCCGGTGCATTCCATGAATCCTTAATGCTGACAGCAGTAGGAACTAAGGCTGCACCAGTAAAGGTGAAGTTCGCTCCGGGCAGGTATGATATCTATCCCGACGCTGCACTGAAGCGATCATTACATATCTCAAATACTAACGACAAACCCACTGAACCTAAGGCCATCGCACTGATGTTCGATAGCTGCAGCTTCGTACAGGTAGCGGCAAAGGAAGCCACGTTTGTAATGCATGGTAAAATGATAGAGACCTTCGTCAATCATTCCAGCAATATCACCCTGGATGGATGTAGCTATGATTATCAGCGCCCCACTGTTTCTGAATTTACAGTAACAGGTAGGGGACCTGACTACGTAGATGTAAAAGTACATCCCGATTCAAAATTCAGTATCAGAGACAGTATGCTCACCTGGATCGGAGAGGGCTGGAGTTATCAGCCTGGGAATTACTGGCAGGTCCTGCATCCGCAAACGAATGAGCTGTCACGTACAGACATCAATATGAAAGGCGCCCGCTTCGCTGTATTGCCGGATAGCACAATACGCATTTCTTTCAGAAAGAACCCAGGCTTTGACACCGGCGCTATTTACCAGAACAGGGATGTAACCAGGGACTGTGCAGGCATCCTGCTACAGTATAGTGATAGCATCGAACTAAAGAATATCCGCATCAACTTTATGCACGGCATGGGAGTAGTCAGCCAGTATTGCCGACAAGTAAAAATGGACAGCATAGTAGTGAAACCAGCAGAGAACAGTGGCCGCACCTGCGCTGCCTGGGCAGATATCCTGCATTTCTCCGGATGCAGCGGTAAAATAGAAATCAGTAACGCGTATCTCTCAGCTGCCAACGATGATGCCATCAATGTACACGGCACACACCTGAAAATTGCAAACGTAATCGCACCGAATAAAATACAGGTCCGTTTTATGCATCCGCAGACTTTCGGCTTTGATGCATTTGCAGCAGGAGATAGTATCGCCTTTATCAATACAGAGACCTTATTGACCATAGAAGAAAACCAGGTAACAGGCGTTAAGCGGCTAAATGATAAAGATATCCTGCTTACCCTGAAGAATAAGATCTCCAATGCTGTCGACTTGCTGGATGCTGTTGAAAATATTACGGCTACGCCGGAGGTCTGGGTACATCATAGCGTTATCAATAGAATTCCGACAAGAGGCATACTGATGACTACCCGTAGAAAGGTTGTGATAGAAGACAATACAATTGACAGAACACACATGAGCGGCATCCTGGTCAACGACGATGCATCTGGCTGGTACGAATCCGGCATGGTAAAAGATCTGACCATCCGGAATAACCGCTTTATCAGATGTGGTGCCCCCGTGATAAATATCCATCCTGAAAATAAGATTGCCTGTAAGACTGCCGTGCATAATAATATTGTAGTAACAGACAACTACTTTACCCTGCACCATGATGCACTGCTGGCGGCAAAATGTACCGGGAACCTGAAGATCACTGGTAATACCATTGAAAGTGCCAACACCCAAAATAAAATAGACGATATCGTAAAACTGGAAGACTGTAGTTTTATTGACATAGCCGACAACAAGCTGACCGCAGCCCAATAGATTACTTTTAACAGGGCCTTAATAATATCATCAATCCTGCTGATATTATTTCTTTTTCTCCTGAATATTGCCTACATTTCGTCATGTATAGATCACGTTATCAACCAATATCACACGTTAAGGATATTTATAATCGATACTAAGGGCGCTATACCTTAAAGTTTAGTCATGGGGTGAACAATTGAACGTAAGCTGGACGTCACTATTGAACATTGAAATCACGTCTTCTCTTATCACAAATAGAACAGTAACTGTATGAACAGAATTTTATCAACCGTCTTCTTGTCAACGGTCTTTGCATGTATTTCTTACCAGTCAAAAGCACAAGGATGTGTTGCAATACGCAGCACAGGAGCGCCTTCATGTATGCTCTCTCACCCGGAAATGGAGGAACAAAGCCGGAGCGACAAATGGATCTTCAACACAGGGGCAAGATATTTTAAGTCTTATAAACACTTTAAGGGTACTGATGAACAAAAGGAGAGAGTGCTCAATGGTACAGAGGTGATCAATCATCAGACAGCCATCGACTTCAGCCTGACCCGTTTGCTGGACAAACACTGGAGCGTCATGGTAGATGTACCCCTGCTCATTAATTCCAGGTCTTCCCTGTACGAACACGGCCTCGTAAACGGTGTCAACAACTACAACCAGCGTCATAGCATGCATTCCTACGGCCTGGGAGATATCAGGATAGCCTTGTACCGCTGGCTGCTGGACCCCGAAAAACATAAGAAGGGAAATATCCAGGCGGGACTGGGTATTAAGTTTGCCACGGGCGACTATGACTACAAAGACTACTGGTATAATGTAGGCCCGAACGGCACAAAGGAACTCCGTGACGTAGACCAGTCTATCCAGCTGGGAGATGGCGGTACCGGCTTTACCGTTGAATTAAACGCTTACCAGTACTTCTCCCGTCATTTCGGCGTATATGGTAATTTTTATTACCTGATCAACCCGAGGGAGCAGAACGGTACCCGCACTTACAGGGAAACATTGTCGCCCGCCCTTGCCAATGAGGCTATCTGCAGCGTACCCGACCAGTATATGGCCAGGGGAGGCGTAAATTATATGGCCCGCAACATCTCCGCTTCACTGGGAGCCAGAATAGAAGGCATTCCGGTGCATGACCTGGTAGGAGGGAGCGGCGACTTCCGCAGGCCCGGTTATGTCCTGTCCCTCGAACCAACCATCTCCTATACCATGAAAAAGAGCAGCATTTACCTGGGAGTGCCCATCGCCCTGCGCCGCGACAGGTTGCAGAGCGTGACCGACAAGGAAAGAAGTACCCCTACCAATAAGGTAAACGGCGATGCTGCCTTCGCTGATTACACCATCAACGTGGGTTTTTCCATCAGATTATAATAAGTATCAAAACTGGCCTGACGGGGTATAAAGAAAATTTATTTTGGAATGACCGTTTCAGAATGTAACTTTGTCCCCGTTATGGCTAGAGATAAAGAATTCATTCCTGAAGAAAAAATAGCGAAAGCACTGGACGTGTTCTGGGAGAAGGGCTACAATGCCACTTCCATGCAGGACCTGGTAGACGCTATGCAGATCAACAGGAGTAGTTTGTATAACTCTTTTGGCGACAAACATAACCTCTTCCTGGAGTGCCTGAGAACCTATGGATACCTCGCAGCCCAGGATTATGAATCAGTTCTTAAACTGAAGGATCTCACCCCCCTTGAAACGCTGGAGAAGATTATTGATGTATATGTTACAGGTACAATCTATGATTGTAAATGCTGTATGGGAATGAAATCCTCTTTTGAACTGGCTGGCGACGATGACGACGTTCGCCGTATCATTAAACAGGCAAGCGACAGAACAATCGGTCTTTTCACCGATCTGCTTCGTAGAGCAAAAGAGCAGGGAGAAATCTCTCAAGATAAGAATCCTGCGGTGCTTGCCCATATCATTTTTAACGGCTTCTGTGGCTGGAAACAATCATATATCCAGTTTAAAGATGCCGACTTGATAAAAGAAATGGCGGATTATACAAAAAGACATTTAAAAAATTGACTTGTATTTAGCGATTTTTTTTGTGTAATTTTGGAACGCTCATTTCACAATGTTAGCTAACGATGTTGGGCTATAAAAATGAGGATGCCAACCCTTCGCTAGTTATTTCGTTCGGGTGATGATGTTGATCATCGCACCCTAATCGCTCGCTTTACCTTCAACAACAACACACTGTGATCAGTGCCTGTCGGGCATGGATTGCGGACTTGCATTGCATTTACTGTTCATTACTGATTTGCATAATACTATGCGAACAGGGAATCTCTTTGTCAATTACACACAATCAATAGAACATGAAAAAAGACGTATTAATTTGGAGCTTGCTTGTAGGAATAATCCTTTCGGGATTATATAGCTGTAAGTCTTCGTCTGCCCATAATGAAGCCCCTACCGCTGTGCCGGCGGAAGTTGTGACGATTGGTGCCGCAGACGCCAACACAGAGAACGACTATACAGCATCATTGGAAGGAAAAGTTAACGTAGAGATCCGTTCACAGGTAGACGGCTATCTGGATAAAGTATACGTAGATGAAGGCGCTTACGTAAAAGCCGGTCAGCCACTATTTAAAATAGACGAGCACCGTTACCGTGAGCAACTGAACAATGCAAAAGCTGCCCAGCATGCAGCCGAAGCAGCCGTACTCAATGCACAGCTGGAAGTAGATAAAGTAACGCCGCTGGTAGCCAACAAAGTGGTTTCTGATATACAGCTGCGTACAGCAAAAACTGCCTATGAAGTAGCTGTAGCCAACGTTGAGCAGGCGAAAGCACAGGTAGCCGCTGCATCTATCAATCTCGGTTATACGAACATTACCGCTCCCGTAAGCGGCTATATCGGCAGGATACCTAAAAAAGCCGGCGCCCTGATCTCTCTGAACGATCCTGAGCCGCTGACAAAACTTTCAGACGTACACGAAATCTATGCATACTTCTCTCTGAGCGAAAGTGACTTCTTCACTTTTAAAGATAACTATGCGGGTACTACGCTGGAAGAAAAGCTGAAAAACCTGCCACCAGCAACACTGGTACTGGCAGACAATCATATCTATGAAAAACAGGGTAAAGTAGATATGATTGACGGACAGTTCGAGAAGAATACCGGCGCTATCACTTTAAGAGCAGTATTCCCTAACGAAAAAGGCATTATCCGTACAGGTAATACCGGTAAGGTAAGACTGCAACGCCAGTTTAAAGACGCCCTCCTGGTGCCACAGGCCGCTACTATTGAAGTACAGGACAGGGTATTTGTATACACCGTTGGCAAGGATAACAAGATCACCCGTCAGGCGATCACCATTGTAGGCACAAGTGGTAATCAGTACCTCGTAAAAGACGGCGTGAAAGCTGGTGACAGAATCGTAGTAACAGGAGTAGACCGTCTGAAAGAAGGCACAGAAATCAAACCGGAAAAGGCAAAACCAGCAGTAGCAGCACAGGGATGATCCGATCCTTTATATGCTTGTCTTTCTCCTAAAATAAAAACACATGCTTAAGAAATTCATTGAAAGACCCGTTCTCGCAACGGTGATCTCTATCATAATGGTTATACTCGGGGTGCTCGGTCTCGCGAAGCTGCCCCTGCAGAAGTTCCCCGACATTGCCCCTCCGGCAGTGCAGGTAACAGCACTATATCCGGGCGCCAACGCAGAAACGATCCTGCGTTCCGTAGCGCCTTCACTCGAAGAATCCATCAACGGGGTAGAGAACATGATCTACATGACCTCCACCGCCAGTAACGATGGTTCCCTCGTCATCACCGTATTCTTTAAACTCGGTACAGACCCCGACCAGGCGGCTGTAAACGTACAGAACAGGGTGGCGCAGGCTACCGCACAGTTGCCCGCCGAAGTGGTACAGGCAGGTGTGACCACCGCCAAACAGCAGAATAGTTTGCTGATGGTGGTAGATATGTACTCCGAAGATCCTAAAGTATACGACCAGACATTCCTGGCCAACTACGCACAGATCAATATCATCCCTGAGATAAAAAGGATTCCCGGTGTAGGACAGTCCATCATCTTCGGTGGTAACAAAGACTACTCCATGAGGATCTGGATGAATCCTAAACAGATGGCCGCTTACAACCTCACGCCAAGAGATGTAACAGCTGCTATCCAGGACAAAAGCCTTGAAGCTGCTCCCGGTAAATTCGGTGAAAGCAGCACGGAGTCTTTCGAATATGTGATAAAATATAAAGGTAAGCTGACCAAACCGGAAGACTATGAGAATATCGTGATCAGGTCTAACGGCGACGGTTCTATGCTCCGCCTGAAAGATGTGGCCAGAGTTGAATTTGGTGCCTACACTTACGGTAACTATACCCGTGTAAACGGAAAGCCAGGTATCAACATCGCCGCTTTCCAGCTGGCAGGTTCCAACTCCAACGAGATCCAGATCTCCATCATGAAACTGATGGACAAATTATCAAAGGATTTCCCGAAAGGAGTAAAACACCTGATCCTTTACAACACCAAGGATACACTTGATCTCTCCATTGAACAGGTGAAACATACGCTCATTGAAGCCTTTATCCTGGTATTCATTGTGGTATTCATCTTCCTGCAGGACTTCCGCTCTACACTGATCCCGGCGATTGCTGTGCCTGTGGCCATCATCGGTACATTCTTCTTTATCTCCCTGCTGGGCTTCTCTATCAACCTGCTGACACTCTTCGCCCTGGTACTGGCCATCGGTATCGTGGTGGATGACGCCATCGTCGTCGTCGAAGCAGTGCACTCGAAAATGGAAAAGAAAGGCATGGGTCCAAGAGAAGCGACTGTCTCCGCAATGAGTGAGATCAGCGGTGCGATCGTATCCATTACACTGGTAATGTCTGCAGTGTTCCTGCCTGTAGGTTTCATGGAAGGTTCTACCGGTGTGTTCTATCGTCAGTTCGCCTTCACACTGGCGATCGCGATCGTGATCTCTGCCGTGAACGCCTTGACTTTGAGCCCTGCGCTGGCAGCATTGTTCCTGAAAGAAGTACATCACCATGGTGATGATCCACACGATAAAAGCCACAAACTGACTTTCAAAGAGAAATTCTTTGCAGGATTTAATACCGGCTTTGATCGCCTCACACGTAAATATGTTGACAGTCTCCGCTTCCTCATCCGCCATAAATGGGTGAGTATTGTAGGGCTTGTAGTAGTGATCGTTTCTACCGTTTACCTGGTAAGAAAAACGCCTACCGGCTTCATTCCTTCCGAAGACCAGGGTTTCATCGCCATCTCTATGTCCATGCAACCTGGCGCTTCCCTCGATAGAACGACTGCTGTGATCAAACAGTTGGAAAACGTACTGAACGACCTGCCATCTAAGAGAACGCTGATGGGATTGTCTGGTTTTAACATCCTGACTTCCGCTTCCAGCCCTAACGCAGGTGTGGCTTTCATCCTGCTGAAAGATGCAAAGGAAAGAGGACCAGTGAAAGATATCAATGCCATCATGGACCAGGTAAGAGGAAAACTCGCTACCATCCAGGATGCAAGCTTCTTCGTCTTCACCTTCCCTACAGTGCCTGGTTTCAGTAACGTAGATGCACTGGATATGGTGTTGCAGGATAAGACCAGTGGCAAACTGGATAAATTCGCCGGCGTTGCTTATGGCTTCATCGGAGAACTGATGAAACGTCCGGAAATAGCATTTGCATTCACCACTTTCAGAGCTGATTATCCGCAGTATGAAATTGAAGTAGATGCAGAAAAAGCAGAGCAGCTGAGCGTGAACGTAAAAGATATCCTGACCACAATGGGCGCTTACTTCGGTAGTACACAGGCGGCTGATTTCAACCGCTTTGGTAAATACTACAGGGTAATGCTGCAGGCAGAAAAAGACGAACGTGCTGCGCCAACATCTATGGACGGTATCTTCGTGAAGAACAGGCTGAATGAAATGGTGCCTGTGAAATCACTGGTGAACTTAAAACGTGTATTCGGTCCTGAAAACACTTCCCGCTATAACCTGTTCAACTCTATCAGTCTGAACGTGATCTCCAAACCAGGCTTCAGCTCTGGTGATGCTATCAAGGCTGTAGAAGAAGTAGCTGCTCAGTACCTGCCTAGCGGTTATTCCTACGAGTTCTCCGGTATGACAAGGGAGGAGATCTCTTCCAGCGGACAATCAGTGATCATCTTCTCACTCTGTCTGTTGTTCGTATACTTCCTGCTGGCAGCGCAATATGAAAGCTATATCCTGCCACTGGCGGTGATCCTGTCTATTCCTACCGGTATCCTCGGCGTATTCCTGTCTATCCGTTACACTGATATCTCCAACAATATCTATGTACAGGTAGCCCTGGTAATGCTGATCGGATTGCTGGCGAAGAACGCGATCCTGATCGTGGAATATGCCAGCCAGAGAAGACGCGCAGGTAAGAACCTGGTGTTTGCAGCTATAGAAGCAGCAAGACTGAGGTTACGTCCAATCCTCATGACATCATTGGCATTCGTGGTAGGTCTGATACCAATGATGAGCGACAACGGTCCTTCTGCTATCGGTAACCACTCTATCAGTATTGGTGCAGCAGGAGGTATGGTGAGTGGAGTAGTACTGGGATTATTCGTGATTCCTGTATTGTTTGTGATATTCCAGTTCCTCCAGGAGAAGATCACTGGTAAATCACCTGCCGTTGTTAACAATGAAAAGGCGAGAGCCACTAAACCGGAATTAGTATGAGCACACAGATAAATAAGTATTTTTTAATAGGATTAATAGGAGCCGGATTTTTGGAAGCATGTAGAGTGTCCAAAGATACACCGACCCCGCAGCCGGAATTGCCGGCTGCGTTCAGGAACGGTGTGCAGACGACAGATACAGCCAGTATTGCAAGCCTCCCCTGGGAGAACTTCTTTACAGACGCGACCCTGAAAGGCCTGATCGATAACGCCATCCGTAAGAATTATGATATGCAGGTGGCCCTGCTGAATATCGAAACTGCGAAACTGCAGTTAAGACAGGCGAAACTGCTCAATGTACCATCTGCAACACTGAACGTAACCGCAGGTACCACCCGCCCGTCCGACAATAGCTTGAACGGTATAAGTCTGAGTAACTTCCTGGGCACACAGCACCTGGAAGATTACAACGCTAACCTGCAATTTTCATGGGAAGCAGACATCTGGGGTAAGATCCGTAACCAGAAGAAGACAGCTTTAGCCGCTTATCTGCAAACGGAAGAATCCAAAAAGCTGCTGCAGACAGACATCGTTACTACCGTATCAAAAGCGTACTATAACCTGCTGATGCTGGATGAACAGATGGCAGTAGCACAGCGTAACCTGAAACTGAACGACAGTACCCTGCGCATTATCCGCTTGCAGTATGATGCCGGACAGGTAACATTGGTGGCCGTACAACAGGCAGAAGCGCAACAGCTGACAGCCGCGCAGCTCATTCCACAGATTGAGCAGAATATGGCCATACAGGAGAACGCCCTGCGTATCCTGTCAGGCGAATTGCCTGCAGCCATAGAAAGGCATACTAAACTGAATGATTATCCGCTGACCGAAAAACTGGCCACCGGTATTCCTTCAGATATGCTGGGTCGCAGGCCGGATGTGAGGAGCAGTGAACTGGCCCTTACAATGGCCAATGCCAAAGTAGGCGTGACCAAAGCCAGGATGTATCCTTCCCTGACCATTACAGCCCAGGGAGGTATCAATGCAGTAAAGTTCAGCGAATGGTTTCAGATCCCTTCATCCCTCTTCGGATTGGCCACAGCAGGCATCACACAGCCTCTGTTTGCACGTAAGGAGCTGAAAACACAGTTCGAAGTAGCGAAGATCGAAAGAGAGCAGTCCGTGATCCGCTTCAGACAGAATGTGCTGGATGCAGTAGGAGAGGTGTCAGATGCATTGGTAAAAATCGAGAAACTGAAGTCGCAATATGATATTGCTTCCAATAAAGTGCAGACATTACAACAGGCGGTACACAATGCCAATCAGCTGTTCGAGAGCGGCAGGGCTACCTACCTGGAGGTGATTGTAGCACAAAGCAACGTATTACAAAGTGAACTGGAGATCAGCAATCTGAAAAGAGATCAGCTGTATGCAGTTGTAGATCTTTACCGTTCCCTCGGGGGCGGTTGGCGATAAATGTACATTTTGTTTGTATATTCGGGAGAACGTCACATATTTTTGTGGCGTTTTTTCGTTTATATATTGTCCCCTTATCTGTTATCGATGAATGCTGCCAATATCCTATTTAATGCACTGAAACACCACCGTGGATACATCCACGCAGAACTGGAAAGTATCACATTGGATACTCTTCCCGAAAGACTGAAAGTATTGGGCAACTCACAAATGGACATTTATTATGGGGCCCTGGACCTGCCAGCCATTTTTGAGGAAGTAACAGATCAGATACTGGACCTCGGTATATACCACGAAAGCGCCTACCTGAATTGGCTGAAGAACAACAGGGGATTCGTAGAGATCACCCTTTCAGATACTTCCCGCTGGGTATTACTACCCGGTACAGAACCCGGCAGGTTTGTTCACCTGCATCCGGCACGGTATTCCCCTCATAGCATGCGTGTAAAAGCTACAGTGCTGAAAACAGCCCTGGCCTGCCTGGTCGCCTTACCCGGCGGTTCGCTGCCCGGCCTGAGCGCCCTTAACAAGATCCGGAAAGACATACTGGCCCTTTCCCCGGTAAAAGACCTGGATAGCTGTGAACACCTCTGGGAGGTAATGAGAATGCTGAAGGCAGATTGAGAAGCCGTTTCCCGCAAATAGCAAGGACAAGCAGAGGAGAGCCTGGTCGATCAAATTTTAAGACTCCGTTAGGAGTCTCAGTGTTTGTAGCGCGGGGTGATAACCCCGGGTTAAACGTGTGCCGGTGATAACCCCGGGTTAAACGTGTGTCGGTGATAACCCCGGGTTAAACGTGTGCCGGTGATAACCCCGGGTTAAACGTGTGCCGGTGATAACCCCGGGTTAAACGTGTGTCGGTGATAACCCCGGGTTAAACGTGTGCCGGTGATAACCCCGGGTGAACATTTGTAAGCAATGCTAAAGGCAGATTGAGGATCAGCGTGTTAATCCCGCCGCCGGAAATTATTCCTGTTAGTATGAAATATATTAATATTTTTATACTTTATAATAATCCCAGCATCCCTTTACCGGACAATACACTATGACGCAATTTATTAATCCTGTTGACATTCTTAACCTGGCTGCTACCGACCTGACCACCATTGACGACACAAGTATCAAAAGGGCCAAAAAGGCTGTTCTGGCGGAAATAGACCTCTCTGATGATGGCTTTTTCAATTACCATGGACAACAACTGACCCGTGCCGACTGTGAACGCGTGATCGATGAACTGGAGCAGCGCGATAAACTGGAATTCTATCATTTCATAGCCAACAATGCTGCCCTGAGCAAATTCCTCCTGAACGGGGATGAAAGTTTCTTTACGGCCTTCCGGCATGAGAGCATCTACAAACTGCCTGAGTTTGTGCGCTTTATCAGCCCTTATTTCGCCACAGCTTACGACAGTATACTCTGGAAAGCCTGGCAGCGGAAAGATGGTTCATTCAGCCAGCTAATAGCGATCGACCCTATCGTGACACCCGATGATATTGAGACCTCCTGTAAGACACTGCGAAATGACCTGGTCAGGCAGGTAGAAGATGTCCTGGTCATCACAGACAAAGTAAAGGACACCACGCAAGAGATAGACATAAACGCCATTATGGCCCAGGTAGAGGTATTGATGGACAAAGAGCGCCTGAATACCCTGCCGCCATATTTCCAGGAGATACGCAACAAAATGGCTATAGCCCTACGCAATCTATCGGTAGAGATCAATAATACAAGGATCAATCTGCCTGTGGCCAAACAGTTACACCAGGATATACTCACGCTGAAGATTGATGGGGTAGCCAAAGAGACCATTCTGAAAGATTATGAAGTGCTGTTGAATATCGAGCAGGAACAGAAAGCGGCTAAAGGAGACGACCCGATAGTAAATCAATACCTGGAATTGATCCGGTTATTATCCCAGATCGTTGAAGCGGCCGCCAATCCGCAGACAAATGTAGGCGGCGTAAAAATATGGATCGACAAGAACATTGACATAGCCGCTATCAGCGCACTGGATGGGAAGTATAAGGCTATCAAATACCGCCTGGCAATTAAACTGAGTACACTAGGAGGGAACCTCTGGAAGCATCACCGGAATAAGGAGGCTGCTTACAGCTATATAGAGATGGCCGAACGCATCCAGGGACTGGAAGCGGAAACACTGGAACTATTGTCGCAGGCAAAGTTTCAGATCTTCAGTGAAGACAGGTCATCTGTCGGAGAGCACGATCCTGATGGTAGTAATGAAAAAACATTGAAAAACATGCTGTGGGGTGCATTCGCTATCATCATAAGCCTGCTATTGTTCAAAGCCTGCTCCTGATGAATACCTCACCTAAATAATTAACGAATGACCGACCCTATAAAAGTAACAAAGGCCTACCTGGACATCCTGAACCAGGTGTTTGAGATAGAAAAGAAATTGTCCGCTCTCCAGGAACCCAATTCCATCCACCGTAACGTGAATAAGCTGAAAGAGATCATGGAACAGGGACTGGGCTTACAAGGCGGCGACGATACACCCGGATTTGTTTATCATAACCCTATCGGGGAAGATTATAACATTACCCGCACAGACTGTGAGGCCAGCATAGCAGGCGACAGCACGGAGAACCTGCAGATCACAGAAGTAATAAAGCCTATCATCCGCCTGCAGGGCGCTGGCGCCAGTTTCATTGTACAAAAGGCAGTAGTCGTAGTAAAAGCTAAAAACAATCAGTAATGGAGCAGATGATCAATTTCGGTATAGACCTTGGTACCACCAATTCAGCCATTGCTAAATTCACTGATGGCAAAGTGCAGTTATTCCATAGCCCGGCCGATCCGGGTAGCTATACGCTGCCTTCAGTTGTAGCTTTTCACGACAACAGGATCGTTGCCGGTAAGAAAGCAAAGGAGTGGCTGGAGAAAGACCCGCAAAGTGTAATAGGCCGCTTCAAACGGAAAATGGGTACTTCAGAACGATACGATATCAAAAGCATCGGAGGCACTAAAACCCCCGTTGAACTATCCGCCATCATACTGAAAGAACTACGCACATTCCTTCCCCAATGGGAATACCCTGAGGCAAGTGTGATCACCATACCCGCGTCTTTTGATACCATACAGGCTAATGCTACCAAAGAAGCTGCTGTATTGGCAGGCTTCCGGCAGGTATTACTATTGCAGGAACCTATTGCAGCCAGCCTCGCCTATGCGAACTCGAAAAAGGATAGCGACCTTCCGGATGGTCAGTGGCTCGTCTACGACCTGGGTGGCGGTACATTTGACGTAGCCCTGATACGTGTGAAGGAAGGGGAGATGAAAGTGTTGGACCATGAAGGAGATAACTTCCTGGGAGGCACCGACTTTGATAATCTCATTGTAGAGAAATTACTGATCCCCGCTATCATGGAGCGTTATCAGTTCCGGGAACTGGAACAGGAAATGAAAAGCGCAAAGGGAAAATACAACGCGAAATACTTTGTACTGCTGCAACAGGCAGAGGAAGCAAAGATCATCTTGTCTTCTAAAACCAGCGCCACTATTGTTATTGACGGACTGACAGACGAGAACAATACGCCGGTCGACTTTGAATATACCATCACCCGTGCCGCTTTCAATGACTTGATCAGCCGTTATGTAGATGATACGATCCGTATGGTGCAGCAGATCATCACCAGGAACCGGCTTGCAGCAAAAGACATACAGTTTGTGCTGATGGTAGGCGGCTCTACCTTTATTCCCTATGTACGTCAGCAGGTAGAAGAGATCTTACAGATAGCCGTGAATTGTGAAATAGACCCTATCACAGCGGTAGCTGCCGGAGCTGCCTACTACGCTTCCGGTAAACTGAACCAGCTGTCAGGCACAGATGGTGCTGCCTTAAATAGCCCGGTTACGATTAAGGTGACCTATCCTAAAATGTCCCGCGAGAAAGAGGAACTATTCCTGGCAAAGATTACCGGAGATACGTCCAATCTTTCTTACAGGATCACCCGGGAAGACGGTGGTTTTGACACCGGCGTCAAAAAGCTTTCTGAGCGTATCAGTGAGTACCTGCCCCTGGTGCAGAACGTCTATAACTTTTTCAGACTCACGGTTTATGACCAGGAGAATAAAATAATCGATACCGGTACAGGTATCATTGGTATCGACAGTGGCTATGGCATCAGCGGACAACCCATTCCGGAAGATATCTGCCTGGAAATAGATGATGATGATCATCCCGGTGAAACGAAGCTCCTGCCGGTATTCCAGAAGAATAACGTGCTTCCTTCACGCAAAGGCATGACGCGTGTGCTGAATAAAACCATCTCTGCCACCAACGGAGAGCGGATCAGGATCAATGTGCTGGAGGGACCGCATTATGCGCTGCCTGAAGCCAATAAGAGCCTGGGCTACCTCGAAATAGCAGGCGATAAACTGCAAAGGGAAGTACTGAAAGGCTCAGACATTGAACTGACCTTTAACATTTCTGAGTCCAGAGACCTGACGGTTACTGCCTATCTGCAGATGGCCGACCAGGAGTTCAAAGAAACCTTCACGCCACAGGAACGACATACACCGGTAGATGTACTGAAAATGGATATCGGCATCCTCGCGGGTAAACTGGAAAATGAGATCTTCGAAGCTAACAGAGAGGAAGCTTATACAGTCAGCAAACAGTTGGCCGACCTGAAGAAAGACATGGACAACATCAAAGCTGAAGCCAGGGTATTGGCGGACGATGATGTGACTGATAAGCGCTATCAGCTGGAAGACAGAAAGCGCAAGCTGGCGCAGGCAATGGACCTTGCTACTAAAGAGAAGCGCTTAAACGAGGTGAGAGCCTTCTACTTCAAAGTCAAAACAGCCTGTCAGCAGCAACTGACGACGATCGGGAAGGAACAGGACCAGCAACATTTCTATGACATCATAAAAGACGAAGAATTGTTTCTGGCTTCACCCAGTCCTACGAGAACAATCGAAAAGGCAGAAGCCTTGCGTGCCTTGCTACTGGCTATGTTGTGGCGTAATCCGGAATTCCTGGTGAACACTTTCAAACAACTGGTATCTACACGACGGGCGATCAGTGATGACGCTGCACTCAAGGAAATAGAAGTGGACGGTCGTTTATCCATCCAGACAAAAGACTGGGCTAAACTGACACAGGTGAACCATGAGTTGATCGCGGCAATACCTAAAGAAGCCGCACAGGATGTGATCAGAAAGGTTGGTTTTTAAGTGTTTAGGGGTATATTTACAGTAATTGGTGATGTCTGTGAAAGAATATACCAGGGAAAGAATATTCCAATGATTAATAAACCTTAGATCCTCACTATGGAAGTTTTTGAGTTATCCCGCGGTTGGAAAATAGTCATATATATTATACTGGGACTTTTTTTCGCGCTGTTTACCTGGCTGGCTGTCAATTGTTTCATTGAACCGTCCCTCAAAAGAGCTATCGCTTTTATGTTACCAATGTCGCTTATCGCGATGTTTTTTATCGCATGTGGTTTTCTGCAGGTAGATGAAAAAGTGATCTTTGATGATTACAGTATCCGGAAGGAGTCAAAACTGGTGAACAGGGAGATTCTGCGGAACGACGTAAAGGATATAGGGTTGATAAGAACTATGTGCGCATTATCCCTCATGAGGGAAAAGGTAAACGGATACTGGCTTCTACTTATTTCAAGGACATAGGACTCTTGCAGTCAAAGCTGGCCGTTCATTATCCGGATCTGGATGTAGAGGAAGCACAGGAGGTATATGATGAGGCTATACGGCAAGCAGGAGGAGAGGATGGTAACAAGTTGCTAAAACAAGCGAAAATAGAAACATATACACTTATCGGCATTACCGCTGTGTTGTGTGTACTTTGCTTCCTGTATTTAGACTGGTATTACCTGGCATTATTCTGCTGTGTGCCATTGTCGTTATTGCTGTTACTCAGGCATAAGGGACTGGTGCAGGTGGCCGCCGGTAAGGGAAGTCCATTGCCGTCTATCTTTATGATCCCAATGTTTGTAGCGGGAATACAGATGATGAAAAGTGGCAGCATACATATCGTGCAGCACAGCAAGGTATGGCCGCTGGCTATCGGGATAGCAGTGGCATTGACGGCCATGTTATGGCTCTGCAGCCATTATCTTAACAAAAGCAGAAGGGCATATATTTTAACCGCATTCATGATGGCGCTGATATTCATCGGTAATGGTTATGGCTTCGTGGTCACCACCAATGCAGTACTGGACAAAGCAGACCATGAATATTATGAAGTCATGGTAACGAATAAATACATCCGCAAAGGAAAATCAACCAGCTATTATCTGACCTTAGACTCATGGGCTCACCAACCGGAGAGTAAACGGGAATCGGTGGGGCTCAATTTGTATGAAGCAGTTGAAATAAACGACAGGGTCGCTATCTATTATCATCACGGTGCTTTCAATATACCCTGGTACCAGATTGGAAGGATTGACAATAACTAATCTTGTCCCTGTAGTCCCGGGGCTTCATACTGTAAATGACTGGTAGGTATGTCCCTCCAAAGTATAGATTGCGTTTAGCGAAATACTTATCATTGACATCCGTTCTTCCGGCGGGTGTCAATGATATACTGAATCTTCCATCCCTCAGCCAGTCTCACCAGTTGAAATGAATTAACCCCACAATGCAAAAGCTGCTGCTGGAAATAGAAATTATACGGCGTCCAGGCAATAGCAAGATCTCCGTCTACTTTTACAACATCAAAGGTGATACGTTCATCAGCCGCCTCCTTTGGCAGCTGTCCAATGCTGGAAGCAAAGCCGCTGATAGCTTCAGAACGTACACTCACAACGCCCTGCTTGTCTTTAACAACAGTTTGTAGCACGGCACCGGGCGCAAAGCATTTTATCAATGCTGAACTGTCCGCATTTCGCATGGCAGTAAAGAGGCTGTTAACTGCAGCCTTTACTGAATCGGTAGTAGTCTGGGCGTTGGCAGTCCCAAATAAAAGTGGGAGAACAAGAAACAAGGTTATGCAGGAAAAGAGTCGCATTTTTTTACCTGAATTTACGAATTACCTTCATTGTAACAACGTATCAATAAAATGCAATAGGACTCCGCTAAAAAGTCTTAATGGGCAAAGTACGAGGTTACAAACGTCATCAACAAAACATAACAGGACTCTGCCGGGAGTCCAGTTGTTTGTAGCCCGGGGGCAACCCCGGGTATGGTGCCACCACGGGATATGATGATAATCCCGTGTATGGTAACAACCGGGGTGATAATCCCCTGGGTATGGTGATAACCGGGAACGATGATACCTCCCTGAATGGCACGGTGTTTCCCCGGTTACAAATTCATTATTTCTTTGTTGCTTTAGCCCCATCCCACACAAACACCTCACGGTTCGTCGTTGTCTTCACCACCTTCTCGCCATCTTCGCCAAACTCCTCATCCTTAATCACTTTAATGATCTTTCCTGCCTGTCCGCCGGGCTCTTTAGGAAACAGTAACACTTCATCATGGCTGATAGCGCCCGCATCAAACATGCTCGACTTCTGAGGCAGTGGCAGGAATTTATTGCCGGTCCAGCCATAATAATAGTAATCAGTAGGTATTCCACAGGCTTCACCGCTGAAACATAAACGCAGGATGGCAGTTAACTTATCGAGTCCCATGCTGCCCAGCAGTTTTCCTTCAGCTGAAATGGCAAATTGTCCGCCGGTAACGATCAGCTCTTTCTTATCGAGCAGGTGGTGAGTCGTACTCATCGCCTTCAGCACCACAACATATTTAGGATCATCTCCTTTGGCAGCGCCCGGGATTACTTTTTCGATACCATATAACAGCTGTACACTGTCCTTTTTGTATTGTCCGAGGGCGGCCAGTCCCAGCCAGAGATAACCTTCTTTTTGTTTACCGCCTGCTTTATAACGTACCTGCCACCACGGAGCTGTCATCCCCTTCAGTGTAAGTTCAGTTTCAGTCAGTTTAGCCGCTATAACGGTATTGCCGGTGGTGAATGAATCTACAATAGGGGCCTGTGAAGAAGGGGATTGCCTGATATATGCCTTATCGGAAAAGATGGTGATGGTATCGCCTTGTTGCACTCTCCAGAGGTTATACTCAATATTACCGCTCAATTGCGCCGCCGCCGGGATAGCTGCCAGCAGCAGTATAGATAGGAAAAACTGTTTCATAGGTATATTTTCACTCACAAAGATATTCAAATGTTATTTGCTAAATGGCAAATGTTGGCCGGCGTGGGTATTCATTGTATGGCCATCTACAACAACAGGTATTTCCGGCGGAAATACCCGGGAAGTATTCGCTGATCCGGGAAATTTTACCGATTATTAGAATGCGTGTAATTTCTCAGGCCTTGTAGCGACTAATCATATAAAGCGCACACCTTGGAAAAAGAGTTTCTACAAACAATCAACGAACATCAGGGCATTATCGGCAAGGTCTGTCGCATGTATTGCACAGAACAAGCCGATGCGGAAGACCTGTTCCAGGAGATCGTGCTGCAACTATGGAAGGCCTGGCCGCGCTTTAACCGGCAGTCTAAAGTCAGTACATGGTTGTACCGCATCTCGCTGAATACCGCAATCACCGGCTTCAGAAGAAGCAGGACAAGGCCTGTTTTCCGTCCGCTGGGTTTTGACCAGGACAATTATGCAGAACCACCACCACAACGAATGGATCTGCAATATGCTCCGGAATTGCAACAGGCCATCAGCACGTTGAATAAGTTTGATAAATCGCTGTTGCTACTTTACCTGGATGATAAACCTTACAGCGAAATCGCAGAAATACTGGGATTGAGTGTCTCCAATGTAGGCGTGAAGATCAACAGGATAAAGAAGAGATTGAAAGAGATACTGCAGCCCTGATTATCAGAATCGGTGATTTGGAAAAACGATCGAAAAAGCTATTACACCCCTGATTATCAGAACCGGGTGATTCTAAAACGATCGAAGAAGCTATTCCTCACTGAACGTCAGAACCGGGTGATTTGGAGAAACGATCGAAGAAGCTATTCCCCCTGAACGTCAGAACCGGGTGATTCTAAAACGATCGAAGAAGCTATTCCTCGCTGAACGTCAGAACCGGGTGATTTGGAGAAACGATCGAAGAAGCTATTCCCCCTGAACATCGGAACCGGGTGATTTGGAGAAACGATCGAAGAAGCTATTCTCCCCTGAACATCGGAACCGGATGATTTTAAAAACAATTAAGAACTGTTACAAACCTGATTATTATGGAACTGGATGATTTTAAAAATAAATGGCAGCAGGAAAATGACAGGCTTACCGGCCTGCAACATAAAGACCCAGCGGTCATAGAACAACTGCTAAACCATAAAACAACTGATCTCGTATCTGTGATGAAACGGAAATACGAGAAGATCATCACCATGATGCTGGTCAGCATGCTATTGATGATACTGGTATTTTCTGTTATATCGGATGGATTTACCTACCCGGGATCTGCCTACGGCTTCGCCAAATGTATGTTCTTTTACGTACTCCTCATTGCGTTTTACTGGCTGAAGTTCAGAACGGTGTTACACCTGACATTAAGTGACTTCCTGGAAACCCGAATGACGCAATTGCTGCATGTACTGGAAAAAAGCCGCCGGATAGAGATCATTTTCTGTGTCGTGTTCTACATTGCACTGTTTACTGTTGGTCGCTTCTTTTATGGAAAGGGCCTGGAAGGATTATTTACCCCGCAGATGCTTGGTCTGTTTTTGTTGTCCCTTGCCTTTGCCCTTGCCATGATCTGGCTGATCGCCCGTCGGCATACCCGGCAGATCAATGAGTTGAAACAATACCTGGAGGAATATAAAGCGGCCTGATTACCCGTTTGTCAGTTAAGAATACCCTGTAAAAGGGGAATCGTGGATTAGGTTGTCGCCCTGGGGAAGTGCATATATTCGGTACCTATTGTGTACCTATTCACTGCGACTATAGTGGAGTGCTATACCTAGAGGCTCTCTACTATAGCATTAAAGGCACTGTTCTATAGCCATCGGTATAGAACGGTAGGCATAATGTAGGACTAGAGAGCCTGGAGATATAGAACCGCACTATAGTCCTACTATAGTCGCACGCTATTGGTACTATGGATAATCCGGTCCGGAATTGTCACAGGTCCGCCCCAAAGGCATATTAAAGGCATATCAAAGGCATGTCAAAGGCATGGTGTCGTGGACCATTTTTGGCCCACCTATCAGGCTGTATAAGGATTCATATTTGCGGTATATAAGCAGCATCAAAGTTGCATATGACTTGCATCATCTTCCGATCAAATCGGAAGATGATCGGAAGATGATGCAAGTCATATGCAGGTCTCATGCAAGACTAATCGAAACTTTATCCAATAGAAACCCGGTTATCTTATATCTGATGTTTGTAGCTGGGGGCCAACCCCGGGTGCCAATACAGACGCATTCCGGACCGGAATGGTTTCACCCCCCGGTTGAAACGTCACCACGCCGGGGATTTCCGTTATTTATTAATAATTTGCACCCAAATTGAATGATTTGGGTGCTTCTGTTTTCCTGATTACACCGCCTTTCACTCAGCTGAACACGCCTTACCCGGCAACAGCTTACCTGAAAGGCTTTTTAAATACCAAAGGAATTACCTCCTTCCAGGCCGACCTCGGCATAGAGGTAACCCTGGCCCTGTTCCGCAAACAAGGGCTGCAGGAATTGTTTAACCTGATCAATAGCCAGCCGGCAGAACATTCAGACAACATCACCCGCATCATCGCCCTGCAGGACGATTACATAGAAACCATTGACGATGTCATCCTCTTCCTCCAGGGAAAGAACCCTACCGTCGCCCACCGCATCTGTAAACGGGATTTCCTGCCGGAAGCCAGCCGTTTTGCCCAGCTGGAAGACCTGGATTGGGCCTTTGGCTCCATGGGTACCCAGGACAAAGCCAAACACCTGGCTACCATGTACCTGGAAGACCTGTCTGACCTCATCATGGAATGCGTGGACGAACATTTCGGCTTCAGCCGTTACGCCGAAAAACTCGGTCGTTCTGCCAATAGCTTCGACGAACTGTATGCCGCTTTACAGGCAGACTACACTTTCATAGACCAGAAACTCATAGAGCTGCTGGAAAAGCATATGGCAGCCATTCAGCCTAAGCTGGTGGCTATCTCTGTGCCTTTTCCCGGTAATTTATATGCCTCCCTCCGCTGCGGACAATGGATCAAAGCCCATTATCCCGGAGTGAAGATTGCCATGGGCGGCGGCTTTGCCAATACAGAGCTGCGTTCCGTCTCCGATCCCCGTGTATTTGAATTCTATGACTTCATTGCGCTGGATGACGGAGAAGCCCCGCTGGAAAACCTGGTAGCCCACGTGGAAGGTCGTAAGGAACTCAATGAACTGAAACGCACCTTTACCATCGTGGATGATAAAGTAACTTACCTGAATGACAAGGCCTGTACAGATTACAAGCAAAGCCAGGTAGGTACGCCCGACTACAGCGACTTCCTGCTGGACAGTTATATCTCCGCTATTGAGGTGGTAAATCCTATGCACCGCATGTGGAGTGATGGACGCTGGAATAAGCTGACCATGGCCCACGGCTGCTATTGGGGTAAGTGTACCTTCTGTGATATCTCCCTGGATTATATCCGCCTCTACGAGCCGATCGCTGCCCAGCTGTTATGCGACCGCATGGAAGAGATCATCGCCCAGACTGGTCAGAACGGTTTCCACTTCGTGGATGAAGCAGCACCTCCTGCATTGATGCGGGCATTGGCGCTGGAGATCCTGAAAAGGAAGCTGAACGTCAGCTGGTGGACGAACGTGCGCTTTGAAAAGAGCTTCACCCGCGACCTGTGCATACTGCTGAAAGCTTCCGGGTGTATTGCCGTTTCCGGCGGACTGGAAGTAGCGTCCGACAGATTGCTGGCCCTGATACAAAAAGGCATCACCGTTGCCCAGGTGGCACAGGTGAACCGTAACTTTACAGAAGCGGGCATTATGGTCCATGCTTACCTGATGTACGGTTTTCCGACCCAGACGGCCCAGGAAACCATCGACTCCCTGGAAATGGTACGCCAGATGTTCAAAACGGGGATTCTGCAGTCAGCCTTCTGGCATCAGTTCACGATGACGGCCCATAGTCCCGTAGGACTAAATCCTGAAATGTTCAGCGTGAGGAAAGAGACCGATGCAGTAGGTACTTTCGCCAATAACGACATCGTGCACATCGATGAAACTGGTGCGGAGCATGAACTTTTCGCTTATGGACTGAAGAAGTCCCTGCTGAACTATATGCATGGTATCTGCCTGGATGATCCTTTGCAGAAATGGTTTGAGTTCAAAGTGCCCAAAACGAAGATCGCACCCGACTATATAGAAAAAGCATTGCTGGAGGATCAGTATACCGCCGCCAAGCCGACAGCCAAGATCGTATGGCTGGGTAAAACGCCGGGTGTACAAACCATTACTAAAACAAAGAAAGGCAGTTCCTGGGAAGTGACATCCCTGACTTTCCAGAACCGGAAGGAAAAGGCAAATATCAGCGTGAATAAGGAGGAAGGGATCTGGCTGGCAGATATGCTGGATAAGCTATCTATCCGCAACCAGAAGACCTATACCCTGAAAGAAGTGATGGATAGCTATACAGCAGCCGGGCTGGAAGATTTTGAGTTGTTCTGGGACAATAAACCGGTAAATTCACTGTACAAATTCGGACTATTGAAATTGTAAATGAAGTACTTCAACGGGGGAAAGTGGCTTACTGTCCTGTTCCTGCTACTCTTCATAGCAGGCCTGACGGGAACCTCCGCCTATGCACAGGAGGCGGTACAGATAGATAGCACCTTACGGGAACATATTTTCACCTACAATGAAATAGAGTACCTGGAAGACCTGAAGGGTACCCTGACCTTCGACCAGGTCAGGAGTGACAGCATTGCTGCGCGTTTCCGTTCGAGCCCCGTTAGTACGCCACAAAACCAGCACCTCGGAGCACCGGTATGGTTCCGGATCAAGGTCAAACATGACCGTGCGGCCCACCGGTTTTACCTGCTCGAATTCTTTGACCAGACCATCGATGAAATAGATGCCTACCTGCCCGATACTGCAGGTGTGTACCGGAAGGAGCCGATAGGAGACAAGTATCCCTTTGCACAGCGCTGGTTCCATCATAAGAACTTTGAATTGTCGCTGGATAATGACCGGAGCGATGAAGCCGTCTATTATTTCAGGATTAGTTCCGCCCAGACAGCAGATGTGATCATTGTGCTGCGCTCCATCGACCGTTTTGTGTCCTATGCCCTGAGTGAATACCTCTCTTTCGGGATCTTCTACGGCATGATCTTCATTTTTAGTTTCTACAACCTGATCATGTTCATTGCCATGCGGCAGCGGCAATACCTGTATTATGTGTTATACAATCTCAGCGTAGTGCTTTATGAGATGTGTACAGACGGTATAGCTTATCAGTGGTTATGGCCCAATGCACCCGGCTGGAACCAGTACGCTTTTGCCTGGCCTTTGCTCAGTATGAGCATTTTTGCCCTGTTATTTACCCGTAGCCTGCTGGCTGTACATGTCAGGGCGCCTTTGCTGAATAAACTGATTATGGGGGTAATTGTAGCCCGTTGCGGCTATTTCCTTGCCTGCTTACTAATCAATCCTTACTGGTTCAATTACAAGTTTATAGAGCTGATCCCACTGGCGGTAGCCTTCTATACCGGTATGTACATCTGGCTGAGAGGATACCGGCCTGCCCGTTTCTTTGTGCTGGGGTATAGTTTTCTGTTCGTCGGCTTCATGCTGAAGTTCTTCATTATGCTGGGATATACCTGGCTGAACTTCGGCATCGTCAGCTACTACAGCCTGAGTTTCTGTTTCATCCTGGAAATGTTCTTTTTATCCTTCGCCGTCGGCGATAAGGTTCGCCTGCTGAAGAAGAAAAGGGATAAGGCGCACCGCCAGATGATCCGGCAGATGACGGAGAACGCCCGTCTGAAAGACAGTCAGAACCGGGAACTGGAAGCACAGGTGCAGGCGCGTACGAAGCAGTTGTCTGAACAGGCCGACGTCATTGCTGCCCAGAATGAGGTGCTGACAAAGACGAACTCCCTGTTGGAAGCCCAGGCGGCTGAGATATCACGGATGAATGCCCTGCTGGAACAGGACAACCGCCAGCTGCAGACGAATGTAGAGAAAGTGACGCGGGCAAGGGCCTTGTCAACTTCCCTTGATTTTGAAGAATTCAGCAAGATCTATCCCGATAAAGAAAGCTGCCTTCGCTTCCTGGCAGATCTGAAATGGACAGATGCTTTCCGTTGCCGGAAATGCGGTAACGAGCATTATTATCCTGGTCATCAGCCCTTTAGCCGCCGATGCAGTAAATGTAGTTATGAGGAATCGGCTACAGCCTATACCATTTACCAGAACATCCGTATCCCGATCAATAAAGCCTTTTACCTGACTTTCCTGGTGTACTCGACCAAGGGCAGGATCTCCTCCCATAAACTGTCAGAAATTCTCGAAATCAGGCAGAGTACCTGCTGGTCATATGCTACCCGTATCACTAAAATGATGGAGGAAAGGAAGAAAGAACTGAAACAGGCAAACGGTCAGGGCTGGAGTTTGCTCGTTTTAGATGAAAGAGAAGAGACATAAAATGAAAGAAAGCGAAATTTTTTTAAAGGGATGGAAGCGTATCAGCGCACTTATGCAATATATCCGTTATAACTAAGTATAACCCTTCATAATCAAGACTTACAGACTGTTAACTTCCAGGGTATTAAAGCGTATCAGATTCTTCATAATGGATTAAAAACCAGCGAATTGTGCAAATGTTTTTCATTGTCATTTGTGAAACTCCCCCTATCTTTACAATATGAAACCTGGCAATGTTTAAAACGAAAGCCTGGTCGTCGTTATGAAATGGAAATTCATGTTATGAGAAGGTGAAACGAAGCTATCCGGTGTTGATATGAGTGACTCATTTCCAGCTATCAACTTATTCTTTTGACATCAAACAAAATCTACGAACTGATACGAGGATTATCCTTATCCACAAACTAAAGTACCGACACATTATGAAAAAAAGGGGAACATTCCTGACAGCACTGCTGTTGGCATTGTGGTGTTTTGCCATGGCGCAGGAAAACGTCACTACAAGGCAGGACATCAGAGTAAGCGGACATATACAGGACAAGCAGGGTAACTCACTTCCCGGCGTTTCCATTAAAATTAAAGGAACTGCAAAAGGTACGGCGAGCCTGCCGGACGGTAACTTCATTATTCAGGCAGCACCTGATGCAGTCCTGGAGCTTTCCTATGTAGGATACAATACACAGGAAGTACCGGTGAACGGTCGTACACAGATCGCTGTCACCCTGGAGGATACCAAAACAGACCTGAGCGAAGTGGTGGTGATTGGTTATGGTACCCAGCGAAAGAAAGATGTGACCACCGCAGTAGTGAGTGTTGATACCAAAGATATCAACGAGCGCCCTATCACCCAGACAGCTGCCGCCCTGCAGGGGAAAGCGGCTGGTGTACAGGTGACCCAGCCATCCGGTAAGCCTGGCGCTGCCTTTTCAGTAAGGGTACGTGGGGCTACCTCCGTACAGGCAGGTAATGAGCCCCTGTACGTAATAGATGGGGTGCCAACCACCGATACCAGGGATCTCAATACCAACGATATTGCCACAATCACCGTACTGAAAGATGCATCCAGCGCCGCTATCTATGGTGCAAGGGCCTCCAATGGTGTGGTGCTTATCACTACCAAAAGAGGTCGTTCCGGTGATGCCGTGATCAACTTCAATACCTACTATGGCATCTCGAAGATCGGTAAGAAGATCGATGTACTGAACCCTACCCAGTATAATGACCTGATGAGTGAAATGGGATTTGCCGTAACAACGCCTACCACTACTACTAACTGGCTGGATGAGGTGTTTCAGACAGGTCATAATCAGAACTACCAGTTATCCGCTTCCGGTGGTAGCGAAAAGTCGCAATACTTTATTTCCGGCGCCTATACCAAAGATGATGGTATGGTGAAACCGGCCAGATACAACCGCCGCGTTTTCAGGGCCAACCTGGACAACCAGCTGAAGCCGTGGATGAAGCTGACTACCAACATCAGCTATTCCAATGTAGACCTGAAAGACGTGAAGGACAATGAGAATGCCGGCCGTAACGCCGTTATCCTCGGTGCGCTCAACGCGCCTCCGGTAATAGGCATCTATGAAACAGATGCAGATGGTCACCGCCGTTATACCATGAACCCGTATAAAGCCGGCTGGGATAACCCGCTGGCGGCTATCGAAGGGCCTACTCAGGGCACTAAAGACAACCGCGTACTGGGTAACGCAGCTTTGGATATCAACCTCACTAAAGACCTGAAAGTGAGAAGTAACTATGGCGTAGATTATACCAATCACAAGTACGATTACTACCTGGATTATATTATGACCACTCCCGGCCGTAATGATCATGGTTATGCCACCTCTCAGCGTTACAATACACTGACCTGGCTGTGGGAAAACACCATTAACTACGACAAGACCTGGAAGAAACATTCCTTCTCCGCATTGGGTGGTGTAACCACGCAGAAGAACAATTACGACGAGACTAACCAGACCGGTCGTGATTTCCCTGCTGACCCTACTGTAAAAACACTGAACGCGGCTAACCAGATAACAGGCGATACCAAAGAATCACAATGGTTCCTGATGTCTTACCTGGGCCGTATCATGTATAACTATGATAGCCGGTATCTGCTGACTGCCAACTTCCGTGCGGATGGTTCATCCAAGCTGGATAAGAAACACAAATGGGGATACTTCCCATCCGTATCTGCCGGTTGGCGTATCTCTGCGGAGCCTTTCATGCGTGATGTGAAAGCGATCAGCGACCTGAAACTGAGAGCAGGCTGGGGACAGAACGGTAATGTGGAGGGACTGAGTCCATATGCATCCCTGGGGCTAAACACTTTTACCCGTCAGACGCCAACGAGTCCATTGTCTGGTCCTGCGATCGTGCCTCCGGATGGTGCACCCAATCCTGATCTGAAATGGGAAACAACTACACAGACAAACGTAGGTATAGACCTGAGTCTCTTTGACTCAAGACTGACCTTCTCTGCAGATGCTTATATCAAGAAAACAAATGATCTGCTGCTGGACGTGAAGCTTCCGGCTGCAGCCGATTATGACCATATCACCCGCAACTCCGGAAAAATGGAGAACAAAGGTCTGGAGTTCCTGGTATCTTCTGTGAACGTTGTTAATAAAGACTTCCGCTGGACGACCGACTTCAACATCGCTTTCAACCGTAACCGTATCACAGCACTGGAGCTGTCTGACGTATACTACTTTGCGAGTGTAGAGAACAGGGATAATATCATCACCCTGAGAGAAGGATTGCCGCTGGGTACTTTCTACGGATATATTTCTGAGGGAGTAGATCCAAAGACCGGTAACATCCTCTACAAAGACGTAAACGGCGATGGTAAAGTAACGCCGACTGACCGTACCGTGATCGGTAACGCGCAGCCTGACTTTACTTATGGTATGAACAACAACCTGACCTACAAGAACTGGTCATTGGCCTTCCTGTTACAGGGTTCACAGGGTAATGATGTGTTCAATGCTTCCCGTATGGAAACAGAGGGTATGTACGACAGCAAGAACCAGTCAACCGAAGTACTGCGTCGCTGGACCACAGTTGGCCAGGTAACAGATATCCCACGTGCTACTAATGGAGATGTGACCAATTCCCGTACCTCTTCCCGTTTCGTGGAAAATGGTTCCTTCCTGCGTATGAAGAGCGCAACATTATCTTACAACCTGCCACAGAGTGCATTGAACACACTGCACCTGAGCAGACTGATGGTGTATGCGACTGCTCAGAACCTCTTCACGATCACTAACTATAAGGGCTTCGATCCGGAGGTGAATGCGTTCTCTACCAATGCCGCCAGTGGTGTGACGCTGGGAATCGACTATGGCACATATCCTGTGGCGAGAACATTTATCCTTGGTTTAAACCTGTCATTCTAAACGTTTGAGTTATGAAAAGAACAAGCCGTCTCCTCATCATATCTGCTGCACTGGCTTCACTGGCGCTGGGTGCATGCAAAAAAGACCTGAACCTGCAGCCGCCATCCAATACCATTGTCGGGAATGAAGGGCAGGGTACAGCAGGGTCCTATATAAAAGATGCTGCTACAGCAGAAGCAGCGCTGGCCAGTTGTTATACCTTCTTCCGCAGTAATGCAGCCGAGTGCTATGTACTGGATTATTTCAATATTGGCGATGCACAGTCAGACAATGCTTATGCCGGTGCTGACAATGCGGCCGGTTTTGAGATCGACGAATTCCGTATACTGTCCACCAACTCGTGGGTGGCCCGCGACTGGGGTTATCTGTATAATCATATCACTGCCTGTAACTCTGTGATCGTAAATGTGCCTAAGGTAACCGATGCAGCGCTGACTGCTGCCCGTAAGGCGCAGATCGTTGCAGAAGCAAAGTTCATCCGTGCACGCGCTTATTTTGACCTGGTAAGGCTATTCGGTGATGTACCTTTGGTACTAGAAGAGTTGCCTACGATCACTGCAGATAATCTGGCGGAAATTTATCCGCTCTTATATCCTTCGCGTGCAAGTACAGATTCTGTGTATGACCAGATCACCAGTGATCTGAAGTCAGCCGTTGATGCAGTACCTGTTTCCGCTGTCAATAAAGGCTATGTGACAAAAGGCGCAGTATACACCTTGCTGGCTAAAATAGCCGCTACCCGGAAACCGATCAACTGGCCCGAAGTGCAGTCTTATGCCGACCAGGTAATTGCATTGGGTTATAGCCTATTGCCGGTATACGACCAGCTATGGGACGGCAACCATGAGAACTCTGCAGAAGCCATCTTCGAATTAAACTTTGATGGATGGGATACCGGTGGTAACTGGGGTACAAGTATGTTCCTCGGTACTGACTGGAAGAAGTTCTGCAATCCGAGCAATGACCTGATGCGTGCATACAAGGAAGCAAATGATAGTGTACGTTACAGATCAACGATCACGTTTGCAAACGTGACTGGTAAATGGGGCGATGCCCGCTTATCATTGGATAGTTTCCCGTTCTTCTACAAAATGCGTAAAACTGATGCCAGCCAGAACATCATCATGTATCGTCTGGCGGATGTACTGCTGCTGAAAGCAGAAGCGCTGAACGAACAGGGAGACGTAAGTGGTGCAAATACTATCGTTACACAGATCCGTCAGCGTGTAAAACTGAATCCGCTTAATATCACTGACCAGGCAGCAATGCGTCTGGCTATTGAGAAGGAACGCCGCCTGGAACTGGCTTTTGAAGGACAGCGCTGGTATGATCTCGTACGTACTGATCGTGCCATCCCTGTAATGCAGGCAGTAACCGACGGTAAAGGCGTCAACCTGGGTTATCACCTGACAGAACAGAGTTTGCTCTGGCCTATTCCTCAGGGTGAAATGGACCAGAACGCCAACCTCGAACAAAATACCGGCTACTAGAACTAGATAAAATAGGGTTAACGAAAGGATAGGTCTCGTCTCTCATGGGACGGGACCTTCTTTTTACAGGCCAAATAGGGAGCAGGGCAACATGCACCGCCTAAAATACTAACGGAAACAATTCATCAGACAGAAAAACCTCTTACATGAAACTATGGATATACAGTTGTTGCGCAGGCATCTTATTAACGGCTTGCAACAACGGGCAACAAACAGGCAAAGAGCAACACAATGATTCAGTAGCTGTTTATCTCACTACGGCCGACCAGCAACAGTTATTCGCAAAGCAATCCGGGGTGGCGAGGGGAAAGGATACGGCTGTCATTAACATCAGGATGGATAGCAGTCAGCAGTTCCAGGAAATAGAAGGTTTTGGCGCTGCTATGACAGGATCTTCTGCATATGTGGTGCATCAATATATGTCGCCCTCACAGCGGCAGGCATTGCTGGAGGACCTATTCGGCACAGAGAAGGGAATTGGCATCAACTACATCCGTATGTCTATCGGTGCATCTGATTTCTCTACAAGCCCATATAGCTATGATGATATGCCTGCAGGGCAGCGGGATGACTCTCTGAAGCATTTCACGATTGAACATGACGAAAAAGAAGTCGTACCGGTATTAAAGCAGGTAATAGCGATCAATCCTGACATTCACATTATGGGCAGTCCGTGGAGTGCGCCGGGATGGATGAAGACAAGCGGCAAACTGGAAGGCGGTTCCTTACGTCCTGATGCTTATGATGTATATGCCCGTTATTTTGTAAAGTACATTCGCGCATTCGGAGAGGAAGGTATTAAGATTACAGCGCTTACTGTACAGAATGAACCGCAATATGAGGCAATGTATCCAACTATGAAGATGACAGCGCCTGAGCAGGGAAAATTCATCAAGGATCATCTGGGACCATTACTGGAAAAAGAAGGATTGAGCGGACAGACGAAAATCATGCTGTTTGACCATAACTGGAACAGTCCTGAATATCCGATCTCTATTCTCGATGATAGTCTGATAGCAAAGTACACTGCCGGAGCTGCATTCCATTGTTATGAAGGTGCTGTGGGCGCTATGAGCAAAGTACATGATGCACATCCGGAGAAGGGGCTTTATTTTACTGAATGTTCCGGTGGCAGCTGGTCGCCTGTATTTGCGGATAACCTGCAGTATATGGTAAGTCAGTTACTGATCGGGACCGTCAACAACTGGTCAAAGAACGTGTTGCTATGGAATATGGCTTTAGATGAGAAGAACGGCCCCACTACAAATCAGCCGGGTACAGGTGAAGGCAACCGTGGTTGTATGACCTGCAGGGGAGTAGTGACCGTCAATTCCGAAAATGGTGAAGTTACCCGTAATGTTGAGTATTACGCACTGGCACATTTCAGCAAGTTTGTACATCCGGGTGCAAAGAGAATTTACTCTTCTAAACTGACGGATAAGGGAGTAGAGAATGTAGCATTCCTGAATACAGATGGTTCGCGGGTAATGGTGGTGATTAACACTACAAAGCAGGATCAGAATTTCTCTGTGAGCGAACAGGATAATGTATATGAATATGCACTTAAACCTGGAGCAGTGGTTACATTGGTTTGGAGATAGCCGCTATTGCAGCCATGTATAATATAATGAGCTGCTTCTTAGATTGACTCTTCTGATATATTGAGGAACACAAGTTAGGTTGCATCTCCCTGCAAGTGAATGACCCATATACTAATTGGAACTCAGGAGGCAACACCGGTTTCATATAGTAATTGCGGGCCTTCGCCCGGGTTCCCTGCACAGCGGTGCAGCCGATGAAAGTTCCATTGCTGACTTTTGCACTAATCTCTAAGAGTGTTACAAGCGGCACAGACCACAATACTATATAAAACCGAGCAAACATCAGTAATACAACAAAATCGTCCGTCGTTAAGACAAACGACGGACGATTACATTAATCAGCCACTTGATTACCACAGCAAGTGAATGCTAATGCATCATCACACCTTCCAGCTCTTCCAGTGTCTTTCCTTTTGTCTCCCTTACATTCCTCCAGATGAACACAAATCCTACTAAACAAATCCCCGCGTAAATGTAAAAGGTGCTATCCTTGAGACGATCAAACAAAATAGGGAAGGTAAACACCAGGATAAAATACGCCGCCCAAAGACAAAGCACCGCAAAAGAAGTAGCCGCACTTCGTATTTTATTTGGGAAGATCTCCGCGATCAGTACCCAGGTCACAGGCGCCAGCGACATAGCATAAGTTCCAATAGCTGCCAGCAAATACCAGGACACCTGTTCAGAGCCCGATGCCAGCATCCGCACTACGATGATGTACAATACAGTCAATCCGCCAGCACCAATCAGCATCAATGGTTTCCGGCCCAGTTTATCTACCAGCAGCATAGCCAGAATAGTAAAGACAAGGTTGACACCGCCTATAAATACTGTCTGCAAGAGCTGCCCATCCTGTGATACGCCAATACTCTCAAATATCCTTGGTGTATAATTGAACACGACATTGATACCGCAGAATTGCTGGAATACAGCGAGTATAATACCGATTACCACAGCAGGTAGTACTGCTTTACGGAAAATATCTGCAAAGTTCATCTTCTCTGCCCCGGAAAGAGAGCCTTCAATTACCGACAGTGATTCATCTGCAAAATTATCTCCACCAATTTTGTTAAGCACCGCCCGTGCATCAGCAGAGCGTCCAGCTTTCACCAGCCAGCGTGGGCTCTCAGGGAGCCATAAAGCACCGATGAAGAACAGGAGGGAAGGGATGACGCCAAGACCAAACATCCAGCGCCAGGCATCCTCTCCGTGATTACGAAGGGTATAGTTGACAAGGTTCGTAACAAGAATACCGGTAACGATCGTCAGCTGATTGATAGCTACCATTCGTCCGCGGAGATGCGCCGGCGCTACTTCCGCAATGTACATGGGCGACAGCATGGATGCCATGCCCACGCCAATACCTGCCACAAAGCGGAATGCGATGAAGAGGTTCCTGTCTGGCGCAACAGCCATGGCAAGAGAAGAAATGCCGAAGATAGCAGAGGCCAGTAAAAGACCGCGCTTACGACCGTATTTGTCCGCCATGGAGCCTGCGATGATACAGCCGATGATAGCCCCCAGCGCAAGACTGCCGGTAGCAAATCCTTCCCAGTAGGCATCGAGTCCAAACTGCTTTTGCAGGAACGGCAAGGCCCCTGCAATCACCGCAAAATCAAATCCAAAGAGGTAACCTCCCAATGCGGAGATGAAAGAGATACCCAGTATGTAGGCGCCATTAAAAGATGAATGTTTCATAACGGAATTAGCAAGTTTAATAATTTATTGCACATCAAAGGCAAAAATGGTATGCCGGCGATAAATATCACCGGGTAAAAGAATAGTATCAGGAAAATGAGCATGATTTGGACTATCCGGAAAGGCCTGTGTTTCCAGGGCTACCGCACCGTGTTTCAGATAAGGCTTGCCTTGTTGTCCGGTAATACTGCCATCCCAGTAGTTGGCGCTATACACCTGTATGCCCGGCTGGTCTGTAAATACGCGTAATACTCTTCCACTGTGAGGATCTTCCAGTATTGCTGCGGGAATCTTGCCAGACATTTTATCGGCGTAGTCAGACGGTAACGCAAAGTTATTATCAACGCGTCCGTCAGCAGGTAGCCCGTTGGCATATTCGCCCATCCGGGTTGGATGGATAAAATCAGGTAGCCCGTTGATATATTCGCCCATCCTGTTTGGATGGATGGAATCAGGTTGCAATACGAAGTTGTGATCAACGCCACGATCAGCAGACAGTTCATGAATATGCTCGCCAATCCTTGTTGCCTGGGTAAAGTCGAGCGGTGTGCCGGTCACGGGCAGGATATTTCCCGTAGGCACATTCCTGTCGCTCTTCTCTGTATAAGTCTGTGCATTGATCGTTAACAGGTGATCGGTAACTAATAGCTTCTCGAACCCTGTAAGATTAAAATAAGAGTGGTTGGTCAGGCTGACAGGCGTGGCCTTGTCTGTATACGCCGTATAACGGATGTGCAACTGGTTCTCATTGTCAAGCACGTATTGCACCTGTGTGATCAGGTTGCCCGGATAGCCTTCCTCACCGTCAGCACTTACATACTCCATTATTACACTGGCTTCATCCCCCGTCTGGAGGCATTCTATCACCTGCCAGGGCTTTGTATGAAAGCCGTCGAACCCCCCATGGAGATGGTTCCCGTCATTGTTGATGGGCAAGTGGTATTCTCTTCCTTCTACAATAATGCGCCCACCGGCAATGCGGTTGGCGTATCGTCCTACGGTGCTGCCGAAATAAGCAGGATTGTGGAGGTAGTCCATCGGGTCTGCGTATCCGGCTACGATGTTTTTCTGAGCACCTGTTTTATCCGGTGTATAGATGGCTGTAATAGTAGCGCCGAGATTAATCAGTTCTACTGTAACAGTGGCATTTTCAAGGGTGATCATATAGAGGGGCGCTCCCCGCAACTCGCCGTACTGGGTACGGGTAGCGGATAGCGCCCTGGTATTAACATTTAACATTGAATCGTTTTTGTGAATGGATGAAAAGTAGCACCCTGGTGATTGACATCGAGCGTCAATACTTCGTCCAGGTATTGCTGTCCTTCCTGTTCCTGCTGAAGCCCCATATGACCGAGCCCCATCAGGTAAAGACAATGGATGCGGTTCCTACGATTAAGATCCAGGTCAAATACCAGCATATCAGGTAGCGATACTGCGAAATAATCTATGCGGATCGTATCGTTGATATGTGCCTTTCCAAACTGGATGAAGCGTTCAAAGATCTGGCGGGCTTTCTCCGGTTGTCCCAGTTGCTGCCATGCCAATGCCTGGTATACGATCTTGTCAGGCTGCGGATCGTTGTAATAGATAGCCTGTACGGGTTCACTAATGCCGATGGTAGCAGCATGGAAATATTTCTTCGCAGTGTCTCCCTGTCCGAGTCCGGCGTAAGCCCAGCCCAGCAGATAGTTGATATCATTCTCCTGTGCACCGTACAGTTTCCCTTCACCCAGGTTTTCAGGATAAGCCGAGAGTGCCTCTAACAGGGAGATAGCCTTTTCAAATTCTTCCTGTAAAATAGCTTTTTTTGCAAGGGCAGTGTGGCAACAGATGAACTGTCCGACTACCTTGCCTTCACCGCCTTCCCATGGATGGAATTGTCTTTGCGACAGGAGCTGACGTGCCTGTTCAAACTCACCAAGATTATTGTATAAGGTAATACGTTCCAGGTAGAGGTCATCTCTTTTCTCTACCAGCTGCATATGGTTCTCCAGTAATGCCAGCCTTTCCTGTGAAGACCTGCCGGTGATCTTATACAGCTGGTCCAGCTCCATCAGGATGCGGGCATCATCAGGCGCCAATCCGAATGCTTTCTCCATGAAGGTTACTGCCTGTTCTTTTTTATGCAGTTTGTTGTAATAAGCGAGAGAGAGGTTCCTGTGTACAATGGCGAAAGTGGTATCGAGGCTGGCCGACTTTTCCCAGCATGCGATGGCTTCTGTATACTGTCGTTTATCGTACCAGAGATTGCCCAGGTAATAGGCCGCTTTGGCATCGGATGGATTGGCGTTCAGTGCGCTTTGTAAGATGATCACTTCTTCTACTTTATTCGGGAAGCAGTAACCGGCATCCTGTCTGGCAGCGTCTTTATAGTAAGTCAAGGCTTGTTCAGGTGCGTTATTGCAGGTAGCGAACCATCCCATATAATAATACAACAGAGGAGAGGTGGCACCATGCGCATCAAGGTATGATTGTAATACTTGAATAGCGGTAGTATAACAACCGGCATGTGCATAGTCGAGTGAAAGCTCCAGGTAGTTATTTAGGCTGCCACGCATTAAAATGCGCAGTTTCTCTAACACGCTATTGTCTTTGCTGGCGAGATACCATTCGAACAGGCATCCGTAGTTAAACGGATCTATTTCCAGTGAAGCTTTTGCGAAGGCAATACAATCTTCCGTCAGACCTCTTTCTCTCAGGATGATCGTTTGCAGGTGGCGGGCAGTATGATTGTGGTAATTGCGCACAAGAGATTTCTTAACGAGGGATAATGCGTCATCCCATTTATGACCGGATGCGGCGATGCGTGCCAGCATCAGGAAGCCACTATGCTGCCAGGCATCATTCCAGGTAGCTTTGAAGAAGATATCGTATGCTTCAGACTTTTTGCCTTGCAGGAATAGCGCACATCCGAGGTTGTAATATACCTCTCCGTCGTACGGATTGGGATTACGGCTGGTCATTGTTTTGATAGCCGTTCTGAAATAAGGTTCCGCTTTGGCGAATTGTCCGCGGCGGAGGAGTAATAAGCCCATAGCATTATTACAACGGATATCTCCGGGACTTCTTCTCAGACCTTCTTCATAATAGTCAATCGGATTGAAGGTAGCATGACGGTACTGTTCCAGGTGATGACCATTCAGGTACAATTCTTCCACCTGTTCAATATCCTGTGGCAGACGAGCCGCTGATGCAGGTGCCGGTATTTCATGTTCCACTGGTGGCGCAGGCTGCCAGGACACAAGTGTATGACCTGCTTCATCGGCAACGATCACTTTCCAGTCCTCGGGTACTACATCCAGGCCACAATCATATGTAGCAGAGAATGGGGCGTATGGAGAAAGGGAAGCAGGGAACTGCTGCACTTCCTCACCGTTCTTCAGTAAACGGATGACTGCATTTTTGTACAGGGCAGTGGCATATACTTTAATGCTCAGCTGCTGCTCCTGCCATTCCATATTCAGCATCGCCTCTTTGGTAGCATTCTTCACTACACCGGCTTGTGAGTATGGCATGAAGTATTGTTCAAAGGTCTTGCCTTCATTGGGCTGCAGCCAGGAGAAGTCCGGCTGATTATCGGTGAACATACCGGTCATCAGCTCGATGTAAGGACCGTCTTCATCTGTCAGGTTCCTGTCCCAGGCATATCCGAAATCACCATTGCCCCAGGTCCATTGTTTTTTACCAGGAGATACATGGTGGTCGGCTACGTGTAACATACCGGCCTGCGTATCGTGCTCGTAACAACCCATAAAGTCGTACTCCGAGCGGATGGCCATGTAGGAGGTGGGAACAGGAATAGTATGATAACGGGAAATATCAGTTCCCGGTGAATAGTCTACTTTGTAGTAAGTGCCTGTTGCAATAGGGAAGTCAGACACGTCGCGTTTACCGTGGTCAAACACGGCATATACATCCGGAGGGAAGACCGACTGATAGTGGTCATTCACTTTCACTGCCGGATTAGCCCACCAGAGGAAGGTTTGAGGGAAAAGTGTACGATTGAACAACTTGCCCTTTATTTCCAGGTAGGCCTTATCGGGATAGAGTGTAAAGCCTGCCATGCCTTTGGTGCGGAACATCACTTCCACTTCATTCACCCATACTGTTTTACTGCCGTCGGCATTTTCTTCTGTGGTGAAGTCGACCGGCTGAAAGGTGCTGGGACGATGGTGCTGAGGCCAGTTGAACTCTATACCGCCTGAGATCCAGGGGCCTGCCAGTCCTACGAGTGCAGGTTTGATAACCTGGTTGTAGTATACAAAGTCTCTCTGCCTGATCTTGTCGTATGCACGTTGTATACGTCCGCCCAATTCAGGGAGGATCATTATCAGCAGGAATTCATTTTCCAGGAATACGGCGGTGTATTCCTGCATGGTTTTCTCATCAGCGATCTGCTCGATAACGGGATGAGGGTACACAACACCACTGCTGCCCTGGTATACTCTCTTCTCGAGGAACATAGGGTGTTTCTCCGGTGTGCCTGTCTTGTACGTGGGTATGGATACTCTTTCTATCCTGACTGTCACTTCCATATGATCACTTTTATATTTATGCTTTTAATTCCGAGGGAACTGGTTTATGTTTTTTATCACCAGGGACCAGTTTATGGCTAATCGCTGGGATTGGTTTATTCTTTTAGTCCCGTGGGACGAGTTTAACTAATAACGCATCTTTAGGAGGCACTGTCAGCGTAAAGGAAGACTGACCATTGCTGATCTCTCCCAGTACGGCGTCTGTCATAAAATCCCTGATCTCATAGTGCCTTTTGTCTGCCACGTCTGCCGTTTGCCAGCTGGCGTCAAAGGATTTGTCCTTTATGAAGTTGAACATTGCCAGCAGGGTTGTATCTCCCTTGTGGAAGAAGGTCATCTGCTGGTCCTGGGTATCGCCGTCAGACATGCTGACTGGCGTAAAGGCTACAGGATGGCTGAACCAGGCACATACTGCCGGATGGTTCAGGAACTTCTTCGCTCTCTCTGCCGCTAGTTTCTGACGGAAGTCAGAGCCGTCTCCCAGGATGCTGCCCATTACCATCATGGCATAGAGGCGCACCTTGATCTCCTGTTCGCTGAGGTCAGGGTTGTTCTGGAAGTTCTTCATCACGATCACGTCCAGGTTGGTGAACGGCCACAATGTTCCCTGCATCCACGACATATGGGAGCCGGCCATGAGTGAAGCGGCTGTGCTGCCCCAATGGGGGAATCCCGGCTGATCATCCCGCAGGTGGGAGTACACATCTGTAGAGATGAAGCGGGTATGTGCATACTGATGGGGGAACATGGGGGAGATAGCCTGTGTGATAAAGATATCGGGCCCCATGATGGAATCCACCAGTGAGCGGAGCATTTTCATTCCCTCGTTGTATGCCTGCATACCTGAACGGGTATTGCGGTTGTACCGGGTGCTGGATTCCAGCGCGCCGGCGGTCAGGAAGTCTATTTTGATAAAGGTGGCATGGATTGCCTTTGCCTTTTGTAATTGCTGAATGATGGAGGCTCTTGTAGCCGGGTGGGAAGGATCGATCGGGTAACAGGCCCAGTCGCCTTCTTTGTACATAATAGGTTGCCTGTTCTTATCCTTTAGCACAACTTCACTCAGGGGTGTTTGTGTACCTGCCAATGGATTGTCCAGGGAGTTCTTCCAGGTCCACACGGCGAAAGGTATAAAATAAAAGCCCATTTGTTGCCGCTTTTTCTGCCCATATCTGGCCAAAGACGTCAGCAGTGAGGTTGTGTATATGGATTGGTCATACGAGTCAACGCTGAGCACCGGAGGGGCATATTTGTTGAAGTTGTCCAGGGTGGCAAGGAAGTCGGATATTTTGATGACACCGGGTGGCATCATTACCTTGCTATAACCCAGTACCCCTTCCACACCGAAGCTGTTCCAGTAAAAGGGAGCTTCGCCTTTCCATTCACTGCGGCCTGCTACTTGCACGTTTACCTGTCCGTAGGTGGTAAATGCCTTACGGGTATCTGTATCGGCAGCCAGGTAGATGAGCGGAGAAGTCAGCGTTTTGCCCAGCATCGTGCCGTGAGGCGTGTGGTCGTGGGTGCCATCCAATCCGCCGTAAGCCGGCTGTAAGGATTTGTCATCCGCGGTAGCGGCCCCTCCATATACGATAAAAGAATCGATACGGCCGGTTTCTTTGCCTGTTCCGTAACGGAAGCCGGTTTTCCAGAAGTCGTGTGTTACACTGCCTGTTACCAGCCCGGAAAGACTATGCTGGTCATACACAGAAGTGAATTCATAACTCATGCCAGAGGCGGAAGGCCATTGACGGGTAATAACCGGTACCCAGTTATCATTGTCGAAGGGAACGTCCAGGATGCGGGGTGCATTACCCGGAACAAACAGGTAAGCCTGCTGTTCCGGGATAATGGTTAATGGAGAGATGTTACGCGTTTCCAGTGTCGCGTCACCTATGGCCTGTACATTGAGCAGCAGGTGAGACGATTGTGCGTAGACTGTTATGTGTTGTTCGAGTTTTAAAGGTCTGGAAGGATCACTGTGTATGATGGAGATGGTAACACCTTTGCCGGAAGCGTCCTGCATGGGAGATGTACTGTACTTATGCTGAGAGAAATCAGTACTGGCGAGTTTTCCATTAGTCAACTCTTCTACCGTGGCGATGGTGTTCTGCAGCCGTACGCCGTTGCTGAACAGGTAGTTGACCCTGCCGGTGTGACTGTCTACCGTTAGTTGCACGTGCGCATTGGACACCACCAGACTGTCGGCCGATGATGTGACTGTCTGTGCCAGTATATTTCCGGATACCATGCAAAGCAGGCCGGCAAATGATATGTTACGGATGATCTTCATGGATTAGTAACCCTCATTTTGGTCTTTAGGTGTAAGTTTCGGATTGTTCTCAAATTCTTTTGCCGGGATCGGATACAGCAGGTGTTTAGGCTGGATATTAGGCGTTGCATCAGGATTGTTGGTACCTACCGCATTCAGCAGGGTTCCGGTCCTTTTCAGGTCGAACCATCTCCATCCTTCGAAGCCCAGTTCACGCATACGCTCCATCATGATCTCAGTACGCAGCTGGTCCTGGGATGGTACACCGCCATGTGCATCTTCATATTTAGGCAGACCGGCGCGCTGCCTGATCTTATTCAGATTAGCCAGGGCGGTTGGTACGTCGTTCAGTTCGTTGACAGCTTCTGCATACATCAGTATGGCGTCTGCAAGACGGAGGTAATACATATTCCTGGACGACAGAGAGCCGCTTACGGATACTCCTTTGGTGATATCAAATTTCTTCACATGCGGTTTGCCTACATCAGCCCACCAGGAATAATCAACGAGGTTTCCGTTTACATCATAGAACACCGTGCGGAATGTTGCATCTTTTCTGAGATCACTGTCTTCGAAACTGTTAAAGAAGTAATCAGTGGGAATGATCACGTGTCCGCCGGCGCCACTAAGGCCGGGAGAGTTGATCTGCCATGCGCCGGTGTTATTGGCCATGTTGCTGGTATTGTCTGGTTCATTGGAGAACTGTACTTCAAACAAAGACTCGATATTGTTTTCATTTTTCTCTACGAACAGGTCGGCATATACCGGCATGAGGCTTGTCTTTGAAGACGTCAGCAAGGGTTCCAGTGTGTTTTTAGCCAGGGCGTAATCTTTGTGTGTAAGATAGACCTTGCCAAGCAATGCGATCGCCGCCTCCTGGGTGGCATGACCTGCATCGATTCCATTGCTTCCTTTGCTGCTTAAATGTTCGGCCGCATACTGCAGGTCGGATATTACCAGCTTGTAGACATCTTCTGCTGTACTGCGTGGATAGCCATCTCTCACAGCGTCGGGGTTGTCAACATCGGTAGGCATTGGCACACCACCATACAACTGTACCAGGTAGAAGTAGAATAATGCGCGCATGAACTTTGCTTCTCCCAGTGCACGTGCTTTGAAGTCTTCATTCACAGCAGATGGCTGTATATATTTTATGGCGGTATTGGCGTTGTTGATGCCCTTATAACTGTTAATCCAGAAACCCTGCACGACGTCGTTCTGTGCGGTCATCAGCGGAGAGTAGCTATTCACCGCTGCAAATCCCTGCCAGTAAGGTCCCCAGGTGGGTACGAAGGTGGTCATCTTCGCTTCATCGGTGCCCACCATGCCGACTACAGCATAGTCTGATCTTTTCAGTACCAGCAGTTGGCGGTAGATACCGGTGATGCCGGCCGTAATTCCGGCTTCGTCTTTGTATAGTTCTTCCGGAGAAACGAATACCTCCGGTTTAATATCAAGTTGTTTACTGCAACCGGAAAAGAGTACTCCGGCGAGTAAGGTAAAGAACAGTATATAGCGATGCGTTTGCATAAGTGTCATTTTTAGGAGATTATAAGCCCATTTTTAAACCGAACAGATAGGTCCTGAAGCGGGGATAGATATCGTACGCCCCTTGTGCCACGCCTATTTCAGGATCGGTGCCTTTATACCCGGTGAACAGGAATGGTTCCATTGCCTGGGCGTATACGTTCAGCGACCTTATTTTCAGTTTAGATAAAAGGGTCGGAGAGAAGTCGTATGCCAGGGTGATATTCCTGATGCGAAGGAAGTCGCCTTTCTGTACTGCAAAGCTGGAAGAACCCTGTGGCAGTGTCCTGGTAGAGCTACCGAATGCATTCGGACGTGGGATGTTGGTATTTGTATTTTCCGATGTCCAGTAGTTCAGTCCATCTTTCAGGATCACTCTGCGGCCGTCGGAATAGACATAATCCATATAAGCCTTGTTGTAGATGTCATGGCCATACATGTAGCTTGCGAATACCGTCATTGATACGCGTTTGTACCTGAAGTAGTTCCAGATACCGCCCCAGGCTTTAGGAGTAGTACGGCCTACTATAGCTCTGTCATATTGATTGATGATGCCGTCGTTGTTCAGGTCTTTGATACGCACATCACCTGGTTTGCCGGTAGGGTTCAGCTTAAAATCATCTCCTTTGTTATAGATACCGTCAAACACATAATCGACGATCAGGCTGTTGGGCGCTTCACCCACTTTCAGATAAGGGCTGAGAGAGTCTCTACCGGGCAGCAGTGCGGTTACTTTGGATTTATATTTAGACCAGTTAAGATCCATCTGCCAGTCGAAGTTAGGCGTCTTAACAGGGTATATTTTCAGTCCGATATCCATACCCCTTGTGTTCATAGACGCAACATTGATCATCGTTGCATCGAAGCCCTGTGATGGCGCCAGTGTGTTTTGTAACAGGAGGTTTTTGATATTCTTGTTGTAGAAGTCGAATGTCATCTGGATCCTGTTGTTCAGCAATCCGAGGTCAAAGCCGGCGTTGAACTGATGCTGGCTTTCCCATTTCAGTGCGCTATTGCCTTTGTTGCTGCCTATCTGGTAGCCGCTGGATTGTGTGCTGCCATTGAATGGATAGGTGGCGGCGTTCATCTGTGAGAATATCTTGTCGTAGGAAACGTCCTGGTTACCGATGATACCATAGCTGACCCTGATCTTGGCATCGCTGACGTGTGATTTGATCTTTACACCCAGGAATGGTTCATCGATCAGTCGCCATGCACCACTGATAGAAGGGAAGAAGCCGTAACGGTTCTCTGCACCGAAGCGGGAAGATCCATCGTAACGGGCGGTGAAGTTCAGGATATAACGTTGTTTGTATTTATAGATGGCCCTACCGAGCAGTGAGCTGGTAGCCCAGTTGAAGTAGTCGCTGGAAATATAATCCCTCCTGGTGGCCAGGTTCATGTTTTTATAGGTCAGTTCATCTGTCGGGAAACCGGAGGCCTGTTCGAAGTTCCACTCCTGTCTTCTTTTCTGGAAGGTGAAACCAGAGAGGAGGTTGAGGGAGTGATCTTCAGAAGGGTTATAGTCGTAGGTCATGGTATTTTCCCAGAGCCAGTCGCGGTAACCGAAGTTCTGCACTTTCGCTACACCTTTCTGCAGGTAGCCGGTGCTGGTGTTCCTTGGATAGTATTCAAACTGCTGGTTCTTATAGATATCTGCACCGAGGTTGGAACGGAAGCTCAGTCCGGGCAGCAGTTTATAATCCAGGTACATGTTGCCTATCAGCCTGTCGTCTATGCGGTGGTTGATGGCATCGAGCGCCAGGGCGAGGGGATTGTTGGAAGTAAGGTTGCCGGTACTGGGATCTATTGTGACCGTTGGTTTGCCGGTGGAGTCGTAAATAGGCCGCAGAGGGCTCATGGTTACGGCTGTGTAGTAGGCCTCATTGCTGACGATGCTGGTCTGAATATGGGAATAGTTGGTATTCATGCCAATGGTCAGTTTATCTGTTACGGCCGATTCCAGGTTCGCTTTCAGGGCATAACGTTTCATGTTAGACCCTTTGATGATACCGTCCTGGTTGAGGTAGTTGCCGCTCAGGTACACCTTGTTTTTGCCGATACCATTGGAAATACTCAGGGTATGGCTCTGCTGCTGGCCCACCTGTGTGATGGTGGATGGCCAGTCGTAGGTCTTACCTTCGGCCAGGCTTTTCAGCTCATCTGCGCTGAATATCTGTTTGTCTGTTTCCGGGTTGTTCATTGGCCAGGCGTTCGGATCTTCATCAGCCCATGCCAGGCGGCGGAGATAGCCGTACTGGGCGCCGTCTATGAAGTCGTAGGTCTTAACGATTTTTTGTGCACCGTAGTAGCCGTTATAATCAACGGAAGCGCGGCCGGTCTTCGCCTTTTTTGTAGTGATGATCACTACGCCGGCTGCTGCACGGGCGCCATATATCGCTGCTGCGGAAGCATCTTTCAGCACGTCTATGGATTCAATGTCGTATGGGTTGATCTCTCTGATATCGCCGGTCAGGATGACACCGTCCACTACATAAATAGGGCCGTCGCCCTGTGTGATGGAGTTGATGCCCCTGATCCTGATGTTAGTACCGGCGCCTGGTTCATAGCCAGCGCTGGTGATCTGTACACCGGGCACTTTAGCCTGTAGGGCGCTGTTAATAGAGGTGGCAGGCAGTTCGGAGATCTCTTTGCCGGAGATGCTGGATACTGCACTGGTGATGTCTTTCTTTTTCTGCTGACCGTAACCGATCACTACGACTTCATCCAGTCCGGAGACCTCTGTTTCCATTCTTATAACAAGCGATGTTTGTCCGGGGTTGAAGGTAACGGTCTGTGTTTTATAGCCCACGAACCGGAAGCTCAGGACGGCTTTTGCTGCAGGCAGGGGAAACTGTCCGTCGGCATCCGCTTTCATGGAAGCCCCTTTGTTAGTTGTGTTTGTAATGGTGACGAAGGGTAGTGGTTTGCCTGATGCTGCATCCAGCACCTTGCCCCCTGGTGCCTTGTCTTGTGCTGATATCCATGTGTTGAGTGATAACAGCAGGATAAACAGGGATAAAATTTTTTTCATAACATGAATTTGCCTGGTGTTTTGAAATGCTGATTGATACTAAGTACCCGTGTAGGATGTCTGTTGTTGGTTTGCTGATGTCGTGGAATCGTATTTTATTTCCGGTTCAAATTTCGGGTTTCACTATCAGGGGGGAAATAGTGTTTCTTATGAAAATGATGGATTATTTTCTGGTTTTTGTATCTTGGTCCGGATTCCATGAAATATGAAAGAGAAAGCACTTAAAAAACGGGAGGGGTTTGAGGGGCAGCAGCTGATAGTGGTGCCTAAGAAGATCGCGGCAGATTTCCTGACGAAGGATCCTATTACCCGGCAGTTGTACATTACGGATATAGGGTATTATCCGAGAGCACGTTATCACTATGTGAAGCGAACGGTTGGGGCGGGACAGCATATTATTATCTATTGTATAGAGGGGCGGGGCTGGATCGAGATAGACAAAAAGCGGATTGATGTGCTGCCTTCACAGTTTATGATCATCCCTTCCGGTATGGCACATAAATATATGTCGGATGAGCAGGACCCATGGACAATTTACTGGATACATTTTAAAGGGGATATATCCGCTTTCATAGTAGAACTTATCTTGCAACGGGCCAAGAGTTATAAGCTGCATCTGACATATAATGAAACCCGTATCCGATTGTTTGAGGAGATCTGTCTGAATCTGCAGAAGGGGTATAGCGGGGATAATCTTCGTTATGTGAATATGATCTTCAATCATTTTCTTTCTTCGTTGTTGTACGAGGAGAAGTTTAACTATGCGGGGAAGGAACAGCCGGATGACGTGATTGCACATACGATAGGGATGATGCAGGAGCGGCTGGGCCAGGTGATTACGTTGCAGGAGTTGTCGGGTTATGCGGGGTTGTCGGTGTCTCATTTCTCTGCGGTATTCCGCGAGAAGACGGGGTATTCTCCTATAGAGTATTTTAATCATCTGAAGATCCAGAAGGCGTGTCAGTACCTGATGTTTTCGAATGCGACTGTGAAGGAGGTGGCGAACAGGTTGGGGGTAGAGGATCAGTATTATTTTTCGAGGATGTTTTCGAAGCTGATGGGGATGTCGCCGTCGGAGTATAGGAATAGGAATAAGGCGGTGGAGCAGTAGTAGAGATAAAAGGACACATGTTTGTAGCCCAACTGGACTTCGATTGCAATAAAAAACTTTTGCCAGAAAGCCAGATTTATATACATTCGCGACATCCCAAAAGAAGAGCTCCAAATAATCAGTACCAAATATGCGAAACTGTTCTGCAAGACAGTGACCGGTCCACGAAGAAGATGAAAAGCTAGTATTTATGCGAACCTCAGAAATTCATGTGTTATGTTACAAAATAAGAATCCAGAACATTATTATTGGTTAGATCTGTTCAGGGGCTTAGCCTCCCTGGTGGTTGTTACAACCCACTGTCGCACGATGTTATTTGTCGAATATGGTTTATTGCCTGCGTCTGACAAGACCCTCCAGACCTCAATTTTCTTCCTGTTTACCCGCATTGCGCACGAAGCGGTGCTGCTTTTTTTCGTACTCAGTGGCTTCCTTGTTGGTGGGAAGGTGATACAACGGTTGAGGGCCGGTACATTTGACCTGAGATCGTATGTGCTTGACAGAACGGTGCGCATCATGCTGCCGCTGCTTTCCGCCCTAATACTGATTATTATATCAAATACAATTATCGGTGAAAAGTTCACTGTTATCGACTATATAGGGAACATACTCTCACTGCAGGGCATATTGGTACCCTGGGTTAGCGGACCATTATGGTCATTGGCATATGAGGTATGGTTTTATGTCCTGATGGGGGCTGCTGCCTGGTGGTTAACAACTTCGAAGGATGGCAACAGGTATATAGCCGTCTTTCTCCTGTTTATCTGCTTCTTAATATTTTCGCATCTGAAGGCCAGTCATCTTTTTATATGGTTGCTGGGCGCCTTGTCTTTCTCTTATATCAAAAAGAGCAATTTTTTGCTGGTCACAGGTATCGTTGCACTCATAGGCTCTATGGTAGTGCTTCAGATCTATGGTACAGAGAGCCGTACGTTTAAACTACAGAATATAGACAATATCAGGACTGTTTGTGAATTGTGCCTGGGGATCTCTATGTGCCTTATTGTGCAGCAGGTGATACACCGTAGGCCGAAAAACAGTTTGGGTATCTTTTTAAATAAGTTTGGCACCAGGCTGGCTGATTTTTCATATACTTTATATCTGACCCACCTACCGATAGTGTATATGCTGGTACACTTTGGATTCCCCAAAAGTCAATCCATCAATGCCGTATCCATTGGTTATTACCTGGCTGCTATCGGGATTTCCCTGGTGAGTGCATACGCGATTTATCTGGTGTTTGAGAAGAAAACGAAATATGTTAAGGAGATAATGAAGATGAAAATCCCTTCGGGAGAGCGTGTAAGGGAGCAACAATACCAAAACAAGAGGGCTTAGCAAAGTAATTATAAGAAACCCGTTTTTATTGCATTTATTCAGTGATGATCATGCAATAGAAACGGGTTTATTCGTTCCCGGGGGAACGGCCACATAAATAATCAATCTACTACAAAGCCATATTTTTCCAGGTTCGCTTTTGTTGCTTCATATGTTTTATGCTGAAGACCGTTAATACCCAGACCTTCTGCTACGGATACGAACATGGCCCTGTCATCGATATATAACACTTCTTCCGGCTTTACCAGTGCAATGTCCAGTGCGATACGCCAGATGTCGGCATCAGGTTTCCTGAAATGCACAAAACAGGAGGAAATGAAGAAGTCTACGAACTTATTGATGCCAAATTGCCGGATGCGGTATTCATTTAATTCCCTGCCTTCATTATTGACAACAGCGATCTTGATACCATATTTTGCTTTGATCTTACATACGAGGTCTATCATTTCAGGGATCGCCGTGGTAACGGAGAACATGAACGACCTGAACTCCTCCTGTGTAAAATTCCTTGGTTCATAGAACACCGTTCTATGCAGGTATTCGTCCAGTGTCAGTTTGCCTTCCTCATACGTATCAAATGTGAGGTGATGGCGTTCTTCCAGCTCAGGAAGGTCCAGCGAGAATCTGGCGGCTGCCTCTCTTCTTGCGGCGCGGTCCCAGCCATTGCTTAATAATACGCCGCCTATGTCCAGGAATAATGTCGTAATTGTCGGATGCTGTTGCATAGTGCTAAAAAATATGATCTGCTGTATTTAATGGTAAAATCGTCTCATCTGTTGTCCTTTTCAGGGACATTAAAACAGGAAAGTAATAAAAAATATTAATAGTTGATTTCGGAATACTGAAAAAGGACAACAGCTTCCATGAATAATGACCTGCCATTCTGATAAAACCTTCTCAAGATGAGAGACTTTTTTAATGTTTTTACCTCTTGTGGCATATGCATTGGCACTACCTGAAACAGTCTATGGTATTGGGTTGGGGCTTTTTTATGAGGATATGATTGCACGGAATGGTACATGCTTTGGCATATCGTACTATACTATTAGGCAACTTGTTTAATATGGGAACCAAACAATACAAACAAATGAAAAAAGCATTACTGGTATTCGCACTGGCATCAAAAACTATCTGCACTATTGCGCAAGACACCACAGCAACTACGGAGAAAGTACCATTTGACGGCATTGATCAGACCTGGCAGAATGGTAACGATAGAAGGGAGAACCCGGCATTTCAGAACATGAAATTCTTCACTCCAAGTATTATGATGGATATCAACTATACACATTCATTCAATAAGCCCAATGATAATACTGTGGTAGGCTCTACCGCGCTGGCCCGTAATAATGAAGTACAACTTTCTGCCCTGCATTTTGGTGGCGACTTCTATTATAAAGGCGCCAGGGCAAGGGTCATGACACAGTTTGGTACACGTTCTATCGTGGTGCCACGAAATGATTACAGTCCTTACCGCGGACAGTACCAGCTTGCCAATGCATACCGTTATTTAAGTGAGGCTTATGCCGGATATCACATCAATAAATGGTATGGTATCAATATCGATGCGGGTATGTTCATGAGCTATGTTGGCCTGAACTCCTATTATCAGCCGGAGAACTGGGAATACCAGGCTTCCTTTACTTCAGACAATACTCCCTGGTTCTTCAATGGTCTGCGTATCCAGATCTTCCCTACAAAGAACATCAAGATCGAGCCCTGGATCATCAATGGCTGGCAGAGCTATGGCAAATTCAATAAGATGCCTGGATTCGGCTTTAACTTTACCTACATGTCTGACAACAGTAACCTGAAAGCACTGACCAATGACTACTATGGCTCCGATGCTGCAGGTATTCCCGACAGAAAGCGCTTCCACTCCGATAACAGTTTACTGGTAAGGTATTATAATAAGCCAAAGTCAAAAGGTATCAGCAGAATGGCTTTCTCGCTGACAGGTGATGTTGGTTTTGAAAAAGGCGGTGGTGTAAATGGGTTTAAAGACAGCGATAAGAATGGTCCTGCACAGTATTTCCTGAGCGGTATGTTTTACAACCGTGTATGGTTCAACAGGAACAAATTTGCGTGGACTGTGGGTGGTGGTGTGATGACTAACCCCGGCAGGTATTTAGTGCTTTATCCAACTGGTCAGGCGAGTCCTTTGCCTAATCCACTTGATCCTACCAGGACAGAAGGTGCGTTCCCGTTCAGTGCTAATCCTGGCGACAAGTTCAAGGGGTGGGATATGTCGACCAACTTCGATTATATGCCGAACCAGAGTATCACTTTCAGGTTTGAGCTGGTGAACAGACATGCTGATGTACCTTATTTTGCGGGAGAAGGAGGGGTGACTTCCCAGACGGGTTATTCTACTACGCCGTTGGATCCTAACTGGCGTCCTGACCTGGTGAAGTCTGAGACGAGGTTTATACTGGCGGCGTTATTCAGGCTGTAATAGTTTTAACCATTAGACGACATAGGGGTTGTATCTTTTGATGCAACCTCTTTTCATTTACGTTAAGTAGCGTTGGTTGGCTGGTGTTTTCTCTTTTCAGTTACGCTAAGTAGCTTCGGTTTCAGTATGGGATGTCGGTAGGCGGACTTGCGCTCCGGTTACTGTCTGGCACTAGCTTATTCTAGCTTATTAAACGAAAAAAGGGGAGTATCAAGCCTTGTGGTAGACGTATACCCGCTATTGCATAGGCTTTGTCGTGGAGGTGAGGTGGACCTGTAGAAAAGAGGCTAAAAACGGGCTATAATGATTCTTCAGGGAAGCCTTTGAGTCGTTGGGATGCCTTTTTTTCTGCTTTGGGGATGTAGTGAGGAGAAAACTGACCGGGGTAAAAGGAGAGAATACGTGTAAATAATGGTGGCGGGGCATGAAGATACAACCTGCAGCTGGCTGCTGGCATATATTGGACGTCTGATGGGAGTGTCGAAGGGATTAATCTCCGGGCATTGATCTCCGGGGGGTAATCTCCAGGTAGTGGTACTAGTCGCCTGGTAGTGGGATAAAGGAAACGGGTAATTTGTGTGCAGGCTGTGTTATAGGAGTGGTATATGTTGGAATAGCCCAGCACCGGGGTGTTTTGTTGCGGAAATTCCTTCTGATGTGGCGTGGTGGCTTAACCGGGGGAATGACGGAGATAATGTCCAGTGCACTGGCGGTTTTACTGTTTGAGTAATACAGCTGTCCGTTTACCATGGAGGCTGAACGGACTTCTAACAGGATCAGGGTAAGTTCCTGACTACTTTTGTCTATTGTGAGTGTGAGTGGCTCATGGTGTTCTCCACGTTTGATAACGGCTGTGTGGCTGGTACTCAGTTGGCCTTTGTGCCGGGAAAAGTTCAGGGACAAGGCGATGGCTGTTATGGTGAAGTGAGTAACACCTGCGGGTATTTTCCGGGAGTTGATCGCTTTTGCGGGTAAGGCGACGCTGATCTTTCCGGTATCATCTTTCTCTATGAGGGGCGCTGCTGTCAGTAATTGGTTGATGCCGGTGGCTTCATTAAACTGAAAGCCCTTCAATGAATGAATATGTATCGTGTCGGGTACGCGCTGACCACTACGGTTGCACGTATCGGCATTTACAATGTCGATAAAGGCGGTATTGAGCCTGTTAATCAGGTCATCGCTTCTATGTCTGCGGAGGTAATGGCTGAGTGATTTCCGGATCAGGCAAGCGCAATGGCTGGCCGTGCCGAAATCGGTGGCTGCTTTTTTAGTTGCAATGGTCCGGTTTACGTGTTGGGGTCTTTCCCTGTAGAAATAGTTGTTTCCCCTGCGGTAGCCTATTTTATTTCCCAGTGGACCGGTAAATGGGAAAAGGCCTTTTTGTTTACCCATCATGGTATTTTTTGAGATTACTGTAAGTTACTGAATATCTGTCAGAACTGTCAAATAGTAATGCACAATATATCCCCGGAATCGGGGATACGCAGATGCAAGAAATCAGCCGGCCAAGGCTTATCTTTGCCGGCATAAAAACCAAAGGTCACACATGGAATATTCAAAAGTCTATAAAGTAAAGGAAGAGCATATCGACGTGCAGGGTATCATGGATGGGTTATATTACCCTTTCTATATGGAATATTGCCGTCATGACTATATCAGGGAAGTGCTGGGATTTGACTTCGCAGAGGAAGCGGCTAAAGGTATTCATATGGTACTATCCCAGTATACTATCAAGTTCCTGCGCTCACTGAAGAAAGATGACGAATTTACTGTGACCTGTGAGCTGTTTGCAGATGCGGGTGGTCAACCGAGATTGCATTTCAAACAATCTATCATTCTGAATGGGAAAGTAATGACCACCGCAGTATTTACTGGTACCTGTGTAGCCGCTACCGGGGGAAGACCGTATCTGCCGACCGGTATGACAGATAAACTGGTGGACGCACCAAAACTGGACGTTGCGACGTTAAAGTAAAAGTTGTTTAGTTATATATTTAATCTCCCGGGTGGCGAAAGCTGTCCGGGAGTTTTGTTTGTATACTTGTACTAAAACCGAACAGTTTTGCCAGTAAAACTGAACATATATGAAAATAAATAATTATTAATCAGCTGTTAAAGAGCTTTCCGCGGCATTGGCATATCCCTTGCGTCCAGCCTTCTGTGAAAATCACTTTCTAAAGCGGATCCCTTATGATAAGAAACCACCTGAAGATCGCCTGGCGCAGTTTGCTGTCCACCAAACGCTTTTCCATTATTAATATTTCCGGTTTGGCCGTAGGTATGGCGGCGGCAGGATTGGTATTTCTATGGCTGCAGAACGAGGTCAGTTTTGATAAGTTTCATGAACACAAAGATCGCTTGTACGAGGTGCAGGGGCTGACTGCTGTAGATGGTTCTCAGATCGTGATCAATCAGACAGAACAGCCCCTGGGACCGGCTTTGAAGAAGGACTTTGGGGAAGTAGAAAGTACGGCGCGATTTGCGGGTGTTAGTAGTTTTCTGCTTACTGCCGGGGATAAACGTTTTACAGGCATCAACGGTGGCTTCGTTGATCCTGCATTCCTCCGGATGTTCAGTTTCCCGGCTGTCAGTGAAACAAACAAGGAGCCGCTGAAGCAGATCAATTCCATCGTTATTACGGAAGAGTTGGCGGAGAAACTCTTTGGGAAGGAAGATGCCCTGAATAAGGTGATCAGGATCGATTCTGTTGATTATTTCCAGGTAACGGCGGTATTGAAACATCTGCCGTCAAATACCCGTTTCGATTTTGACTACCTGTTGCCCTGGGATTACCTGCATAAAATAGGGTGGAATAACGACAGCTGGCTCAGTAACAATGTATCGACATTTGTATTGCTGAAGCCTAATGCCAATGTAGCAGCCTTCAACGATAAGATAGCAGGAATTGCCAGACGTTACTCCGGCAATCCTGAGATCTGGACACACTTCCTTTTCCCGCTTGAGCAATGGCATCTTTATGCAGTATTCAAGAATGGAAAGCCTTCAGGAGGACGTATAGAAGTGGTGCAGTTGTTTGCGATCGTTGTGATATTGATCCTGTTAATTGCCTGTATCAATTTTGTTAACCTGAGCACTGCCAAGAGTGAGAAACGTGCAAAGGAAGTAGGTGTGCGTAAGGTGGCGGGTGCAGGGAAGGGGATGCTGATCGCCCAGTTTATGACGGAAGCGCTGCTGATGTCGTTTATTGCTGGTGCTATTGCACTGGTGATCGTGCATCAGGCCATGCCTTATTTTAACCAGCTGGTAAATGTGCCGCTTTCTATTCCTTATGGTAATACAGGCTTCTGGGTGAGTGCCCTGGGCTTTATATTGATCACCGGGTTATTGGCCGGGAGTTATCCTGCCTTTTATCTTTCTGCTTTTAAACCTGTTAGTGTACTGAAAGGCGGATTCAGGGGCAGGGAAGGGATATTATCGCCCAGGAAGGTCCTGGTGATATTCCAGTTTACGTTTGCTGTCATCCTGATCATCTCTACAATTGTTATCCGTAACCAGATCAGGTATGCCCAGGAGCGGGAGACCGGCTATTCCAGGAGTAATCTGATCAATGTGAATTTTGATGGAGATATTGCGAAACATTATGCGCTGATCAGACATGATCTGATCAGTGAAGGCATTGCTTCGTCAGTTACCAAAACGATGTCTGCTATTACAGAACGTGGTAGTAATATGTGGGGACTGGATTGGGAAGGTAAACAGCCTGATTTTTCAGGTACTATCGCTTTGTTCAGTGCTGACGCAGATCTCGTTAAAACGGTGGGATTGCAGTTGAAAGCAGGAAGGGATATTGATATCAATCGGTACCCGGCAGATAGTTTTGCTGTTATGCTGAATGAAACTGCTGTGAAGGTGATGGGATTCAAAGATCCTATAGGACAGATTATCCGTGAGCCCGGAGCCAATAAGAACTGGAAGGTGGTAGGTGTAGTGAAGGATTATGTAATAGGTTCTTCTTATGGAACTGTGCCACCGGTAGTGATTGAAGGGCCTGCAAGCTGGTTTAATACGATGCATATCAGGTTTACTACTTCCAGATCTGTTGCTGAGAACCTGAAGAAAGCGGAAGAGATCTTTAATAGGTATAATCCTAATTATCCGTTCAATTATCAGTTTACAGATCAGCAATACGCCAGGATGTTTGATGCTGAACAACGTACGCAGGCATTGGCGGGACTGTCTGCTGCATTGGCCATATTTATATCCTGCCTGGGATTACTGGGACTGTCGGCATATGTGGCGGAACGCCGGGTGAAAGAAATTGGTGTGCGTAAAGCGTTGGGCGCGTCTGTGCTGAATATTACAGGGTTACTGACATTTGATTTTATGAAGCTGGTGGCAGCGGCGGTTGTGATAGCTGTTCCTATTGGCTGGTGGGCGATGAATAGCTGGCTGGAGCATTTTGAATATAAGGTTAGTATTAACTGGCTGGTGTTCGTTTTTGCCGGATTGCTGGCGATTAGTATTACGTTGCTAACGGTTAGTTATGAGGTGATTCGGGCCGCGATGGTGAATCCGGTGAAGAGTTTGAAGAGAGAATAGGGGGCGGGTCCCGGGGTTGTCACCCCGGGCTACAAACACGGCAACCCCTA
>NZ_FNBN01000011.1:0-17974 GCF_900102545.1 Chitinophaga filiformis | reverse complement strand
GTGTTTTGTTGGGATCGCGGGTCCCGGTTGTCACCCCGGGCTACAAACACGGCAACCCCTAGCGGGGTTGTATTGGTGTTTTGTTGGGATCGCGGTAGGGTTGTCATGCCTGCCGGCGCTTAGATGGCTGTAGGTGCAGGCCGTACATGTGATGATCATGCATGATGCACCGGCAGACTGAAACCAAAGGTACTTCCTTCCCCGAGTGTACTGTCAACCCAGATCTTCCCACCTTGTGCTTCTATGAATTCCCGGGAGATGGATAATCCCAGTCCCGTACCTACCTTTTCCGGGGTACCCGGCACTTTAAAATAGCGGTCGAAGATGCGGGAGAGATATTTCTCTTCAATCCCTCTTCCGTGATCGCAGACAGTGAATTCGATGTTATTGTCTTTGAGGGAAGTGGTCAGCTCGATCTCAGCATCTTCGGGAGAGTATTTCACGGCATTGGTCAGGAAGTTGGTCAATACCCAGGCTGTTTTCTCCGGATCAGTCATTATCTTATTGCCGTTCGTGTGTTTATTGATGCGAATGGCGATATTCTTCTGCTGCGCCAATGCGCTGACGGTATTGGTGGCGTTATCGATGATAATATCCGGTGATACCGGCTCGATCTTCAATTGTATATGTCCTGTCTCCACCTGGCTCATGTTGAGCAGTTCACTGGTGATCTTGAGCAGGCGGTCAGCATCGTCAGTAATACTTTTCACCAGTTCTTCCTGCTCCCTGTTCACGTTACCAATGCGAGCGTCTGTGAGCAGCTGAGCGCTCATTTTAATAGAGGCAATAGGTGTTTTTAGCTCATGGGAGATGGTAGCGATGAAGTTCGTCTTTGCTTCATTGAGTTCATGGAAAGGCGTGATATTACGCAGTACGATCACCTGACCAATGATCTTATCGATGTTCGTTACGTTGAGGATGTCCAGGTGAAAATAGCTTTCTTTTCCGTCGGCGTAGATCTTGAGCTCTTTATTAGGACTATCCTGCTTCAGCAAATTGCGCATGAGGTCATTGTGAAGCGCAACATCGGGGGCGTAATTCCCCCTTATCTCTGCTTCCTGCAGGCCGAGCAGCTTCTCCGCTACCTTATTTAAGAAGAGGAGATTCCTATTCTCGTCAAGACCGATAATACCATCATTCATCTGGTTGATAATAGTATCGATACGGCTCTTTTCGAATTTGATCTTAGCAAGGTTACTATGCTCATACTCATCCAGCTTTTCTGCCATGCTGTTAAAGGCCTGTGCGAGTTCCCCGAATTCATCATGCTGTGAGATGCGAATGCGTTTGGAGTAATCCTTATTCACGATGGCCTTAATACCTTCAGAAAGCGTCTTTACCGGCTCACTGATGATGCCTGGGAAATTGACCGCCAGTGTGAATGCAATGAGGGCAAGAAAGCCAAAGATGAACATGGTGTAGTTGCTGAAACGCCTGGCGTTATTTTCAGCTACGGCATTCTTCCGCTGGATGGCTTCCTGGTTGGCGGTATTGATCTTGTAGATCTCACGGCGGATGATAGTCTGCAGGGAGTCGTTGTCCGGATCATGTTTCAGCTGTTCGAATGTACTCCTGACGGCAACAGTAGCACGTCCTTCGCCCGGTTCTGTGATATTGGCTTCCTGTTTCGCGAGATTGCTTTCAAACTCCGGGAATACCGTAGAATCAAAGGGCACGCGATCCATTAATGTAAGCATTGTATTGCTGTACACCAATGTTTCGTAGTTATCCTCGAGGATAAGGCGGGCGTCATTCTTCAGCTGGTATATGGAGAAGATCCCAATGATACCGGAGATGAGAATGGCAATAAATAAAAATCCAATGCCTATACTTAGTTTCGTTTTCAGGCGCATGTTTACGAGAGAATTATAATGTCAATATCCGATTCAGACAACTTGCCCAGCAGTTGTGAGAATACGGCTGTATTCATCAGCATACCCATTACATTGAGATGTGGCTTACCGATACAGATCGTTGTGATCTTTTTTTCTTCGGCAGTCTGCATGATACTCTTAGCAATATTAGTACTTTTTACTTTTATCACTTCTCCACCCAGTTCCATCACCAGTTTGAAGTTGTTGATCAGATGCCGCTGGGCTGCCAGTCCGATCCTGTCGCCATCTTCTTTTGGCGTCTGTACATAAAGTACATACCATTTCGACTGATAATACTTAGAGAGCCTGGCTGTTTTCCGGATCACCTTCTTTGCGATCAGGTGATTGCTGCTGATACAAGCCAGGAAGCGCTCGTTTCTTGCCTGGGCAGTTCCCGGCAGTGATGAATCTATTTTACGTTCTACCTGGGTAGCTACTTCTTTCAGCGCCAGTTCCCTTAACTGGAGGATCCTTTCCGGCTGAAAGAAGTTCCTGATGGCGATGGCGATCTTATCGGGCGTATAGATCTTCCCTTCTTTCAGACGGGTGATCAGTTCATCTGCGGTAAGGTCGATGTTTACGACTTCATCTGCCTGTTGCAGTACGATGTCGGGAATACGTTCTGCCACATCCACGCCGGTGATGGATTTTACTTCGTCCTGCAGGCCTTCTATATGCTGGATATTGACTGCACTGATGACGTTAATGCCTGCTTCCAGTATTTCCATGACGTCCTGCCAGCGTTTTTCATTCTTGCTGCCTTCAATGTTGGTGTGGGCCAGTTCGTCGATAACCACCACTTCCGGATGAAGGTTTAACACCGCCTGCATGTCCAGTTCTTCGAGGGCCTTGCCTTTGTAGAACAGTTCCCTGCGGGGGATAATGGGCAGGCCTTCCAGCAGGGCATGTGTCTCTGCCCGGTTATGGGTTTCTATGTAGGCGATCCTGATATCCACGCCATTGCGCAGCAAGGTCCTGGCTTCCTGTAGCATGCGGTAGGTCTTACCTACACCGGCACTCATACCGATGTATATTTTGAACTTTCCTCTCCTGGACTGACGGATCAGGTCGAGGAAGTGTTGCGCGTTAGTTTCTTTTTCGCTCATAGGCTTAATGTTCAAAAACTCACTCTCCGTCTAAACCCAGGCAGGTCTTCTCCGCCGGAGAAGCGCCCGCAGCTTAGTACGGAAAGAGTGAGGTGAATCAGGTTAGGAGAGATCAGTAGGCAGCAGCTAAGAGCTGTGCTTCCCTTTCTTCGTGTCTTTGTACCGCGGGAGGCGTATAAAGCATCGCCGTACAGAGACAGTGCCGGCACCCTTTCTTCTGCAGGATATTAAAGTTAACACAACTCCTGCATCCCTTCCAGAATTCCGGGTCCCTGGTTATTTCATTAAAGGTGACTGGTAAAAAGCCTAGTTTACTGTTCATGCGCATAATAGCCAGTCCACTTGTAATGCTGAATAATTTTGCTGCAGGATATTTTTCCCTTGATAACCGGAAGACCCTTTTCTTGATACGGGAAGCGACGCCTTGTCCGCGGAACAGCGGATTGACGATCATTCCCGAGTTGGAAACAAATTCTCCGTTACTCCAGGATTCAATATAAGAGAAACCTACCCAGATCTTGTTTACAGTCAGCGCGATGACTGCTTTCCCTTCTCTTATCTTTTTCATGATAGCGGTAACGGAACGTTTGCTGATACCGGTACCTCTAGCTTTGGCGGATGCCTCCATTTCTGCAGTGATGGTTGCAGCGTATTTACAATCTGAAAGCACCGCCTTTCTGACGATCACTCTGTCGTTGTCCATTTCGGATAGTTTTATTTTAATGTGTCCAGGGCTAAATTGAGTTTGAGCACGTTCACTTTTGAAGGTCCGGCAATACCCATCAGCGGACGTTCTGTATGATCAGACACCAGTGTCATCAGCTTTGTTTCGGACAGATGACGTACTGCTGCCACACGTTTTACCTGTATCAGGGCGGCAGCAGGAGAGATGTCGGGATCCAGGCCACTACCGGAAGCCGTTACCAGTTCCGCAGGGATGTCTTCTTTCTTTACACCCGGATTGTGTGCAAGGAACGTATCAATACGTTCCTGTACGGTTTTCTGGTAGTCCGTGTTGGAAGCTGCTTTGTTGGAGCCTCCGGAACCGGCGGCGTTATAGTTAACGGCAGATGGGCGGCCATTGAAGTATTTATCTTCTGTAAAACGCTGACCTACATTTTCATAACCTACCACTTTACCGTTCACAGCGACTGTTTTACCTTTTCCCTGTCCTGGTGCAACTTTAGATACCGCTGCGATCAGCGAAGGGTAGAGGACAGCTAACACCAGTACCATGAAGAGGGTCAGCTTTATTGAAGGCCATATATACTTTTTCATTTTGTTTTTGTTTGATCAGTAATTACATGAAAAGGGTCAGGAAGAGATCGATGATCTTGATACCGATGAAAGGAATGATAACGCCACCAAAGCCGTAGATCAGCAGGTTCCTGCGCAACAGGGCGCTGGCGCCGATCGGTTTGTAGGCAACGCCTTTGAGTGCCAGCGGGATCAATGCAGGAATGATCAGTGCATTGAAGATCACGGCAGAGAGAATAGCGCTCTCCGGAGACGCGAGGTGCATAATGTTGAGCCCCTGCAAGGCCGGAATAGCGGTTACAAAAAGTGCTGGTACGATGGCAAAATACTTTGCCACGTCGTTTGCGATGGAGAAGGTAGTGAGTGTACCACGTGTCATCAGTAACTGTTTGCCGATTTCCACGATCTCAATCAGTTTAGTCGGGTCGTTATCAAGGTCCACCATGTTGCCTGCTTCTTTTGCTGCCTGGGTACCGCTGTTCATGGCCACACCTACGTCAGCCTGTGCCAGCGCAGGAGCGTCGTTGGTACCGTCGCCCATCATGGCTACCAGTTTACCGCCTTCCTGTTCCTTACGGATATAGATCATTTTATCTTCAGGTTTGGCTTCAGCGATGAAGTCGTCCACGCCTGCCTTTTCAGCGATATATTTTGCAGTGAGTGGGTTATCACCTGTTACCATTACGGTCTTCACACCCATTCTGCGCAGGCGTTCAAAACGTTCGCGTATACCGGGTTTGATAATGTCCTGCAGTTCGATCACACCGATCACAGCTTCATTGCGGCTTACTACCAGTGGCGTACCACCATTGGAAGAGATCTCTTTTACTTTCTCTTCTGTTTCGGCGGGGAATGGATGACCAGCTTTCAGTACGATATGACGTATCGCATCATAAGCGCCTTTACGGATACGGAGGCCGTTGAGGTTCAATCCGCTGCTACGTGTTTCTGCAGTGAACTCAATAAAGGTGGCTTCTTCGCTGGCCAGCTGAGGCACCTTTACGCTTTTTTCGGCAGCCAGTTCTATGATAGACTTACCTTCAGGTGTTTCATCTGCCATAGAGGCCATAGCACAGGCTTCGATGAACTCTTTCTTGCCGACACCATAGGCAGGCCAGAAGTGAGTGGCTTTACGGTTACCGATAGTGATGGTACCGGTTTTGTCGAGCAGGAGGGTATCGAGGTCGCCCGCAGTTTCCACTGCTTTACCGCTTTTAGTGATGACGTTCGCTCTCAGTGCACGGTCCATGCCCGCGATACCGATTGCACTGAGTAAGCCTCCGATCGTTGTAGGTATCAGGCAGACAAACAGGGAAACGAAAGCCGCAATGGTGATAGGCGTATTGGCAAAATCACCGAAGGGCTTTAAGGTTACACAAACGATGGTGAAGACCAGCGTAAAGCTTGCCAGGAGGATGGTGAGGGCAATTTCGTTAGGCGTCTTCTGGCGACTGGCGCCTTCTACCAGTGCGATCATTTTATCGAGGAAGCTTTCACCAGGATCGGTGGTTACGCGTACCTTGATCCTGTCGCTCAATACTTTGGTACCACCTGTTACAGATGATTTATCACCACCGGATTCACGGATCACGGGAGCAGATTCACCGGTAATGGCTGATTCGTCGATAGTAGCCAGACCCTGGACAATCTCACCGTCCATGGGTATCATATCGCCTGCTTCGCAGATAAAGAAGTCACCTTTACGTAACTGTGAAGAGGGCACGATCTTAATCTCGTTGGTATAGATATCGCCAATTGGTACCACCTTCCTGGCAGGTGTTTCTTCCCTTGTTTTACGAAGACTTTCGGCCTGTGCTTTACCTCTTGCTTCTGCGATCGCTTCGGCGAAATTGGCAAAGAGAAGGGTCAGCAGCAGGATGATAAACACAGCGAGGTTGTATCCGAAGGAACCCTGTGATTTATCTCCGGTGATAATAGTATACAGTGTAACCACCAGCATGATAGCTGTACCGATTTCCACGGTGAACATCACCGGGTTGCGGAACATGATCTTTGGTGAGAGTTTGACAAAGGCCTGCTTTAAAGCACCGCTCACCAATGCCGGTTCAAGCAATTTATTATGATTTTGTTCAGACATATAATTCAAGTTTTGCGAACAAGGTCGTCATAGGATAATAACCAGACGATTTAGATGTAGGATAGTAACAATAGGTTTTTATCAGAAGGATTGGAAATATTCTGCTATAGGTCCGAGTGTCAGTGCAGGGAAGAAGGCCAGTGCTGCGACGATCATGATCACAGCGTAGGTCATGATACCAAATGTGGCGGTATCTGTCTGCAATGTACCTGCGGATTCAGGGATATATTTCTTCTTAGCCAGGATACCAGCGATGGCTACCGGGCCAATGATAGGAATAAAGCGGCCGAGTATCATCACTATACCGGTGCTGATATTCCAGAAGATATTGTTGTCTGCCAAACCTTCAAAGCCGGAACCGTTGTTGGCAGAGGAAGATGTATACTCATAAAGCATTTCTGAGAATCCGTGATTGGAGGGATTGTTGAGCCATGCGGAAGGCTGTACTGACCAGGCTATCTGCGGATGATGCGCCGCAAAGTAGGCTGACAGGGCAGTGCCTACCAGCACCAGGAATGGATGGAAGAGTGCGATGATAGCGGCGATCTTCATTTCCCTGGCCTCTACTTTACGTCCCATGAATTCGGGGGTACGTCCTACCATCAGTCCGGAGATGAATACCGCGATGATGAGGAAGATAAAGTAGTTCAGCAGGCCTACACCCTTACCACCATAGAAACAGTTGGTCATCATACCTAACATCTGCATAGCGCCTGATAAAGGCATGGAGCTATCGTGCATAGAGTTGACAGATCCTGTAGAAATAATGGTGGTCATTACCTGCCAGTAAGCGGAGGCAGGTACACCTATGCGTACTTCCTTACCTTCCATGGCGGTGATGTCTTTCAACCCCATGTGACCCAGTACCGGGTTGCCGCTTATTTCGGAGATAAGGTTAGGTATCATCAGTGTCAGCATACCTGCGGTCATTACGCCAAAGATGACATAACCGAGTTTTCTTCTGCGGATAAAGAAACCGAAAGCAAAGATCAGCGCCATTGGCAGGATCACCTGTGCGACGATTTCCACCGTGTTGGTAAAGTAGTTTGGATTTTCCAGCGGGTGGGCGGAGTTGGCGCCATACCATCCACCACCGTTGGTACCAAGGTGTTTAATAGCGATCATACCGGCAGCAGGACCTCTGGACACCTGTACTGAATCGCCCTGAACGGTAACGATACTGTCTTTTCCGTCAAAGCTGGCAGGGGTGCCATTGAACACCAGTATGATGGCCATAATAATGCTCAGGGGGAGCAATATACGGGTGATCGTTTTGGTGAAGAATACGAAGAAGTTGCCCAGTTTCTCCGTTGTCTTTTCCGCAAAGGCTTTGAACAGTACTGCTACTGCGGCTACGCCGGTGGCAGCAGATACGAATTGCAGGAAGGTGATGACAAAGAGCTGAGAGAAATAGGTAAGCCCGGATTCGCCTGAATAGTGCTGCAGGTTACAGTTCACCAGGAAACTGATGGCTGTGTTGAAGGCCAGGTCGGGCGTCATATCCGGGTTACCGTCCGGATTGAGTGGCAGATGCGACTGGAACAACAGGATGAAGAAGGCATAGATCAACCATACCAGGTTGATAGATAACAAGGCCGCCATGTGTTGCTTCCAGTTCATCTCTTTATGAGGATCTATCCCGCAGATGCGGTAGATAAAACGTTCCACAGGATTCAGGAAGTCGGTGAAGGTGCGTTCGCCCTGGAATACTTTAGCTATGTATTTACCTAGTGGGAACGCTATCACCAGTGTTATGATAAAGGTGAGGATAACACCTGTCATTTCGCTGTTCATTAGTAATCGGTTTGAGATCAGAATTTTTCAGGTTTCAGGAGAACATACACCAGGTAAATGAATACGAGGATGGATATGATTAAGAGTATTGTCATCATAAATATTCAGTTATATGTTTTCGAAGAAATCTATTGATTTATAAAAGAGATAAAAGCAGACAAGCATAATGAGCAGATAAAGTGCGATAAGCATATGCAGTGTTTTTTTAGATGATAGATTATACGCCCGGCTTCAGTACCTGCTGGATGTAGAGGGAAAAGAGCATAGCCGGCATTAGCCGCTGTATTTCCAGCCATTCCTGTCGACTACAGGACATTCTGAGACCGGAGAATGAAAAGATGAAAACATTTTCGATGGCGGTTTTCATTAGCCGGTTACCTCGGTTGTAGATCTTTTCTGCAAGCGTCATACAACGTTGTACCTGGCGGAGCTGATGCTGTTGCAACATCCTGGCGGTATAGTTAGCCAATACCTTTACAGAGAGGTATGCGCTGCCAAAAACAGGTGCACATACTATTTCTTTTTGTATTTCTGGTATTTCATCCGCTATCTGAGCGGCGGCTTCATATTGGTTCATAAAAAACGATTTACAGGGAAGTAAAGGCGAATGGCATGCCTGCTCCTGGCATACAAGGCTCGTATTGCCGGAAAGCCGCTACAGGAGAATGACTACAATTCCGGGGTAGTTGCATGCCAGCCGGAAAGCGTTCCTAAAACCCTCTCATTTTGAGAAGCCATTATCAATTTGGTTAGAACAGACCAGCCCCTGGATATTGGCGGCCCCGGATGTCCGGTTCGCCCCCTGATTTGCCTGACAGGCGCCATAGCACTATGTGTTGTTCCGGAATAGTTGTCCATTTGTACTGTGATCGATAATTATTCAACGATTCAATTAAAACACATGAGACCAGTTAACATATTAATTATCAGTTCCGTTTTAGTCGGCCTGCTTATAGGAATGGCCGCATTCGTAAGCGTATCAAATGAAAGAATGATGAAAGACGTACAGAAAGCAAAGGACAGCAAGGGATTCGCTGTTGTGGAGTTGTTCACTTCGGAAGGATGCTCCAGTTGTCCGCCGGCAGATGCATTGTTGGAACGTATCCAGCAGGACAACCAGAACAAGCAGATCTATATCCTGGCCTTCCATGTCGATTACTGGGACCATCAGGGTTGGAGAGACCGCTTCAGCGATCATAAATATTCAGAAAGGCAGCAACAATATGCTAACTGGATGGGGCTCTCCACTGTTTATACGCCCCAGGTGGTTATCAACGGGGAAAATGAATTTGTAGGTTCCAATGCAGGGGCGATTGTGAAAGCGATCTCAAATGGCCTGGAAGAGCAGTCTGCTGCCAGTGTAGGTTTGAGTGCAAGGATCGAACAGGGTAAATTATATATAGGACACCAGGTGTCTGATGTGGGAAAGGATGCATCACTGGTACTTACCCTGGTGGAGAAAGTGGCACACAGCGATGTAAAGGCAGGTGAGAATTCAGGCAGGAAGTTATCGCATGTACAGATTGTACGACAGCTGGCTGTGATTGATGCGAACAGTAGTAAAGAAGTGGAGATGAAGTTGCCGGCAAACTTTAATGAGAATGATTTTGAGTTGGTTGGTTTTGTACAGCGTAATGCAGATGGCAGGATCATAGCAGCAGGTAGAAACGAGTTTTAATTAAACAAGTATAAATAAAAGTTAAACATAAACAGATCATGGAAAACACAAACAACGGAGTAATCAGTACTCCCAAAATTGACAAGGTATTATATACAGGTAAGACACATACAACAGGAGGAAGGGAAGGCAAGTCAAGCAGTTCAGATGGCCGTCTGGATATCAGGTTGTCTTCTCCGGGAAGCACAGATCCGGGTACGAATCCCGAGCAGCTGTTTGCAGCAGGATGGTCGGCCTGTTTCATGGGAGCGATAGGTATTGCTGCAGCAAAAGCGAAAGTGACATTACCGGCTGACTTCTATGTTGATGCAGAGGTAGATCTTGGATTAGCAGGTGTTGCTTATTTTCTGCAGGCGCGTCTTAATGTGCATTTGCCGGGTGTGGATACAGAAGTGGCGAAAGCTCTTTTAGTGGCGGCACATCAGACATGTCCGTATTCAAAGGCTATTCATGGAAATATAAAGGTGGAGACTAACCTGATCTAAATCGTAATATTTCAGGGAGCTCATATATGTGTTGTTGGGAAACCAAAGAGGTTATATCTTTTGATATAGCCTCTTTTCATTTATACTAAGTAGTATTAGTTTCCGCTAAGTAGCTTCGGTTTCAGTATGGGATGTCGGTCGGCGCCTCTCCTGTTTGGAATGCTATGGGGCGTTATCAAGCGAATAGAGGTTTGAATAAGGATTGGACAGCATCGGTCGTGTTGCCGGAGAGCCGAAGGCCCGACATTCCCATCTGAAACCGCGTGCTACTTGCGCGATCCTGTCATCGTTCATGCGGCTAGCTTTTTAAGCGAAACGAGGCTTGTGTGTGTATCAGGTTACTTTTGATGCAGCTTTTTTGCATTTTAAGCAGATTGTCTATTACGGTATTCAGTATTTTTTCTCTATGGGCGACTTTTTTTTACAGTTGTGAGAAAGAGTATACTTACAGATTACTCATGTTCGCTTATGTTGCCAATCAACTAATTAATGAAATAATACACTTAAAAAACTACTGCAATTGTGCATTTCAGACAAAAGAAAATAAATGTTACCGTGACATTTATGTATACTTGTTATAGTATTATTGTTTAATATTACATCCGAAATAGATTAAAAGACACCTGGTTTTTAAGAGAGAACAGTAGCGTTTAGAGTAGTATTTAGAAGAGTATTTAGAGTAACGTTTAGAGAATATAACCATTAGTAGAGTGACATTGAAGCTTATTAAGAGACACCGTTTCTAAGAGAGAACAGTAGTGAGAACCGCATTACTGAGTACAGTGACCTTGACCTTAGGGAAGCACCGTTTCTAGAGAGAAAACCGTCGCGTGTCGCGACCAGAGATCCACTCCATTACACAGTGACATTTGATGCAGAGCAGCAGTTGAATGGTACAACAGTAACATTTGTATGGAATTGTAGCATGTGAACCAAACAGTTATTTAAACCTGTAATAAATACCTATACCCTTGAATTAAAAAAAACAGAGCCTATAGTGAAAACTCTACCTATTATGGCGCGCGCGCATATTATGCGGCTAGGCCTTCTCTTATCATTACTTATCGGTGGTCCTGTATGGGCCACTCCCGAATGCCCGATTGTGACGGCAAGGTTTCCTCTTTCAGATGGAACGACTGCCGACAATTCCGCAACGGGCTGGTACCTTGATGCTTCAAGGGTAGCCAGCACGGGCTATTTTGCCGTTAAATCAAATCGCTTACATGCGCAGGAACTGGGGGGAGAGGGGATCTGGTATTCCAAAGTGTTTTCTACCACCGGGTTTACCGATTGGCAGGTAGCAGTGAAGGTCTCATCAGAAGGAGATATGAACAGTTCAGAGTATGTGAAGATCTATTACAAGATAAACGGCGGGAGTGAGATATTACTTGATCAGCGTACCGGAAATTTCGGTACGATTGATTTTACATCTCCTTTATTAAACGGCAGCACTGTACAGCTGGTCGTAAAGATCTACAACTATAATAACGGAGGTTCCCAGACTTCCAAGTATTATATTGAAGAGTACAGGGTATTTAAAGAAAAGGGCCCTTGTGCAGGTACCATACCTATTACAGTAAGCGCTGGTAATGGTGGTGTATTGACATGTACAAATCCGTCTCTTACTTTATCTGCCGGGTCTACTGCGTCGAACGTTACTTACAGCTGGACGGGACCCAACAATTTTACTTCTACATCGCAGAATCCTGTAGTGAGTACTGCAGGTACTTACACTGTTACAGGAACCAATTCATCTGGTTCCGCTTCTGCTACCGTTACGGTTACTGAAAATAAAGCTGTGCCTGACCTGTCTGCAACGGGCGGCACATTAGCCTGTGGTAGCAGTGTTACGTTGAATGCCACATCTTCAGTGAGCAATGCCCAGTACAGCTGGACAGGCCCTGGTGGCTATACCAGTACAACACAGAATCCCACGGTCAGTACAGCAGGTACGTATACTGTTACTGTAAGGAACCCTGCTAATGGATGTGTGAACTCGAAGTCGGTAACGGTGAATGCAGGTACCGCCACAGTTACAAATACATGGGTAGAGGACTTTACACTATCCAACGGTACCAGTGTTGATAATGGCGCGACTGCATGGTCGGTTACCACTACTTCAGGCAGTACTTTTTCTGTAGCCAGCAATGAATTTAAAATCAGCGGTATCGGTACCAGTGGTGAAGGCGTATGGACATCGGGTTCCATCAACATTACCGGTAAGACGAATGTAAGTATATCTCTCAATACCAGGAGTGCAGTCAGTGGTAGCGGTGTGATGAATGAGACGGGCACGTACCTGGATTATATCAGGTTCTATTATAAGTTAAATGGTGGTTCGGAAGTGTTGTTCGCTGAAAAGAAAGCAGCGATCAATAGTCATAGTACCACTAATTCGACTGTGAGTATAGCTGGTTTAAGTGGTTCCAGTCTTCAGATCGTTGTCAGGGCCCGGGCATCCGGTTCTGATGAGTTCTACTATTTTGATAATGTAAAGGTAACGGCTGTAGATCCTGCGTTAACATTAACGACGGCTGTCAGCGGTCCTGTTACCTGTACCAGCAATGCACAGATTACGGTAACGCCAAGTGGTACTGTTTCCTCATATTCCTGGACGGGGCCTAATGGCTTTACGTCGACTGCACAGAATCCTACGGTAAGTGCGGGTGGGGAATATGTTGTCACTGCTACACTGGCTTCAGGATGTACCGTATCAGCACCAGTAACAGTGACAGAGAACAAAGCGGTGCCGGATGTTACTGCAACAGGCGGCGCATTGGCGTGTATGACGAGTGTAACATTGAATGCAAGTTCTTCGGTGGCCAATGCTTCATATAGCTGGACGGGGCCTAATAATTTTACCAGTACTTCCAAGAATCCTTCTGTGAGTGCTACTGGTACTTATACTGTTACAGTCAGGAATCCTGCCAATGGATGTACCGCGTCTGCATCTGCACAGGTGTCTACCGGAACATCTGCTCCTGCTGCTTTCTGGCTGGAGGATTTTACTTTGGCGAATGGCACTACTGTTGATAATGGCAGTACTGCCTGGAGCCTGGAAAGTACCGGTGCGGGTACTGTTTCTGTACAGAGCAATGAATTTAAAGTTACTTATGATGCGGCGGCGGAAGCGAAATGGAGTTCAGGTGTGATCGATATTTCCGGTAAGAGTGATGTAGTGATATCTGCGGACCTGCGTAGTGAGACGCCGGGCAGCAGTGATTTGTTTGAAGATGATGACTATATCAGGGTATTTTATAAACTGAATGGTGGCGCCGAAGTGCAGGTATATAATGATGCAGCGGGTATTGGCACAAGTACCAGTGGTACAGCCAGGATCAGCATTGCTTCAGCGGCTTTGAATGGCAGCACCTTACAGGTGATCATCAGGGCAAGGAATTCGAGTAATACCGAACGGTACTACTTTGATAACGTGAAACTGACAGGCGCTGATAAGGCCAGTTCAGGCAGCCTGACCGCTACCGCATCTGTAGCAGATACGCTTACCTGTACCAGGACTTCCCTGACTTTGTCGGGCAGTTCAAATGCGAGTGGGGCCAGTTACAGCTGGAGTGGGCCGAATGGCTTTACTTCATCCGTACAGAACCCCGCAGTGACAGTTGGTGGTACTTATACATTGACCGTTACAGATCCATCAACGGGTTGTACTGCAAGCGCTACTGTGACTGTTAATTCAAATACGACAGTGCCAACTGTATCAGCTGGTGTAAGTGGTCCGCTGGGTTGCGCAGCTTCCAGTGTGACCTTGTCAGCCAGTTCTCAGACTGCGGGTGTAACTTATAGCTGGACTGGTCCTGGTGGGTTTACGTCTACATTACAGAATCCTTCTGTAAGTGTTGCAGGCACTTATACTGTTACGGTGAAGAGTGCTGGAAATGGATGTACTGCTTCAGCGACTGTACAGGTATCCGGAGGTACCTCTTCGGCTCCTGCTGCATTCTGGCTGGAAGACTTCACGTTGGCGAATGGCACTACTGCAGATAACGGCAGTACGGCTTGGTCACTGGAAAGCACCGGCGCGGGTACTGTTTCTGTACAGAGCAATGAGTTTAAGGTTACATATGATGCCGCTGCGGAAGCGAAATGGAGTTCCAGTGTGATTGACATTTCCGGTAAGAGTGATGTAGTGATTAGTGCGGATCTGAAAAGCGAAACGCCGGGAAGCAATGACCTGTTTGAAGATGACGATTATATCAGCGTGTATTATAAATTGAATGGTGGGGCAGAAGTGCTTGTGTATAATGATATCGCAGGTATTGGTACGAGCACCAGTGGTACTGCAAGAATCAGTATTGCTTCTGCTGCGTTGAACGGTAATACGCTCCAGGTAATTATCCGGGCAAGGAACTCGAATAGTACCGAGCGTTATTACTTCGACAACGTGAAGCTGACTGGTGCCGATAAGTCAAGTTCCGGTAGTCTGACGGCAACTGCATCTGTATCAGATACGCTGACCTGTGCCAACACTTCTGTGAATTTGTCTGGCGCTTCAAATTCAAGTGGCGTTAGTTATGCCTGGAGTGGTCCGGGTAACTTTACTTCATCAGTACAGAACCCTGCGGTGACAACTGCCGGTAATTATATATTGACGGTTACAAGTTCTTCAGGCGGTTGTACGGCGAAAGACACCGTGACAGTTATTGCAAATACCGCGGTACCAACTGCGTCTGCCGGGGTGAGTGGTCCGCTGAGTTGTGCTGCTTCCACTGTGACCTTATCTGCCAGTTCTGAAACTGCAGGTGCAACTTATGGCTGGACTGGTCCTAATGGGTTCACGTCTGCGTTACAGAATCCTGTGGTAAGCGTTGCAGGTAACTATACATTGACCGTTACAGACCCTGCGAATGGTTGTAAGAATACAGCCACTACTACGGTGACCAGCCTTGGATCTACCAATGCTACATTGTGGTTGGAGGACTTTACGCTGAGCAATGGAACGACTGCCGATAATGGCAGCACGGCATGGTCTACGCAGACTCCTTCCGGTAGCACTTTCTCTGTATCTAATAATGAGTTTAAAATAAGTGGTCAGGGTACCAGTGGTGAGAGTGTATGGACCTCGGGTGTAATAGACATCAGTGGTAAAACGGGTGTAGGTATCTCTGCTAATGCAAGAAGCTCCGTAACCAGTGGTGCTGTGATGAATGAATCAGGTGTGTATGCTGATTACCTTCGTTTCTATTATAAATTGAATGGCGGATCAGAGGTGCTGTATGCAGAGCGTAAGTCTGATATTAATGGTCATTCCACTACTTATACTTATGTATCTGTAGCAGGGTTGAATGGTAATAGTCTTCAGCTGGTGATCAGGGCCAGGGCAACCGGTACCGATGAGTTCTATTATGTAGATAATGTGAAGGTGACTGGTACGCCTACGGGAGATCTTACTGCAGTTGCAACTGTAAAAGATACGCTGACCTGTGCAAGGACTTCGGTTACATTGACCGGTAGCTCGAATGCAAGTGGGGTTGGGTATAGCTGGACTGGTCCTTCAGGGTTTACTTCTACGTCACAGAATCCTGCGGCGACAGCTGCCGGCGATTATATATTGACGGTTACGAATGCTTCAACAGGTTGTGCTGCGAAGGATACCGTGACTGTTATTGCCAATACTGCGGTACCAACTGCCAATGCTGGTGTAAGTGGTCCGCTGAGTTGTGGCGCTACCACTGTGACTTTATCTGCAAGCTCTGAAACTGCCAATGTAACTTATAGCTGGACTGGCCCTAATGGGTTTACGTCTGCGTTACAGAATCCAGTGGTGAGTGTTGCGGGTATTTATACCCTGACCGTTACAGATCCTGTAAATGGTTGTAAGAATACCGCTACGGTTACTGTAACCAGTTTGGGGTCTACCATTGCTACCCTGTGGTTAGAAGACTTTACACTGGGTAATGGAACTACTGTTGATAACGGCAGCACTGCTTGGTCTACACAGACGCCTTCCGGTAGTACTTTTGCAGTAGCTAACAATGAGTTCAAAATAAGTGGTCAGGGTACCGGTGGTGAAAGTGTTTGGACTTCAGGTGTGATTGACATCAGTGGTAAAGCCGGTGTTGGTATCTCTGCTAATGCGAGAAGTTCTGTGACTGGTGGCGCTGTGATGAACGAATCAGGCGTCTATGCTGATTACCTTCGTTTCTATTATAAATTGAATGGTGGATCAGAGGTATTGTATGCTGAGCGGAAGTCTGACATCAATGGCCATTCAACCACTTATACTTATGTGTCCGTAGCAGGTTTAAGCGGCAGTAGCCTTCAGCTGGTGATCAGAGCCAGGGCTACAGGTACCGATGAGTTCTATTATATAGATAATGTGAAGGTGACGGGTACGCCTACAGGGACGCTGACTGCTACTGCCACGGTACGCGATACGCTGACTTGTGCGAGACCTTCGGTTACATTGTCGGGTAGTTCAAATACGAGCGATGTGAGTTATAGCTGGAGTGGTCCGTCAGGGTTTACTTCTTCTGTGCAGAATCCTGCTGTGACGGCACCAGGTGATTATATACTGACTGTTACGAATTCCTCAACTGGTTGTACAGGGAAGGATACGGTGACAGTTGTTCAGAACAATTTCTCACCTGGAGCAACTGCGGAAGTGAGCGGTCCGCTGACCTGTGTATCTCCGACGGTTGTATTGTCTGGTAACTCTGCTACATCTGGTGTTACCTATAGCTGGTCCGGACCCGGGAATTTTACCTCTGCACTGCAGAATCCGGGGGTAAGTGTTGCGGGAACGTATACTTTGACTGTGAGGAATCCTGTAAATGGATGTACGAGCACGGCTTCCGTTACGGTACTGCAAAGCATTGATAAGCCGAATCTGACGGTAACACAGCCGGGGGTATTGACTTGTACGAATACGGCTGTAAACTTAACGGCTGCTTCTTCAACAGCGAATACAACGCTGACATGGACAGGATTTGGTGCTGGTCAGAATCCGGTGAGTGTTAATGCGCCGGGTAAATATTATGTGACTGCTACTGCTGCGAATGGATGTACTACCAGAGACAGTGTAATTGTTACGCAGGATATTACTAAACCGAACCTGACTATAGCTACGCCTGCTGTGTTGACCTGTAATACAACAAGTGTAAACTTAACGGCATCATCTACTACTGCAAATACTACGTTCACCTGGACTGGTAATGCGACAGGTCAAAATCCAATCAGTGTATCTGCGCCGGGTAAATACTATGTGACAGCTACATCTGCGAATGGTTGTATTAAGACAGACAGCGTGACCGTGACTCAGGATATTTCCAAACCGAACCTGACGATCGCTACACCTGCTGTACTGACATGTAATACTACTAGTGTAAATCTGACGGCATCTTCTACTACTGCTAATACTACGTTTACATGGACGGGTAGGGCAGCAGGTCAGAACCCGATCAGTGTAACAGCTCCGGGTAAATACTATGTGACTGCAACTGCTTCGAATGGTTGTATTAAGACTGATAGTGTGACTGTGGTTCAGGATATCAGTAAGCCGACCCTGACGATCGCTACACCGGCAGTGCTGACATGTAACACTACTAGTGTAAATCTGACGGCATCTTCAACTACCGCTAATACTACGTTCACATGGACGGGCAATGCAGCAGGTCAGAATCCGATCAGTGTAACAGCACCTGGTAAATACTATGTGACTGCAA
>NZ_FNBN01000003.1:487460-1386294 GCF_900102545.1 Chitinophaga filiformis | reverse complement strand
CCGCTACTGACAATTGCGATGTAACACCAGGCGTTCATTTCAGCCAGGAAACTATAGATAGTACCTGCATCAACAACTTCAAGGTAATCCGTAAATGGTGGGCTAAGGATGCATGTGGCAATACTTCCGACACTTTAACGCAGCTCATCACCGTTCATGACGATGTGAAGCCAGTTATTACAGCAGACTTTGATAAGACTGTCAACGTACAGTGCCTCAAGGACATCCCTGCTGCTCCTAAACCAACTGCTACAGACAACTGCAACGGTGATGTACAGCCAATATACACCGAAACCAGCAGCGGTTCTGCTTGTGATTCTACCATCACTCGTAAGTGGGTATTTGCTGACGCATGTGGTAACTGTGACTCTGTGACTCAGGTTATCAATATCAAGGATAATATCAAGCCAATACTGTCTGGTTCTGCTGACGACGTGAACGTCACATGTTACAAAGACATCCCGGCTACAGCAAACATCAGTGCTACTGATAATTGCACCGTAAACCCAGTTGTCTATTTCAGCCAGAAAGTACTTGACAGCACCTGTGTCAATAAGCTCAAAGTGATCCGCAAGTGGTGGGCAAAGGATGCATGTGGTAACACTTCCGATACCTTAAAACAGCTGATCACCATCAACGACGATGTCAAACCGGTAATAACTGCAGGCTTCGATAAGGCGGTCAATATACAATGCCTGAAAGATATTCCTGCGGCTCCTAAACCAACAGCCACAGACAACTGCAACGGCGATATCCAGCCTGTATACAGCGAAACCGGCAGCGGCTCTGCCTGTGACTCTACCATCACCCGCAAGTGGGTATTCACCGACGCATGTGGTAATAAAGATTCAGTAACACAGATCATTAATATTAAGGACAATATTAAACCAATACTGTCCGGCAGTACAAACAACATAACCGTTGCATGCTACAAAGACATCCCGGCTGCGGCAGGCCTCACTGCTACCGACAATTGCACCATCAAACCGGTTGTCTATTTCAACCAGAAGGTATATGACAGTACTTGTGTCAATAAGTTCAAGGTGATCCGTAAATGGTGGGCTAAAGACGTCTGTGGTAACACTTCAGATACCCTAACCCAGCTGATCACCGTCTACGACAACGTGAAGCCGGTAATAACAGCGAACTTCAATAAGATTGTATATGTACAATGCCAGAAAGACATACCTGCTGCTCCATCAGCAACTGCAACAGACAATTGCAGCGGCAATATTCAGCCGGTATTCACTCAGAAAGGTATAGGCTGTTCATGCGACTCTCTGGTGACCCGCAAGTGGGTATTCACGGATGCATGCGGCAATAAAGACTCCGTCATGCAGCTCATCCTGATCAAGGATATTACCGCACCAGTAATCACTTACAAGCCGGCAGACGTGACAGTACCATGCGCATCTCCTGTAGTATTTGGTACACCTGTCTTCTCAGACAATTGTGGCGCTGTAACAGTCACTTACTTAGACAGGAAGGAAGGAACAACTTGTCCATTCAGATATATCCGCAAATGGACAGCGAAAGACAAGTGTAACAATAGCGTATCTGTAGAACAAGCCGTCACTGTCTCCTGCTGCCAGGCTACCTTCTGTAGCTATACGCAGGGTTACTACGGTAACACGAATGGTAGTGCATGTACCCCATCCGGTACATCAACCACTGCGAAACAGATCATGAGTGCTGCTGTCGATGTACAGGCCGGTGATTCCGTCATCTTTGGTCTGAAAGCCACCAGTAAGTACTTCACACTGTTCCTGGGCGATATCACCAATGATAACATCTTCAAGATGTTACCTGGAGGCGGTACTCCATCAGCACTGAAAGGCTACGCTACATTTAACAAGACCAATACATGGGGTAATGTGCCACTGCTGACCACCAGCAACAATGTCGGAAAGATCAATAATGTGCTGCTGTCCCAGACAATGTCCCTGTTCTTTAATATGTACGTGACTACAACATTGAAGAACCTGACAATAGACGGCGATACACTACTGACAGCGAAACTGACCGCATGTGGCAGCAACACGCCAGGTACAACCGTTAATAAGTATATCTTACCGCCAGCGGTAGTCAACTACCTGAAGTCAGCCGGTAAAGCCAATGTATCAGGCCTCTATGAACTGGCGAATATGTATCTAGGAGGACAAACAGTAGCAGGACTAGCTATTGGAGACGTAAGCAAAGCGGTAGATGCGATTAACAATGCCTTCGATAAATGCGCAACCCTCGTTGGCTGGACCAGATCATCAGCTATATCTACTGTCAAGGTATCTACCACAACGCTTTCCATGAATGATCCAAAAGCAATGGAACCAGTAATAGAAGAAGTGAAGTTGAACGTCACTGTATTCCCGAATCCGTACCGTGATAAACTGATATTCCGCTTCATTGCACCTATCAGTGGAAAGGTTAAACTGGAAGTGTACAACCTCCTCGGTCAACAGATTGGTCAACTCAACTATGGCATGGTGGACAAGGGAACGCAGCATACAATCGAATACAATGTACCTGTCATCCATAGAGATGTACTATTGTACAGATTAAGCGTAGGTGATCTCTTTAAGACTGGTAAAGCGATACATGCCAAAGAATAAGCGATGAATCCTTTTCTAATACCATCCATACTTGCAGAGGGTGTCTTCAAAAGACATCCTCTGCAAATTTTCTCAGGAGGCGGTAAGAGAAATAAGCCAGCTATAACGATATAGTATACATTTTTAGTTATTTTTTTACCATCTTAACAATTTTTATTTGGTTTTCATAGAAAACAACTTGAACTTTGCAATTGGAATGAATCCCTGTTTTTACAAAGGGGATATCCAAAATGACCAACTTGCTTTCTTCACATTTTTTTAGCCACGTTCTATAAGATAATCTGTCTGGATGCCATCAAAAGATGCGGGAGTGCTTTAAGCGATTAAAACCACCATTATAAAGTGTCATTATACGAGAGTACTCTTATACCTTTTCCGGTTGCATGTTATTCCCTATTAATTAGCCAACTCCAATACGCGTTGAAAGAATACGTATTAGCGGGAGTTTTATCCACCTACATGAAATGAAATCAACAGCAGCAGTACGCACTGATACGTATTGCCGGGGAAACTTTATCCATCAACCAAAACAAACCTTACCTCTATGCATGCTGTATGTTTACTCTTTTGCATTTTGCGGGGTGCTGTACAAAGATCGCGAGCGCTCACTACGCTGGTCCTCCCGCTACTATTATTTCTTCAACTAACGGCTTACGCACAATCGGCCAACCTCGACCAGGGCGCCAATGAGCAGGCGAGTGCGCCAACAAGCCCCGTTGACTGGGTGAACGGTAATCTTAATTCCAATCAGGCGCATTTCCTTGAAGGCTACTCGGTCCCGTACCGTGCTATCCTTACGGGTCTTGTCGTCAACCAGACATATACACTGGTGATTGGATTCGATGTCCGGAGCGGAAGCAAACAGGCATTGGATTATCTGACGCATTACCAGCGCCTGAGTCCTCACACTGTTTTTGGGCATGCTCCGGAAACGGTGAACCCATTGCTCAACGCACCTCAACCGGTATCCTATTTTACTACCACGGATGTCCTTGCAATCCCTGCGCCGTCAAGTGCGGGATCACCGATGGCAGGACAACCTACCACCAGCTTTAACACATTGCCCTCTGGCGAGCGGGAACTCACAGGGTACAATGTGGATCTGCTGACTATTACCTATGCTTCACAAGGTAGCCTGACTGCAGCCAGTTCAGAAACTGTGGTCAATATTACTTTTAAAGCGCTTAAAGAAACCGCCATACTGGCCTGGGGTGGTCACATTGCCAGCGTTGTAGACTGGGGAAGAGACCCTGTTACACATGCGCCCAATTCTGCGAGCGCAATCAGTGGTTCTCCTTACCATATGAGCCTGAAGAAGTGGATCATTAATGGATCTGATGTCAGTATAGGTAATCAGGACAGGTCACTGAAGACAGATGCTGTTTTCATTCCTCCTAAATGCGAAGTCACCGGACCTCTTAACGGCTGTGCCGAAACAACGAAACTGACATATGTAGCAACGGTTGATGATTCAGTTGGTCTTACTTATGCCTGGAGCATTATAGGCGCTAATACAGCAGGTGCGAAGATTGTCAATCCGACATTAGGCACCATTGACGTAGTGCCAATAGGCGCCGCATTTACGCCAGGCTCTTTCAATCTCCGTTTGATTGTTACCCGGGAAGGGCTGAAAGATACCTGTTATATCAACAGCCATACCAATCCTGGTGCATCCGTTGTTATCTCCCAGGTAATTGTTAATGCCGGCAGTGACCAGACCATTACCAATCTTGATGTTGCGCACCTCTCTGCCTCCGCTACAGGAGGTACCGGTACGTATACCTTTACCTGGACGCCGGTCACAGGGCTGAGTAATCCTAACATTGCTAATCCGGACTTCACACCGACAACTACTGGCGTATTCCAGTTTGTTGTAAAGGCAGATGATGGCAAATGTTCTGACCTTGATACAGTTGTTATCACCGTCAATGAACATCCGAAGGCGCCTTGTGGTATTGATGGTCCGAGCCCCGTATGTCCTGGTTCTCAGAATCAGTATACCGGCCCGGATCCTTCACTGGTAGGTTCTTACCTGTGGTCTGTACTGACAGGAGATGGTACCATCAACGGCGTTAATAATACCCAGAAGGTGCTGATAGACGCCGCAGCTAAGTGTGGCGCATACCGGCTCCGCCTCATCGTTACAACGCCTGACTTAAAACGTAAGGACACGTGCTACCTTGATGTAGATATCAAGGATACGATCAAACCAGTACTCAACGGAGACGTTGCCGGTGCAAATGTCGCCTGTGCGAAAGATGTACCAGCGCCTCCTACCGTCGGAGTAACTGACAACTGTACGGCCGAACTGAAGGTCCAGACAAGCAGAGATGTTGTAGACAGCACCTGTGTCAATAAGTTTAAGATCATCCGTAAATGGTGGGCTACAGACCTCTGTGGCAATACTGCTGACACACTGAAACAGGTGATCACAGTGAATGATGATGTCAAACCGGTAATAACAGCCGACTTTGACAAGACCGTCAATGTACAGTGTCTGAAAGACATACCCGCACTGCCTAAGCCAACTGCAACAGACAACTGCAATGGCGATGTTACACCGGTATACAGTGAAACCGGCAGCGGTACGGCATGTGATTCCAGCATTACCCGTAAGTGGGTATTCACTGATGCATGTGGTAACAGTGACTCCGTTTCACAGGTGATCAATATCAAGGACGATACTAAACCGGTACTTTCCGGCACTGCTGACGACGTGAACGCAAGCTGCAGCAAAGACATTCCTGCTGTTGCAGATATCAGCGCTACTGATAATTGCGATCTGAAACCAGCTGTTCACTACATCCAGGAAGTGATAGATAGCACCTGCGTGAACAAGTTCAAGGTGATCCGTAAATGGTGGGCTGAAGATGCATGTGGCAATATTTCCGATACATTAACGCAGCTCATTACCGTTAATGACGATGTGAAGCCTGTAATAACTGCAGACTTTGAAAAGACCGTCAGTGTAGAGTGCCTGAAAGACCTGCCTGCCGTGCCTAAACCGACTGCAACTGATAATTGTGACGGCAATATCGAGCCGGTATACAGTGAAACAGGCAGCGGTACTACATGTGATTCTACTATTACCCGCAAGTGGATATTCTCAGACGCATGCGGTAATACTGACTCTGTGACACAGGTGATTCATATCAAGGATGATATTAAGCCTGTAAGGTCTGGCAATACTGATGATATGACCGTTACATGCAGCAAAGACATCCCTGCACCAGCAGATGTCAAGGCTACTGATAACTGTGACATAGCACCGGTTGTTTACTTCAGCCAGAAAACAGTAGACAGCACCTGCGTGAATAAATTCAAGGTGATTCGCAAGTGGTGGGCTAAGGACGCATGTGGAAATACTTCTGTCACCTTAACTCAGGTCATCACCGTCTACGACGATGTGAAGCCGGTAATAACTGCAGACTTTGAAAAGGCAATAAATGTACAATGTCTGAAAGATGTACCTGCTCCACCTAAACCGACTGCTACTGACAATTGTGATGGCGACATTCCGGCCGATTGTAGCGTAACAGGCAGTGGTACTGCATGTGATTCTACTATTACCAGGAAGTGGATATTCACAGACGCATGCGGCAATAGTGACTCCGTAACTCAGGTGATCAACATCAAGGATGATACTAAGCCTGTGCTTTCCGGTACTGCCGATGATGTGAACGTGACATGCAGTAAGGATATTCCTGAAGCTGCAAAGATCAGTGCTACTGATAATTGCGGTGAACCAACTGTTTATTTCAAACAGAAAGTGATAGACAGTACCTGCGTGAACAAATTCAAGGTCATCCGTAAGTGGTGGGCTGAGGATGCATGTGGAAATACTTCTGATACACTGAAACAGCTGATCACCGTTAACGACGATGTGAAGCCGGTTATAACAGCAGGCTTTGAAAAGACTGTCAATGTACAGTGTCTCAAAGACATACCTGGTGTTCCTAAACCGACTGCTACAGACAACTGCAACGGCGATGTGACACCTGTATACAGTGCAACCGGTACTGGTACTGCATGTGACTCTACTATTACCCGTAAGTGGGTATTCACTGATGTATGTGGCAATAGTGATTCTGTAAGCCAGGTGATCAATATCAAGGATGATATCAAGCCTGTCGTAACTTACAAACCTAATGATACGACCATACTCTGTATATCTCCTGTTGTATTTGGCAAACCTACTTTCTCAGATAATTGTGGTACTGTAATAGTTACCTACGAAGACAGGAAAGAAGGTACAACTTGTCCGTTCAGGTATATCCGCACATGGACAGCAAAAGATAAATGTAACAATAGTGTAACAGTTGAACAGGTTGTTACTGTTCCATGCTGCCTGGGTACCTTCTGTGCTTATACACAGGGATTCTACGGCAACGTGAATGGTTCTGCGTGTACTCCATCCGGCACATCAGCGACTGCTAAACAGCTCATGAGTGCTGCAGTTGATGCACAGCCTGGCGACTCTGTTATCTTTGGACTGAAAGCCACTGGTAAGTTCTTTACACTGTTCCTCGGTGACATCACCAATGACAATATCTTCAAGATGTTGCCTGGCGGTGGTACACCAGTAGCACTGAAAGGATACGCAACCTTCAGTAAGACAAATACATGGGCCAATGTACCGATACTGACAACTGCTACTAACTACGGAAAGATCAACAATGTACTGTTGGCTCAGACAATGTCACTGTTCTTTAATATGCAGCTGAGTGCAACGCTGCAGGGTGTGACAATTGACGGCGACACAGTACTGACAGCGAAACTGACCGCTTGCGGTAGCAACACGCCGACTACAACAGTTAGCAAGTTCGCTCTGCCACCTAGCGTAGTGAACTACCTGAAATCTGTCGGCAAAGCCAACGTAGCTGGCCTGTATGAACTGGCCAATATGTATCTCGGCGGACAGACCGTTGCAGGAGTAGCTATTGGAGATGTAAGTAAAGCGGTAGATGCGATTAACAACGCATTTGATAAATGTGCAGTCCTCGTTGGCTGGAAGAGCTCTTCAGGTATCACTACTTTGAAAGTATCCGGCGTAACAGCGGTAGCTCCTGCCACAGATCCGAAGGTAGCAGCACAGGGTGATGAGACTACATTGAATGTGACAGTATTCCCGAACCCATACAATGATAAGGTGATATTCCGTTTCGTTGCACCAGTGAGCGGACAGGTTAAACTGGAAGTTTACAATGTGCTTGGTCAGAATATCGGTCAGCTCAACTATGGTAGGGTTGACAAGGGAACTCAGCATACGATCGAATATAATGTACCTGCTCCTTACAGAGACGTATTATTGTACAGATTAAATGTAGGTGAACACTTCAGAACTGGTAAAGTAATACCTGCAAAGAAATAGTAACCATTTAACCATTTTCCATAACCCTTAAGTAAGAGTGCTTCGGTATCCGGAGCACTCTTTTTTGCACCTGCCTGCAGACGCTATTCCTTCACAGGAAAACCAGACTGATGAAAAAGCAGCAGGCCTGCTGCGGAGGTGGGAAAAATAGGCCTGCTACACGTTTTTATCTTGATCAACTATTTATCGTCATTTTGACCTTTTTTCATTAACTTTAGTATCAACCTAATTACCCCGAGCACCCAAACCTTAGCTCAGATTTTTCCTTTCCGGATACACTGCATTCAAATTTTTCCTTTCCGAATACCCGACCTCAGAACAAGCGTGCACACCAATAATTTGCGATCCTACGCATTGACATGGCATTCTTCATCTGCTTAACTCCTTAAATCCTGAACTATGCGAACACTAATTCTACTCACGCTTCTAACCATTTACAGCAATTTTACTTATGCACAGAGTTGCACCACACCCTACCGTATTGTCGTCTTAGGCTCCTCCACGGCAGAGGGAATGGGTGCAACACCCAATCACGGGTGGGTAGCCCTTTATACTCAATATCTGAAAAGCATTAACGCCAATTACCAGGTCTACAACCTGGCCGTAGGTGGTTATACTACCTACCACATTAATCCAACCGGTTATGTTCCACCAACTGACCGGCCTGCCCCTGATACTGCGCATAACATTACCAAAGCACTATCGCTGCAGCCTGATGCTATCATTATTAATCTACCCACCAACGACGTTGGCCGGGGTTATACCCTGGCAGAACAGCAAGCCAATTACCAGCGCGTTATCAGCTTAGCTACTGCACAAAATGTTAAAGTCTGGGTCAGCACCACCCAGCCACGTAATGATTATACCGCGTCGATGGTCGCTAATCTCAAGACAATGCGCGACTGGACCATCTCTTACTTCGGCGACAAGTCCATTGATTTCTGGACAGGCATGAACCAGCCGAATGATTCCATCAAGTGGGCCTACAGCTATGGAGATGGCATTCACTTCAACGATTCGGGGCACTATGTACTATACACGAGGGTTGTTGCCAGAGGTATTCCACAGGCACTCTGTAACGGCACTCCGCCACCACCACCTGTACCTGTTGTACTGAACAGCTTTACCGTTACAAACAGCACCAATAAACTGCAGCTAAACTGGAACACGGCTTATGAAAAGAATGTGAAACGGTTCCTGGTACAGCGCAGCACAGACTCTGTTAATTTCAGTGCCCTCGCTACCGTCACTGCGACAGGTAATGACAGTACCGGAAGATCATATACTTATCTGGATACCGTCATCCGTAAAGTGAAACAGTTCTACAGGCTGGATGTGATCGTGGCAGACACACATTATATCTACAGCAGCATTAAATCCGGCATGCCGGATACGGCCTGGGGTACTCCGCCACCACCACAGGTACCTGTTGTACTGAACAGCTTTACCGTTACGAACAATACCAATAAACTACAGCTGAACTGGAGCACAGCTTATGAAAAGAATGTGAAGCGTTTCCTGGTACAGCGAAGTACAGACTCAGTGAACTTTAGTGCCCTTGCTACAGTCACTGCGACGGGTAATGACAGTACCGGAAGATCATATACTTATCTGGATACCGTCATCCGCAAAGTGAAACAGTTCTACAGGCTGGATGTTATTGTCGCAGACACACATTATATCTACAGCAGCATTAAATCTGGTATGCCGGATACAGCCTATGGCACTAATACCTATTTCAACATTACCAATCTCCAGGTACAACAGAGCAAGGATAAGCTGCAGATACTCTGGTATAGTAACAACGAGAAGAGTACAAAACAATTTATCATAGAACACAGCAGTGATTCACTGAACTGGAATGTTGTAGGTACCTTAGCTGCGGCAGGTAACTACCCTGGATCCCGCTTCTACAACTTCCTTGACTCCACTGTTTATTATCGCTTGCAATATTACCGGCTGAACATGGTCACCACGACCAACCTCCATTTCTTCAGCGCCGTGGTAAAAGGGATGCCTGATACCATGTATACTCAGCCATTCAGGGTCGCCACCTTTACGGTTACTTTGCAGCAGTCTAAAGCACAGCTCAACTGGACGACCAGTGCAGAGAAGAACACGAAGAACTTTACCATAGAACGCAGCCGTGACACCCTGACATGGCAGGCTATCGGCACCGTCAATGCAGCCAGCAATTCTACCACTACCCGCTCTTACAGCTTCCGGGATACCGCTACGCTGACGGGCACCGTTTATTACCGCCTCAACATGCTGACACATGATAACAGGCGCTTCTTCAGTAAAGTGGTCAAATTCTCTTTCCCTGCTGCACGTATTAAAGCTTCTCCGGCAGTACCTGTCGTCACCAGTACCAACGATGTGGTACAGCCCGTACGGCTGGCGCCTAACCCCGTACAGGAAAGCAGCCAGTTATTAGGCCTGCCTCCGGGCAATCATGCCGTCAGGATCTTTGATTTCTCCGGCCGGCAGATCTACTTTAATCCGCAGTTCCAGGCAGGCAGGAAAATAGACGCCCACCTATGGACAAGAGGCGTGTATATTGTAGTTGTAGATGAGGGGCAATACCGGTTGAAAATAGTGAAGCAGTAATTATAAAGAAATTAACATTCCTTTCTGATTTATCACATCCATGTCCGGGGGAAGGCGTTCGAAATGAACGCCTTCCCTTTTTTATATCTGACGAAGTTGCAAGGAATGCGAAATACATACTTTGTCTTCTTTGTCAAATTCTTTACCTAAGGGTCTGATGAAGTTGTAAAGAGTATAGTATACATACGTCGTCTTCCTTGTCATACTTCTTTACTCAATGGTTCGGATTAATTTATTGGAATCTGATAAAATCAGCCTATTTTATATCCCGTACCTTAATATTACCATGCTTTACCAGATGAGAAAGTACATCTTTCATTTTATCCTTGCCTTCATCTTCCTATCTTGCAATCAACCTTCAAAACAGGAGAATGCGTTCACTTCAGCTGCATTTACATCCCTGCCCAAATATCCTGCAAAGGCGCTTTTAGCTGATTTTGACCTGCTTGTTAACAGCCTGAAAGAGGCACATACCGGCATATACTGGTATACCACCGCAAGATCATTTGACAGCCTGGTAGCCGCCCGGCGTGCCATGATACAGGATAGCATGAACGGATTCCAGTTCTATAACATCGTCTCCCCGATAGTGGCTATTACGAAAGAAGACCATTGCGACATCAGCCTTTCAGATGACCTGAAAACCTTTCTACAGCAACAAGGAAAGTTTATGCCCTTGTCTGTACTCAATTCCGGCGACGATACATTCATTTTAAACGATACTGTTTCCGGGCATTCTCTCAAAGGCGCCCGTGTCATAGCCATCAATCGGGTGCCCGTTTCCGCAATCAAAGAAAAGATCTATCAGACCTTCGGATCTGATGGTAATATTTTAAGCTCCAAGATTGCCTTCCTGGATGGGATCCGATTTGCTATTGAATATGCCAAGGTGATTGGTCAGCCGGAAAGTTTCGATATGACGGTAATGAATCCTTCAAACGGAAAACAGCAAACAGTGCAGGTAAGGGCTGTAACATATCAAGCCCTTAAGGTAATTGAAACAAAAGTCAACAGCACCTATCATCAGGATACCAGCGAACTGCCTGCATCATTTCGGTATCTTGCCGGAAATATCGCGCGGCTGACCTTTAATACCTTCAGCAACAGCAGATTTCGCAAGCATAATATGGATTTCCGCAAGTTTACAGACTCCTGTTTTAATATCCTTTTAAAGGATAACACGGAAACCCTGATCATTGACATGCGTGAAAATGGCGGTGGTTCCGAAGGGAATGAGGACTATCTCTTCTCCTGGCTCACCGATCAGCCGTATATCAAATATGATAGTGTGGAATTATCCCGATTTGAATTCAGTTTCATTAATCATACAGACTATGCCACGGATAGCGATCGAATAGGGCTATATAATGAATTGCATGAAGAAAATGAGCTGACCAGCAATGGAAGAATACTTCGTAAAAAAGGGCTCTATATCCCGATGCCTCCAAGATCTCATCCTTTCAAAGGTCATCTGTATATCCTCACAAGTGGCTGGACATACTCCGGAGGAGCAGAATTCTGCAGTCTTTTACGCGAGCATACAAATGCTGTTTTTATCGGACAGGAAACCGGTGGCGGCTATTATGGCAATACTAGCGGAACAATGCTGGAACTTACCCTACCGGCAACAAAGCTCAGCATCTCCATTCCTATCCTTAAATTTAATCTGGCTGTACATAAGGGGATTCCCGGGCATGGTGTGATCCCGGACTTTGCTATCAAGCCCTCATTTGAGTCTTTTAGTAAAGGAATTGATCAGGAATTAGAGAAGGCGCTCTCAATCAGGCCAGCAGCAGCCAGATGATTTATCTCATTCCGCTATTGTAGCAGCTTGAGATAAAATCTCCTTTTCTCCTTTGTAAATGATCAGCTCTGCCGGTGGTCCATCAAGTTCCGCTCCCAGTACGGTGACGGAGCAGTTATATACATAGCCGTTGGTTTTGAATTCATATCTGTGGTTACCGCCGGTACCTTCGGGTATGAATTCTCCGTTTTCTATGATGAGGTCAGGTTTATCGCTCTGTTTATTTTTCAGGCCCCAGGAAGCGTAACGGTAATGCCCGTCGCCCATCTCATCAATCCTGATCCTGAACTTACCTGTTTCTATCAGGCAAACAGGCCGTTTAAATCCTTTCAGAGACGAATGTACCAGGCTCCTCTCCTTCTCTATCAGGAGAGCTCTCTTTTTACGCTCAACAGCCGACTGATAATTTACCGCGATCAGTTTTCCCTCTTCGTTCAGCCACAGCTGTCCGTGGTTCAGCATTAACCCGCGCCACCCCATTTTTGACCAGTCCTTGTCAGGGGCAGAGGTGGTGATCATTGTAACAAGTGAGTCGTCAAAGACTTCATTATACCTGCTTAAAAACTCCTGTTTGTTTTTTATCGGGGGAAGAGGATACTCTCTTCTTAAAGGATAAACGATCTTCTTAGATAATACTTCTTTATTATGTCGATTTACACAGGTGATGAAATCAGAAATAAGTTTTTGGTACTCAGCAGTTCCGTTCTGGCTAAATGCAGGAAGGAAATATGACGTTAACAACAATGTGGCAAGGAATATCTTTTTCATAAAATTAGTCGAGACGTTTAAGGGCAAAGATACCGAAACGCTAATGTCTTTACGCAGCAGATATTTTTTTCTATTTCGTTTCCGAAGAAGCTTTATACATGTAGTAACGCTTATCAAAATATGGCTTACAGGCAAAATCTACCCAGGAATATCCTTCTACTGATTCCTCCTTCGATCAAGTCCAGGTCAAGTCCTATTGATATCCTATGGAAGTGCAAATACGCCTCTCACTTACAAGTGATTTACAGGGGCATTACAATAGTCCTAAGGGGTATACAGCCGTTCTCTTAATCGCCTTATAACCCTCCTGAATAATGAAATCTATTTACTAACAAGATGTTAACTATCAGCGTATTAAACCCCAATTTTCCGTAAATTGAATAATAATCTATTGTATGTTATGGCCAAAAACTTTAATACACTTACACAGGGACTTTCCGGCCATGTCGGGGACCTGATCTATTACGAGCGGAACGGCAAGCAATTCTGCCGCAGAATGCCTCAGTATGGCCCGGACAGTATGTCTGCCGCCAGCAAACAAAGCAGCCGCGAATTCGCGAAGGCCAGTAAGGCCGCAAAATCGATCCGTTCTGCCTTGAATGGCATATGGCAGCCAGCACAAGACGAAACGACCGTATACAGGCTCAATAAGGCCGTTTACGCGGCGCTGAGAGAGGATACCCTGCACACCCTGGGCAAACGTGTATTCACTGCCGCTGCTTTACATCAACACCTGAAAGATTTCCGGTATAATAAAAAGGCCGTTATGACCATTGGCGGCATAGACACTATACGCCAGCAGAACGGCAGTGTGATAGTGAAACTACCCACTAACTGGCAGCACTGGCTGAAACCGCCTAAGGATGCCCGTTATATACAACTTCAGGCAGTAGCACTGGACATGGACCTTGAGCAGAACACCTGCGTTGGCAGCACGTCAGCAGCGAGCTGCGTCCGGCTGGGAGAGAAAGAGCATAGCCTTCTGCTGCCCGTCGCACCAGTTAGCGCCACGGCAACAATCGTTCTGTTACAGCTGCGCTTTCTGCGTACCAATACTGGTATTCAGTCCGCCGGCACGGCCAGCAGCGAACAGGCATTTGTAACTGCAGTGCTGGAGCCGGTATTACCTGCGGTAGAACAGAAAAAAGCGCCACAGCCATCAGCTAAAACTCCCAGGATTGCGAAGAAAAGCCGCTCTGCAGCGGATATACTGCGGACTGCCGACCGGGAAAGTAGGTTAACTGCGCAGCTCCACAGGGAACAGGTGATTCAAAGGGAATTGATACACCTCGCAGATGTACCGGAAAAAAGTCCTCCGCTAACCATCTTTCATCAATATGACTGCGACCAGTTTCTGGTCTGATCAACTCATTTTTATTCTGGCCACATAAGCAAAGCCGCCCATAGAGAGCGGCTTTACAATCTTTTTGTGCCCCCACCGAAAGTTTTAGATTCCCCCCGGTATCCGCTACCATAGCGGCATTAATTTTCCCATAACATGGTTCCGAATATGCAATCTAGCTACATCGCACACCCATCATTCATCCGCTACTTCTTTTGCATCTCATTCTTTACAGTCCTTACCACTAACCTGGTAATATTTCCTGCTCTTGGTTTCATATCATCCTTCACAGAAGAACTCAGCAGCAAGCCTGTTTTACTATCTACGGTAATCGTTCCTTTCCTGGAATAAGACGCCTGAATATCGTTATTCACAGCTGAAGCGGAAGATGCGGCAATCTCCATCTCACTCCCGTTATCAGATTTCACGGTATACTCTATTCTCAGTGATCCCACATGGTGGTTGTCGTCTTTGTACCATTTATCACCTACACCTACCTCTTCCTCCGGGATATAAGAGAACGCTCCATCAAAGATTTTTTTGATCTCTTCATTATTAATGGCCACCCTGGTTGATTTTCCGAAGCTTTGTGCCACTGCAGCGTCTTCTTCTCCCATACCGTCAAGCGCAATATTGACAAGCGTATCCACCCCGGTTACCTCATCTACCCTCCAATCGGAATTGATGTAAACGGTAAATGATTTCCCCAGCATTCCCTCCCCCAGTTTACGCAGCTGATCATTCTTCCTGTGTAACTCTTCGTTTGTGCTCTTTACCACAAACTCCTTGAAATCGTCTGAGTTAAAGCCAGTAAGATCATGCGTAAACAGGTGTTCCGTTCGCTGGTTGATTTTCATGTAAGTAGCCCTTATCATCAACTTTCCCTGCGCTGTCTTGCCTATTACCCGCAGGAACCAGCTGGTCGAAAAATTCTGATTAATGGCACGCACACCGTCTTCATGAATGTCGGAAATGGTATTGTTTCTCAAAATGTATTGCTCTCCTGGAGCCAATGCCGGAATAATTGCCCTCTTTACCTGTGCAGTTAAGATTGATGAAAAGAAGATAAGGCCCGTCAACAGGACAGTACTCTTAGTGGTCATAGGTATATGCGATTAGTTTAAGAAACAAATATATTAAAATGGTTATATAAAGTAAAGTAGCTTGTGACCACCGGTAAGTCCGCCGCTTATGAGATCAGGTTAAAGGATACCAGCACAATGGTAACACTCACACAGATCAGCGCCACCAGGAAGACGTAATCCGCTATCTTCTCCAGTCGATCGCTTCTCCGCTCCTCTTCCGCCCGCATGGACAGGAATGACAGGAAACAACTGGCCATTAAAAGCAGGGAGGCAATGCCGGTACTGTCGTCAATGAGCGTACCATTATTAAAATGCATGACTTTGATGGAGGTCAGCACAATCAGGCAGAATCCAAGCAGGTTGGTAGATGTATTGAGGATGTGTGGTGATTTGCTTCCGTTAGCCATATGCCGTGCTGAATTAAGGCCAAAAGTTAAGTAAAAGCTTGTTTTTAACGGATTTATCGGGAAAGTTATAAGGGAAATTTAACAAAGTGACTGAGTGTTAGTACTTCCAGGTCAACTTAAATGGCGCATTTATTGTGCCTTTATATAGCAGTTACTTCCACAAGTAGCCCGGCCCGGATATATTCGCAAATATAAACAACATGACATATGCAAGTTGTAATTAAAAGAGCTTATGACCCTGCTGACCCGAGAGATGGCTATCGCATTCTCGTTGACCGTCTATGGCCAAGGGGTATCAAAAAAGAGGCGGCTGAGATTGACCAGTGGCTTAAAGAAGTAGCTCCTTCCACGAAGCTGAGAACCTGGTTCGGGCATGATCCCGCAAAATGGAGGGAATTTAAAAAGAGATACCGGGAGGAGTTGAAGGATAACGAAGCCTGGGAGGAACTGCAGGATCTGGCCAGGGGAAAGAAGAAGATAACGCTGGTGTATGCTGCGAAGGATGAGGAGCATAACCAGGCAGTGGTGTTGGAGGAGTTATTGGGGGAAGAGTGACCGCACCTGATTTCCTTTTACAAGATGGCTACAGGTAATAGTCACCGCCCGCGAGGGCATTGGGTGAGTGCTATTAATCTCATCCCTGCTTATGATTCAAATAAAGAAGACAGCGCCTTTCTTTTGCTCAGGTTATCGAATTAGTGGTTGGGGCTTGGATACCTAAGAACCATGGGCCCATAGAGACGGATAGTTAGCATCTCCATCTTTAGTTCTGGCTGGCACAAGAATAGATCACCATTTGAATCAGTACTGGAATAACCATTAAAAGCAAAAAGATAAGACATGCCCAAACACTTACATTAGCTCTTGTTGCTGTCATTAAAAAAAGTCCCAAAGAGAAACTCCAGGATAAAGTCTTATCAAATGTCCTAAAAGTTTTGATGTGTCCGATGATCCGTTCATAACAAGCTACTTCCGGCGCAGATCCGATTATCGTAATGTACATTCCTAAAATCATCGTAATTGACGTAAGAATAATAAAAACGTACTGCTGCCTATTTAACTTCATATATTGTTCTATTTACCTCTTATTAAAACCGATCCGGTGTAATTACTTTGGTACCTGATTTTATATCTTTCATCTTTTACAATCATGTTAATTACATTAAAAAGCTCACCTAGATCTTTCTGATAAAAATTAGAGACATAAATAGTTTTAGTTTTCGAACCCAGGATAATCTCGACCTTTTTCTGATTTCCGTCTTCAACTGCCTTATTTATATACTCTGTTTTCAGTGTATCAATATCAATTGATCCCAACCAATCACAAAGGTCTAACCTTTCCTCCTGGCTCAGCGCTTTTCCATATAGCACTCTTTCAGTATCTCCAACAACACCGCCTAAAAACGTAATGGATATACTATCTTCACTTATTGCATACAGATTGACAAATGCACGTGAAGCATTGATATTCCAGACCTGTATCGAATAGCTTTTATCACATTTCTCCATGTGTTTATTCTTACAACTAAAACTCAATATGATTGTTATCAATGCAAGATACTTCATGGTGCGGTAATTCTTTATGAGACGAGATTTTGTCGAACACTTATATTTCTATCATTTCTACATCTTCAGCAAGTATTTTAATCTCGCCTCCGGTAGATGACGTTTTTATAACATAGCAGTGCAGCTTAACCTGATCGAAGAAACCTTTCCATTTTTTATAAAAATCCGTCAAATCTTCATCATCCGGTGGCGCAATGTAAGCATCATCAATTGATTCATTGGCAACAATTCCAAAATTCATTGTTGCTTTGAACAAATAGGATTTCTTGAAGACGAGTTTAGATTTTGAATTGCTTCCATACCATTTAACGATAATTTCGACACTATCGTTCCTGCCTGGATCATTTCTATCTATAAAAACACTTTGGAGCGTAGATATTATATGCTCATCTTTGCCTTTCATCCAGTTAAAAGAGGAAATAGTCATTCCAACCATAGAACGACTGTTTCCTCTTTAACGAAAGTGAATTAATTAATTATCATTTACTCTTGCATTTTAACGCAGGTGGCGTATACTGACCGACGGCGACGCTTGAAATAACCCGCTTATATATAGCCAAATTATCCTTACAGAAAAAGTAGTCAGCTCCTTTCTGCTTGTCATCTATCACAGGATCAGGCATACCAATCTTGTTATCCGGGTCTTCCTGTAGTACATTATACCGTCTATAAACAGCAAGCGCATCTTCCGTTAGTATATAATTTTCATCTCTCCAGAAAAAGAGTTTCCCATCTTTTTCATAGTACCTAAAGGGCAACTTTCCCTTGCTGCCAATAGTCGCATCAGGTCTTAACAACATCTTGGTACCACTTTTTACAATTGACACAGCTACCATATCACTGTATCTTTTGGGACTTAACAGTTTCACATAAAACGCCGAAGATTGTTTGTATAGTTTACATTTTCCGGAAAACTCGCCTATAGCTATCTGAATTGGATCCCCATTTAATGGCTGCGATAAGCTTTTCCTGGGCGAACTGCACCCTACCGAAAGCAGCGACAAAAATAATACGAAAGAAATGTTTTTGCTCATGGTAAAATCCATTTTCAAAGGCAAAATCACCTGTATAATTGCCTTTATCTCTATATGAAATGGCAACAGTATTCAACGTATCCAATAGTCCCATATTCCTTTTTTGAGAATCCCGGGGTATCCCCTAATAATAGATTCTACGTTGACACATATTCAATGCATTATATGGCAATTTCCCTCTTTCCAGCAATTCTCGCCCGTTATAAACAAATCCTCCTAATGGTAAGAACATATTGCTTCCCGCAGTACCTTTCATAATAGTAGTTTTCTCAATCACAAAAGGGTAAGGCTTACCAACTTTTACTTTATAATTATGCTCATTTTTATTCACCAATGGAGTCTTTACACCGAATGGGGACAAAATTGTAAACTTTTCACCCCTGTTATCTTCAGCCTTGACAACTATATAATTGTCAATAGGATAAATCTCCGTTACTATTGCTTTTACAACCAGGGTATCACCTGGTTTTGCCTGAGTAGACTTGATAAAAAATACAGGGCCCCACAGCAATAAGAATAGAAATTTAATCATTTTTGAATCACTTTTTTTACAGTTCGGTGTAAACGGCAGTTAAAGGAATTTACTAAGTTATCCTTGCGAAAAAATTAAACACCTATCGTGACTGCTTTACACCTATACTAGATATCAATTATCGTCTTATACCATCTTATGACATTGTTTCTTTCCTCACTTATTTCAAAGAAATAGTGAAACCTATAATAATTGTGCCTTGCAACCAGCTCGACAATAGTCAATCCGGGATGTAGCGCCAACCTCTTATTCACATACACTGCAACAATTGTTTTCCATTTCTTTCTTCTCCAAACCTCAGGTACAATTTCTTTTAATTTATAACTGTACTCATCCTTTGGATGCAGGCTATAAGCATTCAAGTCAAAGGCGCGAGCCGCCTCTATTCTTTTCCTCCGTTCTACCATTTGAACACTATCAATGCGTTTACTATACTCTTCGAAAGCTACAGGACGACGTAAAAAACTCAACTCGCTACCTATCTGCTTGTCGTAATAAATCCTGTTAACTGTAGGAAACTCATTTGCAAAAATGCTATCCAGAAAAAAATCAAATGCTGTCTGCTCGTACAACTTAGAACAGTCTTGACATTGTGCTACAGTATACCACAATCCTAAAAATGTGGACAATAGAAACGTTCTCATTTTTTGTATGATATTTTATGTCTAAGAACCGTCCTTTTTCTTCGGTGCCTTCATAACATGTCCTGAGTTGAAATTAGCCGTAGTTCCAATGAGGAGTATAACCAAGCAGTAGCGCTGAAGGAATTGTTACTTTAAGGCGGCTTCTACTGTCTTCTACTATATTATTTATCTACACCACATTTCGGATGTGGTGGCGTATAATAGCCAATTCCTATATTTGTAATAACTCTTTTATACTTGACAAAGTTATCTTTACAAAAATAATAATGTGCTGCCTTTTGTGAATCATCCGTATCTATGAGGAGCATCTCGCCCTCATGATCATTCTCCCTCTCCAATAAACCATACTTTTGGAAGACAGCGAGAGCTTCCTGACTTAAAGCATAATCATTGTCCCACCAAAAAAATAATCTTCCATCTTTTTCAAAATACCGTGAAGGTAGCTTGGTTTTACTACCGACAGCAACATCCGATTTAAGAAGTAATTTCCTACGATTCTTTCCGATTCTGACAACAACTAAATCCTTATAATCTTTTAAGCTATATACTGCAACGCTGAAAACTGTCCCCCTTTTATACAGTTTACAGTTGGCTGAAAAGTTTTTTATCGCAATTTGAATAGCATCATTTTTTTCTTCAAATTGCTTTATTCCGTTTTTAGGCAAACTGCAACCTTCAAATACTATTGAATATACAGCTATTATAGTTATAATAAATTTCTTCATAGATCAGTAACTAAAGGATCCATTAAAAAGACGCAAGATGCCCAGAGGAGGAAAAGTTTAAATAATTATCCATTTCATATTAGTGGCAAAGACTTATATTTTCCAGCATATTATAGACTTCAATCCAGAAAAACTCTGCTATGCTTCCAACAGGATAAGAACCACACAAAACAGAAAACTGCCGGTTCTGTTATAGAACGACTGTTCTCCCTTCAATAAAAGCAAGCACTTAATTATCGATCACTTTTGGCACTTCAAAACAGGAGGATCATACTCACCAACAGCTACGCTGGAAACGACCCGCTTATATATAGCCAGATTATTCTTACAGAAAAAGTAGGCAGCTCCTTTCTATTTGTCATTTATCACAGGATCAGGTATACCAATCTTGTTATCCGGGTCTTCCTGTTCTACATTATACCGCCGGTAAACAGCAAGCGCATCTTCCGTGAGTACATAATCTTCATCTCTCCAAAAAAAGAGCTTTCCATCCTTTTCAAAGTATCTAAAAGGCAGCTTCCCCTTGCTTCCAATAGTTGCATCAGGCTTTAATAACATCTTTGTGCCACTTTTTACATTTGACACCACTACCATGTCGCTGTATTTCTTTGGGCTTAACAGCTTCACGTAAAACGTTGAAGACTGTTTGTATAGTTTACATTTTTCTGAAAACTCGCCTATAGCTATCTGAATTGAATCTCCTTTTAATGGTTGCGATAAGCTTTTCCTGGATGAACTGCAGCCCACGGAAAACAGCGATAAAAATAATACGAAAGAGATGTTTTTTCTCATGGTAAAATCCATTTTTAAAAGGCCCAATGATCTGTAATTTTCCTCCAATTTACTCAGTTGTCTTTTTGATCGGCTTATGGGACTCCGCCATGATGCTAAACCTACATTTGAAGTATCCACTTCATCACCAATCCTATTTTCGACATAAACGATGGTCTAGGAAAAGAGGAGCTCATGCTTACGATTACTGTGAGGAATAGCAGCATAACCAAGCGACGGTGTTGGAGGAGTTGTTGACTGAAGGTGGGCATCTGCATTAGCGACGATATTTAAAGCCGGCATACGTCTCCAGTAACAAAATAAACCAAAAGAAAATCTCAGCGATAGTAATTACCTATCTCATAAGAACATGTATCGCTGGGCCTTTCGTTTTCTTTATTGATCGCGACTCTTTACTTATTTTCTTATTTTTAAAATCTTATAAGATTCTGCTGTGATGTCAAACCTACAACCCGACTTCCCCACTTGATATCCTACATAACCGATCCCATCTTCAAAATAAAGAATAGTGTAGTGCCCGTTTATAATACTGGACGCTATGCATTTCTCATCACTTAACGGGTAACAATCTCCTATCAAATAATATAGAAATACACTTTTACCGTTAATGAATGCTTCTTTAAATGGGATGACTGCAATAACTGATTCTTGAAGTCTTATATTATGCCGCAAATTTGATTCTCCAGGCTTCAATATAGTATCAACTGGATTTACACCGTAAAAATAATACCGAGGCATTTTCCTGTTTCTTACAAAATCCTCTTCTGTATCAATTATTTTATACACGCATCCTTGATGTAATGTAAATAATTTCCCACCTTTGAGAATTAAAGAATCAACCCTATTTTCTATTCTCTCAATGTAGCTGGAATCATTAATATATTCACGACTATATTCCAAGTATTGGCCACAACTGTCCGAATAATATTTTAATTCCAATTTAGATGCAACTTTACTCGGTTCTTTTAGCGTTCTACAGCAGACCAACAAAAGCATCATAATAATAGAAAGTCTCATTTACTTACTTTTTTTTATTAATAACCGACTTGTAACATCCTCTTTCATAACCTGGTAAGCAGCGGCTAATTTATTCCCATACTCGGAGGAACCATTATCCAAAGTCACTCCCAAAACTGATTTTGAATACTCTCCTACGATATCCGCTACTTCACTAATAATATTATTACTTTTATCTTGTATGCCAATACCGATAGCGCTTATTGCTTTTATATCGAGATCAGACACCCCCTCCATATTATTTGCTGTGACAAAATCCTTCAATACAGATTGCATTTTGCCCAGGTATTTCCCATACGACAGAGTAGCCTCTCCTCCCCATTTATAAGATGTTGCATCATCTATCTCGTAATGCGAATTTGCATGTAAAAACTCATGAGTTATAACAGCCGCTTGTCCCAGGGAATTGTAATTATCCGCTGCACCCCTATTCTTAGGTTCATTTTCAAAAAATGACATATTAGTATTACCTGTTGTCATTAAATATCCTCCATTTGATTGCGCTGTAGATGACGCAGCTTGAGGGATTGTTCTCCCATCCGAATTTCTACCTCTAGGATCTAGCGCCTGAACACTAAGGAGAATATTTCTTTCTTTTGTTCCCTCAAATCTGTTGGTTAATAATTTAAATGAAGCCTGCCCGTACAGTTTGTTGTAAGTTGCTTCATATGATGAACCAGTCCAACCAGAGCCTGGGATTATATCTCTTCCATCTATATCTATAAATAATACAGGATTATTAGAAGTAAAGCTATAGGGGCTTACTGGCTGATATTTATCAGCTAGCGGATCCAAATGATTCCAGCGCCCAATTTGCAGATTAAACATTCTACTACCAAAGTCGCTCCATTCCAATCCAGTCCCATCCCCAAATTCCTTATTTTGTTTTTCCTTACTCATAAACTGAATTCTATTCTCTGCGACTAATATGTTCTTTGAGCTAATCCCCGCCATCGTCAACCCAAACGGATAATAATGCGTCTCTTCCAACAACGGCCCACTATTCACTCCCAACACTACATTATCAAAGAACACATCCTGCTGACTCTCATTACTTGTATAAACATACAAAAATCCAGTCTCTTCGATTGCCATTTTTTCCACTCCTAACTCCTGCAGCTCATCAGGGCTCTCCTTCACCTGTCTCACCCCACTATTATCCTCCACTAGTTTAAAATCATCATTGAATAAAACAAAGCTCAAATACGCCTTTGGACGATTTGCTTGCCCATTATCGTTATTCTTCTCCTTTAAACGTTGATAATTATTGTTGTAGAAATCTGTGTTAAAAGGCGTACTATTAGAAATCGCTTCAGAAGCATGTGATCCATTTCCACTTGCGGAGCCACCGAACGCCTGTACCAGCCCCGCAACCATATCCTCTACCGGGGTCTTTCCATTGTTATTATCCGGCCCCTGGGACTTATAAAATGCCTTTGCCTTGATCCGAACTGTATCACCAGCCATTACCCGCAATACCAGAGATGGGCCTATCTTCTTCCCACCTGCCTTCGCATTCAACTTCGCAGCAAACTTGTTCTCTTCAGTAGTCTGGTCGGCAGGATAGCCGGAGGGTACCTCTGCACGGGTCTCTTCCACGTTACTAAACAACGTTACTTCCTGAGCGGCTACGGCTGTTTCCATGGTAGCCGTATACATTGTAAAGTCTGTTTGATCGGTCAATACTGTTCTTACATTCCCCAGGTGATCCTTCTCAAAATAGTCATAAGCATATTGTATAGGTTGTCCGCTTTTATAAACAGGGCGGATACGACCTTCTTCATGGCTAATCAACTCCAGGCTATCTTGCCTGTATACAAATATCCCCGCATAATCAGTCACAGTTATCCTGGAAGGGCTGACTGTATTATCCAATACAGTCTTACTCAGCTTATTCCCCATAGCATCATACTCGTAAGTTATCGTACCTTTCCCCGCAACCGTAATGACCGAAGGAAGATTCAGATGATTATACGCAATTGAACTGATGTGCTTATTGGAATCTGCCACCATATTCCCATTTCCATCATAGAAATAGTCATTACCACTGTTAGTTCCGTCAATGAAATCCCCCAGTTTTGCAGACGCTGTTTTAGCGGGATTGGGGTCAGCTACTGCAGCCAGCTTGTTACTATTGGTCAGGTAGGTATAACTTAAACGATCTATCGTATCAATACTTGTTCCGATCATCCCCTTCTGCCACATGGATCTGATATTACCATTAGCATCATAAGTCAGATTACTAACTGTAAAATCCTTTTTATCCTGCGCCCAGCTACCACCATTCTTCTGAGTGAAGTACGCGCCTGTTAACCGATTAGCCTTATCATAACTATAACCATATGCCCAGGCACTATCTGCACGGGTTTTCCACTTCACACCAGATATATTACCATTGTACAGACTGGAATCAAATCCATAGTCATAACTCAGCTCCTGACCAAACCAGTTAGATGTACTAGTTCCGCTGTTTACAAAGTTCTTGTTAATACCCTGTAACCAGCCCCGGATATTATATGTATAGTTCAAGCTGTCAATTACACTACCGGAAGAACCTACACCTAAACGTTTCAGCTTTAATTGCCCCAGTTCATCGTAGCTACTTGCAGCTATCAGTCGCTCCTGACTTACATCATCATTCAACTGTTTCTTCACGGTTAACAATCGACCTCCCTGATCATAGGTCATACTTGTCAGCAACGTACTTTGCAATGTAGCACTTTGAGGATTTTGATGACGAAGATAAGTCGCCAGCACAGCCCCTTTAAAGTTGTACAGCGTTGTCAGTACATCTTTGCCTCCCAGATTGTTCTCACTTATCACTTGGAAAGCACGCCCCTTATCATTGTAGTAAGTTGTTGTCGTCAACCACTTATTAGTTCCCAATACCCTTACTTTAGTACCTGTTACTAAGCCAATGGTCATATTACTTACCGGCAGTTTCTCTGGATATAGCGTATCTGCAGCCGCTAATTTGCCAGTATCAGTGCCCACGAAAGCCAGCTTACCGGAATAATTATAATTATCGTAAAAGGTATAGGTAAGAGGTGTTAAAGCTGACGTAGATATATTCGGCAATGGATTAGTAGCTGTTATTACTGTCGTATCACCTGCAGCAGGATCAATTTTTGCCTCAGTTGCACCTCCTGCACCAGAATCAAATCCATCCAATATTGTAATGCTGTTAGTAGCTGTATATAAAGGACTACCGTCATGAGTATACAGACTCAGATCTGCTTCTGCCGGCGCTACATAAGAAATAGATTGGGATGCCGGAGCAGCATTCATACTCGTCTGCAAAGCTTCCCTCGTAGATGAACCCTTATAAATAGCTGTCATTGTGGGACGGTTCAGGTCATCGTAGAAAGTAACCAACCATTCCATAGGCGACTTCGTCCGCTGAACGGAGTCCTGCGTAAATACAAGCCTGTCCCGCACATCATATACCATAAATACTCTTCCGGCACCAGGTACCTTTTTCACCACCATGCGTTGCCTTGCATCGTATTGATACTGGAAACACAATTCATCAGCAATAGCTGTACTTATAATCCATGGGCCTTTTATAGCCTCTACAGCCAATGGAGGTATAACAAAGCGAAGACTTCCCAGATCGTCATACACGTAATACGTACATAACCAGCCAATATGTCCTGTACCAGGAATAGCAGCTATCTGCACTTTTTTTAGTATCACCTGCCCCTGCTTATCCTTATACTCTACCACCTGACTCCCTTGCTCGTCAATAGTCACATTCTCTTGTAACTGTCCGGCAGCATAGTTGCCAGTACTGGTGGGTATACCTGTTCCGATATTCCACAACCTCACTGAATCAGCAACCGCATTTACCTGATACCGGCTCTCTACAGGATGATTCACCCAACTATTACCCGGTGCATAAGATTTAAGCGGTCTGTTAAGCGGCGACTGCTCAAACTCCTGCTGGCTATAGTAAATATTCTCACCAGTAACACCCGGGTTAATTACGCCATTCTGATAAAATGCTCTCTGCGCATTAAAAGGATCAGTCTTAAACTTCCCATCATTCAAATTACCAGACTGCTGTACATAGGGAAGATATTTGTATTGCTCCCTTCCATAATTATCATATATCACTGGCGCCACCAGGTCCTTCCCTTCACTGCTGATTCCCTTTGAGACCGTCTGTATTGGGCGACCAAGACCATCAAAGTACTGTGTGGTCTGTTTCACCTCCCTTACCAGCCTGCTGGTTGATATAACTGCAGCAGTATCCGTCAAAGGCTTATCCGGCTCCCAGGTTCTGATATAGTTGATCGAGGTAGTGTTGTATGCTGCTGGAACCGTTACCGCCGTAGCTGTACTACGCGTTCCACCGGGTTTATTTTGGGCAGATAAAAAGCCCGGAATAAGCAACAATAACACCCAGCAAAATACACGCTGAAACTTTTTCATAAAAAGCAAACTTATATAATTCGACTATTTATAGACTTCGATAATAATAGGCGTGGATACATTCCAGGATTTAACTCCCGAAACCGCCTGCTCAACACCATTTACTATTGCGTTGAAAGGCTGCATACCTTGTATCTTCACCACATAACTATTACTTGCAGGTAACATTTCTTTGTATGGTAATACCGGATCTCCAATTCCCTTGAACTCATACTGATACAACACCACACCGTTAATATTCGTAATAGTCACAGAAAATGTAGACACTCCGGCAGTAGGACATTCACCTACAAAAAAGTTTGCAGTAGGATCAGGAACACAAGTCCCATGCGAGTCAGCATAACTCTGTCCATATATGTCTATCTCACGCTGCGCCAATGAATCTGCTGCAGCCTGACTGGTTTGCACTATATATCGCCCGGCCGGTACCACATAGTTATAAGGGCTACCGACATACCCTAATCCACAGGTCGTGGGAGTGAAAACCTTACTTTTCGCTACATTATAGAAATTACAGGTACCAGTAGTATTTGCATAGTTCTGACCATTTGCATTGATCTCGGCATCTGCATATGCATCTGCGTCAGCCTGACTAACATATGACTTATATTTCTCGGCCGGAACAACATATGTAAGCACTGACCCATCCCCGATAGTACAGTCATTCTTTTTAAAGGTCGCCACCTTCTGTACATTAAAGTAAATAGAAGTGGTTGGCTGACTTACAGGTCGCACATAACTATACTCATACCTTTTAAGAATATTACCGTATGCGTCCCTGACCTGCAACAACCGGTTAAAGCCATCATAATCGAAATAGGAAATTGCATTATTGGCATCACTCTGAGCTGTCATTCCTATCAAAGGATCATGAACGAATGTTTGCATCATCGCATTTTGTGGAAGCAGTCGCAGTTCATCAATTATTACAGTACCCTTTACAGTAATAGTAGTGGCTCCTGCAGCCAGTTTATGCTGATAGAATGTCCAGCCATTAATTGTCTTTCCAGCTGTACCTGATTGCCCATTCACGGTGGCAGATGCACCTTTAGCCCAATATGAAACCATATATGTTTTGGTACCGTCAAGTCCCGTCTTACCAATATCTCCGCCTGACAATGTATATGAAGCTTTTCCCGTCAGAGATGTTGTGGTATTTCTTGCAGTCCCCATCTGCCAGTTTCCTGTAGAAGACGTTTCAAAGCCACTATAAGCAATATCTGTTAACACTGCATTGGCAGCTTTGGCTACTACCAGGCTATTATTGTAATCATATATTAAAGCACTCGACAGGCCATTCCTTTCACGATACTGCGTAATGTTACCAGAAGCATCATAAAGCTGGATGCTGGCCTTCTCCTCAAGTGGATTGCCTAAAACTGACGATTCTAATTTAGATGGTGCAATTAAGGCACTGGTAAATGCCGCATAATTGATCCGCTCCTTGCTTATTTCAGCAGTATCATTTTTTACAATCCGTTGTTCCACTACATTACCAATCATATTGCGCGAAACCATATCCGAATAAGGCACAGTACTTCCTCCACTCACCATCTCATCCGGATATTTAGTATAGGTAGTAAAAGTCTGATTCTTACTATCAGTCGTCACTGTTCTGGTAACGCCAAGATGTTTCTTATTATCGTAATAATACCTCGTCAGTGACGTCAACGATGTTCCATCATCCGGGTTATACATTGTTTCTTCAGTTGAAGTTTTCTGCACCCATGATGTTACCAGGTTATATATTCCATATCCATAGTCGTTCTTATATTCGTCTGTGGCTGGAATAAAATAACCATCCTGCTCATTGCCACAGGGATATAAAACAGTTCTTAACTTTTTAACACGCAAGGCTTTCAATCGGCGATAAAGAAGGGTGGTATCTCCGTCATTAAACGCATATTCGTCCTTAACACGGCTGACAGGCGCATAGCTACTTCCCTTCTTCACATATACAGTTTTCTCTGACAGCAATCCTCTTTTATAATCATAGTTATTAACAGGAATGGAATTATTAGCAGCAGCTATATCCAGTCCAGGCCAATATGTGTGATCGAAGTAGTAGCTATTGGAGGAGTCAGCCGTAAACAAATAATTATATTTGGTATAACCGTTATCTATGCTGTTATTATCCACGTTATATTCCCTCACTTCCTGGTATCCAACGGAGGCGCCCTGTGTTACACCAAGTATCACCTGACTGCTGCTAGTCTCTTCTATGTAATTTGCAAAATTCGTTTTACACAAATCATACATTTGCTCAGATGAACCCCACATATCAACAGCATAGTAATGAATGTAAGCAGGATAGGTCAGCAAGATGCCTGGAGAATATTCAAATTTCTTAATTTCTACAGGAGCCGTGCCTATATTATCATAGTTCTTTATGCTTTTGATCCTTAAACCACCAGCAATAGGTGGCGGCGGGGCACCCGGCGTCGTAGAAGTTGACTGTGTTCTGAATGTGATACCAGCCAGAATATGTCCCTTTTGCCATTCTTCTCCACAATCAAAATAACTGCATGTATTATCGACGGTAATTCTGTAAGATCCTGAAGGAAGATTAAATGTAGTTTTAGGCACTATGACATTGTAAGACCCATCGGGGTTAGCTGGAATATTACCACCGGGGAACAGATCAAAAGCATTCCAATAATTAGTCTGTACATAGGTTGAGCCACTCAGCCGTTCCAGCTTTACATAAGGAAGCCATGCGCGATCCTTCATCGGTGGTTTGAAATAGTCTGTAAATTCAATTTCAATTGTAGCATCGCTCTGCGTTTCAGTCACGACAAAAGTAGCTGTACTATCAAACCCTCTGGGCATTTTGGGATTATAGTTGCTGACCCATATCGTATTCGATCCGACAACGGTAGTAGGTGCACCGGGAGTTACACTCGCCTGATATCGATGTGCTTCATAGTCGAAATCTGTATATCCCCCCGTCGGGTATTTTATCCGCCACAGCGTTCCTGCCTTCATGGCAGCTTCATCAGGCTCCCTATTTGCAGACAAGATTGTTTGCAATTTACTGTTGTTCGGAAGCAGGTTACTATTGCCAGCGCCATTGAAATATCCCCAGTGATCCTGTGAATTAGAAAACCTGGATGGAAGGCCAGAGTAATAGTAAAAACTATGTGTCATCTTGTCTGTACGGCTTTTGTTGTATTCAGATACAGAGTCAAGATAATAGCGATTACCGGTATAGGAATATTGAAAGAGGAATTTCTTAACCAGACTCCCTGTACCCGTCGCAACAACTTCTATACTATCTAATAAAGTTCCCGACAACATATCCTGCCGGGCAGTATTTGACTTAAATCTGACCTCGCCCTGCGACCACCTTATAGAAGACAATCCTCCCTTCCCAGTCGTCAGTTGACGGGTATTCATAGGATCACTGTTGGGCGTTCCGTTATACAAAACAGTTGATGTATGAAGGATAGTGGTCCAGGAAGAATTCAAAGCAGGCTGGTAAGTCATTGGGCTTGTCAGCTCTTTTAATGACTGAGTTGATTTGAGCGTATAAGATTCGCTCTTATCTACGTACTGCAATGATATTGTATCGCTTTTATCAGCCGATATAATACTTGTCAGATACCAGGCATTATCAAAAAATTCAAAGCTTCCAGGGGATCCATCTGCAATCCTTGTCTGCTCTACTCCACCGGAAACACCATCCGTTGATCCAAAAGTGTAAATCGTTCCACTTTCATCAACAATCTCCCAGATATTCGCAGCACTGCCGGACATGAAAGGATTTTTCGTCAGCTTAAGTGCATTCTCAGGAATACTATGAAAGTTACCTTTCTCGTCAAAGAAGAATTTTCCGGAGCGGCCATTGAAGTTATAAAAGTAAGCATCCGGCTCTGTATCAATTTCCCCATCAGTTACCTTATTAAAGTACAGGAAGGTGTTAACGTTGTTCAAGGCGTAATTATCCTGTAAAACAATCCCCGATTTCAATCTGGTCAGGTATCCATTTGGATCATTATCCGCCAATCCAATTATCGTACGCGTGATGGCTCCGCCGGCATTTAAAGTCCAACCTACACCGGTACCGGCACTCACTTCTTCGACTCTCACTCCGGAACCATGATAACCCAGTGATATTGGCAACGACAGTTTACCTTCCTTTACATCGTAAATTGAAACGCTGACATTAGCGACACCTGTGTAATAACTAACAGGCCATGCACCAAATTTTCCAAGGGATGCGGCTGTAGGCGATGGCGGTACAACCTCCGGGATAAAACCATTGCTCAAACTGCCGGCTTTAGACTGAGACTTTGCAATGTAGGTCCCCAGCAAACATATTATAAATGGTACGCAAAAAATTGAACGTACAGAAAACTTGCTCATTATTTAAAAAAGTTTAGGTATAGCGTCCTATATCATTAGATTCAGAGTCTGCACGACTCCTTAATTTGGTCAGATTCTATTTGGTTTTTGTCACTTTGAGTTTTCGCATTCAAACAATTTTCTTTTCAGATTGATTTCATTGGTATTGAGATTGTTTATAAAAATTGTCCCTGAAAATTTTCATCTACTGTTTTACATGCACTAATCGCTGCATTACCCGGAATAAGTATTTCTCCGGTAATTCAGATGCTTTTGAAAACTGCTACCCAGGGCCTCGTACATCATATCAGCATGATAAGAGCCAATAAGGCCTGCGCAGGTTTATTATAAGAAGCTTATAACAATCCAATCTTTCATATGGACTAAGGAAAAGTGACAATGCTCCAACAAAGTATAGGAAGCCTGACAAAGGATACAGGGCAACATCAAATTTCAACTAGGCGCAAAGGTGATAAAACGGCATGATAAAACACATAACACATTAGTTGTATGCATATTATAAATTATTAATTGAAAGTAACACCCAAAGAAAGCCACTGATAACGCATTGTATGTGCGTTGGGAACATCCCATGCGAAGCATCCTATGTCCTTGTCTGCATAATACCAGTTTTCCAGCTTTTTTGTATATTTTCACTATAATTTGAACCAGAACACTATATGAAAACATACGCAATACTTATTTTCTTACTATTTGCCGGAACAGCATATTCACAGAAAACTATCAACAATTACAAATACGTCCTCGTACCAGACAGGTATGATTTCTTCAAGATGGATAACCAGTACGGATTGAATACGCTGACCAAATTCCTGCTGCAGGAAAAGGGATTTACTGCCGTTATGAGCAGTGAACAAATGCCGGCTGAGATGGCTGCCAATCCCTGTAATGCACTTAAAACTGAGGTAGTACAGAAAAAAGGGTTATTCGTGACAAACCTTACCCTGCTTCTGAAAGACTGCCAGGGTAACATCATCTTCAAAAGCAAGGAAGGCAAAAGCAGGGAGAAAGAATATCAGGTTGCCTATGAATTTGCTTTGAGAGATGCCTTTTCATCGCTGAACGATGTGCCTTATAAATATGACAGTGTGTCGTTGGCGCCACCACAACCGGTGACTGCAGCACAACCACCCTTACCTTCTACTCCCGTTGCTCCCGCTCCGGCACCTACACCAGTTGCAGTTACGGAAGCAACAGGCACCTTATATGCACAGGCAACGCCTAATGGATATCAGTTGATTGATACTACCCCGAAAAAAGTGATGACACTGCTCAAAACGTCCATGGCTGATTATTTTATAAGCGAAGGAGCATACAACGGCGTTGTATTCAAAAACAATGGGGAGTGGTTTTATGAGTACTATAAAGACGGTAAACTTGTTTCCCAGAAATTGCAGATCAAGTTTTGATCGCTATCTTAATTAACATATTCTTATATAAAGAGAAAACCGGGGCCGCTAACCCCGGTTTTCTTTTTATGCTTCTTCAGTCACTCTCGATGTTTTTGTCAATGGAGCCGCCACAAACGCTGCCATTTTCGGGATCAGATGGCTCAGGCAAACGCCGATATTAAACGCAGCTGTAAAATTCTGCGCCTCTGTTTTCACATTACCATTTGCATCTGTACCATCCACATCATCAGCAAAATATCCCACACGATCAGTTATACCGGAGATAAAAAGGAACGGTGCATCACACAACAGGCGTATAACGCCATGGGTAGTTTCCACAGAACCAACAGGCAGCGTATTACCGGTATCTGCCAATGCTTTCAACCCGGCCTCGTCAGAATACTGGTAATCCGCATAGTTCGTGATATTCACCACACTTACGCCGATATAGTCTTTATCAGACAAAACGCTAATATTAGCCGATGGGTTCAGGTAAGGCTTCAATAAACGCTGTTCTATTAATTTGATGGTAGCAGCATCCAGGCGGCTGAAGATATTCGCATTGACTGCAGAAGGAAGCACTTTTTCAAAATGTGCAGGATCATCCCACTGACTTTGCGCATTCTCTCCATTTGGATGATAGTTGTGAATGAAGATATTGCTACCGAACACGACACAGCCGTTATTGTTGCCACCATTGAGGCCCAACGCAGCTGTGCCTAACGCAACCACCAGGTCCGGTTTTTCCGCGCGGTACTGAAGTATCTTCGGCAGGCATTCATGTTTGCCCTGCGAACTGGAAGGATTCCATTTAGGGTCCATGATATCCTGCACACACCAGAGTTCAATGGTGATCTGCTGGTACGAGTCCCATACGGCGCGAGGCTTTGCAGTGCCTTGAGGGAAAGTCCATGGATAGTTCAGCAGTGTGGGATTCGGAAGTTCCTGAGGACGGATTCTCACGTTCAGTAACGCATTTAAAATAGGTTCAACTTCCCAGGATTTGTTGCCTATTAATACAATCCTTTTCATAATGTGGGTTTAAAGTGTGAATGAATGTGTGGTATTGTTTTTTTAAAAAACAGCATTTGAGGTCTTAAACTGCTTTTATAATGGTTATTGGGTGTATCGGTTCCTGGTTAATAACACTGAAGTAGAAAAAAGGTTAAGGTCTGGGAGAATTATATATCGCGAATGTCCAGGGAGTCATCCGGTCGGGAAGATTATCAAAAATCTAAATTTGTGGCTGCCTGGCAATTACTTTACAAAACGCTGTATTACCCATGAGATCAACGTAAGTACCACACTAACCAAAATCATTGTTGTAATAGGAATATATATCCGGTAGTTTTCCCGCTCAATCCTGATATCTCCGGGCAAACGCCCGAGAAAGCGCAGCTTATCACCCAGGAGCCACACAAGCAGTCCTGCTATAATTAGCAACGCCCCAATAAGCATTATCGTTTTGCCAATACGTTCCATCATCCGAAATTATGCTTTTTCCCTTTCTTAGCCTATGCCCTCCCACATCTATGTACCGGGAAAATCAATGACAACACATTGCATTTCTGTTATCAATTTTTTTTTCTTTGCTTGCTTGGCTTCATATTTATTTGATATTATCTTCGCCTTGATAGTACCGGCCGGCAATAATAGCCGGGCACAGTTTGCAGGAGAAAGAGTACAATGTGATTAACTTCAAGCCGATCCTTTGTTAAAAACCTTTAAATATCAATATATGGACAATAACGAAAAAGTATTCGATATTATACAGTTCACCGGCGACAAAACCCTTTATTATGGAGCGTCCATTAACATGCCAGATATCCTGCTCAGCCAGGGGAACTACAAAAAGCATACTGAAGTAGAGATTCCCCTGGGTCACTCAAGATATGGCGGTCCTGTCGTTGATCTTCCTCCTGGTATAACATATCCTCAGGGGCTGCGTTTTGCCGCACAACTGGACCTCTCAAAGTTCTCACCCTTCGACAAGACAGGCCTGCTGCCTAAGTCCGGTCAACTGATATTCTTTGCAGACATCCTGACAGATACCGGCAAAGTGATTTACGCTGACATAGATAACAAAGACCTGGTCCGGCATATAAAAGAGCATGAGGATAATTTCTTCTCCGGTATGTTGGTAGACGAGGTTTTTGCCGGCACTGAAACCCTTTCCGAAAGATTCTACGAGGCAGAAGACGAAGAAGAAATGGAGGACGCCAATGAAGACGGAATGCTCTGGGATTATTTTGCCGGTAGCGACAAATCAAAAATATTTGGCATCTACACACATTGCCAGCTTGGACAGGAGGAGATAGAAGAGATCTCTTTTTCAGATAAGGTGGTGCTGTTACAGGTTGGTGAAAATGACTTCAATGATGTAGGCGTATTCAGCGTGCTGATATCGAAAAGCGATTTGGGAAACAGGATCTTTGATAACTGTGAATTTGCCTGGGGACAGTCTTAAGCACTCACTTTCCTGTCAAAATAAATACAGGTTTCCTCATGCAATTGCATATCCCAACCGAAGATAAAGGTAAGGATATGCAATTGCATCTAAACGCAATATTCCATCATGGAAACCCGTATCTGGCAGACGTATTACTATCAGTATTTTTAGAACAACCCTGACTATAATTCAATATCTTATCGACTGGCACCTACACTTGCCCGTATTTTAAAATGTTTCATCGACATTTTATATCCCTCAAACGAATACCTTCGCAATGAAAATGCGATGCATCCTCTTTCAAAAACCAACTGGATGGATGTTTCGTTATCCTGATTATACCATATTATACGCCATGAAAACCAGAAACAAAGTACTGTTTGCATTGCCCATGCTATTGAGCATCCTATCCTGCTCAAAAACAGAAAACACCGGTCCCTCAACATCCAGTGAACAACAAAATCAACTGCAAAAGGTTGCTGCTACTGACTACCGGCAGGAAATGCGAAACTTTGTAATTGGCATCAGCCAGTATGCCAAGGCACAGAATTCGCAATTCGCCATTATTCCGCAAAACGGGATAGAACTGATCTCTTCCAATGGAGAATCTGACGGTACCCTGGTACAAGCCTACCTGAACGCTATTGACGGCGTTGGTCAGGAAGACCTCTTCTTCGGCTATGAAGACGACAATAAGCCGACTCCTTCCGAGGATAACCTGTACCTGCGTGAATTCCTTAACAGGATCAAGACCAGCAAAAAAGTAATGGTAACAGATTATTGCTCCAGTAAGACCAACATGGATAAGTCTTACAGTTCCAACAACACGAACGGCTACATCTCTTTTGCCGCGGATAAACGGGAACTGTATAATATCCCCTCTTACCCGGCCCAGCCTTACAACGTGAACAGCACCAACATTACCAGCCTTTCACAGGCAAAGAATTTCCTGTACCTGATCAACCCGGAGAAATTCTCTTCTAAGAAACAGTTCATCGACTCCGTAAAAACGAAGAATTATGACGTGATCCTCATGGATCTCTTCCTGAACAATACTGCCTTTACGGCAGCAGAGATTGATCAGCTTAAAACAAAGGCCAACGGTGGTAAACGCCTGGTGATTGCTTACATGTCCATCGGCGAAGCTGAAGACTACCGCTATTACTGGCAGAGCACCTGGAAAGTGGGCAACCCGCCATTTATCGTAGCAGAAAACCCTGACTGGGAAGGCAACTACAAAGTACAGTACTGGAACGCCAACTGGAAAAGTGTCATCTACGGTAATGATAATTCCTATACAAAGAAACTGTTGAACAGTCACTTTGATGGTGCTTATCTCGATATTATCGACGGATTCGAATATTTTGAAGGTAACTAAGACATCTTATTTTTTTACTGGCACGATATAGAGAAGATGCAGTACGCTTAGCGATACTGCATCTTCTCTTTTCTAAATCCCCCAAATATGCTCTTTCAGACTGGACTACCTGTCTTTCTTAAAACTGCCCTATCCTGACAATCCATATATCTGTATCTTTGCGTGGCTTTTGGTGAAGGTAGTCCCATAGCAGCAAAAATAAAACGACTACCTGTAATCGGTTATTTGGCTATACTAATGAACGTATTTGATCTTCTGATTAACGATAAAGAACAGGTGTCATTCAACGATATATTCCTTGAAGCATCCAATAGGGAAAAGATTGTACAGCTCATCAAAGAGCACACCTATATAGAGGAACTGCACCAATACGGGTTGCCTGTAAATAACAAAATATTACTTCACGGCAGCTCCGGCTGTGGTAAAACCATGACCGCCAAAGCTATTGCACAGGCCCTTGGTAAAAATATCCTGATACTGAACCTCAGTAATATCATCTGCGCACGTATCGGCGAAACCTCACAGAACATAAAACAGGTATTTGACAAAGCAGGCCGGGAAAAAGCGGTTCTCTTCCTGGACGAATTTGACCAGATAGGAAAAGCGAGAGATAACGACGATCAGGATGTAGGCGAAATGCGAAGGCTGGTAAACACACTCATACAGCTGATCGATTATTATCCTGAGAACGCCTTATTACTATGCGCTACCAATCATGCTGAAATTATTGATACCGCATTGTTAAGACGATTTCAGTTAAGAGTCGATTTTCAGATGCCCACACAGGAGATGTTGGATGAGTATTACGATAAATTATTATCCCGGTTTCCGAAGCACATGCAGCACATAGAACGGAAATATAATATCTCATTTGCCGAAGCAAGAGATTACACCTTTACTGTCGTCAAAAGCAAATTGATTGCAGAACTGGAGGCGAGGCAGGAGGTTCGTATATCTTAGCTGCGGCAGACAGATGTATACAAAAAGGCCGCATATTGCTATGCGGCCGGTTGTTCAATGTCCACTGTCTAATACTTCATGTAGCTTCGTGTCCAGGTCTTCTCCCCGGAGATTCTTTGCAATGATCCGTCCTTCTTTATCCAGGAGGAAATTCTGAGGTATACTTCGTATGCTGTATAACTTAGCTGCTTCATTCTGCCAGAAATTCAGATCAGACAAGTGTGTCCAGCCTGTAAGACCATCATCATGAATAGCCTTCATCCATTTCGCTTTAGCCCCCGGCGCATCAAGTGAGACGCTTACAATAGTAAATCCCTTGTCTTTATATTTATTAAAAGCACGTACCACCGCAGGGTTCTCATGCCTGCAAGGACCGCACCAGCTTGCCCAGAAATCCAGCAGTACATACTTGTCCCTAAAATTATGCAGCGATACATTGTTACCCGCTGTATCTGTCTGCGTAAAATCAGGCGCCACTTCTCCGATAGCCGTCTTCTTGAGGTCCTGCAACAGGTCATAATAAGCTTGTACATCTTTATCTGCCTTCAATGAATCAGATAACAAGGCATACACCGGTTCCACCTGGAAAGGATCTGGCAACAGTCCTCCGTATTCTTTTAACGCATCGAAACTAACCAGGCTGGCAGGATTGTCTTTAATAAACTGTTTCATTATGTCTTTCCGCTGCTGCAACAAAGCCTTCCGGGTATGCACGTCATTGGTATCATTCGCATGCAGTATGGACAGCTTATCTGATATTGGCTGTATTGCACGCCTCAATCGTGCCAGGTCTGTATTCAGTTTTGTTCCGCTGATCTTTATATGACTAGCGGAATCCGGGCTTTCTACCTTTATTACACCCGGTTCAATATAGCAGTTGAAATGACCTTCAGGAGCCACATTGCGTACACCTACGCCCCATTCATCAATAATAACCGTACCCCTCGACGGATGCCCGATAGTCCCTTCGAAATGGAAAACGCCTCGTTTCAACGGTATTGAATCAAGAATGAAATGATCTCCTGAATTATACGATAGATAGGCCTTCGCAGGACGATCTAATTTACCTATTTTACCCAGGATCGTGAATCTGTTCGACTGCCCTGCCGCTATTACCGGCAACGACATCATGATCGATACTATTATTTTTTTCATCTGCTCTGCATTTTTAAAAACACATGGTCGTGTTCAATCCAACTGAAACACTACTTAACTCTTTCATCTTTAGAAATTGGAAGGATTGGGCGTAAGCGCCGGGTTATTAGCCAATTCTGTGGCAGGAATAGGAAATAATGAGGAAGTCGCCTTCCAAGTACCCGGTTTCTCTGCCATCATTACTTCATCCACTCGTCCTGTACGTACCAGATCGATCCAGCGATGCCCATAGCCTTCGCCAAACAGCTCTACCCTTCTCTCCTGTTCAATAGCCAGCAGCACATCTTTTTGAGCCGTATTATCGCTTATACCGGCAAGACCTGCTCTTGCGCGTATCGCGTTAATATCGCTGATAGCACCTTGCAGGTTTTGCTGTTGCGCCCTTGCCTCAGCACGGATCAGGTACTGCTCGGCCAGCCTTAACAGCATATAGTCTTCAATAGCCGATGCATCTGCGGGTGTAGTAACAGCCTTATACTTATTATTATAATTAAAGGAAGTACCGGAAACGTTTGCTTCTCCCACCCAGGCAGCTTTCCTGCCATCGCCTGATTCAAATGCGTTGACTAGTTCCGGGCGCATTTTTGTAACGTACGACAAAGAAGTATTATCCGTGGGAACATATACTCCCGCAGCATAAGTATAGTTGTTATTCGTAACGCCTGTCGTATTTATCTGCCAGATAGCCTCCATACTGCCTCTTAAAAAAACACCGTTGAGATCCTTCACTAGTCTGAACTCGGCTGAATCTGCAATCAATACACTGGCTTTCGCCTCTGCATCAGCCCAACTCTTCTGATAAAGATAAGCCCTTGCCAGCAGCGCAGTAGCCACCCATTTATTACAACGGCCATTTCTCACAGTATTTGTAGGTAGTGCAGCCTCTGCATCCTTAAGATCAGCAATGATCGCATTCAGTACATCGGCCTTAGGTGTCCGCGGGGCCTTAGCGGTCACCGTTACATCTGTGGTCATGATCAGCGGAACGTCTCCAAAATAGCTCATTAAATAAAGATGACAGAAGGCCCTGAATACTTTTGCTTCTGCGATGTATTGCGCCTTTAAATTGTCTGCAACAGGGCTCCCCGGTACTTTCGTTATGATGCCATTCGCCTGATAGATGATCTGGTAAAATAAACTCCATATGCCGCCCAGGTCATAATTGGCCGGAGATATACTGTTGTTCATGAACTCATCATAATAATTCTGCCCGTACTCAAATTCATCGGCTGTGATGCCCAGCAGGAAATCGCCCTGATAGTTGAGGAAATTCGCCGGAGTAAAAGCAAAAGTATACAAGCCATTCACTGCAGCAAGCGTATTGGATGCGCTGCTGAAAACAGCCTCAGATGTTATCTGGTCCTTTGGCGGATCGATAGCAAGATATTTTTTGCACGAGGGTAAGGCGCATAACAAACATACCATCCCAATTGTGAAGACGAGGCGTTTATACTGATTTGTCGTTTTCATGTTCATATGCTTTACAATGTTAACTGGATACCGCCTGTCAGCGTCTTTAAAACCGGTGTTGCATTCTGTACTTCCGGATCAAGCCCTTTATAGTGTGTGAATGTGAACAGGTTCTGTCCCTGTACATACACACGCAGACTCTGTGCCCTCATTTTTTCAATGATCTTCTTAGGTAGTGAATAAGAGAAAGAAAGATTCTTTACCCGGATATAAGAAGCATCTGAATACGCTGCCGACGACATAGGCAACTGGTAGATGTACGCATAACCCGCATCCGAAGAAGTAGTAGTGGTCAATGCACTCCTGCTGGCATTGGTATGACCGGGCTCCCAGTAATCCTGTGCAAGATAGGCCGGTAAATTAACCTTATAACCCACAGGATAATAATAGGCCTTTATAGCATTATAACCATTCTGTTTGCTGAACTGCAAAAAGATATCCAGGCTGAAGTTTTTATAACTGATCGTATTGCTCAAGCCTCCATAATACTTCGGGTATCGTGAACCAATATTGATATAATCACCCGAAGAAGTGATACTGCCATCTTTATTCACATCCTCAAACTGGGCAACACCCGTTGTTGCAGATATACCTGTATAATGATATCCCCTGAACAGGTCCAAAGGCTGTCCTACTACATAATACAAGGCATAGGGAGAAGAGGCCAGACCCGGAAATGCTAATAAAGTATTCTTTGGGAAAGTAATATTGAAGTTCGTTTGCCAATGAAAGCGCTTACTATTGATATTTGTAGTACTTAACTCAAATTCCCAACTGGTGTTTTGCACCAACGCTGGTAAATTGGCCTGATAATAACTAAAGCCGCTTTGCGTAGGCAATGAAGTCTGCACCAGCTGATTGTTGGAACGGCTGCGATAAAAGGCTGATGTAAGCAATATCCTGTCTTTCAGAAATCCTAAGTCCATTGCTACTTCCAGCTTTTTATTCGTTTCCCAGCCGTAATCCGGATTAGCGATATTGTTGGAGTAAAGCCCCAGGTTACCATTGTAAGGAAGCGAATTGCTGGTATAGGTTTCAAGATACCTGTAATCCAGTATCTGATCATTACCCGTCACACCATAGCTGCTTCTTAACTTTCCGAAGCTTAAAACAGGAAGTGTGCGTTTAACAATATTTTCTTCGGAGAATATCCATCCGCCACTTACTGACCAGAAGTCCCCAAATTGCCTGCCAGGACCAAACCGGGAGGAACCATCTCTTCTGAAGGTAGCGTTTAAGATATACCTATCCTTCCAGCGGAAGTTCGCCCTGCCAAATCCTGATATATACTTGTACTGCGTATTCGTAAGTGTCTTATTGGTAATAGCAGTAGCGGCAGAAATACTCTCTATCAGATCATCACTGGTAAAGTTAATACCCGTGATGGAATTGGTTTTCGAGCTACTTGACTGCATGGTGCTACCTGCTAAAACATTGAGTACACCTTTTGAGATCTTCTTTGTATAATCCAGCTGAGGCTCTATAATATAAGACTGCGTGCTGCTGTTACCGAAAGTTGCAGAACTTTTGGTAGAGGAAGTAGAGGTTGGATTAAAAGCCGTAGTCGGAGCTGTTGACTGCTGCGCCATAGACATCTTGGTATAACCTACATTTACTTTGGCATTCAATCCTGGTAAAACTGCATACCTGATGGATGTATTAGCAATAAAGTTATCAGTCGAGGTCCTGCCCACCTTTAAGAGATAGGAATAAGGATTTGTCAGCGGTGGCGTAGTATTGCCCTTTATCCAGTAAAGGTTTCCCGTAGTATCATAATGCGGGAAGTTAGGCGGTGCGAAAATGGATAAATAAGGATCTGCTGCCAGCGTTTTAATATTATCATTGGAATAAGTGACAGATGTATTTATGTTCAGTCGCTTGTCCGTTGAGTTGTGATCCAGGTTAAGATGACCGCTTACCCTGTTGTCATGATTATCTCCAAAAATAATAGACCCTTCATGATGATATCCTCCTCCCAGCAGAAAACGGGTGTTCTCATCACCACCAGATACGGTTGCCTGTACATTCGTCAGTGGCGAAGTATTCCCTAATATCAATTTAGGGAAATTGGTATATGCGTTCTGGTCCCATAATAACAGGTCCTGGGCATTACTGATGGTTGGCGTGATATTATCAGCCGCAAAAGCCTTTTTCCGGATAGTGAGGTATTGCTGCGTATTCATAAACTCCGGTATCCTGGTAGCTACGCTTGCTCCTGAATAGGCATTCACATCCAGTTTTGTTTTACCTGCCTTCCCTTTTTTAGTGGTGATCAGCACGACCCCGTTAGAACCACGGGAACCATAGATAGCAGTAGCTTCAGCATCTTTCAAAACGGTGATACTTTCTATATCCATTGGATTGATGCTGTTAAAAGGACTTACCGAACCACTGGCTGTGTTGGACACATTGCTGATAGAAGTGGCAGGAATAGGGATGCCATCTACTATATAAAGAGGATTGGACAACGCGGAGATAGAGTTGTTTCCCCGTATCTGCATGGTAACAGCAGATCCCGGGATACCATTGGCACTGGTAATAAACACACCCGGCATGCGGCCCTGCAGGGCAGTTAAAACATTCGTTACAGGCTGTTTTTCGATGTCCGCACTTTTAATAGTGGTGGCACTACCTGTCACAAATCTTTTGGTGGATACACCGTAAGCAATGATCTGGATCTCATCTAAGCGGGAATCAGACGGAGACAAAGATACCCTTCCGATTTCGGCGGTATTGATCATGATCTCCCTGGACGCAAATCCAACATAGCTGATCACCAGCAGATCGCCAACATTGGCATCAATAGAGAACTTACCATTTGCATCAGTAACTGCAACGGCCTTCCCTCCTTTTACTTTCATAGTGGCGCCCACAAGTGGCTCACCATTTTCATTGGTGATCCTGCCCGTTATAGGAGGATTGGCAACAGGAATATCAGCTTCTTCGGGTTGCAGCTCCTTTGGACCAGCCGGAGGATCGGTCTTTTTAATAAAGATGGTCTTCCGGATGATCTTATAGTCCAGTAGCTGCCCTTTTAATATCCTGGTCAGGAAATGATCTATCGGATCGTTTTTAACCGAGAGGGTCACCGGCCTACTGCCATCCAGCACGGAGTAGTCGTAGAAAAGGACATACCCGGTCTGTTCTTTAATAGCGGAAAAGACCTTTCCCAGGGGAACGTCTCTTCCCGAAAAAGTAACCGTCTGTGAAAAGCCATTTGCGCTTATCTGGAGGCAGACGGCAAGCATCAGAATGGAAGTTAATTTCATCGTTCGAATCAATGTCTTTTCGATGATCCCGCAGGATCTTTCTTTGGTTGATCTCATCCCTGACACAGGCGGAACCGCACAGCGGCGCCTCAGCCAGGCCGGCTGCTTACAAAAAGCCTTAAATTGCATACATTCGCGTAGTTTGGGTGAAAGAATAAGCTGTCTTGCAGGACCTTGCTTTGTTCCGGACTACCCGAACGCCAGCCAGAAATGTTCCTGCATTTCTGGCTTCTATTTCAGGTAGCTTTATTTTGACACCACATCGGTGGATTATTCTCCCTTACGGAATAACTATCAGCTTTTTACCCTCTACTTTAAAATGGACACCAGCGGCTTCCAGGCCGTCCAGTACCTCTGATAAGTTCAGGTCGCGCCCTATCTCACCGCCGAATTTCCGTGGCGTAACAATGCCCTGATACACCACATCCACATCATACCAGCGAGACAACTGGCGCAATACTTCCTGAATGGTTAGTTTATTGAAATTGAAAAGTCCGTTTTTCCATGCCATGGCCTGGTCAACATCTGCATGATCCACTACTTTGATCTGCTCTGCCGCCAGCGCTTGCTGGCCGGGCTTTAATACCACGGCCAGCGTTTCTCCTCCCATTTTGCGCTGAACCACTTTTATAATGCCCTCCAGCAAAGTGGTCTTGATCGTAGATTCATCGGTATAGGAATTAATATTAAAATGAGTTCCCAGCACTTCTACTACCATATCATTTACTTTCACCCGGAAAGGCCTGGCGCTTTCTTTCGCCACTTCAAAATAGACTTCTCCGGAGATGACCACTTCCCTGTTATTGCCGGTAAATACGGTCGGATAGGTAATGGAAGATGCGGCATTGAGCCAGACGCCTGTGCCATCCGGCAGGAGGAGACTATACTGACCGCCACGGGGAGTGCTCATCGTATTATATACTCTCCCCGTAACATTACCTTTGTTGATCTGGTATGCCAGTTGTCCGTTACTAAGCTTAGTGATCGTTGCACCACCCTGCTGCGCCACCAGTCCATTGACGGTACTATCCAGGATGATCTGCTGTCCGCCTGCAAGCGTAAGGATAGCCTTATTACTACCCGGACGTATTTCATTTTGCGCAAGACTGCCCGCGCTGATGGTCGCCTGATCTTTACTTCGGTGGTTCGTAAGCCACAGATAAGAGCTAATGCCGAGCAGCAATACTACCGAAGCAGCCACCCATCCCCACGGGCGGATGCGTCGCACCCTGCCTGCCGGCAAGGCTGGCATATGCTCTTTATCTATGCCTACTATAGCTGCGATTCTGGCGTCCCATCTTGTAATATCTCCCCGGTTATCCACCGGCTGTTCTTCTATGAGTTGTTGTATGGTATCCTGAACAAGCGGAGCCTGCTGTCCATCCTGCAGCAGATCTGCTAATTCCTCCATTTCTTCGGGAGAAATATGCTTATCCAGATACTGCTGTAATAAGTAATAGACGCGTTTTTCGTTTGTCATATCATTATGTGGAAAAGTGCCCTGTATCTAATGAGACTAATAGAAAAATAAAAAGGCCTATTGGCCTCCAAATTTTTTTTACATCTTCAATAAAAGAAGAATAAGCCAATATGGCAAATACCCCCCTTTCTCTACTTTCTCCCGAATGGCTTTAGTGGCAACCAACAAGGTGTTTTTTACTGTGCTTACGGAAATACCCAGTTCGCTGGCTATTTCAGCTGGCTTCAGACCATGCTCGCGTTGCAGGAGATAAATCCTTCTGCGTTGGGGAGGCAGCTCTGCTATGGCCTGCTGAACAAGGGCCCTGATGTCATTGACGGTCAGGTTTACTTCAACGGGGTTATCTGCAGTCGGCTGTTCATCCTGGTGAAGACGGATGGCCTGTGTGGCCCTCATATTCTTTTGAAGCCAGGTATATGCCTGGTTGGAAGCAATCTTAAAGATCCAGGCGCGGGGATGGTCGATTGTCGGGAGTGTATGACGGTAAAGCCATACCCGGAGGAAAACTTCCTGTATGATCTCGTCAGCAGTATCCTGAGATGCTGTAAGCTTTATTAAGAAAGGGAACAGCAGCCTGCCATACAACCGGTAAAGTTCCCGGAACGCAGACTCCTCACCTTCGGCAATGCGAAGAAATAGTGCCTTCTCATTAATATGTTGAGAATCAGTCGACAAATAGACAGCAGTTTACGAGTGGGTATCATTTGTTCACTGGACAAAAGAAGAAATAACGGTGGTAAGAGTACAAATAAACACAAAAAATTGCTTTATTCAAATGGCGGATAACAGCTTATGTGTTGAAAGAGAAAAATATTATATTGAGAATAGCTATCAAACCCGTTCACTATGGATCAGTCCAGACGAGATTTCCTGAAAACAGCCGGCTGCCTGACAATAGGATTTTCCTTCGGCGCTCCTTACGTAACAGATGCTATTTTACCATTGCAGGAGTTACCCGGTTCTCTTAAAAGATATCCCAATATAGATGCCTGGCTGAATGTATTAGCCGATGGCAGTGTGCGTGTATTTACCGGTAAAATAGAACTGGGCCAGGGTCTTGGTATCGCTATAGCACAGGTAGCGGCAGAAGAACTGGACCTGGACATTGACAAAGTGATTGTCTCAATCGCAGAAACAGGCGTAACACCTAATGAATCTTATACCGCCGGCAGCGCTTCTATTGAAACAAGCGCTATGTCTGTACGTTATGCCGCTGCAGCAGCAAGACAACAGCTACTACAGCTGGCTGCTCCCCTTCTAGACATTCCGGCAGAAGAACTGGAAATGTCTAACGGTACGGTATATACAAAGAACAGAAATCAGGTGCTTACATTTGCCGAAGTACTGGGTGGTAAGAAGCTGAGTGGCGACATCAGACTCCCACTACCACTGAAAGCAAAGGAGGACTATCGCATTTCCGGCAAACCGGTTCACCGCAAAGACCTTGCTGCAATGCTCAGTGGCGGTCCCTTGTTTGTTCATGACCTGCGCTTTCCCGGTATGTTACATGCCCGCGTTGTACGTCCTCCTGCTTATGATGCTAAACTGGAGAGTTTCAATGAACAATATGTAAGATCAAAAGTACCAGGACTGCAAAAAGTAGTGGTTAATGGTAGTTTCCTCGCCGTTATTGCAACAGGTGAATACCCCGCCATGCAGGCACAAAAGATACTGTCAGAAAATACAAAATGGTCGCAGGTAAAATCATTGGAGGGAGGCAAAGATCTTGCTGCTTATCTGAAGCAACTACCTGTGCAATCCCAGAACGTGGAACAAAAAGGAACACAGCTCACCGGCACAGCTACTGTTCGCGCAAGCTATTTCAAACCATATATCATGCATGGGGCTATAGGCCCTTCCTGTGCGGTTGCACTATATGAAAAAGACCAGCTGCATATCTGGACGCACAGCCAGGGTGTGTATCCATTGAGGGAATCGCTGAAAGAGCTCTTGCAGTTACCGGTAGACCGTATCCATATCAAGGGTGTGCCAGGTGCCGGTTGTTTCGGACATAACGGCGCTGACGATGTAGCTGCAGAAGCTGCATTGTTGGCCATGCAGATACCCGGAAAACATATACGTCTGCAGTGGTCAAGACAGGAAGAGCATGGCTGGGAACCATACGGCAGCGCTATGCTGATGGAAGCAGCGGCATTGCTGGACAACAACGGCAGGATCAGTCACTGGCAATACGCCTTGTGGTCAGATACCCATAGCACCCGACCAGGTGGCAAGGCATCGAATCTCCTGCCAGCATGGTACATTGAAAAGCCTTTTCCCCGGCCTGGCGACGGGTACAGCGGTGGCGCTTACCGGAACTCAGAACCGTATTATAACTTTCCAAACGTCAATGTAAAGTCGCACTCTTTCAAAGGGCCTTTACGGGTATCGGCACTTCGTAGTTTAGGAGCATTTGGTAACATTTTCGCAATCGAGTCTTTCATGGAAGAAATAGCTGTAGCGGCAAAAAAAGACCCATATGAATTCCGGCTGATGCACCTGGAAGACAAACGGGCCATTGCGGTAGTAGAAAAACTGAAAGCGATAGTGCCCTCCGGGCCTCAGGGTAATGGTAGTGGAATAGGTATTGCCTTTGCCCGTTATAAGAACACAGCCGCCTATGCAGCTGTCGCTGCGCAGGTACAGGTGAAAGACGGAATGGTAAAGATAGAACAGATGTGGGCTGTGATAGATGCCGGGGAGATCATCAATCCGGATGGCATCAAAAACCAGACGGAAGGTGGCCTGGTGCAGGCCGCCAGCTGGACATTACGGGAGCAGGTAAAGTTTGATGAAAAGATTCGCAGCAAAGACTGGATCAGTTACCCGGTGCTGCCTTTCGGGCAGGTACCTGTAGTGGAAGTAGCACTGATTGACCATCCCAATGAGGAACCGCTGGGCGCTGGTGAAGCAGTACAGGGACCTGCAGGAGCAGCCATTGCCAACGCTGTTTACTATGCTACCGGCGTACGTGTGCGTGATCTGCCCATACTGCCAGAAAAACTGTTACGCTAAATATTATTTTGTACCACGTACCTTTTGGATCTCTTCGTAAGTAAAGGCGCTGTCCTTCTGATTAAAGCGCTTGTTGATAAATGTAAGTATAGAAGCCACTGCATAGTCATCCAGGAAATCGCCATGTGCAGGCATGACACCGTTGTAAGTCTTGCCGTTCACCTGGATCTCTCCCTGCAGGCCGTGTAACACTATTTTAATTAGCCTTTCCCGGTTGCCGCTTACCCATTCGGACCCCAACAGCGGCGGATAGCGGTTATTATCTCCTCTGCCATCACGCTGATGACAACTCGTGCAATAAACATTATACAGCATGTTGCCATGCATCTCTCCTCCCTTTCCCAGGTTATCTTTCACTTCGTCGGGCGTCTTTATGTAAGAACGCGATTTACGGGCTTCCATAGCGACCAGCTGCGCTTCGCCGAACTGCGCTTTGTTTCCTTTATACATCACCCGCCATATCTTACCTTTATTGGATTCTGAAATATATAGCGAGCCATCTGGTCCTTCGGCAAGTCCCATAGGACGGTATAAGGCGTCGCTTGTATTCACCACAGTATCAATGCCGGTAAACCCGTCTGCAAACACTTCCCATTTACCAGTGGGTTTCCCGTTTTCAAATGGAGCAAAACAAACGATGTATCCCGCCTGCGGATAAGGCGCCCGGTCTGTTGAGCCGTGAAATGCAATGAAAACGCCTTTCTTATACCGTTCAGGAAATTGGTTACCCTGATAGAACAACAGCTCCATCGGCGCCCAATGGCCCGGAAAACCCATCACGGGTATATCAAACTTAGCCGCTCTGCCAACGATCTTGCCATCGCCACCATATCCCGGTTGCAGCATATTCTTACCCAGCATGTGATCGAAGTAAGCATAAGGCCATCCGAAATCCGACCCTTCGGTGACCTTCAGGAGCGGCTCAGAGGGCAATACTGCGGCCTGCCAGGAGGTGAACAGGTCCGGATACCGGGTATGAAAATTATCTATCCCATTCATTACTGCATACAGGCAGTCGTCATTGGGGTTCCAGGCCACGCCCAATACACTGCGGATACCGGTGGAATATTTATAACCGTCTTTCTGCGTCTGCCCTTCCTTGTCGGCATCAAAGCGCCAGATACCTCCATGCCACTGAAGATCGGGAGCAGGATCAAGTCCCTTGCCGCCTGGCATTCCCCCCGGACCAGCCTTTTGCACATCCTGGGCGGCATCTGTAGGAGCGCCAAAAGGCACATACATATGCCCGTGCTTGTCAAATGCCATCGGTTTGGCCGTATGCCAATGCCGTTCGATATATTCATCTTCATCCGTAAGGATAATCTCCGTTCTGCTATCTGGAATAAGTTGCCCGGCTTTCAGCTTGTTTCTGAGTACCTGCCGGAGCGTGGAAGTATACAAATAGCCGTTATAGATCACCATCCCCACCGGCAGCCCTCCCTCGTCCTTATAATCGCCGAAATAGGCAATAATATCGGCTTTTCCGTCATTGTCAGCGTCCCGGAGCGCCACGGTACCTCCTCTCCCTTTCATGATATCGTTATAAACAAGTTTTACATAGATATCGCCGTTGTCATTTACTGCTATATGTCTGGCTCTGCCAAGGCTGTCTGCAACTACCACTGCTTCGAAATCACCGGGTAGTATCAAGCCTCCATTGTCAGGATCGCCGGAAGGCAGTCCTATCCTCGGTTTATTCTTACATTGGAATACAATGACAGCGATGCAACACAGCAAACTCCATTTAATAAGATGATGACGGAATATTCCAAAGGGGGATTTATACATGACATTCTCGTTTTGGTATAAAATAAAAATCGGGGGTTTTCCAGCTTATACTAATATACGGAATATGGTGGTTCTGTTATGAATATCTAATTAATTAGTGATTGGCAAGGATGCTGGGAGAAAGACTATTTTTTATCAGGTTTACATGAAAAGATCGGGCACATTAACTTCATTTCATCAGATTTTTAATAATAATTTTGCCGCCTTGTCCGGAGTTCCTGTACTCCACTTTATTATAAACCCAAATCAACGCTATGACCCAGGAATACATCGAAATACGTGGCGCAAGAGAGAATAACCTAAAAAATGTGGATGTTCGTTTACCTAAGCGAAAAATCAACATCTTCACCGGTGTGTCCGGTTCCGGAAAATCATCTATTGTATTTGACACTATCGCCAATGAAGCACAAAGGCAATTGTATGAGAACTTCAGTATGTTTATCCGCAACCTGCTTCCCCGCTATCCGCAGCCCAATGCTGATGCGATAGAAAAACTAAGCATGGCCATTATTGTTGATCAGAAGCGGTTAGGAGGTGGCTCTCACTCTACGATGGGCACTGTGACTGACATATCACCGGTACTGCGCTTGCTTTTCTCCAGGGTAGGGAAACCTTTCGTCGGTTATTCAAATGTATTCTCCTTCAATGATCCACAAGGCATGTGTCCGGAATGTAATGGATTGGGACAGAAGCTGGGATTTGACGGAACGAAATTTTATGATCCGGACAAGTCCTTAAAGGAAGGCGCATTACAGGTACCAGGATTTGCAGGTTGGGAAAAAGAGATGTATGCCAACACCGGTTATTTTGACGTGAACAAGAAGTTGCGCGATTATACAGAAGAGGAAATGAATCTGCTGCTATACAGCCCTCCCACAAAGTTTAAGCTACAGATAGGGAATGGCACCATGAATGCCACCTACATGGGTATCATAGAGAAATTCAATCGCGCTTATATCAAACGTGACCTCAAAACATTATCGGAACGCACGCAGAAGATGGTGTCTGCTTACCTGCACTATGGACCATGCCCCTTATGCAAGGGCGCCCGCTTAAAACAGGAGGTATTAAATTGTAAAATAGACGGACATAACATTGCAACATTGTCGGCGATGGAAGTGGAAGAGCTGATCCCTCTTCTGCAGAAGATAAACGATCCCATAGCGCTGCCAATGATAGCAACGCTGAAGGAGCGTTTACAACACCTGGTTGACATGGGCCTGGGATATCTGAGCCTTGACAGGGCAACAGATACATTATCAGGAGGAGAATCCCAAAGGGTGAAAATGGTAAAACATCTTGGCAGCAGCCTGATCGATGTCTTGTATATTTTTGATGAACCCAGTGTGGGTTTGCATCCCAGGGATGTTTACAGGCTCAATTCCCTGCTTACCAAATTAAGAGATAAGGGAAATACGGTGATAGTGGTAGAGCATGATCCTGATGTGATCCGCATTGCTGACCATATAGTAGATGTTGGTCCGATGGCAGGAGCCAAAGGAGGGAATATCATGTATGCAGGTAATCTCGCAGGTTTACTGAAATCTGATACCCTTACCGGGAAATATATGAACCATACCTTTGCCATAAAAGAACAATACCGCAAAGCTACGGGGCACTACTCAATCAATCATGCCAGCGTCAACAACCTACAGCATGTATCCGTTAATATTCCTGCAGGAGTATTGACAGTAGTGACAGGCGTTGCCGGCTCAGGCAAAAGTTCGCTGATACATCATGCCTTCCTGTCGAAACACCCGGAGGCCGTTGTTGTAGATCAATCAGCTGTAGGCACATCCACAAGATCTAATCCGGCTACCTATACCGGAGTGATGGATCTGATCAGAAAAGCTTTTGCCAGTGCCAACAATGTAGATGCATCGCTTTTCTCTTTCAACTCAAAAGGAGCTTGTGAGAATTGTCAGGGTACAGGCGTTATCTACACAGATCTGGCTTTTTTAGAAGGAGTGAAAACACCGTGTGAGGTATGTCAGGGGAAAAGATACAAAGAAAAAGTGCTTGCATTTACATTCAATGGAAAGAACATTTCTGAGATATTGGAGATGACGGTTAAAGAAGCTAATGAGTTTTTCTCCATCAGGGAGCTTTCGAAGAAGCTGCAAACATTGATGGAAGTAGGATTGGAATACCTGACCCTGGGACAACCATTGAGTACGCTCTCCGGTGGTGAATGTCAACGTATCAAGCTGGCCAGTGAGCTACATAAAAAAGGGAGCATCTATGTGATGGATGAACCGACTACCGGACTACATATGTCTGACACCGGCCGCCTGATCTCTTTAATGGATCGTTTGGTAGATGGTGGTAATACTGTCATTGTAATCGAGCATAACCTGGATGTTATCAAAAATGCTGACTGGATAATAGATATGGGCCCAGAAGGTGGTCATAAAGGCGGACAGGTGATATTTGAGGGTACGCCGAAGGAGCTGTGCAAACAGGCCGGTTCGCATACGGGGTATTACCTGAAACGCGCCTTAGGTTGAGGTTGCGCCGCGAACTATTCAGACCAGGTCTTACTCATCTCTAAAGTTCTCGACAACGAAAAGATCTACGTTAGGATAGTTCGCGGCTGCCTTATTAATTACCATCTTGACATCATCCCAATTCAAACCACCCAATCCAGCACCTATTTTAGGCAATGCAATCTTATCTACTTTAAGCGTTGATGCAATGGATAACATTTTGTCAATTGCCTCATCAACAGCCTCCAGCACAGCTCTTGTTGTCCAGCTAACCTGGGTACCGAGGTTAAAAACATACCCATCTCCATAGTTGTATTCAAAAACACTACCAAGGGCGAATTTACCAGTGCTACAAAGCGTTTTATACTCGTTATACATTTTAGGATATCTTGCCTTGAATTCAACCGCAATACCTTTTCCCATGGCTCCGGCACAATTACATCCATGTGCGTAGTTGTGAACGCCCTCTATCTTAAAAATGTTGCCAAATTCGATATACCTTACCATTCGAAGTTTTTAATGTTGGGACGTAAAGGTACTGTTAGTAGAGAGGATTACAAATTGCACTATCCCACAAGCTGATTATTTATTGAATGTTTGTATCCCATTAGTATATGTAATTAATCTCCCGTTATCCTCATAATAAGCCTCAGGATATTCAGACGGGAAAACACTGTTGAGGGGCGTAACCCGCCATGCTTTAACCAACATCTCCGGATCATCACCTTTTCCAAGGTTGTAATAGCCGAATTCCGCTTTAAAGCAACTGTCTTTAAATTTGTCTGCTGCTTTGTCAAACTGTTCAAGACTGGCAAGAAATAAGCCTCTGAGCTGAGGTAAAGTCAGTTGATGCAATGTATCTAATGAAGTTCCTTTGGTCAGTTTACCTGCTCTGGCACCAAGTTTATGATCCAAAAAATTGTATGAAAGATCGCGCATAAATATCCCCAGTCCGTTTACGTATTGACTGACTTTTACTATTTGCTCATAGCGTTTTGCATATGGTGGATAGTAGGTTTGCAATGAATCATAGAAATATCTATAGTACCTCAGATTACTATTCGCAATTTGATTATCCTTAAAAAGGGTATTAATGGTGATCACATCAGCGCTGCTGACTGAATGCGCGGTAACAGGTATATAGATTCTCTCAATACAGCCGTGATCTTCAGGTAGTATGATATCGTTGTTGTCGTTGTGGTGTTTAGAACAGGCATTTAAGGCCAGGATACAAATGATGGCTGTCCAGAGTACATTTTTCATAACGTTGCTATTGGTTTAACTGGGGAAAGAAATATTATGCAGACAATATCCTGTCAGCGTTTCACAGCGGGCTTTAGGTTATTGTTTCAGTAGAACGGAGAGTTCGCCTTGAAAGTAACATCAACTACCCGAAATTACAATTACATGACATTAGACAATTGTACAAAAGCTGATAGCCGAACTACGATATCTTTATAATTCACTATTTTAGTTGCGTTGATAATAAAATATCCCTGAATCGCCAATACCTATGAACTATCAGATTATAAAAGACAGAAATATCCTCCAGGAATTTATTGAATGGTTACCAAACCTTGAAGAGGGGGAAACCTATTATGTAGGTTTACTGGCAAGAAGTAAATATACAGAGGGAAATATTATTAAGTCAGACAAACAGCAACTTAAAAGATTCACCAGCAGGAAAGAAGATCTGTTCTATAAGATCTGGCAGCTGGAATGTCCCGTTGGAGCTTATACGAATAAAGGCAATGCCGTTCCGCAGGAATCCCTTGCCATTTACATTACGCCTAATCCACGTAGTATGTATGATGCTACGTTCAGCGGTCTTACCACACTTGCCAAATGTATACAGCATCAGAAGAGAACGCACAATCCTCACCAGGAAGTAATGAATGAAATTCAGCGGTCGAAAAGCAGAAGCTGTTTTGTCGATTTCGATATTGACTATAAAGAAGCCGGCTATGGGCAATTCCTGAAGCCATGGGTATTTGAAAGAGTCGGCAATACGGCCAACGTAAGGTTCATTGAAACCAGGGGCGGCTACCATGTACTGGTCGACCCTTCAACAGTAGAAGAACCGTTTAAAAAGAACTGGTACCAGGAACTGGCCAAACATCCGCATACAGATCAGACGGGAGATCAGCTGATACCAATCCCCGGATGTACACAAGGAGATTTTATGCCAAAGTTTGTATAAATCCTGGGTACGAAAATAAAAGGAGGCAATGATGGCCTCCTTTTTCCTGTCTACGCCCAACAATCCATTACGGGCGAATATCTTTCCGGGGAGGCAAACTTACCATACTTAAAGATATCTGGTTGTTATCGTCTCGTTAACGGGATTACTTAAACGTAAAGACAGGCTGTACCATTGCATAAGACAGGCTATAATGACAGCTATAAATGGAAAATCTGTCAGCTATTCCGCATGAAATAGCCAACAGATTTTCTCAACCGGTTCTCAATACGAACACCGGGTTTACCCGACACTACGCAAAAACCTTATATGCTTTTCCTGTTTGTGCGCCGAGTACGCTTTTAATATATGCCAATGTTACCCGATGCATAGAAACAGGTTCGTGGCCTGGCATGAAGGGAAAATAAACCGGCGACTCCTCCACTACATCCGGACCTACAGCATTGATGCGAATGCCATTTTTAAGCTCAATAGCAGCTCCGCATATAAATCCATCTATGGCTCCATTAACAGCGCTTAATGACGCTCCCAATAAAACAGGGTCTTCTCCCATACTTCCTGAAGTCAGTGTAAAGGAACCATTGGGATTAATATAATGTTGCCCTATTAATACAAGGTTCACCTGCCCCATTAGTTTGCTGTTTACACTTACCCTAAAATCTGCATCGGTCATTTTTTCCAGCGGCCCGAAATGACCATCACCTGCTACACAAATCAATGCATCGAATGGACCGGCCTGTTCATACATGGCTTTTATGGAATCAGGATCACTAATATTAACCTGTAGATCTCCGCTCCGGGATCCTGCTGTAATAATCTCATGATCTTTTTGCAAGGCCTTCGCTACATGTTTGCCAATAGTACCAGTAGCGCCAATAATGATAATCTTCATGATACAAATTTTGCGTCGAAATTATCCTAATACTGTACTTTTGTCAAGTAGTTACCATTTTGTCAAGTAATTACCAAAAGGTTGTAATTATCAACAGGATTGAATTATGGAAATAAAAAAAAATCAGGAAAATTATCATAGCGCGGAAGATTGCCCCATAACAGCAACTATTGTTGTAATTGGCGGCAAGTGGAAACCACCTATTATCTGGCTTTTACTAAAAGGTCCGATGCGTTTTGGCGAATTCAGCAAAACAATGCCCAACATGGCACTTAAAGTACTATCAAAGTGCTTAAAAGAGCTGGAGGCAGATGGCATTATCATCCGTAAAGCCTATCCTGAAATCCCCCCGAGAGTGGAATATTCATTGAGTGAAAAGGGAGAATCCCTGCGGGAAGTATTGTTCTTATTATCGGATTGGAGTCGTAAAAACATTATGAACCAAAGCGAAGCAGCTTATTCCTGAGAAAGAACAGTAGGGAACTGCAGATAAGGCAGCTTTATGTAAGCAGGCCTTGCCTTTATCCATCCTAATTATTGTCCATCTTTCCATGGTCGTAACTAATAACCCTCGATATCCTCCAAACATTGCCTTTCTTCTGCCACACATGTATAAACTTATAAGTTCCGCTCACATGCTCACTTTGTCCGGAGTTTGTATGATAAAAACGATGTACCCCTATCTCCAAAGCGCCATCGACGCCTAGCGGATGAACTTCCAACGTATTTTCCAGAAGCTGACGCCGGATATGTGAATTCCTTTGGCACATCTCTCGTATAGATTGCATTTCTTCCTCCAGATAATGCAGCCCACCTAAATCATGGTAAAACTCAAAGTCATTAGTCAGATATTGACGATAGGTAAGTGTATCACAGCGATTAAAGGCGCTAAAGAAAATGCTGTCCTGCTTAAAAATTTCCTTGTAGAGTTCAATTTGTTTTGCTCCCTCATCTGATGGAATTTTGCCGCCTTTATTATTTTGCGCATGGGCCATTGCAAATGGGACAAGGATCATCGAGATTATTATTAGCCTGATTTTCATAGTGAAAATTTAATTCCCTAAAATAAATATTATTCAATAAAGCACAATCTACATGTAGTGAATAGCATAGCGCTACTCAAAAATCACCTGTTAATCAATCATATTTAAGATTATATATTCCAAATAATCTATATTTGAATCTTATTTCAAACTCCTATGGACTCTTTAGACATCGTGAAGATTTTAGGTACAGGGATCGCCGGATTTGGTTTCCTGCTGATGTACCTCGCGTATAAACTCATTGCCAGCCTGGTTACACTACCAAAAGTTAACCCTGCCATCCTTAAAATGATCAACCGCTATATGCTGGTTTGTTTTATTATGACCGTAACTGTAGGCGTATTTACGTTTATGTCTACCTCTTACAAAAATGATCTGATCTCCAACCAGGAAGCTGTGATCAAAAGCAAGGATACCGCATTGAACATCCTGACTACCTCTCAGAAAAACAAACTGCTTGCTGACAGTGTATCAAAAGCGGCAGATAGTCAGACTATCGCCGGAGTACATTCCAGGCAAAGCAGCTATCTCGACACATTACAGAAGTACATCGAAAGCCAGCACAATCCAACTCAGCGCGACAGGTTTAACCATTACAAGAATTCACTTTCCACTATCGCCGACTCACTGACTATGTCAAATGTGGATCATAAAAGAAGGGAATTCCTGAAGGAAAAGTATGTAACGCTCAACGATTCTATTACCAGGTTATCATTGAAAGTAGTGGCTAACCAACAACCCATCATCCAGAATTAAGTCATCAATAGCAATAGATAACGCCTGCTGCATTGTCTTGTAGCAGGCGTTGCTGTTAATGTTGTCGTAAACGGCCTTCTTATTGTCGCAAATACCCCCTGCATGTGAATCCCCTCTGTTTTAATTTTGTTCAGCCACCAGTGCTAAAATCAAACATGAACAATATCAACAACACCATCGCCGGACTTGAACTCGCACAAATCGGCTGGGTAGTCCCCGACATTCACGCCGCTGCAAAATTCCTTGCCAGCACGCTGGGCATCGCTGGCTTTCCTCCACCAGAACATATGCACGCGCAGGACCTCGATATGACCTATTATGGCGAGGTTGTAGCCGGCGACTGGCTGACCACTCAGACTTATAACGGAGGTACCTTCATTGAACTCGTCCAGCCTCTTTCCGGCCAAAGTATGTTCCATGACTACCTCGCCAAATATCCAGCAGGGGGAACACAGCACCTTGCCTTCCGTTTGCCCGTAAGCGATTTCGATAGGATCACCAACGATCTTCGTGAACAAGGTTATGCAATCATCAGTGAAGTGGACCATCCAATTGCACGAATGGCTTTCTTCGACACCTACCAAACGCTGGGCCTTGCTACTGAGATTATGGGTATCACTCCGGAAGGATGGATAGCTATTGCACAAATGCAGCGGGGCCGGTGAGGTGATCACATATCCTGCAACACGCACCAGCAGTTACCAGAATTTCTTTTCTCCAGATCCTGCTTTCTAAGATGAAAAGAATTTCCACATTTATTTATTTAAATTGCTGTGGTAAATTGCCATGTTTTGAATACTATAGCTGCTTTGAAACAAGGTAACCTTTTGGTGTTCAATGAAGTCTACTATTCCTGGCACAAAAGGATCTACTATTTTATTCTCCAAAAAACCAGGTCATCCTTCATTGCTGAAGAGGTGACGCAGCTCACATTCATCAAATGCTGGAACTACCGGGAAAATCTCGCTGATGACCTCAACATACAGTTACAGCTGTTCCGCATTGCCCGCACCACCCTGATCGATTTTCTCCGCAAGGAAACGGTTTACAAGGAAAAGATCATTCACGTGATAGACAAATATACCTTACCGGTAGATGACTTCTGGGGGAAACTGGCGGAAAAAGAACTACAGGTAAAGCTGGCGAATGCACTGAAAGAAATGCCTCCGATGCGTCGTAAGATATTCGAAATGAGTCGTTTTAAAGGCATGAACTACCAACAGATTGCACACGAACTTTCCTTGTCGTCCAGAACTGTCGAAACACATATTTTCCAGGCCATCAAACAGATAAAACATTATCTCGGGCTCCTGATATCCCTTCTGGCCTGGCTTAGCCGGTTTTAAAAATATTTCTGAATCAGACTACGTAGTTCGCGCGTTTCAAACGTATTACTTATCTGCCAGCCGTATATAATATGATAAATGATGAATTACTAAAACGGTTCTTCAGCCATCAATGCACTCCGGAAGAAGCCCGCATGGTGGCCAATTACCTGCAGGAGCATCCTGATATGCTGGAGAAATACCTGCCGGAAGAGGAATTCCTGCAATTACAGGAAGAAAGCCACTTCCCGGAAGCCGTTTCCCGACAGTGGCTGAAAAATATTCATCAACAAACGGTATTGTCTAATAACCGGAAGAAATGGATTAAACGACTGTCTATCGCTGCCATAACAGCCGGCGTACTGGTTGGGGGAACCCTATTACTGCTTCGCCGCGACCATCAAAATAAACCCGCTGCTAACGGGGAAATGACCGTAATAATTCCGTCTGAACAACAGCAACAAACCACCAACACCAGCCATAAAGCCATGGCCATCGTATTGCCGGATGGTTCAGTAGTAAGCCTATTGCCGGCAGCCACCATCGTATATAACAAACAATTCAGGGAAAACAGGAACATTTACCTGACAGGGGAAGCCGATTTTACTGTAGCCGCCGATAAATTACATCCCTTTGTCGTGTATAGCGGGGAACTATACACGACCGCACTGGGCACCTTTTTTCATGTGAAAGCCATCCCTGGCGAAGATATGATCAGCATAAGACTGAACAGCGGAAAGGTGATGGTACAAGGATCTGTCAATAAAAAGAAAGTCATCAACGATGTAGTACTTACGCCCGGCAAAGAACTTAACTACTATCGCAAAACAGGAAAAGCAATTGTATCCGACTTTAATACCAGGGGCATGGACATATTAGTAAGAGCCGGTAGCAACGATACAGGTTATACAAAACCTGACTGGTATAAATTTAATAATCAACCGATGCCGCAGGTATTGGACCAGCTAAGTAATTACTATGGAATAGCCATCTATTATTACCCTTCAGATGTGATGGACATTTATTTCGATGGTAAATTTGAAAAAACAGACTCGCTGGAGAAGATCCTGACTGATTTAACGCTTCCCAATAATCTGAAGCTGACCCGGAATGATAGCGGATTTATAATCAGGAAAAAATAATTCACCGACATAGTTCAATTCCACCAATGAGCGCCTTAGCGCTCCAGGGCTTGCTATGCCCTGCACATTAAAAACACGTTCCAGTTATGAAGATGTTCTATCGACCAAAATGGCGTCTGTTTCTGCTAGTCATGTTAATATCAGGCGTTGCAATGACCTCTCTGGCACAAAGTCGTATGCAGGTGACCGGCACCGTGCGTACAGATCAGGGGGACCTTCTCCCCAATGCCTCAGTAGTGGCACTCAATGAAAAAACAAAGTATACCGCCGGCGTGGTTACCGACAGCAATGGTGTATTCCGTTTCTCCGGATTACCCCCTGAAGGAAAATACTCCTTCGCCATTTCTTACATGGGTTTTGAAACCCAGCGGCTGAACGACGTAACCCTGAAATCAGGCGCTACGCTCACTTTTTCTGTACGCCTCGTCAGGACCGTGGCAGCGCTGAACGACATCGTCGTTATCGGCTATGGCACTGCCAGAAAGAAAGATGTGGTAGGCGCCTTCAGCGTAGTTACGGTGAAAGAAGCCGGTGCTGTAAATGCCACGAATCCTTCACAACTACTTATCGGTAAAGCCGCCGGTGTACAGGTACTCCAAAGCAGTGGCAGCGCCGGTGCAGATGCCCAGATTATCATCAGGGGTACCGGTAGCTTCACTGATATCAATCCGCTGTATGTAGTGGATGGTATCCAGGGCACTAAAAATCTTTTCAATACACTCAATCCCCAGGATATAGAAAGTATCACTATCCTGAAAGATGCATCTTCCACAGCTATCTACGGTTCCGCAGCTGCCAATGGCGTGGTGATCATCACCACCAAAAAAGGAAAGCCCGGCCCACCCCGTATTAGTTTTACTTCTCAATGGGGCATTGCCAGCGCCTGGAAACAACTGCACCTGCTCAATGCCGCACAATATGTGGACGCGCTGAAAGATCTCGCCACTACGAAGAATACCGTGCTGCCGGCAAAGTTCAACACATCGGCAGTTTTACAGGACAGTACCGACTGGCAGGATGCCATCTTCCGTAATGCGCTCGTCTCTGAAAATGATCTGAACATCAGTGGTGGTGGTGAAAAAGTAAATTATAGTGTGTCCGCCACTTATATCAATCAACAGGCGATCTTAACCAACGCGACCAACAAGCGATTCCAGGCACGCATAGGCCTCGAAGAAACACTGGGCCGGTTCCGTTTTACGCAAAACATCATCGTCCGGCAATATGTAGGTAAAGGCAACTATGCCAATATCATCAATGCCATACAATATGCACCTTATAAACCCACCCTGGACCCTTCTATACAGGGTGGATATTCTATCCTCTCCAACATCGATGACTTCAGCAATGCCGTTAATCCATTACAGGAGATTGCCATGAGAAGTCAGACGACCAAATCACTCGCCTTCTTCCCGCAACTATCGGGTGAAGTACGCATCATCGACGGGTTAAAATTCCGCTCACAGTTCGCGGCAGAAGTGAACTCCACCCGGACTAACAGCTACCAGCAACAGTACCAGGCATCTAATTTCCTGAACCAGGCACGCCAGTCGACGCTCGGTTTTACAGAAAACTCCTACTACATGCTGGAGAACTATCTGTCGTACGAAAAACTATTGGACAGGCACCAGTTCTCTCTGATCGCGGGACAAAGCTATATTGATCCGGGAATTACGAATAGCTCCACCATCAGAGGTACAGGCCAACCCAATGATAATATCACCGATGTGGTAGTGGCTCCTTCCCAATCCGTTACCAATACTTATTCCAACTATGCACGCCCTTCTGTGATCTCCTATTACGGACGGTTGAACTATACTTATGACGACAAGTATATACTCACCACCAGTTATCGCAGGGATGGTGCTTCCAACTTCGGACCAAACAACCGTTACGGTAATTTCGCTGCAGCCGGTTTATCCTGGCGCTTTTCAGAAGAAACATTTATAAAAGACGCATTCCCAGTACTATCTGAGGGTAAGCTGAGTGCCAACTGGGGACAAACCGGCAATAACAATATCCCTAACTTCCTCAATACCGCAAAAACGTACCAGGGCACACCCGGCGGCGCACTGGTATACTCGCTGGGCAGCACGGAAACATTTATATCCGGTACTACGCTGACCACCCTGAGCAACCCCGATTTAAAATGGGAACAAACCAAACAGACCGATATAGGCGTCGACCTCGCCTTCTTAAAGCATCGCCTCACCGTCGAAGCCGATTGGTATGACCGTAAAAGTACCGGTTTGCTGGTAACCACCTTGCTGCCTGCCAGTATTGGCGTAAGTCCTACCGGCGCGCAACCTCGTAAAACAGTCAATGCTGCCGACGCCCGGAATAGAGGGTTTGAATTGACCATCGGGTACAGGGATAAGATCAACAACAACCTTAGCTTCAATGTGAGCGTCAACGGATCTCTTAACCATAACGAAGTGCTGTCATTAGGCGACCAGTTTTCTGCTCCTATCCAGGCCGGCGCCTTTACACCGGTACCTGCCACCACTTACACCGCTGCAGGTAATGCCATCGGCTCCTTCTATGGTTACCGCCTGGATCATGTGGCCAGGGATGCTGACGAAATAAATACCCTTAACGAGGAAGCGGCCAGAAAATCCGGCAAACCAGAGACGAAATACCAGGATGGTTTATTACCCGGCGATTTCATTTATAAAGACATCAACGGCGATGGCGTGGTTACAGCAAAAGACCAGGAAATATTAGGCAATGCCATCCCCAAATATGTTTATGGGATCAATGCCGGTATTACATATAAAAACTTTGACCTGAACCTTGTATTGTCAGGTATCAGCGGACTGAAACTCCTGAATGGCTTAAAACTAAATACCAGCTTCATGTCTACAGGGCACAACGCCAGCACCGACATCCTTAACAGGTGGCGCAAACCCGGTGATGTTGCTGAACTGCCCCGTATAGGCCAGAATGTAACAGGTAACGGTAACCTCCGCCCATCCGACTGGTGGCTGGAAGATGGCAGCTACCTGCGTCTACGGAATATTACTATTGGCTACAACGCTCCGATGTCGATGTTAAACAATGTCACCAAAGGCACCGTTCAATCACTCCGCATTTACATAGCAGCGCAAAACTTAGTTACCCTCACCAGCTACACCGGCTATGATCCGGAAGTAGCAGGCGACTACCTCTTTGCACGTGGTATTGATCAGGGACAGGTACCACAACCTAGGACTTTCCTGGCAGGTATTCAATTAGGGTTTTAATTTCTAAACATGATTTTATGAAGAAGTATATACATCAATTATTACTGATAGCGGGGCTGACGACGATATTCAACGGATGTAGCAAGTCACGTCTCGACCTTGTGGATCAGAGTGCCTACGCATACGATACTTATTTCACTAACATCGGGGCGCTGAACCAGGCCACTATTGCCAGTTACGCTACGCTATTGCATCCCGGATTGTGGGCCAGGGAGTATTACTATATTTTTGATTTGATGGGAAATGAAGCCAAACGCGCCAGCTTCCTGTTGGGGGCGGAACAGGAACTGGGCGATTACAGTTTCGGCACCAACAATGCAGATCAGAGTGCATTATGGAGTTCCCTTTACCGGATGATCTTCCGGACCAACCTGGTGATAGACCGAGCAGCAGCCTGGAATCCCACGGCCACCGCAGATCGCGCAAAACTGAATCAATACCTTGCAGAGGTAAAGTTCCTCCGGGCATATGCGTATTTCCATTTAGTAACCTTATGGGGAGATGTACCACTATATATCGACTATCAAACCACATTGCATAACAACTATTTATCCCGCAGCCCTGCTGCTGACGTATGGAAGCAGATAGAAAAAGACCTGACAGAAGCAGAAGCAACCACAGAGTTACCCACAGTATATCCTGCTGCAGAATTAGGCAGGGTAACCAAAGGCGCCGTAATAGCCCTGCTCGGAAAGGCTTACCTGTACCAGAAAAAATGGGCGCTTGCACAGGCTTCCTTCGAAAAGCTGATGGGTGCTCCTTATACCTATAAACTCGACCCCTCATTTGATAATGTGTTCAGCACTACCAATCAGAACACACCGGAGAACATCTTCCAGATCATGGATCAACAGTGGACCGACTGGGGTGTTGGCTCCCCTTATTATATGTTTGGCAATGGCGCGGAACAGGTAGGCAAACAAACGCATACCGGCCGTGCGATGGAGTATGGCTGGAATGACTGGAAGAATGTATACATCAGCAATGCTGCTGTGAAAGCATTCACCTATCCCAATCCCGCAACCGGCGAGTTGTATACCGATCCCCGTGCCAAATCCACCTTCTATGGCACTGAAGCTTCAGGAGGAGAAACCATGTACTGCCAGCAGTGTGCCACAGGTGCCAAACCCTTTCCTTTTGATGCTACAGATCCACAGGGCGACTATCGCTGGAAGAAATATGAGTATTATAATCTCGTGGAAAAATATGGCGATCCTAAAAGCCCTATCAATGGCCAGGTGATCCGCCTGGCTGATGTAATGCTGATGCTGGCCGAATCCCATATCCAGCAAGGCAATACGGGCGATGCGCCACTGGCGCTGATCGACAGTGTACGCTCCCGCTCTCATGCCTTTTTGTATACTACATTGGGCGATAAAGATAATGCCATGAAAATATTGATGCGCGAACGCCAGCTGGAATTGTGCGGAGAGCAATGCCGGTATTTTGACCTGCTGAGATGGGGCATTATCAAGCAAACCATCAATGCGGAAAAAGCGGCAGAACCGGGCGTCGGCACAAAACCCTTCCAGGATAAACACCTGTTGTTCCCTATCCCCGACGTAGAGAAGAATTACAATCCGAACGTTGCCAAAGACATTCGAAATGGCTGGAATTAAAAGCTGCATAACGCCAACTACCTTACATTTCACAGGATCAAAGATTTCAGAAGCTACAAAACACCTGAAAAATTGCGACAATTGATGCCATAAATAAACGGATTGCTCTTAGTGATCCCACCAGTGTTCTTTTTCTTTGAAATTCTCCCCAACGGCCATAGCGACGATAGCATAGACCATGATCATCTAAAAACCTTAAAAAATTCCACTACGAACATGAAAAAAGTCTTCTACACCCTATTGCTGACAATGCTTTATCTGACCGCTTTGCGGGAGGTAAATGCGCAAACGTATACATGGAATCAGGTACGGATAGGCGGGTCCGGTGCCCTACCCTCATTTGTAGCACATCCTAAGGTACCCGATCTTTATTTCGTCACCACCGATGTTGGCACTCCTTACCGGTGGAACAAGAACCTGCAGAAATGGGAACATCTAATGTTATTCAAAAAGATACCGATCAACTATTGGGGCTGGGAATTCAGCCAGCGCTGTGGCAGCATCGGCGTAGACCCAAATGATACTACCGGCAACATTCTCTATGCCACCGTGGAGCACAGCGCCGGCCCCGGGCCAGGTAAAGGTTCAAGTACAGTAGGTACTATCCTGAAGAGTACTGACAGAGGTGACTCCTGGACTGACCTGCATGTTCCTATTGTAGTACATCCCAATACTACCCAGACTTACGGGGAGAGGATACAGGTGGATCCGGCTAACAGTAACCGGGTATGGGTGGTCACAGATCAGAATGGCGCCTGGAAATCAGAAGATGCCGGTACTACATGGGCGCAGGTAGACGCAGTCACTACAGCTGGCAACTGCTCGTTTCTTCTTTTTGACAAAAGCTCGGGGACCATTAACTTAAATGGTGTGAATGTTACCAGGCGGATTTACATTGGCCGCTCCAACGGCGTATTTGTGTCAGAAGATGGTGGTGGATCTTTCAACCAGATGAACAACAGTCCGATGTACCCTAACCGGGCCACGCTTCATGCAGATGGGACCTTGTATATATCTGCCGGGGCTGAGAATCTACCCAAAGGTGTCTTCAAATATAAGGACGGCAACTGGCAGGACATCTCTCCTTTAACTTTAGTACCAGATCCGGTTAAAAGCGACAGATACTTTGCTAAAGTGGCCGTAAACCCGGCCAATTCAGATGATATCGTGGTCAGCGTCCGTGGCTCCTGGCAAAAAGATCCTTATTTTATCTCAAGAAAAGGGGGCGCTCCCGGTTATTACAGACAGGGACAGATCAAACGCGATAATTCAGAAGCGCCTCACTCGGCAAATGATGGCGAACCTTATAACGATCCCGGGCATAATGCTTACGCGTTTACCTGGGATCCATTTTACCCCGACAGGGTGTGGATCAACGACCTGACAGATATACTTTGTACAGACAACATCTTCGCTTCCGTTTCTGACTGGAAGATCCGTGTAGTGGGTTTGGAAGAGATCATGGTAACAGGCCCATTAGTGGCGCCTCCCAGCGGAAAGAATCTCCTGCTTACGAGTACTGCAGATGTTGGTGGTGGTCACCACCGTTCCCTTACAGAGCCATTGTACGAGGGGGCTGTTTCTTACACCGACCTGCACAACAATGTATTCTCTGCGTTTGAAATGCAGGGAGCGGCTTTCCAGTACACCGATCCCAATTTTATAGTGCGTGTAGGCAGCGACGGTGCAGAGAACAATGATCCCAGCGCATGCCGTGCGGGTTACTCTACAGATGGCGGCGATCATTATACCCTTTTTCCAAAGTTGCCCGGTATACGCGGACGTGTAGCCGTATCGGCTAATCGCAGGAACATTCTCTGGCTCACACAAATGGATGGCAATAGTCCTGGTAATGTCTACTGGTCAGAAGACCTTGGCTCCTCCTGGACAAAATCCACAGGCCTGGCTTCGGGTATCTTACCTGCAGGCGCACAATGGATGCTATACCCCGGGCAAAACCATCTGGTAGCAGATAAAGTGAATAGTGATTATTTCTATGTCTGGGACCGCGGTTCGTTTTTTGTAAGCACCGATGGTGGAAAGTCGTTCGTGAAAACAGCTGCAACTGGTCTTACTGCAAACGCAGGCAGCAATCCCAATGGATCGTCTTATGCCACCTCCTCCAACATCGAAACAACACCAGGAAAAACAGGGGATGTATGGATCGCATATCACAATGAAGCTTATCCTGAATTCAGCGCCCTTTACCATACCACAGATACGGGTAAAACATTCACTAAAGTAGGTGGTGACAATGTAAAGCCCAAATGGATAGCCGTCGCTATGTCTGATACCACTCCGAATGCGCACCTGGTGTTGTACGTGACCAGTCAGGCCCTTCCCATCAATGGTGTTTATGACGGCGCCTTCCGTTCCGACGATACCGGTCGCACCTGGACTACTATATTAGACCGCTTGCCTGGTGTAGCGCCCAATATCGCAGCCGATAACAAAGGAAGAATGTTTATCTCCGCTCACGGAAATGGCATCTTTTTCGGCACCCCTGTAGCGGGGCCTGTTCAGTCGGTAGAAATAATCAACTCCGCATCAGATACCATTGTAAAAGGGTACGCTGTGAAGCTGAACGTGAAGCTAAGCCCCACATATCCTACCAATCCTTCGGTCACCTGGAGCTCCTCAGACACCGCCATCGCCAAAGTCGATCAGTATGGCAATGTAAGCGGCATGAACGCCGGCATCGCCACCATTACCGTCACGTCGGTCGATGGGGGGAAAACAAGTTCCAGACAGATCACCGTCATTCCACCCACTATATCTACTGGTATTGCCATAGACAGCATAGTATACGCTACTATGAATGCACCCAGGCAGATATCCGCGGCCATTATACCCGCTAATACAACCAATAAAACGCTTCACTGGTCGGTGGCAGATACTACCATCGCTACTGTAGATGCCAATGGTATAGCTACTGGTTTTAAACTGGGCACTACTACACTCACCATTTCCGCAGCAGATGGGGGATTCACCAAAACTGTGCAGCTGATCGTGAACACTACGGTGATTGCTATCAACGCAGGTACAACGGCTAACCCGGCAACACCTTATCAGAATACGGTGATCGGTCAATACGTACCAGAAGGCCCCAGTGGAACCGACAAACTATGGCACGCAGGTTATACCGGAAGCACACGTATCACGGCAACTGTGGACCTCAGCCAGGTAACATCACCTGCACCCCGCCAGATATATGAGTATATGCGTGTGTCGAGGTATAACGTGACCCAGATGCGTTATTATTTCCGGAATTTGATCCCCAATGCCAACTACTCGCTGCGCCTGCACTTTATTGAACCCAGCGATGCCGACAAAGCAAACCGGGTATTTAATGTGAAAACCAGTGGCGACAGCCTTATCAACTTCAACGTGTACCAGGCAGCGGGTAATAAGCTGAATACGGTGATTACACGCACCCTTGAAGCAAAAGCTGACGTCACAGGCGTAATAACGGTAAACTTCATTCCCAAAGGGGTTACCAATGGTCCCTACAGCGCTTCTATAGCCGCCCTCGAAGCGAATATCATTCCGCTCCAGGGGATCAGTATCTATTCTGATAGCAGTAACCTCTATGTAAGCTATAAAGACACGCTGAAACTGAGCACTACACCTGCAAATGCCACCAACCGGAACCTGGTATACAAGTCCTCCGACAATGCGATCGCTACTGTAGACCTGAACGGAGTGGTAACAGGAAAAGCAGCGGGCACGGTCACCATCACCGCCACCTCTGTAGAAAGCAATTTTACCGCTACCAAAACCTATACGGTTATCTATATACCTGCTACTGCCATAACGCTGGACAGCACTTCAGCCAATGTATTTGTAGGCTCCGCGCTTCAGCTCAACGCTACCATCAGCCCTGTGAAAGCCAGCAATAAAGGGGTGGTATGGACATCTTCAGATACAACCGTAGCTAAAGTAAGCAGCAATGGCACTATCAGCGGCATCAAACAAGGGGATGTAATAATAACAGCCACCTCGGCAGACAATCCGGCTATTGCGGCACAGGCCAATATCCACGTAGCCAATGTACTGGCCACCGGCCTTGCGTTCCAGCCATCTACTGCCGTTGTCGGAGAAAGAGATACGCTGCGGGTAGCAGTCAACTTCCTGCCCGCTAACACTTCTATTAAAAGAGTAACCTGGAGCAGTTCCAATACAACATTAGCGACGATTGACAGTACAGGACTTATCACTGCCATTAAACAAGGTAGCCTGACTGTCACCGCCAATACGCAGGACGGCTCCGGCGTTTCAGCAACCCTACAGGTAACGGTCGCGCCGTTTGACTCATGTGGAGGAATACCAAATTATGGTTTTGAAAGCGGCCTTATTAACTGGGTAGCTTATAAAGACACCATCCCCACTGTAGGCGCAGTGTACACCGTTAGCGGAAAAGGCCACTCCGGCGATAAAGCTGCTACTTTAGGTTTCACTACGGCGCATACCTCTTTAAACATACAAGGTTCCATACCAGTAAGGGGCGGTAGCCTTATCGTGTTTACCCAATGGGTTAAAGTAGATAAAGACGCCACCGGTTATCCCTGGTGGGCAGGTTATGGCGTTGGTTTCATAGACAGCCTTGGCGCGTCTACGGGCAATGCATCCTATTCAAAACAGGTAGATACTGTGATCGCATACCGGGACAACTGGGCTCAGATAAGAGATACCATCAACGTACCCGACAGTGCAACAGGGCTTACTTACTGGGTGTCTAAAGTAGGATTCGGCACCCTATGGGTGGATGATTATTGTATAGAAGTGTTAAAGACAAATCAATCAGCCCTGTATGGCATCAACGCAGGTACAACGCAAACGCCTCCTGGTCCATATGCCAATACAACCTTCGCACAATATGTTCCTGAAGGCCCTACCGGCACAGATAAACTGTGGCATGCAGGTTACACCTGGGTACAAAAGGTCAATTCCCCTGTAGATGTATCTCATGTAATTGATCCCGCTCCTCCGCAGGTATATGAGTATATGCGCATATTCAAAGACAATATCACCCAGATGCGTTACTACCTGCGTGGGCTTACGCCTAATACCGTTTATGCTATCCGCCTGCACTTTGTTGAGCCACAGGATACAGAGAAAAATAAGAGGATATTCAGCATAAGGGCTAGCAATGGCCTCGACAGCCTTATTGACTTCAACGTCTATCAGGCAGCAGGTAACAAGTTGAACACCGCTGTTATAAAAACCATCAGGGCAAAAGCAGATAACGCCGGTCTGATACAGGTATTTTTCTATCCTAAAAAGGGATTGTATGATCCTTATAGCGGCTCGATAGCAGCTATTGAAGTACGGACATTACAGCCCGGTGACACACTGCAAAATGCGGCTGCAAATCAAAATATCATCGCAGCGGTCAACAACAAACCGGACACTCACGTTAACCTGGACTTTACAACGGATGTATATCCTAATCCTTCCGGTAACGTGTTTAATGTAAAAATGACTTCTTCTTCGAAAGCACCAGCATTGCTTATCATTGTTAATAACGCCGGCAACATCATTTATTCTACAAGAATAATTGCCGGTACATACTATCAGCTTGGCCAAAATCTGAAACCTGGTATTTATTATATCAATATCAGACAAGGTGATCAAAGCAAGACAATGAAAGTTGTGAAACGCTAAAAGTTGAAACTGGAAAAGAAGGGCAGCCTCATTTCTGGAGTGCACCCAAATCTTAGACAAGATTAAGAATATTAAGCGGCTTGAGTTCGGTATTTAACTGGACTCAAGCCGTTTAGTTTTAATTTGATCAAAGCAGCTACCGAATCGAAGTTTTCCAATAGCCAGACTATGCTCCTTGGAGATCGGGAGTCCCTCCTATCCTGGATGATTCCGGTGATAGATCGTTATCTGATAGTATCTTTCATGAGGGCCTGAAACCCCGGGCCGCTGCAATAGGAACAACGGTAGCAGGGTCCGTGCTATTTAAATAAGTCTGCTGACAGCCCTAATTTATTTACCTTTACATCATAATTGTGTTTGATATATGCAGCAGCAACCGGAAGAACCCAGTAATTTAATGCCGTCAATGCGGGAAACATTGCCCAGCCAGATGCCGGAAGAAGCCCAGATCCTCAACCTTTTACCGGCAGCAGTTTATGTATGCGATATGTCGGGTGTTATCAGGAAGTATAATGAACAGGCTGCTGAATTGTGGGGAAGGCGGCCCGTTCCAGGTGATAAAAATGAACGTTTCTGTGGATCTTACAAGTTATACCTCGCTGATGGCAGCCCGCTGCTCCATGATCAGACTCCGGTCGCAGCATGCCTGAAAGATGGTCTTCCGAGAAAGGACCAGGAGTTGATCATAGAACGTCCGGACCAGTCAAGGATCTATGTGAGAGCGAATATTGTCCCGATCATGAACGAAAGTGGTATTCAGACCGGTACGATCAATTGTTTTTATAATATTACGGAGCAAAAGGAAACAGAAAAAGCATTAAACAGAAAAACAATAGAGCTGCAGGATTACGTGGACAATGCCGTCATTGGACTGCATTGGGTTGATGCCAACGGGATCATAAAGTGGGCGAATAAAGCAGAGCTGGAGATGCTCGGTTACACTGCGGAAGAATATATAGGTCAGCATATTTCAAAGTTTCACCTGTACCAGGAAAAGATCGAGGATATTCTCAACCGGCTAAGCTGTAATGAAACGCTATGTCAATATGAATCCGAGTTGATTTGTAAGGATGGGAGTATCAAAACGGTGTATATTAATTCCAGTGTTTATCGGGAGGATGGTAAGTTCATACACACCCGTTGTTTTACAGTGGACATTACAGCTCAAAAGCAGCTTTATACGGCGTTGGAAAAAAGCGAGATGCGTTACCGGGAATTAGTACAGCGCTTACAGGCTCCATTATATACTACAGATGCTGACGGACGGATTCAGTTGTACAACGAGGCTGCTTCAAAGCTATGGGGACAGGAACCGGAGGTAGGTAAAACGCTCTGGTGTGGATCTTATAAAATCCTGAAAACTGATGGTTCTCCGCTTCCGCTCGATAGTTGCCCAATGGCTGTATGTTTAAAGGAACAACGTCCCGTATATGGAGAACAGATACTGGTAATCAGGCCTGACGGAGCTATGCGTCATGTAGCGCCGCATCCTCAACCCATCTTTGATAATTCGGGGGAAATAACCGGAGCCATTAATCTTTTACTTGATATCACAGAGATAAAAAGAACAGAAAATGCGCTGCGGGAAAGCGAGGCGAGATACCGTACGCTGAATGCTTCTCTTGAAGAAATGGTCGCCGCAAAAACAATGGATCTGCAGCAGAAAACAGAGGAGCTCAGAAAGAGTGAAGAGCGTTATCATAAAATGGTGGAGGAAGTGGAAGACTACGCCATCATTTTACTTGACAGGAATGGTATTGTACAGAACTGGAATAAGGGAGCGGAAAAAATAAAGGGATATACGGAGCAGGAAATCATAGGCCAGAACTTCGACATTTTCTACCTGGACCATGATCGGGACCGGGGCCTTCCAGGTATACTGCTTAGAGAAGCCGCTGTAAAGGGGAAAAAGCTTCACGAAGGCTGGAGGCGCCGGAAAAACGGCAACCTTTTTTGGGCCAGCGTTGTGCTGACCGCTTTACATGATAAAGAAAATAATATTATAGGGTTTTCAAAAGTAACGCGGGATCTTACAGAAAAAAAACTGGCGGAAGATAAAATGAGGGAATATTTGTCTCAGCTGGAATTCCAGAATAAAGAACTTGAGCAGTTTAGCTACGCCGCGTCGCATGATATGAAGGAACCTTTGCGTAAGATCAATTTCTATAATGATTTCATATTTAATAATGCTAATAACGAGCTGGATGAAAGATCAAAAGATTACCTCAATCGTTCAGTTCTGGCGGCAAAAAGGATGAAACAGCTGATCGACGATCTGTTGACTTATTCCAGGACCACATCTGGCAGTGACGGCTATGAAGAAGTAGATCTGAACAAGTTGTTTGCTGAGATAGTAATGCAGCATAAAGAAGAATTTGAACAAAAAGGTGCACATATAGAAACAGACACTCTGCCTGTTGTCAGGGCCGTTCCCTTTCAGATCAGACAACTTTTCTTTAATCTGATCAATAATTCCATCAAATACAGGCATCCTGAAAGAATACCTATCATTAAAATAACCCACGTACTGCTACACGGGTATGAAATAACCGATTTTCACGCGATAGAGACCTTCAAAAAATATTATAGGATAACAGTGCAGGACAACGGCATAGGCTTTAACCCTGCCTATTCACAAAGGATCTTTGAAATTTTTCAACGCCTGAATAACCTTCCTGATGCAAAAGGCTCTGGCGTTGGACTGGCTATATGTAAAAAAATTGTTCAGAATCATAAAGGATACATCTATGCAACGGGGACGCCTGATGAAGGTGCCTGTTTTACAATATATCTGCCCAAAGATTAGGTAGGCTTTCTGCACATACCTACCAGCCTCTTTGCGACGCTTTGAAGGCCCATTAAGGTATCTGGTTTTACAATATATTCCGCAGCACCGCTATCAATACATTCCTTTACATGAACCGGTGCATCGGAAGTGCTAAGTATAATCTTGGGAATCTGATCATACCGGGTCTGATTCTTTACTGAAGAGAGCCACTGCGAGCCGTTCAATTCCGGCATATTATAATCCAGAATGATAAGGCAGGGAAGCTCATTGTCCCGGCGGGAATTTAAATATTCCATAGCCGCAAATCCGTTGGTGAATTTGTGCAGCTCGGCTTCCGGTTCCACCGCAATAATAGCTTCCTCAATTAGTTCCAGGTCTTCGAGATCATCATCCGCAATCAGGATTTTATAGCCCATGCTCCAATATTATTCTTTAGGTTAATTGTGACTGGCAACTTTAAGCTACACAAAGATATCTTTTTAACGGAGACAATGATACAACAATCTGCCGGGGCTTGTGCCAGTCAGGGAGCTACACTGATGCCCGACCAATTAATCCATTTTAGTTTAGTTTGAAAACGGCTTGGGCAGGGCACATTGTCAAAATATTAAAAGTTATTTAATTATGAATAAAACTTTCTATCCGATTTCATCTAATTCAAATGCCTGTACTCATTGGATGTGATGTCTGTCTTTTGTTTGAGTAATCCTGTGAAATGCTGATGGTATTTAAAACCCTAATGCTGTGGCAATATCAAATGTGTCAAACTGACAAAAAAAATCCCCGGAGGGCATGCAATATTCAGAATATTTTCTTAGATTAGAATGGACAAATAGCCAATGAATGCCAGTGTGAACCCGAAGACTATCCTGAAATTTGTTCCGTCACTCCATTTGTAAATTAGTATTCCATGTTAAGAAAAGTCGTTATGGAGACGATACGCCTCTCATTCATTCTATTATTCGTGTATACAGCTGCGAGTAAATTCATTGACTATGAAAATTTCCGGGCCGTTATAGGTCAATCTCCTCTTATTACACGCTTCGCGCCAGTACTGGCAGTCGTGGTTCCCATAGCCGAAATAGTGATCGCTTTGCTGCTTGTTATGCCTCGTTACCGGCGTGCCGGGCTCTATGCATCTTTCGCCATCATGACACTTTTTACCGTCTACATTGTAGTGCTGCTCACTTTATCTGAAAAAATTCCCTGCTCCTGCGGAGGCGTTATCTCCCAAATGAGCTGGACACAGCATCTCTATTTTAATATTGTTTTTATGCTCCTTGCACTGCTGGGCATGTGGCTTTATACAAAGCAACCGGATGAGCATCCGTCTTCGTCTGAACTGATCCACGTTTAACTGAACCAACAATGATGCAACAACCCTTTCGATTTGCCGCACTCTGTGTGGTGGTTTGTATTGCTCTCGTGCTGATCCTGTATGCGTTTGCAGATAAGCCTAATGACAGGAAGAACGGCTTTAGCCGTAAGGTACTGCCGGCGGCAACATTGACAGGTTCGCTGGAGTTAAAGTATCCCGCCTATTATATTGCGGGGCATACCGATGAACATATTTACCTGGGCAACTATTCTGCTTCGCAGCATTTGTTTGTAGCAGATCAGCACTTAAAGGATACACAGTCTTTAACGTTGAAACTCACACCAGGTGAACGTTATGCCTGGAAGCTGGCAAGGATAATGGTAGATTCTCCCGCGATATATATGGCAGAGGGAAGCACGCCTACGCTCTACAGGGGAAGACTGGATGATCTGCGTATGAGCCGGTTCCTGCAGCAAAGCTGCTTCTTTAACATGCTGCAAAATGTCTCTGCAACTTCCTTCATATCACGCAGTATTCATCAGGATTCCCTGGGCAACAGCCGCAACATACTGACAAAGATAAAAACAGATTCTCCTTATGTAACCCTGGGAAAGGATATCATCAAAAAGCAGGTGGATGGTATCTTCTGTACAGACGGCACATTGGACTATGATAAACAGACGGGTAAGCTGGTCTATGTATACCACTACCGGAATGAGTTTGTCGCACTGGATACCAACCTGCACACACTCTATACAGGTCATACCCTGGACACCAATACCATGGCTAAAATACAGGTGGCGAGGCTATCTTCCGGCGGCAGTAAGTTCTCCGCGCCGCCTGCTTATGTAAACAGCCGGGCAAAGGTGGCAGACAACAGGATCTATATACTTTCTACCCTGGTGGCGGACAATGAGCCGTGGCAGGCCAGACGGGATACCGAGATCATCGACGTGTATTCGCTGGATAATGGTGCATACATCTATACACTCCACATTCCGCTTCAGGGGAAAGAACGTATTACTGACTTCATTGTAAAAGGAGATCAGCTGCTGGCTTTGTGTGATCATACATTGAATGCATACACTATCGCAGGACAATAACATTATTTCTATTGCAATAGACAGGCGGAGCCGAACACCTGTAGAAAATAGTAGGCATGTATCTGAATTCAAAGTTTTACTGTATGAATTTTAAAAAAATCGGATTATCAGTAACTGTATTTGCGCTTGCCATTGCAGGTGCATTCGCTACCAATGGCGGCAGGTCACCAGGAAGCGGGTACACGAATCTGCAACAGGTGCCCAGCCAGGGTTCACCATGTGTGTACCGGGGTTACTGTGCGGGTGGATTCACCACCTGCTATGTACTGATCGGAGGGCAGCCAGTACAGCTTTTAAACCTGGAGTCTAACGGAACATGCAGCAGCTTTGTACTTTCTCAGCCCTGACAGAAATGATATTGTGAAGTTGCCGGCCCGGGAAAGGTAATCTTTCCGGGCCTTTTCCGGTTACTGCATACATCAAACCTTATGGGGCAGGGACAAACGTGGACAATAAAAGAACCGAATGCCAAACCTTAAATTTTTTACGACCAAAATCATATACATGCAACACATTCAAACGAATAAGTTATTCTGGGCAAGCTGCCTCGCATTGTTAGTAACATCACTATCCTTCGGTATCCGCGCCGGAATGATGAACCAGTTAGGAACAGATTTCCACCTTAGCGCCACTCAGCTGGCCAGCATTACGGCTACCGCTTTCTGGGGTTTTCCACTGGCCATGGTCATCGGCGGTGTTGTAGTCGACATCATCGGCATGAAACGCCTGCTGGTCGCCGCTTTTCTTTTTCACCTGACCGGCATTGCACTCACCATTTTCGCGCAGGGCTACTGGACGCTGTTTTTCTCCACACTGCTGATCGGTATTGCCAATGGTACTGTAGAAGCAGCCTGTAATCCGCTGGTGGCCACACTTTACCCTAAGGAAAAAACGACCAGGCTGAATTATTTCCATCTTTGGTTTCCGGGAGGTATCGTGATCGGTACCCTGATAGTTACCTTGTTCGTCAAGCTACACCTGGGCTGGCAATTGCAGGTGGCTACGATGTTGATTCCTACCCTGATCTATGGCTATCTTTTTTCACGGCTTGATTTTCCGCTTACTGAAAGGGTTTCATCTGGTTATTCCGAGGCTGACATGTACAGGGCTGTACTTTCGCCACTGTTCATCTTCATGTTCGTTTGTATGTTAATGACTGCGATCACGGAACTTTTCACTGGTCAGTGGATAGGCCTGCTGCTGAAAAACGTGACAGATAATGCACTGCTGCTGCTGACACTAACGACTGGTATTATGGTTGTTGGCCGGGCCTTCGCCAAGCCAATCGTTAAAAAGCTGGCACCACAAGGGGTGCTCCTGTTTTCCGCCGTTTTCGCTGCAGCAGGACTTTATATGCTGAGCACATTTACAGGAAGCTCCGTGTTTTTCGCCGCCCTGGTCTTCGGTATCGGTGTATGTTACTTCTGGCCAACCATGATCGGTTTTGTTGCCGAGAATATCCCGCAGTCCGGTGCACTGGGGCTTAACCTGCTGGGCGGTGCCGGAATGTTCGCTGTATCCATATACACAATGTTCATGGGAGGATTTTATGATGGTTTGATTATCAAACATCTTCCTGCAGGCGCCCGCCTGGGTACTTATACGGCCGCAGCTGAGGGCACCCCTGAAGCTGCCGCGTTGAACGAAGCGAAGAACCTTGCAGGTCCTGAGGTGTTACAGGTTACATTAGTGCTGCCTGTTATCCTCATTGTCGCCTTTACCTGCCTGGTAGTTTACATGAGATCCAGAAAATCCAGGGAGATCGCAGCTACCCAGACCCAGACTATCTGACCAGACTGATTGATTACACATTAGAAAAGCCATTAAACGTAGTTATTGCTATGTTTAATGGCTTTTTTAACCCGGCCAATTGTATGTTCAATGTTTTCGATACTTATTTATGCGCTATCATTTTTTCAATAGCGCCCAACACTTCTGTTTCGTACCGTTCCTGTTCTTCTTTGCCTCTTTTCGTACTTAAAAAATAATCGCTGATACTGTATCCTTTGCCATACCTGTCTTTCTTGTTCGACAACACATAATGTAGTTCGCAGTTTTCGGTTTCCAGCAAAATATACACCTCTTCCAGAGACATCAGCTTTCTCGTATAGATGCCCGGTACTTTCTGGTATACCTGTCTGTTAGTTTGATCAAAAATATAGGTCAGGTTCATTTTGAATAAAAAATCGTACACGGCATAGGCTGCGCAAATAACGCCTATGATCTGTATAGTGCATATGATGTCGTAACTGATGGAAAGGAACAATGGCAGTGTAAAAGCTATTACGGCTATTAGTAAACAGCAAATTATCTTTTGCCTGTATCGCCTGTTGGGCTGGAAGCTCAGCTTACCTTCTATTTGTTGCAGGTTATAATTTATCATGACAAATGTACTATTGTTCTACGCCAATAATTTGTGCTGCTTCATCAATCACCTTTTGCAATGGCTTTGTAACAAACATGACTTGATGCAGCATCAGGGTTCGCTTTTTTCCGTTTTTATTTATAATAATACTTGCTGTTGAATTAATAGTTAACAAGCCTAAGTACGATTGTTTATTTACGAGAAAATGATCAAAATCGTCGAAACTGAAAACCCGTGCCGGGAGAAAGAACATCGATTGTGCAGTAATGGTGCGGGCTACAGTATCGAATCTGGACGTAGCCGTTGTGCGTAGCAAAATGATAAGCCCCAGTAGCCCTATCATACCGGCAAGAAGTTTAACGTTCCGGCTTTCGCCATAAATAAATGAAAGTAAGGCAATAGCAAGTATTAACAACGCTAAGGTATAATATAATGCTTTTGGAGGTGTTTTAATGTACACATTGCCTTCTTTAGTAAAGTATTTGAATGATTGCATAGCTAAAAAGACGGTTTTTCCTGATACTTGAATTGATTATTATTTTAAACAAGGTTAATTACAAATTTGCAGCTAAAACTCAACTTCTGCCAAACATTCATACCCTACAATGCGTCTACCTGCGTTTCAATAGCGTCTACAATATGTCTACATGGACTAAATTTGCCCCAACATCACTATTCGCAGCCGACTGCATGTCTGTTACAGGCCTGTCTGCTTATCTTTTCACTGATAATCTGTCACCCTTTTACAATAACCCTTTTGTTAACTTTAAACTATCCCCCATGAACAAACATTTATACCTGGCTATTATTGCCTGGCTTATTGGTTTGAGCACTACACAGGCACAAAATGCGGATCAACAGTACTACAACACCTTCGCATTGCAATTCCATTACAAAGCAACAAGTTTCGTCGTAGACACCCCGTTTGTATCTACTGCACCACAAGCCTTTCTGTTATGGAGTGCCAATGTGTATCAGGATTCCACGAAAAGTTCTTTATCACTCGATCAGTTTGATGCCAATGGCAACTTTCTCTCCGAGCATGTGGTACCACAACCCGGTAAGCTGTTACCTTCCCTGCTGCCCAAGAAAATCCTTCGCATGAAAAGCGGTAAAGGTTACTATCTCCTGGGCTACGTGATCCAGTCTCTTAACCTGATCAATGGCATCCCTGTGTACTCCACACCTGTAGTCATCCGTCTGGATCAGCTACTGAACCCTGTCTGGGTACAGAAGCTGCACTTCTCTGCGGTCAGCACTGCCAATGCCAATGCGCTCATTGAATACAATGATCTTATCGAAGCTGTTAACGGTGACGTGATCATTGCAGGGCGCTACAGTCCCGCACCAGCTGGTCAGCAGATCAATGTACTGGCAACCCGCCTCACCAGTGCCGGCGCCATCGTATGGAACTACCAATACTCCACCAGCTTCACCTGTAACGCCAATGCCCTGGCTCTGACAGAAGCCACCGACAACAACATTATCCTGACAGGTTATGTAGAGCTGTGTACCAGCGGCTTTAGTGGCCCACGTCAGGTACTCTTCCTCCGTCTCCAGTCTACCGGTATTCCTGTTACAGGCTTCGCTTACCTTGGCGCCACCACTGAATCTGCCGGCACCAAGATCGTGAAACGTACCAACATTGCCGGCAACGACGCCTTCTTCATCTCCGGCTTCACCGATGTTACGGCTGCCACTGGCGCACCTAACAGACAGGTACTGGTAATGGATGTAAGAGAAAGCGGCGCCATCGTAGGCTCTTTCCATATTGGCGATGGCGGCACAGAAGAATCCAACGACCTCGTTATCCGCAACCTCGGCAACGAAAGCTACTATCTGTATCTCACAGGCTTTACCACCAGCTATTACACAGCCGTGAGTAAAGAGGTATTCTACCTGCAACTGCGCTACCAACCCGGTTCCCTGGGTCTCGTGGAGTTCAGCACCTTCCCGCAAACGGCCCACTACACGGAAAGGTATGGCCTCGAAATAAAAGCTGCCGGCAAAGAAAAGTTCGCGATACTGGCCAACGCCAATTACATCATCAGTAGCGCCAGCAACACCAGTACGTTTACCAACGTACTTCTCCGCGATCGCACCACCACCAACCAGCAGTGTATCAAATTACACCAGCCACCGGTAAGCGTTATTAACTTCAGTCCTAAACAACTCTCTGTATCACCGATAGCACTCTCTTTCAAACCTTATGCAGAGAAATATATCCTGTACCAGAAAGTATTTCCAAAACTGCTCTGTGGTCAGTTCAACATCAACGCATACGATGCTCTCAACAGCGGTATAATAGAACAACGGACAGCCGCACCAACTCTGACAACCGACAAAATGGTGCCATCAACTAAACTGGAGACCGTGAGTATCTATCCTAACCCGGCCAGCAACTATGTCTTTATCCAATACGGCAAACCTATCACTTCTAAAGTAGTGGTGAAAGTGTTTGGTGCAGATATGCGCTTGCTGAAAACGATGGAAATCATTGACAACAACAGAAAAATGTTGTCACTCGATGGCTTGCCATCCGGCATGTATTTCGTACAGGTAGGCGATAATAGCAAAAACGAAACCTTTAAGATATTGAAAAACTAAAGATCACCTGATCATAGTAAAATGACGAAGACTCAAAAGTAAAATCGGGCGTTGAGAGTTGTCTAAATGACTATCTGGCCCCATCAGGTATACGAACGAAAACAGGGTGTATCATTCTTTTGATACGCCCTGTTTTTTTATCTTGTAAAATCCTAGTAGTCTTTCTTCTGCCAATTTTAGCGGGCGTGCTTTGTTTTTGATTAACTTTAGTACTATACTACTGACAGTTTAAAGGGTTGATTAAATTAGTCCAACTGTCAAATGAACGCACTTCTTTCACCTAAAGTTAACTGATCATGAAGCTTAAACTAATGCTCGCGTTTCTCCTTTTAACTAATTGTGCTATTGCATTTAGTCAGGAAAAGCAATCCGGAAAATCTAAAAAACAGGACATTACTGCGACTGAAAAAGGATTAATTAAGATATCCATCATGTATCCTTATGCCGAAGGCAAGACCTTCAATATGGAACACTATGAGACTAAGCACATGCCCATGGTAGCGGGTTTTCTAGGATCAAATCTGGTTAAATATACTATTGAAAAAGGGCTCTCCAGTGGTATTCCTAACCAACCTTTACCTTATATGGCTATCGGTACATTCTATGTAAAAAGCTTAAGTGAATATCAGGCATCTATTGCTCCGAATCGAGATGCGATTCGTGCAGATTTTGTGAACTATACTAATGCGAGTCCTATCATTCTGGTGAGTGAAGTCGTAAAATAAATAGCACTTTTATAAAAATAGTTTCCGGGAGCCTAGCCACGGTTCCCGTTTTGTTTTCTGCTAAAAGTTGCGTATAATTATCCTGATGATATACCTCGATAACACACTGCAAGAGCGGCTTACTGAGTTTTACCAAAAATCACGGCGACTGACTATACTCACCGGCGCCGGTTTATCAGCAGACAGTGGAATTCCTACGTTTCGCGGCAAAGAAGGGTTCTGGACAATTGGTTCAGTAAATTATATGCCCGAAGAAATGGGGACCTACGAAATGTTTCTCGACAAACCGCTGGAAGTTTGGAAATGGTTCCTATATCGATTCAACATTTGTATAAAAGCCCTTCCTAATAAAGGACATTTTGCCATCAAAGAACTTGAGGATACTTTTACCGACAGATTCAGATTAATTACTCAAAACGTAGATGGATTGCACTTCAAAGCGCAATCGTCAAGAGAAAGAACATTTCTAATTCATGGTACGCTGGAAAAGGCCCGTTGTGGTAGTGAATGCAGCAGTGAGCTTTATCCTTATCCACAAATCCCTCTTGAAAAAGGACAGGAATTAACTTCCGAACAAACCGAATTATTAAAGTGTCCGAAATGTGGGAATTATTTAAGACCGCATGTGCTTTGGTTTGACGAAAGATATAATGAGAAACATTATAAATTAGACAGTTCATTACGGGTAGCAAAAGAAACAGGTCTATTATTGATCGTAGGAACATCTGGTGCTACAACGTTACCACGGAGGATCGTGGAGAGTGTACTAAGCAAACAGGGGATAATCATAGATATAAATCCTAACGAAAATTATTTTTCTGAACTTGCTCAGAAGAAAAAGAACGGCTACTGGCTAAAGGGAAATAGCAGCGATATACTTCCTGAATTTGTTGATTTTTTTAAAGGTCTTTAAAGCTTCGCTTTTTATTTTTGTCGCTATTTTATTTTCTCCAATAGTATATTGGGATGAGTCCTGCCTCATCCCTCGATATCTTAATTTTATAACCGTCCCATTGGTACCTCTCCCCTTTTCATCGCCTCTACTTGCTCCGGTTTGAAAGCTGGCTCATACAGTTGTTCATCGAACTGATAACAACGGAAAAGTTCCGTAATAAAATGCATACGATCGGTGAGGTCAGCCCAATCCTCCGCCCCGCTTTCTTTTAAGCTTTCAGGAGTTGTATCAATTTTTGCCATTAATTCAACCAGGTCTTTATACGAAAGGCAGCTTAACACCTTTGGGTAGGTACGCTGCAGATCTTTGGATAATAGCAGGCTCTCATGTGGCAGGTTTAGTGTCATCAGATAGGCGGTGATCTGCTTCCTTACCAGGTGCTGCAACTCCATTATCAGTCTATCAATAGCAGCTTCCAGGCGGGATGTCTTTCCGGTAGCTTTCAGATAGAGAAAACGTACCTGAGAAAGCCAGCTTCCGGGAGGGAATAAGAAGTCAATGACCTCTTTGCGAAAAATGTCTTTTCCTGTAAAAGCAGCGTTAAGGGATTCCAGAATTTCAGGCTGTAATCTGGTTTGCTCATGGAATCCGATCTGAAGGTTAGCCAGCAGCAATCTTTCCAGGCGCAGTTGTTCATCGCGTTCAAAAAAAGCCATATAGTAATTTGTGAAAGCTCTTTTTAAATATTGCTGCCCGTCAGGCGGATCGCCGTCAAGCATTTCCCGGCAAAACAATTCACAACGTTGTAGATCAGGTTCTGTATTGTCGAAACATTCAGCAATAAACCGGGCAAATTGAAAACCTATTTCTTCAAATACCTTTTTATTTCCCTTTGCAACCGCTTCGCCTATCCGATCAACTACGCTGGTGAACAGACTATTCTTTACCAGGGCGTGGAGCCTGACGCTAATGGAGGAGCCAATACCCATTTCCGAAGCAATTGCAATAAGTGCCTGAAATTCCTTCAACAGCTTAATGTCCACCCGTGCCTCGAGTGTCCGTTGAAGATCCTCTTTCCGGATACTCTGCCCGGCCTGCCTGGACGCCCACGTAGCGAAGGTACACCAATTCGCCACCGCCCCTGTACGGGACATGATAATCTCCGAGAGCTCGTAATAAGATTGTGTGATCAGTACATTGCGTAGTACAGGATTATTAATCAGGGCTATCCTACGGATATCTGCCATACTTGGGGAGTGCATAACTTGCCTTTTATGGAGCAAAAGTAATAAATGAACTTATTATTTTACTTCAGCTTCATTAATACAAAGCTCCTCAACCAGCAGGAAGCCATTCCTAAACAGTGAATACGGTTTTATGTAAGCAGCAACTCCTTTACCGTCTGACACCCCGGTAAGTTTTCCGCTACTACGATCACTTTACCGCCTGCAGGCAACGCAGTTGCTTTGTAATACCAATCTACTCTGTTGCGGCCTAGCACTGCCTGACCGCTTTCTATGAGAACACCCTCAGCGTCTACTACCTTAACTTCCACTTCTGCTACCCGGAACTCATTTTTGGCAGTCACTACAACCTCCTCATTTTCTAACCTGATGTTCTGGATCTCCGGACTGCGGTAAGCATCCTTCACCGCCATATTGTAGGCATTCTGTCCCGGCCCGGCCATCGACTGATAGTAGGCCTTTATCTCCGGATCGGCCATCATAACCTGAGCACGCGCCGAAGCAATGGTCATCTTATGCCTTGCTTCCAACTGTTTTTGTGTAGGCTTTTTCCTGGAAGGGCCGCGCTTCACCGCCATAATGATCTGCCCATTCCGTTCGTAGATGATGTAATGTTTGCCGAGAGTACCCCGTACAAGCTGCATGAGAATATTGTCTTTAACAATGGCCATAAAATGGTTTTGAGGTTATAAATACAAAAGCTTGCTGTCTTAGTGCCACTAATATACAAATAGTTATACAACTGGCCATCACAATAGTATTTAGAGGTCACTTCAATATCCAATTGATATACAAGTACCCTTTAAATACCCTATTAATATCATTCTGCTAACCTAATGGAAAGCCGAGTTCAAGCCGATGGTAAGCTAACAGTAAGCCGATAGTAAGCTATCCGAACGCTGCGGAGAGGTTATCTATCCCCCTATAGGTTTATCGTTTTGATGTGCTTGCTAGTTCAGAATCAAAGCATTCGGGTAAGGAATACAATGCGAGGGACAGGATATAAATTTCCTGGTTAGAGTGACCGCAGCTCAGACTAAAGGATATGCTTACAGTTTTGGAATCATCAATAACGCAGGTCCTATATCTGGAAGAGTTTCGATTAGCTGAAAATCAGAAAGGTCAGAGAAAAGTTCTCCGACCTTGTATTTTCTTCATCCTGAATGCCAGGTGTAAGTCCACTGAACGGGTATAAATACATTAACCCATCTGATTTATGCCACTCTCCAGTATTATGCATTAGCTAATTCAACTGGGAAATCGGCATTACTCCTATTACGGATTTATAGTTACTGTATAAGTCACAGTTGCCTGCACTCCCGCAATAGTTGTGCAATATCTGGCAACTCCAAAAGGTGAAGTGCTCCATCGCGTAATTGTGGTGGCAATAGCGCCTCTTGTATAAGTGCAAAATAAGCTTCCATTGAATCCTTTTTCTGCTTTAAATGCAATCGTACCACCGATCACTGCCAGAAGTCCGATTGCAGACAACAATACTTTAGCTTTGTTCATAATTTTTTTTGCTTTTTTAGTTAAAAGCTAACTTAACAGGTGAATATTTCTGCTCAATAAATGATGATACACAGAACAGCAGGTTTTATTCTATGCGTCTTTAAAGTCACGTTTCTACCAATCGAACAAAATTGTTCTTAGTTGTATGACGCAACTATTTTGTCACGTTGAACCACTGCAAGGGCTTTTTTGGCTTGCCTTCTGATTAGTAGTTCAACAAATAGCAAATTGGGTAACCATCCCATCCAGGCAACTATTGTATACACTACAATTGGATCGTAGTGCAGGTAATTCATTGTAATCACGTTGATGACTCTCAGCGTTATTGCAGAAAGAGTTAACGCATAGCTGCGCATCATAAAGTGCTTGTGAAGAAGTACATTATTGTTCTTTATTGCTACTACGCCTTTGTAGGTATACCAAAACCACAGGCAGTCCAATACGACGAATCCCAGCTTGGCTATCCAGGGGCCAATTGCTGTGACAGACAACACCATACCTGTTGGAAAATTGATTAAGAATAATTCCCACGCGTAGAATCTCCCTATTATACGATGCAGTTTTGGATAGGTGCTTAACAAAGCATTTGAGAATTGCGTCAGCCCTGCCGCGAGTAATAAAAAGGCCGAAAAAACATGTATATAAAAACAAACACGCCAAATAAGGTTTGGGTAATATTGTTGTTTCAATTTTAGAAAACCGGTATCTGATTTGAATGACAGATAGGGCAAAACAAATTCGATTACAAATAATGTAACTACTATTGCTAATAGCACGTAGAGCAGAGAAACCACTATATCTCTAAGTGAAGCTTTCATAATAGACTTTTAAGTGGTATAACTTCAAGAGTAGAAATCACATTCTTTCATCACATCCTCACGAACTGCCGCATCTGAATTCACCCGGCATGATGGCAAGTTAATGCGAAGGTCATGTCTAACAAATATAGTGACCTCATCACGATTTGAGCTTAGTAGATCAGGTAAATAATTATTAGCTTAGAATTATTATCAGGAAAGATGCTGTTTGTCCAAAATCGCTGAACTATCATCGCGATACCTTGAACCCAGAAAAATCTATTCCGCTAGACCAATAGTTTGATAACTTATTCGTTCTTTTTATTGCAGATGCAGGCATATGTTGACATCTCAAAAAAATGGAACCTCCATTATTAAATGTAATGCCCTGGAAGCTGACCCGAATATCAGAATTGACACCCTAGTCCCTTATAAATAGCTTATCTCATGAAGTACTGTATACATAATTGTAGAAACTGTCGAGCCATAAAAAAAACCGGATTAGTGATCTCTACGCTATTACAGATACTTTCAGTCTGTAATACTTACGCGCAACAAACCATCTCTCCAACATACAAAGATGGTATACAATTTAAACAGACATTAGATACATCCTGCCTGTATTCATGGGAAAACATAATAGAAGACAATGGCATCTTTACAGATAATGGGCTTTTTGTTGCTTACGCTACCGCAAAGTCAAATATTCCATTTTTTATACCATGCAGAACGATTTTTAAATCTGCCAATAAGAATTGGAAATTCGAAATTGATAATACGGAAGGGAATCCGTCTTTCACTGCAAATAGCCAATTCGGCATCTACAAAAAGTCTGATACTTTATATCTAATTCGTCTGGGAACTGAAACGACGCTATTTTTACCAGACGTTGGCAATTATAGGTTGATTGTTAATAGCAAGAAGAATGAGCAATACTTACTATTAAATAAAAAGAGCAGACCTAACGTGCTTTTAGTAACCAGTCTAAACGCAAAACCAATTATACAGTATGATAAAGTGAAGGAATACCATTTGCCAGATGGTGGTGATGTCATATTTATTGTTTTTGAAGATGCAGGTAATTATCAGATTAAAAGAATTGATCTTTCATCTGGCTCAGAAAGAAAAATCTGGTCGGGAAATTTCGCTCCGTCGAATTTGGTTACGTATAAAAAAGGAAGTCAAATAGCCTTTAAAGTAGATTCATCAATATTATTCTTTGAGAATGGAATAGGGCAGACTGAAGCCACCGAGATCACGCCCCAAAATTGGCCGGAGTTCAGGAACCTTATTTTAGATGTACCACAATTTTTTAGTGAAAGTGGTAATCTCCTTTTCATCTCAATCAAGCCATCTATTCCTCACAAACAGAAAACGCACATTAAACCAGTAATGCTCTACAGCTATGCCGATGGTGAGTTCAATTTAAGTACAAGACCAGAAGAGCCTTATTACTTAGGGATATTCGATATAAAGAATAATAAATTAACCCGCATTGAGAACGAGTTCGAAAAGTATGGAGGCATCTCACTGGACGAAAGGAAAATCTATATCAATCACATTGAGGGTAGTAGAGAAGAATTTTATTGGAATAAAAAAAGCCGCCGTCACGATTATGTTTTGTCATGGAGAGAAGGCACCAGATTTAATATTGAAAATATTCTTGGTGGAAGAATGTCTCCCTCCGGTAAATATGTAGTCGGTCAGGATAATTATGGAGGAGACTTATATCTATATGATTTAGATTCCGGATGCGTCAGGAATTTAACGATTGACTTACCAATTCCACTACATGATGACGATGAACAATTGCCCATTCTTGCTAAGAGTAGACATTTTTTCGATTACCAATGGTTTGACGAAGAAAAATTTATAGTTACATGGGACAGATATGATATCTGGTTGATTGATGTAAAAGGGAAATATAAACCTTACAATCTAACTAACGGCGTGGGAAGAAAAAATAGAATTGTCTTTAGATTTGCAGAAAGGGACTTGAGCGACCAGCGCAGGAAGAGAATTCTAACTGCTTTTAATGAACTCACAAAGGAAAGTGGCTTTTATGAGTTAGATATCTCCAGGGGAAAAAATAACCTTACATATTTATCAATGGGGAACTATATGTACAGTGGAGCAATGGGATTAGGGCCGTTCATAAAATCGAAGGATGGTAAAAGCTGGCTTTTAAAAAGAGCATGCGCTACAGCCTCTCCTAACTATTTTTTGACAAGTGATTTCAAAAAGTTCTCTCCAATCAGTGATGTATATCCTGAAAAAAAATATTACTGGTATACTACAGAACTGATAGATTTCACGACAAAAGATGGTGTCAAAACGCAAGCCATATTATATAAACCGGAGAATTTTGATTCCACAAAGAAATACCCCGTACTATTTAGTTTCTATGGGAAAGAGACACATCTATTAAACTCATATAAATTCCCAGCATATACTGATAACTATTATTTCAACTATCCAATGATGTTGAGCAAAGGATACATAATTTGCGTACCGGATATTTATTTCAAAATTGGAGAAACAGCACATAGCATCGTAGATGCCCTCGAAGGAGCAGCAGATCACCTGGCACAATTCTCTTACGTGGATAGTTCACGATATGGTGCTGCCGGGGGCAGCTTTGGAGGGTATGGGATTAATTGTTTAGCAGCCTTCAGCCATAAATTTAAAGCACTGGTCACTATTTCGGGCATTTCAGATTTTATCAGCGTTTATGGTAATTACCCTGGTCTCAGAGATGAACAGTTTGAATTCAGACAGGGAAGAATGGGAGTTAGCCTTTCAACTGATCCCGTTAAATATCTGAAAAACTCACCTGTTGCTTTTGCCAAAGATGTCACTACTCCTTTGTTAATAGTAACTAATACTGAAGATTACAATGTCAATGTTCAGCAGAGTTATGAGTTGTTTACATCGTTGCGCAGAGAAGGGAAAACTTGCTGGATGTTAAGATATCAAAATGCTTCAATAGATCACGGGATACATAATCTGGATGATCAAAGAGATCTATATATAAGAATGGCCCAATTTTTTGACTATTATCTGAAAGCCGGACCTCCTCCAAAATGGATGACAAAAGGTATTTTGGCGGATGAGCAGGGAATTCATGCCGGATTTGAATATGATAGTACAGGTGAGTCGCTTCCAGCTGGGTTAAAGCTTGACACTATTCCTACCCCTCCTGTTATCGATGTAAAGACACGATAACGGCGGAATGGAATGGGAAGACCTCCACTCCCGTTGTTGGCTGCATTGAAACCATTTACTGATAATTCCTTATAAAATCTATCGTAACTTGCTACATCAAATAAGGTGATAGCAGCGATGAAGAAACTCACAATTAAATTTAAATTCGACGGCGTTGATACTTCTACAAATGAGATATCGCTGTTCGAAAGGAAATACCATGTTATTTTTCCTGACTATTTGAAAGCGTTTCTGTTGATATATGGCGGAACGAGAGTTGAGGAAAATAAATATCTTACCCAATATACGGTGAGTAATTTTTTACCATTGCTGGAAAACAGGAATGCCTCAATTGAAATGATATTACCTGTAGTGAGGGACGAAGAAGAAGGTGTCGGCCGAAATGATCTTATACCATTTGCAACTGATCCCGGTGGTAGGCCGTTTTATGTTTCAACAGGTGAAAGCGATAAGGGCTGTGTATATTACGATGTTTTCGGCTTAGTTGCAGATACGCCAGTGCGAAAAATTGCAGATACCTTTGAGGAGTTCATTAATAAACTTGAAAAAGAATAATCCCGCCTTAACACCTAAACGAACAAGACCACTCCCTCGCTCGCGAGGTAACTTCGATGGCCTAATATCATGATACTAAAAGGGACACGACAACCGCGGTAAACACCGTCAAATAAAAAACAAAGCTCACATTTACGCGCGAGCTTTGTCCAATTTCAGCGATTCTTACAATACAGCATTTCAACTGGCTATCTTTCCCAGCAAAAGGCTCTTCTCATCGTTTCACTAACCGTGTAAGCCAGATTAGTATGATAGCTCCCACCAGTGCCACGATCAGTGAGCCCAACAGACCGCTTCCAATATGGATTCCAAGCTTGCCGAAAAGCCAGCCACCCAACCAGCCGCCTATCACCCCCACAATAATATCTATAATTATTCCAAACCCTTTACCTTGCATCAGTCTTCCGGCAAGCCAGCCCGCTATGCCGCCGATAATAATAGTCCAAATCATAAAGTGATGTTTACATTTAAGTTTCAATTTACTGCATAATACTGGTATTACATAAATAATTTATATGATTATTAGTAGCCTATTGCAAAAGCGGAGTCGCTGCCCCCTTTGACATAAATCATTCGGTTTATCTTTTAAATATGAACTGATTTTATTATCTTCCTAAGTACATATTTCTTCACCTAAACCCTAATTGCTCATGAAAAAGGAAAACAGAAAAAAATTGACCCTGAACAAAATTAAAATCGCTAAACTAAACAACACCAAGCTAAGTAAAGGGGTAGTAATAAATCCCACTGAAGGGCCTACCTGTGCTGTTTGTGATCCTATGACGATCACAGAAAACGTCATCGTATAGGCGAAGCTGCGTGGACATCGAGGTATTAGCTAAATGGCAGATGGGATCGTCGTTCAAAATGACGATCCCATCGAGTTATAAGAGCGGAGTTTATTAATAACACAAAAACAATATCACAAATTCACAGAAATAGAAACGCTCCAGGTTATTGAACTTAAACTAGGGCAAGAATATATTCGATGGGTGTTTTAATCTCACAAGAAATTCACAATGCAAGACGGCAGCCTACAAGGGTGGGTCTCTGTCGTTTCACAAATAGTTAAAGTGAAGCCCTACCCCGCCAATCTCAGGCATCCCTGGAGCTTTAATTCTTAGCCAGTTGCACCATCATCTTAAGCCAGGAAAATTTCTTAATATTACGCTTCTAACAATTCCTTACCCTTATACGAATGTCAAAATCCACTAAACAATACTCCCCTGCCTTGCAGTTGGTACTTATAACAAGCTTTTATGTGGGGTTTCTAATACTGGGGGCACTCCTATCCTTTATTCTGTGCCCTTTATTTTCAGGTTACAGTTTGACTGACCTGCAAAATGCAGACCTCTCTCTTCCGGCAGTAAGCCTTACCTGGAAAATATTTGCATTTCTGGACCCTGTCAGTATGTACCTGATACCAGCGATACTGTTTGTCCGTATCACATCCCCGCAACCGGTGGAATGGTTAAAGCTCAACAAGTCCATTCAGCTATGGCCTGCTCTATTCATTATACTTATAATGGTGCTCGGGCAACCCATTGCGGGCATTTTATACGACTGGAATTACACCTGGGGGATGGCTCAATCTTCTGTACAAAAAGTAGAAGATACGGCAGCCATTTCAGAAGCCATCACGAAAGCCGATAATTTTGCTTTTTTTCTCATAAATCTGTTAGTATTTGGGTTGGTGCCTGCAATAGCGAGAGAATGTTTTTTCAGGGGCGTACTGCAACAGGTGTTTATAAAGATGATGCCTAAAGCCCCCTGGCTGGCCATTGTTATTACTTCTGTGATTTTCGGTGCATCGTATGTTCAATGGCAGTGGTTTGTGCCCGTAATTTTCGTTGGTATCCAGTTGGGAACAATCTATTACCTCACAGGCAACCTCAAGCTGGCTATTCTGGGTGATTTTATTTTCGGGTCCGTAAACCTGGTGGAATCATACTCCCGCCAGCTCGGATGGACAACGGAAGATCCTCTTCGTCCATCAGCTACGCACTGGTACACAGCATTAATATGCCTGATAGTAACCATTGGTTTAGTGTGGTATTTCAGGAAAAGAATACCTAAACCGGTTGCTGAAATAGCATATCAGGAAGATATAGAGTCAATAGGAAAATAATATTTGATCTGACAGATGAAGTATTAGCTATTGCAACTTATCTCTGATGATCTTTCGCTATCTATGAATTGCAAATTGCGAAGACGATATAAATAAGAGACAATACGGAAATTCCAATGAGAACACATTTCTCCTGTTTAGGCATCCAGACGAATTTCCTTTTTGCTGATCTATTGAACAATTATAACACTTAGTCTTTAGCAGACAGTAATGCGCTTTTCCGAAGGTGATCAATAACCTGTGAAGGACCGCTTGCCGCGTTTTGCTCAATCTTCCCGTCTGGCCGTATGAGCACGTAATGAGGATAACCCTTGATCTGGTAGCTGGTCAACAGCTGCTCCTTGATGTCATTGCCAGCATACAGATTTACACCAGGAGGCTTTAGGGTATTGATGGCGTTTTGCCAGTCGGCACGCTTACTGTCTGCGCACACATTAACCAATACAATGCCATCACCCAGGTTATCAAAGCCCAGTTCCTTCTTTTTTTCCATATCGATGCGGCAGGGTGCGCACCAGGTTGCCCAAATATCCAGGTAGATCCATTTTCCTTTCCATTTTGACAGGGATACCTTGTTTCCCTTTTCGTCTTCAAAGTCAATGGCAGGAATCGTACTATTCTTTTTGAGTGTAGCCACGTCGTTGAGTTCATTGGCTTTTCCCCTTAGCATACCATCTATTAACAGCAGGCTGGATTTGTTGGTGATGGATTGCTTTGCCGCCTGCCACAGCTGTACATATTCATTAAGAGTAGTGGTGTTACCAACGGTTGGTATCATGAAGGACAGCCAAAAGATGTTGTAATTTTCGATAGTACTTGCCGGAAATTTTGCCGCCTGTATTGCCTGTATTACCTTACGGTGGCGAACGGGGTACGTTTCGGCATCATCGTTCGCATATGCCTTAAAAAAGTAAAAGGATAGATACATATAATATTCGGGCCGGAAGTTGAGCTCTGCATGAGCCGGGACTTTGATCACCTCTTTTAAGGCGGGGTCTATCTTTATCAGGTCGGCGTAGCTAACCTGCCTTTTATTTGCCGCAATAATTTTTGCTGTTTGTGCCTGAACGTGATATAACAGCTTTTCACGTTCATAGAACCAGCCGGGCAAGGCTGATTTGTAGGGTTCCAGGAATGCCATTTCGATCGTGTGGAAGCTGTCAATTGCCTTTATGGTTTGCTTTAGATTTAGGCTTTCGGGCAGCATATATGTTCGGGCGCTGGCGCTCGTATAGCCAAGCTGTTGCTTTTTATGCTGGTAGTAGGCATTGGGCTGTGAAAACGCTATGCCTTGTTTACTGAATGTAACGGTGGTTATTTCGCCAGGCTGCAGGCACATGGTAAATGGCATCAGCATATCCACATAGAGCATAGCCATTGCCGGCTTATCGATGTTGAAAGTCATGAGCCCAACGGTGTCTACAGCAAGCGAATCTACCAGCATGGTATTGGCAGGTAGAAAGGGGGTATAAAAAACCTTTACTTTTTTAGGGCCGGTTTTGGATATAAACTGAATCTGTTGCGCTTTAACAGGATTACTGAGAAATGAAATTGGGGCGACAAGGAACAGCGCAGGGATAATATTCCAAAACTTAAATTTTGTCATACTATTTGATTTAACCTCATATTAATCAATTAATTCGGAACAGCAAAAATGATCTGTCGGATTTGGTTAGGCTAAACGTTTCAGGCCTTTCAAGCGGTTAATTTTTCTGCGCTAAGAAAATGACTGGAAAATAAAAGGATTCGTTATCCTTTATAATATGTTGCATATACAAAACGGGAGACTTTATAATCTCCCTGGTAATTTCTTCCGCTTGTAATGAAGAATGGCTGTCAATAGCGACGGTCAGACCGCGTAGCATATCTTTGGTGGCCTGCGAAAGTAAAAGCTTTAATGGAAAAATATGACCTACGAGAAAAATAATCCCGCTTGTACTCACCTTCCCTCTATTCAGTCTGAATAGGACACTAAACCTTTTGGGGCTAACGTTAAACCGACACAATATCTACTATGTTATTCCATTACTAACTTTTCGGATTGAGTCTACCTATCCCTCACTTCTCAGCGCTTCCGGCAACATCAATAAAAACGGCATCGCCTTGCTATAATCCAGAAAATCATATTCAAGTCCTAATGCACGTATATTATCATAATAGGTCTGATGATGCACATAATAGTATTTTTCTGATTGAACGAACCAGGCCTTCTCTCCAAACTTCCTCGCAAGGAACCATTTTTCTAACAATCGTGCACTACGACCATTACCATCATTCCACGGGTGAATTTTTACAAATACAAGGTGGATCATACTTGCAAAGTATAATGCCTCCTCTATAGTGAGATCGTTTTTCAACAGTAGATTAATGTCTACATATAGCTTTTCCATTGCTTCTTCCACTTGAAAAGGCGAAGCAGCGACGTATTCAATACGACCATCTTTAGTGGTCACGTACATATTCTTACTCCTGAATTTACCTTGGTAGCTCTTCGGAAGGATATGCCTGGTTAAAAGAGCATGAGCTTCAGCTAAACGGTTACGGTCCAATGCAGCGGCGCTCGCGAACTGATAAGCCAGATACAAATCATCTATCTTACGTGTATAATCTGGTTGAAATTCGACCCCGAAACGTTTGTGCTTAATATAAGAATCCAGCTCTATTGTCTCCCCTTCAATTTTACTGGAATATACTGAAGCCACAGAAGTATAAAAACTAAACCCATCCGTGGAAATTTCCGCGTCTTTTAATTGAGAAAATCTGCCCGACAATGCATATTCTGTTACATGCATTCTATATTGATCCAATAAGCTGTCTGGTATTATTTGCAGTTTCATACTTTTCAAATAGCAATATAAATATAACAGATAGTGCGTAAAAACAGAAAAGCCGCCTAAATCCTGCGATCTATGCGGCTTAATTTTAATTTCGTGATCCCGCTGGGACTCGAACCCAGGACCCATACATTAAAAGTGTATTGCTCTACCAACTGAGCTACGGAATCATTCCCTTTTTTGTGATTGGGAGTGCAAAGATAGGAATTATATATTCCCTTCCAAATATTTCTTAGAAAAATTTTCAACCCTTACTAAACCGCACCTTAAACTTCACTGCCGGGTCTGTACTCTCCTTCGGATCAAACACATGCAGCAGATAATATTTTCCCTGTACCCAATCCTGTACTGCATTATCATAGAACGGACTACCTGGATTACCGCTTTGTCCGCCGGGATAGATGCCATACGCTTCTGTCTTCTCACTCAGCTGTACCACCATTTTCCATGAAGGTCCATGTATTTGTTTAGTAGCATTCACAATATGGCGACCTCCACCGGTACGCAGGTTCATAGCGCTGAAAGGAATAATTGACCGTGTCAGGTGACGGATATTCGTACCACGGAAACGGCCAAACTCTAATTTATGCTCACCGTCTAACACTTTGGCACTATCTGCCGCAAAGGTGAAAGCGGTCAGAATCGTTTGGGAGAGCGTTTCTTTTTCCGGCGTATGGATATTATCGATGAATTTCATGGAAGAATCACGAATGAGCCAGAGCAAGGTGGTCTTTTCCCATGGCTGTTGCAACGGTGTCTTTTCACGAACGATATCATCATCCCATATAGCAGATTGCAGCTTATCCCAGAAGATGTTGAAGATAGTTGCCGCTTTACTATCCGCACTACTCTGCAGGTTCCATTTGTCCAGCAGTTCCCAGTAAGTACGCTGGTCAGATGTAAGCAGGGAGACAGGCAGATGTTTTCTGATCATCGGCAGGGCCGCACGTGCAAAAGGATTCAGCACATCATTCTGCAGATCCATCATCTGCTGCACGGTGATCTGACTATCAGCTGCGAGTACTTCGTTGATGCGTTTCCCCCGGAAGAGATCGAAATCAGCCACATAGCGGTAAGGATAAGTACTGTCGGTCGGATGCTGATTGGCAGAGCTGACAAAACCACGCGCGGGATTGAGAATATGCGGATTCTCTTCCTGTGGCACATATCCCTGCCATGCAAAGGTACTATCGCTTCCCGGCATGATCCATTTACCCTGATCTTTAAAGCGTAAAGGGAATTGTCCGTTATGCCAAAGGGCTATTTCACCCGTTTTAGCGGCAAATGCAAAGTTCTGGGCAGGACAGGTGTAATATTTTAAAGCAGCTAAATAATCCTTGTAATTATGGGCTTTATTGAGCTCCAGGAATGTCCTGATCTCGGCAGAAGGATCCAGCGCTTTCCAACGCATTGCGAGGAACTGGTGATTGGTAGCTGTATCGGGGAATACATTGTCGTACACCACAGGTCCCCATAGCGTATAAGCCACCGTATCATAATACGGCTTCTCCCCTTTCACATTGATCTTCTCAATACGCAGGTCTGCATTGCGGTAAGCGCCATTGAACAGGTATTGTTGTTTACCATTACGGAACTGCATCAGGTAGAAATCTTTCACATCTTCAGCCCCGTTAGTCACCCCCCAGGCAATATGGTCATTAAACCCGATGATAACACCCGGAGCACCAGGTAATGAAGCACCATACACATTCATCTCAGGTGTATGGATCTGTACTTCATACCAGAGCGAAGGCAGACTCAGACCCAGGTGAGGATCATTAGCAAGGATAGGCGCACCGGAACGTGTTTTGGAACCAGATACCGCCCAGTTATTACTACCATTATCAGGATCAGGTTTATCTTCCTTAAAATGCAGCATTACACCTGCCGCTTTCAGGATACTGTCTGCTGGTGTGGTGACTTCTGCAGTAGGCGCAGGATATTGTGTTCCTCTCGGGATGATAGGATCAATACTATCCCCGAAGTCAGGGTACATTTTAGCAAAGTCTTCTTTGCTGAACAGCTGACGGGCGTTCGTATAAACGAGATCATTAGCCCCTCCAGCCAGATCTGCCGCCATCATCTTCAGCAACAGGGCTGAGTTCAGCGGCGTCCATTTCTCGGGCTTATAATTCAGCAGTTTATATTCAAGTGGGAGTGTTGCTTTTGTAAGTGTGCTGATATAAGCATTGATACCATCAGAATAAGCATTGATGGCGGGTCCGGCTACAGGATCGGCTTCCATCGCTTTCAGCGCCTGCTCTGCGCCGTATAACATCCCCAGACGGCGTTGCTGCCGGTCGTAGTTGAGCATTTTGCTTCCCAGGATCTCTGAAAGACGACCTGCAGCGGCAAACGACTGCAGCTCCATCTGCCACAGACGATCGCGGGCATGCATATATCCTTGTACGTAATAAGCGTCTGTACTATTTTCCGCGAAGATGTGAGGCACCATTCTGTCATCCAGCCATACTTCCACCTTTCCTTTCAGCCCGGGAACGTGCAGGTCTTCATTATAGTCTTTGCTGATAGATGTTGCATTCTGCCAGAAGCCCTCCTGCGGACTTAACAACCTTCCCAACGGTGGCAGCGAGCCCCAGGAACGATCAAGACATACTATCAAAGCAATGGTTATCACCGCGCTAACGGTAAAGGGAACAAATCTCATACGTGCTAGGTTATCTGCTAATATACATAAAATATACCGGCGGTATTGTCACTATTCCACCAACGCTTTTATCAGCCGGTCCACTTCCTCCATCGTATTGAAACTATGCAATACGATTCTCAGACGTTCTTTCCCCTTTGGAACCGTAGGATGCAGGATAGGTCTTACATCCAGGCCGGCCGACTGCAAACTGGAAGCCAGGCTGCGTGTAGTCTCATTGCCTGGTGTCAGCACGATCTGGATAGGCGTTTCGCTGTATAATGTACTCAAACTGGCCACTCCTTTCCTGAAATGATCAATTAAGGCCCTGAGATGTTCACGGGCGGAACGCATATACGGGAATAGCTCATAACTGGCCACAATAGCCGCTATAGCCGTCGCTGGCAAAGCCGTGGTATAAATGAATGACCTGGAAAAATTAATGAGAAAATCCCGCAGGTGCGGACTACCCAGCACCACTGCCCCATGGCACCCTACTGCTTTACCGAAGGTATGCACCCGTGCAAAACAGGCGCCCTGCAATTGCAGGTGCTGCACAAGGCCCTCTCCTTTCTCTCCCACTACACCCGTAGCATGCGCTTCATCCACAATCAGATGTGCTCCGTACTGTTCACACATCGCTGCTATCTCTTTCAACGGCGCCATATCACCATCCATGGAATAGACGGATTCCACCGCTACGAATATATTACCTGTAGCATGTTGCAGCTTTTTCCCCAGGTCCTCCAGCTCATTATGCAAAAAAGAAAATGCCTGCGCTTTCGACAATCGGATACCATCTCTGATAGACGCATGGATCAGTTGATCATAAATGATCGTATCTCCCTTCTGTGGTACAGCAGAAAATAAACCCAGATTTGCATCATAACCGGAATTATAGATCAGCCCTGCTCCACTCTGATGAAAAGTGGCCAGCATGCTTTCCGCCTCTTCTATCCAGGCATAATTCCCCGCCAGTAAGCGGGAACCTGTACTACCATGCATATACGGCCTTGCCTGCAATAAAGTATGCACGCCTTCCTGCATCGCAGCACTATGCGCCAGTCCCAGGTAATCGTTCGAACAGAAATCCACCGCGCCTGCTGCCGGAAGCCTCAGCTGCCGGAACGCATGCTGTTCCTGACGCTGGGCCAATTGCTTTAAAAGAAAATCTTCTTTCATCTCCCAAAGCTAAGTAACTTTGCCCTATGAGTAAAGTGTCCATTTTAGGTCTGCACCTTCCTACTGATCCACGCTGGGTAAACCTGGCAGCTATTTCCCTGGAAGAAGTTCTGACAGACCATGCCTTCTGCGAACAAAAAGCCGCGACTTCCTGCATATCACTGATACAGCGCTATCCTGAAAAGGACAGGCTGGTACAGGAATTAGCTCCTATTGTGACAGAGGAATGGGGGCATTTCCGTCAGGTGCTGGCAGAGATGCGTAAACGCGGTTATTCACTGGGAAGACAGCGGAAAGATATGTATGTGAACGCCCTGATGACACATCAGAATAAAGGAGGCGATCCACAGTCAGTACTGTTGGACAGACTGCTCATCTTTGCCCTCATCGAAGCCCGTAGCTGCGAGCGTTTCCGTTTGCTGAGCGAGGGACTGGAAGACGAATACCTGCGCGAATTCTACCGTAAATTCATGATATCTGAAGCGGGTCACTACCGCCTGTTTATAGACCTGGCGAATGAATACCTACCGGAAGAGCAGGTAAGGACGCGCTGGCAGGAATGGCTGACCATAGAGGCCGACATCATTAACAACCTGGAAGTAAGGGGCGACAGGATGCACTAAAAGTTGAAGCCGATGTTTACATACATCCGTAAACGTCCATCCTGATCACAATACATCAGGGACGCTTCTATAGGGCCGAGGAAAGAAGAATATCCGCCCGTCACACCATAACCACTCATGTACTTGTATTTCGCGGAAACATCTCCCAGGAAATCATACAAAGCCACACCTGCACGTGGAATGGCATAAGTATTACGCATCAGTTCATACTGGTAAGACAACTGGATAGTAGCGGCACTGGACGTTGTGATCTCCCCTTCCCTGATGCCTACAACAGGTAGCTGGTTGCGGATCACATTGTTTAATCCTCCCAATAGGAATGCATTAATAGGTCCCTGCTGATGATTAAAGTTAGCTGCACCTCCTAACTGTACCTGTAAAGTACCATTGCGGTTGAAAGGAATATTGTACTTCATCTGCATGATCGTGCGCTGGTAATCGTTGAACTTATAATTGTAATCTCCCGGCGACACTTCCACACCATCCTTATACAGACGGTAGCCTTCCTGCTGCCGGTACACCCAGCCTGATTCAAGCTGGAAGTCTACCCCACGGCGTGGAAAAATCTTCCGGTCAAGAGAGTTGATGCCTACGTATAAATAACTGTTCATCTGGTTCCCGTTTCCTCTCAGCACTTCTTCAGATTCATACCGGGGACTGATATTCAGGAACTCATACCTGTTGCCCACACCCACTGCCATCATGCGGTTCAGTGTATACTGGAAATGGATATCGCCATTCAGATATTTCAGGTGATATTCCATCTGCCGTTTGAAATCTTTGTATAAAGTCAGTGCATTATCCTCATAATAAGCACCCAGCCCGAATCCGAAATTCCTTTTTGGTCCGAGGTATTTGAAGTACTCTGCCAATATCCTTGGGTTCTCACCTATCGCCAGACTCACGAAAGCACGGGAGTTCGGCACAATGAAGTTGCGCTGTGTGATGTTCACTATAGCGCTGGCATTCGTGAAACTGTTGTATTGCAGGGCGAATTTTACATACGTCAACGGGTTCTCTTCCACGGAAATATTCATCTCACTTTTACCATCTCCTTTTGGCTCCAGGTGATAGGTAATCATCTTATAAAAGCGCGTACCAAATACATTCAGCACTGCCTCTTTAATATCTGCAGGAGTATAACATCCATTTTTTACCAGGCCCAGTCTTCCGAGGAAAAAGCTCACATCAGAATGCACTAATCCTGTTACGTTGATGTCTACCAACTCTATATCCGGAGTAAAAGGCAAACGGTTCTTCTGAAAAGGCACTTCCGGCGGATATAATGCATTCAGTGAATCGGCCATCCTCTTGAATATCGGATACATTTCCGCCCCTTTTCTTTTCCCCAGCTCAAGCAGCGAATCCACACTGCCAAAGCTGGCAGCACTATAATTATCCAGGTGATGCTGAATGTAGATATCCGTCACCTTCTTAGCCTGTTTAAAGTCGTCGGCATCCTTATAAAAACCCAGCTGGTAAATGATGTCCAGTGGCGTAACCAGCTGGTCGGCCTGCCGTAATCCGCCGCTCACATTAGACCCGATCACAAGATCTGCTCCCATTTCTTTCGCGGTGATCACAGGAAAGTTGCGTACCACACCACCATCCACCAGCTTTTTATCACCGATCTTTACAGCCGTAAATACTGAAGGAATGGCCATACTGGCGCGGATAGCGGTCACAATATCGCCGGTATCCAGGGTAACGATATCACCGGTCGTAACGTCGGTGGCAATACATTTAAAGGGGATGTTAAATTGTGAGAAATCTTTCACACCATTTACCGGCCAGCATAAGCGGGCCAGTTCGAGCCATAACTGCTCGCCGGCAATTACACCGGATGCCAGTTTGGGTTTCCCGTATTCAAAAGGTATTTCTATCAGGTATTTGTTGTATTCCCTCTTTTCTTCGTAGGAAATGTCGGTCAGTACCGGCTGATTGGAGAACAGATTATCCCAGTCCATCCCATGGGCTATCTTTTCCATAGCGTCTCCGGAATACCCCATGGCATAGAGCGCTCCAATGATACTCCCCATACTGGTGCCGGTAATATAGTCCACTTTCAGACCGGCACTGTCAATCGCCTGGAGAATACCTATATGAGCCAGACCTTTAGCGCCACCACCGCTCAGGGTAAGGCCGATTTTGGGCCTTCTCCCTGCCTCCTGCGCAAAAATAACTGCGGGTAACAGGAGCATCATGATGAAATAAACTAAAGCCTGGCGTTTACGCATATTTGTTCTTGAGTGGTGCAAATCCTGAAGTCCCAATAAAGTTAATAGAAATACTTCTAATATCAGACGCGTTATCAACCCTTTTCCCCCATAGAAATATGTAAATTCTATAACATTTACGACAATTTTCCTATATTATACATTCGATTAACCAAGTAACCACGTATGAACAACAGCAAATTTACACAATCCATCTGGCAGGTAATACTGGCCTCTTCCGCAGGAACATTGATTGAATGGTATGATTTCTACATCTTTGGTAGTCTTTCCGCCATCATTTCCCAGAAGTTTTTTCCGCCAAGCAATCCTGATCTGGCCTACATTGCCACATTGGCCACCTTTGCTGTGGGATTCATTGTAAGGCCTTTCGGCGCCCTTGTATTTGGCAGACTGGGAGACCTTGTCGGACGGAAGTATACCTTTCTGCTCACTTTAATGATCATGGGTGGTTCCACCTTCGCTATCGGCCTCATTCCCAGTTATGAAAGTATAGGTATTCTTGCGCCTATTATCGTATTGGTATTGAGGTTATTACAGGGCCTTGCCCTGGGAGGTGAATACGGCGGCGCCGCCACCTATGTAGCAGAACATTCTCCCCATCATCAGCGGGGATACTATACCAGTTTTATCCAAACGACTGCCACACTGGGTCTGTTTGTCTCCCTTGCGGTGATATTGATTACGCGTACAAGCCTTTCTACAGAGGATTTCAACAGCTGGGGATGGCGTATTCCATTCTGGCTGTCCATTCTACTGGTGATCATGTCATATTATATCCGGATACGCTTACAGGAATCTCCGCTTTTCCTGCAACTGAAATCAGAAGGTAAAACTTCGACTAATCCCATTAAAGAGAGCTTCGGTAAAAAGGAGAATCTCCGGCTGGTATTGCTGGCGCTTTTTGGCGCTGCTATGGGACAGGGCGTGATCTGGTATACAGGACAATTCTATGCCCTTTCATTCCTGCAGAAAACTATGCAGGTGGAGTTTGTGCAGTCCAATATCATTATCGCCGTAGCGCTTGTGCTGGGTACGCCGTTCTTTATCTATTTTGGTAAACTGTCTGATAAAGTAGGTCGTAAGAAGATCATGATGACAGGTATGCTGATCGCTGCTTTGGCTTACTATCCTATCTATGCGGGTATGGATCGCGTGGCGGATCTCAGTCTGAAAACAGAAGACACTACCAAATACAGTATTGAGAACTCCATCTCGCGGAATAGTAAGATGCAGAATATTGAGAAAACTGTGAAGGTCAGGACCTTTACTGATGGCTCAAAAGCTCGTGAGACGGTTACCGTTACGGATGGTAAATCTGAAACAGTAAAAGAGATTATTGTTAGTACTCCTCAACTCTGGTGGTTGATATTACTGGTATTTATACAGGTTATTTTCGTTACCATGGTGTATGGTCCGATAGCGGCCTTCCTGGTGGAGCTTTTTCCTACGCGTATACGGTATACTTCTATGTCGTTTCCTTATCATATCGGGAATGGTGTTTTCGGAGGATTATTACCGACGGTGTCTACCTTACTCGTGACGCAGACGCATCATCATCTGGCAGGGTTGCTGTATCCGATTATCATTGCGTTGATATGTTTTGTGATTGGGGTTGTGGGGATTAAGGGGAATATGATTCATCAGGAGTAATGGTGTTCTTGCGCTGGTGTTCTTGCGCTGGTGTATTGCGCTGGGGTGTTACTCTGGTGTATTGCTTTAGAGTATTGCGCTGGTGTATTGCTTTAGAGTGTTGCTATGGTGTGTTGCTATGGTGTGTTGCTATGGTTTCAGATGAGAGATTCCGGGCTGTATCCCTTTTCGAGTCTTACTATTGAGCTTTATCGGGCGTATGGGCTTTCGTATTTCCATTAAACTCCCATCAAGCGTGTCGGCACTCTCAAAGGGATAAGGCCCTGCATCTCCATCTGAAACCGCCGCAGGTGAAGTGTTCCTGCTGTAGTAAGGACGGATTATAGTAAGAACGGATTATTGGAAATCGTAAGCAGGAAAGGATATTCCTTTCTGCGATTGGCAGAAACACTGCCTTATCTCAAAAGAATACAGACGAGGGGTTTACGAAATTTTATTACGTGAATCCCTCGTCTGTATCGCTTTCTTGAACTCCTCTTTTGTATCTCTGATTACTGTTCAGTCCTGTTACAGCTGGAATCGCTAATCTACGGCGGTTTCAGATGGAGATGCAGGGCCTTATCCCTTTGAGAGTGCCGACGCGCTTGATAGGGGTTTAATAAATATCCATCTGCTAAATACGACTGATAAAGCTCAATAGCAAGACTCGAAAAGGGATACAGCCCGGAATCTCTCATCTGAAACCAAAGTAAACCAAAGTAAACCAGAGTAAAACAGTGTAAACCAAAGTAAACCAGTGCAAACCAATGCTATCAAACTATGCAAAAAGAGTCTTTATTTTCCTTCGAAATAAGCCAGTGTTTTTTCCAACCTCAGAAATGGATATTCCTTCATTAACTGCTTCGTTTTCTTTGCATAGGTTTGAAGGAATTGCTTGTGCTGACTGCTTGCCGGATTGAATGGCCGGTGTTGCTTTGCACGATTGAGATCTTCTACCAGCGGTAACAGCTGACGTCCTTCTTCGGAGATATAGCTGGCAGTGAAATGTTCCCATACATAGTTGACAGCCAGTTCATTGGGATGTACCAGGTCCTCTTTATAAAAACGGTAATCCCGCAGATCGTCTATTACGAGTTCGTAGGCAGGAAAATAAAAAAGCCGGTCGAATTTATTGACCAGGTGATGTACTGTCTGTATCAGCACCGCCTTACTGAGATTATTTTCCACCACTCCATCCCTGGCGTAACGTACAGGACTGATCGTAAACAGGATCTTTACTTTCTTATTCCGGAAGAACAGACGGTGCATCAGGTTATCTAATGCGGCAATTGCATCCGGTGGAGAGAGTAGTTTCTTATTAAATTGAGAAGAAGGTACTTTATGACAATTGCCCACTATCTGATTGCCGGAAGCGAGTGTATAAACGTATGCAGACCCAAGTGTGATGATCAGCCAGTCAGCTTCTTCCAGCCGTTTGGCTGCCGCTTCCTGCGACGCATTGATTTCCTTAAGCACCGTTTCCACCTGCAGGCCGGAAAAGCGGCTGTGATGGTCCCAGCTATGCCATAAGTCACCGTGAGAGAAGAGATCGTCCTCCGTGTACTGCTCCCTGTCGAGATAGGTGTGCAGTGCCTGGGTAATGCTGATCGGATTGTATAAGATGCCGTGAGGATTTATCAGGGCATCAAAATGATATTGTTGTAACCGCTCCCCTATCTCCTCTGCAAAACAGGATCCCATCAGCAGTATTTTGTCGTTATACTCGACAGGGGTAGCAATTGGAGAGACGGGAAATGTCAGTCGAAAATTTGTCATGATACGAGACTAATAAAAAATACGGTCCGCAATTTCCTGGGCAGCCCAGAGCGCTGTGATGTCGAGGCCCAGCTGTTCATGGCGTTCCACACTGAAATCCAGCAGGCGCTCAGTAGCCAGATTCCCTACCAGTTCATTGTGGGCCATCGGACAACCACCTATTCCCTTGATCGCACTATCAAAACGACGGCACCCATGATCGTAAGCTGCCGCCACTTTTTCTTCCCAGTTGTGGGGCGCAGAGTGAAAATGTGCGCCAAACTCCACTGTGGGGTAAGCCGGTATCAAGGTTGAAAACAGTTTGTTGATGGTCTCCGGAGTGGCTACCCCCACCGTATCTGCCAGGGAGATGATCGCAATATCCCGCTGTACCAGTTCGTCTACCCACCGGAGGGCAATGGAAGCATCATAATGATCCCCGTAAGGGTTACCAAACCCCATGGAGATATATACCACCAGTTGCTTATTGTTTTTAATACACAATTCCTGGAAGGTATCCACCAGCTCCAGCGAGTCCAGGATGGTCTTGTTGGTATTACGTAGCTGAAACGTTTCTGATATGGAAAAAGGATATCCCAGGTAAGCAATCTCATCGAACACCACGGCTTCTGCAGCACCCCGCTGATTGGCTACAATAGCCAGCAACTGACTTTTTGTGCCGCTCATGTCCAACCGGGGGATCACCTCAGCAGTATCCGCCATCTGGGGGATGGTTTTAGGAGATACGAAGCTGCCGCAATCGAGGGTGTTAAATCCTACTTTCAGCAGTGCATTCAGATATTCAACCTTTTCATCCGTGCTTATTTGCCTGTGCCAGCCTTGCATGGCATCACGTGGACATTCGATGAGTTTCATTTACTGGTGATTTTTTTATGCGCCTCTTTGCTTCATGGCTTCATACAGGATGATGCCTGCAGCAACAGATACATTGAAGGATTCGAAGTTTCCGGCCATAGGAATGTGGAACAGCGTATCTGACGCCTTCAGGAGGGCTGGGTATACACCTTTATCTTCCGAGCCCATAATCACAGCTACCGGCTCCTGCAGTTGGCAATCATACAGTTTAGTCTCCGCTTCCATTTCGCTGGCAATGACCTTGATACCGTTCAGGTGAAGGGTATCGATCGCTTTCAGCAGACTGTTCACCCGGCATACGGAGATCCGTTCCAGGGCGCCGGCAGAAGATTTAATAGCTTCTTCGTTCAGGGCAGCTATTCCCCTGTCGGGGATAATAATAGCCTGGGCACCGCAGCAAACAGCACTACGGGCGATAGCGCCTATATTGCGGACGTCTGTGATTCCATCGAGAATGAGGAACAAAGGCGTCTCTCCCTGTTCGGTCACATGTGATATCACATCCTGCAGGTCAAGATAACTGATCTGCCCTGTAATGGCAATGACACCCTGGTGATTGAATGACGTTAACCCATTCAGTTTTTCCACCGGAACGAGGTTCACCGGGATGTTATACTGATCAGCTAACTTCTTGATCTGGGGGATGATATCCCCGGTTGCTCCGCGCAACATGTAAATACGTTCTATTGCCTTTCCTGCATTGATCGCTTCCACAACCGGCTGCCTGCCAATCACCATAGACGATGCCTTGGGCTTGGGGGCATGCTGGCGAAATCCACCAGGCTTTTTAAATCTTCTTTGTTCCATTATCTGCAAAGAACGGAATTTAATGCCAATTGGGGAATTCATATCTCTCCTTCCAGCATCATCAGCTTTATCTTCTGAATGGCGGCAATGGACAGGGAGTCGGTGATCTCATGGTTCTTAACCATCTGGTAAGCAGCTTCAAAAGGCACCCTTTTTATATATAGCTGCTCCGTTTCCTCCGGTTCTGCTGTTCTTTGCTCCAGTCCGCGGGCCAGGTATACAACTCCTGCCTCATCACATACTGAGTTAGACAGGTGCATCTTCACAATTAGTTTCCAGTCGCTGGCCACCAGGCCGGTTTCCTCCAGCAGCTCCCTCTTAGCACTTACCAGCGGGTCTACTCCCAGCGGACCTCCTCCTTCGGGAATTTCCCAGGTGAACTGTTCCAATGCCAGGCGGTATTGTCCTACCAGGTAGATATGGTTTTCTTCGTCCAGGGCTACCACTCCAATAGCAGCATTCTTAAAATGAACAATGCCGTAGATGCCCCGGCCGCCGGAAGGGTTCAGGACCTTATGTTCTGTTACCCCTATCCAGGGGTTATCATATATCTTTTCACTGGATAAGATCGTCCAGGGATTTGTTTGTGTATCCATATAACAAAGAAAGCAAAAAAAAACCGCCTCGTTAAAAACGAGACGGTGTCAACCAGATGTCGGCGGTAAATACCTTTTGAACATCATACCTAAATCTAAATCGTATCTTTATAATATTATTTTCACCTGAGTCAGGTGGTGTTTTAAATGCTCCAAATAATCTATCACCACATATTCCAGTGTGACAGGTTCGTTCTCATTAATTTTAATCAGATGTTGCAGTGCCTCCGCGGGTATGGCGCGTATAGTTAACGCCAGATGTTTATTCATGCCCGCCCATAATTCAATCAATTCCTGCCAGCTGCTGAACTGCCAGGCTTGTCCCCTTACCCAAAAATCCTGCGCATATCCAGGAATCTCCAACAAAGATATCTGTTGGGATCGTATAAAACGAACATTATTATTAATTGCTGAATCTATCAAGTGTCCGATGATCTCTTTCGGACTCCACTTACCTCTGCTAACCCGCTCTGCTGCTACTGTTTCAGGGATCTGTCGCAAAAGTGGCACTGCAATATTTATTGCATTAATTAATCCATCGGCTATCGCATAAAGTCTGTTTTCTTCACCCAAAACTATTTCCATCTTGATTGAGCACCGATTGTATCGCCCTTCTTCCACAGGTATTTCGCGGAATCCCAGCTTTTGATACATGTTCAATGCAACTACCAGTTTTGTATTTGAGTACAAGACAACTTTCTTCAATCCTTTTTTTCTGGCTAGTTCCAGGATGCCCTCTGCCAGCTTCCAACCTAGCCGGTGTCCCTGATAAGCTTCATCAACAGCCATCTTGGTCATTTCTGCTGTTTCTGCATCTATAGGTTTTAACGCTACGGTGCCCGCAATTGTTTCACCTACCATTGCAAAAATAATGTTACCTCCCTTTGCAATGATGTGCTGGTCGGGCTTACCAAGCACGTCCACATCTCCGGGTTCCATAGCAAAATACTTCTCTATCCACCACCTGTTCAGTCGCTCGAAATGAGGCTGATAAGCTGGTATATAGTCAACCAGTTTTACTTCATTATTTTGTAGTGGCGCCATATTGTTGTTTGTTTTTATTGACAGCTCTGTTAACCATATATACGCCTCCCAGCGTTACCAGGCAGGACATACCCGTTACCCAGTTCAGGTGTTCCTGTAATATCAGCCACCCCAGCAATACCGCTACTATCGGATTGATATAAGCATATACAGAGGCCAGGGACGGTGGTAAATTATTTAACACGAACACATAAGATGAATAACCCAATATCGATCCAATAAAGATCAGGTACAGCAGACTACCCCACAATTCGATATTAAATCCATCTAACGGTAACGACTGTCCCATCATCGTTGCAACGATCGTCATCACGATACCACTGAACAACATCTGGAAACCTGCACCATAAAGAAAGTTGATCTTCAGTGCCCAGCGTGCTGTCAACACTGATCCTATCGCCCAGCTGATACAGGCCACCAATGTCAGGAAGATGCCGAAGCGGAATTCCGGGTTGGTCAGACTGGCCAGATAATCATAGAAGATCCCTCCTACTCCCAGCAACCCAATCAGCATTCCTGTTACTAACATCATCGTGAACTTCGTACGTTGTACCAGGAAGTAGCTGAATATGGTTATCCAGATAGGCACTGTTGCTACGATGATTGCGCAAAGTCCGCTGGGTATATATTGCATTGCCCATGTGATCAGGCCATTGCTCAGGCAGAGCATCATCACACCGATTACAAAGAGCCGCGACAAGACAACTTTCTCCGGGAACTTATATCCCTTCAGCAAAAAGAAACTCGTTAAAAGCATACCGGCAATTGTCTGCCTGATTCCCGCCAGCATAAGGCCATGCATGTGGCGTACACCGATCCTGGAGGCCAGGTAAGTGGTACCCCAGAAAATACTGACTACCACCAATGCCATATAGGCATTCGTGTTTGACTTTTTCATACTCCGAAGTTGTTATGGTGAATAATTCTAAAGAAGGCTATTTTACCATTAGCGCTGCTGCCTGCTGCTTTATCTCTTCCCACACAATGGCGAGGTCATTCTCTGTTGTACGCCAGTTCACCAATGCCGCACGGATAGCCGGCACTCCCTGGTAAACGGTGGATGTCAACATCACTTTTCCTCCCTCGTCCAGAGCCTTCAGCAAGGCATCAGTAGCTGCCTGCTTTTCTTCGTCGGCTACATTTAATGTAAAGCATACAACACATAATCTGACAGGCGCCAGTAAATGAAATGCGTCATTCTTTTCTATCAGTGTCCCCAGCTGACGCGCCAACTGTATATTATTATTCACAATATCGGCGTATACATCTGCACCGTAGGCTACCAGCGAATACCAGGCGGGTAATGCACGCAGGCGTCGCGAGTTTTCGGGTGTGTAGTTGCTATATTTAAAGTCGGCCGCGGGATCTCCCGGGTAAGCTGCACCTGCGTTCTTAAACGTATCGAGTTGCAGTTGCGGGTGACGGGTAAAGATCATTGCGGCGTCATAAGGAACGTTTAGCCATTTATGTGCGTCGATAGTGATGCTGTCCGCCGCGTCCCAGCCGTTCAACAAGTATTTGTATTCGGGTACACAGGCGGCGAAGGCGCCGAATGCTGCGTCTATATGTAACCAGAAGCCGTATTCCTGTTTTAGTCTGGCGATAGCGGCGAGATCGTCAAAGTCTACGGTATTGACAGTCCCTGCACTGGCTACAACTATTAGTGGTGTTCCTTTATGTGCTTTCAGATAATCTTCCAGTACGTTTATATCGATCGCTTCTCTTTCCGGCAGACTGGATAACTTCAGTATGGCATTTCTTCCGAATCCCAGCATGGCGAGTGATTTTATCGTGCTGGAATGCGGTGTGCAGGAGATGATTTTCACACTTGCCAGTGCGGCCATACCTTCCTGGGCGACGTCTACTCCCAGTTGTGTTCCGAGCCATTGTCGTGCGATAGCGAGGCCGGCGAAATTAGCCATCGTAGCGCCGGTGACGAAGCATCCGGAAAATGCATCCGGCAACCCGAACAGTTGCCGGAGCATTGCAATTGTTTCCGTTTCTATCTGTAATGGCGCCGTATCCTTATCCGCGGCATTCATATCGAAAACTGCTGTTAGCCAGTCGCCGGCTATTGCCGGTACTGTTGCGCCACCCGTCACAAATCCCCAGTTTCGTGGGCCGCTGTTGCCGGCGAGATGTCGGCCGTAGCGTTCTCTGAATTGTAGCAGGGTGTTTCTGGCGCCCATTCCCTTTCGTGGTAGTTCTAAACGCTCAAATGTAGCGCTGGCGGATTTTACCGGCAGTGCGTCTAATTCTGATAAAAAAGATATGCTGTAGTCTTTTATTTCCTGGAGGAAAGCGTCTACTTGTTTTAGATCCTGGCGTAATAACTGATTCATCTGAGGTTGATTTAACTACTATGGGAATGATTCTTCAAAATTGGAATAAATTCGGGATATAAAACAGATTCAGTTTTGTAATTTTTGACCAGATCAGATTGGGGGTTGGCGAGCTTGATTAGTTTGTGGTTTCGGAATGTTTTGATTTGTTTTCTTTGGGAGTTTTGTTTGGTTGCGATTTGTTTTTTAGTGGTGTTGCGGATATGTTTACCGGCGCCGCTTGGGTTTTTCAGATGAGAGATTCCGGGCTGTACCCCTTTTCGATACTTACTATCAGGCTTTATCAAACGTAGGAGTTGCGCACTCTTTTGCAGATATCGTTTACCGGCGCCGCTTGGGTTTTTCAGATGAGAGATTCCGGGCTGTCCCCCTTTTCGATACTTACTATCAGGCTTTATCAAACGTAGGGCCTTAGAATCCCTATTAAACCCCTGTCAATCGCATCAGCATCTCAAAGGGCTAAGGCCCTGCATCTCCATCTGAAACCCCTGCGCTGCACCTGTGTTCCATTTATAGCAGAACGGTTGAATCAGAACAACTCCAATGATCCAAACTTCTGCTTTATTTCATGCTCTATTAACCATTTCTTACGCCAGATTCCGCCTGCATAACCAGTGAGGGAACCATCACTGCCTATTACTCTGTGACAGGGTACAACAATCGCTATTCTGTTCTTGCCATTAGTGGTGCCGACTGCCCGGATACTTTTGGGATTGTTGATCCGTTTTGCCAGTTGCATATATGATATGGTCTGACCATAAGGGATTATTGTCAGTTGTTGCCACACTGTTTGCTGAAACTCCGTTCCAGGTTGTGCAATAGGAAAAGTGAATTGTTGTAAACTTCCGGCGAAATATGCTTCCAGCTCTTCTATGCATTGTAGCAATGTATCAGGTAAGGAATCATGGGTGATGGATATTCCCTCTTTGAAAGTCAATGTGTTGATGGCATGCGCATCACCAATAATAGTAAGTGGTCCTACCGGAGTTATAATGGTATGTATATGTGATGGCTTCTCTGGTCCTACATCTGACGGCATTATTGGCGGTATGTGAGACGTTATCATATCATTTAGTATTATTAGTATTACTAGTATTATTGATGTTACTAGTGGTATTGATGTTGTTGATATGTTGATATTGTTGATATTGCTATGTTGTCGATATTGCTATGTTGTCGATATTGTTATGTTGCTGATATTGTTATGTTGTCGATATTGTTATGTTGCTATTATTGTTGATGTTGTTGACGTTGTTATGTTGTTGATATTGTTATGTTGCTATTATTGTTGACGTTGTTGATGTTACTTGATGTTGCTGATGTTATTGATGTTATCAGATTATGTATTGTTTAGTATTATGTTGGTGATGCTTTTAGTTAGTAAAGCGATCGCCATAGATAAAACGTGGCATATGCTGCATGTTCTTTCCAATGCTGCGTATATGCTTTTACATCTGCTATTGATGGTTTAGAAGACAATTGCAGCTGATATTTCAATGCGTTATGTAAACCTGCATCTTCCAATGGCAATGCCTGGTGATGGCGGTGGTGTTTCATTAATACATAGTTAGCTGACCAGTTTCCAATACCCCTGAATGATACCAGATGCTCTCTTGCCTGCTGATAGTCCATATTCTCCAGTTGTTCTGCTGTCAGGAATCCGTCTGTCATGGATTGTGCCAGGCGGATGATGTAATCTGCTTTACTACGGGAAAATTGCATCTCAATTAAGGAGGCAGGTTCCAATGCTGCAATCACTGAGGGATGGGGATATACATAGTGGTCCTTCCCATCTATAACTGCATGATGTCCGAATGCCTGAATAAAACGCCGGCGCAAGGTGTAGGCAAAAGCCAGGGTGATCTGCTGTCCGGTAATGCTCCATGTCAGTGCTTCAAACAGATCAGGGATACCGATCAGTCTCAATCCCTTATAACGCGCTACAAGGGAAGCCAGTACAGTATCTTTTGCTGCAAAGCCGTAGAATGACCGCAAATCCGCATCCAGATGCAGCCAATGACTGATATACCGGCGGATATACTCTTCATTGATGCTTATTGTGCTATCTGACTCATTTGAGTCATTCAATCCATTGAATCCATTCAATCCAATCAATCTATTCACCCCATTCAGGTCGTTCGGTTCTCCGCCACTACTTGTGCTCCTGACTGTTGCACGCAATACCTTTGATGCAGGATCATCACTGATCTCCACCAACACCGGCTGACCGTTTGAGACGATCATTTTCTGTATAACTCCATCCTCTACATAATGCAGACATTCCTTTTCCGAACGCCCCAGAAACACCAGACATTCTGCAAAGGAAAAATTATCGTGATCAGTAACCGGTATATTGACAACTGTTTGTTGACTCATGAATATTCATTAATAATTAGATAATTAGCCCTGATTTCTACAACCACTTATGCTATGAGTATATCTATATGACTTATATACTATACCGCATATTATATGGTTTATTCTCCCGACTTCTATGCAACCTCTACTTCGTACTGCTTATACTGCGCAGTTTATACTAAGCGGTTCATACAATGCGACTTATACACTGCCTACCTGTACTATGTAGTTTATGCTATGCAACTTATACACTACTTACCTGTATTATGTAGCTTATGTTATGCGACTTATACACTACCTACCTGTATTATGTAGCTTATGTTATGCGTCTTATACACTACCTACCTGTATTATGTAGTTTATGCTATGCGACTTATACACTGCCTACCTGTATTATGTAGTTTATGCTATGCGGCTTATACACTACCTACCTGTATTATGTAGTTTATGCTATGCGGCTTATACACTACCTACCTGTATTATGTAGTTTATGCTATGCGACTTATACACTACCTACCTGTATTATGTAGTTATGCTATGCGACTTATACATCGTGCAACCTATACTACGTGGCTTATTTCATGGATTCCATTTCAATTATATAAGGTTACGGCTTACAACGCTTACAAGCACGATAGCCGTTCTTCAGTGCTTCTTCTCTTGTAAGATAAAAAGTGACGTTATCAGGGCGTGGATTTGCTGAACAGGACGGCTTACAAAAAATCCCTGTTGTCCTTACTGCATTATAGAACAGACCGTCAAACTCCTTATCTTTACTCAGCATGGCCTGCAACATCACGGGATGTGTCAGGGGCGCACCTTTCTCATAAGCTGTCCATTCCAGGAAAACACCATGATCATTTTCCACTGATTGCTCTCCCCATTGCAGATAAGCATCGAGCCATTCTTTAAGAGAATAGAATGCTGTTTTATTAAGATATCCGTACCGCTCTCTACCTGCCTGATAAATCTTTATCCAGCCGCTTTCCTCCAGCAATTGCAAATGTTTGGATACTGCCTGCCTGCTAATATCTCCAAAATGCTCATTGATCTGATTCACATTTAATGGCTGCAAACGTAACAGGGAAAGGATCTCCCTGCGTACCGGATCGGCTACACCTTTAAACAGTTCATCCATTATGCAATTTTTTAGTTGCGTAAAGTTATGCAATTTTCTAGTTGCGCAAAATATTTATCGACTAAACTTATAAACTCCGCAAGAAAACGGAGTCGTCCATAATATAGATGCCGTCGTTAATAACAGACACTCCTCCCTTCACCCATAACTCCAAAGCAGCGGACGGTTCCAGGTGGAGACCAAAGGGCCTTATCCCTTTGAGACCCTGACACGCTTGACAGGGGTTTAATAAAGATCTAAAGCCAACTACGATTGATAAAGCCTAATAGTAAGTGCCGAAAAGGGATACAGCCCGTGGTCCCACCTGGAACCGCGAGCCAAACAATCCCCCATACCGCTCTAAATATCAGCACACTCCACCCCCAAGTGGCGGACGGTTCCAGGTGGAGATCAAAGGGCCTTATCCCTTTGAGACCCTGACACGCCTGACAGGGGTTTAATAAAGATCTAAAGCCAACCACGATTGATAAAGCCCAATAGTAAGTGCCGAAAAGGGATACAGCCCGTGGTCCTACCTGGAACCGCGAGCCAAACAATCCCCCATACCGCTCTAAATATCAGCACACTCCACTCACCCATAACCCCCAAGCAGCGGACGGTTCCAGGTGGAGACCAAAGGGCCTTATCCCTTTGAGACCCTGACACGCTTGACAGGGGTTTAATAAAGATCTAAAGCCAACCACGATTGATACAGCCTAATAGTAAGTGTCGAAAAGGGATACAGCCCGTGGTCCCACCTGGAACCGCGAGCCAAACAATCCCCCATACCGCTAAATCTCAGAACACTCCTCCCAAGCAGTAGACTCAAAAAATCCCCAACCATATCAGACGCTTTTTCCTTACTTTTGAACCATATCAGATTCACCATGCTAAAAACAGCCGAACATCTCTACCTCCAGATCGCCGACAAACTGGAACAACTCATCTCCAAAGACGTCCTGAAGATCGGAGACAAACTCCCTTCCGTGCGCACCATGAGCGAAGAACAAGGCGTGAGTATGAGCACCGCCTTCCAGGCCTACTACCACCTGGAAGCAAAAGGACTGATAGAATCCCGCCCAAAATCAGGCTATTACGTGATCTTCAGCCCCCGCAGAATGCCGGAAATGCCCAAAGCATGCGAAGCCGTAAAAAAGCCCTCAGAAGTGACACTGCATGAAATGATCACACAGGTATCCCAGGATATGAGCATGCAGAATATCACGCGGTTCGCCTCCGCAGCACCACCGGAATCACTGCTGCCCACAGCGAAGATCTCCAAGGCAATGATACAGGCACTGCGTAAGTCTCCCAGCGCCGGACTCGCATACGAGCCTGTGCAAGGCAACCCGGACCTCCGCAGGCAAATAGCGCGTAATTCCATACTCTGGGGCGGCGCTATCAGCGAAGATGATATCATCACTACTAACGGCTGCATGGACGCACTGACACTCTGCCTTTCCGCCGTCACACAACCAGGCGATACCATCGCACTGGAAAGCCCGGCATATTACGGTTCCCTGCAACTGGCAGAAAGCCTGGGATTAAAAGTACTCGAAGTCCCTACCCACGCCGCTACCGGCGTAGACCTCGAATACCTCGACAAAGCAATCCCGAAGTTTAAAATCAAGGCCTGTCTGTTCGTAACGAATTTCACCAACCCGCTGGGCGCGTGTATGCCGGATTGCAACAAACAGGCACTCGTCAGATTGCTGGAAAAGTACAATATCCCCCTCATCGAAGATGATATCTATGGCGACATGTACTTCGGCAAAGAACGCCCGGGTGTATGTCAGACATTTGATACCAACGGACTGGTACTGCTATGCAACTCCTTTTCTAAGTCACTGGCGCCGGGATATCGCGTAGGCTGGACCGTACCTGGTAAGTTTAAAGAAAAAGTACTGAACCTGAAAAGGCATCACTCTATCTCCTCCCCCTCCCTGCCCAGCGCCGCCATCGCGTGCTTCCTGGAGAATGACCGGTATGAGCACCATCTCAGAGGTATGAGAAAATCCCTGCACACCCAATATATGCGCTACCTGCAGGCTGTCAGGGAATACTTTCCGGAAGACTGCTGCGTATCCCGCCCACAGGGAGGTTTTGTACTATGGGTAGAGCTAAATCCTAAAGTCAATACTTACGAACTGTATGAACAAGCCATAAAACACAAGATCTCTTTTGCACCCGGCAGGATCTTCTCCCTGCAGGAACGCTATAACAACTGTATGCGCATCAGCTTCAGCAATCCCTGGAGCAAACAAATTGATGAAGGACTTAAAACATTGGGACGACTGATCCGGAAGATGTCATAAATAAGGAAGGCCGGGATAAGACTATCCCGGCCGACTGCGTAAACCTACAACTGTATATACTGTATACAAAAACTTATGCTGTTTTACGGTAGTTCAGGATCGCCCAGCCATTCAGCACAACAGCGAAAGCAATCTCATACAGGAACTGCATCTTAATATCGCTGAAATGACTCCCCTTCAGTACGATCATCCTCACCACATCGATGAAATGTGTGACCGGCGTCAACTTCGTAATCATCTTCGCCCATGGCGGCATATTATCCACCGAAACGAATAAGCCGCTCATCAGCATGAATATCATGATGAAGAAGAAGGCCACGAACATAGCCTGTAACTGGTTATCGCTGTACGTAGAGATCAGCAGACCGAAGCCCAGCAACGCTACCAGGTAGATAGAGAGGAAGCTGTATAACAGCAGAAGACTACCCACAGGAATCACCCCATACACATACCTCGCCAGCAGCAGACCGATTGTAAAATCGACCATACCAATTGTCCAGAAGGGAATCATCTTTCCGATGATGAACTGCCACTTTTTGATAGGCGTCACGTTGATCTGCTCAATGGTGCCGATCTCCTTTTCCTTTACGATGTTCAATGCAGCAATGAAACCACCTACCATCGTCACTAATAGCACCAGTATGCCCGGCACCATATAAAGATGATAGTTCATCTCAGGATTGAACCAGTTGGAAGAAGTGATATCGATGGTTCCGACAGCAGCAGCCTTTGTCGGTAGCCATTTCATGCGGATCTCGTTGTTGAAATCACCGAGGATGGTGTTGAGATAAGCACTCCCTAATCCAGCCTTGGTACCGTTGATAGCATCTGCAGCCAGATAGACGGATGCCTTGCTTTCCCGCACGAGATCTGTTTCGAAATGCGCAGGTATCTCCAGGATGATATCTGCTTTTTCCCTTTCTATCTGATGCATGGCCGGCGTGTAATCAGTATAATAACCGGTAATGCGGAAGTATCCGGAAGAAGCGATCTTCGATACCATTTGCTGTGTATAGGTAGAATGATCTCTGTCTACCACAGCCAGGTTAATATTCTTCACGTCAAAATTCGCCGCCAGCGGCATGATCAGCAGCTGCACCATCGGCATGATAAAGAGGATGGGTAAAAGTCCCTTATCGCGGAATATCTGCCTGAATTCCTTCTCCAGTAATAGTCGCAGTGTTCTCATGACAGACGTGTTTTAAAGCTCTTAATACTGATAATTAACAAGGCAGTGGTCATCCCTGCCAATACCAGTGTTTCCTTCCATATCACTCCTATCCCCAATCCTTTCAACATAACGGCTTTGATGATCACATAAAACCAACGTGAAGGCACCGCATTGGAGACGACCTGCAAAGGCACAGGCATATTCTCCAGCGGGAAGATGAAGCCGGTAAATAAGATGGTAGGCAACATCATGCCCATCATAGATACCATCATCGCAATCTGTTGTGTACGGGTCACGCTGGAAATGAGCAGTCCCAGTGAAAGACAACAGATGATGAACAACGTGCTTTCGAGGAAGAGGAGTATAATATTCCCCCTGATAGGCATATCCAGTAAGAACACACTCAGCAGCAGGATGATGATCAGATCTATCAGCGATAATGCGAGGTAAGGCACTGCTTTTGCCAATACCACGTAAGTGGGTTTAAAGGGCGATACCAGCAGTATCTCCATGGTACCCATCTCCTTCTCCCGCACAATAGATACCGATGTCAGTGTCGTACAAATGATCATCAGCACCAGCGCCATTACACCGGGTATAAAGTTCATGGAGCCATTCATTTCCGGATTGTATAGCATGCGGGTGACCGGCTCTATACGCATGGGAACATTGGCAGTAGGACTGATCTGCTGCTGATAATCCCCGATAATAGCCGTGAGGTAATTGGTTAATGTCTTCGCTGTATTGGGATCGGCAGCATCTGCAATAATCTGTATCTGCGCTGTCTGTCCGTGCTGCAGATCATTGCCGAAGCCTGACGGAAATACCACCGCACATTTCACCTTTCCTTTTTTGAAGGCCTTATAGATATCTTCATCAGACACCACCCTGGCATTGATATCAAAATATTTACTGGCGGCGATCATAGTAGTGAGCTGTTGTGAAGCCATATCACCGGCGTGATCTACTATAATGATCTCCGCATTCTTTATTTCTGTTGTCAGTGCATAACCGAACAACAGGATCTGCATGACCGGCAATCCGAACAGGATCAGCAATGTGCGCCTGTCCCGGAATACGTGGTAAAACTCTTTTCTGACAAATACCATGAACTGTTTCATGTATATCTTGTTTAATCGGCGGAACGCTTTGCTGTTCTCGCCAGTGCATAAAATACCTCATTCATGGAGGCGGCATCAAACTGTTTCTTGAGATTTGCCGGTGAGTCCAGTGCATCGATACGCCCGTCTACCATGATGGAAATACGGTTACAGTATTCTGCTTCGTCCATATAGTGTGTGGTGACGAACACCGTGATCCCATTGGCTGCTGCATCGTATATCAGGTCCCAGAACTGCCTACGTGTTACCGGGTCTACACCGCCGGTAGGCTCATCGAGGAATACGATCCTGGGCTGGTGGATAATAGCCACAGAGAATGCCAGCTTCTGCTTCCATCCTAAAGGAAGACTACCTACCATCATCTTTGCTTCCTTCTCTAAACCCAGTTTGGTGATCAGCTCATCCCCTTTCTCTTTCAGCTGCTTGTCTGACAAGCCATAAACACCGCCATAAAAACGGATGTTCTCCCTCACTGTCAGACTCTCATATAAAGAGAACTTCTGACTCATATAACCGATGTTACGTTTGATAGCTTCCTGTTGTCTGAACACATTATAGCCTGCTACAGTCGCCTCTCCTGAAGTCGGATAAGACAAGCCGCACAACATACGCATAGCGGTCGTTTTCCCTGCGCCATTCGCCCCAAGGAATCCGAAGATCTCTCCCTGGTCAACGTCAAAAGAAATATGGTTCACCGCAAAGAAATCGCCGAAACGTTTTGTCAGGTCTTTACAGACAATTGCCTTTTCACTCATGTGTGCTTGTTTTAGCAATAAAACAGTCTTCTATATCTGGCGTGATCTCTTCAATATGAACACCCTGATGCCCTTTACTTTCCAACCAGGATAACAATTCTGCCGGATGATCCTTTCCTTCGTCTTTGAAAGACAGGTGCAGTTTATCTCCAGCAGCATAACACAACCTGATACCTGCATACTGTCTCGTATCCTTCAGCAACTGATGTACTTTCGGAGCCCTCAATGCATACAACTTACCCGGGTAATCTTTGATGATATTAGCGGGCGTGTCAATAGAAAGTATCTGACCGGTTTGTATCAGCGCAATCCTTTCACAGAGACTGGCCTCGTCCATGTAAGGAGTAGACACTACTATCGTGATGCCTTCTGTTTTCAGGCGTTGCAACATCTCCCAGAATTCCTTACGGGATACAGCGTCTACACCGGTAGTAGGTTCATCGAGGAAGAGTACTTCCGGCCGGTGTATGAGTGCACAGCAGAGTGCCAGTTTTTGTTTCATACCACCCGACAGCTTCCCTGCACGCCTGTTCTTAAAAGGAGCGATCTGCTCGTAAATATCTTTGATCAGTGCATAGTTGGCTTCTACCGTAGTACCAAACAGTGTGGCAAAAAAATGCAGGTTCTCTTCGATGGTTAAGTCCTGGTAGAGCGAGAACTTGCCCGGCATATATCCCACGCAACTGCGGATCTCATGGTAATGCTGAACCACGTCATATCCTGCTACAGTAGCGGTTCCCTTATCTGATAGCAGCAATGTGGTAAGGATGCGGAAGATGGTTGACTTGCCTGCACCATCTGGTCCTATCAATCCGAACAGCTCTCCTTTTTTTACAGAGAACGATATATCCTGTAAGGCGGGCGGTCCTTCTTTGACATACGACTTACTGATATGTTGCAGTATGACTGTATCCATGATCAATGGAATTGAGTGATAGCGAACATGCCTATTTTCAGATAACCATCATTGGGAACGCGGATCTTGATGGCATATACAAGGTTAGCGCGTTCTTCTTTTGTCTGGATGGTTTTAGGCGTAAACTCCGACTTACTGGAAACATAAGAGATCACACCGGAATAGGTTTTATAATTCTTCTCTCCTGCATCGATCAATACCTTAACGGACTGTCCCAGTTTGATCTCCGGCAATTGAGAGCCGGTGATATATGCTTTCAGCAACAGCGTATCTGTATCTGCTATCTTGTATAATGCTTTTCCAATTACCGCCATCTCGCCCTGTAATGCGTATCTTGCCAGCACTGTACCTTTCACGGGATTCACAATCACACCTTTTCTGATCTCATCATCGTAGCGTGCCAGTGATTTCTGCAAAGGACCTCTTTCACTCAGTACGCTCCTGTTCTTATCAGCAACGCTGGTCTCATTGACGGTCAGTTGCTGACGCGTCACGATCAGTTGTTTTTGTAACTGGTCTACGGATGCATTGATGTCGTCCAGTTGCTTGGGCGTGGCTGCATCTGCTTTTACAAGATTCTCTGTACGCTGCTGTTCATGCAATAACTGCTTTAGCTGCGCCTCCTGCACGGCCAGTTGTTTGCGTACCAATGCCAGTTGTGGCTGCGGATCGGTAGTCTTTTCTCTTAAGGCACTGATAGTGGCTTCCGCCTGTTCTTTCTGCAGCGCGAGACCGTTAACGTCTATCTGTCCTACTACCGCGCCTTCACGCAGGGTATCTCCTTCCTGTACAGTAAACGATAGCAGCTGTCCATTCTGTTGTGCAGACACAATCACTTCATCTGCTTCAAAGTTGCCCGAAGCATCGGCTTCTGTTTCCCTGCCGGAGCAGGCAGCCAGGAAGAAGAAGATCACTGGAATTGATAAGTATTTCATATCTCAAACGACGATTTATTAGTTACCGGATGTGTTTCTGTTATTGTATTGTACCTGCAGCAACTGGATCTCATGCAGGATGAGGTTTTGCCTGGCCTGGCTTTCAGCGTTCACATAACTGATGTAATCATGTGAGGTGATCACCCCGTTTTCCAGTTGCGCTACAGCCGCCTTTTTTACGGAAGTACGCAGTGCAATGATCTCTTCATCCTGATGAATAAGGTCACTATACTGAGCGGCTTCAATCTGTTGACGGGTCATAGTAAGCTTTGTATCGAAGAGGAATGTCTCCTTGCGTACGTCCACGTCCTGCTTGCTGATGCGTAATATCTGTCTGCTGTTCTTATTTGTATAAAGGCTGCCTAATCCCCAGCTGAAGCGGATACCGCCCAGGGCATAGAAGCCGAATTCGTTGCTGACAAAATTCAGCGTAGGCCTCCCATAACTTCCCTGTACAAAGGCGCTGACCTTAGGCAGGTAGTTTACCTTCAGCTGTTTCTCCTGCACATCATAACTGCGCTGCTGGTAGTCATACAAGAGCAGTTCCGGCCGGCGGATTTCTGCGGGCATCGTAGTAGGCGCAGGCCTTGTCAGCCGGGTCTGATCATCCAGGGGCTGGTTAATGAACAGTGCCAGTACCTGCAGGTAGGCCTGCCGGCTGGCCTTCAACTGCACCTGTGCCTGTTCAACGTTCAGCAATTCCGCTTTCAGTTCATCCAGGCTACTGCGCAGGGCAGTACCATTGCTGACAGCACCTTCGGTTTTGTGGATCCCGCTCCGGATGTCTTCCATCCTCAACTCGTTCTGGCGTAGTTGTTCGTCGATCAGCAGGATACCAAAAAAGAGCTGGCTTACCCTATCCTTTATGTTGTACAGGTTCACCTCCAGTTGTTGCTGCTGAATGGCGGTATTGGCCTTACTCAGCTCTTTCTGGTAGTGAATATTCCCACCGTCGAAAATGGTCTGCGTTACTTCCGCCTGCACCTTATACTGGTCTTTACTTAACTGAGGAGCACCGGGAAAGGGAATCTCCACTACCTGCGACTGGTAAGTAGCCTGACCGGAGAAGTTCAATTGCGGCAGATACCCCTTAGCAGCGTTAGCCACCGTGTAGTTACCGGTCCTGCTGATCAGCTCCCGCTGCTTGATCAGCGGATAGTTCTTTTGCGCCAGCTGGTAACAATCCTCTAAGGTCAGGTTTGTTTGCGCCATGAGGGGCGTTGTGCATAACAGCATGGCCCATACGAGATACTTCATCATTTGCTAACTATTTATTTTAACCATTTGGTTAATTACAGTTCAAAAAAAAGCCCTAAGGCTTTAACCAGGAAATGATAACATCTCCTACCAGTTTTTTACGTTCTTCTATCAGCATATCAAACTGTACACTGTCCTGTTGAAAAACCCCTTGTATGAGTGGCCTTGCCACAAAGGGAAAGATGCACATGGATACTATATTCATGAATAACTGCACCGGGCTGACCTCTTTAATAGTACCCTTTTTACCTGCCTCGATTATTTCTTTCATAAAGAGCATAATATCGGGGAATGCCGGCTGTGAGCTTATTTTTTTCACCATCATCTCCGGCTGCTGATTGATTTCATTCAATACGAAGATGGGCAGATATGGCGTTTCCGCGATATTGGTAATATAATTTTCTACCAGCATTCTGATCTTCTCTTCCAGTGGCATAGGCTTGGTCAGGATATTGCCCAGCCTTCCCATCATCTTTGAAAAAGCTTCATTAAATACTATTTCAAACAGCTTTTCCTTGTTCCGGTAATAATAATGCAACATGGCCTTGTTAATACCCGCTTCATCTGCAATATCCTGCATGCGTGCACCAGCCAGGCCGCGTTTTATAAATATCTTTTTGGCGGCTTCTATAATCAATTCCTCTGTGTTTCTTTCTTTTGCCATTTAAACTACTTGATTTAACCATTTGGTTAAACAAAGGTAATAGGTAGGTATCAATCTACCAAAACAAAAATAAAATCAGCTTAGTTGTCCGAAAAAGGAAGAGAGGAATTTCATCATCTCCTTATTAATGGTTAACTGAACATTCCGGCCGGTTTTGTCATATATGAGTAGCCCACTATCTACCAGGATCTTAATGTGGTGAGACACAGTGGGTTGTGACAAACCGGTAAGCTCTGTAATTTCACAACACTGAATAGCGGATTGCCGGGACGCTGCCAGTATAATGGATAACCGGTGCTTATCAGCAATAGCATTTGCTGCTTTCTCTATCGTAACTGCATCCATTCTGTAAAAATAGATATTTTTCAATGTCTGCGAAAATCCGACAGCCGTTAGCGGGCTCATACCAATATTTATTTTTTCCATTAACAAAAATTAACAACCGTCTGCTGTAGCCTTGCGTATATGAAAGGATTACCTTATTGCCAGCTATGAAGAGTTACAGACATGTGCAGATCCAGCTGTCGTTTAACAGCAAAGAGCCTATATACCAACAGATCAAAGCGTATATCATCAATGAAATAATGCGGGGAAGACTGCTCCCCGGCGCTTTACTACCAGGCTCGCGCGTGCTGGCTCAGCAATTAAAAGTGAACAGGAATACGATTATTCTTGCATACGACCAGCTTACCGCTGCAGGGTGGCTTACTTCCCATTATAAGAGCGGTACACGGGTAAGCGACAGTATGCCCGCGGGCCAAAAGGGACCACCAGGACAGGAAGCTCCTCCGAAGCCCTCTTTGCATATCCCTTTCCGTCATGTGAACATCTCCCTTTCTCCATCCAATCCCAGCGGTAATTACGATATCATATTTGACGACGGTCGTCCTGACCTGAACCTGATCCCTGTTGCCGAGATCAGCAGGGAATGCCGGCGATTATTCCAACAGGAAAACCAGCGACAGATATTCAGTAATAATACCGAGCGAGGGAATGAACTGCTGTTACAGGAAGTGAATACCATGTTGAATAATGACCGGGGACTGGCAGTCACTACGGAGAATATCTGCATCACCCATGGCATGCAGATGGCCCTGTACCTGACGGCGCAGACCCTGTTATTGCCGGGAGATCATGTAGCCGTTGAGCATCCCGGTTATCAGCCTGCATGGCACGCCTTTAAGGTAGCCGGGGCACAACTGCATTACATTCCTTCCGGTCCGGATGGAATCAATATTGAGGAGCTGGAAGCCTGTTGTCGCACCACACCGTTAAAGGCGCTGTATATTACGCCACATCACCAGTACCCTACCACTACAACTCTCTCACCGGAAAAGCGCAGGGAATTACTGGCATTAAGTAAACAATACAACTTCGTGATTATAGAAGATGATTATGACCACGAGTATCACTTTCACACACACCATATTCCGCTGGCGGGTATGGAGCATGCGGATAATGTTATTTATATAGGATCGGTCATGCATACACTACCTATCAGCTTTGTATGCGGACCAGCGGCTTTTATCAGCTCCCTGTCTGCATACCGTAGTATTGTGGAGCATGAAGGCGATCCTGTATTACAACAGGCTATTGCCAATCTCATGGCGGCGGGTGATATCCGCAGGCATATCCATAATACCAGGTATGTATATATGAAAAGACTGGAACTGGCCAACAGTATTATACATTCCATCTTTGCAGGGCAGGCACATTACATGCGTCCGCAGGGAGGACTGGCCATCTGGCTTCAGTTACATAAAGCGGTAGAAGCGGAACAGTTGCTCCGAAAGGTACAGTCGGCCGGAATGAACATGGTCAATCCTCTGAGTTATTATACTCCACAGCACAGCAGCATCAAGGGTCTGAGACTGGGTTATGCATCGCTGCAGGAACCCCTGATCATTAAAGGACTAGGAAAGCTGGCAAAGGTAATTCAGCAGCTATAAACATCCTCTATCGGATATTAATATGATATTGCTGTTCTTTATGGCCAGGATAAGGTGGAATGATGCAGACAATCTATCTGCAATTCTGCCGATGCCAGTTTCCTTTGCATCAGGCGGCATCCGTGTTGTCTTTTCCTGTTTCCTTCATAGTGAGCGCAGTTGAAGCACATACGCTGCATCCCACCTTTTTCATTACTCAGTCCGGCGATAATCGTATAAACAGACTGGTAAAGATGCATTTTCTCCCGTGAAGGTTTCTTCCCTACTATCGCATACAGATCTTCTGTATACTTTTCAGCCTGCTCCAGTACTTCCAGGCCTGCATCTGTAAGCAGGAAGGAATAACTGCGTTTGTCTTTCAGGTCTTTCTCAATACGCAGCAGTCCTTTGCTGACCAGCGCAGCAGCCGCATCGCTGATGGTGGGACGGCTCAATTGCAGTTCCATAGCGATGTACGCTACTTTGTTGACTGCAGCAGTATGATGCCCGGTGAAAAGCAATATCTGTAATTGTAAGGGTGTGATTCCCAGGATCCTTGCCTGTTCCCACTGGATAGCTTTTAACATGTCGCTGAGCCTTTGTAAGGATAGTAACAACCGCGCATCAAGCGAGGTCAATTGCTGCTCAGGACTGAACCCTGATGTTTTTTCCATTGTCAATGTTCAAAAGGAGCGCAAAAATAACTCAGAACCACTACTTGTATAAGTACCAGATATTATAATTTTTTCGATATTCTGGCCCGGTTCCGGTGGTCCGTTTTTTTGCTTTATCTTTAGCGCATCAGCAACACCCCATTACATCACGATGATTTCACGCACTGTCACGAGCACGAGTATATATCAGGTATTTATACGTTTTATTTTCAGCATTTTTACCCGGCCCATTTCCGGTGTTATCTGGTAGCTTACATATTCAATCATCATAAAACCGCTATTTATGGAGCATCGTAATTTTCTACGTTTCTTTTCTGCTGCCGTCCTCATAGCAGCACTTACAAAATGTACCCCTCATCATGATGATCAGCAAAGGGACATTCCGCTGGATAAAGTTAAAGCCCTTGAACATGTGATTCCGATCGATGAAGCCCGCCGTCTGCGTCAGGGTTTCCTCACCGGAAGAAAAGAACTCCAGAGTAAGTTACCCGGCAACTATCTTGATAGCGCATTCAATATTCCTGAGGGGGAAACTTTTAACCGGCATGCCATTGCTGCCATACTCAATGCCAAAGGCGCTCAAGGCCTCCGTATCTACATGGGTAAGGATGAAAAAGGCCAGGTAAGAATGATATTGCTGCCGGTGGATTCTTCCGGTACCGACATTCTCACCACACTGGTATCGCGCGATAAAGCGGCTATTATACCAGGTATACAGCCGGCCAGAGCTGCCAATCTTGAACAGGCCATGGAAAGTGGTCAGCGTTGTCCGCCACTCTGCAAAGCCAAATTATAATTACCGTTATCATCCTGTTCCTGATGAATAATTTAGGCGCTTTTCTGGTAAGCCAGCTGGTGGTTATTCCTTTAGCGATAGGGCTGATACGCTTTAACAAAACGGTTCCAAGCTTTCAGCCCTTTCTCCTGCTCCTCTCGCTGGCTTTCCTTTCAGAAACGATCAGTTTCATTTGTATCAGCGTACTGGAAACCAGCAATGCCGTTCCGTCGAACCTTTACGGACTGGCGGAGTCTATTGTGATCGTCTACCAGTTCTTTGTATGGGGTACACTAAAACGAAAGCGGCCGCTCTTTATCGGATTGCTGTTTGGATTTGCCGCTGTCTGGATCATTGAAAATATCATCTTCAATAAAATAGAAACTTTCAGTCCCTATTTCCGCGTCACCTATGCCTTTGTAACCGTGCTGCTCAGCATTAATGAGATCAACTACCTCATCGTAAAAGATAACAAGTCACTTTTCCGGAATGCCCGTTTCCTTGTCTGCCTGGGATTTATCATTCTCTTTATATACCAGATCATTTATGAGGCGTCCCTGTTTATCGGGTCGGATACGGTACTGTCCTTACGGATCATTTTTATGTTTAATTATATCAACGCTTTTGTAAATTTGATCTATGCTATAGCAGTTTTATGCATACCTGTTAAATCATCCTACTACTTTAACAAACATTTTGATGCATAGCATTGCCGGCACCTGATGCCTCAAAATGATTATACCCCATGGACGATAAAATATTCTATATCACGATATTCATTTCGGTGCTGATTGCGGTCATTATCCTCTTCTTCGTGGTATCCATCGTATTATATCACCGCCGTTACATACAGTTGCAGCGGGAGCGTATTACAGCCGAGATTACCATCCTGGAGAATGAGCGGAAAAGGATCGCAGCAGATCTGCATGACAGTATGGGACCTTTGTTATCCACCATCAAACTGAACATTCACAGTATCATTGTAACTGATGAACGGGATCAGCAGGTTATTGCAAAATCGTCTGGTTACATTGATGAAGTGATCCGCGGTCTCCGGCAGATCTCGCACAATCTCCTGCCTGCCACACTGGAGCGCAAAGGACTGACGGAAGCACTACACGAATTTATCAGACAATTATCCGATAAGCAGCCTTTGGAAATAAAGTTCCATACTTCAGGGAAGATCAATATTCCGCCGGAAAAAGAGATCCATATTTTCCGCATCATTCAGGAGATTGCCCACAACACGCTGAAGCATGCAAAAGCCACACAGCTGCAGATTGCATTGACCAGGGAGCATGGCTTTTACCTGGTATTGATCAAAGAAAACGGGATCGGATTTGATGTTAAAAAAGCCAGGACTGAATCGTCCGGACTGGGAATGAAAAGCCTGGCCATCCGTACCGATATTCTGGGTGGCTCCTTATCCATTGATTCCATACCCGGCCAGGGTACCAACTATTTCGTAAAAATTCCCGAGGGATAATGTAACTTTATACACTGAAATTTCAGAGAGACAACTCCGTACCCCAATTCTTACATTCAATGAATCACGACATTAGATTAGTGATAGCTGACGATCATGAAATTTTCCGTGACGGACTCGCACTAATGCTTTCGAGGCAACCTGATATTACCCTTGTAGGACAAGCCAACAACGGGAGGGAATTACTGGAACTACTTGAAACTGTCGAAGCAGATGTAGTCATGACAGATCTGAAGATGCCTTTAATGGATGGTATTACGGCCACCCGTACCCTCTTGCAGCGGTTGCCTCATATCAGGATTATCGCCCTGTCCATGTTTGATGAAGAAGAACTGATCGTCGAAATGCTGGAAGCCGGCGCCAAAGGTTACCTGTTAAAGAATGCCGACAAACAGGAGATCATTGAGGCCATCAACAGCGTATACGAAGACAATATCTTCTACTGCAGGCAAACCTCTGCCAAGCTGGCTTCTATGATCGTCAGAAGCCGTTTTAACCCCTCACGCGATAATACCCCTGTTACATTCACCGACCGTGAGAAAGAGATCATCCGTCTCATCTGCCAGCAGTTTACCGCCCAGGAAATAGGTGAAAAGATTTTCCTCAGCAAGCGCACCGTAGAAGGACACCGGACCCGCATACTGGAAAAAATGAATGTGAAAAATACAGCCGGCGTAGTGGTATTTGCACTGAAAAATAACCTGATCAGTGAGGCTGAACTGCTGTGAAGCTTTCATTACTGGCATTCTCTGCGTATATTTGCGGCAACCAACAGATAAGAGTGCCTTATGACACGTATAGCCCTGATCCGTCACGGAAGTACTGCATGGAACAAAGAAGGGAAAATGCAGGGCAGCACAGATATTCCTCTGGACCCGGAAGGACTTGAACAGGCCCGCAAACTGGCTATCCGCCTTTCTGACGAACATTGGGACCTGATCTTCACCAGTCAGTTATCACGCGCAAGACAAACCGGCGAGATCATCGCTGCCGGACTGGGTATTATGGATGTACGCCAGGATAAACGCCTCATGGAAGTATCCGGCGGACAAACCGAAGGTACTACCGAGGCTGACAGGATTGCCCGCTGGGGTGCAGGCTGGCGACAGCTGGAACTGGGTATGGAAACCGAGCAATCCGTACTGGGCCGTGGCATGGATTTCCTGGATCAGCTGCTGAAGGAACATGCCGGAAAACATATTCTCATCGTGAGCCATGGCAGTTTTATCCGTCATCTGCTGCGTAAACTGGCGCCTACACTTACACAGGATAGCAATCTTAAAAATACCTCTGTTACCCGATTTACGGTGAATGATGACCAGTGGGAATGTGAGCTGTATAATTGTACAGCGCATTTGATCGAGGTGTAAAGCCGATCTTCTCAGGATATAATCAGGTATTAGCAATGGTTCTCCTATGGGTATCTTACGTCTTTGAACGTAAGATACCCATAGGAGAACCATTGTTTATACGGCGTCAATACCTGTTCAAATCCTGGTTTCGGCGAATTGTTCCGGGACATTTATATCGTTTTCCCGGGGCGCACCATTCCGTTTTCCCGGGGTTGCACCCCGCGCTACAAACAATAAGACCCCTACCGGGGTCTATCGCCGCGAATGATTATGTTTTATCCGGCCATTCCATATTGTTTTGTGGATTGTATCCATTCCGTCGACCCGGGGCGCACCCATTCCGTTTTCCCAGGGCGCACCCGTCCGTTTTCCCGGGGTTGCACCCCGCGCTACAAACAATAAGACCCCTACCGGGGTCTATCGCCGCGAATGATTATGTTTTATCCGGCCATTCCATATTGTTTTGTGGATTGTATCCATTCCGTCGACCCGGGGGCACCCATTCCGTTTTCCCCGGGGTTGTACCAACGCCCCCTCTCAATTGTTAATTTTTTTAACAAACTCCCCCTACTTTCACTGTAGCAACACTTTTTTTTTGTAGCTTGTACCTAAATTAGGGACAACTTTTTCAGCATTACCCCAGTAGATATAGATAATCTGTCAGTTATAAGATTCATACCCCTTCATTCTCTGTACGACATATGAGCGAGGAACTGTTCATGCATTTAATCCCCTCTGCGCCGGCCATTTTAGGACCGGTACATAGTTATTCCCTGCGGTTCACCTATAGCGTTACCACTTATCTTGTGTCTTCCGGTATTTTACCCCTCACCTGCATATGGAGTGTAGCTGTCTGGATACTGGTGATGATGCGCCGGCTGGATACCTATAAGAGAAAACAGAAGGAACTGTTGCTGAAGCTTCAGCAGCAACAGGCTATGATGGCCAATCATGAGCTGGATATACAGGAGGCAGAGCGTAAACGTATTGCGGCCGATATCCATGATGAAATAGGCGGCAACCTGGCCGCTATCCGGATAAACCTGCAAAATCTGCGCTTCCGGACAAAACAGGACGAACTGAAAGCCACCAGCCTGTTACAGCTGGTAGATCAGACCAGCCAGAATGTGCGGCGTGCGGCACATAACCTGGTTCCACCCCTTTTTGGTAATATTCCACTTACTGATATACTGCAATCTTACTTTTCGCTGCTTAACTCACCTAATATCCTGTTCCATTTCTGCAGCAATAAATACCAATCCTGTTTCGATCCCCGGCAGGAGCTGATACTATACCGCATTATCATGGAACTGACCAGTAACATCATCAGGCATGCAAAAGCTTCTGCCGCTACTGTCCAACTGCTGTATTACCCGGATTACCTGGAAATAATCGTGGAAGACGACGGTGTGGGACTCCCTGCCACCAACGGCAGGGTGCAGGGCATAGGGCTATCGGGCGTACGTAGCCGGGTAAGATCTTTGGGAGGCAAATTACACGTTGATTCAGGCATTTCCGGCACCACCTTTATCATTAACATCCCCGTAATTCCACAACATGCAGCTACCTGTTAATCTCATCCTCGCTGATGACCACACACTTTTTGCCGACGGTATCCACTCCATCCTCCAACAGGTTCCCAATGTGACCGTCCTGGCTATTGCCGCCAACGGCCAGGAACTGATGAACCTCCTGTCCCGTCACAGACCCGATATCGTTATCCTGGACATTAATATGCCCATATTGAACGGGCTGGAAGCTACAAAGCTCATCCGCCAGGATTTCCCTCATATCCGGACTATTATCCTGTCCAGCTATAATGATCCCCACCTGGTTTCCCTGGCCCTCAGCTACGGGGCAGATGGTTACCTGCTGAAAACCTGCAACAAGGAAGAACTGCTGCAAGCCATCCGGCAGGTAAGTAAGGGAAAGCAATGCTTCCCTCCTATAGCCCGTATGTACCAGCAGGACGCGGAAAATCCCCCTTTCAGGGAGTTTAACCTGACCCGCCGGGAAACGGAGATCCTCCAGCTGATCAATCAGCAGCTTACCAATCAGCAGATAGCGGCGCATCTTTACCTGAGCATTTACACTGTAGAAACCCACCGGAAGAACATTATGCAGAAACTCCAGCTTAAAAGTCCCGCTGCCCTCACCCGTTTTCTACTGGAAAAAGGGCTGTAATCAATAGCTATATTACCTATCATGCCATTCTGTCATTTTCAGATTTTATTGTGTACTTTTGCTTTCCTAAAATTAGTTGCAAAGGATGCTGGAACAGGTTACAAAAGTGCATGACGAAAGTCGCCAGGGTGAAGCTTACGCACCTCTGGAAGGAGAAACACAGACTTATACCAAGAAATTCTATATAGAGAGCTATGGTTGCCAGATGAACTTTAACGACAGTGAGATCGTGGCTTCCATTCTCAAAGAAGATGGTTTTGGCCCTACCCGTAATGTGGAAGAGGCCAGCCTGATACTGCTCAATACCTGCTCGATCAGGGAAAAAGCGGAAACAACCGTACGCAGACGTTTATTAGAGTTCAGACATATAAAGCAAAAGAACCCGGAACTACTGGTGGGTGTGCTCGGATGTATGGCTGAGCGCCTGAAAGCCAAACTGCTGGAAGAGGAAAAGCTGGTGGATATGGTGGTAGGCCCTGATGCTTACAGAACCCTGCCTGCCCTCATCGAAGAGGCTGAAACCGGTCAGAAGGCAGTGAACGTATTGCTCAGCCGTGAAGAAACCTATGGCGACATCAACCCGGTCAGGCTGGATAGCAACGGTGTAACCGCCTTTGTTTCCATCATGCGGGGTTGTAACAACATGTGCTCTTTCTGCGTGGTACCTTTTACCCGCGGGCGTGAGCGCAGCAGAGACGTAGCGTCTATCCTGCAGGAAGCTACAGACCTGTTCAACAGGGGCTACCGTGAAGTAACCCTCCTGGGACAGAACGTGGATTCCTACTATTGGGTTGACCCGCAGGATGCATCTGTTGTAACTACCTTTGCCAATCTGCTTGAGAAAGTAGCTCTCATCAGCCCATTGCTCAGGGTTCGTTTCAGCACCTCCCATCCGAAAGACATTACCGATGATGTGCTGTTTACCATGGCGAAGTACGAGAACATCTGCAAATACATTCACCTGCCTATGCAAAGCGGCAGCACCCGTATACTGCAGCTGATGAACCGTACCTATACCAGGGAATGGTACATTAAAAAAGTTGACCGCATCCGTGAAATATTACCTGACTGTGCCCTGTCCACGGATGTCATTACCGGCTTCTGTACAGAAACAGAAGAAGATCACCAGGATACTATGAGCCTGATGGACTATGCCAGATACGACCTGGCCTACATGTTCTTCTACTCCGAACGCCCCGGTACGCTGGCTGCACGCCGCTACCAGGATGATGTACCGGAAGAAGTTAAAAAAAGGAGGCTGTCGGAAGTGGTGGAGCTGCACCGCGGACAATCACTCAGAAGTATGCAGCAGGATGTAGGTAAGACGTTTAAAGTACTGATCGAAGGCACCTCCAAACGCTCTGAAGATCACCTCTTCGGTAGAACAGATCATAACAAGGTGGTCATCTTCCCTAAAGAAGATTTCCGCAAGGGTGAATACGTTTGGGTGCAGGTGAACGATTGTACTGCAGGTACTTTATTGGGAGTTTCGACGGGGAGAGCATAAAAGACAAATTATTGGATCACAGCACCTTTTACAGGCTTCTACAGCCGGTAAAAGGGTAAATTGAGGATATGGATAACGTACAGTCCATTAAAAACAGGTTTGGCATTATCGGAAATTCGCCTGCACTGAATTATGCCTTGCAGGTGGCAGCACAGGTGGCCAACACGGATCTGACCGTGTTGATAGTTGGAGAAAGTGGCGTTGGTAAAGAAGCGTTTTCCAGTATTATCCATTCACTTAGTGCCCGTAAACACAACCCTTTCATTGCCGTAAACTGCGGCGCTATCCCTGAAGGGACCATCGATTCAGAACTTTTCGGCCATGAAAAAGGCTCATTTACCGGCGCGGTAGATAGCCGTAAAGGATATTTTGAAACTGTAAATGGCGGTACTATTTTCCTGGATGAGATCGGGGAAATGCCGCTGGGTACACAGGCCCGCCTGCTGCGTGTACTGGAAACCGGCGAATTTATCAGGGTCGGATCTTCCAAAGTGCAGAAAACAGATGTGCGGGTGATCACAGCCACCAACAGGGACCTGCTCGATCATACCCAGCAGGGGAAATTCAGGGAAGACCTTTATTACCGTTTGAATACCGTTCCTATCAGGGTACCTTCCCTACGGGACAGAAAAGAGGATATTCCATTATTGTTCCGTAAATTCTGCGTGGATTTCTCGGAACGTTACAAAACACCGAGCATCCAGCTGGATGACGAGGCCCGTAACATCCTGGTCAATTATCCGTGGAGGGGTAACGTGCGTGAGCTGAAGAATATGGCAGAGCAAATCTCCGTACTGGCACAGGATAAACTGGTTACAGCGCATGAACTGAGACGTTTCCTGCCGGAAGTGAATGAACCTTCCAGGCTGCCGATGATCGCAGCGCCACAGGCGAAGCCTAACGGAGACTTTTCCAACGAAAGGGATATACTGTATAAACTGTTCTTCGATATGAAGAAGGATGTGACAGAACTGAAAAAGATGTTCTTCGACATCCTGCAGAACCCTAATATTGCCCATGCCAGCAATTTCCAGGATAGTCACCTGATGCACAGCTTCCATCCCCAGCCAGAGGTGAGTGTGGCTACAAGCCCTGTTCCTGCCACCATTTCTTCGCCCCAGCCGATCATCTTACAAGATAGCAACAAGATCGATCACCACGAAGAAGTAGAGGAAACCTTGTCTATAGCCGACAAAGAAAAAGAACTGATCGTCAAGGCCCTGAAGAAACATAAGGGCAAAAGGAAGGATGCAGCGCTTGACCTGGGCATTTCCGAAAGGACCTTATATAGAAAACTCAAAGAATACAACATTAACGAATAGCAGGCCACCTGCCGGGATGACTCCATAACTGGCAGGCAGCCTTAACACTTTTAAGATGATCAGATTACTCCAGGGGATAATGACCGTCAGCTTACTGCTGGTATTGGGCGGCTGTTCCGTTCACTATTCTGCTACAGGCGCCAGTATTGAGCCGGGCGCAAAAACCGTGAACGTGCGTTTTATTGAGAACAGGGCGCCTATCAACAACCCGACACTGAGCCAGAACCTGACCGAAAGACTGCGTACCAAAGTACAGTCGCAGACCAAACTGGTACAGATCAATGAAGAAGGGGCCGATTATGAATTCAAAGGCAACGTAACGGGTTATTCCTTCAGCAATGCTGCGGTAACCAATGTGGACCAGGCTGCCACTTCCAGGTTGACTGTTACTATTAATATTACGTTCGTGAAAAGAATAGGCGATAAAAAGGGATATACGCAGTCGTTCACCCGCTCTGCCGACTTCCCCGCTTCCCAGTTGCCAAGTACAGTGGAAAATGGCCTGTTAGAGAACACGATTCTGCCACAAATAGTGGATGATATTTTCAATAAAGCGTTCGCTAACTGGTAAGTATTACAAAAGCTTTCGTATTTAATTTTTTTTCATACTTTAGCAGCATGACCGCAAACAGGATCATTCAACATATCTTCCAACAACCTGATATTAAACAGGTTGATGAAGCAGCACTGGAACGGCTGGTAACGTCATATCCCTACTTTACGGCGGCCCGCCTGCTGCTGGCGCGCAAGCAATATACCGTGCAGAAGAATCTGCTGGCGCCGGCGGTAAAGAAGGCACAGCAGTACAGTACCAATATGCATTACTTTTACCGCTTTGTGACCACCGAGGAGAAAAGCGTTGCTCCTGAGGCACCGGTAGAGGAAGCACCAACACCTGTACCCGCGCCCGTACATGAAGCGCCTGTCAATGTGTTCCCAGATGAACCGGAAACAGCGGCTCCTGCACCACAGCCTGTACCTGAATCCAAGATCCATGTAACCGTGCCCAAAGCACCGTCAGCGGAGCAAACTGCTAGACAGGAAAGTTTTACTGCTCCGGCTTACAATACAGAAGAAGAAGAATTAACAGTTACTGCGAATGATGTGATAGCCACACCTGTCACAAGCACACCTTCCCAGCCAGCAACGGCAACAGCCGCACCTACCTGGGAAGCGCCAGCGGCAGCACCTGTACAGGAAGCTTTAACAGCCACTCCTGCCAGGGAAACATCTCCGGCAGCACCTGTTCAGGAGCCATTAACAGCTACTTCTGCAAGGGAAACACCTCCGGCAGCACCTGCCCAGGAGCCATTAACAGCCACTCCTGCCAGGGGAACATCTCCGGCAGCACCTGCCCAGGAGCCGGCAGCAACAGCTGCAAAGCTTCCGCTCACCGCCGCGATAGATACAGAGCCTATTAAGATATTTCCGCTGGATACTTCTGATACCGCTGAGACGTCTCTGACCTATCAACCGTTGTATACAGATGATTATTTCGCTTACAAGCGTTTGAAAGAACCTGAGCAGGCAGATGAACTCAATGAAAAAGGAGCAGCTGAAATGAAGAGCTTTACTTCCTGGCTCAGGGAGATGAAGCACACCTTCGCCGAAAAGGCCAGTAAGCAATGGTATCAGCAGCAGATGCACCGTAGTTACGAAGACGCTGATCCTGAAGTATCAGAAGCAGTGGAAAAGATGGCAATGGAATCCATCACACTGAATGACGACATCGTTTCGGAAACGCTGGCTGAGATCTGGGCACGTCAGCATCAGTACCAGACAGCGATCCACATATATCAAAAATTAAGTTTGCTTAATCCCAACAAAAGCGCTTATTTTGCGCAAAAGATCAAAGAACTTAAGTTACTAACAGAAAAAAGTTAATTTATTATACTATGTTGTTGATTTTCGGCATATTAATCATCCTGGCCTGTGTGTTATTGGGCTTTTTTGTACTGGTTCAAAACCCGAAAGGTGGTGGTTTATCCGGTAGTTTTGGTGGTTTTGGCAACCAGGTGATGGGTGTACGTCAGACCACAGATGTGCTGGAAAAAGGCACCTGGGTACTGTCTGCTATCATTGCCGTACTGTGCCTCACATCTTCTATGTTTGTTGGCAAGAGTTCAGCTCCTGAAACAAGAAAAGCCATCATGGAACAGAATGTGACCGTCCCTACAGCTCCGGCTCAGGTACCAGCTACACCGGTAAATCCGACTTCAGCTCCTGCCCAGCAGGCACCGGCTACACCGGCAAATTCGGCGCCAGCTCCGGCTCAGGCTCCAAAAAGACACTAATATCCCGGCTATTAAAGCTATTTCAGAACCTCGCCGTCACAAGCGAGGTTTTTTATTGAATACCATCCTATGGCAAAGAGAAGTAAAGCAAAAAAAAGTCAAACGAAGAATCTGTGGATTAAACGTATGCTGGTAGTTGCCTGTGCTATCCTCGCAGGACTGCTCGTATACATAGGGTATCGTGTATTTGGCCCCAATACTAAAGCGTTTGGGGATAGTAAATTTTTCTATGTACATACCGGCAGCACGTATAAAGATGTGCTGGATGGCCTGGAAGAACAGGAAATCATCCGCAGCCGCAACAGTTTCGATTGGGTGGCCCGTGAACTGGGATATCCCAAACGTGTAAGAGCCGGTAAGTATAAGATCAGCCGTGGTATGAGCAACTTCGACATTGTGAAGCTGCTGCGTGCCGGTCGACAGACGCCGGTAACCGTAACCATTACCAAACTGCGCACCAAACAAGACCTTGTCAGGAAGATCTGCTCTAACCTGGAAGCCGATTCTGCTACCTTCCGTGCTTTGCTCAGCGACCAGGTATACCTCCGTCAGTTCGGACTGGACACCAATACCGTGATGTGCGCCTTCATTCCAAACAGCTACCAGTTCTACTGGAACACCACCGCAGAAGCCGCGTTCAAGAAGATCGAAAAGGAAACTGCCGCTTTCTGGACAGAAGAACGGAAGGCTGCTGCCCGCCGTCTCGATCTGAGCACCGTACAGGTAATGATCATCGCCTCTATCGTAGAAGAGGAAACCAATAAAAATGATGAGAAACCACTGATTGCCAGTGTATATATCAACCGCTTCCGCAAAGGCATGCGCCTGCAGGCAGATCCTACGGTGAAATTTGCCCTTCAGGATTTCTCCATCCGCAGGATCAGGGAAGGACATATTGCGTATCAGTCGCCTTATAACACCTATCAGAATGCCGGCCTACCGCCGGGCCCTATCTGTACCCCTTCTGTTAAGACCATCCAGGCCGTGCTGAATACACCGGAAACTGATTATATCTATTTTTGCGCTAAAGCTGATTTCTCCGGATATCATGCTTTTGCCGCCACCTACGCTGAGCACATGAAAAATGCACAGGCATTCCATGCTGCTTTAAATGCGCGGGGCATTTAACATAAACAGTAATGCCATTCAGACCAGAAAAGATCATTCTTACATCCAGGCCTTTCCGTAAACTGGTAAACATCAGCAAAACACTGGTGTTGCCCGGTTTTGAGGGGGTGCCCCTGTACGATGTGGTCAAATTCTTTCTGAAGGAAATGACTAACCGGAGTCTCGGGGAACGGGCAGCAGCAATCTCATTCAACTTCCTGCTGGCCATTCCCCCTTTCTTCATCTTCCTGTTCACCCTCGTACCCTACATCCCCATGAAAAATGTGGAGGCGACCCTGTACGAACTGGCAGAAGATGTGACCCCCAACTATAATACTTATATCATCATACGGGACATGATCCATGACTTCCTGTATACCCACCGTAACGGATTGCTGTCCATCGCCTTCCTGACGGGATTTTTTGCTTCCTCCAATGCGGTAATGGGACTGGCCCGTTCTTTCAATAAGAAGTCGCCCGGCTTCCGTCGCAGAAAATGGTGGCAGAAAAGGCTCATGGCCCTGAAGCTGACACTCATACTGATCTTTTTACTACTGCTGACCATTATCCTGATCATTGCGCAGGGTACTGTACTGAGCTTCATTTTCAAATACCTGGGCATTACCGATGCCCGGATATTATCCCTGGCCGATATCACCCGTTGGGTACTGATCGCTTTACTGTTCTTCTCCATGCTTTCTGTGATCTACCGCTTTGTGCCGGCTACGACCAAACGATGGAAGTTCATTACCGCAGGATCCACCTTTGCCACTATTATGATGATCCTGGTGACCATCCTCTTTTCGTTTTTTGTGAACAACTTCGCCAACTACAACAAGATATACGGCTCCGTGGGCACTATCCTCATTCTCATGTTGTCTGTCTACCTCTATTCCTTCATCCTGCTGATCGGTTTTGAGCTGAATGCCAGCATCCGGATCCTGAAGGAAACCGCCGAAACCCGGAAGGAAAATCTCCCGGAAGAGGTACGTGGTCTCTCCTGATAAATTAGATAAAAATCACACATATTCGTATCTTTACGGAGGAACCCTCAGGTCGGTTCCAGTCATTGTAGATCCCTAAAAAACAAGTAAGCAAGGGGTTAGCGTTAACCTGAAACCTATATTTATGAGAAACGTATACTGTCTATTGATCCTGTGCTCCTGGCTGGTGGCTATGCAGCCTCCCGGTACCCTTCCGTTGGAAATAGGAGCACCTTTACCTAAAGCAGATGTTGTACTCCAGGATTTTTCCGGTAAAGAGATCACGCTCAATAAAGCAAGATTAAGTAACGGATTACTGGTGATGTTCTCAGGTAATACCTGTCCCTATATTGAGCGGAACCAGGGCCGTACGCAGGAGATCTGCAAATATGCACTCAGCAATAATATCGGGGTGGTACTGATCAATTCAAATACCGCGGGTGCAGATGAAAAAACAATGCTGGCAGCTATGAAGACCTATGCCGCCGGACAGCAATTCAACTGGTATTACGTAGTAGATAAAAAAACCGAATTAGCAGACGCTTTTGAGGCTAATCATATGCCGGAGTGTTACCTGTTCAACCAGCAGGCAAAACTCGTTTATAAGGGCGCTATTGACGATAGTCCGGGTAACGCCGAAGCTGTTAAGATGCGGCACCTGAGTAATGCCATCAATGATATGCTGGCAGGTAAGACCGTGCGGTTGAACTCCACACAGGCGCTGGGTTGCAATATAAAAAGGTTTTAAATATTATCATACCTACGGTTTTAAAGCTATTGCATCATAGTCAGATAAGATCTAAGGACTGCCACACATACAAGCTTAAAGCTATTGCGTCATAGTCAGACAAGATTTTAAGAACTACCACACCATAAACAACGCATTCCCAAACATCAGTTTTCCGTTTTCCCAGAAACTGCGGAACAACGGGTCGTCTGCCATCAGTACGATCTTACCTTCACCTATTTCTTTTACACCAAAGAGTAAGCCATCTCTGAGCTTCCTGCGTGTTTCCATACCTACAAAGCCGCTCAGGTAGTTGTCTTTCTTCAGGATGCCTACATTCCAGCCGCCGTCTTCCAGGTAGTCGTAGATCCGGCTGTCCTGTTTGAGGGTATAATACACTGCAGGAAATCCGAAGGCCAGCGGATGGGTAGTATCCAGCTGCACTTTGTAAATAGCGCCGGGAATGAGTTGCTTAACACCTTCCCGTTCACGGTTGGCGTAAGATTTCAGCAGGGAGTAATCATCTTTCTTTTCCTCCTTCTCCTCTTCCTCTTTTTTCTGGTGAATGCCCCAGTCCAGGTTAGCCACCTGTGCCAGCGCACCCTGTAGCGCAATCAGTTTACCGCCGCCGGCAATCCAGTCCCTCAGTTTATTGGTATTTTCTTTCTCTGCCAGGAATTTATAATTGCCATCCGGGAGTATCAATACATCGAGGGTTTTCCAGTTTACCCGCGACAGTTGTTTTTCATCTACGATGGTAAGCGGATAACCGATCTGCTGTTCGAAGAAATGCCATACCTCTCCCGCTGCAAGGGAAGAAACGTCTTCGCCCATTACAACAGCCACCCTGATAGGTTTGATAAACCGTACTTTCTCGGAACCGAAGTCGACGCCCTTCTCTACAAAGCCCGTATTCACTGCGTCCAGTCCTGTTTTATAGGTATTGGCCAGTGCAACGACCTGTTCGTCAAACTGTGCGCCTGCAGCCTCATTGCCCGACCTGGTAATGATCAGGGTACCTGCAGGAAAGGCTTTGCCACCGGCAATGAAATCGCCTTCCGCATATCTTACACGGATGCGTTTCTGTAGTAATGCTGAGAGGAACCGCACATCTTTGATACTGTTCCAGCGGGCCAGGTAAGCATAAGGCCTTGTTGCCGCGAGATAGGCGTTCACGTTGTTCTGCAGACTATCCTTTGCCGGCGTCAGCGGCTGACGCACGCCATAGGTTTGCAGGCCATAGGCATAAGGCAGGGACCAGGCAGTGATATCATAAGTGACGGAATCGGCTAAACGGGAATCAGGTTCGAACAATACTTTCAGCAGGTTAGACCTGGCCTGTGCAGCACTGATCACCATGTCTTCCTTTTCTATGTTGAAATTCTCCGTTTTACCGTTGAAATAGTTAAATCCTATGGCTTTATTCGCAGCTGAGCCATACCCAAAACGGATGCCATTCCTGTTGAGTAAAGTACCCAGGGAAGCCAGTTTCTCCTGATTCCCGGAAGCTTTTACCACATAAGACATGTAAGGGCCTTCGGGCGCACGGATGGCTTCCAGGAAATAGTGGGCGAATTCCTTCAGCAGCAAGGGGGCCTGTTGTGAGGATATTTCTATGGTGGAAAGTCCTGTAGTACGGTGATGGGCAATGCGTTCTGTCAGGGTCAGGGTATCGCCGTCCTGTTTCAATCCCGCCAGTCCTGCCCGTCCGCCGCCACCCTGTTCATACGTCATGCCGATGGCGCCATTGTAGGTAGGATAAGTATCCCCATAGCTGGGGTAAAACATATCAAAGAATTCCTTGGTAAAGTACAGCCAGCCTTCTTTATCAAAGTACCGTGCATTGTTCTTACCGATCAGCATCTGCATACTGCGCTGCCAGGGTTTGATAATATCATGGAACGGTTCTGCTGCGGGGGCAAAGTAGTAAGGGGCGTCAATGGACTGCTCATGAAAATCCACATGTACCTGTGGCATCCAGCGGTTATACTGGGTCACCCGCTGCTGCGATTCTATCTGTGTTTGCCAGGCCCAGTCGCGGTTCAGGTCAAAGTAATAGTGGTTTGCCCTTCCACCCGGCCATGGTTCATTGTGTTCTCTTGCAAACAATAAGGGATCTGCATAACGGGTATGCACCTGGTTGTAGAAGTTCACATAGCGTTCCCGTCCGTCGGGATTGAGGCAGGGATCAATGATCACGACCGTATTCTTCAGCCATTCCTGCTGTGCTTTATTCTCTTTATTGGCCAGCATGTACAGGGTAACCATGGCCGCTTCCGTGGAAACTGCTTCATTGCCGTGTACGTTATAGCTCAGCCAGACAATCACAGGATCGCCGGTGGCAGGCTTGCCGTTACCACTGGCCAGTTCCAGGTTGTGTTGTCTTATCTGTTCAATTCTACTGATATTTTCAGGGGAAGATATTACCGCCAGCATCAGGGGCCGGCCTTCGTAAGTAGTGCCATATTGGGTCAGCTGCATATTGGGCGTAAGGGCCGCAACGGCTCTGAAGTATTCAAGCACGCGGTAATGAGGCGTGAACTGGGTTCCGGGCGCATAACCGAGAAACTGATCTGGCGTAGGCAGGATCTGTGAAAACCCTGTCTGCATCATGAGCAGTATTAGGGACGATAACAGGAATTTGCGCATATGGATCCTTCAATTTATTTACCTAAGATAAACAATTGAAAGGTTTTTTCTTACTCTACACTTTCACCTATCAATCCGAAGTACTGCACGCATTCCAGACGCCCGTCCTGCCGGTAATAGCGGAACTCCCCCACCCTGTTATCTTCATGCCAGTTGCCTGTTTCCGATAGTTTGCCGTTATCAAAGAAAACAGTTCTGACGCCTTCCATTCTCCCCGCTCTCCGGAAATACACTTCTTTCAGTTTACCATTCTCATAATAGATTTCCACCTTCTCTTTGTAAGGATCGTCTGTGAAACTGTATACTTTCCACTGGATATGACCGTTCTCTTCCCGCATCACCTGGCGTAAGCGTTCACTACTGTGTGGTTCCTCTGCGGCAATACAACCTGATCCACTGATAACAAACAGTGACAGAAGAAATCCCTGGAGCAATGCGCTGTATGTGTTTATAGAAGTTCGTTCACCGGACATGCTGATGCAGATAAATATCTTAAAGGCACACTCAATATAGTAAAATATAATAATATAAATAACAGGAAAGTTACTATATCAATGGAATGAACACACGTAATTGCTCATTCCATTGATATCTATTTAGTTACAGTAAATAATTACAGGTTCAGTTCCAGCCTTGCAAACAGGAAACGGCCGTTATAACCGAACTGTGTCACCCTTCTGCTGTACCTGAACTGGTTGTTGGTGGTATTGGCAGGATTGGCTACGAGGTCCGGATATACGTCAAATACGTTGTTGGAACCAATGGTCAGTTTCAGGGCAGGTATCAGTTTATAACCCACAGCTACATCGGTCACTACCTTAGCGGAATAAGTCTGGAAGAAAGCAGGATCGTTGGTGGCTTCTTCCACTGAACCGAAGTGAACGCTACGCAGGAAGGCGTTGAACTTACCGATGTTGTAAGACAGTGTCAGGTTCACTTTCTCACGTGGTACCGTCCTTTCCAGGTAGATCCTGCTGGCCCGGCTGAAATAGATATTCTCCTTGCCTTTCAGCTTTTCAGACGCCTTGATGGCCCCTACTCTTTGCGTATAGCTGTAAGTACCTGAAAGGTCGGCACGGAGTGTACCTCTACCCAGCTTTGTGCTGTAGGTCAGTACCAGGTCTACTCCCTTGGTTTCGGAATTGATTGCATTGGCAAAGAAAGCAGCCCTGTTGGCATTGGCGAGCGACAGCAGCTGGTATATTTCCTTGTCAACGGCAGACGCTGTATCTGCATTATTACCGGAGAACTGGTCCGTATATACGATGCGGTCGTCAATATGTGTAAAGTACCCATCCAGCGTCAGGTTAAACTTGCCGAAGGTACTGGTAAAACCGGCGCTGATGCTTTTGGATTTCTCCGGTTTCAACTGCGGGATACCCAGCAGCTGCGCAGGCCGGCTGTCATTGGTGAAGGTACCCACTTCATAAGGCACACCATCCACAAACAAAGTGGAGGTAGAAGAGTAAAAGCGCTGGTGCAGGGATGGCGCTCTGAAGCCGGTGCTGGCCGATCCCCTGATGGCAGTGTGCTCACTCAGTTTATAACGGGCAGTCAGTTTTCCATTTAGCGTACTACCGAAATCGTTATAGTTTTCAAAACGTACAGCGCCTCCCAGCAGGAATGCTGATGAGAAGTTGGCTTCTACATCCACATAAGCGGATATAGCGCTGCGGGTGGCCCTGATCGCATTCTCCGGACGGAAGCCAGGGAATACCTGCGCGCCACCGGGTCTGGCGGAACCATCAGGTCCGAATATAGTATTAACAGATCCTTGCGGGTCTGGTATCAGAATGTCTTTACCATTGGCGTCTACGCCGATCTTTCTTGCACGGCCATAGTCAGTATAAGAATTTTCAGCCCCTGCCACCAGCTGATATTGCTCGAAGCGATGCTCTGCGCCAAAGGCTACATCCAGTCCTTCCAGCACATCAATGCGGCGGGAGAAATCTAGGTTGGTCGTATTCTGGGTGAAGATGGGTCCTCCACAGGTAAAGCTTGTAGGAGACGCTTTACCAAGGGATGCGTTCAGTGAATTCTCCACTTTGAAACCAAACTCATTGCGGCCATAGGTATTACTGAAGTCAACTTTCCAGTCGCCCAGGTTACCACGTATCCCTCCTGCAAAAGATCGGTCATAAATATCGCTGTGTATTTCCGGCAGGAAGCCCAGGGGATAGATCTCCATTACATTCCTGCTGTCGTGCGGCAAGCGGTATACACCGGCGGCATTGCCGTTACGGTAACCGATACCCCCGAAGAAGTAAACTTCCGCATTGTTTTCCAGTGGGATGCTGGCATTGACAAACAACTGTGCGCTGCGCAGTTTCGATTGACCGGCACGCATGCGGATATCATTACGGGTGATGTTATTGGCCACCAGGAAGGAATCCGTTTTATCAACACCGCCGGGATAAGTACGATAGATAGCGCCCACCCATGGTCCGGAACGGTTGGTATAATTACGGTAATCATAAGAGCCCCCGAAGTTAATATATCCTCCTTTATTGCCAACAGGAATACCATAGTTAACGCCTGTCTGCACGGTCTGACCATCCATGTTATCGTCTGCCTGTGAAGTTACGTTGGCGCCGGTGGTTACATTTACGTTCAGGCGGTTCACGCTGCTTTTCAGCACGATGTTGATCACGCCGGCAATAGCATCAGAGCCATACTGAGCGGCAGCACCATCACGCAGTATCTCGATACGGTCAATGGCAGATGTGGGAATCGCATTCATATCGGTACCTACCGCACCACGGCCGAAGCTACCGTTCACATTCACCAGGGCGGTATTGTACCTGCGTTTACCATTCACCAATACCAGCACCTGGTCAGGCCCCAGCCCGCGCAGGGAAGCCGGATCGATATGATCGGTACCGTCTGCAACAGTTTGTGTACCAGCGCTGAAAGACGGTGCTACATAGTTCAGGATCTGGTTGATAGAGACCTGCGGAGCGTCAGCAACAATACGCCTGATATCAATCACATCTACGGGAACAGGCGTTTCCGTCTGTGTACGTGGCCGGTTACGGGAGCCTAATACCACCAGTTCATTGATGTTGGTACCTCCCTCTTTCATGACCACATCCAGCGTGGTGGTTTGTCCGGCGATAACGGTCACCTGTCTACGCTCCGACGGGTAGCCCAGATAACTGATCAATACCGTGTGATTACCGGGAACTACTTCCATGGAAAAGCGGCCCTGCGCATCCGTATATGTGCCTCTATTCGTGTTCTCGATACGCAAAGTAACACCGGGCAGCGGTGCTTTGCCGTCAGTAACAGTCCCCTTAATGGCGCCTGTCTGGCCATACGAGGCTGATACACATAAAGTAAGGAGGATAAGAAGCACAAGGCCCCTCAGATGGACTAGCGGGTGTAACATAAGATTCGATTTAGATTTGGGTTTTTAGATTTTGAGTTGTTCTTTTGGTTATGTTATTTGCTACAAGAACGAATTGATCTGTCTATTATCTAAAATACTAATTTGACAGCGCATTTAGAACAACTTATCAAGATTCAACTTAGGATTAAACTCATACACGCATGCGTACAATTCCGGTTTTACTGGCTATAATCCTTGCCAGCACAGCTTATGCCCAGCAGCCAACTGCCATTAATGCCTTTCATTATCAAGTCAAAAAAAGTGTTACCGCCAGCCATGGCGCCGTTGTATCGGCCCACCCGCTGGCCAGTCAGGCCGGCCTGCAGATGCTGCAGCAGGGTGGTAATGCCGTAGATGCCGCCATTGCTACCCAGCTGGCACTGGCAGTAGTATATCCCGCGGCGGGTAACCTGGGCGGTGGAGGCTTCCTGGTAGCACATCTGAAAGACGGGAAAGACCTGGCTATCGACTACAGAGAAAAGGCGCCTTCGGCGGCCTCCCGCAATATGTATATTGACGCATCCGGCAATGCTAATACAAAACTCAGCCAGGATGGACACCTGGCATCAGGGGTGCCCGGTACCGTAGCCGGTATCTTTGCCTCCCTGCCTTATGCTAAGCTGACTATCCAACAGCTCATCGCGCCTGCTATTACACTGGCTGAAAAAGGATTCGCTATCACTGAAAGGGAAGCCAACAGCCTGAATGCAACACAGGAACAGTTCAGTAAACTCAATACACAAGCCAACGCTTTTGTAAGAAAAAGGCCCTGGAAAGCGGGTGATACCCTGGTACAGAAAGACCTTGCCGCCACCCTGAAAAGGATCAGTACAAATGGCCGTGCAGGTTTTTATGAAGGAGAAACTGCAGCGCTCATCATTGCAGAAATGAAACGCGGCAAAGGCCTGATCACTGAAGCAGACCTGAAGGCTTATGAGGCTAAAGAGCGACCAGCCGTTTCCTTTTTCTACAAAGATTACCGCATCGTTACCATGCCATTACCTTCCAGCGGCGGCGTTGCCCTGCAGCAGATGATGGGCATGGTGGAAAAATACCCACTGGCTGCCTGGGGCTTTCATTCCGTCTCTGCCATGCAACTTATGATAGAAGCGGAACGCCGCGCCTATGCAGACCGTGCACAATTCCTGGGTGATCCTGATTTTGTGAAAGTACCGGTAAAACAACTCACTTCTGCTGCCTACCTGCGTGAGCGTATGAAAGATTACAATCCCCGTCAGGCCGGGTCCAGTAAACTAACCGGTGCGGGAACTGTTTATGAGAGTGACGAGACCACACACCTTTCAGTGATGGATACCGAGGGCAACGCTGTATCAGTGACCACCACCCTGAATGGTGGCTATGGCTCCAAAGTGGTAGTAGGCGGTGCCGGTTTTTTCCTGAACAATGAAATGGACGATTTCAGTGTTAAACCCGGTGTGCCCAATATGTATGGCCTGGTAGGAACAGAAGCAAATGCAGTAGCTCCCGGCAAGCGTATGTTAAGCTCTATGACGCCTACCATCGTGCTGAAGAAGGATAAACCTTATATTGTAGCAGGTACGCCCGGAGGCTCCACCATCATCACTTCTGTATTCCAGACCCTGCTCAATATCCTTGAATTCAACCTACCTACCCAGCAGGCAGTAGATGCTCCCAAGTTCCATCATCAATGGCTGCCCGACGTGGTGGATGTGGAAGAAGACTTTGATGAGACGCCTTTACAGGGACTGCGGCAGATGGGATATAAGGTAATATCCCGTGGTGCTATTGGTCGTACGGAAGTGATTAAAGTAAATGGCAAAGGACAACTGGAAGCCGTGGGCGATAAGAGAGGCGATGACAGTGCTGCCGGTTATTGATCATCATTAAACTACTTTCTTATGATAGGACAAATCTTCCTGGATAGTGTGCTGAAAAGATTTGCATACTATAAATCCCTGGGTGATAAAACGCTCGCTGAACTGAACGGCGAACAGCTGCACTGGCAGCCGGAGGGAGAGCCAAACAGTATCTGCCTGATCGTGAAACATGTGAGCGGTAATATGCATTCCCGCTGGACGGATTTCTTAACCTCTGACGGTGAAAAGCCCTGGCGTAACAGGGATGTGGAATTTGAAGAGGACAAAACATCCGCAGAAGAGATCATCAAACTGTGGGAATCTGGCTGGAAATGTATGCTGGATGCCATTGGTGCCTTACAGCCCGAAGATCTGGAAAAGACTGTCTACATCCGCAGCGAGCCGCATATTGTGCTGGATGCCATCAACAGGCAGCTAAGCCATATCCCCTACCATGTAGGGCAAATTGTGTACATTGGTAAAATGATCAAAAAATCTGACTGGAAAAGCCTGTCTATCCCTAAAGGACAATCGCAGGCCTTTAACCAGGACATGTTCGGAAAAAAGCAACAATAATATACCATGAAGATCAGATTACAGGCCATCCTATCCGCAGTCATACTTGCCCTTGTGTTCAGCGCATGTAACAGCGGCAGTACCAACAAACTGCTGTTGCACAAGAAATGGCGGGTATATGATGTGGTCATTCCACCGGGATCGGCCTATGATATTACACAGATCAACCAGGCTACTGATCTGAAAAGAGGATATTACACCAACGTGTTTTACCAGTTCCTTGACAATAACCTGTTCATCGCTACCATTGATAATAAACCGGATTCCGGCAAGTATAAACTGCTGAGCGACGGTAAGGTGATTTCAGTTACTGCAGCTAATGGCTTACGGTCTGCAGAAAACCTGGTGACTGTTGTAAACCTTGATGAGACGCATTTTGATATGAAGGTGAAATCAGGGGATTATTATTTCATATTGAAGACGAAATCGGAATAACTCACGACATGCAGGCACAATTCACACATACCACGCCTACCGGCAAAACGAATATCTCCGGAAAAGAATACCTCTTCTTTTCCGGATTTTCTTATCTGGGCTTACATGCGCATCCTGCTTTTAAGGAGCTGCTGAAACAGGGTATTGACGAATACGGGACCACGTTTATTTCCTCCCGTATCGCCAACACAAGACTACACCTGTATGATGAGCTGGAACATGCCCTGGCAGTACTGCAGCAGCAACAGGCCGCGGCTACCTTTTCTTCCGGTTATCTCGCCTCCCAGGCGGCCGTGCAATATGCCGCTACACAGGGCGAACTGTTGTATGCGCCATCTGCACATCCGGCTTTATGGAAAGGGCAGCCGGTCATTCCAGCACAGGAATGGTCTGCCTGGACGGCAGCAACAGTCGAGAAGATCAATGCACATCCGGATAATAGCTTCGTGATCGTGACAGACAGTGTGAACCCGCTCACCAGCATTATCAATGATTTCTCCTGGCTGCAGGCGCTGCAGCGACATGTACTGGTGCTTATTGACGATGCGCACGGTATTGGAGTGATCGGTGAAGAGGGCAATGGTATCGTTCATACACTGCCACAGCATCCTCCCGTACATTACCTGCTGGCAGCATCCCTTACCAAGGCTTACAGCGCGCAGGGAGGAGTAGTATCAGGCCATGCATCAGCCATTGCAGCCATTAAAAAGCTGCCGCTGTTCACCGGCGCCACACCTATGATGCCTGCCAATGCCTGGGCTTTCCTGCAAAGCTTTTCGCTGCATGGCGAACAACGGCAGCTGTTGCAGCAGCGGATCAGTTATTTTGAATCCCTCACAGGAAATGTCGGATATTTGCATAACCCCTTCCACCTGCCGGTATTCCTGCTGAAGGATAGTGCGGGTATCGAAAAATACCTGCTGGAACATGATATTATGATCTCCTCATTTGGGTATCCTAATCCGGATAGTCCTCCTGTGAACAGGATCATTGTTTCTGCCCAGCATTCGGAGGAAGATTTGTATATACTCCATAAATTACTTGTAAACAGATAGTCATGTTATTCAAAAAGATGTCCTTACTGCTTTCCTGCAGCCTGTTGTTGCTGACCGTCAAAGCCCAGCAGCAGCCAAAATCTTCTTTGCTCTGGGAAATATCCGGTAAAGGCCTGCAAAGCCCTTCCTGGCTGTATGGTACCATTCATGCTATCTGTCCGCAGGACCATCAATTCTCTCCTGCCACCCTCAATGCCCTGAAGCAATCCAAAGCGCTGTACCTGGAAGTAAACATTGACGATGTACAGGAAATCAGTCGTTTACAAACGGCCGTGCTGATGCCGGAGCCCTATTCTTTTAAGGCGCTGTTTGCAGCAGCCGATTATGAGAAATTGTCTGCCTGGTTCCATGATACCCTGAGTATACAACTGGCGCAGCTGGATAAGCTGAAACCATTGGTGATATATTCCCTCATGCTGCAGAAGTTCTTTGCCACCAGCTGTAATCAGCCGGCATCTACAGAGCTGGAATTTCTCAAACTGGCCAAAGCACAGCAGCTGCCTATCAAAGGACTGGAAACCGTCATGGACCAGCTGGCCATTTTTGACAGTATCCCTGATACGGAAGAAGCCGCAATGATGCTTAAAACCATTACCGACACGGTGAAATCCAGGGATGTGTATTATAAAATGATAACGGCATACAAGCAGGGCGACATACAGGCATTGTACAACCAGATCATTGAAACGGAAGATATGATCCAGTATAAAGAGCTGCTGCTGGACAGGCGTAACCGTAACTGGATCGGTATCATCAGCAATGAAGCGGGCAAAGCATCCACTTTCTTTGCTGTAGGCGCGGGCCATCTGGGTGGTAACACGGGGGTTATTGCACTGTTGAGGAAAGAAGGATATACTGTTAAACCTGTGTTATAACTACAATACTCATACAATACTCACAGACGATAGCCGGTACTTCTGCGTTCTCTTATAGTTCTATCAAGTAATTCAACTATTTTTGCCGGATTAAATCTCGCCGTCTGAAAAAAGTACGTAAAATATTAGCTGCTATCTTCCTGAGTTTACTGGGCCTGATCATCCTGATCGGCGTACTGGTAAACATCCCGGTGGTACAGAACTTCCTGGTGCATCAAGCCGCCCAACGCCTGTCAGCGCAACTGAGGACCAGAGTAGAAATCGAGCATGTCAACCTACGCCTGTTTAACAGTTTTCGCCTGGAAGGCACGCTGATAGAAGACCGCCACAAGGACACCCTGCTCTATGCCCGCGTACTGCAGCTACGTATTACAGACTGGTTCTTTTTCCAGGACAAACCCGTTATAAAGTTTATCGGACTGGAAGATGCCGATATAAACCTGATACGTCTCAGAAATGACTCTGTTTGGAATTATCAGTTCATCGCTGACGAATTCAGCGCTCCCCCTGATACAACCCTGAAGCCCCGTAAAGGCAGCGGAGGTATTTCCCTGGACCTGCGCAAGACAGACCTGCGCAATGTGCGCATCAACCAGATAGACGCCTGGGTGGGCGAAGACATGCGTGTGGCGGCTAAACGCATTTATCTTGACGCCAAGAATATCGACCTTAACCTGCACAATATTGATATACAGGAGCTGACGCTGGATAAACCTACGTTTATCATTTCCCGGTACCCAGCTTCTCCCCTCCGTAAGAAAAGGCCTGCACCACCGGCAGCACCGCTGACAGATACAGCGGCTATTCCCGCCCTTCGCTGGAACAGCGCCAACTGGAAGCTGCTGGTGAAAGAGGTCTCCATTAAGGACGGTACATTAGGGGTAGATGACCTGGAAGATCCCACCCCTGTAAACGCTGGCTACTTTGCACCCAATCATATCCGCTTCAACAAGATCGACCTTTCGCTGACCAATACCAGCCTGGTAAAAGACAGCATACTGGGCGACCTGACCATGAGCACAAAGGAACGGAGCGGCTTCGAAGTGAAAAAGCTGACGGCAAAGTTTAAGATGTCGCCGGTGGAAATGGAGTTCTCCCACATGGACCTGTTCACGAACCGCAGTCACCTGCGCGATTACTATACGATGCAGTATGCCGATATCAGTGACATGAACCATTATGTGGATGAGGTATATATGCGGGCGCATTTTGTGAATAGCAGCCTTCATTCTGACGATGTCGCCTACTTTGCACCCGAACTATCCGACTGGAAAAAGGAGATTTCCCTGAGCGGAGATGCCCGTGGCCCTGTCAGCAACCTGAAAGCCTCCAACATCCGGCTGCAGGCGGGCACTACCACCAGCCTGAAAGGAGGATTGGAAATGCGCGGCCTTCCGGATATCAATAACACCTACATCGACTTTAACGCAGAGGAACTACTGACCACCGGCAATGATATTATCAGTATCGCTCCTGAATTGCGGAATGTAGATCCCCTGCAACTGGACAGGCTGACCAACATCCGGTTTATGGGTTCTTTCACAGGATTCGTCAACGACTTTGTAGCATACGGTAAATTCCAGACCAATCTTGGTAACCTGAACTCCGACCTTAACTTCAAAACGAACAGGGATGTGCCGGTATATTCAGGAAGCCTGACCACAGATGCTTTCAATATAGGCACCCTGCTGAATGTACCTGAAATATCTACCGTCTCCCTCAGCGCAAAACTGAACGGAGAAGGTTTCAACTTCAGGACCCTGAAGGCAGCAGTAGACGCTGACATACAGAGGATCACCCTGAACGGTTACGACTACAGTAATATCAAGACCAAAGGAGAAATGAGCCGTAAATTCTTCAATGGCTCCCTGACGGTCAATGATCCTAACCTGGATATGGATTTTGCCGGTACCATAGATTTCAACGGTAATGTACCGGTATTCGATTTTAATTCCGACATACGCCATGGCAACCTGAGAGCTTTAAAACTGACAGGCGATTCTATTGTACTGCAGGCTAAACTGGCCCTCAACTTTGCAGGTGATAACATAGATAACTTCGACGGTTCTGCCAGGGTATACAATGTGTCCCTCTTCAAGGACCAGCGCAGGCTGGAGTTCGACTCCCTCAACGTATCCACCCACCTGGAAAATAATGTGAAAGTGCTGGCAATCCAGGGTAGTGAGATTGGCGGATATGTAAAAGGGAATTACAGCTTCATGCAATTGCCGGATGCTTTCCGCCTGTTGCTGAACAAATATTACCCCAGCTACTTCCCTGAGGCGCCCAAAGACAATATCCAGCAGGATTTCTCTTTCGCTTTCCAGCTGGGACAGGTAGACAAACTGATACGCGGTTTTTCGAAAGATATTTCCGGCTTTGACAACTCCACCATAGAAGGCAACCTGAATACCATCAGGGGGAACCTCGCGCTGAATGTCAATGTGCCGCTGGCCTCCTACAGGAATTATCATTTTGAAGGACTGCAGCTGAAAAGTACCGGCACTTTTGATAAGATAGATATCAGCACCAGTATAGCGAAGGTGTCTTCCGGCGACAAAGTATTACTACAACATCCGCTGATCCTGGCCAACTCCGGCAGGGATACTTCTTATATCAAAGTGGACCTTCAGGCAATAGATTCCTCCACACTGGACGGTTTCTATGCCAGGGTGATTACGGTGGAGGAAGGTGTGAAGGTGAGCTTCCTCAACAGCGCCTTTACTGTCAATGAGCGCCAGTGGAATGTTACTCCGGGTAATGAGATCTACTGGAGCAAGGACTTCCTGACCATTCATAACCTGCAGGTAACGAGAAACGAACAAAGCATCACGGTAGAGACGAACGAATTCAACCCGGACGAGTCCAAGTTTATCGTGAACCTAAAGAACCTGAACCTCTCAGACGTAATCCCCTCCCAGCTAACCAGCATGCGTATAGAGGGTTTTGCAGATGGCACCATCAATATCTCCGATCCTACCCACAACCTGGACGTCAATGCCCTGATCACCGCCAGTGAACTGCGTATTGACAACGACTCCATTGGCCTAGTGGCTTTTGAAGGGGGCTACAAACAGGAAACTGGTGACGTTACCTTCTCCGTCAGATCGGAAAATAAGGGTAAGAATTTCTTTGCGGAAGGCCTGGCAGGCGTTTCTTCTACCAACAACAGGCTGCAGGCGAATGTGGAGCTGAATGGTACTTCCCTCAGTGTGTTGGACCGCTTTGTGAATGAATATGTGACAGACCTGAAAGGGATGGCCTCCGGTAAATTGTCTATAACGGGCACGACCCAGCAGCCATCTGTACATGGTAACCTCCGTGTAGACAGTGCAGGCGTGAAGGTGTTATACCTGGGCACCTACTATACCATTCCGCGGCTCAACCTGAACATAGACGATAAGCTGATTGAATTCGGAAACTTCTTCATAGTAGATAAGAATAACAGCAGGGCCACGGCCAGCGGTTATATCTCCCATGATCATTTCAATAACCTGAACTTTGATTTTGACGTGACTGCCCGCAACTTCATCTTCCTGAATACAGGTGCGGCAGATAGTGACCTGTTCTACGGGAATGTGATCGCGGATGGTAAGGTCTATTTCTCTGGTCCGCTGAACGACCTGCAGCTGCGTATACAGGCGAGGCCGGGCAGGACCACGCATTTCTATCTGCCCTTGTCGGATAGCAAGGACATTGGTCGTTCTGATTACATCACGTTCAAGTCGTACGGAACGGAGATGAAAGAAGAAAAGAAAAAGAAGAAGGACAACGTAAAACTGAGTGTAAAGCTGGACATTTCCGCTACACCTGATGCCCAGATCGATGTGATCATGGATGCCGCTTCTGGTGATATGATCTCTGCGAACGGTACAGGTAATCTCCAGATCAACGTGAATACCGAAGGGGATTTTACCATGTTCGGTAACTATGAAATCAATAACGGGTCTTACAATTTTACCCTGCAAAGGCTGACCAGCTGGAAGTTTGACATTGACAAAAGCAGTTCCATCACCTGGAATGGCGATCCTAATGAAGCAAAGGTAGATATCCATGCGAAATATACCCTTCCTAAAGTAAGTCTCTACAACCTGGTAGGCAACTCCTCTACTGCCGGCGATAAGCTGGCCACCCGTACGGAAAGGGTGGACATTCTCATCAATCTCCGGAATGAGCTGATGAAACCGGACATTACTTATGAGATCAGTCTACCGGAAGTAGGTTCTGTGGCATATGAAAGTGGTGTAGCAGCCAAACTGAGGGAGATCAACCAGGACCAGAACAAGGCGCTGCAACAGATGGCTGGTCTCTTGTTGTTCAACCAGTTCCTGCCGGAAGATCCTAACTCGGCCGGGGGCGCCAGTGTGGCTACTACCGGTAAGAACAGTGTAGGCCAGGCGCTGAGTGCGCAAGCTTCTGCCATCCTGAACAATATCACGGGCACGCTGCTGAAGAACAGCGGTATCGGTATCAATGTAAACTACAGGGCTTATAATATTGGTAGTCAGGACAATGCCTCTCTCGACCGTAACCAGGTGAGTGCGGGTGTGACCAGTAACCTGTACAATAACAGGATCAGGCTGTATGTGGGTGGGGACTATGACTGGGGTAAGGCCAGTACCTCTGCCAATGCCAACCGTTTTGCGGGTGACTTCCGGGCGGAATATCTCCTGACACCAGAAGGGCGCCTTCGTATCAATGCCTTCAGTAAATCGGATTATGATGTCTATAACCTGGTGAACCGTAACAAGGCAGGTCTGGGTATTTCCTATATTAGGGAGTATAATAAGTTTTCAGAGCTGTTTAATGAGCGGAGCAGGCAAAGACGTATCGACTCATTTAGACGGATGGAAGCCCTCCGGCAGGAAGAGATTGAAAGACAGCGTGAAAAAGAGGACAGTTTGAAGAGGAAAGGGGAAAATTAAGCAGCTTTGTCTCTATAAATTTGATACATCATATTATCACATAAATCGTAACGTTCTTATAGGAAAGAAAAAGCCTGAGAATTATTCCTCAGGCTCAATTTCTTCGTAAGATTCGTACTTAGCTTTCTTTCCTTTCTTCTCCCCTTGCGCCACGCCATAAAAATAGCTGCCTACAGCAGATAAAATAGCTGGTACAACTACTTTCAGTATCTCCAAAGCTACAGACTCCTTGTTTAAGCAGATAGCAATAGTAAGAACTACCAGAAAGGTCACGACAATCACTCCCCAGAAATAATACAGTTGCTTTTGGCTGACCAATTTGTTCTTTCCAAGACGATCTTCATTCAGATTTTGTATATGCAGAGACTGCAATGCTATTGCATGGTCCTGCTCCATTTGTTTTTCTCTGAACTTTGCTTCTAAAGCCTGTAACTCTAACTGTTTGCTTTGATTTTCTAAAAAATGTTTGATCAAACCTTCATCGAGCACAGGAGGAGGTGTGTGTTGCGCATGGTTTGCTGATGGCGGAGGAGAAGTACGCCTGTTTTTTGACATCAAAAATTACCGGTGATTTTAAGGCAACCTTTACATGTCCAAAACCACGTTGGCCAATTTTAGGCGGGATAAATTTGCTTGACAGGATTTGTCCCTTGTTTTTTCCTACAAGGGATAAAAACGCTTTAGGCGTTAAAAGTCTCACGTTGGTGTCCTGTAGCCTCATATCCTGATGTGTTTTACTAATGGGTTGCAAAGGTAGTACCAATTTAGTGAAATAATTATTGTCATCAATATCATTAACTGTAAATACCTGGCTAACATTGTTGGCGAAATTTAGCAGCTAAATAGAGATAACTATCATACTTCGGTTGCAATTGATACAATAGTATAACATGAGAAATTAAAAAAATGTTTAAAAATTATTAAAATACAGCACCGATCGGGGTTGCTTCGCCGTCGCTTCTTCGTCGCTTCTTCGACGCTTGTTCGACGCTTGTTCGACGCTTGTTCGACGCTTGTTCTCTCCGTCTTCTCTGCTTATTCTCTGCTTGTTCTCTCATGTATAACTACATTAAAAAAGGAATCAGCTTCCACTGATTCCTTTTTTAATTGACGGGGATCTACGATATTATCCCCTCAGGATTTCATGACCCAGCTTATCGCGTTTGGTCTTGAGATAGAATTCGTTATGTGGGTTCGGATGTACTTCGATCGGTACATTCTCCACTATTTCAAGGCCATATCCTTTTAATCCCGCTCTTTTACGGGGGTTATTGGTAATCAGGCGCATTTTGGTAATGTTCATGTGGCGCAGGATCTGTGCTCCTACTCCATAGTCGCGTTCGTCCATTTTAAAGCCCAGTTCGAGGTTTGCCTGTACAGTATCCCTGCCTTCTTCCTGGAGCTTATAGGCTTTCAGCTTATTCAGCAGTCCGATACCACGGCCTTCCTGGTTCATGTACAGTATCAGGCCTTTACCAGCGCGTTCTACCATTTCCATGGCCTTGTGCAGCTGTTCGCCGCAATCGCAGCGGAGTGAGTGCAGGACATCGCCGGTGGCGCAGGAGGAGTGGATACGTACCAATACCGGTTCACCTTTCTCCCAGGTACCCTTTTTCAGGGCCATGTGGAGGTCGCCTGAGTTCAGTTGTTTGAAAGCCACCAGTTCAAAATCGCCGTAGGCCGTAGGCATGTGTACAGTTACCTGTTCTTCGATCAGGGTTTCCTTTTCGAGGCGGTATTCGATCAGATCTTTGATGGAAATGAGCTTCAGGTCAAACTTGTCTGCTATTTCCTTCAGTTCCGGCAGCCTGGCCATGGTACCATCTTCGTTCATGATCTCTACCAGTACACCGGCAGGTTCAAACCCGGCCAGTCTTGCCAGGTCGACGGTTGCTTCGGTGTGACCGGTACGGCGTAATACACCGCCGCTTTTTGCCCTCAGGGGGAAGATATGTCCCGGTTTCCCGAGTTCTTCAGGGCGGGTATTAGGGTCTATCAAGGCCTGTACGGTCTTGGCGCGGTCGTGTGCTGATATACCTGTGGTGCATCCGTGACCTAATAGGTCCACTGATACGGTAAAGGGTGTTTGGTGCAGGGCGGTATTGTCGCGCACCATCATTTCCAGTTTCAGTTCATCACAACGCTCTTCTACCAGCGGTGCACATATTAAACCACGGCCGTAACGGCTCATAAAATTGATAATCTCCGGCGTTACGTTCCTTGCTGCTGTGACGAAATCTCCCTCATTTTCCCTGTCCTCGTCGTCTACGACTATTACCAGCTTACCATTCCTGATATCTTCTATGGCTGATTCTATTGTATCTAGCATAGCGCTTTATTAAAGTTAATTCGCAAAGTTATGCTAAAAAAAGCACCATACCCTATCCTATCTACTTACCTAAAGATCACTGCACGTATATGGCAATAAACCATATAAGCATCTGAGTCCCTAAGCAGGTCAATTGATACCATACACTGCAATATTTGTGGTATTTACAAGATGCCAATTCGATTTTTTAGAATTTATAGGCCAAATTCTTGAACAAACTCGATGAAATACCTGTTTAAAATAGTAGCTATCCAAAATTATATCCTCTAAATCTAATCAGGTCAAGGCCTTAACAATTTGTTAATTTATAGTTAAAATCTGTAGAAATTTATTTATCACCTTTGCGTAATAAATCAAATCGCTCGTTTATGGGATTTAAAAGACTACTCTCTACATTCATTGTACTGTTTATCGCATTTCAATCCTACGCCCAGGTTACTACCAGTAGCATGATCGGTAAGATAACCGGACCTGCTAATGAGGCTTTACCAGGTGCAACCGTTGTTGTTATCCACGTACCTTCCGGTACAAAGTACGGTACAACTACCGATGTTGAAGGCTATTACAGACTTCCTAACATGAATGTTGGCGGACCATACAAGGTGACCGCCTCTTATATCGGCTATACCGAATTCAGCCAGGGAGACATTTACCTCGCCCTTGGCCAGCCATTCAGACTGAACATGAAACTGGGAGAAAAAGCCCAGGATATCAAAGAAGTACAGATAGTCGGCCAGAGAAGCGGCGGCGTATTCAACTCCAGCCGTAAAGGTGCGCAGACTGTACTGAACCGTTCCCAGATAGACGCGTTACCTACTGTGGGCAGGAACCTGACAGACTTCGTACGTCTGACTCCTCAGGCAAAACTGACCAAAGATGGTAGCGGTAACCAGACTATCTCCATCGCAGGTACCAACAACAAGTATAACGCTACTTTCGTAGATGGTGCTGTTCAGAACGATGTATTCGGTCTGGCAGAGAATGGTACCAACGGTGGCCAGATCGGTATCTCTCCTTTCAGTATCGACATCATTGACCAGTTCAATATCAACGTATCTCCATTCGACGTAAAACAGGGTGGTTTTGCCGGTGGCGCCATCAACGCGGTAACCAGAAGTGGTACCAACGAGATCGAAGGTTCTGCTTACTATTTCGTGCGTAATGAAAGCTTTGCTGGTAAAACGCCTAATAAAGATGAGAGCAAAAGGTTTAAACTGGCTGACTTCTCTTCTAAGACTTATGGTGCACGTTTAGGCGGTCCAATCATCAAGAACAAACTGTTCTACTTCGTGAACGCAGAGTGGCAGAAAGAAACCCGTCCACAGCCGTTCATTTATTCTACATATGCAAACGGTCCTGGTAGCGCTCATGCTACACAGCAGGAACTGGCTGATCTCACTGCCAAACTGAAGGCTTCCGGTTATGATCCAGGTGGTTATGAAACAGTTGAAAACTCTCTGGATGGCCGTAAGTTCTTTGCAAGACTGGACTGGAACATCAACGATGCTAACAAATTCACTATCCGTCACAGTTACGTGCATGGTGAAAGTGTGAGCCCGGGTAAGTCAAGCGCCAGCACTATCACTTTTGCCAATAAAGGTATTCTCTTCCCGTCTACTACGAATGCTACCACCGCCGAGCTGAAAAGCCAGTTTGGTAACAGGGCTTCCAACTCCCTGCTGGTAGGCGCAAACATCGTAAGAGATGACCGTGGTATCATGGGTTCTCCCTATACTTCTGTATTCATTACCAAAGAGTCTATCAGCTTCGGTACAGAAGAATTCTCTGTTGCCAACCTGCTGAAACAGAATGTATTCACACTGACTGACAACCTGGAATTGTACAGAGGTAAACACACTATCTCCCTGGGTACAAGTAATGAGTTCTATAATATGACGAACGTATTTATCCGTCAGAACTATGGTTCTTATACTTTTGCGAGCCTGGCAGATTTCATGGCAAATGCTTCTCCTGTTCAGTATCAGCGTTCCTTCTCCGCTGTAGATAAAACTACCGGAGATAACACAAACGGTGCTGCGAAATTCAAGGCACTCCAGCTGGGTTTCTATGCGCAGGACGACTACCAGGTGAATGACCGTTTACGCGTGTCACTGGGTGTACGTGCTGACCTGCCTATGCTGCTGACTGATCCTGCTACGAACAACGACTTCAATAATACCGTATTACCAGCTGTTGTAGCAGCAGGTAAATGGGATATCAAAGGCGCTAAAACAGGCACTAAACCTGATGCCAGGATACTGCTGTCTCCACGTATCGCATTCAACTGGGATGTGAAAGGTGATCAGACAACGCAGATACGTGGTGGCGCCGGTATCTTTACCAGCCGTATTCCATATGTATGGCTGGGTGGTATGTACAACAACAACGGTGTGACCCTGGGTGGTATGACCCTGAAATATGATCCTACCAAACCAGAAGGTCCTGCTAACACCAAGATCCCTTTCATCACCGATCCTTTCAACCAGCCTAGCATTACAGTAGCGCCATCAGGACAGATCGATCTGTTTGCGAAGAACTTCAAATTCCCACAGGTATTCAGAACCAGCCTTGCTGTAGATCAGCGTTTACCATGGGGTATGATCGGTAGCCTGGAAGCTATCTATACTAAAAACATCAACAACGTTGTTTACTACAACCTGTCATACATTCAGAGCGGTACACACGTAACCGGTAATGGTAACGACAACCGTCCGATATGGCAGAACGTAGGTTCAGCTGTACGTGGTAACTATACCGATATCATGTTTGCTGATAATACCAGCAAAGGTTATGCATATAACATCACTGCACAGTTACAGAAATCATTCGATAATGGCTTCAGTGGTAATGCATCATATACCTATGGCCGTTCTAAATCTATCAACGACGGTCAGTCTTCCCAGAACTCCTCTCAATGGAGAGTTCCAAACGTAAGAGGCCGTAACGATGTAGACCTGGGTTATTCTATCTTCGACGTAGGTTCAAGGATCGTAGCTTCCGTGACTTATAAGAAAGAGTACCTGAAACACCTGGCTACTCAGATCTCGTTATACTATACCGGTCAGTCCGGCGACAGATACTCTTACGGTTACATCGATCCGTCTACCAACATCGTGAAGGATTACACTACCAGCAGCGACAGGGGTCTGAACCTGATCTATGTACCAAGAACTATGTCAGAGATCAACCTGGTATCTTACACTACCAATGGCGTAACAGTGACTCCTGAACAGCAGTGGGCTGCATTGGATGCATTCATCAATGGCGATAAATACCTGAGCAAACGCAGAGGTCAATATGCTGAAAAGAATGGTGCCCGTGTTCCATTCACCCACATCTTCGACCTGCACTTAGCACAGGATATCTTCGTTGGACAGAAGAACGGTAAACGTCACACTGTACAGGTTACCTTCGATATCTTCAACCTGGGTAACATGCTTAACAACGACTGGGGCCGCATCTACTCAACCCGTACCGGCATGAACTATAACAACTATGGTCTCATCAACCTGGTAGGTTTTGCAGCTGATGGTACCACTCCACAGTTCAACTTCAAAAACCCTGTTAAGAACGACAACAAGACTGTTGCAACCATCGATGATTTCGGTGTACAGTCTGCACGTTGGCAGGCGCAGCTTGGCTTCCGTTATACTTTCAGATAGTCTGAGCACTTTTCATAGAAAAAAAAGGGTTGTCCGTTGCGGACAGCCCTTTTTTTATGACCGCCATTTACTACTCATTACTTAATTATTCCTTCACAGGCTGTTAGACTTTTTTCTTTATATTTATAACGATGCAGGAACAACATTACAAATGGCATTCCCCACACCTGGGCCATGAATTTGAAATGCTGGTGTACGGAGAAGAGGGTTATCCGCTGATACTCTTCCCTACATCTATGGGGCGGCATCACGAACATAAGGACAGGGGACTGATTCAGGCCTTACAATGGTTTGTTGATAATCAGCTGATCAGGATCTATTGTCCGGATAGTATAGATAGCGACAGCTGGTATAATCCTCACATATCTCCGGCACAGAGAGCCCTCAATCATATCAGATATGACAGTATGCTTCGTCATGAAGTACTGGAAAAAGTGACAATGGAAACAGGCGTTCACCGAGTGGCGGTAGCCGGTTGCAGTTTTGGCGGATATCATGCCGCTAATTTCGCGTTCCGCTATCCCGAAAAGGTTTCCTACTTGTTCAGCCTTAGTGGCGTATTTGACTTAAAATCAAGGCTTAACGGCCATTATGATGACAACGTGTATTTTCACAACCCGGTAGACTTTATGCCGGATAATCCGCATGAAGCCCTGTGGCGGATGGGGATCATATTAGGCGTAGCCGAAAAAGACATTACCCGCAGTCAGAATGAAACCATGTCGGGCATTCTTACCAGCAAAGGTATTATGCACTGGCTGGATGTAAGGCCCAACAGGACACACGACTGGCCTACCTGGCTGGAAATGCTACCCTACTATCTCTCCCTGATAAAATAGGGACTATCAGCGCCCCCAATACAAGGGACAGATGAAGGGGCTGTTGGCGCGAATATTGATTCTCAAACGCTGCTTTGTAAACGACGGATAACCAAACAGTAAAACTCTTTACAGATGAAAAAAATAGGACTCCTTTTCGGCCAGGAAAATGGTTTTCCCCAGGCATTTATTGATCGTGTGAATGAAAAACAGGTAGACGGCATCACTGCTGAAGCAGTATCGCTGGATAAAGTGATACAGGGTGTTCGCTCCGAATACACTGTTCTTCTTGACCGCATCTCACAGGACGTTCCTTTCTACCGCGCCTGGCTTAAACAGGCCGCCCTGGATGGTACAGCTGTTATCAACAATCCTTTCTGGTGGAGTGCTGACGATAAATTCGTCGACAATGAACTGGCCCAGCGAACCGGTGTACAGGTGCCTAAAACCGCTCTTATTCCTTCCAGGGAGCTTCCCCTGAATACCAGCGATCAATCGTTCAGGAACCTGGTATATCCTTTCGACTGGGATGCAATTTTCGATTATATTGGTTTCCCTGCCTACATGAAGCCATTCAATGGTGGCGGATGGAAACATGTGTATAAAATACATGACCGTGAGGAGTTCTTTGCACAACATGCCCGCACGGGACAGTTGGTGATGATGCTCCAGGAAGAGATCAAATACGAAGCGTATTACCGTTGTTACTGTATTGGCGGCCGGTATGTGAGGGTGATCCCTTATGACCCCTATCAGCCGGAAAACCAGCGTTACCTGGCAGAAGATAATGGAGACAGCTCCCTGCTGACTATCATCGCCGACCAGGTGGCCAGGTTGAACCAGTACCTGGGATATGATTTTAATTCGGTGGAAATCGCCGTTCGCAACAACGTGCCTTATCTCATCGACTGCTGGAACCCGGCGCCGGAAACCAATGAAAAGGTGATTGGTGCAGAGAATTTTGAATGGGTGGTGGAAACAGCTGCCACTTATGCTATCCAGCGCGCCCAGCAGCAAACGCCTGGTACTGATAATCTGACCTGGGGCAATTTCCTGCAACACGCCATCAACGGTCAGCAAACAGCTATCGTGCCTGGCGCCAAAAAGGCTGCTGCTAAAAAACCTGGCGCTGTAACGTCCGCTAAATCGTCTAAAAATGGAACCGAGCTGAAAGAAGCCGTACTTGAAAAAGAAACACCGGCCAAAAAAACACCGGCCAAAAAGACTAAAAAGAAAGAATAACTTTGGTGTCCTGAAATGACGGATCACCATCCGTGATCCGTCATTCGCCATTTGTAAAGATTGTACACCAACACCACATGCTCAAGAATTTCACCCTCGGTATTGAAGAGGAATATATGGTCATGGACCCGGCCACCCGGGAACTTCGGTCCCATGAACAAAAGATTGTAGAACAGGCACACCGGGTGCTCCGCGATAAGGTAAAAGCAGAATTTCACCAGGCGGTAGTTGAAGTAGGCACCCAGGTATGCGCCAATATAGACGAAGCCTGTGAAGACGTTTCCATGCTGCGCCGTACCATTGCCCAGATAGCGGGCGACCTGGGTTTCAGCGTCGGTGCTTCCGGCACTCATCCCTTCTCTAACTGGGAGTTGCAGCTGATCACCGATCATCCCCGCTATTCCGAGATCGTGAACGAAATGCAGGATGCGGCCCGTTCCAATCTCATTTTCGGATTACATGTACACGTGGGTATGGAAAGCAGGGAAATGGCCCTGCATATTGCCAATTCTGTGCGTTATTTCCTGCCGCACGTATTTGCCCTCAGTACCAACTCTCCTTTCTGGGAAGGCCGTAATACCGGCTTTAAATCATACCGTACAAAGGTTTTCGATAAGTTTCCCCGTACCGGTATTCCCGACTATTTTGCCAGCATCGAAGAATATGACCGGTACATCCAGTTGCTGGTGAAAACCAATTGCATAGACAATGCGAAAAAGGTATGGTGGGACCTGCGGGTGCATCCTTTCTTTGACACGGTCGAATTCCGCATCTGCGACGTGCCGCTTACCGTAAAAGAAACCTGTACTATTGCTGCACTTTTCCAGGCCGTATGCGCCAAGATCTATAAACTGCGCATGCAGAACCTGAACTTCATCATTTACAACCGCGCCCTGGTCAATGAGAACAAATGGCGCGCTTCCCGCTATGGGATAGATGGTAGCCTGATCGATTTCGGCAAGGAAGAAGAGGTGAATGCCCGCCTGCTCATCCAGGAACTGCTGGACTTTGTAGATGATGTGGTAGATGATCTGGGTAGCCGTCACTATGTAGAAAACACCCGTCACATCCTTGAAAACGGTACTGGCGCCGACCAGCAGCTGAAGGTCTATGCAGCCACTAAAGACCTTGTATCTGTGACAGACTTCATCACTAATCAGTTTCTGAAAGACTGCTAAATTGTAACTTTGCAGTATGAGTCCAAAAAAACAGCACTGGAAAGTAGCCGTTCTGGATATGTATGAACAGGTCCCTAATGAAGGTATGCGCTGCATCAGGGAAATATTGACCAGCTATGCTGAAAGACATGCGCTGCAGCTTTCATTTCATGAATATGAGGTGAGGGTACAGCAGCAGGTGCCAGATCTATCCTACGACATCTATATCTCCACAGGCGGTCCCGGGAGCCCGCTGGATAGCGAAGGCAGTGAATGGGAACAACATTACTTCCGTCTCATGGAAGACATCAGGGAATGGAATGAAACCGCTATTGAAAAAAAACAGGTATTACTGATCTGCCACAGTTTTCAGCTGATGTGCCGCTATCTCGGATTGGGCAATGTATGCCGCCGCAGGTCTCCGGCATTTGGCGTCTTTCCCGTACATAAAACGGCTGCTGGTGAGGAAGAGCTGGTATTCAACGAATTACCGGAGCCTTACTATATTGTTGACAGTCGCAACTGGCAGGTCATTGAGCTGAATCATCAGAAAATGGAAGCCATCGGCGCAGAAGTGCTGGCTATAGAAAAGGAACGTCCGCATGTACCACTGGAACGTGCTACCATGGCGATCCGCTTCAGCGATTACTGCCTGGGTACACAGTTCCATCCCGAAGCAGATGCTGCAGGCATGCGTATGTACCTGCTGCAACATGAAAAGAAGAACCAGGTGATTACCAATTACGGCGCAGAAAAATACTACAGCATGCTGGAGCATCTTTCTGACCCCGACAAGATCATGTTGACGCATGATGCTTTTATACCGGCTTTTCTTGATAACGCGATCTTTAAACGCTCTTTACAACAATGATCCCCTCGATACGTAACACATACAATTCTCAGTTCACTTCCCACCAATACCAGGATTTCCTTTCAGGTATTGCGGCCGAGGCAGGAGAAGCACCCGCCTTTAAAGTGGCGGAGACACCTGTATTCATTCCGGCGCAACTAACGGCCAGACTGCAGAAAGCCTGTGACGAAATTGTTGCTGTTATCCTCCACCCGGATTTCAAACAGCAAACCAGGGATGCCATTCCCCATGACCTCAAAGTGCCGCATGAAAATGACCATCCTCACTTCATGGTCATTGACTTCGCCGTATGTCGTGATGAAGAGGGCAATCTGACACCCAAACTGATAGAACTTCAGGGATTTCCTTCTTTATACGCTTTCCAGGAATTAATGGCACGTCAGTTCAGGACGCACTTTACCATTCCTGATACGCTCTGCAACTTCTTCAATGGCCTGAATGCAACATCTTATTTTGAACTGCTGAAAGAGGTGATCATCGGTCCCTGTGAGCCGGAAGAAGTAGTACTATTGGAAGTAAAACCGCGTGAACAGAAAACAAGGATCGACTTCTACTATACCGAACATAAACTGGGTATTAAAGTGGTCTGTATCACAGAACTGATCCAGGAAGGTAAGAAACTGTATTATGAACTGGATGGCAAACGTATCCAGATCAAACGTATCTATAACCGCGTCATATTTGACGACCTGCGCCGGCAGCAGGAATTGCTGGGTAAGCACGTGCATCTCTTCCAGGAGCTGGAAGTGGAATGGATCACACATCCCAACTGGTTCTACCGCATCAGCAAATACATCCTGCCGTTCATTCACAGTGAATATGCTCCTAAAAGCTGGTTCCTCCATCAATTGCCGGTGATCCCTGCGGACCTGGAAAACTACGTCCTGAAGCCGCTTTTCTCTTTTGCAGGGCAAGGCGTGCTGATAGATGTAACACAGGCCGACCTGGATAAGATATCCGATCCTGAGAACTGGATCCTGCAACATAAAGTGCAGTATGCGCCTGCTGTGGAAACACCGGAAGGCCCTGCCTACTGTGAGATACGCATGATGTATGTATGGCCCGACAGCAGTCCTTTGCCTTTACTGGTGCACAATCTCGCCAGGATCAGTAAGAGTAAAATGATCGGTGTGTCGCAAGGCAAACTGCAGAACTGGACAGGCGGTAGCTGTGCTTTCTTTGAACAGGCTTTATAATGTTTCTACTGCTATCGGACATACTTCCTGCAGCTGTGCTTATTTATTGGTGTTTTCTGTCCCGGTTATCAGTAGGATCGGGCAGTTCAATGTAGGACAGCTCAGTAAATTCCCAGATATAGGAAAGTTACTTCAGTTGGTCATAGCTGCATACCCTCATTACATTAATTGTGATAATAAAAAAGCGCCCCCAGGTGAATGGAGGCGCCTTCTGACTAAGCAATGAACCTACTTTAACTCCAGCAAATACCGGTGCATGTCTGCATCCGGCGTTGTTCCTATCTTATGTAATTTGTCCGCATAGTATTGTTGCACATCCTCCCATTTATAATAAGGGTAATGTGCTGTTTTAACAGGCAACTGCACCTCACGTTCATTCAGCAATACTTTCACCAGGTAATCTTTCCCATTCGAGTATACGATCCACTGAATGTTTGCGCTCAGCGGGATAATACCTGATGCCTGCCAGTGTTGGGCATACCGGTACACTGAAGCAGTGGGATGGCTGGCAGCGGGAATACCTAACAAAGTAGCAAAGGGCGAAATCGCCTCGGCATGTGTAAACCGCAGTACTGCGTCTTTCTGCAGGTTGCCATTGATAGCCGCAGCGGTACTGTTCAGGAAGTCGGCCAGCAAGGGCACTGCAACCGTCACCTGAATGCCCAGTGTATCCAGTCCTGGTCCTTTTTCGTAAAAATCCTCCGCATCATTGATAAAGCTCATCCATGCCAGTGAAGACGCATCAAATGCGATCCCGAAATTGATGCTGTCGTGCTGATAACCTTTTGCTTTAATTTCAAGCGGAATGGAGAACTGCACGCTATATAAGTCATACAGACTTTTTGTAAAGGTCAGTGCCTTCTCTTCCTGTAAAGCGAAGGATGGTTTAAACACCTTTTTCCATACTGCCTGTGCCACGCTTGCGGTGCGGGCATCCTGCTCCAGCGAATCGGCGCGTCCTGTTACTACAGGTCCATCTTTGAACGTCGTGTAAGCGGGCGACAGGTCATAGAAGCGCAATACATTTTCAGCTGTATCTGCCGGCGCAGCATGAATTGTTTTATCACCGCTGTAATTTTTAAACGCGGAGAGGAAAGCTGTTGCACTCTGTCGGGTGCGCACCTTATGAGTTACCTCCACATCCAGGCCGCGGCCCTTAAAGGCCGGGCCATTATTTTTCAGGATGCGTTCCCCTATCCCAGCCTGTTCGGCAGCACCTAACTGGCTAATGTTCTCATAATTGTTTTGCTCTATTGTCAGGAAGCGGTTTGTCATAGCCAGCAACTGCACGCCTACTGGCGTCAATGCAGCGCTTTGCTGCGCCTGTTGTAACAGGGCCTGTACTTTAATATCCGCGCCTGCCTTAGTGAGGAAACGGGCCCCATGACGACCCACATAATTCACAAATACCGGTGTAAAGCCCCCCGGTGGTGGCGTATATCTTACCGCCTTAAATGGATAAGGCGTTTTAGTGCCCAGGAATTTCTTCTCCTGCGCATGGGCACAGGAAAAGAAAGCAAGCGACAGAATGACGAGTAAGCTGTTTCTGTAATGCATCGTCGAAATAATTTGATATAACCTCTTTTTTACTACACTAAGTAGCTTCGGTTACTGTTTATGACGCTAGCTTATTAAGTGTTCAGAGGTTGTATCAAATTACTTTTGATACAACCTCTGAACATTTATTTGGATAATAAGCTGGAGGTAATATGCTGGTTACCGGAACCGTTGGAAGGATAGGCTCCCATGTCTACAGAAGGCTGCAGCGTAGTAGCGCCATACAAACCACCCTGTGGCACTGTTTTCTGTGCCTGCATCACATCAGCATTAGCCGATTTCAGCGCAGGTGAACCAGGCAGCAGGCTAAAGTCATATTGCTGCGCAGTGATGATCGTGAACGGCATGGCAGAGATGTCCAGCGGTGCTTTATTTTTAGCAAAGTCAAACTGGTTCACGTCATAGCTGGCAAACATCGGCGCATTGCTCTCAGGCGTTGCCGCTCCCATGATATCGTTCGACTGCTTACGGCCTACGCCATCTGCTGTATAAAACTGATCGATCTGCGTTTGCGCATTGGAGTAAAAGAACTGATTATTGTAGGTTGTATGCGTAGTATCTGCATCCGGCGTGATACGCATACCATAACGGCAGTCAACGATGATGTTGTTATAGATCTTACCCTGTGCTCCTTTTTCATAGTTGATAGAACCACCACGACCTGATTTCACCTGGCGCATGCCACAGTTCAGGATCGTATTGTTGTACAGGTATACTTTGGTCTGTACCGGACCACCACCACTGTTGGACACTTTGAAAGCGTTGGTAGCAGCGCCGATCACCAGGTTGTATGCCACATCACCTACAGAACCGGCTTTCAGGTTCAGCGCTTCACCACCAGCCTTACCATTGGCTTCAAAAGTATTGCGCATCACACTTACATTACCGTGCAGGATGCGGATACCATCGTCTGTACTACCATACAGCCAGGAATCTTCCAGGATGAAATGGCCATTATAGTTTGTATATGTAATAAGGTTCCTGGGATCACCTTCAGCAAATACTGCCGGATCAGCAGAGGGACCAGCAGGGCCACCTGCAAACTCCAGGTGCGTCCATTTAATGATCACATCACCACTGGCAGCACCACACTGGATACCACCCCAGTAGCCTTTACCAATGTTCTCTGGTTTACGCAGGCTATCAGCTACGGTAATGAAGTTATTTGCATCTGCAGTACCAAGGCTGATGAAAGTACCGTTGCAGGTAATCTGCGGACTGGTAGCCGTGGTCTTACCATCGCCGATGGCAATCAGTTTAGCACCGGCCTGCATCAGCAGGGTATCTCCCTGGTTGATGGTGACATCTGTGCGGAAATAATAAGTTTTGCCTGCAGCCAGCGTACCTTTCACAGCACCGCTAAGAGTATCTGAAGTGATGGTCTGACCAACAGAAATATGTGCGTCGGATATGTGTACCGTTTCTTCTTTATGACAGGCGCTGAAGATCAGCGTAGCAGCAATTAAAATATGTCTGGTTTGCATGATGTAGTCTTTTGAATGATTAGAGTTTGAATTTCACACCCAACAGGTAGTTTGCTCCGTAAGTATCTTTTCTTACGAAAGTGTTCTTACCCAGCTCCTGGAAAGGCACTGTGCCTACTACACCACTGCCGGTGTAAGGCTGGCGGATCTCCAGCTGGTAAGGCGTGTTCAGGATATTATTCACTTTTCCATAGACATACCAGCGTTTTGCCAGGCGTTTCTCGAGCGAGAAGTCCATCTGTGCAAAACCTTTCTGCCAGATATCATTATCCAGGAACTGGCTTACCGTGTTAATGCGACGGCTGGTATAACCCATGGCCAGCTGTGCGTTCAGACCCAGTTTATTGTCGTCCTTAAATAACAGCGACAGGTTGGCTACGTGTGCAGACTGTCCCTGCAGGGGGCGGGTCTGATCCACCTGTTTATCGGAAGTACCGGTGGCGGTACTGTAATAAAGGATCTTTGTAGTGGTGATGGCAGAGTGAGTGAAGGTATAGTTTGCACGCACACCAAACCAGCGGAAGTATTTCGTCATGTCCAGTTCTACACCGTAGTTGCTCGCTTTACCAAAGTTGTCGGGCATGTAATAAGTATTGGTACCCACATCTTCCAGTGCATATTCGATCGGATTGTTCAGTCGTTTGTAGAACACGCCTGCCAGCAGGTAATCCAATGCTTTCGGGAAGTATTCATAACGCAGGTCAAAGTTATCTGCAGTGGTTCTTTTCAGGTTCGGGTTGCCGATCTCCTGGTAGTCAGCGTCCGGATCTCCGCCATAGTGAGGGATCACTTCGTAGAAGTTAGGACGGCTGATAGCGGAATAATAAGAGAGGCGCAGGGCCTGTTTCTTATCCAGGGAGTATTTCAGCAATGCACTGGGCAATACATCGTAATAGGTGATGCCGCCGGTTTTACCTTTCACGGTTTGTGGTACGGCACTCTGCCAGTTGAGGTCTGTATTCTCAAAACGGGCGCCACCGGTCAGTTCAAATTGCTTTAGTTCAATTTTCACCATGGCATACGCTGCACCTACGTTTTCAGTAGCCTTATAATTCAGGGCATTGTCGGAGGTACCTTCGCCATTAAACACAGAAAAATTGTTGTGGGAGATATCGCCATCGTATACCTGGTTGCTTGGATCGGATGGTCGCAGGTTGTAGTTGTCATAACTGCTGTTGCGGGTCTTGTGGCGATACATACCACCTATGCTCCAGTCTACATCTGCTTTGCCAATCTCTGATTTATAAATAAAGTTCAGGTAAGCGCTCTTATCCTCGTCGCTGTTACGCTGAAACTCACGACTGGACTCGTCCAGGTTCAGGGGCGCCTGTACAGCAGCTCCTGTAGCCGGATCTTTGGATACACCGGTCACCAGGTGCAGGGTTGCTTCATCCGGGCGGTTATCTGTTGCTTTGGAATATACCAGGCTCCAGTCCATATGCAGGTGATGCGCCAGCTCATTCTGACCATTCAGGGTGGTGTTGAAGATCTGCTGCTGATCGTGGTAAGTACGGTAGCTATTGCTGATACGGCCAAAACCAGGACCAGGACGGCCTAATTGCAGGCTGGTGTCTGTAGCAAAGCGGAACTCATTTTTGTTAAGGTTCATGTAAGCTACGTACAGATTGATCTTATTATCGTCGTTGCATTTATAATCCAGTTTGGCGTGCAGACCGCTACGCTGTTGCTGGATAGAATAGTTACGTGATTCGATGCTCACTACTTTTGCGTTGCCATTGTTCATATCGGTTTCTGTACCGAAGAACACAGACTTCACATCCCGGTAATTATTCTGATAACTGCCAGCTACTATCACACCAAGTTTGTCGTTCAGCAGGCGGCCACCCAGTGACAGACCAAAAAGTGATGCGATGGGATGGCTTTTATCTGAGCGGGAGAAAGCGCTATTCGGAAAATCGTTCATCGTTGCCTGGTAACCAGCAGGATTGGTGGCACGGGGAGAACGATCCAGGCTCAGGCTATGGTCAAAAGTGGTAAAGTTGCCGGTATTGGCAGCCAGGCCTGCAGCCGCATTAGCTTTGACGCTGAACTGGCGGGGAGCATCCTTCATTACCATATTTACGGCACCACCAATAGCATCACCTTCCCGGTTAGGGGTCAGGGATTTGATCACTTCCAGGCGATCCAGCAGGTCGGCCGGGAAGATATCCAGGGGTACATAACGGTTCTTGTTGTCCGGGCTGGGAATTTTGATCCCGTTCACCAGGGTGTAGATATAGCGCTTGTCCATACCACGGATAATGGCATACTGGCCTTCACCGTTGGTGCTTCTTTCCAGTGTAACACCAGAAATACGCTGTACTACGTTGGCCACGGAAAGATCGGGAGAAACTTCAATGTTACGGGCTGATACGGAGTTCATCACTACATTGGCCCTACGGTCATTCTGCAGGGCATAGGCATCACTGCCATGGTCACGTTTACCGACCACGTTCACTTCGGCCAGGTCATTTTTCTTTTGCTCCAGTTCTATTTTAAGGGTAGACTGGTTGTTAATTGTTACTTCTGCTTCATATTTCTTATAGCCGATATACTTCGCTTCTATTTTACAGGTACCGTTCTGCAGGCCCTTAATAAGGAATTCTCCATTCAGACCGGAAGTCAGGAAACGTTTCTTCCCGGCCATTTCGATTTCTATGGTCGTACCGGGAAGCGGTTCCCCGGATCGCTTGTCCACCACCAGGCCACTTAACCCGGCCTTTTGTGCGTAAGCGGAATACGTAATCCCTGACAGCAGGATAAACAGCAATACTAGTTGCTTCATGAGTAGCATTTTTTTGTGAGTGCAAATTGAAAAAAGCAGTTTAAGCCTCACAAAAAGCACCGTAAGCAAAACGTAACATCGTTAACAGGGGCGTATACAAAAGAGAAACAAAGCGTAAACAGCGAATTATAACTCACTGACCTGTAACACATAGCAAAGACAGCCAATGTTCATTAACAAATTGTTACCGTATACATCGGGTTTCCCGATGTGTATCACAATGCATGAATAAATGCCGTCAGACTCTCCCCTTCGTCGAGGTTTAATTTCTTTTTCAGGCGGTAGCGCGACACTCTTAAACTGTCGAGAGAGATGGCTAACAGGGTAGCCATATCCTGCGAAGTGAGGTTTAATTTGATAAAAGCCGCCAATCTGAAGTCATTATAGGTAAGATCCTCCCGGCGGTTTTTCAGTTTTACGAAGAAGTCTCCATGCACCTGTTCAAAGATCTCCCGGAACTCATTCCAGTACTGGTCATGGTTAAAATCCAGGTTGATCTGCTGAATAAGCTGCTGGATCTGTTTCTTCTGGTCCCTTTTTTCATCCCTGGCCATGGCGTCCAGGCGGTTACGCAGGTCTTCCAGCAGTTGGTTTTTCTGGATCACGTGCAGGGTGTGTGAGGTAAGCGCCTTGCCTTTCAGTTCCAGTTCCTGCACCAGTTTATCTTCCTTCAGCTGTTTGTTTTGCAGGGCAGCCTGCATCAGCTCCTGCTGGGTTTCATGCATCTCCTGCTGCTGGCGGGCCAACTGACCCGCATTACGGATACTGAGCCGCTGCCTGCTGATGACCACCCAGCCTAATATCAACAGGAGGGCTATCACGATGGCTGTAGCAATACCTATGATGATATTGACGTCCCGTTCGTGCTCCAGGTTCATGATCTCAACATTCTTCTTATTAATATCAAACAGGACGCTGAGGAAGGCAGTCTGGCGGTTATTGTCTGCCGAATAGATATCAATGGCCGCCCGTCGGGACAATTCCATGTAATGGTAGGCGCTGTCGTTCTGGTTCAGGAGACTGAAGGCCTTACCCAGGTCATGCCAGGCAGCCCCTTTGTCATGGAGATTGTTCATTTTCTCCGCCTGGTAAAGCGCCTTGCGGGTTTCAACCAGGGCTTCCTTATAGTGCCCGGTCTTCCGGTAGATATCCCCCAGGTTGTTCAGCACCTCGGTAATGGCCACTTCTTCTTTGGCTTCTTTATAGAGATCGTAGGAATGCTGGAAGTAATAGGAAGCAGAATCGAATTGCTCCAGGTCTTCATAAATACTGCCCATATTCTCATAGATCTTACCCATGCCCGTTTTCTCGGAGATCTTACTGTATTGCTGCAGGGCGAGTCGCTCGAAATAGAAGGCGCTATCATATTTAGCCTGCTTTTCATAAAGGTGGCCGATCTTCCCATAGGTATTGGCCAGGCCTTTGTCGTTTTTGAGTTCCCGGTAGATAGACAGGGCTTCATCGTACTGCTTCCGGGCCATAGGCAGTTGCCGGTTATAATAATAGAGAATGCCCATGTCGTCCAGGTTATCTGCTACCAGGTCTTTACGTTGCTGGTTGCGGAAGATGCTGTCGGCTTTGTGGTGGAAGTCGAGTGCCTGGGGATAGCTACCCAGGTAATAACAGATATTTCCCATGTGCTGGAGGGAAATGCCGGTGGTAAGCGGATCCTTCTTTTCTACAGATTTACTATATACTTCTTTTAAGAGGGCAAAAGCAGAATCCGGGAAGCGTCTGCTGAGTTGTTCTGTATAGGTAAGTTCTGTGTAGTCCTGATTTTGGCTCTGTGCAGCGATGCTACACATCAATAATAAACAAAGTATAAAAGATCTGATCATGACAAATGTTCCCCCAAACTGTGCCGCAAAGAAACAAGTTTAATGTTAAGTAATGGTTAAGTTACGCTGCGGGGGTGTCACATAAAAATGCCTTCCGGGCCCTGATGATACGAGGTACATCATATACGCCGGAAGGCATAAGCCGGTTCAATATACTACACCCGGCGCTAATGATTGCAGAACAGCTATCAAATTGTTTCTGCAGCTATCAAACATTATAATTGCTGCTTATCCTTCAACAGCTGCGCTTTCAATTGATCATAACTAATATCCTGTACGGCCTTCTTTGCATCGATGGCCTGGATAGCTGCCGTTGCCGCACTCTGACCTAATATCATGAACACCGGTTCCATCCTGATACTTCCATAAGCGATATGGGTAGAGGACACACATACCGGCACGAGCAGGTTCTCACATTCTTCTTTCTTTGGTACAATAGATCCGTAACTGATACGGTAAGGTGCTGGTACACGTACCTCTACATCCCCTTCATTCTGCACAGTACCATCTTCCTGTACATATCGTTGCGTGTTATGGGAATCCAGCGTATAAGAGCCCATACCAACAGGATTGTCCACCTGTTTTTCGCCCAGTACTTCATGTTCTGTCATTGTTTCCAGACCTGCCATGCGGCGGGCTTCGCGGATATATAACTGATGCGGCCAGTTGCCGTTATCTTTGAATTCATCCTTTGACAATCCCCATTTATTCATATGTGCACGGATATTATCAGGTACCCGCGGATCAGTAGCCATAAAGTACAACAGCCCTTTCTGATAGGTGGCATGAGCGGCAATGATCTCTTTCCTTTTTTTATAAGAGGCATCCGGGTAATCATAGTTCATACCGATGTAATCAGTACTGAAAGGCCCGTGGTTATTGACATCTGTTTTATGGTTAGGAATAGGATCGTATTTATTGAATGCTTCTTCCCATCCACTCGTAAACACTCTCACCAGCAATTCATACTGCGTAGAATCATATCCCTTCGGGCGGGCAAATGGAATACGGTTAGCAGGAAGATCGGTGAGGCACATGCGGAAGCAATAAGCCTGCACACGCTTATCTCCACTCCCTTTTTCACCTGGCGGCTCTGGTGAAATCAATGGTAATAAACCGCTGCTGGCATCTCCCGGTACTTTATACGCACTAACAGGTTTCTTAAAATAATGCCCGTGATGTAATACATCTATCTGTACACCGTTCCATTTTTCGTTATACTCGCTGTTCGCTTCCCTCCCTACACGATAGGATACTTTGGCGGCTGCCATCAGATCTCCTTCATAAGTAGCGTCAATGAACATCCTGCCGCGGAATGTTTTACCGCTCAGTGTTTTGATGGCAATGATCTTTTGTCCTTTTTTGGTGATGCCTTTGTCACGGTCCAGCCATTCATCACGATATACTTTGATATTATGCTCCTTGACAAAATCTTCAAATACCTGTTCTGCCACATGCGGCTCGAAGATCCACATGGTGCGTTCTGCTCCGTCTATAGCGGGAGTGCCCTGCCCTTTGTTGCCATATTCAGATTGTGGTTGCCAGTTCCATGCAGAAGGCTGCTGATAATGCAGGTATACACGATGATAGAATTCACGTGCAAGTCCACCGATCACCGATTTATTTCCTGTATCGGTAAAACCTAGTCCGCCGGAAGATAAACCGCCCAGGTGCTTGTCAGGCGATACGATCACAACTGATTTATTCATTTTTTTCACCTGTACGGCAGCGGTGATGGCAGCGGAGGTACCGCCATAGATCACAACGTCTGCGTCTACCGGCGACTGTGCATGCGCCTGGGTAAAGCATAACAGACAAAAGAGTAACACTGTAACAAGATGCTTCATAACTGTGGATTTAAATCTGTTTTAAGGAACCAATAATTTTTTGAGATATGCCGGATAACTATGCCCTTCTGTACCACCATCACCATGAGTGATGCTGTCGCCGAAGCATACGATCCTTTTCTGCGGCAGTTGTTGCCGGATGACGCAATCATAGACCACCACACCCATCAGGCGGTAGCCCTCCGGCGTGGGATGAACACCGTCTGTTTTTCCGCTGTTAAGTTCATTCTGTATGAGACTGTCTTTGTCTTTGCCAATATTGCCGGCGCGTTCAAATATATGTCCCATGTCCAGTAATGTCTGATGCGTATCTGCCGCTATCTTTGCGATCACCTCATTCACAGCTTTTCTTCTGGCCACATAGCCTTCCGGATCATAAAACGCCTTCGGGTGGCGGGTGTACAGGTAAGGCTCATAAGCTGGCAGGATCGTCATCAGTAATACCTTACTGCCTGTACTGCTGATCATCTTCACCATGTCACGCATGTTCTTTTCATAGTCTTTCAGCGGTACATGTTTCATGCTGTTCATGTCGTTGGTACCAGCCATGAGTACAGTCAGTTCCGGATGATGGGACAGGCAATCCTTTTCAATCCTTGCCAGCATGTCTACCGTATTATTTCCACCGATGCCTGCATTGATCACCATGGGAGGTTCATCATTTCCTGCTGATGGAGATGTATACTCCGGGAACGGGGAGGCAGACAGATATTTCCCCGGAAGGGAAAAGGAAGTGGCTAATAATCCTGCCTGTAAAAATGTTCGTCTTTCCATATAATCGTGGTTCTACCTGGTTAAGTAAATCCGGCCCTCAGCCCGGGATGCTGTTAGCACCGTACGATGAATCTCAATAAGCTATTTGTTAATTCATCTGTTTATTTGTGATACTAATAATCAGGGTTCTGTTTCAATTTAGCATTTACATCGATCTCTGTCTGGGGGATCGGGTACAAATAATGTCTTTCACTCACTATAATAGACGGGTTCTGGGCTTTCATAGCACTGATCAGCCGTTTTGTGCGCACCAGGTCATACCAGCGGTGTCCTTCAAAGGCCAGTTCCAGTCTTCTTTCCAACAATACGCTGTCGCGGAATTGCGCCTGTCCTAAAGTCAATTCCAGCTCGGGAATACCGGCGCGTCTGCGAATACGGTTGATAGCATTGAAAGCATCCGGATTACCGGCGCCCTGCTCATTCAATGCTTCTGCATACATCAGCAACACATCTGCATAACGGATGACGGGGAAATTGTTACTTCCTTCGCCATTGGCTGTTGCTGCAGGGTCTCTGTACTTATATACGTACGCCGGGAATGTGATGCTGGCCGGCGCAGCAGGTGTGGATGTAGCAGAGTACAACCTGATCGTCACGTCACGGCGTTTATCCGTAGCCCGGTAAGTATCGTACAGGTTTTTTGTGACCGGATCATCCCCAAATCCGGCAATACCATTCACCTTATCAAAATTGGGACGCATATATCCCTGCATATAACTGCCTTCTCCTAAACCACCACCCAGTGCCTGTACTTCAAAAACAGCCTCTTTTCCGTTCTTATTGGCGATCAAGAAAGCATCCTCAAATTTATCCCAGATATCATATACGCCGAGATCCATTACTTCCTTACACTTTGCCGACGCGTTGGGCCAATCTTCGCGGGTCAGGTATACTTTGGCCAAAAAAGCAATGGCAGCTCCTTTGGTGGCCCGGCCCAGGTTAGCGCCGGAATAGGAAACAGGCAATATAGTTGCTGCTTCCGAAAAGTCTTTTATCACCTGCTGATATATCTCATCTGCTGTGACTCTTGCTACTTCCAGGTTATCAAGGGAAGTAGTTTCCTGCAGGATCAAAGGCACTCCTCCGAAGAGGCGTACCAGTGTAAAATAATAAAACCCTCTTAAAAATTTAGCTTCTGCCAGATATTGGTTTTTCGTGTCTGTATCCATGTTAATACCCGGTACATGCGCCAGTACAGCGTTTGCCTTGTTGATACCAGCATATGCAGCAGTCCATATGGATTGAAAAGTAGAGGTAGCAGGTGTGAAGGAATACTTATCTACATCATTCTTTGCCTGGTTGGCGGTAGAGCGACCTCCGCCCCATTCCGCATCATCCGTAGCCTGATCCTGTAATACCCATATCACCTGGTCATACATATTCTGACCTTTCATGGGGTCGTAGGCAGCGCTGACAGCCGCTTTGGCATCGTCGGCATTCTTATAGAAATTGTCCGGAGTGAAGCTCGATTCCAGTTGCTGGTCCAACAGGTTGCAGGACATCTGTGTACAGATCAGTAGAAAAAATAGCTTTTTCATATACGTGCTGTTAATACTTACAAGGTGATATTTAATCCGAAGAGAAATGTTTTGGCGGCGGGATAACTGGCATAGTCAAATCCCTGGCTGCGGTTATCCTGTCCGAAGCGATTCACCTCCGGATCGTAGCCGCTGTATTTTGTCCAGGTAATAAGGTTCTGTGCAGTAATGTAAAGCCGCACGGAGTGGATCTTCGCTGCCTTCAGCCAGGCATCAGGCAGATTATAACCGAGCTGGATGTTCTTCAAACGCAGGTAAGAACCATCTTCGATCTGCCGCGTGGAGATGCGGTTAGCCGGCCTGGTAGTGGCGGCACGGGGAATATCTGTATTGGTATGTGTGGGCGTCCATCTGTCGAGCATGTCCCTATCCTGGTTCGTAGTGCCATTCAGGTATTCCAGTTCAAAACGGTTTGCATTCAGGATCTTATTGCCATATACGCCCTGCAGGAAGACAGTGAGGTCAATGCCTTTATAAGAGAAGGTATTGCTGATACCACCGCTGAATTTCGGTTGTGCGCTTCCAATGATCTGCCTGTCCTTATCATCGATCTTCTTGTCGCCATTAAGGTCTTTATATTTCCTGTCGCCCACTTTCTTTGCACTGGCATCTGCCAGTCCCGCCAGTTCTGCTTCCGACTGGTACAGGCCATCGGTCACATAACCGTAGAAAGTACCCAGTGGTTCTCCCACACGGATGATACCTGAATTCACGTTCTGCGCAATATTGGCCACCTGTCCGGCAAAGATCTGCGGTGCCTTGCCGATGTTGAGCACTTTATTACGATTGGCTACATAGTTGATGTCTGTCGTCCACCGGAAAGCTCCGTCTACGTTGACAGTGGACAGGCTCAACTCAATCCCCTTGTTCTGCACTTTACCCAGGTTCCTGATGGCGCTGGAATAACCGGAAGAACTGGGGATCGTTACATTCAAAAGCAGGTCGCTGGTCTTTTTCAGGTAGGCATCTGCCGTAATCATGACACGGCTGTTAAACAAGCCCAGGTCAACCCCTACATCCCCTTGTGCCGTTTTCTCCCAGGAGAGGTCAGGATTGGCGATCTGGCTGGGACCGAGGCCTGTTGAGATATTGTTGCCCAGCACATAATTCTGTGTACCCAGTAATGAATAGGCAGGATAGTTACCGATACCGTCCTGGTTGCCCGTAGTACCATAGGTTACACGCAGTTTCAGATCACTGACGGACTTATTATTCTTCAAAAAGGGTTCTTCCGAAACCTTCCATGCTATCGCCCCTGAAGGGAAGAACCCAAAGCGGTTATTCACACCAAAACGAGAAGAGCCATCTGCACGGAAGGAGGCCGTCAACAGGTATTTATCACGATACCCGTAATTAATTCTTCCCAGGTAGGAGACCAATCCCCAACCACCGATACCTGAACCGGGGATAGTGGCCACTGCACCGGTACCCAGATTGCCCGTACCAAGAATGTCATTCACGAAACTCCTGGAAGAGGCATTACTATTCTCTGTGCGGTTCTCCTGTTGTGTGTATCCCACGAGTGCAGAAAAGCTATGTACCTTGTTGAAGGTACGGGAGTAGGTCAGCAGATTTTCATTCAGCCAGGTAACAGACTGTTCGTTGTAGATAGACGCCACGCCACCCTGTGCAAGGCCGCTGGACACGCTTCTGGGCAGGTAGCTGTCCTGCTTCTGCAGAATACCATCTATACCGACCAGCACTTTTAATGTGAGTCCTTCTATGATCTGGTATTCGCCGAAGATGTTGCCGAAGAAGCGATAGGCAGTGTTCTTATTCTTACTGTCAAACGCCAGGGCTACCGGATTATCCGCAGTAAAATTCAGTGCAGGATCTGTGATCAGGTAAGTCCCATCTGCATTGCGTGCTTTCAGCAAAGGCGGGAACTGTAATGCTGCCATGGTGACCAGTCCAGCGCTTCCCAGGCTACCATCGGTACGGGACTGATTAGTAGCGGTACGATTGATGGTCAGGCTGTTTCCCACCTTGATCTTATTATTGATCTTCCTGTCCAGGTTCACGCGAAAGGAATACCGGTTAAAATCTGAGTTCTCCACGACTCCTTTCTGCGTAAAATAACCGGCAGATACAGCAAACTGTGTTTTCTCATCGCCGCCGCTCATAGACAACTGGTAATTGGCAATGGGCGCTGTGCGAAAGATCTCATCCTGCCAATCGGTGCCTTCACCGAATGCTTCTACCTGCTGCGGCGTATAAACAGCTGGCAGGCCATCGTTGGTATTCGCTTCATTCACAAAAGCAGCATACTCCTTTGCATTCAGTACCGGGTATTTGCGACGCACATCCTGTGTACCATAGTAAGTATCGAAACTAACAATAGTACGTCCTGCCTTCCCCCGTTTGGTCGTGATGATCACTACACCGTTAGAGCCGCGGGAACCATAGATAGCGGTAGAGGAAGCGTCTTTCAGGATGGTCATCGATTCAATATCTCCTGGGTTCAGGGTGCTGAGCACATTGAAGCTGGAACCACTTTCAGCACCACCATTTTTGAAGGGTACACCATCTATTACATACAGGGGTTCGTTGTCGCCCTGAATGGAGTTACCACCACGTATACGGATAGTGGTAGAACCACCAGGAGCACCAGAGTTCTGTGTTACCTGTACACCCGCCACGCGTCCCTGTATGGCCTGATCCAACGAAGTCACCGCAACTTTCTTTATCTCTCCTACCGGTACCGTAGCAACGGCGCCGGTTAGGTCACTCTTCTTTACCTGCCCGTATCCCACCACTACTACTTCGCTCAGCGCTTCTGTGCCGCTTTCCAGTGTCACTGTCAGCGGACCACTAACACCTGTCACCGGTATTTCCCTTGCCTTCAATCCAAGGGCAGATATGAGCAACACCGCATTGTCGGGAACATTTCGTAATGTGAATACACCATTCTCATTGGCTGTGGTACCACGTTTGGTTCCCTTGATCAGCACAGTAGCACCTGGCTGTGGTTCTCCTTTGCTATTCACTACTTTCCCCTGTATGCTGGTATCAGCCGGGGGCGAGGCGTCATCAATAGTAGCCGGCCTGAGGGTCTTCTTTCTGCTGATAACAATCGTATTACCCTGTATCACATACTGCAGTTGCTGGTCTTTCAGAATAGTGTTCAGTGCAGCTTCCAGGGATGTTTTGTTAAAAGAAACAGTAACTGGTTTAACACCGGCAATGTCTTCATTGCGATAAAAAAATACATATCCTGTCTGTTCTTTGATGATGGAAAAGATCTTTTTCAGCGGAACATCTTTCCCTGTGTAAGTGATCTGTGTGGATGTGTCGGCGGCATTCACTTTCAGGCATAGCAATGCCAGTAGAAGTAGTAAGGTCTGCTTCATAACATGGAAGTTTTTATATAACGGGACGATAAAAGAATGCTAATACTCAGGGCAGTATAACAATGTGTCTGCCTTCTTCTATTTTAAAATTTACGTTAGTCTGTTCCAATATTTTTAATGCTTCAGAAAGTGTCAGCCCTCTTCCCATCTCACCGGAAAAAGTGCCTTTGGGTATGCCTGAGGGATAAGATACCGTCACATCATACCAGCGTTCCAGTTGGCGCATAACGGCGGCGATATCGGCATCCCTGAAGGAGAAATAACCGTTCTTCCAGGCAATCACTTCGTCGGTATTCACTGTATTTACTCCAATACCGGCATTGGTATTTACGACAGCCTGCTGGCCCGGCTGTAAGAGCCTGCTTTCCTTTTCTGACGCTACTTTCACGGCGCCACTGATCAATGTGGTATGGGTGTTCTTTTCGTCTTTATAGGCCATGACATCGAAGCTGGTGCCGAGCACCTGTACTTCGAATTCTCCTGCTTTCACTTTAAATGGTTTGTGTGCATCTTTGACAGTCTCGAAATAGGCCTCCCCTTCCAGTTCCACCAGGCGTTCACTGCCTGTAAAAGCAACAGGATATTTCAGACGTGAAGCAGCGTTCAGCCATACTTTCGTACCATCGGGCAGCACCACCTGGTATTGTCCTCCTTTTGGCGTAGCCAGTATATTATAGCTCAGCTTTGCAGTGGCTGGCTGACCACTGTATAACAGTTGTCCGTTGTTGCGCTGTACAATAGTATTTCCCTGTCTGATGGTCTGATTGCCGGTACTGTCAAGCGATACCGTTGTGCCATCTTCCAGGATGAGGGTCGCCTTGTTACTGCCGGGCAGGATTGCTGCCGGCGTAGCTGCTTCCTTTTGTGCCAGTTGAGGCGCTTTCGATGTGTTGTGCGACCAATAGAAATAACCGCCAATACCGGCTGCCAATACAACAACAGCGGCCACTCGCCAGTAGGAGAAACGGAAAGGTACTATTCCGGGCCTTGTAACAGGTGTTCGGTCTACATCCAATACACGGGACAATACCGGTTCCAGGCTTTCATCAAAAGGAGCCTGTTCCTGCATTTCCTCTGTCAGGCGACTTGCAGTAGCCACAAACGTCTCCCTGTTGGCCGGATCTATCAGGAAATCGTCCAGTTCAGCCATTTCGGCTGCAGAGAGGTTTCCTTCGAGAAAACCGCTGATCAGGTATTGAATACGTTGTTCGTCCATGTGTCTGGCGGAGTACCCGGTGTTGCCGGAAATAGCTTCCACTTATATAGACTGTGGGAAAAGTGTGGGTGTACCTATCGGGGAGAAAAAAAATGTTGTCAGAGTTTGCCGGCGAGTTTCAACTGTTCTCTGATATATTGGAGGGCGGCGCTGATGGTATTTCGGACGTAGCTGGGGGAAAGCTTGAGTTTATTGGCAATTTCGGTCGCGTTCAGACCTTCCTGGCGGCTCATTTCGAAAATCTGGCGGCGTTGGGTGGGCAGGGCGCTTACAGCGGTGGCAATGATGCGTTGGGTTTCCCTGTAAGAGAGGTTGGCCTCTGTGTCATTTGTAGTGGTTAAACCGGCGTTCCGGATATCTGCCTGTCTTTGTTGCAAGAGCGCCTGGCGGTTCAGCCAGGTAAAACATTCGTTCAGGGCCATTCTTTTGAGGTAGGCGTTCAGTTGCTCAACTGCGGGCAGTTTATCCCGGTGCAGCCATAATTTGATAAAGAACTCCTGCAGCACTTCATGAACGGCATCCTCCTGTTTCACCACCTTTCTGACCACATGACCCATCCACGGAGAAATCGCTCTGAAGAACTGTGTGAAAGCATGCTCATCGCCATCAGCAATACGGGTCAGCATAGCTTTCTCTGTATATAGATCATCTTGCATTTCAGGCAATGGGGATGCTATTAAAAACGCCTTCCGGGCCGTAATGACACGAGTGCATCATACACGCCGGAAGGCATAATTTAAATGATATATTGATCAGTTATTTACCAACCTGTTCCTGCCAGGCCAGCATACCGCCGGTCAGGTTCTTTACGTTCTGAAAACCCATTGTTTCCAGGATCATGGCTGCCTGTCCGCTACGGCCACCGCTGCGGCAGTACACGATCACTTCCTGGTCTTTCAGATCTTCCAGCTCATCTACCTGCATTGCACGGATATCTCCAAGTGGCACCAGGATACCTCCGATATTGAACTCTGCATGCTCATGTGGTTCCCGTACATCTACGATGTTCAGGCTTTCCCCATTGTCCATGCGCTTTTTCAGTTCTGTTGCGCTTATATTTTCCATGACTGTTTATTTACTTGTTTGTGATATATACAGCAATATTACAGTATTGCCGGATTTTGGCGATGATTATTCTGGTTGTTCAGGTGATGCTGCCGGTGGCGCTGGGGTAGCACCGCTATCCTTTGTTGGACGGGTACCTGACAGCCAGAGGTCGATGGTCTCTCCTGCTCTTACCATGTTCAGCTCATTCAGGCTGTTACGGCGTGGAGGCGTTTGTCTCACTACAAAAGCGTTGGCCGTATCTGTCACAGAAGGATCAATGAGCACAGTACCGAGACCCAGGTTGCTGGCGCTCAGTGTTTCCTTTGCTTCCAGGAAAGTGAGTCCTATCAGGTCTGGTGCGGGGTTTTCGGTGTTACCGGTACCGCTGCTCAGTACGAGGGTAATACTACTGCCCTCGGGAACTTCCCTGCCGGGTTTTACGGTTTTACCGTTCAGCAGCTGCTGTAATACGGTATTGGTAGCAAAGTCCGGTTTATAAATGGTATCTCCCACGTTCAGCCTGAGACTGTGCAGGGTCATTTCCGCACTGCGGAAGGTCAGCCCTGTCAGATCCGGCATTTGCACCATAGGAGGTATTACTTTGTTGATAGTCAGATAGATAGTACGTCCTACCTTCACGATAGAGCCTTTGGCGGGTGTTTGTTCCCATACGGCCAGGCCAGGCAGACTGTCTACGTAGATCGAGTCCCTTACGTCCACGCTGAATCCTTCTTTTTCGAGGATCATGGTGGCTTCCTGTATATTTTTCTTATAAACGTCCGGAACAGTCAGGGTGTCCCCATGCTTTGTGATTACCCCCAGTAATGAAAAGAAAAGCAGCCCCAGAACGGCGAAAATTCCTACAACAACCAGCAGGTTAAAGCCGAAAGAGCGGTTCGTTATTTTATTGAACACAGATTATATTTTAACGTTAAGATGAACTCGGATCTGTTTACTTCCTCAGGCATTCTTCAATTAATGTGCCGTAAAACTCCTGCAGGGTTTTACCTGCAGCTCTTACCTGCTGAGGTACCAGGCTATTTTCTGATTGTCCTGGCATGGTGTTCACTTCCAGGAAGAACAGGCGGTTGTTCGCTTCCTCCCAGATGAAGTCCATTCTCACTATCCCTCTGCAATTCAGTTTGTCATACAGTTTTCTGGCGGTTGCCTGTATCAGGTTGGTCACCTCAGAAGGTGCTTCTGCAGGGGTTACCTCTCTGGTTACGCCTGGCGTGTATTTCGCCTCATAATCAAAGAATTCCTTGCTGCTGATGATCTCAGTCACCGGCAGTACCGTGAATTCTCCATTGGCCTTATATAAACCGCAGGTGATCTCCCTGCCTTTGATAAATTCTTCTATCAGAATCTGTACGTCCTCTTTAAAGGCTTTTTCGATAGCCGGCATCAGCTCTTCGGCCGTATTGACCTTGGACATACCGATGCTGCTGCCGCCTTCTGCTGGTTTTACGAACACCGGCAGTTTCAGGTCCCGGAGTATTTCTTTAGTATCAAAAGGCTGATCACGGAAGATATGCACTGATTTTGATACGTTTACGACACCCAGGGAGGATACTACCTTGTTACAATAGCTCTTGTTGAAGGTAAGCGCAGAGGTTACCATCCCACAGCTGGTAAAAGGGATGCCCAGCATTTCAAAATAGCCCTGTAAACGACCGTCTTCACCTGGGGTACCATGTATACCGATGAATACTGCATCGAATGTTATCTTATTACCATTGATTGTCAATGAGAAATCGTTCCTGTCTACTGCAACTGACTGGCCTTCAGTGCCAATGTAATTCCAACCATCACGGGTAATAGAGATCTTATAGACGTTATACTTGCTGCTGTCAATATTCTTTTCTATCACTGCGGCACTCTGTACTGAAATCACATACTCACCAGAGTATCCGCCGGCAACCAGGGCGATGTTCTTTTTCATATATAATTTAATAATAAGCGGATAAAGTTAATAGAAAATTAGTGGATGTAGATTTTTTTTACTGTAAAAGAAAAGGGAAGAAAGTTTACGTCCTTTCTTCCCTTTAAGCTCCGGTATGCGTTCCGATGCTATTCGGCGACCAGTTACCGGGTAGTTCCTTATGCTTCCTTTATAATAATATTATTAGATGTGCAATTTTTCTTTCTTGGCGAGCAGTTCGTCTACTGTTTCCTGGTACATTTCATCAGGAACGCAGCAATCAACCGGACAAACAGCTGCACACTGAGGCTCTTCATGGAAGCCCTGGCATTCTGTACACTTGTTAGGAACGATATAATAAGTGTCTACACTAATTGGGGCATTACGTTGATCAGCATCCATAGAGGATCCATCCATCAATACGTATGGACCTTTAACGGTAGTACCATCTGCCATTGCCCATTCAACACCACCCTCATAAATAGCGTTATTCGGACATTCAGGTTCACAAGCACCACAATTAATACATTCGTCTGTTATCTTTATTGCCATAGTATAAACTTTTTGTTTAAGTAGTAAGCCATTAATTTTGCAGACAAAAATAGAATATCTAGGTTTAAAAAGTTAATTATTTATACAGTTTCATGAGCAGTTCAGCAAAAGTAACAGCCCTGGTACGTTTAGGACAATACCTGTCAGGCAATGATTCAGACCTTCAGATAGTGAAGGACAGGGCCTTTCAGGCCAACGGATGGTTTACTCCCGAGTTTATTGATCTTTCCCTGCAAAACATTTGCCGTTATTACCTGGACGAATCCCGCTTAAATGAATGGCTGGCTGCTTATACTGCTCCTGTCTCTTCTCCCCGTCAGGTTGGTATAGTTGCTGCGGGCAATATTCCGCTGGTAGGTTTCCACGACTGGCTCTGCGGCTTTCTTAGCGGGCATCAGGTACGCCTGAAGCTCTCTTCCAAAGATACGATATTGATGCAGCATGTCATTGACAAAGTCAAGGAATGGTATCCTGAATATGCTGAGCAGACCCAGGTACAGGACATACTGAAGAACTGCGACGCCTATATTGCTACCGGCAGCAACAATTCTGCCCGTTACTTTGAATACTACTTTGCCAAATATCCACATATCATCCGCAGGAACCGGACTTCCGTAGCCGTGCTGGATGGAACTGAAACAGCTACCGAACTGGAAGCACTGGCAGATGATGTCATGCTTTACTTTGGTCTGGGCTGCAGGAACGTAACCAGCATCTTCGTTCCGGAAAACTACGATTTCGAGGCGCTGCTGAAAGCTCTCCGCAAATACTCCTACCTGGCAGATCATCATAAGTATAAGAACAACTACGACTATAACCTGGCGCTGGTGCTGCTGAGCAATACTGCATACCTCACGAACGACAATATCATTCTGCAGGAATCTGCTGCTGTTTTTTCTCCTATCAGCGTGCTGCATTACAGCTATTATACCGATGCTGCCATGCTGCGTGAAGAGCTGAAGGGAAATAATGACCTTCAATGTATTGTCGGACATGGCTTCACTCCCTTTGGAATGGCGCAGCAGCCCTCCCTGTCAGATTATGCGGATGGTGTAGATACCATGCAGTTCCTGACAGGATTATAAGCGTCATTATGGTCCGGTGGCATCAGCGGATAATCCGTTGGATGCCGTCCCTACCACCGGGTATCAGGCCTGCAACAATGTCTGTTCCCGGCGTGTAAATGCCTACAATCTTGTCATGAAAAACAACAATCTGTCAGTACCGGCGTTAAGATCATATTAACTATTCATATAAAAATGTGTTAAAGTAACAGGAGTGGTTCTTGTTCAGTGGCGTGCCCCCTTAAATTTGTATCACAAGGCATGCAAATTGATATTCATTCCTTATAAAATTTAAACTTTAAACAACGAAACATATGAAATTCCGGCAAATTGCGGCAACTGTACTAATCAGCGCGGCAACTGCTGTTGCCAGCATCTATGCGTACAACAGGTACCAACCCCGGCAGGCAGGCCCCTATCAAAATGGATCAGAAAACATTCCGGTAAATTACACCAGCTACATGCCTGGTGCCGAAGTAAAGAATGCAACGCCTCCTACCGATTTTAGCCAGGCCGCTAAAATAGCTGTACCTGGTGTAGTACATATCAAGACAAAGATCAATCCCCGTCAGGTGACGAACAATCTCCAGAGAAGGAGAAGTGTGTTACAGGACCTTTTTGGCGATGACTTTTTCGGTGATGAATTCCAGGGTGAAGGCGGCGGACGTAAATACTATGTCCCAGGTCAGATGGCCTCCGGTTCCGGTGTGCTGATCTCCGACGATGGTTATATCATCACTAACAACCACGTAGTGGACGATGCGGATGAAATAGCCGTAACACTCAACAACTACAAAACTTACAAAGCCAAAGTAATTGGTACCGACCCGAATACTGACCTGGCAGTGATTAAGATTGACGCAAAAAATCTTCCTTACCTGCTGTATGGTAACTCCGACGACGTGGAGATAGGCCAGTGGGTACTGGCAGTGGGTTATCCTTTAAACCTGGAAACCACCGTTACTGCGGGTATAGTAAGTGCTAAAGCCCGTACCATCGGTATAAATAAACAGGTAAGAAGAAATGCTATCGAATCATTCATCCAGACAGATGCTGCAGTGAACCAGGGTAACAGTGGTGGTGCGTTAATCAACACTGCGGGTGAACTGATCGGTATCAACTCTGCCATCGCTTCTCCTACCGGTGCATATGCTGGTTACTCCTACGCTATCCCGGTGAACCTGGTGAAGAAAGTGGTGAATGACCTGATGAAATATGGTAACGTACAACGTGCGTACCTGGGTATCTACTACCAGGATCCTACCAGCATTCCGGAAGAAAGATGGGCGGAAGCAGGTATCAGAAGAGATATCGTGGGTGTGACCGTTACAGGTGTACAGGAAACCGGTTCTGCTGCTGCAGCGGGTATTAAGAAAGGCGACGTGATCACTGGTATCAATGGTATAGAAACCCCTTCTATTCCACAGATGACAGAGCAGATCGCCCGTTACAAACCAGGCGACAAGATCAGCATCAGCTATATGCGTAATAATAAGTCATATACTACCAGCACCATTCTTAAAAATGCAGATGGTAATACGGATATCGTTAAGACCAATGTACTGGATGCGTTAGGTGCTGACCTGATTACGCTTGATAAGGCCGATGCGGCTAAACTGGGTATTCGTGGTGGTGTGTATGTAGATAACATCAGTGGTGGTATTCTCAAGAAACAAACTAACATGAAACAGTCTTTCATTATTCTGAAAGCTGGCGGGCAGCCGGTGAATTCAGTAGAGGATCTGAGGAGGATATTGGATAAGCAGAAGAAAGTGCAGGTAGAGGGGGTGTACCCGGAGCTAAACGGTGTGTACTACTATAATATCGACCTTGCTAATGGAGCAGAGTTCTAACGTTTTCATATAGGTTTATAGGTTAAGGAGAGAGGGTCCCGGGAATGTTCCGGGACTTTCTTTTTTTATCAGGTCGACAGCTATTATTGCGCCGGCCTTACTGCTCACGGTGCAGGCTGGGACTCAATGCAGCGAATGCTTCTTAGGCTGATGGCGATTATTGTGCCGGCCTACTTGGCTCACGGTGCAGGCTGGGATCACTGGCTGTAGTTCTTTGAAGTTCCTTAACATTGGGCCTCGGGAAGGCGGATTAGCTTCGGAATGTTTATTAAACCCCTGGTAGGGCGCGTCAGCACTTCAAATAACTAAGGCCAGTGATTCCCACCTGCCCGCTCGCCTGCGTACGGCCTCCTCAATTATATTAGGCCGGCTATATGAAAGAGTACATTACAACCAACATAACAATTGATGAATACAACGCCGGTCGTAATAAAAACCGTGGAACAAAACATCAATCGACCCCATAGGGGTCGTATTGTTTGTAGCCCGGGGTTTTTAACCCCGGGACGTTTGTTCATAATAATTAATGATTACAACGCCGATGATAATAAACCGGGAAACAAAAAATCAATCGACCCCGTAGGGGTCGTGGTGTTTGTAGCCCGGGGTTTTAACCCGGGACGTTTGTTCATAACAATTAATGATTACAACGCCGATGATAATAAAACCGGGAAACAAAAAATCAATCGACCCCATAGGGGTCGTATTGTTTGTAGCCCGGGGTTTTCAACCCCGGGACGTTTGTTCATAACAATCAATGAATACAACGCCGATGATAATAAAACCGGGAAACAAAATATCAATCGCCCCCATAGGGGTCGTGTTGTTTATAGCCCGGGGTTTCAACCCCGGGACATTTGTTCATAACAATAATGATTACAACGCCGATGATAATAAAACCGGGAAACAAACATCAATCGACCCCATAGGGGTCGTGGTGTTTGTAGCCCGGGGTTTTCAACCCCGGGACGTTTGTTCATAACAATCAATGAATACAACGCCGATGATAATAAAACCGGGAAACAAAATATCAATCGACCCCATAGGGGTCGTGTTGTTTGTAGCCCGGGGTTTTTAACCCCGGGACGTTTGTTCATAACAATTAATGATTACAACGCCGATGATAATAAAACCGGGAAACAAAATATCAATCGACCCCATAGGGGTCGTGTTGTTTGTAGCCCGGGGTTTTTAACCCCGGGACGTTTGTTCATAACAATTAATGATTACAACGCCGATGATAATAAAACCGGGAAACAAAATATCAATCGACCCCATAGGGGTCGTGTTATTTGTAGCCCGGGGTTTTCAACCCCGGGACGTTTGTTCATAACAATTAATGAATGCAACGCCGATGATAATAAACCGGGAAACAAAAAATCAATCGACCCCGTAGGGGTCGTGGTGTTTGTAGCCCGGGGTTGAAAACCCCGGGACGTTTGTTCATAACAATTAATGATTACAACGCCGATGACAATAAAACCGGGAAACAAAAAATCAATCGACCCCATAGGGGTCGTGTTGTTTGTAGCCCGGGGTTTCAACCCCGGGACGTTTGTTCATAACAATTAATGATTACAACGCCGATGATAATAAAACCGGGAAACAAAAAATCAATCGACCCCATAGGGGTCGTGGTGTTTGTAGCCCGGGGTTTTTAACCCCGGGACGTTTGTTCATAACAATTAATGAATGCAACGCCGATGATAATAAAACCGGGAAACAAAAAATCAATCGACCCCATAGGGGTCGTGGTGTTTGTAGCCCGGGGTTTTCAACCCCGGGTGGTTTGTAGCCCGAGATTTCACCCCGGGACGTTTGTTCATAACAATTAATGATTACAACGCCGATGATAATAAAACCGGGAAACAAAAAATCAATCGACCCCATAGGGGTCGTGGTGTTTGTAGCCCGGGGTTTTCAACCCCGGGTGGTTTGTAGCCCGAGATTTCACCCCGGGACGTTTGTTCATAACAATTAATGATTACAACGCCGATGATAATAAAACCAGGAACACATAAACACCAAAAGCCCCCTTATGGCGGCAGCAGTTAATAACAATAAATGATAATCGCTTACAAATTGATCACCCCTTTCAGTTGTGCGAAGAACTCGTCTTTCTTACGGGAAGAAATCGGGATGTTTTTCTGGTCGCTCATGACAACAGCGGTACCCAGACCTTTGATGATCTTGACAATATGGTGAATGTTGATCAGGAAGGATTTATGTACACGATAGAAACCCTTATCTGACAACATTTCTTCATACTCCTTCAGTGATTTGGAGATAAGATGTGACACGTTATTGATCAGCTGTATTTTGGTATAGCTGTCAAATGCTTCACAGTAAATGATATCTTTCAGATCGATAACGTTGTAACCGTCATTAACGGGGATGACTATCTTGGAGAAAGCATTGTCATTGTTCTTAACGTAGTCCTTAAGGATAGAAGCCAGTTCATTCAGGCGGCCTTTTTTGCTCTTCTTCACTTTTTCCAAAGCATCCTCCACCTCACTCACCTTGATAGGTTTGAGCAGATAATCCAACGCAGCAAATTTGATCGCCTGCAATGCATATTCCTGAAAGGCTGTAATGAATATCACTTCGAAGTTCAACACAGGGAACATTTCCAGTAGCTGGAAGCCATTATGGGGCGGCATTTCAATATCCAGAAACAAAACGTCTATCTGGGTATTCTTGATCATTTCCGCCGCGTCATGAATGTTCTGCGCCTCACCCGCTACCGTAACATCTTTACAGTAATTCTCCAGAATATTTCGCAAAATATGGATGTTGCGGACTTCATCGTCTACGATCGCAGCTTTAATATTACTCATAACATCTTAACAATGGGAATCAGAATTTCAACCAGGGTACCCTCCTTATTGCCGAAACCAGACTTAAATTTATCAATAATTTCTAACTTTCCAACATTTCCATTAAAAGATTTTATAATCTGCAACCTTTCCCTAATCACGCTCAGAGCGGTGGATTCATGCCTTACCAATCGCCCGCTTTTGATCTCATTGGCACGGTCCCACCCGATCCCGTCATCATCTACGGAGCAGTATAACATATCCTCGCGGAGCACCAGTTTTACTTCCAGTCGCCCGCTTCCATTTTTCGGAGCCAGTCCGTGCTTAATGGCATTTTCTACAATCGGCTGTATAATCATGGGCGGTATATAGATCGTATAATCTTTCAGGTCATCCTGCAGCAGGAAGTGATACGTAAACACATTCGCAAAACGGATCTTCTCCAGTTCAATATACCGTGTCAGGAAGGCAATTTCTTCTTCCAGCGATATAAATGATTTCCGGGAGTTGTTCAGCATCTGCCGCATCAGGGTGGCAAAATCTGCCAGGAAGTTCAATGCCTGCTTCTCCTCTTTTTCCATGATCAGGTGCTGTACTGAATTCAGGGAGTTGAAGATGAAGTGAGGATTCATCTGGTTTGTCAGCGCTTTGGCCTCCAGTTCTGCTATCCGCCGGTTATACTCGGTCTTCCTCATCTCTGCCCGCTGTATCCTTCTGATCACATCCCTTAACACGAAGGCCATCAGTATTAATCCCAGCAGTATCAGAACACCCCGTGCCCACCATTGCTGATACCAGCGCGGCAGGATAGTAACAGTAATGACCACCGGCCGACTCCAGTTACTTCTATATTTCCTGGCCCTGATCTGCAGTTGATAGGTATCCGGCTGCAGGTCCGGGAAAGGTACGATATTAGACATTGTCGTGATCCATCCACTTGAGGTATCGCTTGAAAAGTTGTACTGGTACTCTACCAGCTCAGGCAGGTCATAGGCAATCGCGCCAAATTCCACCTCAAATGAGGCCTTCCGCTTGTACATCAGCACAAACTGTTTGCCAGGCAGGTAAGAGCTGTCGCCATACCGCACATGATTCAGATAAATAGCCGGCGGTACTGTATCTACCGGCATCTTCGCATCATTGAAATAGCTCAGTCCATTGGAAGTAGCTATATATAAAATCCCCTTATGATAATATACTCCCCGCGCATCATCACTCATCAGACCGTCGTTGGAGGTGATATTGCGGATGAGTCTTTTTGTTTGTGCGTCTATAACGGAAACGCCTTTATTGGTCGCAACATACAAGCGGCCTATACCATCGTAGTAGAGCTGCTGACAAATATCGCTGACCAGTTTATCTGCTGTGCTCAGATGTGCTTCCAGGCTGTTATCTGCCCTGAACACGTATATTCCGTGATCGGCGGTACCGACCCAGAGTTCGCCATTGATCCATTTCAGGTCTTTTATGCTTAAATGCAAAGCAGGTCTGGTGCTCCGTATTTTCAATGCACGCGTGCCATCGCTGCCATAGAACAGGCCGGCGTTGGAACCGACGTAATAAGCAGAGTCATTGATACAGGCTATAGAGGTGAGCAGCTCATCCTCTTTATCAATTTTATAACCGTCACAGATCACCTGGTTTTTGGCAGCTATCCGTATTTTGCCACCGGGACTGATATCCACATCCTTAAGTGTATTCACACGTTGCAGCAATGTTTTTCGCTGCAGAACGGTATTGAATGAGTATAATCCGTTATCAGCACCGATCAGCATTTCGTTTGGCTTATAGGGCTGGATGCTGAGGATACTGTTGCGCCCACTGCTGGTATCCAGGTTGAACTGACGGTATCTGTTATTGCTGTCTATCGTATTCAATACGCCGGCGTTCTGTCCTATCAGCAGCAGGCCGGTCTTCTGGTCCTTGCAGATACTGAAAATGGAGTGTGAAAACAGGCCATTCGTATTGTCGAGATAGTTAAAGTAAAAATTCTTGTAGGGTATGTTATAAACACCATCTCCGAATGTTGTGATCCAGATATTCCCATCTCTGTCTTTGAGCAGCGAAGTGATATAATGGTTCTGCAATAATTTGACGGGCTTCTTTTCGCCACGGAAAAATCCTTTCAGATAATAAAGTGTTCTCGGGGTGCCTATCCACAGGTTATCGTTATCTACACAAATGTTACTGATCTCATCCTTGATGCCCCAGTCGCTTCCTTTGAGAAAACAAACGGTTTCTTTGTTATTGTATAGATAGAGGTTATTATCCACGATGATCACCGGTTGCTTCCGTATACGCCGGACTGTCTCCTGATCAAGGGGAAAAGAACACACATTTGATATTTTCTGATCAGCGCTATCGACATCTTTCAGGTCAGGCAGATTGAAGTAGGACTGCCGGGGTTTAAAAATAGTATCGTTACGGAGGAAGTAGAACAGGTCGGCGCGCTTGGCGCCCAGTTTGTCGTAAGTAGTCTTTCTCCCGCTGTATTGAATAATACGGTTACCCGTATTCAGGAACCAGATGAATCCCGCATAGTCTTCGAACATATACTGCATGTATAGTCCGCGGGCATCCACATACAGGGAGGAGTCATTCTGACTGGTATGAATGGTATAATTCCAAAAGAAAGAAGGTAAGCCGTTGAGAGTAAAAAACCAGACGCGTCCTTTTGAATCGGCAGCAAGTTTTACGACGTCGTTGTCTGTGAGTCCGTCTTTTTTGGAATAATTACGGAAGCGTTTGCCGTCGAACTTACTGACGCCGGTAGGGGTAGAAAACCAGATAAATCCTTCTTTATCCTGCACCGCATCGTAGACCGTAGCGTTTGCCAGACCGTCTTTTACGTTGTAATTACGGATCATCAGCCCCTGAGCAAGGGCTTGGCCAATGCTCAGAACCATTAGTATCCACCATAAAAATATATAACGGATCTTAGGCATCAGGACGAGTCGGATTTTGACAATAAAACCGGCAGTACCAGCTTGTCTGGCTGGCACTACCGGAAAATCTTGTTATTTAATATGCGCGGGCAAATAAAACCCTTTGCGTAGAAGGCTTGCCTGTAAGGATACAGGTACCTGCCTCTTGTTTGTTGTTTAAAGGTATGCAACGTATTGTTGCTTTAGTGCGCTCCTTAATCTTTTCTTCCGTCTCTGTGGTGCCATCCCAGTGAGCAGAAATGAAGCCGCCTTTTTCTTCCAGCAGGCGTTCAAATTCCTCCATGGTATCAGCAGGTGTAATATGCTCGTCACGGAAGGCCAGCGCCTTGTTGTACATCTGCTGCTGAATATCTTCCAGCAGTGTACCGATACGTGCAGCCAAGCCATCCAGTGGCAGGCTTTCCTTTGTTTTGGAGTCGCGACGGGCTACCTCAGCCACGTTGTTCTCCAGATCGCGGGCACCCAGTGCAATACGCACAGGTACGCCCTTCATTTCATATTCTGCAAATTTCCATCCTGGACGTGCGTTGTCGCTGTCGTCGTATTTTACACGGACACCGGCTTTTTTCAGGTCGGCCATGATCTCATGTACTTTTGCGTCGATCTTTGCCTTCTGTTCATCACCTTTATAAATAGGCACGATCACTACCTGTAAAGGAGCGATGCGTGGAGGCAGCACCAGACCGTCGTCATCGCTGTGCGCCATTACCAGTGCACCGATCAGACGGGTGGACACACCCCAGGAAGTAGCCCAAACGTATTCCAGTTTGTTCTCTTTATTGGAGAACTGCACATCAAACGCCTTAGCGAAGTTTTGTCCCAGGAAGTGGGAAGTACCTGCCTGCAGGGCCTTACCATCCTGCATCAGGGCCTCGATACAATAAGTGTCGATAGCACCTGCAAAACGTTCAGCAGGCGATTTAACTCCTCTTACTACCGGCATTGCCATATAGTTCTCGGCGAAGTCAGCATACACTTCCAGCATCTGCTCGGTCTCCGCAATTGCTTCTTCAGCAGTAGCATGCGCGGTATGACCTTCCTGCCAGAGGAATTCAGCGGTACGCAGGAACAGGCGGGTACGCATTTCCCAACGCACTACGTTTGCCCACTGGTTGATCAGCAGCGGCAGGTCACGGTAAGACTGGATCCAGTCTTTATATGTATTCCAGATGATCGTTTCAGAAGTAGGACGAACGATCAGCTCTTCTTCCAATTTAGCGGTAGGATCTACCACGACACCTTTACCGTTCGGATTTTTCATCAGACGGTGGTGTGTTACAACGGCGCATTCCTTTGCGAAGCCTTCAATATGATCTTCCTCTTTACTCAGGAAGCTTTTAGGAATGAATAAGGGGAAGTAAGCGTTCTGGTGTCCGGTGTCTTTGAATTTTTTGTCCAGCACATCTCTCATGCCTTCCCAAAGTGCAAAACCGTATGGCTTGATCACCATACATCCCTTCACCGCAGAATAATCTGCCAATCCTCCTTTCAGAACCAAATCATTATACCATTGTGAATAATCTTCAGAACGGGCTGTGATCTCTTTACTCATATAGTGTTGAAATATTTATAATCATGGCCGGTACATATATTTAAAATCAAATCTGAATTTGGCTTAATATTTGTACTGGATATATTACCAAAAGGTAAAATGTCACAAACCTACATGAAAATCAGAAACGTGCAAACAGTTTGGTAAAATATTATGAGTGGCTAGATATTATTGTAGCATTAACCGTTCTTTACGTTAAAAATAGTGTAAATTTACTATAGAAATCAGGCTAAAAATTCCGAAAATGAAATCAGTTCCTTACCTCGCTGCACTGGCGCTGTTTATTCTAAGCAGTTGTTCGTCAGCATATAAAACCACACAAACACCGGACGATGTGTACTACTCTCCGAGAGTTAAACCCACTTATGCCGCAAGCAATAATCAAAATAACGATAACGTTAGTTCAACTGATGCTGCTGGTGACGGTGGTACTTATGTTACATATGATGATGAAGACCAGGGGGATTATTCACGTCGTATAGACATGTTTAACAACAATAACTATAAGGGTTCTTACTACGACTACTATTCACCTAATGTCTATTCCGGTGCTTATGGCAGCCCCTACTACGGTAGTCCTTACTACGGCAGTGGCTGGGGTATCAGCAGCTACTACGGCTATGGTGGAGGCTATGGCTGGGGTTCACCTTACTACAGTTCTTTCTGGGGTCCTTCTATCAGCATAGGCTTCGGTTATGGCTGGGGTTACAATCCTTGGTACAGTCCGTGGTATAGCAGCTGGTCATACAACCCATGGTACTATGGCGGATATTATGGTGGCTACTATCCAGGCTACTACGGTGGTCACGGAGGCTACTACGGTTATTCTTCTCCGGGACGTCGTACACGCGGCAGCTTTGGTACATCTTACCCAGGCGGCAGAGTAGTTGGTGGTACAACGCCAAATCCTGGTGGTCGTACAACCAGAACAGACTATGTTCCTGCCAGAAGGGGTTCGGGTACTACTGATCCTGGCGGACGTGTAGTAGATCGTCCTACTACCGGTAGCAGAAATAACCCTGATGGTTATTACACACCAAGACGTTCATTTACGCCTTCTTCCGGCGAACGTCCTGTAGGTAGTGATGGCGGTGGCCGCACCAGTGGCTCTTACAATCCTCCTACCAGGTCATTCCAGCCAGCGCAGCAACCACAGCGTTCTTATACACCGGCTCCATCCTATACGCCAAGATCCAGTGGCGGCGGTGGTGGTTCCATCGGTGGTGGCGGCGGCGGTGGTCGCGCAGGCAGATCAAGGAACTAATACCTAAAATGATTTGATCATTGATATTCTACGAAATGTACCCTGGTCAAAAGCCAGGGTATTTTTTAACCCTTAATTCTACTATGATGATTAAAAGAATGGTGTTCGCACTGGCATTGACGGGAACCTGTATATCCCTGCAGGCACAAACAATAGACGATGCTTTACGATTCAGCACGACTGCACCTTCAGGTACAACAAGAGGACAATCCGTAGGCGGCGCTTTAGGCGCATTGGGAGGAGAGGCCTCTTCCCTGTATGTCAACCCGGCAGGCGTTGGTTTCTTCAGAACAAATGATTTCTCTTTTACTGTTGGTTTTCAGAATATTTCCAACACCGGCACTTACCTGAATACGAAAGGTGACGATAATAAGTTCATTCCGCTTATTTCTAATGTGACCCTGATCTTTGGTGGCAGAAGGAAAAAGCCGGAAAGTAAATGGCAGAACTTCAGCTTCGGATTGGGTCTGAACCGTACGCAGAATTACAATCAGCGCATCTATTATACGGGCACCAATACAAGTTCCTCCCTGTCGCTGAATTATTACCTGGACGCAGAAGCTGCCGGCGTTACCAACCCGGATCAACAGCTAGGCGGCAGTCAGACGATCGGCTCCCTTGCCCACACTTCTGCGCTGGCTTATCAGACAGGGCTTATTTCTCCTTATACGGACAATAACAACCAGCCTGACGGCACCTTCTATTCTGCGGCGCAGGCACAGGACCGCAGTATCAATGTAAAACAGGAGAATATCGTTGATGCAAAAGGCGGCGCCTATGATGTGGCATTCGCTTTCGCAGCTAACTATGATGATAAGTTATACCTGGGTGGTAGTCTGAATATTCCGACCATGACTTACAAAAATTCAAGGACATGGAAGGAAACAAACCAGAATACGGTGCCGACAGACCTCAACAGTTTTGATGTTACCGAGCATCTCAGATCAGAAGGAACCGGTATCAACCTCAAGATCGGTGGTATCTACAAACCTGTTAAAGCCTTAAGCCTGGGTGCGGCCTTCCACTCTCCTTCCTGGATCAGCTTCACAGATACCTACAGAACAGATATGACCGCCTCTACCAAGACGCTGGGCGTACTGTCCTCCTCCTCTACCGATACCAATGATGGTTTTGAAGATGAGTCAAAGTACACTGTGAGAACTCCCTGGAAAGGAATACTGAGCGCGGCCTTCCTGTTCGCTCCTTCAGCCGACACCAGGAAGCCGACAGGTTTCATCACCTTCGACTATGAATACATGGACTATGCTTCCATGAAAATGCGTTTCCGGAACGACAACAGCTTTGACAAGGAAGATTCCGACCAGCGTAATCAGGCTATCAAATCCACTTACCAGGGAGCATCCAATATCCGCGTGGGTGGCGAGTTAAAGCTGCATGTTATCGCTTTCCGACTGGGTTATGCGCTGTATGCAAGTCCTTATAAGAACAGTGCTATTGATGGTAAGCGCGAGTACTTTACCGGTGGTATTGGCTACAGGAACCGTGGTTTCTATTTGGACCTGGGCCTGGTATACGGTAGTAATACTTTCACCAACCAGCCTTATGTTCTGTCATCCAATGCTGATCCGGCTGACCACTATACAACACCGGCTCCTGCAACGATCGACAGCAAACAAGCAAATATCAATGCTACTTTTGGCTGGAAATTCTAATCCGGTCAGTAAAACATATGCTATTTAAAAAGGGCGTCCGCTTATCGTGGACGCCCTTTTTATGAATGGAGGAGAGATCAACTCATTTTTCTCTATTTTTGCGCCGGCTATACAAACCTATGACTTACAAACTGTCACTATTACTGGCTGTTGCCTTAGCGGCGATGGCGTATCCTGTTACCGCGCAAACATTACAGGAGGCACTAAAATTCAGCAGCGACATATCCGTCGGCTCAGCCCGCGGACAAGCCATCGGAGGCGCTACAGGCGCATTGGGAGGGGAAATAGCTGCGATCTATGTGAATCCTGCTGCCGCCGGTTTTTTCCAGCATAATGACCTTTCCTTTTCTATTGGCTATCAGCACATTAAAAATACCGACACTTATCTTGGCAATAAAGACAATGCTAAAAAGGGAAGCCTGAAATTTGACAATTTCACCCTACTGATACGCAGCAAGGAAAAAGAGCGCCCCCTGGTCTTTGCCATGGGCGTAAACAGGACGAACAACTTCCGGGACGATGTATTCTACCAGGGAAGCATCGCCAATTCCTCCCAGTCGCTCAACTATTTTATCCAGGCAGACAATGCCCATGTAAAAAACCCTGACGCCTTATTATCCGCCGGAGAGGATGTAACGCTCAGGCATACCGCTACCCTGGCCTACCAGACTTACCTGATTAATCCCCACAGGGACGGCGATCAATATAAGTTTACGTCTGCTGCTGAAGCGGACGACTACAGTGTGCTGGTGCATCAATCCAATCATACCATTGCTCATGGAGGCGTTACAGAACTGGCCCTTGTGTTCGGAAAGCAGCGCAGTGACAAGCTGTTCCTCGGGGGTAGTATGAATTTTGACTTTATCAAACAGGGACAGCAGAACATCTGGACAGAAACGAATATCAACCCGGTGCATGCTGACCTGAACTATTTCAAGGTAACACAAACCACTACGACAAACGGTATAGGCGTCAATCTGAAATTAGGGGGTATCTATAAACCGGTCCTTCCGCTCAACCTGGGCCTTACCCTGCAATCGCCCACCTGGTATGGGGTGAATAAGGACTATCAGACGGAAATGCTGACTGATACCAAATCGGCCGGTGTGGTAACGGCATCTACGGTCTATATGGTCGATGATACCACCCAATCGGACAAAGACAATCTCAACTATAGTCTCAGAACGCCCTGGAAGGCTACTGCCAGCGCCGTGTTACTGTTCAATACAGGAGGCAATACTGATCGTCCACAAGGGTTCATCAGCGTTGATTATGAGCTGGATGACTATCGTTCCATGAAGCTGAAATATGGGAATGCATTGGATAATCACTACAACAGTGAACTGGTAAAAGCTACCTATCGCACTGCCGACAACGTTCGTGCGGGTGCAGAACTGAAATATCTCTGCTATGCATTAAGGCTTGGCTTTGCCCGGTATGGCAGTCCTTATAAGGACAGCAATATTGATGGTACCCGGACTTATTACAGCGGGGGTGTAGGCTATAAGGCTAATGACGGCTATTATATAGATCTTTCGCTGATTACAGGAGGACATCAGCAGCGGCGGGAGACGCCTTACGAGCTATTACCAAACAATTATGGCTATGTGAATCCGCCGGCAGCACAGATCACCAGTGTTACGACGAGAATGGCGCTGACCTGTGGGGTCAGGTTTTGATCAGCTGATCTACTTCTTCCAGCAAGCCTTCGCCGGCTTCAAACCACCTGAAATCCTTGTCTTTCCGGAACCAGGTCAGTTGTCTTTTGGCATACTGGCGGGTATGGATGACGATCTGTTCAACCGCCTCATCCCAGCTCAGTGTACCATCCAGGTAATCAAATACCTCTTTATATCCAACGGTCTGCAGGGCGTTATGATTGCGGTAAGGCAACACAGCCCGTACTTCTTCCAGCAGGCCTTCGGCCACCATCTGGTGTACGCGGCGTGTAATATTGTCGTGCAGTTGTTCTTTAGGAAGCGTAATGGCTGTTTTGATGATATTAAAGTCCCGTTTTACCGTATTACCTGTTCTGAAACTGGTAATAGACTGGCCGGTAGTATACAGCACCTCCAGTGCCCTCATGAGGCGCTGCGGGTTCTGGATCTCTGCTACCGCATAAAACGCAGGATCTTTCTCCTGCACTTCCTGTTGCAGCCAGGCCAGGCCTTCCTTTTCATAGCGCTCCTGGATAGAAGACCGGACTTCAGCGGGAGCTGCGGGAATGTTATCAATACCTTCACAGAAAGCCTTGATATACAGGCCTGTACCCCCACACATCACCACAACGTCCCGGTCTTTCCAGACTTCGGCAGCATAGTCCAATGCCAGTCTTTCATAAAGACCGGCATTCACTTCCTCCCGTATGGAATGGGAATTAATAAAATAGTGGTGAACAGCCTGCAGTTCCTGCGGACTGGGTTTTGCTGTACCTATACTTATTTCACGATAACACTGGCGGGAGTCTGCAGAGATAACGGCTGTATCAAAGTGTTGAGCCACTTCTATTGCTTTAGCCGTTTTGCCCGCCGCCGTGGGACCTGCGATGATAATAACGGTCTTCACTAATACATGTCTTCGTTGCTGTTCTCTTCGCCTGCTTCTTCGTCCGAATCAGTATTATCTTCCTCTCCTTCTTCCCCAAAGCCATCCTCACTCATGCCTTCTTTGTTGAGGTCATATTTCTCTTCCATTTCCACCAGTTTGTCGCCTACGAGGCCTTTGGTACCGTACTGGCTGGGGGCTAAGCCTTCTTTCCTTGTACAGAAAGGATATGCTACTTTGGAGTTTTCATCTTTTGATACACCGATCAGTTCTACCAGGAATGTCCAGTTTTTCGCATAGTCATAGAGGTAAATGAACTTCTGATTGGGTGTTTTTACAGCTGCAGCAATAGGCGTATCTTCCATTAACAGTGGTTCTACTTTACGCGCAGCGCCATCCTGTTCAAGAATGATCTCTCTGCCCCGTTGCCAGTTATCATTGCTACGGAAAAAAGTCGCTTTATGTTTATTGTCAAATTCGAATGACTGTAAAATAGTTTGATGAAATTGTAAAAATGTCTGGTCCGGTTTAATGGAAATATCCCTGTACACACTTTCATCTTCTTCCCAGTAAACTCTGAATTTCAAAACAGGCATGACAATAAAGGATTTTATTAATAATCTGGTATTTCCAGGATCAGATCGGAATATAAACAAACTTCACACCTGATCCTGAAAAAGGCAGTGTTAACATTAATTAACACTACTAAATTAACATTTTTATTTAACTGGTGTCAAATCCATCTCTTTCGCTTTTTCGAGAAGGAATGCGTAGGCAGCTTCGTAGGTATTGGGAATCACCCCATCCAGGATCGCCTCACGGATAGCATTTTTCAGGTCTCCCACTGCTCTGGAAGGCGAAAGACCGAAAGTCTCCATAATTAATTCTCCTGTAACGGGTGGTTGCCAGTTGCGGATACGGTCACTCTCCTCCACTTCTTTCAGGCGCTGGCGCACCAGTTCGAAGTTCTCCAGGTAACGTTTTACTTTCGCTTTATTCTTTGAGGTGATATCTGCTTCACAAAGCATCATCAGGCCGTCTATATCATCTCCTGCGTCGAATAGTAATCTGCGTATAGCAGAGTCGGTTATATTCTCTTTGGTAAGGCTGATCGGGCGCAGGTGCAATTCCACCAGCTTCTTTACCAGTCGCATATTTTCATGTAGCGGCAGTTTCAGCTTGGTAAAAATACGGGTTACCATCTTTCCTCCCACCGCATCGTGACCATGGAAGGTCCAGCCATGTCCGGGCTCAAAGCGTTTGGTGGCTGGCTTGCCGATATCATGCAGCAAAGCGGCCCAGCGCAGCCAAAGGTCTTTGGTATTGCGGGATATATTATCCACTACCTGTAAGGTATGGTAGAAATTGTCCTTGTGTCCTTTTCCATCCACCGTTTCTACCCCTACCAGGTCTACCATCTGCGGCAGTATGATTTTCATAATACCGGCTTTATAGAGCAGGTCGAGACCTACGGAAGGCACCGGAGACAGCATGATCTTATTCAGTTCGTCCGTGATACGCTCCTGTGAGATGATCTTAATACGTTCTGCATTTTCCTTAATACCTCTGAAAGCTTCTTCAGAGATAGTAAACTGGAGTTGTGACGCAAAACGTATAGCCCTCATCATACGCAGGGGATCGTCTATGAATGTCTGTGCAGGCTCCAGTGGAGTACGGATGATTTTTGCCTCGATATCGGCAATACCGCCAAAGGGGTCCACCAGGCTGCCATAATCTTCCTCATTCAGGCTGATAGCCAGGGCGTTGATGGTAAAGTCACGGCGTAGCTGGTCATCTTTGAGGGTACCGGGTTGTACATCAGGGTTCCGGGATTCATGGCGGTAGCTTTCTTTCCTGGCGCCGACGAACTCGATTTCCAGCTCATTCCATTTCACCTGTGCGGTGCCATAGGTTTTGAAGAAGCTAACCTTCGCATTATCAAAATATTCAGCCACTTTATGGGCAAGGGCGATACCGTCTCCCACGCATACGACGTCCATATCTTTGGTACGCCTGTTCAGTATTTTATCCCGCACAAAGCCGCCGATCAGGTAGCAGGGCGTACCCAGTTCGTGGGCCGCTAAGGCTATCTGTTCCAACACTTTCCGTTCCTGCAGCGTACAGGGAATATCTATAGGCTTTCTGCTGATCATAAATGAGTAAAACGGCAAAAGTAAGTTTTTTTATCTGATCACCTGAACACTGCCATCTTTCAGGAGCTTAATAATGCGGGAGGGCGTTGCGGGCGTAATATCATCCTGCCGGTAGTTAACAACATAGTCCACCCCCTCTTTTATTTTCGCGTCTACGTCCCCGAAGGATGCCGGCGAGGGCTGTCCGCTGATATTTGCAGAAGTAGACACCAGCGGCTTCCGTAGGCGCTTGATAAGGTGACGGCAGAAAGTATCCTGTACGATCCGGATGGCAACGGTACCATCACTGTTGATCACATTGGGAGCAAGGTCAAGCGCTCCTTCATAAATGACGGTGGTAGGCCGGTCGAACCCGGCGATAATATCCGCAATATCAGGAGGGGTATGTGCTACATATTTCAACAGGTCCCGTACTTCTGTGAGCAGAATGACCAGGCTTTTTGCCTCCGGACGCTGCTTCAGGTCAAATACTTTTCTAACGGCCGCTTCGTCGGTCGCATCGCAACCTATACCCCAGATGGTGTCTGTGGGATAGAGGATCAGTCCCCCGGTGCGTAATACCTGCAGGGATGCCGTTACATCATTTTCAAAATCAATCATAATTTATAAACTTTCGTAGACCTTCATCACGGCCGCAGCACATTTTTCCCGGCTGAACAGTTGTGCATGCGTCCATCCTTTTGTTCTCATTGCCGCTGCGAATGACTGGTCGCTCAGTACCTTCCTCATCGCATCTGCAATCGTGGCCGGCTGCAGGGGATTGATATACAGCGCTGCATCGCCGGCTGTTTCTCCGAAGCAGGAACCGGAAGAGGTGATCACCGGTGTACGGCTCCAGAGTGCTTCCAGGATGGGAATACCGAATCCCTCAAAGATAGAGGGATATATCAATGCTTCCGCACCCTGGTATAATAATGGTACGTCTGCGTCGGCTATTCTGGCTTTTTCATTCAGCCAGATGATCCGGTCAGCAAGATCATGTTTCTGCGCAAAAGCTTTTGCTTTATTCTTATAACTACTGCCACCGCCTAATATGACGAGCGGAATGTCTATCTCTTCTTTCAACTGCAGCATGGCCTGCAGAATTCCCATCAGGTTCTTTCTTTCAATAATGGAACCAACATACAGAAAGTAGGATGCCGGCAGTCCATACTGTTCCTTCATCTGCCCGATACGTGTTTTATCGTGTGTAAGGGCAAAGGATTCATCACAACTCTGATAAACAACTTCTATTTTTTCCGCAGGAGTTTTATAAAACTGAATAAGATCCTGTTTGGTCTGTTCGCTGATGGCGATCACTTTATCTGCATACTGACAGGCATATTTCGCCTTTTTCCGGTAGGTCTGTACATCGATGGGATTGTATTGTCCGGGATAGCGTTCGAAAATAAGATCGTGCATGGTCACGACGCTCTTCACACTGCTTTCGTGAATGCCAAACGGGATTTCATGACTGAGTCCGTGGTAGATGTCCATGCCTTTCGCTTCCAGTTCCCCTACCACATATTTGCTTCTCCATGCACTGCGGAACCAGCGGTGCAGCCGTTTTTCCGGTAATACAAGCTGCATGTTAGAATAGGCTTCCGTTGTGTACATGTCTGTCAGCTTCGGCGCATAGAGATAATAATTATGCTGAGGATAGTACGTTGCCAGGGAGCTAATCAGCGTCCGGCTGTAATTTCCCAACCCGGTATTATTCTGGTAGGCCCGTTTTGCGTCAAAAGCAATATTCATAGCGTCATTTAAAGGGCTGTAAAGTTACACAATCGCCCCCAGCTTGCAACTACTAACAGGTTTTCCTTATGTTTGTAAAAAATTTCAACGATGGAGCTAAAAGAACTAGTAAAAGCAGCCTGGGAGAACCGCGCTTTATTACAGGAATCACAATATAGTGATGCTGTAAAATGTGTGATCGAAGCTGTAGACAAAGGCAAGAGCAGAGTAGCAGAACCTGGAGAGAACGGATGGGTGGTAAATGAATGGGTTAAACAGGCCATTTTAATGTATTTCTCTATTCAACCAATGGAAACCATAGATCTCGGACCATTCGAGTTCTATGATAAAATGAAACTGAAATCCCGCTACAAGGATCTGGGCGTACGTGTTGTGCCTCATGCTATAGCCCGTTACGGCGCTTTTATTGGTAAAGGAGCTATCCTGATGCCATCTTACGTAAACATTGGCGCTTATGTTGACGAGGGCACCATGGTGGATACCTGGGCTACCGTAGGCTCCTGCGCGCAGATCGGTAAAAATGTGCACCTGAGCGGTGGCGTGGGTATCGGCGGCGTACTGGAACCGCTGCAGGCAGGTCCGGTGATCATCGAAGATGGTTGCTTCGTAGGCTCCCGCTGCATCGTGGTAGAAGGTGTGATCGTGGAAAAAGAGGCGGTACTGGGCGCTAACGTAGTACTGACCAAGAGCACCAAGATCATCGATGTAACCGGTCCGGAACCAGTTGAATATAAAGGCCGTGTACCAGCACGCAGCGTGGTAATTCCAGGTTCTTACACCAAGAAATTCCCTGCCGGCGAATACCAGGTACCTTGTGCACTGATCATCGGTCAGCGTAAAGCATCTACAGACCTGAAAACCAGTCTGAACGACACACTGAGAGAATTCAATGTAGCTGTTTAAGCCTATTTGCATATGTTTTTCAGAGCCGCTTCCTTCTCAGGGAGCGGCTTTTTTTTATTGTCTGTAAGGAATTTTTTGCTCCCGGCTGTCTTGTTATTGTAGCAGATCGAAAACCCACGTTTCCACGAATCACGTTATAAAACCCTTCACTCATAAAAAATGAAAAACATGAGAATTCCACTGTTAATGCTCTTTGTCCTTGCTATGACCAGCTGCGGGAAAAAAGATGCTGAAAAATTATCTCCTGCTGATGCCACTAAAGCTGTTGTTACCGTCGCTTCTGCACAGCCTACCCGTTCGGAAGCTTTGCTAGCGATGCAGTGCTATAACAATGCGTTTTATGTGCAGTATGGCACTTATGGTCCTTCTTACAAGTCTTATTACTACTCAGACGTCACCCGTACCGGCAGAATGGATTTCTGGAGGACGGCGGAGGCTATTGAGACGCTGATTGATGCGTATACAGTCAACAACGACGCTGATCTGCGGAATAAGATGATCTATCTCTACAACGGCATGCGGGATGCCTACGGTCTCTTATGGAGCTCCAATACCTTCAACGATGACGTGATCTGGGGCGCCCTGATGTGCATCCGCGCTTTTCAGATCACCAACGATGGTGGTATGAAAGATATGGCGAAGAACAACTTTGACATGGTCTGGAACCGCGCGTGGGATACGAATCTTGGTGGTGGTCTTTGGTGGACAACTGCCAACAATACTAAAAACGCCTGTGTGAATGCGCCGGCGGCTATTTGCGCTATGTACCTCTATCAGGCTACCGGTGATGTGAACTACCGGAATAAAGCCAAAATGATCATCGACTGGATGGTGAGTAAACTCTATGTTTCCAGCTCCGGCGAGGTAAAAGGCGCCATGAATGCCGCGGGTACGATTACAGAAGGCGCCCGTACTTATACACAGGGTACTTTTATTGGCGCGTGTAGTATGCTGCATAGCTCCTACCCTTCCGGGAATTACAAATCTATGGCCGCTAAAGCAATGGACTACACGAAGACGAATATGTGCAATTCCCAAGGCCTTCTGCCGGATGAATATGACTGTGACGACTGCCAGGGGTTCAAAGCTATCTTCGCACGCTGGGCTTGTAAGTTCGTCCGCGATCAGGGCTTACAAAGCACTTATGGCGCGTGGCTTAATTACAACGCCGCCGAAGCCTGGGCTTACCGCAACTCCAATGGTCTGATGTGGGGCCAGTGGTGGCGCCGGACTCCTGACAACTACGTCAATTCTTTTGAGACGACTTGTGGGGTGGCGATGATGAACGGGGTGTGGTTGTTTTAGAATTTTTAAGAAAAATTTGGAAGATTGAGAGAAATGTCTACCTTTGCACTCCCTGACACGGAAAACAGTTGCCCAGATGGCGAAATTGGTAGACGCACTGTGTTCAGGTCGCAGCGCTCGCAAGGGTGTGCTGGTTCGAATCCAGTTCTGGGCACAAAAGCGGAAAGGTCGGAGATATCTCCGACCTTTTGCTTTTTAAGGTGGTCAAGATCCTTTCTGGGCCTGCTTATCAGCTCAAGGATGACGTTTGGTTCCGTGGTTCGAAATTTGTTTTCTGAAAAAATCAGTTATCAGCCCAAGGATTACGTTAGGTTCCGCAGTTCCGGGATGGCTACAAAATCATCTACAAAGCTGAATTCCCTTTTTATAAAGTATATCTACTACTTCAGTAAAAGAAGCCTTGTCGTGTAATCTAATTTCATCGAAGATAGCCCAACGGAATCGTTGAATTATCCAGGGAAAAGTATGTCGCAACTTAATTAAGGATTTTTGATTAGCGAGAGCTTGATGCTGAAAAAAGTTTCGTTGCTCGTATGCCTCTCTCAATATAGAGGCATAATACTTTCGTGACTTCCTGAGACTTTGAGGGCTTTTCTCCATTTTACACGAATTGATCAATTCCTTAATAAATGGATATTCGAAAGTCTTGACCTCTTTAGGCATTTTTCGCGCCTTAAATGCTTCGGAGAATCTAATTAGATCATCCTCAGTAAAATTTGTTTTGTGATAAGGGAAGTCGAACCTCCTAAATGTCGAATTGAGTGTATTGTAAAGGATAAACTCATTTAACTTTTTCTCTTCAGTTATAGCGATGGTTGAAACCTTCTCGATAATCTTGTCAATTTTGCTATCATCATTTCCAAGTTGCAATAAGGTCTCTAAATAATGCCAATAATCTGGCATGCTATTCATACCATGCGCATTCATCAACAAATACTCAAAACCTAATAGATGCTTTTGTGCATCATTTATATGTCGTTTCAAAAATATAAATGGGGTGTCATTTAGATCCTCAAGAATTTCCAAGTCGAAATCCCTCATAAGCCGATCTGAACTCCAAGCCTCAAATAATTTACCACCATCGCTATATGATACAAGATAATTTTTGGTGCTATCAACTATCAACTCCCTTTTTATACTTAAACAAAGGTGAATGAGTTCTTTTTTTATAATTCCCCTCGCCTCTTCAATCGCAACAGACTGGCTAAAGAAATTTAATTTTACTGACGCAACAAAATACTTATGGATGTCTTTAAAAAAGGATACCCCTTCAGCTTTTATTACTTCAAATGTTTCATGTTCATTACTATAAAAAGTCACTTTATCATAGTTAAACAAAAAATCTTTATCAAAATGTGCTCCGTATACTTTTAAGTAAAAAATACAGCTATCAGGCTCTTGAGCGAGAAAATTACCTAACCCTTTAAATTGTTTATCCAAATCTCTCTCCCTTATGAATTTTTCTCTATCTTCCTTGCTGATAACTTCCTTTGGGAACGGAAAAATGTTTATATCCTTACTAAATAAACTGCTAAACATTTCACGTAAATCACTTATACTTCTGTCTCTGAATATATATTCAGAAACGAATATTTGAACATAGGCTTTGATGTCATTAATGTGTACGTCTAGATCATGATCACATTTCAAGAAACTTATGATGTTATTTACCGATTTTTCAAACATATTTTCAAAAAGATCATTTCGAAATACCCTCAATAAAATCTAAAACATCACCATTTTCAGAATACCACGTTTTGAACTCTCCTACTTTTGAAAGAACGCAAAAGCTGCGCACTTTTTTCGAAACTGGGCCATAGGTTAAAAACGTATCTAAAAACATATCATTTATGAAATATTCATGGGAAAAATAATTTTTTAGATAAGGAAATGCATAATCAAGACTGTTATTTTCTAGCTGATAAATGATTTTATCAATCAGAGACAATGGATTTTCAAGTTCGAACAGGTGATTTATGCCCAGGTTGGTGGTGTATAAATGAAACCATTCGGAAAAAAAATTGGCTTTCTTCTCAACTTGTTTATTATCGTTAGTAATACTAAAAATTCGGGGCATCTTCTTAAATGATATCAATAAATATAAAGAATTTCTTTTGTTACTTCATGAAAGTATTTCCTTTATTCCAACATAATTTATAACTTAAATCTCAATGGCGTTAGCATCAAACGAATCAAGTGCAAAACTTTGCATAATTGATAACCGACTGTCAGATTAATAGTTCTTCTCACAATTCGAACCGGATTTGAAACGCGCAATGCTAAATAAAATCCTAGAATGGAATCTAACCGCTGGCGATAACACTTCTAGCATTGGGAATTGTATATTTTTATATGGGATAACGAAGATCAAGTTGAATTCTATTTAATTAGCACCCACTTCTTAAACTGCTTTGGATATAGTCTATGTAAAAATTCTTTTCTAATAGCTAAATAGGAGTGATTATTTTCCAGTATGCCATGTAGTTCACTGGTATTATGCCCTTTTATTTTTTTTAGGTCATTAGAGGAAAATTCGCTAACCCCAACACCAATAAGAGCGTTTCTTTCATCAAAAATAGCAATTATAGAACCTTCAGAGAACTCGCCAATAACATTTAGAATACCTATAGGTAAAAGATTGGCCCTTAAATTTAATATTGCTATTGCTGCCCCAATATCAACAGTTATTTTACCGTGATATTGATAATCTGAAAAAATGACTTTCCTCATTAACTTATTTTTGCTTTTAATTCCCACGCTTTCTTCTAGAATCTGACCATAACTTTTAAGTTCCTTCTGAATGGGATGTCCTTCCAGCAAATCATATAGGCGATTTCGATCTGATGCAATTAAAAGCAGTATATAAAGTCGCTTAACAAAAGTATTTCCCTTAATCTTCCAGAAGATTAAAATTGATTTCTGATTGATTGCATGACAAATAATTAGGAAATTCAGCAACTTTTTTGGATTGATAAAACTATCTCCTTTGTTCGAGAAAATGAACGCCCAATTGATATTTTGAATTGCAGAAGTATCAAAATCATCCGGTGAATTATTCAGATATCGTTGACACAATGTAATTTTTTGAACGACGTCATACCATCCGACAAATTGTGAATTAATATTTTTGACTAGTTCCCCTAATGGATAAAAGTGGAATGCCAAATCAAAATACGCACTATTTCTTGTGTTAGTGTAGGTCGATATTAATTTCTGACTTAAAAGCACATTCAATGTATCGTCATTGCTCGAAATATTGATTTCGCGCATATAATTAAAAAGATACAATGCAACATCTGGATATTTTATAACTATTTTATTTACAACAGCATACGCTATTTTCGTTTCAATTCTAATAAGTTCATAAAAGATAGCCCTCGCTATGATTTCACAATCAGTGTCCGATATCAATAGAGTCGAAAGAGCCTCTTCATAAATGGGATGTGAAAACTTATAGGAGGATTTTAGATAGCCAAATTGTTCAATGCGATAGCCGACTTGAGATCTAATTTCTAAATTGAAAGAGAGCCCTATAATATCTGTATACCTACTTTTTGCCAGTGCATCAGTTACATCATCAAATAGTTGAGACAAGAAAGATTTACCTTTGAACCCTGAGAAATATACCAAAAAGAGGACCAACTTAGTCGAAAATGGAGCTGATAAAATTTCTAAAGCAAAAGTTTTGACTAGACCTGTATTTCTTCTATTAATATGTTCCTCTAAATCTTTTTTAGATTTAAGATTCCTTGATACAAATATCAAGTCTCTAATCGCTAAAGGGGTGGATAGTCTTCCACTCATAACAGCCTGATATACTGATTCCCGGAAATCAACTTTGTCATACCAATCACATGCAATAGATGCTAATTTATCAAATATAGAAATCAATCCACTACTGTCATATGAAGGATTTCGTATGTTTAATTCTATTCTTAACTGAAGTAATTCTTTTTCCAACAGGCTTTCCTTGCTAAATTGTTCGAATATCTCCTTCCTTGAACTAACGATTATTTTTGAATTAAGAGATGATAATTTATCCAGTAAAGGGCTAAAAACCTGAAATATACTGTCTCTTCTTTCGAAAATTGTCCTCCCAAAAGGATCTTCAAAGTAAATGATTTGGTTGTCGGAAGGTATAAAGTCTGTCAGTATTTTGTTTTGCGATTCACGGTCCTCTTTCTCCAATCCAGGGAACCATATAGGAGTATAACCTTGTTCAAAATGTTCTTTTAATATTTTGGCGGCAGTATAAGTTTTTCCAATTCCCGGATCACCGATAATGAAGACTATTTTTTTTTGGTCTAATGTCTTTAATATTTCTTCATATTCCAAGGGTGCAACAAACAGTTCATCAATTCTTTTATATCTTTCGTCATCATGAGCTACCTTTTGGATAAAAGAAAGCTCACTATTCTTAAAAGTAGAATTCGTCGAGATCAGATAAAAATTTGGTGACGTAGAGATGTTCCTGTTAATGAATGGTCGCTTTGTCTCTAAGCTAATATCCGCAATCATATAGCTTGTTTCTCGATTAAACTGAAATATCTTTTTGTCCGGATTCAAATCAGTATGGTTTGCAGATTTTAATTTTTGAGTATATAGATTATCCATTATACCAAAAACGGCTGAGTGACCATCTCCATACTTTTCTTCGTAGAAATTCGAATACAGTATATATAATCCTTCTCTTGAGTTTTCACAATCCGTATTCATCCTTCTATAATATAGATCTGAGTCCTTTTGGAATGAGGGAACACACAATATATCCAATGATTCTAGGTCTAACTTGCTTTTAATTTCCTCACTCAAATAGTCTGAACATATTGTCACAGCAAAATTCCCAATTGCTGTATTCGTAAATTTTATTATCCTATGGCCTCCAATCAATCCTTCCCCAAGAATTGGGGACAACTCTAGAGGACTTGGAGTCAGTTTCTCAGTGAAAAATATCTTTCCGTTGATTATCACCGGAGATCTAGATATGAATCCCAGAGTAGTTTTGTGATAATGACTACCCCCAATTATAATTATTCGTTGTTCCCTTGACCACTCTTGCAATTTTTCAATAAATTTTTCCGGAATCGACAGTTCTGGAAAAATTACTAAATCAACCGAGTTATGCCTAGCGATCTTTAAAAGCTCATTTATTTTTATATCTATCTTCTCATTATATATTGGAAAAAATAGCCCAGAAGAACTCGACCAATCGTAATCCTTGAACTCTAACTGGCAAATCATTATCCTACAACTTGATTGCTTTCTTTGAGTTAAATTAACTACCTCTATAGAAAAGGGATTTTGAAGGGCCATAAGTTTAAATAATACATTATAACTTCATAATAAATCGAAGGTTCTGTTCTTAGAAATATGGTTAAGATTTCTTCCTTTTAAAAAAATGGTACTTTTCTCAACCAAGGATTCATTGTGTTGCGAAAGACTGACAGTTCATACGTGGTAATTAAAGGTAATGAATATAATAAATTATAATTGGTTAGCCTGAGATGTAGGTATAAAATATGCGAATATGAATGACTGAAATTTAAACCAATTTTTCACATCAATTTCCAATTTCGATTTCAAACTAACAATAATACTGAAAATAATAAAATTTGCTATTTTCTTTTCTACTACCTTGTCAGATAAATGTCCCTGGAGCTACCGGAAACAGCAAATTCATTAATTTCGTAATCGACTTCTATTTTCAGAACGGCTATACCTTTAACGACATGACTTACTAATAATACGATGCAAGCGGCTTTAAAAGGGCGCCACAGGGGTACTTTAGGAAATGCTGGAGCAATAATCCCCAGCGTCTTTGTTTTATACAATGCCTAGCTCTATACAGGGCCTAAGTTACAAAAAATAGAGCGCCTGCGGATGGCCCTGTGCTTGTAACAATGCAAGCCGTCGCTTACCAAGCCTTTTGTCAAGTATAGCAAGCATTTGAATGATGAACTTTCATATTTCATTGCATTTTCTATAGCCATGCTTAAAAATGCAGAGCAACAATATGTTAAATTATACTTTGAAAATTCGCCATTTCTGCCGCAAAGCCTAGGCTTTGCTATTTTCAGTCATTGCTACATTACTTGTAAGCACTTCATATCCGGATCGATCATGGTCGCTACGAGACGTAAATAAGGTTTAAAAAATGCCTTTCCTGATACAGGTTTCCCAGAAATAGATGTTCCTTTTCCGGTACTCCACGACTAAATATTCTTTTACAGGCCCATAGTCGAGATGTGGCGGAATATCCGCCCTTAAATAATCCGGACCAAAAAACTTGTATTTCGCCAAATAAGCTGCTTATTATATCGGTAAACTCTACGTAGTTGTCTTTGTGATATGTTTAAACGTATAGAAATAATAGCCTGATTCTTCAATAATACCATTAAAAAATCAGGTGCCGTTTTCATAAACAACATTAACAGTACCTCCAACGGAAAGTCATGAGCACTAAACGGGGTTTCGGACAATTTATACCCATTCTTGCGCATGGCAATCAAGCATTCAGTATTATGATTAACCCAACCTTCATAATATTCAGTATTATGAGGTATTGCCAAAAGAATTTCGTCTGAGCATTACAGGCGCATAGGAAAATAGAATAATATGCAATAGTAGGGATTTTATCAAATTTGGCAAATACACCCCTTGCTCATCCATCCACTGCTCCTGCCACACTACCTGGTAGTGACTCATATAGGTTCTCCAGGAAGAAACCATACAAAGTAATAGTCTGAATAATTAAAGTCTCCGTCGGGGATATATCTCACGAATCACCATATACAGTACTAATCTAATTGATTTAATCTTTTAAAAATCAATACTAATTGGTTCGATTCTTTACCACTACTGGGCACGCAGGCATAACGCCGGAGATATGATCTCCGGCGTTATTGTTTTTAGGCCTTCTACCGCATCTTAGGGATCAACTTGATCCATTCCCACTATTTGCGACACATAAATGACACACGCAATGACACACGTTTTTGCAGTGGAAACAGGCCACTACCAGCCGTTCAAAAATCTTAGAAAAAAGCAAAAGAACAGCTTCTTATCTCCCCTCAAGAAAAAGCAGTCACGCTGCCTTATCGTCAATGTCTCGATGTCAGCATGGGTGATTATCGGTGAAAAAAAACTAAAAAATTCATTTTCCCGCTCTTTCCCGCCTTTTTTCAATTTTCCTGATTCACGCTCAATGCAGCTTCCATCCTTCATTTTCGTTCTAACAACGGTATATGAATTGATGCCCGTTCTCGTCACCTTTAAAATAGTAGATGCATGAAAGTAGCGGAAAGACCGAATAAAAAGGGCGATAAGATATTCTTTTACTTTGATTATGGCAGAAAGAAAGGAGGAAAAATAGCAACGGGCATTTTCATCTATGCCTGCCCCCGGCAGCCAGACCGAGAAAAAGTTTAATAAAGAAGCACTGGCCTTATTGGAGACAAAGAAAGCAGAACGAACGCTTGATGCTTTAGCCATCGGTTCGGCATATATCCCATCTCATAAATTGAAGAAGAATTTCTTTGAATTTTCTGAGGAGTATGTAAAAACTCATAAAACAGACGGCAACCGGTATCTGCAAGGAAGTCTTAATCATTTTAAAGAATTTACTGGAGTCAGTACCATTGCTCCTATAGATATTACAGAATGTGAGATTAGTATTAAACAGGGAGTCGCTGGACCTATACTCTCAGTACCTAGATAGCATTTATACTCACATCCAGGCTGAACGGAGCAGGGAAGCGAACCGCTCAAGCTCGGTAGATTCAGTTCACGAACGGTAGCCAGGACTTGCTTCTAGGAGTTGCTGCTTAACATTTTGCTATTAACAGTAGGCCGGCTCCTATTTTTTGCTAATGCCGGTCTTTCCCGACGCCGTTGTCGTGTCTTCTGACCGACAATAGAAGTCGGGGCTAAGGGAACGGAGGTAACAGCTCGACTAAGGATCAACCTAGCTGAGTTCATTACTTCCCCTGATAGCTGTTGCCGGTTAAATATCCTCCATGGTCATTCCCTTCATGTACTCGTAGTGGGATGTATGAGACCCTGGATGTCAGAAAATACTCTCAACTCCTACCTGCTTTCGTCCCAGCAGTACTAACAACACCCTACCCCTTCTGTTGTGGGTCAGAACTTAGCGTAAGCGATCTCACTGGCGACCGCCAGTAACCACGACAACGGCGGGGTAAGACCAACAGTGGCTAAAAATGCCATAAATTGCGAACATCCACAACCAACACTACTTACTATAGCGATTGAATCATATGAAGAAGCATATCGTATTTAACAAAGATTTGGAGACTTTCGGCCATCAGCACATATTAGGAACAGCCCGACCTCCAGCCGGCCAAATTCGGCAACAGGAGTATGATCGGCTTAAAGCGTTATTATTTGAACAATTTTTACTTTTTGATAAAATCGCTGTCAAAACAGACCGTTGGAGCGCAGGATTGCGTGTCTTATACTCAATATTGGGCATAAACAAATTCCAAGAACTCATTGAAAAGGATATCATTGTTCCCGTACTGTGGGCTCCACAGTTAGTTACATCAACCGGAATGCAATTAGAAGACGGCAGCATAGATCATGATGCAGTTTTGGGCAAGCCTCCATTAGTTAGCGGAAGTATGTCTCCTGAAGATAGCGACCCGGAAATGAATATTGAAACATTATTTAAATACTTTCCTGACGTACATAAAGACAGAAAAAGAATACTACTTAGACGGATGCGGGACAAGTTCGTTATACCAGATAAAGTTTTGGCGAACCAATCTGCATCAATAGTTATTAATGCATATAAGAATAATAACTTGGCAATTTTTGGGTTACCCTCTAATAAAGAACCGGAGCAGCTTGATTATTTAGAAAGAGGAAAACTACTGGACTTAGGATACGATGTTTTAGAAACTTCCGTTTTGGCAAAGCAGGATTATAAAAGTTATGATAAGTATTCGTACTTCAACTTAACAAAGGATTCGCTTCGAAAAATTGAATCGGCCTTTCATGTATCAGAGAATACGTCACAGATATTAAGTATTCAAAATGTTACGGCTATACAGAAGTTAGTATTGGAAGAGAAAATTCCATTTGATAGAGTGTTCGATATTCGTTATCATAGTGTGATTAAGGAGTATAGAAAATGGATAAACTCAACATCTGAATCAACAGATGCTGCGCATATCTCGCAAGAGTATATTGATGCAATCAAAGGGAAAAATAAATTTTTCGAATCAACAGCCGGAAAGTTTCTCAAAAACATAGTGATGCTGGGTGTCGGATCAGGAGTTGGAATAGCCGCTAACGAGGCAACAGAGTATATAAATAATACATTAGCTGCTGGGGCGATTGGTGCAGCAGGTGCTGGTATTATTGGGAAAGCTGCCGATTTCGGATTGTCCCTGTTAGATACATATGTATTGGACGGCATCTTAAAAGGCTGGAATCCTTCTATGTTCGTTGATAAAATAAAATATGAAAGCGAGCCGCCTGCTACATTAGATGCCCCGTAAGGAATATACTTTTCTGCCCTTGCAAGTTTTCAATAATCACAGAAGCCCTGACAACGGCGGGGTAGATTTTGGAGACTTGCAGGGGTTAAACGAATTCTGTTTTCCGGGAATTTCCGTATTTTGACACATATCCCTGGCTTGGATGCCATGAACTCTAAAAATAGTATATGCGATTTGATCAAATTTTTGAGTATCCCATCAAAGAATTCATTAAACATCTCGAACAAGCGGACAATGAACGGATCGTTTTTTCAGGAAAATATGGAAGTGGTAAAACTACCTTCATAAAAGATTTTTTTGAAGAAGAGAACCAAAAGAAGATTTTCGATACAGAAAAGTATATTCCCATACACCTTTTTCCTGTTAACTATTCTATAGCAAGCAACGAAGATATTATTCGATATATAAAATATGATCTGATAATTCAGTTCCTGATTAAAGGAATATGCCCTAAAGAAGTACAGTTGCGTATAATAGACACGTTGCCTGCTTACATTAGGAAAGATCTATTAAAAATAGCTACCACTATCGTTTCTATGGTTCCCAAAATAGGTAAGGATGTTGTTGAAGATTTTGAAAAGTTAAACGAACTCGTCAAACTCTTCTTTGAGTTTCATGATAAAGCAAATGAAACGGACGGAGATAAGATGATTAATTACTTGAACAAACTGCAGGCCAGTGAAGGTTCGTTATTTGAGAATGATGTTATTACCAAAATTATTTCTGAAACCATCAAGAGTTCCGGGAAAATACCTATTCTGATAATAGATGATTTAGACCGGCTCGATCCAGAGCATACCTTTAGAATACTCAATGTATTTGCCGCACATTTTGATACAGAATTACGTACAGGAGAGAAAAACAAATTTGGGTTTGAAAAAATAATACTTGTATGCGACTTCAGGAACATCAAAAGAATCTTTCTGAACAAATACGGAGCGGAGGTGGATTTTTTAGGTTATGTAGACAAATTTTACAGTTCTGATGTATACCATTTCGATAACAAAGCTGCGGTAGCGGATATTATTATTCAGATTTTAAAATCTATTCGGTATCACCATGAAGAAGGCGACAACGAGTATATACAAAAAATATATTTAGGTAGCAATTTTATTCAACGAATGCTAGAGCTTTTTTTAAGGAAGGATTTAGTGAGTTTGCGCAACTTGATTAAACTGCATAACATCACTGTTAAGTTTCACAACGAAACAATTCAATTCCCTGGCAGAAGGGATCGCTACGCAGCACAATTACCATTGACAACGCAGTTAAAACTAATCCGCCACGTAATAAGCGATATTGAAACATTATACTCCTTTATTGATAAATGTGCTAAAGGTGAAAATGAAATAGAGAATTATGATATATACGCAGCAAATTTTTTTCATATCCTAAAAGGCGATGAGCACTTTCACAATCGTAGGGCTGGATATGTGGCTTTGTTTGAAGATAATGAGGTATATGTTGACTTTGAGAACGACTTTAGAACTGACAGGGTGCAATATGTTAATCTTAGTAAAGTGAAGTTTGACAATGACAACAACCCACAGAAGGGCGACTTTTTTAATATAAAACCTGACTTTTTCTGGAAGGTTATGAAAGCTACAGTGGAAAAACTTGAAAGGGTAGGATATATTGGTTGAGGATAATCCCTAACGATATTTACATATAACCATAACAATAAGTATGTCGTTCACAATTCCTAGTCAATTAAGCGAAAATCAAATTGAAGCGGATGTCGCTTCGTATTTAGGTTGTATTACCCCGTTTTGGTCAGATCGATATCGCCTGATCTCAGTTGATGAACAGGCTACGGGTGCTGACAAACTTTTTGACCGTTTTTTCCCCATTTATCTTCAGTTTAAAGTGTCGCAGGGATTAAATCCCGATGCTCGGATACTGCCACGTTTTCTGCGGCAGTCACTATCTGGGATTATTTCTTTCCGGCAACAAAACCTTCTAGCGGGTAATCCGATCTTATATTTTCCCTTAAGGAAAAAGGCCGCCACCGCGCAGGACTTTCAGCATAACATATTGTGTCGCTTACATAACCCGCCTCACCAGTTCGGTTTATATGTAGCCCCACTTACGCTCAGTCTATCAGAGTATGAAGCGGCATTAAACGTTAAATGGTTTAGGAGATGGTGGCCAGAAGATCCTTTTATGCTAAAAGAAATTGAAATTTATGATCCAGCGGTCTCCCGCAATCTTAAAATAGGGTATAACCCCTTTCTTCGTCATCATATTTCGATTCCTCCTCATACAACTGTAAATACGGAAAAGCATCATTATTCATTTTCACAGTCAGGAGGTGATGTGGCTTGGCATGGCGGAGAAGTTCTGAATGAAGACTTCCGGCTCTCCTCTCAATGGCTAAGAATATTGAATGATGTATATTATCGGGATATCCCGGGCTTTAGTCCGGAAAGATTTTATATGTTTATAAATGATTTTGTGGCGGAGGATGCAGGAATGGGGAGTTATCAACCATATATTAATGACGACGATTTTTGGGGAACCGTGATATCATTTGCCCGTAGATTAAAGGTTCAATATGGTATTAAAATGATGATTCTCTATAGGAAATGATTGTCATCGCTTTTGAAATTAGTTTTCAGCTAACGCTGGCCTTCCCGACGCCGTGTCGTGTCTTCTGACCGACAACAAACGTTGGGCTACGGAAACGGAGATTATTGTCCCCCGCTGGCAGGCCAATGACTCTTTAGACAGTTTACAAACATTTTTGTTTTTGTTACAATAATTAGGACCATCCATGAACAACAAACCTCGCAATTTACCGGAAGCGCTTTTAAAGGACCAATTAGATAAAAGTCGCTAAGTCAATCAGGTGGATGCCTGTACATGGGAAGCACCCACTGCTGAACACGCACTGGCATGGCTAAGATGAGGCATAATTCAATATTTCGTTTAATTGGTCAACATCGCCCAATGTCCCCCAACATCTAGTGGAAATCTCCCTATACTGGGTCCGGTAATTGCCTGGAATTGTACCCGTCGCCTTCGTCTTTTTGCCTAGAGATTTCAATTGAATATTTTTATATGGAAAAGGCTTTCGATGGCTGCGCGACGGCCGATTTCTAACGATTATAACATGTTTATTTATGCTAAAATTCTATGTACATAAGTTGATACCTATTGCAAATCATAGTAGCTGCGCTGCAGTATTTTGATCTCCTGGCGCGGACTAGTCATCTTCCTCTTGGGGTAGTTTTCCTCCATTACGACAGAACTTTTGAAATATCTCTATAGCAACGTAATCATACGAACTTCCTTTAGCGGGATTCATGAGCGAACCAGGGGTTACTTCCCCGTAGAAGAAGGAAGTTGAATTATATAGTTCCTCCATCGATATCAGCTTTTCGATATTTTCTTTTGTATTGCTTAGGAGCTGTAGCTCATATTTGTCCGGGGTGGATGGAGGATAAGTAATTCTTGAGCACATTTGAATGATTCGCACTGCAAACCGTTGATTGATCATTAACTCGGCTTTTACAAAGCTTCTAACCGCGTTTCTCTGCCCTGTCTGGTAGTAGGCGTGCAATACTTGCCAGATAGAGCTGTTGCGCAGTTGTCCCAATTTTCCATCAGCTGCAAGGAATTCCTTGTAACGAAGCACAAGCTGCTCGTAACAGATTGTCGAAAGAGCGTTCAGTTCAGTTTTTTCGCCTAGGTATTCGACAAACGTCCCAAGGAAACTCCTAGTTGCTTCACATGAAGCCTCAAAGGGTTGGATAGTGCTCAATATCTCTTTAGTATAGGTGCCGCGTTGGCCTACTGGTAACAACTTTGCGAGTGAAGTGATCAATTGGATAATTCTATTCGAAGTAGGAAACAACTCATCGTTATCCTTGTCAACAAAGTCGCCTACTACATTTCGCAGGATTAGCCCTAACTGAAAAATCTGGTCTTCCACCAGAGATGCTGAGTGTATATTGAGTTTGTAGAGAAAGGTACTGACTTCCAGTTTGGAAAAAGTGCCCCTGAAATATTCCGTAGCAGTATCTAAATCATTGCTAAACAGTTTATTCATCGTTTCGTTAAAGAAGACGTCGGAAATCTCCCCAGGTTGGACGGAATATGTAAAGTATCTATCGAAGTATTTGGCAGAACAAATCCGCTTTTCCCGGAACCAGCTATCTTCATCAGCACTGCCATGTACGTAGAGCAGCGGGAAAAGCTGTCTTAATACATAGGTGAAGTGAACGTTGGCAGGCGCATGCCTACTAAGAAACGCATTGAAATCAGCAACTATTTGCCTGCTTCTTTCACCATCTTCCTTTTTACGCAACATGTGCTCGGGATTATTGCGGATAAAATGGTAAATATCCGGGTAGAAGGTCTTTATTGCTTCCAGCAACATCAGGTCCGGTATATTGACTTCCTTACCGATAAGGGGAATGACAAATCCGATGCTGTTGGCATAAAGAATGGCCCCCCTGGGATTAGTTATCGCCGGAATAAATGCCATATCAAACCGTATTAAAAATTCAGCCCATTCTTTTTTCGTTAACTGGATATTTATTTGTTGGTGAACTTTCTGAATGAGCTCAAGGGCAAATTGGCGCAAGGTACTTGACTCTGTTTTGGGCAGGTGTAAGGGGATTTGAATTATTTTTTCCAGGAAGGTGTACCCGGGCTGCTTATGGGCAGATGATGCATATTGTTCTGCCAGAGATTTGGCGACCAGCTCGTCGTCAAAAGCCAGTACATAGGCTGTTCTGGGAAAGCCAGCCAGTAACTTAACAAGCTTGAAAACGACTTGGGTTTCACGAATGTCCAGCCTGTCAATGTCGTCAATGAAAATCACCATATTGGTGCCGGAGTCGATGATGATTTTATCGATTCGTTCTTTTAATGACTCTAAACTATCATCCTTAAATTTGTCAGTAACACCTTTTGTAGCCTTAACGACCGTCCCAGCTGCTTTTGCCACCTTCCCTGCCATAGGGACCGGGGAGAATTCTCCAACTAAATCCAAGATAATACCGAGGCTTTCTGTATAGGTACTTATTAAACCGAATAGTTGCTGCTTTTTGGATTTTGCCTTTTTGCCCAGCGCCTTGGCGATCGTGGTAAAGAAAATTTTTAACAACTGGTTCTCATCGGGGAAAATCCATGGATTGAAATGGATAACCGTTGGCCCCGGCTCTTTTCCGCCTTCAGGATACCGGTTGTTTATTTCGGAATGAATGCAGTTGATAACAGAAGACTTTCCTTCACCCCATTTTCCATATATACCCACAACAAGGCTTTGCGGATATTTTCCCTTTGAAACAATGTCTGCAATGCGTGACGCAAATTCATAGCGTTGAAATCTATCTTCGCTTTTTCCCTTAATTGGGGTATCTGGTCTGAAAAGTTCCATCGGTAATAATACTTTACTAAAAGACTATTGGCTAATATACCTAAAAAACAGATATACCCACAATAATAAGAGAGGACAAACGTAGGGTATGTCTTAAAGTAAATTTATCGTCAATGTAACAGCATATCTCAGTGGGCTAACTTGGCTAACTTATATATGGTGTCTATTTGGGTCAGCTGCATTTCCGCTCGACCCGAGTGAATAAGTTCTTTAGCCCTCTTGCCGATCGTGCACTTTAACATGTCGCAAAGATATTTATCCTTCATCTTCATCCGGAGAGCCAAACAGTCACTTTAAATTAAATAGTATCAGCTCCAGTCGAATGATCTTATCATTGGGCTTAAATTCGGGCATACTATCCGGGCAGAGCTTCAGGCTGAAGAACCGCAAAACAATCTTCTGTAAAACCGCTTAAAACCCTGTATTTTTATTCCCGGATTGGGTATCCTTTGTTATCACATTGTGCACTCTTATTTACCATTTTTTGTGCACTCCTATTTACCGAAAACTGTGCACTGTTAATTACCGACTACACAGTTGTTAATACAGGATGCACATATGCTCAACCAACCGGTATTTGTTTTGCAGTGAACCTGCTGATATGCGCAAATCATTCCATGGCCTTGCTGCAATGGTAAAATACTGCATGGGCCAGGATGTATTGAATGGAGACATTTATATATTCTTGAGTAAACGACGCAATGCCATAAAGCTATTAAGCTTTGAAGGTGATGGCTTTGCCATGTATTATAAGCGATTAAAGAAGGGGGACGTTTGAATCACTGGTGTACGATCCCGTGCTCTGGTCTAACTCCCTGGAAAGATGAGATAGACTATCCTATTATGTTAAGGATGGAATGCTTAACCCCGATAATAATCCGGTGGAGAGAAATATACGTCTTATCGCATTGGGACGAAAAAACTTCTTATTTGCAGGTAGTGAAAAGGAGATCATCGCCTGGTAATGTTATATAGCCTCATTGGTACCTGTGCTATGAACAATGTAAACCCTTATGAATGGCTGAAAGATATCTTTGAGCGAATTAATAACCATTCCGTGAACAGACTTAGCGAGTAACTCCCACACAACTGGAAATCCTCAAATTGATTACTACGATTTTATTCTGATAAAATCCATACGCCTCTATCTCGGGTGTTTACGATAAATTATATCTTTTTATCTTTGAATTAGAGAAACGAATAACCCAAATTGCCTACTCCGACCAAAGTTTATCAACGTTCCGCTCTAAACCTTATCACTTATTCCGGAGCAAAGTTTACCAGTCATTAAGCTGCATCATTCACTAAAAGAGCGTTGTTATAAACGCCTGCCCATTGTGAACGCCGTAATGCTACATTGACAAGCGAAATTCTTCTATTTTTTGTCTAATAATTTCTTCCGGCGCATTACTCGAAGCTTTTGCAATTATCATCTTGATTATATCATTGTCATCTGATACTATGACCAACTTTCTATCTATAGCCCAGATTTCTCTACAGGTATAGTAACTGCCTTTGTCGCCTCCATTCCTCGAGATTATTATTCCGAATAAACCAGCACCATGAATTTTCAAATAGTTAGATATCTGCAACACCTCTTTTTTGGTAACGCTCTTGGAATAATTCTTTGCGTCTAAAACTATAAAGTCAGCAGAATATCTGTTCCTCAGATGAGCCCAAAAACCACTCTCAGCGTAGTTCCTTAAAATGAAGTCCCGCCTATTGATTTTAAAATGGTCGGACAACTCCGAAATTGGTGATGAAAGTACATTCCCAAATAGATAGTCTAAAACTTTTTCTATGTGCTTTTGATACTTTGACCAGTCGTCATCCTTGTTCACTGGCTTAATAGATTTTAACTCATTGATTAGTTTATCGTGCGCAGCAACATATTTAGCTGAAGCAAATAAAGGTTGAAGTATTGGATGTGGTGTGGAAGCGATTTCATTTGCAAATTCGGAAGCTATAAAATTTATATCCCAAACTTCAATTCCAGCTTCCTGCAGCGCTTTATTATCTTTCTCTGATAAGTTGCCGGGAAAAGCAAGAGCAAGCTTATAATTTTTTACGAATCCTTGATACATTTTTAGTTGGCCAATTGCCTCTCTTATCCTCCCTTCTGTGAAGGTTGGCATTGACCTTACTTCTATAATAATTTTTTCATACGCATCGCCCGTCTTTCTTGCGGTGATTATGTCAGCGAGGTATCTGCTTACGAAACGAATACGTATGTGATAGACCTAATAACCATCTGCAAGGTATTCTTCATTCACATGCCGTACCTACGGAATCCGTTAGAGCTAGTAAGTAATTACCATAACTTCTTGAAAGTAAGTTGATATTATTCACATGACAATCATTCATTTGCCATCTACAGTTGTGTACAAATTGATTTGTTAAAAAGTTACTGCTACTGATATATAAAAAGGGGGCGTCTTCAAAACTTTGATACACCCCTCGATGCAATGAAAAAAAAGACCAGCTATTTATTATAAGGCATAACAATCAACTTATACCCACCACTCTCCAGCAATCTCCTCTCAAAAGAAACCTCCACCTGCTTACTCTCCCCCTTCAGTAAAGTGAAATAGTTATCACTCATCACCACCGGCAATACCCGCTCATTGTCACTCGCTCTTACCACCTGCACACAGACCGCAAATGCAGGTCCTGCGGCATTGGAAGGATTGCTCACCGTCGCTGTAATGCGCGTACTATCACTCACCTGCACCGCCTTCGAACTTACCTTCAGCTGTACAGCCGGTAATTGATTCAACGCTGTATAATCACCATTCCGGTTGCCTCTCCAGTAGAAATTATCAGATTGCAGATTGCCTTTCGCATCACTCAGGCGCAAGCGTATAAATTGTACATCTGAAAGGCTTGTACTACGTTTACCATATATCTCCAACTCATATAAAGAATACCCCCATTGTGAAGCCCGTTTACGTCCCAGCATTCTTACATAACGCGCTTTCACCGCCTGTAAGGTAATAGTTTCCGTACCGCCTTTACCTGTCTCTGTCTTATAGACATCTGTCCAGGACTGCGCATCATCAGAGACCTGTAAACTATAAGCAGCCGCATGTGCATCTTCCCAGATCAATACGACATTACTGATCTCCTGCGCAACACCCAGATCCACATAGATCCACTCATTGTCGTTATAGTTACTGCTCCAACGGGAACCAACACTACCATCTGCTACAGCAGCAGCACCTGCGCTCTCCGGGGAAGAAGAGGAAGCAACCACTGTTTTCCTGAAGGCCAGGTTATCGGCATTAAAATTCAAATCAAAACAAGGTGTGGTATTGTTGGCAACAGCACGGATAGTCGCCGTCTGACCAATTTGCCTGGCCACCGTTCCATCCATGTTATATACAATCGCTTCCGCCTTCAGGTTACTATAATCCTGTAAAGTAGTATTCACCACCTTTACGGAATTATCTGCCGCACTCCATTGTATGTGCAAAGGCTCACAGGCTTTTTTCACGCCCCAGTAAGCGCCTGTCAGGTCATAGTAGTAGTCGTAAGTCTGCCATACCATACTTGGGTAAGCCGACTGACTCATCCAGGTCATGATACCCGAAGCATCATTCCACATATTATGTAACCAACCCTCATACATCGCCTTATTGACTTCAATATTCACCAGCTGAGCCTTCCGGCAATAGTCTTCAATACCACTGGCTGTACCGTAACCTTTGCTGATCGCTTCGTCATATCTGTCCGGACCAGCATTAGCCGCCGAAGGACCAAAGAAATGCAGGTCCCACATTTTATTACGTGGCCACCAGCTGCTATCTGGCATAAACTGTTTAAAGCTTTCAAAAGAAGGAAACACCGCTGTGCCGATCTCTGTACGCAGTCCCCATCCGGGCGTACCGCCAAATCCACCGGGAAATCTGGTAAAATACCAGGCGGGTGCAAAGTTCGTCCACGGACCACTACCCGTCAGACCATCAGCATGAGAGTTCGCCTGATACAAACGGTCATTCCCATCAAACGTGCCGACGTCCTCTTTCAGCCAGTTGTTCAAGGGGGGTAAAGGATACCCCTCATTATCGCCACACCATACCGCGATACTGGCATGATTACGAAGCCGCTTGATCTTCTCAACCGCATTCCTGTTGAAAGCAAAGACATCTTTGGGCAGGTTCGGATGTGAATTTAACCAGAAATCATCCCATACCAGCAAGCCATATTTATCACAGGCATCATAGAATTCTTCATCTGTCGTACTCCCGATCCAGTTGCGCACCATATTAAAATTCATCTCCCGATGCAGCTTTAGCTTCGTATCATATTCACTGCCCCGGCAACGTAACAGGTACTCAGACATCCCCCAGTTACCGCCCTTGATGAAGATCTTTTGTCCGTTGATGTAGATATGCAACACACCACCGGTGGTATCATAACTGAAACGTCTCACACCAAAAGTCACTTTTCGGCTGTCAGATGCGCTGTCTTTTACGGTGAATTGCAGATCGCAGGTATATAACGGCTGACTACCATACCCGTTCGGCCACCAAAGCTGTGGATGGGCTATTTCCGGCTGAAAAGAGACTTGTTCCGTCTGTCCGGCTGATAGCTTTATATTTTTGGAGAAACGGATATTACCGGGCTGAATCGTGCCGGAAATGGTACCCTCCTGCGCCTGTGCAGAATGATTCTCCAACTCCATCGAAACACTCAGTTTCGCCAGCGCCGTATCGGCACTGCTGGTGCGTACCCACGGATCCTGGATAGTAATAGCACCGGAACCGGTAATGTATACATCATCTGTAATACCCATGTTCAGTCCGGGTACATAAGGCATCCAGTCCCAACTGGCACTGGAGATATACGTAGGACTTGAATAGTTCACAATAGGCGTCCCCGGCCAACTCACCAGCAAAGCCAGTACATTCGGCTGATCATACCGTAACAGGTTCGTCACATCAAACTTTCCCCGGTCCATAAAACCATCCAGTAAACCAAGCCGATGGCCATTCAGGAATACTTCCGCTTTCCTGTTCACGCCTTCAAAATTGAGCCATTGCTGCTCTCCTGCCTTCCGGCGGGAAAATGTAAACGTGCTGCGATACCAGAAGTCCCGGTCATACTTCGCTTTATCTACCTGGTAAATGTTATCCGCATAATCAGGATCTTTCTCCAATCCCGCCGCCACAAATGAGCCGAACACCGTCCCGGGTACGATCCCTTTCACCCAGTCCTGATCATTATAAGCTGTTGTATGAATATCCGTTGTCTGTCCCAGCTCCGCTGCCGCTTTTACTTTCCAGTTCACGGCCGCATTGCTGCTGTTTAAGGTCATGATCTTTTCCTGTCCGTTTGCTGCCAGGTATAATATCCCTAAGACCGCCGACAGCGCCCATCGTTTGTTTCTGAACATTTTAGCAAATTTTCCTCGTTAGTTGGTGTTTATTTAAAACCGATCTGCACCCCTAGATTGACAACGCGCTGATTGATATAAGCGTCGCCCGCTGAGTTGCTGGACACCTCAGGGTCCTGCTGGTACTTATCGTAGTTAGTCCATGTTAATAGGTTATAAGCACTCAGGTACAGTCGCGCGTTGTTAAGGCGTTGTGGTAACCAGCGGCTTGGCAACTGATACCCCAGATCGATCGTTTTCAGACGTACATAACGTGCATCGATCAACCAGAAATCTGACATATAGGTACGTGCGCTATTTACAGTAGTCGGATTGCTGGTCAGACGAGGGAATTGTGCGTTATCCGCATGCTCCGGCGTCCATCTTTCCTGGTGAATAGGCTGAAACTGGCTCTGGAATGTCTCGATACCGGTACCTACCACACTGAAACTATACCCAAACGCTCCCTGGAACAGCAGACTCACACTAAACCCTTTATAATTAGCCGCCAGTGTCAAACCAAGCACCGTATTGGCCAGATTCGGACGACCAATAGGGCCGCGGTCATTATTGTCTATAATACCGTCGTTGTTGAGATCCCTGTATTTCAGATCACCTGCCTGGATCGGATATTCACTCAGCGGCGTAGCTGGTTTATCATGCGTATTCGCCTGGATCTTCTGAATATCCTCCGGTGTATAATACCCGATAAAAGTATAGCCGAATGGCTGATCGATAGGACGACCCGTTTCCCTCAACCAGGGGAAAGCCGGCTGTGCTTCATCCTTGAACAGTACCTTGTTTTTGAAATGCTGGAATACCAGGCTGGTGGTGAAGTTCACACGACGGATGCTGCCACGGTAGTTGATCTGTCCGTCAAAACCCCTGTTACTTGTCCTGGCCACATTCGTCGGACTGAAACCAATACCGATAATACCGGGAACAGAACCCTTCCGTACCAGCTGATCATAGCGGATATCATGGAAATAATCGACCGTCACAGAAAGCTTGTCTTTAAACAGATTCATATCGATACCCACATCTGCTTTCTTCGCCTTTTCCCAGCTTACATCCATATTACCCAATTCTCCCTCATAAATAGAACCTTGTTGCGAATCATTTTCTCCAAAGGAGTAACCGCCACTATAGTAATACTCCTGACGATAGAGATAGCGGTTGCCCGACGTCACATCAGATCCCACTACACCATAGGAACCACGCAGTTTCAACAGACTGAAAGGCAGATCACGTTCCTTAAAGAACGACTCCTGCGAAATATTCCAGCCCACACCCACTGCCGGGAAGAAACCGTTTCTTTTCTTCGCCTGAAAACGGTCAGAACCATTATAAGCCCCGTTAAAATCGATCAGATATTTCTGCTGATAGTTGTAACCAACCTTGAAGGAAAGTCCGCGGAAATTGGCCGGAACATCCGATTTAAAGGCATAACTCTGCTTATTGTATAGTATGAGTGAGTTAAAGGTATGCGCGCCAAAGCTGCGGTCGTAATTCAGGAACGCCTGCGTGTTCACATTCCTGCTGTACAGGTCCGTATTCCCTGTAACCCTGTAAGCCTGTAAACGGTAATTCCCACGGGGATCCAATGTATAAGACCCGTCCACCGGATTATAGTGATAAGAAGGCGGATCCACTGGCCGGAACAGGTTCCTGGAATATTGCTCTACACCGGCATAAGCCACACGGGCTGTCAGGGACAAACCCTTCGTCATAAAATCCAGTTGCTGCGTAGCACCAAATAAGGCATTAAAGTCCGTACGCTTACTACGGGTATATCCCCCATTCGCCAGACGGGCGTTGATAGTCGGCAGCTTATCTTTTGTATCCGCTGCAAACGCATAACTACCATCCGGGTTCATAACAGGCGCGGAATAAGGATGTATCTTTTCAAAATTATAGACTTCCGATACCACATTCGCCGCATGTGGTTCGTTGATATCACCGAAACGCGCTGTCAGATCAAGACGCAGTGTCAGCGTCTTATTTGCCCGCATATCGAGGTTGGAGCGGAAGTTATATCTGCGGAAGAAATAGTTTGTATTCACTTCATTACGGGGATCAGAAAAGTCCTTTACAAGCCCGTTCTGTGTTAAAAATCCACCGGAAATAAAATACTTCACGGCCTCCGTTCCACCGGAGATATCGACGTTGGTATTTGCCTGCTGCGCAAATTTCTTAAACACCATTTCATACCAGTTGATATTCGGATGACCATATGGGTCTTTCCCATTTCTGAACAACTCCAGGTCTGCATCCGTAAACAGTGGCGTCAGACCGTCATTCTTGTAGGCTTCATTTACCAGCAATCCCGTATTGTAAGCATCCAGTAACCTGGGCGTCTTTACCGGCGCCTGCAGACCGGATTCTGCACGTACGTTTACCTGCGGACGGCCGCTTTTACCTCTGCGGGTCGTCACCACCAGTACGCCATTAGCCCCCTTAATACCATATATCGCGGTAGTGGACGCATCTTTCAGGATAGAGATACTTTCAATCTCATTGACGTTGATCTGTTGCAACTGGTCATAAGAGTATTCAATATCATCCACGATGATCAATGGCTTGTTTCCCTCGCTGTTCAGCGAACTCACACCACGGATAAAGAAGTCAGACGCATCCCTTCCCGGCTGACCAGAACGTTGCTGCGACACAAATCCTGGCAGTTTACCCATCAGTGTATTTTGTACATTGGCAGTGGGTACATTCCTGATCTCAGCCCCCGTGATACCACTTACCGCACCGGTATTTGTAATACGTCTTGTCTGCGTAAAACCCACCACAACTACTTCATCAATTCCCTGTGTAGCAGGTTGTAATATGACGTCAAGCGTCACTAAACCTGTTACACTGATTTCCTGGGTTGTAAACCCGATCAGCTTCACGATCACCGCATTCGACTTTCCCTTCAGGGTCAGTTTAAACCGGCCATCTGCATCTGTAATAGCCCCGTTGGTAGGCACACCCTTCTCGACAACTGCCGCACCAGGCAATACGCCATTCAGGTCTTTCACAGTACCGCTTATGCTTTTTTGCTGTGCCATCGAAGACAGGGAAATGGCCAATAGCAGCAACAGTAAAATATGTTTCATCTTCAATCAGTTGATTTCATGTCAGGAATAAAGCTTACCATCCAGGATTCTGGCGCATATTGTCGTTTTTCACTACCTCATCGTACGGTATAGGATACAGGTACATTTTCGGCGCACTGAATGCCGGTTTGAAGACTTCCACAACGCTATAAGACAGATCTCCTCCGTTCCGGATAATACTCATGCCATGCAGCGGGTTGCCATACACCTGCTGTGCGATCTTCCAGCGACGGATATCCCAGAAACGATGCTCTTCAAAAGCCAGCTCTATACGACGTTCATTGCGGATCTGCTGACGCATTTCATCCTGAGATAAACCCGGACGTAATCCATACAGCCCATTATCTCCGGGTGTGATACCTGCACGGGCACGCAGGTCTTTCAATACCTGGTACACCTCTCCCGTAGGACCATTGTACTCGTTTTCCGCTTCCGCAAAATTGAGCAGCACTTCGGTATAACGCAGCAGTATCCAGTCATGACTGGTATTACTGTATTGAGTCGCATTCTCAAAATTGCCCATGAACTTGCGCATATAGTATCCTGTCTTTGTACCAGGCTCCGCTCCGCCGGGTCTGTGCTGACCGCCTTCATACGTTTGTATCTCTGTATTCAGCCATCTCGCACCATTGTAAATGATGCTCATGGTCAGACGTGGATCACGATGCGCATAAGGGGCATTCGCATCATATCCCGACGCCGGGTCAGTAATAGGAAGGCCCGCATCCGTAGGAAAAGCATCTATCAGCTCCTGTGTCGGATTGGTACGACCACGGGCTACCTGCGCAAAACCTACCGGACCGTTCGTTGATTCAATATCCGTTGAATTACCTCCCTGACGGAAGAAGATGACCTCACTGTTATTCTGTGTGATGAAGATATCTTTGAAGTTAGGCAGCAAGGAAAAAGTCTTTTCATCTATCAACGCTCTGGCCGCATCCGCCGCCAGTTTCCAGCGCTCTTTATTATAACCGGTATAACCGGTGAGTGGATTGCCTGCATCGATATTCTCCCCGTTAAACAACGGGCTCGCAGCATACAACAGCACCCTTGCTTTTAATGCCAGTGCTGCCCCCCTGGTAGCACGGTGACTGTTCAGCTCCGGCGCTACAACCGGATTCGGACGCAGACTATCCTTGATCGCATCACATTCACTAACGATATACTGTACGCATTCTTCAAAAGAACTACGTGGCACCTGTACATCATCTCCTAATTCCCTTACTTCATCACCCATCAAAGGCACACCACCATAACGTTTCAGTAATTCGAAATAAAACAGCGCCCTGATAAACCGCGCCTCTGCCTTCCAGGCATAACGCACCGACTTACCATTGGGCAACTTATCTTTCACCGGAGAGATATTAATATTAGACACAAAGATGCTTGCAGCCCGGATAGCCGAATAAGCACTGTTCCAGGGTGTTTCTTCCGCAATCGTCTCAAAAGAAGTATAAGCGCCTGTTGCCAGTTTAGATACGCTGGTAGTGCCCGTAAAACCAGAAATAGCATCATCAGAGGCTGCATCCAGCAGATCTCCGCCTACGCGGTTGTAACCGCCGGGTAATTTGGAATACACCGTATTCAGGAACTTATTCGCATAAGTACCCAGCGAATCATCTTTGTCAAAGACATATTCTATCGTCACTTTCTCAAGCGGTACCGCTTCGTAATCCTTTTTACAGGCTACCAGCGCAATCAGGAAGCCGGCCAGGAGAAATATAGTTGGGAATTGCTTCATGTTACTTTATTTAAAATGGCTGACTAGAACTTAATATTCAGACCTGTATTCAATACCCGTTGAATCGGATAGGCGCCTACTCCTACTTCAGGATCTACAAAATCGTAAGGTGCATGTGTGAACAGGTTCAACCCGTTGGCAAAGATTTTCACCCCGCCCAGTTTCAGTCGCTGTACCCATACATAAGGCAGGTTATAGGCAATACTCACATTCTTCAGACGGAAGTAGTTGCCGTTACGCACCCAGAAAGTAGAACTGGCTTTATTGTAGTTGTAGTTTGCATCTGCCGACAAACGGGGATATGTAGCCGTACCAGCTGTTTCAGGCGTCCAGCGGCCAGTGATCTGTTCGTAAGCCTGTCCATAAGTGAAGTTGACGAACTGGAATCCTAACTCTGTAGCAAAGTTGGCTACGTAGTTGGTGCGGTTACTGACACCCTGCAACAAGGCGCTTAATTCCAGTCCCTTCCAGGAAATACCGGCGCTGATGCCATAGTAAATACGTGGACTGGACCTGGCAATAGGCGCTTCATCAAACTGATTGATCACACCATCTCCATTCAGGTCTTTATATTTGATATCGCCGGGTAATGGCTGGTAACCGGTAATGACAGGTGCAGCGGCAGCTTCTTCGGCTGTCTGCAAAAAGCCATCTGCAATATATCCGAAACGCATACCTACCGGTTGTCCTGTTCGTTTGTTCCATTCATAATCGCGCCGTTGTTCATCCATGAAAATTACCCTGCTCTGCTCCACGCTGCCATTTGCAGTGATGAAATAATGGAAGTCGTTGATATGCGACTGCCAGGTCACCGTCAGCTCTCCTCCTTTGTAAAGATTGATGCCGATGTTTTCCGGTGGATAGGCCGCTCCGGATAAACCAATACTCTTTCCTCTTATCTGTAAAAGATTCGCGTAACGGTCATGATAATAATCACCCGTTACCTGCAAACGGTTATTGAACAGGGAGATGTCAACACCTACATCTATCTTACGGGCTGTCTCCCATGAAATGTTTTTGTTCGCCAATCCGTTTTCCTGGAAACCGGACGCCGGTGAACGGGCAGTACCCTGTTCATAAATACCACCACCTATGCCATTGTTCTCACTGAAGTCCTGACGCCAGATATAGTAGCCGGAATTATCGATCCCATTGCCTGTCTGCGCATAGGTGGCCCGCAGCTTTAACTGGTTCAGCCAACCTGCCTGGTCCTGCATAAAGGCTTCCCTGGCGATGTCCCAGCCAATGCCGCCCGCATAGAAGGTACCGTATTGTCTGCCCGGCATATAACGGTTATAACCGCTTCTGTTGATGGCAGCTTCCGCAAAGTATCGGTTACCATAGTTGTATGTAGCCTTCGCTGACAGGTTCGTGGCTTTACCCGGAAGGTCATAGTTGAAGATCGTCTGTCTTCTGTCCGCCAGCACAATGGCACTCAGTCCGTGCGCACCAAACTGACGATCATAATTCAGAGAGATCTGTCCGAAGAAATACTGTGCATTGAAAACAGAGATAAAGTCATTGTGCTGGCTCACCGACTGCCCAAACCTGGCATACGTGGTGTCGCCCTGTGTGATGTTCATTTTATAAACAAGATCCTGCTTACTGCGGTTAATCGCGTTGGCGGACTGGATGGACAGGTTGCCCTTGCCTTTCAGCGACAAACCAGGAATCCAGTCACCCAGGTCATAACGGAGGTCCACATTCGCCATCACGTCTTTACTATTGTCCTGAATATAACCACTGTTGACCGTAGATGACAGCAGGTTGGTGGTCAGGTTACCTGTACCACCCCAGCTGCCGTTGGTATTGGTGATAGGATAGGCTGCATTGGGAGTAGAAAGCAGATCACTCAGTATTTTACCGGTACCTGCTCCTGGTTGTGTACCTTCCTGTAAACGGCCGAATAACTGCATACCGACATTCAGGTTACTGGTTACGTCGATATTGACGTCTGTGTTGATCAGGTATCTTTTCAGACCGGCATTCGTCGTATAACTATTCTCCGGTGATGATTTGAAGATGCCCTGTTGACCGGTATAATTCAGTGATACGGAATAACGGGCTACATCCCCACCGCCGTTGATGTTCAGATTATATCGCGACAAAGGCGCATTATCTCTCAATACCTGGTCATACCAGTTCACATCAGGATGACCATAAGGATCGGAATGATCACGGAACGCACGTATATCTGCTTCCTTGTATAAAGGCGCCTTGCCGTCATTCTGCAAAGCTTCATTTAACAGGTATGCATACTGCCAGGCCGGTAAAGCTTTTGGCATACTTAAAGACTGCTGTATCGCTGTCTGTGCGGTAAATGACAAACGTGGTTTACCGGCACGGGCACGTTTGGTGGTCACCAGTAACACACCCCGTGAACTACGCTGTCCCAATAAGATAGTAGACAATCCATCTTTCAGGACAGAAATAGATTCAATATTCTCCGGATCTATAGAAAACACATCGCGTTGTACACCATCTACGATCGTGACAGGCGTTTGTCCGCGCAACCACAGATTGATCTCAGCGTTGTCATTCGCTTCCAGTGCGCCCGACCTGGGGATATTTCCTACAAACTGATCCACATCAAAGTTATTGCCGGTACCAGGATTGCGGAAACCACTTGTTTGCTGGGTATACAAGCCCGCAAGACGTCCTGGTAATGCATAGGCATACAAAGTAGCCGGCGTAGCCGACAATTGACTGGTATATACAGTGCCTATCGCGCCCACGCTACTGCGACGATCCGCCTCTCCGTATAATACAGGGATGTGCTCCGGATCAGGAATAAAAACTTCTTCCATACGCAACACGACGGTATTTTCTTTTACAACATGTTGCAGCTGTTTATAGCCGGGATATTGCATTACAAGAACGCTGTTGCGCCCGGCTGCCAGTGTAAATTTTCCTGCTGCGTCGGTCAATGTGCTGTCGCCTGTTCCTTTAACGTAAACAAGGGCTTTTGCCAGCGGCTGACCATAAGCATCTACCAGTCTGCCGCTAATACCAGCCGCCCCCTGCCCGTATACGCTGCCGCTAAGCAGGCATAGCAGACAACTAAGCGCAGAGATATATCGTTGAATATAATTGAGTGCCATTGTATAATTTTTATGCGACATGTTTTACTGGCATTTGAACGTGTAGACGAATGGATTGGCTGTATTGCTGTAACCCACCTTTGTAGTACCGCTGGCATCTGTAAAGAAGTACTCTATTTTCTCCAGCGTATCCCCTTCCTGCATACTGAAATACGCACGGGGCCAGAAAGTAATAGCCGATTTCCTGCCGGTGTAAGGCTTCAGCTTCGACTGGTCTGTCTGTATACAGGCGTCCAGCTGCTTACCGGTATTGGTATATGCTTTCGCACATAGATAAATATTCGCTTCTCCGCTGAGCGCTGTAGATACTATATCCGGATCAAATGAGATAGTCAGCAGGTCATTGTCTGTCGCCACGCCAGGTGTTACCGCACCGATCTGCGGATTACAGAAATCAGTCAGATCGCTGATACCATCACTCACGGTGAAGCAATCCATAAAGCGGCTTTTATATACGTTGTTAGAACCGAATACATCGCTGAGTCCATCCGTACTGGTACCCACGAAATAGCCGGTTTTAAACTGTACGCTCTCCGCACCAGGCATTGTCTTAATCGTTACATTAATCGTCTCTTTTACGCCCTGCGGCACATCATAGGACTGCTCCGTCCAGAACACCACCCATTCGAGGTCGTCTGCCATAAAGTTGCCGCCCATGCCAAAACGGTTCTTCAGGGCTGCCGGCCAGTTTTGTCCGCCGCCGGCATCTACGCTCAGTGGTACGGGTACCATTTTGCCACTACCATAGGCCGTAGTGGTATAAGTGATAGAAGAATTAGCACCGGCCTGCCAGTTCTTAGGCGCCAGGAAACCAATGATCAGCCGCACATTAGACCGTCCGCCATCTGCCACATCAATGCGCGTTTCCATCGTAATGGTCATCTCTTCGCCAGGTCTGGCATCAGCAGGTTGCACCACATTATCAAGGAACACACAGCCTGCCAGGAACAGCAGCATCCCGCTTATAATCCATATATATTTTTTCATATCGTCTCGTATTGAATCAGGTTAGGGAGCCACTCTTTCAAGTGTGTACAGATAAGTATTGGATGCACAACCGGGACTGAAGGAAAACACCATGTTACGTTTACCATTCACTACCGGGTAAGTAAAACCGGTACTGACAGCAGCATCGGTGCCCGTTTGCAGGAACGAGATGCGTAAAGGATACGCAGGATCATCCAGTGAATAACTACCGTTTTTGTTCACGACAAAAGGCATCGGATGCTCAATATTGTACTGTCCCTCTTTAAAATGTATTCTGAACTTCGTGAAATCTGCCAGCATGGTAATTTCTACGCCATTCCGGACTGCCTTGACGATACGCCACTCACCCGAAATGTCTTTTATCTGCTCAGGCACAGATATTTCCTGCCGTTTGCAGGCATTGATACTGAGTAACAGTATCAGTAAACAAAAGGAGATGCTTACTTTCATGGTGGTTGTTTTACCAGTTTGGATTTTGCGCCAGTTCGGGAGATTTGGCGGTTTCACTTTGTGGAATTGCCCACAGGTACATAGCCTTGCGGAAATTATGTTTACGTACGGGAAAGACAGTATATGTGGCATTGTTTCCATTGCGGACTACTTTCATACCGGTCATCTCCTTATTCTGTGTGGTTTCAGCGATCTTCCACCTTCTCACATCCCAGAAACGATGTCCTTCAAATGCCAGTTCCACTCTCCTTTCGGCCTGTATCGCCTCCCGCATCTGATCCTTTGAGAGTCCGGCAGGTAATTCATAGGGCATCAGTCCCGCTCTTCTGCGCACCAGTTGTATCGCATCATACACCGCTTGTGTCGGCCCATCAAATTCATTACTCGCTTCTGCGAAATTCAGCAGTACTTCTGCATACCGGATCAATGGAAAACAACGCTGACTGCCATGAATAAAGTTGGCGCTGATATTTTCATCCAGCATCTTCTTCGTATAGTAACCGGTAGGCGTTCCCGCCAGTACGGCGTCCTGGCTCACACCACTGCCACCTGCGGTGAGGTAGATATTGACCGGTTCTTTCAGACCATTGTTCTGTATCAATGGCGTCTGGTCACGGATCACAGAATAAGCAAGCCGTGGGTCCCTGTCCTTATAAGGATCCGTTGCGGCATAACCCGAAGCAGGATCTGTGATCGGTTTACCATTCGCCATACCAAAAGCGTCTACGAATTCCTGGTAAGGAAATCCTCCCTGTCCACCGCCACGGGAAGGTGGTTGCCAGGCAGTCTCCAGTTCACGGTTCAACCCCTGCATTTTTGCCAGGATATACTCTGAATTGACACGCAGGGTAAACACTTTATAAAAGCCATAACCCGGCGCCGTGGCATTGTCCTCATACAAGGAATAAGCATTGGCATTCATCACAAGGGCCGCTGCATCTGCGGCCAGTTTCCATCTTTCGGGCACATTGTCGGTATAACCGGTCAGCGCATTCTGAGGATCTACATTTCCGCCATTGAACAGCGGACTGGCAGCATATAGTAATACCCTTGCTTTCAGGGCCATTGCGGCGCCACCACTGGCGCGGCCATAATCCTCTCTTACCCGTTCCAATGGCAATGCGCCAGCGGCAGCATCACATTCGGAGACGATATAGTCCACACATGCTTTAAAAGAATGACGGGTGGCCGGGATCTGGTCCGTAACATTATACACAGAATCGCCGACAAGCGGTATGCCCCCGTAATGCTTCAGGAGGATGGCATAGTACCACGCCCGCAGGAAACGGGCCTCTGCCTCCATTACATTACGGATATAGGAAGGAATAGGCGTACCAGGAAGATGTTTCAGCAGGAGGTTGACCCGCCGGATGTTCGTATAACACAAACTCCAGGCATCACCGCTGATAATAGAAGGATTGACGGTTCCCGTGGCAAACTGGACAGAAGTGGTGATAGAAGCCGACTTCTGCGGCTCCGCCTCATCACAGGCAGCGTCCAGTCCACCGTTCCCAAAACGGGTGACATTCTCGGTAAAACCGATGTCAATGTAAATGTTAGTAAGGAATTGTACTGTCCTGGCACTGTCGGAAAAGACCGATTTCTCGTCCAGGTTGCTTGTCTCCGTCTGATCGAGGAAGTTCTTGTCACTGCAGGATACCAGTGTAAGAATTCCCATGCACAGGCACAGGGAAGCTGCGAACATGAAGGTCAGTTTCATAACGTAATACGTGGTAGCGTTCAGTTTTTGGTGATAAAATCTATGTCCCCATTTTTATTATGACACCTCAAAAGAAGCCTACCGCCATCCGGATACTGATTTTATCAAAAATGACCTCCCTGCGCCTGTACAGGGTCCTAATATCCCTGATTCTGCCGTAGCAGTCCATTACTTAACCGGATCTCCCGCAAAGGGATAGGCAGGTGATTGTGTACCGCCATTCGTTGAGCTGGATTTATTCTATACCCCAGTTTTTATTGGGACTTGCTCCCATTTCCAGCAGCAGGGTGCCACCGCGGGCAATATCCGCATGATCGATATGCGCATACTTATAAGGTTTGCCATTTAACCAGGCCTTCTGGATATAACGGTTTGTAGCACTGTTGTTACGCGCAACAATGCTGAACTGCCTGCCTTTGGCATATGCAGGATCAAGCTTGAAAGTAATAGTATCAAACACAGGACTGGTGATTTCATAACGGGTGCTTCCCGGACATACCGGATGCAGGCCACTGGCTGCCAGTACATACCAGGCAGACATTTGTCCGACATCCTCATTACCCACCAGGCCCTCCACGGAATTATGATAAGCACGTGCGCAGATATCGCGTGTCCACTTTTGTGTCAGCCATGGGGTACCAAGGTAATTAAACAGGAAAGGTACGTGATGCACCGGCTCATTTGCATGATTATAGTAATCATTCCACATCATGTTCTCCGGTGCTTTATCAAAGAAAGCCGTCAGATCGGCGAGTACCTTTTCCTTTCCTCCCATCAGTGCAATCATTCCTGGCACATCCTGTGGTACAAACCATCCCTGCTGATAAGGGCTGCTTTCAATAGTACCATATCCCTGACGCATACGACCATCTTCCGGCCATGCCTGCCAGCTGCCATCATCATTGCGCGGACGGAACCATGCTTTTGAGCTGTCAAATACATTACGATAATTGGCGCCGCGCGTCGTATATGTCTGCGCATCCTCTTTTTTATTCAGCAGACCTGCCAACCGGCCTAAACACCATTCAGTATATGCATACTCGAGTGTTAAGGATACACTTAGTCCGCCGGTAGAATAACCCTTACGACCATTCCCGAATTTCTCTATGGTATTCTTTGCAAAGCCATACGCTTTCTGTACATCGAAATTCCGGATACCTTTTGCATAGGCATCCGTGATCACAGACACAGCAGGATTACCAATCATACAACCACTGTAAGCATTCAGTATCTCCCAACGTTCAAGATAATGCTTACCGCTTTCATCCGCGAGTGTCACCAATGAATTGATCTCATCATTTACAACAGCAGGGTTGATAATGGTCTGCAGCGGCATCTGGCTGCGGAACACATCCCATCCGCTGAAGATGGTGCGTCTGCGGAAGTTTTTGTCTGTATGCATCTTGCCATCGCCACCCATATATTGACCATCAACATCTGCACACTGACGCGGATCAATCATCGTATGATACAGGGCACTGTAGAATACTTTGCGTTCTTCTTCAGTACCTCCCCTGATAGCTATCTTACCTAATGCCTGGTTCCACAATGCTTTTGCATGCTGCTGTACACCATCAAAATCCCAGCCTTTTATTTCTGCCTGCAGGTTCGCTTTTGCACCATCGACGCTCACGAAAGAGATACCGGCCTTCATCAATACTTTTTCATTTGCAGTAGTAGCAAATTCTGTATAAAAACCAAGGTGTTTGCCGGCCTTTTCTTTTACACCGGGTAATACAGCGGCTTTAGCGATCTGCTGCTGATAACGGTCGCTCTCAATGTCTTCGCGTTTGCGGGACCAATCATCCGGAATATCAGCGCTCCATACTCCGGACTTATGCAGCGGCTTACTGAACTGTGCATAGAAGTATACGGTGTAATTGGCCTTTCCATCACCATTTCCCCAGCCGCCACCATCGGGTGTACAACGCATATAACCCGCGATGGTATGATCATCGATCACTTTCACTTCCTGCCATACAGACGTACCACCTACCCTGCGGGCCAGGTCTATCTGTATACGTGATTGCTGATTAGCAGGAAAAGTAAAGCGCAGGATACCGCTATGCGGAGCGGCTGTCATCTCTGCTTTGATATTGTGCTCCGTCAGTTTTACGCCATAGTAACCCGCACTCGCTTTCTCCTCTTCTTTTGCGTAGGAAGAGCGATAGCCTTGTTCCGGGTGTTCCGGTTTACCGGCAACTGTCTGCAGCGGACCAGTCGTGGGCATCACCAGGAAATTCCCCAGATCGCCATACCAGCCGATACCACTCATCTGCGTAAAGGCAAAGCCTTCTATAGTTGTATGCTCATAACTATACCCGGATCCGTTGTCGCCACCGGTGACGGTATTAGGACTCAGTTGTACCATACCAAAAGGCGTTGCAGCACCCGGAAAGGTTTTACCCAATCCATGATAGATGCCGGCTGCTCCGGTGCTCGTACTGGCGCCTATGAATGGATTGACATAGTCAGCAGGCTGCTGCGCTACACTGATGAAAGGCGCCATGAGTATGGCGCCTGTTAATAACTTACTATTCTTCTTCACTATATTAAATTTTAACGATCTCAATTTTATGGCTGACAGGTTTATTCAAACGATATACCAGATTGATGATCAGGTCAATCTCTTCCTGCCAGTGTGTACGCAGCTCCTTGTACATAGCCGTTTCGTAATTCTCTTCGTGGTAACGCAGCATGCCATCTTTCTGTGCCTGATGGCGGACACTATCCAATGCAGCGGCATCATCCTGCATACGCATGTTCTTTTTATCAAAGTAATTGCCCTGTACCCAGTAATACCGGCGCAGGCGTGATTCCGTTTCCATCCGACGCATATTCAGCTGCATGATAGAAAGCGCCTGTTTGTACTGAGGCGTCTCCTGCTGTGTTGCCAGGTTAATGCCTTTTGCAAATACATCGGCAGACCATTTACCGATCGGATGACCATCTATCAGCAGCTTGTAGTCGCCTGCCGGCAGTTCCGCAACAGACAACATTTCACGGTTAAAATCTTCGGTAAAAGGAATCCAGTTCAGGGCGTCGGACTGCTTCTGGTCATTTCCCCATATACGGGATACGGTATCCATCGGGAAAGGTAAAGCAGCCGCCAGGTAATCAAAGCTGACTTTTCCTGCACTGGCACTGAGGCCGCTTACTTTACAGTTCTGTGCCTGCTTTAATTTTCCCCCATCGATACGTACATCAGCTACCGGCTGACCACTCAGACCCTGACTTTTCAGGAACAGGGAAGCCATCACCAGGTGACCGGCATTACCTGGATGGATCCTGTCCGGGCCGATCATCGTAAATGTAGTGTCTTTTTCCTGGAGACGGGCGTTTAGAGCCGTCATCGGACGAAAGAGATCCACAAATGGCCATTTATTTTTTTTCGCGGCAGCTTCCTGGAAAGCCACCACTTGCTGCATCGCTTTAGACTTACCTTTAAAGTAGTTGCCTTTGATCTTCACCGTTTCATCATAAGGAGGAGAAGACATCAGGATCTTTTGCAGATCAGGCAGTTGCAGCAGGCGTTGCTCTATCTGCTCATAACTGCGGCGGGAAGCCTCAATACGTTCACGTGCCGTCTTATCTGCATCATCGCTGTTAAACTCAAAATATCCCGTATCATTCATCCCGAATGTCAACACCAGCGTATTGGGCTTTTTGGCAAGGATATCATAGTCCAGCCTTCTGTATATATCTGATGCTTTATCACCACCAATACCGCCATTCATAATGACCAGTTTTCTGTCGGGGAAATGCGTCATGTAATAGAGATAAACATAAGACACATAAGCGCCGGCTTCTGTGATACTGTTACCTACAAAGATCACGCGGTCATTCTGCTGGAAGGGTTTCACCTGGGCGGCAGCAGATAATGATGCCAGGCAAAGTGAAACGGAATAGAGTACTTTCTTCATACGGAGCGGATTAATGCTGAATATTTATATTTTTTAAACGTATAGTGCGGATACCAAAACGAGGTATCGATAAACGGATGATTGTTTTACCTGCCTGTTGAGCTGCCGGAAGCGTTTCCAGCGACTGACCATCCAGTCGCTCCATGATGGCAGCAGCAGTGCCGGAAACAGACAAGGTATGTTCCCTGTTATCACCGGCCGCATTATATACCCGGATCAGCAGGTCATTTCCATCCATCATCATCGCAGGTATCTGCCAACGCTGATCTGCCACAGAGAGCAGGGAAAATGCAGCTTCGCTGGCAGCAGGCAATAGTTTCAGGGGTTCACACCAGCGGGCAGCGTCCTCACTCACACCGCCTTTATCCCAGGTGCCGCTATGCGGAAGAATGGCATAGTGTATATCTGTCGGGCCTGTCACATTATAATTGCGGCCCCATAGTGCGGTACCGGTAAATTGCACCGTAAAGCCCAGGGGATAGTTTTCTCCGTGTACATAACTGGTCGTATGATCCGCAAACAGTGCCAGCCCGGTTTTACCATCTGTTACATCTGCCCAGTGTAGCAATACATTATTCTTGATACTATCCCAGCTACTGAAAAAAGTATTTGTCAACCGACTCTCTGTTACATCATACGGCGCATCTTTACTTAGCTGCTGCTGTGCCAGATTGAGCGGAAGCAGGACCTGCAATTTGAAACTGTCGTTATAAAATGCTTTGTGATAATCTTCCACCCGATAATGCTTCGCCGGAGGCGCACCAATACCCGGCTCACCCTGCCAGTCAATTTTCAGCTGCATATCTATGCGGCTTGCAGCATTCGCTAAAGTGATCAGCTGCGTAAACGGATGTCCGCCGATAGCGCCTTTGATCTCTACTACAGTCCGTGCGGGATTGTCTTCTTTCAGCCTTACGGCTGCCGCCGTATCAGTGCTGGAACGCCAGGCCGATTGCTGATAAAAATAACCTCTCAGTTCATTAAAACTGCGTGAATGGTTACGATCTACCATTTCCCGGTTCTTCAGTTGTTTCGCGATCAGACTGGTAATAACTCCGCCTCTGGCCGGATCTATGATCATCCGGTACTGATCTGTTTCTATCTGGTAGCGACCATCTGCTAATTGTCTGTTGCGTGTTGGACGAGCAGCCGTCTTTGCACCTTCGCTGATATGATAAACATTGAATCCCATCGGCGCAACGCTGGCTTTAAATATCAGTGAACCATCCCGCTGTATATATGCCTTTACCGCCTTGCCCCTGTTATCAGTCACCTTTGCCGAAGCGCCCTTGTAAGCAGGTACCACTACCCACTCTTCTCTGGCAATGGCAGTGGTGTTAAGCACCCGTAAAGCACGATCTGTCCCCGTTCCCTGCAGGAGAATACTATCACTCACACGCAGCGTATTATCTGTCCAGTCCTGCACCTTATCTATCCAGGTATCGCCCTTGCTGCCATTATAAGGCACGATCCAGCAGTCATGATGCTGAGAAAGTAACAAAGTCTTCCAGGCGCTGTCCAGGTCAGCTTTGGGCCAGGGAAGATGCTGTACCAGCGAACTGATAGCTGCATACTTTTCTGCGGCAGCCAGTTTATTCTCTGCCCGTCTCACCTGTTGTGCGATGCGTTGTAAAACCTGTGCGCCCCATACAAGGCTCACTTGTAAATCTTCCTGGCTGAATGCCCATACGGCAGCATGTTGCGTATCTGCTACATGACCGATATAATGACGCCAGGTTTCGTATTTCGCCTGTTGTTTCAACCAGGGACCATTACGCCAGCCGGCATCCTGTAAACACATCCCTATTGGTTGCCGGATACCGGCAGCAAGTGCTGATTGTATATACCCGCTGCTGTTATTCCAGGCAGTCGTCTGCCAGGTGGAATTAGGCAGCAATGCTTCTACACCATATCTCGGTACAGCAGGTAATATACTTCCGTCAGGCCCCTGCCATTGCACCACTTCACCACCAAAGGCACGGGTATATCCACCCCAGCAGGTATTCGGATTTTTCAGCGCCGCATATTTAAAGCCAAAGGATAACAGCACCTGTGGCAATGCACTGGTAAAACAGGGCTCTTCACTGGAATAAGTACTGAAAACAGCGCCGGGAAAATGCTGTCTGACATGCTGCATCCCGTAACTGAACTGCCGGATCATACTCTCGCCTGAACCAGTATACAGATAGCTCTGTCCGTAACCCGGATTGACATATTCGATCCTCCCTGCATCCGACTGATCGGCAAATAACTGCTGCAGCCTGGCATATGCTGCCGGCTCTTCCACCTTCGCCACATCCCAGGTTTCAGGTTCTATTTCCAGGTTGATCTTCCATTCAGGATGCGCCTGTAACTGCTCTACAATGTATTGGGTATATCCTGGCGGATAGTGTCCGTACTTTCCGCCATGATAACCATCGATAAAATAGTGTTGCTGGGCAATGGACTGCCCTACCCCAACGGTGCATAACACCGCGAGGCAAAGAATAGTATGTTTCATCTTGTCGTTTAAAGTGCTAAATCCGGGTTTTTCTGAACTTCCGCTAATGGCAGCGGGAACGCAAGGTCTTTCAGTTCAAAGGCCCGCAGGTGATTCGGTGCTTTGTATCCTAACAGGCTGGTCATCGTACCGTTGACCACATCAAACGCTTTACGTGTGCGCAACATGTCATACCATGTCTGGAATTCAAAACAAAGCTCCCAGTATCTCTCTTTCAGAATATCGTCTGTTGTTAATATTGTTGGTTGCACTGCTGCCGGAAACGCCCGCTGACGCACCGCATAATAAGCCGCAATCGCTGCCGCATCTGTGGTACTGCCACCATCCAGCTGACTCTTTGCTTCTGCACACACCAACAACACATTTGCGTAACGTATCAGTGGAAAGTTAGCGCCCGAACGCCCCGTTTTTTCTGCATCCGCATCCCAGAACTTAAAAATATAAGGATCTGAAAACGTGATCATTTCTGTTGGTTTATCATATCGCGGATAGCGGGTATAATAAAACGCCTGCTCCTGTTTACGGCCATCATTCGCCGCATAAGAGTTATAGAAAGCAAGTGTCGGCGCCATCGCCCCACCATAGGCCGGCTGTATGGAAATCGGCTCAGTAGGATATGGCAGATACGCACCATGAATATTACTTTCCGCCATCGTCGGATGACGTTGTAACATAAAGATGTTTTCTCCCGTATTCATCTTCGCCGGATCACGGAGATCTTTATAAGTCTCAAACAGATTAAACTGCCTGCTGTTGATCACCTCCAGCGCCTTATCATATGCCTTCCCGTAATACGTGATTCCCCTTTGCATCGGGTAACCGGCCATTGTCAGGTATACTTTCGCCAGCAATGATTTCACCGCCCCCAGACTCACATGCCCGCTCTGATCTACCCAGGGCAAACCGCTGTTCTCGGCCTTTAGCAGGTCTTTCACAATCTGATCATACACCGCTTCCTTTGGTGAACGGCGGATCCTCACATCATTCGGATCTTTCGTTGTGGTCAGTTTCAGTGGTATGTCCCCGAAGAGCTGTACTCCCTGGAAATAATACCAGGCGCGCATAAAATACGCCTGTCCCAGGTACCGTTGTTTAGTGGTCTCATCTATGAGCGTACTGACACTCACATTTTCTATCACACTATTACAGTTCTCTACCGGATAATAAGTCGCATTCCACCATGCCTGCAGCCTGGAATTAGCGGCATCCAGTCTGTCCAGCCGCAGGAACTGATCATCTTCAAAACCCGAAGGTCTTGGGCGTCGGCTGTAGCCGGTGATATACTCCAGAGAATACACCGGGCTAACAGCTACGCCTATATTCTCAGTATAGGGAAGCGACAGGCCCTCATAAGTGCCATTGACAGCCGCTTTGATCTGCTCTGCCGTTTTATAGTAATCGTCAAGCCCCAGGGAACCAGATGGCTGTTCATCCAGGAAGTTGACGCAGGACGTTAAGACCGTCAGCAAGGGCAGCAGAAAGCGCATTCGTTTCATATCTCAATTCCTTTATTCAAAATGTAAGGTTTAGGGTGACGGCCATCGTTTTTGCCTTCGGATACTGGTACAGATCTACCCCCTGATTAAAGTCGCCGTCAAAAGAAGAGGCTTCGGGGTCATACCCTTTGTATTTCGTGAAGAGAAAATAATTCTCCGCACTCACACCCAGTACTGCCGACCGCAGATGACAGCGTTTCAGCCATACCGATGGCAAACGATAACCCAATGTGATATTACGCACCCGCAGGAACGATCCTTTCTCGATATTATAACTGTCGATCTCACTGTCAAAACCATCACCTGGTAAACGCAGGGCGGCATTCATTGTGCCCTGATGTTCCGGTGTCCAGGCATCCAGCAGACTACTGTAACTATTTGTAGCAGGCGCCGCATTTTCCATAATCAACCGCGTCAGGTTCGCCAGGCTATGCCCGTATATCACCTGCAGATCGAGGGCCAGGGAGAAATTCCGATAGTTGATGGTATTCACAATACTACCTTCGAAATCAGGCATCCCATTCCCCAATACTGTACGGTCTCCCGCGTCTTTCACCTTGTTATGATTCAGGTCTGCATATTTGAGATCGCCCGGTTTCTTCCCGTATACAGCCGCTTCTGCTGCTTCATTTGTACCCCAGGTGCCCAGTCGCTGATAACCATAGAATTCATTTAAGGGCCTTCCCTCCATGATACGTCCTGCCCACGGATACATGATATCTCCGTTCAGGTTCAGCACCAGCGAACGGTTCATGGAATAGATCAGTGAAATATTCCAGGAGAAATTCTTTCTGCGGATGTTCTCCGTCGTCAATGACAACTCAAGTCCCCTGTTACGGATCGATCCTATATTATCAAACACCCCTTCATATCCGGAGGTAGACGGCAACAGCTTAAAATAGAGCAGGTCTTTGGTGATCCTGTTATAGACATCTGCGGTAAACTGTACCCTTCTATCCAGCAAGGTAGCATCCACACCAAGGTTCAGCTGATGCGCCCTCTCCCATTTGAGATCCCGGTTACCCAATCCGCCGAGTGTGGCAGAAGGCTCTACCTGTCCGCCGAAAGGCGTCTGACTACTATTAATCCTGCTCTGTGTCACATAATCGCCGATATCAGAATTACCCACTATACCATAGCTGACCCGCAGTTTCAGACTGTTGATGCTACGCACATCCCGCAGGAAAGGCTCCGACGATACACGCCAGGCGGCCGAAAAACTGGGGAAGTAACCATAGCGGTTATTAGCGCCAAAACGCGAGGATCCATCTGCCCGCAGGGATATCCCGAACAGGTAGCGGTTATCAAAGTCATAGTTGAACCGCATGTAAAACGAATTCATCGCATTCCGGCTTGAACCGGATGTTGGCCGCTGTGGCACCAGACCTGTCTGCAGACTATTATACGAGAAGAAATCATCAAAGAATCCTTCACTGCCTGCCTGTGTATTCATATTGGCAAAGTAATACCAGCTGGCGCCGGCTACGCCTGTCAGATGATGTTTCCCGAAATTATCCTTCCAGGTAAAATAATCTTCCGAAGTCCAGGAACCGGTCTGACCGTGCCCCCGTGTAGCCACTCCCTGTTGTACATCGGAATAACCGATGATATCCCTGCCGGAGAAATATAAATTATAGCTGGCGCCTGTTTGTCCGCTGATACCTGCGGTAAACTGCAGCTTAGGACTCAGGTAAAAGGTAGCCAGCAGATTGCCCATAGTATAAGTACGTCCTGCTACGGATTGCACCTCATTCATCAGCCGCACCGGATTCTCAGAACTCTCTGCTCCCGGATAATCTGCTTTCCGGGAGTAAGTGCCATCCGGGTATCTCACCGGGAAAAAGGGCAGAAATTCATAGATCTGGCGTACGGCATTCAGGCCAAACGTATTTATGTCGACGTTATTCTGCTTGAATGCACCGCTATTCAGCACCGTCTGAATGTGCAGCCATTTCTTTACGTTCCAGCCGAGATTGATAAACCCATTCACCTGACGGGAATAACTGTTGATCAGGATTCCCTGCTGATCGTTATAAGAAAGTCCTGCCAGCGCAGCAATGTCTTCTTTACCTAATGAAAACGACAACGCATGTTCATGCGACACCGCCAGTCGACTTGCTTCTTTCTGCCAATCCGTATTATACTTAGGCGTACCATCTGCATTGAACAGCTCTTCTTTCCGGGAAAACTGCCTGTCAGGATCAAGATGCGGCGCAATACGGCCAGGCTGATATTCATACTCACGTTTGAACATCTCCAGGGCTTCATTTGCATCCATCAGGTCTATCTCCCGGGCCAGTGTAGCAAAGCTGAGGGTATTACGGAAGGAGATGGCCGGTGTGTTTTTACCGCCCTTCTTTGTGGTGATGGCAATCACCCCGTTTGACCCTCTGGCCCCATAGATCGCAGAAGCTGCCGCATCTTTGAGCACATCCACTGACTCAACAATGTTCGGATCGATGTTCATAGGGTCAGCGCCTACAATACCATCGACCACATACAGCGGACCGTTATAAGCATTGATAGAACCCGTACCCCTGATCTTCACGATAGGATTACCACCCGGTTTACCCGAATTCATCATTACACTAACACCTGCCACCTTACCGGCTAATCCCTGCATAACGTTTAAAGTCGTCGCCCTTTCATTCAGCTGCTCTCCTTTTACGGTGCCGATGGCCGTGGTCAGATTCTCTTTACTGGCAGAACCATAACCGATCACCACCACTTCCCGGAGCGCAGATGAACCAGGCTGTAAGACAATGTCCTGCGGAGCAGACAGCGAAACAGCCGTTTCCTGGCCCTGAAAACCCAGCAGGGAAAAACGTAAAGTGTCTCCCAGGCCAGCTTCAATACGGAACGCTCCTTCTTCATCCGTGATCACCCTGCGTGCAGTACGTTTTACGGAAACACTGACGCCAGGCAATACATGCCCTTCCGCATCCGATACATGACCTGTGTGTAGCAGCCGTGGAGCAGCGCTGTTCACAGGCTTCCTTTCCTCAAGGATCAATATGTTGCTACCTCTCAGCTCATATTGTAAAGGTGGAGGCAGGAGTCTGAGCACCTGCTCAACTGAAATATTTTTTTTGCTGATGGTGACCTTACCGCTCCGGGCGATTTCCGACGGATTGAATACAAACCGGAATGCGGTTGCGGCTTCGATCTGTTCAAATACTTTATCGAAAGACTGATTGACGACCTGTATGTCAACCGTTGTACGTCTCAGATCTCTTTCTGTACCCGTTTGTGCAAAGACATTTCCGGCCATCACTAAAGCGCATAGGAATAACAGGCAGGCCATTTTGATGGCGCGCCAATGCAGGCACTCCGCAATTCTCTTTTCATAACTTCCCATTATCACTTCATCCGAACAGTTGGATCCGGTCAATGATGTGGCTGCGCATCATACACCAGGTATTCCTCACTACCTGGTTCCTGCCGGTAGTTGAAACCATATATATCGCATAACATGCGTAGAATGTCCTTTATAGGCTCATCCTTGCCGAATCTGGCAGAAAGCAGGGCGGAAGCTGTTTTTTGTCCGTCGAAGCGGATATGCACCTTATAACGGCGTTCCAGCGTACGGGCAATACTTTCAAAACTGGCGTTTTTAAATACCAGCAGCCCCTCCCTCCAGGCGCCAAAATCAGCCGCACTGATATCGTATTTATTTATCCTGTCAGCCGTCGCCTTATACACCGCCTGTTGATTGGCCGCAATGGCGACGTCTGCATGTTTCTCCGTCCTGACCGCCACCTTACCGCTACTCACGGTTACAGTGATCGAATCAGCAGGCGCATAAGCGTCGATATTAAAACTGGTACCCAGCACCTGTACATCGAGTTGTCCAGTATGTACCAGGAAACCCTCTTCCTGCCGGGGCGCGATTTCAAAGTACCCTTCCCCTTCCAGCCATATCTCACGGCCATTCTGCTGTGCATAGCGTATTTTACTATCCGCATTCAGCCAGATGATACTGCTGTCCGGCAATGTGATCTTCCTGATACTTCCCTTCTCAGCCGTTGCTGTGATCATGTTCCCACCAACTCTCTGCTCCGTCGTACGGTTAACAGCATAATACACGCCGCCTGCAGCAAGCAGTACCGCCACACTGGCGGCTGCCCACCAGTAACGGGCACGGGGCCTGAGTACCCGTAACGGCGCCTCTGCCTGACTGATTTCCCGATGAATGCGGGAAAAGAGCAATTGCTCCAGTGCCACCTGCTGATCAGCGTTTAATTGCTCCGTGACGCCCTTATGCGACGCGAAAGACGCATACCATGCATCCACCTCACTGATCTCCTCCGCAGAGGCCGTACCATCGAGATATTTATCCAATAATTCTTTTAACCTGGTGTTGCTTATGTCCATAGTTTCTAAACATTAGACACCTGAAAAGCGTCCTACCGCCACTGTATTTAAAATTTGCTGAAAATTTCCCATCCAAGCAGTACCAACAGCATCAGCCAGAACAGTGTAAAGTTATATTCTTTCAGGCGTGAACGCAGTATTTTCAATGCTTTCACCATGTGTTTCTCCACAGTGTTCACCGATATGCCGAGCCTTTGTGCAATATGCTGATACGACAGATGCTCCTTCCGGCTCAGGAAAAAGACCTCCCGGCATTTTTCCGGCATGCCCGCACAGGAAGCGTCGATCTGCTCCTGTAACTCCTTCAGTTGCAGACTGGTGGCGGCATCAGCCTGATACAGGCCATTGTCTGCCAGCATATGCTGCTGATAAGTGTTACGCACAACTTCAGCCCGTACTGCGTTCAGTACTTTATTTTTTAATGAGATATGCAGATAATTGCGGAGAGAGGTCCGGAGTTCAATCGTTTCCCTTTTCAGATACAGGTTCACAAGCAGGCTTTGAACCAGTTCCATAGCAGTTTCCTGTACTTTTACGCGGCGATAGGCCGCATCCAGCAACTCCTGCCAGAAACGTCTGAAAATTTCTTCGAATGCTTTGTCGTCCCCCTTCTTCACGAGCAGGAACACCTCTTCATCGGTAAACGTGGAATAATCTTGTCGCATCGCCTGAGTTCAAACTACCAGCTAATATAATCGTTTTAGCACAAGTTCCTAAATCTCCCCCGAAATTAGCGATGCGGAGATTTTCAACGCCTGCTGATGGAATAAGGTTTGTCGGCTGCTTCCAGTCCTCGGCCCTTAGCCGGCTCCTTACCCATTTCCAGTACCAGCACTCCGCCATTGGTAATATCCGTGTGCCGGATCCAGTTATGTGGATACGGACGGCCATTGAGGGTGGCAGACTGTATATACACATTCTCCGGACTATTACGACGCGCCTCTACGACAAACTGTTTCCCGTTTTCCAGGGTGAGTGTGACCTTCGGGAACAGCGGACTGCCAATTACATACTCATCCGTACCCGGACACACACTATAGAAACCAAGAGCGCTCATGACGTACCAGGAAGACATCTGCCCCTGGTCCTCATCACCGGGGTAACCGTCCGGACCGGCATTGTACAGCCGTTTCATGACGTCTCTGGCATGTGCCTGTGCCTTCCACGGCTGACCGGCATAATTATACAGGTAGATCATATGCTGTACCGGCTGATTGCCATGCGCATATTGTCCCATATCCGCATTGACCATCTCCGTCATTTCATGGATCATCTGACCATAATAGCCGACATCCACCTTATTCCCGGTACTGAAAACGGAATCCAGTCTGGCAATAAAACGGGCTTCCCCTCCCATCAGGTCTATCAGCCCCTGCACATCATGAAATACCGACCATTGCCAATGCCAGGCATTACCTTCTGTATATGGACCGCCCCATTTCACCGGATTAAAATCTTCCACCCAGCTGCCATCCAGTTTACGCCCCCGCATAAAACCGGTGGCACTGTCATACTGATTCTTATAATTGTAAAGGCTACGCCCGAATACATACTGATAGAATTGATTCCCTGTCAGCTTTGCCAGCTGATACGCACAGAAATCATCATAGGCATATTCCAGGGTCTGGGAAGTACTGCCATGCGATTCCGGAAAGCTGACATAACCCAGCTGATAATACTCCTTCCAGCCCGCACGGCCATTAGCGCCACCCCAGGGACCTTTATTCATGGCTTCATGGAAATAAGCGTCCAGTGCCTGCTTCGGATCAAATGTCCGGATCCCTTTCACCCAGGCATCCGTCAATAGGGAAATAGCATGATTACCCAGCATACCGCCCGTCTCTCCGGGGAAAGACCAGGCCGGGAACCAGCCGCATTGTTGCTGTGCATCAAGTAATGCCTGCATATAACGACCTTCCATCGTGGGATGCAAAATCGTATTCAGCGGAAACTGGGCACGGAAAGTATCCCAGAAACCATTATCTGTATACATATAACCACTGTGTACCTTGCCATCGTAAGGACTGAAATAATGAGCTGCGCCCTGTGCATCATATTCGAAGAACTGATGTGAAAACAGGTTGGCGCGGAACAGACAGGAATAGAAAGTGGCTTTATCTTCTTCGGAACCGCCTTCCACCAGTACCCGGTTGAAAAGCGTATTCCAGGTTTTATTAGCAGCCGCCCTTGTCTGTTCCAGATCCTTAAACCCGGCCAGTTCCTTTTGCCAGGTCAGCTCCGCCTGTTCGGCACTGATATACGAAGAAGCGACCCTCGCCTGTACCTTTGCGCCATTACGGAAGCGGATAAATGCGCCCATCCCCTTCCCTTCTCCGGAGAGAGCATCCGTAAAGATCTGTCCTTTTACATTTTCCCAGGTACCAGCTGCTTCGAATGGCTGATCAAAAACGATCACAAAATAGTTCCTGAAGTGCTGCGGGATAAACCGTCCGTTCGTAACATAGCCGGTGATCTTTCTTTCCGCCGGATAGATCTTTACACCACTTAGCGCATTATAACCATCCAGTACAACATAAGCCGGTGTTTTTGCCGGGAAAGTGAAACGCAGATGTGCCCCTCGCTCTGTAGGTGTTACTTCCGCAGTTGTCTTATTATGGAAAGTTACTTTATAGTAATCCGGTCTGGCCGTTTCATCTTTATGACTGAATGCGGCCGCGCGTTGTTCCTCGTTCACCTTCAGGGTTCCTGCCACTGGCATCAGACTGAACACTGCATAATCTCCTACCCATGGACTACACTGATGCACCTGCTGAAAACCACGGATCGTTGTAGCCTTATACTGGTATTTCCAGCCATCGCCGTTATTGCCGGTCTGTGGGGACCAGGCGTGCATCCCGAAGGGCAGCCCTGTCGTCGGATAAGTATTCCCATGACTGAGGGCATATTCAGAATTTGTGCCCTGTAAAGTATTCGCATAAGCCACCAGATCCTTTTGTTGTGCAGACGCCATTATCCCGGCTCCGCATAACAACGTTGTGATAATTTCCCTAAGCATAGAATGTAATAATGTTTTATCGTCGTTGAGACACCTGTCTATAATAGACACCTGAGATGGCGGTTACCGCCAGTGGAATTTAAGAGAGCGCCTTATTTACCTGTCAGCCGCTATCATCAGTTACAAACCAATTTTTGAATAAGGCACCCTGATGCCTTTCAATCTGTAATAATACGGATCCAGCCATGCACCTTCGCAACCATCCAGTCCGCAGGCAGAGAAGTTGACACTATACGTCAGCAACAACTCATTTCTGCCGTTGTTAAACTCCGGATGGATGACAGGCGTATAGTAACGGGTGTATTGTTCCTTAAAATACTCCAGGATGGTATATACCTTAATCTGTGCGGTAAATGGTCCTGTGGGAGAAGTAGACGTAGCAATATACACGCTTCTGTCAGGATCGCAATTGAATCCCTGATCCATTGTCATGAGGATATACTTGCCATTCAGATAGGCCACACTGTTACTACCTCTGGCGTCGGCAATCTTTGAAGCGGCGCCTGCTGCGGGACTGGAAGTCCATGCTGATCCACTCCAATATTGCCATTGCAGCGGATTACTTTCAGGGAACCTTGCCACATGTATATAACTGGCATAACCGAAACTCGTTGCCTCGCTACCGAAAGCATATACATAGCCATCTCCTGGTTTTACCAGGCCGGTAGAATAACTGATAGCGGTATAATTGTTAAATCCATTCGGCATCAGACGTTCTGCAGTCCATTGTGTAGTGGTACTCTGCCTCAGGCGGTACAGGGATTGATTGGTCGCATTCAGACCATTCCCTTCACCGCATTGCATATAGACTTTGTCACCGATCTCTACACCCGGACCAGGCCAGCTCCAGTCAGTACCCGGCTGTATATTACAGATCTGTTTGGGTTTACCGGAAGTGCTGTTGGGAATAGTCATATTAGGTGCGTTGTTCGGGTTCCAGTCTGTTTTCGACGGCTGTATAAATATGGAGTTATTATAACTGAAGAAATTACCGCAGTTGAACATACCATTTGACTGTACCTGCGATCCATCCCAGGCATCCTGTGTTACCCATAGCACTTTTCCATTGTTAGCACCCCATGTCAGCGGAATCGTATTGCCCTGATCAAAGGCTGCGGATCCCAGACTGGCGCTGTTACGGTTAAAGAAGCGTACCACCTGGTCGTCGCGATAGGTATCTGGCGCGATCTCTGTAATTGTCCAGTACTGTCTGTTATCACTCGCAGTAGTCTCCTGTATGACCTGCGCACCATTACTGGTAGACCCACCAGCTACAGACAATGATAAGCCATTACCTTTATTGACAATGCGGTATTGTCCGCTGCCAACATCTGTAAGGCTCCACAATTGCTGATCAGCCGCCAGGGGGAACGCAGCATATTGCTGCAAGACCGTACCAGATGTGCCGGTACCGGAAGGCACATCCACCAGTTTACCACTGTGGAGGTTACGGATGTGATAATATCTCGTACCATTAACTGTTGTCTGATAAATCAGGTGCCATTTCTGCCACCTGTTTGTTTCTGTACCAGAAAGGGAAGTCTCCCATTGCTGCAGCAATGCGTTGTCTTTAAATTTAGCGTTTTGCACAGGATTTCCTGCTACTTCCAGGAATTTGCTGCTCTTGACATTTTTGATGCTGACAGTAATATAATCAGCCGTAATGGCCTGGCTGATACCTACTGTATTATCAGCGTGCTGTGGTTTATCAACAGGCGTCAGCAAACTTTGTTTGCAGGCCATGAATGTCAGCAGACTCATTACCAGCAATGCCGGACTCTTTTTCATAAAGTGGATTTTAAAGGTTAAGTATGAGGTTGATAACAAGTGTATAGGCGCTCTCCACTTTATTAGACACCTGTGGCAATGACATCCGCCATTCTTTCTTCGCGTTTTTCAAAAAATAGTTTGTGGGGCCAAATGACGATATACTAAACCTAAGACGTGATGTATTTCAGGGGATAGCAGACCCTACCAGACGGGCCATCCTGTTATTAGTGGCTTCGCAGTCCTTGACGATAGGCGTAATAGCGGCCAACTTCATTGTCCTCCTATATCTTCACCTCCTTCAACATCATCCGAAGTCGTTTTACTGCACTCTTTTCATATGCATCTCTCAGTGAAACAATTGTAACAGCCCGCATCACATTTTTTTCCTTAATGGATATAGCAACAAACTCCTTCTCCGGCGCAACCGTTTCAATATGAATCGTATGCCAGTTCCCTGTCCGCACCAGGTCCAACATGGTAGGAATATCATTTACTTCGATAGCAAATTCGGGCACCTGACCTTTAAACATTTCGCGAACAAAATGTTTGGTGTTATTGCCCTGCGTTGCCAATACCAGGGGAAGTCGTGTGATTTCTTTCAAAGTAACGGAAGGTATATGTGATATGCCCGATTTCGCTGACGTGATCAGTCGCATTGGAGAACGAAACAATTCCTCCGTTTCAAATTGTTGAGAAAGACTAAAATCTTTGAATATCAATATCATGTCAAGTTCGAATCGCTCCAGCATTCCTATTAATCCGTCTGATACTCCGTAAACAATTCTCGCCTTAATTGCCGGGAATTGATTTGTAAAGCGTATCAAAGCCTGCGTAAAGATATTCCGCAGTCCGTAGCTGACGCCGATAAAGATAGTTCCTGTATTAAGCTCATTTAAATCTTCTATCAGCAACAGGCCGTCATTTGCTTTTTTTATACATTGGGATGCATAGTCCGCAAACAATTGACCAGCCTCGGTAAGCATGACCCGGTTGCCTACCCGGTTAAACAAAGGTGTTCCTAATTCTATCTCAAGCTGCTTTATCTGCTGGGATAATGTACTCTGACTGATATGCAAACTCTGAGCCGCTTCCGTGAAGTTCAACAGCTCCTTTGCTTTTAAAAAATATTTCAGTTGTCTCAATTCCATGACAATCGGTTTTATCGATGGACTGCATCGAAAAATACAGTTTTGCCAATGTAGACATTTCTTTAAACTTTGTGTCAGGAAATATGAACCCTTTTTATGCCAAAAGAAAGAACATAATCAGAAGATCATATTACATTGTATTACAATTAAACAGACTAAAATGGCATTCGAGTTTAGGAAAGCTCTTGTAACAGAACAATCCAGGATATGGGAGATCCTGGAACAGGCCATCATTCGCAGAAAAGAAGATGGAAGTAAACAGTGGCAGGACGGATATCCCAATCCGGATGTCGTACGGAAAGATATTGAAACCGGGGTTGGTTTTGTATTGATCGAAGATAGTACTATCATCGGATATGCCGCTGTACTGATCAACGATGAGCCTTCGTATGCAGATATCGAAGGGGAATGGTTATCAAATGAAGATTTCGTGGTAGTTCATAGAGTCGCTGTTGCACAAAATCATCTTGGGAAAGGTTTATCCGGCAAGATACTTGAATATATAGAAGAATATGCGGCCAGTGAGAATATTTACAGTGTCAAAGTAGACACTAATTTCGACAATATTGCAATGATGAAGATCCTGGAGAAACGCGGATATATCTACTGCGGAGAAGTTTATTTTAGAGGTTCTCCAAGGAGGGCTTACGAGAAGATGTGGTCGTAAAAAATACAGGAAGAATAGCACCAGGTAGCTGACTACGCGCCGGAGATTATATCTCTGGCGTTTTTGTTTAAAGAATCAGAGAAAAATACGTACCTGCCTATACGTTTGTACTGTGAACGCGGAATTGTTTCGTTGGATCAATCCGGTTACTTAGAGGAGATATTTGCCTACCTAGTAACTTAACAAAGCTCTCCTCATAAATTTCAAATTTAAGACAGGGGAATTGCTTTTGCATACTATAGTCGTGATCCCATAAATAAAGAACTTCGTCAGTATCATACTCTATCATGAAAAGATCTCCTTCATCTTCATATTCTTTTGCAATTGCAATTCTTTTCGCATCTATGAGCCAGGTGTCAATTGTTCCTTTGTCAATGAAACTGGTGATTTGTTGTAAAAACTTTCCATTCCTTTTTCTTAGCTTATATGTTTCGTAGGGTGTAAATACAATAAAAGCAAATGCAAAAACAGCAATTGTACCCAATGGCAGAACCCAGAAAGTATCTTTTGTCAGAGTTGCTAAATATGTAAAAACTACCCCAAAAGTGCCGCTACAAAATAATGGTAGAATTTTATTTTAGGGCTGCCTTCTTTTTCTTTTTGGTTTCTCAAAGTTTGTAAAAGTCGTCGTTCGGCTGGATAGAGTTGTCTGGTTTTAAAATAATTGTTCATTTGTACCTGTACTTTATGTTATATCATGATTGAGATTACGAATTTTTAGGAAAATGAACAACAGGTATTATGTTTTAAAAATGGAAATCTAAATGAAGTGTGAAACCACCTTAATTCAGATATGGTCCTAATACGAATCAAAAATGTGTACCTATTTGGAACAATCGTTAAATATCCTATCCACTCCCTTTTCCCAATCGCTTATCAAGGATCATTTGAAGCTCCTATAGACGCACTAAAACATTGATTTGTTTCGAAATATAAATTTGACACTCAACTCAAAACTATTTAAACTTGTACTACTAAAAAATATTGTATATTTTTCTTGTATTTATTTGTTCTATAAACATCCCCTTATATGAAGTTTAGACCCAAACTGTCTGTGAACCTACTTTTTATTTGCATTATTTTAACCACCGTATATAGCTGCAATAAAAATATGGCATCAATATCTAATATGGAAATTAATGCAAAAATCACCGAAGCGAGAGCACTAATTGCACAACGGAGCAAGTACGGAAAAAATGACGAGAAGTTTAGAATACTTACGCTACACTGGGAAAAAGCACATACTCTAACCGAAGAGGGGGATAAGGAATTTCTTGTGGTTCCAACTGAAAATCTGAACACAATAGTACTAAAAAATGGGCAAACTTTCAGAAGGTTTGTAGTTTTCACCTATCTGAGAGATAAGTTAATGAATGCAGCCATTACCGAAATCATTGGTGACATAGCGTACCTTGATATGAACACGGATTTTTTGATATCGAATAATTATAGAAAACAAATCACAGGTTTTACAGGATTTATTAAACGGTATGACATTAATTACGATGATTTGTATCCCGGTCTATTCTATGAGAATGGTGTGCAAGTATCAAGAAATTCGACCATACTTTCTAATAGAAGGCCTGGCGAAAAAAATGCAAAAGGTGGACCCTTATTAAGGGCGCCCGATGGAGCCATAATAGGCGGATACTATGTTGATACCTACTTGCTCACCATATACCCAAATGGTACTCAAACGAAAGAATTTATAAGCCAGCAATATATAACAGCACACCATCAGACAGAGGAATACCCCAGTGGTGGAGGCGGAGCATATGACCAGGCAATCATGACTGACATGTTTGCACGTAGCGTCAAAAAATAATCCCTTCAAGCCATTTATAATCCCAGAAAAATTAAACCCTCGATATATGAAATTTAAATCCCTGTTAGCATAGGTAATACTGTATGCCTGCCTTATCTTTTGGCCTGAACTGCGTCATGCCTTCATCAGATCAAATCATAACACAATACCACTCACCAATGATTTTGGTCTGATTAGCACTTTGAGCTTTAACAGTGCTGCAAAATATAGAGCACATTGCAGTCTGTATAGAAAAAAAGTAGAAAATTTAGTTTTCTCATTGTAAACTAAAAAAAATGGTTACACTATCATGATTCTTAATCCTCATTTTCTGTATCTGATTTCTCCAGTACCAACCATACGTTATCCACTGTATTGCTCTGAAAATGCCATCCTAAATCTTAGAAAAGGCGATCGACTGCTATGTTACAAAGAAGTGTTCGATTATTTATACGACTGAAGTAACGCTCATATAGATATTCTTTTTCAATCAAAATGCCCTGCAAATTCATTCAACCAACTTAAATTCCAGTGGTAAGTAGATCAACGTCCTCACTGCATGGTTATTAACCGTGCCGGGGGTCCAATCGGGCATGTTCAGTACAAATTTCTTTGCCTCTCTTTCACAAGGTGGACAGGCACTTTGGACAATGAACACATTGCTAATCTTTCCATTTTTTTCTACGACCAATGATGCTATAATCGTTCCTTCGTAATCAATGCCCTCATTCGGCCATTTAAGGTTCTTTTGTATGTATTTTTTTAGGGCAGCAGTGCCTCCTTTAAATTTGGGTATCCTGTCCGTATCAAGGTATAAAATGGGTTTAGAAGTATCTTGCCTGATAGATGCTTTCGTTTTGTCAGGATTTGTTCCTGCAAAGGTAAGCTGGCAGAAGGCCAGTGACAAAAAGATAGTGTTAACGATTAGTGTCATTTTTTAAGTTCGTACTGGTTTCTTTCTGAAATGTTTTTATTTCCCGAAGTAATCTTTTATTTGTTACTATCAGACCATGATTTATACTTTAATATGCTATATAAAAAGAATGCGACGTCATAGTTCATCATGAAATACTGAACAGTTCTATGGAAACTGCCGATCAATGAAAGAAGTAACAAATATGCCTCTTTGTTACCCTCTAAATAAAACGATTGTCTTTATTTTTCTTCACAACAATTTTTACTTTTGTACCATTCGGGACGCCCACAAGCTGCTTTGCAATACTAGCATTATGATAGTGGTGCCTCGGATACGCTATAGACATAATGTTACTTAGGGCAAATTCTCCACCGGCAACAAAAGGTACATTGGCGATTAAACGATGATCAATTGGGAGGTCCCGCTCTGCCTTCCATTGTTCTTCATAACCATTCCCGGAATTGTAGTCCCAATCTGCTGCAAAAATGTTCAGCCACTCAGAAAACGTTTTTCCCATAGTCTCCCGCTCTCCAGATTCAGCAGCAAAACGTGCAAATTCAGCTTTGCTTCTGTCAAATACAAACTGATCGCCAAAAATATCCTGAGCAAAAGAAAATAAGTCTTTGAAAAGATCACCATATTCTTTGACAAGTGATGCATTTACGGACAAGATGTTATTAAAGCTGTCTTTATCGCTGATATCGTAAATTTGAAGGGACTGTCCCCAAAAGAATCCGCCATTTCCTGTATAAGAGAGAAAGTCAAAATAATCTACATCTTTAATCCATTGCTTACAGATACTTAGTGTATCTTCACTAATTTCAGGGGAAGACCACTTATCGAACTTTTGATTTAGGAAATATTGAAAGTGATTGCTCATTATTTATTCTTTATTGTGGGTAAGTAAGAGCGGATAGACAACTGATTACTGATCATTAAAAAGTTGTTCGAGTTTCTTTAAAATTGGAGTTATTTGCATATCGGTCTATATTCATAATGAGTCAGGTTTGGATAAAGCGTTGTTTTTGGATCCGTTCGACCTTTTCTGAACAGTTGCTGAACATCCTATTTAGTAACATTAAAGGTGTCAATAAGCAAAAGGAGTAATATAGATCACTCCTGCGATAGTATGAAAACAGGCGCTCGATGTCTAATAATACCGTTTGAAAGGTAATTTACTATTCAATAACCGCTCAACATCATCCATTTTGCTACAGCTCCTGAATTTCCTTTGAAGATGCAGGATGTCTTCGTGCTCGTAATCTTCAGTGTCAGCATCAAACAATTTAACGTACAACAAGGTCTCCGATATTTTATTGCTTTTTTCAATTACAGTGCATGATAATAGATCGTCTAAACGAAAGTATTGCCATGCGCCCGCACCACACCACATCTCTGGAGCTGCAAACAAACGCATGTTAAAGGTCAAAATGTGAAACTCGTCACACATGGGCTCTGATATCGGTGGACAGTAGTACCTAAGATAGCTTCAATAAACAATTGAAAACGGAAGCTGATCATTCAACTTCTCTTCAATTTCATCCATCTTCGTGCATTGCCTAAATTCCCATTGTAAATCAAGTATATGGAAAGCTTCATAGTCATACTCATTGATATCAAATAACTTTATATGGATCGTTCCAGGGGCCACGTATTCTTTTTCAAGTGCAATATCAAAATCCAAGACATCGCTTTCTTCAAAATAACCCCATGCACCAGGCCCGAACCACATTTCCGGTGCAGCCATCAGCCGCATATTATGCGTTTGAATATGCCTTCCAGGATTATTTCTAATATCAACAGTCAACCCCACTTTATCTGTCCAGTAAGGATGGGAAATTAACTTCCTTCCCTCAAGACTCTTCCCATATTTATGGAAAGTAGACACAAACTGCTCCCGTTGCCAGCATGCTTTCCGCGAATCATACATCATCCCAAAGTTGAACTTACGGATGGCTGCTGCTTTAATAAAAGCATCCAGATCCAGGAATGAATCGTCCAATATTTCCATCGCTATAAGCTCCGTAGCAAAAGCTTTATCGCTCCAATAAGATATGCCATTCACGGAAGTTATATCATGAAGGTCACTTATCCGCTCACCACTGTGTAAGGAGAACCAATGATCTCCGTCGGCGGTGAGCGTTTTTTGCATGTCACTGTAATGACCTATCCATACACCATTGGGAAAAGAAATAGGTGCCTGTATTACCGTCAAAGGTTTCTTTAAATAGCTGGTGGCCAGGGAGAAGGCATCGCCTGCATCATCGAAAGTTCCCAGGGTAAAAGATACTTCCAGTCTCATACAGTCTCTCGGTAAGGTTTTGAAGTAAGGCAGGGCTTTCTCGCCTCACTGCATCATAGTAATGCGAAGAAACCTGCCGTACAAAATAAAATATGAAATCTATCGAGGCTTACTTTTTAATTGACCCATGTAATATTGCAACAATTCCGGACGATCGAGGGCATTATGATGAATATCGCTTTCAACCATTTCAGTGTCTGTACACGTTAAATTCGTGATCGCAAGATTTTTTATAATATTCATTACCTTTTCAGTAACAATAATAAAAAGTGTTTCATCCAATAAAAATATATCCGACCCATCCCAGGTGCCCTCATCGAAGTATAAACCTCTTTTTACAACCACAGATGCTCCTCCCGGAACTATTGGTCCTTTATCTATCACCTCACCTTTGTAGTCATCTATACCGTAGGCACGTCCTTTAACGACCAGAAATGAGTAATCATCAACAGTTTTGTCTCTCACCATAATAGAAGCAGGTAACGAATCAAAACCCGTAACCCTCTCCGCTCGCAATGCTTTAAAGAATCGATTATGAAACAGCAATACCCCTACAGCGCTTCCATGTATCACGTCGTATAATTTATGCCCGCCGCTTCTATTTACCAGCACGGGTGTTTGAACCTCCTGCTCGCCACGCATAAATTTATAGGGATCAGTTGCGAACTCACTGTTAACAACAAGTCCGCCACTTAAAAATGCGTATGTGATCTGATAAAACCGTTGCATATCCATGTTTTATAGTCCAAATATAGTTTTAATTCTGTCCATTTCCGATAGGATCTGAGCTCTCGTAGCGTTAGGATATCTACTAAAAAAATTACTCCAGTATGAATTGAACAGCGCTGCTTTTTGTTGGTGAGCAAGGCTAACCCACCAACTGCCATGAATGGGATGATGAATATTTATTCCAGCCCGATTAAATTGCTGTGCGAACTCTTTTAGAGCATATTCTTTGTTGAGAAGTTAACACTGTGTTAATGAAGAAAATCAGATCAAAATGACACTATCTAAATCATAGATTAATAGTGGCATCTTCAAGGTCGAGTAAGCAAGGAGGATTTCACCCCGCGTTTCTCACAGAACAGTACGTGAACTTCTCGATTCATACGGCATTTCCAGATTAGAGGGACGGAACAGTTAGGCTTAACTTCTGAGTGCTTCAATGAAGTTTGTAATAAGACGGATAATCATATTAATAATTGCCAATACCACCCCAACCCAGGCAAGTCCTATAACAATTGCGATTACAACCATAGTTGTTCCTATAACTGTTTGTATAACCTTAAGAAATGGGTTCTTAGGAGTGGTTTCGAAATAACCAGGACGGTTCTCGCTCCACTTTCTTACTCCATATAAGACAGCCGTACCAACAACAAAGACAGGTAATATTACCCAACTCTCTTCACCTCTAAGTACGTCAATAAGATATTGAAAAAACTGAAAACATTCCTGCGCCATTGCATTGCGGTTTATGAGATGACAATGAGATTTTATTCGGTCATCGCTCGTCCTTCCGGCGCCGTTTTCGTGTCTTCCGACAACAAAATCGGGAACAAGTTAATAGTGATCATATCTATCACTGAAAGTGTTGGGATTCACAATACAGAAACTGGCCAGTTGTCCTCCTTCACTGAGACCCTCTCCTATTAATTTTAGCGGTAACAGGGCGAGACGTTGTGGATCCTTACCCCAACCAGCGAGGGTAAGTAAAAATAACAAAGAAGATAACAGCAATTTTTTCATTGTACAATACTTTTGGGAAGATTAATTATATTGTCCGATTGGGGGTTATTGTAATCGATGGCGTTTTTCTGAAAGTCGTATGCCTTATAGCAGAATATATCTCTCAGTAAAGGTGGGGAATTGCAATAAAATAAAAAATACCAACTACTTGGTATTTTTTCGTCTCAGGAATAAGAAGAATTGCCTCTATTTGAAACCAGACGACGGACATTATCAAAGAACTCTTATATCAAAAACGTCTGGAACTTACCCTGGACATTAAGCACCATCCCTTAAAAACATCAAACAACGGCAACCCTTACCTCTATCTGATCTCCTCGTATATTCCCGGCTCTCACAACAACCCTTCCACCTGAAAATCCAGGATTCGCAACACCCGTCCGGTAGCTCCAAACCCCACTACTATTCATCGCAGGCCCTTTTTCCACTTCCTTTCCCTCGGCTGATAAAATGCCGACCATCACATGATCAACATTTCTTATAATCATATAGATTACGTCGTTGATAGCCCCTCTATAACAGTCAGTGATTACCATTCTGATATCCGGAAACCTGTCAGCAGACTTTTCATCTGCGACTGGCTGTTGTTTTAAGTCCGGTGTTCCGTCTGTTGATGACATGAATAAACGCTTAAAAAATTTCATATCCCATAGCTTTAATGTCAAAAAAAAGCGCCCCGGCTAATGACCGGGGCGCTGGTTACGCGTTTAAGAAATCGTGACTGTTTCCTCGGCTTTATTACCCGGCAAATCCGTCGCGATAGCGACTACCCTGGTACCGGTCAGTGCCGCATTGGTGGTAGTTACCGTATAAATCCAGAAACGTCTGTCTCTTGTATTGATGACAGCATCTCCCTGCTCTAATACAGCGCCAGCCTGCGAGAAGATGGCAACTTTTACCGATGCCGGGGTAATGACGTCTCTTGCCTTGACAGCGATCAGGTCACCCGCTGTTCCTTTATAGCCACTGATGTCTAAACCATCAATGACAGGGGGATTCATTGCATCCCTCAAGGCTACGTTATATGCGGTCTGACCACCTTTTGCTGCTTTCTGATACAGCGCCTTAGTCGCAGGATCTTTCATTGCATCCTGTGCAAACAGCGATGCAATTATAAATCGCTCGTTTGTTTCCTGCTGCGCTTCAGTTGGCGGTTTACTACTGGGACCGCGTTTAACGGCAATTACCGTTTTTCCTTTTCTTACACGAAAGTTCATCATATCTCCGACAGTGCCGGATGCTCCTCTCGTGAAGATGTTTGTTTTTACAAATGCCATAGTGATAAGTTTTAGTGATTAAAAAATGTTGTTTAATCACAATCGTGATCACCAGGTCAAACAGGAGGCGCCCCTCTCCTGCTTTAGGCGCAGCCCCGTTGATCGTGATTGCTGACACAATATTAGCACGATTATCTAAGGCATTTCCGGCGATGTCCATAGGGCGCCAAAACGTGTCCATAGGACGCCAAAACGTGGGTTCCGTATATTCATGAACCTTATTAAAAGATGCAGAAATGGCTTAAAAAGGCGTCCTTAAACTCCTTACTAATGGGCAATACATCGCCGGTCTTCATAGTGACATCCATATCTACAAACTTAATATGACGGATGCAGACGATGTATCTTTTGTGTATGCGGAGAAAAAGTTCGCTGGGAAGGTGTTTCTCGAACTGCCGCAGGCTGGTTCTTACCCTAAGGGTGCGGCTATCAGTAAGCTTAATTTGAATATATTTATCTAAAACGGTCACGTAAACGATCGACTCTCTTTCGATCATTTCCCTGGTCGTATCCTTTGCAAGTATGAGGAATGGTTGTTCCATATATTATTAAAATTAAATGTTGTCAAATGAGTGTAATAAGAAACTGAAGATGCGTATAGACGTAGGCCTGTCAGGACACGTAGCGTATATAGCACAGATAAGTAGAATAGTAGATATTGACTAGTTAATGAACCTGCAATGGTTTTTATTTCGAATCCAATATTTCTTAAGTAATTCATAACGTATAAATTTATTTTGATTTTTAAGTACGTTTATCGCTTGGGTATACATACATATTCCTTTACAAATTTATTCGCAAGCAACAACTTATTGATATTTTTGACATACACTTTTTCCCCAAATTCTACACAAAATCACAGTCTCGGTTTACGTGCTTCAAACACTTTTTCTCCTCTTAGATACCGCTTTAATACCGCTAATCCTGCGTTAATCTTACGTTCATGAACGTAGGATCAACGCAGGATTAGCGGTATTAAAGCGGTATCTAAGAGGTATCTAAATCAGTACAGAAAAACTTTACAGTTCATAGTAGATGTTCAGCATTAGCTTTACAGATGCGTCAAATAAGCTTTACACAAGAATATTACAGAAACAGAGAGAAAGAAGCAGACATCATTCAACAATGTCAGATCACACGAAGGTTACTTAGAGCAAGCAACAAAAGGGTTAATACAAATCAGGGGCAAAAAAAGATCGTAAGCAACAGGGCGCTTGCTGCATTACGATCTTTTTTTTAGATAGTCCTTAATTGCGCTGTGATATACCGTACTTCCCGGATGCGCTTTATAAGTCGCCTTCCGTACCGGATCATTAACAATCGCCCTGGCATACTTCACAGCCGCTGCAAATCTGGATTTTTCCTCCAGTTGCAATGCCGATGGAACCACATGGCTCATATCAGGATACTTGGTCAGAAGCGTCCGACCCATTCGTGTTTTAACGACAAATTGATTGTCTAATACGGTCTTACTAACCTTGACACCGGTCAATAAGACGTTTTTTGTTCTTGCCATAAGTAAATATTTTCTTTTAAAATTAACCAAAACAGGATTGCGGCTTTTACGCAATTTTCCCTTTAATTAGATAAAGGCCAGGCAAGATTACCCGGGCCGTTGTTTCTGTAGTTATAAAAACTACGACTACTTTCTTTTATCGCGCGAATCCGGCTGAAAAGCAATCAGGTTAAACATCTCGCGCATGCGACTACGCACGTGATCACCATATATCGCGCCCAGTTCTGCGGCATTCAATCGTGTGATGATATGTGTGATCATCCCATGAGAATGCATCAGATTATACCTGGTGAAGAGGACCTGCGACATGAGATTGATCTTATTTCCCCAATAGTTTACCAGGGGTTCAAGGCCAAGATCATCGAAACAATGAACATGCGGCATTCGCCTGTAAGGATTGAATGCTCTTCTGCTATATTTCAGAATTACGTCACTACCCAGGTCCGCAAACTCAAGACTTATCTCTATAGACGACTTAAGAAACGGACGGTGGTCGGGCAGACTGAAATTTGACAGGATGCGCATGATGGATGTTTTGCCACAGCCCACCGGACCAGTCAAAAGCAGCCCCTTATGCAGGTCGAGTTTCTCTTTTGCTGCAACTTCTCCATCACGGAGAAAATAAGCGATCAGTTTCATTATAACGGGCCGGTCGATATCATCGATCACAAAATCCCGGCGGTACAGGTCCCGGCCCTTCTCTTCTACCTGCTGCAGCATGTAGTGGTAATCAAATGGGCTCATCGTAACGTTTGTCTTTTGTTGATCGGAGCCCTCCGGTTGTTGATATTGTATGTGCATTAATATTATTTTTTAATGAAGGAATGCGGCTGATCCATTTTTCCGCGGCGGCCTTCCAATCGAGGATTGGCGTACCGCTCATAGTCCAGCCGATGGCTTTGTAATGAAAATAAAACAGCTCGGCTTCCTTGTCTGATTGCGCCGCAGAACGGAAATACGTACATATCTCTTCTAATTCCGGCGCCACCGGCACTATGATTTTATCTTTACTTTTTTTTTGCGAGCGCGCTGTTTTACTCTCGTTTATAAAATTGTTTATTTGTTTATTATTATTAAAGTGGGGCAAAATCGCTCCCGTATGTGGGTCAGAATTGCATCCCTCAACAGGATCTTTATTACTCCACATATGTGTGTCATTTTTGCTTCGCATATGTGGAGCATTTTTGGTATACTTATGTGGCGCACTTTTTTCCAACGGCACCATTTTTATCATGCAGCGTGAAAAAGGCCGTTCAGACGGCTCATAAGTAAGGAAACCAAAGTCATGCAGCCGTTTCACACATTGCATGTAGGTACGAAGCGAACCTATCTTGCTGAGCCGCACTACTAAATTCCTGTCAACCATCAAGGATACCGGAAAATGCTCCAGATTCCATAACTGAAACAATGCCATATAGAGGCTAATATCGTTTGCACGTAGTCGCTCGTGCTCGTGGACAAGTGTGTAGAATGCGTTGAGGTGGCGGATGAAATTAATATTAGTATACTGGTTATTCATATGCTTTGGTTATTTGAGTTTTTAATAAACGGTGGTTAACAATACTATTTACTGATCATTTCAAGTTCCAACATTCTCTTTGCGTGATATATCTCCCATTTCAGCCATTCGTCGAGCACCGCTTTCAGCGATTTCTGGCCGATCCGGAAAGAGGTTCCATTTTCAACCAGCTGGTGAGCAATCTTCTTTCGTCGTTCGATAAGCCATAAATACCTTCTCTTGTTATCGGCAATGGGAGCAATTTCTGCTCTAAACTGGGACATTAAGTACCGGACATAATCCGCACTGTTGAAATCAATGTACTGCAGCCGGTTGTAAAGCCGCCAGACATTGTCATTACCTTTCTTCACAAACCCCAGTAACTGATTAGCCAACTTCTCAACATAGTCGCGATTACCGTGCGTGAGATAATCACTATTTGCTAATGAAATTGACCTTTCCAGTGGAGCAATTACGATACGTTGCAGTCGGCTGTCGAGAGAACGGAATTGAGGCGAACTCTTTACCGTTACTAAGGATTGCATAATGAACTCGCGAAACAAATGCTTGTTGTAATCCGGCATTTTGTACTCATCGTCCATATACTGATAGAAATTCTTCTCCAGGTAGGAGTACAAATCAAACAGTAGCTTGTGAAGAAACTTAAATAAATATTTCCCTTCAGGATCAGGGTCAAGGATGTCCATCTGCCTTACTTCAATGTCTGGAAGCCATTGTATCAATTTATCCAACAGCGGCACAATGCCATACTGACAGGACTTTACAGCGATACGAATGGTTTCCTCCTTTGTTGAATTTTTGAGGGATGCCAGGAACTCCCGTTCGAGATATTCAAGCTTGGGACATCGACCAAACATTACCTGGCTGATAAATTTCGGATTGAGAATGTGCGATTTTCTCAATTGCTTTGGAATATCCTCGTTAATGAGGAATGTGAGATGATTCAACATCATCATGTCATTAAATTTACTGGTTAAAAAATAATTACAGGTTCAATGCAGGCAAAGCAGGACGCAATTTTTTTTTGCGCACATGCATACATGCGTTGAATTATTTTATGGTAAGAAGTCGTTAAAAAGCCATGAAAGATGGGATAATGAGTCCTGGGGAATTATAGTAGGACTGGTAGAGATAGTAGGGATAGTAGAGGTAGTAGCGCTGGCAGAGAGGAGGAGGTATTAACAAAAGCATAAATGGAATTCAGACCTGAGAGATCAGGTAAGTCGACCAGATCGGTCAACGGCCTATTTAAAGCGAGTTTTGAATACATAATTTTCGACTTGAAATTGGAGTTATTGAAATTATAACGAAATGCAATTTAGGGAGTTTGCCAATATCATTAATCAAACGCTGAATATTTTTTTACAAGAAATACGATTTATTTATAATATATCTTAAATCGTTTACAGATGAAATATAGATAGGTGGATAGACCGACTTCACAACAGAATGTCCCTTTTGTCCATTTACCGGTCCTGCCACATTTGTTAACTTCACTATCGGAAATGCACCTAGTACAACTTTATGCAAACAGGCAATGAGCAAGACATTGATAGCGGCTTTGGGAACGACGATACAGTGGATATGGGACTCTTTTACTTAAGCTAATCAGATATCCCTAATTAATGTCTGAGAGAACATTTGAGTATTTCGAAAATCACATCAGAACCTACGGCTTATTTTCAGATAAGGAGATTGCAATGATTAAATCGCTGGCAATACCCAAGCGACTTAAGAAGAAGCAATACTTGCTACGTGAAGGAAGTGTATGTAGGTTTCATACACTTGTATGCAGCGGATGTCTTCGATCATATCGGATCGACAACAATGGCAACGAACATATCTTTAGCCTTTCACCGGCCGATCATTGGGTAAGCGACCATGTAAGTCTTGCGACAGGTGCCCCTTCAAATGAATTTATTGATGCGCTGGAGGATAGTACTATTATACAGCTCTCAACGGATAGCTTCAACACACTCTTGAAAGAGATACCTAATTTCGACACACTACACACTAAGGTCATCATCAATGAATGCCGTGCAAGCAGGGACAGAATATATATGATGCTCAGCCATCAGGCAGAAGAAAGATACAGGCAATTTATCCGGTGCTTTCCACAATTGCATCATCGCCTTCCAATGTTTGTGATCGCTTCCTATCTCGGCATAAAAAGGGAAACGCTAGCCAGGATACGCAGTAATATGATTGATGTATAAGTGCTGCAGGTCGTGTTTCGGGGAGATGGTCAAATCCCAAATGTACAGGGGGCGATTGCTTTGAAAAAATTGCGGGCGACTGATTATAAAGCGTCGCTCCTTAATGATTTACGATACATCTCAGGAGACGTAGCAGTCTGTGTCTTAAAGAATCGGCTGAAATAGGCCACATCATGAAAGCCAAGGTCAAAGGCAATTTGTTTGATTGGTTTGTCGCTTAAATACAGTTCATGCTTCGCTTGTGTTATTATGCGATCCGAAATGATGTCGCCAACAGTCTTCCCCAAATGCTGCTTCGCCATACGATTCAAGGTCTTGATATTAACGTTCAATAATTTTGCATAGTCTGCCGGCCGGTGCCTGTAGTGAAAGTGTACTTCAACTGCATTGATCAATTCCCTTGTGAGATGATACACCTCTGACAGCGCCTTCGAACGAATGACACCTCTTTCCTCCTTTATCCGCGAGGCATAGATCATAAATATTTTCACCCAGGAGATCCCAATATCATATCGACCCAAGCGGTTATCATTAAGCTCCGAAAGAAGATTATCCAGCGGATGCAGCAGTTGTGCCATCTCCTCATCGCTGATCTTTATCAAGGGAATTTCACCGATGCTCTTAAACAGTACCTGCTTACTTGTTAATTCCATATCGTATTTATGGTTCCAAAAAAAATCGGGATGGAACTGTAATAATATTCCATCAATCGGACCATCCGCATCGATTTGAAAAGGTTGATAGATGGGAAATCTAATTAAGCAATTCTCTGAGAAATCATACGTAGCTGTATCAAAGGTCAACTGACCTTTTCCTTTCTTAATTAAGATGATCTTATAGCAGTTAAAGCTCTTCAGACTTTTAAAATAGTCATCATTATTAAGCTGTATTAGCTTAAACGCCAATACATTTGTTTGAGGATTTATCAGTTCTATTTTTAATTGTTCATTCATTATCAATAATTTCATTCCGGTGCCATTACATCGCGCAGCTTTGTACGCTTTTCATCTATTCTTGGTAATTCGAAAGATGATCTATACTGGCAATACAGAAAGGATGGAATATGTCCATCTCAAACAGAGTGTACATACTCCACCATTTTTAATTTGTTTAAACGAGATAGTAATGATGATCGACAAAAGGTGTGTTCTGCAACGTTCGGACTTTAAGGACGAACACGGATGATCGTCTTTCCGCTAACGCGGTTTGTCGAATTGAAAGTCGCAACGGCATCGTTGAGGTTAGATATATTGCCGATATGCGTCCGCAGGCGTCCTTCGCGCACACGCTGAATCATCTCAGTTAATTGACCGGGATTTGCTTCGACAACAAAGTCGATTGTCGATCCGTTTGCAGGCCGGGCCTCGGTCGGACCGGCGATGGTTACCAATATTCCTCCGGACCGGATCAAGCCGGCAGAACGCGTTACGATGTCGCCACCGAGGACATCGAAAACAAGATCGACCGGACCTACGTCTTCCAAAGTATCATTCTCAAGATCAACGAACTCGTGTGCGCCGAAGTCGAGCGCTGTCTGGCGACCACCAGCGCGTCCGGTACCGATGACATAAGCGCCGGCTTCACGCGCGAGCTGCGTTGCCATTGAACCGACTACGCCGGCCGCACCATGCACGAGGACGCGCTGCCCCGCACGAAGACGCCCGTGATCGAACAACCCCTGCCACGCAGTCAGGCCTGGCATCACTAAGGCGGCGCCCACCGAGAAGTCAACATCTGCCGATAGCGGCGCAAGATTGCGTGCTTCGACAGCTACATACTCCGCCAGGGCACCATTTCGGTACCAGTCTGTAAGACCGAATACCCGCTGTCCCACAGACAACCCCGTTGTACCATAACCGAGCGCAGTGACCACCCCGGCCAGTTCGTGGCCGGGGATCGATGGAGTCCGGTCACGCTCCGTGCGATCGGTCCAGGTCGCGCCCCAGGACAATTCATCTCCTGTGATACATGACGCATGCACCTGCACAATGACATCGTTTATCGCTGGTTGCGGCTCAGGATGTTCCACCAGTTTCATTCCGCCTATCCCTGCAGCCTGGTCAGTTACAATAATTGCCTTCATAACACACCTCCTTTTTTATTGCTGTATAGCATTATTTGCAGCATGATTTAATAATTAACATTGTACTGTTGATATTGTTATTCTGGTTTAAAATTAGAGCGAAATTCAGTTACTTTATGGGGCCAATTTTCAAATACATACGGGTCCAGTTATGATTAAAAAATTGCTTGAAATTTCATTTAAAAAATGCGATGAGCATAGCCCTCTATACCGGCAATTAGAATCTCAGATCATCCAGTTAATATGTCATGGCATTTTGAAACCAGGGCAGGCTCTTCCGCCCTCACGCGAGCTTGCACTGAGCCTGCAACTCAATCGTAAAACAGTAGTAACTACTTACGAGGAATTGGATGCACAGGGCTGGGTGGAAACAAGAGAAAGAAGCGGCGTGTATGTATCGAGGCACCTGCCAAATACTTCAGCGCGCGCAATTAACCAACAAAGTCCAAAATTGATACGAAGCCGGCAACCGGCTTATCCACTAATAAATCGATCTTCTGATGTAGCAACGAGCACAGATCAAAGTGCACAAAACAATGTCTCAGGAATGCCAGCGCTGCTGTATAAAATTGATGATGGTTTTCCTGATCCCAGAATTGCACCTATTGAGGAGCTGGTGCGAGAGTACAGAAGATTTGGAAAGGGCCGTTTAGCAAATCAATTTCTTACGTACGGTCCGGAACATGGTTCCTATCGCCTCAGGGTCGAGCTTGCTGATTTCCTAAACAGGACCAGAGGCTTGCAGATCACTGAAAAAGAAATATTGATAACCAAAGGGACGCAGATGGCTATATATTTAGCGACACAGTTACTCATCCGTCCCGGCGACAGTGTATTTGTACCGGAACCAGGTTATAAAGATGCAAATCAAACCTTTAAGCTGGCAGGAGCAAATCTGACATTTATCCCGGTAGATAAAGAGGGTATGGATCTGGACATGATTGAGCAGTTGTGTAAGAAGAAGGCGCCCAAGATGATCTATATTATCCCTCATCACCACCGCCCAACCACTGTTACTTTAAGTGCGGAACGGCGTATGCGACTTTTAAACCTGGCTCGCAAATACCGGTTTGCATTGCTTGAAGACGATTATGATTTTGATTATCATTTTTCCAGTAGTCCTCTCTTACCTTTGGCAAGTCTGGACACTGACGGACATATCATTTATGTAGGATCCTTTTGCAAAAGCATCGCGCCAGGTGTTCGAATCGGGTTTATGGTGGCGCCAGAAGTAGTCATAAATGAAGCGGCTGCCATTCGTAAATTAATAGACAGACAAGGCGAACAGTTGCTGGAAGAGGCGACTGCTGAATTGCTGAGTGCTGGTGACATTTCGAGACACATCAAAAAGTCGCACAAAGTTTATCAAGAGCGCCTGGAAAACACTTGCCGCTTGCTTCGCGAGCAACTGGGAGAATATCTTACGTTTGACAAGCCGAATGGAGGATTGGCCATCTGGGCAACTTACGGAAAGAACATAAGTGCCAAAGCAGTTGCCCTGAATGCTGAAAAGTTGGGATTAAAGATTAGTGATGGCAGTAATTATTTCTTTCAGCCTGATAGCACACCGCCAAACGATTACATACGTATTGGCTACAGTTCTTTAAATGAAACAGAAATGGCCGGTGCAATTGATATATGGAAACAGGCGCTCACTTCATTGAAAGCAAAATAACAGGCTAAAAACAGGCCATAGCCCCCAAAAGCACTTAAGTAGTCCACTACATTAGTCTTTGCTGTAGAACTGAAAAGCGGCTCCATCACCTGGAGCCGCCATACTTTAAATCATCAGGCGGATTCTCGCACTGCCGTTCCCTGATTATTGTCGATAATGTATCGCCAGTATCCATCTGCTCCTCGTCGCACGATATCGCATGCCGAGCCTGCGAGGTGGATCTGTTTGCCGTCCGGACCTACACCATCAATAGACCAATCCACCACTATCTGGGCGATATTGTCTGCGACAAATACGTGACGCACGGTTGCCTCCAGTGGCAGTCCTAGCTTGAGATCGCGCTCAAACCGGGCAGCGATCGCCCCCCTGTCAGTTAATGTTCGACCGTCGTTTTCCACAAACACGGAATGCGGATCGTGCAATTCCATCATCGCGCTGACCTTCCTGGAGTTAAATCGCTCAATAAGTGAGGGTATAACACCTTCAGGTTCCGTAGGGAGCGGAAATCTCATTTCTTCAGTTTCAGATTTCATCTGTTTCGTATTTAGCGTTATAGAAAATTTGATGATCTCTGTAAGAGTGCATCTGTCTCCTATGCAATTTTAACAACAAACTATATAATATCTATTTGATGCTCTTGCTGCTCTCCAACTTGCAGGCAGGTTAAAAGCAGGTAACCTTTTCTACTACAAAAGACGCCTGGAATTCCAGGTATTTAATTGACATAAGTCACAAAAAAGGAAAAAGTTAAGGTTATAAGTCCAGGATCCTGACTCATAAAATTGTTTCCATCAGTTGACGGCGTTCTTAGTATCCGCACTTCAAATCACCAGAATTTATCGGCCTTACGAAGGATTAACATTCTATTCTTTGACAAATGTCACACTCCATGATTCAGCTATTTTCAATTTTTGTCAATTCAACGGTATCAAATCATTTCGACACAAACATTATTCGCATTTTAAAAAAACTACAATGGAAAAGAATCTTCTGGAATTATCACAAGACCTGAATCGAATGGTAGCAGCTGATCAACTTATTGAAGCTGCAGAAAAGTACTATGCACCCAATATCCAGACCATCGAATTTGATGGCAGAATAACCAAAGGAAAGCAAGCGGCTATGAAGAAGCTAACAGACTTTGTAGCGTCCATTCAGAAGGTGAACGAGATTACGCTTCTACGATCGGCGTCTTATGATAATACCTCCTTTTCTGAATACATTCTGGATTTAGATATGAAGGACGGGAGCAATGTCTACCTGCATGAGATAGTTCGTTCTTTATGGGCAAACGGCCAGGTTGTAGAAGAGGCATATTTTAAAGGGTAATACAACATACCATAATACCAAATACGGCATCAGTATCTAAGCAATATTGATACGGGAATATATATAAAATGGAAAAGATTGAAATACACGAAGGAGAGATAGGTATCTCTTTTTTCTCGCTACATGTAGATGGAAAAGAAGTCGGAAGAATGGCGGTTCAAATTACCCCCGGCATATTAAAAGCAGGATACACAAGCGTTGGTCTTATGCAACGAAAAAACGGGTATGGAAGGAAATTAGTAAATGCAGTAGTTGATTATGCCCGCGAAAATAGTCTGAAAATAATCCCGGAATGTGGTTTTGTAGCGATGATGTTTAACAAATTCCCGGAGACATATGGAGATATTCGGGCTATACGGTAACTAACATCATCGGCTTCAACAATGATGTAAAGTCGAATCTAAGGGTCAGGAATCCTTTCGTAAGAAAACACTTTTTCAATTGATAATTTTTATGAACAATTTTTTAATGCCGGACGAACAAAACGTTTCGGAAAAGAACAAAATAATCTTCGAAGCGCTGAAGGACAAGTTTGGCAGGGTTCCAAATATTTTCGTGGCCTTCACCAGCAGCGAAAATGGTCTTGAAAACTACTTCAATTACCTCACGCAGGACAACTCATTGAACTATCGCGAACGCGAAGTAGTAAACTTAGTTGTGAGTCAGGTAAATCAATGTTCATATTGCCTCAGCTTTCATAGTGCAGTAGCCGAACGCATTGGTTTCAACAAAGAGCAAATACTGGACATACGCGCTAACGACATTCAGTTTGATAAATCCTTGAAAGCCATCGCAGCATTGGCACATAACATAGCACTCACTAAAGGACATATTTCCGGAGCCATTCTTTTAGACTTCTACGAGGCAGGATATGATCAGGGACACCTGATCGATGTGGTACTTGCAGTCGGCAACATCACCACGCTTAACCTGTTGTATGCAATTACAAATGTTCCTATCGATTTTCCACACGTAATAGCATAAAATCAGAAGAGAATTTTCAATGCTATAATTGGCTGACACCCGGGACGCCGGCAGAGAGGACATGAACTGATTTTTTGAAGACTTAACAATTTTATGTTCAGGTTAAAATGTAAAGATTATGATACGTAAAAAACAAACACTACGACTGTTCCCAAAAGACATTACAGGCGATCTCATTAAAGACCGTCAGGAGGTTATTGTTAACTGGCGGGCAGGTCGTCTTGTTCTCGATGAACCTCCATTCAATGGCGGTAAAGATCTTGGCCCCGATCCTTTTTCAACTGTTCTTTCCGGATTGGTGGGTTGTACATTGACTACACTGCGTATGTACATCAAAAAGAAAGGATGGAATATTACAGACATACATTGCTCAGTGAATATGATCCAACAAACAGAGCCATTCAAAACTTCAATTCTAAGGACACTTTCCTTCGGCCAGCCAGTGAGCGATGCGCAAAAGGAACGACTTCTCTGGATTGCAAAAAATTGTCCGGTTGCAAAGTTGCTGGAAGGAGAAATCAATATTGATACACGGTTGTCTGACGATCCAACTGTATCAGCAGGTATGGGAAATTATCCTCCACCGGATGAAGCAGCTACAGATGCCAATGAGAAATATACAGCTCAGTAGGTCAATTGTGCAAGCACCACTTGCACAATTGACATGGTAACCTCCAGCCCTGCTACATAGAATTATTGCGAAATTGAAGAGGGTGATCCGGGATCTAAGATTGAAAACGATTCAGACAGTAAATAAACAATTACTACTACTACTACTACTACTACTACTACTACTACTACTACTACTACTACTACTATATTGGGAGATTTGAGACAGGTTAGAATATTATCACTTATATTCATACCGTTTATTACTTATCTAAAACGTGCCCGATGCTATGAATACTCAGCTTGACGAAGTGTGGGAACTATTATATCCCAGAGTAACTAATACCCTATTAAAGGGCTATTGTAACGGATTATTTAACCCGCAAAAGGATAAATTTTTCGCCGCTACATTTGTAACTGATTTTCCTGCAGCTGATGATCTGCAATTTTTAATGTCGCACTTTAACAGTGGATATTCTATTATCAGTAAACCATCAGGAGCTTCAGAACAGCAAGGATGGCATGCACTACCGCCAGGAGCTGGCTTACAGCCTGCTGAATGCAACGCTTACAGTATCAGTTTTCATGGTGCCTTTTATGAAGACGAATGGCACTTTATATCATCGCTGATATTCTTCGTTACCGCGGATGAAGAACTGGCAAAAGATAGTGTTTTCCCTGCTGATGTTTTCAGTAATACTGTTTATTTACCATACCAATCATTTTCGCCATCCCGCGTAAATGTTCAAATGTTAGAATTTTCGATGGCACCCTGGCTGGTCGCCGATGTTAAACAAACTAAAAAGGAAAAGCTAAACCAGGCATTCAGGTATTATCTGGAACTTGCCGTATTACAACCATTAGCAGAAAAATTGAGGATATACTATCCCTATAAATATGATAGCATCGTAGGTATGTATGGAACCGAACATTTTTCCAGTATATTCCCGGCAAACAAACGTCTCGTCCTACTTGTGACGGGAGCTAAGGGGCTGTCAGAAAACGACTATACCATCAGATATCTCTTATATATGCCGGAAGAAGGAAACATTTACGAGTGGGAATACTTTCCCGTTGGCATTGCCAGCTTTTATGATCCAGAATCTGTCATTAACCAATTAAAAACTGTTACTTATTGGGATAATCCCAGGTACCTTCAATCTTCCTGCACACTGGATGATGATCACTTTTGGAAGCAATGTGTTATTCCGCAGGAAGAGGGAGAATACAAGTATCTACGTGAATTGACTTTCGCCGGCAACAGCCTTTCATTGAAACTATGAGTACAGAAAATGTCAGGAAAGAGGACCGGAGGAACCTCCTAATTCCTATTGAGCCATATTTTGATCGACTATAAAATTTGCATTTGTAAAAAAATATGTGTCTATTTATATATAAATATCGAAACCATAAAATGACACGCACTTTATCCACTTTTAGCCTAAACAACTTAATGAAATCATTTGTCTGTTCTATTACCTTCTTATTAATTTCTTTTTATGTCAATGCGCAGGAAACTAACGCCTTCACTACTGGGTTCGAAGAAACTGTTCATTCAAAGATCCTGGGACAAGAGCGCAAAGTTTGGATACATATTCCTAACAGCAACGGGGGAAATAAAATTAAAGACAGGGGGAACTATCCTGTAATTTATTTATTGGACGGAAGTGAAAATTTCAACACCGTTGTAAGTATTACCGAACATATGACCGAATCAGGGCTTTGTCCGCCCATGATTGTGGTTGGAATACTACACCCAAACAGGCTGACTGACTTAACACGCGGTACTGATGAGGAACTGCCTGGCGTTGTTGGCAATGGTGAAAAATTCATGTCGTTTATCGAAAAAGAACTTATTCCTCATATCGATTCCACTTATCCCACCACAACGTATAAAACATTTATTGGTCATTCTCTGGGAGGCCTGACGGTCATGAATACCTTTCTGCATAATCCGAATTTATTTAATTCTTATGTTTCTCTTGACGGAGCTTTGTGGTGGAATGATCAAATAACAGTAAAAGAAGCAAAAGCGATCTTGCCTACCCGGAATTATAAAGGGAAAACATTGTTCATTGCCATGGCCAATCGGATGGAAAAAGGAGTAGATACGTTCCGTGTTCAAAAAGATACAAGCAATGCTACGGAACTTATCCGTTGCAATTTAGCGCTGATTAAAGATCTTAATAAAAATAAGGCAAACCAATTGCGTTTCAAATACAAGTATTATGAAAATGATAACCATCCTTCCGTAAGGTTAATAGGAGAATATGATGCGCTTCGGTTCATCTTTGATTTCTATAAGCTTGAAATCTACAATAGTGATTTAAACAACCCTGGTTTTAAACCAGATTCCTTTCTGGTTGCCCATTACAAAAACGTTTCTGAACAGATGGGTTATGTGATTAAACCAGATGAGAATCAGGTTAACAATCTTGGATACAAAATGATGAACGCTAAGCAGCTTGCCAAGGCAGAAACCTTATTTAAGCTCAATATTGCGAACAATCCGAAAAGTGCTAACTGTTATGATTCACTTGGTGATTTGTATCTTCAAACTGGCAACAAAACTAAAGCTATAGACGCTTTCAAAAAAGCGTTGGCGTTGAAAGAAATTCCGGAGTCCAGAGAGAAATTGGAGAAATTATTGAATGAATAATTGTCATCTGCTAATCGTTCCTTTCGTTTTCTTACAATTTCCCTTGGGAGAGTACCTGTACATTTGCATTATAATAGCTGCGAACATTAATGATGATAGCCAGTTATCAATAACATTTGTAAGAGAAAATAGTTGCTCACCTAAAACAAGCTAAAATGGAACTCGGAACAAAAAAGGCATTTGAAAAATCAAATTACAATCCTGTAGCGCTTAAAAGTTATAAGATAACCAAAAAACTTATTAAATACAGCGTTTACATTGCACTCCTTTATTTTGCGTACGAAGGCTTCATGGCCTGGCAGTAAACAAGGTATTTTAACACGCCAGCTATTGATCTGAATAATAGATAGCTGGCGTGTTATTAAATTATTGTAAGTAACCAATCATACAGGTATTCCCAATAAATGACCATAACAATTCAAAGTCTTATTATATTCGCATGTGTGGAAGTTATTCCCTTTTAAAGAATGGAAGATATAGCAGGTTATAATAGTTATCGGGTGTCCGTGCCGCAGGCATTCGAAGATGTCTTTTCTCATTTTTATTGTGCAGAGAACAAGTCTGATGTAGTAATTGAAAAGACGCTTCTTCCTTCGTACCAAACGATCATGATTTTTAATTTTGGTATCCCGGCGTCATTTATTTGTAAAACCGGTGATCAGATCACCGTGGAAACCTGTATAGTACTTGGCCCAATAAAACATGCCTTCAACTATTTATTACCCCCCGGAGCCGAGATACTTGTATGCAATTTTAAAGATGATGCTTTTTTCAGGTTCTTTGGCAATGCAGGCATTACGCAAGAGGCCCTGCATCCTGATGAACTGCTTCATGAAGATTGTTTTACCACTCTTTGGTCTGAATTAAGACAAATCAGTGGTAATGAAAAGCGCATCGAAACAATACTTGACTTCAGTAAACCCTACCTGCGTAGACGTGATAAAATAGCAGAACAAATTGCCGGATCTGACCGGAATACTTTCAGTCCTATTAAGGAGATATCTCAAAAGAACAAATTGTCCGAAAGATCTGTGCAGACCAACCACAAAAAGCATTTTGGCTATACCTCAAAAGAAATGTACCGCTACAGCCGCTTCCTTAAGGCGATTGAGATCTTGCAGGAAATTTCTCTTGGAAATACCAAAATAGATTGGTTTGAAATAATAGATCGGTGTGGATATTATGATCAAAGCCAGCTGATTAAAGATTTTAATCACTATTTACATCTTAGCCCTTCTAAATACCTCAAATTCCAAGAGTCAATCTGTAACCCAAAACACTAATTACGCATTTCTGTGCCGTAATGTATCAGGCTATTATGTAGGTCAGCGCTCTCCTTTCGCAGACCATTAACAGATATATGTTGCCTATCCTTCTATTTCCGCTCACAGCAAATGTGGGCCGGGTGTCAAGTGCTTTATCAATGCCCCAGTAAACCATCAGCATAGCCATTGTACACAATGAACATCTTTCGTTTTCTTACAATACTGGGTCTCGCAGCGAGCCTACTTTTGTGATATAAAAATGCAGTATATGAAGAACAACAACGTATTAATTACAGGAGCAACAGGCACCGTAGGCACACAATTGATTAAGATGCTGGTAAACAGAAATACTCCTTTTCGGGCGCTTGTCCGCAATAACGATCAGGGTACTTTAATGAGCCATTTACCGAAGGCAGAAGTTGCCATTGGAGATCTTTCTGATGCCTATGGCCTTCAGCAGGCGTTACAAGGTATAGAAAAGGCATTTTTACTGACGAATTCTTTGGAACAATCTGAGCAACTTCAGTTAAACTTTGTAAATGCAGCGCACAAAGCGGGGGTGAAACACATTGTAAAGCTATCCCAGCTGGCAGCAGATGAGCATTCACCTGTACGTTTCCTTCGTTATCATGCGGTGGTGGAAAACAGGATCAGGGAACTGGGCATGGACTATACATTCCTTCGGGCCAACCTCTTTATGCAGGGGCTAACGGCCTTTGCACATTATATCAAATATGAGGGAACGTTCTATGGTTCATTGGGAGATGCCGCTGTCAGCTCAGTGGACGTCCGGGATATCGCGGCGGTTGCCGCAACGGCCCTGACAGAACCGGGTCATGAAAATAAAATTTACCCGATAACTGGTCCGGCAGCGATCACTCATTTTCAAATGGCAGAAATACTCTCTGATGTTCTGGGTATTAATATAAAATATGTAGACCTGACACCAGAACAAATGCAAGGTGCATTGACAGTAGCCGGATTTCCCCAGTGGCAGGTTGGCGGCTTGATTGAAGATTATGCGCATTATGCCAGAGGAGAAGCCGCCCATGTTTTTAATACCGTGAAAGATATCACCGGACAACATGCCATTAGTTTCGAGCAATTCGCCCTGGATTACAAACAGTATTTCTGCTAATAAAATATCATCATACTAAAACAACTGAAATGAAAAAACTGATTTATTTCGTACTTACGTTAGTTGGGATATTCGTAACGATCATCGCCTATCTGGAGTTGAACAGCTCCTATGTTGTCTCACCATTTATCAACAAGCATGCACCGGTTATCACCCATCAGGAAATAACTATCAATGCTTCTGCGCAAGAAGTTTACGAGGTGATGAGTGATATAAATCATTGGACGGCCTGGCATCCGGAGGCCCAAGCCCCCAGGCTAACCGGACCGTTTGAAAAAGGGAATAGTTTCGACTGGAAAAGTGGAGGCTTGACCATTCACTCTACGCTGCATACCGCCATCCCCGGACAAAAAATTGGCTGGTCAGGCAAAGCGTTTGGAGCATTTGCCATCCATAACTGGTCCTTTATAGAGCACAATGGCCAAACGACCGTAAAAGTTGATGAAAGCATGGAAGGCTGGATGGTAACCCTACTGCGTAATAAATTTCAAAAAGGATTAGAACGTTCCTTACAAGTATGGCTTAAAGACCTGAAGGTAAAAGCTGAAGAATAGCGGATGCACCTGCTGAAATAAATATCCCCATGACTTCCGATAGCGACTTCTTCTTATTGTTAGCCATTCGTCAACTCCGAAAGTGCGCGCTCAGCAGTAATCGGTGTGGTTGAAGTGAGGATATTAACACCTTATACTTTAATTTTCGAATCAGCCATTAATCAGAAGATGACTGCAAATGGGAATGGCCCATATTTGAAAATCGAAAATTTCCCTGTTATCTGAGTAAATACCGCCGTGGAAATATGTATCACCTTTGTTTCACAAAACAAATACTTAAAATCATGGCTACAGAAAAAACTTGGTTTATTACAGGTGCTTCAAAAGGGTTAGGTTTAGCACTGGTACAACGCTTACTTAAAGAAGGCTACAAAGTGGCAGCCACTTCAAGAGATGCTGGTATGTTAAGTAAGGAAGTAAACTATACGGGCGAAAACTTTCTGCCCCTTCAGGTTGATTTAAACAGCAACGAGAGCGTTCAGCAGGCGGTTAAGCAAATTATCGCCAAACTGGGTGGTATCGATGTGGTGGTTAACAACGCCGGTTATGGACAATTAGGCACACTGGAAGAACTTACAGATGAAGAAGCTCGCCAAAACTTCGATGTAAATGTATTCGGTACATTGAACGTGATTCGTAACGTGATGCCACACTACCGTGAGAAGAAGTCCGGAGCGTTTTTCAATATCTCTTCTATTGCAGGCTTTTTGGGCACCTTCCCTGGATGGGGTATCTATAACGCTACTAAGTTTGCAGTAGCAGGATTAACAGAAGCACTGTCTGCCGAAGTTAAATCAATGGGCGTGTCTGCGACCATTGTTTATCCAGGCTATTTCAAAACCAATTTCTTACTACAGGGTTCACTTCGCACCGCTGCCTCACCTATCAGCGAATATAAAGAGGCACGCGACCTGGAAGTAATCCATAATGAGCAAATCATCGGCAATCAGCCAGGAAGCCCCGAAAAAGCAGCAGCAGCTTTTATCCAGGTAGCAGAAATGGAAACCAAACCGCTGCACCTCTTCCTGGGCTCCGATTCTTTTGGTATGGCCAATAGTAAAATTGAAGCCTTACAGGCAGATTTGAAGACATATGAAAGTATCAGCAGATCTACTGATTTTTAGGAGCTTTAGCAATAGCTGATATGCATGACCAGGGCTTTCACAAAACTGGTCATGCATATTTAAAAAGTAATTTTTGGTAAATTAGTATACCAGTAATGGCTTTATCAGTAAGTACACTTTGTTGATTTTCTTAAGTATTTTAGCTTAGTAGTATGGAAAATTCTTCAATACCAAGGAAAGAGCTTGAGACTTTCGCTACAGAAAGTTATAAAATACCATTGTTCGATGTCCAGCATTATCCGGTTGATTCCAGTTATTTTATCATTCAGAACAGAGAAACCTATCCTGTTAAGGACTATATCTCACCGCACCGTCGAAAATTCTACAAGATATTTCACATGACCTCCGGAACCGGCATACTTACAGTGGGCCTCCACCAGTATGAAATGGGACGCAATGAAATCGGATTTCTACACCCTGATGAGATCGTGTCCTGGCAAACCACATCAAAAGAAACAGGTGGCCACTTTTGTTTAATACACCCTGATTTCTTTGGCCGGGATGCAGAGCATGTGCTCCAGTGGCTAAAGCAGTTCCCTTATTTTTTGCCAGACAAAGCAGTTGTACAGCTGCAGGAAGACCAATCAGCCGCTATAAACGGATATTTTGCTACTATGCTGAGAGAAGCCCAAAGCGATAGTGACGACAGCAAACAAGCAATTATGCTTCAGCTTCAGCTACTTTTACTGGAAAGTCAGCGGGCAGGAAAAAACCGTATTCAGACAGAAGTGCAGGAAAACTATGGTCATATATACAAATTCCTATCATTGCTGGAATCTTCTTTTCAGGTACGGGACCGCAACGCATTAACCAAACTAAAAACAGCAGCTGAATTTGCAGATGAACTGCATGTGCATCCCAACTACCTGAACTCGCTTGTGAAGAAACATACAGGTAAAACCGTTAGAGATCACATTCAGGAACGTTTACTTCACGAAGCAAAGTCTCTTCTCGTGCATACCGATTGGGGAATAAATGAAATTAGTGACGGCCTTGGATTTTCAGGACAGGCAGCCTTTACTTCTTTTTTTAAGAAAAAAGAAAATATCTCCCCCCTGGCATTTAGAAAAACGATCACTAATGTAAGGATAGGCTAAACATGATCCAAAAGATTACAATGCAGGGAAATACTGAAATTACTGTCAGCTGCCATACAAGAGCAAATTTAATCGGGGAGCATGTAACTGAAGATGCTTATCAGATCTTCCAGGTAGTATCGGGATCAGGGTTTGTTTTACTGGAAAAACACCTTTCCTTTCTTGCAGCAGGAGACCTCATTTTTCTAAAGCCTGGCTGCAGGGCAGTCTGGAGCTTGTCCGGCAGATCAATTTTGCACTACTGCAAAGTAAAACCACTATATTTTGAGCAATCCCCCTATATTATCAAATTGTTCAAACAAGACTCAATTTTCAACTTCAGGGTAATTATCAGCAACCTGCCACGCGGACAAGCGGCCACAATAGGAGTACTTTTTCAACTGATAAGAGATGAGGTGGAAGGACCACATGACGATAAAAAAGACGCTATACTGATTCACCTTCAGATGCTGCTTTTATTAGCCCATAGAGTAGGCCATACATCCCTGGAAAATTAGCCACTCACTTATTCTTATCACTATTTATCAATGAACACCTATAGCGCCACGTTTATATTTGGTTATAGCATCATGCATTTGCTCTCCTAATGCTGTCATAGCCAACAAAACAGGCATAACCATTTGACCGATCTCGCTTAATTCATATTCAACTCGTGGAGGCTTCTCGTTATAACTACATCCCAGCTCAATTATCAACCAGGCTGCAGCTGGCTAACATTACGGAATCTCCCCGTGTACCAGCATCTATCAAACGGGTTAAAAAAAACTGTTTTTATTTTGAAAAACCAGAAAATGAATGATATCTTAGACAGCGTTAACTATAACCTTCTATATTCAACTGAAAGCAACTCCCTTTACCATGAAAAAAGCACACACGATGTGCGGCTTAGCTATTGTCGCCGCACTTACCTTTTCCTCCTGCGCTACTATTTTTGGAGGCACCCAGCACACTTTTGTAGTAAATTCTAATCCCGGGGATGCCAAACTGGTGATCACCAACAAAAAAGGGAAGGAAGTCTTTAACGGTAACACACCTGCAACGGTACGACTGAAATCCGGTGCCGGCTACTTCTCTCCGGCTCAGTATACCGTAAAGTTCACCAAAGCCGGATATGAGGAATTTACTATGCCTATCCATTTTAAATTAAATGGCTGGTACTTTGGAAACATCCTGATCGGCGGGGCTATTGGTATGTTAATCGTGGACCCATTGACTGGTGGTATGTGGACAGTCAGCAATACAGAGAAACGGATCAACAAGATGTTGAAGCCGCAGGGAGCGACTGAACCCTCACTGACTATTGTCGATGTTAAACATGTTGATGAGGGAATGAAGGAGCGGTTAGTGAAGATCAATTAAATTATTAAAATTAGCCCCGGCGGGGTACACCTGCCGGGACTAATCAATTCCCCCATTACTAATGAGGCCCAAAGGGACATAAAAAACCCGCAAACTTCAAGTCTGCGGGCATTATATTAAAGTAGCATAGCTAAGGCCGGGGCGACTCCCCTCTGTTAACTACGATCCAAAGTCTCATTTTGCTTGGCAACCTTCTCATTATTCTCTTTCTTCAATGCTGTCAGCTTTTGTCTGAGAGTGCTGTTGCTAGTGGCCAGGATCTGTACCGCCAGCAAACCGGCGTTATGAGCACCATTAACACTTACTGTGGCTACAGGTATATCGCCAGGCATTTGCACGATAGACAGAAGAGAATCCCAACCATCAAGAGAGTTTGAAGACTTGATGGGAACACCCACTACAGGCAAAGTGGTAATAGCAGCAACCATACCCGGAAGATGGGCTGCACCACCAGCGCCGGCGATGATGATCTTCAAACCACGTCCTTCAGCGGCAGCTGCGTATTCAAACATTCTTTGAGGGCTGCGGTGTGCCGACACAACATTAAACTCGTAACCTATGTCGAATTTCTTTAACACCTCTATTGCCTGACGCATAATAGGCGCATCTGAACTACTGCCCATAATAATGCCTACTTCTACCTGTTTCATATTTTTCAATTTAAAATTTTCCGAATGGTTTCAGCCTTTGCGACAACGTCCTCCATTGTGCTGCCTGTAACGGTTATATGACCTATTTTCCTGCCTATTCTGTTGCCTTTCTTGCCGTACCAGTGAAGATGTGCTCCCGGCACATCCAGCAGGTGCTGTAGTTTCTCTGCTCTGTTCGAAATCAACGCAGCCGTTTCAAGTATGTTCAGCATTAAAGAAGGACAATGAAGAGCTGTGTCACCCAGTGGCAATCCTAATATGGCCCTGAGCAGCTGCTCATATTGCGATGTTGTGCTGGCTTCTATCGTGTGGTGCCCACTGTTGTGAGGCCTTGGAGCAAGTTCGTTCACCAAAAGGCGATTATCTTTTGTGACAAACATTTCCACTGCAAGAATACCAACAAGTTTGAGCGCATCCGCTATTTTTTCAGCAACAGCGATGGCTTCTTTCCGTATCCCTTCTTCTAATTCAGCTGGTGCCACCTGAAAATCAAGTACGAATCTCTCTTCGGAAAATACCATCATTACAGGATCATAGCACTTTACAGCGCCATGTTCATTTCTTGCTACGATAACAGAAATTTCATGCTTAATATCCACCAACTCTTCCAGCACACTTGGCTCTTCAAAAGCAGTGTCAATGTCTGCAGGGGTCTTCAAAACCATCACTCCATAGCCGTCGTAACCGCTACGTCGTTTTTTCAGACAGCCTGGTAGTTTACTTTCATACTTGTGCAGATCGCCTTTGCCTTCAACGGCAACCCCTGGCACAACCGGTATATTATGTGATAGTAGAAATTGTTTTTGAGTGAACTTATCCTGGATCACTTTAATAGTATCAGGAGTCGGGAAAACCTTTTTCCCTTGTTTTTCGAGTTCGCGTAAAGCATCAATGTTTACCGCCTCCATTTCTATAGTAATAACATCAAGGCCCTTGCCGAATTCCAACACCGCTTCATACGATGTTTGATCGGCACAAAAGAAAGAGGAAGTATAACGTGAACAAGGCGCATTTGCGTCTTTATCCATTACTGAAACGCTGAGGCCGAGATCTATGGCATGCCGTATAAGCATACCTCCCAGCTGACCGCCCCCTAATATTCCTATTTTCAAATTTTCTAGCATAATCTTCAATTGGGATGCAAAGGTATAAAACTATTGTCAATGATCGTAATGCCATTCCCCTAAGCGTTTTAGCATTTGGGGGTATCCTGAGCTCTGATGAAACAGCTGATATGCAAGAAAGGTAAAATGCCCGCAGCTAGTGTATCTGCCGGCTTTTCGGCCACCTTATAATAGACATTACATACGTCTAAAAGTCGGGATTGCTGATATTAAATAACAATATTATATAAATTGATACCAGGACCGCACTTTAGCAAAATTGACAATCCTCCCCTGTTTTAATCACGTGCTTGAATACAAAATCCTCATAAATATATGTATATCAATTATAAAAGCATTCTCATATCTTAAATACGGATATTCGCCAATAAATCAAAGCTTGATCCTGAAGCAAGCCTTATACTGCCAATACCGGATACCTACCTTGCCGACCAAGATACGGACTACTTTTGCTCCTGCCGAGGTACTACTAACTGGCATTGTCTACCGGTTATTTCTTTTCCTCCAGCTTGTTCAGCATCTCCACAAATTCTTCCGGAGGCGCCATCCTGAGCGTATTATCATCAATTTCACAAGGTATTTTGATAAATCTGCCGTTTCTATACCAGTACAGGCTATTACTGATGGAACCTGGGCCCTCATGATGAATATTGTAGATAACAGGTATCAATGTATTGCAGGCCGTTACCACTTCCAGATCTTCTATCGGGTACAGGAATGCAGCATGCCTGTTGGGTATGGCCACCAGCGTGCCATATGCACCGATCACCAGCGGAAAGTTGGCCAGGTCCAGCACAATATTGGGGGCATAAAAGTGCTCACCATCTGCCAGCCAGCACTGGATATCACCAATTTTCTGCATGATGATGTCGGGATGGTATTTTTCTTCGATGTTTTTTAAACCTAAAGTAAATATCTCGTCCTCAGTCTTATTCCAGGCGTCAAAGTCCCTGCGGGCAACATTCTTTATACAATGCGGAAGATCAAATACAAGCATGGCTACAATATCTTCCGTCAGATGCCTTACAATGGCGACATTCTCCATATTTTCCTTGTAATAGTCTACATGGTAAAGCTTTACCCCAATGTATTCCTTTGCAAAAGAAAAATCAGTCGACTGCTCGATAAACTTCTTATCAAATGCTGCCAGTTCTTCCATTTGGACAAACTGTTCGTGAATGATCTCATTCCATGCGGAGGGAGCGGCCTGTTTACAACGCTGTGCCAGATTGAGCAGACCGATCTGGTATCCACCGAAACGATCAGAAGAGGCATCTGCCATTCCATCATTAATAACATAACTGATCTTTTCCTTCTTGAAATATTTATCGATCTGTGCCAGGAAATTTTCATATTCTGCAGGAGTGAAGAAATCTGCCCATTCAGGTATCTGTACCTTCGCCTTGTTACGTTTGAAGAAAGAAAACATGTGATAATTTTAAGCTAAATTGACCTGTAAATATAACCTTTATCTACTTGCCAGGCGTCATGAATTAGTTTCCTTTAAAAGCAATCTCGCCAGATAACCTATATTTGCACCATGTTTGACATTTTAGATAAATACAAAACACAGGATCATTTCTTTCTCACTCCAGAAAACGATCTCCAGACAGTATGCAATGCACCTGCTGATAAAAGTGGTGTATACGTTATCTATGCCTTAAAAAAAGGACGAGTTGAGCTTATCTACATTGGACATTCGGGAAAAATTGAAAAAGATGGCTCTCTTTCAATTAGAAACGAAGGATTGGGAGGCCTGAAAGATGAAATCATCAATGGCCAGCAGTTTGGTAAAACGCCAGCACATATTGCCTGGAAAAAACAGATGGCCAGAGAAAATATTGAAGCTTTGAATATATACTGGTACGTAACTCACAATACCAGATATACTGACTGCCCGGAAGTGTTAAAGAGAAACTTATTAAGGCAACACCAGGATATCTTCGGCGTATTTCCAAAGTGGAATAAATCTATTTAGAAGCCGTCTTATCGGATTTCAACGGCCAGGATTTATATTTACAGCAAATATTTACCCTTACTCCATGGAAGATGTTTTTTATTTGACCCGCGGCTGGAGGAATGCCACTTACTTAATGTTCAGCGCTCTAATATGCGTATTTGTTAGCCTGCTGATCTACTCATTCTTCGATCCTTTTCTCAGAAAAGGCATCTTTTTTATTTTACCTGTATCGCTTATTGCCATTGGTCTTTCCGTATGCGGTATTTTACAGGTCGATGAAAAGATCTTTTGGGATAACCATAGTGTGCGTAAAGTATCCAGACTTGTTAACAGAGAGATCCTGCTGGAAGATGTAAAAGGATACAAGTTTGCCTGGAACTACCTACATATCGTTCCTCACAAGGGAAAGGGTAAAAGGATCCTGGTGTCTACATATGTATGTGGTATGCGCCTTTTGCACGAGGAGCTGGCTTCACGTTATCCTGATCTGAAGCAACAGCAGGGATAGACCTTTCTCGTTTCAATAATCGGCATGACTCAGTTTTGTTTATTTTCCCGTCTGCAATAAATCAGCTACTCCAAATGCAATTGCATACACATCTGCATTATCAGCATTAGTTAACATAATTATTGCTGTCTTATCCTCGATATAACGAAAATAAACAGACTTAAAACCAGGCAATGAGCCTGCGTGATGTACAAATTGCTTCCCGTTCAATTTATTTGTCATCCAGCCATAACCATAATACATGACCTCATTGTCCATTGTAAGAGGAGTTTTAATTGTATCACCCCACATCAGATTCCAATTTTTTTGCGTAAGCAGTTTGCCATTCTGCATTTCCATTTCCCATTTCAATAAATCATTTATGTTTGAGAGAAAAGCCCCACTAGGTCGCAGCGCAATATAGTTTGGTGCATTTAGTATAGAATCATTGGCATCCTTTATATAACCAGCCGCTCTGTTCGGAACTATTGCTTCGAGCGATGTTGTTCTGGTACTACCCATGCCACATTCATCGAAAATACATTTCTTCATAAAATCAGGAAAAGACTGGCCAGAAGCGATCCTTATTATATCCGCTAATATAAAATAGCCGAAATTGCTGTACTCGAATTTCGAACCAGTTGGAAAATCCAAACTATCAGTAAAGGCGGTTTTGATATAAACAGAATCTGCCTGGGCTCTCATGCCATCAAAGCCTGGAGGATCTATGGGTAATCCCGATGTATGGTTAAGCAAATGACGAATGGTGACAGCATTCCATTTTGCAGGAACGTTTTTTATAAATTTCGTTATGGGGTCAGATACTTTTAATTTACCCTCCTGCACCAATTCCATGATACCAACTGCTACAAACTGTTTGCTAATGGAGCCTATCTTATAAACAGTTTTTTCTGATGCCGGAACATCCAATTCAATATTTGCCCGTCCGTAACCTTTAGCCTTAATTACTTTCCCACTTTTTATAATTCCTATTGATAGACCAACGATTCCCTGCTGTTTCATTTGACTAGCTATAAAAACATCAATAGTATCTTGTTGTGCAATTGAGGCGACTGGTAAGAGGAAGCATGTTAGAAATAAAATAAATGGTCTCATGATGTTAATCTTTGTTATCGTTCAGATACATGGGACTGTTTACCTTGTTAAGGTAATTTATTTTCTTCACATTTGCTTTCAGTCACCTGCTGGTTCAATTTTCCTGCATATCCGCTAGTTTACCCCCAACAGTAACATCTATAAAATTAAACTATCTTCGCCGCCATCAAAAAATGTGACTTATTCATTAATAACACTTTATCATGGAACAACAATTAGCCAAAATGCAAAGGGAATTACAACGACTTAAATGGTATGCAGGTATCTTAACGATGCTTTTAGTTGCCATAGGTCTGTTTGCATTTTCTGGTATATCCGATATCGGACGTTTTAAAGAGATCTCAGTGGAACGTATTAACATTCTGGAAAGCAATGGTCAACTGCGGATGGTCATTTCTAATAAAAGCCGTTCTCCCGAAGTACTTGCCTATGGCAAGCCTTTTACCCCACCTATTCCTGGTGGGAATAGGCCGGGACTTGTCTTTTACAACGACGAAGGCACAGAAGATGGCGGATTAGTATTCATGGGAGGCAAGGACAGCACAGGTAGATACCACGCCACAGGGCACCTTTCTTTTGATCAGTATAATCAGAATCAGGTACTCTACCTGACCTATTCTGACGACAATGGCGACCAAAATACAGGCCTTCATATTGACGACTGGCAAACCGCTCCTCCATTCTGGCAATGGCGGGCTGATTATAAAAAAGCACAACAACTTCCGGATGGTCCGGCAAAGGAAGAATTACTGAAGAAATTAATGGAGCCTAAAATGGGTCAGAAGGCGGTCGCTCAGCGTGTTTTTGTCGGAAAGGATGATAGCAAAACGGCAATGGTAACACTTGCTGATCGCATGGGAAAACCAAGGCTTCAGTTACTGGTAGATTCCAACGGCGTAGCTAAACTGAACTTTTTGGACCAGCAGGGAAAAATTACATATAGCTTACCCAATTAGATTTAAGGCCCTGATAACACTATTAACTGGTTCGAATTTGTTTCCCTACCAAGCATTTAAAAAGGCAACGCGTCAAAGATTGCATCTCTGGCGCGTTGCCTTTTGGGTGTCTTATGAGATTGCCCCAGATCGGATGAATCAAGCTGAAACTTCATCGGCTGTTCTGCAGAATTATCTCCAGTGCTGCGTTTCTCTCAATGAGAACATAAAGTGATATATCTTTTTAAGTTCGTCCGGTCCACCAGGCCCATAATCTCTAATTGTTTTTTGCTGGTCATTGTTATATTGCACTCTTAGCGTATAGGTTGGATGATCTGTAACAGGTATTGAATAATTGTCTTTTAGTCCTAGAATGTTACTCAGCTCAATAAGCTGTTTCAAGCTGTCCAACTGGGCCTTTTCTACTATTGTTTTAAAATGCCCTTGTTGATCATTGTACATTTCGGCATCATAATAGGCAGTCCCATCTTCTAAAACCGACATAGTAAAAACCGGACAAGTTCCAAAACAGGCATCAGCCTCAAAGACTATCTTTGAGATAACTGGCTTTTTATCAGTGCAACTTTTGTGTTACCTTCGGCAGGCCAAACCACCCACTTTAACTCCTATGCCGAACAACAAAGCAGTTTTTTCCGCTAACGACATACTGACTCAATTAGATGCCTGCGCAAAAGATTTCAATTTTCCCATGTTAGACAATGGATATATTTACCCCGTAGTATCGAGATTGTCCGTCTTTGGCGATCTTGAAAGTTGGGTGATAGCCATTGAAGTAGTAGGCTACCACTATCGCTTATATGGACACGACGGTATAGAGAATTGCCTGTACATATATGGTAATCGCCTTCCTTTCGCAGCAGGAATGAATAATGCGAATTTTCTGCTGGTAACAGCCGATAGTGATGAAGGCGCTACTTTCGTAGGCGACCAATGGGGAACACTCAATCCTGACGTACACACCATGTTGATCAGAGACCAGAAAGTCATCATACCCAAAGATCCTGCATTCTACGCTGCGCGTAACGTTGCTTTGAAAAATCCGCCTTCTATAAGAGTATATGAATTTATGCGTGCAAGCCTCCCGGAATTCAAGGACGAGTTTCTGGCTGTCGAAGATGAAATATATGATTGTTTTCGCCAGAACCTGCCCAGGATCATGCAGCTGGACGAGTGGTTCCATCCCGATATAGCTGGAGAGGAAAGGCCTTCCGAAAATGAGACATTTCAGATGATTGCAAGGGTACTGGAATCAGGAGACAGCTCTCTTTATAAACCTACCAAAAGTCCAAACAATCATTGGAGCAACTGGCCATATGGAGGTAGCGTCTGATTCATCTATCTCTTGCGTGCTCTACTAATCCGCTCTGCCTTGAATAACCGATGGTGCTGCGACGCAGCCGACTTTTTGGTGCATGGCTGAACAAATAGCATCAACTATTAGAATTGGCGGATATCCGTTATCTTTATTGCCCAAAAAATAGTATATCTATGTCTGTTAAAAAAGTTTTTATGCTGGCGCTTCTTACCTGCCAGATACTTACATCCTGTAATCTGACTCCCCCTGAAAAGTATTTTGACGAAGCCGTATTAAACTGTAATTCGATCACCGGCATTTCGGGTGATGGCCTGATGAACGAACTGGAAACTCCGTCTGTAAAGCTCAAGGAAGGCAGCAAAAGTGATGTCGTGCCAATGACCAGAAAGGAGACTATTGATCTGAAGATATTAGTCGTAGAAGACAATCTTAAAAAACTGAGTAAGCTGACAGAGACGTCGGAAACAAAAGAAATGATTCAAACTTCGATGTCTTTACATGAATATGTGCTGGCTATCTATAAAAACGAATACCGTGAACTTGCAAAGATGTATGATGAAGGTGCTCCTCAAGAGCAGATACAAGCAAAGGGACAGGTTATTCACGATAAATACAATACCAGATTTGAAGAATTATTCAACAAGCTCACGATGCTTGGCAAAGCTTATGCAGAAAAGCATAATATCCCTGTCAGATGGGGCTTTGGTTCTTCTGCTGCTAATTAAAAAAAACCGCAAGCGCTATGCGTTTGCGGTTTTGGAAATGGATTCGTCCACGTTGCTGAAGAAAAGATCAAACTCTTCTGTCGATATTGGTTTTGGAAGTAATGTCACTCTATATATTTTTTTTTCGCATCAGGTACGAGGCGCCTCGCAGTCGGTTAACTCATGGAAGGCTTACGAAAGCACAAAGTTCCATGTCGGCACTCTGAAAAAATAAAGTACTATAAGGATCAACATTGTAATAAAATAAGACTTTGCACAACTAAACGTTCCTTTCCAGGTATGTCTTAATCCTATAATTGAACTAACAATTAAAACCACCATTAAAGCACCCCAGTTAGCGATAAATGCGTTCAAGGGTAAATCCTCAATTCTTGTTGCCTCTGCACCTTCCCCAAGTATCATCCAATATATAAGAGGAATAATTAGAACAAATAATATTGAACATGTAAAAAAAGCAAGCAGGAAAACTGCAAGAAGATGAAGAAAATTTGTTTTCGCTTTAAATATGCGTGTTATTGTTTGCATTATTTGAATAACATACAGGTTAAAGATATCGGATGGTAACAGGGCAAATAAGTGTCGCCTCAAATCAATGTAAGAAGACATTAAATAGACAGACCATTGTATTGCTGCCATAACCTGGGAAGGAGCATAGGTAATTCTTCTTCGGTCCAGTCTGTTCCCTTAGTAGGAGGAGCGCCATAATCATAGTCGAGCCCTGCGGCGTAAGCAATACCCCTGGGGAACGAGTCATCTTCTTCCTCAATTCCTGTTTTCCGGTTATAAGCGTCTGTAGCTACATACATTAGTGCCTCATGGTCTACGTCATTGGCAATGCTAATATCATAGTTGGCGAGATAATCGGGGTTTTCAACCACCTCATTGAATAGTCTTCTACCGCGGGATATTAACCAGCATCTGAAATAGAGATATGAGTCGTCGCTTACTACCCCATCGATGATTTTGAGTGCAGCCATTACTTTATAGGTATCTGCCTCTATGATCAGCTCGCGGAATATCTTCTCAAATTCAATTATTATCTCGGTATCGAATTGTTGTAATAAATCAGTAAGTACGATTATCTGTTGCTGTTTGTCTCCGTGAGACTGCTTGTAAGATTCCTCAATCAGGTCCCAGAAACTGAACTTATTGATTGTTTTGAGGTCAAAAAGATGCTTTTTCCTGATACAGGTCTCCCAGAAAAAAATGTTCCTCTTTCGGTCTTCCGCAAGAAAATATTCCTTTAAGGGGCCATAGTCTACATGCGGTGGAATATTTATTCGCAGATATTCCGGACCGAAAAGAACCTGTATTTCACCATGCAGGCTGCTTATCATATCATATACCTCTTTACCCCCCTGCTTTTGTGCGATATTAATACGTACTGCACTATAGCCTGACTCTTCAACAACACCGTCAAAAAAGTAAGTGCCGTTTTCATAAACGACATTCACAATATCTCCGACGGCAAGATCATGTGCGCTCAAAGGTGTTTCAGGTAATTTGTAATGATCTTTGTGGCGTTTGACTGTCAGGTATTCAGTCTCATGATTAATCCAGCCTTCGTAGTATTCTGTATTGTGAGGTATCGCTAAAAGAATTTCGTCAGGGTAATAAAGCAGCATAGGGATATAAAAATAATATGCAATAGTAATATTTTTTCGGCACTCCGGAAATACATGCTATAGTTAGCAGCCGATATATAAAATAAATTCCCCCATTCCAGGCATAAAGGTCAGGAAACTGTCCAGACTATGAAGACAGCTTCTTTACATTATCCGCCGTATCTTTGCGCAAACAGCAATATATGGAAACCGGAAATACGTCAAAAGATCCTCTACACGGAGTAACACTTGAAAAGATCATCACTCAGCTCGTAGATAGCTACGGATGGGATGAACTTGGATACCAGATCCGGATCAATTGTTTTATCAGTAACCCGTCCGTACAATCCAGTCTAAAATTCCTGCGTAAGACTCCCTGGGCAAGAACTAAAGTAGAAGAATTCTATAAAGAGGCGTTGCGTAAGGGGAAATTGAAGTAGAGATTTGTTCAACCCGCTCGTCATATGGAGACAGTCCGATGCCCTCTATCGACAGGTAATGTAGTATACATTTCTATCCACTCTCTGATTTGCTTTTCATTAGTATTTAACTTACTAATATTAATGTTTACACTCAAATGACTACTGGAGAGGTTTAATATCAAGTGGGTATTGTTTCCAGCTTCCGAGTCCTGATAGGTAACGGTTTCAAAATCGACTATTGTCTCCCACTTTATCATCTTTCCTTCATATTTCATACCATCGTTGCCAATCAGTAAAATTACTTCTCTTCTTATTAAACGAATCCAGTTATAGAAAGCCGCAACAGAGAAAACAATTAACAATATCCACATTAAGCGCGTCTGCTCCATGTAAATATATAATAACGCCGTAACCGTGGCATATAACAGGCATCTGGTAATTATTGCAGCAAGGCTATTTGTTAGTTTTATTTCATGATTACGCATAGGTTAATTTAATCTGGTAATTTATTCTCAAGCAGGTAACAATTTGTCAACGCGATTAGTTGTTCAACGATTCATATAACTTATCAAATCGCGCAGCGAATGCGCCATAACTTTCAGTCCATCCATTTGCCATTGAATGTTCCTGAAAGGTGCCTGTCGGGCTAAAATGGAAATTTATTTCATCAAGGATATCTTTATGGCTTTGTTGCAGTTGGTATATACATCTGTCTATCTCCTTTCGCAGTTCCAGAGGAGTCTCATAAGATGTCCTGATTAAATCTGAATCATCAGTAATTTTTTCTTTAATGACGGTAAGAATAGAAATAAGCTCATTAATTAAACTATCTATAAATTCACGGTTTGAGTTCATATCGATCAGGGATGTGGTGTCATACAAGTTTGCAGGTAACTCCCAAATATACACAATTCAGCAATTTCAATGCATCTATAAAGCCATTATAAGCTTAAAAATCCCCCTCCTCCCCTCTATCGTTTGGAATATGAGCTAATTCACTTTCATCTATTAAACCTCGTTTCATTTCTTCAATTATTGGATGCTGCGTAACCAGGGCAATTGTGCCACTGGCTGTGGCACAAATTCAAACTGTTGCAAAAAATCACTACTGCTTGATCGTATATAAATTCCCACCTAGAAAATCATTTATTTGAGGAAAGCCTGCTTTTAAATCATTGAAAGGTGTTGAAGGAAATTATTACCCCATTTAAACTCTGCCTGTCTTTGCATGATTTCCTTCCCCAAGTATGCTTTCACATACGCCATAGTGACAAATTTTAGTGATTAAAAAGTTGCTCAATCACAATCATGCTCACCAAATCAAACAGCCCCCTCTCCCATTTAAGGTGCAGCCCGCTATTCGTGATTGCTAACACAATATTAGCACGATTAATAACGCCAATTCGGACGATGCATACAAACTGCAAAACGTGAGGACGAACTGCAAAAAACGTGTGGTGGGGAATTCATCAGCATTATCAGTAAAGTCGGAAATCTATGCCTCTTATGGAATCATGGTTTGACCTGTCCTGATCTGGTTTACTTCAAGTCCATATCGAACTTCATACAGCTAAAGATTGCCTTATTGAATGGGATTAATATGGCCCACATGGGCAGGCTCTGCCTAAAGTAGGAAATAAATGAAGAAAGATAATTTATATGCCAGCAGACAGATCCTAAAAACCGATTATCAGGTATCTCATCATATTTACAATACCGACTGTCTAGAACGGGTAATCGCACCGCCATGGGTATGTTAGCTGCTTTGGATTAACACGAAGATCCAGCAACAAATTTATAAGCTCCTCCTCAGAATTTAAATAGTATTGTCGTTCATTGCACATTATTAAATCTTCATCTCCGATAAATTCAGACATCTTTTCTTTTTCAAGTTCAAAATCACGAATGTAATAAACATGCTCTGGTATGTTTATGTTCAGCGACCGGCCTTCCGGTTGGTAAATAACTATCCATCTTCTCAGATGATTAGCCGTTGGATTCAGTTCCGCGGCAATTTCTTTACCCATTCTAAACCTGTTATAAATTGCCAGATCAAATATATCTTTTAGATCCTGGATATTCATTTTTAATACATGGTGATTAAATACAATCAATGCGTCGGTTAAAGGTTAAAGTTAAACTATTCCATGCTGCCCACAGCAAAATCATCGTTCAGCAACCAAGAGAACAAAGACACCCCATGAAGTGTATTCCCATACCCCCCACAAACGTTACGTGCACACCCTTACACAAGCCCACCACCATTTAACTTCCATTTAAAATTGTTTACAATCCGTTTAATATTTACTAGTAACTTATTACATTATTACGCATTATCTTGTTGTCAATTTCATAGTATAATCAGCCAAAAGGAAATCTGCTAAAAACAGATCGTTACACAACAGAAAGATGAAGATCAATTTTCACTGTAAAGCAATTTTACAGTAGGTATTGCTATGTACTCCTTTCAAGAATCGTTTATGCAAATATTATTATATTAATCAAAATCAGTGACAACACAATACCGGGAAAAGTATTAATCAAGCCCGTATTAAAACCAATGCCAGTAGGGCAATCAACCAAGCTAATTTCGTAATAATCCTAAGCACTAAATTTTACTTCATGACTGTTAATTTTACAAAATACAGCTATGGCTGTAGTCTATTGTTATTAACGCTCGTCTTCACCCTTATGTCCATATGCGTCAATGCACAAGGCACAACAGATGCGCGTGTAACTGTTTCCGGGACAATTAAGGATGGAGGGGACGGGACATTCATCCCCGGCGTATCTATCAGTATCTCCGACTCCAAAGCAGGTACAGTTTCAAATATAGATGGCGGCTTTACCATTAAAGCCAACATAGGTAGTACGCTGACGTTTTCAATTGTAGGGTATCTGCCTTTTACTTATAAAGTGAAAAGTCCAGAAGCCAACGTGGCCATTGTATTAAGGCGCGATAAAACAGACCTTAAAGATGTAGTGGTTATTGGTTACCAGGAGGCGTCCCGCAAAAGCGTAACAGCTTCCGTTACTTCGGTAAATCCTAAAAACTTATTGGATGTTCCTACCCCCTCACTGGATGCGCTCTTACAAGGCCGCGCCCCTGGTCTGGATGTGCAGAACTTTTCCGGTGAACCCGGCGTCAGAAGCAACGTCGTAATGCGTGGTAACACAGCAGTGAGCAGAAATATTAACAGTGACTTCACCACTGCCCAGGGTAAAGCAAGCCTTGCTCGTGCCTTGAGTGGTCCCCTATATGTAATTGATGGTGTGCCACAGAGCACGGAAGATATCGCTGCTATCAACTATGGTAGTGGTACAAATACAGACGCATTGGCGGGTATTGCGGTAAATGATATCCAGAGTATTGACATCTTAAAAGATGCCTCTGCTGCTGCCATTTACGGTTCAAGAGGCGCCGGTGGTGTGATCATCATCACTACCAAACGTGGTATTACCGGTAAACCAAGAATTGACTTCTCTGCCTATCACGGTATCACCGATATGCCTACCCTCGATAAAATAGTGATCGGTGCTGAAGAGCGCAGAGGAAAGATGGCGCTGATCCAGCACTATGGACAATATTTGAACCTGCAGAACATCCCTCAAATCCTGACGGATAGTCTGAACCCTGCATTTAACAACGCAAATGATTATCAGGGTCAGCTCTATCAAACGGGTCAGGTGGGCAACTATGATCTCTCTGTAAGTGGAGGCACTAACCTCATTAACTACAGGTACTCCCTTAACTATTACGATGAGGAGGGCATTATTAAGAAATCCGGTTTTAAGAGATATAGTTTCAGCACTACTACAGGGCTGAATTTATCTCCCAAACTGAATATCAACACCATTATCCGTTATTCCAGATCAGACAGACCAAGATCAATCAATGATCTGTCAGGTGGTTATGGCCCTTTTAATGGTGGCTATTATGCATCCAGTCCTTTACCCTCATCATTATTATATTTATCTCCTGCCAATGCGGCTTTCATCTTTGGTAATACCACCAACCAGACAGACCGTAACTCAGATGATAACCTCTCTATCAGTCCTGTAATTGACTGGAAGATCTCTAAGAAATTCAGCTTTAACACAGTAATATCCTACTCGGCTCATACCGCACGCACGGATTCATACACCCCAGGTGCGGTGAGAAGAGATGGTACAGGTGCTGCATCCAGCTTCGTGGAAAACAGGAACAACTACCTGATGAGTAATGCCCTGCAATACACCACCGGATTTGGTAAGGACCATACCCTGAACCTGCTGTTAGGTCAGAATACTGAATACATGGAGTACAGGGCTACGATATCAAAAGCAGTAGGTATTCCGAATGACCAGATCCGGACCGTTACGGTACTGGACAAGAACCTTGCTGAAACCAGTACTGACCTGTTACAGAGTGGCATCCAGACCGGTTTCTTCCGTGTGAACTATGGCTTTAAAGGACGTTATTTATTATCTGCCGTAATGAACGCAGATGCCTCTTCCCGCTTTGGTAGAAACAATCGCTGGGGCTATTTCCCATCGGTATCTGCAGGTTGGGTGATCAGCGACGAGCCATGGCTGAAAAGCAAGAACAACTGGCTTACTTTATTGAAACTGCGTGCAAGTTATGGTGAAACCGGTCGTCAGCCGGATGGTGGCGATAACTACCTTTCTTATAACACCTACAACATCGGCGCAGGCGCTTTCCCTGGTAGCACCAACCCTTCCACAGGAGCCAACCAGTCATTAACTTATAATGGTGTTCCTGCTATCTCTCTTAACTTTGATAAAGGTCTTTCCAATCCAAATCTTAGCTGGGAAAAAACAAGCCAGTCTAACCTGGGTCTGGATATCACTTTATTGAATGGACGCTTTAGCGTAGTAACAGATGCTTACGTAAAATCCACACATGGAGGGATCTTTACACTGGCAGTGCCTATTACCACCGGTTATTCCACTAACACTGCCAATGCGATCGGTGTCAGGAATACAGGGGTGGAAATGCAGTTCATTGCCAACATCTTTGCACCTGCCAAACCTTTCCAATGGCAGTTCCTATTAAACATCGCCCATAACGATAACATCATCACTTCATTACCAAATGGTGGTCGTGATATCTATCTCGATAAATACTTATTGAGACAAGGTCAGCCTATTAACACGTATAATACCTTCAAAGCAACCGGCATCTACAAAACTGATGCTGATGTGCCTGTGAATCCGGTAACGGGATCAGTACTTAACTTCTATGGTTATCCATTCAGAGGTGGTGATCCGATCTGGCAGGATTCTAACGGCGATGGAGTACTGGACGCCACAGACTATGTGCCTACCGGTAATCCAAATCCTAAAATGACAGGTGGTTTCAGTAACACATTCAGCTATAAAAGATTTACACTGGACATCTTTTGTACGTTCACTACCGGCCGTCAGATCTACAATGACTACTTAGCGGGAAGATTGTCTCAGCTGGTACCTACAGATGATGGTGATTCAAATCCCCTGCACTCCATCAGTACACACTCTCTGCCTGATCTGAGTGGTATCAACTACTGGTATAATCCAGGTGATAATGCACAGTATCCTTCATTGAGCTCTGTAACGGGTACCCGTTATAAATATGCACTGGTGAGTTCACAGTGGGTAGAAAGCGGCGCTTACCTGCGTATTAAGAAAATATCGCTGGGTTATAGTTTAAATCCTGCATTACTGGAAAGAGTGCATCTGAAGCGTGTACGTATCTATGGTCTCGTAGATAACCTGAAGATCTTCCAGAAATCAAAGAACGTACCTGATGCAGAAGAAGTGGATGCTTTTGGCGTATATAGTGGCAGTGGCTATCCGCTTCCTAAGAAATTCACGTTTGGATTGGATGTCAGCCTATAATCTTTTAAAAACAGGATCATGAACAAACGACTCTTACATACAAGTTTTACCATCTTATTACTGGCTTCCATCATGATAGTATCATCATGCAGCAAAATACTGGACCTGGAGCCTCATAATTCTACTTTCACAGAAGCATATTTCTCCAATGAATCAGATGCGAATACCGCCATTGCCGGTGCTTATGCACTGTTGAGGAATATCCTTATCACAGATAATACATGGCATGTGTATGGTGACGTTCCTGCCAGCGAATTCCTGATCAATGGTAACTATGACTCAGGCAACAGCAACGTTGCATTAGGCCTCTTTACAGGTTTGAACGTAAACGGCGGCAGCTACTGGAACTGGCAGAAATATTACAAACTGCTTCAGCAGGTAAACCTGATCATTGCCAAAGTACCAGGGATCGACTCCACAAAATTTGTTGATCCTGCCACTAAGTCTCATATCATCGGCGAAGCATACTTCCTCCGTTCTTTCACTTATTTCTTTATGAGCAGAGTATGGGGTGGTGTGCCTTTGAAACTTACACCCGACTATGATGCCAATGCTGCTTTAAATATTCCAAGAAGTACTGCTGATGAAGTACTGGCTCAATGCCTGGCAGATGTGGCCATTGCTGAAAAAAACATGTCCTTCGGTTACACCGATGAAGGACAACGTGCAGTAAGAGCAAATAAGGGAAGCGCCTATGCATTGGAAGCACATATAAGGGCATGGAAAGGTGATTATGCGGGTTCTGAAGCAGCTGCCAATACCGTGATCACTCAGGGCGGTTACCAGCTGGTAGATTCTGCAAATTACGAATCCGTATTCATCGGTAAATCAGCAGAAGGCATCTTCGAGATCAATATCAATGGCGGACAAAACGAAGGCATCGCTATCAATGGCGGCGGCAACGGTTCTGCCAATACACTGATGCAACCTTTCATCTATGGTAAATCATACCTGGAATGGCCGGTAAGCACTATCTATGTAAATAATATTTATAAAGCAGATAGTACTACCGATATCCGTTACAGAAAATTCTTCTATCAGCCGCAGTCATCTAACGGACAGGTGATCAAATATGCCAATATCAGCTATGCAGATGGTTCTACAAAAGGAGATCCGAGGTTAAATAATAACCTGAATATATTCAGGCTTGCTGATATCATGCTGTTAAGAGCAGAAGCACTGAATAAGTTAGGCCGTGACGGAGAAGCAGTCGTATTATTGAATAAGGTACGTGAAAGAGCCGGCGTTCCGGATTATAATGGCGCTGGTGAAGCCCTGGCTACTGAAATACTGGAAGAACGCCTGAGAGAATTATTCTTTGAAGGACATTCCTATTTCGACCTTGTAAGAAATAATAAAGTGACGCTGTATAATGAGTCTTTCAACCAGGATCAGTACAACAAAGGAGGATGGTTATGGCCAATCGACCCTGCCATGTTCAAAGACGACTACACACTTGCTCAGACACCTTACTGGCAGGGTAAACTCTAATCAAATTTAAACCAGCTGTATGAAAAAGATATTTTCCGGAACGCTCATATTAATGACGATAGTTTTCTTCTCCTGTAAGAAAGATTATACGATCGGCGGTAGTGTTACTAATCCGCATGTGAATATGACAACTTACGACTACTTAAAAACAAATCCCTTATTTGATACACTGTTATTGTTAATTGACAGAACAGGTCTGCAAGAAGAAGTGAATGCATCAGGAACTTTTTTTGCTATCACTGATTATTCTATCAATAATTATGTAACAAAAAAACAGGAAGACCTGAGGGTGAAAATGAACGATGAAAACCTCGTGTATACCTTCGATTCCATTGACTATGCCGTGATGAAAGATTCCCTGAGAGCTTATCTTTTTAAAGATCAGATCACAAGGGATAATACCACAGAAATTGGCCGTTTCTTTAAAGCCAATGACGGAGAACTGCGCCTGGTGCAACTGATCCCTACCACTGATTATACAGATGGTACGGTTTTCAGCACCAAACCAAAATATATTTACCTGACTAAATTGATCCCTACTGAGAATGGGTATCCTGTACCAACTGATTCTACCGGCCTGCCTGGTCTGAAGGACGGTCAGGAGTTACAAACACTTTGTCAGACGACAGGTATTCTCACCACAACGGGTGTATTGCATGTGTTGAATAACAATCACACATTCACCTACTTCGGGGATTTAAACAATTAATCATTACTTTATTTCTATTATCATGACTAATAATTTTAAAGCTACCGCTTATACATTGCTTGCAGCCATTGCACTCTCGTCTGCCTGTAAAAAGGTAGAAAATGGCTACCTGAGTAACCAGATACGGTATGTTGATAATCCAATGGAGATAAAGCGGGGACAGATCGAACAAACTGTTGCGGTTAGCAATGATGGTTCGAGTGCGCCGGTTGTATACAAACTGCTCGATATCAGGGACAGCGCAGGACATCACGCAGATTCACTCTATGCCTCCTACAGCCGCTATGAATGGATCGGTGAGTTCAACCCGGATACTGACACTACAGTAGAACTCCTGAATAAGAAAAGACAACTGGTGAATAAACCTCCTTTCGATTTCAACATTCATACTGGTGCGTTTACTTTCTATAATACTACTACAAAGGTACCTTTAGGTAAGTACGATTTCGATATCCAGGCCAGCAATGAAAATGGCACCAAGACATTTAAGAACATCGCCTCTTTTACGTTGGTGGATGATGCTCCTTATGTAATCGGCGCTGGTGGAGCTGCCTTGTTCCTGGATGGTACTACCACCAGTTATGATATCGGGGCGCCTGATGTAACAATCGTAAAGACTTCAGATGAGGGAACCAATATTGTTCTGAAGATCACAGACCAATATGGTAAACCATTTAATCCTTCAGCAGGAGAGATCATCAGAAGAGGCGACCGTAGTGATTTTGGCACCTATGCTCAGTTTCACCCACTCGTGTATACAGATTCTACAATGACCTGTAATTTCGAGACAACACCGTTTCCTTTAAAGCAGAGCACTTATGGTTACCTGATCTACTACCGTATTCCAAGTCAGTATGTGATAGCTGATCCTGGTTACGCACCGGATAATAAGCAGATCTATAGTGCGAATCCAAGGTTTCAGTTTAATATCTACCAGGAAGGTACTTACCAGGTTACTGTGAGAGTGAAGCACGTAACAAGAGATCCTAACTAAGAAATACAATTGTTCAGAGGGGGCTGTATCGTAGGATGCAGCCCTTTTTCTTTATAATTTCATTGGCAGCATCGATCTTTCTATTCGCGAAAACGAAGTGAAGAATACACTTACTGCTACGGGCACTGGCAGAAATGTCGAGATATCTTTGATCTTTTGTTTGTTTTCTGAGAAAATCAGCATTTTCTGAAAAATTAACCCATTCAATAAAATAAACTAATTTCTAAATACTGTTTCTATAATACCAGATGCAAATTTCGTCGGGTCTATTCTGTAGATTATATTCGGCAGCTGCCCAATCGTCCATAAATCATTCACAAGTTTCAAAATAATTCTACTAAACATGAATATGGCATTCTAAAGGCGATGCGAATGGTCGATTCAGATTCTACTGGTAGCTCCACCTGGGATTCGCCTATCTACACACTATTATATTATTTGGCGGAAAACAACTTTCATTCTACTTTAGCAGGCATGAGTTATTATATACGCGTCCTTGGAACAGAAAATCCAGATATTCATTTAGACGAAATTTTAGAAGCATTAGACGAGGAAGGTCTAAGCGCCACATTAGGCGCGCTCAAAAATGAGACCCCAGAAAAATGGACGCGTGTTGAATTAAGAAATAAAACTAACAAACTGTTAGCTGTAATTGAGAGAGATGCAGTTACAGGCGAAGGAATGGGCAAGGAAGAGCTGGACGAATTCAAAGCAAGCATCCTTGATTTCCAACCGGCGACTGCAGCTAAATGGCTGAACGACTTTTTTGACCGTGTACAGGTTATTTATGCCTTCAGGCTATTGCCTATAGGAATGGAAGAGGATAATTACCCTATTATCACCACTACACAATCCTTTATCTGGGAAAAAGTGAAGGGCATTCTACAGGCTGACGAGGAAGGATTTTCCAATGAAGAGGGCTACCATATTTTATGGCAGTTCCCCGATGATGCAGATGGCGACTGGAATTGTGCGGTGTTAAATGCCGATGGAAAATGGGAGAACTTCAGTATGGATTTAGGTAATAAAGACCAGAGGAAAGCTTTTAAAAATGGTTTGGTACCGCCGGGCGCAAAAAGGCGTTAAAACACGCATACTCTTTTTATAACTTTAAATAATCCCTGACCATGAAAAATGCAAAACGTTTGTTTGCCATTGCTACGCTCTGCGCTCTTTTGCCCTCCTGCCGGTTTCTGATAGAAAAGCCTTCCCGCGAAGAAGCCATCGCTGCAATACAATTACACAATCCTGATACGGCCTGGGCACGCATACGTACGAAGGACAGTTCCCTTGTCGATAGCTTATACCTACCTATTTTGGTGAATAATGGCATGGTACAGTTAAATAAGAAAGCTACTGATTCTACCGGACAGCTTATCTTTTTCACTCCGGAGGCCAGACCATTTTTCTTCCCTACTCCGGAAAATGAGAGGGTTGATGGCGTTCAACGTGTTCTTTTAGGATATCCGTTTTTTGTTTCTCTTCTGAAGGTCGAGGCCACGTCTGAGCCTGACAAGGCTTATGTTAATTATGTTGTTGAATACAGACATTTAACTCCATTCGCCGCAATCTCGAAAAAACTCAAGGAAGGCACCAGGGATACGTTTTCGCAGTATATATATAAGTATGGTGGTGTTTGGCAGGGCGATAAGAGCAGGAAGAAGCCATAAATAATGGAATACTGCAGAAAAATATTTTCACTCCCCTAAAATATCCATTCTCCTCATTCGTCACTAAATACGTATGAAGAAATTAATCAGGATAACTATCAAATGCCTGAAAATAGCACTTGCCATACTATTGCTATTGATAATCACAGTGTTAATATATATGAGACATCCACTATTCGGGAAAAAGCCTTCGGGAAAGAGATTAGAATTGATCAGACAATCACCGCATTATAAAGACGGGCAGTTCCAGAACATTCACAACACGCCGCAACTTTCGGAGGGATACAGCATGGGAGGTGTTTTATATGATTTTATGTTCAAAAAGCGCTTGCGTTTGCGCCCCGTGGATTCGTTGCCCTCTGTAAAGACTGATCTGTTAGCGCTTAGGCCAGAGCAGGATGTACTGGTCTGGTTTGGCCACTCTTCCTATTTTATACAGGCAGGCGGAAAACGCTTCCTGGTAGACCCTGTACTTTCCGGCAGCGCCTCTCCTATTCCCGGAGGGACTAAGGCATTTAAAGGTGCTGATATTTATACGGTTGACGAATTTCCGAAAATAGATTACCTGTTCATATCACATGACCATTACGATCACCTGGACTATAAGACCATCCTCGCACTAAAGGATAAGGTTGGCAAAGTGATCTGCGGACTGGGCGTTGGAGAGCATTTCGAAAGGTGGGGCTATGCACCTGACCGGATCATAGAAACGGATTGGTGGCAGGATGTGGATCTGGGGAATGGATTTATTGTACATACAGCCCCTACCCGCCATTTTTCAGGCAGGACCTTTGCCCGGAACAATACACTTTGGCAGTCTTATGTATTGCAAACGCCGACTATGAAGATCTACATAGGAGGTGATAGTGGTTATGATACTCACTTTGCAGAGATAGGAAAGAAATTTGGCCCGATAGATTTTGCCATTCTTGAAAACGGCCAGTATGACCTTGCATGGAGGTACATTCATATGCAACCGGAAGAGGTACTGCAGGCAGCAAAAGATCTGCAGGCAAAAAGACTGCTGCCGGTGCATTCCTCTAAGTTCACACTGGGTAACCATCCCTGGGATGAGCCTTTACAAAGGTTAAAGGCCATTACGGATATTCCGCTCGCTACGCCTATGATCGGTCAGCTGGTGGATCTGCGTGATGATAAACAGGTATTTGTGGAATGGTGGAAAGGGGTAAACTAAGACGGGGATGTTGTTTATTCGCGTAGCCATCTCTTCATATGAATATGCGATGTTCCTTCGTTTCTTTTATCATTTCTGTCTACTGCCATTCCAACACTTTGTAACATAAACATCCCTATGTATTCATTTTTTTCACAACTTTCTATGAGGGAACTACTCCCATTCCTATAACCATTCTCATGAAAAACAAATACAGGATCTATCTTCAGGTGCATGCAGGCTGCATATGACCAGGCGATGGCCATTACCTCCTCTGCCTCACGGTTCTTACTTTTAATAATAGATTTTTCTGTCAAACGCCGACGAGCAGCCGACGATACCACTGCAATATGGCCGGCCTCATGAAGTATGTCGCCTGGATGTTTTAGCATGCTCTTATCAATAATGATAGTGCCATTTTCAATATGGCAACCAGGAAGGAAAGTATCAGGCATCAGACTTCGAAAGGAGGTTTGGATACCTATTTCATTAAGGAATGAAATGCATTTCTCTAATATGACTATTTCTTGTTCTTCATTATACTTCATATCGGCGTAAGGTACGAATACAGCACTACAATACCCGCTGAATACCTGCCAATAATTACCTGGGAAATAAATTAGGTAAGCCAAATAATAATTCCTACCTTCAACAGGATAGTTTGAGTCTTTCCTGCACTTAATAAGTTAATTTACTTTAGCTTTCTTTTTATCACCTGCATTACCTCAATCGATTATTTTAAAATTTTAAAAATTCAAGGCATGGATATTTATGTATCTAATCTGAGTCCTTATGTTGTAAGTGAGGATCTGAAAAATCAGTTTTCCAAATATGGCGTCGTAGCTTCCGCTAGTGTAATTATTGACAAATTTACCAATCGAAGCAAAGGTTTTGGTTTTGTCACTATGCCAAATGATGCCGAGGCAGAAAAAGCCATCCAGGAAATGAATGGAGCATCTATTGATGGAAAAGCAGTGACCGCAAATAAAGCAAGACCTCGTGAGGAAAAGCCTGCAAGGTCCTATAATAACCGTTGGTAAATTTACGTATAGGGAAAGGGCGTACCCTTTCCTTATATCAGATGGGTGTTGATCAGCAGCTAGTAAAACAATTTGCAACAAAAGTTTATTTCGCCTTGAAATGAATACTGACGAAAATGCCGTTTTACCCATCAGTAGAGAATTTATAAGCTATTCAAAATTCCGGTAAATCCTAAAATGAAGTTTATGTACAACAATCATGACATCCTGCTAAAGAACTTTGAAGAAGTGGCACATGCCTCTGTCAACTCTACCTATATGGAATTCCTTCATGCAATTAAACATGTCAACAAACTGAATAATGAAGACAGTATCCAATCCTGGATCCGCAAATATGTAGATAACCTCAGGCAAAAGCTGCATAGCAAGGCTATGGAATATCTTTTGACAAACAGACATGTGCCTACAATTGACTGGCTTAATAAAAAAGTTGAGTATACAATCAAATATTCCCTTCAGGAATTCTTGTACCGAACCGAAGTACGCAGCTACATTTAGGAAAACGAATATCTACCAGTTAACAAAGGTTAATCCATAGTATCAAAATAATCAACCTACGACGTCGGGCACGCCGGGCAGTCCGGTAACATGCCGTCCACATCGCCTGCCACTTGTTCTCTGGTACAATCTTCCCCATCTGTATCAGCCTCTCCCATTTTCATCATATCATGAATAGTGGTCAGAAATGCGCCAGCCACCTGCCCATTCTCTTTTAGGCTTACAGTTTTGCAGGCAGGTAAAGCAGTATAACAATAAAAGTTAAACGCTGAAGCTCAGACGGAATGCTTTTTGATAGAGATTTCATGTACATGGGATTTTACGTTATGTGATTCGTTGATGCGCTACTTCCAAACATAAGTATAATCTATATAATAACTGAAGAGTTTAACTGCCAAATGAAACAAAGGGTATTCGGAAAGCCAGTATAAAAATAAATCGCCGGGGCCGCTATGGGACATACTAATGGCCTATATGGCGACAATATTTCAGCCAATTTTCTAAGAAAACTAAAATCTTTTAACACAGATATTCTACAATTAAATAGAATATGAGAATAACATTATCTCTTGCATACACGCAATCAACTAACTAATAATTCCACCATGCTCTACCGTTAGAGCATCCGCGTAATACGTTAATAATGTAACACTTGCATGCTATGATCATTGACGTAGAATTTATTTACATTCATATTCGAACCATATGCTATGCCCCTAAAAACCAATACAACTTTAGGCAATGTCCTCACATTTGCTATGCTCTGGAGTTTGCTTCTATTGAGTACTATTGCTCATGCACAATTAAAAGCGGATTTCAATCCAACCAAGACCAGCGATTGTGAAAGTCTGATTACCCAATTTGTTGATAATTCTACCGGTGGGCCTGTTTCCTGGCAATGGGATTTGGGTAACGGTTTCATTTCTACGGAGCAAAGCCCCAGCGCTACCTACACTTCACCTGGCACTTATAATGTAACGCTAACTGTAAAAAATGCTGCAGGTAATACCAGCAGTGTAACAAAGACTGTTACTGTATGGGCAAAACCCCAACCGGATTTCACTGCCAACCCTGCCAGTGGCTGTATGCCGCTAGCCGTTACCTTCAATGATAAATCAAACCCTGTAGATGGCACCATCACTGCCTACAGCTGGGATTTCGGCGATGGCGTTCTCGGCTCGGGTAGCAACCCCGTGCATACATATAATAATGTATTATCGCCTACAGTTACCCTTACCATCACTAATAGTAATGGGTGTACGGCATCAAAACGGATCAGTAAAATTGTAAACGTAGCGGGAGCGCTGAATGCCAAATTTGACGTGTCTGATAAACTCCTGTGCGCCACCTCTTCCGCAGTGACCATTAACAATACCACCACCGGCCCTGGTAATCTTTCCTATCAATGGGACTTCGGCGATGGCAGCACTGCTTCAGGTGCTAATCCGGCTCCGCATAGCTATTCAGCCAAAGGTGTTTACAAGATAAAGCTCACTGTCACCAGCGATAAAGGATGTATTGATACCACAACATCCGAAGATATCAATGTGGCTACTTTTAAATCAGACTTCCAGTTGCCTCCCAATATCTGTGAGAACAGCTCAGCCTCCTTTACGGCACTCAACACACCACAGGCCGATAAAGTGACGTGGAGCGTCGATAAAGGCACCATCACCGCAAACGGGGCCACGGCTACTTATCAGCCTGCAGGCACAGGCACGGTAAAGGTAACCATGACAGCCGACTATGGTCCATGCCAGGAAACAATAACTAAAGATATTGTGGTGACAGCCGCCCCAACGGTCGACTTCGCGACTGATATAAAACCGATCTGCGATGCGCCTGTTACGGTAAACCTGACCAATAAATCGCAGGGCGCCAACAGCTGGAGCTGGGATTTTGGCAATGGACAATCATCCACTCAGCAAAATCCCACCGTTGTCTACAACAACCTGGGAACTTATAATATTAGACTCACCGCAACCAGTACAGCTGGTTGCTCCAGCAAAGTAGAACAGGAAGTTAACCTGTCCAGACCGCGCGTCGATATTAACGCTAACATACCCGAAGGCTGCGTGGGGATTACTACCAGATTCACCAGCTACATTACTCCGGGTGATTCAATTGTAAGTTCCGAATGGGATTTTGGTGATGGCAGCCCAAAATCAACAGAGGTCACACCATCGCATACATACACCAGTGACGGTACATACACCGTGACGCTTAATTATACTACGAAGAATGGTTGTAAAGGATCTGTAAGTCTGGCATCAGCTAATGCTATCCGCGTTTACAAGCAGCCCAAACCCGATTTCTCGTCTCCCGAAGCGCCTCAGATCTGTGGTAACAACACGGTACATTTTGATGCTATAACAGATGTCGGTAACAAATGGACATGGGACTTCGGAGATAACACTGGAGACGTAAGTAGCTCTAAGAGTACGACGCATAGCTACAAGAAGCCAGGCACTTATACGGTAACGCTGAGCGTTTCAAATTATACCTGCGCCAGCGAAAAAGTCACAAAGGTCGCCTATATAACAGCGGTGAATCCGTTCCCTCGCTTCAGCTTACAGCGCATCGACTGTAATAACAGAACGGAAATGCGTTTTAATGACAATTCCATCGGCAATATTACCAGCTGGAAATGGAGCTGGGGTGATGGAAAGCAAGACGCCTACACTACTAAAATAAGTACCTTAAAACACAAATACGACAAAACCGGCACCTACCAGGTGATGCTGACTGTTTCTGATGGGTCATGCACCAGTTCCGACTCTATGACCATCAATGTGTACGCACCATCACCCATTACCATCACTGCCGATAAAACAACGCTGTGTGGTAGCGATACACTTAACACCAGCGTGACGGCTATCAACAAAGATATCTATGGCTTAAATGTGTGGTCCTATTTGTGGAAATCTTCCGACAGTACGCCTGTCCAGGGCAACGGCAGCGATTATCAGCAGACTTTCTTCACTAACCTGCTACCCGGTACTGACACCATCCGCTTTATAGCTTATAACCTGCAGGGATGCCCTGATACCAGCAATAAAATTATTGTGAACGTGCACGGTCCGGTGGCTAAATTCCTTATTCCTGCTCCTGAGTGCCGGGGTACGGAACTGACATTTACCGACAGGACAAATACTTCCAAAGGCAAACCCATAACTACCTGGACATGGAATTTTGGCGATAGCAGCGCTGTGAAAGTATTTACTGCACCTCCTTTCAAACACACGTATAATCAGTCGGGCTATTTCTATCCAAAACTGACCGTTACAGATCAGGATGGCTGTAGCAGTACTGCTTCCGGCCCGAGGGTACAGGTGAATGGCCCTAATGCAGACTTTAAACCAAGTGCTTCACTGATACCGCCAGGCGGCGATGTACAATTCTATAATTATACGACTGAAACCGGTGGTATTCCCAATTATTATTGGGCCTTCGGAGATAATACTACCTCCACAGAAAAGAGTCCAACCAAGAACTATCCTAAAAAGGGTGTGTATACAGTGACGCTGCTCGTAAGAGACAATAATGGCTGTATCGACACCGCTCAACAACAGATCAAGGTCTCTACCGTTGGCGCCAGCTTTAAAGTCACCACTTCCTTCGTGAATAATAGTGGATGTCCGCCGGTTGTTGCCAAATTCACCAATACTTCTACCAATTATACCAGCTCCTATTGGAGCTTTGGTGATGGCAGCTTTTCCACCGTTGATAATCCTTCTCATACATACACGTATGCCGGCAGGTATAAAGTAAGACTAAAAGCAATTGGCGAAGCCGGTAATCAGGATATAATTGAACAGGAAATCGAGGTAAAAGGCCCTTATGGAACGATTGTTACCTCTTCCAATGGAGGCTGCCTCACAAAAGACATCGAATTCAAGGTATCTGCCATCTGGGCTGTTAATTTTTCATGGGACTTTACAGACGGTATTGTTAGCGAAACAAAGGATTCCATCATTAAACATTCCTTTAAAAATCCAGGTATTTACCAGCCACGGCTCATACTCTCCGATTCAGCAGGTTGTAAAGGAGCAGCCTTCCTGACTGATCCTATCGTGATAGATAAACTGGAAGTGGAAATGACGTCATCACCGCAATTTGTCTGTGGCGAGGGCTGGGTATCTTTTACACCGAAATTCAACAGCTTCTCTATTGACCAGCTAAAAAAAGCAGCAAAATACAAATGGACATACGAGCCAGGTATTCGTGCTGAAAATGATACTTCTGCTACACCCCGCTTCTATCTGGATAAACCAAAGGACTACAACTTCACGCTCACCACTACAACTGCCTACGGCTGTGTAGAGTCGGTGAGTAAAACCGTTACTGTTTATCCTAAACCTGCGGTGTCTATCACTGGTCCTTCGCAGGCCTGTCAGGAAGCCCCTGTAAGCTTCAAGGGAAATATAACTACGGCTCCTGATATTATCTGGAACTGGACCTTTGGCAATGGAAGCTCTGCCAACATACAGCAACCTGCTGATCAGACCTACAGCAATACCGGCCCTTCAGATGTGATCCTTATCGCTACCAGCAGTAATGGCTGTACCGACACAGCATATCACAGCATCAATATAGTACCTAAACCGGTGGCCAATGCTACTACCGCGTCTAATGTTATATGCCTGGGGTCAAGCACCACACTGAGTGCAAGTGGTGGTGTTACTTATCAGTGGTCACCAGCCACAAACCTCAGCAATCCAACAGCGTCGTCCCCTCTTGCAACGCCTGATGTCAATACAACTTACCAGGTTGCTGTGACGGACGCCAACGGCTGCAGTGACACCGGAGAGGTAAGCATCCAGGTAGCACAACCCTTCACCATACAAGCCACACCGGATACTGCAGCATGTCCGGGCCTCGTGCCGTTAAGAGTATCCGGCGCAGATAAATATGTCTGGAAAGGGCAGGGATTGGATGATGTTAACAGCCCTACTCCGAATGCTACCATCGCAACAGCAGGTACTTATACTTATGAGGTGACTGCTTACGATGATGAGGGCTGCTTCTCGCGCGATACTTCGCTGACTGTAACGGTGCATCCCGCTCCTTCTATTGACGCCGGACCTGATCGTACAGTAACTGCGGGCAGGCCACTTACACTCCGCACAACGGGTAGTCCGGATATCGTAAAATGGACATGGTCTCCGGCGGAATACCTGAGTTGTACCACCTGCCAGACACCGGAAGCTTTGCCGAACCTTTCTACGATCTATAAAGTAGAGGTGGAGAACAATTACGGCTGTAAGGCTACAGACGAGTTTTCGCTGAAGCTGCTCTGTAGTCAGGACGCTGTATTCCTCCCTACCGCCTTTTCACCCAACAGGGATGGAAAGAATGAATGGTTCTATCCTAAGGGACGTGGAGTAAAAGAAGTAGTATCTATGCGGGTATATGACAGATGGGGAAGCCTGGTGTTTGAGAGAAGGCATTTCCAGATCAATACGCAGACTGCGGGTTGGGATGGAACATGGAAGAACCAGGTGGCGCCAATCGGTACCTATGTATATTCGATAGAGACTATCTGTGAGGAAGGAGGAACATTTATGTTCAACGGTACGGTAACGATAGTGAGGTAGGTAGTGTTCCTTCAATTCCCTGGTCTCGAATGAATTAGCAGCCGGTCTGCAGGTTTAGGTTAATTTAACAGATAGCGCATATACTTTATCACGCTTCCCGCGCGTTAGTGTTAGATTAACAATTAACCATTATGAAACCAGTATTCTTTGTAGCATCCTGTGCTATCGTTTTCATGTCCTGTTCGAAAAACCTGGAACAACTTGAAAACAATGCCGATTTATCCGCTGCAGCCCCTGCTGCAGTCCAGGATTATTATGTAAGCCCAACTGGCAGTGACAACAATGACGGTAAATCACCGGAAAAAGCTTTTAAAACTATTCAAAAAGCAGCTAACCTTGCCAAAGCAGGAACAACAGTGCATCTGGCAGGTGGCGTCTACCAGCAGCAATTGGAAATCAATGTTTCCGGAACAGCCGAACAACCGATTACTTTCAGTGGTTCACCTGATGCTCCTGCCTATATCCAGCAGGGCGGTGCCAATAGTGCCATTGTAACGATTGAAAACCAGAGCCATATCCGTCTCTATGGCCTGAACGTTGGTAAGGTAACTAAAAAAGATGCCCAGGGTATCCTGATCACCGCTACATCAACGGGTAGTGTGACAGACATTGAGCTGAATCATGTCAACGTATCTGAAGTAGCATGGACTACGGACCGCACCAAAACTCCGGGAGACAATGATAATGCACAAGGTATTATCGTCTATGGAGAAGGTAAGGCACAAACGAATGCTGTTAGCAACATCCGTATTGACAGCTGTAAAGTATTCAACAACATCACCGGTTACAGCGAGGCTATTTCTCTCGATGGTAACATCGATGGTTTCCGCATCACCCATTGTGAAGTGTACAACAACACTAACATTGGTATTGCTTTGATTGGTAATTACGGCGTAAGCAGCACAGCCACCCTTGATCAGGCCCGTAACGGTGTTGTAAGTCAGAACAACTGTTATGACAATGTTGCTGATTATGCTACCAGCGCTGGTATTTATGTAGATGGCGCACGTGATATCAAAATTGAAAGGAACTTCTGCAAAGGCAACGGTTACGGCATCGAAGTAGGCGCTGAAGAAAATGGCTCTGCTTCCAATATCACCGTAGTGGCAAACGTGCTGCAGGGTAATAAGGAAACAGGTCTGGCATTAGGCGGTTACAACTCAGGTACCAGCGGACAGGTACTTAATGCAACTATTATCAATAATACTTTCTATAGGAATAGCACGGCCGCATCTTCCGGAGAAATCGCAATGACCAAGGCATCTAATTGCGTTATTTCTAATAATGTGTTTTACACGAATGCGAAATTGCTTTTTTATGTAGAATCTATCAGTCCTCAGCAGAATAACCGCTTTGACTACAATACCTGGTTTACACCCACAGGCACTGTGTCTGTACAATGGGCAGGCAAAAGCTATTCAAGCTTCGCCACTTATCAGTCAGGTGCTAAACAGGATGCACATTCCATTAATAAGGACCCTTTATTCGTAAGCGCAAGTGATTTCCATCTGCAGAGTGGTAGTCCTTCCCGTAATATCGCGGATGTTAGTGTGATTAAAGATGCTACGCAACTGGATAAAGATGGTCTGCCGCTGGTGAAGAACGGTGTTAGTAGTATGGGGGCTTATCAGCAATAAACATTTATTGCACACTTAATGATAATCGAAAGTATATTGCCTTAGGGCATGTTGGCAAAAGAGGGCGTCTCAATTTTCTGAGATGCCCTCTTTCAGTTTAGGCCCGGAATGACCGGAAAGCCTTATACATCTCCTTTGCAAAGATCTCCGGCTGTTCAAAGGCAGCAAAATGTCCACCCTTGTCTACCTCATTCCAATAAAATAAGTCTGGCCAGGCAGCTTCTGCCCAGGCACGCGGAGCATGGAATGTTTCACCAGGGAAAATACTAGCTCCCATTGGGAGTGTTATTTTATCGGAAGTTGCACGAGACGCAGAAAAGAAGCCTGCATTTCTGATAGTACTTCCTACACCTTCCCAATATAGGCGGGCACTGGAAGTTCCTGTGCCGGTAAACCAATAAAGCGAGATATTATCCAGCATCTGATCTTTTGTTAATGCATCTTCCGGTTGGCCCTGATTATCTGTCCACTCCCAGAATTTTTCGTACATCCACATGGCAAGTGCCAGTGGTGAGTCGTTCAGCGCATAGCCGATTGTCTGTGGACGTGTATTCATTTGATCTGCGTAACCAGACATTTGATTCAGGTAGTATTCAATATCCCTGATGGCCGCTTGCTCTTCAGCGCTCGGATTATCCGGGTAGGTGGTAGGAACAACTAAGGGTAGATTTACATGCGCTGCCAGCAATCCCTGAGGGCGCTCACCAGCTAACGCGTGTGTGATGGCAGAACCCCAGTCGCCACCCTGAGCCACCCATTGCGTATATCCCAGTTTTTCCTGCATCAATACAGTCCATGCACGTGCGATACGCAGCGGGTTCCAACCCAGTGTGGTTGGTTTATCTGACAGACCATAACCCGGTATCGATGGTATAACTACATGAAATGCATCTTTAGCACTTCCACCAAACTTTGTAGGGTCAGTTAAACGATCTATGACTCCCAGAAATTCAACCAATGAACCAGGCCATCCATGTGTGAGGAGAATGGGTAAGGCTTCGGGGTGAGGCGAACGGGCATGGATAAAATGAATCCCTACGCCATCGATAAGTGTACGAAATTGAGGGAAACGATTTAAATGTGCTTCAAACTTTCGCCAGTCATAATTGTTCATCCAGTAATCAACCAATGCCTTTGCAGCTGATAATGGAACACCCTGAGACCAATCGTTGACGATTTCACGATCTGGCCATCTGATCTGACTTAGTCTCAGACGAAGATCATCAATTGCTGCCTGTGGCACATGTAATTCAAAGGGGGTTATAGATTCAGTTGCTGTTGGTAGTTGAAATATCTGATGTCCATTATCCGTTATACCGGGGAAATTCTTCTTCATTGATTCCATTAGTGCTTGTTATTTTTGTGAAATAACAGTACTAACTACATTTCTAATGTTCCATTTGGCTCAATGTTTTTTACTAAACAGCTCATATGGATCTCCTTTACCTGCTTCGCAGCTAAATCCTGTATATGCTACAAAAAATATGTCGCCAGAAAAACAACACTCATATATCCAAATAACAATGAAAACAGGATATGTATAACAGTTTCGAACCGCTTGCCTTTCCAAAGTTCAGATGAATATCCAAAGAACTGAATAAAAAGCCTGACAGACCAGAATATTCCCATTCCCAGAGATATTCTCTTTCCAAAAGGAGTAGTAGTAAGTTCATTATAAGAAGTCAGGCATAATAAGCCCAGAAGGAAGACCGAAAGGGCAATAAAGAACGTATGAATAGTCATTATCTGGCGGTTGATCATACTTAATGCCTTGAGTTCTTTATCCCATTTGAAATATCTGGGGAATACCACATGGCTCAGTGCCAGTACAATTAAAAGTGCACCAATTATCCTAAAATGGATGATCATTCTTAGAAATTATAAAAGTCGAAATAAAAGGGGTAAGCTTGATCTCCTGATCAAGTTTCAATGCAGCATTATTGAAATGTTTTAACCAGGATTTCCTTGAATAGAAATGAAAAAAGCCAATATTATCCGGGAAAAAACTTTGGCCGAAGCTTCTTTGTCTGCACCATGGCTACTGCAATAAATCCATACTTATTATTGAATGTGTCAATTTCAAGGCAAGCCGGGATAAACTGCTCCAGCTGTTCTTTCGGCACGGCAAACGTCAATACAAATGAACTTTCAAAAAATGCACTGACAGCAAAAGGATGGTTCTTAAGCGCTGAAAACATAGGTATTATGTCTGACGGGGGTTTAGTTTAAATTCTGTGTAGTAAATAATCAGAATAAACAAAAATGCAAACAGGCATTCAATCTGCCCCATAGCAGCAGATCGGGTACAAGAAAAAACTCAGGTATGTTCATTGCTGCTACAACCACCATTTGAAGAATGGCATTCAACCTTGATTTGATCCCGCTTAATATCCAAACGGCCATTCCAATCTCTGAAAATCCAATTATCAATGTCAATGTTCCTGAGTACTTTCGCCCAATATGCGGGCTACAATCTGCCCGTGCCGCGGAACGAGGTTAAGGACTTTACATATCAGGCCATTTATCAACCAGGTTAATCCAATGAAATAAGATAGTACTTTATGCTTGTTAAAATGCTGCATGTAATGCTGTTTCGTCGTGCATGAAGATACAAATCCTATCTTTCGTATGTAAAACTGTTTTTCCTGATCAACCCGGATTTTTCAAAGCAGCTTAATTAAATAGCAATCAACATTTTAAGTTTTCCTTCTACTTCTAAACAACATTTTGTAAATTAATTATACCTAAACCCAATACAATGACAAAGCGGGAAATAACCCTTGTTTGCATCACGGTCCTGATTATGTGCATTCCTATCGCCATTCTTGCACATAAACAACAGCAGCCAGTCTTATCATCCACTATATATGACTGGAATAACATCAAAGTAGAACCTACCAAAACAGGAGAAAAGCGCCAATTCCTTCAGGCGCCCACACCGACACTGGAAGAACTGGAGCTACATGTAACCACCCTGAATCCCGGCGAGGCGCCACATCCCCCACATCGGCATCCTGACGAGGAACTGATCATTATAAAAGAGGGATTACTTGAATCGACTGTAAACGGTGTCACCAAACGTGTGGGTCCGGGTTCTGTCATTTTCCAGGCATCTAATCAATTACATGGTATCAGAAATGTGGGTACAACCAAAGCTGAGTACCATGTTATAAAATGGAAAACGGAAAAGACACCCAAGGCTAAATAACGACGTTGATTACTGCGTCAATTAATGTTTCACGACCAATCCCTGCGCTGGCACATACTTGTCATATTCCATATGCCTGGCAATACGCAGTGCCTCGGCTTCTCCCCTCAGCTTTGCCACCAGATGCAGAGCGCCGTCTATGCCTGCGGAGATCCCAGCAGTGGTGATGATACGTCCATTATCTACATAGCGAACATTGGCCAGCACTTTGGCCGAGGGTACGGCCTTCTGCAACGACTGTATGCTGTTGTGAAAGGTCGTTACTGTGAGATTGTCGAGTAAGCCGGCAGCACCCAGCACAAATGCCCCTGTACACACAGAGAAGTAAGCTTTAGTACTGCTATCGCGGCTTTTGATCCAGTTGATCACTTCGGGATCGCCTGCAGCCACATCGTCATCTCCGCCGAATATGGCAAAGATGTCTGCCGGCGGCGCATCCTGTATGCTATAGTCAGGGTTTACTTTTAATATACCTTGTACCGTCACAGGTGCCTTCGTTTTACCTACTGTGAAAATTTTAAACCCTGCATAGGAAAATACTTCCAATGGTCCCGCAAAATCCAATACCTCTGTACCATTATAGAGGTAGAAGCAGATGGTGTAAGATTGCTGTTGTGATGCCTTGACGGTATCCCGGAGTATCAATGTCATGCCACAGTGCGGGCATACGCCCGGTTTATGGTATACAATAGCATCGCACTGGCCGCAAGGCGGACATACATAGTCAGCCTCCTTTTGCTGTGCCATTCCCCATAAAGGCATGCATAACAATAAGATAAACAGATGTCTCATATAGTTTTATTGTATGCGCAAATTACGGTGAGGATACCGTGCAAAGAAGGACAAGCTGGCTGCTAATCAGGCCATTTTTGCCTGTATTCCCGTCTTCCTGGCCAGTTGCCCCAGCTGCCGGGTACTGCCGATGCCACAGGTTTTGGCCACCCAGGCCAGTTTCTGGCCGTCTTTTAATAGTTGCATAGCCTTTTCCTCGCGCAGGTCACGGATGTAATTGCCTATGGTAGTTCCGGTGGTTGATTTGAATAGGCGGGTGAGATTTCGTGACGACATATGCACCATTGTCGCCAGTTCGGTAATGATCAGTTTTGTGTGCAGATGATGAGTGATGTAATCCTGTACTTCGTGTATCTGATGGTTGATATGCTGCCGGTGCTGCAGATGGATACTGTGTTGGGAAGCCGTTCCATCACGCCGGATGTATATCACCATATCTTTGGCTACCATGTATGCGAAAGTAGGACCGTAATGTTCCTCCACCAGGAACAGCGCCAGGTCTATACCGGTGGAGATGCCGGCGCTGGTGTAAATATTGTCGCTCTTTACAAACAACCTGTTCTCTATCACCTGCAATTTTGGAAAATGTTGCTGTAATGCAGTTGTATAGCCCCAATGTGTTGTGCAGTTACGACCATCCAGCAGGCCAGCCACCGCCAATGCAAATGCAGCCGTGCAAACAGAACATACAGTAGCTCCTGCTGCGGCAGCGTGTTGTATCCAGGGTATCCATGTGCCGTCATTGGAATGGTCCCATTTGGACAGGTCCATACCGGCTACAATCACGATATCGTCAGATTGAACGCTGACGGCATCCAGTGGCTCGACCCGGGTGAATCCTAATCCCGAAGAAGATCCCGGCGCTGTATAGGGCGACACATATCGCAGTTCATATGGATGACCGCAGCAGCCCGCTTCATAAAAAACCGTGACAGCTCCCGCCAGATCCATCAAATGCACATGGTCGAACAGAAAAAATATAACACGCTTCTTTTCCATGATACTAAGATAACAAAGCGGCAGAAAATCCGGCGAAGCGATCTCATGGCCGAAGTGGTAGTAAACGCCAAACATCTGGCACCAGGTCCCCGATCTTGATAAGAAGACAGTAAGTACCTGACCGATTACAGACGAAATTAAAAAACCGCTGCAACGATCAGCTGCAACGGTTTTTAATACTTTGAGCAAGTTAAACTGCCCAATAATTTACTGAGGTTTAACTTTTGATGGATCATCATAATTCACCATCCAATTGATGCCGAACTTGTCTGTGAACATTCCGAAATAAGCGCCCCAGAACGTGTCGCCCATCGGCATGGTTACCTGCCCCCCTGCCGAAAGACCGGAAAACAGCTTATCGGCTTCCTGGCGACTATCAGCGCCTATAGAAATCGAAAAGTTGTTGCCTGCCTTGTAATTGGAAGCCCATTCTCCGCCGGTATCACTACCCATCAATATTGTTTCTTTACTAATGGGAAGGGATACGTGCATGATCTTGTTTGCATCTTCTGCACTCACCTTCTTGCCGTCTTCTCCTGGCGGCATTTCCCCAAATCGTCCGATATACGGGAACTCACCACCGAATACAGACTTGTAAAAATTAAAGGCTTCTTCGCAATTACCATTAAAGGTTAAATAGACATTTACAGTTGCCATTATTTACGTTTTAAATTGTGATGACCTATTTGAAGAATGCGATGCAGCTAATTTTGTTGTCCCCTGGGATTAAAAATAAAGAAACAGATTTTTTTTCATTTATCTTACAACATAATTAATTTGTATTCAAAATAATTATACTTGTGAAACGACTGATCGCATTTCTCTTCGCCACATTGCACACTTTTCTATCTCAGGCGCAGCATTCTTTATTATGGAAATTTAGTACAGGGTCAGCCGTATATTCTTCACCGGTGATTAGCGGGGATAATATTTACTTCGGAAGCAGTGATATGAACCTGTATGCTGTCAGGAAAAATTCGGGGGAACTGATATGGAAATATACAACAAAGGGGCAGGTAAATTCATCTCCTGCCATACAGGATAATAAGGTACTGTTCTCAAGTACCGATGGAAATATCTATGCGCTTGATAGAAATAAAGGAAGCCTGTTATGGACTTTTAAAACGAAGGGAGAACAGCGATATGATTTATGGGATTACTACCTTTCCTCTCCTGTTATTCACGATGGTATTGCTTATTTTGGAAGTGGGGACAGTACGGTTTATGCTATCAGGGTTGAATCAGGAAAGATGGTATGGCGTTACAAGACAAATGGGATAGTACATGCCTCACCCGCTTTCAAAAATGATACACTCCTTATTGGGAGTTATGACGGTTGCTTTTATGCCCTGGGCGCCAAAACCGGGAAGCTGATATGGAAATTTAAAACCGTCGGAGATGCCAATTTTCCAAAAGGAGAAGTGCAAAAAGCGGCCCTTGTTCATAACAATACTGTTGTATTCGGGAGCCGTGATTACAATATTTATGCACTTGATATAAAGACCGGTACCGGCAATTGGAATATGAAAGAGAGAGGTAGCTGGGTTATTGCAACGCCATTTCTCCACAATGATAACATATACGTAGGCACTTCTGATACCCACCGGTTTTATTGTATGAGCCTGAGCTCCGGTAAAATAAAGTGGACACTGCCTCTGAATATGCGGGTATATGGAACTGCAGCATTAATGGATAGCAGTATTGTATTTGGCTGTTTTAATGGAAAAATGTATTTCGTGGATGCACAGTCAGGGATGATTAAGTCGACCTTCCAAACCGACGAAAGTAAGACGCGATATACCCGTCTTTATGACAACGATGATCATTTCAGAAAGGATTTTGAGCTTTATGGGAAGGATTACATCGAAGCAGAAAAACAAATACTTTCATTGGGTGCTGTACTTTCAGATCCTCTTATTGAAAATCATACAGTATATTTTGGCGATACCAATGGCTACTTCTATGCGCTGCAAGTGGAATGATCGCTGGATAGGATTTCTACTTTTCTGATCCCAGAAATGAACCATCAACGATAAACAATTTTACACCTTCTTCAGATGAAGTACGATGAGAGCTGAGTTCGTCAGACACCTGATATGACATACCTTTCGTCAATGTATGTTTGCTACCGTCCGACAGTTCTGTTGTCATTTCACCATCGATACAGTATATGATGTGGCCTTTGGAGCACCAATGATCTGCTTTATAGTTTTTTGAATACTCTACGATTCTTATACGCAGATCACCGTATTGGAGGGTTTTCCAATAGGCCACTCCTGTTTCTCCACTATGCTCTACTGTTGGTATATCCTCCCAGTTTGTCAGGTGGAACGGGATGTTTCCTGAATGCATTGCTGTAAGTTTATTTAAAGGTAGCGCATTTTGCGTTCCCCAGACAATATGAATGTGAATTGCCCAATGAGGCTTACAAATGGAACTCAAAGCATCTCCATTTGTAAACCCTCATTGGGCATTTTTCAGTTTATCAATGCCAATTACTTATCTGCCTTCACCCTATCAGCCAATGCCTCAAACATATCCAGCAGGCCTCCTTCAGCGTGATCCTCATCTTTCTTTTTCAATTTCATAAAAACATCATAACCGCTTGCACTAAAATAAACAGTCACCTCCTCTCCCGCCAGCAAAGTAGAATCTATTTTTGCTATTTCTTTACCAGTAGTGTCCTGCATATTCCCCACCAGTTTTCCTTCTTTACTTTCCAGTTGCATCAGCATTTTGGAGTCGCCCTGAGGTGTTCCTTTGACCAGCACGTTCCATTTACCACTAAAATAGTCGGCGCCACTTTTTGATTGTCCCTGGGCACAGGAAGAGAATGCAATCGCCAGTGAGCATGCAATAATAATTGACTTTAGAGTTTTCATAACTTTGGAAATTTGGGTTTGATAACTATGTTTAATCCGCCATTTTGAATGTTGTATTCAGTACTACCATGAGAGAAGATCCAGGCGCTGCATCTTTATTTTTGAATACAAAGTATATATCATGATAACCTTCTGTCGGCGTCACAGGTAATTGTGCAGGCTTACCGGCAAATATGGAACCACCCTGCACGTCGCCGATAAAAGGTGTCTGACCCAGCAATTTACCATTCGGATCATCAATGTGCAGTTCAATAATACCTCCTGCAGCATTTAACTGTGCTTTAGGCGCCATTGCAATAAATTCAATACCTGCAATGCCTGTCAGGTCAATATGTTTCAACCCTATATAACTCCCTGCCTGCGTTGGGATGATAAAGCTGTTACCGCCATAGCTCATCTTGGTAGCATCCTTTACTATGTCATATTTAGTAGGATTAATATTTGGATTACGCAAAGTGATGGCATCTATTGATGTAATGCCTGGTAAACCATTATTACCCCTGTCAGTATACCTCGCATTAAAGACGAAAACACCATTACCTTTATCGCCTGCGGGTAATTTTGCGGTGTAAGTTCCTTCCGCCGCCAATGACTTAAGCGCAGGTTTCGGGGTTGATAAACTCAGGATGTATTTAATCATTTCGGCAGCATCATCTGCAGCTAACTGTGGATGTGCCGGCATTGGTACATCACCCCAGACACCCTTTCCTCCAGAGATAGTCTTCTTTACCAGCTTTTCAATTGTACTATTGTTGTTCTGGTATTTTTTAGAAACAGCGAAATAAGCCGGGCCTATGGATTTTTTATAATCACTATGACAGGACCTGCAATCGCTGGCGCTTATTAATTTCAAACCTTTGGCATAATTTGGTAAAGCAGCCGGTGCATTATGTCCTGTTTCCACAACAGCATTGTCCTGATCTGGCAGCACATAATCCATACTAACAATTACATTCCCTGGTTTTATTTTGCCGCCAGATAAGGTACCGTCTTCCTTATCCTTTACATCAACTTTGTATTTGTAGGCTTTACCCGCTACATAAAAGCTCCTATTTATTCTACCAATGTCAAACCTGACATCAGGAGCCTCATTCCCTGCTGTTAATTCAATTGATTGGGTAGCTATTCCACCTTTATTATCAGACACGGTCAGGCTGGCTTTATATAAACCTGGTTTCGAAAAAGTAATATCCGCGTCTATCCCCGTCATTGTCTGTGCAAAGCCATTTTTGGAAGCTATTTTCCATGTATATTTCAATGTATCTCCATCCGGATCGGCGGTTCCATTTCCGGAAAGTTTAATATGCAATGGCATAGCCCCTCCTGTTTTATCTGTCGACATCTGGATCACAGGTTTTCTGTTACCGGCGTTGTATTCAATACGGACCAATCTGGCATCATCGTTTGCCGTGAACCAGCCGGATCCATATTCAAGCATATAGAGATCGCCGTTATCCGCAAACTCCATATCCATCGGATTGCTGAACTTATAACCAGGCATCACCCTTTCCATAGATACATAATTACCTTCCTTGTCGAGTGTTACCGCCATTATCCATCCCCGCATCCATTCATATATCAGTAACTTTCCGTCATAATATTTCGGAAAAGCATGGGGCGCATTTTTAAAGTCTTCGCTATAGAAAACCGGGCCGGCCATCGCCGTTCTTCCACCGCTACCTAACTGTGGGAATTCCTTTGAGGCGCCATAAGGATACCATATAAATGCTTTCTGTGCCGGGGGTAACTCGTTCAAGCCGGTATTATTAGGGGATGTATTTACAGGTTTTGTAGGGTCAAATTTTGCCGCAACTGCATTGGTGGCAAAGTCTACTTTGGAGTAAGCTATATTATCACCTACAAAATAAGGCCAGCCGAAGTTGCCCGCTCTTTTTGCCTGGTTGACCTCATCGTACCCTGCCGGGCCTTTCAAAGAATCAGGATCATTAGCATCCGGCCCTACTTCGCCCCAATATAAATACCCGGATTTCTTGTCTACAGCTATCCTGAATGGGTTTCTGTCGCCCATGATATAGATCTCCGGGCGGGTTTTAGGCGTACCTTTCGGGAAGAGGTTACCCTCAGGTATAGTGTAAGAGCCATCGGGCTGTGGCTTGATACGAATAATTTTACCTCTTAAATCATTTGTATTGGCAGAAGATTTTTGTGCATCCCAGGGAGATCTCAATTCACGTTCATCGATAGGCGCATAGGCAGTCGCCCGCGGACTTGTATTATCTCCGGTAGACAGATACAGGTTTCCCTTGCCATCCCAGCTTATTGAACCACCTGTATGGCAGCACTGCTCACGTTGTGTTGCTACTTCAAGCAATACCTTTTTAGATTTTAAATCGAGTACGTCGCCGTTTAATGTATACCTCGTGAGAACGTTTTGTGATTTAACCGGGTCGGAGTAATACAGATATATCCAATGATTCGAAGCGAAGTTAGGGTCTTTGTTCAATCCCAATAAACCATCTTCCGCTTCGGATTCCTTGCCTTCTCTGTCCTTGTACTTTGTACTTACCGGAATCGTTGCAATGGTCTTCAGCTGCTTTGTCTTAAGATTGTACAGCTTTACAGCGCCATGCCGCTCAATGAACAATATGCGTCCGTCATTTAGCACTGTAATCTCCATAGGCTCATTCAGTTTCTCAGCCAGGACAACTTTGCTAAACCTGTTTTCCTCGGGTTTTGCCTTTGAATAATCCAATGCAACAGGTGCAGTGGCACTCATGGCATACTGAAGACCGGCCCAGAGGTGTTGTAGAAACAGTGGTTCCTTAAACGTTTCGTCAGTATGCCCCATGTTGGTATAAAATGACCTGCCGCCGTCAAAGTCGTGATACCAGCTCATAGGATGATTGTCGCCATTCTTGCCGCCTTTATAACTTTTTTCATCAATCGATACCAGTACATGTATGCCGGGATCTATTTGTTTGAAGCTATAAAATTCATCCGTGCGTTCAAATGTCTCGGGCATCCCTTTGATAGCGAAGTTATTCTTATCTTCCACGTGAAATGTACCTGTCTGAATGTTGTTAGGCATTGGATGGTCCAGGAACCATGCACCTGCCAATCGTCCATACCATGGCCAGTCGTATTCACAATCTGTAGCGGCATGGATGCCAACAAAGCCGCCGCCAGCTTCTATATATCTTTCAAACTCCAGTTGCTGCGCATCATTTAACACATCGCCGGTTGTGTTAAGAAAAATAACCGCATTATATTGCTTTAAATTAGAAGTCTTGAAAAGCGAAGCATCTTCAGTGAAATCTACACTGAAGTTCTTTTCAGCTGACATTTTTCTAAAAGCCGCTTTACCAGCTTCTATAGAAGAATGCCTGAAACCCTCCGTTTTGGTAAATACAAGCACACGAAGCGATTGGGCATAGGTATAACTTGTTCCGAGAGCTAAAGTGGCTAATAACAGCACAAAAGCCGATAGATTTTTCCGGGCCATGATGTCAATGTTTATGTTGGGTAATGGTTAATGACTGTCTTCCTTAACGCCAATGTTTAACATTAAAATAGTTATCGGCTTCGTGTTGCCGTTATTCATCAACAGGGTTAAACACCAGATCTATGTTATAGTCGTTAATTTCGGGACAGGTTGTCATAGTGGCGCCCGACTGCTCATTCCTGTTATTACGCAATCGTTCTCCATAACGTGTAAATGACGGAATAAAACTAAGGCGAGTTTCTCAATCAGCAAAATTTATTTCGTCAAAATGACAGAATATGTAACTTTGGGAACAGCCATTATTATATAATAGTCTGTAAATGAATAAAATAAACGATCATTTTTGTACTATCAAGGGGGTGATATGGATATAAAGGAATTAGAAGCATCTTTTTTCGATGACAAAATCTATGTCAGGAATGTTGCCGTCGATAATGTTATTTTTGGCTACCATGATAAAGAATTGAAGGTTTTACTTCAACGCCCCAGATCTTTTCCAAAATGGACGGTGACTGGTGGATACGTACGAAAAACTGAATCTATTGAAGAGGCGGCGGATAATATTGCATCTATGAGAACGGGATTGAAAAATCTTTTCCTCAAGCAATTCAGGTCATTTGGAAATCCTTCAAGAACCAAAGGTGAAAGGGCTATCGTAAAAAAATTCTTTGAGAGCATTGAGATGAAACTGCCCGCTGACTCCTGGATTTTAGATTACAGTGTATCCATCGCTTTTTATACGCTCACGGAGTTCTCTTTAGTAACTGTGCAAAAGGCTCCTTTTGACGAGGCTATTGATTGGTGGCCGGTATTCCAGTTACCTCCTATGATGTTTGATCATGCTTTAATTATAGAAGAAGCATTAAAAGCATTACAGCACCACATTTATCATTACCCTATCGGGTACGAACTCCTGCCTGAAAAGTTTACGCTACCTGAAATTCACAGCCTGTATGAGACTATTTTAGGCAAAACCCTTGATAACCGCAACTTCACAAGAAAATTAATGTCGACCGGGATAGTTAAAAAGCTGGATGAAACACGGAATATCGGGGCACACCGGTCACCTTACCTTTATAAGTTTGATAAGAGGAAATATGATACAGCATTAAGGGACGGCATCTTTCTGGCGTTTTAGTATTCATGTTATCTTTCTCTTCAGGAAGTCCAGCATGATGGTACTGATCTCCGGAAAGTGGCTTTCCAGGGCTTTATGTCCCGCTTCTAAAATATGAATTTCGGTATCAGGTATATCTCTCCTGTAACATTCTGCCTCGGCCACATTGAAATAAGCATCATACCTTCCCCAGATCACCAGGGCTGGCACCTGGGCAGTACGAAAAAAGGCGTGGAACCTGGGGTAGTATGCTCTGTTGTTCTTGTAATCCCCGAACAAGGCAAATTGCGCTTCTATATGACCTGGGCGATTCATTAACGCCCAGTCTAAGGTCCAGGTGTCAGGACTGAAAAGGGGGAGCTGCTCTTCCGGTACGCCGGCTACATATTGCTGACGCGTTCCCTCGGCGTTCAGCCACTCGGGTAATTTCTCCCTGTTCTCTCTTGTGGGATTGTCCCAATATTCCTTTGCAGTATCCCACTCCTTCCCCAGCCCCTCTTCGTAAGAATTGCCGTCCTGGAAAATAAGAGCGGTTATTTTTTCCGGATGCATCAGCGCCACACGCATTCCTATTGTAGAACCGTAGTCATGCAAATACAACGCAAATTTCTTTAACTGTTTCTTTTCCACAAACGCGGACATAATTCTGCCGTAGTTGTCAAATGAATATTGAAAACTGTCTGCTGCCGGATAAGTGCTGTAACCAAATCCGGGAAAATCAGGCGCAATCACATAATAGTTATTCTCTGCTAATGCTGGTATCAGATATCTGAACATGTGGGAGGAGCTTGGAAACCCATGCATCAGCAGTATAGCGGGATGGGAAGGGTCTCCTGCTTCCCGATAGAAAATATTCAGTCCGTCAACCTGCAGAATTTCGTGAATTACCTGTTGTCTGAGTGTTGCATTCATAAGATATCTTATTATGCTTTATGTGAAAATGGGTCACATAGCATCATTAAACTTTGGCCGGATCCATATCCATTTTATAAAAAGGATGCACTAACTTCATGCCAGCCTTCGAATATAAACCTACGTAATTCATATAGCAATGCTGACTGATCTCATTGCCCAGGACCTGAATGTGATTTTCTGCGGCATTAATCCCGGATTGAAATCTGCTGCGGAAGGTCATCATTTCTCCGGACGAAGCAATCGCTTCTGGAAAGTGCTAAACCTGGCGGGCTTTACTCCTTATGAGATCAAAGCTATAGACGATGCGACAATACTGGATTTCGGTTATGGTCTGACAACAGCTGTTGAAAGAGCGACCGCACGTGCAGACGAGCTCTCAAATGAGGAGTTTCATCATTCTATTGAAGCTTTTAAAAGTAAGATGATACATTTCCGGCCCAAACACATCGCATTCCTCGGAAAGCCTGCTTATATAGCGTTTACAGGAAAAAAGCAGATTTCATGGGGGCTTCAGTCTGAAGACTTCTGTGGGGCAAAAGCGTGGGTGTTACCTAATACGAGCGGACTAAACCGCGGGTTTTCTTTGAACGATCTGGTACATCACTATGGAGAGATGTACAGTAAAATATAGGAGCGACCTCGATATATACAGCGCTTCCGGGGCAGCACGTCAGGCCTTCTGTACCCAAAAATTAACTGCCTCTACGAGGAGGCAGTTAATTCAATCCATAGGAACAGGTACATACACACAAACATTTCTTTATCTAAGCCTTATTTCACTGATACCGGCCCCTTGAGGAACCATTGGGAATACATTGTTCTCTTTTCCGACCATTACTTCCAGCAGATATGGTCCCTCGTTATCAAACATTTCCTTCATTGCTGCTGCAAGTTCGCTCCGCTCAGAGACACATTGTCCCTTGATACCATAAGCGGCGGCTAATGCCACAAAATCAGGATTCTCCATATCGGAAAAAGAATAGCGCCTGTCATTGAACAGCTCCTGCCACTGGCGAACCATTCCCAGGAAACGGTTGTTCAAAATAATAATCTTGACATCCAGGGAATTCTGCATGATAGTTCCCAGCTCCTGTATATTCATCTGAAATCCGCCATCACCGGCTATCACTACCACAGTTCTCTCAGGTGCACCGTATTTTGCACCTATGGCGGCGGGAAGAGCAAATCCCATCGTTCCCAAACCACCGCTTGTCACTACACTCCGGCTATGATTCAATTTCGCATAACGGCTTGCCGTCATCTGATTTTGCCCTACATCGGAAACGATGACTGCATCTCCTTTTGTACACTCATTAAGTATACGGATCACCTCTCCCATCGTCACATCTCCGGACACGGGATTAAGTTCCGGATAGATGACTGTTTCAAATTCTTCTTTGTAAAGCGCATGAAATTTCTGTAGCCACTCTTTATGCTCTCTTCTGTCAATTAAAGCTGTAAGCAGTGGTAGTGTTTCCTTACAGTCGCCCCATACCGGCACAGTTGCTTTTACATTCTTATCAATCTCTGCCGGATCGATGTCCAGATGAATCACTTTCGCTTGTTTAGCATACCGGTCAAGCCGGCCTGTCACCCGGTCATCAAACCGCATCCCGATGGCGACGAGCAGATCGCATTCATTCGTCAGCACGTTGGGTGCATAGTTGCCGTGCATGCCGAGCATGCCTACATTCAGCGCATGATCCGAAGAAATAGCTCCGGCGCCCAACAATGTCCATGCCCCGGGGATACCGCTCTTCTCAAGGAAGGCTTTAAATTCATTCTCCGCGCCTCCTAATATTACACCCTGTCCCCAAACGATTAGCGGTTTTTCTGCCATATTTATCAAATCGGCAGCCTGTTGAATATATTGCTCACGAACAATTGGCCTGTGCCTGTAGCTCCGGATGTGATGGCATTTCTCATATCCCCGATATTCAAACTCCTGCAGTTGCGCGTTCTTGGTGATGTCAATCAACACGGGTCCGGGGCGTCCGCTACGTGCTATGTAAAAAGCCTTTGCCATCACCGAAGGGATTTCTTCAGCATTGGTGATCTGATAATTCCACTTTGTTACCGGCATCGACATATTAACGATGTCCGTCTCCTGAAAAGCATCAGACCCCAACAAATGCGCAAATACTTGTCCTGTGATACAGACAACCGGCGTACTGTCTATCATCGCATCGGCGATACCCGTTAAAAGATTCGTGGCACCTGGACCACTGGTTGCGAAAACGACACCCACCTTACCGGAAGTCCGGGCATAACCCTGCGCTGCATGAATCCCTCCCTGTTCATGCCTTACGAGGATATGTTTCAGCTGCTGTTCGTAATCAAACAATGCATCATAAATGGCCAGATTAGCCCCACCCGGCAGACCAAAAATCACGTTTGCTTCTTCGGCAACAAGTGCTTCTATAACTGCCAGTGCACCGGATATCTTTCTCACGTTCCTGGTGTCTTCTTTTTCATTTGTCTTTGTATCTGGAATTTCCATACTTTAATTCATTTGGCGTGGTATACTGTATGTTGTATTTCAATTTTGAATGTCCATGTAAAAATAAAACACACAGCATGCCTTCTCTCGCGATAACACGCCATAGATTCGATCATTCCGGCCAGTGTTATTCATCCTTTCGCTTACAATCCTGTTTACCATAACTAAACCTTTTGAATTAATATCTATCCGAATATTGTCTATCATAAATTTCTTTTTAATCGTTTCACTATACGTGCAATACTTTAAAATAGCGTCCAGCTGAAATATCAGGGGCGGTAATTCAAGTGTGCAAATTCTGAAGGACGCATCCCGGTAATCTGGTAAAATGTGTAGCTAAAGGATGCCAGGCTTTGATAACCGGTCAGATATGCAATCTCACTTAATGTGTGTTGCTTCTGCTGAATAAGTTCGAGGGCTCTCACCATTCGTAACAACTTCAGGTATTGCAGGAAAGACATCTTCAACGTACGCTTGAAAAATCTTGAAAGTGTTCTTTCACTCAAACCGAATTTTCTCCCTATGCCCTCCAGGGTGTGTTTATCTGACAGGTTTCCTTCCATATATACCATAATTTCCAACATGCGCTTATTGTCTGTATACGGCAGTGCAATCGGAAGGTAGTTAACACTTATTTGTGGCAGAATATTCCGGATGGATTGCAAAAAAACAAAACGCTCATCATCCGGTAAGATATGACCCCGCCATTGCTCAGTGAACCTCATCATTTCAATCAGCAAATCATTGATTGGATAAATTCCTACCCGGTTGAAGAACTCATGTTTATTCCGTCCATCGGGCGCAAACAGAATAGACCTTAAATGAGTTCCGTTTTGCCCGATAGTCATACTGTGTGAGACGCCCGCCGGCACCCAGCAATAATGCCGCGAGGGTACGACAAGCAACCTGTCTGCAAGATGGATATAGGCTAATCCGCCATCGACATAGGACAGCTGCCCTTTGGAATGGATGTGAGCAGGAATATGCTTTTCGCATCTTTCATGTATCACGAAAATTGATGCAGGATGTCGTTCTATTTCTCCTAATGATGCTATAACACTCATCTTAATTACTATTAAACTCACCGCTGTTTACTGTTTTACAAGCAATCGCTTTCTTCTATGCTGTAATGTTTCCCTTACTGCGGGAACAACCAGGCATAATACCATCGTAACCATCAGAATAATTGCAAAAGTCATAAACACTGCGCGGTTGGTCAGTAACTGGCTTTGCTGCAGCAGGTTTTGCCATATTGCGCCATTCGCCAATCCTGATCCCTGCTCCGCAGAAAATCCTTTTGCAACATAAAGCGAACGATAGGCATTCAGCCGTCCTGTTACATTCTGGTTTTCTATAGTCATGTAACCCAGAAAACCTTCTTTAAAATATTGGTTGAAGTAAAGTTGCAGGTTATAAAGACCGGCCAGTGAATTCAATGTCACAAAAAACCTTGTACAGGCAGCCAATACTATACCGCTTGTGCCACTGAAACCCGGGGCCGCCTTCAATATATAGATCATGATTGGGACAAATAAAATCCCCGAAGCAGCTCCCTGCAGCAATACCGGAAGCAGCAGGTCTGTATATGACAAATCTGGTGTTAGTACAAGCCACATCCAGATATTGAACATTGCCAGCAATGAAAATCCCGTTACAAGAAAAAAACGGACCGGATATTTCCCGGCAATCATAGCCCTCGCTGAAAATACAGTCAGGCAAGCCATTGCTGCAATATTGCAGACACCCAGCAAGCCTACCTGAAACGGACTCCACCTAAGTACACCAGACGCATAGTTGTAGACCAGGTTAATGCTGTCTTTAGTACCGTAATAAACAGCCAGTAAACAAAGCGCCGTCACGAAGTGGACAGACTTAAAAACTCCCGGATGAATTAACTTGCGCTTCACTATATGCTGTCTGTATAGAAACAGCGGGATGCTGATACCAGCTATAGTAGCGCTGACACGTATCCGTGGGTCTGCAAACCAGTAGAATTTCGAGCCATATATGAATGTATACGCGAGCGACAGGGCACTGCACGCCAGCAAAATAAAACCTGCCCAATCAATCTGATATAATGGAAACCGCCTATGCCCCGTATGCCGCCTCAGCATCAGTAGCGTCATGATTAACATTAACAGTTGTATACCGATCAGGTAATAATATATCACTTCCCAGTTAGCTGATTCAACCACAAATCCGGCAAACAGGCCAGCCACTACTATATTACTAAGTATCGTCGGATATAGTACCGCCGCACCAATCAGGGGGGCGCGTTCAACCGGCACTCTTGAAAAAATCAGGATCAGCACAGATACAATGAGACTGCCCAGCACTAATCCCTGCAGAAACCTGATGAGAAATAACAGTGTAATATCCTGACAGAAAAGACATAGACAATTGAGAAGCATCGCCAGCATGATATTAAATGCCAGATAACTTCTTACCTCGAAATACCGCAGAAAACGAAATTGCACCGGCAAAATCGAAATGATACCTGCGTATGTAGACATCAGGCAGAACCAGACATCTTCCGGCTGTGAACCCAGATAGGCAACAATGTACTGCTGGGTCATTGCGAATAATCCCAACTGCATCAGGGAAGAGAGTAGTATCAGGAATAATGCGATACGCACGCCCCACTCCCAGTCCTTTATCCAAGGTTTAAAATATACAGGCTTCATGACTGCGACCTTTTTTTAACTGCAACAGTCACATTCATACCGGCGATAACATCTCCGCTCTCCTTACTTTCAAACATTATTTTAACAGGCACCCGTTGTATAATTTTAACGAAATTACCAGTGGAGTTATCCGGTGGCAGCAGCGAGAAACGCGCCCCCGTAGACCCTGCGATGGCAACTATTTTTCCTTTAAATACTTTATTAGCTATGGCATCAACCCGTATGTCCACAGGCTGTCCCACATACATTTCTGCTACCTGCGTTTCTTTGTAATTAGCGGTAATCCATTTTTCCTGTTCATTAATGATGCTTACCAGTGATTGCCCGGGCTGTATCTGCTGTCCTTCCAGAATGTTCTTCCGGCCTAAACGTCCTGAATAAGGAGCCCTGATAACAGTATAAGAAAGGTTAAGCCTGGCCAGTTCCAGATCGGCCCCTGTTACCGCTTCTTCTTTTACCAGGTTGGTGTACCGTTTTATATCCTGTTCCTGTTGAATATACCTTGCCCTGGCGCCATTGATCTGATCATGGTTTACACTTGTACTTATTTCCGCCGCATGAATGTTGGCTGAAAGTACCGTCAACTGTGCGTGTACATCCTCTACAGCTGCCCCGGCAGCATCAAGCTGTGCACGATACTCCCTGTCATCCAGCATCACCAGGGTATCTCCCTGTTTCACCAGCTGATGCTCATCAAAACAAACACGTTTAATATAACCACCAGCTCGGGCAGAAATCGGATTGATGTAAGATTCTACCTGGGCATCATTTGTTTCTTCATACTTTGTGCTATATCGCCAGTAACGAATAAAATAGCATGCACCTGCGATTGCCACGATTACTGCAATCACTGTAATGACAATATTGCCCGGATGTGTTTTATAATTGGTTCCTTTCATTTTTACAGATTTAGATTATAGATTTCCACTTGCATAGCGTATATGATAATAGATATTGAGCGCATCGGTCTGTGCTTTAATCAGATTGAACCTTGATTCCTGGTAGAGGTTATCGGCATCTAACAGGTCGGTCAATAGTGCCAGCTGATTCAAATATTTATTGTTTACAATCCGGTAGTTTACCTCTGCCTGTTCAACAGAATGCTCATTCACCTCAATCCGCCGGAGTGCCTCTGCATACTTTACATAATGTGATCTGACGTCCAGCCTTACATTATCGGCATAAGCCTCGCGTTGTATTTCGGCTTCCTTTACACGGATCCTGGCAGCAGCCATCTTGCTTTTATTATGATAAAGAGAAGAGATGCTATACTGTGCTTTTAAACCAACAAAGCCGACGGAATAGGCCTGGTTAACCGGCGGAAAGAATAAATAGTTGGGGTAATTCAGGCCATATGCTGCATAAAAGCTGACATTGGGCAGGTTACTACTTCGTATACTCCTGAGCTTTGTGGCTTGTATCTCAACACCTGTAGCCGCCTTCTGTACAGTATAGGATGAAACTTCCGCGCTTTGCGCAAGCTGAAGCAAAGAACTGACTTCCGGTTTTGTCATTCCCGCGGAATCAGCGGGTATTATCACGACAGAATCCGGAACATTCAGGAGGACGTCAAGGTGCTGATTTGCTATTGCGATATCATTTTCATTCTGTTCCAACGAAAGCTCCACATTAGAAAGGCTAACCTCTGCACGTAGCACGTCGCTCCTTGTAACTTTCTGATTCCTGTAAAGCGCGTTGATGTTGTTTAGTCTGACCTGGGCCCTGTTAAGCTGGTCTGCCAGGAATTTCTCCAGATCATTCAGCTTTACCAGGTTTAAGTATTGTGTAGCTGTTTGTAAAGCGATATTCCCTGATTGATCCTGTGCATTCAGGCGGGCCAGGTTTACCCGCAGGTGCTGCTCTTGTTCTGAGGCATGTTGTCGTCCACCTCCGTAGATATTAAATAATGCATCAATACCCAGAGCAGCGGAATTAGATGTTGGCTTTCTCTCTCCGGTAGTTGCATGGCTGAGCCCATCCGTAAAAAGTGTAAGACCGGAAAAGCGCTGATAAGATCCGTTGACATTCACTGTTGGCAACTTTGCCCTGATAACATCTTTCCTGTCCTCATTAACTGCGTTTACCTCCATATTTGCCGTTTGCACCCATTTATTCTGGCTTTTGGAAAATTCTATTGCCTCGGCTATCGTCAGCCGGTAAATACTATTATTGCTGGTCTGACCAATTCCCCTGACTGCAGTCAGCAAAAAAATGCCCACTGCTAAGATTGTTCCTGATAAACTCACTTTTCCGCGCCTGTAAAAACATTTGTCCATAAAAGATTCATTAAAATTCTTTCCTTTCTTCCCATTACCTTTCTTTCGATATATCCGCTGCACCGTCACCCGTCCTATTATTCCGGGATCGGTGCAGCCGTAGCCTTACGTTGTTTTAAAACTGTCTGTTTAACAGTGCAAATTTCACTTCGCCCGATGGGAGAAATTGGGCCGAATCACCTGAATGTTCGTCGAAATGGCCTAAGCAGGCACGGAAAAATGTGGGGAATTCGTCTAAACCTCTAAGTACCGGGAGAAAAACTTGAATTATCTGAACCTGGCGCGGTATTGAATGGGAGACATACCTGTATTTGCCCGGAAAAACTTTCCAAACACAGATTGTTCGGAAAAGTTAAGCATGGCGCTGATCTGCGATACAGTAAGCGTTTTATTTTGTAACAACACTTTTGCTTCCAGCACAATCGTGTCGTCGATCCATTTACCCGCGGACCTGCCGGTTTGTTTTTTAATAGCTGCCGACAGCGATTTGGGTGTTAAGTGAAGTTGGGCTGCGTAGAAATCGAGTTTATGTTCCTGCAGGTAGTTGTGGCTAAGCAGGCGTTTGAATTTTGTGAACAATGGCTCTGCCTCCGCCGGCGGTGGTGTGCTGGAAGCATACTGCCTGTAGTATGCATCAATCTCATAAATCAATGCAAAGACGTAGCTGCGGACGATCGGCCCTTGTTGAAAACTGGTGGTATCCTGTGCTAAGCTAAGTAACTCGAATATTTTGCTGAATTTATAGAAGCAAGATTCTTGCAAAGGGAGGACATTACGATCATTGTTTTCAAAAAAATCATACCTGGAAAGAAAAAACACGTCCGCATGTTGCTCAAGTAAAAAAGTATCCTTGAAAAAAATAACGTCCATTTTCAGGGATTCCATACGCTTGGTGAAATATCTGATCACCGAAGGCCCCAGGGTTATAATTGATGGTGCATCCACATCCCAGGAGGCGAGGGCGGTATTTAACCTTAGACCACCTTCTCTGACGAGGACTATAGCATAGCTTTCTGCCCGGTAGGGTTCATCATAATAGGGCTCACCCTCTTTTACGAACAGGTAATCCTTGTTACTGTCAGGTACAGAGAAAAGCCAGCTATGCCTTGAAAGTGAAAATGTTTTGATATCACTCATCTTCGTGAATTTAATCAGGCTGCGTATTCAATGGAACACGCATGCCAGGCAGATCCTACCTCAAAAGTAATCAACTTTCCAAAGGTGGATAAACTATGCCGGCTATTTTTTAAAGATTGGCCGGAATCATCAACAGACGCCTATTCTAACAGCAAATTAAAACATGAGCAGGTGTAACCAATACTTGCTGGCTGCTTTATATGGTATCACGTTGTACCGCAGTAAAAATTTATAAATTGTCAATAAAACAATTAAAGTTCTGATTTATTCTGCTATTTTTAAGAACGGTTCGTAGCTATATAAATCTGATAATTCCATGTTGTTGTGAAATATATTCTTTATATTTTTTATCTAATGCTATGGTCACAGGTGGCTTTTTCGCAGCAGAGTGATCTTAACTTTGTTAATTTCAGCAGTGAAAATGGACTGTCTTCCAATACCGTCACCGCCATACTGAAAGATAAGTACGGATATATGTGGTTTGGTACGGACGATGGTCTTAACAAATTTGACGGCGTTAACTTCTCCGTTTACAGGCATAAACAAAGCGATACAATGAGTATTGGAGCCAATTCAATACTTGCAATGCACGAAGACCGGTCTGGCAATCTATGGGTGGGAACAAATACCACTCTATCTCTTTACAACCGCAAAAGGGATTGCTTTATTAATTACAAGCTCACTTTAGGTAATACTGCACGTACAATCTTCCGTGATCATTCTGGCAAGCTGTGGATTGGAAGCTATGTTGGCTTATTTACCCTGGATCCGCAAACCGGGAAAACAACCCGGTATTATGCCGGCGTTGGCAAGGCCGGCCAGCTTGTATCTAATGTCATTACCTGCGTATTCGAAGATAGCAGGCACAGGGTATGGATAGGCGGGAATTCAGGATTGTACCTTTACCAGAGGAGCACGAACGATTTTAAGTATTTCGGGCACGATCCCACGGACTCCTTGTCGCTCCCGGACAATTCCATAAAGGCAATAACAGAAGATCATAACGGTAATTTATGGATTGGCAGCGAAGATGGTGGTTTAAGTATGTTATTACCCAACGGGAAAGGCTTCCGTACTTACACACATAGCAAAACAGATAAGCAAACGCTGAGTAGCAACCGGATCTGGACAATAACGCCGGAAAACCCTAACAGTCTATGGGTTGGTACAGAGGAGGGACTGAACATATTCGATCTGCAAAAGAAGACATCGCGCAGAGTAGAGCATGATGCCAGGAACAGGTATAGTTTGCACGGCAAGTCGGTGCGAAGCATCTTCATGGACAAGAATGGTATTTACTGGGTCGGGACTTACCAGGGGGGCGTCAGCAAATACGATAAAAACCTTGCGTTCTTCAATCTGCGGGAGAGCGATCCCTTTGATCCGATGGGATTGACCGCTCCTGTCGTAACTTCTTTTTCAGAGGATGGAAATGGAGATATCTATGTAGGAACAGACGGTGGTGGTATTAATTTATATCACAGAAGTACCGGTTTATTTGATCATCCACTGTTCTATGGCGGCGGTAAACCGCCGGCAGTACTTGCGCTGGAACGCCTGGACGGAGAACTCTGGATCGGGACTTTCATGCAAGGTCTGTATGTACTTAATATGCAAACGGGTAGGGTCAGGCATTACATGAAAGGTGACGGACCCAAAGATATTTCCGGCAATGATGTTTTTTGTCTTAAAAAGGATAGCAAAGGAAATATCTGGATTGGCACCAATGGGAACGGTGTGAACATCTACGATCCTGTATCAGGTCAGTTTCGCCGGTTTGATAAAGACCAGGGACGTCCATATAACACCAATGCCCTCGGCCGCGGCTTTATCCGGACCATAGAGGAAGATGAATCCGGTAATATCTGGATTGGTGCAGTGGGATCCGGAATAATAATGATTGATCCATCCCTCGATAAAATAAGGGTATTTAATCGGGAGAACAGCAACTTACCCACTAACGATATGCAGGCCATTTGTGCTGGTAAGAATGAACGGATCTGGGTCGGTACATCTGGTGAAGGACTGTGCCTGTTTGACGGCAAAACCGGAAAATTTGTTCAGTATACCGAGCAGGAAGGTATATCCAATGCAGTCATCTATAAAATACTGGAAGATGATGCGGGAAAAGTGTGGGTTAGCACCAACAAGGGAATCAGCAGTTTTGACCCCGCGACCAGCAGATTCAAAAACTATTTTCCATATAATGGTCTGCAACGAAGTACATTCTGTCTTGGGGCAGGCCTGAAAACCAGCCAAGGAGAACTGTTCTTTGGAGGCCTGGATGGATTTAACTATTTCAATCCCAAGTTATTGAATTATAACAGAAATGTACCGAAGATCGTGCTCAGCGACCTGAGGATTTCCAGCAGTTCAGTAATACCGGGCAATAAATCTGTTATCAAAGAACATATTTCGGTGGCGAAGGAGATCAGGCTGGACTACAAACAAAACTTCTCCATTGACTTTACAACCCTCAATTATACGGCACCCCAGGAGAGCCGGTATTCTTATATGCTGGAGGGCTTTGATAAGACGTGGAACGATGTGGGCACTTCCCGGACAGCAGTATTTTCCAATTTGCCGCCGGGCGAATATGTATTCCGGGTAAAAGCCAGCAGCGACGATGGGTCATGGACAACGGAGCAGGCGGTCATCCATGTATATGTAAGGCCACCCCTCTGGCTTACTATGTATGCCTATATTTTTTATCTGATCGCCGCCGGCTTTACCCTATGGGCGCTGCGGCAACGCGCTATCCGCAAACTCAGGAACAAATTTGCCCTTGAGCAGGAGCGCCTTCAGATAAGGCAAGCCATGGAACTGGAAAGGAAAGAGGCCGAGCGACAACGCGAATTTGAGCAGGTCAAAATCAAGTATCTCACCAATTTAAGCCACGAATTCCGGACACCGGTATCACTGATCGTTGGCCCCATTGAAAAGCTACTACTGGAGGAAGAGTGCCAGCCAAAATTAAAACAGCTGATTCTTATAAAACGGAATGCCAGGAGGCTTTTAAACATGGTAAATCAGCTGCTGGATTTCCGCAAGCTCGAGGAGCAGGAGTTAAAACTGAATCTGACAGCCGGCGACATCGTATCTTTTATAGGAGAAGTAGTCGAATTATTCAAAGATATCTCCGATCGCAAACATATCAGTTTTTCCTTTACAAGTGCACCAGGCAGCTTTCATACCTGCTTTGACCGGGACAAGATTGAACGGATACTGTTTAATCTTTTATCGAACGCTTTTAAATTCACGCCGAAAGGCGGCCAGATATCACTTAATATTGACCACGATCCTGCCTGCGGCCTTAGGATCATGGTCACTGACACCGGTGTTGGCATGACGCCGGACATTAGAGAGAGAATATTCACACGCTTTTTCCAGGGAGAGGTCCATCCCGGCATATTAAATCAGGGTAGCGGTATCGGTCTTTCTATTGCGCTGGAATTTGTGAAATTGCACAATGGCACCATTGATGTTGAGAGCATACCCGGTAAAGGAAGTACTTTCACCGTCAAGTTGCCCCTGGAGCCGGTACAGGAACCGGTTGCAGGCGTGGACCAGATGGTAGTGAGTTCAGATGGCCACCTCGATTCCGGCGAGTTCCCTGCTGAAACGGCGCCGACGCAACAGTTATCCGTTCCCGCCGCTGAAAAATTAACAGTGCTGCTGATCGAAGACAACGAGGATTTCCGATACTATCTCAAGGATAATCTAAAACCTTTCTATAAAATCGTAGAAGCCTCAGATGGAAAAGAAGGATGGCAAAAAGTACTTTCGGCTCATCCACAGGTAATTGTAAGCGACATCAGCATGCCGTATATGGATGGTATACAACTATGCCAGAAAATTAAATCGGACAAACGGACCAGCCACATCCCGATCATTCTGTTAACTGCCCTCACGGGCGACGCCTCCCAGTTAAGAGGCCTGAAAACAGGCGCCAGCGATTACCTGACCAAACCGTTTAATTTTGACATCTTAAATGTTAAGATCAGCAACCTCTTACTCCTGAATAAAAACCTCAAAGACACCTACACCCGCCAGTTAAAGGTAGTGATACCTGCCACCGAAGTGGAATCGGAGGACGAAAAATTCCTGATGAGGGTTACACAATATATTGAGGACAACATCAACAGCGATAATTTAACGGTGGAAGATTTAAGTAAACACCTTTTTATGAGCCGGGCTTCGTTGTACAATAAAATAGTACAATTGACAGGCGAAACACCGGTAGAATTTATCCGCTCTATTAAATTGAATAAAGCAGCGAGCCTTTTAGAAAACAGCGACATGAAAATTGCCCAGATCGGATACGCCGTCGGATTTTCCACACCCAATTATTTTGCCCGGGCATTCAAAGCAAAATTCAACCTGTTACCTTCAGAATACCAGCTTTTGAAAAAACGGCCTATCAATTAACATACATCCTTCTTTAGCCATCTCTCCTACCCGCTTTTACAGAGAATTCCTTTCTGCTTGGATGATATTGGAATCAAACCCATTTATTTTTCTGATCGCCCGGAAAAACAAGTCGTTACAACTATTGATATATAACGCATTCCTTATTTATTACTTGTTTTTTATCACATCATTCCTGACACCTCCTTTCCAAAATATACGCGTTTAAACATTTGTGCTATTCATTTTTACAAATCAGCCATGACTCCCCCAGTAGTGCAATTACATTAGCCTGAATGATTAGGACCTAGCTCCTACGTAGTACTAAAGAAAAAATAAAACCACGATTATGAAATTTTCGGTTACGCACAGCTTATCCGAAGCGTCGACCTTCTCTAAATTCCAATTAGGGAGAATGATGCTCACTTTTCTATTTATTTTTCTAGCGCTATCCTATGCCAGCGCACAAAACATCTCTATTACCGGGCGCATTACGGGAGACGATGGGACAGCTATTCCCGGCGCAAGCATTACGGTAAAAGGCTCCAAAACCGGTGTACACAGCGACAATGAAGGTTTCTTCAGACTTACCACCTCTCCTTCCGCCATTCTGGTGATTTCTTCTGTCGGATTCGTACCTCGGGAAATGGCCGTTAACCGGCAAACAACTGTTAATGTGACACTAAAATCGGCAGTCAGTGACCTGGAACAGGTAGTAGTGATAGGCTATGGTACCGCAAAAAAGAAGGATGTGACAGGAGCTACGGTTTCTGTAAAGGGAGAAACGTTAAGAGAAGTAGGCGCACCGAATATCTATAACCAGCTACAGGGTAGAGCTGCCGGCATTGACATTGTAAACAACGGCTCCAGCATAGGCACCGGTGGCGAGATCAGGATCAGGGGGAACCGTTCCCTTGCCTCCAGCTCAAGTTCTAATAACGCCCAGAATGGTCCTTTACTGGTGGTAGATGGTATTCCTCTTTCAGGCGGTAGCATCAATGATATCAACCCCAATGATATTGCCACCATCGATGTGCTGAAAGACGCATCTGCTACTGCCATATATGGGTCACGCGGATCAGGTGGAGTCATTATCATAACCACCAAAAGAGGCAGAACGGGTAAACCCGTCACCAGCTATGACGGTTACGTGGGCATTTCCCAGGCAATGGGTACCTACGATCTTTTTAACGGACAGGAATATGCCGCCTTCAAGGAAGCTGCAAAACAGGGGCAGCCCAATCCCAATAATCCCCATCCCAACGCACTTACACCGATTGAACAGGAAAACCTTGCCAATGGCGTTAATACAGACTGGCAAAAGCTTCTATTGACAACGGCTATCCGTACTGACCATAACATCAGCGTTGCCGGTGGTAACGAAACAACTCTCTATAGTTTCGGGTTCGGCGTTTTTCGCGAAACAGGCGTCATACCAGACCAACGCTTTGACCGCGGTTCAATGCATATCGCCATCGATCATAAGATGAGTAAACGTATAAAAGTCGGATTTACAACTACCAATACGATGAGTTGGGCCAATCGTATTAACACAAATGCCTATGGTGCGGCTACCAGGTTAAGTCCGCTATATCTTCCTTATAATGCCGACGGAAGCATCAACTTTCAGCCTGCCATACAGCAATCCAATGATGCGCAACAAATAAGTCCACTCACTTCTATTGGTAATAACGACAAGATCAAAGCCCGTACACGCCGGTTCAGGACATTGACGAATGTGTATGGGGAGCTCGAGATCATTAAGGGATTGAAATTCAAGTCCAGCCTGGCGCTTGACTGGATACAGACCATGAACAATAACTACACCGGGCCCGGAACCGTTTTTAATACAAACACTACTACTGCCGGCGCCACCCTGAGCCAATCGAACGATGAAACCTGGAGCTACACTGTAGACAACTCACTGACCTACGAAAAGACTTTTGCAGAAAAACATAAGATACAGGCAATAGCGTTGCATGAGGTAGTAAAAAACTTTAATCAGAGCCAGCAATTCAATGGACAGGGCGTTCCGGTTGACTATGTCCAGGACTACAATTTTCAGCTGGCCAATTCGCTGACAGCCAATGCCTCCGGCTATACTGACCGGGGCTTGTTGTCTTATATGGGTCGTGTCTTTTATTCCTATGATGACAGGTATATGTTAACAGCCACAGTCAGGACAGACGGTGCATCTGTACTGGCTCCCGGCAATCAATGGTTTACTTATCCGGCCTTGTCCATTGGATGGAACCTCAGCAACGAAAGTTTCATGCGCAAAGTAAACTGGGTAGATAATCTCAAACTGAGAGTTGGATGGGGCATAAGTTCCAATCAAACCATTGCGCCTTATACAACGATCGGAAGCCTCTCTTCCAACTTCTACAACTATGGTCCCGGCACATCCCCGAATGTGAACTTTGTATCAGGTTACTTAGTCAACACACTTCCTAATCCCAAACTCACATGGGAATCTACCAGGGGATACAACATAGGAGTGGATTTCGGATTCTTTAATAACCGCTTGAGCGGCGCCATAGAGTACTATAATGTCAACACCAGGGACATATTGCTGAGCAAGGAGTTACCCCGAAGCAGAGGGGCAAACTCTGTGCTTGTTAACCAGGGGAAAACGGCTGGTCATGGCCTGGAAATAACACTCAGCAGCCTGAATGTGAAAAGCCGTGACGGGTTTACCTGGAATACGGACCTGAACTTCTCCATGGCCAGGGAAAAGATCGTAGCGCTTCAACCAGGGCTAACACAGGATGTTGGCAATGGCTGGTATGTAGGTCAGCCACTGACCGTAATTTATGACGTAAAAAAGGTCGGTATATGGCAGCTTGGTGAAAAAGAAGATGCAGGCAAATACGGGGCCGCTCCAGGCGATATCAAGATACAGGACGTGAATGGTAATGGAACAATTGGCGCTGAAGACCGCCAGGTGATCGGCAACTTCCAGCCCGACTTTGTATTTGGATTCAGTAACCGTTTTGCCTATAAAAATTTTGATCTGAATATTGTGACGTTTGGGCGTATCGGGCAAACAGTGGTTGTTACTTATCTGACTGCCGATGGTGGTGCTGCAGGTTATCCATTCTTTATGAACAGCCGCGTCAATCAATATAAGGTGAATTACTGGACGCCTGATAATCCCACCAACGATTTTCCTCAGCCCGATGCAAGCAGGGATGCCTTACAATATACATCAACCCTGTCTTACCGCGATGGCTCATTTATTAAGATAAGATCTATCAACCTGGGATACAACCTGCCTTCGAAGATCACTAACAAGATTGGCATTAGTTCGATGCGTCTTTACCTGGCTGCACAGAATCCGTTTATTCTCTGGGCGCCGCTCGTACATGACGGGCTGGGAATTGATCCCGAAGGTAACGGCAATGGCAATGCAGTCGGTTCTACAGCTGGCGGAACACCTGTAACCGGCAGAGCCATCACAGTAGGTATGGGAGTGCCTCCGACAAGGCAGTATATGTTTGGTGTTAACGTTAAATTCTAATTCCTGAAACTTAGCTCAATATGAAACTGAAAATAAAAATATCGTGGCTGTTGATGATTGCATTACTATTCACGGGAGCGTCTTGTAAGAAAGTGCTCGAAGAGCAGCCACGGGCGACGATCGATCCCGCTTATTTCAGAACACCGGAAGGTCTGGACGGAGGTGTGGCCGGCATATATTCCTCCTTCCGAGGTCATTGGGGCACACAGATCTTTACACAACTGTTCAATGGTGGAACCGATGAAATGATCAGAGGCGGTGCTGCAGATGTTCAGCATAACTTCACCTACTCAACGCTGATGAAGAGCAACACCAATGATTACAGCGGCTTCTGGAATTCTATGTATATAGACATTAACACCGCCAACGGCATTCTTCAATTTGGACCGGATGCTGCTATGGATGCAGGTAAAAAAGCGCATCTGCTTGCACAGGCTAAATTCCTCCGGGCATTTTGTTATTTCTACCTGGTCACAACTTTTGGTGATGTTCCTTTGCATCTCACTTTTAATACCGACGCAACGACCGCAGATGCAAGGTCCCCCATTGCCGAAGTTTACGATGCGATCATAAAGGACCTGCAGGATGCCGCAGCCGTGTTGCCTGACCAACCGGCTCCCGGACTGGGTAAACCCGCATATAAGGCCACAGCCCTTTATTTGTTGGCGAAAACCTATTTGTGGCGGGGATGGTCAGCTGCAGCAAAGCCGACTGATTTCACTGATGCCTTTAATACAGCTAAAAGCATTATCGACAATAAAGGCGTATATGGCCTGGATCTCTGGCCTGTTTTTGCTCAGGGCTTCCTGGAAGGTAATGAATATGGACGTGAAACCCTCATGGTTGTTGATCATAGTAAAGACCTGAAATTTGGTGAGAATTCACAGACAGGTACAGGCGCTTCCAACCTGAAAGAAAATAAATCGAATTTCTTTTTCCGGCCGAACTATCCTACCGTCAATGCCAACTATCCAAATGCCGGAGGCGCCTACGTTTGTGTAAGAGATGTGCAGAACGGTCGCCCCTGGCAAAGAATAAGGCCTAATATGCGGTATGTGCTGAATGTCGCTTTTGCTAACAGGGCTACTGACTCACGCTATGATGGCACTTTTCAGACTATCTGGCTATCCAATAGTGTACCTGGTTCTGCCAAAGGTACTGCCGGCGCAGCTACACCACGGGGCACACTTGTCAACGGCGTTGATACAGCCATCTGGATGGCAGATAGAATGGTAACGCCTGCCGAAAGGGCTGCTTTCAAGGGCATTATCTTTGAGCCTGATTATCTGGCCGGCGTAACTGTGCCTTATACCAGCCTGCTTTATCCCTCTTTACGTAAATGGGATGATTCTACCAGAGCTGATATGAACGATTACTCCGACAGACCTTACATCCTCTTCCGCTTTTCGGAAGTGTACCTGATCGCGGCTGAAGCAGCCCTGAAAGGAGGCGGTACATTACAGCAAGCCGCCGATATGTTAAATGTATTGAGAATAAGGGCCGCACTAAAACCGGGGCAAACACCGGAACAGTATACCGCAGCAGTAGCGGCTCAAACCATTACGGCAGCCCAGGTAACGCTGGACTTTATTCTCGACGAGCGGACAAGAGAGCTGTATGGCGAATGTAACCGGTGGTACGACCTTTCCCGTACGAAAACACTTGTTGCCAGGGTTAAACAATACAATGATGAAGCAGCAGCCAATATCGTACAGGAACATATGTTGAGGCCTATACCGCAACAACAGATAGACCTGGTCACTGAAGGACCGGCCTTTCCGCAGAACCCATGGTATGCGAACTAACCGGATTCAAATAGTAAAAGCAATATGCAATTGCCATCAAACCTTATCATGAAAAATAAATTTGTAACTCATTGCCTGATGGCCCTGACGATTGGTCTTACCACGCAGGGCCTTCGGGCTCAACAAGCCAGAAATCCTGTTATTTATGCCGATGTGCCGGACATGTCCATGATACGGGTAGGAAACGCCTATTATATGAGCAGTACGACAATGCACATGAGCCCCGGTGTTCCAATTATGAAATCAACAGATCTTGTGAACTGGAAGATTGTCAGTTATGCGTACAATACCCTCGATGATGTTGACGAGTTGAATCTGAACAACGGGAAGAGTACATACGGAAGGGGTTCCTGGGCCAGTAGTCTCCGTTATCATAAGGGCGTCTTTTATGTAAGCACTTTTGCTGGCACCACAGGTAAGACATACATCTATTCTACCAGGAATATCGAAATGGGACCATGGAAAGCTGTTTCTTTCAGACCTTCCTTACATGACCATTCTCTGTTTTTTGATGATGACGGCCGGGCATACATGGTTTACGGTAGCGGCAGGATCATGCTGGCTGAGCTGAATGAAGACCTGTCAGGTCTAAAGCCGGGTGCAGAAAGTAAAGTGATCATAGAAAACGCAAGTTCCCCGGCCGGTCCGGACATCGGACTTCCGGCAGAGGGCTCGCAGCTGTTCAAGGTCAACGGGAAGTATTATCTCTTTAACATCTGCTGGCCAAAAGGAGGAATGCGCACTGTAATCATCCACCGTGCAGATAAAATTACAGGACCGTATGAAGGGCGTCTTGCCCTGCAGGATAAGGGAGTGGCCCAGGGCGGATTGGTCAGTACGCCCACCGGAAAATGGTATGCGTACCTGTTCAGGGATTTTGGTGCAGTAGGCAGAATACCCTATCTGGTTCCTGTTACATGGGATAACGGATGGCCCATACCCGGCATAGATAACCAGGTTCCTGACACATTGGATCTGCCGGCAGGCAAAAGTTATGACCCGGGAATCGTCGCTTCTGATGAATTCTCCCGGAAACCTGGTGCTCGTCCACTGCCGCTTATATGGCAATGGAATCACAATCCCGACAACAGCAATTGGTCACTGACGCAACGACCGGGATACCTGAGGCTCACCACCGGCCGTGTGGATACGACTGTCATGCTTGCCCGCAATACGCTTACACAACGGACTTTCGGACCGGTATGTTCTAGTGTGACAGCCGTCGACGTGTCGGGAATGAAAAACGGTGATTGCGCTGGATTAATACTGTTGCAGAAAAAATACGGATGGGTTGGTGTGAAGGTAACGGCAGACGCCCGGTCAGTTGTAATGGTGAGCGCTGAATCGGGATTGCCTGTGGAACAGGAACGCATCTCCCTAAATCAAAAGCGCGTATACCTTAAAGTGGATTGTGACTTTCGGAACGGATCTGATAAAGGCTATTTTTACTATAGCCTTGACGGGAAATCCTGGAAGCAGATAGGCGCCATGCTGCAGATGTCTTACACGATACCACACTTTATGGGATATCGCTTCGGTTTATTTAACTACGCCACCAGGCAGTCAGGTGGATATGCCGATTTTGATTTCTTTCATATCACCAATAAGATATCCAACAACAAATAACCTGATACACTGCTCAAACTCCTGGAGCGATAGTCACCCGGATGATCCACGTTTTAATTTTATAAACCCTCAAAATAAAAACCATGAAAGAAAACCCTCCGATTTAGCGTGCTATGCGCCGCTTACATTTTGCTGATGCGGAATCATCAGCCATTTATAAAAACCTATTCTATTACTTAACAGTATTAACTATGAAAACAACGCTTTCTCTCAAACACCTGGCAATGCCATTTCTTTCCCTCTGTTTAATCATGTCTTCCTGTACCAGGCATTTGGAAGACATTACACCTGATAGCAAAGAACTAAATAATGCGGGAAGCGCAGCCGATGTTGGCATATTGGCAACTGCTACAATTGACGCTAATACCGTGCAACAAACCATCCAGGGTTTTGGAGGTATGAGCGTTCCAATCTGGATAGGCGACCTGACAGCAGACCAGCGAACAAAAGCCTTCTCAACCAGCAGTGGCATCGGCATGAGTATTCTGCGTGTGATGGTTCCTCCTAACAGTAGCCAGTTCGCGGCTGAAAAAGCCACTATCGATGCGGCCAAAAGTTATGGCGCGAAAGTAATTGCCACTGCCTGGAACGCACCTTCATCTATGATGGATAGACTTTATCTGAGAGCCAGTGCATGGGCCGACTATGCCGCGCATCTAAGAGCATATACACAAGCCGTAGGTGGAGTATATGCATTGTCGCCATGGAATGAACCCAATTACCTGGCATCTGAATGGATGCATGCATCAGCGACAGAGATAGCCAATTTCGTAGCCGCCCAGGGCGACAATTGCGGCGCTCCGATCATGAGCCCCGAGCCATTTAATATGGACCAGACTTTCATTAATACTTACCTGAGCAATGCTACAGCAAAATCGAAAACCCTTTTTGTAAGCGGACATATTTATGGTAAAACACCTTATAACTTAGGCAACATTGGTAAGTCAGTATGGATGACTGAGCACTATACCAATTCTTCCATCAGTGGTAATGACTGGCCAAACGCAATGAATGCAGCTAAAGAGATCCACGACTGTATGACGGCAGGATGGGCCGCTTATGTGTGGTGGTATATCCGCCGTTTTTACGGACCGATAGATGAAAGCAGCAATATCACTAAAGTAGGTTATGTTATCGCACACTTTGCAAGATACGTTCGTCCCGGGTATACTAAAATTGCCTGCTCAGCAAATCCATCAACCGGTGTTTATACTACTGCTTATAAAAGCGGATCAAAAATTGTCGTCGTTGCCATTAATACAAATGCTGCCATTACTTATCAGCCATTTACCATCAGCGGGGTAACGGTCAACAGCTTCAATCGTTATGTAACTACCAGTTCATCCAATCTGGCGGCAAGCAGCTTTAGTATATCAAATAATGCCTTTGGAATCAACCTGCCTGCTTCCAGTATCACTACCCTGGTCTCAAACTGATAGCTATTTTTAACCACATTCCGAAAAAAACAAGTCCCGAACCGGAACTATAAGATTATGGGAATACCATATGATCGGGAATTATCAATAAAGTCTGCTGAAAGCATTATATTATAGAATGATGAAATAAACAACGCCGAATAGGTAACAGGAACCCTTATCATATCCGGCGTTGTTTATTTCCACTGTGGTCCAAAAGCAAAATTGGGCTCATGAATGTCGTATTACCAGATAGTAGGGCCAGGAAGGACGACCGGGCGGTTAGCGATATAGATTATATCCAACTAAAAAAGATTAAAAATCGACATTAAATTCCCTACCTTAGACTCATCAGCATTATTCTGGGGGATCAAATACCACGTTTTTCTAAATTAATTACCTGGTTAGTGGAAAGTGTCATAAAATCTTTTGATTGGGATCTGATCATGCGCCTGCGTGATGGGGATGAATCTGCATTCCGGGAAGTATATGACCAATACAGCCAAAGGATTTATGGCCTGGCTTATCAGTTCTTTAAAAACAAGGAACAAAGCAAGGAAGTCGTGCAGGAAACCATGTTACGGCTGTGGGAGCACCGCTTACAATTGAATGGTGAATATCCGCTGGCCCCCTGGTTATTTACAATAGCGAGAAGGGTGACGCTGAATATGTTACGGCAAACAGCCACCTCACAGGCTGCCCGTAAGAAGCTATGGCTTACCATGCACCCGGAACATAATGAAACCGAAGAAGCCATCCTCAGTGCCGACCTCGAACGTCTTACCACCCTGATGCTGAATAAATTGCCGTTGCAACAGCAAATGGTTTTCCGGCTGAGCAGATTTGAAGGGCTTACCTATGAAGAAATTGCTGCCCGTATGCAAATCTCCGTCCATACTGTAAAATATCATCTCACAGGTGCATTAAAAACCCTGCGGACCTGCTTCGACAAGACCGAAGTGCTTCTCCCCGCGCTCTTACTTTCTATGTTTTATTAATTTTTTTTAAAACTGACTACCCGAACAGGTAGGCTCGCGTGTATTGCACTATATCACCTTTTTAAAGGCATATTAAAATGTAATTCACGTGAATGAAGAACGCATACATCAACTGCTCGGCTACCTGGTCAACAATACTATCAATGCCGAAGATTACGAAGAACTCATGCGGTACCTGGAAGAGGCAACAGAGGATCCTGCCCTCCAGTCGGCAATTGACCGTATCTGGGCAGAATTGACTCCCTCCACAGAGCAATTAAGGCCGGATGAATCAGAGGCATTATATCAGCAGATTACAGGAAATGCGCGTTTTGTCCAACAACCTATACATATCAAACGCCGCTGGTTAAGCTACGCAGCAGTTATATTACTGCTGTTGGCTACCGGGGCAGGCGCGTACTTATGGTTTACGCCTTCCCGGACAGCGCCACTTGCTTACAGGGAATTGACTGCCCCTCCGGGTCAACGTATGCAACTGAAGCTGGCAGACGGTTCTACAGTCTGGCTGAAAGCAGGTAGTACGCTTCGTTATCCCGCCAGTTTTACAGGCAACACACGGGAACTGTACCTGCATGGTGAGGGATATTTTGATGTAATACACCGCGACAATCAACCTTTCCTCGTGCATACCGGCAATGTGACGACCAAAGTGCTGGGTACCGCATTTAATATACAGGCATACGACCAGCAGCTCACAGTTGCCGTGTTAAATGGTAAAGTGAGCGTTGCTGAAGGTAATACTGCGCTGGGTGTGATTGTGGCTAACCAGCTCCTGGAATATCATCCGCAAAGTAAGCAGGTGGCCCTGAGGGATACCATTACCGGCAATATGGTGGCCTGGACAAAAGGTGAGTTAATACTGGATAATGTGACCATGGAAGAAGCTGCAGTGACCATAGGCAAATGGTACAATGTAGCAATCGTATTCGCTGATCCCGAACTGAAAACATCCCGTTTCTCCTTCTCCTTCCTGGAGGGAGCAAACCTTGAGGAAGTGATGACTATGATCTGTCAACTGAATGGCTTTAGCTACCACATAGAAGGAAATACCATTACCATCAGCAAGAAAAAACCGCTGCGGAGGCAACCACAGCGGTAATAAAAAAATGATCACAGGTACAGGCAAGTACCCGCAACCAAATTGATTTTAAACCAGCGTTCAAACCGATTAAAACCAAACAAATCTATGCATTTTTTTGTAAGTCAGGGCTCCACGTTCCCTCCTTATGAACGTTCTGTCCCGCTCAAAACCATCATTTGGATTATGAGATGCTCCACGTTAGTATTAGCAATATTATTGATCTGCTGTAATATGCTGATAGCAGCAGAAACAAGCGGCCAGGACATCCGCGAAACCACCATTTCACTGGGCATTTCAGGGAAAAGCCTGGAGACAGCATTAAAGGAGATTGAACAAAAAACCAATTTCCGTTTCGGCTACAGGAAAACAGAAGTAAGCAGGTTCGGGCATCTTCAGCTTCCGGCGGCTACCCGCACAGTAGCTGCCACACTGGATATCCTGCTTTCAGGTACCGGCCTTACCTATCAACAGAAAGATCATTACATCTTCATTGTTCCGGCACCTGTACCAGAGAAAACGCTACAGCAGCAACAACTGGTAGTAACAGGTATGGTAACCTCTGCAAAGGGTGAAAAACTACCCGGTGTCAGTATCCGGCTGAAAGGAGCTTTAAATGGTACCAATACAGACCAGGAAGGGAAATTCTCTATCAGTGTGGCTGATGAACAAAGTATACTGGTATTCTCTTTTATCGGCTACATGACCAAAGAAGTACCGGTTGCCGGACGTACTTCAATAAATGTACAACTGGAAGAAAATGCTACCGCGCTCGGAGAAATAATAGTCGTGGGTTATGGAACACAGCTGAAAGCCACCAGCATTGCGGCAGTATCTGCTGTGAAAGGAAAAGATTTTGCACAGAAGCCGGTAGTGAATCTGACCAATAATCTCGTAGGCCGTATGCCCGGCCTTATTGCAGATCAGGGAAGTGGCGAACCCGGATTGGATGGTTCGAGAATACGGATCAGGGGTACTTCCACCATTGGCAATGCCAATCCGTTGCTGGTAGTAGATGGTATTTACAGAGACTTTTCAAGGCTGGACCCTGCTACCATTGAAAGCGTTACCATCCTAAAAGATGCCGCTGCTGTTGCACCGTATGGCCTTGCAGGCGCGAATGGTGTGATCCTGGTCACTACCAAAAAAGGAAAGACCGGCGCTCCCGTCCTATCCTATAATGGCTATGTGGGTTTTCAGAATCCTACCAGGATGCCCCGTATGGTAAACTCGTACCAGTATGCATTGCTGACCAATGAAGCCAACCGGAATGATAACTTCAACCTCTCTTTCACAGATGCACAAATAGCCGGATATAAGAAAACGGTAGATGGCGCGTCAGATGCAGACCGTGACAGGTATCCCAATAGCCAGGGTTTACGGGATGTGATCCAGCGAAATGCAATACTGACTAATCATAACCTGCAACTATCCGGAGGCACTGAAAAGATGAAATATTTTGCGGCATTAGGGTATACCAGTCAGGAAGGACAATTCTCTACTACCAATCTTAAAAAATATAACGCACTGGCCAACCTGGACATCGAGGCGGCTAAATATACCCGGGTATCCCTTTCCATCAGTGGCTGGGTAGAAGATCAGAATTACTCCGGATATTCAGATCCCGGCAGTGGCGATCCCAATAACCGCTATGCCTCTGCTGGTGGAGGGATCATGTACCAGGCATTCAGAACACCTCCCACATCCGCCATCTACTATTCCAACGGCCTGTGGGGCAGCTACATCACCAATTCACTGGTAGGCACCATTGCACATAGCGGGTATTCTCATAACGAGAATACACAGATCATGACCACCTTCAGCATTGAACAGCAACTGCCATTCTTAAAGGGTCTGAGCATAAAAGGGGTGGCCAGTTATGATCCCTATAATACTTATTCTAAAACATGGAAAACACCTATTCTGACTTACAGCGCAGATTTTACAACTACTCCGTATACCTTTAATCCTACTTATATTGGTCCTTCCAAACCAACACTGAACCTGAGCACCAGTCAGAATAAAGCATTCACCTACCAGGGATATCTTAATTATCACAATACCTTCGGTAAACACGATGTTACCTTCCTTGGCGTACTGGAATCACGCTCTCAGAAATACTGGGATCTTTCGGGCGGCAGGATCAATTATCCTATTGACATTGATGAACTGGATCGCGGCGGTACTGCACAGGGTGAACTCTCCAATGGAGGATCATCATCACAGCAAAGGCAGATAGGTTATGTATATCGCCTGAGTTACAATTATGACGGTAAATACCTGGCAGAAGTATCCGGCAGATATGATGGACATTATTACTTCGCGCCTGGTCACAAATACGGTTTCTTCCCCGCATTTTCACTTGGCTGGAATATAGCACGTGAAAACTTCATGAAAGATAATGTAGCCTGGGTAGATGCACTGAAGATCAGGGCTTCTTATGGAGAATCCGGCAACCTGGCCGGAGGTCCCTTTCAATATCTGACAGGCTATTCCATCTATAACAATGCGGCCGTGCTCGATGGCAGGCTAACAGCAGGTATCAGTGAAGTATTGCAGGCTAATACCGCCATTACGTGGGAAAGAGCAAAGAAGACCGATGTGGGTATAGATGCGGCTTTGTGGAAGGGTAAACTCAATGTAACTGCCGACTACTTCTATGAAAAGCGTTCCAACATGCTGGTACCTCCTACTGTTACTGTACCTGCAGAATATGGTGTGGGCCTTACGGAACAGAATGCAGCCATTATGAGTAACCACGGATTTGAGCTGGGCATTGGTACCAATCATACTTTTTCCAATGGCTTGCGACTGGACCTCAATGCGAACTTCACCTATGCACAAAATAAACTGCTGCAGGTGTTTGAAACAGATGCCACTTACAATAATCCCAACCGCCGTCAGACAGGACGCGCAAACGGCACACAATTCGGATTGAAAGCACTTGGCTATTTTACACCCGCTGATTTCAACACAGATGGTTCCCTGAAAGCAGGCGTTGCTTCTATCCCGGATGCTCCGGTACGTCCCGGCGATCTGAAGTATGCGGACCTCAGCGGTCCCTCAGGTAAACCAGATGGCATTATCGACGATAATGACCAGACGGTGATTGGCAGACCCAATGGTACACCACAGATGATCTTTGGCCTCTCCCCTGCTTTATCATGGAAAGGGTTTGATCTCAATTTCCTGCTGCAGGCAGCTACCCAGATCAGCCTTCCGGTAGGTGGTAACCTGGTATTCCCCTTTGATCAGCAAGGTTCCGCCAGTGAACTGTATTACAAAGATCACTGGACGCCGGCCAATACAAACGCCTTATATCCACGCGTCAGCACACAACCTAAAGATTATAACACAAGATTTTCTTCCTGGTGGCTAAGAGATGCGTCTTATATCAAACTCAGAAGCGCTGAACTAGGCTATTCCCTGCCTTCAAAACTTACTAAACGGGTAGGTATACAACAGTTGCGTGTATATGCTGCCGGACAAAACCTGTGGACATGGACACCTAATATGAAGGAGAAGATTGATCCTGAAGCACGTTCTTCAAACGGTCAATATTACTTCCAGCAACAAACTACCTCAGTAGGTCTGAATGTCACCTTCTAAACAATTAACCGAAAGAAACATGATCACGATAAAACAAAGCTGCCTTATTGCCCTCGTTGGTATAGCGCTGACAGCCTGTAATAAAAACTCCCTGGAAATATCACCAAGAGATCGCGTGGGTGATGATATTGTATGGTCCTCAGCGGCCAATGCCGACCTCTTCCTGAATGATGTTTACAATTCGCTTCCGGACATGAATAATGAAACGGAACACCTGGACCAATATACTGACAACTCTGATGTAGGTGTTACCTGGATGCAGGGATATGCCAATATACGTGTGGCCAATGTAACGCCTTCCAACCTGCCCCGCGGGCCCTGGGATATGTGGTACTGGGGAAAAACAGATAACAATGATGGCAGGACCGGCAACTATGAGAAGATCAGGAAATGTAACCTGTTCATAGAAAAAGTAACCGCATCAGCGCTGCCCGACGATTATAAAACCAAAAGGATCGCTGAAGTGCGCTTTCTCCGCGCGATGTTCTATCACTGGCTGTGGATGGCCTATGGAGGTGTACCTGTTATCACAAGAACACTGGACAATATCACACAGGGCGACAGCATCTATGTACCAAGAAGCACAGAGGCAGAAACCTTCCAGTTTATTACGAATGAACTGGCAGATATAGCCACTACCTTACCTCTTAATCAGTCAGAACCCGGCAGACCTACAAAAGGCGCGGCACTTACGCTGAAAGGATGGTGTGAACTCTATGAAGCCAGTCCATTACGCAATTCAGGCAATGCGGCTAATCCGGGCGGTGACCTGGAGAAATGGAAAAAAGCAGCAGCGACCAACAAGGCAGTGATAGACCTTGGGGTGTATGATCTGTATCCTGACTTCCGGAATTTATTCCTGAAAACAGCCAACAATAGCATTGAATCCATTTTCGCCAGACAATATATGCCTGGTAAAGGCGGACAACTGGAAGGTAAAGAAGGCCCTACTATCGTCAATGGAACCGAAGTAGCATGGGGTAACTTCCAGCCTACACAGGAACTGGTAGATGAATTCTCCATGGCCAACGGAAAAGCCATCGGAGAATCCGGTTCCGGTTATGATCCTCAACATCCATATGTAAACAGGGAAAAACGTTTCTACCAGACGATCCTTTTTAACGGATCTCCATGGCAGGGCGACACCCTCCGGATGGTAGTAGGCCTGGGCAGAAGTACAGAAAATGAAATAGATCTCGGTTATAGCAGTGATGTTACGCATACGGGTTATTATGCCTGCAAAAGACTGGATGAAAGCGTTGTGGGAAGCGATAACCGGGCTAACAGCACCTCTTATCAGAATTATATGTTCTTCCGCTATGCAGAAGTGCTGCTCAGTTTTGCAGAAGCCGAAAATGAAGTGAATGGGCCTACACCCGACGTGCTGGCGGCAGTGAATAAAGTACGGACCCGTAACAATAACATGCCCACTGTAGAGGCTACCTATGGCGCCGTAAATAAGGACAAAATGCGGGAGATCATTCGTCGTGAACGTCGTGTTGAACTGTCATTTGAAGATAAACGCTGGTGGGATGTATTACGTTGGAAGATTGCGGATAAAATGCCTGATGGCACTCCTGGTGTATTAAACCGGCCGGAAGTAGGCATGGTGATAACGGCTGATAACGGCTCATTCGTTTACACAAGAACGAATGTGAGCAACCGTTTATTCCTTCCCAAAATGTACACCATGCCCATTCCGCAGAATGTATTGGATCGTAACTATAAGATCCGGGCGCAAAATGGCGGTAAAGATGCATGGGTAAACGGACAGAATCCAGGGTATTAATCGTATAACAACTCAGTCATGAAAACAAAGCATTCACATCTATATATATACACATTTCTTTTAGCCGCTGCTCTTATTGCCGCATGCAAAAAAGATGATCATTCCGCCGGAACCGTCTACATGCCAGACGCTGGAAAAGGTATTGTAAAAAGGGAATTTGCCATTGCAGATACGCCATTTATAGTATCCTACAGCGCCGTCATGACAGGAACTGACTATGCTACCGTATCTGGTATAAACGCTGCCAATGAGATTACCATACATTTCAAAGCAGACACTGCTCTCGTAGCAAAGTTCAATGAAGAAAACGGCACCAATTACCCGCTATTACCGGCAGGCAGCTACGAGCTGCAGACCAGTGCCACCATTCTGAAAGGAGCCACCGGTACAGGAAACTTAGCGCTTAAAATAATAGCAAAGGATAGAATAAATCCATTCCAGGATTATATGATTCCCATAAGCATAGAAAGCATTACCGGGGCCGCAGGAAGTGGCTATCAACAAACCACTTATTTTGTTGTAAACGGAACTGCTGATCTCGCGAGCATGCAACCTTATGATGAAAGTAACTGGAGTATTGCCGGTTTCTCCACCGAAGAACCTGCGGAAGGTGGCGGCAATGGCCTTGCTAAAGCAGCTATTGATGGAGATCCGGGCACTTTCTGGAACTCGAAATGGTCAGGCGGAGAACCCGGACCTCCACATTATATTATCATTGATATGGGTGAAGTGAAACCGGTACATGGTATCGGCATTATGGACCGCTATTTTGAAGGCGACTGGCAAACAGAGGGCCATGGACAACCGCAGGACGTTACGGTGTCTGTAAGTGCTGATAATGTTACCTGGGATGATGTTGCCAGTATTAAAGATATGCCACATGATGCCGGCCAGCCCTGGTACAGATACTTTGTGTCTACATTGAAAGATGCCAGGTATGTGAAAATAACCGTGACAAAAGTATACGCTACATCCAGCACCAATATCGCGGAAGTACAAATATTCTAAACCCAACAGACATGAAGAAAAAGCTTGTTTGCACGCTGCTGATCGCAGCTGGTATTGGATGTTTTGCCTGTAGCAAAAACAATAATCAATCACCAGCTATCACTGGCACTCCTATAGATGCCTCAAAAAATGATACGGTAAAAAACACCCAGGTGCTCAACCGGGGTGTGCTGCACCAGAAAGGGGCTGCACTAAAATCACTTTGTGTGATCAGCGGTAACAATCTTTCTGCTGAACAGAAAGTATTGGTCGCTACTTTACAGGGGCTTATTGCCAAAAGTTCTGCGGAACAGATATACATCGACGAAGGAGGTCCTTCTGCCGTATGGACAAACTATATGAACAGTAAATATGGTATTACCCTTACTAACTATAGTTCCTGGGCTGACCTTGTAGGTCGCTTTAAATCAAAAATAAGCGGATATGTGTTGTATAATCGTGCCACTAATCAAAGATCGCTGACAGCAGCCACGGCTTTATGTGGTCCGATGAACGCTATTGCGGTGGATGCAAGCCTGGAAACTGCCGTAATTGCGGCGGGTATTAGCACCCGCAAAGCAGATGTCCGTACACGCGATGAAAAATGGGTATACAGCAATTATCCGAAGGCTTTTAGCAATGCCCTCGCAGCAGAACTGACACCCACTATCAATCATCACCTGCGCGATTACATCACACTCACCAACGCGTTCACTTTCTATGACGGTGAAACGTCCTGGCGCAAAACAGTATTGAAGCACCTTGACCCCGAAGCTTTTTGCTTCGGGTACGGGCAGGAAGAATTCTCAATGGTATCTAATGCGGCTGAAGCCGGGGTGGTAATGCTTCCTACAGATCTCGCAGCTAACCTTGCTCCGCTCAGCAGTATATACGACAACAATGCTATCCGTCAAAAAACACCGGCAACACCTGTTACAGAGCCCAATGTACATTATGTAACATTCCTGGTAAGCGATGGCGATAACATTGCATATGACCTCTGGTCTTTACAGAACTATTTTAGTAACCCAATCCGCGGTTCCTTTAATATGGGATATACGATCAGCCCTTCGCTGGTCGATCTTGCACCCGCTGCATTACGCTGGTATTATGAAAATGCATCCGGCAAAGATCGATTTGTAGCGGGGCCCAGCGGAAGCGGTTATACCTTCCCCAGCAAAATGCCAGCTGCCGCCTTTGATAAATACCTTAACAGGTTGAATACTTTCATGGCAAAGGCAGATCTCAATATTGTGAACATACTGGACCAGGGCGCTATCGGGCGTATGGACCTCTGGAATAAATATTTGTCGCAAAGCAATATAGACGGATTGATCTATACGGGCTATGGAGAAGCCCCAAATGGAAGCATTCAGTTTGCAGACAATGGTAAACCCGTGATAGAAGCGAGAGACAATCTCTGGGCAGGGTTGGAAGAAGAGGCGGCCGTGATCAGCAATATAAACTCGCGCCCTGCCGATCCATCGAGCGCATCGGGTTATACACTGGTGTTTGTTCATACCTGGACAAAAGACCTGGCCAGTGTCAAAAAGGTCGTAGACGGTTTAAATGCCAATGTACGCGTAGTTACGCCGGATGTTTTTGTAAAACTCGTGAAAGCGAATCTGGGAAATAAATAGTTGTTGTTAGAGTCTACCACTAGCGCGGGGCTGCTGACGAGCCTGATTGTGGAGGTATTCAGCTGTCTCGCAGCAGTCTCGTGTGAACTGGTATTTTCAACAAACAAACCAAGCAATATTAATTGTAAATATAAAAACAGGAAATGGGTCTCAAAACATTTGGTATTACCACATGCCTGCTCGTAGCAGGTCATGCCACTATCCATGCGCAAAGTAATGACTGGGAGAACGAACAGGTATTAGGTATCAACAAAGAACCAGCCCGTACCATCTGTATTCCTTACGCCGGCAGAGAACAGGCATTAAAGGATGTGCCATCAACATCCCCTTGGTATGTATCATTAGATGGCACCTGGAAATTCCATTGGGTAAAACAACCTTCTGAGAGACCGCTTGATTTCTATAAAGCGGATTTTGATGCCACACAATGGGCAAGCATTCCCGTACCGTCCAATATGGAAATGCAGGGCTATGGTACACCTATTTATACGAACATTGAATACCCTTTTAAAGTAGATCCTCCCAGGGTAATGGGAGCAGTACCTGCAGACTGGACGACGGCGAAAGAGCCCAATCCGGTAGGATCTTACCGCAGGAATTTCGACGTTCCGGCTAACTGGAACGGGAAAGAAGTATTCATCCATTTTGACGGTGTGATCAGCGCCATGTATGTCTGGGTAAATGGGCAAAAGGTAGGTTATAGCGAGAGCAGTTTCAACCCGGCAGAATTTGACATCACAAAATATATCAAACCCGGAAAGAACCTGGTTGCCGTGGAAGTATACAAATGGAGTGATGGCAGTTACCTGGAAGATCAGGATATGTTCCGCTTCAGTGGTATCCACAGAAGCGTATACCTCTATGCGAAACCTAAGGTGCATATACAGGACTACTTCCTGCAATCAGACCTTGCTTCAGATTTTAAATCAGCCGTCTTTTCTGCAAAAACAGATATAAAGAATGACGGCAATGCAGCTGCGGCAGCATCCACGGTTACAGTTGATGTCTATGATCCTTCCGGCAAACTGTGTTCCAGCATCAATCAGGCTGTGGAAGCACTGAAAGGCTTAACTGCTAAAACATATACACTAAAGGCCAATATCAGTCGCCCCACACTATGGACAGCTGAGACGCCCAGTCTTTATACCGTATTACTGACACTGAGGGATAAGCAGGGACAAGTGCTGGAAACCCTTTCATCAAGATTTGGTTTCAGAAAAGTAGAAATAAAAGACAGTCGCCTTTGGGTGAATGGTGAACCGATATTACTGAAAGGTGTAAACCGTCATGAGGTACATCCCGCTTATGGCAAGGCAGTACCAAGGGCAACCATGATACGGGATATCACCCTGATGAAACAATGTAATATCAACACCGTACGTACCTGTCATTATCCCAATGATCCACTATGGTATCAGCTCTGTGATGAATACGGTTTGTATGTAGTAGATGAAGCCAACCTTGAAACACATGGTATGGGCGATCAGCTGACGAAAGATCCTGCATGGAAAAAGGCTTATGTTGACCGGCAGGTACGCCTGGTAGAACGTGACAAGAACCATCCATCAGTCATTATCTGGTCTATGGGCAATGAATCATGGGGAGGCGAGAATTTTGTAGCAGGCAAAGCTGCCATACGGGCGATAGATAGCTCCCGGCCCATCCATTATGAAGGATATAATGACATAGCAGATATTGAATCTACCATGTATCCTTCAGTGAACACACTGATAGCTGAAGGAGAAAAAACGTCCTCCAAGCCTTTCTTTATGTGCGAATATGAGCACGTGATGGGTAACTCCGGAGGTAACCTGCAGGAATACTGGGATGCCATTGAATCACATAAGCGCCTCATTGGAGGTTGTATCTGGGAATGGGTAGACCAGGGTGTTAATAAACGGATTCCCGGCGATACAACTGGTAAGACATTTATTGCCTACGGTGGTGATTTTGGCGACAAACCCAATGACGGTACGTTCAGCATTAAAGGGCTCACTACTTCAGACAGGAAGTTTACGCCTAAGCTGGAAGATGTCAGAAAAGTATACCAGTATGTAAAGATCAGCATGGCCGACGGACAAACAGGACGTGTTGCCATCAGGAATAAATATGATTTCCTCAACCTGGATGCTTTTGAATGCACCTGGACCTTATCTGAAAATGGCAGGGTGATACAATCAGGTATATTAGCACCTGTACATTTGTCGCCCAATGATTCTACTATTGTAACAATCCCCTGGCAGAAACCTGTATTGACACCAGGCGCTGAATATTGGCTGCGGGTAGCATTCCGCCTGCGTGAGGATGCTTTGTGGGCAAAACAGGGAACCGAGGTAGCGCATGAACAAATGAAAGTACCTTTCAATACCCTCCCAAAAGCAGCGCTTAACGTGGCGGAGTTGCCCGATGTAACGCTGCAACAGGATGGTGCCAGGGTGCAAATAAATGGTAAGGATTACTCTATCGCATTTGATAAATCTACCGGCAATATCTCTTCACTTCAATATGGCGATCATGTTATCATCAACGGTGCGCAAAATGGACCTGTGTCTAACCTGTATCGCGCAAGGCTGGATAATGACCGTACCAAAGAAAGAGGTCCTGCCATTGAATGGATGCAGGCCGGTTATGATAGTCTGCAATATACACTGAACAGTTTTGCAGTAAAACCTGTCGGCAGTAAATCTGTTGAAGTCTCCACTACCACTACCGCAGCTACGCGCTCAGGTTTCAAGGTAGTGACCCACATGCAATACACCGTATATGGGAATGGCTTCATTCACGTGAAGGCAGACTTTACCCCTGATACCAGCGGTTTGCCTATTCCCCGTCTCGGATTGCGTATGACGTTGAACCCTGGACTGGAAAATGTTGAATGGTATGGTCGGGGGCCTTTTGAAAACTATGCAGATAGAAAAACGGCTGCCGATATAGGGCAATATCAACGTACTGTAGATGATATGCTGGAACAATATGAACGTCCGCAGGGAATGGCCAACCGCGAAGATGTTCGCTGGGTAAAACTAACGGATGCGGATGATAAAGGAATTCTGTTTACTGCAGATGATCAGCTAAGTTTTACGGCACTGCATTATACCGACCAGGATCTATGGGCAGCACAACACCTGTATGAATTACACAGGAGGCAGGAAACTATTCTAAGCCTTGATAAGGCTCAGATGGGGCTCGGCAATGCCAGTTGTGGTCCTATTCCATTACCTCAGTATTATATTCCATTTAAACCGACTACATTATCATTCAGCATACAACCGTATGCCCCCTTACATGGTAAATAAAACGAGATCAACTTAATAGCTTTTAATATGAACTTTAAGCAGATTGTATTACAATTAACAGCACGCCTGTGTTTTATATCAGCAATAGGCGTCTTTTTACCGTCTCAGGTGAATGGACAAACGGCCCCCTCTCCTGTAGGTCCGGTACCCAATGCCAGGCAGATTGAATGGTACCACCGCGAGATGATAGCCTTCTTTCATTTCGGCATGAATACTTTTACGAATGATAATGAGGGAGATGGAACGGCAAGTCCACGACTATTCAATCCAACTGCGCTGGATTGCAATCAATGGACCGGTGTGCTCAAAAGCGCCGGCATTACAAGCGCTATCTTTGTGGCAAAGCATGCAGACGGCTTTTGTAACTGGCCAACTGCACATACCAACTATTCAGTTAAAAACAGTCCGTGGAAAGATGGGAAAGGAGATATTGTCAGGGAATTTACGGATGCCTGCAAGTCCGCAGGTATTAAAGCCGGGATATATCTCGGTCCGCACGACAGACATGATTCCAGATACGGAACAGATGATTACAGTAATTACTACGCCGATCAGCTATCAGAACTGTTGAGGAATTACGGCCCGATCTGGGAAATATGGTGGGATGGCGCAGGTGCTGACAAACTTACAACCGCTTATTATACAAGATGGGCGGATTCCGTTCGCCGACTACAACCCAATTGCGTTGTCTTCGGAACAAAAAACTCTAATGCCTTTGCCGACTGCCGTTGGGTGGGAAATGAATCAGGCATAGCCGGTGATCCATGCTGGTCAACGATCAATTTATCCTCCATAAAGAATGAATCCGATAATATCTCCGCATTAAACCATGGAGAACTGGATGGAGCTGCCTATGTACCAGCCGAGGTGGATGTATCAATCCGTCCGAGTTGGTTTTATCATTCGGAAGAAGATACACGGGTAAAAAGTCTTGCCACACTATGGGATATTTATTTTAACTCTGTAGGACACAACAGCGTGTTGCTTTTAAACTATCCTCCCAATAAGGAAGGATTGATATCTCCCGTTGATGCCAAAAGAAGTGATAGCCTGGGAGCACTGATTCGCGGTACTTTTAAAACCAACCTTGCCAGTGGCGCTACCATCACGACACTCCATCCCCGTGGTGCAAACTACAAGCCAGCCAACATGGTGGATAATCTTGAGAGCACCTACTATGCAACAGCTGATAATGCCAGCACAGACACGATAGTTTTCAATCTTGGTACTGCAAAAACATTCGATGTGCTGATGTTGCAGGAAGTAATTGAGCTGGGTCATCGTACTACGGGATGGTCTGTTGATTACTCAAATAATGGTAAAAACTGGATTCCTATTCCAGAGGCAACGGGGAAGCAGTCGATCGGTTATAAATGGCTTGTGAAGTTTAAGCCTTTGACGGCTAAATATGTACGACTACGGATTACTGAAGGCAAGGCATGTGCCGCTATTCATACTTTTGGTGTGTATAAGCAGCAGATGTTGAAGTAGGGGTTATAGCCATAGAGAAAGTATCTTATCACAATCATGCCTGAGAGGCCCAAAGCAGGAGGCAACGCTCGCCCGTTTTGGGCCTCTCAGTTTCTGGCAGGTTTCAGATTTCGGGAGATCACACCGCACTCAGACCTCTGCTGTGTCTTTGTACTCCCGACGCAAAGAACCCTCCACACTCATTCTTTACAGAACATTTCACACATTCCTCATGATAAACATTCTTCCAGTCTGATATGGATTTCCTGGCATACTGCCATAGTTCCCGAGGTAACACACAAAGCTGAGAATTATAAATAGAAACATTCATTCCCATATCTCCCAGATAAGTAACCGCATCAGTTAATTCTTCGCCATAATCAAGCGGATCTATCCAGAGGCGCTGGATATTATGTGGCGTATAACCCTGATGCTCCAGTCCCATAAACGTCACATGTGCAGCAAAGGGCAGATTCTTATAAATGAATCTGGATAGTTGCCTAAGCCGGGGAATGGTTTGTTGATGAAGTACTATCCTCAATTCTACCCGTACATTATTCCTCGCCAGGTGGTACAAACCCTTCACTGTTTGATAGAATGCATCTTTTGCCTGCACAATATAATCATGCTGGGGAGCATAGTCAGAATACAGGGGTATGCCCAGCATCAGCCTGTTGAAATCCATCTTTCCCAGTTTATTGGCAAGACCAGGCCAGGCGAAAGAGCGGCCATTGGTAAGACAATGTACTTCAGTATCGGGCAATGATGCTTTAATACACGCTAATAGTTTAAAGAACCGGTCTCCCAGCAGCGTTGGCTCTCCTCCGGTGATACCCAGCTCGATACAATCCTTGGGTATCAAGGGGATAGTCTGGCGATAGAGGTTATAAAAATAATCAGTATCGTCCCTGTCTCTGGGTGGTTGCGAGCACATAATACAGTTGCTGTTACACCTCTCTGTGAAAAGCAGGAAGTTGTGAACGGAGTTCACCCGGTATTGAGTACTGACCACGCCATCTGAGTGAATGACAACAATATCACCTTCACTTAGATGACTAAAGTCCGGGATCGAAAAGACGCCCGGTATTTCTGAGGGACCGTCATACGTTGACAGCACCGCTTTATAAGAGTGAATAAGCGTCGGAGGAGGCGTATCACATATAAGGACCTCAGCATTCTCTGCACCGGTAAAAGACACCCGTCCGACAATAGGTGTGGTAATTCCACGTGCAATACCTTTTGTTTTTAGTAACATCAGCTTTTACCTGTTATCCAGCTTCTAAATATTTTTTCAATTCGCGGATCATTCGTCATCAGCGTTATCAGATGCTCAATAATCCACATATTACGCTGACAGAATGCGCTTGTAGGACGATAACCATAGATATCTTCCTGGGTAGCATGATTAAAGACCGGATCAGCGCCGCAATAGGGTTGAAAAGCGCATTCTGAACAACCCGGAAGCGATTCATTCGTCATCGCCTGACTGATTTCCTGTGCTTGCCCGCCATAAAAAATCTCGTTGTAGGTAGATCTTCCAAGTTGTCCCAAACGAAAAGTATAATCCTGCATTTCCGCCAGCATTCTTGCTTCATCGGAAGCATAGATAGCGCCATCGTAATTAAAAACGATCACATTATTGATCAGTCCTGCCGGCGATTGCAGATCAACATAGCCAACAGGGAATGGCGTAAGCATCTTCCGGAGAATGATAGTAGCATAATCCTCACGAAGAAAATATCCATCCAGGTTGTGCGCTATTACCCTATCGAGAGCGGTTTTATAATACTCGAGGAAACGGCTTGTTTCATACTTATTCTTTCGATCACTACGGGTAGCGAAACCATAAGGGTTAATTGGCCGGAGAAATACATTACAAAAACCGAGACGCACGTACTCATCTACGATTTCCAGGGGATGCTCCAGGGATAAATTCGTGGTGGTAGTCAAAGCAGAAACATTATCTTCTCCCAGTACTTCCCTGCATCTACGGATACCTTCCACTGCAAAGTCATAACTACTGGCATTAGGCTTATGTCTGTTTTTATTATGAATGAAAGCCGGACCATCCAGCGACGTAGAGATCAGGATATTATTTTCCTTGCAGTATTGAAGCATCTCATCCGTCAATGGGGCAAGATTCGTACAGATCACATAAGTTACCTGCTTGTTATGCTTTGCAGATGCTGCTTTAGTCCGCTCAACTGCATAAACGATACTTTCGAAAGCCAATAGCGCCTCGCCTCCCTGGAACTCCATCGTAACGTGTGGATTCGGCGATTGCATCATCATATCGATTCCTGCATCGATATGATATCGGCTCATGTCAAAAGTATCTTTATCACTCGTAACTCTGGACACCTGGCAGTAATGGCAGGTATGTTCGCAGCGAAGGCTGATAACAAAAATATGCAAGGACGTAAAATGGTCCAGGAAAGACTTTCTGGTTCTGTAGCGCGTCGCCATCACTTCCAGCAAATCGGGAATTCTCTTCTCAGAAATAAAGAAGCCTGCAACCAGATCTTCGAATAACGACCGGTCTTCGGGATTTTCAGCATTAATCTCTTTCTGTATGATGCGGGCTGCAGTGCCTTCCGGAACCAGGATAAAATCACCCAGTTCATTGACCAACAGCTCCCTGCTATCAGCCATACGATGAAAACGAAATGGGAGCAGAGAATAATCAGCAGAGATAGTTTTATAGTATTGGGGGTCTTTAAACTTCCTTGTTTGTCGCGGGGTGTTGATAGTTGTTTCCATACTAAATACATTGAGGGTCAAATCCTACGGGATCAGTAATACTCGATACCGGAGCCTCATCTTCCTCATAATATGCGAAGGCCTTGGCGATAATCAATTCTCTGACAGTTCGGGTTTCTTCCGTAACAATTTGCCTGAGCCGGAAGTCAATCAGATCACGTTTAATGCGGGAGATTATGTTGTTCCAATCCGGAGTTGCGCCAGGGACTGTATATTTCAATGTGATCTGAAAGAGACTTTCATCAACTTTATTGATATCCACTTCGAAGGTATTACCATACCAGTAGAAGCACTTGAATAAGACTGCCTCGGAATAGAGCTTAGCATTCACAGTGATTTTTAGTATATCACTTACCAGTTGATATTCCATACTTTATTTCTTTAAGATTGCCTTCCATGTTTTAGGTCCGACAACGCCATCTGGTTTCAGATGATATGCCTTCTGAAAACTGATAACGCCTGCTTTAGTCTCATCTCCGAAGTATCCTTCATCATCACCTGAAGCGATATAATCAACCAGCAGACGCTGTAATCGGGTTACATCCTCTCCCCTGCTGCCCAGCTTTAATGTGCGATATTCTGAAGTTGTACCTGTCAGATCTACATCCATATACTGCACAGCGCTGTTTGAAGTCGAATGATTGGATTTATTATGTTTAACACTGCTCCTGGTTTTTGTTGATGAACTGCCAGAACCGGAAGAATAAGCTGGGGAGCTGGTATTATCATAATAAGAAGATGAACTCCTGCTGCCAGAGCTGTAAGAAGAAGAATAATGGGAACTATGAGAAGAATGAGATCTGTGAGAACTATGCGAACGATGCATCAGCACCAGGCTATTCTCCGGATTCGCCATATTCAACTTTAGCACCAGTTTAGGTTTCAGCACATTTCTATGCGCTTCTTCCGAATGACTATCGGTACCATGATCTGGCTCATAACTGATAATTGAGGCCGGGGCACTATTAGCGCTTAATGTGCCAAAGGCAGCTGTAATCACAGCGAGGCTTTTTCTAAGGAGGGATTGGAATCCAAATTTTGAATCGTTCATGTGGGGGTATTTGGTTTATTAATAAGGTTTCTCATGGCTTTATCATGAGAGGAGTACTTGCTATTGAATTGTGACAACCAAAAATACAACTCTCTGTCTGAGGTTTCTCCGGGGATTTTTCCGGTATTTTAATGGGATAAGTAAAATGCTGTACAAATACAGCAAGCGCCGTGTTCATGGTATTTTGATATTAAATCTCTGGATATATAGAGAATTAACATAGTCGTTTTTTTGTCAATCAGACTTATGCTCTCTATAACCCCAATCTTCCGTAACTTTACAATACATATACCCCGAACTATGGCAACAACCAACGCAACGATCCTGATCCCGGATATCAGCGGGTTCACTGAGTTCATGACAACCACTGAACTCAACCATAGCACACTCGCCATTAATATGCTTATTGATGCTATGATCAAAGCTATCGGTGATGAATATGAAGTAGTGGAGATTGAAGGCGATGCCGTTCTGCTGGTCAGGAAAGGATCCGCACCTTCCCGGGAAGAAATATTGAATACCTGCATGAACATCTTCAACGCTTTTCACTACCAGCGCAAATGGATGCAGCAACACATGGTTTGCCCTTGTGGAGCCTGCCAGGCGATTACCAATCTCACATTGAAGTTTGTAGTACATCATGGCCCTGTTGCAGAAATAACGGTCGGACGTTTTGTAAAGCAGTCTGGTCCTGAAATGATCATCGCCCATCGTTTACTGAAAAACAGTATTGACAGCAACGAGTACCTCCTGATCACAGAAAAGCTTTTTGACGATGTGACCGACGCACCTGTACGGGACGAACTGGAATGGGTTAGTTCATCAGAAGATTATCCCTCTATTGGTACAGTGAATTATCGTTTCGCCTTGCTTAACAAAGCAAGGGAAAGAGTACCTGAACTCCCTGCATTGAAAAACGATTATTGCGTTGATGGCACCTGTTACGTGGAAAAACCAATACCAGCGAACTATCGTGATGTGTATATGGTAGTGATGAATATCCCGGGCCGGGCTGAATGGGTGCCGGGACTACGCAAAGTAGAGCAGGATATACCTGCGGTGTTTATCGGAAGCATTCATTACTGCACATTTGATAACTATCAGGCGATTATATCTCCTCTGCGGATGACGATATCTGACGAGCAGGTCTTCTATGCAGAAAGCTGTAGCATTCCAGACATGGGTCTTTCTCTGGTCTACGAATTTGTATTTAATAAACTAAACGAACACTCCTGTTTCTTTGCGTGCCGTTTTTTGAATAACGGGCAATCTCCGGTGCCGGAAGAAATGCATACTGATTTATTACAAAGCATGCAGGATCTTGCGGAAAAGCTGGCAATATATTGTGCCCAAATGGAAAGCGCATCTTTAAAACCTGCTTTCCAAAAGGACTAGTGTAAAATAACAATCTTACTCACATACCCACCACTCCATACAAACAGCTCCCCCTGTTTTTTATTACGCACTTTCACTGCGCGGTAAGAACCTATTTTTGAGTCTTACTATAATTGACGTCAATTATTGTAGTAACCCTAAAAAAATCATCAAATCATGGCTTTAGCGTTAATATCAGAGCTAGTTACAACCCCCATTGTAGCTAATGAAAAAATACATGTCTTAGGTTACAATAATATCGGCGATGGCGGCGGAGGTGACTTCTACTGGGATGCAGCATCCAGTGCCCAGGAAGATGGTGGCACCATTTTTAAATCACAGAACTCAGCTACCGGAAGATGGAAACGGCTCTATAACAGCCCTTTAAGCGCAGTATGGTTTGGCGCCAAAGGCGACGGGACTACTGACGACAGCAATAGCCTGCTCAAAGCGGTAAAAACAGCACAAGGTCGCATCCTCGACGGCGAAGGCAGAACATACCTGGTGTCTTTATCCCTTTTGGTACAAAGTAATACCACAATCAGGAATTTCAGGTTCCAGCATGCAGGATCAGGCACTGATTTCAGTTCCGTTCTAACAGTAGATGGATTGGACAGTGAAAAACAAAATATTCTGTTTGAAAACATTTATATAAACGGTAATCGTGACAACCATGTTAATATAAACGCTGCCGCTGAGGATGGTGGTCGTCATGGTATCAGATGCCTGGGAGCATGTAAACACCTGACCTTCCGGAATGTGGAAATTGAATATTGTGCTACTGACGGCATTGAGTTCTTTTCAGGACAAGCTATTCAATCTCTCGATACATACTTGTTCGAGTACATTAAAATTGAGGATTCCCGCTTTAGCTGGAATAGAAGGCATGGCATCAGCGGAGATTGTATGAAAGCCGTTGAGCTGAAAAATGTCGAACTCTCTTTTAATGGGCTGGATACCGCATTGGCTACCGGGAAACCGGATAATCATGGTTCCAAAGGCGATAGAGTAAACGGTAATTTATATGGAAATGGCGTTGACTGGGAAGGCTATTCTAATGGCACGAATATCGTTGACCTTTTAATGGATAATGTCAGGGCTTTTAAAAACGCGATCTGTGGTATACAGTTCTGGGACTATTCCAAAAATACAGATAATGAAAGTACCTGGAGACCCTGGGAAAGGATCCGCATCGTAAATTCCTATTCTGATCAAGGCCAGTTCCCTACGCCTTCCTTTGGTACCGGCACTTTATATAATTCCGCTATCCGCTTACTGGGATCGCCGCTATACGGCACCTTCCGCGATATTGCCATTGAGAATAACTTCCTGGAAGGTAATATTCTTCTTCAATCCTGCGACAAGGTAAGCATCAGTAATAACAATGCAGATTTCATTTATCCTGTTGGCGTAGATGAACGGCCTAACCAGCTGCTATACTGCAGGGATGTTTTTATCAGAGACCTTCAGTATACCTGTAATGTGGAGCCTATGTTATTCTATAGCAGTAACAGTACAGGAGTAGTATATGAAAATTCAAAGAACAATATTGAATGGGCGGGCAAGTACCTTGATGTGATACCTTCCTTCGTACAAGACCTTAGAGTACACAGGATAGGCAATACACTCAAATTCTACCTGAAAATAGGTAATGCAGCAATTGCGTCCGGCGACACCATCCTCAAGTTCAAATGGTGGTCTAAAAACAACCAGCCATTCAAGGTAATCAACTTCTATCGGATAGACAGTTTTGCACCAGCATTCAATGCAGTCCTTAAAGGAAGTCAAAATGGAGACTCACTGACAGCATTGGCTGCCTATAACTTTACGGGCAATGCCGTATTCTGTGAATTTGAAACAGCAGTGCTGGCGGATATTTTCTAGAAGAGATAAATATGTCAAGGCATTATGATGCAAAAAGGGTCCTGATACCGGACCCTTTTTGCATAGTTTATATACGTTATTCGATGTTCTATAGCACTACGATTGCGACAACTCAGGTCCTTATTTCCGCCCTCATAAACCAGAAGTACGCCAGTGCAAAACAAACCGCTGTTGCAGCGAGTAACCCACTCACCTGCGGCCACACGATCAATATACTTTCCCGCACAGACAAGGGTGAAGGAATAGCCCCTGCCATCTGTTCCATAGTCAAAGGACCGAGACTTCTGACTGAAGGCATCAGCAAGGTTGTTGTAGCATCTGTATATAACTGGCTCGGCGCCAGGCGAAGCAGATCAAGTATTACATTGTTGTAAAAAAGAATATCCTCCTGTGCCATGAAATTGGGATCCGGAAAGAAAGACTTTACGATCATGTTTACGACAATCCTGTAAAAAACAGTAAAGAACAACCAGATGCCAATGGCCGTGAGTGCAGAAGTGGTGGCCTGCCGGAACTTTACAGAAAGCAGTATTGCCAGGCTTAACCAAAAGCCTACATACAGCACAGTAAGTACCACAAAAGACAATATCCGGCAAAATTCAGCCCCTTCGATCCTGACACCGGTAATAATCAGCCCACCACCGATCATCAGCAGGCTAAGTGACAAAAACAAAACAGCTACTACGACCAGGGCACTCACAAATTTGGCGAGCAACAAATTATCCCTGTACACCGGTTGTGCCAGTAGCCTGATCAGCGTACCATTGTTCCGCTCTGCGTTAATCGCATCAAATCCCAGGCTGATGCCCAGAAGAGCTCCCAGAAAGCTCATGAAAATATGAAAGGGAGGAAGCGACCCGTCTGTTGCCGTCAGCAATTTCAGGTAAAGGAACAGGCGGTCCGGATCGTTTTCATTCGAAACCGCCGCTTTCAGATTGCTCAGGGAAACATACATTGCTCCTGCAAAAGTCAATACAATAAGTATAAGTAATACAATAAACCGCCAGCTGCGGATATGATCGGCAACTTCTTTACGTACCATCACTACAAAGGGCTGCTGACGGGATACCGCATCTGATACACCTCGGCTTCCTGCTTTTTTACTGTGCAGTCTTCCTGAAAAAAGATCTTTGAAATAAACCACTGGACTTTCCATGAGACACGTTTTCAGTTAGATTATTATCAAAATACCGTTGATAAATTTCTTCTAATCCATATTCCTTCTGATGTACTCCCATAATGTCGAAACCTTTCTCTACAAGGAATCTTACCAATTTGGGAGTGATATTTCCGGTACAGGACACCTCAATGGTGTTGCCTGATGCCGTCACCTTTTTGACAGCCTCCATTTGCAACAGCATTGATTCCCATGCCGTGGTATCAGACAGCGCATCCTTTACCGTTATCGTTACCAGGTAGGCCTCTTCAGAAAACAGATGCTGGGAGAGTTGATGAATGTCGCCTTCTGCCAGCAGTTTACCGCCAACAAAAATTCCTACACGGTCGCAAACTTGTTGCACCTGATGCAGGTGATGAGAAGAAAGTAATACGGTAATACCTTGCTGGCGGCTCAATTGCCGGATAAGATGTAGGAACTCTTTTACTCCTGTAGGATCAATACCAAGTGTTGGTTCATCCAGGATGATCACTTCCGGTTGCCTGATCAATACATCTGCCAGGCCCAGTCGTTGTTTCATACCACGGGAATAAGCGCTGGTCTTTTTGTGCATGGCAGCACCCAATCCTACCAGTTCCATCATTTCCTGCACACGATGATACACATCATGTGCGGGTATACCATTCAATCTGGCGATATATGACAGGTTCTCGAAAGCGGTCATATTATCATAGAACCCCACACTATCGGGCATATAACCGACCTTGCGTTTTACGCTGATAGGATCTTTAGTGGCATTAAAACCACATACTCTTGCCATGCCGCCGGAAGGCTCGGTAAGCCCCAGCATCATCAATATGGTAGTGGTCTTGCCAGCGCCATTCGGCCCCAGCAAACCGAATACTTCACCGGCATTAATCCTTAGATGGAGATTGTCTACAGCTTTCAGAGAACCATAGAATTTTGTCAATCCTTCCAGTTCAATAATTGCGTTTTCCATATGTAAACACGCTTATCTTCTGCCGTATTTTCGGATCAGGTAATAGATAATTGCAATAGCCAACAGGATCACCGATATGCCCAGCCAGCCTGCCAGCCATGAAGTGGTAACCGTCATACGAAAAGTAGCATTGGCGGTTGCATTGGCATTCTTAACAGTGAAATTCGTCACATAATCACCGGCAATCGTTTTGTCTGGTACATGCAACTTTGCAATAACATCTATTGATTTACCAGCCTCCAGCCGCTCAATTTTAGCCGGCTCAAAAGTAGCGTCCCATTTGGGTGGCGATTGTGCGGATAACTCCAGCCCGTCAAGGGGAAGCGAGCCGGTGTTCTTTATTGTCAGGTGAATAGGTTTGCGGCTGCCCTCCGTAATTTCGTCGCTCAAACGCCCGTCCGGAGTTGTCAGCTCCACAGCATATGTTCCCTTGACAACGGCCTCCAGTGCAAGGAGTAAGGTATCACCTTCAGCGACAGCGGTAACCGGAATATTATATTTCCCCGGTGTTACCGCAGGCGAGGGTACGATCTCTATGGACACATCCTGTGTCCTGTTTGAATCGAGCCTGAAGGAGGTAACCTGCATGCCATCTACCCGGAATGTTGTGCTCCAACCGGCTGGTACAGGGGCATTGAATTCAAAGATGGCTGCATGATTCCTTCCATTGTACAGGGAGGCATTGTACCTGAATGTTTCCCTGGATGTTGCTTCCAGATTGATCAGGCGGGCGGTGAACGTCGAAGTCCGGGCACGGGCCGGGGGACTACCCTTAAATGAAAGTGGAACAAAAGAAAATACCGCAACAATAAGACAGAAAGGGATGTAAAGGCGGAATCCTCGGCCCTCGTTTCGCCGGGATTGACGAATTAGCGCTAACATAAAACTAACAAATACTTAAATTCATTAATAAAACAAAAGCGCCTTTTAAAAAGGCCCGCTAATTTAAAATAAAGTGAATATTTTTTCCAAATGAAATTTAAAAAAAATTTGTGTTAGGTTGGAAAACAAGAGAAACAGCCTGCCCATACGTTCCGGGCAGGCTGTCAGATCCATACTAAGCAGCATTACTATAAGAATTGTATACGTATCACTTATCTCCCACACGATATTGAAGATCCACGGGAATTGGAATAGGCTCCTTAGTATTCAGTATACCCGGTGTGAGATAAGACAGCTTTAATTTAAAATCTTCATGCGTATGCAGATATTCCAATCGAAAAGGATAATACCCCTTTTCCAGAGGTAAGATGTATGAATACGTGCGGTTGCTGTAAGAACCTTTCCATTGTATCAGTAGCTTGTTGTTAAGATATAGTTTCGAATCTTTGTCAGCATCCAGCACGAAGATATAATAGCCATCTTCTTTTGTCTGCAATAGTCCATCTATCACCAAAGCAAAATCATTCTTACGCGGCAGCTTATCTGCATCGAAATCGGCAGTGGTGATGCCCTCCTGTTGTGGCTTCAGATTCTTAAAGTTTGTGGTGCTATCCCATTTACCTTCATAATAAGCATAATGAAAACCGCCTGCCTGTATATTCTTTTGTTTTGAAACAGGACTTAAAGCATTTCCAGCGGTAAACTCACCAGTTTTTATTTTATCATAACGTGACCGGTTGGTGAACTGTTTTACAGTGATTTTTGTAGCATCAGTTATATTGATCTCAGGCAATACTTTGGCAGACGAAATTGTAGGTTGGGTGCCATCAAGCGTATAATAAGCTTTTGTCGTATCACCAAAGTACCATACTTTCAAAGGTTTGTCTTTCGACACGATACCATTCATCGGATGAAATTCAATCTGACCGTTATGCCATCCATAAGAATACTTCAATCCATCATATATGCTTTTAAACCTTACCGAACTGTGTGTTTCATCTGGATAATTAATATGCTTCCAGGTCAATCCTGCAGGAGCCATTTTTTCCAGGACAGTATCCATACTGGCAATCCTCATGCCTTCACCATCCTTGCCCTCTCTGCCACTCATGAATAGCGTGATATTGGAACCAGCCAATGCGGGCAACTTACCAGGTGCGATCTTTTGTATATAGAGATTATCCCACCAGAGACTTGGATCAACAGCAATATATGATTTAAAGGTTTTGGGCTCATTTAACATTGCATTGATAACAAACATCCCGCCTAATGAATGCCCCCATATTGTATTATCCCCATTAGATGGATATGCTTTATTGATATAGGGGATCAGTTCATCCTTGATAAAACCAAGGAAGTTAGCTGCACCTCCCGAGGTTTTCCAGTCATCTATATGAGTGGGCGTGAAGTCTTTAATACGATCGATACCCAGCACGCTCACAACGATAGTTGGAGGCATATACCCCTCTCCTTCTACAAATCGTTGCACCTTGTTTATTAAGCCGGTGTTCCAGTTACCGCCATCAAGTACATACAGCACATCATATTTTTCAGTGCTGCCCGGCTTATAGCTTTGAGGTACGAATACCTGCAAAAGCCGTTTCTCTTTTAGTATAGTTGAATTGATAGAGTCGAGTCTTCCTACATCGAATACTCGCCAGACAGTGTCCTGAGCTTTCGCTACATTCGGCCTGCTACTTATTATTACTATAAGTATCATGAAAAGGATAAATCTAATTTTCATTGGGATGTATAGTTTGGTTATTAATGGTATCTGGATAAAACAATGTTGACACCAAAATAGAGCTTTCTATCCAACAAACCTTGCGAATCTGCTCCACCTGTCCTTCCATTCAAAAAAAATATTCCCTTCTGCATTTTTTTTGCCCTATCTTAATCGGTCAGGTTTTAACTATATAATTGTGTACAATTGACAATCATTGCTTCCTATTATGAAACAACTGCATGCTTTAAAAGATCCAATTCTGGCAACATTGCTCTTTTCCGCGGCCTGTCTTCCTGCCTGTAAACAGGATGCCGGCCCGGCAGACAAGCGCATCAAACGAATGGATACTATCCTTACGGCCCATCTGGCAGACTCTATTGGCGCCATGGTAAAGCCTGAACTGGCGGATAATCTGTCCCTTACCCTATGGGGTATTGACTCACTGGTGATATCTCCTATTGCTATTGATATAGACGACCAGGGAAGGGTGTATTACACCACCACCGACAGGCAGAAACATTCTGAATTTGACATACGCGGGCACCGCGATTGGGAAATTCCATCCATCAGTCTGCAAACGGTAGAAGACCGCCGTGCCTTCCTGCATAAGGAGCTGTCTCCCGAGAACAGCAAAAAGAACTTGTGGCTGGATGACCTGAATGGCGACAGCTCGCACGACTGGCGGGACCTGACCATAGAAAAGGAACACGTATACCGTCTGGATGATGTATCCGGAGACGGTGTAGCAGATCAGGCACAATTGGTAGTGGACGACTTCCACGATGAGGTAACCGATGTTGCCGGCGGGGTACTCGCAGAAGGCGATGACCTGTTCCTGGCTGTAGCGCCGGACCTCTGGCGTATACGTGACAAAAACCATGACGGCATTGCAGATGAAAAAACATCTATTTCCCACGGATACGGTATCCATGTGGGCTTCAGTGGCCATGGCATGTCAGGCGTGGAAATGGGTCCTGATGGACGCATTTACTGGCAGATAGGTGATATCGGCTTTAACGGTAAAGGACCCGATGGACAACAATGGTCCTTCCCCAACTGTGGGGTACTGGCCCGTTCCAACCCGGATGGCAGCGATTTTGAGATCTATTCCTATGGCATCCGTAATACGCACGAATTTGCCTTTGATGAATATGGCAACATCATCAGCGAAGACAATGACGGCGACCACCCCGGTGAAAGCGAGCGCCTGGTATACCTGGTGAATGGCGGTGATCAGGGCTGGCGCAGCAACTGGCAATACGGTAAATACCGCGATCAGGACAATAACACCTACAAGGTATGGATGGATGAAAAGATGTACACGCCCCGTTTCGAAGGTCAGGCGGCTTATATCACCCCCTGTATCAGCAACTTCGTAAATGGTCCTTGTGGTTTTGTATATAATCCGGGTACCGCTTTGGGCCCCGCTTATAAGAACACATTCTTTGTAGCAGAGTTTGTAGGCAACCCTTCCAGCTCCGGTATACACGCATTTAAGCTGAACCCTAAAGGCGCCACCTTTGAGTTGGGTGAGCATAAGAAAGTGCTGGGTGGCGTACTGGCTACCGGCATTGACTTCGGGCCAGATGGAGCTTTATATGTAGCCGATTGGATAGATGGCTGGGGTACACATAACTACGGACGTATCTGGAAGCTGGATGATAAAACAGCCGCCGCCACTGCGGAAAGAAAAACTACTAAATCCTTACTGGCAGAAGATTTCAGCAAACGTAAGGAAACAGAACTGGGCGACCTGCTGAAGAATCCTGATATGCGCGTTCGCATGAAAGCCCAGTTTGAGCTGGTAAAACGTAAAGAAAAAGGCGCTCCGCTATTCGAACAGGCATTAAAACAAACTGACAACCAGTTAGCAAGGGTACACGCTATCTGGGGACTTAGCCAGCTGGCCCGCCAGGATAAACAATATGCCAAAGCATTGTTACCCCTGTTAAAGGACAATGATCCTGAAATACGGGCCCAGGCAGCCAAATGGCTGGGTGATATCCGCTATAAGGAAGCCGGAGCAGCCCTTGTACCAGTCCTGAAGGATACGGCCAGCCGTGCACGTTTCTTTGCAGCAGAAGCCCTGGGTAGGATTCAGTACGCTCCTGCCGTACAACCACTTATCTCCTTCCTGGAAGCGAATAATGACGTAGACGCCTATCAGCGGCATGCAGGCGCCCTCGCACTGTCCCGCATAGGTCAGGCAGAACCACTGATTGCGCTGGCCAACAGCCCTTCCCGTGCACTGCGCATTGCTGCTGTAGTGGCCCTGAGAAGGATGAGCCATCCGGGTATAGCAGCATTTCTGAACGATAAAGACGAATTTGTAGTAACAGAGACTGCCCGCGCTATCAACGATGACCTCTCTATTAATGGGGCATTACCAGCCCTGGCTAACCTGCTGGGTACTACCACTTTTAAAAATGAAGCCCTGATCCGCCGTGTTATCAACGCTAACCTGCGCGTCGGTACAGACGCCGCCATGCACAACCTGGTGGCCTATTCTCAAAAAGCAGGCAGTCCGGCGCCTATGCGGGCAGAAGCAATAGACGCTTTAAGCGTATGGGCGAAACCATCTGTACTGGACCGCGTTGACGGCAGACTGCGTGGAGAAGTAAAAAGGAATCCTGCACCTGTAGTGAATCTTTCCACGGCACCACTCACAGCCCTGTTAAAGGACAAAGACTTGCCGGTACGCATCAGCGCTGCGAAGGCCATTGCCAAACTGCAGATCAAACAGGCAGGCCCTCAATTGCTCGCCGCTGTAAAGGCGGACAAAGATGCAGAAATGCGTGCAACTGCGTTGGAAGCACTGGTAGCCCTCCAGGATGCCGGTGTAGAACAAGGCATCACTGCTGCATTGGCTGACAAGGAAAAGACAGTACGCGTAACTGGTCTGGATCTCCTGGGAAAAATGCATTTATCCGAAAATGTAATGGTAAACCTGCTCACAGGGGTTATTGCAAACAAGACGATGGAGGAAAAACAGGCTGCTCTGCTCACGCTGGGCAAATTGCCGTCACAGTATACAGAGAAACCGCTGAACGACCTGCTGGATAAGATGGCTGCCGGCCAGCTGGATCCTGATATTTATCTTGAACTGGGTGAGGCCATTGATAGCAGTCGCTCTACACAACTGGCAACCCGTTACAAAGCGGTGAACAGTAAACTGTCTTCCAACGATATGATGGCCTCCTATCGCAGTTGTCTGCTGGGTGGTGATCCAAGACGGGGCCGGCAGATATTTTTCCATAATGAGAACTCCCAGTGTATGCGTTGCCACTCGTATGATGACCGTGGCGGCACCGCAGGCCCACGCTTAAATGGTGTTGCGGGTCGTATTTCAAGGGAACAGATACTACAGGCGCTTATCACCCCCAGCGCGCGACTGGCGCCAGGATTTGGTATGGTAATACTGGAACTGAAGGATGGTAAAAAGCTGAGTGGTATTCTGAAAGGAGAAACTAAAACAGGGATAACAATCAAGGAAGGAGATACCGAACGTACCATTGCTGCTGATCAGATCACGCATAAAGAGTACGCTCAATCGAGTATGCCGAATATGACACAAATCCTGTCAAAGAAAGAAATAAGAGATGTGGTGAGCTTTTTGGCGGAACAGAAGACAGATAATTAATACGCTTATTTGCTATAAAGAAATGGCTGCATCAGATATTTTGATGCAGCCATTTTTTTCGACGTACACAGTTGAAGCATAGAGATAATCCGGAGATTATCCGGGCCTTTAAAGTGAAGACTATATTTATACCTTATATTCACCGGAATACTCCTTCACAATTTCCCGCACGCACGCCAGATGATGATCATCATGCTCTGCAGTAAAATATGCCAGATCAATGACCCGCATCGGTGTTTTCAGTCTTGGGTGCAATGCCTTTCTTTCCAGTTGTTCATCTGTCAATGTGAGAAGCTTATCCACCAATGCCTGCCGTTGTTCCCTGAAGCGTTGCAGTAGTGTCACTATTTTTGTAGCATTATGATCAGCATCATGCGTAGCCTGATTTGTCAGGTCTGCCGGCCTCAGCTCTGTCAATCCGTTTACAAAATCGTCAATCCTCCTGTCCCACAAGGGTTCAATATCGCCAAGATGTCCTATCTCTTCTTTAATGCTCCACTTGCCGTTTGGTTTTATTGTCAGCAGGTCAGGATCCAGCTGGCCGATTATTTCTTCTACACGCGCCGGCGTTCCACTGAGACGTTCCATGATGCAAGGTAACAGGCCATTGTCTTCAATTATGGGAAAGGTTCTTTTAAACCATTCAGTTCTTTTCATGGGAAATAAATGATGGTACAATACCAAATGTAGGTAAATTTAACTTATATAGATCACTAGTACTCAGTCTCTACACAGGTGCTCACCCTCGTAATACTTACTGAAGTAATTAACTTACCCGATAGCTTACACGAAGAGTGGAGCATCCTTTCTTGGATTGTACATCGGATTCCATTAGCTTTACGCTTCCCTGAAACAGAAAAAGGATTGATAACCTGTTCACATCTTCTATTAGCCATTATAAAAAATCATTTATGAAGTACAGTAAACTTGGCAATACCGGCCTGGTAGTTTCCAGGCTTTCTTTTGGCACTATGACCTTTGGCAACGATCCATCCATTACCGCGGTATACAAAGTAACACAGGAAGACGCACAGATAATGGTCGATAAGGCATTAGATGCCGGCATTAATTTTTTTGATACTGCGGATGGTTATTCTGCTGGTCAGTCGGAAGTAATGTTAGGAAAAGCCCTCGCTAAACGCCGCCAGGATGTAGTGATCGCCACGAAGGTAGGCTTCAGAACAGGCGAACCGGTTACACAGGCAGGGCTTTCAAGAAGGCATATTCTCTTCTCCTGCGAACAAAGCCTTAAACGACTGAACACAGACTACATAGACCTGTACATTGTGCATAAGGAAGACCCCTATACACCATTAGAAGAGACACTGGAAACACTGGATATGCTGGTACGTGCAGGCAAGGTCCGTTATATAGGATTTTCCAACTGGACGGTATGGAAAGCAGCCATCGCCTACCAGATGCAAAAGGAACGTGGCTGGGCTACTTTCTGCAATGGACAGATGTATTATTCACTGCTGGGCCGGGACGTAGAATATGATATCGTTCCATTCATGCAGCATGCAGGCATTGGAATGACTATATGGAGCCCGCTGGCTGGCGGTTTCCTCAGCGGTAAGTATACACGCGAAGGCGCGAAAGATCAGGATAACCGTCTGTCAGGATTCGACATCTTACCATTCGACAAAGAAAAAGGTTACGATGTGGTGGATGTATTAAAGGAAATCGCAGCCACACACAGTGCCTCTCCCGCTCAGGTTGCGCTGTCATGGCTGCTGGCCAAACCGGTGGTATCCAGCATTCTCGTTGGCGCCAGTAAGCTTCATCAGCTGGAAAATAATCTGAAAGCTGTGGAAGTAGAACTAAGCGATACCGAGATTAAAACACTGGACGATCTGACACAACCAGGCGTTTCATACCCTCATTGGTTTGTACAAAATCTGGCAGATCAGAAACACAAAGAAATACTAGGGACAAAATAAAAGCAGGCCTCGTGCCTGCTTTTTCTTTTGATTTTCGTGTCCTTTTTTATTTACTTCACATCTATGAATCAACATATCCTTACGCCATCACAAGCCAGGAAAATCATTCTCCACGCAGCAGGCCTCTCTAAACGGGCACAATTTGGAAAGGGACCTGAAGCAGTCTATCAATTGATTGATCACCTCGGTTTTGTCCAGATCGATACAAACTATGTCGTCGAGCGCGCCCATCACCATACCATCGCATCGCGCGTACCTGACTATAAACAGGAATGGCTGGAAGATCTACAGGAAGATGGAAGGATCTTTGAATTCTTTATCTCTGACGCGGGCTATATGCCTATGCACGACTTTCGTTTTTCCTTACCTGTAAAGGAGAGCTTTGCTGTGAACGGGAAACCACTCACACAGGCCGAAGGCAGTCTGATGAAAAAGGTGTTGGACAGGATAGAACGGGATGGGCCGCTAACTGTAAAAGACTTTGATAACGACCGGCAGGAAGCGAGTTCAGGCTGGTGGGACTGGCGGCCTTCGAAGATCGCGCTGGAACGGTTGTACATGGAAGGAAAGCTGATGTGCACACGAAATAAGGATTTCCACAAACTATATGACCTGCCCATCAACATCCTCCCGGGAGACATTGATACAACAATGCCTGCACAGGAGGAATTTGCCAGGCATATTATCCTGCGCACCTTGCAGGTACTGGGTATCGCTTATGTAAAAGAAATTGCCTGGCGGGCCCGCCGGGTAAAGGATAACTTAGTAAAACAGGAGCTGCAAAAGCTCGTAGCAGAAGGTCAGATTTGCCAGGTGGCGGTCGAAGGGCTTAAAAGCGCCCCCCTCTATATGCTCCCTGGCTATAAAGACAAAAAGATTCAGTTGTCGGGAGATGCTTTCATTCTTTCACCGTTTGATGTATTGAATGTTTTCAGACACCGTCTGCGGGATTTCTTTAATTTCGATTACCAGATCGAATGTTTTGTTCCCGAACCTAAACGGAAATACGGATACTTTTCATTGCCTATATTGATCGGCGATACATTCGTAGCCCGGATGGACTCAAAGGCTGACCGGAAACAAAAGACATTGATCGTTCATAATCTTCACTTCGAGGCGGTAGAACTAAGCGAACCTATACTGGAGAAGCTTACCGATGCCATCAAGGCATTTGCACGATTCAACCAGTGCAGGGAGATCACAATTAAAAAATCGAACAATAAAAAGTATGTCAAGGCCATAAAGGAGGGGCTTTGATCATCCTATTCTATCTCACAACGCATTGTTGAAAGCAGCTTTTTGAACCCTGCTTTTTCATAAGCTTTCACTGCGGATATATTCTCTTCATACACGTCCAGGCGTACCTCTCTGATGCCCTTTGACAACGTCCACTGCTTGAGCGCAGCAATTAATTGCTGGTTGAGTCCCATACCTCTGTACTCAGGCATAACATACATAAATCCCAGATAAGCATATTCCTCATGCTTTAAATATGACTTCGCCTGTCGGATGTCAGCATAACCACACCCTACCGGCGTACCATCTTTATCCAATACCAACAGTTCAGCATTATCACTTTCTATAAACGTCCTGGGATCGTAATACAAAACCGTATCATCCTTTATGGTTACATCAAAAGGTCTCTCTGCATTCACCAATTGCCGCAGGAAGTCATTGAGTACAGGCAGATCATTCAATGTAGCTTTTCTTGTTACTATAGCATCCATATCAATGTGGGCTTCAAAAACGAATTTAGTTCGCGGTTAATAAAAGGCATCTATCCAATGTCAGCATAGATGAAGTTATCAAAGCTATTAAATTCCGCAATTGCCTACTTGTTCTTTTTTTCTCTATACCCCATTGGCAAAAAGTATAACCAGAAAAAACCTATCAGAAATAAGACCAGCGAGGCGATGAATGCCGGTAGGGCAACATCCTTATTCTTTCCAAGTGCGTTATTAAGACCGGTATACAACAACCATATCTGTATGCTGACGTTTAAAATAAGGATCACAATCAAGGCAGACATCAGGGTGTTTGTCTTATTCGGGTGTGCTTTATTCTGCGCGTCTTTAAAATTGCTCATTTGCTTTGATTTGACAGGATGGATATTTACATGCGACCAGTATTTTTAGCGATTCCCTCATTGCCTGCTTTCACATATACATCCTCCCCGCGCATCACTACTTCAAGGGCCGGCAATGGTCTTGGAGGCGGTCCGGCCAGCACTTCTCCGGTCATGGCATCGAAGAATCCTTCATGACATGGACATACAATCTGTCCGCTACCGGGTTTATAATACACTGCGCATGAAAGATGAGTACACTTTTGTTCATAAGCCCTCCAGCTGCCGTCTTCCAGGTGAATGAGAATATACGGTATACTACTGCCTTCTATCACAAACGAACGCGTACCTCCCAGAGGAACACCTGCTGCCTTACAAACAAAATGTTCACCCTTGATTTCTTCCGGTGGAAAAAAGTTGGCTTTCACAGCTACATAGGCACTACCTGTCGCGAGTCCGCCGGATACCAGGCAGAGAAAGCGGGCAAAGTCACGCCGGCTTACTTTTGTTGCTTCTGTTCTTTGTATTGGAAAATCCCGTTTCCAGTGTGGTTCATTGACTTGATCTGACATACCTCGTTAGTTTAATGGATTTTCAGGTGAGTGCTTCCTTTCGGCATCATGATGTTTACTTTAGTAGTAACCTCCTGTTTTCCGAAGATGAATGTATTGACAGGCGTACTGTTAGGACGCATCCGGCTGATCTCCTCCCTTGTTCCATAGAACAAAGCCTGACTGGGACACACCGTTGCACACATAGGTTTCTTACCAGCGCTGGTACGGTCATAACACATGTTACATTTCATCATCATGTCGTACTTTTCTTCTTTTATCGGTACGCCAAAGGGACATGCCATTACACAATTGGAACATCCTATGCAACGGGCTGTATTTGCGCTGTGTACTACCGCAAATTCATCTTTCGTGATCGCGTCTGCGGGGCATACCTGCGCACATACCGGGTCGTCGCAATGCATGCATACCTGTACCGTGGTTTGTATCGTGACAGCACGTTCAACATAATTGACATGGATCATACTCTCCTGACCATTGGTCTCACATTCAGCACAGGCCATTTCACAGGCCCTGCAGCCAATACAGCGTTGCATGTCCACAAAGAACTCCATATTCGTTCTATAGGCGGTTACTTCCATTGTCAGCGTATTTAGTGTGATTCAGATACTATCAAATGCAATTGTCTCACCGGGTTGGGTAAACACTCCCAACGGCTCCAGGCGGCAGGCACATACCTTGAATTCCGGGATTTTAGATACCGGGTCAAGCGTACCGATGGTCAGCTGGTTTGCCGACTTTCTACCCGGCCAGTGATAAGGGATGAATACAGTATCCTTCCTGATCGTCTCCACGATATTGGCAGCAAAATCTCCGGTGCCCCGACGGGTAGTCACCCGTACAGTCTCCCGTTGCCGTATACCATAACGCTGTGCCAGTTCCGGATGTATTTCCAGTAATGGTTCCGGCACAATTCCTACAAGCTTTCCAATACGCCTTGTTTGTGTACCGCTGAGATACTGGGATACGACACGGCCTGTAGTAAGCACAACCGGGTAGCCACTATCTGTTACCTCTGAAGGTTCACGGAATGCTACGGGATTAAAATGTGCTTTACCATCTGGCGTAGCAAACTTCCTATCCTCCCATAACCTGGGAGTACCGGGATGATCTTCTGAAGGACAGGGCCAGAAAACACCCATATTATCCTCAATTTTTTTGTAGGTGATGCCATAGTAATCTGCAGTCCCTCCTTTGGAAGCTATACGCAGTTCATTGAATATGGCTTCTGAGTTCGGATAACTGAATTTATCTGCCTCACCAAGCCGTGCAGCAAGGTCCAGGATGATAGAAGTATCTGTGCGGGCGCTCCCCGGTGGATTAACCGCCTTGCGGATACGCACTACTCTACCCTCTGCAGTGGTCACCGTGCCCTCTTCCTCTTCATGTAGCGATCCTGCCAGTACAATATCTGCATGCCTGGCCGTTTCGCTTAAAAAGAAGTCAATACATACATAGAATTCCAGTTTCTCCAGTGCTTCCCTGACATAATTATTGTTGGGTAATGATATCAGCGGATTAAAACAAATGGACAACAGTCCCTTTACTTCTCCCCTGTGTATGGCTTCTATCAGCTCCCAGGCAGTGAGCCCTTTCCCGGGCAACTCCGCTTCAGGAATGCCCCATACATCTGCTATATATTTTCTGTGGTCCGGGTTGGTGATATCGCGGTTCCCCGGTAGCTGATCACATTTATGACCATGTTCCCTTCCTCCCTGACCATTGCCTTGTCCGGTAATGGTACCATAACCACAGTAAGGACGACCAATACGTCCTGTGGCTAATACCAGGTTAATGCATCCCAGCACATTCTCTACACCTTTGGAATGGTGTTCTATTCCGCGGGCATGCAGTAAGAAACTCGTCTTCGCCTTCCCCCACAGCTCCGCTGCCTGGCGTATCTTTTCTTTATCGACACCGGTAACAGTTTCTGCCCATTCCAGGGTATAGTCCTTTACAGCGGCGATAGTATCTTCAAAACCTGTTGTATGATGATTGATAAAATCATGGTCCAGCATATCATGGTCCACGAGGTATTTAAGCATGGCGCCATACAAAGCGGAATCAGTGCCCGGCTTGACAGGTAAGTGTATATCTGCTGTTCTGGCCAGGGGAATAACCCGGGGATCTATAACAATCAATTTCGCCCCATTATCTCTCGCCCGCCAGAGCCAATGTGTGAGCGTAGGAAAAGTTTCACTCACATTGGCACCGGTTACAATGATCACTTCCGCATGCTCCAGGTCTGCGTAGTTATTGGAAGACCGATCCAGTCCGAACGCCTTTTTGTTTCCCGCGCCAGCGCTTACCATACACAACCTGCCATTATAATCGAGATTGGCTGTTTTCACTGCCACCCTGGCAAATTTACCCATCAGATAACTCTTTTCATTCGTCAGTGATACACCCGACAAAAGCGCGAATGCATTCTTACCATAGGTATCCTGTATCCGTTTGATTTCGGATGTTACCCTGTCGAGTGCATTATCCCAGGCAATGGGCTTAAAGCCTTCTCCTTCTACTCTTTCCAAAGGTTCCAGCAAACGGTCAGGATGATTATTCTGCAGGTAACGTTGTACACCTTTGGGACATAAACGGCCCTCATTAAAGGGGAACTCCATCCATGGCTCAAAGCCTACTACCTTATTATTTTTGACCAGCAATTGTATGCCACATTGCATACCGCAAAAGCAGCAATGTGTTTTCACGGTAGCATCCGGTTCATCTCTTCCCACATAACCTTCCTGCGGCGCAAAGTTGAGATGAGGACCAAAATGGTGAATGATCTTTTCGGGAGATACAGGTAATGTTGCCATGCTGAACGTATTTAATTTCCGGCGTTGCTGCCGGTGCTTATCCAAAAAATGTTCCTCCCTCCTGCCGTGCTTTCAGATGTGCTTTAGCAAGGAGCGAGCGTTTTCCTTCGGGACTATAGTCAAGATGCGAGGTACCATCTTCCAGCGTAAAATCAAATCCCACTTCTTTCGTCACTATTTTCAGATCGTCTACATGTAACCGGGTAGTAAATTCTTTACCGGTATGCGGACAAACCGCCATGCCTTTCTTTTTACCTTCCTGTTTATAAATGTGCGCTCCTATTTGTGCAGGCCGCTGGATGATATGAAAGAACTTACCAAAGGGAATCCATACAAGGAAGAGGATCACTGCAATGGCATGTGTCACCGACATAAAATCGTACGCAATACCTTTCATAAAGGCATAGCTGAAATTAAGTCCCAGTCCTGTCAGAGAAATAATGATGAGCAGGATCAGCGGTAACAGATCACCTTCGAAAGTCTGGGAAGCAATCAGCCCCGCATTGGTCAGTCTTCTTACAAGAAAAATAACGGCGCCGGCAATTACCAGCCAGGAACACCAGGTCAGGGCATGGAAAATTAAAAAGGCAGGCACCGATCCCAGTTCAAAGCTCATCACCTTAAAACCGAAGAAATTGGCATTATATAATTTAGTCATACCCGGCTCCAGTGCGGTAGCAGGATCCAGTGTAAAGTTGATCCATCCCAGTGTAAGCGGAATAGTGATCGCAAAAGCAGCAAGACAACCTGCCGCCAGCATAAAATGGGCCATCCACCGTTTCCTGCCCCTTGGGTAAATGAACTGCTGAAACAGGAGGTTTCTGATGGAATCTTTCAACATCGTAAAAGCACGTACTAAAAAACTGCGGGTAAACACCAGTTGCCAGGTGCGTTTGAAATACATGCGGGTCGGCGGCCTTTGCAGCCATACACAATAACGGTATACAAGGCCAAACAAAGCAAAGAGGGTACCAAATAAATAAGCGATTAATGCCGGATCAAAGTTCTGCAGTTTTCTCGATCCATAGAACGACACCACCACACAGGCAAGAGTGACAATAATCGAGATGACGGCTGCTTTTTTATTGAGAGAGAAATTCATAAACATCTTTTTATGGTTATCCGTAACAAAACAATGAGGTTATGATTTCTTTGCGGTTGAAAACAAGTCGATAAACAGACCTATCAGAACTATTACCCAGGTCGTTAAAGCTAATATAACAAATAAAGCCGAAATGGGTTTAATGAAGGTAAAGTCTGTAATCACCGCATAGTTAAAGGTACATACGCCATACATGCCAAGCGGAAACACCATGGACCAGTACTGCGGATCATACTTCAACGGTACCCGGGCAATGAAATGACGGTATGCAAACATCAGGAATAACAAAGGAATCCACCAGCTTGCAAAGGCCCAGAAAAACATAGTAAAAGCCTGTATGAAATTTGCCCACTGACTCAATTCTTCATGCATTCTGGCATACATCACAAGGCGGGAACCTGCCAGCGAAATAATAGCTACAGCCCCCATGTTGATCCAATACGGAGGAGTAAGCGTTTCTGCCTTCATGCTGAAAAAAAGCCAGCGATAAAGGATCAGGCCGATCAGCACAAAATAAAACATACCACCGGTCATATAAGAACATAGTGAGATAAATGCGATCAGCCAATGATACTGGCTGCTGTTGGCAATGACAGCTCCCAGTACAGCTACCGACTCTGTAGAGACCACTATCAGCAGCCATGCGCCACTAATGCTTTGCTGCAATTCGGGCTTGGGCTCTTTAAGGATATTCACAAGGAAAAATGTGTATAATATGAGCCCCCAGAGTACAAACCCCGCAATCCATATTACCTGTGCTATATCCATACGGCCTGCAATGATAGCCACCTGGCTTCCCAGCACATTATTGCCTGCCACCAGCGTCAGAAAGGTTACTCCCCTTGCCGGATGATGCAGATCATTCCATACAATAAGCGGGTACTTCACGATCCTGAGAATGAGGATGATCCAGAGCGATACATAGAAAAAAACATTCAGGCCCAGGAAGATGCCGGCTAACCAGGTATACTTCCACAGGAACATACCAATAGATACAATACCCGTGGCCATTACGAGCGCAAAATAACCGGGAAAGAAATTTTCCAGTGATGTGGCCATCACAGGTTGACCAGGATGTGCAAGTTTGGTTTCAGACATGATAAGGGTTTTATACAACGAATCTTAATGGCATATAAAAATAAGGAATTAGATAGTGCTTCAGCATGCACTGACTAACTCCATGTATATCCCGGATTGATTGCGTAACTTAGTCCTCGTATGGTAGAAATCTTCGATAATATCAGACAGCTCTACAACTTCAGCACTCCCTGTCCTGAACTGGAAGACTATATCGAATTCATTTCCGAATCCTCTTTCGAAGAAACCTCATTACACGCCAATAACAGTCCTTTTACCGTAAAAATGTTCCCCAGCTGGACTCCTACTATCTGGATCAACCTGGGCGCTCCCTATAGCCTTATAACGGCTAAGAACAGTTACCATATAAGTGCCGCTGACGACGTGCTTATTTTAAGGGACTCGATCACAGAGCGTCACAACCTGCCGTCGGATTATATCTTTACGGTGAAGTTCTTCCCCGGCGGACTGGAAGCTGTACTGGGTATTAACCAGGCACAATTCACCAATAAAATAGTCGCCTTAAAGGAGATCCTGCCAGCGATGCTTATTCACCATATTAAAACTGCCTCATCCTTTGAGGAAAGAATGACGCTGTTACAGGATTTCTTTTTATTACAGCTTTCCAGGCAACAAAAGAAAGATCACTACATACACCTCGTAAAGGACAGTATTGACCTGTATGCGGCAAACCGTATGCAGTATAATACCACCGAGATAGCAGAAAGGCTGTTTATCACCTCCAAAACCATCAACCGCTACTTCAATAACATAGTTGGCATCAGTCCTAAAAAGTACTTCTCTATCCTGCGGGCAAGGGCTGCTTTAACAGCTTATGTAGCCGCTAAGGATACTTTTTCTCCCTGCCACCACGGCTATCATGACATGAGTCATTTCTACAAGGAAGTAATCCGATTCACCGGCCAGGGCCTGGCAGCACAGCAGTAAATTGTCCGTTTTTTACCTGGATTAGTTATTCCAGCCATTCTACTTTTGATAAAAAGCCATTCATGAAGAAGACGATCTTATTAACCTTTGCCGCCATCGTTTTCCTGCTTTCTATTGCCCGTTCGCAGGAAAAACACACTTACCAGCCAGTCATAGAACCCTGTGCCTGTCCTGTTAAAATAGACAGCAGCTTTAAGACCCGCTGCGCCTACCTGGTAGTGCCGGAGAACAGGAAAAAGAACAACGGCAGGACCGTAAAGCTGCCATTCATCATTGTTGAAAGCAAAAATCCTGATAAAAAGAAAGATCCCTTGCTTTTCACAAGCGGAGGTCCCGGTGCAGGTTCCCTGGGATGGGCAGTGGGAGCCTCCCGTAGCCAGATCATCAAAGACAGGGACTGTATCGCATTTGAACAGCGGGGCGCCGGTTATTCCATTCCTGGCCTCAATGGACCAGAACCAGGCGCCGCCATCAAGGAATCCTATAAGAAAAACCTCAACAAGGACAGCATGGTCATCGAAGGCGTGAAACGACTCCGGAAAGGACTGGAAGCCCGCGGTATTGATCTTTCAGCTTATAATACAGACGAGACCGTGTCCGATATTCATGATCTCCTCTACGCTCTGCATATCGATTCTGTGAACCTCATGGGCATCTCCTACAGCGGAGGTCTGATGCAGGCTGTTTTGCAGCGCGATCCTTCCCGTATCAGAACACTGACACTGGATTCACCGCTACCAACATTCATTCCCATTGACGAAGATGAACCGGCCAACTTCAATGAAGCGCTGAACATCCTGTTTGAGCATGTTGAAAAGGACTCTACCGATAAAGCACGATATGGCAACCTTAAAGAGGAGTTCATCCAATACTTCACGTCCATAGGTCATACACCTTTTTACATCTCATACCTGGAAAAAGGCACTACAGATTCCATCCGCGTGCAGTACACCAGGAATGACCTCTTCGATATTATCCAGAACTACTTTTCCAATCCTGCAGAAGTACCCTATGTTATCAAAGAACTGATCAAAGGCAATCATCATGACTATGTAACACAACTGCTGGACGGCATATTCAGCGGCTACCGCGGACCTTCCGGTATGCGGATCTCCGTATACTGTGCAGACCAGGCTGCGTATCACGATGAAAAGGTGCTCCGGCAGCTATACAATGCCTATCCTTATATGGAAGGGTATCATATTAATGACGTCTACAATGCCATGTGCGATTGCTGGACGTACAAGCCGATCAATCCCGCTACCAAACAACCTTTCTACTCTTCAAAACCTGCTTTGCTAGCTGACGGTGAAATGGATAATGCCTGCAGACCATTGTATATCGATATGATCCATCATTATATGCCCAACAGTCATCGCTTACTGTTTACAAAACGGTCTCACGGTGTAGGTGGTGGACAATTACAGCCTTTTATGATACAGTTTCTTAATGATCCTTATAAAAAGCTGGTGTCTGACAACAAGGATATCGTCGTTTATTAAAGAACGTGCTGCCTGCTTCTAACAACAAAGATCAAATATCTACACATCATCATACATACGATACGAATGTAGTGCTTATTTCACTCGCCAGTATCTCTGCTGATGAGGATCAGTAACCGTGATCAACGCTGGTAAAACAATGATCTGGATCAGTAAAGATGGCTAATAAAAAGAAAAGGGCCGGCCACGCGGCCAGCCCTGTTTCAAATGGATGTCCCCCATCTTATTCTTTGACAATGATCTTTGTAGTTTCCCTACCATTATTCCGTATGGTGACATAATATACACCCGCCGGCATGCTGCTAAAGGATACCGTCTGCTGTGCATTGGTCATACGTTGCACACACATCACTGTTCCACTGTTAGACAAGACAGTTATCCATGCATTCTGCAAAGGTTCCTGTACTTTCACACGCAGCTCATTTACTACCGGATTAGGATATAACGTAACTCCTGAAGATAAAGGCGTCATTGCTTTACCAACAGCCGCCACAGCCTGCCTTGCTGCCCCGCTTAATGCAACGGGTTCCGTTCCCCATATCAGCTGTCCTTTGTAGTACAGCGTTGCATGCGCGTTCAGGCTCAAAACGCCCGCCTGGTAAGAATAGTCATTCGCCTGGTTAAAGTTGGACCAGTTTGCCTTCGCTATACGATACTGTATGTTACCCGAATTGCTCAGCGGGTACAGTTTGCCTGCTACAGCTTTCACCTTCACTTCAAAATAAGCATCAACACTATCAAGCGCAGGATTCAATCTTACAAAAGCGCCTGTAATATTCTGAGCACCCAATACCGCATAATCTATCCAGTAGTTTAAAGCACTGGCACTATCCTCAGCGGTGAACCAGTAACGTACAGACAGGTCTTCATAATTCACCGGCACATTACCGTCATTATTTATCCTGACATACGTGTTGATCTGATTCTGCGCATTGGGAACTGCCTGTGTAGCAATTTTCAGGTCTACAACAGGCATAACAGTTGCAGGCTCTATACCCCATACCAGTTTGCCGTTACGGTATAACGTGATATGATCGTTAGCCGTGTAGCTTCTGTTAGGCGCATAAGAATAGTCATTTGTTTCCTGTAACAGCGCTGAGTTTTTATTAGCTATTCTTGACTGGATAGCGCCGGAGTTAGCACCCGCTGCCAGTTTCCCTGCTGTTGTGTCAAAGCTGTACTCAACGTAGCCGAACGCGCCGTTACGCGGTGTATCCAATACCACATACTTCATCTTTACTTTACTGTTTCCCATGGCTGCATAGTCAATCCAGGTGTTGATACCTGCAAAGTTCTCAGCAGTGAACCAGTAACGGGCTGTCAGCTCTTTGTACAGAGCGGCTACTGTATCTGTATTGATGACCTTCAGGTAAGGCTTGATGTTCGTACCGGCAGTCTGGGTATCTCCATCCATATGCTGTACCTGCAGATTAAACGGCAACACATGTAATACCTGTTTTGCCGTAGCAGGTGCATAGATACTATCCCCGGGCTGTGTGGCGATAATAGTATCGGCGCCTGGTTGCAGGATACTGATAGTGCTGTCTGTTACCTTAGCCAGCGTTACATCAGCACTTGAGAAACTAACAGGAAGGCCGGAAGAAGCTGTAGCTGTTACTTTGAAATCCGCATCACCGATACGCTTGCCAGGAATAGCTGCGAATGTTATTTCCTGCATCGCCTTCATACCAGCGGCAATTTCAGCAGCCGTCTGCGCCCGGTTATAGATCCTGAACTCATCTACCTTCGCCTTCAGATTAGGATCTGCCGTGAACTGCGACTTACCCAGGTAATTCTGTGCCGTGCTGCCCAATGCTGCAGGCTTGATCGTTACGCCGGTATTAGTAGCAACCAATGTCCCGTTGATGTATAGTCTGCAGGTATTGCCTGACTGTGTAATAGCAAAATGAGTCCATGTATTAAGCGGGAAAGTATAGTTATAATTCACCTGTTGTTCACCTCCTCCATTCTTAATAGCATAACGGACAATTGACTTTCCGGATGTCACACCCGCCTGTGGCGTCAGGAAGAGATAGTTATTCGTGCCATTACCAAAATCAAATATCCGCATCCAGGTAGTAATGGCATCCATCTTAACCCAAAGGGTAATAGTAAAATCGTTCAAGGTGCTTAAAGTCCCGGCAGGCAACGACGCATAAGCATTCGCAGTACCGTCCAGCTTCAGTGCAGAAGCTGCATAGCCGGTATCACGTTTAGCAGTGGATGCAAGGGCAGCGTGATTAGCGCCCCATACATCACGTGCACGTGTACCACCTTGCTCGTCAAATTTCCAGTAGCCGTACTGTCCGACATTCGGTGTTGCTGTTACCGGATCGCTGGCAGGATTTACCTTACCTGCATCCACAGATGATATGGTGTAATAGTAAGTGTTTCCATTTGTAACGGCAGTATCCGTGTACTTTGTGCCAACCACAGTATCAAGTGAAGTAAACGGTCCGTCGGGTGCAGTGGCTCGTTTCACAAGATAACGCAGGTTCTGGATAGCGTTCCACTCCACAATGTCCCTTTTATCACCAGAAGCCACCATCAGGCCATTCACGATATTGCTGTATACAGTGAGCGTCAGCGTAGATGTTCCTGTACCGGTAGCACCTGTGGCGCTCAACTGTACTGCAAATACACCTGCCACTTCAGGAGTACCTGATATCACACCTCTAGCAGTATCAATCTGTAGCCCTGCAGGAAGACCAGTAGCATGAAAGACTCCAGGTGATTTAATTGCTGTAACAGTATAACTGAATGGTTTACCAATAATAACAGCTGCTGAATCCGGACTGGTAATTACAGAAGTCACGGAGCGGTCGTCCAGTAATACGATATCGTTGCCTGTACCGCCTTTATAAGTGATGCGGAAGTTCAGCCCGTTCACTGTCAGAAGCGACATTTCAGGCAGGCTGTCAAAGATGCCGCTAACAGCAGCAGTACCTGTATTATCTACGATAGTATAAGAAGTACCTTGCGGAAGACTTCCTGCACCTGTACCAGTGATAGTCAGGCGTGGATTGTTGAGCACTATACCGGAAACACTTAGCTGGTCACCATCACCGCTGGCGGTATTCAGTTCTGCGAGGTAAGTAGCCCCCTGTTGCAATGTAAGTGAACCTATCGTGAATTTGCCAATGCCCTGACTACCCGGAGCAATTATAGCGCCTGTACCCACGGTTACTGTACCGGTACACTTGCCAACGCCTCCTATTGTACCTGCCACCACATTGGTAGTGCTGGTGATCTGGCCGGTACTGTCTATCAGCAGTGTACCACCTGTAACAGTAGTATTGCCGCTGTAGTTATTCGCTCCCGTAAAGCGCAATATACCTGTACCTTCTTTTACAATGGTAAGCGCACCGGTAATGATGCCAAAGAAAGTAGTATTAGTATTCAATGCGCCTATGCTGATAACCGGTGCGCCATTGTCCCTGCGGAGCTGTCCACCTCCTGACATAGCACCGAAGCGGATCGTATCAGTAAATGTAAAGCCCTGACCATCTGTAAAGCCGTTGTTAAATATCCAATTGGCTTTCGCACTACCAGCAGTAGCAACATTGAAACGAATACGGTGATTGGAACTTCTGTTCACAGAAATAAATGTACCTGTAAATTCACGGTTATCACCATTCAGCTGTAACCCACTGGTGCTTGCACCATCATGCTCTATGGTCCCACTACCCAGCATTCTCCCGGCGAAAGTAAGACCACCGCCATTGCTATATAAATAACTTTTTACGCTATCCTTTATGATGATATCATTGAAGAGCACAGCTGTATTATTATTCATCAATGCACCGCCATTCATGACAACAGGACCTGTACCTGCCGGACCGGATAATGGTGCACCTATTGTGCCTGTTCCTACGCCTGTCAGCGCGGTAGCAGTATTAGGAGGCCATCCGCCAGCATTGGTACCGTTGAGCGTCAGTCCGCCGGTAAATGTATTATTACCTGCAAGGTTCAATGTAGCACGTCCATTCTTCACAATACCACCAGTTCCGGCTATCGGTCCGCTCAGAGAAATATCTCCCGCGGTAGCGCTGATCACAACCGTACGGTTTATCTGCATAGGCAGGTTGATCACCTGGGCCTTCGACGCATTGTTGGTAATATCATTACCCAGCAGTATTGAATCACCATTGATAACAAAAGCATCTGCCCCGGCATTGAATAACATACTGGCAATTTCCAGCTGATCTATGTCGTTGTTCAACGTATCTATTGTGGAAGTATTGAAACTCAGCAACGCCGGACTTTCAGGCACTGTTCCACTTGTCCAGTTAGCCCCATTACTCCAGTTGCCTGTAGTAGCTGTGGAACCCCAACTGGTAGATACGCCTGATGGAACACCCAGTACTTCCGTTGAATTAGCACTTTCCAGCGGCGTAGCAAAGGAAGATATCACGTAGTAATAATAACTGCCGTTGGTAATTGCACTGTCTGTATACTGTGTAACAGTCAGGCCAGATGCAATAGTAGTATAAGGTCCTCCTCTTACAGCACTTCTTTTTACATTATAAGTATCAGCACCTCTTGCTGCACTCCAGCTCAGGATTACCTTACCACTGGCATTTTCAACAGCGGGCACTGATGGTATAGTAGGCGGCAGCTGTAAAGTTACTTCTGTGGAAGCAGCACCTTCCATTGAACCTGCTGAAGCAGTGATGATATAGTAGTTATGACCAGGATAAGCAGTAGCATCTACATAAGAAGTACCGGTTACTCCTGATACAATACTCGTATAAGGACCTCCCGCAGTCAGCGCATGTTTCACCGTATAACTGGTAGCATCCGCAGATGGCGACCAGGAAATACGGATTGTGCTGTCTGTTTCCTGGGCCAGCGCAGGACTTCCTGGTGCTGCTGGCGGAACATTGCTGACCACTTTCAGCATCAATACAGCAGATCCACCGCCAATGTTGTTTGCCGCATTCAATGTTACCGGGAAAGTACCGGTTGCACCAGGCGTGCCGGAGATGATACCGGTAGCGCTGTCAATGGTAAGCCCTGCTGGCAGACCTGCAGCACTGAATGACGTAGCGGCTGGCGAGGCAGTAACAGCATAACTGAACGCCGTACCCAAAACAGCTGTATCAGCGGTGGCACTGCTAATAACAGGGGAACCTGCCGGAGATATATTGGTAATAGCTACTCCGTCAAATACAGTTGTATTCAGCACGGAAGTATTGTGAGAACTCACACAGAGTCCCACATATGCCGGCTCTGTCATCGGTATCTCTACTGCGGAAAGACAGGTCCAGCTGATGCTATCAAACGAGTGGTAAGCTGTAATACGGGAACCGATCTTTTCCAGCTTTAACCAGTAAGGCCTGCCTGCCACAAAATGATCCAGGTATCCGCCGGGAGGATTGTTCCAGGAGATATTTGTCTTACTCCAGGCAACAGCGCCGCGCCAGGTAGAAGCAATACGGTTATTGGGTTGCATGAACAGGCCTGTAAAGCGGGCATCATCATTAAGGGACTCACGGAACATAATGCCAGCTTTGGCAGCAACATCCGTATTATCCATGCTTGTGACACGGGCTACAATAGCTACATTCCCACTCACCCGCTGAAAGGCAAAATTGAAAGCATCTTTAGACTGCAATACAGGAACAGGTATATCAGCGCCTGCCCCTTTGACCGTCCAACTGCCATTATTATAAACAGCGCTGCCCGCGAGACCCGTAGCGCCTACATCTGCATTCGTAAGATTCGTCACTGCAGTAGTGGCGGGATGCGCTATTGGTGGAAGCGCAGTGGCAGTACTGGCATCTGCACTTTTACGATAAAGAAAGGTAGCAGCATTTTCGCCCAGCCTGTCGCGCATAGCAACAGAATAAGGCGCAGGAATGCCTTTACGCAATGTATAAGCCGCCTCTATGATATTATACATCCTGAACAGCTGCTTGGCTGTACCATTAGATCCCCATCCTGTAAAGAAACCATAGGTACCGCCAAACGGTATGAACCGGAAGCCGGTAGTATCTGTATGGAAATGGCTGTATAATTCACTGATGGCCAGCAGGCGGTTGTCAAGATCTGCAAACAGGTCTATCCCCTGCTTCCAGGCTACTTCCGCACTCCATGCCAGCGCTTCTCCCTGTCCGCGCCAGTGCCCTTCATCGCGACCAGCATCTCCTACCTGTCCATTCGGCAAGCTATTCGCCAGCCCTCCACCAGCATCTGCACGGTATGATTGAATAGCTGCGTTCCACTTCACCGGATCGTCAAGGAAAGCGGCAATGCTGACAGCCGCCTTGAGCTGTATAGCGCCCTGATTCAGCCCTCTTACCGGATTGGGTACATCCAGCTGAGGCCAGATCACTGTGCTGAAATAACGGTTCACATTGGCGGTATTGGTGGCCGTCCAACCGGGGTACGTGGACTTCAATATATCCGCTCCTGTTACAAACAGATTGGCCTGGTCGCCCAGGTCAAGAAAGCTCTCATCGCCCGTCCAGGTGGTTTGTGTCACCGCCCAGGCATTGAGTATATCTGTTGCTTTCTTTGCATAAGCTGTATCGCCGGTGAAGATCCACATGAAGGCCAGGTTATGAATGGCCGTCATGTCATTGATCCACTGGTTCCTGTTGATGTCAGGAGCCCGGCTTACAGTAGTAAAAGGCCCCTGCATGCCGTACGACAACTGGGACCTCGAATCACTTTTGAAACTGTTGTATGCGCTGAGCCAGGGTTCACGGGTTATATTCTGCTTCAGCTGATCCAGGTCGCTCATCGTGAAGGGGATTCCCGGATGCACGAACTGTTGTGCGTTAGCTGTGCGTATGCTCACCGTAAGACATAGCAACAGCAACGTTTTCATGATAGTAATGATCGTCTTCATAAGGGAAAATTTATTTTCAATAAAGGGATATGCGCCACCTCATTTCCATGCATCACTTTGGGTAAGTATACCCTGAGAACTAGTTATCATATTCAGAGGTATGGGGAATTTACTATGCCTGTTATAATCGAAAGCCGTGCGATTGTATACATTCTTCAACAGGTTAGCTGTATATCCCGGCACTACCTTATTGTAGCGCACCAGGTCAAACCAGCGATGTCCTTCCAGGGCCAGCTCTATGTGGCGCTCATGCCATATCTTTTCACGCAGCTCCGCTTTATCAGTAGTAGTGATCTCCGGCAATACACCTGCTTCTGCAAAGGTCTTGTTACCACGCGCACGATAGCGTATCTGCTCCAGCACAGTAAGTGCATTACCGCTTTGTCCCAGTTCATTGCTGGCCTCTGCATATATGAGCAGTACATCAGCATAACGCAGGAACATCGGGTTCACGTTCTGGAAAGAGAACTCACCGTTGTTCCAGTAAGATTTCGGCCATATCACTTTTTTATTGGCGATGTTGGTATTGGAAGGAAAATGCACCGTACCATCTTTCGCCGTATTGGCATCTTTACTGGTCCAGCCTTCCACCTTATCTCCTTTGAAGAGAATAGTAGCGTCTTTGCGTGGATCACCTGCTTCATAGCTATCTACCAATGCCTGTGCAGGATACAACACGCCGTCTCCAAACTCACCGGATACGCCCTGGTATTGCAGATAAGGATTGTACCAGCGGCCAGACCAGATAGTACTGGTGAACAGGTATCCACCCGGCATCATATTCTCACTGGAATACAGGTTACTGGGATGAAAAAGCTGGCGATAATCATTAAACAGGCTATACTGCCCGCTTGTGATCACATCGTTGGCATATTGCTGTGCTTTGGCATAATCCTGACGGAACAGGTATACCTTCGCCAACAATCCCTGCGCCGTTCCTTTTGTGATACGTCCATTGCCGGCTGTGCCCCATTCTGATTTGGTAGGCAGGTGAGCGATGGCATATTCCAGATCGCTGATGATTAAAGTATATAAAGCCTCTTCACTGGACTTAGGAATATCATACTCTGAAGAAGATGTAGGTACATGATCGCGGAGTGGCGCCTGACCAAATACATTCACCAGCTCAAAGTGGTAATATGCACGGAAGAATTTTGCCTGTGCTTCTGCTTTTTCTGCCAGTTCACGATTCTTCATAGCCGGTGTACGATCAGTCACCTGGTTGCAGAAGTTAAGGTTCGCATATGTTCTGTCCCAGTACTGCTGCAGGAATCCCTGGCTGGGGTCATAGGTAAATGACTGGAAGGTATTCAGTGTAGTACCAATACCATTATTGCTGCTACCTACAAAATCCTCTCCTCCCATTTCATGTGTACTGAAGAACTGGCGACCAATGGTATACTCACGCCAGCTCAGTGTACCGTATATCCTGTCCACGGCAAGGTCCAGGTTCTTTTCGTCTGCGAAAAACTGGTCAGAGGAAACAACACCCTGTGGCGTTTTCTCCAGGAACTTTTCACAGGCGGTAAATGACAGCAGACATGCTGCCAGGAATATATATTTAAGTTTGCTCATGGTCTTACGCTTGAATTGATGTTAAAAAGTGAGATTTACACCTGCTTTTGCAGTACCGGAAACAGGATAGGTACTGAAGTCGGTACCCATTTCCAGCGGGCTTGTATTAGCCACTTCCGGAGAGAAGCCTTTGTACTTTGTGAAGTATACAGGATTGGTAAGATTGATATATATCCGCAGGTTAGCGATCTTCATCCTGTTTGCCAGTTCCCTGTTGAGCGTATATCCCAGTTCCACATTGCGGATCTTGCCATAGGTACCATCCTGCACATTAAAGCTGGAGCCCCATGAGTTATTGGTATTCGCTGCAAGACGAGGTATGTCAGTATTGGTATGTGTAGGCGTCCAGGCATTCAGCCAGTCTACATGCAGGTTGGTATTGGTAGAATTGATCTGGTTACGGGCAGAGTTCCATATTTTGGCGCCGAAGCTACCCATCACATCCAGCGCGAAATCGAAGTTCTTATAAGAAGCTGTGAACGTCAGACCGCCAATGAACTTAGGATGCGGAGAACCGATATTGGTCTGATCATTACCAGTGATGTAACCATTACCATCTGTATCAGCATAGATCAGGTCACCCGGTTTAGCATTCGCCTGATATGGTTTTCCCTGGGTATTCTTACTATTATATTCGGCAATCTGCGCATCACTCTCGAAGATGCCGATCGTCTTGTAACCATAGAAATAACCGAGCGGCTGACCTTTCTCTCCTCTGTGTACAGAACCTGACATCCATTGTGAACTGCTGATGATCTGGTTGCCAAAATCGAGCACCGTATTCTTGTAGGTACTTCCTGTCAACGTCACACCATAGGTGAAGTCGCCTTTATGATCATTCCAGCTCACCAGGAATTCGAAACCGCGGTTGCGTATACTACCCACGTTGGAGTAAGTAGGTGTGATACCTGTAGATCCGCCAGGGATAGGAATGATCAGCAAGAGATCTTTAGTATCACGGTTGAAGTAGTCGAATTCCACATTCAACCTTTTCTTCAGCGTAGCGAACTCAATACCGAAATCTGTTTGTTCTGTACGTTCCCATTTGATATTAGGATTGGCAGCAGCAGTTACTGTACCGTTCGAGTAGTAAACGCCATTGAACAGGGCATTATACACCGGGTCCTGCACAACAGTGTTGTAGGCGATATAGTTGCTGATCTTGTTGTTACCTACCTGTCCCCAGCTGGCACGCAGTTTCAGGTTATCTACCCAGGTGAGGTTACGCATAAAATCTTCTTCAGACACACGCCATCCCAGTGCCAGGGAAGGAAAGTAACCATAGCGGTTGTTAGGACCGAACTTGGAAGAACCATCTGCACGGAAAGTACCTGTGAACAGATATTTATTCTTCCATACATAGTTGGCGCGGAAAAGATAAGAGAGCATCGATTCACTGTAAGCCTGGCTGGTAATGCTGACACTACCTGCAGGCGCAGCACCGAGGTACTGGTAATCCGGATAATCAAACGCCAGGTTCTGTCCGACGCCCTCCAGTTTATTGTAATACCCATCCTGTGCGGTGATACCTGCCAGCAGGTTCAGATGATGATCTTTGCCGATCTGCTTATCATAGCTAAGCGTATTCTCCCACAACCATGTTTTGTTATTGACATGATTTTCTGTGAGGGAGTTATTGGCATGTATCTGGTTAGGGCTTGAAATATTGTAGGCCGGTTCGAAATAATGATAGCGGTCATACGCATAATCAATACCATAACTACTGCGGAATACCAATCCTGGGATCACTTCGTAATTCAGCCATCCGTTGCCTACAAAGCGCAGGCTGTTATTATTGGCATCCTTACCATAGTAAAGGGCAGCATACGGATTGATAATATCGGGATCTTGTCCGGCGTTGAAATTGCCATTATCGTCACGCACCTTGATCAGGGGGGAGATGCGTACCAGGGCATTGAACACACGTGCCCCGGCACTGCTACCTACCCCGGTGATATTTGAGTTGCTCATGGACAGGTTGTGACCGATCCTCAACCTTTTGCTGAGACGGTACTCGTTGTTGGCCCTCAGGGTAAGGCGATCATAGTCTGTGAACTTCATCACCCCTTCCTGTTTAAAATAGCCACCGCTTATGTTGTAGCTGACATTCTCACTACCACCGGCAATAGATGCCTGGTAATCCCTGACCCATCCCTTCTGTGTGCTTTCATCCAGCCAATTGGTTCCTTTGCCCAGGGATTTGGGATCAGGGTAAGTGTTAGTGCCATTCATCATATTCTGTAGGGTGGCGTATTGACTGGCGTCTGCCACCTGGTAACGGCGGGTAAGGAACTGGAAGCCCTCACTGCCGCTGAAGTTAAATGTTGGTTTGCCGGTCCGGCCTTTTTTGGTAGTCACCAATATCACACCATTGGCGCCGCGGGAACCATAAATAGCGGTAGCGGAAGCGTCTTTCAGTATCTCCATGGAGGCGATATCATGACTGTTCAGATACTGGATATCATTCACGAACATGCCATCTACCACATACAGCGGATTTGGGTCGCCATTGGTGCCGACACCACGGATGCGGACAACAGGCGCATTACCTGGCTGGCCCACATTTAATATTTGCACCCCGGGTGCTTTACCCTGCAATGCTTCGGCAGCATTGCTACCTCCTATTTTGGTAATATCGGCTGCTTTCAGGCTGGTCACTGCACCGGTGAGGTCAGATTTGCGTTGTACACCATATCCGACTACCACCACATCCTGCAGGCCTACGGCCTCTGGTCTGAGTGTCACACTGAATGGACCTGCGCCATCTACCGGCAGCTCCCGGGTAGCGTTGCCCATCATATTGAAGACAAGCACTCCTTTACTGTCAGGCACCGCAATGCTGAATTTTCCTTCAGCAGTGGTAATGGTACCTCCTTTAACATTCTTGACGGTAACACGGACACCAGGCAGCGGATTGCCGCTGGAGTCCTTTACAATACCTGTGACGGTTTTTTCCTGGGCGTACCCCTGCCCGGGAACCGTTAAAGCGCATAAGAAGAATAATGCTGCAAGGCAGCCCTCGTGGAAGCGCAAGAATAGACTTTTTTTCATCTCGGGAATTTATAGTTTTAAAAAGGACGTTTTTTTCATTGTTCACTGTGTCCCCCTCTGGCGTATCAAAGCCGGTATAAAATGTTCTTTCTTTTGTATCAGCCCATGACAAAAATAGATGCCTGAAACCAGGAAACAGGGGTAGCTATTCGTAAAAGAAGGGGTTATTTTTCGCCCAAAATGGGGGACGGACTCATATGCAATCGATTATTCGCAGGCTATTCCAATATTTTTAAATGTCATTTTCACACTTTTATTATTATTTTGGGGAACGATTTCAGGGATAACATCACAAATAACTAATTCCACTATGATAAAGCACTGGTCATTTCTATTAATAATAGTATACCTGGCAGCTCAACCGGCGGTTGCCACCCCCCATGCTACGGATGCAAACGTCTCTCGACCTGTCAGCCATGCAGAAGGCACTACCCATACTTCTCATACAGACGTATTCTCTCCTGCCAGCTATGCAAAAGTCACCACCAATGGTACCCATGCGAACCTCATGCGACCTGTCAGCCATCCAGAAGGCACTACCCATGCCCCGGATTCCGCTTATCTCTTTTCTTATACAACAGCTAAGAACAATGACCGGAGCGGACTACAGTTTGCCTGGAGCCAGGACAAACAGCAATGGCATGTGATCGGAAACCGTTTCGCCTTCTTATACAGTGATTACGGCCGCTGGGGATCAGATAAGCGGATGAACAGCCCCTGGCTGATACAGGCGCCCGACGGTATATGGCATTGCATATGGAGCCTGAATGAACGGGACCACCTTTTTGCCCATGCTGCATCGGAAGACCTGGTGAACTGGAAGCGACAAAGTTACCCTGACATCACCGCAGGTGCTAACTTTCTACACCCTGCTGTAACATATGACGCCGGACAACAATCTTATAATATCACCTATACCGATGCAAACGGAAAACAATTCCGCATCACCACCACCGATTTTAAAACCTACACTCCGGCCACAGCGATTACCACCTCCCGCTACTCTGAAGGCAGTGTAACTATCACATTACCGGAAGGCACCGCCACCGGACAGGTACACCGCGTCCCCTGGGCTGTAGTGGACCGGCTCATCAAAACCCAGGAACTGGCACAATATAACTGGCAGCAGCAGGCTGAATCATCCACAAAGGACAATGAGCGTTTCGCCATGCTGCAAAAACCATTACAGGCCAGTATCACCCTGCATCCAGAAAAAGCAAAACCAATCAGCAACCTCCTCCTGGGTATCTTCTTTGAAGACATCAACTACGCTGCAGACGGAGGCCTCTACGCCGAACTGGTACAGAACCGCGACTTTGAATATGCGTTAAGCGATAAAGAAGGACGCGATCCAAACTGGAACAGCACCCATTCCTGGACGCTACATGGCGACAACAGTACCTTCACCATCGATGCTGCCACCCCTATCCATCCCAACAACCCACACTATGCTATACTCGACACTAAAACACCTGGCGCCACATTGGTAAACGGCGGCTACGACGGCATACCGGTAAAGAAAGGCAGTAAATATGACCTCTCCCTCTTTACCAGACAACCAGACGGAAAAAGTGGTAAACTCCTCGTCCGTCTCGTCAGCCCACAAAACAATATACTGGCACAAACCACCATCACTATATCCGGCAACTCCTGGAAGAAAGCTCAGGCTGTACTCACCGCCACCGCAGATGCAGACAGCACAACGCTTGAACTGCAACCGCTTACCGCCGGTCGCCTGGCCCTGGACATGATATCCCTCTTTCCGCAGGAAACATTCAAAGGCAGAAAGAACGGACTACGCGCCGATCTCGCACAGGTAATCGCCGATATACATCCGCGCTTCGTACGCTTCCCCGGCGGCTGCGTATCCCATGGCGACGGACTCAATAACATCTACCGCTGGAAAAACACCATCGGTCCGCTGGAAGCACGTAAACCGCAGCGCAACCTCTGGGGCTATCACCAATCCGCCGGACTTGGATACTTCGAATACTTCCGCTTCTGCGAAGACATTGGTGCAGAACCCGTACCTGTTGTCGCAGCAGGCGTTCCCTGCCAGAACTCTGGTCCTTCCGCCAAAGGCAGCGGCCAGCAAGGCGGTATCCCCATGTCTGAAATGGACGAATATGTACAGGACATTCTGGACCTGATAGAATATGCCAATGGTGACATTCATACTACCTGGGGTAAGAAACGCGCAGAAGCGGGGCATCCGGAACCTTTCCATCTGAAGTATATCGGCATCGGCAATGAAGACCTGATCACTGACATCTTTGAAGAACGCTTCACGCTACTCTTCAACGCCGTAAAAAAGCAACATCCTGAAATCACCGTCATAGGTACCGCAGGTCCCTTCTTTGAAGGCACCGACTATGACGAAGGCTGGGACATTGCCAACAAACTGAAGGTCCCCATGATCGACGAGCATTATTACGTATCGCCAGGATGGTTCATTCACAACCAGGACTTCTACGACAAATATGACCGCTCCAAATCAAAAGTATACCTCGGGGAATATGCAGCCCACTTACCCGGACGTCCCAGCAACATTGAAACCGCTCTCGCCGAAGCGCTCTACCTCACCGCCCTCGAACGGAACGGCGACGTTGTAAGCATGGCATCCTATGCACCCCTCTTAGCGAAAGAGGCGCACACGCAATGGACACCTGACCTGATCTACTTCAACAACACCACCGTAAAGCCAACCGTCAACTATTTCGTACAACAACTATACGGCGCCAATAGTGGCGACAAGTACCTGCCAGGTACCATTACCATCTCTAACGACATGAACCGTGAAGACGTAAGAGAACGGATCGCTGTTTCCACCGTAGAAGATACCAGGGGCAAAGCTGTCATCATAAAAATGGTGAACCTCCTGCCAAAGGCCGTTCAATCCAGCATTGATCTCAGCGGTATCAGCATTGCAGATGCCGATGCCGTAAAAACTGTGCTCCAGGGCAGTCCAGATAGCAAAGATGCCAGGCCTGTTGTGTCCAGTTATCCGGTTACCGACAAGTTCAATGCAGAGTTGCCACCGTACTCGTTTACTGTGATACGGATTAAAACGAAGTAACTGTCTTAGCGTGCAGAGATTCGGGGTTTTCAGGCTAAGTGTTTTCGGTTTCAGTAAAACGTTATGCGTAGAATTGCGTAGGTAATAGTTTACACTAGAGTAGTTTCAGTAAACGTTATGCGCAGAATGGGTAGGTAATAGTTTACGCTAGAGTAGTTTCAGTAAACGTTATGCGCAGAATTGCGTAGGTAATAGTTTACGCTAGAGTAGCTTCGGTTTCAGTATGGGATGGCGGTCGGCGCCTTTCTGAATAACTATTGAGCATTATCAATCGTATTGGATTTGGGATAAGGATTTAACAGCACCGGTCGTGTCACCGGAAAGCCGAAGGCCCGCCATTCCCATCTGAAACCGCCCGCTACTTCTGCTGTTCCTCGGGAATGGCAAGAGAAAACATTGTAGGTCGTAATTCATTTAATTGCGATCAGATTTATTGAATAAAGGGTCGTTATGGTGCGTAAAAGGTATGTGGGATGTCCTGACTAGTTTTCATGTGTTCTGTTCAGATATGTTTTTCGATGCATCCTAATACCCTCTTCATTTTTCAGGAACGTTATTTCGATGTATTGTCCTAACATACTACCGCCTTTCCATTCACGAGGAACAGCGGAAGTAGCACCGGTTTCAGATGGGAATGGCGGGCCTTCGGCTTTCGGGTGATACGACTGGTGCTGTTAAATCTATATTCAAACCTCCATTCGCTCGACAACGCTCAATCGACATCTGGAAAGGCGCCGACCGCCATCCCATGCTGAAACCGAAGCTACTCTAGCGGCAAAAAACCAAAGCAACTTAAGTTACTATAGCGGAAGCTATTACCTATGCACTTCTCACTGAAACCACAGCTACTCTAGCGGAAACTATTACCTACGCACTACTCACTGAAACCGAAGTTACTTTAGCGGCAAAAAACCAAAGCTTCTCAGCATAAACTGTCACCTAACAACCTTCCTCGTAACCTTCTCCACCCCATTACTAATAGTAATAAAATAAGTACCCGGCGCAACACCACTCATATCAATAACATGCTTCCGCGAAGCCTCCCGCGCCCTATACAAAACCTTACCTGTCACATCGCTCAACGTAACATCAGCAGTACCTTTCGAAAATGGTATCATAACAGTCACACTATTCACCACAGGATTAGGATAAACAGTAAGACCCTCCACTACATCCGCAACCGGCATCGCCATACGAGCAGCGGCGGCAGCAACCGGCACCAACTGCCATTGCTGGTTCTTCCCACTATTGTAAGTCCACTGCTGAATGTTCGCCCCATCCGCCATACCACCCGCATTCACATCCACCGCCTTCCCACTATGCACCGGCGTTATCCTATAATACCCACCACCAGTAGCAGTAAAAGTAAACCGCTGATTATTCGCCCCTGTCGACTGCCATATCTGTATATTCGCCCCATCCGCAGTGCTCACGCCATTCACATCAAGATTCTTCCCACTACCAACACCAACAATCGTATACTGCCCATTACCAGTATTAGTCACTTCCCACTGCTGACACGCACAATCATTAGAAGTCCACTGACGCACATTCGTACCATTTGCAGTCCCATTATTCGCCACATCCATCGCCTTCCCGCTATGCCGCGCAAAGATCTTGTAGGTGCCATTCGCAGGACCGCCCGCAGGCAAAGGATCGCGCGTAAAAGTCAGTGTGCCAAAACCCAGCTGATCGAAACCACCACTGGCAGTGCCATAGTTACCACCACCGCCTTCAGGCCGGTGAATAGCAGCAAAAGCTGCCATTGCCGGAACAGACAGTCCCATACGATTGGCGTAATGGTTGTACACCATCTCCCATACAGGGCGTATATTCCCTCTGGCTGAAGCAGAGATCACTGTCTGGGAAGACGCAGCACAGTTTTGCCCAGTGCCCCAGTTGTAGGTAACATAAGGCACAGAGTCGCCAATGTTGTACTTAGCTACATACTCTGCTCCTTTCATAAAGCGGTTGTTGTCGTAACCATACATATCATCCCCCTGGTTCCAGGCCATTTCACAGAAGGCTCCCATCAGGCCAATACCCAATGTACAATGCCCCTGATCGCGGCCACTCTCCTGCCATTGCCCTAGTGTAGAGGAATGCAGATACCACACCGCATGAGTAATAGCGCCATTACCAGCGCCGTTCTTGAAATAGTCGATCGCCCGGTTGTACAGATCACGGCGGTCGCAAAGTACACCTAAGGAAAGGATGAAGGCCATGTTACAAAGGTCCCAGTTGGCCCAGTAGTTAGTGATACAGGCATCATTGTGATCATTCAGGAAGTCGTCGCTGAGCGGATAGAACTTGGTGAGCAGCATGTCTTTGAAGCGCTCGAAATCAGCAGTGGCCCAGCCACTGTAAGTACGCATGATCTCAGCTGCATTGGCAAACTCGTAGCCATAGATACCGGCGGCCAGAAATCTGTCTGCATTGCCGGTCACAAATTGCAGGGTAGATGACCATGCATTCATGATCTCGATCGACTTGTTAGCATAAGCCACATCGCCGGTAATCTTCCAGCGTAAGGCTAATTGATACGCAGCGGCAATGTCGTTCATCAGCTGACCATAATTCTGGCGGTCGCCACCCCTGCGGACGGTATCTACAGGACGAGCAGTCCAGTTAAGTTGTGAGCGGCCATTGGCGATAAGAACATCCCAGCTGCCTTTCCAGGGCTGGGCGCCGGCATTCACTTTTGTACGCATACGGGCAAAGTCGGCCTCTGTATGCAACAGGCCGGGATGAATAAAGGTTTGTGCTGCCAGTTGAAGGGTTGTTGTTAGCAACAGGCAGCATAGGACGGTTTGTACGAGGGAAGTACATGTTTTCATAAATCGTGGGTTTTAATAAAGGATGTTATCCAGGTTTTTAAGGATAGACCCACACCGCAAATCCGCCGGAAGCGGATAGCTTAAAATCCATGGCTGTTGATGCATTTACCTTTCGCTGTTCCACCTTCACTTTTGTGCGGGTGTTAACAGTTGAATCATCCGTATATATTTTTGCGGTAAGGGGTTGTTCCTTGGGTAAAAAATCAAATGAGAGATGAATGTCTCTTGCAGCATTGTTGCCGATGCCACCGATAAACCACTGTGCGCCTTTCCTGCGGGCCACAACAACATACTCTCCCGGCGCGCCCTGCAGCACACGGGTTTCATCCCAGGTAACAGGTATATGATCCCAGAATTCCAATTCAGGTTCACCATTGCTCAGGTCAGGATTATCATACCAGAAAAGGGTTTGCAGGGGACTGTAATATATAGCCGCCAGCGCTAACTGATGTGCGTGGGTAGTCTTGATGCGATTATCGTAATAACAGATCGTGTAGTCGGCCGGACCAGCAATAAAACGGGTAAAAGGTAATACCGTGTTATGCGTCGCATCCGGCATTTCTTCATTACCACGAATACCTTCTGCCGTCATAAGATTAGGCCAGGTACGCTGTTCGCCGGTAGGGCGCCATTCATCATGTACGTTCACCATGATATGGCTCTCTGCCGCTTTCCTGAACATATCTTCCAGCCAGGTAGTCCAGCGATGGGAACCTACCTGCACGAAGCCGAACTTCACACCTTTCACACCCCACTGCTCGTATACCCGGAACAAGGAATCTGACTGCGCCAGCAAGGCCTGCTGATTGACATACAACCATATGCCTACCCCCTTCTTTTTTCCATACTGGATGATAGCAGGCAAATCGAAATCAGAGATGGCTACTTTGGTAGCATCAGAGTTAAAGCTGAACGCATTACCATACCATTTCCAGTCAAACAGGATATACTGCATGTGATGCTTTACAGCGAAATCTATATGTTCCTTTGCAGTGGCAGTCGTTTGTGTCATTACCCGCATGATCTTACCGGGTTTTATCCAGCCGGTATCCCTGATACGGGAAGGTGGGTTGAGGTTCAGCAGGATGCTGTTGTTTTCCAGCAGTGCCCCTGGCCGTTCGGCCACCATGATCACCCGCCAGGGCGTGGCAAATGGCGAGATGAGATCAGCAGAAGTATAGAGATCAGTTACAACCGTATTGGGCTTATCAGGGCTCAGGGAGAACCTTGTTTTTGCATAGTCTACCATCTGCGCCTCCGCCAGACAAGCATAAAGTCCTCCGGGTAGTTTCAATGTCAGCGGACGTTCTGCCGGACCAGGCCAGTTGCGTAAAGGCAACTCCTGGTATTTTGCCTGTCCCCATAATGCATGGAAGGCGGTAGCGCCTTCCGGTAGGGCAAACTCCGTATGCTCCACAGTAATACGATAGTAAGAACCCTTTGCATTCTCGGGGAAGTAATACCGGAATGCAATGCCCTCATTATAGGCACGCATCTCGATATTCATCAGGTAATCAGGATTGTTGTCCTTTTGCAGGGATATGGTGACACCGTTATAATGATCCCGTATAATAGATTGTTCTCCGGCTACTGGTCGCCAGCTGGTATCGTGGGTGCTGCTGCTGATATCCCTCACCACCAGATTGGCTGTCCAGCGGGTGAAGGTATCCACCTTCAGCGCCATGGCATTCTCAGTAATGTGGTTGTCCAACCGTATGTCGAGTGCTGAAGGCCGGATAATGGTCCTGCCTTTGTAGCTTACTTCGTAGTACAGCGTATTGCCATAAGCTTCCTTTACCTGGTAGCACCTGGCGGTAAGATTCTTATCAGGCGACTGCACCGTTGTCATTGTGCCTGTTATGGGTGCGGCTGACTGTCCATAGCACGTGGTCGCTATTAACATGCCGAAGAAGAGCAAATATCCTTTCATGTGATTCTCCGTATCCCGGTATTTTGTTCAGTTTTTCATTGCATACAAAAATACCCGGCACAGGCAGGGCCTAAGGGGAACGGATTCGGAAAAAAGGGGTATATTTTTCGCCTTACTTACCTCCTTTGATGTTCACATGGTGGGTGTTGTGGAAAGGACGGCGGTATTTTTTGATATATTCAGAAGGCTTCATACCGAAAAGCTCATTGAAGTGCTGACGGAAGTATTTGATGTTATTGAAGCCAACCATCGAAGCAATCTCCCCGATATTATGTTCTGTGCTGATCATGGCCTCGGCAGCTTTACGCAGGCGGATAAAACGGATAAATCCATTGATGGACTGACCGGAGACAGATTTCACCTTCTTATAAAGCCCCGAATGACTCATCCCCACCTCCCTTGCCAGGGTACGGATAGAGAAGTTGTCGTCATCTATGTGTGCTTCCACGATCTTAATGCAGCGGTCCAGGAATTCCTTGTACTCTACAGACACTTTAAGGTCATTCCTTTTCAGCGTGATCTCATTATAGAAATACTGTTGCAGGGTATTCCGCTTCCTCAGTATACCCAGCACGCGGGCCTTCAGCAGGTCTTTCTCAAAGGGTTTGGTAATGTAATCGTCCGCCCCGCTTTCAATCCCTCTCAGCTGGATGTCTGAAGCGGTGGTGGCTGTCAACAGGATCACCGGGATATGGCTCAGGGCTGCATTACCCTTAATGGCTTCGCAGACTTCCAACCCGCTCATGCCCTGCATGGTAATGTCGCTGATGATCACATCAGGCAGAGAGTCGACCGCCAGTTGCAGACCGTCCTCCCCATTCGATGCCTCCAGCACGGTGAAGCTGTCGGCAAACAGGAGCGCCACATATTTACGCAGCTCCTCATCGTCGTCAATGATCAATATTGACTGCCGCTCTGTGACAAGCGTCGCAAGACTGGTCTCTTTCTTTTCCGGCACACTTTCTTCCGCTAGTTCTTCCCGCAGGAAAATAGATTCCTCAGGGATATCGGTGAAGATGGTTTCACTGCCAAAATGCGTCTTTCCTTTCAGCAGGACAGTCCGGAAACAGGTGCCCTCTCCTACCTTGCTTTCATAGGCGACCATCCCCGCATGACGGTCTATAAAGTACTTCACCAGAAACAGTCCTATGCCAAAACCTCCGGATGTCTGCCCGGTTTTGACCTGGTAGAATTTATGGAACAGGCGGTCGCCCACTTCCGGGGGAATACCACATCCTGTATCTGTCACCTCCACCTGCACACTGTCGTCCTTCTCCTGTACCGTAAAGGTCACCGTGCCACCGGGAGGTGTAAACTTGATGGCGTTCGACACAAGGTTAAAAAGCACGATCTCTATCTTCTCTCGGTCCATATACATTTCCATAGGCGTATCAGGACAGTCGAAACGATAGTCTATCTTCTTGAGCCTCGCCTGCTGGATGAAACAGAGGTATACTTCCTTACAGAGATGCGCGAAGTCGAGCTGCACTACCTTCAGTGTATCCGCCTCACTATCTGCCTTACGGAACAACAGCAGCTGGTCTATCAGGCTTAATAAACGACGGGCATTGCGGTGTACTGTATTCAGTTCCTCCCGCCCATCGTCTTCTTCCACACGGGAAAGCATTTCCCTGATCGGATTAATGATAAGCGTAAGCGGCGTCCTGAACTCATGCGATATATGGGTAAAGAAAGAGAGCTTTTTCTCGTGCAGGTCCTTTTCCTTCTGTGCATTGATATGCGCCAGGCGGATCTCATACTTCAGACGGTTCTGACGCATCTTATAGAGGAAATACATGTACACACCACCCGACAGAAGTGCAGTATATAAGAGATAGGCCCACCAGCTTCTGTACCACGGCGGCAGCACAGTAATACTAAGTGCTATTTCCTGTGGATTCCCGATCCCTTCTGCATTGGTACACCTTACGCGGAAAGTATAAGTCCCCTCATTGAGGTGGGTGTAAGTAGCGGAGCGTGTGTTACCGGCATTGTTCCATCCCTTGTCCCATCCCTCCATATAATAGGCATAGCTGATCCTCCTCGGGGAAGCATATTCCAAAGCTGTAAAGGAAAAGGAGAAGACGGCCTCATTGTAAGGTACTTCGATGGACTGCACCGCATCATCCGTCACATCTTCGATGAACTTTGCATTCTTTTCCAGGGGTGAATTATTAACGGAAATATCTGTCAGCACCAGGTTCAGCTGCCGGTGATCACTCTGGATCTGACCGGGATAAAACAAGCTGAGACCCTTAATACCACCGAAAGCCATTTCTCCCGAGCGGAGCATTTGTGCCGCATTGTAGAAGAACTGGTTACTCTGCAGGCCATCACCCTGGTAATAGTTGATGAAGGTGCGGGTAGCCATATTGAACTTCGACAGTCCGTTGTAAGTGCTGGCCCATAGATTACCATGATGATCATCCAGCAGGTTCAGGATAGCATCGTTACACAGACCATTATCAGTAGTATAACGGGCAATAACGGCACCTTTTACCTTATCAAACAGGAATAGTCCGCCACCCTCGGTACCCACCCAGAGGTACTGCTTTCCTTCCTCCCTGATAGCCCTGATAGTATGGCCGATGGGATAGAACTGATGCCGGTGACCGGCTCTGTCGATCTTTACCAGCTGCGTGAGATTACCACCCCAGAAATTCCCCTGACTGTCTTCCTGCAGGGCGAAAAGATCTGAAAGGGTATCATCAAACATTTCAAAAGCATCTTTGGCGGGATTGTAGCGATACAAGGCGCCATAAATACCCGTACTGCGCAGGGTGGTAGCCCATAGCCCTCCCTTACTGTCAGTATATAACACAAACACAACCCTGTTCTCTGCGCCGGTATTAGGATTCATACAGGCGTAGTGCTTAAACTGCTGTGTTCTTATATCAAACTGCTGGATGCCTTTGGTGTAAGTAGCCACCCATACATGCTGCCGGTCATCACCCGCCAGACAGGTGATAAAATTGTCGGCCAGGGAATGTGGGTTCCCCGGATTATGCATGTATGTCGTAAAAGTATTGGTATGCCGGTTCCAGCGATTCAGACCATTACCATCAGTACCGATCCAGAGAATGCTGTCGAGCGTTTCATAGAAAGAAGAAATAACATTCCCCGAGAGTGTATTACTGTTGCCCGGCTCCCGGCGAATAGTCAAAAAGCGGCTTTTCTGCAGGCCGATAATATTGATACCTCCGCGTAGCGTACCGATCCATTTACCAGCAGCCTTGTCTTCATACATGGTATGAATAGCGCCCCCTGTCAGCTCATCTCTTCCCTCTCCAGACCTGATATAATTTACCTGACCGCTCAACCTGTTCCAGGTATAAATACTACCTGTCTCTGTGCTAATCCAGAGCTGACGGTCTTTGGTCAACATCAGGGCGAGTACCATCCCAGGCTCCGGCGATTGTGCAACACCTTCAAATACTTTAGCGACCTTCCCTGAAGCAATATCATAAGCATATACCGCATCACCAGATCCGATCCAGATATCCTTACCATCTGTAGCAAAACAGGCAGCGGCAGGCAACTCGGTATTTACCAGTCGCAGCTTACGGGAGGCAGTGTCGTATAATGCCAGTCCCTTATTTTGTACCAGCGCCCAGATGCGGTTCTTTCCATCCGTCAATATGCTATGTACTCCATATTTGCCGGTAGGCTTCCCATCGAGGACCAGCGGTACTGCGCTTGCCACAGTAGCTCCCTGCGCACAAAGCAACATGCCCAACCCCTCGGTGCCTATGAATATATTGTTGTCTTTATCGGCGCCCACACTTCTGATCACCGTGGCTATTTTCTGGGCGGGCCGGCCATAAGCAATGCTGGTAAAATTTCCCAGCAGCGGATTATAGCGGCTAAGCCCCTGACGGGTGCCAATCCAGAGATAATGATGACTGTCTTCAATGATAGCGGTAATGATATTGTTCACAAGCGAATTGGAGTCGCTCAGTTTACTGCGAAATACTTTGAATCCCTGGCCATCGTAGCGGTTCAGACCATCATAGGTGCCAAACCACATGAAGCCATAATGGTCCTGCATGATGCAGCGGACGGTATTATTGGATAATCCCTGTTCAATACCAAGATGAATAATAGGCGGATTGGGAGCAGCATGAACAATACCTGTACAAAAGGAAAGGTAAAGGATATACAGGCCAGTGTATAACAATTTTTTCATAACAGTCGTTACTTGATATCGTCTCCCGAACATTTATATTTACTGCGATGCACGCTGCTCATGGTTGGCATCTATCTGTAAGATAGTAAATATTCCTTCTGATGACATTACTTTTCTCAGGAAAGCAAAACAAAATACCCTGCATTTCCTTTTAACAGGAGATGCAGGGCATTTTTCTATTTTTAATACAGTATCTTATAAGTATTGATACGGGTACTGCTGTTATCCGACACGTTACAATGATAGCCGGTTAAAACGTACTTCGTTCAAAGACTTACTGCTTCAATATCTTCACCTGTTTCTGCGTACCATCTTTACGCTCCATCACAACAATATGCACACCGGTGTTCAGCGATGAAACACTGATCGTGCTACCAGGATTTTTCACCCTCATTACTTCGCGTCCGCTGATATCATAGATACGCAGGGTGCTCACTTTGTCATTACCACGGATAGAAAGCTGATCCTTCACAGGGTTAGGCGACAGTGTAAGTGTAGTTTCATCTACTGCCAGCTTCTGCTGCATGGCTACTCTTCCAGAAGAAACATTGGTAATGGTCAGATAATTAAGGTTGAAACCACCGGTTGTTGTAGCGATACCGATATTGTAGCTTCCTGCTGGCAATGATACGGTATGTGAAACATCTGTCCATGTCTGCCAGCCGCCGGTGTTAGGTATCACAACGGTGCCCAGTTGTGTAGCGCCTGCATCTTTTTCCAGTCGCAGGGACATATTGGAATTAGGGCTGGCTACGCGATAGCTCACTCTGTAAGTACCTGTTGACGGGATATTCACGGCATAAGACATCCAGTCGCCTGCATCTATCCAACCCACGTTCTGTCCGCCACCTGCATCAGTTGTTGCTTCTACATCTACACCGGCCATATAGTTGTAACTCTCAGCCTGTATAACAGTTGAAGTAGAAGTAGTATTGGATTCTACTTTTACAGAAGATGCTACATCATTCCATCCATTGTCTACCAGGCATTCATCATCTCCTGTCAGCACCAGTGTTGAGCCGGTAAAATTGTCATCCTGGTAGAAGGTCACTTTATACCCTGCAGCTACTTTGATAGAGGAAATAGCATCATTCGGGATACCCAGTGCAATCAGCTGACTGAGTGTATACGATCCGGGATTGAGCGCTACTGCAGTACCTGTGTAGTTACAGTCCCTGTAAGTAACAACCGGACCCGTTGGCGTCTGACCTGCATAACCACCAATAGCAATAGTTACGCGCTGTGGTGAAGGTGCATTGACTGTTGATGAATGATTGAATACATCATCATAGCAGAAGGCGTAAGTCAGACTGTTTAAACTGATATCGCTGCGGTGCCAGAATTTGCAATACCAGTTGTAGGGAGAAGTCTGATAATAGCCTGATGCAGTGGCAAAGTCCTGCGTAGCACCGGTAGCCAGGTTCAGGTTGATAGCATGACGGTTGATAGCTGCACAGATCTGCGCCTGCACTACCTTGTCAAATTCGCCGCCGGAAGCCATTACGCCGCTACCTTCCATCACTTCAATGTTGGTAGGTTTACGGGCAATAGTGCCCACCTTTCCATCGGAAGTTCTCGTGAAGGTGAATACGTCTCCAGATACCCTTCCACTCCAGGTACCGGCATCGCCTGCATTGAAGACCAGGTTACCACCGCTGTACCTGGACCAGATAGCATCAACATAAGATCCGAAGTAATTTCCCTGTGCGCCGCCAGGCTGGAAGGCGGTTGTTTTTGACGGGAACTTGATGATGCCATTCGTAGCATCATAGCAGCCTGCAAATTCAGATGGTGCTGTAGCCTGCCATTGTGCAAGGATCTGCGCGTGTGTCATTACTTCGCCGACTTTCTGATAGAAGCCACCATTGCCCCAGGCTTCAAGGCCCATTGGGTATTGATACCCGTCAACACGGGTAGTGTTTACCCAAAGACCATTGGAGGCATTGGTCAGTTCAATTGTCTCATACCGGATTCCCTGGTTAGGGTCTGTCGGATTAGCCAGGTTTGGCGCTGCATAACCACTCGGTGCGCCGGAAGCACCAAAGAAGTAGAGATACAGCTGTGAGTTGAAGGAGATCAAAATACGGCATCCTTCAATACCGGGAATGTTGATGATCTTGTTAGGAATCTCACTGAGCTTAGCGAAACAATTGGCATATAACCCGTTGTTTCCCGGCCCCTGATTACCGTTGATAACCGGTCCGGGTACTGTGTTGTTGGACACGCTCATCAGATTGACGGTACCGGTTTTCGGATTGATCCATACATGATTGCCGTTGATAATTCCGACAACGGCGACATAAATATTCCCATCGGCGTACGATGAGTTGTTTTGTAATGTGAAGGGTACTGTGGCCTGAGCCTGCACTGCGTCCGCAGTTGCAAATGTTAATGTCAGCAGGAGGACGGTGCGTAGACATAACGTCCCGATGAGGGAAAAGAAAGATCTGGTTTTCATAGATTATGGGTTTTGATTAACAGTGTTATACAAATTTAACTTAATTTATCCGGTAAGTTGCCTTTTGTATAACACTGTACTCATAAAGCCCATCTTATTGCTTCACAAACAATGATATATTTTTATCAATATACTCTACCGTTGTTTTATACAACGCCATTTTGAAACCATCATCATAAAAGTAAGCCTCTATCTTAGCTGCAGACTTCATTTCACCATATCCTTCGCGGAAAGCTTCCCATCTTTGTTCCCAACTATTGCCTTCATCATTGAATGTACGCTTCCTGTTGTTATAGCTATCAGTTGTATTCATCAACTCATCCAGACAGGCAGCATAATCCCCGGCAAGTGATTCCAGTTGTAATTCCCTGAAGCTTTCCAGCACTGCGAAGCTGAACTCCGGACGGTTAAAGAAGAACTGATATACGCCACCGTTGTCAGTTTCTCCGTTAAACAGCAGCACGCAGTAGAATATTTTTTGTCCGCGGTTAAGTTGGCTGAAATAGTATGAAAAGTAAAAGCGCCTGCCGTCATTACGTTATTATTTCGAAGAATAAAATCAGCCTATATCAATTCCTGAACAACTCAAACTTATCCCCATTCCACTTAAACAGCTTATCGGAGATCCGGTAATTACTTTCCTTATAAGATTTTGTGATCACCTCTTTAACTTTTGCCAGTGCTTCTTTGTTCTTGCTTCCTGTTGCCACGAGTACATTACCGGTAGGAATAGCGATCACCCAGTCTCCTTCAACAGATATGGTGTCGTCTTTTGTCCATAATCCCGGGAACAGAATAAGGCTGGATTCATAACCGCCTATTGTTTTAATCAAATGAATTCCGTCTACGCTCTCCCAGTTGAGACTTACCACTACTCTTTTCAAATTGTCCATAGCGATATGATGCAAACTATCCATTGAAATGTTCAGCTCCTTAAATGCTTTAACGTTCAGATATTCAATGCTGGCCTCTGAATCCTGTCCATAGACAACGATCAGCTGATCATTATATTTTTCATTGATGATTCCAACCGAATCCGACTTAGTCGCCTCTCTTATGCCATCCAGGTATTCAACAGGCTTTATGACAGGTATAATACTGGCTAGGAAAGCGCCTTTTTTTCCCGTAAAACCCCGTTCAGCAATAGTTAAATAGTTGCCAATAATAGTCTTCAGGGAACCAGGTTGTGCCTCATAAGCCACGTAAATGTTGTCCAGGTTGAACTTCATACCCAAGTCACCTTTTTTACCGCTGATGCTGAAATCCGACTCCAGCGTAAACGAAACATCAGGATACTTTTTTCTGAATGCATCAATACATTCATTTGCAAACTCTTGTTGTGACATTATTCCCTTGTTGGGAGTGCACTGAGTCAATAACATGACCGATAGTAACAGTACGACTGTACGCATAGTAATTGTATAGGGAGTATTTATAAAGAGCGAAAGATAATGCTAAAAAGTTTAAAACGCTGTTACCTTTCGGGGACGCCCCTACTCTACCTCCACAATCATCTCCACCTCTACGGCCATATTCATGGGTAGCGCATTGGTGCCCAGAGCTGTACGTGCATGCTTACCCGGTTCTCCAAACACCTGGATCATCAGATCAGAAAAACCATTGATCACTTTAGGCTGATCGGAAAAGGCAGCGGTACAATTCACATAACCATTTACTTTCACTATCTGCTTCACTTTATTCAGGCTGCCCAGTTCTTTTCTCAATACTGCCAACTGATTGATAGCAGTTAGCTTTGCCGCGTCATAGCCCTGTTGCACACTGAGTTCCTGTCCCAGCTTGCCGGTAGTATATTCTCCGTTGGCATTACGGGGGCCTTTGCCCGATAAATAGAGCAGATTACCGACTCTTCGTACATCCACATAACTGCCAATGGCAGGCGGTACTTCCGGTAATGTGATCTTTAATTGCAGCAGTTTTTCTTCGGGTGTTTGTGCAAATACCGTAGCGCTTATCAGCATCGATATGAATAACATTAATACTTTCATGTGTTGGCAGATTAAGGTTAATTTAACTTAATGATAATAAGAGGGCTGCTTATATTATGAGCCCCTGTTCAACATCACAAAAGTAGGATAACGCAGGAACCGGTAAAATGGTATTTTGACGCTTCTGGATGGATATTCTGCCCATGTATCTAAAGTACTTTTACCGCCTCAGTAATATTACCCGGCAGATCGGTTGCCGTAATCCCTGCAACCGATTTTCTCAATATCTATACTCAAAAGATTTTACTTTTCCCTAGAAGTTATTACATTTGCTTACAGCACTGTAGCAAAAGGAGTTAAATCAAAAATAAGCCCCAGGCCATCAGTTATCAACCAAATACTCAAGTTCATGTGAAATATACGCTTTCACGTCCCTTTTCCGGTTCAAACACCACTTTATTCACATTAACAAATATCAAGATATACGTGAATGATATGCTATGAAGCGAAAACATACAACTGCTTACCGACAGCACTTCCTCTGATGACAAGGAATGGTATATGTCTCACATTTTTACAACCAAACAAATTTCCTTCATGAAAAACAAACAACGACTAATGCCTGCAAAAGCCGTGTTGCTTTTTGTCCTCCTACCTCTGATAATTGCTCTGACGCCATTTATCACCTGTTCTGCGCAAACGCTTGACGCTACCAAAGCTCCATCCAAAGGAAAAGCCTACTCTCTAAAGATCAGGAAAGGCGATTACTGGATCGGCGGTGGTCTCGGTCTCAGCGGATCTGTAGCACCTATGGGGCAATATATCGGTACGGCCGCTCAGCTATCCGCCAAAGGGGGATATCACATTATCGACAAGCTGTCCGTTGGGGTGAGCCTCACCGCAGGGATCAGCATTTCTGATAAAAAGAGCAAGGGTATCTATACCCGTGGTATCAGCATGCTGGTAGGCCCGATCGTACAATACATGATCCCGCTTTCAAAAACATTCTTCCTGGCGCCAATAGTAGGTGCAACCTGGGGACCCATCAGCGTGAAATCGATGACGTCTCTGCCAGGCCAGCCGGAACAATATGTCAAAATAAAAGGGCATGCTTTCTGCCAGCTGGCAGGTATCGGTCCCTTCTTTGAAGTGATACCGGAAAAGGCAAGCTTTGGTGCACAGATCCTCGTGTCGTCCCTGCAGCAGACAACAACGCTTCATTCAAACGGCAGTGAGATCCCCAACAGTAAAGTAAAAGACGATAAGTCTGGTCCGGCGCTGAATATCGAATTCAGACTACATTTTTAATCCCCTTAAAAAGGGCGTAAAAGGACTATGTCAGCAAGTAATGATCTGTTCTACTCCAGGTTACCAGTCAATCGTATTCCACTCAGCGAGCTGCTGACGGAAGAACATTTATTCTATCCCGTTCCTGAGAACTGGCACGTTATTGTAACAGATATTAAAGGGTCTACGGCCGTCGTACAAAAAGGATTGCACGAAACCGTCAACCTGATTGCCACCGGGAGCATCGTTGCAGTACTAAACATCTGTTTTAAAGCAAATATCACCGTCCCTTTCTTCTTCGGAGGGGACGGTGCTTCTTTTATAGTCCCTCCTGCCGTGAAAGACGCCGCTATGGGAGCGCTTTTATTGTACAGGAATAATACCAGGCAAAACTTCAATATTGAACTCCGGACAGGCCTGGTAGACGTCAGGGATATCTACGCCCGCGGCCATGAACTGCGGATCAGTAAATTCACCAGCTCCGGCAATCTTACTATTCCCATCCTGTTAGGCAACGGTCTCAGTTATGCGGAGAAACTCATCAAAGGAGACGACTACCTCCTCCCGGGTCAGACGCCCGGCGGGAATGAATTAGACCTGAGTGGTATGCAATGCCGCTGGGACAAGATCAAACCTCCGGAAAATCACTATGAAGTAGTCAGCCTGATTGTCCTTTCGACCAAGGTCCTAAAGCAGTCCGAGGCCTTTCAGAAAGTCATTGCCCATATCGATGACATCTATGGCGCCCCTGAGAAAAGGCAGCCTATCTCTATATCAAAACTCCGGCTCAAAGCCTCCTTTACCAAACTGGGATCTGAAATACGCGCCAGGTTTGGCAGCATGAAGCTCTTTTCACTCTTACAAGCCTGGATCACCACCTCACTTGGTTATCTCTATTTCCAGACCAAAACCGGCAGGACCTACCTTACACGGCTGGTGGAAATGTCTGATACACTTGTCATAGACGGTAAAATTAATACCGTCATTACAGGCACCACACAACAACGACTGCTCCTCGAAGAAAGACTTAACAGACTGGAACAGGCCGGAGAGATCTTCTATGCCTTCTATGTGAGCAAAGAATCTGTCATGTCCTGCTACGTCCGCGATATGAAAGACGACCACATTCACTTTGTGGATGGCGCCGGAGGCGGTTATACCCATGCTGCCGGAGTGCTGAAACTGAAATGCAGAAAGGTATAAATCCACCTTTTTTTGACGGACAGAAACGTCCACTTCGCCCCTTAATCTGTCCGGTTAACCCAATCCATCCTGTTCCCGCTATTAACACTGTTATAGCTTTGGAGGACGGCCCTACCCTGCTATCAACGATAAAAATGTCAACAGAAACAAGATTGAATACATCAATGGGCCTACAATTTATAAGCAGACGGAAAAAATTAAACTATATCTTTGGCCCAATGGCCCGGAATTTCTATAAAGCATAATGTGTGATGAATAAGAAAACATTCAAAGTATCTCCCTGGATCATCTGGTGCAGCTCACTGTTCCTCGGACTTATTGCCTCCGTTCCTAAGATTGCGGAGCGGCCATTTAATTTACCGGAAGCGCTTGTCAATTCCGGGATAACATTCTCCTTTTCTGTCATTGTTTGGTATTACAATATCTATACGCTGCCCACCTATAGCAGGCGAGATATCAACCGGGGAATATCTCTCTCCCGGATGTTCACCAGTCTTTTATTCGGGATAGGCATCATGTTGTTACTAGCCTATTGCCAGCAGTGGTTACTTTCACACCTGAACTTTGGCCCTGTAATGCTGATGGTGGAAGTAAGAGGTATCATGATCAATCTTGGATTTTATATGATACTGCATCTGCTGTATCAGAACTACCAGAATCAGCAGGTAAGCATAGAACTGGAACGCTCCAAATCAGACAATCTCGGCGCACAATATGAACTGCTCAAACAACAGATCAATCCGCATTTCCTGTTCAACAGCCTCAATACACTGAAAACAATGATAGAGACCGACGATAAACAGTCTGTCGATTTCGTATTAAAGCTGTCTGAATTTTACCGCTTCACATTAGAAAGCCGTAAACTGGACCTGATCCATCTCTCAGAAGAACTGAATATCGTAAACGCTTATATGTTCCTGCTGAAGGCACGGTTTGAAGATGGTATTCATCTGACCAATAACATTGATCCTGCTTATCTTCAGTCGATGATCCCTCCATTCACGTTGCAGCTGCTGATTGAGAATTGTATCAAACATAACATTGTATCGCTGGAGCAGCCGTTGGAGATAAGACTTTATTCTGAAAAAGATTTTATTATTGTGGAGAATGACGTGCAGCTTAAAATGGACCCGGGCACTTCGATGAAGGTAGGATTGAATAATATCAGTGAAAGATATAATCATCTCCTGGAAAAGGAAATTATGATTGAATCAGACGATAACATATTTAAAGTAAAACTTCCAGTGATCCAATGAATATACTCATTATTGAAGACGAGATCAAAGCAGCAGCTTCCCTGGCCACCATGATAACGAAAATCAGGCCGGAGGCGCAGATATTATCAAAGCTGCAAAGTGTCTCATCGAGCATTAAGTATCTTTCTGAAAATGAACAGCCGGATTTGATCTTTATGGATATCCAGCTTTCAGACGGACTCTGTTTTAATATCTTTAAAGCAGTGAAGATTTCATGCCCGGTAGTTTTCTGTACTGCGTTTGAAGACTATACACTGGATGCATTTAAAGCGAATGGCGTTGATTATGTATTGAAGCCATTCTCCAAAGATGATATTGTCAATGCTTTCAAAAAAGTGGATGAGCTGAAGAACTTCTTCCAGCAACATACACTTCCACAGCTGAATGACCTGCTGGCAAAAGTAGCACCACCTGCCGGCAAGAAGAACTTCCTGGTGTTCAGGAATAACAAATACGTCAACATCTCTACAGATGCCATCGCCTTCTTTTACATCAAACATGAGGCAACTGTTATCAAGACCTTTGAACAGGAGGAATATATGATCAATCAGTCGCTCGACCAGATCCATGCTATGTTATCGCCGGAGCAGTTCTTCCGGCTGAACAGGCAATACCTGGTTAATTTTAAGGCGATAAAAGACGTGGAACACTATTTTGCGCGGAAGATGCTCGTTAACCTGGTCATTCCGAGTCCTGAAAAATTATTGGTCAATAAGGAAAAAGTACAGATATTCCTGTCCTGGTTAGAGAACAGGTAAGCTTACTACATATGGCAACAACAACGACACCAGCTTTTGAGATTAAGAACCCTGTTGACGGCAGTATGGGGTTCAGAATGATCCATTTTGAGGATAACTCCCCTTTTAAGGAACTACAACGCGTAGGCTACTTTTCCATTATATGGATTTACGAAGGAGAAGGGCTCCTGAAGGCAGATTTCACTGAGTATAATATCGCTGCAGGAACAATGCTGTTCTTTGCCCCTTTCCAGCCTTTTATGGTCACTGGAGAACATGTAAAAGGTGTGATGCTGAATTTCCATCATGACTTCTTCTGTGTTATCAAACATCATAAGGAAGTAGCCTGTGATGGTATTCTCTTTAACAACATCAGTCAGACGCCACTGGTCAATATTCCTCCCGAAGAGACGTCTATGATCCGGCTGCTGATCACGCAGGTGGAAAATGAACTGCAGGTAGCAGGGCTGGCACAGCATGACCTGCTGATCTCTTACCTGAAGATCCTGCTGATCAACGTTACCCGGATAAAGGTATCGCAGGACACCGTTAAGCCAGCACCTACAGAGCAAACAGGTGAATCGGATGCATTGCTGCAATTTAAAGCCTATATTGATAAATACTTCCGGGAGAAACATAGTGCCGGTGAGTATGCTGATCTGTTGCATATGACCGTTAAAAACCTGGGAAGAATTGTCAGAGAGTACTATGGGAGAACACCTACTGATATGATCACGGAAAGGATCATTGTAGAAGCCAAACGGGATCTCTACCTGACCTCCAAACCTATTAAAGAGATCGCCTATGATCTTGGTTTTAAAGATGAATATCATTTCAGCAGATATTTTAAGAACGCTATCAATACATCTCCGCAGGCTTACCGGAATTCTCTGAAAAAAGCCTGGAACTAACTTTATAAAATAAACAGGAACTAACTTCATAAAAAGGAACAGGGCCATTTACGGCCCTGTTTTGTTTGTTATCCACTCTATAGTTAACCCTCGGTCTGTTCTTCCAAAACTATTTACCTTCAGCGGCAGCTATGATCACCTTTGCAACTTCTTCAGGGCGTGATATAAACACTGCGTGACTACCTTTTACTTCCGTTACTTTATCACCAGCACGTTTGTACATATTACGTTGAATGTCCGGAACGATGGCCTTATCTTCAGTAGCTACAATGGCGTAGGCAGGTTTTGTTTTCCATGCAGCATCAGCTACAGGTGTAGTAAAACTTGCACCAAAGATGGGCGCCTGTGATGCTGCCATAAAGTCTGATTCTGCTTTGCTCAGATCTGCGGCGAAACCAGCATGGAATTTCGCTAAGTCATAGTAGAGAAATCCTTTTTCATCCGGAGGCAGTATACCGGCTTCAGGAGCGCCAGGCAATGATGTAGCCCATTGAAGCGTATTCTCACCTTTGTCAGGCTGGAAAGCGGCCACATATACCAGAGAAGCTACGTTTGGATGTGTACCTGCTTCAGTGATGATAGTACCACCCCAGGAATGACCTACCAGTACAGTGGGACCATCCTGCCTGTCCAGTATACGTTTGGTAGCTGCCACATCATCTGCCAGTGAAGTAAGCGGATACTGAACTATAGTTACATTATATCCCTTCTTCGACAGTATATCATATACTTTCTTCCAGCCGGAACCATCTACGAAAGCACCATGAACAAGTACAATATTTCTAGCGGTCTTTTTCTGTGCAAAAGAGGATACGGAAAAGAGGCTCAGAAGCAGTACAAAAGCTGTGAATAAAACACTCTTTAATTGCCATTTTGAAGTTGATGTCGTTTTCATTGTGCGTATATTTTTGTGTTTTGTTTTGTGTTTGTGTTTGTTTCGTTTTGTGATACAAAGATGGTTCAAAACAACACCGTAGAGAATGACAGTATTTCCCAACCTAATGGATATTTTTCCAGGGGCATAAAAAAGCCGGCATATGCTGCCGGCTCTATATAATCACTTTGGCTAAAACCTATAAATCACGCTTCTTTAACCAAAAATTCTTCAACAGATCGTTTCTCAGATGAGAAATTAATACCAATGGCTATTCTCCTTCTAGCATCTAATTGATAAGGACGCAAATACCCCCTCTCAAAGATCTGATCAAGAGCGACCTGCGCGGAACCATTTAATTTCAACTCTATAGCAAAAATATATTGATCGGTGAATACTAACACATCGCATCGACCGGTAGAACTATGTACCTCGCTACGTACATCAAGTCCCAGGCGCTTAAAGGATAGATGTACTATGATGTGAAAGATCGATTCGCTTTCAGCTTTCCAATGATCATAAGGAATAGTGGAAATAATTATATCCAGCGCTTTGATCATTTGAGGCATATTATTATTTTTCAATGCCTTACTTAAATCATACGTAACTGCCATTGAATCGTTTCCAGGGAATACATTTCGATACGCACTTAGCAAGGCATCCGTCAAACTTTCTTCTACCTCTCTATTTGGATAACCAAGCTCATATAATCTCGCTTCTTCATCATAATTTCTAATTGTCAGATAACCTGTCTGGAACAAAACCGGTACTGAAGTTAAATGCTCCACGTTGAAACTACTTAAAGCATTTTCTCCAATCCGTATATTTTCAAGTTCAAACTCCCGGTTATGCTTCATCAGATTCACTAACCATGTTGGTGTGCCCGTTTGAAACCAAAAATTTTGAATCCGCCCAGACCCCATAAAATTGAGTATAGAAAATGGATTATATACTCTACTGTTGCCATCCCATGAATATCCGTTATACCATTCCTTTAATTTCTGTAAAATATCAGCCTGGCTTTCCTGAAGAGCAATTATCTCTTCTTTAAAACCTGACTCAAGCTCTTGCTGAGTAATTCCCACCAATGTGGCATAATGCGGATTAAGCGTAATATCATAAAGGTTATTCAGATCAGAGAATATGCTGACTTTAGAAAATCGGCTTACCCCTGAGAGTAATAACAAACGAATATATTCATCAGCATCCTTTAATACAGAATAAAAACTTTTAAATACTGACCTGTTCTCTTCTACCTTTTTTAAATTCTCCAGGTAATCTGTAATGGGCTTATCATATTCATCAATCAGGATCACAACCCGGCCAATCTTCGCTACTTCCCGGATTAATTCCCTGAATTTCAGTGCAAGGCTATCTTGAGTTAGCGTAAGATTAAATTCTTTAGCTAAAAAATCGAGTTCACGACTAATAGCCTCGGTTAACCCAAGTTCTTTATAGTCAATTTGGCTAAATCTGAGATGTATCACTGGGTGCTTTTGTTCCCAATTCCATTTATCATGGATCCACAGACCTTCAAATAAATCCTTATTGCCACTAAAAATCTCCTTAATGGTAGACAACAATAGGGATTTACCAAAACGTCTCGGTCTGCTTAGAAAATAATAATTCCCGGAGTCAATCAATTTATGAATTGATTGAGTTTTATCAATATATAAAAAGCCCTCCTTTCTTATTTTCACAAAATCCTGTAAGCCTATTGGATACTTTCTCATAAAATCAAAGATAAAATAAAATCTATGACAAAGAACTCATTACACACTGCTGTTCAGCAGAACAGCTAATCGGTTCTTATAATCCAATTTGCACCGGCCTATTGACAGAAAAAGCTGTCAATATCAATTTTAGCGATGAATTGCATTAATTACTGCTTAGGATACCAGTTACGCAGACGTACCTCTATATTCTTATTTCCCGCATTTACCTTCTCTTTAAAGGCATTCACATCGCTTAAGCCTTTAGCACCGCGGTAATGATACGGATAAACGATCCTGGGCTTAAACGCCAGTACAGCATCTGCCGCTTCCGGCACATCCATGGTATAAGGCAGATTCATACAAACGAAAGCTACATTGATATTCCTGAGCGAGCGCATTTCCGGAATACCCTGCGTATCACCGGAGATATAGATACGGGCGCCGCCAACGGTCACTATATATCCATTCCCTCTTCCCTTTGGATGTTTGGAATCAGGTGTTTCCGGCAGGTTGTACATGGGGATAGCATTAATAGTAATACCATTCTGAGTAGTCACCCCAAAGTTCTTTAACACCGTTACCATTGGTTTATAAGACGCCGGTAATTTGTCTGCCACTGCCTGTGGAACGATCAGACGGGTCTTGCTGGTCTTCAGAGAGGCAATAGCCGCTGAATCGAAATGGTCGCCATGAATATCCGTAATGAGAATAATATCCGGTGCTGCCAGGCCCTTAAACTTCTCCGTTTTACCTGCAGGATCGGCATAAATAACAGTACCGGCTGCAGAGAGCACCAGGCTGGCATGTTCCACCGGCTGTACCACCAACGGCCCCTTTGAAGTTTTTACAGTATCTGGCGCGCTGATCTGGGCGTTTACGCTCCCCGTAAGAGCGGCAAAGCATAATGATAGTATTCCGATTCTCATAGTCATAATATTGGATGAATGATAGATTTGCTTTCAGATGATAAATTTAATCTTTATCAATGCCTTAGCAAAACAAGACCTTACTCATAATTAAAAACAGTGTAGGAAAACCGCAGGCTGCGGGCGACTGACTTAAATAAATTTGCTTATTTATATTGTACTTATTCTTACTTTAGCAATCGTTTGCATAAACCATAGAAACACGACTCAAAATAGCCTATAACAGGAAAACCGCACCCTTAAAATTGACCGTATATGACTAAATTCTCTTCATTACTGGTAACCAGCACCTTGTGTGTTACCAGCCTCCTTGTGCAGGCGCAGAACAAGCCTTTCCCACAAGCAGTCACCTATCCAAACTGTATCAAACCAAACAACGTTACACAGGCAGCCATGAACGCCAGTGTAGCCGGCTACTATGATTACTGGAAATCAAAGTACCTGAAAAACAATCTTGCATCCCTTCCGGGAGGTTATTATGTAAGAGGTGAGATCAGTGGGGATGCCGAAGGTTTTGTACCATTAGGTACCTCCGAGGGACATGGCTATGGCATGGTGATCACCGCATTGATGGCTGGTTATGATCCCAACGCACACGCTATTTACGACGGATTGTACAAAACTGCCCGGGCCTTCCACAGCAGTATCAACACCAACCTGATGGGATGGGTAGTGGCAGATGCCACCGGCGCCCAGGGGCATTTTGATTCCGCGACAGACGGTGATATTGATATCGCTTATTCGCTGATCCTGGCGCATTATCAGTGGGGTTCCAACGGCACTATCAATTATCTCAATGAAGCAAAGAAGATGATCACCAATGGCTTAAAAGCTGCCAATGTCACTTCTACCAACCGCCTGAACCTGGGCGACTGGGACGCTAAAAGCGCATTGAATACACGTCCTTCCGACTGGATGCTGAGCCATCTGCGTGCATTCTACCAGGAGACAGGCGATGCTACCTGGCTGAACCTCATCAACAACCTGTATGCAGTGTACAATCAGTTCAGCGCTACCTACTCTCCTTCTACTGGTCTTATTTCTGACTTCGTGGTAAAGAATCCTCCGGAGCCAGCACCGAAAAATTTCATTGATGAAGGTCCGCAGACAAACGAATACAACTACAACGCCTGCCGCGTGCCTTTACGCGTTGTAATGGACTATGCCCTGTATGGCAATACCACAGCGCAAAACATTTCCAACAAGATCGCTACCTGGATTATTGGTAAGACCGGTGGTAATCCTGCGAATGTGAAAGATGGTTATCAGCTGAATGGTACTGTTTCAGGTAGTGATCCAGAGGCTGTATTCGTAGCGCCATTTGTAGCAGCAGCGGTGGTGAACAGCAACAACCAGGCTTTCGTTAACAGCGGCTGGAATTTCCTCAAGACGGCTAAATCCGGCTACTACAGTGATACTTACAGTCTCTTATGTCAGCTGTTCATCTCAGGTAACTGGTGGAAACCAGAGGCAGGTACTACTCCACCTCCACCAGCATGCGAACCTGCCAGCGCCAGCAGCGATGACGGTAACGTTCCGGCCAATGTACTGGACAATAACTTTGCTACCCGTTGGTCGGCCAGCGGCGATGGCCAGTACATACAACTCTGTCTTGGCTCAGTTACTAATGTAACCGGGGTTGATATTGCATTCTACAGCGGCAATACGAGAAGTGCCATCTTTGACATCCTGACCAGCACCGACGGCAGCGCGTGGACTTCAGCTGCTACCGGCCTGCGTAGCAGTGGTACTACCACCGCACTGGAAACATTCACATTTACCGCCAGATCTGCCAAATATGTAAGGATCGTAGGACATGGTAATACCGCAAACGCATGGAACAGTATTACTGAAATAAAGGTGAGAACCGGTCAGTCTTCATCGAAAATAGCGGCCCTTGTACCTGAGAAGCCATCCACTACCCAGTTCAGTATCTATCCAACACCATTTTCTACTAATGCCAATGTTGCATTTACATTGAAAGATGCAGGTGTAACTGCGCTGGTGATATCTGATATCAATGGTAAACAGGTAGCTGCTATATTCAGAGAGAATCTTTCTGCAGGTAGTTATAACAAATCATTCTCTGCAAGCCATCTGCCTGCCGGAGTGTATATTGTTAAACTGATCCATAATGGCATTGTAACAACGAAGAAGGTTATCAAAAACTAAGCATTGCTAAACAAAAAGAAGCCGGCTCAGTTAATTGGGCCGGCTTCCTTATGAATTAAATACTTCGTTTAAATACCTGGTACTATTTGGTTTTCTCAGGAAGATCTTTCATCGTCTCATCCAGGAATTCTACTTTTCCTGTATGAATATCATAAACAGCACCTACAATCAGGATCTCTCCTTTTACATATTTTTTATGTAAGATGGGGTCTAAGTCCCTGAGTGCATTTACCTGGTCAATTACATTCTGTCTTACAGCATTATTAACAGGATCTCCGGGCATATTGGCACATTTGGCTACAGCTGGCTTAATGTCATTAATTAACGTAACAATATGGCCAGGTACATCTTCGGGTCTTTCTACAGCCGCAGCCACAGCGCCACATTCTGTATGGCCTAAAACAACTATTAATCTGCTATACAATTTCAACACCGCATACTCCATGCTTCCGTAAGATGCAGCCGATGATACTTGTCCGGCTGTTCTGATAATAAACAAATCTCCCAGACCCTGGTCAAAGATCAATTCATTAGGAACTCTGGAATCGGAGCAGCTGACGATCGTTGCAAAAGGCTTTTGGCCAAACCCTAATTTTTTAATGGTTTGTGCATCCTGCCGTGGACGGATAGATTTGTTTTCAACGAATCTTTTATTACCACCCATCAGTTTCTTAATAGCAAGCCGCGGGTCTTTAAAGGCGGTATCTCTGTCTATCACATAATGGTCGGCTTTCCATTTTACAGAATCAATGGTTGCTTTTTTTGTTGAGGTACTCGTTTGAGCAGTGGCAATACTTTGTACACAAAGTATCACCATCATAGAGGCGATTAAATTTTTCACTGTTCTTTTTTTATGTTAATACGAAATAGACGCTCTCGTGTACAAGTGGGTTAAACTATTCACATTCCAATGCCGCCACCTTATAACAGGCAATCAGCGGCAAATATAATTATTTTGCCAACTTCATTTCCTCTTAAAGAAAATTTAACTTTTAGATGCATGGCATATTACACTAGCTATAAGTGCCTTTTTCTTCAAGGCAGGAATATCTAAATTCAATTTCATAGGTTCTTATTTATATTCAATATAGTTACTATCACTAGTATATTATCTAAAATATCGTAACTTCCTGTACCAAAATTATCACTTATAATCTTAACCCATGGCAACTAAAGAATCCTTCTCCCTGCACGGCGAAAACCTCCTCAAAAAGGTAAAAGAGCTCATTGCAGAAGGTAACGTAAGAAAGATCACTATTACGGATAAATCAGGTAAGGAACTGATGTCTTTCCCCTTAACTATTGGCGTAGTAGGCGTAATATTAGCCCCCATCCTGGCAGCTGTTGGCGCATTAGCTGCGCTGGTCGGAGAATGTACGATTACAGTAGAAAGAGAAGAGGAAACGCCAAAGCAGGAGTGATTACTCACTCTCCAGCATTTTACGGATCATCTGTTGTGCTTTCTTCCGTTCCTGTCTGCGCCTATCAGATTTATCCCACGCTGCGTACCTGTTTCTATCTGATTCGAAGTAAATTTCTCCGTCGGAGATGTAAGATCCTTGTCTTATCATCAAACCATTTTTAGAACAGGTATCATAGCCACAGGAATGTTTGGAATAAATCCCAAAGTTCCTGTGCCCAAATCGCTTTTCTGTAATGGTCTTTTGCTGGTATCTTCTAATATCTTCCCAAATCTTCTTCGTCTCTATCCTGGTCAACTCCTGCCCTAGTGTTAACACGTCTACATACGTTTGCGGGTCTTTTATCTGCAGGAAATCAAATGACTTTTTAAACGTCTGATGGGCATACTCCCTTACTGCGATCTTATCCTCCATCGTCAGTTTCTTATTCTCTGTAATTGACCTGTAAAGTCCCAGAGTATTGAAATCAGTATATTTCTTATGATTATCAATGAAGAAGAGATATTCTTTCAGGGTTAGGGTGTTAAACTGTCTTCCGATTTTCATACCACAAATATATCACAATAAAACATAGAGATTGTGCCAAAAGCAATTTGATGCATCCTCAATCTTTTTTTACCTGATAAGCCAGCTGCCCAACCATTAAGAGCGACAGCGTACTACTAAGCGTAATAAACCACTTTACACCACCTGTCGTATTTAATGCTATAAGAGTAGAGATCTAAATATTGTCGCAATAAGTAATAGCATGAGTAGTTTCACTACCTTGCTGAAACCCCTATGTAGTGTAGTTGTGGCTTATACACTGTTTAACTATTTAGGATAAAGAAGAGTTTTGTTTATTCCAAAAGAAAGTAATTAAATTGGAAGCGATAACCAATTTCTAATCACTGGGAATATTACCCTATCCATGTATTAATCCCTCATTCCCCAATCAACTAAACTAGCACCTTATGTCAAAATCAATGAGCCTCTTATGGGCGGCATTGCTCATTTGCATGACCGCCTGTAAAAAAGAGCAAGCTATTCAGGACAGCAAACTTAGCCCTGTTACTACTGCCCGCAAAGCAGCAAGTCCGCTATTGAAAAGCATTGAGTACGGAACCGACTGGTCGGGAACAGTGCAGATAGCAATTGTTACCAGTTACACCACGGGCACTGACCTTCAATTGGATGTTAAAGTGCCGGATGGCTACGCCTTAATTGGCGGAGGCGCTGTAGCATCCCCATTAGTTTCCACGTCTGCTGCATTTTTAACGGCGGCGTACCCCGATCTGGACTACACCACCTGGCATGCAGCGTCCACAGACCATATGCATACCTTCGTGCATACACTGTATGGATATGCAATCGGGTTGAAAGTAACCGGAATGACAAAACAGGAACTGACCAGCAACATGTGGCTTTTCTCAAACACTTCAAGTGTGGCGTCTCATCCGGCTACATCTGTAACTATTGAGAATGCCTACACTTTAATAGGAGGAGGTGCAAAAGTTGCGTCAGACGCTAACCTCCTGGTGTATTCCTACCCCTATGGCACCTCATGGTTTGCAGCCAGCAAAGATCACGAGGTTTCAGCGCCTGCTAGTATCACAGCCTATGCACTTGGACTAAAAACAGCAGTGCTCGAGCAGAAAAATCTGGAAGTAGTAAGGGATAGTATTGCAACCGTTACCTCAGGCGGTATTAGTTCTGCATCTATATTTGCAGACACGACATGGGTGGCCGGAAGCCCCGGCGCCCTGGCTACGTATAAAGGCGCAGGGCGTATGCTGCAAGGGATAGCTCCTCACCTCCAGGATGCAACAGTTACTTCCAAAGATCTGGATGTTAGTGATAGTGGCACGACTGCTGTCTATGCGTTGAAGATCCGTAAAAAGAAATAGTCAGTCTGGTTTTCAAGCCGAAACGCCGGCTCGATTAAATGACTGGCTGATATCAACAGCTACCCGAATGAAAAAGGGGCTGCTCAATATTTTTGAAACAGCCCCTTCTTTATGAATTAGTTTCCTGCGTGCTCTTGCTTCACCACGTTCCCGGCTCCAGCATATATAAACAACTGCAAGCGCCGCAAATAAAACTGACTGAATAGCATTCCAGAGAGGCGCCGACCGACATCCCATGCTGAAACCGAAGCTCCTTTAGCGTAAAAAAATCAGCGCTTCAGATTTACCCTGCCCCCCGTCTTCGCTGCCTGATAAATCCCATCCATGATCTTCAGATCCTTCACAGCCTCCTCACCATTCACAGGCACTACAGGTTGCTTACCATTCAGGATAATATCCGACATCTCCTCCATCTGCAATGTCTGATGCACCACAACAGGCTGGTTCAGCTCTCCCTTATGCGTACGCCCTTTAATAGGCCCGTATCCGGTAGACGGCTGCATCTCTGCAAAACCTTTCTCTCCGTTTAAGAAGAACTTATCCAGGTTATTCATGCTGTAGGTAGACAGGCAGGAAGCTACGGCGCCGCTGGGGAAGCCCAGCTGGAACTCGATCGTTTCATCTACGCCTGGTTTGAACTTCTCATGATCTGTCTTGGTCTCCTGTGCAGTGACCCATACAGGCTCCTCTCCCACCATATAACGCGCACCGTTTACCGCATAGATACCGATATCCATCAGGGAACCTCCTCCTGCCAGTTGCTTGTTCAGGCGCCATTGTGTAGGATCTCCGATCTTAAATCCGCACAGGCCCTGGAAGAAGAGCACCTTGCCAAACTCTCCTGCATTCCGCATACGGATCACTTCCAGTGTATGCGGCTCAAAGTGCATACGGTAGCCTACCAGCAGTTTCACCTTCGCATTACGACACGCATCCACCATCTCCTGCCCCTCTTTCGCATTCAGGGCCATCGGCTTCTCACAGATCACATGTTTGCCTGCTTTGGCTACCCGTATCACCTGGTCGTGATGCAGCGCATTCGGCGTGATCACATATACCGCATCAATATCCGGGTTGTCTTTGATCTTGTCAAAGTTTTCGTAGTTGTAACAGTTCTTCTCCGGAATATTATATTTCCCCTGCCAGTCTTTGATCTTGGAAGGCGTACCACTGATGACGCCTACCAGCTTAGCTTTCTTACAGGCCTGCATGGCTTCCGCCACCCTGGAACCATAACTTCCCAGGCCCATGATAGCTACCCGTAATACCGGACCATCATAAGGCTTTTCATAGAAATCAGGTTTAGCAGCCATTCCCAGCCGGGGTAAAACAGTCAGTGCCAATGCGGAAACAGTAAAGTTTTGCAAAAAATGTCTTCTGGTATTCTTCATAACAAGGGTTTTATACAACAATTTGAGCGTACTGGTAAGATATTCATAAAAACGGGCTCCTGCAACCCGTCCATGTAAAAGTGGTGCCGCAATTTTCATACCTTACCGCCAGCTAAAAGCGAACACCACTATATCAAAACCGGACACTTTACATCAAAAAGATCCTTTTAAGTAACTCATTACCAATACAATTACAAATTGGCATTCTCTTGGAACCGGCACTATCGTATATTTCGTATTGCCACCGACCTAAATTACATTCAATGTTCCGGTACTACTACAAGATTGCCATACGTAACCTTTGGAGAAATAAAGGCTTTTCAGCCATCACCATCTTTGGATTAGCCATAGGGCTGGCCACCTGCTTATTAATCACGCTATTTGTAACAGATGAGTTGAGGTATGAGTACTTCAATGGCAAGGCCGACCGTATCTATCGTATCAATGCAGACTTCCTGGTGAACGGCAGCACATTTAAAGAAAGGAATACACCCGCCCTGTTCGGACCTATGCTACAGCAGGACTATCCGCAGGTTGAAAAATATGTCCGCTTTCTGCAACAGGAACATATACTCGTGAAAAAGGGAGAAGAAACCCTGCTGGAGAACAATGTCTGCTTCGCTGATTCCACCGTTTTTGACATCTTCAGCCTGCATATGATTGCCGGCAATCCGCTCACTGCCTTGCGCAATCCTTTCTCCATGGTTATTTCGGAAAGCATGGCTAGAAAGTATTTCAAGAGTGTGGATGTTGTTGGTAAAACCTTACACACTGACAATATCAACGAATACACTATTACAGGAGTGATTAAAGATGTACCGCCACAATCCCATCTGCACTTTGATTTCATCAGGGCGATGTCACAGGTGGACATAAGCAGGGAAGCACAATGGATGGCCGATAATTTCGTAACATATGTACAGTTACGTCCCGGTACCACCCAGGCACAACTGGACGGATACCTGCAACAGGCCACTAAAAAATACATGGAGAATGACCTCAGGAAAATGACAGGAAGCGATCTTTCAGACCTGGAGAAAAAAGGAGGCCATTTCAGGTATCTATCCATTCCGCTCAAAAAGATCCACCTCTACTCCGATCTGACCAATGAAGCAGAACCTTCAGGCAATATACAATACGTCTACATTTTCATCATCACCGCTATCATCATACTGCTGATCGCCTGTGTGAACTTTATGAATCTTTCTACTGCCCGCTCCGCCGGAAGGGCCAAAGAAGTAGGACTGCGTAAAGTGATGGGCTCACAAAAAAGCAGCCTGATCATACAGTTCCTGGCTGAATCTGTCCTCACCAGCTGTTGCGCAATGATCATTGCAATAGTTATTACCTCATTACTAATACCTTACCTGAATGAACTATCGGGAAAATCGCTCAGCATCACTTTTGCATCTCTTGCCTGGATACTGCCTTTATTGCTCATTATAGTGGTCATAGTCGGACTATTAGCCGGAAGTTACCCTGCCTTCTTCCTTTCCTCTTTTGAACCGGTAAAGGTGCTGAAAGGCAAACTCTCAACCGGTTTTAAAAGCAGCTGGCTCAGGAACAGCCTGGTCATCTTCCAGTTTGCAGCTGCTATCCTGCTCATTGTAGGCACGCTGGTTATATACAATCAACTGAACTATATCCACAATAAAAAACTGGGATATAACCGGCAACAGGTGCTGGTCATAGAAAATACACAGGCTCTCTGGATACATGCTAAAGGATTCAGAGACGATGTATTAAAGATCCCGGGAGTTACGGCAGGTACCATGACAAATTCATTGCCTACCGACATTAACATGAACACGAATATTTACTCTAAGGATGCCGCGAGAAGTCCCGGACAGGTGGTAGGTATTCCGGAATGGTATGTAGACGTCGACTATATTCCCGCCCTTGGCATGCAGATGGCGAAGGGTAGGAATTTCTCCGCAGATATGCCTACTGATACCTCATCATCGCTTATTATCAATGAAACAGCCGCGCGCCTGCTTGGATTCACAGATATCACTGACAAATATCTTTACCGGGGCGACCAAAAAATGAAGATCATCGGAATAGTGAAAGATTTTAATTCAGGCTCTTTACGCACTAAAACACCACCGGCTGTACTCACATTAGGCAACTTTACCGGCACGATGGCATTCCGCATCAATACAAAGAATATTCAGCAGATCGTCAGCAAGATCGGTGAGCTGTATCATGCACGGCCAGCTATGCAGGGACAGCCTTTCAGATATGCCTTCATGGATGATAACTTTAACAGGTTATACCAGGCAGAAGAACGTACCGGTAAGATCTTTATCTCCTTTGCTGTATTGGCTATCCTGATCGCTTCCCTGGGCGTGTTTGGTCTTATTACCTATGCTGCGGAACAACGTACCAAAGAGATCGGTATCCGCAAGGTATTGGGTGCATCTGTATCGGGTATTGTGGCGCTGCTATCAGCAGATTTCCTGAAGCTGATCGCGCTGGCAGCGGTCATAGCCACACCGCTGGCCTGGCTGCTCATGAACAAGTGGCTGGAGAACTTCGCCTACCGTATTAACATCAACTGGATAGTATTTGCAGTATCGATTATCCTGATGGGCCTCATCACGATGGTGACCATTAGCTTCAAAGCCATTAAAGCGGCTTTGGTCAATCCTGTAAAGAGCTTAAGATCTGAATGATAATAAAAAGAGGAAGACTCAAAAGTAAAATTAGGCGTTGAGAATTGTCTAATGACTATCTGGCGCCATCAGGCATACGAATAAAAACAGGGTGTATCGTACTTCGATACACCCTGTTACTTCCATATACGAGTGCTTAATTCTGTAAAATCCACTGACTGCTCTCAAAGAAAGCCGGCACGTTTGTACATTGTGCCAGTCCGCTCTGATTCTCCAGGTTCAGATAAGTATTCTGCCACTCATTCTTCAAACGGGTATAACCGTTATAGCTTTCCAGTACCCAATAACTGCTGTAAAAAGTATCAGGCACATCTGTACTCTCCACATAGTTGTACAGGTGCTCAATATTCAGGTAATGGCCTGTTGCCACGTTCTTAAACCGGATATGACCATTCACCTGCTCCTGTACCCATCTGTATTGATTACCGCTGTTGTTAGCGTTATATTTTACCTGTCCGTTCTCTTCATACAGGTAAGTATTCAACCACTTGTTTTTGATCAATACGCCGGTTCCTGTTGGCGGATTAACCGGACCACCAATGCTGTTTAACAGATTCTCCGCATTGCTCACCTGCAGATTAGCAAGATAAGTGAACACCTGGTTCAGCTGCTGCTGTACGCTACTGTTACCAGCGTACTGTTTTCTGTAGCCGTATAAACGGGCTACCAGTTCCAGTTCATGCTGTCCGTAGGGAACACCTAATTTCTGCTGCATAATGGTCAGGAAGGAATAACCATATTCATCGGTAGGCTCAATGATAGTCCCCTCTCCATAGTCATTCCAGGTGGCAAACTGAATAATGTTCACGCTGGAGTTGAGCGCTTTATCCAGCATGGTAGAGAAAGTGGAAGTGCCATTAAACGGGATCTCCCAGGTAGGGCCATCGGCGCCACCAGCTGCATAGAAGGATTTGAAACCTGGATAAACCACACCTATCGACAGCGGGAAACTGGCCGCCTGTGTATAGTAGCGGTCTACCACACCCGGATGTTCCTGGTAGATCCATGGAAATTCACCACCGGCATTATTAGCGCCTACTTCATTAGTGAATCCAAACAGCGGAACGATCTTCGGACGTGGATTAATGCCATTCAGGATCGTATTCCACTCTGCAGGCGTGTGAAAAGTGATGGGCCCGAAGTTCAACACTACAGGATCATTAGAAGCATTCCGCAGATAATTCCCCTGGTTGAAGTAGTTGTTCTGCATGTACACAAAATCGCCATTAGCACTGGAAGCCATACCAGGGTCCCAGTTGCGGTCTTCATGTACAATAGAGAATTGTAATCCTACAGCATTGAGTTTACTGATCAATGCATTGGAATTGCTCAGGTTATCGGGATAGTCATACCGCTGCCTGGTGCCTGGCCAGTCAATGAATACGCCATCTGCACCAGCATACTTCATCAGCAGCAACTGGTACTCAATGATATCCGGGTCACCGGAAGCATAAGGTCCTGTTTTAGGATAAAAATAGGCAGCAATCTGTCTTTTACCGTTGACGATGATGTCCGGGTTCTGGGTATTCATTTTCCAGTGATACCCCCATGCGCCCCTGGATGCCGGTGTTTCGAACCAGGGCATCCAATGGATAAAGATCTTTTTGCCGGTGGATTTGCTAACCACTACCGCAGCTTTGGTATGCAGGTCAGCAGACAGGTGTTCCTGTGGTTCCAGCGATGATTTGTTACACGCGAACAGGAACAGGGCACAACAGGCCCAAAATAGAGTTCTCATTTTGAGGGAGATTTGATGAATAAATAATGGTTCTTTTGAGAATGGCGATATGGCTTTTCCGCGTCGAAAATAATCACCGCAAGCTAACCCGCATAATAGTATGATGAGAATATAGAAGAAAAAGGAGGCTTTAAAGCTATAAACAACATGATAATCAGCCCACTCACACCGGGCCGCTATCTAAAAAAATATAGACGTTTCAGCTATAAAAACGAGAGAGAACTACCTGTTGGGATATGCGTTGTTTTGATTTCGGGGAATTTTTGCTGTAACCATTTCGCCATAAATTCAGAGCCCGGCTCCTCGCTCACAATATGGCCAAGTACAACCAACGATAACTGTTTACCAGCCGCCCGGGCATCCCTCACATATTCAGCGGTCTCCCACTCTGCCACCTCACCACATACCAACACATCCGGTTGCGTACTACTAATACGCTGAATCTGGTTCCTACCACCGGAAGCACCAGGCAATAACAATACTTTCTTACACTGTTGTTCCGGATCACCAACATACCGCACCGCTTCAATATTCAGTTTCTTTTTCAAATCTTCAATCAGCGCCTTCAATGTCACAGCAGCCGGCAAATTGTAGATCACATGACTACTATCCTCAAACTGCTGCCACCCCAGCTGATCTACCAGGCCTTTACGTACACCATCAGGCCTTACACTATGTATGTAATCATGGTTACGCCACACAACAATATTATGCTTCTTCAGCAAATCAGCTTTATAACGGTATACATCATCCTTTTCGAGCCATGTCGTTTCATCCGTATGATTATAGAACGTAGGCTCATGTGCAATAATAAAATTCGCATTCAGCGCAATCGCCTTTCTGATCACCTCCACCGTAGCAAACATCGTAGTTACAATACCCGTCACCACAACATCCCTGTTCCCCGATTTCAAGGTATCAATAGTACTGGAAAAAGGAGCACCTGGCGCCTCTTTGATGAACAGGTCCATAATCTGTCCCACAGTAATCCCTCCCTGCGCAGCCCTTGGCTTAGGCGCTGTCAGAGGCGCAAATCCTGCAGCAAAACCAGCTAAAGGAGATGCAAGCACCACAGCAGATCCCGCAGCTGCCGCTACCTGTGCAATGAATTTCCTTCTGTTGATAGAAATGGAAGTAGGAGTAGATGCTGAAGCGGAGGTAGACCCCGAAGCGAAGGTAGAAGCCGAAGTGGAAGCTGAAGCTAAAGTCGAAGTAAACGTAGACGTATTATTCTCACGTGGCATAATAACCGATTAACTGATTGACTAATGACTGATTACCTGATTACCTAATAAATATAGTGCTTTTCAGCAGAATAGTGCTTTTCAGCAGAATCCGTCACAAACAACCATTATCTACACTTATACCAAAAGCACATCAACGCCCGAATAAATCAGACTTACAAACAACTATAGGAACAGCGGAAGTAGCACCGGTTTCAGATGGGAATGGCGGGCCTTCGGCTCTCCGGATACGACCGATGCTGCCCAATCCATATTCAAAAATCCTATACGATTGACAACGCCCGATAGCATTCCGCTACTTAGCATAAAAAAAGGGTGCATTCAAAAGAACACACCCTTTTTTAACTAATAAAAAGAATCAATATCGAAGTGAAAGCACACGCAGTGCAATATCACGCCCCGTCTGCGCCCCTACCTGGCTATCAAACTGATAATGAATCCCACCATAAACCCTCGAAACCGACGCCTCATCTACCATCTGCTGAAACCCATTAAAAGTCCGCGGCGCAAAACCTTCCGCCACTTTCTGATTATCAGTAAACGCAAACCCGCTCCCAAAATAATCCGCCAATATACTACCAGCAGCGCCCGTAAACGTCGCATGCCCGGATGTATACGAAGGAAAAGGAGGCGTACCGATCAACGAAGTCCAACCCGCCGCTATATACGTTTGTATATAGGTGATTGGCCGCAGCAGATTGTACTTGTACTTATACTTCCAGCACACAATAGCCGCATCATTCTCACCAATCCCCACCTGTGCAAATAGCTTCGCAGCCTCAGTAAGACTAAGCCCGTTATCAACAACCAACTGAGAAGTGATCGCAAGCATGTGGCCCGGCGGCGTGAAAGTACCACCGCCATCAGCCCAATAACGTGCAATAGTATTCTCTTCAGGCGTCAGCGTATTTACCTTGTTATAAACGAAATAAGCAGCCTTATAGAACGCAGAAGCCGTATCTGTCGAGAAAGCAGGATGTGCGATACCAGCAGTCTCCGGTTGGCGTGGCCTCACCATTAACCTGTTATTGCCCCAGTAAGGCAGCATAGCACGCTGAAAGGCAGGCGGCGTAGGTACCCAGAAAGCAGGACCCACCGGCGGTACATAATCGGTAGGGAAGTTATTCAGATAGCCGTCTTTACCACCATCGGTAGTAGACCAGGTGTAAATAGCAGCAGCTACCTGTTTACCAAAATTAACAGAGCGGTTGATCTCATCAGCACCACAGCTACCAGATACCGTAGCTTTGTTGGTACTGTCAAGCGTCGCGATCAGCGCGAGGTTAGCAGCGCTGGCATTGGGATACAGACTTTTGATGATGTCTGCCATTGCACTGTTGGCAACGAGCTCCCAGTTATATCTTTTTCCCCATTCAGGGCGGGGTACATTGCTCAGTCCATCGAGCTGACCGCTAAGGGAATGACCGTATCTGTCACTCCATATCACGGCTTCATGCAGCGCAACACCGGTGTAGGCAAGCGCTCTGGCAGCCACCGGCGGACTGAATCCCGGTGTCTCCCTGATTAATTTAAATTCAAGCTGATACCATGAAACTGGTATAGCAGCAGCTGCATTCGTTTGGGGTGTTAATTCGGCAGCAGCAATTGTGGGTTTTTGGGGTGCCTGGTCTTCCTTGCTACACGCGGCTATAACAAGGATCATAAAGAGATAGATGCACCACGAACGTACTGAGTAAATGGTCATAATATTGAGTTTAAGAGGAAGTAATATAAACATGACCGGTAGCAATACCCCCGCAGTCATCTACATGAAAAGTTGCCAAAATCACCGCTATCGGGTATAGGCTTTACAGGAAAAAGCATTATCTTCGGGGCCATTGTTTATTACCTCAAGCCCCCATGAATGTTAAAGAATCTCAATAAAACCCATAACTCCCAATTACTTAACCAAATCACCCTTCCAAGCACTTATGGAACTTAAACTCATCAGGATCAACAGCCAGGGTCCTTTAGTAATAAGCTGGCAATTCTTTTTAATCGGTCAGCATTTGTACGACGGCGTCGCTGATGGCATTTTCTCAAGAGAAGTACAGGATGCAACGATCGCATTCCAACGTAAAAATAACCTCCAGCCTGACGGTGTTGTAGGTAACAAAACATATGGTGTTGCCATGCAATTCGGATTTGACGGTACCATTGATGACCGGACTGACAAATCAGGAGCCGACTACCCCAAGCCACCTTCATTTCAGCCATTGGTATCCAATGAAGAAAGGGCCAGAGTGTTTGGTAAGTTTTCATATGTATCCCAGCCCATTGCAGGCAATCCGGAAAACATCAGGGTTACCGACAATTGGGTAAGCCAGAATATTGTAACAGCTACGATCCCACAGCTCGTGCACATCAAAGGATCAGACAGGGTACAGTTCCATAAAAAAGCAGCTGACCAGCTTGTGAAACTGTGGGCTGACTGGGAACATACCGGCTTGTTACCATTGGTATTAACCTGGGGCGGTTCTTATGTTCCAAGGTTCATCAGAGGTAGTCGCACTACATTAAGTAATCATTCTTTTGGTTCAGCATTCGACATCAATGTAGCATGGAATCCACTTGGCGCAATACCTGCATTGGTAGGTCAGAAAGGATCTGTGAGAGAGCTTGTGCAGATAGCTAATCTGAATGGTTTTTACTGGGGAGGACATTTCTCCCGTAAAGATGGAATGCACTTTGAAGTAGCACAGATAAAATAGATGAAACATGCCGGGCTGTTTCCTGCGAATGGTCCGGCATTCATATCATTTATAGCGCATTTTTTCTATCACTTATAGACAATTTCTATTATAGAGATTTTCGATTTATCCGACCCATAGATTGTAGTTACTTTTATGTCAAACGTAAACAGATGGCATCAGAGGTAATACAGTCAAAATACAACCGCAGACAGGAAATCGTTAACGGAGTAATTCACGGCGCAGGCATACTGTTTGGTATCAGCGCACTGCCTATGCTGACAGGTATCGCAGCAACACATAATAATACAGCAGGTATTGTAGGTGCAGCTATCTACAGTTTCTGCTTCCTGCTGTTGTTTACCTGCTCTACAATATATCACATCTCACTCGAACCAGCTATCAGGCGCTTATTTCTCATTCTTGATCATATCAGCATCTATTTCCTGATAGCGGGAACATATACACCATTCCTGCTGGTGTATATGAACAATGCATTTGGTATCACATTGCTGTCTGTACTATGGGGACTGACAATAGTGGGCATCTTTTTCAAGACATGGTTCACGGGAAAATATGAGATTATATCTACCATCATTTATCTACTGATGGGCTGGATACTGGTAGTAGGTGGACGCAGGTTCTTTACCGAATTACCTTTATCTGTACTGATACTGCTTTGTATTGGTGGCGCCTTATATACCTTCGGTGTGTATTTCTATATCAGGGACAGGCGCACCTTTGCACATGCGGTATGGCATTCCTGTGTACTCGCAGCCGCTATCTGTCACTTTGTGGCCATCCTGTTATCGATGTAGCTCATCCGTTGCCTGGTGCAGAGATATTTTGTCCGCAAATGAGGGTTAGTATTTCCGTAAATGAGGTGGTAGTTTACTGTCCTGATACGAAATTAGATACCAGTAAAATTAATGCCTCAACACTTCCCCCCAGTATGCGAACTTATAATCACTAAGCACTATGCAGATGGAATACAACAGGATCGCTGACATCAAGCGTTTACAATTTATCATTGACAGTTTAAAGAAACACCTCCCTACCGGCGCCGTTGTACTTGACGTGGGTTGTGGTAATGGTATTATTGCCCGTCATCTTGGTAGCGAAGGATTCAATGTATATGGCATTGATATCAGCGCGAAAACAATCGAAAAAGCAAGGGCACTCACTAACATGCCAAACGTCAGCTTTGATGTGATCAGTGCGGAAGAACTCGTGGCTGATGGCAGGAAGTATCATGCTATCATTTGCAGCGAAGTACTGGAGCATCTTAATCAACCGGAGAAGCTGCTGAATGTATTGTATCAGTCACTCGCCGACGATGGCGTATTGATCGTTACCGTACCTAACGGTATGGGGCCCAGGGAAGTGCTGATCACAAAGCCTGTTATTGCCCTGCAAAAGAAAGACAACTGGGTATGGCGCACTATACTGAAAATAAAATTCATGCTTGGCTATAAAGGCACTACTGTTCAATCAGATGCAGATGATCTGACGCATGTTCAGTTCTTCAGCAAACATTCTCTTGAAAGATTAGCCAACAAAACACGGTTTAAGATCATCCGTTTCGGAAAAACGAACTTTATTGACGATGTTTTTCCATTTTCTTTCTTCACTAAAAAGATTAAAATTCTGCAGAAGTGGGATGGCGCCATTGCGGAAGTCCTTCCTTATCAACTGACTGGAAGTTTTGTGACTGTATGGGAAAAGAACCCATAAAAAAAACATACTATTTTATTGCTGAAAAACCCCCGATTTATACCCTGATCAGGCTGTATTCTCATGGTATTTACGTAGCTTTGTATTACCTATACCCGTAATATAATCTATGAAAACCTTCAGTGTACTATTCAACATACTGAAAACCACGACCGTATCCTTATTGATCATGCTTCCTTTCACAGCCAGGTCACAAACGATACCTATCTATCTTGAAAATCCATCATTTGAAGGACAGCCAACAATGAATGGAATTCCGGCCCCATGGTATCAGCGATCTGTCAATCTGATTGCATATACGTTACCACTTGGCAGTACGAACGAGATAGCCCCGTCAGATGGAAAAACATATGCCGCATTACTCGCTGCTTCTGAAAACAATACATCTGCAGGACATGCCGTATGGACATCTATCGGACAGAAACTATCAATGCCGATCGAAGCAGGCAGGGCATACCTGATCTCCTTTGATATGGCGCTGATGCCGGAAGAAGACCACAGTGATAATACAGCTGCAACATCTACTGCATTAGCTATCCTCGGAAGTACTTCGGAAGCGGATATAGGAGAAAGGATCTGGTACTCGGATATCTATTACGAAAGAAAATGGAACCGTTTCACCGCTGTGTTAAAACCCAAAAAGAACTACACCCACCTTCGTTTTGAGCCCTACGTTACAGACTATGACGACACTTGTTATGTGGTCACATTCCTCGACAATATTTCGATGATCGAAGAAACGCTCAACTTTGACGTAAGTGCAGAAAATACATGTTATGGTGAGAACAATGGTAAGGTAGCAGTTACTATGCACAGCCTCGATAAAGACACCTACAGCTTCCGCTGGGAACCGGGCGGTTATACCACACCTGAAGTAGCGCATCTGCCGGCAGGTAAATACACTGTCACCGTAACAAGCAACAATAAAGGCAACTCACGATCGGAAAGCATACAGGTAAAACAGTGGGATATAAAGATCGATCCGACAGTAACAGGCATCAGTTGTTTTGGTGAATCAGATGCAAGCATCTATGTAAACGCAAGTGGCAGTTTAAGTCCCTATAAATATGCGCTGGTAGACCAACTCCCTGACCAGGATACACCCGGCTTCTATGACCTTGCAGCGAATTATTATACGCTGAAGGTAACAGATAGTATGGGCTGTTACAAAATGCAGGGGATCAGTATTATCAGTCCGCAGCTTTTACAGATGAAGAATGTCCTGGCCAGACCAGTATCCTGCAGCAGCGTAAAAGACGGTCAGCTCACATTCACACCTGCCGGAGGTACGGCACCTTATTTCTACAGACTTTCAGATACGCTCCAGATGGAAAACAGGTTCCGTCACCTGGATGCCGGTAACTATCATTATACTGTCGTGGACGCTCATAACTGTTCACTGGAAGGAGATGCAACGATAGAAAAAGAGTGGAGGGATTGTGCCATATATCTGCCTACAGCATTCAGCCCTAACGGAGACGGCAAAAACGACGTTTTTAAGGCGAGGCTACAGGATGATATCACTGAGTACAGATTGTCTGTTTACGGCCGCTGGGGACAGCTTATTTTCGAAACTACAGACCCTGAGACAGGATGGGATGGAAAGCAAAAAGGACTGGACCTGCCTCCGGGCACTTATATATGGGTGGCCATCTATACTGACAGTAAAAAACAACCTATGCGCCAGCAGGGCACTATTACCATGTTCAGATAAAATAGACCGGTTGTGCACCGGATTGCAGTGAAATAGCGTAACTTGATAAGAGTTAATCTCTTAGCAATGGAACTGGTTGTATTCGTAGCACTTCATTTCGAGCTAAATGCCCGGTCTGCCGGGGAAACAGCATCGGGTAGTCCCCCTTTACAGGTATTGCTTGACCTCATCAAATCACAGCAAGGTACGGGGGTACAGCCCTTACAGATCCATGCAGGGAGCTCATCTCCCCCGCAGTTGCCACCGGTAACCGTCAGCTCGAATATGACACGTTACCTCGATCACCTGTCGGGCACCATGCAGGAAAACGGCACAAACGGTTATGAGCTGGGGAATATTACGGTGGAACTGCTGACAGAATACCAGGAAAAACAGGCGCTCCAGGTACATACAGAAACCGCCCTGTCAACGACCATGATGCTCATACGCAATGAGGTCATGCTCAACCCCAACATTCACGAACACAGCCTGCGGGTACTTGCCAAAAAACACTTTATTAACGAAAAAACGCTGAGCAGGGCATTTACAAAAACATTCGGGGTAAAGATCAGTGATTTTATACTGGAACAGGTGATGCAGCGGGCCAGATACCTGCTGGAAAATACCCAAAGGACTGTAGCAGATATCGCAGAAGAATTAGGATATAGTAACGATTATAATTTCTCCCGTACGTTTAAGAACATGTACGGTATTTACCCCACAGAACTCCGGAAAAAGATTACAGCCCCCAAAAGGCCTACATACTGAACTCCTCGTAGAAAGCCTGCTTAGTAGCGGGATTATACCACAGGAACTGCCAGAATTCATCTTCCTCTCCTGCTCTGTAGGGGATCAGCTGATCAATTGTTTCCTGTTTCCACCAGTTAAATTTTCCGGGAAAGGAAATAGCACGCATATTGTCCTCTGTTGACAATTGCAGCCCGTTCTTTTCAATGATCTTATCGATCGTTGACTGATCACAACTAAAAGACATCAGCACAGAATAATCAATGGCCATGAAGTCTCCGTAGGTATAGAGATCTTTCACGTCACTTGTCAGCTCAATCTGCAGATGTTCCTTAAAACGGTTTTGATTATCTTTTGTATCGGCAGTGTCAGCATTATACGTGGGAAACACTCTTTCTGTCTGATCTGTTACTACTTCTTTAGATCTACCGATTACCTTATGGCCTTTACCTTTGATCTTTCCGCAGGAAAGAACGGTCATTGAGAATGACAAAAAGAATAACGTCAACAATAACCTTCCTGAATGCTGTTTCATATGACAATTTGAAAGGGATACACAAATATCGTTGCAGCTGCTGCAACCCGCCTGCTTCATTCGTTGGCACAAGCATCATCATCATAGGCATCTCTCAAGCGACAAAATCCCCCGCTCTAACAACCCAAATATACATATGAAAATTTAGAATATCATTAATAAGTCCCTCCTTTAGCAAGATTTAACCTGGTTCTGACTGTTTTGATTCAGTACTTAATACTCAGGTATTAAAATCTGGTATTATATTTGTCTTTCCTTTACCATAAAGTATTTATTTCATGTTCGTAAGACCGATACTCATACTGTCGCTGCTATTTTCCTTTTTCATTTGCTGTTCCATCAGTGCATGTAGAACTTACCGCGTTGTTCCACCACCGCCTCACGGAAATCCTCATGGATTACCACCCGGACAGGCTAAAAAATTAACAGGCTCCAAATCGGCCAGGCCTTATGCGCCGGGTCAACAAAAGAAAAGATACTGATCGGCTATTTCTTCCTGGTAATCATATCATAGACAAGTCCTGCAGCAAGCGCATATACCGCATGGTGTAGTATATCAATGCCGATCGTTTTGGGATCTTCTTCCTGGATCGGAGGAGCTACCTTGAGGCTGGGCAACATAACGAGTGCAGCTCCCCATACAGCTGCAAAATGCGCAAGATCGGCGGTCCATCCTTTCAGGCCGGTGAGGGAAAGCATGCCTCGTGCTATTCCCCATGTGGTACCGTAAGCCCAATGTATTTCCTGTGATACTTTTGGCTTTTTCTCTTCGCTGACAGCAGTCACATCCAGCACTTTTGATACCACCTCCACTGGGGCATTACTGGGCTTGCGACCCGTGATCTTCATTTCAATCATCTGTGAAACAGTGATAGCGGCCGTTCCTGCTACTCCGGCCAGCAGCCCTGCGCCTATGGCAGTGCCTAAGTCAGCCATAGCTGAAGTCTTTTTACGTGAACAGATTTTCATGTGATATTTTTTTAGTCCTTTTGTAAGGGACGAAAAAACATGCCATCTGCTCACACATGCGTCTGCCTTAAGGTTACGACTCCTGATATAATCCGAATATATTGCCTGCAGGGTCACTGAACTTTGCTGTTTTTTCTCTGGCCTGATCATCCATATCTTCCACGATCTTTCCGCCGTTTTCAGTGATCAGTTTCAGGGTAGCACGCATATCAAACACCATCAGGTAAACAGTAAGGCTTTTGTCGTTGTGTGGTTCACGTCCGGTTACAAAAGTACCGCTCACTTCTTCAACAACATCATCAAAAGCATTTGAACCGTCTCCGCGTGTTCTGATCTTCCAGCCAAATATTTTCTCATAGAAAGCGGCTGACGTTTTCACATCTTTCGCAGGAATTTCGAGATAGCATATCTTGCCATTTCCGTAAGTGGGATGTTCCATATTTCCTATGTTTTTGTTTTTGTAATAGTTGCAGACGGGGTAATATTCCTTTTCGCTAAAGTAGCATTGTTTCAAATCATTTTCTTAATTTATCGCCTATGGAACAACATGAAAAGCACGAGCATGCTCACGCGCACGGAGGTATTTTCGGTCATAATACAGAGCTGATCTTTAGCATTCTCTGCGGCATCTGCCTGGGCATAGGTTTCGGACTTCATTTTATAGCAACACTACCAGCCGTTATTCCCCTGGCGTTTTACATCGGGGCTTATTTTTTCGGTGGATTTTTTACTGCTAAGGAAGCCGTTGAAGCAATCAGCAAGGGTGAATTTGAAATTGACTTCCTGATGCTGGTCGCAGCTACCGGAGCAGCTATACTCGGCGACTGGGCGGAGGGCTCCCTGCTACTGTTCCTGTTTAGTCTTGGCCATGCGCTGGAACATTATGCAATGGGCAAGGCAAAGAAATCCATTGCTGCATTGGCCGAATTAACGCCTAAAACGGCGCTGTTAAAGTCGGGTGAAGAAGTTGCTGTGGAAACCCTGAAAACAGGCGATATCATCCTTATAAAACCAGATACAAAGATTCCTGCGGATGGTATCATAGTAGCAGGTAACAGCAGCGTCAATCAGGCACCCATCACCGGAGAGAGTATACCCGTAGAGAAACAGGCCATCGCTGATCAGGAAGTCAGCCCTGACAAAGCCGACCAGCTGGAAGCGAAATACAGGGTCTTCGCAGGTACGATCAATGGCAACGGTTCACTGGAAGTAAAGGTTTCGCGCTTATCTTCCGGCTCTACCATTGCCCGGCTCATAAAGCTGGTGAACGAAGCCCAGTCGGGGAAATCGCCCTCCCAGCGCTTCACTGATAAGGTACAACGTTATTACGTACCGGCAGTGTTAATACTGGTCACTTTATTATGCTTCGCCTTTCTCATCATAGACGAACCGTTCAGCAGGAGCTTTTACCGCGCTATGTCTGTATTGGTAGCAGCCAGCCCCTGTGCGCTGGCAATAGCAACTCCTAGTGCCGTATTAAGCGGCGTGGCCAGGGCTGCCAGATCCGGTGTGCTGATCAAAGGAGGAAGGCCTCTGGAAGACCTGGGTACGCTGACAGCATTAGCCTTCGATAAAACAGGCACGCTCACAGAAGGAAGACCCAAACTCACCAATATCATTACCCTCAATGGTACCAGTGAAGAAGTGCTGCTGCAACTAACGGTGGCGGTAGAATCACTGAGTGATCATCCCCTGGGAAAAGCGATTGTCAAAGACGGGAAAACAAAGCTGGGTAATGCCACATTGCCTACTGTCAGCGATCTCAAATCTGTAGCCGGGAAAGGCATCAGCGCCCGGGCTGGCGATGATACGATAGTGATAGGCAATCCCGCCTTATTTGAAAAAGAACAACTGCCACAGGAGCTGGCAGACAAAGTTGCCACACAACAGGAAAGTGGCAACACGACGATGATCATCAAAAAGAATAATGATTACATTGGCCTCATATCTGTTATGGATACCCCAAGAGAAGAAGCCAGACAGGCATTACAGGCACTGCGTGCTGCAGGTATCCGGAGAATGATCATGCTGACGGGCGATAATCAACCGGTGGCAGATGCTGTGGCCCGGCAAACGGGACTTACAGAAGCCTGGGGAGATCTGCTTCCCGAAGAGAAAGTGGATGCCATCAAAAAGTTGAAACAGGACGAAAGCAAAGTGGCGATGATCGGCGATGGGGTAAATGATGCTCCTGCCATGGCCAACAGCACCGTAGGTATTGCCATGGGCGCTGCGGGCAGCGACGTAGCGCTTGAAACGGCTGATATAGCCCTGATGGGAGATAAACTATCCCTCCTACCCTTTGCTATCCGCTTAAGCAGACAGGCGAAAAGTATCATCCGTCAGAATCTTGTATTCAGTATGGGAATGGTGGTATTGCTAATTCCGCTTACCATGCTGGGCATAGCGTCTATTGGCCCGGCCATCATCGCGCATGAGGGTTCCACGCTACTGGTAGTATTCAATGCATTAAGACTACTGGTCTTTAAGGATCATACCGCTAAAAAATAAAAATCCCGGGTATCACTGTTCGCTCAGTGATACCCGGGATTTGCTTATAAAACAGGTGCTGCGTTGCACCTAACGGCTTTCCAGTTGTACCCAGGGACTGCTGTCTTCCGACAACAGATCGCAATGAGCGCCGTACAATTCATCTAACTGTTCGGTATCACCGCTCCACATGGCAAATCCCATCAGGTAATTTTCGCCCAGGTTGGTCCAGGTAGTATAATTGTGCAGTAAGTCCTTGCCATACTTCCGGATATGTCCGATTGCCTCGTCCCTCGACAGGAAACCGGCATCATATCCCCAGCGGCAAAGATTAATAGCGCGGCCAAGGTCCCAGGTCAGGGCGTCCAGTTTACACTTTTTGCCTTCAAAACAACCCGCTTCCTCACGGAGATGCTTATAACCTTCGGAAATATTGGAAGCATACAGGTCTACCGATATTTCGTCGCCTTTCGCAGTAAACTCCTGTTGCAGTTTCTCCAGTTCTGCCGCCCTTTCCCTTACAGGCAGGGTGGTAAGTATATTCCAGATAGGCTTGAAGTAAACGCGATGGCCATGGTTCACCAGCCAGTCGATATTGCTCAGTAGTTTGTCCCTGGTATTAATATGCCACTCCCTTTTTAGCATGCCCCTGATCTCCTCCTGGTCGCTATCCGTTTCCAGGGTATCCATACGGTCGCCATGCAGGTAGGCCAGGTTGGCGCCACAGGCGATATATTGTCTGTCATGCAGGGACAGTGTTCCATCTTCATGCAAGGGCGCATCTTCTTCCTCCGCTTCAGGTTGCATGGCACGGTCCTGTTTGGCTCTGAGAGCAATCTCTTTCGCCCTGCGATTCAGTTTGATCAGTTTGAAAATAACAAATAGAATGTAAAGGGCTGTTACCCCTACGATAATGATGATCGTTTTCATGTGGAATCTTTAAATCTCGCCTACTGAAAATAAAAATCCAGCATGCGCGCTCGGTTACTGACTCAGATTAAAAAGCTGTTTTTCCTCTTTCTGGCTTTGGAATTTATGCTCCGTTGTATAGTTTTTGCAGTATTCCTGACGGTAAGGAATTGATGTTTTTCTCCTTATGCAATATCGCATTTTAAAGGGAATATTCTATTAAAAAGAAAAATCTATCTTTGCGATCGCTAACATTTATCAATGTAATACAATCTATTATGAAACAAGGCTTTTTTGCATGTATTTTAGCCGCACTCCTATTGACGATCACTGGTTGTGAAACTTCACAACAGATCCTGAATAACCTGCCAGCCAATCTGCCCACTTCCGGTGGTCTGAGTTCTGCACAGATTGCTGCCGCGCTGAAAGAAGCACTCACTATCGGTACCCAGAACAGTGCAAATAAGCTTTCTGCTGCCAACGGTTTCTTTGCTAATGCCGCACTTAAAATATTGATGCCTCCTGAGGCTCAGAAGGTAGAAAGCACCCTGCGTAATGTAGGCCTGGGTAGTGTTGTGGATAAAGCCATCCTGTCTATGAACAGAGGTGCGGAAGAAGCAGCAAAATCTGCCGCTCCTATCTTCGTAAACGCCATCAAACAAATGACGATCACTGATGCCCTGGGCATCCTGAAAGGAGGTAACTCAGCCGCTACCAACTACTTCAAGGATAAAACCACGGCAGCACTTACCAGTGCGTTCAAACCGGTTATCGGCGATGCCCTGAAGAAAGTGGATGCTACCAAATACTGGTCAGACCTGTTTTCCGTATATAACAAGTTCTCTTCCACACCGGTAAATACCGACCTTACCGCTTACGTAACCGAAAAAGCGATTGCCGGTATCTTCCAGGAAGTAGCAGTTGAAGAGCAGAAGATCAGGCAGGACCCTGCCGCCCGTGTTACCGACCTGCTGAAAACAGTGTTTGGAAGCGCGCAGGCACAGCAACAGGCAAAATAACAATCATCGGAATATTTAACGATCTTTGTAACATAAAGGGCTGACCAATGAAGCATCTTCTGCTCATTGGTCAGCCCATCTAATATAATATTACCCCCCTCAGGTTTATTTCAAGTCCAACTTAAGTCCACCTCAACTCCATATCAAAGGCATGGCAAAAGCATGTATAAGACTGGGGAAAGGCTGGTTTCCCCCCTGTAAGACTCCACCCATATATCTCCATGACAAAATAATATCACTTTGAGTCACCCTAAATGGGCGCATTATACTTCTCCCCCTCGTTTCTTATGGTCAGTATGAGATGGACACCTGCCTTTATCCCTTTCTGAAAGTGCCCTGGTCTACACGCTTCATAAACGCAATAAGCCCGGGAAAATAATGCTTCTGATCATCCCAGCAACTGAAATGGCTGCCTTCGGGACAGTATACATTACTTCCATTTTGTACCTGTGTACTCATCCACTTCATATGCTCCGGGTCCATTGTATCAAACTTTGCTCCTATCGTCAACGTGGGTACCTTAATCCTGGGAAGATCACCGCTGCGGTCCCAGTTAATGAGACGACCACCCGGTTTGAATTCACTGGGCCCCTGCATGGTAACATATACCGCTGCATTCAGATGTTTGAAAGTTCTGTTAGCTGCTTCCGGCCATTCAGGTAATACGCAGATATGCTTTTTATAGTACTCATTCATCACGAGTGCCTGATAGGTGCTGTCGCCGTACTGGTTATTGTTTTCATATGTTTCCAGTGAATCGACCAGCGACTTTCTCATTTGTCCCCGCAACACTTTATTGTACGCAGCATAACTGTTCATGCTGGACATCATATCAGAAATAATGAGCCCTTTTATATGCTGCTGGTATTTCAATGCATAATCTATAGCAAGCATACCGCCCCAGCTGTGCCCCAGCAGATAAAAGTTTGTACTGTCAAGTCCTAATGCCTGACGTACCTGCTCTACTTCTTCCACATAATGCTCCATCGTCCAAAGACTGCTGTCATTGGGTTGTTCACTGTAATAAGACTCCAGCTGGTCGTATTCGATCAGCTCAATACCTTCCTGAGGCAAAAAGCTTTCGAAACATTCAAAGAATTCATGCGTTGCACCGGGGCCTCCATGCAACAGCAACAGTTTCATCTTCGGGTTATTGCCAATTCGTTTGGTCCATACATGAAATTTACCTTTGGGTGTTGATATTTCTACCATTTTAACGCCACCCGTCTGCACACCTGAATCGTGTGGCATAAAATACTGTTGATAGCTGACGCCATGCGGTTCCTGATTACATGCTGCAAAGACCACTACTAGCAGAAAAATAAAATTTCTCATTTGATGCTGTTTAGGTTTAGGTTGAGGTTGAGAGTTGTGTATTTGGAAAGCACGAAAGTAAACTGAAATACACTGGGCCTATATCCCCAAATCAGGGGACAACTGCTACCCATTTTCCAACAAAAAACTGCATCAAAAGGTTACACAGGTGAGAAACACTATGGAATGGCGGGATAACACTTCTGCTGCCACAGGCATTTATCGTTCCTTCAGGAATGTCTGTTTTACCAACTTCTGATCAAGATATTGTATCAGCAGCAAGAGAATGATACCAAGGATAAATATAGTCCCATAGCGGGAAATGAAATTGCTGATCACCGCTCCTCCACCAAAATGCATCAATGCGGCAAAGGAACTCCCACCAAGGAACAGGCAACAAAAGACAACAATCAGATAAAACCGTGCTTCCGCCATCCGCTGCTTCCGCCTCTCCAGTTTAGCAGTCACTTTTACTGCAAAATCCCGGGGAAGATCGGGTGCGGCCTCATTGCCCAATGCTTCAAACAACATGCTGTATACTTCCAGTTCTTCTGCTTCCTCCGGCGACAAACCAGCCTTTTGACCAGCCAGTCCTTTTTCCAGTAATTCCTGCAGCTTTTTATCATCCATCTCTTTCATGACAGCTCATTTTTAAGATAAACACTTAATTTCTCCTTCAATAGCTTCCTGCCGCGGAACAGGTAGCTTTTCACTGTTCCTTCCGGCATCCCGGTTATTTCTTCTATCTCCTGGTACGAGAACTCGTTTAAATGGAATAATGTCAATAACGTCCTGTATTGTTCCGGCATCTGTGCAATCAGCCTGTTAATATACGCCGTTACGTCTTTTTTGTCCAGCAGCTTTCCCGGGTTTTCTTCTGCAAAGCTATAATTTTCAATGTCGGCAGGATGGGCTATAGTATGCTCATTGTTGTACTTTTTCCCGTAATTGATAGCTGTTACATAGGCAATACGGGCAATCCAGGTAGACAATCTCGACTTATACTCAAACCGGTGCAGGTGCTGATGCACCTTTATAAACACCTCCTGGCAGATATCCTCCTTATCTTCCTTTGTATTGATGATCCTGTTCACTACATGGAACACCAATCCCTGGTATTGTTTTACCAATACCTCAAAGGCCTTAAGGTCTCCATGCAGGATACGCGGGAGCAGTTCCTTTTCATCAATCATGTCAGATTAGACAACGGTTTGGCAATAAATGTTGCAAAAATTATGAGAGATTTGCAACATTTCCGGAATTCGTCTTGTCTACTGAGAAAAACCACTTATTATGTTTGCTATTGTCGAAACACTTGGGAGTTTTATTATGATCGTCTCCGTTTTTGCTATCATCGCGGCTGTCATTAGCGCTTTTCTCAATTACCGCCTGAAAAAACGCATTCTCGACAACGGTCCGGTAGACGAAAACTCGCTGAAACTGGTACCAGCCATCTCCCGGATGAATACCGAAATGCTAAAATGGGGTGTCATTCTCCTTTTTGCCGGCCTGGGTCTGATTGTCCTGGAGTTCATTCCGTACAATGTAGAACATTCACCACTTCCCTATGGTGTTGAAACGGTATTCATCGCCATCGGATTCCTTGTATACTTCTACATGGTAAAGAACAAATCTCACCAGGACTAATCCCCTCTTCTTCACCGGAACTAACCGCTCGCCTATACCTGCCCGGCTATTATCATTCACATATTGCAATCCCTGTTTTTTAAAGCTTCCAATGCTTTAAGGGGAATTGCCATGCCATAAAAAATCGTTACCATGAAAAAACAACTACGACCAGTATACACAGTCTTCCTGCTTGCGGGCAGTCTGACAGCCATGGCACAGGCGCCGGATTCATCCCATATAAAAGGGTTAAAGACGGTTACTGTCACGGCGCAAAAGCCGATTATCCGCCGGGAAATCGACCGTCTCATTTATGACATGCAGGCCGATCCTGACAGTAAAGGCAGTAACGTACTGGAGATCATGCGTAAAGTGCCTTACCTATCCGTAGACGTGTCGGGCAATATTCTTCTGAAGGGCAATACCAGCTTCCGCATCCTGGTCAACGGCAAGCCTTCTGCCCTGCTGGAAAGAGATCCTTCCCAGTTACTCCGTACCGTTCCCGCATCTACCATCCAGCAGATAGAGGTCATTACCACGCCACCGTCCAAATATGATGGCGAAGGACTTAGTGGCATCATTAACATTGTCACCATTAAAAGAAAAGCAGATGGTTACAATGGCACTATTAATCTCAGCGAAAAGTTCCCTGCCAATGGACCGGGAGCAGGCGCATCCTTCGCCCTTAAAAGCGGGAAACTGGGTATCTCTGCTTTTGGCGGCGCCAGCAAATCCGACCGTCCACATGCAAGAAACGATATGCAGCGCCATTCAGGCGGAGAATCACCGGCCTACCTGGAACAGGAAGGCGACAGGCGTTCGGGGCGTAAATCAGCCTATTTAGGCACAGAGATCAGTTTTGAGGCCGATAGTCTGCACCTGCTTACTGCGCAGTTCAACATCAGCGGCGACAATTCCGATGGCAAAGGATATCTGCTTTCTGATCTCAGCAACAGTCATACTACCCTTCAACATTATTATCTTAACAATAACGACGAGGGTAAAGGTAACAGCATGGATGCCGGTATTAACTACCAGATCACTTCCAGGAAGAATAAGAACAATCTCCTCACCTTTTCCTACCGTTATGCCACCAACGGCAAGGACCAGGATTACCAGCAAACCTTTACTGACACCATCAATTATTTCAATCCCGGTTACCGGCAGTATGACAACGAAACCTTCCGCGAGCACGCCGCTCAGATAGATTATGTCCGTAGCTTCAGGAAGTTCAGTATGGAAGCAGGTGTGAAAGGAATATGGCGCACTAATACCAGCGACTACAGCTATGAATATTATCAACCCTCTTCAGGGAAGTTTGAGCCTGATCCCTCCTCGAACCGTTTCAATGGCAACCAGGACGTTTTCAGTGCATATAATGCTTACACCTTCTCCACAAAAAAATGGGATGTAAAAGGGGGTGTACGTGTTGAGCAGACGTTCATGAGCGCTGCATTTCAGAGTGACTCAATGCATGTGCACAAGCAGTTCCTGAATGTGCTTCCTTCCCTCCTCATCAACCGGAAACTGACCAATAACAGCTCGTTGAACCTGGGTATTACCAAACGCCTGAAACGGCCCAATATCTACCGGCTCAATCCATTCACAGATAAGTCTAATCCTTCGAGTGAATCAACAGGTAATCCCGCGCTGCAGCCTACGTCTATCACCGATTTCCAGCTCAGCTACAGCTGGTCAGGAAAGATGTCTGTCAATGCCGGCATCAGCTATTCCTACAACAATAACATGTTCATGGAAATAGCCGCTTTTGATACGGCCCGTTATATCACCCGCTCAACTATTGAAAATAATGTGAAAGGAGGCGGCCTTGCACTCAACTACAGTATCAACTATCCTATCCTGCGTTGGCTAAACCTTAACATCAACGGTAATACCGTCTATATCTCTGTTAAAGGAGAGCAAAATGCAACAGCTGTTAAACTGAACACATGGATACATATGGTGAACACCGCTATTGCCGCACGTTTGGACAAAGGATGGCGACTGAATGCATCGCTGAATGTCATCGGTCGTAACCAGGTGTCATTACAGGCTTATGCGAATGCGATGGTCAGCTCCTCTTTCGGGTTTAATAAAGAGCTGATAAAAGACAGGTTATCCTGTTCGGCCGCTATTAATAATCCGTTTACACAATACCGTGATAACCGTATAACAACAAACGGTATCCTGTTCACACAAGACACCCGTACACAGGAATATTTCCGTACTGTGAATATGAGCCTCAATTATAATTTCGGCAAACTCAGGCAGGGTATTCAAAAGAATAAACGCGGCATTAAAAATGACGACGGCAACTAGTTACCTGAAGATTCCGTTAGACCGATCTGCACATTAGTTTGTATCTTTAGAGAACGACTAAACAGAAAAACATTAACCCAAACGACGGTCTCATGAAATTCAGGAAACTAGGTAACACAGACGTCCTATTGTCTGCAATAGGGCTGGGATGCATGGGCATGAACCATGCTTATGGTGAAGCAAACGATGTTGAATCCATCGCTACATTGGAAAGGGCCATTGAACTGGGCATCAATTTCTGGGATACAGCGGATGTTTATGCCAACGGTAAAAATGAGGAACTGGTAGCCAAAGTATTAAAGCCGAACCGGTCAAAAATATTCCTCGCTACCAAATTCGGCTTTACCTTCGCTGATGGCCAACCTTCAGGCTTCGACGGATCACCTGCTTATATGAAAAAGGCAGTAACAGACAGCCTCAGAAGATTACAGACAGACGTGATCGATCTTTATTATGTACATCGTGTTGATCCGAAAGTACCCATTGAAGAAACAGTGGGAGCGATGGCCGACCTGGTAAAGGAAGGAAAGGTGCGGTACCTGGGTTTATCTGAAGCTGGGGTAAACTCTATCCGTAAGGCACATGCCGTACATCCTATTTCAGCCTTACAAAGTGAGTACTCTCTGCTGACAAGAGACGTAGAAGATCAGATCCTTCCGCTCTGCCATGAGTTAAAGATCTCTTTCGTTCCATTCAGTCCGCTGGCACGTGGCCTTGTAACCAACACACTGGATGTAAACACACTGAAAGAAAATGACTTCAGAAAATCATTACCGCGGTACCAGGGCGAGTATGCTGAGAACAACAGGAACCTGGCAGAGGCATTTGGAGAACTGGCAGCCGCTAAACATTGTACAGCTGCACAACTGGCGCTGGCCTGGGTACTGAACCAGGGAGAAGATATTATCCCGATCCCTGGCACCAAACGAAGAAAATACCTGGAAGAAAATGCGGCAGCGGTGAATATCACCCTTTCATCTGCTGATAAACAGGCAATCGAAGACCTGCTGGCAAAATATCCGAATGTAGGCGACAGGTACAACGAAACACACAAATCATTCCTGGATAAGGATTAAACAAACGGGCGCCGCTGCTTATAACTGGTCAAACAGGTAATCCAGCGGCGCTTCTTCCAGTACTATCCTGTTGATATTCTTTCCCTCCTGCTCCCACTTGATAAGTCGGATAAACCCTTCGGCAATCTCTATACCCGTAATATCTCCATCACTGAAACAGCAACAACCGGTATTAAAATAACTGGGGCTTAGCATTGTCTTTACGAAATGTTTGCCGGCATATTCTGCCTTTCTCTTTTCCAATGCCTCCTGTAAGATCTTTATACGTTCCTCATCCTTCTTTTCAGTTGCCTTTATCAGCTGCTTGGAGAGCCGGTCAATATGATCCATAGAAGCAAATACCGGCTTATGTGTATGCCCTGATATCAATAGTGTTTTCTTATACTGCTGGCTCCACTCATACATGATAATATTATGTTCATCCACCAGGTCAAAATTATCAGAAAGGGTGTCCAGTCTGACATCAAACCAACGCTGTACAGGTGTCCAGATAGCCGCTACAAACCATTTACTGAAGGCATTGCCGTCGCTTCTAAGATCTCCCTGATGACCATGTGCTAAAAAGATGGTCTCATCAGCGTCTTTATACTTCATCTTCAGCACCAGGCCTTCATAGATCTTAAGCTCCTTTCCAAACAAAGGTTTCAGATACATGTCTCTCGGCACCTGATAATTCCATTCCAGGTCATGGTTACCCACTATCCTGTAATACCGGTTCTGTTGCAGGAAGCGGGCTTCCTCCAGCAGGGATACCCTGTTCTTTTCCACGACTGCAGATGGCTTATTCTCCCACAGCTCTTCACAATCGCCCAGGTTTACCAATGTAAATCCTTTCTCGTAGTAGTAACGTAAAGCAGTAAGATAGGAGGCTTCTGCCAGTATAAAATCGTCCGAACCATCTTTACCTCCTTTATGCTGATCAGAAAAAATGATAATAGAAGTTTTTTCATAATCGCATGTTAATACAAGTCCCTTGTCCTTCTTTCCATCACATATCTGTTTATATAGCTGCGACAATGAATCGAATACCAATTGTTTGTCCGGTTTGGAAGATACCGAGTTTGACATCCGTACTATAATGTTCCTTATAAATTTCTTCATACCTAATAGCTAAGATTGCTTACCGTTCTGGCATAGTTTTTCAGGCATCTAAGTAAAACATAAAACAATGAACCGCAAAACATTTTATATCCCCTATAACGGGGAGGATACCCGGGTAGACGTTGAGGACACCAATGGGAAGCGGACATTCCTTGTATATGTAACCGGAGAAGACGGGCATCTGAACATCAGTATCAAGACAGATGAGAATGGCAACGAGAACTGGTATGAGGGGGAACAGCTTACGCCCCGGGCTAAAGAGATCGGAGAATTAATTGAGCTTGAAACCATGTGATTCAGATCCGCTGGAAGTCGGCCGCTCCTACCAAGTACCATTCTCCTTCAAACTCCAGCACATCTCCCGGCGCTACAGACCGGGTACCATCTGCTACAACGGCATCAGGTCTCACCTCACTTCTGCTCGTCCACGGTTGGTCCGTATTCTGACAAAGCTCAAATGCCTCACGCAGATCGTTTACATCCACATCAGCGATATGCTGTAGATTTTCGATCTTCACGTCATCATCTGTCAATGGAGAGTCCAGGGTATAGTCAGGATTAAAGTATACTCTTACCATACTAGTCTTTTTTCATTTTATCTTCTGCTTCCTTTTGTTCTTCAGCATTCGGTACATCTTCAATACTGCCTGCTTCTTTAATATATTTCTCCGCCTTTTCGTCGATGGGCTTTTGTTCCCCCGTGTGCTCTTCCACAGGTTGCTGATCGTCCTGTTTTGGTTTATTCTCTGCCATCTTATAAAGTTTAATGCGGTAGTCATCACAAAAACGGTTCCAATTCATCCTTCATTTTAACATTTCTTTTAAGGGTTACCTTTTGCCTGTTTGCAGTATAAAATGTAAACACCATTTATGCGTATTCCCCTATATTTAATGGCACCAGTGCTGCTGGCTGCCGCATGTTCAAGCGCGCCATCAAGTCTTTCTAAAGAGGAAGATGCTTATGTAGCTACGGCTGATTCCACAGGTCTAGCCAATGACATTACTGCGCTGAATTCCCCTTCCCGTAAAAGGGTGCGTACAGCCGATGTGCGATGCCGTGTCAGCAATGTATTCAATTCATTGTCAGTGCTGGAACATACCGTTATCGGCGTAAATGGAATGATTGCAGAAAGCACGATGCACAATGATGTGGCTATGACGCAGGATGTACCATATTCTGCAGATTCATTAAAGCGTATACAACTGTATACACCTACGGCGAATCTCACTTTGCGTGTACCTGCGGCCAGTCTTGATTCTGTCGTGCATACACTAACGTCTATGGCCACTTTCATTGATTACCGCACATTGAAAGATGAGGACAAAACACTACTGTATCTTTCCAATTCATTGAAGAACGATGCACCTGCATCCGCGGCTTTGAAACCCACACCTAAAGGTACTGCGCTGGATGTAGCCACTTACCAGGACCAGCGATATGATGAAGGCACAGACCGCAGAATTGCTAACCTGGCCATCCTGGATGATGTGCATTATGCTACTTTCTCTGTTCAGCTGTTTCAGCCACAACAGGCAGACATACAGGTGATCGTCAATCCTGATAAGGTTACCCGTGCCGGTTTTGGTACAAGAACATTAACAGCGCTGATATTAGGTACGGAAACGCTCAGTAATCTTTTTGTATTCCTACTTTCCTGCTGGCCGTTTATTATAGTACTGGTTGCAGGATGGTTTGGTTACCGGAGAATGATTGTAAAAAATTAAAGCTGTTTCGGATTGTTGAAGGGTGTCCTGTAACAACAGGGCACTTTTTCGCGTATAATTTACAAAGATGACTTTCATCATATTCTGATATCTGGTACGATCTTACTTTCATACTATGTAAACTATTACCATGAACAATTTATTCCGTGCCTGTGCCTTGCTGATCCTGTTAGCAAGCTGTAACTCGTTATCCTCTATACGTCCTTTGCCAGCCATGCTTAATCCCTCCAAACTTCCATCACAACTATTTGATGTTAATACAGAAAGGGACACTGTATTGGCGTTAAATGGGGGTACTATCATCACTATTCCTGCACATACATTAAAGACAGACGATGGTAAAACCGCCCGGCTGGAAGTAAAAGAGGCACTTACCATAGAACAGATGCTGATAGCAGGTCTTCGTACCCAGAGTAATGGAAAACCATTACAGAGTGGTGGTATGATCTATATTAATGCGGCTAAAGATGCAAAGGTGAGCATATTGAAGCCATTGCAGATACAGATTCCGACTGGTAAAATGGTAGATGGTATGCAGCTTTACAAGGGAGAAACCGAAAAGAATGGCATTAACTGGGTTGATCCGCAACCGCTATCTACAAAACAGGACACGTCTGGTTCCTCTCCCGCTGATCTTGCGGTCACATCCCCTACGGACGCGATAGAGATAGATGAAACTTCAAATTTTGATGATAGTCAGCACGGCGGAACACTATTTCGACAAAACTGCGCTTCGTGCCATCATCCACATGTAAAACTTACGGGCCCTGCTTTGCGTGGTGTAATGCAACGGTGGAATAATGATACGACCGCACTATTTCGCTTTGTTCGTAACAGTGGTGAGTTGATTGCCAGTGGGCACAGGTACTCTGTTAACCTGTTTAACCAATATAATAAGCAGGCAATGCCTGCATTCACAATCCTGACCAACGAGGATATCAGTGATATCCTGGCGTACATTAGAAAAGATGATATTTCTGATTCATCATGTGACTCTTCCCAAAATGCCTCTATCCAGCCCGATAGCTGTGAGTATTACAATATCATATTTGATCTGGCCAGCGAAGCGGATAATGATGATAACTTCATCAAAATAACGGATACGATATTGAATGCCGGCAATCAGCTTTTAACAGGCGATGTTATACCAGATACCTTACCAGCTATAGTATACAAAAACCTGATAAGCCCGAAATACAACAGATCATTTTACTATACAGTAGATATCAATACTTTCGGGTGGTATAATATAGATATGGCATTGAAAACCGCCAGTGACCTTAGCCCAGCTAAACTGACTGTCAGCATTGCTGAAAAAGAAGACCAAAGCATTTCGGTATTCCTGGTAATTCCCTCACACAAAATAATGACGGAAGGAGGATATCTGAAAGACAGTAATCTCTACGGATTTTATGAGGAAGATGGAACCATTCCTCTTCCACAAGGTGTCAAAGCATATATTGTAGCTATCGGAGAAAATAAGAATAATCCACAGTTGTACTTTGGTAGTGCCAGCTTTATCACGGCAGAAAGCCAGGCTATCACCCTCACAATGGACACTATTTCAGCAATCGACATCCAAAAACAGATTGCCGGCCTGCAACTGCCAGACTTCTTTACCAGGATTAATAAAAAAGAGCCTTCCCCTCAAAAACAGGCACTGTTACAGGAAGCACAACGGGTACAAGCCATGAAGGAATACTGTAACTGTGTTACTCATGCAAAGTGATGGCGGAGATATTGAAAGAATTGATAATGACGGCAGGCACAATACCTCTCAGCAGATTTTAAATATCCTATACCCCGGCTGAAAGCATATCAGTTTTCAGCCGGATCACTCTCCCAAAACCTCATAATAACCAGCTTCTTATATTTTTCTTCCCCATTTTATGGAATCCTGTTACCCCCTGCATCATACAGCCGGAACATGGACCACCGGAATCACTATATTTATATCACCTAAAATCTGATACCTTGAAATTTACTTTACTCCTTCTCTTACTTCCCGCCCTCGCAGCCGCACAGGTACGTAGCAGTGTGGAGCCCATCGTCTCCGAGGACTATATGGAGCAGGTAAGAAAGCTTAGAGGTAGCATCGACCCCGTAGATTCTGTCAGTAATAACAGAAATATATACCTGAAGCTGAAAGGTCAGTTCCATCCTGACTTTTCTATCAGGCGTGTAAAAGTATCGGACAATAGTATCCAGATATCCCCCCAGTATACCCGATACCTGAGCCTTTCTACGTCTTATAACGGAAGTGTAGAGGTCAAAACCCATAACCGGCTACCGGAACTCCAAACAGACTTTGTACAGGGCCGCGGTGTGAACGGCGCTCCTGCCTGGAGAGGTCCTGAAACCGGGGAAATGTTTAGTTATGGGCCTAATATACATTCGCTGGAATTTGATGGCAATAACTATCCATACGATCAGAACGGGAGGCTGGTTCCACTGGGAACCGGGATCGGAAAAACCGCCACTGCATATGATAACAGTATTTTCAGGACTGCCGTGGCCCATTCCCATCAACTGAAACTATCAGGAGAACTTTTCAGATATGGTAAACGTACCTGGAACTTTGGATTAAAACTGGGACAGCGTAATGAACATACGATCATTAGGGAGAACAACAGCATCTCACAAATACTGGGTGTTGACCTTGGCACCAGCATCAAATGGTTGTCCATCAAGGGCTCGTATCTGTACAACCATGACCAGCTTTCCAATGGTAACAGAACAGGGTTTCTGAACAGGGCTTACCAGAATGCGCTGCTTACACCAACATCTTTCAGCAACATACAAGGCACGATGATCGGAGATGCACAACGCAGTTATAGTAATACGGCTGATAATCCATGGTTCCTGCTGAAAGACAACAACAATCGTTACCGCTTTACAGAACAGAATGCATCGCTTGTTTTAGCCTTTAAAAGGTCCGATTTTGATATTAAACTTACCCAGTCGCTTCAATATGTACTGGAAAACACCGTGGAAAGCTATAAGCCTGGTACGGTGAGCTGGGTCAATGGTATGTATACTGACAGGAATAAAAGAGATCTTGACTACCTGCTACAATTACAGGGACTCTACAATATTCAATATTATGATTATCACTTTAACTCCCAGCTGGGAGCATACTACACCTACGGCAATGCAAACACCCGCGTAAGGTACAGACCAGATGAAAGCCGGTATAATTATCAGCGTTCATCACATGACGCTTTCCTTACGCTTAACAATACCTATCACGAAGGAAATATTGAATTAAAAGTAAACGCCGGGAATAAATTCTATCTTTCCAATACGGCATCAAAGAATGACTTTATCCTACCGGCTTTCGACGCTGCACTAAAAATAGGAGGCTTACTTCCCAGCCTTGAATTGAACATATCATCCTCCTATCACGAAGTCAGCAGCGAACTGGCTATTGACAAATCACTGGCATATACCAATCTGCTCCAATACTCCACGGAACAGGCATTCAGCTATCGTCCTGTTATAGAGGCCGCCGGCTACAAAGGTCTGACACCTGTCAATCAAAGAGAATGGAATGGAGCGTTAAGCCTATCGTATGCATATACGTTACAATTCAATGCCAACGTCTATATTAAGAATACCCGTAATGATGTTTTCCCTGTTTACAGTAATGGAACGCTACTCCTGAAGAACATAGCAGACCTAAGGAATAAAGGGATTGAACTATCCTTACAAGCCTCCAATAACAATCGAGGAAGAGCTGTTAACCTTTCCGGTACGCTTTCTTTTTTTAAGTACAACACTACTGTAACACGGGTGAATGAAGGGGACAATTTTACACCAATTGCGGGATTCAGTAATGTTCACAAGGCACTTGTACAGGGACACCCATTGGGTGTGATCGTTGGTAACACTTATCTGAAAGACGCTTCCGGCAAAACAGTGATTGGTGATGATGGATTTCCCCTGGTAAATCCCACCCCACAGATCATTGGTAATTCCATACCGGACTTTGTAGTAAAGTTTAACAATATTATTATGTGGAAGAAACTAACACTACAGGCCAACTGGGAATGGAAGAAAGGCGGCGAGACCTGGAATGGTACGCAGGCAGCACTCGATTACTATGGGAGATCTGCACTTACAGGTGCACAACGAAATACTGCCAACTATGTATTTAACGGCGTACGTCAGGATGGTCATGTAAATGATAAACCCGTCAGTTTTTACGATCCTGCTCAGCCGGTGGAAAAGAACCGCTGGACCAGGTACGGCTTATCAGGCGTGGCAGCAGCATATGTGCAAAAAACAGATTATCTCAGGTTGAACAATGTCAATCTAAGCCATAGATTCAACCTGAATCGTAATAAAGAGGTGCTCACCCTGTCCACATATGTGAACAATATCCTGTTATGGTCGGCCTACAAAGGAGCAGACCCTGATCAGCTGTTGTTTGATCAGCCTAATACGACAGGCCTTGACTTCTTTAATCTGCCTGCTGCAAAGACCTATGGATTTAATGTCTCATTCCAATTCTAAGACCCATGAAGCACTATATAAAAGCTTACGCCTTACTGGTTATGTTCCTGCTTGCCTTCACAGGTAAAGGAACTGCACAGCTGGCAGCATACAACGATAATAAAGAAAAGATCTACATACAGACCAATCACGTATTTTTTAAACCCGGCGATGACCTGTTCTTTAAAGTTTATCTGGTAAACGCGAAGAACCAGCTGGCCTCTGTGATCAGTAGTGTTGTGTATGTAGAGATAGTTGGTCCTTCAGGTAGCGTATTAGCGAAATTGAATTACAGGATTGACGACGGATATGCTGAAGGACATTATGAATTTGGCCAGTCAGCTACCGGTGGCTTATATAAAATAAGAGCTTATACCACCTGGATGAGGAACGAAAAAGAATCGACCTGGTTTACCAAAGAGATCACGCTGCAAAAGGTGATCGCTCCCAGGGTTATGATGAAACTCGACTTCCCCAGAAAAGGTTATGGCCCGGGAGATGAAGTAATAGCTGCCTATTCCATCCGTGATCTGTCTAACAAAGCCATTCCAAACTATGAGATAAAATATACAGTGTCTCTCGGTGGGAAAAGCATTGAAAATGCAAAGGCGAAAACCGATGCGGAAGGCAAGGCCAATATCAGCTTCAAGCTACCCGCCGATCTGAATACAAACGATGGTATGCTGAACATCACCGTCAACTATGGCGCCTATACAGAAGCTATTTCAAGAAGTATCCCTATTGCACTGAATAAGATCGACCTGCAGTTCATGCCAGAGGGAGGTACATTCATCGAGAACATTCCTACCAATATCGCATTTAAGGCCATTAACGAATACGGTAAGCCTGCTGACGTTCATGGAGAAGTACTTGACGATCTTGGAAATGTAGCAGCCACTTTTACCAGTTATCATGACGGTATGGGGCAATTCTCCTTCACACCGCAGGCAGGGAAAATTTACAGTGCGAGAATTATTTCCCCTTCGGGAATAAAACAGCCTTTTGATCTGCCGGCTGCCGCAAAAAAGGGCATCGTTATGAACATTGACAGAAAGGAAAAACTGTTGCAGTTCAAATTAAGCGCTACGCAGGACATGAAGATAAGACTGACAGGCCGGAGCAAAGATGACGTGTATTATCGGCAGGAGATTTCGCTTAAAAAAGGAGAACAACTGATTGACGTCGATCCTTCGGATTTCCCCGCTGGTATCGCACGGTTCACTATTACCAATGAACAGCGTATCCCGCTTGCAGAAAGGATTCTATTCCTGCATCCCAACAGGATATTACAGGTAAAAATAACTGCCGATAAAAGTCAATACCTTCCTCGTGAAAAGGTAACCCTTCATCTTAAAACACTGGACGAAAACGGAAAACCGATACCGTCTAACTTCTCATTATCAGTAATAGATGACAAACTATGGTCGCTCGCCGATGATAAGCAGGATCATATCCTCTCCTGGCTGTTGATGAGCTCTGAGCTCCATGGAAAGATTGAGGAGCCCCAGTTCTATTTCAAACAGGAAGAAAAAGCAGCTATCCCGTCCCTTGATCTGGTCATGCTGACACATGGCTACCGTTACTTTGATTACATTGATTATATTGAAAAAACAGGCAAGCCCAAATATAATCCCGACCTCAATAATGTGCTGAGCGGTGTTATACTGGATAAAAACGGCCAGCCGGTAAAATCAACAGTATACCTCATCAGCGGTACAGACACACATATCTATACCAGCGGAAATGCAGTGCAGCACAATACGGGCGATGATGGCCTTTTCTTTTTCACAGATATCACTCCTGCCCTGAACTACCATCTCATTGCCCGTGCCACTCATAAAAAAGAACCTGTTACCATCAGGATACTGGAACAGGGTACTGGTTATGCACCTATGCCGGCCAGAAAGACAAGAGATCCGTTTGATAATGATGACCGCCTGCCTCCACCCTTGCTGGCATTGAATGAAATAGCCAAACCTGCAGAAACTCCCAAGGACAGAGAGCTGGACAAATTTGACAAGCCATTCCCTGATGGCGACGAGAAACGGTTGCAGGAAGTTGTCGTTATTGGCTTCGGAACACAAAAGAAAGAAGTGCTGGCTGGTGCTGTTGCCCAGGTGAAACAGGAACAGATTATTGCTGCTGATCCGTTTACACAACTGCAAGGCAGGGTCGCCGGTATAGCTATTACGCCAGCCACAGGAGCTGGGGCCAATGGGGCAAATATAAAGATCAGAGGTATCAACTCTGTGTCCGGAGCAGATCAACCCTTGTATGTACTAAATGGTATTCCAATCAGGAATCTGGATGATATTACTAATATAAATGACATCGAAAGTATTTATGTTCTCAAGGGCGCTGATGCTACCGCTATATACGGCAGCAGAGGAGCACATGGAGTCATCCTTGTTACTACCAGAGATGCAAAAACGCCTAAAACTGTTATCAACCTGGACCGTACTTATTACTATGCCTCACAATCCGTACAGGCAAAGAATAATGCCTATACAGTAGCCAGGCGGTTCTACGCTCCAAAATATTATTCCCCTGAAACGAAAGAAAGAGATGACTTCAGGGAAACGATCTACTGGAACCCGGTAGTACAAACTAACAAAAACGGAGATGCAGAGATTGAGTTCTATAACTCAGACGCCACTACTACTTTCCGCGCTATCGCCGAAGGCATCGGGTACAATGGTAAACTGGGTAGAACAGAAATGACCTATGCCGTACAGCCGCCTATGAGTATAGATGCCAAGATACCGCCTTATATGACTATTGGCGATAATGCACTCATTCCGCTTGTTATCAGGAACAGTAGCAGTAGGGCTATGTCTGCCGATATCAGTGCAGTAGTGCCGGATAATATGGTTGTTGGTAACTATAACAACGCCGTTAGCATATTGCCAGACAGCGCTACACAGGTGCTTATTCCAGTAAAAGCCACTGCTGCTGTTACAGGTGACATCAAATTTGTTGTGTCCACAGAGACAGGTACAGAAAAGATCTCACTGCCAATTAGCGTGAACAGTAATGGGTTCCCGGTTATTACGACTATTTCCGGTAATAAGTCAGCCACTACCAGCTTTACCTTAGGAAATATGATGGCAGGCAGTCTGGCTACAGAACTGAAAGTGTTCAACGACCTCGAAGGACAGCTGCTGAATGATATAGAATCCATGCTTAGAGAACCTTACGGTTGCTTTGAGCAAACATCCTCCAGCACCTATCCTAACATCTACATCCTGAAATATCTTCGTTCCGCTAATAAGAGCAATCCAGCCATTGAGAAAAAGGCATTGAAATATATCAGGGACGGCTATCAACGCCTGATCGGGTTTGAAACTGCTGAAAACGGTTTTGAATGGTTTGGCAAGACACCTGCACATGAAGCGCTTACGGCCTATGGCCTGCTGGAGTTCACAGACATGCAGGAATTCGTTCATGTCGACAGTCGTATGCTAAACCGTACGAAGGAGTTCCTGTTAAGTCGCAGAGATGGTAAAGGCACATTTAACATCGTTAAAAACGGTTATGATGCCTTTGCTTCCGTACCTGACAAGATTGCCAACATCTATATCGTATATGCGCTTACACAGGCAGGTATTGGCAATGAAATAGAGCTGGAATATGAAACTGCCGTTAAACAGGCATTGAACAGCAAAGATGCATATCAGCAGGCGATGATGGCCATTGCTGCCAGCAATATGAAGAATGAAAAAGATTATGCCCAACTGATGACAGCCCTGCAGGAAACGAAACTGCAATCGGAAACAAGCGTAACCAACTCAAGGGCACAATCTCTTAAAGTAGAAACAATGGCGCTGTATGCCATTGCATTGACAAGAGCAAAATCTCCGGACCTGGCAGCTATTGCCAATGTGATATCCCGTATACTTGGTGAAAAGACCTATTATGGATATGGGTCTACACAGGCTACTATACTTGCATTACAGGCCATCGTTGAATACAGAAAACTTACAGGCGAAATGGCCGCTGCATCAAAAATTGAAATAAAAGTAAATAACGAATCAACACTTGCAGGAAAGAATATCATCACCAACATCAAAGAAGGAGACAATACTTTCTCTGTAAAATACGCCAGCGAAAAAGATGGTGTACCCTATCAGCTGGAACTGGCCTATTATACTTTACTGCCACCGGATAATCCCGAAGCAGAGTTGAAGTTGGCAACCCATCTCTCTGCCAATACTGCAAAAGTGGGTGAGACAGTGAGATTGCAGGTAGAAGTGAAGAACATCAAAGATTACTTACAACCCATGAGCATCGCCAAGATTGGGATACCAGCCGGGTTAACCGTGCAGCCATGGCAATTAAAAGAGATCATGGAAAAAAATCAGGTGGCTTATTACGAGATCTTTGACAACTACCTGGTGTTATACTGGATGGGATTTGCAGCAGGAGAAACAAAGCAGGTCAATCTTGACCTGAAAGCAGAAATTGCAGGCAAATACAGAGGTAGAGCCAGTACTACTTATCTCTACTATATGCCTGAATACAAACACTGGAATCCAGGTACCGAGATAACAATAGCACAATAATATCTATCTGGCATGATTGATGGCAACGAGGCTGTTCCGCTCTGGCGGACAGCCTCTTTTTATTTATGTCAAACACGATGCCCGAAGCTCAACAATTTCCGTTAGTGCATCGGCCTGCTAAATCGTATATGCAAGAACAGTTGAGGCTAGCAAACTCCATAATAGTGATCATGAAAATGAAAGCTGACGGAGAAGCGTACACATTTTGTCTTCTTCCGGTGCTCATTATACATATACATGATTCATATAACTTCTCACATAAGCTTTCGGGGTAAATGTAAATTTTTTGTTATGAGCTATTTTTTTCTCAAACAAGAGAGATAAACGGTTTTAGCATTTCTATAACTAATGTTATTTTATTGAAAACTAATACTAAACTGTTCCTTGTTGCAGCCACTATCCATACCTTTAGAACAGTCAAAACTCAAAACACCATGAAAACCCTTTCCCCAAGACTGATCTGGATAGCAGTCCTTTCCTTCACTATTGCTTCCTGTACAAAAGAAGAGATCACGCCACAACCTACACCACCCGTAAAAGGTATGGTAAACGAAGTATCCGCGGCGGCGGTCTCTCTGACGGAAGATTTTGAATCGGGCACTAAAACTGCTTACGCAGGTGCTAACGTAACACTTGGCAGTGGCAGCTGGTACTTCGATGAGGCACTTATCGGCAATCTGTCAACAGATAGAAAAACGGGCGCAGCCTCTGCCCGTATCCGGAATACAGGATCTGTTACCATGAACTTCAATGCCACCGGTGCAAACACCATCACCATTTCGCACGGCGTATTTGGTTCTGACGGCAGCAGTACCTGGCAGCTCTGGATCTCCACCGACGGTGGCAGCACCTACACCCAGACCGGTAGTACGGTTACCACTTCGTCTACTACCCTGCAAACGGCCACCTTCACCCTCAGCGTAACAGGCAACATCCGCTTGTCTATCCGTAAGATATCCGGTGGCAGCAACCGTATTAACATCGACAACATTACCATCAGCACCGGCACTTCAGGCGGTGGTGGTACCCCGGGAGATGACAGTCACCTACTACTCGGTAATCCGAGTGGAGCAGTGGCCAGCACCTCCTATCCTACCAATTACCTGATGGATCAGACGTATTATGTGGAGTCCTATAATAATGTCAGAGGGACACCCAATTGGGTAAGCTGGCATATCAGCAGCTCCGATCTCGGAAGCGCCGCACGTCAGGATGACTTCAGAGCTAATACCAGCCTGCCTTCGGGATGGTACCAGGTAGGCGCTACCAGTTATTCCGGCAGTGGTTTCGACCGCGGACATAACTGTCCGTCTGCCGACAGGACATCAACCGTTACAGCCAATTCTTCCACCTTCCTGATGACCAACATGATCCCGCAGGCTCCGCAGAACAATCAACAGACATGGAATAACCTGGAAATATATACCCGCTCGCTTGTTACAGCAGGCAACGAAGTGTATGTAATAATGGGGAACTATGGTACCGGAGGCACCGGAAGCAATGGAGGTACTACAACTACGATAGACAATGGTCATGTAACAGTCCCATCCAACGTATGGAAAGTAATTGTTGTTATATCTAATGGTAACAATGACCTTAGCCGCATTAGCACATCCACACGTGTGATTGCAGTAAATACGCCTAATATCAACAGCATCGGAACTGACTGGAAAAGTTACCGCACCAGTGTAGATGCGATAGAAGCCGCAACCGGCTATGATCTGTTATCTAACGTACCTGCAAGCATCCAGCAGGTTGTGGAAGCACAGGTAGATAATCAGTAACAGTAACGGATAAAAAAAATTACGGATTAGGATCATAAATTGCATAATGCCATGATTCCGGCAATATTTCAATCATGATGCTAATCCGTAATTATTGCGCTCTTAGTATAGTTTCACATACCCGGATGTGTAACCGCTTGTAAGCGTCTTATTGGTGATCTGGTAATAGTTGGTAGCAGTGGTACCAGAAGCAGCTACTGTAGCGAACTTAAAGTTTGCCAGTGAGCCTGTACCTTCAGATACTATTGCACCATTCTCAAGATAGATGTAATACTTAGGATAGATTGTACCCACACCTTTCAGTGGAGCAATGAAAACGTTACCATTTACAATGTTTTTACCTGTCTGACCGGTATAACCATTGATACGCAGAGTGTTACCTCCTGTATTAGCTACAGTATTGTTCAGGAACTGTACGGCAGCGCCGGCAGCACCTCTCATGCTCACACCATCGCCCACGTTATCAGCGAACAGGTTGTTCTTGATAATGTGATTGGTACCTGATCCATAGAACTGGCACAGTTCACCCCAACCATTACGAACGATGTTGTCGTGTGTGTTGGTGCCCATTGTACGTCCACCGATCAGGATACCGCCATTGTGAGCGGAATTGTGTTGTGTAGCCCAATTGGTCACGGTGTTGGAGTAGATTTCCACGTTATCCATTGCAGATGTCTGAATACCATCCAGACCGCTGTTAGATACGATGTTGCTGTAAATCTTTACACCGTTCCATTTGATTGGCTGTACATATTGGTGACCTGCAGTCATACCTGCTGTAGTACCATAGTAAGGTACTCCCGCTGTGAGATCCCAGTAGGTGGCAGTATGACCTAAGTACATAGCTTCGTTCCTGGTGTTGTTGATGGAAATACCATGGATACTCAGGTTGTACATAGTAGAGTTAGGATATGCAGTAGTTGCATCGCCTTTAACAGGTTCTGTCTTCGCTACGATACCTGTACCACCATTGTTGATGCTCAGGTTGTAGATTTCGAAGTTGTCTGTATGGTTGCCGAGGTGAATATTGAAATACGCTTCTCTGGCAGTCGTGGTAGAACCATTGATTACCATATAAGCTTTACCATTCGGGCTACCCAGTTTAATGTAATGGCAATTTGAAAAGTCAAATGCACATGGATAACCTCCACCTGCCCAGGCAGGATCCCCAAAATAGGAAACGGAGCCTGATGGGTTCTGGAAAATGATTGGAGCAGTGGCTGTTCCGCTCATGTTAGAAATGAAAACCGCTTTAAAGGTCCCCTTCAAATTAATAATGTCACCTGGTTTATAAGTTCCGGCCGAATTGTTAATAACCAATCTTCCATATGCATCCGGTACTAATGTAAAAGTCCGTCCTGTTGTCGTAGTGACACTTGTCGCTGAATTCCCGATTGTCTTATCGATACTTTCGTCTGCCTCTTTCTTACATCCTACAATAAACGAAAGGAGTGCTGCGGCGGCAATAAGCGCGTGCCGGCGGTAGTCATGTCTGATTTTCATGGTTTTTCTATAATGTTATGGTTCATGCAGACCGTCATACTTGCAATATCCCCCTGCAAGCGGTCTAACGATATGGTTTAAATATTAAAATCTTCCCTAATGTTGTTTTACACTGATTTTTCTCTAAAATTTGGCAATTTTTCTCTGCAATGCATTTAACTTATAACAATACCCCCTTTTCTTTTAAAAGTTTTCAAAAAACAAGCAAAAGTACTTTTTCCAAAACGAGAGCGAAGTTAAAATATTATACGTGTAATAAAACTTTTTTTTCGCTCCAAAAGCCAGACTATCAATATCTAATATACAAAATAAATATACATAAATTTTCTTAATGTGTTAATTTATTATAAAATAAATCTGCAGGGGCTAAATAAGACCGGTTAGTCTATAACGGAAAAGTATATATTAAAAATCAGTCTTTTTCTAACGGAGAAGTATCCATCTTAATCATCTTTCTACTAACGGTAAAGAATATACAATAGAAATATATAATACATAAGTTACGATTCAGATTTCCTTCATTTTCTTATAGGGGGCACTCCGCTATTTCAGTCACCACAGCAGGTTCTAAACAATAAGACGCGTATTATTGTATTCAATGAGAAAATATGCCTTATCGTAGTTTTCCCGATAATGATTGCTCAACTGTCTGAAGTAACCAATCGCAATGATTACACAAAATTTGTGTAATCTTCAGCCCGGCTATTGCCAAAATAGATTAATGTATAGCTTCTGAACCGCATATAACACTCTGGTAACTAACAAATAACACATCTGGAACCGTTTTTGCAAGCCCTACAGTAAACCGGCGCGAAAGCTAATTTTTGAAACACCTTTATCGGCAAAACACCTAATATGAAGATGAAAGCACAATATGTTGTCGCAGTTTGGCTGGCAAATTTTAACCATGAAAAAGAACTGCGTAATTACCTGGAAGTAAAGTATGATGAAGATGGCAACAGCCAGTCCGGCTTCGGCGATGCTGTAGGCCTGGAACATTTTGACAGCGACTTTCTGGAATATGCTTCCTTTAACAATGCAATGAAACCTGAAGAGATTATCAATGGTGTTTCCTTTAGTGAATACTTTAAACATCATCTTACACCATTGATCAATGACGATTCATTATCCGCGCACAATACCATTATATTCCTGTATGGCAAACAGGATGTATACGGCGCTATCAACGAGCATATATTCTCCCTGGTCAACATGCCCCAACAGCAGTTGCCCTTCAGTTTTATTGGTACTATAAAATTTGAGATCGAAAACCAGTAAACGGTTGTAAAAGACGGTAATAACAACGAAGGCCTCACAATATGTGAGACCTTCGTTTATTTAAGACTGAAGACTAATGCCATTGTCCTTTATTCTTCTGGAAACTATATATCAGGTAAAACAAAGCGGGCAGAATAAGAATGCTGCCTAACAATAAAGCTACAGCCAGGGACCAGATCGTTTTCTCCTGCCCCGCATGTTCCATCAGGGAAAGATACTGCCCACCTTTCAGGATCACTATATTAGGATAATGCCGCAAGGTAATGGCCAACAGGATCATCGTTACCTGGAACCCTGCCAGCACACGGATAATATAGACCTTTCCTTTCTTTAACAGCAGGTACCACAACAACACCAGTGAAAGTAATGCCGCTATCAGTGCAATCACCCCTACTGCGTTGTCAAACAACCATTCGTCGAGTGGAATTCCTTCCGAATGCGCAGCCCAGAACACCAGCGCACCAAATACCACAGCCGCTACATTCATCTGCTTGGCCTTACGTATAAAACGGATACGGCTGGCATCCTCTTTTGTTTCTCCGATAATAAAGATAGCCGCCAGGTAACCACAAATGGCTACCGTAAAAAAGCCAACCATTATCGAAAACCAGTTTAGCCAACTGAAGATATAGGCGGTAAGGAAGTCCCCCGCACCGGTATCTATCCTGCCGGAAACTGCACTTGCTGCAATCACCCCCAGGAAGAAGGGCGTCACAAAACTGGAGTATACAAAGATCTTGTTATAGACCTTCTGCATATTGTCTACCACCGCATCATAATGCCGGAAGGTAAAAGCTGTTCCCCTGGCGATAATACCAAATAACATGATCACAAGCGGAATATGCAGATGCGTGGATACCGTTGTATAGATCTCCGGAAAACCTACAAACAACACCACTATTGCAATGATCAGCCACATATGATTAGCCTCCCATACCGGGCCAATTGCCTGGTACATCGTGGTACGTGTATATTGTTTATTCTTATTTGATGTGAATAATTCTATGATCCCTGCCCCGAAATCTGCACCGCCCAGCAGTATATATAATAAAATGGCAGCCCATAAATATGCGATCACTACGTAAATCATGCTACTGAAATTTTAAAGGGAGGGTGAAACATCATATAATTTATCTACCATTTTTATCTGCCGGTACAGCAGAAATGTTACTATCAGCGACAGCGAAATATATACTGCTGTGAAAATATAGAAGGAATACACAATGCCCGGCATCGGCGTAACCGCATCTGCAGTACGCATAATGCCGTTAATAATCCATGGCTGGCGCCCCACTTCCGTTACCGTCCATCCTGCCTCCACAGCAATAAATCCCATTGGCGTTGCCAGCACAAATAAGCGTAACAACCAGTTGTTCTGCAACCAGCTTCGCTTCTTCCAGATGGCAACAAAATAACACAGCGAAATCGCCAGCATCAGCATACCTAAGCCTACCATCACCTGGAAAGCATAGTGTGTGATTGCTACCGGCGGCTGATCCTGTTCAGGTATTTTATCCAGTCCCGTCACAGGTGTCTGGAAATCGCTATGCACCATAAAGCTTAGCATACCGGGTAGTTTAAGCGCATATTTTACTTCCTTGGCCTTGCTATCAGGTATACCACCTACGATCAATGGTGCAGCAGCTTCTGTATGAAAATGCGCTTCCATAGCCGCCAGCTTTGCCGGCTGTCTTTTGGCCACATCCTTTGCAGAAATATCTCCGCTTAACGGTTGCAACAAAGCCGCAACACAGGCAAAGACAGCAGCTATTCTGAATGATTGCATATGAAAACGCACATTCTTTTTCCTGAGGATCATCAATGCATGAATACCTGCCACCGCAAATCCCGTTGCTACAAAAGCTGCAATACACATGTGCAACGCCTGTGAGAACCAGGCATCATTAAACATGGCTTTTATAGGATCTATATTCAGGTATTGTCCATTCACATAGTCAAATCCTGCCGGACTGTTCATCCATGCATTGGCAGCAACCACCAGTATACCAGATACCAGCCCGCTTACACCCACTACCACACCGGTGAACCAGTGGAACCATTTATTGAACCTTCCCCACCCATACAGGAAGAATCCTAACGCAATCGCCTCTATGAAAAATGCTGTTCCTTCCAGTGAAAAGGGCATACCGAATATCGGTCCCGCATGCTTCATGAACTCCGGCCACAGCAGCCCTAACTCAAAAGAAAGCACTGTCCCTGATACCGCTCCTGTGGCAAAAAAGATGGCCACTCCCTTGCTCCACGCTTTGGTAATATTCCTGTATACAACATCATTTGTCCTGAGCCAGTAAAAGTGCGCAACCGCCATAAAAAAGGGCATCACCATCCCTATACAGGAGAATACAATATGAAACCCTAATGACAGCGCCATCTGCGACCTGGCGGCTATAAAATCATTCATCGTAAATTCAATTTACACCTCAAAACTACTAAATACAGAACAGGCGACTATGACAATTATCATTTCGGCATAAACAAGCATAAAAAAGGCGCTGTTTGTATTAGCGCCTTCATATTAATAATCGTTAAACTGCGACTTCATGACCTTTTCTTCTTCCCTTATCCGGGTAACCAGCGGGATCAGGTAAATGGCCATTCCCGCTACCAGTGTTATCCAGGCATGAAAGAACAATGCAAATCCGACCAGTTCAGGCAGCACACTCAGATAATAGTTAGGATGCTTAACCAGTCTGAATAAGGCGGATTTGTTGATCGTATGATATTCTATTGGTGCAATGATCAGTTTCAATGTCCAGATATGCCGTAAAGAATAGATCACATAATACAATATGGCAACGGATGCCACAAAGATCGTCAATCCGGTATAGCTGATATTGTCGTAAAAGAAAGCGCCTTTCATGGAGCCTTCTGTAATACAGGACAGGTAAAACAGTACATGCGCAACTATCAGCAGCAGGGAATTCCGCTTGCCATACTCCACGGCACCCATTTTCTTAAGCTTACGCTCGTTGATACCGGAAATGACACTGCTGATAAGACGCAACAGAACAGTTAGAAAAAATACAGTCAGGATAATGGTCTTCATTGAGTAATTATTATATTATTGGAAAAGTCTATTCTTTATACATAAACCAGTCGTATCCATCGATATTAAGATATTCCTTAGGAACTGCCTTCAACACTTCTCCGTTTCGCGATGAAGGCTCACCACCATCTTCTCCACGCATCCTGATAAACTGCTTGTTGTTTTCCGGATCTCTATAAATACGTTCTATAGTCTCCAAAACGGTATCATTCCACTTGAATTTATACAATTCTACTTCGCCGGGATGGCCATACCCCACCCCACGAACTACTTTTTCCTCCGGGAAAAAGTCAGGATTGTAGAAATTATACAGATGGCTAAATCCGCCTGTCGAAGCGTCATAAGTACGCACATTATATACATATCGTAGGCAACATCCCGAAGAAGAATAGGTTACAACCATATAATCCCTGAGTTTATCCCCGTTTACATCCCCAATACTATCTGATGTAAACTCCAGATATGCGATAGTATCAGTAGAAATTAATTTAAAGCTATTGTTCTCCAGCAAATAAACATTATCAAGTACATTTCCCCCTTCAGCACTGCTCCTGACATGCAAATGGGATTTGCCTGCTTCAAACAGATGTCCAAAAGCCATAGATGCTTTCACTGAAAAGCGTTCGAATTCGTAATGATAATTGCCATCTTGTAAATGTTTGCCTGCATACGTTAATGCTTCTGAACAAACGATATTTATTATACTATCATTATCCAGATCTCCCTCATTCTCAGCAACGTTCTCGGGTCCCTTAGCGTCTTCATAAAGCGTATCTGTGGGTCTGGTCGTTGCCAGGGAATCTTTCTGCTGTTCCGCCTGCATTCCCGCATGACAACCAGCCAGTATTAAACAAATAATAAAAAATAAGGGTCTCACTGCTTACCTGTTTATATCACAAAATTATATAATTCCTCCATAAGCCAGCTCTTATTGAATACATTCTTTACCTTGCCTGCAGTAAACAACCAACCATGGATACCAGGGCATATCTCGACAAATACTTTCCGCACTTTGAAGAAGGATTAAAAGAACAGATCGCAGCTAACAGTGTTACGAAATCAATCACCGCAGGTGAATCCATGATCCAGACCGGCCAGTATTTCCGCTCCACCATGTTGGTAGTGGATGGACGCCTGAAGTTATATCGCGAAGGCGAAGAAGGCCATGAGTTCTTCATGTATTACCTGCTTCCCGGCGATGCCTGTGCACTGTCTATGGTGTGTGCCACCAGGCCACATCAGACCAGCGAGATCATGGCCAAAGCCATAGAAGACAGTATTGTCATCATGGTACCGCTGGAAATGATGGAAAACCTGATGCAGGAGTATAAAAGCTGGTATAGCTTTGTAGTAGAAACCTACCGCAGCCGCTTTGAGGAACTACTAAGTATAGTAGACCAGGTCATATTCAAGGGCATGGATGAGAGACTGGTCGTTTACCTTGCCAACCAGCAAAAGGCCCTGAAAACCAACAAACTGTTCATCACCCATCAGGAGATTGCTATCGATCTGAATTCCTCCCGGGAAGTGATATCCCGCCTGCTCAAGAAGATGGAGCAGCAAAACAAACTGCAATTGCACAGAAATTATATACAAATGTTACCTATGTGACCTTAGTCACCGAAATCGTCTGATTGATCCCTGAGCTTTGCATTATAAACATATAATGTTGCTCATGACAATCCTTGATTACATTCGCCAACCATGGCCCTGGTATGCTTCCGGCCCCGCTATTGCAGCCATTATGCTGCTGCTGGTCTTTTTCGGAAGATCATTCGGGGTTTCATCCAACTTCCGCACAATATGCAGCCTGGCCGGAGCAGGTAAAAAGGTGCCCTTTTTTCAATTCGACTACAAAGCCCAGTATTGGAACCTGCTCTTCCTTGCAGGAGCTGTCGCCGGTGGGTTCATTGCCAGCCACTGGCTGTCGTCTCCCGGCGCATTACAGCTTTCTGCTGCCACTATCCGCGACCTGCAGGCATTACACATCCACTTTGACGGCCTGACTGCTCCTTCCCAGTTATTTGGCTCCGGGGTCCTGCTAACCGCTAAAGGCTGGATTATTCCCGTGGCCGGAGGATTTCTTGTGGGGCTTGGCTCCCGTTACGCCGGTGGCTGCACTTCCGGTCATGCCATCAGTGGATTATCCAACCTGCAGCTGCCTTCACTGATTGCTGTTACCGGTTTCTTCATCGGAGGACTGATCATGACGCATCTCTTTTACCCGCTAATATTTTAAGATGATAAAAAGTATCAGGTACATTCTCACAGGTATATTGTTCGGCATTATTATGAGCAAATCCGAGGCGGTTTCATGGTACCGTATCCAGGAAATGTTCCGCTTCCAGTCCTTTCATATGTATGGCATTATCGGCTCTGCCGTTATCACCGGGATCATTACTATATTCCTGATCAAACGTTACGGTTTAAAAGATATCAATGGGACCACTATTACCTTTCAGGACAAAGCCTTGCAGTGGAAACGCTATTTCACCGGTGGCATCATCTTTGGATTAGGCTGGGCACTTACCGGCGCCTGTCCCGGACCAATATTTGTACTGTTAGGCCAGGGTTTTCCTGTCATGCTGCTCGTTATTGCAGGTGCATTACTGGGTACATATACATATGGCGTTATAAAAGATCGTCTTCCTCATTAAAGGGATTTAAAAACAACAACATGAAGGTTCAACAATTTGAAGATAAAGCACTCTCACAGTATTCATATGCAATTCTCGACGAAGATCAATCAGCCATCATCCTGATCGATCCGGCCAGGGATATCCGTCCTTATTTAGAGTATGCCACGGCCAATAATGCGAAAATCACCACAGTGATTGAAACACATCCACATGCTGATTTTATCAGTAGTCACCTGGAGTTACATGAGCTGACCGGCGCTGTCATTTATTGCTCGGCACAAACAGGCGCAGCTTATGCGCATCAGCCCTTTGACGAAGGACAAACCATTACTTCAGGAGCACTCTCCTTTAAAGCGCTCAATACGCCCGGTCATTCGCCTGACAGCATTTCTATTCTGCTTGCATATAATGGAGAAGACCATGCTGTATTCACTGGTGATACGCTCTTTATCGGCGACTGTGGCAGACCTGACCTGCGGGAAAATTCAGGTAACCTTAAGGCGCTCCGCAAAGAACTGGCCGGACAGATGTACTACTCTCTTCGTGAGAAACTGATGGTACTGGCAGATGATGTGATTGTTTATCCGGGCCATGGTGCAGGCACCTTATGCGGTAAAGACCTCCGCGATGCCAATCAGTCTACAATCGGCGAGGAAAGAAAAAACAACTGGTCTGTACAGGAAATGGAGCTGGACCAGTTTGTCAGCATATTACTGGAAGATCAGCCATTTATTCCACAGTATTTCCCCTATGATGTGGAGATTAACCGCCAGGGAGCACCTGCTTTGCAGGCTGCTTTATCGGGCATCCGTATTACAAAGCCGGCAGCAAACTTTATCCCTTCAGAGATCGTGATAGATACAAGACCTGCCGCGAACTTTAAAGAAGGCCATCTGCCCGGTTCCTTTAACCTGATGCTTGACGGAAAATTTGAGACCTGGCTGGGTGCCATACTCCCACCACATGAACCATTCTACCTGCTGACAGCGGATACCCGTTCTTTACAACAGGCAATGGAACGTACAGCCAGGATCGGCTATGAGACATTTATCAAAGCAGGACTTGTCATGCAGACCGGCTCCGAAAAACAGACACCTTTTGATGCAGACTACTTCGGGCAACACACTGACGAATATACCATCGTTGATGTCCGCAATACATCTGAAGTAAAAAAGAAGCCGATCTTCCGTCATGCCATCAGTATTCCGCTGTCAGAACTACGCCTAAGGCTTAAAGAGATACCGCTGGATAAACCTATCGCCGTTCACTGTGCAGGAGGATATCGCAGCGCCGCCGCCAGCAGCATACTCGAAGCAGCATTGCCGGATAACCTGGAGATCACTGACATCGGTGAACATATCAAATCCTTCTAACCAATCCGTCATATACTAAGGTGGAATTACACCAATACTTTTCGAAGAAATGATGTTACGATTTCATTACCAGTGCAACCACGGAATATTTCCCAACCGGCCGATATAACTTCTGCACTGCGGCAGTATTGCCGCATGCTCAGTTATATTGCCAGACTTAAACCACCTGCACTTTATAATGAAACGTTTTGCAAAAACCCTTTTGCTGTCTGGCTTTTCCTGCTTGCTTTACGCCGACAGCCATAGCCAGTCTTCCTGGAAGATGCAGCCTATAGCCATACAGACCCGCTGGGCGAAACAGGTCAATCCGGCCAGGGTGTTACCTGAATACCCACGTCCTCAAATGGTACGTGAACAATGGGTCAATCTAAACGGACTATGGCAGTATGCCATCACTGACAAAGACGCAAAACAGCCTTCTTCCTTTGATGGGGAGATCCTTGTACCATTCCCGGTAGAGTCGACCCTGTCAGGTGTCAAAAAGCCTGTTCTACCCACCCAGCAGCTCTGGTATAAACGCAGCTTTGACCGTCCGGCTACAAAAGAAGGCGAAAGGATACTGTTGCACTTTGGCGCGGTTGACTGGCAAACTAAGGTATATGTGAACGGTAAAGAAGCAGGCCAGCATGCAGGTGGATATCAAAACTTCTCTTTTGATATCACTTCCCTCCTCGTCAACGGCCGGAATGAACTGGTAGTCGATGTCTATGATCCTACCGATCAGGGGCCTAATCCACATGGAAAACAGGTGCTTGCTCCCAAAGGGATCCGCTATACCGCTACTACAGGTATCTGGCAGACCGTATGGTTAGAAACTGTTCCGGCTATCGCTATTACAGACCTGATGATCACTCCTGAGGTAGATGAAGACCATCTGTCTTTAACGGTTCATACCTCAGGTGAAACAGATTATACAATTGAAGCCATCGCCAGTACAAACGGTAAGATGGCAGGTTCTGTAAAAGGTCCTGCCAATCAGCCACTGAAACTCCCCTTGCGTAATGCCCATCTCTGGAGCCCCGAAGATCCTTTTCTTTACGACCTCTCTGTCAGACTGGTAAAAAACGGTGCTGTAAAGGATAAAGTGAAGTCTTATTTCGGTATGCGGAAAATAGAAGTAAAGAAAGACGACCAGGGACAGGAACGTATATTCCTCAATAACAAATACACATACAATCTCGGTGTGCTTGACCAGGGATTCTGGCCGGATGGTATCTATACTGCTCCCACCGATGAAGCACTCCGGTTCGACATTGCGGCTATCAAAGGAATGGGTTTCAATACCATCCGTAAGCATATCAAAATAGAACCGGCCCGCTGGTACTATCATGCAGACAAACTGGGCATGCTGGTATGGCAGGACATGGTCACCTGCGCCAGCCTGGAACCGGATGCCAAAGCAGCTTTTGAAGTTGAGAATGAAGCCAATGTTAACCAGCTGTATAATCATCCGTCCATCATCTGCTGGGTGTTGTTCAATGAAGGATGGTACACGTACGATCAGCCCCGCCTTACGCAATGGTTACAGCAAAGGGATCATACGCGGCTCATCAATGGTCATACCGGTGAAAACTATGGTAAGGATGGTCCGCAGGACCTTGCAGGCAAATGGGCTAACAGCGACCTTGCTGATATACACGACTACCCCGGTCCAGGGATTGCTCCTGCCCTCCCCGGCAAAGCCAGGGTACTGGGAGAATGGGGAGGCGTAGGCGTACCGGTTAAAGGCCATCAATGGAATGCCGCTGCCGGATGGGGATATGTCAAGATCACACCTTCCGAGATGATTGATAAATACGCTTCTATGGTAAAACGTCTGAAGACCTACGAAACCGCAGGACAATCAGGTTCTATCTATACCGAACCATTTGATGTGGAAATAGAAGAAAATGGTCTTATTACGTACGACAGAGAAGTCGTAAAAGTACCGCTGGAAACATTACGCCGGCTCCATGCCCCTTTCACCGCCCAAGAACGCAGTAAAATGCTGTTACCAACTCTCGCATTAAAAAATGCGGATACTACTTCCATACCCGATCCACATCGCCGGCAGTTCCTTGCATTGCTGGAAATGGATGCTGATGTAAAGAAGACAGGGAACTATAAAATACTAACAGATACCCTGACGGATTACCTCCGCAACGGTGGTACCAGTTTCTCTCCGGCTAAGATCAGCAGCATTTCAAAGAAGGTTTTTGAAGGCACCAATGACACTACTTTGCTGCATCAGGCTTTAAAATGGATGGAAAAGGCCGTAGATATGGAAAGGAACTCCTTTACAATGAGTACTTATGCCAATCTGTTATATAAACTGGGAAACAAAGAAGAGGCTTTGAAATGGATGGATAAGGCAGTTGTACTGGCGCCTGAAAGTGAACAACCCGATTACCAGGTGGTGATGGATAAAATGCAGAAAGGCGAAAATACCTGGCCCTAACATACACTAGCTCACAATAAAAAAGGCGTTCGCTGATGCTGAACGCCTTTTCTTTATTTTTTCCTTTTAGGTTTCGCTCCTCTTGTTTTGGGCTTGCCATACTTCTTCTTCATCTTGTCCGCGTGAGAGATCTTCACATTCACCTTTTTATTTTTCGCCAATTTCTCATGGAATGCAGGCCCTGCTTCTTCCCTGGAAGGTAATTTTATCAGGAAGTTCTTCATCTTTACTTCCGGCTTTTCATCATCTGTCAATACATCCGAGATCACCAGGTCTTCCGGCAGGGGCAATATAGGGATCTGATAGTTCATCAGCGCCTCTATCTTTTCCTGACGGTCCCTCTCCCTGTCTGCGATAAAGATAATTGAGTTACCATTTTTATCGGCACGGCCTGTTCTCCCTATACGATGCAGATAGTTTTCTGGCACTTCCGGTGTATCAAAGTTGATAACGTGTGATACTTCTGCAATGTCAAGCCCTCTCGCGATAATATCTGTAGCAATGATAAACCGGTAGGTGCCATCTTTGAACCTTTTCACCGTATTAAAACGATGGTTCTGTTCTTTGTTCGAGTGGATCACACCTGCCTTTTCAGGATATTTAGCTTCCAATTGTTCGTATAGCTCGTTGGCCATTTCTTTGGTAGCCACAAATATCAGGACTTTCGTCATGGAGCTGTCCCTCTCCAGCAACAACTCCAGCAGGTTCACTTTTGTATAAAAATTAGGGACATGGTAACCAGTCTGACTGATGTTTTTCAGTGGCGTTCCTACAGGAGCCGCTTCCACGGTCACGGGGAAATTAAAATGCGTCTCTATCAGTTGCTCCACCTCTTCAGTAATGGTAGCGGAGAAAAGCAGATTCTGCCGTCTTGCCGGCAGCAGGTCAAGAATATGCTGGATCTGTGGACGGAAGCCAAGATTCAGCATCTCATCCATTTCATCTATCACGACTCTTTTGATGGCCTTCAGTTTCAGGGTACCGCTTAACACAATATCCACCAGACGCCCTGGGGTAGCTACCACCACATCCAGTTTACCTGCCGCAATGTCCATCTGCGGATTCATATTCACACCTCCATAAAAGCCGGCTACTTCCACGCTCATATAGGGCGTTAACTGTTTTACGGCATCCACCACCTGTACCACCAGTTCGCGGGTAGGCACGACGATCAGGAGTTGCGGAAAACGTTCTTTGGAAAATTTAAACTGTCGCAAACAGGGCAGCAGGTAAGCAAAAGTTTTTCCTGTACCGGTCTGGGCTATTCCGCATACATCCGATCCCGACATCACCACTGAGAATACCTTCTGCTGAATGACGGTGGGCGTCGTATATCCCAGATCACTCAATGCATTCAATAAAGGCCTGCTCAGGTTTAATTCTTCAAAAGTCATAATTCAGATAAAAATGAACGGCAAAGGTACTGCTAATCCTGCACATTCATTATTGGGCGGGCATTATCTGTCAAAACGGAGCCAGGAAGGGAGATAAGCTTCCAGGAAAGCCGTACCGGCCTTTGCCCGGAGTATGGGGCTCAATAGCTGCAAAACCAACAGGATTCCAATGGTCATGGCCAGGCTAATGCAACAGAATATCCAGGCGGGGATCTCCCTGGCATACAGGTACATATTCCATTCCTGTGTATTCATCAACAAAAAAACCACCGCCCCTGCCACATAGGCGAAGATCACTGTCAGCAGGGATTTTATGATCCGTAACCAGTAATGGTCTTCTTTAGAGGATAACAGTTCCACGAGATTCAGTAACATCAAGACCAGGCTAAGGCCATAAGTAAAAATGTGTTCCTGGTAAATAGTCTTCCTGTCTGCCTCCAGCAGACTGCTCTTGAAACCAAGGTATAAGATATTGTTGGGTATCATCATTGTTAACCAGTAGATTACACCAAACCCCACAACAATGCCGATATAAGGAAGAAACCCACGGAATGCCATTAAAGAAATATTTAATGACAAATATATAAACTTAAAGATATATATTACTCCCACCCCTCGTTTAGTTATACAGAACTTATCCCGATCGTCCATTTGGGGGCTAACAGTCTCTCCGAAACACCGAATCATCTATGAAAATCAATCATTTGAACAACTTATCTACATCAAAAAGGGGCTTTAAAAGCCCCCTTTCCTGTTGTTGCCGATAGCTTCTTATTTCCCCTGATAGCTTCCAGCTACCTTTACCAGTCTGTCCGGATAATCTGTAATAATCCCATCTACATGGAGAGACATCATCTTCTCCATGTCACTCACCTCATTCACAGTCCACGGTAGCACCTGTACTTTTTTATCATGTGCTTCCTTTACAAGTTCCGGTGTCACCATTAAATAGTAAGGACTATAAATAGCAGGTGTGAATCCAAGCGTTTCCAGATTAGTGGCAAAAGTTTCCTTATTCATGATTAGCAGCGCCAGCGTTTGCTTAGGATCCGTTTTGTGGATTATCTGCAATGTACGTACGTCGAAAGACTGTATGGTGACCCTGTCAGCGATCTTCTTTTTCTTTATCACATCCATGACCATTTTGGCAAACACGTCTGGCTTTGGATGGTATTTATTATCTCCGTCAGGAGAACATTTCGTCTCGATGTTATAATATACCGGCTTCAGATGATGCTTTTTCACATAGGCTTCCACGCTATCGATCAGATCTGCCAGCAGGGGTTTATATGCTTTCATTTTCACCTGCTCCGGAAATTGCGGATGCGGTTTCGTCCCTACGTCATATTTACGGATGCTGTCGTAGGTCATTGTGTACAATGCGTACTGTTTCTCCTCTTCTTTTTTAATATCTGAGCCGTCAGGTTTCCGGACAAATGCTGAGGACATAAATACATCGTGCGACACTACTACCTTATTGTCTGAAGAGATCACACAATCCAGCTCCAATGTTCTGACACCAAGATCAATGGCATGTAACATGACTGGAATAGTGTTTTCCGGCATTAGCCCTCTTCCCCCACGATGTGCCTGTACATCTGTTTTCTGTTGGGCGGAAGCATGTGCGGTTGCTGCTATCATTGCTGCTAAAAGAAAAGTACGTTTCATCATAATCCTGTTATGCAAAGCAAGTTGGTATTTAAAAGGAGAAAACTAAAATTATATAAATGTTAAGAGAATTCTCAGATAGTTTTCTGTAAGTTCATTTTGGTGTACAAAATGTCCTTATTTTTGAGACTGCTGTTTACGGCGTACACCTTCGCTTCAATTCCCCTGAATTTTATTTATTGGTTTGTTAATTATTAATTATGGGGAATAAATCATTTTATAATCTTGATTACATTATTGAGATCAACGAACAACGGTTGGAGCAGTATGCAAATCTTCATCAGAAGAGTGTCGAGCGGTTTACGACATTACTGGTAATATATTCTGCATTCTGCATTTTTCTGATACCACTCGTTCAGACATTGTTTTTTGGTACAAAGCTATGCCACTGGTCATACTATTGTTCATTCTATTTGTTTTGTATTCTTTTCATCGTTTCTATTGTCAATTCAATCATGCTTCTATCACCAGGAGCATTACATATCCTAGTCGCACCTAATGTATATTATAGGAGGATCAAGCAATTCTTTGAAGCAGGAGGTATTCCACCCGCCCAATCTGATGCCTTGATTAAAAACTATTACATTACAGAACTTGAAAAAGCTATCTCTACGAATAAGTTGAAACTAAACCGCAAAATGTTATTTTACAATCGCGCTTTTCGTTTTGCAATCATAGCTTGCATTCCCTATCTATACTGCATTTGGCAGGAAATAAATTTCGAAAAAAAGATCATCCTTAAAAAAGAAGCAGTTAATAATTTAAGTAGTTTTACTAAAACCAATCATATATGTGGTGGAAGAAACCAAAATACAAAGAGATCGATGATGACCTGGTCGACCATTTGAAATACGGTTATCCAGGAGGCGTGCATGCCAGAGATATGATCCCCGTAGAGGGCATACGAGGAAAAATGTATCTATGGGGAGTTGTAGAGGATAAATTTCAACCCAAACCAATCATTGATATTTTACTCGAGCAACAGGAAGAACGAAAAAGAAATAACCGTACCTAAACGGTTATTTCTTTTTCCTACTCTGTACGATCGGGCCAAATGGCCCGTACTTATGCTGCAAAACAGAGAACGTATCAGGGAAAGGCCCTGTCGCCACATCCACAGGTTTGGTGGATAACAAAGGCCAGTCACCTTCAAACACTTTAACAGGTCTTGACTGGGAATTGACAAACGCTGCAACATCCCACGCTTCTTCTTCACTTAGATATGCGTTACCGAAAGGCATATTCGCTTTTACATACCCCGCTAACTTCGTCAATCTGAAAATGCCAGCGCCAGAATTATAACTATGCGGTCCCCATAAAGGCGGATATAAATAATTTATTCCCGAGGAATCATATTTCCCATTTCCGTCACGAGCATGACACTGCACACATTCACGCTCAAAGACTATCCTGCCCTTTAGTGTATCAGCCGCTCTTTCCAGGTAAGGCAATTCTTTAATACCGCTACCGGGAGGTCTATATCCCTTAGCTACATCTTTTCCCAGCCATTTGATATAGGCTATCATTGCACTCATTTCCCGGCTGCTGCTATCCAGCGGACTGCCATTCAGACTTCTGACGAGACAATCATTGACCTTTTTTTCCAGCGACTCTATAGTCCCGCTGCGTTCCCTGAAACGGGGAAAGTTTGCTGCCGCAGCAGCATAATTATTTCCCATGAATTTCGTCCCCGCTTCAAGATGACAATTCTGGCAATTCATGCCATTACTGATATTGGCCACCTTTCCGGATGGTCCAAGGTAAACGGCGGTATGCACTATCAGTTCCCGGCCATATAAGATCAGTTCACCGGCTGCAGTAGCTGGAATATCAGCGGTATCAGGGGGTATCCAATACGCCTTCCCCTTCCTGCAGGCCACGGGCATGACAATCACACTTACTGTCCAGAGGGCGAACAGCATCATCACAAGAAGTCGCATAGGTGATGATTAACGGATCAACCGGCGAAACAATAAGCGCAGTTCTTCTCCTGTGCACGACTGATGGCCCATATACCGGAGGGTACTATCTGTATACCAGGTAACAATCCGGCGATCCATTCTTTTTTAACATCTTCAGCCTGTGTCCCCATCTGCTGGGCTACAATAGCGCTATAGACTGTCAGTGCCATATTACAGACACAGAACATGACGCCACTGTCCTGCAGTTCGTTGATGCCAATAGCCACATTACCTATGCCCGGAACACTAAAATCGCCCGCTTTCGGCTGCCAGAAAGGATTCCTTGTTGCAGGAGCTTTTGTAAGAGGATCATTTGCTTTGAATACCTCGCCAAACTTATACTTCGCCCATAGCTCATCTTTCATGGCATAAGGAATAGCATCGTGCCGTAATACGACAACCACACCACAGTCTTTTTCAGGCACACCCGTCGCCTCATTCGTCAACAGGAAGACTTTCGCCCATGCAAATGGAAATATTTCATGCGGCTCAGGCACATCCAGCACGAGGCGGTGTTTTCCCTTGATCTTGTTGATCCAGGCCTCAGGATCGTCACTACCTGAAGTAACAGTGGCAGCTGGCGTTGCAGCGTACAGCGGCAACGCTCCGAATGAGGGTAAACTAAGTGCAGTTGCACCCAGCATCATCTTACCCAAAAAGTCACGGCGGTTCGTGAACAGCTCTTTGTCTGTATTTTCCATATCAGCAGTATTTAGATAACTCCTGTTGCGGCAAAAGGATAACATAGCTGCTTTGGGGAACAGGCTACGTCGCTTTTCTGAAATACGGTCGGTTACATGTGAAGCTAGGATAGATGTGAATAGTAAGACAAAAATAGGGAACTTTGATTAAACTAAAAATATTTTAGCACCGGCAGCCTGACTGCATAAATGCCGGGGCATCATTCATTTATGCGGATATTACCGTGTGGATTTAGTGTTCAATATACCATTTATCATATCAACAGAAGAGGCTGATCTGCATCGAAAATAACGCAACGTATATACTATGCCGATAGTATTATAAAAATTCCCGCAGCACTACATATCTCGCTGATGTAGCCCTGCGGGGAATATGCGCTTCCTACTTTGCACCATCAATGGTACTCTGTTTATAATTTGCGGATACGGGTCTGTATCTGACATTTTCTATTTTTATCACTACAGGGTTGGGCCATTTTCTGTCAGTATAAAAACGCTGTCCGTTCACAGCACTGATCAGTAGCCCCACAGGCGTTGACTGCGAATAAATCCCCGCATCAAACCCTTCCTTATACTCTACCAGTTCACTGGCATACCCAAGGATAGACACTTTGGTTTGCGGTGTACCTTCCAGTGTACGGATCACGAGGTCCTTTCTTTCGCCATATTTCCAGTCTTTTCCACCAGGCACAAATGCGTATACAGTACTGGTATCTTTTCCGCGGGTAAACCATATATTGCCTTCCCTCGCGATACGCCAGGGCCTTACGCCTTGTATCGCCTCTCCGTTCGCCAGGTTCCAGAGTGCCAGTTCTCGCAACAGGGCTTCCTGTTCTATCTGGATCTCTCCGTCCGGTTTTGGACCAACATTCAGCAAAAGATTGCCACCTTTTGCACGGGTTTCTATCAGCATATTGATCATTTCTGTACCTGATTTCTGCGGATCATTGGTAGGTTTATACTGCCAGTCGGTGCCCATGGTAAAGCAGGCCTCCCATGGACCAGGCATGATAGCATCTGGCAGCTCCTGCTCAGGTGTGTTCATTTGTCCGCGGGTCACTACAATATCCGGCTGCAGTTCCCAGGCGTATTCTTTCAGTCCTTCGGCTGGCCCGTCAAAGAAGATAAAATCGATCTTACCGTAGTTTGTCAGCAGTTCTTTCAGCTGCGATTTATCATACGCCATCAGACCGGGATTCTTTTCCGGGAAATGTTGTGGCAACTGCATTCTGCCGATAGGCATTTTATGCTTATAGAGATAATAGAAGTCTTCGGGAGAGTAATAAACACCAATAGCGATCCCCTGTTTGCGGAAAGCATCAAAGATGGCGCGGGTCGCATCCTTTTTGAAAGGGGTATTCATGATGTTGAAAGGCGTCGTTTTGGTATCCCACATACAGAAGCCGGAATGATGCTTAGCCGTGAAGACGATATACTTCATACCTGCCAGTTTCGCCAGCACCGCCCAATCGTCCGGGTTGAACTTGTGCGGATTGAATGTTTTGGGTAATTCTGTCGTAAAACGTTCCAGGTAATCGTCAGAAGCGCCCGCCATAGAATGGCTGATCACAGCGCCGACCTGTACATCCACACTCCAGTGAATGAACATTCCCAATCCGAGGTCCATAAACCATTTTTCTTTCGCGGGATCGTTGGCTGTTTTTTGTGCGTTGATACTTATACACACGAGAAGACAGGAAACTGCCAGTAAAATTCGTCTCAACATTTTTGGTTCACATTTGCATGAGCAATAATAATACAGAGAAATGCCAGCAAATACAAGCAAAATCCGGTAAGCGGATAGGGGTTAAAAGACGAATATCCGTTAATGATACAATTGAAACTCAGTTTCGATACAATTGAAACAGATTTCTACTGCATATACAACTAAAATGCATTGTTTTATATTAATTTTTAATTTGTATTTTTGAACCAATGCTGACTTATTATATCGTATTACCGTTTATCTATCTTATATCCCTGTTACCATTCCCGTTATTTTACGGCGTCTGTGACGTAATGTTCCTTTTACTGTATTATGTAATTGGTTATCGTAAAAAGGTAGTACTTCAAAACCTGCAAAACGCTTTCCCCGATAAATCCGCAAAGGAGATTGAGCAGATCCGCCGCCGTTTTTACCGCTATTTCTGCGATCTGCTGCTGGAAACATTCAAAACACTGACTATTTCCCGTGCTGCTGCCATCAGGCGCTGTAAGCTTACGCCGGAGGCACAGGCACTGTTTGACCGTTATGCGGCCGAAAACCGTAGCATTATGATCGTCATGGGGCATTACGGCAACTGGGAATGGGCAGGTAATACTTTCAGTCTGCAGGGGAAACACCACCTATATGTGGTTTATCATCCACTCAGCAATAAATATTTCAATGGACTGATGTACCGCATGCGTACCCGTTTTGGTACCGGTCTTATCAGCATGAAAGATACTTTCCGCGACATGGTGGCACATAAAAGTGAGCTGGACGCTACTGCTTTTATTGCCGACCAGACACCCGCGCCCAACAGCGCTTACTGGACAACCTTCCTGAACCAGGACACTCCCGTATTCCAGGGAACGGAAAAGATCGCCCGCAAAATGAACTATCCGGTAGTATATGTACAGGTACAGCGTGTAAAACGCGGCTATTACGAGATTTCCGCCCGCACCCTCTTTGATGAACCGGCATCTACTAAAGATGGAGAGATTACCACGGCTCATACGCAGGCACTGGAGCATGACATTTGCGCTCATCCTGAATTCTGGCTCTGGAGCCATAGAAGATGGAAACATAAACGGCCTGAAGCTACCAAACAGCCAGCTGTTCCTCAGGTAGCCGCCGTCTGATCAGCAACAACTATCCTATACCAATAAAATTTACACCTACACATTTATTACTTACTGAACCAATGCTAACAGGAAAACAACTGATCCTTGCTACAAAACCATATGCGAAAGAGACCCGCTGGAAAAGCTGGTACTATACCCTTTCCACTGCGGTGATACTGGCTGGACTTTTTGCAGGCACCGCCCTCCTTCCCTGGCTGCTTTTACGTATTCTTTGCAGTATATTGTCAGGACTGGTAATTGTCCGGATGTTTGTGATCTATCATGATTATCAGCATCATACAATTCTTTACCAATCTAAAACGGCAAAAGTATTGTTTAGCGCCTTCGGGGTGTTTATACTGGCTCCCGCCAGCATCTGGAAACGCTCGCACGACTATCATCATGCGCACAATTCCAAACTGTTCACGGCCAGCATTGGTTCTTTTCCTATAATGACACAGCAGAAATTCCTGGAATCCACTCCTGCTGAAAGACGCTCTTACCTGGCTGCCCGTCATCCGGTAACCATCCTGTTCGGCTATATCAGCATGTTTATGGTAGGTATGAGCCTACGTTCATTTACCAGCAGCCCTTCCCGGCATATGGATTCCCTGTTGGCACTGGTGTTACATTTCACCGCCGGTGCACTGATTGTTGTTTTTATGGGCTGGGTTAGCCTCCTGCTGCTGTTAATCATACCATTTTTCATCGCCTGCGCTATTGGCGCTTACCTGTTTTACGCACAGCACAATTTCCCTGGCGTGACCTTCAGGGATAAAGAAGGCTGGTGCCATGACAATGCAGCTATGGCGTCTTCCAGCTATATGCGCATGAATTCCTTCTGGAAATGGGTAACCGGCAATATCGGCTACCATCACATTCACCACCTGAACTCCCGTATACCTTTTTACCGCCTGCCAGAAGCAATGGCGGCTATTCCTGAACTACAACAGGCGAAGACCACTTCCCTGTCTCCCAAGGCCATTCTGGCGTGCCTGAAACTGAAGATCTGGAGCCCGGAGGTTAATAAAATGATCACTATCAGACAATTACAGACTCAGCCTGCACGAGTACGCGCAATGGCTGTCTAATATCATCTTTTGCCACCATTTTCTGCCTGGAAGGGAACCTTCCCTTATGTATCCAGGATCAAAGTAAGTCTGAGCGAGATATGTCTCACGCGGATAGGTCTCGTCTTAGTATGTACTCGATACGACTATAGTGTGACCTTAACCTATAGGCTCCGTAGCATAGGATTATAGGCTGTTCTATAGTCATCGCTATAGAACAGCAGGCCTGATGTAGGACCAGAGAGCCCCAACCAGCCGCTGCCATACAATTTCATTTCAGGTATAAATACGCTGAAAACACGTATTTCCTACCTAATCGACTCCATTTCAACATCTTACCTTTGTTTTCATCATTAACAACCAAAATAACCCCAAAATGTCAAAGGAAAAGAAAAACCAAACATCAGCAGATGAAAAGCAGGCACTTATTGACCTGCAGCATATCCGTACTCAGGTTGTACAGGACAGGACCATCTTCAACCTTGAAGCTGTGGGCCGTAACTATAAACTCGGACAGGCTTATAAAAGTGTCCGTAACCTGCGCTTGACTGACAAAGAAAACATACAGCTGCAAACCTACAACGACTACCTGTTGCGCTACAAGAACTTCCTGGAGCTGAAACCTCTCATTGAAGAAAAGGCCCGCCCCTCTTATCCTGCTGGAGAAAGCTACCTTAATACTTATAACAAGCTCCGGTTTACCCGTGGGAAGGTATTGGTAATGGTGCACGCCAGTATCTTTACACAGGTGCAGGACCGTATCCACCGTTATGTACTGGACCTGGGCCGGGATGGCTTCTGGGCAACCATCCATGTGGTACACGGAGGTAAACCCGCCTATATCAGGAACTATATCCGCGACAAAGCTCCTGCCGGTGTTGTGATGGTGGGTGCTATTCCGGTAGCATGGTTTGAAATGGATGACGATTTTTACGGCGCACATGCGGAGTTCCCCTGCGATCTTTTCTACATGGATACCAACGGTACCTGGACAGATGCCGACGGAGATGGCAGGTATAACGCAGTAAGCGGAAATGTAACGCCTGAGATCTGGGTGGGGCGTATCTGGACGCCTACATTAAACGGCAATGACGTAGCGCTGATCAACAACTATTTTGACCGCAATCACCTGTTCCGTAAAGGCTCACTGGGGCACTCCCGCTCTGCTCTGGCATATGTGGAAGACGACTGGACCGGTTTTGACGATTGCGAAATGGACCTGATGACTCCTTCTGCCTATATCACGAAATACACCAATCCTGACATTACAGATGCAGATCTGTACAAGACCGAAATTAACAGGACCCGTTCCTTTGTACAATTATGCTCCCATTCATCCCCTTATGTACATTCCTTCCGGATTCCGGCGGAGGGCACTACGGAGTGGATCGACAGGTCTTATTTCCGGGATGAGCGTTGTCCAAACGCTAATTTCTTTAACCTGTTCTGCTGTAGCACAGCACGCTTCACTGAAAGTGACTACCTCGGTGGCTGGTATATCTTCGATAAAACCGGTGGAGAAACGAATATGGGACTGACCGTAGTAGGTAGTACTAAAACAGGCTCCATGCTGTTCTTTGCAGATTTTTATGAACCTATTGGCAAAGGTAGTTGCATAGGATCTGCGCTTACACAATGGTGGCAGGCCCGTGGTGCAGATCATGACCTGGGTGAAAGACAATGGTTCTATGGTATGAGTATATTGGGAGATCCTACCCTTACCTGGTGGAAAGGAGCGGTACCAGGATTGCAGGAACCTGCTGATGGATCAGTGTTCAATCACTATCCACGCACGATGACCTTTCGTTGGGCGCCGGTGAATATACCGGGAGCTACCTACTCACTGGAAATAGACGCCTTTGGCGCTATCACTGCCGGTCAGTGGGCGGCTCAATCTTTCCGCAGTTTTGGCGTATACCACAACATTACCGGCACTACCTTCACTCATAATTTCGTAGGCGCCCAACCAGGACGCTGGCGCGTAAGAGCAAAAGTAGGCGACCGTTATTGTTCCTGGTCTGAATGGTCTTATTTCCGTTTCACCGTCTGATGATACACCACAAAGCAGGTGGCCGCTCTATTGACCGGGCGGTCACCTGTTAATAATCGCCCGAAGCCCCTCCACCGCCACCTGAACCAGCGCCAAATTCAAACTGATCTGGCCGTGGGGTAGCAGCATGGCTCATGGTTTGTGCAATTACCAGCGATTCTATCTGTAATGCTTCCATTGCATGTCTTTCGTCCGAAGATGCTTCTGTAAAACCATGACGCGGTGTTTTAAGATAACGGATCAGTGCATAAGCGATGCCTATCATCATCAGGCCACCCAGGGTCATTGCCACTTCAAGTGGAGCCACACTATGATAATAACGGATTGTATACACAATACCGGCAATCAGCAACAATCCTGTACAGATCAGTATCCTGTCTTTCTTCCTGATGCCGGCGTAAATGTAGATCAATGGCAACATAACAGTCAGTATCCAGAAGAGCCATCCTCCTGGAATATCCTGGCCGGGGTGAAGATCCATATGGAACATTTCATTGCCTACTTCCCTTACAACGAAATAGTTGCCGGCTATATAAAGCGTGATCAGTGCACAGACCTGCAACATCTGCAAACATTTTTTATAATGCCGGTATGTATGTACTGCTATCAGTTTTACCGAAAGAAAATATACACCTGCTGATGCCAGCATAATCGCAAACGGGATAATCAGCTTCGCAATACTCCCCAGTTTTTCACATCCGGAAAAGATCAGGCCCAGCAAAGATAAATGCGCTACAATGCTCATACTGACATCCGCAAAGCGCAATACAAAAAAGAGTGATAGCATCAGTGCCACACAACTCCATACCCATACAGGTGCATCAGCATCGGTTGCAATGCCCAATGCCGAAAGTAAAAAGATACCTGCGCCCCATATCAAAGCAGCGTCAGCGCCGGATTTATAATGTTTCTTTTCACGTACCATGTACTCAGCCAATGCATAAGACCCTGCGCCGAAAAGAAGACACAGGAAGGTAAAAGCACTCTCTCCTCCCGACATTGACAACAGGCAAAAAAATCCAAAAGAAAATAGCAGGATAATGGCTGTCAGTATAAAAATGCCGACACGCATGTAGGGATTAGGTGTATAGAGAACTGCCGGATGTGCGGTAATGATGGCGTTATACTCCTCTGCTGTAATGCAGTCTACCCTCTTTGCCATTTCCGCCTGTTCCTGTACATACAGGTTATCCAATGACTGACTGTTATATGCGATCATGCTGTCTTCAGTTTTTTATTAACGTTAATCAACAATATAATAGCACCTATGCCAGACATAATGAAATACAATAGTCCGGCGTAAATGCCACCCTCACTTCCTGTCGCCATCAACAACCTGACTACGATAAAGCTCAATCCTATATAAGCATATAATGTAATGATCAACACGAAATAAAAGGAACGCTGTTTCATCGCCTGACTATAGAAGAAAATGGTTGCCGCAACTAACAACAGGAACCATAATCCATACGGTCCGTCATATGCGGCAAACATGCCCGCCAGGTTTGCAATGAGGAAAATATGTGTACCGAAATTGCTGTAGGTAAATGAAAAATGGGCTTTGAACTGTAAACGGTGGCTCAATAAAGCCGCTACTATCAGCAAAGCCCCCAGTACCAGTCCGGTGTATATAAGTGTATAGCTGGAAAAGTCATTGTTACTTAACAGCTGAAGCGGCGTCACCGTTACGCCCATCCAGGCAGCCAGATTGGTAACTGCCATACTCAATACTCCGAGATGATCAAAGTAATATGCTGAGAAAAACAACACCAGCATCGGGATAAAAGTAGCGGCACCATACCTGGTGCCAAACACATTGTACTGTACCTGCAGATAGGTGATGAAGGTGACCAGCAGCAAACAACCTAATAGCAGGATATAGTCGAAAAAGCTGTTTGGCGCAGGTACTTTCTCCCTGGAGAAAGGTAGCTTATGGCGGAAGCTATAATAAAAACAACCGCCACAAGCTAATGCTATCGCCAGCAGAATAGCCTGATGACCTATGGTATCGATATTCTTATAAATCAATATTCCCAAGCCTCCGCTTAGTAACAAAACGCCCAGGTACAGGATGGTCTTTAGCTCCCAGTGTACAGAGAAAAGCCTGCTTGTTGTGATGGTGCGTACTTTTTCTGCTGATGCAGCGGAGATAGTTCCCTCTTTTTGAAGTTGTTCAAACAAGTCAATATCCATAACATTCGAAATGATGTGAAAAAGTATAACAATAACTTCACATCAGCAAGGAATAAATATCAAAATACCTGTTTTCAGCTACTTCTCTGCACATTACGGAGCAACAATGACGCTTTTGATCGTGTTGTTTAAAATCGTTTTTGTTCGCAGCATTTTGGGAGTGAGTTGATCTTCGGGAAGCTCGTTATACCACTGATAGATATCATCAAACACATCGGCAAAATCCTGTGCAACTTCTGCACGGGTTCTTCCAACTCCGATAATAGCAAGCATGTCATTCTCAATCATGTATTGACCATTCTCTTTTGTCATTACAGAAAGTAAAGGGAAATTAAATACATACTGCCTATCCTTTCCATTTATCACCTTGGGTGAAAAAAGGTACGCTTTACTGCGTTTAGGTTTACGTGCTTTTGGTTTCTTTTTTACTACTGAATTCTCCATATGGATAGTTTTTATTTCAACATTCACGAACGATTAAACAGCCAAACACCGCCACAGGCAAACTGTTCAGGAAACTATGATTAATGATGTAAGAGGAAATCGGGAACAATGGTTAATCAGTTCTTCATCTTACAAACAATGGTATTTATATACATCACATACAATATAATTGTACACAAGTTTAAAAAACAATTTACAGGATTTAGTTAATTGCAGGTTAATAAGTATTTATTTTTTTCATCTACATGCGTATGATTTATATCACGTGTTTACTATAGCATTCCGACGATACCACATATTTATACAATGAATAAATTTTATTTTCCTGCAATCGTTAGCATGTTAAAATATATTTTTAAAACTTCTGACAATCATATAGATTTGTCATCGCAAGCATGGAAGTATTCCACTTTATTACGTAAAAAAGCACCTCAAGAACCTTATTTTTTTCTTTCTCTATCGGGACCACCAGACTGGCAACACATTTTAATGTCTCTTTTGTGAAGATGATGATGTAACAACATCAACGGTAAATCCTGCACGTGCATTTCTTTGGCACTTTTACTTACTGCTAAATTCAGCATTGAATTTCGGATCGTTATTCTGTTCACTCCAAACTAATACCATTCAAATGTCTAAGATCAAGATCTCAGAATTGGTAGCCGACCTTCAGAAGGCCGATACCCAGTGGCAGGCAAGAGAAACAACTGTTTCCCAACTGCCCGATCCTCAGCAAAAAGCCCTGCTGGGTGTAATTGTAAACACTGAGGAACTTGCCGCTGTTATGAACAAGCGCGCCGCTGCTGCTCCAGTTGCCAATTTTGCACAGGAGGTGGATTGGCGCAACCGCAACGGTAACCATATCACCCCCGTGAAAGATCAGGGTGGATGCGGCTCCTGCGTTTCATTCTGCACTACCTCAGTTACAGAAGCAATGGCGTCCATTGAAAAAGGACAATTGCTCAATCTCTCAGAAGCAGACCTCCATTTCTGTTCTTCGCATGGCGCAAATTGCGGAGGATGGTGGCCTACTGATGCTTTCAGCCAGATTAAATCAAGGGGTATTCCGGATGAAGCATGTTTCCCTTATGAAACAGCTTTCCCGGACAACAATATCTGGAAACAACCTCCTACATGTAAAGTCGGTCCTAACCGTGATGCAAGAGCAGTAAAGATCACTAACTCTACTACCATTGCCAATATCACCGAAAGGAAAAACTATCTTTCCAACAACGGTCCCTGCTCTGCTGTTATGCATGTGTACGAAGACTTCTTCTCTTATGCAGATGGGGTGTACAAACATGTCAGTGGTTCAGATTACGGTCTGCACTGCGTAACAGTAATCGGTTATTCAGAAACAGAACATTGCTGGATCTGTAAGAACTCCTGGGGCACCGGATGGGGTAAAGGAGGATTCTTTAAAATCGCTTACGGACAAGCCGGTATAGATACAGAATTCCCATTCTGGACTGCCAGTGGTATTAAACTTCCTGCGCCACAACATGGATGGCACGGATATGAAAACCTGGGCGGATTATTATCATCCCGACCTAATGCAGTTTCCTGGGGACCAAACCGCATCGACGTAGTGGTGCGCGGTATGGATTCTGCTGTTTATCACAAATGGTGGAATGGTAATTCCTGGAATGGCTGGGAATCTCTCGGCGGACAAATACAGGGAGCTCCTGCTATCTGCTCATGGGCATCCGGACGTCTGGACATCTTTGCCCTGGGTCTCAACCATCACCTGTATCACAAATGGTATCAGGGTGGATGGAGCGGATGGGAAGATCTCGGCGGATTGTTATCTTCCGAACCAGCCTGCGTAAGCTGGGGACCAAACCGCATCGACATCTTCGCCAGAGGCATGAACTCTTCTATGTGGCATCTCTGGTGGAATGGTGCATGGCATGGATGGGAAGACCTTGGAGGTGTTATCAATTCTGCACCAGCAGTATCTTCCTGGGCGCCAGGCAGACTGGATTGTTTTGCACGCGGCCTGAACAATCACCTCTGGCACAAATGGTTTGATACCAAATGGAGCGGATGGGAAGACCTGCAGTCTAATATGTTCGGCAGTCCTGCTGCTGTATCATGGGGGGCTAACAGGATAGATGTATTCTTCCCCGGACAAACCTACAATATGATGCACAAATGGTGGGATGGCGCCAAATGGAGCGGAGACGAAAACCTCGGAGGTATCCTCTCCTCTGATGTAGGCGTATCTTCATGGGCAGCCGGACGACTCGACTGCTTCGTGCAAGGCACCGATTCGGCTATGTATCATAAATGGTACGTATAAATAGCACTCATAACTGCGAATTACGGTTAACTATCTCATCTTCTGGCCCGATGATTGCCGGAACTTAAGCATAGTGACTGTAATTCGCATTTTATTAAAAACCTTAAACTATGGAAAGCGAGGCTAAAGAAATAAAAGCAGGGACATCCCTCACTGTTGTTCTCCCTGGTCTTGGAACTGCGGGATTCCAATGGTTCTACCAAAGCAGTAATACCAATTGTGTTGATGTAAGACCTTACGATCATGCGGTGGATACCTTCCGGCAGGACGTAGGCACCAGTAATGAAGAGGCCTTTGTCATTAACGGAAAGGCCCCGGGGCATGCAAGCGTTACCTTTGAACAAAGGCGCATATGGGAAAAAGAAGGTCAGCCCATTAATGCCAGAAGATTGGAAATAACTGTTACCTGATTATTTTCTAAATCCAACTCCCATAAAAATGCCCCTCTTTAGAACCCGGTAGCTGTAAAAACAGCCTATCCCTTAACCGTTTTAACTATTTAAATAAAAAATATATATCCCTGTACCCACCCTTTTTTCTTCTCCATAAGTATTTACTGGTGAAAGTTAACTGTTGCTGGCGGAAGCTTCCTTCAGGGGCCTCCGGCATTGTACATGGCTATAAGCCTATACCCTGCCAATTCATTGAGCTTAGTAAAATCTATAAAAGACCGAAATCTATAATGACCGTTCATGAAGCGCATCTTTACAATTACCCTATTGTTCATCCATACCGGCATACAGTTATTGTCTGCGCAGACCTATACACCGGTACCTGTTACCGGGTTCAATGCCGACATCGTAGCTGAAGCAGGCACTAATGCCGTCGCTGTTACCTCTACCGTAATAGACGGTAGTAACCATATTCTGCATTCGCAGGCCTTTGCAGCAACGAATGGAATCGGTGGAGGCATTATCAACTCCGGCACCTTTGTCAGCGGAACCCGCACCTACCAGATGAATCCATACACCGGCCTGAATGCCTTATATCTCTCTGCCGCCGGAAACGTTGCTAACTCCCTGCCTGCAGGCACGCTTACCCTGGTCACTCCTGCCAGTTTCAGCAAGTTGAGCATCCTGGCATTTGGTACAGAAAATAATAGTACCGTCACCGTGACATTGAACTATACTGATGGTACATCCGCTAATGCGGGCACCTTGCAGATCAAAGACTGGTTTTTCGGAACACCGTTTATATTCAGTGGTATGGGCAGGCTGACGCGCACCACCACCTTCCCTACTGTAGATGGCCTTCCTTCTAATCCACGGATGTACGCATTTGACTTTAATATTCCCTGCGCTGATCAGTCAAAACTGATCAGGTCTGTTTCCTTTCTCTATATACAGGGGCCTAATATCAGCTCCAGAGCACTGATCATGGCGCTTTCCGGCGTACAGTATACACCGCTTACGTATACCCACACTGTTACAGATGCCATCTGCGGAGGTGCGAACGGCAGTATTGCGGTAACCGCAAGCGGCGGTACTGCTCCCTTGAGCTATTCCTGGAATACTACTCCTGTACAGACCACGCCTACTGCTACGGGGCTGGCGGCAGGCTTTTACACGTTATCAATTAAAGATGGGAACAATTGCATCACTGCTGTTACAGATACTGTAGATAAGTTGTCACTTGTAAAACTTGTAGCAGCAGCCAGCCCCGCTAAGATCTGTGCAGGAGAAACAGCCACTCTTTCAGTGACAGCAACGGGCGGTGCTGCAACTAATTATTCATGGACGCCAGGCCCCGCTACCGGCAGTACAGTCTCCGTCAGTCCGACAGATACAACATCTTATATTGTTACCGCACAGGATGCCTTCGGCTGCCAGTTAAAAGACACCGTGGAAGTTGCTGTTAAACCTACACCTGTTGCCGACTTCTCTGTACTGCCAGATGTAGTATGCCTGGGCACCAACCATACGCTGACATTCACAGGTACAGCGGGAGCTGCTGCTACCTACGACTGGCATAATTTCTCGGGCGCCACTGTACAAAATGGTACAGGTGCAGGTCCGTATGATATACGCTTTAATACGGCAGGTATTTACCCGGTACAGTTGCAGGTAACGGAAGATGGCTGTGTGTCCAATATCGCTACACATTCTATCATGGTGTCACAGCCGCCTACAGCCAGTTTCTCTGTCAGCAAAACACCTGTATGCGCAGGTGAAACCACTACCATCAACTTCACAGGCACTTACGCTGGTAACGCCACTCCCGTCTGGAACTGGGGCGGTGGCACAGTACAAAGCGGCAGCGGTTTCGGGCCTTATACCGTTACCTATCAGCGAAGCGGCACAGTCAGTCTGATCATTCAGGATAATATATGCGCCGATACAGCTACTCCTGTTACAATAACTGCTATTCCCATGCCGGTAGCTGATTTCACAACAGATCTTATTACAGGTTGTGCACCAACAGAGATCAGTTTTGATAACCTTTCACAGCAAGCAGACACCTATGAATGGTCGCTCGGAAACGGTTACCAGACAGGTGATACTGATCCAGTGTATAGTTACAATACCCCCGGCACATACACTGTTACATTAAAGGCGATTGCACAGGGACAGTGTTCAACAAGTGTTACCAAAACGGCTTTGATCAGTATACTGCCTCCTCCTGTTGCGGCGTTCACTGCTGCACCGGGAACAAATTATCCGGTAGAATTCAAGAACGGCACCTTCACTTTTAACAACACCTCACAGTTTGCAGCAGCGTATAACTGGGATTTCGGAGATGGAACGCTCTCCGAAGTTGAAGATCCACAGCATAAGTATGAGTTGCCCGGTAGTTACAGAGTAACATTGTATGCAAAGAATGAAATAGGCTGTACAGATAGTATCAGTCATGCGTGGTACATCATTGTACCTGACCTGGTACTTGAAATACCCAATGCTTTCAGTCCGAATGGAGATGGCATCAATGACCGCTGGAGCATAGATGGATTGAAAGCAAGACCTGCCGCTACAACAGAGATCTATAACCGCTGGGGCCAAATCGTGTTCACAGGTATCGGTTATACTCCCTGGGACGGCACGCGTGGAGGCAGACTATTGCCGGCAGGCACTTATTATTATGTCATCAAAACAGCAGCAGATGAAAAGCCCTACACAGGATGGGTAGCGCTGCTACGATAATAAAATTTAGTATCAACCAAAAATACAATTGAATGAAACGTGTTCTTATTGTTGCCTCCATGCTGGTAATATGCGCCTGCAGGTTATACGCTCAAACCTATACGCCCATTGCCGTAACAGGTTTCAACAATGACGGAGTAGCTGAAACAGGTACCAATGCCGAGGCTGTAACCACTACCGGACTTGACATCCAGCAAAAAATCCTTTACACATTTGATTTTGCTGCCACCAATGGCTTGCAGGCAGGTATACCGAATGATGGTCTTTTTACTACAGGGCTGCGTACCTATCAGATGGCCGATTATGCAGACAGTAATGTGCTCTATCTTTCCAAACTGGGCGGCGTGACCAATACCCTCGGTACCGGCACACTGACGTTTACCACACCGGCTGCATATAGTAAGATAAGCCTGTTGTGCTTCTCCACTGAACAAAACAGTACACTGGGCATCACTTTCAATTATACAGACGGCACAACATCAGCGCAGGTCGTGGCCAGCATTCTTGACTGGTTTGGTGGTATCAATCCTGTGTTCGACAGCTATGGCCGTATCCAAAGACTGCCATCCGGACCGTATAATGTAGAAGGACTCAGCAGCAACGATCCGCGAATCTATTGCATTGATATTGCTCCTGCCTGTGAAAATCAGTCGAAAAGCATTGCATCTATTACGATAGAATATCTGGTAAGCGGCGCGCCAAGTGGCGTATCCAGGGCAGTTTTCCTGGCAGTGTCAGGACAAGCTTATGTGCCTGTCACTGTAGCTTCTGATGTAACGAAAGCTACCTGCGGTAATAATGACGGTAGTATCGCTATTACAGCTACCGGTGGTGCATTTCCGCTCACCTACTCCTGGAACACAACACCCGTGCAAACCACAGAAACAGCTACAGATTTGCCAACAGGCAGCTATACCTGTACGGTAACAGATGCGAATGGTTGTCCGTGGGATTTTACAACAGATGTTAGTGAGGAATCCATGATACTCCTGAAGGCGCTGGCTAAACCAGATAATATCTGTTCCGGCACGACGACCAAACTGTATGCAATCCCTACAGGCGGTAGTATGAGAAGCTATACCTGGGAACCCGGCAATGTCACAGACTCCAGTTTCACGGTGACGCCAGACACCACCACGACTTTCAAACTGATCGGCGAAGATCAGAATGGATGCCATGTAATAGATAGTATTAAAGTGACAGTGACCAAAAAGCCAGCAGCACCACTTGTATCGGCACAGAGCATCTGCCCTGACAGTACTGCTGTATTGAAAATAGACAACGCTACCACTCCTTTTATTTACAACTGGTATACATATCCATCCGGCGGCGATGTGGAAGGACAGGGAAATACTTATACCACACCGGCGGTGAGTACAGCAACTACCTGGTATGTGGAAGCCGTAAATGGCCCTTGCAGCAGTGATAGAACAGCGGTGACCGTTACGCCTTTTGAACGGGCTGTTACACCAGTGGTAAAAGCAGGAGCTATCACTACCAGCGGAGTCACTTTCACCTGGGACCCTGTACCCGGTGCAACAGGTTACATCGTTTCCGTAGACGGCGGTGCTTATATTACACCAAGTTCCGGAAACAACGGCACATCACACGTAGTGAGCGGTATTACCAACCAGGAATCTATCTCTATCAAAGTAATTGCTCTGGGGCCTATCAGCTGTCAGAATAGTTTACCAGGCCTTGCCGCGGCTAAGCCTAAACCAGGGGAAATATTTATCCCGAATGCATTTACACCTAACGGCGACGGCAAGAATGATTATTTCAAACCGGAAGGCACTACTATCTCTGCTATTGACATGAAGGTGTTTAACCAGTGGGGAGAACTGATCTACCAGACCAATCAGCTGACAGGCTGGAATGGTACCTATAATGGTAAGCTACAGCCAACAGGCGTATATACTTATACTGTGAGGATCACATTGAATAATAAGACCCAACTGACAAGAAAAGGGGCCATCAACCTCCTGCGATAAACCTCCCACAAACCCGTTTTATTCCGGGCATTCCTGAAGTAGTAATACTTCAAGGATGCCCGTTCTTTTTATATAGCCCATTTCTTACTACTAAAAAAGATAGTACCTTTCCCGGTAAATATTTAACAATGAGATAAATGTTTTCTGCTCATCTTTGCGCCGTCAGATCCATTACTGATACCGGATACGGGCACAGAGCAGACAACGAAAAGAACTACAGGGGACATTTTGCAGAGCGGTAGAACCGTCTCCACCATTCATATTAAGAAAAACAACATCAGGAAGGCACATTATGGACCAATCCCTTTGCGGATGTTCTTTATAAATACTCAAAAGTTTCGAATCCGATCTGACAAATGAAAAAAGTAATTCTTGTAACCGGCGCATCAACAGGCCTGGGCTTAGCTACTGCCAGGACACTTACCGCAGAAGGTCACACCGTTTATGGCACCAGCCGGGATATCAAACGTATTCAGGACGTTCCCTTCAAACCGCTTCAAATGGATATTACTGATGATACTTCAGTAAATAATGCTATAACAGAGATCATCAAAAACGAGGGACATATCGACGTCGTTGTCAACAACGCGGGTAACGGCATTGTAGGACCATTATATGGCGTACCTGTGGAACAGGCCAAAAGGCAATTCGAAGTAAATTTCTTCGGTATGGTACGGGTGAACAGCGCTGTTCTACCCGGCATGATCGAGCGTAAGAGCGGTCTGATAGTGCAGGTAAGCTCCCTGGGAGGTTTGTTCGGACTACCTTACCAGGGTATGTACTGCGCCTCCAAATTTGCGGTAGAGGGCTATTCACAGAGTCTACGTATGGAATTACTGTATACCGGCGTAAAAGTGGCTGTTGTAAATCCGGGCGATTTCAAGACTGCCTTTACAGACAACCGCGAAAAGCTACCGTTCCCGATCGTGAATGAGAAGCTGAATAAGGACTTCGATACTGCTGTTGTTAATATGGGAAGGGACGAGCAAAACGGTAGTCATCCGGATGTTGTTGCCCAAAAGATATCCAGGATCATTAGCAAATCCAGTCCCGCTCACAACTACCTGGTAGGCGCCCTTGGACAAACCATTGTGCCGACACTGAAGGCAATCCTCCCGGGCCGACTGTTTGCAAAACTGATGAATGACCATTATGGTATAAAATAAAGGAACGGTCATAATCGCTGACAAAGAACTGCTATACTTTATACAGGGTTGATTAATAGCCACTTGCGGCATTAGTCAGCCTTTTTTTTATTTGTGACCAGGTCGGCTCCGGCCATAAAAAACTTTGAATTTTACAACTATTCATTTGAATGAAACAATAAAACGAGCCGGATTCTTTCCAACTTTACATTCGAATTTTTGAAGGTACTCAACGGACAAAAGACAGTAAAAAAGAACCACGTATGACGAGTGGTTCTTTTTTTATAAAACGATCAAAAAAATAATTGCTTCAAGGTTCCTTCAAACTTTAAAACAAATTATGCAGTTGCTATGAGAGCACTGCTCATTGAAGATAATATGGAGCTGGCCGGCAGCATCAGTAATTTAAGATTCATATGACTATGCCGGTGGATGGCGTACCATGCAAATAAATTTCGAGGAATCAACAGGGAGCACAATGTTACAGAAGGAAGAAGCCAACGCATTATTTCCTGAAAGACAACATTAGTGCTATGGTCTAATGTTCAAGTTTAATCATGCAAACAAAAAGAATCAGCGTGATCCTGTTCCTGCTGCTATGGCACGGATCAATGGAAGTATTACACGCACAGCAGGTATTGACGCTGAAAGAAGCGGTACAGACTGCACTCGCCAACTACGGATCGATCAAGGCCAAGGCTAATTACCTGAATGCCTCTAAGTCCACCGCCACACAAGCGAAGCGGGATTATCTCCCGAATCTGAACCTTTCTGCCCAGCAGGATTATGGTACTGTAAACGGGCAATTCGGGCCTTCTTATGGTCTGAATGGTCTTGCGGTATCCTCAGCAGGCCCTACCCTGCCCTCCCAGAACTGGAACGCTGCATTCGGCGGACTTTATCTCGCCAATATCAACTGGGATTTCTTCGCCTTCGGCCGCGCCAAAGAGAAGATCAAGGCAGCGCAGGCAGCCGTAGCCAGAGATCAGGCAGACTGGGAACAGGAGCAGTTCCAGCAGTCGATCAGGGTGGCCGGAGCATATCTTAACCTGCTGGCGGCACAACGCCTTACCAGGTCATGGCAGAACAACCTGGAACGTGCAGACACCTTCCGCTCTGTAGTGGTAACAAGGGCGAAGAATGGCTTAATTCCCGGTGTAGACTCTACACTGGCAAATGCGGAAGTATCCAACGCGAAGATCGCTTTAACAAAGGCAAAGGATGTGGAACAGACGCAGGCTAATCAACTGGCAGTCCTCATGGGCGTACCTGCAACCGAATTCATACTCGATACAGTATTCATCAGCCGCATTCCCACAGCGCTGACAGACAGTATCAATGGAGTGGTACAAGGGCATCCTTTACTGAAATACTACGAAAACCGTATTAAGCTGAGTGACGAACAGGCACGTTACATACATACCCTGAACTTCCCTGCATTCTCTGTTTTCGGAGTTATGCAGACCAGGGGTTCCGGTTTCGACGCCAGCTATGTAACAGATCAGACAGCATACAATAAAGGTTACTGGGATGGTGTAAAACCTAACCGCAGCAATTACCTGCTGGGGGTAGGCGTAACCTGGAATATTACCTCCCCGCTGAGAGTAAAACACCAGGCAGCTTCCCAGAAATTCATATCAAAGGGCTTACAGGATGAATATGAACTGGTACGTCAGCAACTGGCAGCACAGTTAACCCTGTCGGACACGAGGATCCAGAATGCGCTGACCAACTATGCGGAAGCGCCTATACAGGTCAATGCGGCAACAGAAGCTTACCTGCAAAGAACGGTATTGTACAGGAACGGGCTGAATACCATTGTAGACGTAACACAGGTCTTCTACACATTGAACCGCGCGGAAACAGACCGTGATATTGCCTACACCAATGTATGGCAGGCGCTGTTACTGAAAGCTGCCGCTACCGGCAATTTCTCTCTATTCATCAATGAATTCTAATTAAATGAACCTGATAAGATCAGCATTACGCAAACCAATATCCATACTGGTAATAGTGGCTGCCCTCTTCTTCTTCGGCATAGGCGCCGTAAGAACGATCAAGGTAGACATCTTCCCCAAGCTGGACCTGCCGGTGATGTACATCGCGCACCCATTCGGTGGATATACCCCCACCCAGATGGAGGCATATTTCGGTAAACAGTATATCAACGTCCTGCTTTATGTAAATGGTATTAAAACCATTGAAACAAAAAATATACAGGGCCTTACGCTCATCAAGGTGAGTTTTTATCCCGGTACAAACATGGCGCAGGCACAGGCAGAACTAAGCGCTTTCTGTAACCGTATACAGGCCATTTTTCCACCGGGCTCACAGCCTCCATTCATTATCCGTTTTGACGCTTCTACCCTGCCTGTAGGCGAGCTGGTACTGAGCAGTGAAAAACGTAACAATAACGAGCTGCTGGACCTTGCCAACACTTATGTACGTTCTTCCTTTACCTCTATTCCGGGTCTGGTATCTGCACCTCCCTTCGGTGGTAACTTACGTACAGTGGTGATCAAGGCAGATCCTGAACTGCTCCGCTCTCACAATATGACGCCAGACCAGCTGGTGGAAGCGCTGCGTATCAACAACCAGACTTCTCCTTCCGGTAACGTACGTATCGGTGATATCAACTTCATCACGCCAGCCAATACTGCTATCCGCACTGTAAAAGATTTTGAGAACATTCCTCTCTTCAAGGGTGGCGTACAAAACCTTTACCTGCGTGATGTAGCAACTGTGGAAGATGGTGCAGATATTACCGCTGGTTACGCGCTGGTGAACGGACGCCGATCTGTATACCTTAGTGTGGCCAAAGCGGGTGATGCATCCACCTGGGAAGTTGTACAGAAACTGAAAAAGGCGCTGCCTAAGTTCCAGTCACTGCTTCCTGAAGATGTAAAACTGACATATGAATTTGACCAGTCAGTATATGTGATCAACGCTGTAAAAAGCCTGATCAGTGAGGGTACCATTGGTGCGATCCTCACAGGTCTGATGGTACTGCTCTTCCTCGGCGACCCAAGAGGTGCGCTGATTGTGATACTGACCATTCCTACCTCTATCATTGCGGCGGTGCTCTGTCTGAAGATAGCAGGACAGACTATCAACATTATGACATTGAGTGGTCTGGCGCTGGCCATTGGTATCCTGGTGGATGAGAGTACGGTGACGATTGAGAATATACACCAGCACCTTGACATGGGTAAACCGAAAGGGCTGGCCATCTGGGATGCCTGTAAGGAGATCGCTTTCCCTAAACTGCTCATCCTGTTCTGTATCCTGGCAGTATTTGCGCCGGCATTCACCATGGGTGGTATCCCGGGATCATTGTTCCTGCCATTGGCATTGGCGATTGGCTTTGCGATGATCATTTCTTACTTCCTGGCACAGACCTTTGTACCTATCATGGCCAACTGGCTGATGAAGGCACATCCGCATGCAGGTCATGAGCCGGATCATATCCTCAGTAAGAAAGAGCTCGCGGAAAGAGCAGACTTAAACAGTAATGGTAAGCTTTCCTTTTTTGAGAGAATACGTAACCGCTTCATGCGTTTCATGGAGCGTGTCATGCCTGTCCGTAAACTGATCGTATCAGTTTACCTGTTAGCAGGTATCGGACTGGCTGTGTTGTTGCTGAATACAATAGGAAGGGACGTATTGCCCCGTGGTAATGGCAGCCAGTTCCAGTTAAGGATACGCGCACCACAGGGTACCCGCGCTGAAAGAACAGAAGAGATCACGATAAAAACGGTTAACGCTATCAGAAGCATTGTAGGACCAGAGAATGTATCTATTTCATCTTCTTATGTAGGACAACACCCCGGACAATTCTCCATCAGCCCGATTTACCTGTTCATGCCCGGACCACAGGAAGCAGTAATACAGGTTGCGTTGAAAGAGGATTATAAGGTGAATATGGATGAGCTGAAAGACAAGATCAGGGAAAGGATGAGGGCAGAATTGCCGGGTGTTACTCCTTCGTTTGAACCAATAGAGCTGACGGATAAGATCCTGAGCCAGGGTTCTCCTACACCGATAGAAGTAAGGCTTTCGGGCAGGAATAAACAGCTCAACGAACAGTATGCAGAGAAAGTGATTGAGAAACTGAAAAAGATCTCCTATCTCAGGGATGTGCAACTTGGTCAATCTACCAAATATCCCGCGCTGAAGATCACGATAGACCGCGTACGTGCAGCGCAGCTGGGAGTGGACGTGAGTGATATTTCCCGCTCACTGATTGCCTCAACCTCCTCTTCCCGTTATACAGAGAAGAACATCTGGATAGATGAGAAAGCAAACCTCAGTTACAGCGTGCAGGTACAGGTACCGGAAAACAAGATGACGGATATCCAGGATATTGCAGAAATTCCTTTGCTGAGGAATGCCAGCAGACCGGTATTGGGCGATGTAGCCACCATCACCCGTGATACTACCTATGGTGAAGCAGACAACCTGGGGGCGATTCCTTCACTTTCTGTTACTGCCAATACAAGCAATATAGACCTTGGTACAGCTACTGACGATGTGAACAAAGCGATTGCTTCCATCGGCGAACTGCCACGTGGTCTGACAGTAGAACTGATCGGTCTGAGTTCAACACTCACAGAAACACTGGACAGTCTGCAATCAGGATTGCTGGTAGCGGTGGTAGTGATCTTCCTGATGCTGGCAGCCAATTTCCAGTCGTTCAAAGTATCGGCGGTAGTTCTGGCTTCTGTACCGGCGGTATTGATCGGTTCACTGACCTTACTGCTTATCACCGGATCTACACTGAACCTGCAATCATATATGGGTATCATTATGTCAGTAGGCGTATCTATATCGAATGCCGTATTGCTGATCACCAATGCCGAGCAATTACGCCTGGGCAATGGTAATGCGTTGCTTTCTGCGAAGGAAGCCGTAGCATTACGTCTTCGTCCTATCCTGATGACCAGCCTTGCGATGGTAGCAGGTATGATCCCGATGGCCAGTGGCCTGGGTGAATCCGGCGATCAGACATCTCCGCTGGGACGTGCGGTGATAGGTGGTCTGATTGCATCTACCTTCAGCACGCTCTTTATTTTACCACTGGTATTTGCCTGGGCGCAGGGTAAGACGACCACACAGTCGGTATCACTCGATCCGGAAGATAAAGAAAGTAAAAACTATGTACCATCCTTACATGAATAATATGAACAGTCTAAAAGCACTTGCTATCACAATACTATGCAGTTTGCCAGCCACTATGCTGCTGAGCAGCTGCGGCCACACAGAGGGTAAATCAGAAACAACAGAGTCGGCAGCGCCGGAAGAGGCAGCAGTATCTGCCATCTCCCTGCAGAAGGGAAAATTGTCTTCCTCCCTGCAGATACCTGGTGAGCTGATCGCTTACCAGCAGGTAGATATCTATGCAAAGGTGAGCAGCTTCGTAAAAAAGCTGCATGTGGATGTAGGATCTGAAGTAAGCAGTGGTCAGCTGCTGGCTACTATGGAAGCACCTGAGATCAGCTCTCAGCTGGCAGGCGCAGAATCCAGGTTAAAGGCCCAGGAGGCAATATACCTGGCCAGCAAAGCAAACTATGACCGTTTGTACAATACCAGCCTTACACCGGGCACCGTATCCAAAAACGACCTGGATATCGCACTGGCCCGTCAGAATTCAGATAAGGCACAACTGGATGCCGCCAGGGCTTCTTACAGGGAGATCACTGACAACAGGAACTACCTGGAGATCAGAGCGCCATTTTCAGGCGTTATAAGCGCAAGAAATGTGAGCGCGGGCGCCTATGTCGGTCCAACCGGGAAAGGCTCTGAATTCCCTTTATTTACCCTGCAGGAGCAAAAAAAACTGCGTCTTGTGATCTCTGTGCCGGAAGCATATACCAGCTACCTGGCTAACAACAGTGAAGTAAAATTCAATGTCAAAGCTTTCACCGGTCAGTCATTCACTGCAAAGGTAAACCGCCTTTCCGGCGCACTGGATACCAGACTGCGTTCACAGCGTATTGAAATGGATGTGATCAACAATGATAAAAAACTGCTTCCCGGTATGATCGCAGAAGTGAACATTCCAATGAACAGCACTGACAGTACATTCCTGGTTCCAAAGACTGCAGTGGTGAATTCTACGCTGAACATATTCGTAGTAAGGGTGGTAAATGGTAAGGCAGAAAGAGTGCAGGTGCAGACCGGACGTGAAGCAGACGGAAAAATTGAAATATACGGCAGTAATCTCAACGAGGGCGACACGATTGTAGCTGCCGCCACCGAAGAGTTAAGAGACGGCGCAGAACTGAAGCATGTCAAAACAGGCAAGTAAAGAAAGGATGTAAATCGACGAAAAAGGCTGTCACATGCGGACAGCCTTTTTACATATATATAGGGAGCCGAATACTATTGGATCAATACTTTCTTCGTATATACCTTCGCCCCATTTGTTACCACCAGGATATAGAACCCACTGGCAATATTGCTGGTAGCAAGAGATACGCGCTGTGTATTTGTTTTCTTAAATGCTGCCACCTTCTTATTCACATCCAGTAACTGCACCTGTACAGGTTTTGACGCATCATATTTCTCTACCTGCACAGTCAGGGTACCACCGCTGACAGATGGATTAGGGAATACATTGATACCGGTGCTTTCTTCTTTTGCCAAGGCTTTTTCTGCCGGAGAAAGAGCCGAGATGATGACAGAAGATACCTTATCATTCCAGGTAGCCACATCCAGTAAAGGTACATCTGACGTAACAGTGGTACTGGCGCCGGAAAAGTTATCATCAGCATACAATACTATCTTGTATCCCGGCGCTACTTTCAGGGAAGTAATATCATCATTACGGGCGCCATATGCTTTTAGCTGGGCCAGGTTATAACTACCCACTGGCAGGTACACACCGTAACCACCGTAGTTAATGTCCTGGAACAGGCTTACCGCTATAGGCGGTGGTGTGGAATAGGTGAAAGGATAGGTCTGCTGCGCCTGTATAAACTGTGATTCATACTGGCTGGTCCAGCCGAAAGCGTTTGTGGCCAGCGACTTCAGGTTCACACCTGCAGCAGCGCTCCAGAAATGCACAAACTCACCCATGTTCATGCTGTTGTAGTTAGTACCGGATCTTGAGAAATACAGGGACAGCTGGGTAAAATAACGGTTCAATACCTGTGCGCCTCCATATTGGCTATAGATCGGATAAAACCAGTCCCTGAACCAGGCCGTGTTAGCTCTGGGGAAATCGTCACGGCTGGCAGTGAAATCATTGTAAGCAGATGTTGCCCTGCTTTCCAGGCCTAAGCCTTTGTAAACGTCGTAAATGAAGATCTCAGCCCATTTACTGTCGCCCCATATGCCGAAGGCAGGAGAATTGTGCATGTTCTTTCCTCCTAATTCAACAATATGGGCCACTTCATGTGTAAGCAGATTGTAATCGCCCTGCGTAGCGCTTGTCCACGGACCAGCGCCGGCGTCGATCACATTCCTGTTGTCATGACTGGCATCAAAATAAGTGGATGGATGCCCTCCGCTGTATTTGCCGGTATGCAAAATAGCAAACAGGTGCGGATCAGTTCCAAAGGAACCATAGGTCTTCTTGGTATAGCGCCATACATCACCAAGATACTGACGGGGCCAGGTGACGGAAGTGCTTACGTCACTGTCGAAATAAAGGGCCAGGTCATTGTCATAATAGACACGGGAAACATTCTGGTTGTGTTCAAACCAGTGCTCCTGCCATGTTGCAGGAGGCGTTTGTGCTTTTACCTGGATAACGGGAAATGCCAGGCAGGCCAGGAGTACCAATGCGTAGAACTTTTGCATAAAAACGGGTTGAATTGTGAGAAAAAACTGCCGGACCATTCATCCGGCAGCGTTATATGAATAAAAAGGACTTATTGTATAACTATTTTCCTTGTGTAATACTTCTTACCGTTTGTTACTACCAGTACATAAATACCACCGGCTACGTTACCGGTGCTAATAGAAACGTCGCACGCATTTGCTTTCTTATAGACCACTGCGGTCCTGTTTACATCCAACAAAGAAATATTCAGCGGAGTGGTAGCATCATGTTCCCCAGGCTTCACAGCACAGGGGAACATACTGGATACTACCTGGCTGTGTTCAAACCAGTGTTCCTGCCAGGTAGCAGGAGCTTGTGCCTGTGCTCTTTGAGGGGCGAGTCCCAGGCTACCGGCCATCAGCGCCAGCATGTAGAATTTCCGCATTCTATTAATGGTTATCATGAGGGAAAATAAATGACTTACAAAGGGAAGGACTACCCTTGTGATAGTCCTTCCTGTATAGATATCTTACTGGATTAGTACCTTGCTGGTATAAGTATCTTTACCATTAGTTACCATCAGTATATAAAATCCGCTGGCCATGTTGCCTGTAGGGATGTTCACAACAGCAGCATTGGCTTTCTTATAAACCACTACTTTCCTGTTCACATCAATAACAGCTACATTCACCGAAGCAGATGCATTGTATTTTTTCACATTTACAACCAGTGTGCTGCCTTTTGCAACCGGGTTAGGATAAACCAGGAGGCTGCCATTCGCTTCAACACTCAGGTCTGTTTTATCTGCCGGCTGTACAGCTGCCATTGTCTTAGCGGCTGCTGTACCAACGATACCGTAGTTGAATTTTTCCCAGCCATCGATAGTTGGTCTGGTACAGGTCATTTCCGCTACACCGTTCTCAGAAGAAACATACATACCATTGTTACCACGCAGGGAAACAGTACCATCGCCGTTATCGATCCAATCAAACACTTCCCATCCCTGTACAGTTGGTCTGTTGCAGGTAATGCTCTTTTCACCGTTTTCAGAAGACACGTACAGGCCACTATTGCTCAATGCAATTTTACCGTTACCCGCGTCTACTACCAGGAACTGATTCCAGCCCTGTACAACAGTAGCATTTGTCCACATAGCGCCTACACCACCTTTAGAACTTACATAGCCACCATTGTTGCCTTGCAGCCAGATTGTTTTTCCGATAGGAGCTGTACCCGGGTTAGGATTCTGACCCGGATCATCAGGCGTAGTAGTTGTATCACCTCTCTGTAATACCACCTGGTTGATCGCATTCAACAGGGAATTAGCGCCGGTTACATCCTGAGAAAGCTCCCAGATCATGATACCACCACCCTGATCGAATGCCAGGTTAGTTTTAGCCTTGATAGTAGGAATACCGTTGTAACCTACACCCTGGTAAGTATCAGCATTCGGACTTGCTCCTCTCTGCAACAGTTGTGCATAAGACTCCCAGGTAGGTCTGCCATAGAAAGGCACACCGAGGATAGCCTTTTCCTTAGGTAAGCCACGACCTGTCCAGTAAGCGAGTGAACGCTGTGCATAGCTGTAAGTAGAATGCTGGTATTCATTTTCATCATATGCCATCAGGGTCAGATAATCTACCAGCGGGAATACGCTACTGAGGATGCTGGCGCCATTTTCACCCACTACGGCAGCAGTCAGTGATTTACCACGACTATGCAGCTGGTTGGACAGTTCTGTCATCAGTAATACATAGTTATTAGCAGAGGCTCCGTTGTCAGGATATTCCCAATCGATATCTGCACCGTCCAGGTTGTACTGGTTTACAAAAGCAATGACTGCATTTACGAAAGTAGTACGGGAACCTGCATTAGCAGCCAGGTTTTCAAAACCCTGATCGTTACCATCATTCCATCCACCAATAGAGATAGATACTTTCACACCGGCAGCATGTGACTGCGATACCAGCGCCTGCAGGGCAGCAGGATTATCCAGTGCCTGTAAAGTACCGTTGTTGTTAGGCAGGATGAATGCATAGTTAATATGCGTCAGTTTATTGTAAGGCACTACTGTAGTGTTGGGACTTCCGGCCCATCCTGGCCAGTAACCCACTACCTTGAATTTATTAGGAGTAGGTGTAGGATTGTTTACGCTGGTGTCTGGATTCTCAACAGGAGGATTAGTACCTGCAATACCAAACGCAAATGCTTCCCATCCCTGTACCGTTGGTCTTGTGCAGGTCATTGCCTGTGTACCATTCTCAGAAGAAACATACAGTCCGTTGCTACCTCTGAGTGCTACTTTACCGTCGGCAGTTTCCATCCAGTCAAATTTCTCCCATCCCTGGATGGTTGGTCTGTTACAGGTAATAGCCTGTTCTCCGTTTTCAGAAGAAACGTAGTTACCGGTATTACCTTTCAGCGCCACTTTGCCGTCGCCGGCATCCACTACCTGGAAGAGTTCCCAGGCCTGAGGTGCATCAGCATCACACCACATAGCGCCTACCCCATTTTTGGATGTAACATATTTACCATTGAAGCCCTGCAGCCATACGGTTTTACCGATAGGTGCATTAGCAGAGCTTTTACCAGGAGCTACTGCTGCGATAGTATTCACGTTCTTTACGTTATTGGCAAATTTGATATTGTTCAATACAGCGCTCATGTTAGCGGCACCATCTACCAGGTAAGGAGGAGGAATACGGAGTAATGCGGCATTCTCGCCAGCATCGAAGCGTTTGTAAGTCCAGTGGAACCAACCCACTCCGGCAGTATTCATTGCAGCGATATTAGCACGCAGCCAGTCAGCGCTGTTCTCACCGGTTTCACCTACCACTACAGGTACGTTGTGAGTGTTACGGAAATTGTTAATGGTACCCAGTTCATTGATCTGGTTAGGATCACCACCAGTGGTAGTAGGAGAAGTAGAAGTACCGTAACGGTGAGCGTTATACACCAGGTTACTTCTGTTAGTGAATGTAAATGGTTCCAGGTAATTATACTGGTTACCCCAGCCATTACCTTCGATCATGAGCAGGTGTGTATCGCCCTGTGCACGGATAGCGTTGATCAGGCGTTCAAACAGCGCATGAATAGTCTGGTTGGCTGGTACATTGTTAGGCTCATTGATCAGGTCATAGAACGCAATCCTGTCATCGTTGATATAACGGGCAGATATACGCTGCCATAAGCGTACTGTGATATCCTGATAAATAGATTTGTTCCACAGGTCGTTGCCCACAAATGCATCTGCAATGTTAGCATCAGTACCGGCAGCACCAGGAGCGGCGTGTAGGTCCAATACCACATACATTTTGTTGGCAGCAGCCCATTTCAGCAAACTGTCCGTGAGACGGAAACCTTCCAGGTTAGCGTCATTAAACAGGGTGTTGCTGTTGTACCAGGAGGTCAGCGAGCTAACATAGCTGTTGTAGGTTGATGAGTTACGTGCAACGCCATTTCTGACTGCACGTTGTGCAGGTGTCAGGAACAGATCATAGTGCAGGGGCAGACGGATACTGTTAAAACCCAGAGACGCAATGTAATCGACGTCAGCTTTGGTGATGAAGTTGTCACGCCAGCTCTGATAAAAAGCTTCGACAGCAGCATCGCTCTGCCCCTGATCGTACAGGCGCTTTTTAACGGACCATTGGGTACCGCCGCCACCGGGTTTCATCATATAACCTTCCTGCAATAACCAGCCACCAACGTTGATCCCTTTAAGGATCACTTCCTGGTTACTGGCATTGACAATACGTTTCCCATCGGCCCGCAGGCGGGTCAACTGGGAGTAGGCCTGCCCGGCCCCAAGGCACAGGGCGAGCAAAAGCAGTGAACAAAATAGTCTTAGTTGACGCAAATTTTGTGGAATTACGCACAACCGGTTCGTGTAATGGATCTTCATAGAGGGCATTTAAGGTTTTCACATAGAATAATGGCGTGGCTACCGGCTAGGTAAAGCCAGGCTTAACATAGATGTCGCACAAGAAAGGAATGGGTACCACGCAAACGATTGCTTTTTTTAGCTGACGGGATTAAATAACTGATGTTCAATGTTTAAGTATTCATTCAAGAGATGAGGGGTACAGCTTAAATCACTACCCAACTCCATCAGGTATCCGAATAAAACAAGGGCTGGACCAAAGTAGTTTAATATAACTCCTTTTCTACTACGCTGAGTTGCTCCGGTTTCAGTATGGGATGTGGGTCGGCGCCTCTCTGGAAGACTATCGGGCGTTGCCAGGCGAATAGGGGCTGAATATGGATTGGACGACATCGGGTCGTGGCACCGGAGAGCCGAAGGCCCGATATCCCCATCTTAAACCGCGTGCTACTTCCGCTGTCGCTATTAATATTTATGACGCTAGTTGATTAAATGAAAAGAGCTGTGTCAAAAGTAATTTGATACAGCTCTTGCTTTATTTTGATGAGTTGACCTTAGCAACAACTAATCTTCATCAACCAGTTTAATACCTGTTTGGGTGAAGATGATCTTACGTTGTTTATACAAGGCGCCGGTAGTCATTTTAAAAGTTTTCTTACTCATGCTGAAGAACTCATAGATCTCTTCCGGATCTGACTTGTCATGGTAAGGGAGGTAGCCATCATTTTCTTTCAGCAGGCGCAGTATCTTATCGGCCTCACTTTCTACCCTGTCATAACCAGGTTTGCCGGTTACTACGTCTATTTTATCACCTTTGATGGATTTGATAAAGCCTTTCAGTTTATCTCCTATATCTACAGGACCAAACACTTCACTGTAATGCAGGATACCTGTATGCTGGTTATTGATGATTACTACAAAACCTATTTCGGAACGACGGTATACGATCATATCTACAACATCAAGTTCTTTTACCGTCAGGTTTTCATTGCTTAAATAGGGGTCTATTTTTTCTGTCGCAGCCACCCTGTTCGTCAGTTCATCCAGGTAGATTTTTACCAGGTAATCCTGTCCGGGATGCATTTTGCTGATCTGTTTGGACGCAGGCACAAACAGGTCTTTCATCAGTCCCCAGTCCAGGAAGGCGCCCTGCTCTGTCACACCGGTCGCTTTCAGGTTAACGATATCTCCTACTATACCATATGGCTCCTGGTTGGTAGCCGTCAGCCTGTTCTCCGAATCATGATAAATGAATACTCTCAGCTCATCTCCTTTTTTTGCCCCCTCTGGCACGAAGCGTTTAGGCATCAGGATCTCCTGTTCTCCCCCATCCAGGAACAAACCGAACTCACTCTCCTTCTTAACCCGCAACAGGTTGTATTCACCTACTTTATACATGTAATCTCTTATTTAGCCGCAAAGGTACGATTACTTTCCCTTGTTCGCTCTCATCATTGAGGGGTAATCCAGCTTCCGCGCCAGGGCTGTTACTGCCTGTGCAATACGTTTGGCTTTTGTAGGCTCAGTTTTGGCACTTTCAATCCACTTCATGAAATAGTTCCGGTGCCCTTTGGCAAGGCTGTTAAAGAACGCCAGTGCCTCCGGCTCATCCGCCAGGCATTCCATCAGTTCCGGCGATGAAACAGGGTCCGGGTTATCATCCTCTTCGATCTGTACCGTCAGCTGGGCTCCTGCCCTTTTGGCGATCGCCTTGCGCATCTCCGCATTCACCGGCATAATGAACGAGCCATCCCCCATTGGCATCAATGCCACCGCCTCGATTGCATGTTTATCCAGCTTCCCCTTTACTCGGAAAGACTTCTTGTTCCCCGGCTTCAACTGTTGTGCAAGATCCTCAGGAATAACAATATATGTCCATCCTGTTTTCTCTCCCTGCTTGTCAAATTTCAACATGGTGGCGGTATACTTAACCATCTTGCTTTTTTTTGCTAACTTACTTAATAGCTTTGAAATTTAACAATTATAGAAATTGCCTTATGCTTGTCTGTGAAACATCCAGATTGATTATCCGCCAGTTTACCATTGACGATGCCCCTTTTATTTTCCAGTTATTAAACACGGAGATCTGGCTGACATATATCGGCGACAGGAATATCAGGGGAATAGATGACGCCCGCAACTACCTGGTAAACGGACCATTGGCCAGTTATGACCGCTTTGGATTCGGACTATATATGGTAGCGCTGAAAGATGAGCATACTCCCGTAGGAATGACGGGATTGATTAAAAGGACCGGGTTGGAAGAAGTAGACATAGGTTTTGCATTTCTTCCTGAATATACTGGCAAGGGTTATGCTTTCGAGGCAGCCAGTGCTGTAAAAGACTATGCTTTGATAACACTGAAGCTGCCCCGTGTAGCAGCTATTACGACAGAAAAAAATATACATGCTATCACCCTCCTTAACAAGATAGGCCTGCACCACGAGAAGATGGTACAGTTGCCCGGGAACAGCACCGCATTCATGTATTTCATTAATTAAGTCATCTGTCAGTGCATGAGTTTATGCTGTAGCACCACTACTGAACGCGCATCTACTTTTATCACGCCTTCACCGGTATACACTTCTTCTCCGGCTGTTACCTGCAGATCTTTTGTATCCAGCATTTTCTTCCAGTTATGCCCATACTTTTCATGCGGTAACCTGAATTCGAGCGGTTCATAATGTGCATTAAAAATAATATAGAAGCTATCGTCCACGATCTGCTCTCCTTTCGGACCGGAGACATGCAATCCTTTTCCATTAAAGAATACGGCCATCGACTTTGCGAAATCGTGACTCCAGTGTTCATCCGACATTTCAGTACCATCCGGCAGGAACCAGGCAATATCTTCCAGGCCGATGCCCTTAATAGGCTGCCCCTGGAACCAGCGCCTGCGACAAAAGGCAGGATGTGCTTTCCGCAGGGCAATCAGCTGACGGGTAAACTGTAACAGGTCATGATCCATCTCGTTCCAGTTAACCCATGATAATTCGTTATCCTGACAATAGCCATTATTGTTACCCCCCTGAGTACGGCCAAATTCATCACCTGCCAGGATCATCGGAACACCTTGTGACAATAACAGGGTAGTAAAAAAATTACGTTGTTGCCTCCGTCTCAGGGCCAATACTGTTTCATCTTCCGTATGCCCTTCTGCTCCGCAATTCCAGGACCGGTTATGATCTTCACCGTCTCTGTTATCGTCCAGGTTAGCCTCGTTATGTTTATCATTGTAAGACACCAGGTCATGTAGTGTAAACCCATCGTGCGCTGTTACAAAGTTGATACTGGCAGTCGGGCTGCGGTAATCATTCTTGTAAAGGTCAGAACTGCCGGTAAATCTTTCTGCGAACTCACCCAGCATACTGTCGGCCCCTCTCCAGTAATCACGGATACAGTCCCTGTATTTGCCATTCCATTCTGCCCATCCCGGTGGGAATTTCCCTACCTGGTAACCGCCTTCGCCAATGTCCCAGGGCTCCGCTATCAGTTTTACCTGTGAGATAACAGGATCCTGATAGATGATATCAAAGAAGGCACTCAAGCGGTTCACCTCATGCAGTTCACGGGCCAAGGCAGATGCCAGGTCAAAGCGGAATCCATCCACATGCATTTCCAGTATCCAGTAGCGCAGGCTATCCATCATTAACCTCAATACATTAGGCAGGTACGCGTTCAGCGTGTTACCGGTACCGGTGTAGTCCATATAGAAGCGTTTGTCTTCAGTAAGCCGGTAATAAGATGCATTGTCAATCCCCCTGAAAGATAAGGTAGGACCCATGTGATTCCCTTCTCCCGTATGATTATACACTACATCCAGGATCACTTCAATACCTGCCTGATGAAGTACTTTCACCAGCTGTTTGAATTCGGTCACCTGTTGCCCCAATACACCACTTGCTGCATACCTCGCATCAGGAGCAAAGAAGCCGATCGTATTATATCCCCAATAATTGGTGAGTCCTTTGTCCACCAGGTGTCTGTCTGCCACAAAGTGGTGTACAGGCATCAGCTCAACAGCTGTAATACCTAATTCCTTCAGATAATTGATGGTAACAGGATGAGCCATTCCCGCATAAGTACCTCTTATCTCTTCCGGTATATCCGGATGTTGTTTGGTAAATCCTTTCACATGTGTTTCGTAGATGATAGATTCGTTGTAAGGAATTTTTGGAGGCTTGTCTCCTTCCCAATCGAAATAGTCATCTATTACAACACATTTGGGAATGAATGGCACGCTATCCACATCACTGAAACTCTGGTCTTCTTCCGGATCACCCATCTTATAACCAAACAAAGCATCACTCCAGTTGATCGTACCGGCGATAGCCTTGGCATAAGGGTCTATTAACAGCTTCTTCGCATTGAAACGGTGCCCGTTCTGTGGTTCATACGGACCATGCACACGGTATCCGTACAACTGTCCTGGTTTTACGTCCGGCAGATAACAGTGCCATACCTGGTATGATCGCTCTTTGATCTTTATTCTTACAGCTTCTACCTCATCATCGGTAGTATTAAACAGGCATAATTCCACTCCTGTAGCGTTATCTGCATACAGGGAAAAATTTACTCCTTTACCGTCCCAGGTAGCACCTAATGGAAAAGGGCTTCCGGGATAAACAACAGTTTGGTTCATAATGGATGATTGATCTCCTGCTTTCTCTTCCTGCTACATAAAAGAGAAAACTCCGGAGTATATTACTTAATCAATTTTCAGATGGCCAGCTCATTGGATTCCAGGCTTGAGTTTTCCTCTTTTATTTTTCCGGCAGGCAGTTCTTCACTAAAAGCGGCTGCTTCGTCCTGCAGGGGCGGCAGATCTGCTGGCAGCGGACCAAAGATCAGGGCCTGATAAAGCGATAATGTTACTTCATTATTCTCAAGCCTGAATGAGAGCATGTTATTTACCAAAGGTTCCGTACCGATGTCCAGCACGAATGGCAATTTATACAACACCTCCTCTTTTGAAAAGTTGAGCACGATCAGGAGTTTCTCTTCATCCAGTGTACGGGTATAAGTATATACCTGCGGATGATCAGGATCCAATAGTTCATATGCGCCGTATGTGAGTACAGGTTTATGTTTCCTCAGCAGCACCAGTTGACGGAAATACCGGAGGATGGATCGTTCATCTTTTTCCTGATGAGCGGCATTGATGAGTTTATAGTTGTCGTTGATCTTCAGCCAGGGCTTACCGGTAGTAAAACCGGCATTGGGAGATTCATCCCACTGAAAGGGAGTCCTGCCATTGTCCCTGCCCGTTATCTGTGCATCTTTCAGAAAGCGCGCTGTATCTCCTCCCTGGCTTTTCACATACTTGTACATATTGATTGTCTCAATATCCTTGTAGTCTTCGATTTTCTCAAAGCGGATATTCGTCATTCCCAGTTCATCGCCGTAGTAGAAAATAGGGGTAGCTCTCATGGTAAGCAGGAAGGTAATCAGTAACTTGGCAGAGACCTCACGATATTGCTCTTCATCATTCCCCCAGCGGCTCACCATACGCGGCTGATCATGATTACTGAGGTAGATTGTTCCCCAGCCATCCTTTTCAAATACCTTATCCCAATCTGTATATAGCTGCTTGAATTTTACCAGGTTCAAACCTCCCGGCTCCAGCCGTTTATACCCTTCTTTTGCAAAGCCTAGTTGTACACCCTCAAAATGATACAGCATATGCAGCTCTTTGCGATCTTCCTTTACAAACTGCAAGGCCTCATCTTTGGTGATACCAGAGGCTTCTGCAAGGGTGACTACATCGGGCCTGTCAAGCGTTTCGCGATGCATTTCTTGTAAGTATTCATGCAGGTGCGGACCATGTGCATAATAGCCGGCCCAGTCTGCATTGAATTTTTCCTTTACGATATTTCCCACTTCCGGCCATGAGGTATCTTTTGAGATGTAGCAGATAGCATCCATCCTGAATCCATCTACACCCTTTTCAAACCAGAAACGCATTACATCATAGATGGCTTTACGCACATCCGGATTCTCCCAGTTGAGATCCGGCATCTTTTCGGAGAAGTAATGAAGATAATAAGAGTCTGTAGCCTTATTATAGGTCCATGCATCACCTTTGGGATCGAAGTGGCTGTACCTGTGAGGAGGTTTCCCTTTTTCAGCCGGCCACCAGTGATAATAGTTATAGTAACGGCTATCACGTGATTGCTTTGCCTCGGTGAACCATGGGTGTTCGTCGCTGGTATGGTTCACAATAATATCCAGCATCAGGCGGATCTTTCTGTCATGCAATCCTTTTATAAGCGTATCAACATCCTCCATTGTTCCCATCTCCTTCATGATGTCATAGAAATCGCTGATATCATATCCGTTGTCATCATTAGGAGATTTATAAATAGGATTTAACCAGACCATATCGATACCCAGACTTTTTATATAATCCAGTTTAGATATGATGCCCTGCAGATCGCCAATACCATCACCATTACTATCTTTAAAACTCCAGGGATAGATCTGGTAAATAATAGACTCCTTCCACCAGTTTTTATCGCTGACTATTTTATTCGACATAGACCTATATTTCGGGTTAATGTCTTTCTCTTATGCAAAAATCCTGCACAGGTTAAATCTGTTGTCTTCGTATTGAAAGAGATCATTTTTATCCACCAGACTGTAGAAATACCGTCGCATTCTTTCCACATTATAAGCGACGCATATCTGAGCTTTCGGGTATCGTTTATGCTGGCATATTATTTTCACTTTACCTGCAAAAAGATACATTGACAAGCAATTATACTTTTGCCGGGGCTGCTTTGCTGCCAGGGGGCATATGTAAATTCAGTGTTTGGGCGCCCTTTCGGAATCAAATGGTATTGTCCGTTCTACAACCTCAGCAGGCCTCATATCCTATGGTACGTGATGACCATGGCTACTGGCATGTGGAGGTAGATAATGTACAGGCAGGCACACGTTATAAATACATACCCGATGACGGGCCTCCGCTTCCTGATCCGGCATCCCGTTGCCAGCCTGAGGGTGTACATGGTCCATCGGAAGTAACAGATACCCATTTTGAATGGACAGATCATACATGGACAGGCCTTGACCTGCGGGAGCTGGTCATTTATGAACTCCATACAGGCACCTTCTCTCCCACCCATGATTTTCAGGGTGTCATTGACCGCCTGGAATATCTGCGTTCACTGGGTATTACTGCCATAGAGATCATGCCTGTTGCGCAGTTTCCCGGCAGTCGTAACTGGGGATATGATGGTGTCTATCCATTCGCGGTACAGCATTCCTATGGTGGCGTAAAGGGGTTAAAGCGGCTTGTCAATGCAGCACATCAGCATGGTATTGCGGTTATACTTGATGTGGTGTATAATCACCTGGGGCCGGAAGGCAACTATTTCTCTCAATATGGTCCCTGGTTTACTGACAAATATAAAACACCCTGGGGACCGGCACTCAATTTTGATGATGCCTGGTGTGATGCAGTAAGGGGATATTATCTACAGAATGCATTAATGTGGCTGGACGAGTTCCACATAGACGGCTTAAGAATGGATGCGGTACACGCTATCTGGGATTGTAGTGCAAAACATTTTATGGCTGAGTTATCAGAAAAAGTGGATGAATTACAAGCTACCCTGGATAAAAAGAAACTGCTCATTGCTGAGATAGATTTGAATAGTCCGCGGTACATCACTCCCCGTCCCGAAGGCGGCTATGGCATACATGCGCAGTGGATAGATGAGTTTCATCATGCATTACGCGTGTTACTAACAGGTGACCTGAACGGCTATTATGCAGATTTCGGCGGACTAGCTCCATTGGCGAAAGCCTTCCGTGATTCATACGTATATACCGGGCAATATTCAACTGTACGCAAAAGAAATTTTGGCGTTTATCCTACCGGAAGGGATTACAAGCAGTTTGTTGTCTTTGCGCAAAACCATGATCAGATTGGTAACCGCATGCTGGGTGAGCGTCTAAATACACTGATATCTTTTGAAGCACAAAAGCTGGCAGCGTCCGTTTTATTACTATCGCCTCATATTCCTATGCTATTCATGGGAGAAGAATATGGAGCAACAACACCGTTCCAGTTTTTCACCAGTCATAGTGACAAAGACCTGATAGCCGCTGTTACGGAGGGACGTAGAAAAGAGTTTGCCTCTTTTGCATGGGAAGGAGAAGTACCTGATCCGCAATCAGAAGAGACCTTTAACAACTCCACGCTCAGTTGGGAAACAACTTCTGAGACAGCTACTGCTTTAACAGAGCTGTACCGTTTTCTGATTGCTTTCAGGAAAACGCGACAGGCAATGCGATACACCTCCCGCGATAGTGTAAAGGTGCATACACCGTCCACGCATTTATTGGTAGTGGAACGTTCGGGGAAAGATAGCAAGCTGTTATTGCTTTTCAATTTCAGTGAACATCCGGTTCAATACATATATAACGAGGAAGGATCATTGGAGAAAAAATTCGATTCTGCGGCAGCTGTCTGGAACGGACCAGGCAGTGAGGCTCCAGATCAGGAAACATCACCAGCAACCATTTCATTACAACCACACTCAGCTATCGTATATGAAGTCAAATAATCCACCTTCTGCTACTTACCGTTTACAACTACATGCAGGTTTTACTTTCGAAGCGTTAAAAGAGATCCTGGATTATCTTCATTTGCTTGGCATTTCCACCGTATATGCTTCGCCCATATTTACTTCCACACCTGGGAGTATGCATGGCTATGATGTAACGGAACCGCATCAGATCAATCCTGCTATTGGTACTATTGGGCAGTTACGTGAGATAAAGAAAATACTACAGCGGCGTGGCATGAGTTGGCTGCAGGATATTGTACCTAATCACATGGCCTTTCATCCTTCCAATACCCGTTTGTATGATGTAATGGAGAGAGGGCCCTTATCCCCCTATTCCGAGTATTTCGATATAGACTGGCAACATCCTGCTCCCGAACTATCCGGTAAAGTCATGGCTCCGTTCCTGGGGAAAGCGCTGGAGACATGCATTGCTGATGATGAGATAAAACTGGTATTGACAGACAAAGGCTATGCTATTAGCTATTTTGAACAGGAATATCCATTGTCGGCCTCCGCCTATGATGTAGTGCAATCTGCATTGATGGATAGTGATACAATGCCTGTAAATGCTTTGCTGGATGCGCTCTATCAGCAAGCTATGTCGGGAGCGGCGCTGAATGATTGGCAGCATGCGAAGCATCAATTGTATGCAAAAGCCAATCGGGCTTTACTGGAGGGTGTTGCTGCCCGGGTCAATGATGACAGGGAACTGCTGAAAACACTCATGCAACAGCAATACTATCATTTATGTAACTGGCAGGAAGCTGATAAACAGATCAATTATCGCCGCTTCTTTACTGTTAATGAGCTGATCACGCTTAGAATGGAATCGCCGGCGGTGTTTGATGAGTACCATACCTTCCTGCATAGCCTGTATCGGGAGGAACTGATACAGGGACTCCGTATAGATCATATAGATGGCTTGCGTGATCCGGCTGCCTATATTGAGCGTTTACGGATGCTGTTCGGCAGTAATTGTTATATCGTTGCTGAAAAGATACTGGAACATGAGGAAACACTGCCATCTGACTGGGCATTACAGGGTACCAGCGGGTACGAGTTCCTGTCTATCACGAATCATTTACTGACCAATCCTTCCGGTGAGCAGCAATTACAATCATTTTACCATGAGCTGCTGCCTGACGTGGCTGGATATAATGATGTCGTATATGAGAAAAAGAGGCTAATCCTGGAGCGATATATGGGTGGTGAATGGGAGAACCTGGTCCGTTACTGTTACACCCTTAAACTGGCAGATGCGCGCACTAACCGCGAACACCTGAAAGAGGCAATCGCCTTGTTTATTGCCTGTCTGCCAATCTACCGGCTCTACCCTTCCCAATGGCCATTGGACGATTATGCGCAGGAGATTATCAGAGAGACCTTTGTAAAAATGCGGTCCGTCAACCGTGTTGCAGAGTCGGAAATAGCGCTGCTGGAATCGCTGTGGGAGGATATTCACGATGCGGATAAAGCGCGCAACAGGCTGCTCTTTCTGCAAAGGTTAATGCAATTTACAGGCCCTGTGACGGCCAAGGGCGTAGAGGATACCACGTTCTATGTGTACAATGCCCTGCTTTCACATAATGAGGTGGGTGATAGTCCGGCGATAGAAGGTTTTTCTGTGAATACTTTTCACCAGCGGCTGATTGCCCGGCAGCAGCATACAGCTTCCTCTCTCAATGCCACTTCTACTCATGATACCAAACGTGGAGAAGATGGCCGTATACGCCTGAATATGCTGTCGCTTATGCCAGACGACTGGCGGATACAGGTTGAGCAATGGAGGGAGTTAAATCGCCCGTATGTCAATACACTAACTCATGCCGATGAGTACTTTATCTATCAGTCCATTATTGCAGGTTTTCCGGCCAATGGGATTGTTACACCGGAATATATTGAGCGGTTACAGCAATATTTTATCAAAGCAGTACGGGAGGCGAAGGTGAATACTTCCTGGGCGTCTCCGGAAGAGACATATGAAAACAACGGTGTTAGTTTTATACAGCAGATTTTAACAGATGAAGCTGGCTTCGTGAAAAAGGTCCGTAGCCTCCTTGACAGAGTCAATCAATATGCTTTCATTAGCTCCCTGGCCCAGGTGTTGATCAAGATAACCGCTCCAGGTATCCCGGATATTTACCAGGGTTGCGAACTTTGGGACTATAGCTATGTGGATCCTGATAATCGCCGGCCGATAGACTATACCCTCCGTAAACAATGTCTTGAAACGATCATTGCAAAAGAAAAGGCTCCCGGGTTCTTCCCCTATCTTGCCGAACACCGGCAAGAGGGGTTGGAGAAACTGTTTGTGACCTGGAAGGCGTTGAACTTCCGCCGGGAGCATGCGGATCTGCTCCTGGAGGCGGATTATATTCCTTTGCAATGCAGTTCTGCGAAGGTAGCAGCCTATGCCAGAGTGCAAAAGCAGCAATGGGTGATCGTCATCATTCCGCTTCCAGGAGAACCGGATATGACGGCTTCTGTGCTGTTGCCAACGGGCGCTCCTGCCGCATGGCGGAACATTTTCACCGATGAAATGTTAGATAGTAAAGGGCAGATATTAGTAGCAGATGTGTTTAAAACTTTCCCGGTGGGATTGCTGACAAATGAAATTTGAAAAAAAATTTGTTGGTTTTAAAAAAGTTTCTACATTTGCACTCCCTGACACGGAAAACAGATGCCCAGATGGCGAAATTGGTAGACGCACTGTGTTCAGGTCGCAGCGCTCGCAAGGGTGTGCTGGTTCGAATCCAGTTCTGGGCACAAAAAACAGAAAATCCGCTCTAGTAGCGGATTTTCTGTTTTACGCTATTTTATTCTATTTTGTAAGCGTTTAATATTCAAATCTAAATTGGTTCGAGTTAACCAATACTACAAAGGATTCCAAAGGAATTAATATCTTCCTGGAAGAGAAAAATATTGTCCCAGAGGAATACAAAGATCAATTACTGCACTCAAAGGTTTTTTTACCAGAAATACAAGTACAGGACTTTTCAATACGTGGTCATAAGGTTGCCTTGTGCATTAAACGCAGGCGCTGGGAGAGACAATCGACCGGAGAAGTAGTAACCAGAGACTGGAAGCTCGTAAGAGCAGGAGCACGAATGACAAAAGAATTCGGTCTTTTTTTAAAAGGGATATTTGGATAATTATCCTATTAGTCCTGTACAACTAGGTCACTTTTTTCAGGTGGACGGCAAACAATTGCAACAACAATACAAGAATCATTTAACGACTATCACCAATGGGAGCAGAAGGATCATGCTGAGCACTGGATGGTCTTTGAGCAAAATATCGGCCCCTATCTTAGCATTGATGAAACGGCATTTTCCAGTGGAGAATTGTATACGATAGTTACGAATAAAGCTGCGAAAGGACGCAGGGGCTCTATTGTAGCAATGATTAAAGGAACACAGGCAGACTATCTGATCAATATTTTAAACAAGATCCCAAAACGGCTTCGCAGGAAGGTATCGGAAGTAACGATCGATATGTCTGCAAGCCTTTCCTAATGCTGACCGTGTTATTAACCGTTTTCATGTTCAACAACTAGCCTTTGACACAGTACAGGAAACCCGTATAAAATATAGATGGGAAGCCCTTGAAGAAGAGAATAAGGGCTATGAACAGGCTAGAAAGCAAAAGATTCCCTATCAGCCAGAAGTGCTGCATAATGGAGATACTATCAAACAGCTTCTGGCCCGAAGCAGGTACTTACTGTTCAAACAGCCACGATTATGGACCAGAGAGCAGCAGCAAAGGGCGGAACTATTATTTACCAGATATCCTGTTATCCAAAAAGCATATCAACTGTCGTTGGGCCTGGGAGATGTGTTTAGAATATGTACTAGCAAAGAACAAGCTTTTAAAAGACTCGCACTATGGTATAATGATGTAGACGCCTCAGGAATACAATCTTTTAAAACCCTGTCCAGGACTGTACAAAACCATTATCTGGGTATCCTGAACTTCTTTAATAACCGGGCCACCAATGCGACGGCAGAACCATTTAATGCGAAGGTAAAATCATCTAGAAACGCTATGAGATGAGTAAGGGACGTCAACGGATCAACTTGATCCTAAAAAGGGTTAAAACCTGTGAAAAATTGACAAGCATAAATTAAAAATGGCTCTGTAAATCAATTGATTACAGAGCCATTACGTGCCCAGTAGTGGTAAATTTACGAACCGATTATTATTGGTTATCAGTAAATTATTTGTTGTGAATATCTAAAATGAGTATCGACGGCATTGAAAGCGAATATTTATATAAAATAAAAAGTAAATATAAAATTAATAGGCGAGCTTTTGAAACTATTATGCTTAGTGCGGAACGATGTACCTTCAACACGTATATTTTGCAACACTTTCCATATTTGTTTTTTGATGTTAACGACTAAGCTCCCGTATTCTATTAATTAGTTCTTCAAGCCAATTCTCTTGATTTAGATTGATATGTTTATAGTCTCGAAATAATGGAGGAAAGTCTGATAAATCCAGATCTAAATTTAAGATTAGGAAATTAATTTTATTGGATGACATTCGTTCATGAAGGAAATAATTCATTTCCCTTTTAGGCCAGTTTGCAGCCAAAAAATTTTTTGAGAAACACAGTACCCCAAGATCTGATTGTGCTAGTCCTTCATTTAATCGATCCAGAATACTATCTCCATATTTCACCTCTATTATGTCAAACCATGTTTTAACTTCCTCTTTCTGAAGTTCCTTGAAAATAGCTTCAGCAATTTCTTTATCTTTTGAGGAGTAAGACAGAAATACTTTATACTTGAATATCTTTTCCGGCTTCCCCCATTTTTCCTCAACTTTTTTTTGTCCAGGAAAGATAAATATCTCGTTTGAATCTTCTGTCAAAACTTTCTGTACTTGCTCAAAGAAACTAAAGGAATAGGACGTATATTGTTTTTTATTCAATAGGTTTGCCACAATTTCATCCATAGAATAGTTAAACAAATAGCTTACCTTTTTATTTGGGTAATAGATACTCAGCCAATTATCAAAGGCCATATCATTTTGCTCAAAAATCAACAACATCAAAAATTCAAAATTATATGGGTTATTATTAACAAGTAAAGTTATACCAGTTAATTCATCATGATTAAAACTCGCAAGTAGTTTTTGAATAAACCCTAACTCATTGGTTCTTTCCGCATAAGAACAATTGAATAAATAAAATTTTGTTGAATTGTTTTTCATATATACCAGTTTTTCAGTTAATAAAGACGTGGGAAATATACTTATATATAAGATTTTGATTGCTCTTTTTACGTTTATGAATGCGATAACTTTCTTTTAAGTTTTTCACTTAAGCGAATTATGTAAAAATGTTGTTGTAAAACTTTCAATGGCGATATATTTAGTTCCTCGGCTATTTTGTTCAAGCTATACTTACTCTCATAATATCTGTGGAAGATTTTACGTTGTAAAGGATTTAAGTAATCTTGTATTCCTAGTTCAGATAAGGCGGATTTTCTTTCGTTTGCGGTTTCTATTTTTTTTATCCTTTTAGTAATGTTTTTTAGAACTTTCATTTTGAGACAAAACTCATCCGTGAAGTTTTTGTATTTTGAACTGGCAGCCTCGTTAATCTGTCGATGACTTAATCCACACGTTGCCAACTTCATTACCATTTTTCTATTAAGTTTTAGATAAGGAATGGCATTCTGTATAAGCGTTAATAATTCTTTACTTTCATATTTTACATCGTATTCCTCCAAACTATCATCGATTTGTCCGCTTATCAATGAATCATAAGGAAGATAAGATGAGTGTTTTCTATGATAATTACTATTGAGGTATTTGTAGCACCCCCATTTCACAGATAAGAATAAGTATCGTTGTAGATGGAGCATATTATTCATATTCTCTTTATGCATCCATGCATTTAGAAATGCATTATGGATAATCGAACTAATCTCAAACTTGTTTTTAATTATTGCGTAGGAGTAATTAAACAGCCGCGGGAATAGTCGATTATATATATAGCTTACTCCCTTTTCATCTCCTTGGATAAATAGCACAAAGTGTTCCTCTAGCAAGGGCTTAATATTAGTAGGTGCTTTAATCAGGACAGACATCGGTTTTACTTTGATATGGTCTTCAGCAAATTTATTTGATCAATACACAGGAAAAAACCTGTTGCGGTACAGGGAAAATCCGGTTTTTTATGGAATTTCTACTTTTTATTATGTTCATTAGTGCAACCCAAGATCAGGCTATCATTCTTGAAAGTTTGTTTGACGATGTTCCAGATGTATCAGAAGGGAAGTGTACCGCGCACTTGGTATAAACTTGATGTTTAAATGATTGAAAAAAGATATTCACTTTTCATCTCCGTTATTTGAAAAAAGATTTAGATAGAAATTGTGGTATGTAAGGTGTCTTTGGAGGCTACCACAAACTAAATTTATACGATTTATATGTTTGATAGCATGTGCAAACAATATATAATTGACATTAAGTTATTCATCTGCTATTGTAATATTCTAACGAGGGCTGTTGAAATTTTTCAGAACTAAAGATCGTAAGTGTTCGCTGTACAACTCGATAGGTACAGACCATAATAGGAATCGAACCCTTATGGCTTGATTATGAAGGAATAAGTATGATAGAAAAAATGTCTAAAAAAGCAAGACCGCTCTAATAGCAGGTCTTGCTTTTTTTGTGCCCGGAACTGGAACGGTTACGAACCAAATTTATTTGATTATTAATCATTTAACTGCCTGTATTGACAGACTCGTTTAATGCAAGTATTCGATTTGCTAATATTTTTAGTATTTTGCTAAGGGTTTGAAACAGCATATTTATTTTGAATTTTAATGACGCAGGATATATGGAATATGTAGAATTACAAGTAACCTCAAATTTTTCCTTTCTTCAAGGAGCGTCTCATCCGGAAGAATTAGTTGGCTGCGCTGCAGCACTCGGCTATAATAGCATAGCAATTACCGATCGTAATAGTTTGGCAGGTATTGTTCGGGCTCATATGGCAGCGCGGGATAGAGGTATTCGTATTATAGTGGGTTGCCGTCTTGATCTTATTGACGGTCCTAGTTTATTGGCCTATCCAACAACCATGGCGGCATATAGTCGATTATCTCAATTACTTACTATTGGTAATTATCGTGCAGGGAAAGGCCAATGCCATCTTATGAAGCGGGATGTGTATGAGCATGGGGAAGGATTGAAGTTTATAATAGTGTCGCCAGATATTCCAACATTGAATCTTGAATGTAAAAGAGATTTTGAAAAGCACATTGCAGAGTATCAGGCAGTTTTTAGAAAAGATTTATACCTTTCAATAACTAAAGACAAGTTTGAAGCTGACTCTAAAATCGATTGGCTGCTTCAATTGGGGGCTTCATTTTCTATTCCAATAGTTGCGACGAATAATGTACATTATCACAACATTGAGCGACAAGAAATACAGGCTATTTTGACATGCATTAGAGAAGAATCCACAATAAAAGATGCTGGTATTAAATTACAAATGTATGCGGAACGTTATTTGAAAAGGCAAGAGGAAATACAGTTTTTATTTAAAGAGCATCCAGATGCCATAATTCGAACTGCTGAAATTGCAAGTGCATGCCAGTTTTCTCTAGATGATTTGGTGCATGTTTATAAAGAGGAAATTACCAATAATAGCGAAAGCAAATATCATGAACTTACTCAGGCGGTTTGGAATGGTGCAAAAGAAATCTTCGGAGTGGATTTGCCGAAAACGGTGGAAAATTCTATTAAGTATGAACTTAGGTTACTTAATGAGATGAAGTATGTTGACTTTTTTATGAAAGTGTATGATATCGTAAATTTTGCGCGGAGCAGAAAAATTTTTTATCAGGGTAGAGGCTCTGCGGCTAATTCTACGGTGTGTTTTTGTTTAGGTATTACATCTATAAACCCAACTTGGTTCGATTTGCTACCGGAGCGCTTTATATCGTCAGAAATACGCGTTCCGATTAATATAGATATAGATTTTGAGCATGAGCGTCGTGAAGAAATAATCCAATATATTTATAATAAATATGGGCGGGAACATGCAGCTATAATTGCAACTGTTAATCAGTTTCAACGGAAAACTGCGATTCAATGTGTTGGCAAAGCAATGTGTCTAGATGATAATATTATAAAGCTGATTTCTTCTTATGTTGAGCAATTTACGACAGGACCATTTGAAGATAAACAACTAAGAGCGTTGGGATTGGACCCGGAAGACTTGTTGCTACAGAGAGTGTTGTCACTAAGTATCCAAATAACAGGGTTTCCGCGACAGATTAGGCAACATTCAGGAGGAGTTATAATAACAAACCGAAAATTGACTGAGTTATGTCCTGTGCTTAGAGCATCTGCAAAGGATAGGACTAATATTGAGTGGAATAAAGATGATATCGCCGCATTGGGGTTTACAAGAATAAATATATTAAGTCTTGGTGTTTTAACAAGTATTAGAAAGGCGTTTGACTTACTAGAGCAACATTATGGGAGAAATTATAGTCTGAACAATATTCCTCTTGATGATTATGAGGTATATAGAATGATTGGACATGGAGATACGATTGGTTTATTTCAGATTGACAGTCAGGCACAGCACTCTTTGCTCACCTTATTTAAACCTTCGAATTACTACGATTTGGTAATAGCTCTCGCCATTTTAAGACCAGGTATAATTCAAGGCAATATGGTCTTGCCCTATTTGCGTCGCCGCAATGGTGAAGAAAAAATTGAGTATCCTTCCGAAGAATTGAAAGAAATATTAGGTCGAACTTTAGGCATTCCTCTGTTCCAAGAACAGATGATGAGAGTGGTTATAATTGCAGCTGGATTCACTGTCGGAGAAGCGAATCAAATGCGGCAGAGAGTAACATCTGACAAGTTTATAGAAACGGCAAATTGGTGGACAGAAAAATTGGTAACAGGTATGATGAATAACGGATATTGTGAGGAATATGCTTTACAAATAGCTAAACAATTAGTGGCATTCGGTAGTTATAGTTTTTCGGAACATCATGCGGCCGGTTATGCTTTCCTTACATATATCGCTGCTTGGATCAAATGTTATTATCCAGATGTGTTTTCAGTATCATTGCTAAATAGCATGTCAGTAGATGATGGGCAGTCAATAAAACTTATACTTGATACGGAAAAGAGCGGTGTGAAAGTCAACCCAATTGATATTAATTATTCTTTTTGGGATAATACGTTGGAACATGATGAAGGACAATATCAATCACTTAGACTTGGATTCAGGCAAATTAGAGGAATTCGATATAATGATGTTAAATTATTGATAGCGGGGCGAAAAAATGGTGGGTATAAAAGAATTCAGGCTCTCAGAAATATCGGAATTACTGTTTTTACGATTAAGTTATTGGCAAGTGAGAACGCTTTCCAATCTATCGGATTAAATCGGCTAAAGGCTCTTAATGAAGTGTCTATGCTCAAAAGCATGGAAGCTGGTTTGTTTGAGAATCAGCAGTTCGATGAGGTGCAAGGGACGACAACAATACTCCCTATGACTATGCGTAAGGACTCAAATTGGATGAAGCATGATGATGATAAGACAATTTCTCCTCTAATCAAAAAACATCCTGTTAGTTTAATTCGAGAAAAGTTAGATCTTTTGAACATTTTATCAGTGAGGCAACTGGAAAAGGTCAGTGATAACCAGATTGTTAAAATGGCAGGGCTAATTATTGATCTACCTTTGTTAGATTCTGAGGGCGAGCTGTATGTTACTAAAATGGAAGACGAAACTGGATTCTCAATGTTATTGATGAATCGAGTTCTTTTCAATAAACAAAGAAAAACTATACTTAAATCGCGATTGTTAATGATTACGGGGAAAGTAGCACGTAAGCATGGCATTATACACATCAATGTGAATGAACTACATGATTTGACCAAACTATTCGGCCATTTACTTAAATAAACTTCAAGAAATCATCGGACGTAAGCCACACTTAAAGAATCGTATTTAATCACAGCTTCAGAATGTAGAATTACCGGATCAAGTTGAAAACTTGGGGGGAAGGTTAAAAAGTTGTTGTTTTGCAGCTCAATAAGCAACTTCAGTTTTGGATCAAGCGTACCGACGGATCAAGTTGAAAACCTGGGGGATGGTTAATAAAAAGTAAGTGCGTACCAACCAGCAGTCAACATAGAAGACACGGCTACGCCTGCCTACTTTTAAAGTGGGAGCAATACATGTCAAAATAATCTGTACTGGCAAATTGAAGAATATGCAGGAATATGCAGACAAAACTCCTAAACCAGCAGGAAGCTATTCCTAAACAGTGAAGACGGTTTTATGTAAGCAGCAACTCCTTCACCGTCTGACACCCCGGTAATTTTCCGCTATTATAATGACTTTACCGCCTGCAGGCAACACAGTTGCTTTATAATACCAATCGACTCTATTCCTGCCCAAAACAGCCTGACCGCTTTCTATGATAACACCCTCAGCGTCTATTACCTTTACCTCCACTTCTGCTACCCGGAACTCATTTTTGGCAGTCACCACTACCTCCTCCTTTTCTATCCTGATATTCTGGACTTCAGGACTGCGGTAAGCGTCCTTCACTGCCATATTGTAGGCATTCTGACCAGGCCCGGCCAGCGACTGATAGTAGGCCTTTATCTCCGGATCGGCCATCATAACCTGCGCACGTGCCGAAGCAATGGTCATCTTCTCCCTTGCTTCCAACTGTTTTTGTGTAGGCTTTTTCCTGGAAGGGCCGCGTTTCACCGCCATAATGATCTGCCCATTCCGTTCGTAGATGATGTAATGCTTGCCGAGGGTCCCCCGTACAAGCTGCATGAGAATATTATCTTTAACAATGGCCATAAAAAAGGTTTTTTGAGGTTATAGATACAAAAGCTTGTTGTCTTAGTGCGACTAATATACAAATAGTTATGCAACCAGGCATCACAATAGTATTTAGAGGTCACTTCAATATCCAATCGATATATAGGTACCCTTTAAATAACCTCTTGGTATTATTTTACTACTCCAATAGTAAGCCGATTCCAGGCCGATGGTAAACCGACAGTAGGCCGACAGATAGCTATCAGAACGCTGCGGAAAGACTATTTGTCTCGTGTAGTCTATCATTTTGATGTGTCTGGTAGTTCCGAATTATCAAACCATTCGGTTCAGGAATGCGATGCGAGGGGGATATAAAACTTCCCGGTTTGGAGGTTCTTAGATAGAGCGAAACAGGGTGTTCAGAATATGGGGCAGCAAAGAAGAACAGCGCGCTACCAATGCGGCTGCTGAATCATTTAATGCTAAGGTAAAATCAATTAGAAATGCTATGAGAAGCGTGAGGGACGTAAACTTTTTTCTTTTTAGGCTTGTTAAATTATATGTTGATGGCAATCCCCCAAGTTTTCAACTTGATCCGTTTTAAACGAGGCTAGCCCTCATTCTTCTACGTCTGCATGCCAGAGTGCTAACTTTTTAAAGGCTTCCTGCCTGGTCTTACTCAGCCGGAATATTTCACCTAGCCTTAGTGACAACTGACGTGCGCCTTTTGAATGAAGCTTACGGTCATTATATTCGGAAGGAAGCTCATCCTTCTCTTCCAGGTAAATATGAAGCCCATTGGGCGATTGAGTCGTTTTAATAAGGTCGAAATACTCCAAAAGTCCCTGTGGGAGTAGAAATTCTATTAACTGTCGATAGTTCTGATCCAAGGCTAATTAATTCGGATACATCAAATTTGTAGACATCTTTGATCTGCTCCTCAATGTCAGATACGCTCATGCCCTTGGCATCAGCTATTGTTTAGACGAAATGGTAACGAACTGTCAGAGCAAATCGAAGCTATTGACAATACCTAAAGCATCTTTTATAAGACATCCATGAACTTAGGATCATTCTTCAATCCTTTTTCAAGATCCTCTCTGTGCTCCTCTCCCCATTTCTCCATATCTATAATAAGCGGAACTAAGTCACTACCTAATTGAGTCAACTTATATTCAACTTTAGGCACCTTTGTATTGTACACCTGTTTTTCGAGAAAACCATGATTCACCAGTTCTCCTAACTGTTTATCCAACACCCTGCGATCACCATTTTGTATCTTTTGTTGTAATTCACTAGGCCGGTGAAATCCCTGGGAAACATAATAAATAAGCATCAACTTCCATTTTCCATTCAATAATTCTTTAAAGAAATGTAGACCACAATTTATTTGAATCGGTGTTTTCTTCTTATACATGAAGTTATAAAATTAGTTGAAAGAGGCGTTAGTAAAAATACCCGCATAAAATTGTCCGGTATTGACTGTTGGTCAGCTTAAAAATAGCTTTGCATATAAAATAAAAAACATGCTGAAATTCACATTTCTAATTCACCGGAATGACGGGATGAGCAGAGAAGAATTCACTCGCTATCATCGTCAGCATCATGCGCCGTTATTTATGTCCATTCCTGAATCTCAAAAGTACGTTAAAAAATATGTAGTCTCCCACCCGACCGAAATAGAAGGATTTCCGGCGCCTCAATACGATGCTATTACCGATATCTATTTCTCTTCAATGGAAGATTTCACTGCATTTTTTTCCAGCGAAAATTACAAACTGAAGGTACATCCGGACGAAAGTAATTTCTTCAAGTTAAATGAGGTAATAAGCCTGGTCTGCAACGAAAAAATTGTAGTCGATGCAATGACATCATAATAGTGAGTAGAATAATAAATCCGTCAGCGACATTTAATAACAAACGCCGGAGATTAGTCTCTCCGGCGCCTTATTTTCTGCGAGGCTACGTAAAGAATAAGATATAAAAAAGACATCCAAACTTTTGTCGGGATGTCTCTGCTCATTTATTAGTCCGATGTCTATAAACGCGTGCAGGTCAGTCAGCGCTCTCCAGGATACTTCCTTGTCCTGGTCGCTATCTTTCCCACCAACATACTTCTTTATAAATTTATCACTTACTTAAAATTTTCCTCGTTACAAATTCATTAAAGAAGTAATCCCGGTAAATATTACCGATCGGAATTTCGTTCTTCCCTATGTAAACTGTATTATTATCTACAGAATCTATGTTGTTTACGTTAATGATATACGATTTGCTGACCCTAACAAAAAAACTTTTTGGAAGCAATTCATGAATAGTTTTAATATTCATAAGCGTGATCACTTTTTGATTCCCTAAGTAAATGATCACATAATCTTTCAAGCCTTCAATATAAAGTATATCGCTGAAATGTATTTTGAATATTCTGCGTTCTGATCTTACAAAAATATAATCAGTAGTTATGTTTTCTATATTACTGCTGGCATGATCAGTACGGAATAATTTACAATACGTGTTTGCTTTTTCGACCGCCTTCTGAAAGCGCTCCAGCTTTACTGGTTTGATCAGGTAGTCAATAGCATCGACGTCATAGCTCTCAGCAGCAAATTCGTGATAAGCTGTGGTAAACACCACTAAGGTGTTTTTGGGAATGGTTCTTGCAAATTCTATCCCATTCACTCCCGGCATTTGAATGTCCAGAAACACCAGGTCTACGGCATTTGTTGCCAGAAAAGCTTTAGTAGCTTCTGCGCCGTTAAATGATGCGATAACTTCCAGATTTTCTGTCTGATGAACCAGTTTTTCGATCGCCTTTCTTGCCAATGGCTCATCATCTACTATTATGCAGTTCATTTTATAGTTTTAAAGTTAAGGTGACACAGTACGTTTCCAAATTGTCTTCTATTATCAAATCATGCGAAGATGGGAACAGCAGTTCTAATCGTCGTTTAATATTGGCCAGACCCAATCCTCCAGATTTACTTACTGCTTTCAACGCTGGTTTCGAGTTTACGCATTTGAAAAAAAGTTCATCATCACATACATCAAAATACAAATTCAGGTAGGATAATTTCGCAGCGTCGTTATTATGCTTTACAGCATTTTCGACAAATGAAATAAATAATAAGGGAGGAACCTGAACACCGCTCAATTCGCCTTCCTTTGATATTAAAAAATTGAAATTATCCCTTCTGACCTTTTCCAGGTTCAGAAAGTCTTCTAAGAAATGGATCTCTGAAGTGAGTAGAACCTTTTCTCTGGAGCTGTCATAAAGCTGATAACGAAGGAGGTCACTTAGTTTCACCAATACCTGAGACGCTTTTTTAGGATCATCTTCGATTAGTACGTTAGCATTATTAAGCATGTTAAAAAGAAAGTGTGGATTGATTTGATTCTTGAGCTGTTCCAGTTCACCATTGGCATTTGCCAGTTCCAGATCATGGATCAGCCGTGCATCAGATATCCACCGCTGAAAAAACTTAACTGCGGCTGAGGCTACAATAAGCACTAATGTCATAAAGGAAAAGGTAAAAAAGTTAATGTCATCATCCTCGTTAGGCAATAGATCCCGTTCAAACGAATCAGCAAAAACTTCGTGAGCGTAATACGAAAGGACCATGCCTGAAAGCAAGAAGAGGCCATAGCTCAGGTATTTGTTTCTAAAAAGGAATTTAGGAACGAAAAAATACATATTACCGTAGGCCAACAGAATTATTTCGAAAAAAATAACCAGTCGATTGTAGGTTTCGAAAGGTTCTACATAGTCTGCCGGACTATAATACAAAACCAAAATACAAAAGGCGATCAGCAACAGATGCCTTTGAAACCGGTATTTTTCTGAAATAACTAACTGAAGCATCCAATTGGCATCCATCGTTTTTTTGTGTATAGGTTTATACATAAGGCTAAATTTAGGGCAAAATCAAGTGATACAGCAGAAATAAAAAAACTTACTATACGAAAGCCCATTAATAATATACCAAAATAAGGTTTACAGGTGGTATACTGCCTTTGGGGGTTTGAATAATGACCTGCAGCTCATCATCCCTTGCGTGTTTATATACCGGGCCGGCAGTTCTCCTGACCTTTAGACTTGCTGCAACACGATCTGAAGCATGCTATTACTATAGAGGGCCTTCTGTATCGCTTCTTTGCTGAAATCTTAAGTCGTATTTATTTTACTATACGTAAAAGCTGCTTTTCTATATTAAGAAATACGTTTCGTATATATAAAAATTGCGGGTTCTGTAAAAATATAGTTTAGCTGAAAATATAGCATTTAATTCTAAACTTTTATAAATGAAAAGCAGAATCCTATTCATACTGGTATTCCTTTTTGCCTCGGTATTCCATGCCTATTCACAGGAAAAAGTCACCCTCAGCGGCACGATCACTAACAAGTCCAATACCGAAACACTCATTGGCGTAAGCATTTACATTCCGGAAGCGAAAGTAGGTATTACGACCAATTCCTACGGATTTTATTCCACAACATTGCCTAAAGGAACTTACACCATTATCATAAGCTATGTGGGTTACGATCGCCTGGAGGAAAGTATCACGCTGACCGAAAACACAAAACGGAACTTCGGGATGACGGAAAACAGTAAGACGCTGGATGAAGTTTTAATTAAAGCCAATACGCCGCAAGCGAACATCCGCAAACCTGAAATGAGTACCAATAAACTATCGATCGCCACCATCAAAAAGATGCCGGCCGTTTTGGGTGAGGTAGATGTCCTGAAGTCGATCTTACAGCTTCCCGGGGTAACCAATGCCCAGGAAGGTGCGACGGGATTTAACGTAAGGGGAGGATCTGTTGATGGAAACCTGGTATTGCTTGATGAAGCCGTTGTTTATAATACCTCGCATCTATTCGGTTTCTTTTCTGTCTTCAACGCAGATGTGATCAAAGACCTGAAACTATACAAGGGCGGCATACCCGCTAATTTCGGAGGACGTATATCATCGGTACTGGATATTTATCAAAAAGAAGGAAACAACCAGAAGTTCCATGTTAACGGCGGGATCGGATTAGTTTCCAGCCGATTGCTTGTTGAGGGTCCTATCGCTAAGGGTAAAAGCTCTTTCGTTGTCGCGGGAAGAGGATCGTATGCCCATCTTTTTTTAAAATTGGCCAATGAACCCAATTCAGCCTATTTCTACGATCTGAACACCAAGTTCAATTACAAATTCAATGATAAGAACAACGTATTTGTTTCAGGATACTTTGGCACTGACAACCTGAATTTCAATAACAGTTTTATCAACACCTATGGTAACAGACTTTTCAATCTCAGATGGAACCATATATTCTCCAATAAGATATTCTCCAATGCATCTGCAATTTACAGTGACTATGACTACCAGATCAAGATCAAGACCATCGGTATGGACTGGAAAGCAGAGGTAAAAAATTACAATTTCAAATATGATTTCAAACATTATGCTTCGAATAACCTCACTTTAAACTACGGTATTAACGCAATTTATTACGATTTCAATCCCGGAACGATCAAGCCGTATGGAGTGAGTTCAGCAATCAATCCGGACCAGTTAGCCAAAAAGTACGCTTATGAAAATGCAGCATATATCAGTGCCGACCAACGCCTCAGCGATAAATTATCTGTGAATTATGGACTCCGCTACAGCAACTTCCAAAGAGTAGGCGCGCAGGAAGTCTATACCTATGCCAATGATCAGCCGGTCATTTACAATAAGGATTTTCATATTTATGAAGAGGCTGATCCAACCGGAACGATCAACTATAAGAAAAATAAAAAAATAGCCAGCTTCGGCAACCTGGAACCAAGGTTCGCCATTGCTTACTCGCTAAACAATGATAATTCTATAAAGGCGAGCTACAATAGAATGAGCCAGTATGTTCATTTGATCTCTAATACCGCATCTGCAAGCCCGCTTGATATATGGGCCCCATCTGACAAATACCTTAAACCAGAAATCCTGGACCAGGTAGCACTGGGCTACTTCCACAATTTCAAAGACGACAGGTATTCTCTGGAAGCTGAAACATTCTATAAAAAGATAAAGAATAAGGCAGATTATATCGACGGCGCAGATCTGTTAGGGATCGATGCTATAGAAAGAGTGCTTTTGAATGGCGAAGCAAGGGCTTATGGCCTGGAACTGATGTTGAAAAAAAATACAGGTAAGCTGACCGGCTGGGTTTCCTATACACTTTCTAAAGCGCAACAAAGAACACCGGGCAGAAATGCAGATGAGCCGGGCATCAACAACGGAGAATGGTACAGGGCGAATTATGACAAATTGCATAATCTATCTGTTACAGGCGCTTATTCAGTAAGTCCGAAATGGTCTTTTGGAGCTATTCTCAATTTTCAAACAGGAAAAGCAGCGACATTCCCCAATGGAAAATATCTATACCAGGGTGTTACTGTTGCGAGTTACGGCGCAAGAAATGAGAATTCTTTATCTGCTTACCACCGTTTAGACGTCTCTGCGACCTACACACCTAAACCCAACAAGAAAACAGGGTGGCAGGGAGAGTGGAATTTCAGCATCTACAATCTTTACAACAGGAACAACGCGGCATCCTACTCTTTCAGACAGAAAGAAGAAACAGGAAGAAGCGAGACAAGAAGAATATCCATTTTCGGCATTGTTCCAAGCGTAGCTTACAACGTGAAACTTTAAAACAACCGTCCAACTTTAAAACGATACACATGAAACTACTTAAAATAATGCTCGTACCATTTGTAGCATTGCTTGTAACAGGATGCGAGAAGGTTATTACTACGGATCTTAAAACAGCAGCGCCAAGACTGGTTGTGGATGCCTCTATTGACTGGGTAAAAAATACCGCGGGCAATGAACAGAAGATCGTATTGTCGACAACAACTGGTTATTACAGTTCCGAATTCCCGGGTGTTTCGGGAGCAGTGATTACGGTAACCAACGCGGAAAATACTGTTTTTAACTTTGTAGAAACGCCCGGAACAGGGCAATACATCTGCAGCAATTTTGTTCCTGTTATCGGCCAGACCTATAACTTAAAGATCGTTTTGAACGGAGAAACCTACACCGCCTCAGAAACCTTTACCCCAGTCTCTAAGATCGAGGATAACATTGATCAGAATAACAAGGGAGGCGAGGCCGGTGATGAGATCGAGATAACATTTTACTATCAGGATGATGCCAATCAGAATAATTCTTATCTGAACAGCATTACCCAGCCTCATTCAGTGTTTCCCGAACTGGAAGTTGAAGACGATGAACACACCAACGGTAATTTAAATCAGGAATCGTATTCGCATGAAAAATTAAAGACAGGGGACCAGGTAGACATTAAACTGTACGGGATTTCGAAAAACTATTACAACTACATGTTCAAATTGATAGTGGCTTCGGGTAATGATGGTAATCCTTTCCCTACTATACCAAGTGCCGTTCGCGGAAATATTGTCAATCAGACCAATAGCAAAAATTACGCTTTGGGATACTTCAGGCTGGCAGAAGTAGCTACTAAAAGCTATACGATCAAATAACCAGGTTTAGTGAGCGGAGTAAAGGTCACAGGTCATCTGCCTGATCGAAACTTCGCTCACTCAATAATTAGAGCACGTTAAGCAATATCATAATGCTTAGCGACACAGTATGCTATGCGTAATTAGGTAAAAAATGAGTAAGATAATAATTGTCCTTTTCCTATTCCTTTCCGCCTTAAGGGTTAATGGACAGAACGCTTTAATTGACTCAACAGATCACAAAGGCGACGTCCGACTCAAATACAGATCGCTCATCATTCCAACTGTTTTGATCGGATATGGCGTTATTGGCCTTGCAAGCCCTGCTTTGAAAGATGTTAATACCAGTATAAGAATGGAGTTGAGAGCGCAACATTTTAGAAAAGTTAAAATTGACAATTTTACTCAATACGCGCCGTCCCTATCTGTATATGCCTTAAATGCGTTCGGTATCCATGGAAAGAATAATTTTAAAGACAGAACCATCCTGATGGCAACGGCCTACATCATTATGGGGTCCTCAATTAGCATCATTAAAAATACTTCAAATGTAGAGAGACCAGACGGGTCGAACACCAGGTCATTCCCTTCTGGACACACTGCTAACGCTTTTTTGGGAGCTGAATTTTTATATCAGGAATATAAAGATGTATCGTTTTGGTACGGTATCACAGGCTATGTGGTCGCTACAGGTACAGGGCTTTTAAGAATGACCAATGAAAAGCATTGGCTTACCGATGTTGCCACCGGTGCAGGGATAGGGATCTTAAGTACCAAAATCGCTTATTGGGTACATCCATTTGTTAAAAAAACTTTTTTTAAAGATAAAGATGACCTAAATGGTATGGTTATGCCATTTTATAATGGAAGGGAATATGGGTTGGGATTATCAATGATATTCTGATATTAGCAACTAAACTGTAGACTCCCCAATAAAAGGTACATTGGCAATTAAACGATGATCAATTGGGAGGTCATGCAATACTTATGAACTGCATTTTAAGTGCCGGTAGCGGAGTGTATATATAAAAGTTATTACCAAAAAATATACTATTTCAATAGTCGGTCCGTTAATTTACAGGATTACTCATGATTATCGACCAACATCCCCAATTCGTGCAACTCATAGCGACTATTTCCTTATTCCCTGATCTTAAACGAATGTCACGATCACGGGATTTTCTCATATGTTGTTGATGATGGCGTTATTCCCGGAATCGGAGGATCGTTTGGTACTGTATTATAAAAACAACCAAGCTGAATATATCAGTGCAGGTTTTAAATATAAACCACACCAATGAAACTCGTTATCATTCCTCTTCTTTGTCTTATCATTTCATTATCGGCAGATCAGCACGAATCTGGCAATCCCTGCTATGATTTTGCAGACTCCATTATCACGCGGAACAACAGGTCGCCTGCTGCTGCAGAAACGAATCTGTCCGCGTTGTCAGTTGCGGGATATTACCATGAAAGTATGGTATATGAAGATTCGATCGTTACACCAAAGGCTCCTGTTCGAATTACGCTTCATAATAAGCATGTTCTTGATGCCCGCGAACTTATTCTCAGAGAAGCAGCGAAACATCGAATCATATTGATCAATGAAGCACATTACCGCCCGCAGCATAGACTATTTACTAAATCGCTTTTAAGTGCCTTATATCAACAGGGCTATAATGTTTTCCTTGCGGAAGGTATCCTGCCCAACAACCAGTTGGATAAAAGAGCTTATCCTGTAAAAGACGAAGGCCATTTTCTGAATGAACCGACTTATGCCTCGCTGATCAGGTATGCGGCAAAGAAGGGTTATAAAGTCAGGGCCTATGAGTATATAGTACGGCCTACATGGGACGACAGCGTCGTGCTTGACAAAAATGGTTCTATGAAATATATTAGTTATCAACCCAGGGATTCCGCAATGATTATAAAAAATGAGAAAGGGGAAGTAATACAAAATGTATTTACATCATTAAGGGAACAACAACAGGCGAAAAATATTCTGGCAGTTATCCGTGCCAATCCAAAATCAAGGTTTATCATTCATGCCGGCTATGCTCACATCAATGAGTCGGGTCCGATGATGGGCAGCCAGTTACGCCGGCTCCTCAATTATGAAGATGTCCTTACCATCGATCAGACAGAGTTAAATGAAAAACAAATTGTTATTGATACATTGACCAATGACACGATCCGCAGGGCTGAGGCCTTTGTATTAGTCGACAATATAACTAAAAGGACCTGGAATTACTATGGTGACTTCTACCCGGTAGATTATTCCATTTTCAATGCCAGCTTTAAGGACTCCCTCGGGCGCCCTGGCTTTCTGTTTAAGGACGTAGAAAAGAGGGTAGTCACCTGGTTAAAACCCGCACTAATGAAAGATTGTGGTTGTGTATTCAGTGCTTATAACCCCGGAGAATTGAAGAAGGAGCACGAAAATGCTATAGCTACTGACGTGGTTTATGTTGATAATAAACATGTACGCCCTTTGTTGCTGTATAAAGGTATGCATACGATCGTGAAGAAAAACGCCAGGGGAGAATATAGCCAGTTTAGTTTGGAAGTCAAATAAAAACCTACCTACCATCTAAACTATTCTTTCACAACAATTTGAATATTGGTAGACAAAATAAGACCTGGAATGCCCCGTTTTTCGGGGCATTCTGCTTTGGTGACCACATGCTCCATCCGTTTGAAATAGCCCTCCGGTTACCGGAAAAGTGGTATCTCCAGTGCCAAAATTGCATATAAGCCGGGTTCAATAGCTCCGAAATTTTCAGCCAGTCTTTAGAAGAAAGAATTTTGTTGACTCCTTCATAATTTGTAAAGGACCCTAAAAGGAGTTTAACCGGAAAAATCGTATAAAAATCCGGGGCTGCAACATTTGTTACCACAATCTGTAACATTTAACCGCCTTGCCCTCAAAGAACATCCGGTAGTTTTACAGCACTCAATAAAGAGAGAATTGCCCGTTATGAAAATATGTTTACTGCCGATAACCTTCCCTGGTCTATTTCCATGTAATGTCATATCGTCAGATCGTTCGTCAGGCAGCCTGGCGCGCCTCAAGATCTATTAAATCAACCTTTGCAACGAGAGAAGCACTATAAACCACATTCATTATTAAAAAACCATATTTATGACAAAAACTAACGATTTCAGCCCTTTTTATTGTCGACCACGATTTTTAGGGGCCTTTTTGCTGATTCTTTTTTGCTTTTCACAAACAAAACTGATTGGACAAACCTTTGGTAATGTAGCCTTGGGTGGAGGCGGTTTTGTATCAGGAATTATAAGTCATAAAACATCAGGCGATATTTACTGCCGCACAGATGTTGGAGGCGCTTACCGTTGGGATGCAGTAAATTCAAAATGGCTTCCTTTACTCGATTGGACTTCAGAGGATCAAACTACATACCAGGGGGTGGAAGCGCTGGCGCTGGATCCTCAGAATGCAAACAATCTATATATCCTTGCAGGAACTTCTTACTTTAACGGAGGAAAAACAGCGATCTTGAAATCCACAGATAAGGGAAATACATTTACTGAAGTGGTAGTAACCTCACAATTCACTGCTCATGGAAATGGACTGGGAAGATCCAACGGAGAACGCCTGGCAGTGGATCCTAATAACAGTAACATCCTTTTTTGCGGCACAAGAGCAAATGGTTTATGGAAAAGTACCAACGGAGGCTCCAGCTGGACCCTGGCCTGGAATGGAGTAACAACAACAAGCAATGGGAACGGAATCTGCTTTGTAGTGTTTGACCCTTCCAGTGTTTCGGGAGGAGTTACCAAAACTATTTATATAGGAGTTTCCCGCACCGGAGGCAATAATATATATAAGAGTACCGACGGAGGCAGCACTTTCACTGCAATTCAGCCCGACAATTCATTTATGCCCCATAGGGCTGTTTTATCGTCTGATAATTCTACTTTATATGTGGCAATGGCGGATGCTGAGGGGCCATCAAACGGTAGCAGCGGAAGAGTTTACAAACTTGCTACCGCTACGGGAACCTGGACCAACATCACTCCAAATGGGAATAATTATCCTTATAGCGGCATATGTGTTGATCCGGCAAACACTAACAGGATTATTGCTTCAACTACCAACGTCTGGAATAACAACCAGTTTGGCAACACATGGGCAGATTTTATTTTCTTATCTACCGACGGGGGAAGTACCTGGACCTCAAAGTTGTCGTCCACAAGTACGCTAAACACCAATGGCATTGATTGGATCACCAGCCGTGGGATACATTGGACAGGCAGCATTGACTTTGATCCTTTAAATACCGCCAGAGTAAGGGTCATATCTGGTAATGGACTTTTTACCTGCGATGATATCAATGCATCCACCACTTCCTGGAAATTTGATGTAAAGGGAATGGAAGAAACGGTTGTACTTGATGCCATAAGTATTCCTGGTGGTAAATTTATTTCAGCAGTAGGAGACCAATATGGAGCAGCGTATTCAGATGTTTATGCTTATCCGGCACAGGTACATACTCCTACCGTTACTTCTAATAACGGTATAGCCTTTGCCGCAAATAATATCAATAAAGTAGTAAGAGCTACGGATAAATTATACTACTCTACCGATCAGGGGACAAGCTGGACGCCGGCAGCTGCTACTAATGGCGGCGGTTATGGTAAAGTAGCATTGTCAGCGGATGGAAATACGACACTTCATTGTCCAGGCGGCGGAAGTACAACTTATTATTCAACAAATAATGGAGGATCATGGACAAGTACAGGAGTTACTAACGTTCAGGATGCTCATCCAATAGCAGATTACGTAAATGCCAATAAATTTTACATTTATAATCCCGGTAGCGGACAGCTACTAGTAAGTACCAACAAAGGTGTAAGTTTTACCGCATCGTCATCCAATCCCGGTTCAGGTGGTTCACGTCGTGCGAGGGCTGTTCCCGGTAATGAAGGACATGTGTGGGTGGCACTGTCGAATGGACTAACGTATACTACAAATAATGGAACTTCCTGGACGACTGTTTCCAATGTTACTTATTGCGGAGCTGTTGGATTTGGTAAAGCCGCAACGGGGGCTACCTATCCTGCCGTTTATATTTGGGGAACTGTTGGCGGAGTTAAAGGTATTTTCCGTTCCACAGACCAAGGCGCTTCGTGGACACGCATAAACGACGACGCCCATGAGTGGGGTGGTCCGGGGAACGGCAATTTTGTAATGGGAGATATGAACGTATTCGGACGTGTATATATGAGTACAGTAGGACGAGGTCTGGTTTCTATCGAATCAGGAGCTTGTACGCCTTCTGCCATTACTCCGTACGTACAGCTTAATGGCGGAAGCTGGCAGCAGACAGCCAGCGCTTCTTTAAGTACAGGTGGCAGTGTGCTGTTTGGCCCGCAGCCTGTGCAGGGAGGATCGTGGAGCTGGAGTGGGCCGAATAATTTTACTGCTACTACCCGTGAAGCAGGCATTTCGAATATCCAGGCGAACCAGGCAGGTAACTATGTGGCCACCTATACCAATAGCGGCGGATGTCAAAGCTCGCAGGCCTTTAGCCTCACTGTTACCGGTTCTATACTGAGAGAATACTGGACGGGAATCAGCGGAACTGCTATCAGCAACCTGACCTCCAGCGCCAATTATCCAAACAACCCTACCGGCAGTGGGCAGCTCACCAGCCTGGAGGGCCCCACAAACTGGGCAGATAACTATGGAGCAAGGATCCGCGGATATATCTATCCGTCTGCAACCGGAAGCTACACCTTCTGGGTAGCGGGCGATGATAACACCGAGCTATACCTGAGCACCAATGAGAACCCGGCTAACGCATCCAGGATCGCTTACGTGAGCGGATGGACGAATTCGAGAGAATGGAATAAGTACAGCACACAGCAGTCTGTTACCATTAACCTCACTGCCGGCCAAAAATATTACATCGAAGTGCTTCAGAAGGAAGCCAGTGGAGGAGATAATGTAGCTGTAGCCTGGCAGGGCCCCGGCATTACACAACAGGTGATCGCCGGAAACTATCTCTCCCCGTTCGTTCCGGACCAGGGAGCCAGAATGGCATTGCAGGCGAACATAATCAATGAGGATGCCGTTAGCCTGTATCCAAACCCCTCCAATGGCGGACAGTTTATGATCCTTCTTCCGGGATCTGCAAAAAATGCTGTCGTAAGTATTTATGATAACCTGGGCAGATTGGTTTATACAAGGAATGCTCAGGGTGGTAACAGGATACAGATCAATTCGCAGCTTAAGACAGGGCTCTACATAGTGCGGATAATTTCGAATGCAGGTAGCTTCACCAAGAAGCTCATCGTAGAATAAAAAATTTCTCATCAGTTATTGGGAATGCTTCGCAGGAAGCATTCCCAATAACCAGGCACACTAGCCGAAAGGTCGGAGATATCTCCGACCTTTCTTTTTCCATACTCTTCTGAGTCCGCCATGGAACAAATGTTAACCTAAGTTTTCAACATCCTCCCTTGCTGGGTATGGCATAGATCACGTTGCCTGAAACAAATACATTGAAGACCTTCTTTTCTATAGAAGGAAGTAATAATGTCCATGTTTTTCCCTTGTCTGACGATTTGAAAATGCCGTCAGGATGAGCACAAAAGAAGTTTTCACCAACCTGGATAATGGGAGTCATAAAGGCTTGCATATTAGGGCGATCATTCCAGGTCCGCCATATTGAATCAATAAAAACTTTGTCCTGAAGGCCGGCATCAATGGGCTGCCAGGTTTTACCACCGTCATAGGACGTGCTTAGCCCCCTGGTATCAGACGCCGAACTGGAAGTGATAGCAGCGAATCCACCTTTGATCTGTTTTACATCGAAAGCCACACCGTCACCACTGCTCACCACCGACCAGTTTTCGCCATTATCGGTCGATCTTATTATCTTTCTCATACTGATCGCCACCAGTACACCATCCAACTCTGCCAAATGCCCTACCAGGTCTCCGGTATGAACATGTTTCCAGGTTTGTCCATTGTTAGTAGTTTTAAAAAAGCCTCTGTCAGTGCCGAGAAAAATTGCACCTGCGGCTGTTTCGAAAACGCTGCGTATTCGTGGCTCGTGATAATTTTCGAATATCGGCGACCATACACTCGTTCCGCTTGTTGTTTTCAAATTTACCCCCCAGTAATTGAAGGCAGATACCCCGGACTTACCAGAGGACATGCTGCTATCTCCGTCAGGGAGAATCTCTTTGGTCCAAAAAGGCGCTGTGGCATTTGGTGTACTGTGATAGAGTCCGTTTCCAATCCTTAAAAACAGCCCTTTATCATTTGCAAAGAACCTATTTCCCTTGATACCATCTTCCCGCAAATTTTCTGGCAGCCCTTTGCTGATGTCCTGCCATGTTTGTCCTCCATCGGTAGATTTGAAAACGATATTTACAAGCGCTGATTTATTTCTAATTACTTTGGCCGCATCCCTTTCTTTTAGCACAAAAGAATTTAATAGAAATAATACCAGAAGCCCAGCCGGGACAAACACAAATAATCTTTTCATTTTTTTAAAATTTAGAGTAAAACATAGTGATTAATAATCAACATAAAATAGCAGGTAGGGCAGTTATTTTTCATATGCTATCAAAGTTGATTCAGCAAAACTACTTTGATATTTTTCGGCTGATGGGAATTGGATTGTAAATAAAAATGTAACCTTTGTAAATAAACTGTAAATACTGTGTTTGGTAGCCGAAACCTCCTCCCTGGGAACGCAAATGCCTGTTCGGGTTGATACTAACCTTGTTTATCTCTCTGGTCCGCGTGGCTTTTAGTATGGAGTATAATAATGCAGCCTGGTTCTTGAAATCACTATGAATGGCATACAAAAATATCTTGAAATAAATTGTAATTCCGATTTATTCGTTATATTAGTTACGTTATGCCACGTTAGCGATTGTTGTTATACCTATTACGAAGCCTTAAGGACCTTATTTTTAACCCTCAATGAATATTCCACTTATGAAGAGCAAATTTACACTCATCGCATGCCTCATGCTATTACAGACAAGTTTATGGGCGCAACAGGGTATCCTGCAAATGGATACCGCCAGCAACGGTAAGGTGAAATTTATGCGCCTGGACACAAAAAAACGCCCTCAACCAGTTGCGAACGCACAGGATTTCATGAAACAAACCCTGAAGATGTCATTAGGCGATAGTCTGCGACTTGATAAGGTGATTACAGATAAAGACCGTGATCATCGCCTTTATCAGCAGTATTATAAGGGGTACAAAGTACCCACCGGTACCTATGCTGTACATTCACAGAATGGTATCATTGAATCAGCTAATGGCTTCTTTCAGGACATCGGCAAACCCTCAGTGCAGGTGAAGGTGGATGAAAAAACTGCCCTGAAAAATGCACTGGGTTTTATTCATGCCAGGACCTACGGATGGGAAGATGAATTCACTCAAAAAAGGTATCAGGAAGTAGCTAAAGATCCCAAAGCAACCCTTTACCCTAAAGGAGAACTGGTAATCATCAAGGATGACAGTATCACCCACTCGTTCCGGCTGGCTTACAAATTTCACATCTATGCGGTAGCGCCGTTGAGTGACAACAACGTATATGTAGATGCTATTACCGGAAATGTGATTGGAAAGGAGCAACTAATCATGGACGCGAATACCCCCGGATTTGTCACGACCTTGTACAATGGTTGGCAAAGTGTTACCCTCGACTCCTACACCGGAGGTTACCGTCTTAGAGAAACCAGAACTGTTGGTTCACTCAGTGCACAGATACAGACACTGGACATGCAAAACGGAAGCAACTATTCGGCAGCGGCAGACTTTAGTAATGGAGGTACCGGCTGGACCACCGCCAATGCCGGTCATGATGTTCACTGGGGTACGGAGAAAGTGTTTGACTACTGGGCCTCTGTGAGGGGCCGGAATAGTTATGATAATCTGGGCGGTACATTATTTGGTTATGTACATGCAGATCTGCACGGAATAAACTCCCAGTTTTCCAACAATGACAATGCATTCTGGGACCCTACCATGCATAGTATGACTTACGGGGATGGAACTACTCAATTTAAAGCAGTCACCTCGCTTGATGTAATCGCCCATGAAATAGGACATGGCATCTGTCAGTTTACTGCCGCTCTTCCAGGTGGTTTCAGCGAACAAGGGGCAATGAATGAAGGCCTCAGCGACATATGGGGTGCGGTAATAGAATACTATGCAACACCTTATAAACAAACCTGGCTGATAGGAGATGAAATCATGAAAAACGGACAACCCTGCCTTCGCTCTATGATTGATCCCAATTCATTATCTTATCCTGATACCTACCATGGCACCTACTGGGACTATAATAATGAACCGCATAAAAACAGTACTGTACTCAGTCACTGGTTTTATCTTTTAAGTCAGGGTGGCAGTGGCACCAATGACCTTGGGAATAGCTATTCCGTAACAGGTCAGGGAATCTCAATTGCTGCTGATATTATATGGAACGCAGAATCTACTGGTAAACTCCAGTCGCAAAGCCAGTATGCTGACGCACGAACAGCTACCATCAATGCCGCTACCGAGTTATATGGCGCCGGTAGTTGTCAGGTGAAAGCAGTCACCGATGCCTGGTATGCTGTTGGTATAGGTGCCGCGCCACCTAATGCGAATCTGGTAATTTCCGGCGTAGCAGCCTTCTGTTCATCCTCCACTTATACAGTAAGCGGTGTACCAGCCGGACAAACAGTTACATGGACTGTTGCACCTGCCGGGTACGTTACCCTTAATGCCTCAGGTAATTCCGTGACCTTAACGAAGACTTCCCCAGGCAATTTTACGCTTACCGCCAGCTTGCCGAACTGTATTTTTGCTACAAAGGCTGTAAGTACAGTATCAAGGATGAATATTACCTCTACCCAGAGCGGACCATGTAATGGTGCATGGCAGGGCTGGATGGTCAACTGCTCTCCCAATATGCCTCTTAGTAATTATTCATGGACCTCCACACCTACATCCGGCAGCTCAATTAATATATATAGCAGTAGCTCTCCATCCTCCTATGTGAGTGTATATGGTGGCGGTGGCGTCAATATTACAGCTACTAACGCCTGTGGTGAGACAGTACGTGATGGTGTAACAGTTTACAGTTCCTGTCCGCGTTCCCTGGTTTTTACAGTATCACCTAATCCTGCAGTCAGTACTGTGAATATACAGCCGAAATCGAATACAGATCCAATGGCTCAAAAAGCAACAGTGGCTCCGCAGATCACCAGCATCAGTATTTACGATCAAATGGGGAATTTGTTAAGAAAACAGAAATACGCTAATGTAAATAATGCTCAGCTTAATGTCGGTGGACTGAGAATAGGCGTTTATTATTTAGAAATAGATTACGATAAAACTAAAGAAAGACAGCAGCTAATTATTGGTCAATAATAGTGTAATCGAATATAATCGGCTTAAAAACTTATCGCTACCGGGCACGATGACAAACGCCGGAGATTAAATCTCCGGCGTTTTTGTTTATTATCGTTTGAGCCCGCGATGGAACTGTCTTAGGTGGTCATCAATTTTACTTATCCCTGCTTTAAAATCCATGTACTTGCTTTTGCTCCACATTGGCGCCGGTGCAATAATTTATAGTTTCGCTTTAAGTGTGCGATTGTTTGTAAAATACTAAGTACTAATATAGCAAAAAATAGCGGCGCCGCCTTTGGAATAGCGCCTCCATACTTCGCTGGACGTAAATAATAACTATAAACTTGCAGTCTCCCTTCACACCTTTCTAATATATCAGTAACCGTATCAGCAAATAAATTCTTCAAAATAAACAAACTGGAGCCTGACACTACACTAATATCTCCACCTCCTCCGGAACAATAAACAGCAAAGTGCAACCTGTTGTTGTTGTAACGGAATGCCTGAAGCCAGGCGGAGTATATAAATAATCCCCTTCCGATAATTCAACATTTTCAAAAATGGCGGTTCCACTTAATACATACACTTCCTCCCCTGCCGGATGGTTATGATACGGATAGGAAGCTCCTGGTTCAAACCTTAACAGAATAGTCGTTGATCGTTCCTTCAGCTGATCGTAATGAAGGGATATTACTGAAATGCCCTTATAATGGATACCTTTTTCAACCAACGGTTGCCATTCTTTTTGTTCTTTTCTTACAACATAATCGTTAATATCAGTACTGATAGCGGTATTTTTCATAATTGGATATTTATTTAATCAGTAATTGGTCAATGCTCAATTTGTAATATGGAATAGTCGCCAGCAGGAATGCACCTGCGCTAAATACAAATACAGAATAATCCAGCGGTTCTTTAATACCATATGACAGGGTCATGGCAAGTGCAAATAAGAACGTTAATATGGCGGCGCCCAGTGCGGCATAATTTGTTTTAAAGCCAATGAGCAGCATGACGCCCAATGTGAGCTCCAAAACGGTACTTGTAATTGCGAGTAGTGGAATCAGGCTGTGAGGTGCAAAAGAATTCACCTGTGCTGTATAGTCCAAAAACTTGTTCCAGCCCGAGGAATGCCTGCCCCATAATCCCAACCTGCCTGCAACTGCCGACAAAAAACCAGCCGATAATGCACATCGTAACGATAAGGATGCAATGTCTTGTAGAATCTTCATGATGAATAATTTAACACTACAAAGATGGCATCCGGAGGAGGACTAAAGAATAGAGAATCCTGGGAAAAGCATGTAATATTTATAAAGGATATTGGCTGGGAGAGATACCTGTTTGTTTTTTAAAAAAGTTGGAGAAATAAAACGGATCGTTAAAGCCGAGTTTATAGGCGACCTCCTTTACAGTCAGGTCTTCATATGTCAGGAGTCTTTTGGCCTCGGAAGTGATCAGGCCATAAATAACATTTTGTGCTGTCTTGCCGGCATGGATCTTCGAAAGCTCGTTCAATTTCATTTCCGTGGTGCCGAGTATTTGGGCAAATCTTGAAACAGGGTAATTATGCTCAAAATTATCTCTTACGGCTTCCAGGAATTTCAGGAACAAAGCATTGGGTTTCCAGATCTCGTCGCCCCGATCAACCTTCGCCCTGTTGATAGATACCAGTATTAATTTAATACGCGAATGAACTGAAATAAGATATTGATAGGGCTGTTCATTTAGCTCAGCTTGTATAAGACGAAGTTCCTGTTCGATAACATTGTTGTCGACCGTAATCACCTCGTTCATAGCAAAATGACAGAATAGTCCATTATGAAAAATGAGTTCAATGTCATTATCGTCTTTCCCAAAATAGTCTAACGTAAACTCAAGTATGAAGCCTTTTGCGAATGAGGGATCTTTAAATCTGTGAATTTGTCCGGAAGTGATTGTAATGATCTGACCGCTATTTAAAGAAAAATCCTTTTCATCAACTGTCATATTTACCTGACCGGTCTCACAATACACGAGCAGATATTTCATGACGCGTCTTGGATTTAGCAGATCAGGAATACTGTCGAAATCCTTTATATTAACCATCCCGATATGTTTATAGTTAGCGGTGGACCATTGATAGTCGCTTGTCGCAGGGTTTAACCAGCTTCGTTCAAATATAATCAATATCACCGAATCCAACTTGTCAAGATAGCAACTGAAGAACAACATGTAATACTGGTCATGCAGTGAGTGTTGCAGCCTAAATAACTGTCAATCATTCTCATGATCCATATAACCCACTGACAATCAGGCTTGGCCAGTTCGGAAATGCCAGTAAAAGTATCCTGATGTTTAAGAAAAAAATGTATTTTGTTTCAAGAGTAACATTGACCTAATATATTTTATAATGACAGTAAAAAACTGCCTGCTTTTTTGGGGACTCATACTATTCCACGGTATCCTTGTTCAACCTTCTTTAGCGCAGCAACCCAAACTTTCTACTCAGTGGACTAAGGCGGCAATGGAATCCACAGCTCCTTTTCCGGAATATCCTCGTCCTCAGTTGGAACGCAAGGAGTGGATGAATCTAAATGGGAAATGGGATTATATTGGTGGTAAACATGTTGCCAGCGCTTTGAATCCCGTTAAGCCAGCGAGTTTTAATGATAAAACTGAAAAGATACTGGTTCCTTATTGTCCGGAATCAGTGCTTTCAGGCATTGAGCGTACCCAGGAGATAAATATGTGGTATCGCCGGACATTTGAAATTCCTACTGCATGGAAAGGCAAACAGATTATTATGAATTTTGATGCAGTTGATCATGACGCAACCTTATTCGTCAATGGTGAAAACGCAGGATCGCATTCCGGTGGCTATAGTTCTTTTCATATAAATATCACGAAATTTTTAAAAGCAGGCACCAATACAATCGTCGTTGCAGCATATGATGCCAATGATGGCAGGACACCCTCCGGTAAGAATGGCCCACGGGGAGATTATACTTTTACTTCAGGCATCTGGCAAAGTGTATGGCTGGAGCCGGTAGATGAACATTACATTAAAAACATCCGGCTATTGCCTGATCTGGTCAACAACAGACTTGAAGTGTTTGTAGATGCTGATGCAACACAGGTGCGGGCTGCTGCATTTGATGAAACAAAAATGGTGTCTCAGGTCTCAGGACGCTCCGGAACCAAATTATATATTCCGATAAAGGATCCTAAGTTGTGGTCGCCGGATAACCCATTTCTGTATGATCTTAACATCACCCTGATGGATAACAAGGGGAATGTCACTGACGAGGTCAGGAGCTACTTTGGTATGCGCGATATTAAACTTGGTAGTCTGAACGGCGTAATAAGACCGTTGTTAAACAATAAGTTTGTAATGCAGGTTGGATTACTCGATCAGGGATACTGGCCTGACGGTATTCTCACGGCACCTACAGAGGAGGCATTAAAGTACGACATAGCATTTACCAAAAAGGCGGGGTTCAATTTAATCAGAAAACATATGAAGACTGAGCCCAAACGCTTTTATTATTGGGCGGATAAACTTGGTCTGCTGGTATGGCAGGATATGCCGGCTATCTGGTATCAGCATGAGGACACTGCAAAGGTAAGAAGCGCTTTCCGGAAGGAATTACATGCCATGATCGATGATCTCTATAATTCACCTTCTATCATTACCTGGGTGCCATTCAATGAGAACTGGGGCGCTTTTGATGTAAAAGAGATTACTGACTGGCTGAAACAGCTCGATCCCTCAAGACTGGTAAACGGCAATTCAGGATTTAATAATAATCCTGGTTATCAAAAGGCAGCTGGAGATCCTGGGAATGGGGATTTTGTCGATACGCACATTTATGTCGGTCCATATGGAGCATCAAAGCCCGACGGCAAACGCGCTGCATCGCTTGGCGAGTTTGGTGGTGTCGGCTTGTTTGTACGGGGACATATGTGGCCGGTAGAGAATAACGCTTATGACTATGAGGCTACCAGCGACAGACTGACCGACAGGTATGTACTCCTGATGGATCAGGTGGAGCAGCTGATGCGATATCAGGGCTTAAGTATTGCAGTATACACGCAGACGACAGATGTTGAACATGAGGTGAATGGTATATTGACCTATGACAGGGCTGTAGAGAAAATGGATATAAAAAGGGTAAAAGCAGTGAATGAGGCAGTGATAAATGCAGGGAATGAGCTAAATAGGAAATGATTAATAAATTATTCAACAAACGGCCCGAAGGAGAAAAAGATAAATAACAGCATATGGCTATCCAAATTAGAAAGCCATACGCTGTTATTCCGAGATTCACAGTCATCGTCGCACTAGCCACCGATCGTGATATCCACCTATACTTCTTTGTTATTCTGTTCAATCAGCGCAGCCATTGTTGCATTAAAAGTCGTTAGATCTTTTCCCAGCTTGTTAAAAAACTCCAGATCGACAGTTTCTACACTGACAATGGCTTTTTGCAGTACCTTTTCTCCATCCGGCGTCAGTTTGATAGTCTTCGCCCTGGTATCTGTCGGGTGCTCATGCCGGGTGATGAATTTCTTCTCTTCCAGCGTCCTTAATACCTTTGATACCATCATTCTGTCCACATTACCCAGATTGGCGATATCAACCTGCGTAACCGTATCACTTTCCCGGGATAACCAGGCTAGTGCACAGAGCAGGACGAACTGGGTATGTGTCAGGTCCAAAGGATCTAAGACACGCTTTTGTTTCCGCTGCCATAACATGGTCAGCTGCCCCAAAAGATACCCGGGGCTATCTTCCGGCTTTTTAAAATGAAATTCAATTTTCTTCGGCATATTCTTTTTGTAGCATCTGTGAAGAAATCAGTCCAAAGTCATGCCGGTTGATCTCGAAGAAACCAAAACGGAATGGATAGCCCATAATTAGTTTGACTTCAGAAAGGTGATGTTGTATCCGTCGGGGTCTTTGGCAACAAGGATTTTCCCGAAAGGTGTTTCCCTGACTGGCCCCAACAGTGTCACATCCTTTGCTAATAACCGGGCCTGCAGATCTTCTATTTCCTCGTCGATTGCGAACCAGAGCGAAGTGCCGATACCCAGTTCCTTTCCTTCCAGGTTGGCGATAGGTGTTCTAATGGCAAAACTTGCCTCCCCTTTGTTGTATCTAAAAATGCAGGCCTCTGGATTGGGTATCCCTGCTTCCTCAAACCCTAGTTTCGTGGTGTAAAATTCTTTTGAGGTTGCAAGGTCCCTTACCTGAAGTGATGCAAATTCTAATTTTCTCATCTTGTGTATCTTTTTGTTGTCGCAAATATAGTATACGCGACAACAATATTCTAATTATTTTCAAATTATCCGTTCCTGGGCTTTACCGATAGCTATCCTCATCCTTCATTGTCAAATGATTGTATATTTATGGCATGATAGATTTATCTTATGCTGAGAATCAAATTCACTGCGTCACGAATTTCCAGGACCTTGTTGCTACGCCATTTAATGGACAAATTAATGCGATATGCTGGACGCGTAAGTTAACAGGTGATTTTGGTGAAATTGTTGAAAAGGTAGTGCCAAGCGGAAATATAACGACAATTGAACAAGAGGAACTTCGTGCACTTCAGTTGAGTGAACAAGGGCAACTGGCCCGTGAAATTCTTTTAAATGACTGGCAACTATTGGAAGCTCATGGTGCATCGCCCATCCTTAATGTGATCAAATATTATGATCGTGATGATACTTACCCCTTCTTTCCAACCGATGTTTATTCTTTTCACGTAGATCGCTCACCTATACCAACCGATACCTTTTTATGCACTTACTATGGCGCGTCGAGTGAAATATTGCCCAATTCACAAGGCGAAAAGAAAGTGCTTATTCCAGAAATACGTGATGAACTCAAAAAACTATATCATGGAGCGGACGAAGGTTTTGAATCGTTCTTAAGTGAACATTTCTTTGATCTGCACTATCAGGCTAAACCAGGTGCCCACCCGATAAGCTTAGGCCTTGGTCACCTATGGAGGTTGGCAGTTGATCATCCTGACAGCCAGGTTCCTCCTTGTATTCACCGTGCACCAAAAGAAAAACCTGGACAAAACAGGTTGTTGCTGATCTGTTGACATAACCCCTTAATAGTGCTGCCTTTCAAATGCTGAATTTGTCAATCAGTTGACAGGACAAAGACATTCCTTTCCCTTATTTTCCAAAAAACACTAAATATTTATTGTTTATCGATAATTATTTATTATTTTTGGAGTGTAATCTAAAATTCCTACCATCACTATGAAAAGAATTTCAATAATATTTCTTCAGGCAGTCATCGTGCTTATCGCTATCGTGGCACTTGCCATTCTGATCCGGCTTCCCTTAACCGAAGGAAGAGCCACAAACTTAGACTTGTTTAGCATTTACACTGACCCGCTCATCTTATACGGATACGCAGCATCTATCGCTTTTTTTGTTGCGTTATACAAGGCGTTCAGATTACTGGGATATATCGGACAGAATAAAGTATTCTCATCCAGCTCAGTCAAGGCTTTAAGGAGCATAAAGTATTGTGCAATCGTACTGAGTGTTTTAATTGTGGCGGCAGGAATATACATAAGGATAGCCCATAATAAAGATGACGATCCTGCGGGCTTTATTGCCATGTGCATCGTAACTACTTTTGTTTCTGCCGTAGTTGCAACCGCCGCAGCAATATTTGAGAAAATATTGCAAAATGCCATAGATATGAAATCTGAAAACGACTTAACAATTTAAGCTATGCCAATTATTGTAAACCTAGACGTGATGATGGCAAAGCGAAAAATTTCTCTAAATGAACTTTCTGAAAGAGTTGATTTAACATTATCTAACCTTTCTATCTTAAAGACGGGGAAGGCAAAAGCAATTCGCTTTACCACATTAGACGCAATCTGTAAGGCATTAGACTGCCAACCAGGCGACATCCTGGAATTTGTAAATACTGAAAAGGAAACAACGAATCCCTGACAAACGGTTTTGCAACAGCAGGTGAAACTGATACTGGTTGACTCCAAACGTTCTTGCGCTGACAAACAATAAAGCCCACTCAATAGCAAGCCCCCATAAAGTCAGCTTTATGGGGGCTTGTATAAGGATTAACTTCAATTATACATTGTTAGATGTTACATCATTATTACCTGCTTCCGGAGCAGGGGTATGATCTGCTGCAAGACCTTCCGCAGCCTGTGCTTCTTCCTCCACAGCAACTCCATGCTGCTGTTCATCGTTAGGAGCCAGGTCACTGGTATCAATGCCTTTCTCTTTCTTCTTACGGCTGAAAAGGTTTTTCAGGAAGCCGATAAAGGCAACAAAACCGATAGCGATGAATTTCCAGCCTGCCGCCAGGAACTTCAGTAAAACAGCGAATAAACCGGCTTTCGCAAGTACCTTACCTGCTACCAGTCCGCCAATGGTCCATACCGCTATCTTATCAATCTTCGGATCAAAATCGCTATAGGCATTACCGCTGGTGAAGGATGACATATTCAATACCTTGTCGATGTTGGCTTTAACGAGTGGCAATTCATCCATAGTGCAAACGGCCTTCAGGGAAAGAATACCATGACGTCCCAATACACGTACGTCGTAATTGAGCGTATTAGCACCTTCGTGGCCGCCAAATTTGATTTCCTTGGCCCAGTGCAGCACTTTCTTTTCCTTGTCGTAATAGGGCTTCTGTGCCCATCCAACGATATGAAGGGTAGGATACCCCTCCTTTGTACGCGCTTCGTTGGTTTCCTTTTCATCAGCCTGCATGCTCTTCAGCATGTCGTCGTAGTCAATTTTCTCTGCATCATCATCTTTTACGAACCCCATGTCTTCGTATTCAACAACGAAAGCATAAGAGCCGTCTGTAAAAGGATCGGCGTCTTCCGGAAATATCATACCCAGTACGTTCTCCGCATTGGAAGGAGGATTGCCCCAAAGTTCTGTCAACACCCATTTACTCTGTTCCTGATTGAGGAATTTGAATCCTTTGGGTACGTCAACGGTGGCTTTACCGCCTGGAAGGTTAATAAGGCCGGTTTCAAATTTCTGCGCTTTTCTGACAGAATCAACGTAGTGTTCTATTTGTTCCTTATAGATCTCGGTAGAATCTTTAGTGGGGACTGCTGCATTCAGGGTCAATGCACCCAGCAACAGTACAGTCATGTACAAAGTTTTTAGCATGTAGTGTTCGGTTATAGTTCGATAAAGGGATTTGTTTACGATAATTTCTTTAAAGGGGTAAACCTGAATATTAAACGTTATTGTCCTCAAACGGGGACAAATATAGGGAAATAATTTGCAATGTTGTATGAATAAACAGGTATACCCTATCTGCTACAACAAAGTGCTCGGGGAAGACTTCAATTTCAATCTCCGTATATGTCTTAAGTTCACAATCAATAATCCGAGATCTGGTGCAGGCCTTTATTCTTAAGCTGTTGCAGGATATGAGCCGGCAAATCCGGGCTGCTTAGGGGTAAATCAACGGATAACTTCTCAAAATCTCCTGCGGGTACACGGTCAAATATTTCGTTCAGCGCTACCGGATCTTCACTGAAACTAACACAGGTACTTACAAAATTCATCTGGTTCACACTGAAATCCTTCTGCTTCAGTTTACGGGTAGCATCTTTTACCCGGCCAATAAAATGCCTCTGGCGGATGAAAGTAGTACTGTTCATGATAATGAAAATGTAGTCGGCATAGGCGGTGATCTTGCCGTAATACATATGATTGTCCTTACCACTGCGCTCCACCAGGTATTCATCACCTGATTTGTAAATCTCCATGGCCGAACGCCTTACTCTTTCCTCTTTAGCACCGGGGCCCGTCAGTGGGAGATTACTGTTATAGCAATACCAATATCCTGTAAGGTGGTCCAATAATGCAGTGTTGACCACTCCCAATGGAATATTGATCCTGAGCTCGTGGAAACTGAAAACGGTAGCGGCATTCCGGAGGAAATCCATATAACTGTCATAGCCCAGAATTCCGGCTATGGTATTCATTTTCCCGAAATTAGGACTGCTGATGCCGGCCAATGCTTTTCCTGTCTTTGCAGCTTTCAGCCTTTTAATGATGAGGTGCTCATAAAAATAGTTGTCCCCCAGGAAGGCTGCTTCTTCCTGCAGCTGCTTACCTTTTTGTATTAACTTGTTGAATTCGGCTGAGATATAAAGCCATTCCGCCTTTGACACATCCTCCCAGCTGCTCTTCCTGATAAAATGGTGGGCAATGTAATTCATTAGCCGTTCGAGATGCACCAGTTCGTCTGTTGTCATAATACGATTTTAATACGAAAATAAGTCCCAAAAGGATAATTCCAATACGCCCGTCTTCCCGAACAGGGCGAGCTTTGTATCAGTGAAAAAACAAACAAATGAAACAAACAGTTATGAATCAAACAGCAGCACTTACGCCCGAAGAACAGGAGCTGCTATGGCAAAGGATCTTATCCTTTCCCCTTGATGCCCCTGATGCCCGGCTTCCCTTTTCACGTAGGCTTGCCCGGGAGAACAAATGGGACTACAATTTCGGTTTGAAAGCCATTGAAGAATACCGGAAGTTCATCTTCCTCTGTTGCATCTCGCCACAGGGAGCCTCCCCTTCCAAAGTGATCGATGAGGTATGGCATCTGCACCTGATCTACACAAAGAGCTACTGGGAAGAATTTTGCGGAAAAACCTTGCATCGTAATATCCATCACCATCCCTCGGCAGGCGGACCACAGGAAAGAAACAAACATGAAAACTGGCGGACAGATACGCTTGAGCTTTACCGCAACACATTTCACACGGAACCACCACCTGAATGCTGGGATGACAAATACTCCAACTCTAACTTTCTCCTCCGGTTACTTAAAAAAGCATTCTTCCTTCCACTCCTACTGCCACTCTTCTTTCTTACCGCCTGCAATGAGGCATCTACCGTGTTTGTTCCTCTTATTCTGGGTTTTGTGATAGTCATCGGGACGATTATAGTGGGTTCAGGAGAAAACAAAGGAAAAAAGAATGAGAGCGGCGGTAGCAGTTGTGGCAGTAGTTGCGGAAGTAGCTGCAGCAGTGGATGTGGTAGCGGGTGCGGTGGTGGATGCGGAGGATGTGGAAGTTGATTAAACAGACTTATGAAACAAAGAAATGTAGTACCAATGAATAAAACAGACTACCTACTGGCTATAGCAGGCTATCTCTTATTACCTTGTTTATATGGCGGCATGTTCTTAACCAGTTGGTTCCCATATCATCTCGCAGGCAAACAGTTTCTTGCCTGGTACGTTGTTCACATGGTAAGTGGCCATTTGCTCCTGTATCTTGCCGGCAGATATAGCTCGACCAAGGTAGATAATTTATCTTTCGTCTTCTTATGGATAACCGTTCTGATATCCCTAAGCCGGATCTGCCAGGGCCTGTATCATCATAAACCCATCTTATATTTATGCTTGCTCACTGTGCTTAATGTGCTCCTACTGCGTTTATGGAATAAAAAAAATTGATGCTATGCCGACCCGAAAGAAGAAGATGCTAAACTTCTATTTTTCAGGCCATAACAGGTTCGATTCCTCAAGTGGTGAATCTTATATTAACGCCCTGCAATCAATTTATACTATACAATTTGCATTTGTGAAAAAATATGCGTCTATTTAGATAAATATCAAAACCGTTACATGACGCACAATTTATTCGCTTTTAACCTCCAACTATTTAATAAAATCCCTTTACTGCTATTGCCCGGTAGTTGCTTCTTGTAATCATTCATCTGATGATTTATACCTAAAAACAGCAATGTAAGTCGGGCCTTAATAAACTATGCGCAACATATTCTCACCGGCGCCTATTGTAGTAGTGAGAACTAATTTTTCATCTTTATTCAAATTTTACTCTATGACTTTTTCCTTGAAAAGAGGATTTATTACAGTGATGATGTTCTTTCTTGCCAGCAGTGTTTTTGGACAAGCAGACAGTATTGATCTTTTTGTGCAGAACCAAATGCAACAACGCAAAATACCAGGCTTACAACTGGCAATTGTAAGACATGGAAAAATTATTAAAACAGGCAATTACGGACTGGCCAATCTGCAGGATTCAATTCCGGTAAGTGATAAGACTGTTTTTACCATTAATTCAATCACCAAAGCATTTACAGGCGTCGCAATCGTGCAATTACTGGAAGCCGGAAAAATAAGAATGGATGCACCTGTTTCCCAATACCTTACTGACATACCCGATACGTGGAAGCCGGTAACCGTCCAGCAACTCTTATCGCATATTTCAGGTATTCCGGACATTATAGACGAAGAGGAATCAGTTTTAATAGCCAGCAATCCTGAGGAAGCATGGAGCAAGGTCATTCAAATGCCCAACGACTTTAAACCTGGAGAAAAATTCAGTTATAACCAAACCAATTATTTGCTGCTCGGTCGCATTATTGAAAAATTAAGCGGCATGTCGTTCCAGGAGTTTATTAGAAAAGAGCAATTGGAAAAAGTAGGTATGCCAAAGACCATACAAGCAGGTTTTGGTGCCACAAAAGACATTGTAATGCATGCAGCTGGCGGTTACCAGTATCAAAAAGGGAAACTAACAAACATGTTCTTTTCGCTTCCTCCTGTTTTACAGACAGCAGCAGGTATGAGTTCCACAGCGGGAGAACTGGCAAACTGGGTTATAGCCTTACAAAGCATGCAATTATTGAAACAACCCGCCAGCTTTAAGGCACTTTGGACACCTGCCCTACTGAATAATGGTGAAACTCGTGGCTTTAGCAGATTATTAAATGGTTATGCTGCAGGCTGGCCGGTTATAAAAAGAACTGATCATCCCGCGCTGGCGCCTGTTGGCGGTAACCGTTCGGCGTTATTTGTTTACCCAAATGATGATCTTTCAATTATTGTGCTTACAAACCTGTCAGGTGGTTCCCCGGATGTATTCATTGATGAACTGGCGGGCCTGTTTATTCCAGATATGAAAGAAGCGAATGGCTTTGGACTGTCTCCTTCACTGAAAAATTTGAAAATTTCATTAGATCAATCGGGTTATAAAAATGCAATAGAAGAAGTAAAGAAGCTGAAGAAAACAAAAAGTGGTTTTACTGCTGCAGAGAAAGAAATAAATAGCCTGGGGTATAAACTGCTCTCACAAAAAAGGATCCAGGATGCATTGGAGATATTCAAGTTGAATGTCTATTTATATCCTGACAGTGCTAATGCATATGATAGCCTGGGCGAGATTTATGAAATCTTAGGTAATACAGAATTAGCTATAAAAAATTATGATCAATCACTAAAATTAAATCCTCAAAACAAAAATGCAGATCAACATTTAAAGCTGCTTAGATCTGGGAAATAGAGGAAAGTATTCAATAATCAATACCACCTGGTTCGAAAACATACCGGTAGTAGGCAATAGAAAACAATAAACCTGCTCTATGAGCGGGTTTATTGTTTAGCAAATTTCATGGCGGGAACAGCCCTGATGATTGTCCCAATTGGCCATTGTCGAAGTCGGCTGCCCGTCGTAAGTTTGCTTACAATAATTAAACTTAAACCCGGAGCGTATGCGTAAACTTGTTTCGTTTTTTCATGTTTCTTTGGATGGATATGTAGCCGGTCCTAACGGCGAAATGGATTGGATAAAAGTTGACGAAGAGATATTCGACCATGTTGGTGACCGCGTCAACGATAGTGATACCGCATTGTATGGCCGCGTTACCTGGCAAATGATGGAAGGTTATTGGCCAACAGCTGCTGACCAACCCGGCGCCAGCAAGCACGACATAGAGCATGCCGCCTGGTATAAGAAAGCAGAAAAAATTGTATTGTCTAAAAGCAGGCAGAACGAGCAGTTGCCAAATACTGTTTTCATTAGTGAAGATGTTGAACAGCGCATAAAAGCAATAAAGCGGCAGAACGGTAAGGAGATACTTATATTTGGTAGTCCTTCAGCAACACACTCATTATTGCAATATGATTTAATAGATGAATTCTGGCTGTTTGTAAACCCGGTTATATTAACCAAGGGGATACCACTTTTTAAAAATGTTCCAGAGACAACACAGCTCACACTGGTAAGCTCAAAGTCCTTCGCTAACGGGGTAGTATGTGTGCATTATATGAAGGCTTAAAGGTCCTTTATAAAAGAAGCTGCCTCGAAATTAACCCGGGGCGTCTGATCATTAAATTTAATAGCAGGCCGATAACAATTTTTGCCCGGTCATCTATCAATTGCTGGAATCTTCAGATACAGAACAGCTTTTTGTAGAGAGCTTAAAACTGTTCATGCCCATTCCCTTCTCTGTTGTGAGACTTATTCATATATTTACAAACAACTGTTACTACATGAAAACAACTATCTCGATCGACGATCTACAGTCTATATGGGAAAAGGTTACCCTTTTGCATCACGGACAAACATACGGGGGACATGAAAAAGACCTTAAGATTGAATATATTAATCACATTGGCAGCGTGGTATTTGAAGTCTTTTATGCATTACAGCAAACAGACACATTTGACGGAGAGTTGACTATTACCTGTGCCCTCCTACATGATACAGTAGAAGATACGGAGTTTACAGAGGAAGCACTGACTGAAATTTATGGCAAACGCGTAGCTGCCGGTGTACTTGCTTTAACAAAAAACAACACTTTGCCCAAAGAACAACAGATGCAAGATAGCCTTCAACGTATCCGGCAACAGCCCAAAGAAGTATGGGCGGTTAAAATGGCTGACAGGATCTGTAACTTATATAAACCGCCATATTATTGGGATAATGAGAGGAAAATGAGATACATAGCGGAAGCACAGGAGATACACGCTCAACTCCAAGAAGCGAATCCATATCTCGCTAACAGACTACTCGATAAGATCGAGCAGTATAAAACGTATCTTTCTGATTCGAACATGTAACAGTCCTGGTACGATGGCAAAGGTGGGACATAAATTTCCCGGCTTCTTTGTTTGTGCTTACTAAAAAAAAGTATAATAGCAGAAATTCTATCGTGGTAGGATACCATTAAGATCATGTTCTCAAAAACACAACATGAAAACACTTTTAACACTAGCTTTTCTAATAACGGTAACCAATTCCTTTTCCCAGTCAATCTTTCCGAGTTTAAGTCCGAAGGGAAGAATCGAACAAACAATTGGAATGACAAACATTGCTGTTGATTATGAACGTCCCGCAGCCCGGGGGCGCAAAATATTTGGTGAATTAGTCAAAAATGAAAAATTATGGAGGACCGGGGCGGGGAATTGTACCAAAATCACATTCAGCAAACCAGTTATTATTGATAATAAAAAAATAAACAAAGGAACTTACTCGGTATTTACGATTCCTGCTACAAATGAATGGACTGTAATACTGAACACAGATACAACGCTATATGGAGTAGCATCTTATAACGAAAAAAAGGATTTACTTCGTTTCAAGGTAAAGCCTCAATTGACAGACCGGTATTACGAATCATTGACAATAGACATTGACGTGATTCCAAACAATGCTGTTGTTTACATAGCATGGGAAAAGACCCAAATTTCATTTCAGGTAGAAACAGAATCGGATAAAGTAGCGAACGACTTTATACAACAAAACTTATTAACAGATAAGTCAAAGGATCCGGACGAGTATGCAGCGGCTGCTGAGTATTATTTCTACCTGAACAAAGATTTGGACAAAGCACTACTTCTCATTAATAAAGCTATTAGAAAGAGAAATGAATCCTGGTACTATAGGCAAAAAATTGACATCCTGGAGAAACAAATGAAATATCAGGAAGCAATTGACTGTGCAAATCTTGCTATCTCAGTTGACCAAAAACGAAACGACTGGGATTTAAAGACAAAGCAACAAAGTGAAGAAGAATATAAGAAGCGAATTGAGTTTTTTACAAGCAAACTAAAAAAATAGACAGATAAGAAGGCGATAAATTAATTTAGCGTATCAAAAAAATAATGACGGTTAACAAATAATACTATGAGCAGTCCAAACAATTCTTCAGGCACAGATAAAGTTTCGCATAACGTATATTTTGATGGAAAAGTGCAAAGCCTTGGTATCGAGACAGGGAAAGGGAAAGCAACCGTCGGAGTTATGAAAAAGGGAACCTATGTATTTAATACTGCCTCGCCGGAAACGATGGTAATTATTGAAGGTAACATGAGTACAAAGGTGAGCGGTGGGGACTGGCTTAGTCATAAAAAGGGCGATAGTTTTGAAATTGCTGCACACACGTCATTTGAAGTAATATGTGATGCTGATGTAGCATATATCTGCTACTATAATTAGCGACCCAGGACAACCAGTTAAACCTGGGAAAATACAACCTTGTTCGCACTAATCCTCTGTTAACCTTAGTATCAGATACCTATTTCTGGTTCATTAAAATGAATGAAACTACTTAAATTAAGTATATTCATCATTATATTTGACCTATAAGACCTATGCCTGATAAAAATGGACCGTGTAAATAACATCTGGTACAAACATGCCTTGTATATTATCTTCTTATTCCTGCTATCCTTTACCACTTATGCCCAGCAAGTCATTGAATTGAAAAATCCATCACTTGAGGCAGAAGACGATATGGCCACCGTTCTTGCAGTAGACTGGGACAGCGATAAACCATTTCCTAATACCGGGCCCGGATCCGGCTACGAACCTTCCAGACCGGCCAGCCATGGCAGACATTGGATAGAAATGTACTGCAGGTATGGATATAACATGTATTCTGTTCCGGAAAATCAACTGGAATTTTACTCGCAGGCTATAGGACAACAATTGGCAGGGACCTTGTATGCAGGTAAGACATATATGCTTTCATTTGACCTTCGCATGCCAGTTAAAGAAAAACTGCATGAGGAAGTAGCCTATGGGTCACTGGTAATCTGGGGCAGTGCCGCCAGGAGAGCAGAAGAAGAACTTCTTTATGCCTCGGGAAGGATCTATAATGATGACTGGAAAAGATTTACTGCCTTCTTCACTCCTTCAAAAGATCTTCAGTATATCCGTATTACTTCTGCACAGGTGGGAAATGACACGGTGAATGTTGTTACATTTATTGACAATCTGTCACCAATCACTGAGACACTGCAGCTGGATATTACCACCGGGGGCGCATGCCCGGATGACTCCAACGGGTTTGCCAGTGTGAACATGCGCAATCAGACGGAAAACTATGATTTTCTGTGGACACCGGGAGACTATACGACCTCCAGTGTAAGCAATCTATCTGCCGGAACCTATCAACTGACTGTAACGGGAAAATCGTCGGGAACTGTCTCCAAGAGAGAAGTTGTTATTCCATCACTGGATTTTACAACGGTACAAAGCGTTACAGGCGCCAGCTGCTACGGTATGAGTGACGCATCGATAGAGATAACTGCCAGCAACGGACAGGCTCCATACACCTACACTCTTGATAATCAGACTTCCAATACTTCCGGCGTATTTAACAACCTGCGTGCAGGCCTTCACATCGTGCAGTTAGAGGATCAACGATGCGTTACACAGGTAAGCGTGAATGTGCCTGAACCAGCACCCTTACAGTTACAGAATGTACAAACCAAAGCTATTATATGCACCACTGCCTCAGATGGTCAGATCATCCTCACTCCTACCGGAGGAACATATCCTTATAGCTATTCAATCAATTCCGGGCGTTCCGTATCCGACAGTATTTTCACTAACCTGGATGATGGAACATACCAGTATACAGTAACTGACAGCCATCTTTGTACTGTTGACGGGCAGGCCTACATCGATAGAAACCTAAGAGACTGTGCAGTTTATGTACCAACTGCTTTCAGCCCAAATGGAGACGGTAATAACGACGTATTCCGCATCAAACTGCAAGACGCGATCACTGATTATAAACTTTCGGTATTCGGTCGTTGGGGCCAACTGGTTTACGAAAGCAACGATCCTCACTCCAGCTGGAATGGCAAATTGAAAGAAATGCCGCTTCCGGCCGGCAGTTATGTCTGGTCCATCACCTACACTAACAGTAGCAGGCAACCAATCAAACAAACAGGTGTGCTGATGATGATCCTATAAGGGAAAGAGAGCATAGCATTATGACAAAACGCCGAAGACAATATCTCCGGCGTTTCAGTTTTTAGTTCTTTCATTTTAAGGTAGGCGATAGAATATAGGGGAAAAAGTATGACTGTCCACCGTTGAAAATAATCATCTAATAATCAGGCAAATATCAGCCTCACCAGCAATCAAATAGTAGTAAAACCAGTAGGAGGAATGGTAACGGTGGTGTCAGGAGCCGTTTTAGCGTCACGGCCATTTTTAACAACTACAGGTCGTTCTTCGATTTTGCATTTGCAAACGACACGTTTTTTGATTTGGAGTTTTTTGGTCGACATAGAACTTGATTTAGGATTTAGGATTAATTAGACTATCCTAAGTTTGTCTTTTATAAAAAAGACGCATAATTCTTTCGACCAAACACATCTATTCTTCGACAGAGATGGGACCGCTACCCATTATAATATATTAAAACAATTCAACTATATGTTTTTTCACGTCTTCCCAATAGGTGGGGCCAATAGGGATCCTTTTAACCGTAGGCAGGTTAATTTCAATGTGCATGTCCTGGATATATTTAATAGCGCTTTTACGAACGATACAGGAACGATTAACACGTAAAAAAAAAGGGGGAGGCAGCAATTCCTCTATTTTATTCATGGTAATGTTCAAAATAACTTTCCCGGTTGGCATTTGTAATTCCATATAGTCTTTTAACGCCTGCACCAGGATAATATCTTCTATACATATCTGCACCCGCTTACGCCCTTCTTTAGCCCATACATAGTTCTTTGTCTCGCCACTTTTAGGGGCAGCGACGGAAGAATGCTGTATTTGCTTCAATTTAAAAAGTTCATTTGCCTTGGTAACTGCTTTGAGGAAGCGCTCAAAAGCAACAGGTTTCAACAGATAATCTACCGCATCCAGCTCATAACTCTCGAGGGCATATTCATGGAATGCAGTGGTAAAAATCACCAGGATATTCTTCTGACGAAGAATACGCAACATTTCCAATCCGGTCATTTCCGGCATCTGTATATCCAGAAAAATTAAATCCGGCTGCGTTTCCTGTATTGATTCCAATGCCATTATCGCATTGTCACAAATACCCACAATGTTTAAATAACTTACTTTCCTGGATAGATTTTCCAGGATCTGCTGGGCAATGGGTTCATCATCAACTATCAGAACTTTCATTGTAAAATTGGGTTAGGGTATAGGTTATAGTTTTAATATCAGCGCCACTTCATAAACGTCGTCTGTTTCTTTTATGTCCAGACTGTAGCGCGTTTGATATTCCAACTCAAGCCTGCGTCTTACATTTTTAAGACCAAGACCACCTGTTGATTCATTATTCCTTTTGCCTGTGGCTGCAACGGGTTTATTATTTGCAGAATGGAAAGTCAAAATGCCATCTTTCTCTGTCATAGACAATTTAATCCATGCGCTCCTGATAGTAGCATTTATCCCATGTTTAAAGGCGTTCTCGATAAAGTTAATTAAAATTAGGGGTTTAATAATTTTTTCTTTGTTTTCAACCTGTTCAAAATCATACTCTATCTGCACCCGACTTTCCTTGTACCGCATTTTTTCAAGAAGCAGGTAATTAGTCAAAAATTCTATTTCCTCTTTAAGCGTAATGTGTTCTTTTGCACTATCATATAAAGAAAAGCGTAGTAAATTGGACAATTGAATAACCACTTTGCTCGCTTCCTCGTTATGAATGATCAGCCCATATATGCTGTTTAGTGTATTGAATAAGAAATGTGGCTGTATCTGTGCCCGCAGAAAGCTTATTTCCATGGAATTCTTTTCCTGGGCAATAGCTAGCTTTTCAAGGGAACTTTCATGGAAATCTTTACCTATTTTTATAATGATCCCGAAGGTATTAAACCATATTATTAAGGATAGTATCCAAAGGAGCAGCTCCCCATTAAAAGCCTTCCTGAAACTATTCACCGCAAAATTCTGGTATAACCTGGTAATAACTGCGTCTTCAGGAAACAGATACTTTAACAGGTTCAAAGAACTGGTTGTTATCAATAATGATACTAAGTAAATGGCCAGGATATCCAGTATCATTAAGACCCACCTTCTTTTCCTTATATGCTGAAAACCAAAATAACATACAAAGTAGTGAATCAGGATAGTATTGAACAATACGCCAGTCGAAAAGAGTGCGCTTTTAGTATTAAAGACACTGGCCTTGAAAGAGTATGATGTGATTGCCATGATAAAAAACAACATCATCACCCAGTACAAAATATGCAACAACCGCTTCGCTGACTCATTAGGATATATAGAAAACTCGTTACTTCGCTCCATTTTTCTGATGCACTATTTGATTATAATACTTTCCACAAAAGGAATATGCCATATATTCCATAAAACGCTGTTCTGTAGTAAACCACCTGTTCATGCTCATGTGTATGTAGCTTGAAATATTGTCTAAAGGCAATCCCATACACGCTAACTTAACGGTCCTTTCGGCAAAGATGTAATTAAATCGCTCGCTATTCAAAAAATCTGCAACCGGCCTTCTCCATTCCTGGTATTGCGCATTTACCTGCCGCTTTATATCACGTCCAAATTCACGGGCGAAAGCATCAGACATCTCCGTACAGAAAGCAATTCTTTCCTCCAATGACAGTCCATACAAAGATAGCCAGTTATCCATATTTTTAACGGAAGTCAAAAATCTTATCTGCTCATCATCTTCAAAGTCTTCCTCTTCCAGACAGGCAAGCAATGAAAGGCTGTCATGAAAAAATATCTCTTCTGTTAGTAACATATACTCATCGCCGTAACGTTCAATTTCCCTCTGGTAGGTATCCTGCTGTACCTTCCAAACCAGCTTATCCTCCAAATATGGATGCAATATATCATAAATATACTTTGTGACTGCAGCATACTGCTCCCCCACTCCGTTATCGACTAAATGCAACCGGAACCTGATGTGGTAATGCGGATCTGTATAGCGAATGAAGAAGGCCCGATCGATCATTTTCTTCTTCACGAGAAAATCGATAACAGGCTTTACCACCTTTAACAGGATGGTATCTGACGCTTTTGCACCACAGAATATTTTGAAATATACCCACTCGCTACCAGGCTCAAAAACACGCTGAGTTTTCCCCTCCTCTTCCTTTGCAATTGAATGTATCTTCACTGGCTTCTGCTTAGCTAAGGGAAGAATAAACTGCTGCACAAATGGCTCTCTGTTCTTGCCTTCATCAGGCATATTGTTATCCCATAACCATTCCACCAGTTTTACCGTACTACATCCCTTCATCTCTTTTAGCAGCACCTGCAAATAAGTCTCATTCTCTGTGTCAATGAATAGTTCATTATCACCTTCGCAGAAACATACCAATTTTGCCACTTCCCACCTGGATAAAAAAAGTCTGAGTGCTGCCAGCTGATCATCAGCCTGCATAATATCCTGCATGTCAGATTCCCGCAGAAACCAGGTAGCACGATGTAAGATGAAATGCTTGTAACTGATACGTGGTAAAAACCGCTTATACTGCGCCAGGGATCCCCAATTAATTTCAAAACCCGACTTTCCCTGATGCTGCAGTGACGCTAAGAATTTATATACCGCAATAGAACTGTTTGCGTAATTATGAGCATTTGATAGCCTTGGAATGACACGTTTATTCCATTTGCGTGAGCGGAGAATAATCTCGTCCCGTTGAATAGAAACCATCATATCCTCAATGGTCAATTGCCCTTCACCAGCCAATGCACTGGCTCCCAGGAAAGGAATTTCATAGTCGTAAAACCGTTCCCTTCTTGCAATATTACTTACCCTGCCTTCAGGAATATGTATGATCTCAGCAAAAGCGATGTGTTTATTTGCTTTCATCTCATCGTCGGCAAGTTCCCTGCAAAAAGCATTCATTTCCTCTTCCAGATGCGCAAACCTGCCTAATAATATATTGGCATGTGCGCCCCCAATATGCTGCAACAACATATCTCCCGAAGGAAGACAGGCGCCCATTACAGTAAAATAATTGGCAAGCTGGTCTGATTTATCCTCCAGCTTCTCAAAATCTTTGTCCTGGAGTTGGATTCCCTTTCTCAAGGTACTCCTATCCCAGGATTCTATTCTATCCTGCAGCCAGGCATTACATTCACTGGTTTTTCTGCCTACTTTTTTTTTAGCAGGCAAATTCATTTTTTCCGCTAATGAGTTGTGCGCCACATTACCAATATTGTCAGTAGCTGGAAATCCAATACCAAACTCGGGATCCAATACCTCCGCCAATGAAACCTCCTGGGTTTCATATTTTTCAGTAAACCTCTTCTTAAACCGGTCTACCTGCACTTCCACCGGAGATACGGTATGAGACAGTTTACTTAATATGGCAATTGCTTTCCCCATTTCCTTTAGGTCCGACCTGGGGAACACAAATCGGGCAGGTGCTGGTTGCTTCAGGTCAGCATGAAAAATATGACGTTGCGTCACCTCAATATCCAGGCCCTTAAGTATCGTTTCCAAATGACCTATATCATCGACCGGCAAAACGCCAAGAGGGAGGTCTTCAAATTTCCTCAGTACTTGCTGGATTTCTTCAAACAAATTAAGAAAGGGCGCTACTGCTGCAACAGGCAGTTTCATTAATCTTTCCAGCACGCTATGGATACGTTCCAACTCATTTCCAATAGTCAATCCCAACTGTAATTCACTCACCAGGAACTGCGTTTCTACCAACTCTCCTGCAAATGCCTCAAACTCTTCATAAGTGTTATCCTCGCCAAGTGCAGCATACATATGGGCAATAGTAACAGCTTTATGCTGACGTATCAGTGCAATAATCCTTTCCAGCAAGTCTGTGTGATCAATAGAACTGATTTGATGCTGATATTTACCATCCTCAACGATGGTCTCTATAAAACGGTATTGTCCTGCGATATGATATAAAGAGTCATTTACCTGGTACCGCAGATGAACCCATAAGGCAGGATGTTTCTCTACCTTTTTTATGATCTGCTGCAATAAGCCCATGTCAATGCGTACCTTCCGTTCACTGATCTTATCAGCCCGCTCTCCACAACCATCTATATCAACTAAAGTGCATCCTGCATAAATGCCATAAGGAGTGGACCGTGTACTTGCACGAATAGCATACTTTTTTAAAGTATGCATCAGTTTATGGTGCTTCGAAGTATCGAGATTTCCGTTTTTAAATTCCAGTACCGTTTCATAAAGTTGCGGAGAACTCCAGTAAAGGCCTTCAACAAATACAGGGTCTCCCAGCATGCTAAAAACAACCTTGTCAAGATCGAGTGTTTTATTCTGCTGATCAAATAAACAAGCATAAGAGTATAGGGGCGTTCTTATAACAACCTTACCATAGTCTTTAAAGGATCCGTCCTGCATATTATTCGTTAAGTACTGGATTGCAGATAATGTATACGTAGAAATGGGCTACCAAAAACAATATATGCAAAAATTACAATTCCTCAAACAGGTTCTACGCGGATCAATTAAAATATACTTCCAAAAATTCTCTGAAAAATACTTCTGTCACTTAACACTATCTCAGCACTTCCTTCCATCACCGGTAATATGGGTATCTCCTTTTTTTCAGAGGTGATGATCTTCTGCTGCTTCAGCTCAACATAAGCAAGGTGCTCGCCATCCATCTGTACAGGAAGAATGGAAGAAACAGTTCCCTCCAAAAATCCATATTCATTACTTGGGAAGTCTGCCAGTTCAATTTTAACAGATTGCCCTACTTTTACGTTACCGGCACGCTTGCTGTTGTACTTCACCTTTATTTCAGCCTTGGACGATTTAGGTACTACCCATATAATCTGATCCAATGTATTCTTTTCATCTATCCCCTTAGTGATATAAATTTTACCTGCCATTGGAGTAATGGTATAATAATTTTTCCCTTCCTTTGGATCGTAACGTGTCAGCAATGTATCACCGGGAGCAACCTGATCTCCATTTTTTACAAGGTAGTTAAACCTGAAATTGGAATTTTCATCCGTCCTTCTTATAGTGACTTTCCCAGGTTGGTTTTCACTCTGCATCAGCACCGTTCCATGAAGTATATCCGGGAAACGAATCAGGTTAGCAATCATTAAACCCAATATGCCCACTGCAAATAAAACAGTGATCCCCCAACGGACGATCCAGGTGGGGATATTCCCAACTACCTCTTCCATTTCATTACTCCTGATTTCTAAAGATTGGTTATTCTCTGGCATACTTTTACTTTTTTATGCTGCACCTAATTCTAATTGATTCTTAACTAACTCAAAATAATACCCTCTGCTTTTTGTCAATTCACTATGATGCCCTTCTTCCACAATCTCTCCATCTTTCATCACAATGATCTGATCAGCATTTTTCACCGTACTTAACCTATGCGCTATTACCACGACCGTTCTTCCTTTATAAAACTGGTTCAGGTTTTCCATGATCACTTTCTCATTATTTGCATCAAGTGCACTGGTAGCTTCATCAAAGAACAAATACTTTGCATCTTTATATACAGCCCGGGCTATGAATAAACGCTGCTTCTGGCCACCACTTAAACCAGATCCGGAATTGCCGATCCGCGTAGTGAATCCCAAAGGCAGTTTCGCAATAAACTCATGCATATTGGCAATCCTAACTGCTTCGTATAATCTTTCCTCATTAATTCTTTCTCCGTCCACAGCAATATTCCTTGCGATGGAGTCGGAAAAAACAAACCCATCCTGCATTACAGTTCCAACGTTATTACGCCACAACTGAGCAGATATATCCTGTAGATTCACTTCATCTACTAAGATCTGCCCTTCAGCAGGCGGATAAAACTTCAATAATAATTTCAGTAAAGTGGTTTTCCCACTTCCGCTGGCGCCCACTATGGCAGTCACTTTTCCCTTGGGAATATGCATGCTGATATTCTTCAGCACAAGCGGACTTTTAGGCGATCCATATCTAAAAGAAAGATTAGAAATAGTAATGCCATCGCCGGTGTTTCTCCGGATGCTTTTGGTAAACAGCTCATGGCTTAAATACAAAGCATCTGAACTATTTTCAGGTTCCCTTGGCCACTTATTCTCGTTATACCCGATAAGATCTTCGCTTGTCTCTTCTTCAGGTTTGCTGTGGATTTCGTTAAGCCTGTCAAGACTTATCTTTGCATCCTGGACGTTCTTTATAAATAAAATAATCTGGTCCAGGGGGCTGTTCATCTGCCCCACGATGTAAGAAATACTGAGCATTACACCGAGGGTGATCTGTTGTTCGATCACCAGTTTAGCCGCCAGATAGCTTATCACAATATTTTTAAGCTGGGTAAAGAACGAGGCGCCTATCCCCTGGTATTGCTCCAATGCCAGGCTTTTAATATTGACCTTGAATAATTTAGCCTGAATACGCTCCCACTCCCACCTCCTTGCTTTCTGGCTATTATAAAGCTTAATTTCCTGCATGCCGGTGATAATCTCAAACAAGCTGTTCTGATTTTCCCTGGCTCTTTGAAAACGATTATAGTCAATATTCTTCCTTCTTTTCAGAAAGATAGAAATCCAAAAGATGGATAGCGCACTACCAAGTGCAAAGACCACCAATAATTTTGTATTATAAATGGATAGTACAAATGAGAAAACAAAGAGGTTAATGATAGAAAACAATGTACTGAGTGTTGATCCTGTCAGGAAAGACTCAATTCTCTTATGATCATTGATACGCTGCGTAATATCGCCCACATTCTTTGATTCAAAAAAGTTGATGGGCAGTTTCATCAGCTTGATCAAAAAATTGGAGATAATACTGATACTAATACGCGTACTTATATGCAACAGTATCCAGTTCCTGATAAGATCAACCGCTATCCCACCAAGGAAAAGCAGTAACTGGGAAAGCAGGATCAGATATATAAAGTTCATATTCTTACGACTTACCCCAAAATCAACCAGGCTTTGCGTAAGGAACGGGAAACACATACTAATAAGACTCGCGAGCAGCATTCCCAGGATCAACTGAACAAAATATCGCTTATAGGGCCTCAGATACCCCACAAGGAAACCGAATCCGCTCTTCACAGTTGGCGCCTCCTCTCCCATTCGATAGAATTCAGGAGTAGGTTCTATCAGCAAAGCAATTCCCTTCTTGTCGGCCGAACTAACCCAGCACTTTTCAAACACATCCCTTTCCACCCTTACCAGGTTATGGCCGGGATCTGCAATCACTAACCGTTCCACCGGACGGAAAAGATTCTTCTTCTCCACTCCATATAACACTACATAATGTTCCTGGTTCCAATGCAATACGCACGGAAGAGGGATTTGTTGTGTAAGCTGCTCGTAGGTCAATTTCGCCGACAGCGTTTTGAACCCTATTTTCTCTGCAGCCTCACTTAATCCCAATAAGCTAACACCATTCTTAGTGATATATGAATTCGCCCTCAGGTAATCCAGTGAATACTCTTCCCCATAATAGGCAGCAATCATACGTAAACAGGTTGGACCACAATCCATGTAGTCCAACTGTTTATAAAACTTGTATTTTTTACTAAATAAAGCCATTGCATTGGAGTTTAAAAATCAGTTGCCGTATTCAGCCATTTATTACTCCCCTGTGGTAGGCCAGTGTGTATCGACAGTAGTATCATCATCATTCTTTCCACCCGAAATATCACCGCCATCGATCTCCTCTATATCGCCATCACCTTCACCCTCACCTTTGCCTTTAATAATTCCAAATGACTTCAGTTTATCAATATCCACGATATTGCCTTTCTTGTCTTTGGGTTTGTCTTTTTTGTTTTTTTTCTTCTGTGACATGACACGTTATTTAGTTTGATTAATATCAATTAACAAATCGGTAGTTTTGAATGACTGATTAGCGGCATCATCCTGTTCATAAATAGGAGGCTTATATTCTTTAAACCCTCCATACAATGCATCCGACTCTTCTTTCTTTATCTCGAAAGCCGTGCACTGCTCCAATCCAGGTTTGGTATTTCTACTAAATAAATCTTTTAGCTTCTTCATTTTAACAGATTTACTGGGTTAAATACTACTCCCAATCAATAGAATAATTTAATCACCTTTTCAGTATTAGGGAACATGTCTTTTGACGTTTGTAAAAAATGATTGGCAGCATTAATATAGCGGCTCCGGTCCTGAAGGTCTATGCCGGAGAATACAATTAAAAAATTCCGCAGCGTATGCTCCATGTCGTTGCTTGCAGTAAATTGCTGAATGAGCTCTTTCAGGAAAACTATCAGCGATTTCACATAAAGGGCTACATCATTCTTCATTTTCGCCAGCACACGTAATAATTCAAACAGCACCTGGTAAGTCATAGCACACCTCAACTGCGACTCTTCTTCCTGTACAGGATGCTCTATTTTATCCAGGTATTTCACGCCAGCCGATTCTTTGGTTAGAAGAAACCATATCAGCCGGTAGCTCAACTGAATGCCATCTTTAGGCTTTGATTCAGCAAAAAATATCCTGGCAAGGTTATGGTATTGTTGAATCTGGATAAACACAAGGAAACCAAATCCCCTGGATATCTTCAGCCCCTGATTTGTAATTATTGACTTATAAGTCAGCAGCCGGGCAAGCGACATACGTTTTAACTTATAGTATAGATAAGCTTTCTTAGGGTACAAACAGTCAGACAGAACAGCGTTCAGATCTGATCCTTTCTTTTCATTTGCAAGCCGCTTCTCTCCCTCTTCAAAAACACGGATACTCTCTTCTAACTGCTTACTTTTGGCAAGGTTTAAAGCATTTTGAAAAACTGATTCATAGTAATTATATCCTGATAATTCTTCTCCGCACGCCACCTTTGCCAGGATTTCCCTGGAATATATGTTAGAGAAAAAGTCCTCACTCGCTATATTAATAGTGGCTGTATTCATTACTATTCCTTTTATCAATGATATTCATCAGTTTCTTCACTACTATATCCTTCTTTTTATTCTCATCAAAATCGTATACACAGTAATCTTTCCCTGCGTTCTCCATAGCATGCTGTGAGCAACCTCCATTACACAATGGCATAATAGGGCATTCCAGGCAGGGCTTATTTTTAAATTTAATATCCATCCTAGTATGGAACTTTGAATTCCATTCGATCTTGCCATCCTCAGTCAGTACACCTTCCTTAGCATCTGGTGAAAAGTTTCGCGCCGTGCACTTATACACATCACCGTTATAATTAATTGTTGCGTTATTTACTTTATCAGCATAACAGGAGTGTCTTACACTATCAGGGATAGCCCCTTCTGCTGCTACGAATCCGATATCTCTCACCAGCCTGATCAGACTTAGCACCCTGTCAGACATAGCTTTGTCATCGCTCACCTGCCAGACTTTATGAAATGATATGGTAGCATTATGCCTTTTCTCATTAGAGATAGTGCACAGATCGTCAAAGACCTCTTCAAAACCATCCATATTAGTGCTGGTATAATTCACCCTTATCCCCACGTGAAAGTCGTTCTCACACAACTTCACTATATTTTCAATAATAGTGTCATACGATCCCCTGGTGGCACTTACATACCTTACGGTATTATGTGTTTCTTTATTACCATCCAGTGTAATCTGGAGACCGGTAATTGTATATTTCTTTAATGATTGGATAATATCATCTGTAAGCAGGAATCCGTTGGTTGTAAAATGGCAGGAAAGATAAATATTATGCAGGGCACAGAAGTCTTCCGCAAAATCCATGATAGGTTCAATCACATCACGGTAATACATTAGCGGCTCTCCACCAAACCATGCAATATGGAAAGATTTGAGGTTGGGATTAGATTCAATGATATTTGCAATTAAAGAACAGGTTTTATTAACCGTTTCTTTATTCATCTTCGACCCTTTCACGTGCGATTCGTAACAATACCAGCATTTAAAATTACAGTTCATGGTAGGGTTAACGATCAATTCGAAATGCGTGTCGTTCTTATCGACTTTAGCACTTAAATCCTTCACCTTTTGAATTTCATCCACTTCATCCCCTACAAAAAATCCATTTTTGCAAAGAGAACTATACAATGTTGGATGATATTCTGAAAGCTCCTCTATATGCTCCGGCGTTCTGATAGCGTCTAGAATGTCAGAAATGGTCGGATCTATGGCAATGAATTTATTGCTGAATGCATTATAGATATAATTTTTATTTTCATAAACCAGACTGGTGTTAAACTGACTTTTCTTCATAATACATCATTTAAGTATAATAAAAAACAAAACAAGATGATCAGTAGCCGAACAATAGCAGATTGTAGCTTAAAATGAATAGCCTATCTTCTCATAGTCTGACAGGCTATTCATTTATAAGTGTAAGGAATGCCTTGCAGAAATCTATACTAACAGCTTCACGCCATAGAGATCTATTCTGTGGGTTTCGTTGGGTTAGTAGTACAATGGCATTTTGAAATATTGATATCTCCTGAACTGAGGCTTTCAGCATCCACTGCTTCTGAAAACCCACCGGCTAACTGACCGGCTTCGTTTTCAGTCAGTCTTTCAACATCAAGGGATTTAACAGCTTTTTCAATAGCTGATTCTTTTTTTGTGGACATAACGTAAGATTTGAAGGTTAAGCCTACTCTTTATAATGGTTTTCGGCGACCCCATATTGTTGCAACAAGCATATCAATTAGCCTGCCTTCTTTTCAGCACAGCCACTTCTTGTCGCTTTTGAATTAAAGACTTCTACCAGGTTAAAGCTGATATCCTCATGTTGTTTCAGGCGTAGAAGTACAGTGGCATTTTGAGATATTAATTTCAAATCCGCCGTCATCGGAATCACTTTCAGAAAGAGCTTCTGAAAATCCTCCGGCTAACTGACCTGCTTCATTTTCACTCAATTTTTCGAATTCGAGAGCTTTCTCGACAGCTGATTTTTTTTCTGTAGACATTGTTTTAAATTTTGAGTGTTGCGCCTACTCTTTGTAATGGTTTTCGGCTTCCCCATATTGTTGCAACCAATATTTTATTTTAGCCTGCTTTTTTTCATCAGCATTGCTACTTTTTTGTTGCTTTTTTGAGTTGAAGGCTTCTACCAGCCTAAAATTGTTATGCTCACGTTGTTGTAGGCGTGCCAGTGCAATAACATTTGGAAATATTTAGTCCTCCCCCACTCTCATCACTTTCAGAAACAGCATCTGAAAAACCTCCTTCTAACTTGCCTGCTTCACTTTCAGTCAATTTTTCAACTTCAAGGGATTCAGCAGCTTTATCAACAGCTGATTTTTTTTCTGTAGACATAGTTTTAAATTTGAGAGTTGTGCCTACTCTTTGTAATGGTTTTCGGCATCCCCATATTGTTGCAACCAATATTTTATTTTAGCCTGCTTTTTTCATCAGCATTGCTACTTTTTATCTCTTTTGATTTGAAGGCTTTCCCCAGGTTGAAGTTGTATACTGATGTAATTGAAAGCACACGGCTTTGCTCTTTCTGTCTTATCCTGATAACCGATTCGTTATAGTAGCTGGTCGCCTTGAAGTTATTGGTGTAAAAAATATCGCTAATAGATGCTTTTAAAGTGAGCTTATTATTCAGGAGCTTCTTCTGTATACCAAAATCAATACTTGCGATACGTCCGGTGACAATATTGCCGGTAACAACCCTCGGCGTATAAAACCCATTCAGATTTACGCCAAATCCATTTCCAAGCATGATATCCTGCTCTGTTTGCAGTACCAGGGATCCCTTTTTAATAGAAAACTCAGGTGCAACAGATGCTGTATAGGTCAACAACAGGTTGTTACTGGTATTCCACCAATCAGTTATTTTAACAGGAATACTGAATGTGCCGGTATATACGGTATTGCTACCTGTATTCTTCCGTAGTATTGTCATTTGCTTGAGAGCGGGGTCATTCTCAATTACCTGGTTAATAACATCCTTTGTATGAGAATAACTTACGCCGATATAATATTGACTTTTAAAAGTATAGCCCAGTTCAACAGCGTCGGTGAATTGCGGATTCAAAAATGGATTACCTGTTTGTACGGTATAGTTATCAATAAAATATTTATATGGGTTCAATTCAAAGTAAGAAGGACGTTTAATTCGCCTGTTATAGGAAAGCGTAAGCGAATTGCTTTCGTCTTTATTAAGATTCTTCTTTAAAAAGAGGGATGGGAAAAGGTTAAAATAATTACGTGCTACAACGGTATCCTGTCCTCCTCCCTTTAAGGTACCGGAAATATCGCTGTTTTCACCCCGGAGTCCCAGTTTATAATCTATACCCGCTACACTTCCGCTAAAATTGACAAAGCCTGCATAGATCTTTTCGCTGTATTTATAATTAAATCCAAGACCGGGAATATGGCCCCATTCACCATTATAATAATTCTCATAGGCATTATCATTATCAATGTCAGTAACAGTAGCTTTTCCTCCGAAAGAAAGGCTCTTTCCTCCCTTAAACACTTTGTTATACTTCACATCTGCCGTGAATATTTTCGCAATACTGGGATATAGAAAATTAAACACAGTGTCCGCAATTACGGCCTTATTGAAATCAAATGTTTTGCTATAGGTGCCACTGATCCCATTCCTATCATTATAGGTATAGTCTGAAACAAGGGTAAATTTAGAGCCCAGAGAATCTGTTGTGATGCCATAGTTCAGGCCTATATTCGAAAACTTTGTTTTTGTATAGGAAGGAAAGATCCCATCAGAAAGGGTATTATTCTGCTGAACCGGATAGTTTATAGTTGTTACTGAATGAGTAGTATCCTTATACCATCCAAACTGACCGGTATAGTCAATAGCCAGGTATTCCCTATTGCTAATATCGTAGGTGACGCCGAGTTTGACGTTATTCGAATTTCGCCACCCGGTTGAAGATGTAGTAGAATGGTATTGTCCATTATCGGTGAAACTCCTGTCCTGGGTAATGTCCTGAAAGTTCTTCTCCCGTCCATAGGAATAACTTCCACTTAAACCAACTTTCTTCTTTCTGTAGTTCAGACTCAGATAAGGCTGATAGGCAGGGTATTTTCCTATACCGATAGAATAATCAGCACCTATATAACCATTCAAGCCACTATTCAGGTTTTTCTTCAGCACGATATTAATAATACCGCCACTACCTTCTGCATCATATTCTGCCGGAGGATGGGCAATAATCTCAATGGATTTAATATCGTTTGATTTCAAATTCGCCAGGTAGTTCTTTAAATCATCTCCCTTTAGGTTAAGCATTCTTCCATTAACCATTACGCGGGTTCCCCATACACCATTAATAGAGATATTGCCATTATTTACGAAGACGCCCGGAGCCAGACGGAATAGATCCATAGAAGATTTTCCCGTTGCAATGGCATTATCCTGCACATTCATTACAACACGATCTATCTTTCTCGTTACGAAGGGTTTATTGGCGGTTACTGTTACCTCCCGTAGCTGTTTTTCACTTTTCTTTAAAACAAGTACTTCTGAATCCAGTGATGACTGCAGCTGTATTTCCTTCGAAAACTCTACGTATGACGCATGTCTGATTTTTATTTCATACCTGCCTACACTGTCAATCATTAACTTAAAACTGCCATCTTCGGAAGCTATTTTCTGGCCAACGATCGAAGCGCCTTTTAGTATAGCAACAGAGGCAAATGCAACCGGCTGTCCGGTTTCATCAATAATTCTTCCCCCAACAGAAACTGCCTGGGCACTAACCCCTATAGCAAAAAACATACTCACTAAATAAAAGACGATACTTTTCATAAGTAAAAATTGAAATGACCATGTCATTTGAAGCAGTTATCCTTATCTGAACTGAATTTCTAAAACATTCCCAGGAATAGAAAACGACTTCGATGAGTATATGTGGCTTTTCGACGAGGAGGGGGTAATAATTCGATGAAGCTGATTTTTTGGGGGATAAAACTTCGGTCGAAAAGCCGAATGTTCGAAGCTACTACGGGTACCAGACGCTTTGCCGGGCACCGACAAAAGGGGAACAGTTTATTGTAATATTTTATATGAGTTGTGTATATTTGGGCGTTTAGCCGTATTTCTGAATGGAAATAAGTCCGAAAGCACTACAACCCATTTTAATGAAAAAGTTATTACTCGCAATTTGTATGCTGGCAGTTTCATGTACCGGCAACCATACCAGCAAACATGCCAGCACCCCAAAAGCAAAGCCAACCCTTTTGGACAGTATCTTTTTAGCAGAAGGTTTCGACACAACAATTACTTACACGGATCCCGTTTGCTTACAATATAAAGGCAAACCCTTACTGACCATTGGAGGGAACGTAAAGCAATTCGATACAACCTTTTCCTATCGCTATGATCCAAATGGGAAATACGACAGGTATTTTCCAATCATTAAAGATTACTTGTCGTTGGACGATTACTATGATGTTACCCTGTCCACTGGTTCGATACTTGGGGCGCTATACTTTTCTGCTGACAAACAAGGAAGGATATTCAGGTTAGATTGTCAGTGGATTATCGACGCAGAACTGGCTGATACATCCGGAATGGAAATAATGAATTTTTTGACTACAAAATATTTTCCTTGTCTCCCACCTGACTTTAAAGGCAGGAAAACCTTCGAGTTAACTCATAAAAACTATATCGAAAAGTTCTGGCTGCGTCCTTCGGAGAACAGCTCAATATCGGGTTGGATGTTAGACTATAGTGTAGTGCTGGCGAAAAAAGAGGGTTTATAACTAGTCCCCCCATTATAGCAACCTGAACTCAGCGCCTCTGTTACCTACACAAATAATGCGTTCTTTAGTACCGGATATAATTTACTTATCTGTTTTTGCATATTGCTTTCTGATCCGGCTTAACGTTTCCCGTGTCAGCCCCAGATAGGATGCTATCATGTGGAGTGGCACACGGTTATAAATGTCAGGATATTTTTGGATGAAATTTTCGTATCGCTTTTCTGCGGTATCACTAATGTTACTTAATATGCGGTTTTGGCTCGCATCATAGCTCCTTGTTTCAAGCTTTTCCTTGAAAATCCGAAAGTTAGGGATTGCATTTACCAACGCGTCAAAATCATTCTTTTTGATCATTATTAAGTCAGTATCCTCCAAAGCATCGATATTATTCTTTGATGAATTTCCTGAATTATAGCTTTCATAGTCAGCCATCCACCAGGTTTCGATAGCAAACCTTAGCATGTGCTCAGCTCCATTATCGCCCACGCGATACATACGCATACACCCCTTTGCAACAAAAGAATTGTAATGACAAATATCTCCTTCCTGTAGCAGGTATTGTCTTTTACGAAATCTTCTTGTTATTGAACTGGCACGAAACTGCTCAATTTCATCATTAGTAAGAGAGCCTTTTTCCCTTAGATATTTCACCAGGACGTCAAACATTTACAGGCAGATTTGTGGCAAAAATAGAATAATTGGCACAAATGCCATACCTGGCTGGAGGTTTATATAAAGAAACTCCGTTACGTACAGGGCTTCTGAACTGTGCAGGTATTAGTAATTTATTTCAGGATTGTCATGTTTAATACACCACCATCCGCTATAATTTCAGTACCCACCACAAAAGATGATTCATCCGAAGCCAGGAACACAGCTGCATTTCCTATATCTGATGGTTGCCCTATCCTACCGATAGGAATTAAATCGACCCACATATTTTTAACTGGATCCACCTGTTCAGCAGGTAAAAATTTCCCAAAGACAGGAGTATCAATAGTTCCGGGAGAGAGTACATTTACCCTTATCTTTCTATCTAATAGATCCAACGATATTCCGCGGGCAAAAGAGATAACGGCAGCTTTAGCCGCGGCATATACCGTTTGACCGGGAAAGGCGCGATGCCCGGCTATAGAACCAATCAGCACAATAGACGCACCGTCTCTCATGTAGGGTAATGCTTTTTGAATGGTGAAGTATACACTCTTTAAGTTGAGGTTCATATAACGGTCAAAGTCCGATTCTGTGATAACAGCAATGGAGCCAAGCTCCGCACCTTCTACCACACCTCCCGCATTTACAACAATGGTATCTATCTTGCCAAATTTGCTGGAAGTATCTTTGAATACCCGGTCAAGGTCTTTCATTTTTGTCACATCAGCATTGATCCCAATAAAATTGCTGCCCAGGCTTGCTACCGACTGGTCTAATGCTGCTTGTTTTCTGCCTACGATTGAGCCCAGGGCGCCTTCCTTTTCAAATGCTGCTGCGATACCAAATCCGATGCCACTATTGCCTCCTGTAATCACTGCTACCTTATTCTTTAACTTCATGATATTGTTTTTTTATCACGGCAAAGTTCAGGTAGTATAGGCGCCGCCTCCAAGGACATTTCTCAAATAACATACGTGATAAATGTCACTATCTCTCTATGGCGCTCCCTACTTCTTCCACTTCTGTGCAATCTTAACTGCGGTTTCAATCATATAAGGTTCCCATTGTTCTATTCTCCAGTCAGAATTAGCCAGGGAGGACTGCGTGAGTGCGTATATAGCCTCTGTGTAAGAGGCAGATGATTCAAGGATAGAAGAAAGTTCCAACTGCTGTTGATATAGTGTCATATCTTCAACAACGGTACCTGTTGATAGGGGGAATAGCGGAATAAAGGGATCGGAGGCATCTGTACCATTCTCGTTGTTATTCCGCCGAACGATCTCCTCCATCTGCAAAAAATCATTGTAAAAGCAACGTCTGCTTTCTTCTGTTGCCAGTCCATTGCCCAGTTGTTCCAGCACAACGTATTTAAGATGTGGGCATCGTGCGATGGTCATTTCGAGTAATTGGAATACTTCAGGAGGCACGGCATCATCGTGCGTATCCCTCCTTATGCTGCGCTTTGGGTCAGCGTTAGAATCGTCCCAGCTGCCACCTGAGATATGGATCTCCCGGACTCTTTCCAATGGATACAAGGCAATCATCTCATCAAATGAGATATCAAAGTTCCGGAGCTGGCAGTAGAGATTGTGAAGATCGAGGATAATAAATCCGTTTACCGGTTCAAGCAGCTGTTCCAAAAAGGCGCCATGCCGTTTTACTTCATCCAGTGAATATGAAAAGGCCAGGTTCTCCAGACCTACCGGTCGCCCGCAGGCTTCGTAGATCCGCTTCAACCTGTCCCTGCCAATATTGAGCGTAGTAGTAGTATAAGGAATATTCAGGGGCGCGCCATGATGGAAATCCTTACCTGTCATGAACCCGAAGTGTTCTGTAATGTGATCAAACTGGAACTCGGCGGCGGTCTGCGCCAGATGCTTTAGCCAGTTTTCCTGCTCAGGCAACCACTTACCCGAAAATAGAGAAAAGAAGATACCATGGCCGATTAGCCGCTTCTCCTGGCTAAAGGCTGTCAGTAGCTCCCGGAACCAGGAAGGCACTTCTTTTACCTTATATAATGCATCAAAAGACCATTCTATGGCTTCTACCCTGGATTCCTCCATCAAAGGCAAACATGCTGCTAGAACGTTCGCGTCCAGATTACAGGCAACGGCTGATAATACTTTAGGCACCTTTTTGAAATTACAGCGTAAATGTCAGATTTCAGTGATCAACCCATACCACAGAAAGGGCAGTTTGCCAGCGGTTGATCTTGCTTGGGCTTTTCTTTGGGCTTCGGCTGGTCGTCTTTTCCACAGGAAACGACAGTTGTTTCAATAGCAATGCCAATCAGGATGGCGCCCAGTAGAGATTTTGATAGCTTCATTTCTTTTATTTTAAGATGAATGAGGAAATAGGTTATTGTCCCATCTACGGCTACCAGTCATTATAGGTCTTGGGAATTGTCAACTGTTAAACGATGCAACAAAAAAAAGGTTACAGGGACCCGGGCATTTTATCAACATCCAGCCAGCAGCCCCTGTATCCTGTCTTTGTTTTATATTGTGAAAAATACCAGACATGAAAACAGTAGTAATCGGGGAATCCTCCGGAGCCTCTATGGAGACGATTATGAGCATTTATCCCAGACACAAGGCTGTGCTGGACAAGTATATCGAGAGTGGTGAGGTAATTGGCGTAGGGCCGTTCGCCGACAGAGGAAACATGGCAATATTCAAGACCAGGGCAGCGGCAGAACAGTTTGTGAAGGAGGATCCGTTTATTCTTGAAGGAATGGTGAAATCGTTCGTGATCAGGGACTGGATGGATGAAATGCTACCGGGCTGAAGTTCATCTTTATCCTGCCAGAGATAACTTTCCGGCAGGATAAAGATGATGCTGAACACGCTTGATTAATCAATCGCTCCTGCTTTCATTTTCTCCTTTTGCTGCGGCAATGTGCTTGCTACTTTTCCCTTTACTTCCACTTTTATCACCGTTGCAATCTTATCTAAAGCATCAGCAGGCACTTCGATCGCCAGTTCATCATTGCCTGTACTGGTTTTGAGTGCTTTGTTACCAGCGAGTAATTTAGCCGACGTCACTTTACTCTTCAAACCGGGTATCACCAACTTTCCATCTTTCGGCCAGTCGAATACCGAAAAGTAAAGTGTGGTATTGCCGGCATTCTCCTTTTTGGTACAACGCCCCCAGGCAAACAAACCAAAGGGACTGGCTTCGGTATCATAGATGGCTTCACCGTTTACCTTCATCCAGTCGCCTACCTGTTTGAGCAGGTCAATGCTCTCCTGCGGAAAAGTACCGTCTGCCTTAGGACCTACATTTAACAAATAGTTACCGCCTTTAGAAGCAATATCCACCAGGTTACGCACCAGCGTTTCGGAGCTCTTCCAATTGTTTGCATAGCTCTTGTATCCCCAGGTTTCATTCATCGTCATGCAGGTCTCCCAGTCTTTTCCATCCAGTTCGTTCAGGTTCGGTATTCTTTGTTCAGGTGTTTTGTAATCACCCGGATAGTTAGGTCGTTTAAGACGGTCGTTTGTAATAATATTAGGTTGCAACTTTAAAAGTTCATTAAACTTTTCTGCGTATTCATCAGTCATGTTGGTAGGCGTATCCCACCAGAGAACGGCTACATCACCGTAATTGGTCAACAGTTCCTTTACCTGAGGTACTGCCACCTCATTGATGTACTGCGACATAGTTTTAGTTGTTTGCGCAGGATCCCAATGGCCGTTATTAGCTGCAGTATAAGCATCGATGCGCGCAGAATCAGGATTGGCCCAACCTTCTGATGTTACCTTGCGTGAAGCTGCTCCCCCAGGGTTATTCCAGTCCTGTGCCTGTGAATAATAGAAACCGAGTTTGATACCATATTTGCGACAGGCTTCAGCTAATGGCTTCAGCAGGTCCTTATGATAAGGTGTGGCATCTGCAATATCCCAGGTGCTGGCTTTTGAATCGAACAGCGCAAACCCATCATGATGTTTGGCTGTAATGACAATGTATTTCATACCAGCATCTTTGGCCATCCTTACCCATGCATCGGGGTCATATTTCACAGGATTGAACTGTTTGGCAAATTCCTGGTAATCGGCCACCGGTATTTTACCCCGGTTCATAATCCATTCACCAATACGGTTGATGCGCTGGCCTTTATAAGTACCGGCCGGAACAGCGTATACCCCCCAATGGACAAACATACCAAAACGCGCCTCGCGCCACCATTGCATTTTTTTATCATGGCCAGCATCCTGCTGAGCAGAAAGCAGCATTGGTGTCAGAGATAGTGCGAATAAAAGGATAGCAAGTTTTTTCATTTTAAATTTTCTACGATTGATTAATATAGGTTACTCAGAATTTTCGCTTTGTTGCATTGTTGATACTTGCATACAGCATCAAATGGTTAAAACCACGCTTTATTTCAGACAGAGCCTTTAGGGAAAATTAACCGTATGACCTGAAACCGTTATGACAACAGTCAATATTTATCCAGCTGCTGTTTATCTGATACTGGAAAATGATTGAGATTGTTGATACCGGTTGCCAGGAGGACAAAACATTCCCCTGCAGCAGAGTAATATCTTTAATGATCACATCAAGATAATGGCCTCGCTGGAACCTGTTAGATACTGCCTTAAACGGATTACGCGCATTCCTTTCTGCTGGTTATTCCTGCTTTTCTTTCTATTCTTTCATTCATAATGCGCTGAAAAATTCTCCGGGTTTTGAGAGTTGACGTTATTTATGCAAACGTTAGCATAACATTTCAAAAAAAACGTGGACTATAGAAATTGAAATTATGGATAAATCCATGATATTAAATATTCAATTTTCACAAAGGATGATTGTTTTTTAACAAAAAAGCAGCATAAAATCCTTTGTGCCTGAACTGTCAACCCAGAGCGGCTATAATAAGACTGTAACGCTTTTCTGCACCAGGACACCTGCCTTCCTGCTACGGGTTAACCGGATTAGATTTACCGGTATTCCGCGTCATTTAACTGTATAAATCCACAGCTATAACCCATCACAGCTGTATCTGTTCTGGTCTGTTCTACTTTGACTTAACTCAGCACTGATATCGCAACGCTAAATTGTAATTTCACGTCCTTTAGAAAAACCATCTCCATTATCAAAAAAGAAAACCTCCTTCCAATGAAAACGCTAAGACAATTTAGCCTGGCCATCCTGGTATTATTCCACTTTGGTTGTGTAAAAACCCAGTTCGCGGAACCTACTTCAAACGGCAGCGATAATTTAAAGGCAAAGCTTACATCAAATGCTGCTGCTCTTGCCGGTGACCCAACTGATGGTAATATCAACTACTTCGGCCGCTGGGATTTCAATAACCCGGCAGAATATGCAAGCTACTGGGGCGGCGCCTACTTCCGTGTAAACTTTACCGGCACTACCGTGAAGATCAAAGTGGGGTATCCTACGCACTATTATGCAAAGATTGACAATGGTCCCTGGATAAGTTACTACAATGCTTCCGGCACCATCAATCTTACGCCCACACCATTGAGCAATGGTACCCATACGCTCAGCGTGGCACAAGGCAAAGACTATGACTATGTCTTCAAATTCCAGGGGCTGGTACTGGATGCCGGCGCTACCACCAGCGCACCTTCTACATTCACCGAACTGATTGAATGGATCGGCGACTCTATCACCTGCGGCTATACAGACGAACAGGCTAACGTGTCCGGCTATGGTTGGGTATGCTCTGAACAGCTCTTACATACCGAACACACACAGATCGCTTACCCAGGTATACGGCTGGTAAGCGGTGATAATGGTCCGGGTATGGACGTACAGTATTTCAAGTTGCAGAATCCATCTTTTAATACTGCGCCAGCCTGGGATTTCACACGATATACACCTAAAGTGATCGTTATTAACCTGGGCACCAATGATAACGGCCACGTACCGGAAAATCAGTTCCGTGACAGCTATATCACCTTCCTGACTAATATTCGTACAAAGTTCCCGAATGTGGAGATCTTTGTAATGCGCACCTTCAACGGCTACCTTGTTACCCCTACAGTAGCTGCTGTAAATGCCCGCATTGCTGCTGGCGACAATAAAGTACATTACATTGATACCAATGGCTGGTTGACGAATGCTGATTACACAGACGGCCTGCATCCCAGCGTAGCGGGCAATATCAAAGCGGCTAATCTGCTACAGCCTATCCTGCAACCTTACGTGACCGGTACAGCGAACAGCGGCGTTACATTTTATCAGGACATTAACTATGGTGGTGCTGCCAGTCAGGTGCTGCCTGTAGGCAATTACACCCTGGCACAACTAGCTGCGAGAGGTATGCCGAATGATTGGGCTTCTTCTGTAAAAGTGCCTGCAGGGCGAACCCTGATTATGTATGCAGATGATAACTTTAGCGGTACGTCATGGACAAGAACGGGCGATACGCCTAATTTTACGACGCTAAGCCCCAATGCGAATGATCTGGTGTCATCGGTGCGAGTGCAGTAATTGTGGTAATTTAAATAATAGCGGAAGGGGATAACAGTTCCCTTCTGCTATTTACTTAACTCCCTTCTCCGCATTCCAATTCCCCGCCTGCTTACGGATATAGAGAATCTGTCCCGTATGATAAGCATTATGCACATTCATGTTCGCAATATTAGCATACCACTCCTGAAGCTTTGCGTCATCAGCTGCTGCAATTGCCTTTTCCCAACCTTCCATCACTTCCCTCAATTGCTCAACGGTAGCATTCCAGGAAGCTTCTGTAAAGGCATCGAAGGTCTCATTATTGTTGCCGCTGAATGCGCCCTTGTCTTTTCCATTGAACTCATTGAGTAAACGCTTATTCCAGAACAGCAGATGATATGCCAGCTCACCAACCGAATGACTGGAATCTGAAGGTTTCCAGGAGGCCTGTTCCGCTGTAATACCTTCTATTCCTTTGGCAACCGGCACAAACCATTCCTGCTGGTTCCAGGTGGTTTTAAATTGCGCTAATAAGACAGATTTCAGAGTAGCTGGTGCCTTGGCTTCCTTCACCTGAGCAACGGCTTGCTGGAAGTATAAGCAGCTAAGTAGGAGAATAAGTCTGTACATAAGTGAGGTTTTTAGGGTTGAAGTTGTAGCAAATATAGATACTTGACACCAATGAACTGTACCATGCTGAAAAAAACGAAGACACCCTTTTTTCATCAATGGCAAAGGCCCTTATAGAAGCTGCAGAAGTATTAAAGTATAATAAACCAATATTGGTGATTTCAGGTTTTGGTCTCTCTCCACTTGCCAAATGCAAAAAAAAGCCCTATATAGTGCCTAATTTTGGGTGCTAACTATTGGACAATAATAATTATATAGATCAGGAATTGTTGCAGCTTGTGGCGGATGGCGACAGGCAGGCCTATCAGTACTTATTTGAAACTTATTGGAACCAGGTATTCGGCGCCTGCCTGCATCTGACAAAATCTCCGGAGCAGGCTAAAGATCTGACCCAGGACATTTTTCTAAAGATCTGGGACCACCGGCAAAAGCTGCCAGCTGTCAGAAATTTTGATAGTTATCTATATACAATTGCCCGCAACCTGGTGCGCGATCAACTGAGAACCACCATATTCCGGGAATCCAACCGTGAATTCCTGCAGCACTATTTTTCCACCAAAGGCATCTCCCCTCAGGAAATTCTGGAGGAGAAGCAACTTAGCGAAAAAATGAAAGCCGCCATCGGCAGCCTGCCACCAAAATTGCAGCAGGTATTCACCCTTAGTCAGCTGGAAGGACTGAGCCACAAAGAAATTGCCGGGCGCCTGAAAATATCGCCCCTTTCCTCCAAAACCTATATGGTACGCGCCTTACTGATATTAAGAAAATCACTCATGAAGGAGACCGGCAGCTTATTGATCCTTGCACTATTACACCTCAGCCGTACTTTTTTTTATTTTTTTTGAAAACCATGTTTTCCTTTTTACTGCTCATCCGTCTATTACAGATAACGGGCATGTCCTGTGACATACTACAATGAATAAGGCCGAATTTGAACAGTTATTGAAACGATACCGGGACGATACCCTGCAGGACGGGGAACTGGAAAAGCTGTACGCGTACATCGATGAAGGCGGCTATCCTGAAGTCATAGACCAATGGCTGGATGAGACATTCCAGGATCCGGCGTATGCCGTTCATACCAGGGAATATGATCCTGCAGCTGTATTTGCCTTATTGGAAAACAGGCTGGACAAGAAGAAGCGAGTATTTGGCTGGTGGAAAGCAGCGGCGGTAACTGCAGCAGCGGCAGTAATCCTGCTATTGGTGACCATTTCGCTGCAGCGTGATAAGCCTGTGCCCATCAATGTAACGGCGGCCCCTCATTTTGATGCCCCTCCCGGAAAAAATGGAGCTGTACTGACACTCGCCAATGGCAACCAGATACTGCTGGATAGCTCTGCCAATGGGGTGCTGGCACAACAAGGCAATGCCCGTCTGTTGAAAGAAGAAGGACGACTCAATTATCATAAGAATGGCACTGCAGGAAACGCGGTACCTGTATATAATATGGTGACCACACCACGGGGCCGGCAGTTTAAACTGGTATTGTCTGACGGCACACAGGTGTTGCTGAATGCCGGCAGCAGCATCAGGTTCCCTACTGTGTTCGCAGGTACGGAAAGAAGAGTAGAGATATCCGGCGAGGCCTACCTGGAAGTATCGCAAACGGCGGAGATGCCATTTGTGATACAGCTTAACAAATCAGAAGTGGTCGTACTGGGTACTCAATTTAATGTGACCGACTACAGCGATGAAGATAATTCCAGGACCACACTGCTCACAGGCGCTGTAAAGCTTCGCACCGTTGCGCAGGAAATGGTGCTCAGGCCGGGACAACAGGTACGTATGGAAAGAAACAACGGCCACCTGTCTGCCAAAACTGTAGATACAGACCAGATCACCGCATGGACAAGGGGCAGGTTGTCTTTCGACAATACCAATTTTGCTGACCTGATGCGGCAGATATCCAGGTGGTATGATGTAGACGTAGTTTATAAGGGAACAGTCCCTGATATCCATATCGGAGGCTCTCTCCACAGGAACGTTAATTTATCAATAGTAATGGAATTTTTAGGAGCGAATGGGGTACACTATAATATCAGCGATAAAACTATAACAATACTGCCTTAAGGGTCCATTTCCACGAACATATTTTTTCCACAATTAAACCGAACCACGTATGGAGTATTAGCCGACTTTTTATCCACGAACGGAGAACAATAGAAAAGCGGATCCCGATTGCCGTCAGGACCCGCCGGGATGGATTTTCCGTTATCCAACCAAGATTGCTTGAATTGACTGTTTAACTTTTAAATCCACTTTCACAAAAGTATGGAACTACTCGCTTGCGGCAAAGTAGCTGCCAGGGGAAGGCGTTTGCCTGCCAAACTGCTATTGATTATGAGAATTACTGCTGTTCTGCTAATTTTAGGCTCATTGCACGTATGTGCTACCGGCTATTCTCAAAACCTGACCATATCATCCAAAAGGATCACACTTGAAAAGGTATTCAGGTATATTGAGGCCCGTACTGATTATTCGTTTCTATGGAACGAAACTGTGCTGGATAAATCCACGGTTATCAGCATAGATATTAAAGATGCCACGCTTACAACTGCACTGAATGAAAGCCTGAAAGGGCTGCCGGTTACCTATACTATCAAGGAAAAAGTGGTGCTGATTGAAGCTGCCCGCCAGCAGCAGCGGGACACGACAGCCCCTGCCAGTTTCCTCCTCCGCGGAAAAGTAACTGATGAAGACGGCGCTCCGCTGGTCGGAGCTACTGTTGCCATCAAAGGCACAACCAATGGCGCCATTACCAATGACAAGGGGGAATTTACCCTGCAACATGCAGCCGCTAATATTACAATACTGGTGTCATATATCGGGTATACCGAAAGATCTATTGCAGTAGGCAACCGGAACCAGATCACGGTAGCCCTTTCCGCGTCCGGTACAACCCTCGGTGGCGTGAATGTGGTAAGTGTGGGTTATGGTACGCTAAACAAAAAAGAAGTATCCAGCGCCATTACCCATCTCTCATCCAAAGAGTTGTTGTCAGTTGGTGGCAACGGCGCACTGATGTCCATGCAGGGTAAAGTGGCCGGTCTTACAATCGCCAATAGCGCTGCAGCAGATCCTAACTCTACCCCCAGTGTGCAATTGCGCGGCGTTTCCTCCCGGAATGCAGGTCTGGGACCTTTGTATGTCATCAATGGCGTTCCCGGCGGAAATATAGATAACCTGAACCAGAACGATATCGAGTCCATAGATGTGCTGAAAGGCGGTGCAGCTTCCGCCATATATGGTACACGTGGCAGCAACGGCGTAATCGTTATCACAACTAAAAAAGGTACCGGCGACTCCCGTCTGTTCTATGATGGATATATGGGCCTGGATTTCATCACCAATAAATTGTCTGTGCTTTCCAGGGATGAGTTCCTGGCACACAACCGCGGTGTGGATCATGGTGGTAATACCGACTGGCTGAAGACGGTAAGCAGGAACCCTACCCTGTCACAGAAACATACCTTACAGTTTTCCGGTGGCTCAGATCGTACCAATTTTATGGCGTCTGTCGATTACCGGAAGGCCAATGGTATTGACTACCGCTCTTCCAAAGAGGAATATGGCGCACGCGTCAACCTGAACCACAGTTCAGCCAATGGTCTGTACAGCGTGAACCTGAATGTTGCCCCCAGAATGGCCAAAACCAATATGGCGGATTATTCAGGCTTCAATTATGCGCTGACGCTAAACCCTACGCTGTCTCCCTATGACAGTACAGGTAAATACGCGTACATCAGAACCGGCTTCTTCTCCAACAACCCATTGGAGGCAGCCAAAACGGTATTAGCGCAACAGGATATCAAATACCTGGACATCAATGGATCCTTCAAAATAAACCTGTTGAAGAACCTGAATACTATCCTCACGGTAGGTCAGGTGAACTCCGTTTTCCGCGAAATGCATTTTACGCCCAGCACCAATACCAACGTAGCTCCTATCAATGGCGGAACTGGCAGGAATACCGGTTCACAGAAATATGATGAGAGTGACCAGAAGAGCTTTGAGTGGATTGGCAACTATTCCCTGAATTTTGACAGACATGCTATCAGGTTGCTCGGCGGTTATTCCTTCCAGCAGTTTACCTATTCCGGCCTGTCTGGCTCTAATGAAAATTTCCCGTCTGATGTATTGACCTGGAATAACCTGGGCTCTGGTCTGTGGAACCTGGAAGAAGGTCAGAACAATGTTGGCTCGTACAAGAACGACTCCAGGTTGGTAGCTTTCTTTGGCCGTTTGAACTATGACCTGGATCAGAAATATTTCTTAGCTGCCAGCGTCAGAAGGGAAGGTTCTTCCAAATTCGGACGCAATAACAAATGGGGATATTTCCCGGCTGTATCAGCTGCATGGCGGATCAGCCAGGAAAAATTCATGCAGGGCATTTCCTGGTTGAATGAACTGAAGCTCAGGGCCGATTATGGAGAAACCGGCAACCAGGACTTCGATAATTATCTGTCGCTGGATACCTATAGTGGTTACGGATACTACATATTCAACGGCGTTACCTACCAGGTATGGGGCCCCAGCCAGAATACCAACTACGACCTGCACTGGGAGAAAGCGCTGAACTTTAACCTGGGCATGGATTTCGAAGTGCTGGATAGCCGCATTACCGGTAGCCTCAACTACTATATACGCACGAATAAAGACCTGCTGGGATATTACGCAGTGTCCAATCCGCCCAACATCCAGGGTCAGACCTATGCCAATGTGGGTACTATGAAAAACTCCGGCATAGAGTTACAGTTGAATGCCAGCGTGATAAAGAAAAAGGACTTCGCCTACAACCTTTCCTTTGCAGGCGCCAGCAACAGCAATAAATTCGTTTCCTTTTCCAACGATCTTTTTAAGGGACAGAAATACATAGATGTAGTAGGCATGCCAGCACCAGGTAGTCCTGGTAACCTGCAGCGTTTACAGGAAGACAAACGCATTGGTAGTTTCTATGCACTGAAATCAGCCGGAGTAAATGACAATGGTGCACTGCTGGTATACAATAAAAAAGGAGAGATTATCACGGCAGATAAGGCCAATAATGACGACAAACAGTTTGTAGGCAATGGGCTGCCACAATTCACTGCCAGCATGGGCAATACGTTTACGTACAAACACTGGGACCTGAACATCTTCCTGCGTGGCTCTTTTGGATACAAGGTATTCAACACGGTGGCATTCTATCTTGGTACGCCTGCAACGCAGTCGGACGCCAACGTGCTGACCACCGCCTATGATGGCAGCAAATATTCAAAGCTGACCAGCGCATCCACCAGTTCAGCCCTGTCTGACTACTTCCTGGAATCCGGCAGCTTTGTGAAGATAGATAACGTGTCACTGGGATATACACAGCCTGTACGGTTCAGGTATCTCAGCACCCTGCGTGTATACCTGACAGCCAGGAACCTGTATACCTTCTCGAAATTTACCGGCGGAGATCCTGATCTTATTCCGGTGAATGGTTTGTATCCAGGGGTCAACAGCAGTTTGAATTACTATCCAGCTACTACGCAGCTGCTCTTTGGTCTTCAACTTAATTTCTAAAGTCTAATCCGTCTGAAAATGCTACGCAATATAAAAAGCTGTTCTATTCTGCTGGCAGGTTTACTGCTAAGCGGCAGCTGTACTAATCTCGATGAAAAACTATACGACAGGATCACCTCCGATAACTTTCTGCAAACGAAAGCGGATGTGATACGCGACTTTCTCCGCCCCTTTGAACACTCTTACTGGAGCATACAGGGTGGCTCTACCTTCATGCTGCAGGAGAACAGCACAGATGAGCTGATGACGCTCAACAGGCAGGGCGACTGGTATGACGGCGCGCAATATCAGCGGGTACACTATCATACCTGGACTCCCAACGACAATTATACCAGCGACGCCTGGAATGCGCTCTATCAGGGCATCAACCTGGCCACCAACTCCCTGGAAGATCTGCAGGGCATTCAGAATCCGGGTAAGTTCAACCTTACCCAGGCAGAACTGGATGATTACATTGCAGAACTGAAAACGTTGCGGGCATGGCTCAATATCCGCGTACTTGATCTTTACAGGAACATGGTGATTGTTACCAAGGTAAAAGGAGAAACACAATCCGGACCACAGGTAACACCGCAGGAAGCTTTTGATTTCATTGAAAAGGAACTGAAGGATGCTATTCCTGCCCTGCCTACCCGACAGGACCTGGGTACAAACGCTATCGGCCGGTGGACAAAAGGAGGTGCGGCTGCATTGTTAGTTCGCCTCTATCTCAATGCCAAAGTATATACCGGCAAGGAAAGGTTCTCTGACTGCGCAACTGTATGCCAGGATATCATTGACGGCAAATATGGTAGTTATGCCCTGGAAAGCAGATGGGACGCTCCGTTTGATTATAACAACAGTCAATCTGCAGAAACCCTCTTTGGCTTCCCTGGAAGTTTCGGACTCACACACTGGCAGTATTCTAGTGATATGTACTTCTGGATGATGCCTTATCAGGCCACCCGCTATCTTGGCTTTACAGATTTCGGCGAAGCAAACCCTAAGTATGCTTTACAGCCAGGCCGGGATGTGGACAGTGTAGAGTATACTTTCACAATGGGTAAACCGTTCATAAAGTTCCAGCGCTATCCTGACGATTACCGTCTTAAAAAATACAAAAACCTGGGCAACAGCAAGCGCGAAGGTATGTTCCTGTATGGTTATCTGCCTTACGTAAACGCAGATGGGCATACAGACACCGTGAGAGGTAATAAAGGGCCCTATCCGTTGTTCTTACGTGATCAGGTAGGTATGTTCCTGAACACACCGCCGGGTACCAAGATCAGCGATAAAGAGTCCAATATGAACCATGGCGACCATAACTCAGGCGTATTTCCAATAAAATATCCTTACTATCCCAATAATGATGATAATAAAATAAGTTCTGCCTACGCAGAAATAAGGCTGGCAGAAATCTATTACTCTTATGCCGAATGTAAATACAGGGCTGAAGACAGGGCAGGTGCAGCCGCCTTGCTGAACGCAGTACGAACACGTAACTATCCTGCTGGTTCACCCAGCCTGTACAAAGCCGATGGCAGTCAGCTGACAGATCAGGAAATGTTGGATGAATGGGGCCGTGAGTTCCTTGTAGAAGGCAGAAGAAGAACAGACCTGGTACGCTGGGGTGTTTTTCATTCAGGCACATGGTGGGATAAAAAACCGGATGCAGATGATCATACGACAATATTCCCTCTAGGTCAGAATGTGCTGAACGCTTCGCGGATATTAAAACAGAATCCCGGCTACTAAGCGCTAAATAGCTTTGTTACAGGTTTCATATCTGGCAGGTTTCAACCCACGTTACCAGGTACACTGGTCCAAGGTCGGAGAATTTCTCCGGCCTTTTTTTATTACCCTCTCTGCCGGCCTTTATTGGGTGGCTTAGCTACCGGTGTCACAAAATTGAATAAGATAAAGGCTTCATATCATCAGACATGAAGCCTTTGTTTATAATAGACCCTACGATTAATAAAAGAATTGTTCCAATATAATCTTGCCTTCGCTAACCTGGAATATACCGATCTCCTCGAGTTGTACACGGGACTTATTCTTAAAAGTGATGTCCCTCTTCAGTATCACACTGAAGAAATCTCCTCCAACCAGGGGCTCACTACAAGATTGACTATGAAGCTCTTCTCTTAATTCACGAAAAGCTACGCCTTTGGCAACAACCGCTGGTTTCCCTTTTGTAACGATCTGCATTCCTTTTAAGGCCGCATGTTCCGGTTCTACGGATATTACATTGTCGCCATAGTACTCATCCTGTATTTCGACGTATTTATTCTGACAAGCCAGCTCATAATATTTGTCTGCAATTTCCTGTGTAGTCATATATGTCCGTTTTTAGTATTTAGGACAAAGTTGAATGACAGGAGTGACAACCCTATGTCAGTAGGGTTGACGGCAGGGGAAAATTTTATTTAGTTTACCATCCTGTGGAAAAGAGTCTCCTTGCCCCTGTCAATCCGCAGTGCTGATATTGATTATAAGTCCGGGCCACCTTTTCCTGGATGAGTCCAGACTTTTCCTTTTGTAACCAGCTGTCTATCATTGCATCCAGCGTATAGGCTTCGGGAGACATGAGATGTGTAGTCCAGATCAGCGGATTTGCGCCCGTTTTGCGAATAGGCTCTGAGAAGTAGGATTTACTGTAGCAAGCGAAGACAGCTACATCACGGGGGCGGCTATCTGCTTTTACGGGATAAGCCGGCAGTGTCAGATCCATCAGCCCGTTATGCCCCACGAAACAGATCAAGCGGGCATCACCACCTGCGGGCACCGTATCATTATCTACCGGAATGGGGGTACAATCCCGCCCTGCTGCATAACGCAGGAAATTGGTGATAGCTTCCTTCATGCGGGCGCCGTCATAAGCATCAGCAACGAGGTAAACACCTGAGCTGCGATGTTTGAAGATGAGGCGTTCGTGAATGTATGCCGCTGGCTGTTTGATCAGTTTTACCAGTTGCCAGTCCGGCTGTTTTTTCAGGAATGTTTTGACACCATAACCACATCCCCAATAAAGATTATTCGCAGGATCCTGTCCATTTCCGATCTTAGCAGGCACGGGTACGATGCCCTGGTATTTGTTGTCGCATAATGCTACCACTACGTGAATAGTGACTGGTGGAGCATAGCTCCGAAGGGATAACAGCAGAATAAACAGGAAATCCATGAGGCAGTTTATAAACCAGATGCAGAAAAGCTGCATTTCCATACTTTTCGTTTAAAAATCGGCTCCTGATGTTAACTGGTATTAGCTTAAAAAAGAAGACCGTCTCAGAACTATTTGAGACGGTCTTCTTTTCTATTATTTAAGACTACACCTGGATTATTCCCCATAAAGGTTTATAGTAGCCGTTTTTTGCAAATCAGCAATCCACTCTTCTGTATACCTCACGAGGTCCTTTTTCTCCGGACTTGCCTTCAGTTCTCCCTGTGCCCCGAATACAATCAGTCCCAGCGCGATACAATGCGCCATGCTAAGCCCCAGGGCTAATCCTGTACTAAAGCCAACAATATAATTCAAACGTGCATCCGGAGCCACTTCTATTTCATGATCCACTATTTTCCGGGTAATGGCAAACTGCTCTTTCGCGGTAAATACCATTGCGGTGGAGGCTGAATAAATCAGTACACGGGCAATATCCATTGTTCTGAAAATGGAATAATACTTCCTCCGGAAATCTACATAGGTTTGTTCTCCCAATGAAACATCCTTACCAACGCCATTAAGCATCTTCCACAGGTTAATGGCCTCCCCTTCATCAAGGGCAAAAGTCACCTGTCCGTTTTGTGAAAAGTCGCTTACAATGTCAAGTGCCTCGCCGACCTGGAAGGATAGTTTCTCTACCGGATCTCCAAGGTAAAACAGGAATTCAAGGTCATTCCGTTCAAGGGGCTTGATTACGTCACTTAACAGCCCATCCCATACACTTGAAGCACTTGACATGGCCGCCCAGTTATCAAAACCTACCATACGGCAATTCCTGAACAAGGACTGTAGTTCTCTGATCACTTCATCCTTTCTCAGATAGGGCCATAAATATTCTTCTTTCGTAGCTTCGGGAATGTCAATACGTAATGTATTCAGTGGGGTGTAATCATAACTGCTATTCACCATAAGGCTACGAATACCTAATAGCACTAATATCTCAGGCAATGTATCTTCCATGATGCCTAACGCATTCCGATGAAGTGCAGGAGCAGAACGATTCAGGTAAACATATTCAGGAATAGCTTCCTTTTTTATCGTTGTAAGCAGGTCCTCCAGTATTGGTCCTACATTCACTACAGTCATGCTATTTGTTTCCATCAGGTAAGTTTTGAGTAAAAGGTGGTTTATATGCTATAAGTCCAAATACTCTTCGCAACAGCTATGCCACCGAATATACCAGATGATTATCAATAAATTAAGTAAAATATTCAGCAACTCAGTACACTGTATATCGTGTCATGACGATGGGTTTCGCGAAATATAGTGACCGCGATTTTACTGTTTAAGTTGAATCGACCAGGCACATCAAAAAGATAGACCTATAGGAGTTAGTTAATCTTTCCGCAGCGCTCGGATAGCTTGCTGTCGGCTTACCATCGGCCTGGAATCGGCTATAATAGCGGAAAATTTGCCGGGGTGTCAGACGGTGAAGGAGTTGCTACTTACATAAAACCGTCTTCACTGTTTACGAATGGCTTCCTGCTGGTTGAGGAGCTTTGTCTGTATATTTTTCAATTTGCCAGCACAGATTATTTTGACATGTATTGCCCCCACTTTAAAAGTAGGTTGGCGGAGCTATGCCTGGTGATGGTTTTCCAGGTACTTATATTGTTCGCATTTTTGATGCTAATCAGTGTGTGGCTAATCGATCACCTTACCTCTCACAACATCACCATCACGCCACGGTTCGCCGGTCATCTCTGTTAAACTCCCTTCAATCACCCGGCACATCTCATTCAGTGCAAGATCATTCGCTTCTGTTCCAAAAGGATCTTCGATTTCATCCGCTATTGCTTCCAGCGCAACAAACGTGTACGCAATAAACGCCACAATAAATGGCGTAAACCAGCTAAGGCTATCCACCAATCCAAACGGCAGCAGGAAACAATATATGTAGACTGTCCGGTGCAATAGTACACGATAGCTATAAGGTATAGGCGTAGATGCTATCCGCTCACAACCGCCTATTATATCAGACAGTTTATCCAGGTTCTGATCAATAGCCACCTGCTGAATAGTGTCTATCCTTCCCTGCAGCCTTAAATGTTGTACCCATTCTGCCATCAACCGCATGATAATAATAGGCTTGAAATGTGCATTCTCAACAACTGCGAACTGCGTTTCTGAGAGTCTTTTCTTCAGATCATCCTGCGCGTCTGTCCCTCTTAACTGGTGCTTCAGTGCATAAGTAAGTGCGATCGACAGCTGTACGAAGCTGAGTGCTGTCTTGTCGCCATCTGCGAAGTTCGTAAAAGATAATGCCTGCCTCGTAAGGGAACGTGTATCATTCAATAATGCTCCCCAAAGCTTACGACTCTCCCAAAAGCGGTCATAGCTTGCATTGTTGCGGAAACCCAGGAACAAGGCCAGCGCTATCCCAAACAGGGTGAACGGCGCGGGGTTCAATGGGATTTTGTATGTCAGGAGCCTTCCGTGAAAATAGACTACGGCAACAGCAATGCTGAATAACAGTATTAATCGTGGTAATAGCTTGGGTAGCACTGACCCATGCCATACAAATAACATTCTGAACCAATGTTCTCTTTTGCGGATGATCATATTACAAATGTGCGTTTATTTCACAATAGATTCATTGAGCTTTATCAAGTTTTTGAGTGCATCGCCAATGGTATTATTGAAATAGACGTAAACAGTCTTCCCTTCTGCTAACCAGGTATTGATCTTATCTGCATATCCTTGTAACACCTCATCTGAATACCCACCTTTATAATCTCCTGCAGGTCCGTGAAATCTTACATACTCGAAGTCAAGCCGGGACTTTACCTCAGGAGGAATGGATTTGGGCATATCGTGAATGACAATTGCTGCGTGATATCTTGCCAACAGTTTATATGTCTCTTTCCGATACCATGAGATATGCCTGAACTCAATACTTAATTGCCATGTTTTCTTCGGATCGTATTCCCGAATGATAGTCAGCAGGAGTTCTAACTGTGAGAAACTGTCAAAGCGTATACTCGCCGGGAACTGCACCAACAAGGCGCCTTTCTTGACACCTACCTGGTCTATTACATGCATGAACTTTTCTACCAGTGCTTCCTCGAAGGCAAGTGCTTTATTATGAGTAATTCCTCTGAATAATTTAAATGTAAACTTAAATCCGGCTGGTACTTCTGTTGCCCACCGCCTTGTAGTTGTCGCCATTGGAATTTTATAAAATGAGCTGTTTACCTCAAGGCTATTGAACATAGAAGCATAATAGGAAAGCCTGCTTTTATCTTTATAAGCTGGCAGGAAGCCTAGTTTATTGGCTACGGGCAGCACCAGTCCGCTTGTGCCGGAATAGAATTCACCTTTCGTATTCATGTTGATCTCAGCTTATTGTTACAGCTGAAAGATTCAAATATTACGCCAGGCAAAAGAAGGCGCCCCAACATACAGATAGCGCAGGCTGCAATTATTTGATTAACGCCGAGGGGGATTTTTCCCTATTAACATGTAATTAACCTATTCAAGGTCTTCATTTAGTAATATCGCGCTCATACGATGTCCCCATACCTGGTGAATTTTGATTCCAATAAATATTTCACTACTATGAGATTACACCTACAGATCACCAGGAGCACTGAAACGGTGCCCTTCAATTATCAACACTACCTGACCGGAGTGCTTCACAAATGGATAGGTCCAGAAAATGAGGTACATGACAAAACCAGTCTCTATTCCTTCTCGTGGTTCCAACAAGTAAACACAAGTTCTCATGGCATCAGGACTACAGACAGATCATCCTTCTTCATCAGCGCGTATGATGACAAATTACTAAAAAGAATACTTTATGGCATAAGGCTGGACCCTGTAATCGGGTTCGGGATTAAGGTTTCCGGAGTACAAATAACAGCACCTCCGGTCTTTTCCAACAAGGAAGTTTTTCGTACCGCCAGTCCAATACTTATTAAAAGAAGGCAGGACAATAATGAAAAGCATATAGAGCACAATGATCCCAATGCCAGCCAATACCTGACAGAAGCACTTCAGAAAAAACTAGCAATTGCCGGCTTACCCGGTGAAGGTCTCAGAGTAGCTTTTGATGCGGCATATCCAAGTCCCAGAACAAAGATTATTAAGTATAAAGAAATCGGGAACAGGGTTAATATCTGCCCGGTTATTATAGAAGGTACGCCTGAACAGATTGAATTTGCCTGGCATGTGGGGGTAGGTAATAGTACAGGCATTGGCTTTGGTGCATTAAAATAGAAAAAGCATGAATTATCATATCGTAAAGTACTCGGGACCATTCGGGTTTATTAAACCCTGGACAGCTGTCAGAGACAGCGAAACCTTCAGCCAACAATTCCTGACACCTTCCATAATTGAAGGTATTGAGAAAAAACTATTCCCTGATTTATTAAATGAAGATTTCCATGGAAAAATATTAAAAATCAAGCGCCATCGCCTCAACTATCAGGGCATAGACATTCAACAGGAAAGAACCTGGTCAAAGGGCGGAATCAATATTTATAAGGATAAGAATCAATATAAAACCAACATTGGTATAATAAACCGGGGAATACTAATCAATCCAAACTTATATCTCGCCTTTGAAAATCAATCTGACGCTGAGATTGCAATGACACAAACAGTCTGTTTATGCAGAAATGAAGATCTGCTTTTTCCTGAACATCAATTTATGGCTGATGAAGAAATACTGGAAAAGCTTGATGGCTTTGAATTGCTGGCGGCTACAGCCGAAACCGGATTCAAGGTCGGGCATAACCGGTATAACAATGCAGTTGAGATGTTTGGCGAGTTAAAAATATATGGTAACCCAATCAGGTCCCGCTATGAAGATGACATATCCTATTTTGGCCAAAAGTGTTCATGAAGGTAATTTATCGCTACTTGAGCACACACAGCATGTAGTGTCGGCAATAGAACTATTTGTAAAAAAATTCAATCTGAATATAGACCCGGAAACAGCCAGGAAAGGAGCTATTTTGCATGATCTGGGTAAAGCTCATCCACATTTCCAGAGAAAGATATACCATCAAAAAGGAACATCTTTACTGGGCAATTTTGAATGGGACTTCATTCATAGACATGAAATCTCATCCTTAGCATTCCTCCCCTGCTTTCCTGCACCCGAATGGGATATTTTAATAGATCTTGTTATTGCACATCATAAGTCAATTGTTAATGATCCGGGAGGTAAAGGCATTCTGGATCTTACAAGATTCCGGGATACCCTGGACAACCATCTGAAAGATTGGGAAGAATGGCGCATTCATGGCATGGACGTGATCAGGCATTTTGGACTTCCGACCAGGGAAATATCCAGAGAAGAAGCAATGGCAGCACTAAATTATGTAGTCAATTACTGTGATAAAAAGAAAAATGGGGTATCTCTGCTACGCGGCTTACTAAAATCAGCTGATCATTTTGCTTCAGCATTTATGCATAACACACAGCAGCAATTAGGATCTTTATTTGAAGTCCCCGATTTGAAATATTACCATGGGGAAAAACGGAAAAATAGTATCTATCCTCTATCCTTACTTTCTTCTGACGACATCAGAAAACATACATTTTTAATAGCATCCACAGGAGCGGGAAAAACCGACTTCCTTCTCAGAAGATGCAGGAACAGGATCTTTTATATACTGCCATTCCAGGCCTCAATCAACGCAATGTGGGAAAGAATAAAGGAAAATGTTCCCAATAAAGATATCCGTCTGCTGCATGCAACATCCCGAATCGTCACAAAAGACAACAACGATGAGCAAATCCTTCAACCATTAGTTGGTTCTTCAGTAAAAGTGCTTACTCCTCATCAACTGGCAGCCATCATATTCGGGATAAAGGGATATGAAAACATGTTACTGGATCTGCAAGGTACTGATATCATACTCGACGAAATCCATACCTATTCAGATTTTTCTATGGCAATGGTGCTGGAACTTGTAAAAACATTGATCAGATTAAACTGCAACGTTCACATAGGCACTGCAACCATGCCTACCGCTCTTTATAAGCAACTATTCGAAATATTAGGTGGAGCAGACAAGGTCTATGAAGTAAAGTTACCTGCTCCTGTTCTCCATACATTTGACCGGCATCTTATAGATAAACTAGAGGATGAAGAACCGATAAATGACATCCTGGAGGAGGCGTTCGCAAACGGTGAAAAAGTACTCCTGATATTCAACACAATTAAAAAGGCGCAGTCTGCATTTGAAAAACTTCTGGATGATTTCCCGAACATTCCTAAAATGCTTATTCATAGCAGATTTAAAAGAGCGGACCGGGTTACATTGGAAACAAAATTAAAACGGGAATTTAACGGAGGGGGCTCTGTTAACGGGACGTCCGGATTAAGGCCTTGCATTGTTGTATCTACACAAGTGGTGGAGGTCAGCCTCGATATTAGCTTTGATAGAATGATCACGGAATGTGCACCATTGGACAGCCTAATACAACGATTTGGACGAATAAACAGGATAAGGAACGAGCATACATTAGGTAAATACAAACCAATTCATGTTATCAAGCCTGGCGGCAACCCCTTGCCATATAAATCGGACATACTTAACGCCAGCTTTGATCAACTACCGGAAAACTTCGGATTACTAAAAGAAAATTCCTTGCAGGAAAAGCTGGATAAGGTTTATCCGGAAATAAACACTAAAGAAATTGACATACATCTGGTTTATAGAAACGATAGATATATCCTTAAAGAACTTACCGACAATAAAAAGTCTATTCTAATAGATGCGCTGAAAATAGAGGGAGCCGCCTGCATCCTTGAAAGCGACAGAGATGCCTACTTAAATGCTGATTGGGAGACCAGGCAACAATTTGAAATCCCTGTCAACTACCAGACTATTATGAAATATAAAAACCGATATGAGCAATTAGAAGTGGGTTCATATCCTTTCGTAATACCTCAGCGTGCGGATGCTTATAATATGTTTGGGTTACAATTAACTGAACACGATAATTTCTTATAAAATGTATACAAGCTATATCGGAAAGAAATTCCTTAATCTTTACAGAAAAAGATACAACAAAGATGAAAGCTATTCAGGCGCTCAATTCTTTGAAGAGGTATTCTTTCCTCTGTTCTTCCGGGACGAATCACATTTAATGCATGTGGGGAATTCTCCATTCTTCCAAAGGCCGAGGGAAGAAGATGTTGCCAGGCATGGCGGCAGGTCTCTGGCACAATTTGAGAACCTGAAAAATAAGATCAGAACTGGCATTCCCAGTGGGGCGACTTACGTAGGATTTGCCGCAGAGGAGATACAGGCAACGTCTTCCGGCCAATTAACAAACATGAACTTCAACATCGATGAGGAAGAGATCTATGCTTCATGGATAGGTGAAGCATTAGCTATAGGAGTTAATGGCGGATTTGCTATGCTGATCGATGAAGAAGAAATACTGTTAAGCCTTTTCAATGGCTGGAAACATTACCGGAAGTTCCTTCAGCAAACACCTGATGTAAAGGACAAACAAATTGAGACATGGAATGGGCATTGGCTATCCCTAACCCTATTGGAAGATTTTGAAGAAGATAGCTTTAACTATAACGACATTGAGCCTGTTGAAGGGATTGGTGGGTTGGCTATTCCTACTCAGAAATGGTCTAAGGTATTTTTCCGGCTGTCTAAGAAATACCCTTCAAAAGAAATCATCATATATGCCTACAACCTTTCACAAACCAATACAACCATCGGATTTATTAAGGTATATCTTCCAGACATTCAGCATTTATACGAATTCAGGGATAAAGTCTTCATTAATAAAGAAGGTTCTGTATTAAATGACGGACATATTGAATCACTCGAAACATTTTACAATTTTAAGTCCGCCTGCAGAAACGGAAGTATAGGCTTAAGAGCAATGGAACCAGCTAAGCTCAGGGAATTCATGCCTAAGGGTTCAGTTCCTTATGCCCAGGGCAAAGACTTCAAATTTTCGGACGAGACATCATTCATTCATTATCACCTTTTAAAACTATGGATAATTGCTATGCTTAACAAAACAGACCTGCATCAATTAGCTTCAGAAGTCGCGAAATCACTGATCGACTTTGAACGCATCCCCAACAGGGGAAAAAAAGACCTGGATACGCTTTCAGAAGAAACCAGAAGCGCATCCAATATCCGGACATTTATTGACCGGCTTACCCAGATACTGCAAGCAGACAACAAAGATGTTTTCCGTAATGTGGTTGATCAGGTTATCAGGATGCCTTCGGACAACTTTCCTCTCTTTGTAACGCTTATCCGTTTTGAATATGCTTATCAAAAAGTAAATAATTAATAAGTAGACACATGAAAACTATACCATTCATTTACCTGAGAGGGCTACGTCATGCCCAACATACTGTATTTGCAGTAAACGACGGACAGAAATTTTATGTTGATCCACAATTTGGAAGAAAAATGGCTTACTCCAGTGGTCAGCAGGTAAAGCGCTCTGTTTTGGAAGCATTAAATATGCCCTTCTCTGCAATGACCTTCAACTGGGAAATCGACAAAAAAGATAATAAGGCAAGCCAGAAAGAACCTCACTCTCCATGTGATCCTTCTTTTACCGACCAGCTGCTGGGGGGGTATATGAAGGCTGAAAGCGGAAGCTTCGGGGTAAAAAGAAGAAGTCCTCTCTCCTTCTCCGCCATGCGTCCTTTACATCCACTTTTGGGAGGCATTGAGTACCCAACTGAAAATCTCACCTTCGACAGAACGTCTCATCCGGAACACCATGAAGTAAAAGTGTTTTGGTTAGATAACAAAAAGCGTGGTGCGCAACTCTCGAAAGAAGAATTGGATGAGTGGCTGACAAGCAACAAGAGAACCTTACCCAGCCGGGCATTTATACAGGATCAGACCCGCGTCAGTGGGTTATTTACCTACGATGTTGCTATTGACTTACGCACACTGTTCTGTGTTTCTACCAATAAACTCGAACCTGAGCTCTTCCCGAACATTGAAAAGAAGCTTCGGTCCGAAGGCTGGTTAGAAGGGGCTAATATATTCGGTAAATGCCTGATCTGCCCGAAAGAAAGAAGAGAAGAGATCATTCCCGCTTTAGCCAAGGCCTTAATTAACTGGAGGATAACATCCAACCAGTCCCGCACTTTTAGCCTGATGGAAACTGTTGCTTTGGCTATAAGTGACAACGCCAATCAGATTGCCTATGCCATTCGGGGCGACTTAAGAGACGATACAGAACGTCCTCAGGCAGTCCCTAAGATTGATGAATCAACAAAGGCTGAGTTATTCATTACTCCAATTGCTTCAAGTCATATAGCAGGTTCAGTAGGAAGTGCTGACGCGCTGGAGAAGGCAGAGCAGAGATTGGTGGAAATGATTGGCCATTTTGACTTTGAAAACCAGGCTAACTGATTATCTGTCCGATGTTAATTGTACCGATAGGAATGAATATAACAGCAACCCATATTAACTACTATCATGTTTGCCATCGAAAATTGTGGTTATTCACAAATGGTATTACACTTGAGCATACGTCCGATTTAGTCGCGGAAGGGAAACTAATTGGAGAAAACAGTTATCCACAAAGAGCCGAAAAATATACGGAGATTGAAATAGGAGGAAGTAAAATTGATTTTTACGATGCGAAGAACAAGGTTATACATGAAATAAAGAAATCGGGCAGTATGGAAGATGCGCATGAATGGCAGGTCAAATATTATATATGGTTGCTGGCGCAGAATAACGTGACCGGCGTTACAGGTATTATTGAGTATCCGAAATTACGGCAAACAAAATCAATATCTTTCTCAGATAGTGACCGGGTATATCTGCAACTTTGTATTGAACAAATCAACACAATCATACATAATCCGGTATGTCCTCAACTTCTGAACAGTTCAATTTGCAAAAGATGCTCTTACTACGAATTTTGTTACTCTTCTGAATAATTTCTGGCTAGATGAAAAAATCATACTATTTGTTTAACCCCGGCCGAATGAGCCGGAAAGACAATACACTTAAATTCTCTGCAATAGATGAGCGGGGGAATGAATCTTCCACAAAGTACATACCTGTTGAAACGGTTGATAACCTATACGTTTTCGGCAGTCTGGACACCAATAGCACACTTTATAACTTCCTTGGAAAAGAACACATCAGTGTTCACTTCTTCGACTATTATGAGCACTATACCGGGTCTTATATGCCAAAAGATTATTTATTGGCAGGAAAAATGCTCATTGCCCAAACAAATCTTTATTCGAACGCCAGAAAAAGATTATCCCTCGCACAGAAATTAACGGAAGGAGCAGCTTTTAATATGCTGAAGAATCTTAGATATTACAACAACCGGCAGAAAGACACATCAGAACAGATCAGCCGGATCGAAATTTTAACCGAAAGTATATCATCAGCAATTGATATTGAAATGCTAATGGGGATTGAAGGAAACGTCAGATTAAGCTATTATGACGCTTTTTCCGCTATTATTAACGATTTTGAAATGGGTCAACGTAGCAAGCAGCCGCCTTCGAATGAAGTCAATGCAATGATCTCTTTTATTAACAGCCTATGCTACACCCTATGCCTTGAAATGATTTATCATACCCAGCTCAATCCCACTATCAGCTTCCTGCATCAACCAGGTGAGCGACGGTATTCACTGGCTTTAGATCTGTCCGAGATCTTCAAGCCAATACTGGCAGACCGTCTAATATTTTCCCTACTAAATAAGAAACAAATACAACCTGGTGACTTCGACCACAATTTAAATAGCTGCCTATTGAAGGAAAGCGGAAGAAAGATCATTGTTAAAGCCTGGGATGAGAAAATCAACGAAACGATCAAACACCGGTCTCTTGGCAGGAATGTCAGCTACAAACACCTCGTTAAACTGGAATGCTACAAATTAACCAAGCATATGCTAAATATAGAGGAGTATAAACCTTTTAAAGCGTGGTGGTAATCATGTATATTATACTTGTATACGATATTGAAGAAAAGCGAGTATCCAAAATGCTTAAACTCTGCAGAAGATACCTTCATTGGATCCAAAACAGCGTATTTGAAGGGGAATTAAGTCCGGTGCAATTAAAGGAGCTCATTTTTGAAGCTGAGTTAATTATGGATACCCGGAAAGACAGCCTTATTATCTTTAAAACCCGACAGGAAAAATGGCTGGAAAAACAGGTTATCGGAAGAGAAAAGAATGAAATTGATAATATGTTGTAAGCGTCGAGGTTAAGAATTATTTGGAGCTTTGAACTCGCAGACTTATGCCCAAATACACAATATATTAATTGTCAAATTATTAGAATCGTCGTCTAAGTCCGGGAGAAATTCTACTTTTATAGGTGGACGACTTGGGAGATGTAACCGCTGTAGTTGAGACTAGATTATTTCGCTGATAATCAGATATTTGATTTGTTTTTTTTAAGCGGGTCTGAATTGTACCATAGAGGAATTGAAACATGATGCAACGGAGCAGATAAGCCGCATACTGGTTGGTCTGAATTGTACCATAGAGGAATTGAAACGTGATGATCCGGACCATGCATTTATTGCCAGACCTGTCTGAATTGTACCATAGAGGAATTGAAACGAGGTAAGAAAAACTAACGCATGCAGTTACTAATCAAGTCTGAATTGTACCATAGAGGAATTGAAACGAGATAGAGGTGGCGCGTGAAACGGACAATGGATGGTCTGAATTGTACCATAGAGGAATTGAAACTATTCAATTTGTCGAACCAATAACACTATAAATTTGTCTGAATTGTACCATAGAGGAATTGAAACAATGTTGCAAAGAATATTGCAACAGCTGTCAGATTAGTCTGAATTGTACCATAGAGGAATTGAAACAATCGAAAAAGACTGGTTAGGCACAGTTGGGTACCTGTCTGAATTGTACCATAGAGGAATTGAAACTTTTACCTACTACGTAGCTGTATTCAGGAGTGTGCGGTCTGAATTGTACCATAGAGGAATTGAAACTATGTAGAAGATTAAGCGAACTTATTATTGATCTTCTGTCTGAATTGTACCATAGAGGAATTGAAACACGTATAAGGGAAGCCAAGAAGGCTATCGGTAATAGTCTGAATTGTACCATAGAGGAATTGAAACATGATGAGGATGACAACAAAGCGGATTTAGATAGAGTCTGAATTGTACCATAGAGGAATTGAAACGGTGGGGAACACTCTATTTATCCAATTGCAGTGCGAGTCTGAATTGTACCATAGAGGAATTGAAACTCCACGCAGGACTAGCATGTTTTGTATTTTTGATAGTCTGAATTGTACCATAGAGGAATTGAAACATATAAGAAACGTGTATGGACACTTGGTTATAACCGGTCTGAATTGTACCATAGAGGAATTGAAACATGGTAGTTGGTGAGGCATTATCTATTAAAGTCTTTGTCTGAATTGTACCATGGAGGAATTGAAACCCAGCCTGGCGGCATTTAAGACCTTTCTCGGTAAGGTCTGAATTGTACCATAGAGGAATTGAAACAAACATTACCTTGATTGCCTGATTGATCCCTACTGGTCTGAATTGTACCATAGAGGAATTGAAACGAGTTCGAATACGGCTGCCAGTTCATCCTTAACCGGTCTGAATTGTACCATAGAGGAATTGAAACCTGATATTGAATGATGCCGATTGAGCTGCAACAGCAGTCTGAATTGTACCATAGAGGAATTGAAACTTTGATGATAATTTGATGGAAGACATGGATAATACTGGTCTGAATTGTACCATAGAGGAATTGAAACCCAACCCGGAAAGCGGTGTTGCTGGATTCTTTAAAGGTCTGAATCGTACCATAGAGGAATTGAAACCGATCACTATCTCGCTAATGCGCGGATCGCCGATTAGTCTGAATTGTACCATAGAGGAATTGAAACGAGAAACAGCGTCAAACACTGATCTGTTATATTACTGTCTGAATTGTACCATAGAGGAATTGAAACGGTGGACTATGCGTGGATAGCGGATAAGGTAGAACAGTCTGAATTGTACCATGGAGGAATTGAAAGAAGATACCGTAATGCAGACCATGAGAGACGGCAGTCATCTGAATTGTATCATATAGAAATTGAAAGAAAGAAAACATGGCCAGGACATTTATAGACCAATTTGTTTGAATTGTACTATATAGGAATTGAAAGATTGGTGATGATTACCTGTATACTGAGTTCAATATCCCGTCTGATTTGTACCGTATAGGAATTGAAAGGCTACGGCAATAAACGGTATTTATCAATGGCTATCTTCTGAATTGTACCATATAGGAATTGAAACGCAACAGCAATTAACCCTTCGGTAGCATTTGTGTAATATCTCAATTGTACTATATAGGAATTGAAACTTCACATCGAGGTTGTAAGCCCGCGTGGTGGTGTTTGTCTGAATTGTACCCAAAGGAATTGAAACAAAGGTTACACGTCTTTTGTTATAGATCCAGAGTGTTTAAATTGCACCGTAGAGAATTGAAATATCGTATAAATCAGTTTAGTGGCCGGTCAAAATAATTTGAATTGTACCGTAGAGGAATTGATACATTTACGCTATGAAAACAGGCATAGCAGATTGCGCTATCTCTCAATTGTGCCTCAGAGAAATTGAAACCGCTGATAGGCCTTAAAAGAGCACGCGATATTCGGAGTATAAATTGTACCCGTAGGGGAATTGAAACTGTGCTATTATTTCCGTTAGTAGGGCTTTATTTACTGTTTGAATTGTACCGTACGGAATTGAAACAACCAAGCTGCTGCAACCTTCGATGTGTCATGCTCTGATTAATTGCACCTCACAGGAACTGCGCACGAGGAAAGGCCGCCTCACCCCGAGACGGCCTTCATCATTTCATTTCACTTATTTAAAACTACATGCGAACTATTTTCGCACTTTCTTTACGCGTACCAGCCGCATTAACTGTCTTTATAATCCAGGTACCCTTTGGCACCTCACTAATATCAACACTGATCACCTGCTGACCTTTCGCACTACCAACATACTGCTTACGCAACACAGGCCTATCACCTTTAATACCCCATACCTCTACATAAATCTTCTCAGCAGCCGCTGCATTCACCTGAATCTGCACAGTTGAACCAGTCACTGGGTTCGGATAAACAACCAGTGCTTTAACCGCTGGAGTAGGACTAACAGATGTCATATTCGCCACCGCCAGTTTTGCACTACCGGAGCAAGCACCCAATGGCTTCCACCAATAATCAGCAGTTCCTGGCGTAACGTTATACAGCCCGTTGGAAAGTGATTCATAGAGATTTCCATTATACACAACCTTATCTCCCATGTTATATACCGCAGGATATGGTGCATAAGCAGGTACACCGGCACAGTTACCTGTTCCTCCTGTTCCATTCACAGAGATAGATACTCCACCACTGGTAGTAGTCGCACCACCATTATCTGTAGCAATCGCCGTAAGTGTATAACTTCCTGCAGCAACATTAGTCCAGGTATAAGAATAAGGCGCACTGCTTGATTCACCCAGTTTAGTACTACCATTGTAAAATGCCACCTTAGCAATACTACCATCTGCATCACTTGCAGAAGCAGTAATAGTCACTGAAGCAGGAGCTGTAAATGAAGCACCGCCCGCAGGAGAAGTAATACTTACCACCGGGGAGGTATTACCAGGATTCGTACCACCACAATTTCTTTCATATTTCCACACCTGTCCGTCGCCAGCATGTGTGTCAGGTTGTTCATTCTGTGTCCACCATTTAGCAGTATATATTTTGCTATTGTAAACAACCTGCATGTTTGCTGTATACACTGCCGAAGCTGACCATGCAGCAATGCCGTCACAATTACCACCACCGGTACCATTTACCACAATAGCCACTGTTGAAGACGTAGTAACTGCTCCTGCATTATCGGTAGCCTTTGCACTCAGCGTATAATTACCTGCCCCTACATTTGTCCATGTATAGGAATAAGGACTGGAAGTAGCTTCTCCCAGCTTAACACCGCCATTATAAAATTCCACTTTAGTAACTGAACCATCCGGATCAGAAGCTGAAGCAGTAATAGTAACAGAAGCAGGTGCATTAAAGGCGGCACCTCCTGCAGGAGAAGTAATATTCACCACTGGCGCTTTATTACCTCCATTGCCACCGCCTTTTATAACCACTTCATCGTGAATAGCAGAAAGCAGGGAATAAGTACCAACAGCATCCTGGGAAAGTTCCCACATCATAATACCGCCACCCTGATCCCAGGCCAGGTCAGTCTTACTTTTAATAGTAGTGATACCATTGTAACCAACACCACTATAAGTATCGGAATACGGACTGGCGCCTCTTGCTATCAATGCAGCATAGCTCTCCCAGCTCGGACGACCATAAAAAGGAACACCCAGTACGGTCTTGTTGGCAGGTAATCCTCTACCTTTCCAATAAGATATAGATTGTGATGCATAGGCATAGGTAGAGTGATCATAGTTGTTATAGTCATAAGCCATCAGGTTCAGAAAATCTACCTGAGAGAATACAGCGCTGGATACTCCTTCACCACCAGTACCTACTACCGCTGCAGTCAACAGTTTGCCTTGTGCATGTAAAGCAGTAGCCAACTGAGTCATCAGGGCAGTATAATTATTGGCAGAAGCTCCCGGATCCGGATACTCCCAGTCAATATCAGCACCATCCAGGTTATACTGATTCACAAAATTCATAACGCTCGTGGTGAAATTAGTACGGTAACTACTGTTCCCCGCCAATGATTCAAATCCACTGTCATCACCATTGTTCCAGCCACCAATGGAGATCAGCACTTTAACGCCATTGGCATGCGCCAGCGAAACAAGGCTTTGCAGTTTTGAAGGATTGTCAACACCCTGCAAACCGCCTGTAGCAGTAGGTAGGACAAACGCATAGTTAATGTGAGTAAGTTTACTGTATTGCACAGCATTTACATCCCCTGACCAGGAGGGCATGTAACCGATCACCTTAAATTGTGCGAAGGAAAATAAAGACATCATCAGGAAAGCACAGGACATCACGCCTGCTCTGATCCATTGTTGTGTTCTCATTGATTTGGGTTTTAAGGACTTATGCTCAATAGTCTACACAGTCGTAGCTTAAGCAATTTTCAAGGATAGCTAATGGTTATTAATAGGATATCTATAGGAAGTCGTGTTGGTAACAGGATAGTACCATCATTGGGGTAAAAAAATAATATCCGGGACAAGTTACTACTTAATCAGATCATCCACATCCTGCGCACCCAGTTTCGTTTTATTATCAGCATACTCCTTCGGCGTTACCTTAAACTGTTGTAAAAAACACTTCGAGAAATACGACGGAGAACTAAACCCAGTCATATAAGCCACTTCCGTCACCGTATGCTCACCCACCTGCAGCAGCCTTCCAGCATGCTTCAGCCTCACCAGCTTTATGAGCTCATTAGGCACATAGCCTGAGAGCGACTTCAGTTTCTTATGCAGGTTGGAACGGCTCATCGCCATATCCCGGCTCAACTCTTCCACAGAAAGCTGCGGATCAATGATCCGCTCTTCAATAATACTCACCACCTTTTCCATAAACGCTTTATCCCTGCTATTGGTAGCCAGTACACTCACATCACTGTTGGGCTGCTCGGAGAATTTCAGGCGCAGCTTCTCCCGGGAAGCGATCAGGTTCTTGACTACCGCTGCAATGTGCTTCCATTTGAACGGTTTCATGATATAAGCATCGGCGCCTGCCTCTATTCCCTTTAATTCTGACTCGCTGTTACCTCTCGCTGTAAGCAGCACAAAAGGAATATGACTGTACTCAATATTCGTTTTCACCTCGTGACATAACTCCAGACCATCCATCTCTGCCATCATGATATCAGAGATCACCAGGTCAATGGAATGTTCCTCTATCAGTTGCAGAGCGGCTTTACCATTAGCCGCCTTCACAACATTATACCCGTTTTCATGAAAACTGTCAGCAAGGAACGATTGTATAGCTGCGTCGTCTTCTACCACCAGGATCAATGGCCTTTCTTCGTCGATGATCCTTTCCTCATAACTGCGCTCAGGGAGTGATGGCCGCTGTGCTGTGACTGGCAGTTCCAATGTGAAAATAGTCTTCTCCCCTTCCCTGCTTTCCACCAACAGCTTACCACCGTGCTTTTCAGCCAGCGAGCTAGCCAACGCCAGACCTATACCTGCGCCCGGATTCCGGTACTCCTGGCTCTCCCTCGCCATGGTAAAGAACTGCTTAAAAATGTTCTTCATATCAGCAGCAGGAATACCAATGCCGTCATCCTCCACACTGATACAGAGCCGCGGGTCTTCGCCTTCAGCACCTGCCATATCAAAAACAGTGATGTTTACCTTCTTCTTTGCAAATTTGAATGCATTAATGAGGAGATTACTCAGTATCTTATTCAATACTTCAGGATCTGCATGTAACGATAACCTGCTCACCCGAGTACTCATGGTGAACTCAATATCCTTCTGGTAAGGCAGTGAAGAAAAGCGGGAATAAATAGACTGTACCAGCGATATAATTTCTACTTCCTCTTTTCGAATCTCATACGCATCACTCTCTATCCTCCGGAAATCAAGCAGCTGATTCACCAGGTCCATCAATCGCTCCGCATTCTCATCCATAATAGCCAGCTGTTCTTTTTCTTCATGCTGCCATTTGTTCATAGCAAGCAGTTTCTCCAATGGCGCAATGATCAGCGATAAAGGTGTCCTTATCTCATGCGCCATGACCGTAAAGAATTCAATTTTTCTTGCATAAAACTCCTGCTCTTCCTTATTCTTCAGGCGCTCTATTTTGATCTGGTTTTGCCTTCGGATACGATTGGAGGAATACCGATATATGCAGTACGCCACCGCCAGCGCCAGCAGGGTAAAAATGATATACGCCAGCGTAGTCCGGTAGAATGGTGGTCGTATGATCAGCTTCATAGTGGATTCAGGCACATCCCAGTTGCTCTTTTCCGCCGTGGCTTTTACCCTGAATGTATAAGTGCCGGGCGACAAATTAGTATACGTAGCTTTCCGCTGGTCACCTACATAGTTCCAGTCCGGATCAAAGCCTTCCATCTTATACGCATAACTCAGCTTCTCAGGCGCACTGAAATTGAGGGCTGCAAACTCAAAACTGATGACCGACTGATCATGCTTTAGTACCAGCTTATTGGTGTAATTGATCTGCTTTGGCAATGTACCATCTTCAGATATAGGTACATTCCTGTTGAATAACTGGAAGTTGGTGAAAGATACACGGATCTTATCAGTAGCTGTAGAAACCTTCTCAGGATAAAAAGCATTAAAACCCTTGATACCACCGGCAAATAACTTACCGTCAGACATTTTATAGAATGCCCTGTAATTGAATTGCCGGCTTTGCAGATTGTCCTGCGGCGTAAAGTGCCTCGTTTTCCCCTTTGCAGGGTCTATACTGTAAATACCATTATTCGTAGTGACCCACATGAGCCCTGCATCATCCTGCCGGATACCATACACCACGTTCGCATTAATACCCGCTTTATCATTGTAAGGCTCTACCTGCTTTGTACTGAAGTTATATCTATGCAGTCCACCACCATCTGAACCCATCCACAGGTTGCCCTGGTGATCATCATACAGACAGGTCAGCTTGTTCATGCCATCAGCTGTTACCCTGTCCCACTGTTCGGTTTTCTTATTGTAGAATATCAGGCCGTCATTATACGTAGCAAACCATAAGGTCTTATTTTTATCTTCATAAATGTCATAGATGATCGTATTGCTTACGCCCTCCTGCAGTACTCTTGTAAAATCACGACGTCCGGCGTCATACAGATCCAGTCCCTTGTCTGTTCCTATCCATATCCTGTTGTCGTTGTCCTGGTAAATGCAGAAAACGTTATTGCTGTTTAGCGAATGAATATTATCCGGCTGATGCTGAAAATATTCCACCTTGCCTGTCGTAGGATCAAGTACATTCACACCTCCGGCAAATAATCCGATCCAGATCTTGCCCGCTTTGTCTCTCACCAGTGTATGAATGTTATGATACGATAGCTTCTGCTGACCAGGCAGAAAAGGATACTGCTGAAAGGTGTGTGTAACAGTATTGAAATACTGAAGTCCTCCATCTTCTGTACCTACCCACAATTTCCCCGGACCATCTTCCAGGAAACAGCTCACCGCACGACCAGACAACGCATGTGGATCTCCTGTCGGATAATACAGCTCAAAAGCAGGCCCTTTCTCATTAAAGTAACTGGCTCCTCCGAAGAAAGTGCCCACCCACATCGTGCCCGCCTTATCAGGGAATAAAGAATAAATAGCGTTGTCACTGATGCTGAAGGGATCATTGCCATGGTTAGTATACACCGTAAACCTGTCAGTCGCAATATCCAGCACATTCAATCCTTTCTCAGTGCCTACATATATCTTGTCGGGAGAAACCTGGCACAAGGCCCGTACAATATCATCATTAATAGAATTAGGACTGCCGTCATTGCGATAAACGCGGAAAGTCTTTTGCTGCGGCTGCCATTTGCACAAGCCACCATTCATAGTACCTACCCACATTACACCGTCCCTTCCTTTGTAGATCGCATTGATGAAATCATTACTCAGACCGCTGTTATCCGAACGCAGGTTAGTGAAGGATCCGGTTGTCGGGTTATAAACATCTATACCGTTCCCATATGAGCCGATCCAGATATTCCCGTCGTCATCCTGCGCCATACGGGTAACCTGGTCACTGGACAGCCCTGAGTTGCTTGCTTTGAAATTACGCAGGGACTTTTTCACAGGATCATAGCTGAACAGACCACTCAGCCGCGATGTGAACCATACTATGCCATCCTTATCCCGTATGATATCAAAAACACTCTCCCTCTTCGGTGGACCAAAATGAGAGAACTGCTCTTTCTCCAGGTCAAGGGTATAAACGCCGTTCTCAGTTCCTAGCCACAGGTGTGTACTGTCTATGCGGGTAATACAATGTATAAAGTTATTGCCGAGGGAAGTTGAATCGTTCTTTTTATACTGAAAGTTCTTAAACTGATACCCATCAAAACGACTGATCCCGTTCTTGGTACCAAACCAGAGATATCCCTGGTCGTCCTGTGCAATAGCACGCACAGTGCTCGAGGGCAGCCCTTCCGCCACCGAATAATTCCGGAAGCGTATCAGCTGCCCCTTGCTCTGAAAGTACAGGAATATCAAACAGTAAAAAATCACTCTCTTCATCCACGAATATTTGTCCTTTTCGTTCCCTTTATGGAACCTCACATGAATACACTATTTACATAGCTTTTTAATAAAGGCCTCTTCCTCTTTACTGAAAGGCGTTCCATCTTTTCTGTAAATATCATGGAACCATAACTGCGGTTCTTTTCCGTCTGGCATTGGAGTGTCCCATGCATAGATCGTATTGGTTTTTCCGCTTACGAATCCCCAGTTAATAGCGCCTATATTTTCTGCTTTCAGCATCGGCATGATCAGCTGGAACAAACTGCCGTTCCTTCTGGCCATATACTCCGTGCAGATCAGCGGCCTGCCATACTTTCTCAATGTATCGATAGTATGACGGTGGTCGTCAATGTACGAATAATTGTGGTAGGTGATCACATCCGAGTTCTCCAGCTGAAATCTGTTCAGGTCTTTAAATGGTGCGCTATCGTTCCAGACACCCGCAGATACTGGCTGTGAGGGCCTTACTTCCCATGCCCACCGGAATACGTTTTGCAACAAAGGCATGCTTTTACCGAACTGTTTGTTATTGCCGGGTTCGTTGTAAAGGTCCCACAGCAGGATGCGGTCATCGTTCTTGAAAGTGGTCAGCACATCTTTTACATATGCCTCCAGCACTTTCATTGTATCAGGATGAGTGTATATCATCGTGCCGGGGTCTCTTACCCAGCCTGAATTATGCACGCCTGTTTTTGGTGCAGGCTGTTTTCCCAGCCAGGCCGTATCATTCCAGCAATCATCAAAAAATACGAACAGGGTTTTGATGTGGTGCTTTGAAGAGATAGCCAGGTAAGTATCTAATCGTTTCTTAAATCCCGCCTTGTCTGCTTCCCAGGCCAGGTGATGCAGATAAACTCTCATCAGGTTCAAACCCAGGTTTTCCGCCCAGCCCAATTCACGGTTAATAGTAGCCGTATCAAATGTTTCAGCCTGGAACATTTCTAACTGGTTGATGGCGGTAGACGGCTGGAAATTACTTCCCCTCAGCCATCCCTGCTTAGCATACCATTCGTTTGCCTTTTCGGCGGACCATTTTTTGTCCTGCGCTGTAGCCATAGTGACAATTAACAGGCCACAGGCCATCAGCATCATTACTCGTCTTGTAAACATAGCTTTACTTTTTACCGGGTTTAGGAAAAACATTGTGTGTATTGGCCCATTGCCTCCATTGAGCGGCCATTTTGGATACTATATCAGGATATCGAGCAGCTACATTATTCAGTTCTGTCTCATCCTGGTTGATCCGGTATAGACGCCAGGTAGTATCGCCGGCCAACGATACCAGTTTCCATTCGCCTTCACGTACATAACGTGCGTTAAAATGCTCGTTATACAATGCATCATGCTCCTGGCGTTCTTTACCTTCGAATGTTGGTAACAGGCTCACACCAGTATAAGGTGTGATGTTATGCCCCTTGTAAGTTGCGGGATAATGTGCTTTTGCCACCTGCAGGAACGTGGGCATAAAATCCATCACATGTCCCATGTGGTCCGTAAATCCACCTTTCTCCTTAAGCCCTTTTGGCCAGTATACGATCATCGGCGTACGCACCCCTCCTTCGTAAGACTGTGCCTTGGCATATTGATAAGGCGTATTCGCCACATTGGCCCATCTTTCACCGATAGAAGCAAAAGTGGTCTGAGGGCCGGGTAGTACATCCTTTTTCACAGGATAGTGTATCTCTTTTCCGTCTCTGGTTTGTCCGGGGCGATCAAAGCCCGGCCCATACCGCATACAGTTTTCCGGACTTGCACCATTGTCGCTCAGAAACACGATGATCGTATTGTCAAGCTTACCAGCTTCACGCAATGCCTGAATGATGCGGCCAATACCCTGGTCCATCCTGTCTATCATTGCTGCATGCACAGCCATCGCTCTCGCATCCCACGCCTTGTCCGGATTCTGTTCCCAGCTCAATGCCTTATTGATCCGTGGGGACAAAGGTGTAGTTGTCGGATTGATCAACCCCTGCGCCACCATCTTCTTATAACGGGCTTCGCGGATGGCATCCCAGCCAGCCTCGTAAGTGTGCTCATATTTCTTTATATCTTCCGGCAATGCCTGCAAAGGCCAGTGCGGTGCAGTTTGCGCTACATAGAGGAAAAAGGGTTTATCTTCTTTACTGAGCGTTCTGATATAGCTGACAGCAGTATCATTGATAGCATCTGTATGATAATAACCTTCAGGGACCTTGTCGACAGGTGTAGTGCCGTTCACCAGACTGAAAGGATCAAAATAATCCACTACCCCGAAGATGTTGCCATAGTATCGCTCAAAGCCTCTGTTCACCGGGTATTGCTCCACTGGTGAGAAATAAGGATGGGATGCCTGATGATTCAGCCACTTTAACTGTGCCTCCGGTGATGACTGCTCAACGGTATTGGACACATGCCACTTGCCGGACATCGCGGTATGATAGCCTGCGTCCTTCAACACCTCTGCCAGCGTTACCGTATTCTCCGTGATATAACCGCGATAACCCGGCTCACTTCTTTCTGTTGTCATTTCGCCGATACCTGCCTGCTGGTTGTATAAGCCGGTCAGCAGTGAGGCTCTCGTCGGACAGCAACGCGAAGTATTATAGAAACGCCTGAAGCGCAAACCATTTGCTGCGAGGTAATCCAGGTTAGGCGTTTGTATCTCGCCACCATAACAGCCAATATCAGAATAACCCAGATCATCTGCCAGTATCAGCACAATATTGGGCCGCTCGTCCTTACCCGGGGTTTTGTTGTTCTTACGACTTCCCGCACAGGATGATAAAAGGATCAATGATAAAAATACAGTCAGCGCTTTCATAGTTTTATTTTTTCCAGTTCTGCTTTCAATGCTTTTACAATTTCCGGATGCTGATCCGCCACATTATGCGCTTCGCGGGGATCCCGCTGCAGATCATATAACTGCGGCACCTGCTCCAGGCCCGGTTCAATTTTCTTATTCTTCAGCCATTCAGGTACCGGCTGTTCCTGTGGAGCAATGTACTTCCACGTGCCCTTGCGGAGAGAAAGTGTATAAGACTCTTCCAGCAAATATTGCCGGCCCTGCTTTAACCTACCCAGCCATACATCCAGCTCATTACGACTATCCTGTGCAGCGCCTGCCGGCAGCTGCCTACCTGTCAATGCAGCCAGGGAAGCCAGTAAATCCACCTGTGAACATAAAGCAGCCGAAACACCGGGTTTTATAGTGCCCGGCCAATAGGTAATGGTAGACACGCGGGTACCAGCTTCAAACGCGCTGTATTTCCCGCCTCTGAATATTCCTGCAGGCTGATGACCGTTGTTGAGTTTCACGGCATGATCTTCATAACCGTCATCCAGCACAGGACCGTTATCACTGCTAAATATAATCAACGTATTTTCTGCTATTCCCAATGAGTCCAGTAGGTGTGTAACCTCTCCCACCATCCAGTCCATCTCCACAATCACATCTCCACGAGGGCCCAGCTTTGTAGTGCCTGCAAATTTCCTGTTTGGCGCACGGGGCACATGTATATTAGGAAAAGGATAGTAAAGAAAAAATGGCTGGCTTTTGTGCTGAATAATAAAATCCTTTGCCTTTCCATTCAGCACCATCGGAATCTCTTCGTCCACCCACCGGGCACGCTTCCCGCCCGTCATAAAGCCGATCCTGCTGATACCGTTGACAATAGTATTGCTATGCTGCGTATCCGCCCGCTGTTTCAACAACTGCGGATCCGATAGCCCTGTAGGTTCATCACCGATCTTTCCGGCGTAACTCACAGCAATAGGATCACTAGTGTCAAGGTTAGGCACCCTGCCATTCTCCACGAATACAGTCGGTACCCGGTCTGTTGTAGCAGGAATGATAAAAGAGTAGTCAAACCCAAGCTCATTTGGCCCCGGTGTTATATGCCCGTTCCAGTCAATCACACCATTACCTAATCCCAAATGCCATTTGCCTATCACCGCCGTTGCATACCCCGCCTGCTGTAACATACCAGGCAATGTAACAGTACCCGGTTGAATCAGCAGCGGCGCATCTCCCGGTAGCACGGCCGCCTTCCTTCTGAAAGCATATATGCCTGTGAGCAGCGAAACCCTTGAGGGAGTACAGGTAGCCGCGGAGCAATGTGCGTCCGTAAACCGTATTCCTCTGGCTGCCAGATGGTCAATGTTAGGCGTCTTAACAGCCGATGCGCCATAACATCCTACATCACCATAACCCAGATCATCGGCATATAAGATAATGATGTTAGGCCTTGACTGTGCCGCTACATCTCTCCATCCTGCAGCAAAAAGTGTAATCAGCAGCAGGATGATATAACCTTTATTTTTTCTTTCCATGACTAACAATATCTATAAAGTCATTAAACCATAAAGGATTGGGAGTATAGGACCCGTCTGCCTGTGGTAGCAGACTTTTCATAGGAAATATCGGATTGACAAACCATATTGCAGTACCCGGACCTACCTTCGCAGGTGCGGACTGGCTAAGATATCCGTACGTTGCCAGCACCACGCCATATTGCTGAAAGTACCTGTAATACGTCTGCATAAAATGTGGCGGAAACCAGGGACGTGAAGCAAACAGATCAGCCCATTCGTCAGCGCTCACCCTCTGCGTATTGGCTTTGCTGTACCACTCATACAACTTCATACCAGGTGGATAATGATACTTACTGGCGAAGTTAATACCAGCCTCACTGCTACCCAGTTCATCTGATACATGGCTATTATACAGGCGGAAGAGAGAGTACTCGGGCACAATAATAGGCTTGTGTGGCATGATAGCGCGAACAAACCGGAAAGCATTATCCATATCAAGAGAGTCGCTGATGTGCAGATGAATAGCCAGTCCTTTAATGCGGCTATTTTCCTGCGCCAGCTTTATCAATCCTGTTACACCTGGCTTCTGCTGTTGTTCCTTTTCAAAAAGAGCAGGTAATGAGCCGACATAGACGTCAGGGCGGTTAAGCTTCGGATGCTGCTTGTAATAAGGTTCCACCACTTCATTCAATAATCTCTCCATGAATCGTACCAATGGTACTACTCCTTCTGCATTCACCTGCAGATCCGGTTCCATGGTTTCAAGATTGGGCTCATTACCCAACTTAAACAGATCTATGTAAGCACCTACACGATCCAGTATGGCAGTAGCTGTTGCAAAATACTTTTTCTCCTCCACAGAGCCAGGCTGAGGTATCCGCAACTTATACTTCTTAAAATCCCAGCGGAAACCAAAAGCTACTTTATAACCAGCCTTCCTGGCATCGATCACTTTCTGCAATCCTGGTTCCGTAGCAGGATCCTTCTCCCCCTGTATATACTGAAAGATGTAAGGAGTAGTACGGATCCATTCCACAGGCGTTTTCTTCAGATATGCAAGATCGATGATCTCCGGATCATGGTTAAAGTTAGCGCCTATTTCCTGCGCATACACCACAGCAGGAAGCATTGCAATTATAGCCGTAAATATTTTCCTGATCATGATTAATTTGATTTTAAAGTCGCATAAAAGCTGGCCGCACGTTCAGGGTCGGGTCTTAGTTTACCATCCACCCACTTTACCGGCACAAGGCCGGGTCTGCAGGTTACGGTAAACTTTGTGCCCATAATCCCTCTTGGGTTAAAGAAGATGGTGGACCACCACTGACCATTTTTGTCTTTAAATACATTGTTATGCCCTCCCTGTAAAATAGCCGCATAACGGGGGCCGTAAGGGCCATAAATATTATCCGCTTCTGCCACTACTACATCATAGCTGTATAAAGAATCCTGCCTGTTCTTATCATTCCGCAGATATGAAAAAGTACCATCTGCTTTTTTAACAGACCAGACCGTTTGCAGCAACTGATACCTGTCATTATGTTTCGTGATGAAAACACCTTCTATATATGGGTCCGGGTTATAAGGTGTTTCTATCAGCTTCCGGAACGGCTCAGCAACATCACTTAGATCATCTTTCATCCTGGCGATAAAGTGATTATGCCCTATCAGGTATACCTGGCCTTTATTATCCTCAAAGAGGCTGAGATCAATATTCGGAAATATCGCTTGCTGCTTATTTCCTTTAATATTTTTGTATGGCCCCTCTGGTTTACCTGAAACACTCTCCAGCACAAAAGAACCGGCGCCACCATTCATACAGGCCACTAACAACCACTTATTCTTACTGCTGATGTAATGCAGCTCCGGCGCCCATACAGCGCGATAGAAAGAGTCCAGCCGGTCTTTGTTGGGCGACATAGCACCCGGCTCCAGTGGCTTTCCTTTTTGCTGCCATTTCGCAGCATCCCTGTCAAAGCTCCAGATGAGGCCCATCGGCTCCCATTGCTGCAGATCTTTTGATCGCCACAGATACAGACCATCGTTGTAATCCCAGCAATGTACCCGACCGCCAGGAAACGAACGGCCAGGTGTTGCAGTTGTACCAGTCATGTAATAATATCCGTCCGGGCCTGTCATCACATAAGTATCGCGCATCCACTGATCCATCACAGGCACTACAGATGAAGGTACTGTCAGCACCGGGTTACCTACAGGTGCTGCCGGGTTACTGTATTGACCGGATTGTCCATAGGATGAATACGCAATCAGGCATGCCAGTCCCACAATTGCAAGTCTTAATTTAATCATTTATAATACTTCCTTTAGCTTACTACTATTAATAATCCGGATTCTGCTTACATGCCGGATTAGCATCTATTTCCGTCTGTGGTATTGGGAACAGCTTGTGTTTGTCAGCAGCAACAGTAACGCCCCTCGCTTTCGCCAGTGAAATAAATTTATCATGACGCAGGAGGTCTTCCCTTCTCAGTCCTTCACTGTAAAACTCCCAGGCTCTTTCACGGAGGATCAGGTCTCTGAATACCTCTTTACTGGTAGCCTCCATCGAAGTCAGGTCGGCAATGCCCGCTCTCTTTCTCACCTGGTTGATCAGATCCAGCGCATCCTGTGTAGGACCGCTTAACTCATTCAGTGCCTCTGCACGACTCAGCAATATATCTGCATACCTGATCACAGGTACATCGTTTCCACTATGATTACCCACGGTCGCATTATCCCAGTATTTCAGGCTTCTCACGTTATCTGGCGTAGACAGCAGGTTTACCCATTGGTTGCTTGTATTCACATAGTGACGTATCAGCAGCTTTGACCTATGGTCATTGATCGTATCGAATGTATTGGTGAATGAAGAACGCATCCTGTATTGCGTAGCGAAGTTGGCCATGGAATTTACCCATACATATTCAGGGATCTGATCTGACGTTTTAAAGCCCGGTGGCAGCGCACCTGCTGTATACCAGTTTCCAAAACCGTCCTGGTTCCTGCAGGGCTGTACCATGATCATCTCCTTGTTCCCCTCATTTTCCACCCTGAACATATTCTCGTATACAGGGAACAGTTGATAGTAGTTGAAGCCAATCACCTGCTGACAGGCATCAGCAGCCTCTTGCCATTGCCGGGTATTGAGATAGAATTTTGCCAGTACACTCCAGGCCATACCTTTATTGGCTCTTGCAAAGGCTTCTTCCTTGCCGGGTTCCGGCAGATCGGCGATAGCGCTTGTCAGTTCTGTTTCAATAAAAGTCTTCATCTGTTCATCCGTCGCTCTTGCAAGGCTGGCCTCAGAAGCTGTGGAAGTACGCAGCGGAACAGGGCCAAACCATTTGTATAGCAGGTAGTAAGCATATGCCCGCAGAAACCTTGCCTCAGCAGCATATATCTTCCGGTTTGCATCCGTTGTATTTACATTAGCGATATTCTCCAGTACAATATTCGCATCGCGAACAGCACGATAGGTGGGCGCCCACACATCCGCCTGCAAAGTACCCAGGGAAGCATCCCAGGTAAAATTGATCAGCTGTACCAGGGTCAGGTTCTCTGCACCACCGGTGTTATAACCTACATCTGTAGTTACTTCTGAGTTGTTGATCAGGTAACGTGAAGGTGTTGGATTTTGTATACCTGCATAGGAAGAGAATAATACAGAGCGGATGCCCTTCTCTGTTGTCAACACGTTGCCCGGCGCAAACTCTCCCGGAGGCGTCACATCAAGCGTTTTCTCACATGCAGTCTGAGCCAGCAGGGAAACTATAATAAAAGACAGTATGATAAATTTTTGCATAAAACCGTTTTTAGAATTGAACATTTACCCCAAATAAAAAGCTGCGGGTCATCGGATAAGAACTGTAATCTATCTTCAGGATATCATCACCGATAGAGTTTACAGCCGGATCAATTCCTGAATAGTTAGTGATGGTGAGCAGGTTCTGACCTGTCACATATGCCTGCAGTCCTTTTATTACCTTGTTATGCATCTTGAAGTCGTAACTGAGTCGCACAGATTGCAGACGCAGATAAGACGCATCCTCCACGGTTCTTGAGTTCACCGTTTGCTGTCCCTGTGAAGTAGGATTTACAAATGATGGATATTTGTTGGTAGGATTTTCTGGTGTCCAACGATTCAGGTAAGGTTCTGCCAGCTTGTTTCTACGGAAGCTGACAGGGAAATAACTGTCAATAGCAGCATTGTTCAATATGCTGGAGCCCTGAGAACCTTCCAGGAATACCGACAGTGAGAATCTTCTGAATCCGAATGTATTGGTAATGCCATAGGTGTAGTCTGGTAATGACTTGCCCAGGATAACACGATCATCAGCATTGATCTGTTTATCATTGTTCACATCTCTGTACTTCATATCACCTGGCTTAACGCCTGCTGGTGCATTAGAAAAATCGTCGTGTGTCTGCCATACGCCCAATACTTCATATCCATAGTAAGATCCCAGAGAAGCTCCTGGCTTGATGATGCTGGCATTGGCAATGAAGCCTGCGCCACCGGTAAGGATCTGCGACAAAGGCCCAAGGCTCAGCACTTTATTCTTTACAGTAGACAGCACAGCGCCTACATTCCAGTTAAATCCCTGCTTGCTCCGTATGATATCACCGGCAAGATGCAGATCGATACCGGTATTTTTCATGCGACCGATATTCTGTGTCTTCACGCCGAAACCAGTACTCAGCGGCTGCGGTAAGTCGAGCAACAGATCGGAAGTCCGTCTGTCATAATATTCAATGGAACCGGTAAGACGGTTGTTGAACAATGCAAAGTCGATACCGATATCCGCCTGCTTCGCTGATTCCCATTTCAGATCAGGATTGGCTACACGGGAAGGCGCCAGGGAGGTGTAACGGTTGCCACCGAATACTGCATCTCCTCCGCCGGAGAAAGTAGTGATATAAAGATAGTTGGCGATGGACTGGTTACCGATCACACCATAACTTACCCTGAACTTCAGTTCATCAATAAAACTCACGCCCTTCAGGAAAGATTCTTCATGCATTTTCCACGCCAATGCGGCGGAAGGGAAATAGCCGAAACGGTGATTGGGACCGAACCTGGAAGATCCGTCAGCCCTGAAGCTGGCGGTGAGCAGGTAGCGGTCTTTGAAGGTATAGTTTACGCGTCCCAGGAAGGAAACAATCTTCGTAGAAGCACGGCCACTGCCAATCTGGTTCAATGTGCTGTTGCCCGTACCTATTGCATTATAGGTAAGATCAGGTAAAGCGTACCCGCGACCATTACCGCCAAAGGAATTAGAACCAAAATGCTCATAGGTGCTACCTGCCACTGCATTGACTACATGATCTTTTCCAAAATCCTTCTTATAATTCACCGTAGCCTCCCCCATGTAATAGTTCACATTACCGGTGTTGATAGAAGCGATACCTCCTGTAGGAGATCCAAGTATGGTAGACGGATCCAGCCAGGTGTTCCGCTGGGTAATGTTCACATCTCCTGCGCCCTTCAGTTTAAGCGAAAGGCCTGGTATAAAGAAGTACTCGCCATACACAGTACCGAAAGTCCTGAAACCATCACTGTTGGCATACTGCCCGTTCATCAGGATCAGCGGATGGTCAATGGTGGTCATATAGGGAGAGCGGTTATAGCCGCCGGTCTCATTATACACCGGATAGGAAGGATCATAATTGATGGCGGCATACAATGCACTACCATTCTCATTGACACCTATACCTACGGAGTTGTAATTGTCCCTTATATAAGAGGTATTGAGATTCATGCCGAACGCATATTTCTGCGCGACGCTGTTTTCCAGGTTGAACCTTGCGGTATATCTTTTTACGGAAGAGTTTTTCAGCACACCCTCCTGGTTGAAATAACCCAGGGAAGCGTAGAACCGTGTGTTATCTTTTCCGCCGGAAAAAGAAAGGTCGTGACTTTGCACAGTGGCAGAACGATACAGTTCCTTTTGCCAGTCTACGTTTACAGGGTCGTTGGTCACTCTCTCTGAGGCCACTCCCCCACCGGCATCAATAATAGCGTTCAGCACCTCTTTATATTGCTGGCCGGTCAGCATTTCCAGCGAGTTGGATGCTTTCTGCGTTCCATAGTAAGCGCTGTAGTTAACACTTAACTTTCCGCTCTTACCTTTTTTGGTAGTGATCATCACCACACCGTTGGAGCCACGCGAACCATAGATAGCTGTTGCAGAAGCATCCTTCAATATCTCGATAGACTCAATATCGTTAGGGTTCAGGCTGTTCAAGGGGTTACGGGGATTGGGCGTAGCTACAAAGCCGGAGCCGCTGCCGGTAACAGGAGCAAGGTTGTTCACCGGCATGCCATCTATTACATACAAAGGATCATTACCCGCCGTAATAGAACTGGCGCCACGGATCTTTACACTCATGGCACTCCCCGGCTCACCGCTTTTCTGGTATACCTGCACGCCGGAAGCACGTCCCATCAATGTCTGCTCCACGTTAATGTTGGCACCAGGTGTCAGGTCTTTCGACTTCAGTGATACGAGGGAACCGGTAACGTCCGATTTTTTCACCGTTCCATATCCTACCACTACTACTTCGCCCAGGTTTTCATTCTTTAACTCCAGCGCAACCTCCAGGGTGCTTTTGTCCTGCACAGGAAGCTCCCGGGTAGTATAGTCCATTAAATAGAACATGAGTACGGCGTTGCTGCCTGGTACCTGGATAGAAAAACTGCCATTGGCATCGGAGGTGGTCCTGGTATTGGAGCCTTTTAATAGTACCGTTACATTGCTCAGGGGCGTCCCTTTTTCGGCCGATGTGACCTTCCCTTTGACAATACGGCTCTGGGCATTAGCCAGGAATGCTGAAAATAGCATCAACTTGATAAGCAGCAAACATGCTGTCGATTTTGGCAATTTGTTCATATGACAATTGGTTTTAAAGGGGGTGATGGCAAACAGGATGTGGAATGGAATGTCTGGAGCGGTGGTGGAAACGCTCAATTGTCCCTGGAATCATTAAATATGGCCATAGGTGGTATAGGCCTGGTAAGTAATTATGTAACAAGTACACAAAGCCTTGTTACCGTTTCTGCATAACGTATTTTTTTCTTCATAGCGGAATTTATATTGCGCTATAAAGTACCGTTCAATACGTCGCCCGGGCTGTAATTTTTGTAGCAAAAAATGAGAAAAATGTAGTGGCGGGAAGAGGGGAATAAATACAACTAATTGATTTATAATTCAAATAACCAAAAACAATAATTCCTCTATGAGCGTATCTTACATTCTAGCCTTGTCATATCTTTGAGCGCCTTCGTGGCGATATAAATTAAAATCAGCAAAAGAGCACTGACAAAAATTGCTCAATCGAGTGCCGGATCATATGACACATACAGTAAAAAAAATACTAATCATTAATGGATCTCTCCGGGGAACAACTGGTAATTCAGGGGCAGTAGCGAAGCAGGCGGTACAGGTACTGGTGAATGAACTGCAGCAAGAGGCAACGTTACTGACGCTTACTGATCCTCTGCCTGGCATCCGGGAGGTATATGACCTGCTAGCCAGCTGCGATGGTTTTTTAGTGGTAACGGGGGTATATTGGAACAACTGGAGTTCACCTCTACAGCAGTTTATCGAAGTCGCTACAGCTTTTGAAAATACACCTGCCTTCTTTGGCAAACCGCTTGCCTGTGCGGTGACGATGGATTCGGTGGGAGGTATTGAAGTGGCAGGGAGACTTCAGGCCGTATTTGGAGGTCTGGGCTGCTGGAGCCCGCCCTGTTCTGTAATTGTCTTGTCGCGTACAGGCCAGGAAGCCATGGCTGCCTCCGCCGGTCAGGAGGATGATCCCAATGAAGATGTGTGGCGGATGGCCGACCTTTCTGTCGTGCTGCAAAACCTGGTTACTGCTGCCAGTATGCCACGTAATAACTGGATGGCCTGGCCTCATAGTGAACTCACCGTTCCTGATGGCCCCTGGCCTGGTAAAGGACCGCTTGACATGGGCTCACCAAAGTTCCTACCATAACCGTCGACGACGCATTTCAGGATACGGCAGTTAATCCTCCCCGGGAATAACTGTAGCAACGTGCACATCTTCCATATCAAATGTCAAACCGATCTGCACACCATTGTTGCTCTCAATTACTAATTCTCCTTCCAGCTGGGTGCTTAGCAGATGAATCAATGAAAGTCCTAAGGAACCGCTGGATGCGATATCGAAATTTGGCGGCAGCCCCACACCATTGTCGCTGACAGAGAAAAAGATCCTACTCTCCACTACCCTTAAGGTAATATCTATCTGTCCCTGTGAAGTACCGGGAAACGCATATTTAAAAATATTAGTCACTGCTTCATTCAAAATCAGTCCCAGTGAAACGGCCTTGCCAACATCGAGATCTACTTGATCGATGTTCAAATTAAACCGGATACGCCTGCCTGCACCGAAACTATCTTTTAAATACTCCAGCATCTCATAGATGTAATTTTTGATATTGATCAGTCCCTCATTCTCTCCCTGATATAATTTCTGATGTACTAAGGAAATAGACTTCAGGCGATGCTGACTGTCATTAATAGCCTGAATAGCGGCTTCATTGTTCAGGTACTTGCTTTGGGTATTCAATAAACTCATAGTCAGCTGCAAATTATTTTTTACCCTGTGGTGTATCTCTTTTAGCAGGAATTCCTTTTCGCTTAGTAGCTTGGTTTTCTCTCCAACCAGTTTTTCCAGGGCAGCATATGCCTTACGGATTTCCGCTTGCTGACTTTGCAGGATAGCATTGGTTTTTATTTTACTTCGATAGCGGTTATATAGCAGTGCCAACAGCAGCAGCAGAATGATACATCCCGCAATAATACCATTTCTGACCAATGTCTCTTTTTCAATGGTCTTTGCCTGTAATGCACTTTGCTCTCTCAATAGTTCGTTATCCTTTTCTTTATTCTGCAAGTCAAACTTTGCCTGCATCTCTTCCGCCTGTTTTACCTTTTCGATAGCAAAAGCTGAATCAGCCAGCTTATTATAACGTTGCAGATGTTTCATTGCAGACAGCAAATTTCCCGATGCCGAATCCACCCTGAAGCGTAATAAACTAATTTCCCGGCTGGTGGTCAAATCCCAGTAAACCGGATCATCTTCCAGCATTCTTTTCAGATAAACAGCCGCTTTTTTATGCTGATGACGACCTAAGTAAAACCGGCAGATCTTAATTAAATCAGTGTTTACATCATCGCCAGATCCTAAAATATCCGCATACCGCAGGTAGTAAGATTCAGCATGCTCATAATCTTTCAGTGCCAGGTAACAGTCCGCCGTGGAAAAAGCAAGACTGATCCGGTCATGAATATCCGCAGGCGGCTGCTTCTTATTTACAAGCAATAAAAGGTCAAGCGCTTCCTTCACCTGACCGTCTATGATAAGCTGGTCAGTCAGTTCACCTAATACGTGATATAGCAAGGCTGAAGGATGGTTTAACTGAACAGCCAATGATTTTTTCAGGAACTCCTGATTTTTTTCGTAATTCTTAGCGTCTTTATAAGCTACAGCGAGGCGCCAGTAAAAGGTACCCAGCATTGCAGAGTCCTTTTGTTTCTCTGCAGCCTGTATGGCTGCCATGGCACTTTCCTGTGCTTTAACAAAATCTCCTTTCCAGTGGTAAACGGCCGAAAGCAAGTCGTAGGTAAAATAGATCCTTTTATAGTCTGCAGCTTTGTATATGCGCAGCACTTCGTTCAATTCGCTTTCAGACAATTCATATTTACCCTGGTTTAAGTGAACATCAGCGATCTCTTTCAGTGTTTCAGCTTCTTTTAACCTATTGTGTGTGGATTGGAATAATTTTAATGCATTGTTCAGACAAGCCAGTCTTGTAGCACCAATATCTTCCATTTTGGCCATTTCCACCCATAGGGAGGCTTCCTGCTCCTTATAACCTGCACTGCTGCAAAATTCAATTCCTTTTCTAAAAGCAGCCCTGCCTTTTTCCGGCTCATCGTTATTGTAATACATCACACCCAGGAGCTCTGCTATTTCGCTTTTCATCCAGTACAGGTTCTGTTGATAGATGATCCTCTCAGCCTCCCCCAGGTATTCTCTGGCGGTATCCATATCTTCCTTTATACTCCCAGGCTTATATTCGGCTTTAGTTCCAAGTGCGATAAGGAGCTTCACTTTTACAGAATCTTCCGGCTGCTGGTCAATCAGGCGTAGCAGCTGCTTACTTGGATAATTATAAAGCTCCCTATGCGTCATCCTGCGTATATCCTGCCCCAGACTATAATGGCTGATAAGCAGCAACAGGACAGCCGTCCAATAAATGGCTAAAATTATCTTGCAACGCATGCAGCTTAAATTTTTTGAATTAGTTCTCTAGTCCTGTATTCTTTCAGGACCGGTATCATCAGCTAATTTGAATAGTCTCAATATAAAGTCAGACAGCCTGAGAAGGCTATCATTTTCTCTCGTCAACCACAGATTTTTTTATGCGATTAAATGTTATACGCACAATTCAACCGGCAAAATAGAAAAAAAGTATAAATATTACCTATTTTGTAAACTGATATCCCAACTTGAAATTAAAAACCTAAGAATGTTCAATACCCTTAAAGATCTGGTAGGATTACGGATCGATGATGACAAGATCAAATCATTTATTGAGAACAATGGATTCAAATACCCTAAGAAACCTTTTATTTCGAACCGCAGCACAGACACCTCCTATTGGGTAGAGAATAAAAAGCTGGGAGTTGATTTATTATTTGATGCACGGATCTACCTTGACAATTTTCCCCATATCCAGGGAGATAAAAAGGGAATTTTTATACCTGTGCTGAGCAGTGTGAGATGGTATAATAATAAATCGAAAACCGAATTCCCCCTGGGCCTGGATTTCAATGCTGATTTTGAATCCCTCAAAATGAAACTGGGCGAACCTACTCTAAAGAGTAGCGAGATTTCCCCTATATGGCTGAATGACGATGGAAGTGAAAGCTTTTACAGATGGAAAAAACCTTTAGACAGTGAAAATGATATTGTCTGGGGGCTTGAGTTTACTGATAGGCAAATCATCAAGTATTTTTCTCTCGGACTGAATAACCCCATGCCTCTCTATCATTTTTATTATGAATGGCTGTACGAAAGTTTTGAAAAACTCCTGTCATCGAAGGAATTTTATAATACAGCGCATCTGATGTTCCTTCAGTGGGCTATAGAGAATGATTTAGTAAGAACCGATGAACAGCAATCAGCCGTAGCAAGGGATATTAAAGAAGGAAAGCTGCCTGTTACCGAGTGGATACGTGCCCTTAAAAGAGGCTATATCCTGGAAGATGATTTTTCTGCTGAAGTACCGTTCATTCATGCTTATCTCCAAAACATGAGTGGACACGATATACTTTATACCCGTGATGTTGCATATTCATTCTTAACAACCGCTGAGTTAAAAGAAAATTATTTCGGGGAGGCTGCGACGAAGCAATTAAATGAGATAGCCTATAATGAAAGTAACTATGAAATAGTGAAGTCGATCATTGATAAGCGCCTGGCGGAATATAAAGAGCATAAATTCAGTAACAGCAAACAATTGTAGGGAAACTGTAAAGTAAAAGCGTTATAGTATTATGACTCCAGCGTAAAAGATCATATTACTTATTAACAAGAAGGTATCTCATAAATAAAATGAGACACCTTCTTTACTTTGCCGTTATATGGCGCTTAGGAATTAAGCTGTTCTACTATTGCGGCAGTATCAAGCAAATACCACATTTCAGCAAATTGGCCGCCCCGAACCCTGTAAGATGCGAACTCGGTAAACCTGATAGCGCCACCTGTTGGTGCAGCACCAAAGAAAGTTTTAGCAGGTGTGCCTGTGTCATACAGTCGAACGGCAATACGTTCACCATCTATAAAAAGGTCTTCAATATGCCACTTATAATCGGGGACAACATCTGTAAGCCATTTCAGGGCAGCAAGTACATCTTCCCGTTTATTAGGCTGGCCATTCACCATCACCTCATCTGGTATCAAAGTAGCTACAACATCGAAATTACGTTCATTCAGAGCCGCAACGTAACGCTGATAAAAGTCATGAAGCGTATTATTATTGGCAACCTCAGATACCTTTACCATCTTGTCTTCTGATGCATTCATTTTCAATAATTTTTTGATTGAGTTGTAAAGGTATTTTAAATGGTTACTGAAATATACTAATTTAGTACTTTGTAGTAACTAATAGGTAACTAGTATTTTAATACCGATATGAGAGATCAAAATTTCTGTAACTCGCATTGTCCACTTACAAGGGCCATTGGATCTATTGGAAATAAATGGAAACCTTTAATTGTTCATGTAATCAGGCAGAGAACCGTTAGGTTTGGTCAGATTGATGCTTTCATTCCAACCATTACCCGAAAGGTGTTGACTGAACAATTAAAAGAATTAGAAGAAGATGGAATAGTAAATAGGGTAGCCTATAAAGAGCTACCTCCCAGGGTTGAGTATTCGCTGACAGAAAAGGGATTGGCCCTGTTGCCGATTGTAGATCAGATCCAGGACTGGTATGTTAAGTTTGAAATAGCTTGATGTAGCAATAGGCTGTATTGATCACTGCCCCACAGGACCATTCTTCCAGTACTTTACATTTTTCCAACGGGTTTCAGACCTCGAGCCGGATATATTATATACGCCACATTTGAAATAATGCGTGGCATCTCCACGATCTGCATAGGTGCCTTTAAGTGTTCCGTTCAGGTAAACGTATATCTTTCCGTTGTCCGCATCATGCTGTACGTTTACATGTATCCACTTGTCGTAAGCGCTGGTCATCAATGTTTCGTTGTCATAACGTTTTATAGTACCACCGCTACCCGCATGGATTTTGAGCATAATGGCTGTTGCATTTGTTGCCCCTCCAAACACCTGCATAATATCTGTTCCTGCTGAACCGGAAACAATGTACACGTCTCCTTCAAACTGATGTTTTCCGGAAGTATAATTATTATTCATGCGCAGTTCAGAGCGAGGGCCGGTGCTGCAACCTTCAAACTGACAGGCATCGCCGGGATAGATCCAGAAGCGGTGCTCCCCTCCTGAATAGGTATAACGACTACTCTGGGAGAGATTCCATGGCGTCTGTATAGCGTAGGTGTAGGACGTCTGCGTCCAGCCACCTGTGGGATTTGCAGCGGCAATACTAACCTCGTCTGCCTCGCTGTTTAAAATGGTTGGTTGGCTTATTGCTATTTCAATTGCAGCTTTTCTGCAGGCAGTAAGTAAAAATACAGAGAGTATAAAAGTGCATAGAATAGCTTGAGGGCGTAAAGGGATTAATCCGCCCCAGGGGTTTAATAGGTTCATCTGGCATGTTTTTAATGATTAATAAATAACCTTAATGCCGGAACAACAGACGTGGAAGAAAACATTTAACCAGGCAATGCGGCTATATTCAGGCATCTCAGGTGTTGATAACGCTATCAAAATTTAAAAACTACGCCGCAAATAACTCCGCAGTCCGGCGTTTTCTTTTGTCCTGATTATCTGTAATAACGTATGGACAACTTTTTTTAATAAGCTAACAAACAATGTTGCCCCGCACGGAATTAGTTTTACCGGCTATACTGAAAAAAAGCACTTCTTTACTCAGCTTCCTGCGAACCGTGTTCCGAATATACCCACTGCAAGTTCTGCCCAGATCAGGAAGAAAACAACAAAAAGAACTGCACATAAAACTATGCGGGATTTTGTGCTCTTCGCTTTTCTCATTATCAACTCTAATAGAAGCCCGGCACCAAATAACAGGAAACCAGCCACTATAAAATCGAAGAGGCTCCATTTCACCTCATTGGTAAACTGCATCGCGACCAATGGTACGAGCAATAACAGTCCGGCGGTAAGTATAATACCGGCAAGCCTCTTGTTCTGCACTATCATAGTATTGGGTTTTAAAGAGTCACTATGTAATAAATAAAGTACTTTGTTATTCAAAGTAACTATATATTTTTGAGATTAGCAAATGGATTTTTCTTCCTATTCTTAAAGAATCGGATAACTACATAGGAGATACAGAAAAGACCGGCAGCTTGTCCTGGAGAAAACAGGAGCCAACAGGAAAGATGCCGGATCTTTTAACCAGTTATATTGATCAGTATTTATTTCGAACTCAACTCGGGCTTAAAGATGATGAGTTCTGTCCAACGGAGTTTCACTGCGCCGGCATAGTCTTTCAGCCAGGTATCAAATGCACCCGAACCATAGGCCTCATCATATCTTGCTGCCAATGGTTTGCGGTAATCGGCAGACAATTCTTTTAATCCCTCTCTCAATCGTGTTACAGCAATATAGCCGGGCTCCCCGGAAAAGGCCACAGCGTACACTGCAACGGACTCTTTACCGGCTTCCCATACCTTTTTCAGCTTCCTGGTAAGCTCCTGCACATCGGCAATTTTACCGGGGTTCGCCGTTATATGGTTGATCACTGCCTTGTCAGCATAGTCAGTGAGCTGCACGGTACTCAAATCAGCCTGGAAAACATAATATTCACCGGAACCTCGCCCTTCGATCAACGGCATTATATTATTGTTCCAGTCTGCCGTGTGTGCAGCACTGATATCGCCACGGTTATTAAGAGAATCCCAGGTATTAGGTCCCTCAGTAATCAGATAGCCACCGAAGTCCGGACCTGATTCTATACTCCATACCCGCCAGCTCAAATCGCCTTTGTGGAATTTCTGCGCATGGCTGGCAAGTGCTTTTTCAAATTGGGCGACTTTATCATTCTTTGCAAATACGCGGTTAATTGAAAGTACTGTTTTCGTTTGTGCTGTTCCCAATAGAGGAATGAGCAAGAAAAGAAGGAGAACCTTTTTCATGGTGTATGATTTTGGTGATAAATGATGAACGCTGCCGATAACAGATAAGCTAAAATTGGTTAAGCTTTATACACTGCTACTGTTTGGAACATAGTAATTTCATCGCACTGCTTTGCTTCACTGCGGATCACATTGCTGATACGTGGATTTGCTCAATAGTAACAAATTGGCTTTAAAATTCACATGCTCTTTTGACAATACCTGTATACTATCCCGTCTGTCAGGTAGAAGCCTGCTGCTGTTTTGGAGTTGCTTGTTAACGAGAATCTTGTGTGCAAGGTACGCTATTTTTCAACACGTTACGCGCCATTCGCATCTGAAACAAATGAACAGCAGGATGACCTTTCAGAAGAAAGACGCAACAATAACAACAGACTTATCCATATTAGTCGTCATAGATATACTACCTGATGATATATTAAACTAAATATCCCTATAACCTGCTCCTGTAAAGGGCTCGCAACGCCCCTATCAGATACCGTTTATCAGCTCTCTAAATTTAAAATCCACATTTAAAGTTGTTTTTATTCAAAAAAAGCCTAACTTAATAGTAAAGTCACTTCCTTAAATTCTTTGTTATGGATACTGTTAGAAATATCCTGCAAATAAAAGGAAACATGGTCTACACGATCTGCACAACCTGCTCCGTGTACGAAGCACTGGAAGTACTCGAAGAAAAAAATTTAGGCGCACTAGTAGTAGTGGACGAAAGTGGACAACTGATAGGCATATTCACAGAACGGGATTACGCACGCAAAGTCATCCTGAAAGGACGCTCCTCCAAAGAAACACTAGTCAGGGACATTATGACCGATAGCCCGGTATTTGTTACACCTGATACAGAAGTTGAATACTGCATGCAATTGATGACGAATAAGTTCATCCGCCATCTCCCCGTTATCGAAAACAATCAATTGACCGGCCTTATCTCCATCGGTGACATTCTGAAATATGTCATCAGCAACAAAGACTTCATTATTCAGAACCTCGAACATTACATCATCAGCTAAGTACTAATTACGTTAGACTGTCCGTACCACTTCTACGCTTTCGTTAGTCAGGTATATGGTATGTCAAATCGGATTAAGGACCATCTTTCTTTTCTATTAAAAGGAGAGAATACCCCTGTATTCCTCTTCCGGGAAAATTTTACGTTATGGGAAACGAAACTCAAGGTATTCCCTTATGGCCGCTATTGCTCTATGCTGGCCTGGTAGTAATATTACTTGCTGCTATCCTTTCATTGTCTTATATATTAGGACAACGTCACAACGACCGCGCCACCAACAAGCCCTATGAAGGTGGTATAGAGCAAACCGGCTCTGCCCGTATTCGTTTCTCCGTACAATTCTATCTGGTCGCCATGTTGTTCGTCATCTTCGACGTGGAGGCCGTATTCATCATGCTCTGGGCCCTTGGCTTCTATGACCTCGGATGGCCCGGTTATATCGGCGTAGCGCTCTTTATCGCACAACTTGTAGTCGTACTGATATACGAGTGGGGCATTGGCGCCCTGAACATAGGAGCAGATGCCAGCAAAATATTAAAAGCCTACAAACAAAAACAGAAACAAAATGAAATGGTGGCTAAGTAAGCCAGGCGATCAGTCGGGCCATATCTCGGGAAACGGCAGCATGGAAGAAGCTGTCAGCAGAAGTATTATGCTCACTACCGTGCAGGACCTCCTCGCATGGGGACGCAAAAATTCCATGTGGCCATTCCACTTCGGGCTAAGTTGCTGTTTCGTTGAAATGGCTACCAGTATCACCAGTAAATATGATGTCGCAAGATTCGGTGCAGAAGTGATCCGTGGTACGCCGCGCGAAGCAGACGTCATGGTCATCGCAGGCACCGTCTTTATTAAAATGGTCCCTATTATCAAACGGCTCCATGAACAAATGATGGAACCCCGCTGGGTAATTTCCATGGGAAGCTGTGCCAACAGCGGAGGTATGTATGACATATATAGCGTTGTACAGGGCGTAGATAAATTCCTGCCGGTAGATGTATATGTACCCGGGTGTCCGCCAAGACCCGACGCATTTATGCAGGGATTGACACTACTCGCCGATGCAGTAGGTAAGGAAGCCCGCCCGCTCAGCTGGACTATCGGCGAACAGGGAGTAATAAAACCACATATGCCTTCGATGAAAGAAAGCAGACGCGATATACGTACTAACATGACCTCCTTCAGAGGAATCGACGAAATATAAAACCGGATAAATATGCTGGAGACGGAACATAAAATACTCGGACAACTGATACAACGATTCGGCCCGGACACCTTTCAGGAACAGATAACAGCCGACGGAATACTTACACTATGGACAAGTAAGAGAAGTATTCAAGCCGTTATCGGGTACCTGAAATCAAATCACTTTCTGCTCCTGTACGATCTATCAGGGATAGACGAACGGGACAGGGCCGGCAAAGAGAAATTACCTGTTGCTGATTTTACCGTTGTTTATCACCTGTTCTCGTTCAAATACAATGAGTTCATCCGCATCAAGGTAGCACTGGCAGGCGAATACCCTAGCCTCCCATCCATCACTACCATCTTTCAGAATGCCAACTGGTATGAACGGGAAGTATACGACATGTTTGGAATCCGCTTTGAAGGCCATCCCCATCTGACTCGTCTCCTGATGCCACTCACCTGGGAAGGCCATCCCCTCCGTAAAGAATATCCCGCCAGGGCAACAGAAATGGGACCATTCCACCTGTGGGATGAAAAACAGGACCGGGAACAGGAAGCACTGCGATTCAAGCCCGAAGAGTGGGGCCTGCAGGCACACAGCGAAGACTCCGACTTTATGTTCCTGAACATCGGTCCGCAGCACCCTGGTACCCATGGAGTACTGCGCATCATCCTGCAACTTGATGGAGAAGAGATCGTAGACGCTGTTCCCGAAATAGGTTTCCATCACCGCGGGGCAGAAAAAATGGGTGAACGCCAGAGCTGGCACACCTATATCCCTTATACAGACCGTGTAGATTACCTCGGAGGTGTAATGAACAACCTCGCCTATCTTCTCGCAGTAGAAGAACTGGCAGGCATCAAAGTACCCGAGAGAGTAAAAGTGATCAGGGTAATGCTCTGCGAACTATTCCGCATCAACAGCCACCTGGTATGGTTCGGAACCTTTGCGCAGGACCTGGGTCAACTATCTCCCGTATTCTACATGTTCACCCAAAGGGAAAAGATCTTCGACATCATTGAAGCCATCTGCGGCGACCGCATGCATCCTAACTGGTTCCGCATAGGTGGTGTAGCGCAGGACCTGCCAGCGGGATGGGACAAACTCGTACGTGAGTTTATCACCCACTTCCCGAAAGAACTGAAGCAATATAATGACATGGTGCTACGGAATAGCCTCATAAAAGCCCGTACTAAAGGCATCGGTGTCTATACATTGGAAGAGGCTATCGAATGGGGGGTGACTGGGCCTGGATTGAGGGCCTGCGGATTCGAATGGGACTTCCGCAAAAAAAGGCCCTACTCCGGTTACGAGATGTTTGATTTCGATATTCCCATAGCCCAGAATGGCGACTGTTATGACCGCTCCCTCGTTAGGGTGGAAGAAATGAGACAAAGCCTCCGCATCGTCGAACAATGCCTTAACAATATGCCCGCAGGAAACTATAAGGCAGACCACCCACTCACCACTCCTCCCATTAAGAAACATACCATGCAGGATATAGAAACCCTCATCAATCACTTCCTGAATGTGAGCTGGGGACCCGTTATCCCTCCCGGAGAAGCGATGAGCTGCGTGGAAGCTACAAAAGGAGCTAACAGCTATTACCTGGTGAGCGATGGTAACACCTCATCCTATCGTACACGTATACGCACTCCGTCATTTGCACATATGCAGATGGTGCCATATATCAGTAGAGGTTATACAGTGGCAGACCTGCTTTCCATCCTGGGAAGCGTGGATTATGTACTGGCAGATATAGATAGATAGTGAAATAAACTTTTTTATGCTTACAGCAACAGAAAAACAGGCAATTGACCACGAAATAAGCCTGGTGCCTTATAAAAAGGCATCAGTGATCGAGGCATTGAAAATTGTACAGCAGCACCGCGGATGGGTCAGTGACGAAAGCGTTGAGGCCATTGCAGACTATCTGGAAATAAGTCCTGCGGAAGTAGACAGTGTCGCTACTTTCTACAATCTCATCTTCCGCAGACCTGTGGGCAGACACATTATCCTGCTCTGCGACAGTATCTCCTGTTATGTAATGGGATACCGTGCATTACATAAAGCCCTCGAAGAGAAGCTGCAGATCCGTATGGGACAAACAAGCGCAGACGAGCGATTTACACTGCTGCCCAATGTATGCCTCGGCTGCTGTGATCACGCTCCTGCGCTGATGATCGACAAAGATCTGTACAGTGATGTGGAGCCTGCAATGCTGGACGATATCTTAAAAAAATATGCATAATACAATGGAACGCCCGCTTACCAGGAACATTCATCCCGATCGCCCGCCGCTTAACCTGAAAGAATATGAAATGACGGGCGGATACGCTGCCGTGCGCAAGGTATGTGGAGGAGGTATGTCGCCAGCTGCACTACAGAAGCTGGTACAGGACAGTAACCTGAAAGGACGCGGTGGCGCCGGCTTTAACACCGGCATTAAATGGAGCCTTGTGCCTATGGGCGACCAGGCGCCTCATCCCAAATATCTTGTTGCCAACGCCGACGAAATGGAGCCGGGTACTTTCAAAGACAGACTGTTGCTGGAAGGTAATCCACATCAGCTGATAGAAGGCATGATCCTGGCCGCTTACGCCATCCAGGCAGAAATCTCCTATGTGTTCTTACGCTGGGCATATCACAAGGCGGCAGACCTTATCCGGAAAAGCATCCAGGAAGCATATGATGCCGGTTACCTTGGCAGGGATATCCTGGGGAGTGGTTTCCACCTGGACATGCACCTGCATACCGGTGTAGGCCGCTATATGTGTGGAGAAGAAACTGCCCTGCTGAACGCATTGGAAGGGAAACGCGCCACACCAAGGGCTAAACCGCCCTTTCCGCAGATCAGCGGTTTGTTTGGCAAACCCACTATCGTGAATAATGTGGAAACACTTTGCTGTGTGCCCCATATTGTCAACAATGGCGCTGATTGGTTCAAAGGCCTCAGCTACAGTGACGATGGCGGCACCAAACTATATGGCGTAAGTGGCAAAGTAAAACGACCCGGCACATGGGAGCTACCCATGGGTGTTACCATGCGCGAGCTGATCGAAGAACATGCCGGTGGTATGAAAAATGGATTTGAGTTGAAAGGCGCATTACCCGGTGGCGCTTCTACTGACTTTCTCACTACACAGCACCTCGACATCAAAATGGATTACAAATCTGTTGCAGCCGCAGGCAGTCGCTTAGGCACAGGTACCATGATCGTAATGGATAGCGGCACCTGCCCTGTTGGTTTCGTACATAACCTGCAGCACTTCTTCGCACAGGAAAGCTGCGGATGGTGTACGCCCTGCCGGGAAGGCCTGCCCTGGGTGGAAAAGATCTTGCTATCTCTCGAAAAAGGAGAAGGTACACCGGAAGATCTCGAACTACTGAACATGCATACGCAACTCCTTGGCCCCGGCAATACTTTCTGCGCATTAGCGCCCGGCGCGATGGAACCATTGCAGAGTGCATTGAAATATTTCCGTGATGATTTTGAAAAACATATTGAGCATAAAAAATGTCCGTATGACTGACGAAGAATAGTATAAATACATCTCCACATGCCTACAATTTATATTGATAACAAACCCTTCGATGTAAAAGCAGGTAAGAATCTGCTGGAAGCCTGTTTGAGCCTCGGAATTGATCTGCCCTACTTCTGCTGGCATCCCGCCATGGGCAGTGTTGGCGCCTGCCGCCAATGTGCAATAAAGGTCTTTAAAGATGAAGAAGACACCCGTGGTCGTCTGGTCATGAGTTGTATGGAAGGTGTAAAAGACGGAATGCGTATTTCTGTCGAAGATGAAACAGCGAAGACTTTCCGTTCACAGGTCGTGGCATGGCTCATGACCAATCACCCGCATGACTGTCCCGTATGCGATGAAGGCGGCTGCTGCCATCTTCAGGATATGACGGTAATGTCAGGCCACAACTACCGGCACTATCATTTCAAAAAGCGCACCTATCCCAATCAATACCTGGGTCCTCTCATCAATCATGAAATGAACCGCTGCATCCAGTGTTACCGCTGCGTGCGTTTTTACCACGATTATGCAGGAGGAAAAGACCTCAATGTGTTCGCCGCGCATAATCATGTTTATTTCGGCAGAGAAAAAGACGGTGTACTGGAAAGTCCCTTCAGTGGCAACCTGGTGGAAGTATGCCCTACAGGTGTATTTACAGATAAGACTTTAAAAGAACATTATACCCGCAAATGGGATCTCACCAATGCACCTTCCGTTTGCCAGCATTGCAGTCTTGGCTGTAATACCATTGCCGGCGAGCGTTACGGACAGCTACGCAATGTTGTAAACAGGTATAACCATGAAGTGAACGGCTATTTTCTGTGCGACAAAGGACGTTTCGGATATGAATTTGTCAACAGCGAAAACCGTATCACACAGCCACTCATCCGCAATCAGGCAATAGAGGCCGCAGGACATGACACGGTACTGCAATACATGCGTACATTGGTAAGCGGACATACCCTGATCGGCATCGGCTCCCCAAGAGCGTCTCTTGAGAGTAACTATGCCCTCATGGAACTGGTAGGTAAAGAAAACTTTTATCAGGGTGTACCAGACGACCTGGTATATGTTGAACAGAAGATAGTGGACATCTTGCAGGCAGGTTGTATACACACGCCTTCCCTGCACGAGATTGAACAGGCAGATGCTGTGCTGGTACTAGGTGAAGACATCTGGAATACGGCTCCTATTATGGCGCTGGCGGTACGGCAGTCGGTCATGAAGACAGCTGCCACACATACTACTGAACAACTACCCATTCCCACCTGGCATGATGCGGCTATCAAAGAACTGGTGCAGGACGACAAAGGATTCCTGGCCAACGTGACCATGCTTCCTTCACCGCTTGACGAGATATCCTCCGCTACCATGAAGGCCGCGCCGGATGATATGGCAAGACTGGGTTTTGCCATTGCCCATATACTTAATCCTTCACTACCTGAGGTTCCCCATGCAGGCGAAGAGCTCCTTGCCAAAGCTGCTGACATCAGTAAAGCCCTGCAGGAAGCTAAACATCCTGTGATCATTGCGGGCACCTCCTGCTGGAACAATGCGCTGATCAGGGCTGCATTTGATATTGCTGCGGCGCTTCACATCAATGAAAAGAAAGCAGGGCTGGCATTTGTTATGCAGGACTGTAACAGCATGGGGCTCGCTATGATGCGTGCGTCGTCTTTCGACAGGGCAGTCGCCAATATACAACGCGCTGCAAACAATGTTACCGCTATCATCCTGGAAAACGATCTTTACCGTAGTATTCCAGCGGCCAAGGTAGACGCCTTCTTCAGCAAGTGTAAACATATCGTCGTTCTCGACACCTTACACAACCGCACAACAGAGAAAGCGCATGTACTGATTCCCGCTGCTACATTCGCCGAGGCTGATGGTACTTTCGTAAATAATGAAGCCCGTGCACAACGCAGTAGCCAGGTGTTCATGCCGGCAAACAGTGAGATCAGGGAAAGCTTCAAATGGCTCGCTGACGTCAAAGCATTGCTGAATACTGTCTCCAATGGCCATGCAAAACATATGGAAGATCTGTTGGTGGCATTGGAAAATAAGTACCCGCAATTTGCAGGTGTATCCCGGGTAGCGCCGCCACACGACTTCCGTATACATGGCGCCCGTATTCCCCGCGAATCACACCGCTATAGCGGTCGTACAGCTATGCTGGCCAACATGACGGTAAGCGAGCCTAAACCGCTACAGGACGACGACTCATCGCTGTCATATACAATGGAAGGATACAGGGGGTTGCCGCCTTCTCCCCTTATCCCTTTCTTCTGGGCGCCCGGATGGAACTCCGGCCAGTCTGTAACCAAGTACCAGGAAGAAGCTGGTGGTGCATTGAAAGGAGGAGATCCCGGCGTCAGACTATTTGAACAGACCACGACACCGCCTGTATTCTCCAAAGACATTCCCGATGCATTTACGCCCCGTGTTGGCAAATGGATGCTGCTACCACAGTATCATCTCTTTGGTTCCGGCGAATTAAGCGTATACACAAAAGGAATTGCTTCACAATCTCCCGAGCCTTATGTCTCATTATCCAAACGCGATGCGGAACAGGCCCAGTTAAAGAACGGGGATACTGTCAGCGTAAAAAGCGATGGAAAAACATACGCACTCCCGCTTTCTATCAATGAATCATTACCTGACGGCATTATGCTGGTGCCTGCAGGACTGACAGGTATGGAAGCACTCAGCTGGGGTGCATGGATCAACCACTCAACTGTAACTGTATGACTGTAATGCAACACATATGGATCGTATTAGGCGTACTCTTTGTATTCCTGAATATCGCTGCGGGGCTCATCTGGGTAGAACGCAGACTACTGGCTTTGTGGCAGGACAGGTTAGGCCCTAATCGTGCAGGTCCGCTCGGACTGTTCATTGTACTGGCCGATACGCTGAAGCTCTTCTTTAAAGAAGACTGGATCCCTCCTTTTGCAGATAAATGGGTATTCATCCTCGCTCCTGCTATCGTCGTGGCCAGTGTGTTGATGGGGCTTGCCATCATACCTTTTGCACCAGGCATCGTGGTAGCCGATCTGAATGTTGGCCTGATGTTCTTCCTTGCTATGTCGTCATTGGGTGTGTATAGCATCGTGCTGGGCGGATGGGCTTCCAACAATAAATATTCGCTGCTCGGTGCATTGCGTGGCGCTTCACAGATGATCGCCTATGAGGTGTTCATGGGGCTTTCCCTGATGGGAGTTGTGATGCTGAGTAAGTCGTTCAACCTGGGAGACATTGTTGCTGCACAGAAGGACATGTGGTTTATTGTGACACAACCTGTCGGCTTCGTTATATTCTTTATCGCCGGCCTCGCTGAAACACATCGCCTACCTTTTGATATACCGGAAGCAGAGAGTGAACTGATAGCGGGATTCCACTCGGAATACTCAGGAATGAAATTCGGTATGTTCTTTATCGGCGAGTACCTGGGCATTTCATTGATCTCTGCGATGACGGTCACCTTGTTTTTCGGTGGATGGCTGGGACCAGCGTTCCTGCCTCCGGTGGTATGGTTCTTCCTGAAAACATTTTTCTTCATTGGCATTTTCATCCTGATGCGCGCTTCATTGCCACGCCCCAGGTATGATCAGCTGATGGGGTACGGTTGGAAACTGCTGTTGCCGCTGGTATTACTCAATTTGCTGGTTACCGGTGCAATTGCACTCTGGCTGAAATCTTAAATGACGTAACATAAAACTTATAATAATGATTAGTCATCTGCGTACAATGTGGTTGGTCTTCCGGCACCTCTTCATGAAAAAGGCCACAATACAATATCCGGAAGAAAAGGTGCCGCTGTATCCACGATGGAGAGGACGTATCGTGCTCACAAAAGATCCTGATGGCGGTGAACGCTGTGTAGGTTGTTATCTGTGTGCTGCTGCATGCCCGGTGGATTGTATCGCCCTGCAGGCAACAGAAAATGAAGAGGGTCGCAGATACCCCGAATTCTTCCGCATTAATTTTTCCCGTTGCATCTTCTGCGGATACTGTGAAGAAGCATGTCCTACGTATGCCATCCAGCTCATCCCTGACTTTGAAATGGCGGAATACAAACGCCAGGACCTGGTGTATGAAAAGGAAGACCTGCTGATCAACAGCGAAGGGAAATATCCCGGTTATAACTTCTATAACGTGGCGGGTCTCGATGCAGGTGTGAAGGAAAAAGGCAAGGGGAAAGATGAAGAAACCCCGGTAGATATCAAAAGCTTATTACCCTGAAAATATAAGGATATGTCTCTGGTCTTCTATATATCGTCATTCATTGCAATCCTGTCTACTATCATGGTGATCACGCGGTATCAGCCCATCCACGCGCTGTTGTACCTGGTAGTGTCTTTCCTGGCGCTCGCGGTAACATTCCTTTCGCTGGGAGCACCCTTTGCAGCAGCATTGCAGGTGATCGTTTACGCAGGCGCTATTGTGGTGCTTTTCATCTTTGTGGTGATGATGCTGAACCTTGGTAAGCAGACCGCCCAACAGGAAAAGGAATGGCTGCAATTGCGGGCATGGCTTGGCCCCTCAATACTCTCGCTGGTGTTGCTGGCAGAGATGGCAGTACTGTTGTTGCAGGACGATCCTACAGGTATGCCTGCTGCGGTAGTCACACCGAAACAGGTATCCTTATCGCTGTACGGGGAATATATCATTGCGGTAGAGCTGGTAGGATTCCTGCTGATGACGGGCATCGTAGGGGCCGCACATATCGGTAAACACAAGAAAAAGAGCCTGCACAGGTTCCTTCAAACATATCCAAACCTGAACTGATGTCAACGCTTCACGCACATACAGTCTTAATAGTCGCCGCTATCCTGTTTGTATTGGGACTGGCAGGCGTACTCACAAGGAAGAACATCATCTTCATGTTGCTCTCTATTGAGATCATGCTCAATGCCGCCGGACTGGCCTTTGTAGCAGCAGGATCCAGGTGGCAGCAGCCTGACGGACAAGTGATGTACCTGTTCATCCTGGCCATGGCAGCAGCAGAAGTATCTGTTGCACTGGCGCTGGTATTACAGATCCAGCATCAGCATAAGACGCTGGATGTTGAAGAACTCAAAGAACTAAAAGATTAAGTTTTATATGCAACACTACCTGTATCTGATACCTGCCCTGCCCTTGTTGGGTTTCCTGGTGTTATCAATGGCGGGGAAACGGCTGTCCCGCAACCTCATTGCAGGTATCGGGGCCGGCAGTATCTGCGTGTCCGCACTCATTGCGCTTATTACCAGTGCCAGTTTTCTGCAATCCCCACCGGCAACGGGCGCCTACAGGCAGGTATTATGGCATTGGTTTGTGACAGGCCACTTATCAGCAGATGTCAGTCTGCGTATGGACGCATTGTCGCTTGTCTTCATCTGCATCATTACATTCATAGGAGCCCTGATCCATATTTACTCTATTGCTTTCATGCGTGAGGACAGGGACTATGCCCGCTTCTTTGCCAGCATGAACCTCTTCGTCTGCGCTATGCTGACATTGGTAATGGCCGACAACCTGGTATTGATGTACCTCGGTTGGGAAGGCGTGGGGTTATGTAGTTACCTGCTCATCGGCTTCTGGTATGAAACACCCGCCAATTACCGGGCGGCGAATAAAGCCTTTGTAATCACCCGTATCGGTGATACTGCTATGATAATCGGTCTCTTTCTGCTTTTCAAAGAACTGGGTACGCTATATATCCCTGATATACTGGCAAAGGCGCCCCAGCAATTCAGCAGTGGTGCTCACACCATTACACTGATCGCGTTATTACTACTCTCGGGAGGAATAGGCAAATCCGCACAACTCCCACTCCAGACATGGTTGCCCGATGCAATGGCGGGTCCTTCGCCTGTTAGCGCATTGATCCATGCGGCTACCATGGTCACAGCAGGTGTTTATCTCATCGCAAGGATGCATACCTTGTTTGAACTCTCCCCTATTGCCATGCAGGTTACAGCTATCATAGGAGCGGTCACACTGTTCATTGCAGGTTGCAGTGCCATGGTGCAGACAGATATTAAGAGGATACTCGCCTATTCTACCATCAGCCAGATCGGGTATATGTTCCTGGCGTTGGGTGTAGGCGCCTGGAGCGCTGCCATCTTTCACTTTTTCACACATGCCTTCTTTAAAGCCCTCTTATTCCTTGCCGCAGGTGCGGTTATTGAAACGCTGCACCATGAACACGACATCTTTAAAATGGGGGGACTTAGAAAGAAAATGCCTGTCATCTTTTATACGTTTACAATAGGCGCAGCAGCATTAGCCGCATTGCCACTGGTGACTGCAGGATTCTTTAGTAAAGATCAGATCCTCTGGTATGCCTGGAGTGCCAATGGCGGCCATCCTGTACTCTGGGCATTAGCATTGATGGGTGCGTTCATCACTGCATTCTATTCCACAAGGCTGATACTGGTCGTTTTCTGGGGAGAGATGAAAACAACACCGGGGCATCTTCCGGGCAACGCAATGACCATTCCATTGGTCATACTGGCGTTCTTCTCAGTAGCCGTTGGATGGATAGAATGGCCGCACAATATTATGCACGTTTCCCTTTTCTCTGAGTTGGTACAACAGGCCTTACCTACCACAATCATGAAGGGTGACCTGCCGCATGAAATAGTGTTTCAGTTCATCGCCGTAGTAGTATCCCTGCTCGGCATCTATACCGGCTATGTCTTGTACTACGGACAAAGCGAACTGCTCATGCGCTGGAAGCAATCTGATGGCCTGATGAACGTACGGCATTTCCTGTACAAAGGCTGGAAATTCGACCAGCTTTATGATATGTTGCTGGTAAGACCTTTCATGTTCATTACCGGCATTAATAAATCTGATGTATCCGATAAACTATACACTGCCATCGCTAATGCGAATCTCTATCTCAACAGGATCTTTTCTGTATCCCAGAATGGTTCCCTGCGATGGTATGTAACGGGTGTGCTGATAGGTATCCTGTTTATCATCACCTTACAATTACTGTTATGATACTGATATGGATGATATGCATATTACTGGCAGGAGGCATCGTAAGCTGGCTGGTGGCACGAACCTCGCCCTTGCTGGCAAAGTGGATTGCCCTGCTTGCCGTTACGGTTGATCTACTGATCACATGCTGGCTCTTTAGCGTCTACCAGGCCTTCCCGGATAATACTTCCTGGTATATCAATCACCAGGCAAACTGGATACCGGCATTAGGTATCAGCTTCCATGTAGCCATGGATGGGTTCAGCCATGTACTGCTGCTCCTTACCTTTTTCCTCGGCATCCTGGCCGTACTCTGTTCATGGAAGGAGATTAAGGAAAAAACGGGGTTCTATTTCTTTAACCTCTTATGGACGCTGGCAGGTATCAGTGGGGTATTCGTTGCCATGGATATGATACTGTTTTATTTCTGTTGGGAAATAATGCTGATACCCATGTATTTCCTCATCATCTTGTGGGGGGATGCCCGCCGCCGGTATGCAGGTTATAAGTTTTTCATTTTTACACAGGTAGGCAGTTTGCTGATGCTGTTGTCTATACTGGCTTTATACTTCATTCACGGCGACCAGACAGGCAAATATACTTTCGACTATTTCAGCCTGCTGCATACCACGATGGTTCCGGGCGTAGCGAAATGGATTATGCTCGGATTCCTCATTGCATTTGCCATTAAACTGCCCGTAGTACCTTTCCATAACTGGCTGCCGGATGCACATGGAGAAGCGCCTACAGCAGGTAGTCTTGTACTGGCCGGTTTATTACTGAAGACAGGTGCTTACGGTATCATCCGTTTTGTACTACCACTCTTCCCGGAAAGTGCTGTAGACATCGCACCCATTATGATACTGTTCGGCGTAGCAGGCATTATCTACGGCGCGCTGCTGGCCTTTTCGCAAACTGATCTCAAACGCCTGATCGCATATACTTCTGTGAGTCATATGGGTTTTGTGCTGGTAGGTGTTTTCTCCTTCAATAATATCGCCATGCAGGGAGTCGTGATGCAGATCCTGACACATGGTCTCAGTACAGGCGCTCTCTTCGTCATGGCAGGCATGCTGAAGGAAAGACTGCATACCAGAGACATAGATCGTATGGGAGGCATGTGGACATCTATGTCAGGTATGGGAGGCATTGCGATACTGTTTACCATGGCATCTGCCGGCCTGCCGGCACTTGGCAACTTTATTGCTGAATTCTTTGTGCTACTGGGAGCATTTGTGAATTATCCGGTATTCAGCATCATTGCCACATTGGGTCTGATCCTCTCAGCGATATATTCCCTGCGTATGCTGCAGAAAGTCTTCATGGGCCAACAGCACTTTACAGAGCCTGTAAAAGACATCAGTGCCAGGGAACTGGTTATTATGGCCGCGCTGAGCATCAGTATAGTGGCCCTGGGACTATTCCCGCAACCTGTTATCAATACCGTGCAACATTTATCTACTATTCATCCGTTACTCCATGAATGAGCTACAACTTTCAGCCCTGCTTCCTTTCATTGTGCTGGCAATGGCATCCGTCGTTGTTATATTGCTGATCGCTTTCCGCTTAAGCCATACTGTTATTCAGGTGGTAGGCTTCCTGATGATGTGCCTGGTTGTCTTTGCCACCTGGTATGTCAGGGATACACTGCCACAAGAGATACCACCACTTTTTATCGTAGATGGGCAGGCAGCAGTATTCACGGGTCTGATCATTTTCTCGGTGCTGGTAATCGGGCTGTTTTCATATATCTATTTTGAAGAACGGGAAGAGAACCCGAAAGAATATTATATACTCCTTTTCCTTGCCACGCTGGGAGCCGCGATACTGACCATCAGCCAGCATTTCATCTCTCTGTTCATCGGACTCGAATTACTGAGTGTAAGCCTGTATGCATTGATTGCTTACCTGCGCAACAGGAACAATGCAGTGGAAGCAGGCATGAAGTATCTTGTACTGGCAGCGCTTTCTTCCGCCTTCCTGCTGTTTGGGATGGCACTCATCTACATGGAAACAGGTAGTATGAAATTCTCCGGTATTGCGGAGCAATTGAAAACAGTAGGATCAACGCCTTTATTCCTGATGGGACTGGGTACTATTATCGTCGCTATCGGCTTTAAACTGGCCCTGGTGCCATTCCATCTGTGGGCGGCAGATGTTTATCAGGGGTCCCCTTCTCCTGTTACTGCATTCATTGCCACCATTTCCAAGATAGGCACCTTTGCCATGTTACTCCGTTTTGCACAGAGCATTCATCTGCAGCAGTATCCGTTAGCTGTCACTATCTTCTCTGTTATTGCTATTGCCTCTATGGTAACGGGCAATATACTGGCGCTGCAACAACGTAATCTGAAACGCCTGCTGGCCTATTCATCTATTGCGCATTTCGGCTATCTGCTCGTGGCATTCCTTCCGGGCAACGATGCCGGGACTGAAGCCGCTATTTTTTACCTGGCGGCTTATTCTATTACCTTATTATCCGCCTTTGGGGTGATTATCCTCCTATCTTCCAGGCAACATGAAGCGGAAGAGCTGCATACATATGATGGCCTGATATGGAAAAGGCCTATCATCGCCACTGTACTGGCTATCTCGTTGCTGTCTCTTGCAGGCATTCCACTGACAGCCGGTTTTCTGGCGAAGTTCTTTGTACTGTCTACCGGTGTACACCAGGCTGTCTGGTTACCATTGATAGTGCTGGTACTGAGCAGTGTGATCGGGTTGTATTACTATCTGCGTGTCATTAATTCCCTGTTCTCTACAACTGTATCTGCCGAGGCGATACCTAAGCCGGTACATCCGTTCTTCCATATATCTACTTATATCACGCTGGTGATCATGGCTGGGCTGATATGCTGGCTGGGGATATTCCCGAGTGTTACGTTGCAGGGCATACGCACGTTCCTGATGCTACATTAGATCATATAACACACATGAATCTGACAGTTTGAGGTCACAAGTTGTGACCTCAAAAAAGCAATCCCCACTATATACCTGATGTAACTATCTCATTGTAGATATCGGTAAACTCCTTCCCCTTATGCAACTGCCAGACACCTAACTAACGCACTGGTTTTCAATCCACTTCCATCGCGGATTATACACGATCCACGATGGAAGAACCTTTATTGAATAGCAGCGTTCCAGACAAGTTCTTTAGATAGATATATATTTTATAATTTTATCCCTCTAAAGATCCCTTCCTATGAAGAATGATTTCACAAAAGAAGAGTGGGATACGTGTATTAAGGTATTGCAGGTGTTATCCCGGGATCCTGATAAATCACTGGACACCCTGAGCCTGAAAGGGTTGGTAACCAAACTCTATAAGCGGGCCAAAAAAGATAACAAACAACAGGCTGCTGAAGCAATACTGGACACGCCTGTCGTATCAACACATCTCCTGTCGTTAAAAAAGGTACAAAAGTTATCCCGGCGACAAAGCTTACTGAAACAATACGATAAGCAGGTAGTACTGGCACGCACCACCATGCATCGCAAATACGAGTTACCTGATTCGGAGCATGTACCCGATATCAACGAGCCGCTGGAACTTAATAAATACCAGCGATGCTATATCTGCAAAACACCGTACAAGCAGGTGCATTTCTTTTATCATATGCTCTGCCCTACCTGTGCTGATACCAATTATACCCGTAGAAATCAGCAGGCCAACCTGGAAGGCAGAATTGCACTGATCACCGGAGGACGGATAAAAATAGGCTATCTCACTGCCTTGCGTATGTTACGGGATGGCGCCAAAGTATGGGTAACTACCCGCTTTGCAAAAGACTGTGCCATGCGGTTTAGCCAGGAAGCAGACTTCTCCGCCTGGAGCCATCGGCTGAAAATAGTAGCCCTGGATCTGCGTAACCTGTCTCAGTTAAATAGCTTTATACAATACCTGCAAACACAGGAAAAGCACCTGGACATCCTCATAAATAATGCCGCCCAAACTATCAAACGACCGGTAGCCTTTTACCGGCACCTGTTTGAATTTGAAGAAAGCAATGTGGATATGCTGCCGGAAGCCGTAAGACAATGCCTCGCTTTCTCAACGCCTTTTCAGTTCCTGACTGGCAATTATGAACAACAGCTACTGCCACATGAAACAGCAACAGCGTTTCCGGAAAACCGCTATGATAAGGACAGGCAGCAGGTGGACCTGAGAACAAGCAATAGCTGGAGCACACTCCTCCAGGACATACATCCCGGAGAGATGCTGGAAACGCAGCTGGTGAATGTCACAGCACCTTTCATGCTTAATAGTCAGCTGAAAGAGATGATGAAACAATCTCCCTTTGAAAGGCGATTTATCATCAACGTTTCAGCCATGGAAGGACAATTTAACCGTGACTCCAAAACGCCGTTCCACCCTCATACAAACATGGCCAAAGCGGCCCTGAATATGATGACCAGAACATCTGCACAGGAGTACGCGCAGGACCAGATATTCATGAACAGCGTGGATACCGGCTGGATCACCCAGGAGAATCCCCATCCTAAAAAAGAACGCCTGTATGAAGAAGAAAGCTTCGTACCTCCGCTGGATGAAACAGACGGTATGGCAAGGATATATGATCCCATAGCGAGAGGTATATCCTTACCTGAACTGCCATTGTTCGGCCATTTTCTCAAAGACTATCTGCCACACGCGTGGTAACCCAACACTAATAACTATAAAAACAAGAGATCCATTTATATGCAGACAGCACAGGTAATTTGTCCGGTTGATAACGTAGTGACTACCTTCCCCTTCTCCAGACAGGAGCTGCAACCAGTTATTGACTCTCTGTCAGGCAATGAGCCGCTGCCGGCTACAGACAAGGCTTTCCCCGTTGGCACCGTTACGGCAGACGGCCGCCTGGATATGTGTAAACAGAAACTAGGTGTGGAAGGTATTGAACTGGTGACAGCCGCATTAAAGACCAATACGGTCATAAAACATATACTACTGGGGACTAATGCCTTTGGTGATCCCGGGGCTATGGCAGTAGCAGATTTGCTGAAGACAAACAGTACTATTGAAACCGTCTACCTGGGCTGCAATTATATTGAACATACAGGCAGTAAAGCTATCTGCGAAGCATTGGAAGAAAACCAAAGTGTAAAAAGCATCTGGTTCAAAAGGAACCCGATCGGTGGAGAAAGTGTAGCATCACTTATGCAGCTGTTGTCAAAAAATAAACACATCCGCACGCTTGATCTTGTCAATACCTGCGTAGGTGAAGAATTACATACACTACTGCAATTCCTTGCAGAGAATGACACCATAGAAAGGCTCTATCTCAGCGGAAACTACCTGACTACCAGCACCATGAAACATGTAAATGATATGCTGCTCCGCAACAGCCATATGAAGTCCCTGTACCTGAGTGTAAACAACATTGGCGATGAAGGTGTGGCTGCACTGGCGCCGGCATTAAGCAGCAATACCACCTTGCAGGACCTGAGCCTGGCTAGTTGCGGTATTGCCGATAAAGGCATGCAACGCCTGTTTACTGCGCTGAAAACGAATAAAAGCATCAAAAGCCTTGATCTTGGTTATGCCCCCTCTACACGGGCTTTAGGAGCTAAGGCCAATCAATTGGCCCCTGCATCAGCAGAACTGCTGACTGAATATGTTACGGAACAGACGCAGCTAGAAAACATTGATCTTACAAGGACCAATCTTCCGGAAGAAAATAAAGTGATATTGAAAAAAGAAATGGAAAGAAGAGGGGTAAATACGATCAAAATGGATGGCTTTCCGGAAAGACCGGCTTATCACATACACCCTGATAGCAAAGCTATAAAAAGTGTCTATAGATAAGTTGAGGAGGAGCGGGGCTCGAACCGAACGCATTTTCAGTTTTGCAAACTGATATTTTTCCAGTTAAATTACCCTCCATGAAGTGTAATGGCGACGATAAGCCTCGAACTTATATCTCCTGCCTGGCAAGCGGGCGTTCTTCCACGTTAAACTACCCCGCCATTACGGGCGCAAATATATAATAATTCAGCTATTTAAATTATTTCCATTAATAATATCATAGCCTATAGATTTCATCTATGGGCTATGATATTATCTTATCCCTGGCCATTTTCCAGCTGGTTTCTCTAATATTGGGCCTGATTTAAACCAGCCAGACCATGGATATCTTTGAAGCAGCACGCACAGATAATGTAACAGCATTGAACGAATTGCTGAAAGAGGGACAGATAAATGAAAGAGACGCCAGGGGGTCAACTCCTCTCATTTTAGCTACCTATTACAACAATACAGCCGCAATAGCTGCTCTGCTCCAGGCAGGCGCAGATACCGAATTACAGGACAGTATGGGCAATACCGCCCTGATGGGAGTTTGTTTTAAAGGTTATGTCGAAGCCGCTAAGCTATTACTCGAAAACGGTGCCTCTGTACACACCGAAAATGGCAACGGCGCTACTGCACTGACCTTTGCCGCTACTTTCGGTCATAACGATATCATCTCCTTGTTACTTGTTCATGGGGCCTCCCCTCTTAAAAAAGACAGGTTTGGAAAAAATCCGATCGACTATGCATTGCTACAGGGAAATGCATCGGGGTATGAGACACTGGTAGCTGCCACTAACCGCTGGGGGCATTTTGGCAATCTTTTTTAAGGATAAAAATTTCGTATGACTATTGTACAGTTCGAATATATTGTTGCAGTAGACACCTACCGCAGCTTTAATGTAGCGGCAAAGAAATGTTTTGTTACGCAACCTACGCTCAGTATGCAGATCCAGAAACTGGAAGACTTACTGGGCGTTAAAATATTTAACCGCACTAAATCACCTGTTGTTCCTACAGAGATCGGCGCCGAAATCATCATGCAGGCAAGGGTGCTCTTAGCAGAATACCAGAAGATACAGGACCTGGTGACAGACAGGAACAAGGAACTGAGCGGAGAACTGAAGGTCGGGATCATTCCTACTGTAGCTCCCTATATTGTTCCCAAGATCATTACACAATTCATCAACAAATACCCCGGTGTAAAGCTGATAGTGGGTGAACAAAACACGGAACAGATCACCCAACAGCTGAAACTCGGCCATATAGATTGTGGTATTGTATCTACGCCGATACATGAACCACAGTTCACCGAAACGCCTTTGTTCTATGAGAATTTTGTCGCGTATGTTTCTGAGGATAGTCAGCTGTCCAAAAAGAAAAAACTGAAGCCCTCAGATATCAATATCGAAGAACTATGGATCCTGAACGATGGGCATTGTATGCGCGACCAGGTGCTGAATATCTGTCAGCGCCGCAAAACGACCAAAGGTTCCCAGCACTATGAATACAATACCGGAAGTATAGAAACACTGAAGCGCATGGTAGATGAGAACAATGGCGCTACCATTCTGCCGGAACTGGCATTAACTGAGCTGACGGATCAACAGCGTGAAAAACTCAGGTATTTTCAGTATCCCGAGCCTGCCCGTGAGATAGGTCTTATCACTCCCAAGAATTTTGTAAAACGCAAAATGATAGAAGCACTGAAAATGGAGATACTGGCCAGTGTACCACAAAAACTAAAAACAAAGAACAGGAAAGAATTAATTGAAGCTATATAAAAAGAAAGGCCCGGTTTTACACCGGGCTTTTTCTCGTAGCCTATCCCTATAATTGCGCGTGCTGCACAAATCCTTATTTACCAGCTTTCTTCAAGCCTTCTTCTATGCTGCGTCCATAATCCTCATCACATTTATAAAAATGCTCCACCATTGTTTGCTGAATAGCCGGCGTAGCCGCTACTAGCGTATCTACCAGATTATTGATCAGGTCCTGACGTTCCCATTCTTCAAATGATCTGTAACGCTCACCCGCCTGTTGATAGTTATTGGTGCGGTCAATACTCTGACGCACTATCTTAGCTGCTGCATATGTCGGTTCATATACTACCTCTGTCTGAGGTGCTTCCACCAGTCCATTCAGGCTGGACGGCTCATAATTCACATGCGGATTAGCGCCATCAGGAAGATCTACTTTATACGTCATACTACCATCGCGTTGATTAGTGCCTACATGATTTTTAGCAGCATTGATAGGCAACTGCAGATAGTTCGGTCCTACACGATAACGCTGTGTATCTGAATAAGAGAAGGTACGGCCGATCAGCATTTTGTCATCAGAGAAGTCAAGACCATCCACCAGTACACCCGGACCAAAAGCTGACTGCTCCACTTCTGCAAAGTAATTCTGCGGATTCCTGTTCAAGGTCATTTTACCCACCGGCAACCATGGGAATTGTTCTTTTGGCCAGATCTTGGTATCGTCCAGGGGATCGAAGTCCAGCTCCGGATGTTCGTCATCACTCATGATCTGCACAAACAGTTCCCATTGCGGATAATTACCTGCCGCAATAGCGTCATAGAGGTCCTGGGTGGCGTGATTGAAGTTCTCTGCCTGTATCTGTTTCGCTTCCTGCTGCGTCAGATTTTTAATACCTGCCAGTGGTTCCCAGTGGTATTTCACGAGCACCGCTTCTCCGGCCTTATTCACCCATTTATAAGTATTAACACCTGATCCCTGCATCTGGCGGTAGTTAGCCGGAATGCCCCATGGAGAAAACACCCAGGTGATCATATGCATTACTTCAGGAGAATTACTGAAGAAGTCCATCACGCGGCCGCCATCCTGACGATTGTGAACAGGATCAGGTTTCAGTGCATGAATAAAATCAGGGAACTTGATCGCATCACGGATGAAGAAAACTTTCAGGTTGTTACCTACCAAATCCCATATACCATCTTCTGTATAAAACTTCACTGCAAAACCTCTGGGATCTCTTAATGTTTCCGGAGAATGACCACCGTGGATCACTGTTGAGAAACGAACAAATACCGGTGTTTGTTTGCCTTTCTCCTGGAACAATTTTGCCCGTGTGTATTTTGCAATAGGTTCATCGCCCACTGTTCCGTAGGCTTCGAATACACCATGTGCACCTGTACCACGGGCATGCACTACCCTTTCGGGCACACGTTCACGGTCGAAATGAGCGATCTTTTCAAGGAACTGATAATTCTCTAAAACGGCTGGTCCGCGGTTACCCAAAGTACGCATGCTTTGGTTGTTATGTACCGGGTGTCCCTGTCGTGTGGTTAAGTGACGGTTCTGTTGACTCATAAAGCGTATTTTTTTGTTGATTGATGGATACAAAAGTATCCCTGCGCATATCACCAGAGAAGAGAATAAGGAAATAAGATGACCTATAGATGATAGCTATCAAAGCATCTTCTGAGATCGCGACATCCATAGATGAAATCTATTGCCTATGATATTATTCTATTCAGTATCTGCAGCCGGAGTGATTAAATATTTTTGCACAAACACTTATCACGATGGATATATTTGAAGCAGCAAGAACAAACGATACTTCACTCCTGAAAGCATACATAGCAGATGGGCACCTGAATGCAAGAGATAGCAGAGGCTCTACTCCGCTGATCATTGCTGCTTATTACAATCACAGCAATGCTGTAGATTTCCTGCTGAAGGCGGGCGCTGATACGGAACTGAAAGACAACCTGGGGCAAACTGCTTTAATGGGCGCCTGCTTCAAGGGACATATTGAAATCGTAAAACTGTTATTGAAAAAAGGCGCTGCTGTCGGCACAGAAACAGAGTCTGGTTCAACCGCCCTGACCTATGCAGCCACTTTCGGGCATAATGACATCATAGACCTCCTACTCAATAACGGCGCTAATCCTCTTAAGAAAAAGATCATGGCCAGGATCAGGTTAATAACAGGTTTATTTGCCCGGATGATATCAACAACCAGGAAACGTTTTATAACAGTAAAAGGCTGATATAACCAGTGCGTATCAGCCTCTTTTACAAGGCCATTAATGAGCTCCCAAACCCCATCACTGCATGCCGCTGATAAAGATTATTTAACACTATGAAATAATCGCCCCAGTTATTATATTTAATGCGTGTAACCCGCTCTGTAGCTCGTAATAGCTGAAAACTATCTGAACCCTCCACTTACATACATTCCATTTCACGTACAAGTACTCATGTAACCAAATCAATTCCATCATGAAAAAGAAAATCTTTTACACACTTCTTGCTGTATGGATACCCGTACTGTTTACCCAGGTACAGGCGCAGGTACCAAGGGTATCGGGAAGCCCGTTTCCACTTTCAGCCATACCCGACACATTGTATCTTACATCTGAAAATTATGCACCTTCCGAAAAGGTTGCCCTGCAGACCCTGATGGGCGTTCTTGCACAAACAAAACCCGCTATTCTCAGAGACATCTCCGGTCACCGTACATTGGTGGAAAACGCCGGTGTAAAGATCAATGACACGTACTACACCAATTTTCCCGGAATGCTCAACCGCTTTGCCAACAGGTTGTCAGGTTATATCCTGTGCAATCAGAAAGACAAATCAACCAATGTGGCGATCTCACTGGCAGGTGTAATGAATGCCATTGCTATTCCTGCGGACATTGAGCAGACGGCCATCAACGCTGGTCTGACGCTCCTGCTCGACGTACGCGCCAGGGATGAAGCCTGGGCATTAGCCAACTATGGTAATCTCTTCAGTCAGAAGATCGCTTCTTACCAACAGAGCTCTGACGACCGCGTATTTTCCCTGGCAGACTACAGCGCTTACACAAAAGCATTTCAGTTCTGGGATAGCTCCCCATCCGGCGCACTGGCTACCAGTGTATATAACCGCATGAACAAAGGTGCAACCTTCTTCGGCTGGGGACCAGCAGAATATGAAACAGTGGAGCAGCTCTCACTGAAATCTATGAGCATCCTCCCATCTGACTGGGCGCCCAATATGTCGGCACTGAGCAACATTCCTGCAAAGTCGAAGACCTTCAAACAGAAAGATCCCATCAAGCCTTTTGAAGTGAAGACCGGCGTACACACTGTTTGTTTTGTGATTACCGATGGAGATAATGTGCAATGGCTCTTAGGTTCTCACGACAATATCAACAACTGGAACAATCCCGCCCGTGCACATGTCAATCTGGGCTGGACCATCTCTCCTTCCCTCTCTGAACTGGCGCCAGTGGTATATGAGAAATATGTAGAGAACTGCCTGACCACACCCGATGGCAGGAATGTACTGATAGCCGGTCCATCCGGAAGAAGCTACTATTTCCCGGGACGTTATCCTAATGCAGATCTGGAAACTGAGGCTACACTACTGAATAAGTATATGAAACAGGCCGATCTCCGTATTGTCAACATCATCGATGCAGACGACAGTGATAACGATCCAGGTGCTTACCTGAAACAGGACAACATTGACGCCTTATTTTATTACAGCTATGGCGCCAATTATACCGGCCGGCACGGACAAATTGACTGGTATAAAGACAAGCCATCCATCGGTGGCAGATATACATTATGGGGCACGCTCTCTTCCCCGCAATCGCTGGCCAATCAGCTGAACCAGGCATCTACCAATATCAATTCAGCAGATGGCTACAGCCTTGTTTCCGTGCATATCTGGTCAAGAGATGTAGATGATGTACAGGAGTGTATCAGTAAACTCGGACCCAATGTACGCGTAGTAGCACCTGATGAATTTGTCTGGCTGATCCGTAAGAACCTGAAAGGCTTACCTGTTGGAACCGGCAATGGCCTGAAAGCGGAATACTATAGCGGTTATCATCTCGACAACTTAAAGTATCAGCAGACCGATGGTAACGTTGACTTTGACTGGGGGATAGGTTCTCCCAATCAGGCGCAGCTGGGTAATAACCAGTTCTCTGTAAAATGGTCTGGTCAGGTACAACCTCTATATTCCGAATCATATACTTTCTACGTATACTCAGACGATGGCGTAAAGCTCACTGTAAATGGTCAGCCTATCATCAACGACTTTGAAACACAGGGCGCCTATACCCGCAGTGGCACTATTACATTAACCGCCGGTCAGAAATACAACATTGAGCTGCAGTATGGCGAAGGCAATGGTGATGCTTTCTGTCACCTGCAATGGGAAAGCGCTTCCCAATCGCGGCAGATCATTCCAAGGTCACAACTCTACAGCAGACCTGATACGAGTAATGGCCCCGTAACTGTTTATGAGCATGCGCAATATGGCGGCTTCCATGCGGGCCTTCCTATTGGTGCTTACAAACTGGCCGGACTTGAACTGAAAGGTGTGCAGAATGACGAGATCTCCTCTCTGAAGGTTGCTGAAGGTTACAAGGTGATCCTGTTTGAGCATGAGAACTTTGCCGGTGATTCTATTGTATTAACATCCTCGAGCGCCAATCTGGGTAGTACCTGGAATGATAAAGCCAGCTCTATTAAAGTACTGGCTAATGGTAATCCCAACCTGGCAGGTTCTTACACCATTAAAAACGTAAACAGTGGTTTGTTTCTCGATGTGCGTGGTGGTATAGGTGGTACCGGTGATGGCACTCCCATTCAGCTATGGCATGGTACAGGCGCCGCTAACCAGACATTCACGTTGAAACACCTTGGTGATGGTCGTTATACTGTTACTGCCTACCACAGCGCCAAATGCCTGGATATTCCACAATCCAGCCTGAATGAGGATGTCAGTCTCTGGCAATGGACCAACCAGGAAGCCAGCAATCAGCAGTTCATCGCTGTACAGGCAGATAGCGGTTATTACAAATTCATTTCTGTACTGAGCGGGAAAGTACTCTCCATCCTGAACGAAAGCACTGCGCCGGAAGCAAAAGTGGTGCAGCATACAGGTACTGGTCAGCTTTCAGGCAGATGGCAGTTACTGTCTGTTCCTCCTGTTGGCAATGGTACTGGCCTTACAGGCAATTACTACAATGGCATGAACTTCGAGACCTTTGTATTCTCCCGTCTTGATCCCACCATCAACTTTGACTGGGGTGAAGGTTCACCGGGCGCAGGTGTCAACACGAACGGTTATACGGTACGCTGGACAGGCAAAGTAGAACCAAGATATTCAGGTCAGTACACCTTCTACATTACCAGCGATAATGGCAGACGTTTATGGGTCAACAATCAACTGGTCATTGATAAATGGCTGGATGACTGGGATATTGAATACTCCGGCACTATTACATTAACAGCAGGTCAACAGTATGATATCAAACTGGAATACTTTGAAAACAACGGCGGAGCCAACTGTAAACTATCCTGGTCGAGTGCTTCACAGGGTAAGGAGATCATACCGAAGAATCAGCTGTATGCCACTCCGTTATCCCTTGCTAACAGCAGTATAGCCACTGCCTATGAGAAAACGGCTACAGGAAAAGACATTGTTCTTTACCCCAATCCCGCCACTTCTCATGTCAGATTGAAGTTCGGCGCCAAACAAGCCCGCATGATCATCTATGATGCATTAGGGCGACAGGTAACACCCACCAGGATCATTTATTCCGGACAGGAGATCAACACCGCACAGCTGCGTCCGGGCGTGTATCTTATTCAGCTCGACATTAACGGTATAAAGACAAGCAAACACCTGGTGAAGAGCGCAGAGTAACGCTGCTATCTTTGAAATTAGTAAGTTATAGTTTGTTTTTCATTAGATCCTGTTCGTCAATTGTCTCATATTTGTGACCTACAATACTGAGTAATATGAAACCACACGTTATTTGTCACATGTTATGCTCAATTGACGGCAGGATCATTACAGAAAACTGGAAGCCGTTCAAAGGAGTTGAGTTGTATGAACAGACAGGAGGGAAACATGAAAACGCTGATGCGTGGTTCTGTGGAAGAGTAACAATGGAGCAACATTTTGCTGCTGAGCTGCCCGACTTATCTGGCTTTGAAACGATACCCGATAAGACAGATTTTATTGCTGACGCACAGGCAGACTCCTATGTAATAGCACTCGATGCATCGGGTAAACTTGGATGGGATTCCAATGATCTGGATGGCGATCGCCTGATCGTTGTACTAACAGAAAAGGTTTCTCCTGAATACCTGGGATACCTGCAGTCAAAAGATATTTCCTATCTGTTTGGCGGCGCAACAGCGGTTGATCTGTCCCTGATCCTCACAAAGCTGCAACAACATTTCAACATCAATAAAATAATGCTGGAAGGCGGCGGTGGCATTAATGGTTCATTCCATGCAGCCGGACTGATAGATGAATTCAGCATCCTGTATTATCCCATTGCAGATGGTTCAGATACCGCTACTTTCAATGACACCGGACTTCCTACCGTTGAAAATATTCCATACAAACATCTTAAACTGATCCACCTGCAGCAGATGACAGATGATGTGGTGTGGATGAAATACAAAGTCGTCAGATAAACACAACTATAAAAACAAGAAAGCCGCCCCAAATCTCCGGGGCGGCCTTTTACTATCTGGCCAACATGCCTGATTATAGCTTTTATTCTGTTTCAGCCTGGGATCATTCACCATCTATGTGCCGGGACCAGGATCTTACCAAACATTGATAGATTTCAATAAATATGCTGCACTGCGCTACAAAATATTTATTTTTGCACCTCAATGAAGCAACCAGAACTATCCCGGCGCATTAGTCTGTTACAGGCTACTGCTATTAATATGACAGATATGGTGGGCATAGGCCCCTTTATAGTATTGAGCGTAGTGGCTGAAACCATGCACGGTCCGGGCTTCCTCTATGCCTGGATAGCCGGAGCGGTGCTGTCATTCATCGATGCTATGGTATGGAGTGAGCTGGGAGCTACTTTTCCCAAAGCAGGTGGTAGTTATAACTTCCTGAAAGAGGGCTTTGGTCCTAAAACAGGAAAGTTGATGAGTTTTCTCTTCGTATGGCAGACCATGATCCAGGCGCCGCTTGTCATCGCTTCTGCGGCTATCGGCTTTGCACAATATGCCGGTTATATCTTTCCTTTAGGTTTCTGGGGCACAAAGGCGGTGAGTGGTGGTATGGTGCTGCTGATTGTTTTCCTGCTGTACCGCAATATCGAGACCATCGGCAGGATCAGTGTACTGCTGTGGATGGGCGTACTCGTTACTATGGTCTGGATCATCAGCGGAGGTATTACACATGGCCACTTCTTCGAGCCTATTAAACATATTAACGATGGCCTGGAGCTCAACTCCGCATTTGCAGCAGCACTGGGCTTTGCTAGCGTGAAGACCATCTACAGTTACCTTGGTTATTATAATGTTTGTCACCTGGGCGGAGAGATCAGACAACCGGAAAAGAACATTCCCCGCAGTATGCTCATTTCTATTGCGGGTATAACAGTGTTGTACCTGTGCATGAATATCAGTGTGGCCTCTGTATTACCGTTTGACAGAGTAGAACACAGCCCCTTTGTAGTAAGTGAATTCATAGAAGTACTGGGAGGAGCCACGGCTGCCAAAGTGGCTACTATCTTAATCCTCTGGGTAGCTTTCGCCTCTGTATTCTCAGCAACACTGGGATATAGCCGTATTCCTTATGCTGCGGCGCAGGATGGTGCTTTCTTTAAAGTATTTGCACGTCTCCACCCTACCAAGAACTTCCCCTATGTATCACTGCTTTTCCTGGGAGCAGTAGCCTTTATATTCAGCCTATTATTCAAGATCAAAGAAGTTATCAGCGCGATCCTTGCCATGCGTATCATGATACAGTTCATTGCCCAGGCAGTGGGTTTGATACTACTCAGCAGAAGACAGGGAAGGAACTTCTTCAAGTGGCATATGCCTTTATATCCCCTTCCTGTGATCCTCGCTATCATGATCTGGATTGGCATTTTCATTTCGACCGGCCTGCACATGATGCTGGCAGGGGCTACTGTGACAATGGCAGGCATCGTTGTTTACATCATTAAATCAAGACTGCAGAAAAGGATGTTGTAACTGTTATAACACCCGGTTGGTCAGTCAGACACTTTCCAGGAAACAGGTTGTAAATCTTCTAAATTGATTACTTTTATACAGCCAGCCTATTACGTCAACCAACGCAGACCAGCATGAAAGCGGTACAAACTATCACTGCTTCCCATACAGTATCTCCCCAGGAAGAGCTTTGGAATAGCTTCCGGCAAGGTAGCCGGGATGCCTTTGCCCGGATCTACCAGGAGCAGGTGGACAATCTCTACCATTATGGCGTCCATCTTTGCGGTGATGAAGAACTGGTCAGGGATTGCCTCCAGGAACTATTTCATGACCTCTGGCAAAGCAGGGAACACCTGGCAGCCCAGCTGCTCAACATCCGTTATTACCTCCTCAGCAGCCTGCGCCGCCGCCTCTTACGTACTCTGGAAAGAGACCGCCGTTTCAGGGCGGAAACAACAGAGATCCCCTTCGATTTTGAACTGATCCCCAGCCGGGAACATGCCATCATACAGGATGAAAAAGTACAGGAACAGGTAAAACAACTGCATGCCGCTCTCAATGCTCTGCCCCGCCGACAAAGGGAAGCCATTTACCTCCGCTTCTTTCATGAGCTATCCTACCAGGAAGTAGCGGATATGATGTCCATGAAGGTCGACTCCGTCTATAATATCATCTCCAAAGCCATTAGCGTACTCAAAAAGACGCTGCCGCCTGCGGTCTTACTCCTTTTATTACAGCCCGGGAAATAAACCCTTCTATCCCCCTGAAAATAATTTTAAAAAAAGTTATCCGAAAGTGATGAGATTCACTTCACCCCTGTCTCTTTATATAAAAGCGAACATTTGCAGCAGTATCATTTATATACCGCCCGTGACTTTGCCCTGGATGAATATTTCCAGGAGTGGGTGCTGCGGCCGGATGTAAAGAATACCTACTATTGGGATACCTGGCTGAAACTACATCCCGAGAAAAAGGAAGCCGTAAATATGGCTATTCAGCTGGTAAGGTCCATTCATTTCCGGGACTACCTGATGACGGCCGCACAGAAAGAACAACTATGGGAGAACATATGGGACAGTATTGCTGCGGATGATATAGCCAGTCCTACCCCTGCTCCTGTCCCGGCAGTGAGCCGCTTCAGCAGGATCTTCTCCTGGAAATATGCCGCAGCCGTTTTACTGTTTGCGTTCCTGGGCATGCTCTGGCTGTTCATGAGAACACCGCCATTTCGCACTGTTACCGCCAGTGTAGCCACGCAACCCGGACAAACCAAAAGACTGCTGTTGCCCGACAGCTCTGAAGTATTACTGAATGCCGGTTCGCGCCTGCTCTACACCCAAAAGGAACCGCTTGTAAGAGAAGTATGGCTGGATGGTGAAGCCTGGTTCCACGTAAAGCATAAGGAAGACAACAGGAGTTTTATTGTACATACGTATGATCATCTCTCTGTAGAAGTGCTGGGCACAAGATTTAATGTCAACAACTTTGGAAATAAGATTGCAGTCGTATTACAGGAAGGAAGTATCAAACTGAATATCACAGAGCAACAGGGACAACAAACTACACAACTATACCTCAGACCGGGAGAAATACTCCGCTATGACAAAACAGATGGGGAATATTCCAAAAGCAAAACCGATGCAGAAAAGGTAACTGCCTGGACACGTGGACAATTAGTAATGGATGAATATACTGTTGCTGACGCTATACTATTTATGCAGCAGGTATTTGACAGGCATGTTACAGTAAAAGATCCCAGGGTATTGCGGTACAGTGTTTCCGGATCCATGCCCATCATTTACAATGCAGACACTATGTTAATGCAGTTTGAAAAAGCTTTTAACGTACGCTTTAGCAAACGCGATGATACAAACCACGTAGGGGAAAACTGATACCCTGATTTTTATTAACCAAAATTAAATCGCACATGAAAAAACATTTACGTGTGCTGCTGATGCATGTCCTTGTGTCAGGCGCCCTATGCTCACATGCACTGGCTCATAGTCCAGATGCTACGCCTGCCGGACATTTGCTGGAACAGCAGGATAACATATCCATCAGGCAGTTATTCCGGCAAACGGAAATAAAATTTGGTGTTTCCATTGCCTACAAAAGTGAGCTGATCACAGATCAGAAAAACAGTGTGGATATCGCCGCCTGTAAATCACCTGAAGAAGCGCTTGAAAAAACACTGGCCCCTTTCAATCTTTCCTTTGAAAAAGTACGCGACAAATTCTATCTCATAAAAGTAAAGGAGACAGCGCCGGTCACCATCAACATGGCCGCTCAACGCCCGGTGCGCGGAAAGGTCACTGATGTTAAAGGTGCAGCGCTACCCGGCGTAACCATTCGCGTAAAAGGCGCAAACACCGGTGCTGTAACAGCAGCTGATGGTACTTATACAGTCAATGTTCCCGGTACAGCTAATGATATACTCGAAGTCACCTTTGTTGGATATCAGTCGCAGGAAATCCCTGTCGGCACACAATCCGAGATCAATATTACACTCACAGAGAATACCAGTACCCTCAACGAAGTGATCGTAACCGGTTATACAGCCCAACGTAAAAAAGATCTAACTGGTGCTGTTACCGTTATTGATATCGGTGAAATGGTGAAGCAACCGTCTGGCCAGGTCACCAGCCAGCTGCAGGGACAGGCATCCGGTGTGACTGTTATCGGTTCCGGACAACCCGGTCAGGAGCCTGTTGTACGCATCCGTGGTGTGAACACGTTTGACAACAACACGCCTCTATATGTAGTAGATGGTGTACCGACACAGAGTATCAATGACCTCAATCCAAATGATGTTGGCTCCATGCAGGTACTGAAAGATGCGGGTGCTGCCTCTATCTATGGTTCACGCGCTTCTAATGGCGTCATCATCATCACTACTAAAAAAGGTAGCGGTAAGGTGAAGATCAAATACGACGCTTATTATGGTCGTCAGTATCCTAAAGGTGGTAACGTATGGCATACGCTCAATTCACAGGAAATGGCTAACCTGCGTTGGCTACGTTATAAGAACACCGGCATACCATTAAGTGATACCCTGTATGGCAATGGTGCTACTCCTGTATTGCCGGATTATATCCAGCCTGTAGGTTTGAAGGAAGGCGATCCACGTGTGAATCCTGACCTTTATTATGTCAATCCCAATTACACCGACCAGGACGACTACAACAGTTTCTATTATATCACAAAGGCAAATAAAGCAGGTACTGACTGGTTCCATGAGATCTTCAATCCTGCCTCCATGACCAGCCACAACCTGTCTGTGAGTGGTGGTACGGACAAAGGCAGTTACCTGTTCTCACTGAACTATTTCAATCAGCAGGGTACACTGATGAACACCTATCTAAAAAGATATATCATCCGTTCCAACAGTCAGTTCAGTATCAGTAAAAATATCAGGATAGGGGAAAACCTTTCATTCTCTGTTACAGATAACCCTACCGTAGACCTGCTCACTGCCAGTGGTGCTGTGGGCATGGCTCTACGCGAACAACCCATCATCCCTGTATATGATATCAAGGGCAATTTCGGAGGCTCCAATGGTCTGGGGCTGGGTGATGCCATGAATCCTGTTGCTATGCAATACCGCACCAGGAATGACCGCGGACTGGTAAACAGGGTATTTGGAAATATCTATGCAGATATCGACTTCCTGCGTCACTTCACCTTCCACACTAGTTTTGGTGGAGAAGTCAACTCCGGATGGCGGCACAACTTCACCTATCCGCAGTACGAGAATAAAGAAAACGCAGGTGTGAACTCCTATACAGAATCCAGCAACTTCGAACATAACTGGACATGGACCAACACACTGAGCTATCACAACACCTTCAATACTGTACATTCCCTGAATGTATTAGTAGGCGCGGAAGCCTATGACGAACGCTCCCGTCAACAGGTAGGTACTACACAGGACTTCTTCATCTTCGACCCTGATTATGTGGATAATGGTACAGGCGCCGGCGGACAGGTCATCACTGCCAGCCGTTATTCCGCAGGTCTGTTATCACTCATCGGCAGAATAGATTATAGTTTCAGGGATAAATATTTATTGAGTGGTACCTTACGTCGCGACGGTTCCTCCAAATTCGGTGTCAACAATCGTTATGGTCTCTTCCCTGCTGCCAGTGCAGGATGGCGTATCTCGCAGGAGCCTTTTATGAAAGACATCCACTGGCTCACAGATCTGAAGATCCGTGGAGGATGGGGTATCATGGGTAATCAGCTAAGTCTTACTCCCGGTAATGCCTTTACATTATATGGAGGCAACAAGAATACCTCTTACTATGATCTCTTAGGAACAAACAATAGTATTGTATTGGGTTTCCAGCAGGTACAGATCGGTAATCCGGATGCCAAGTGGGAAAGCGATATCAACACTAATATTGGTTTTGACGCTACACTCTTTGGCGGGAAGCTGGAAATCTCTGCGGATTATTATCAGAAAAATATCAAGGACCTGCTTTATAACAATGAGCTGCCAGGTACTTACGGCACGGCTCCTGCTCCTTATTCCAATGTGGCTAACATGAAGAACAAAGGGGTAGATCTTACCGTTTCCAGTCATACAGATATTACCAAAGATCTGAAGTTTGATGCTACTGTCACCTTCACCACTTTTACGAACAAGATTGTGAAAATAGCACAAGGCGTGAATTACTTCGACAGGGATCCACGCAACTTCTCGGAAAGCATTATCCGTAATGCGGTAGGACAGCCTATTTCCAGCTTCTTTGGTTATAAGATCGATGGTTTCTGGAATAGTCAGAGCGACATTGATAAGGCTGATCAGTCAGCACAGGCAACAACAGGCGATCCTTCAGCCAGCTTCCAGGAAGACGCTGCTCCCGGTCGTTTCAGGTATGCAGATCTCAACCATGATGGCGTGATCAATGCAGACGACCGCACCTTCCTGGGTAATCCAAATCCTAAGGTATCTTATGGTATCAATCTCGGACTGACCTACAAGCAATTTGACTTCAGCGTATTCCTCTTCGGTGTACAGGGCAATGAGATCTGGAACCAGGTGAAATGGTGGACAGACTTCTCCTCTTCTTTCGATGGCGCCAAGAGTAAAACTGCTTTGTATGATTCCTGGCTGCCTGACCGTATGAATGCCAAAGCGCCCATACAGGAAGGTGAAGGTTCTTTCAGCACCAACGCTGTTCCCAATTCTTACTATGTGGAAAACGGGGCTTACCTGCGCTGTAAGAACATGCAACTGGGGTATACCTTCCCGCAGCAACTGGGTGGCCGGCTACACATAGAAAGACTGCGCATCTATATACAGGCGGCTAACCTGTTCACCATTACAAAGTATTCAGGTATTGATCCGGAAATAGGCGGCAGTGATGTAAGGAGCTTTGGTATTGATGAAGGCACTTATCCCAGTCAGCGGCAATTCCTGGCAGGTCTCAATCTCACCTTCTGATGTTAAACTTGAAAACCATGAAACTACATAAACATATAGCGATACTCTTCATAACAGGCGTTGGCATCTGTACGCCTGCCTGTAATAAGTTCCTGGACAGGGTGCCACCATCCTCTTTAAAGGAAGAGCTGATAGCAAATAAAAAAGGCGTCAATGCAGTGCTGGTGGGTGCTTATGGTGCACTGGACGGACAGGACTTCACTGGTGGCGATATGACCAACCTCTCCGGTGGCGCAGGTTATGCCGTATCTCCCGACAACTGGATCTATGGCAGTGTGAGTGGTGGCGATGCCCACAAAGGCAGTGACCATTTCGACTCCCCTCCCACCCTTGATCTCGCCCGTTTCAGTGCCGGTGCTACCAACAGTTTCCTGAACGATAAATGGCGGGTAGACTATGAAGGTGTGACCCGCTGTAATTCTGTACTGAGACTGTTACCGAAAGTCACAGACATGACAGAAGAAGAAAAGACCGAAGCAGCAGCGGAAGCACGTTTTCTGCGTGGACATTACTACTCCGATCTGAAAAAGATGTTCAACATGGTGCCCTGGATAGATGAAACCACCACCGATATGAAGACACCCAATGACAAGGACATCTGGCCCCAGATAGAAGCCGATTTCAAATTCGCTATGGACAACCTGGCCCTTACGCAAAACGAAGTAGGAAGGCCGAATAAATGGGCGGCAGCCTGTTATCTTGCCAAGACATATATGTTCGAGCATAAATACACAGATGCCAAACCACTGTTCGACCAGATCACTACGCAGGGTATTACTTCCAAAGGCGATCATTACGCATTAAGGGATCGTTTCGAAGACAACTTCGATGCTGCTACAGAGAACACCTCTGAATCTGTTTTCGCCATACAATACGACGCCAACGACAACTCAGGTACTTCCGCCAATGCGAACCAGGGTGAGATGCTGAACTATCCGTACAACGGTCCGTTCAGCTGTTGCGGCTTCTTCCAGCCAACACAGGATCTGGTGAACTCATATATCACCGATCCCCAGGGCTTGCCTTTCCTGGACAACTACAACACCCACAATGTAAATACTGAAACAGTAGATCCTCGCCTGGACTGGACGGTAGGCCGCCAGGGCATTCCCTACCTCGACTGGGGCGTACATCCCGGCGATACCTGGATCAGGGAAGCGTCTACTGCGGGCCATTACTCTCCCAAAAAGAATGTCTACTGGCAGGCTACACAGGACGACTATTACGACCCTCGTGGATGGGCGCCTGGTAATGCCATCAACTATAACCTGATTCGTTATGCCGATGTACTACTCCTGGCGGCAGAATGTGAAGCACAACTGCAAAACTACGATGCCGCAGAAGCTTATGTGAACATCGTGCGGGAACGTGCAGCCCAACCGGCAAGCGCTGTTTACAAGTACAAGAACAACAGCGCCCCTATGGATGGCTTTTCTAACGTCCCTGCGGCTAATTATAAGGTTGCGCCCTACCCCGCAGGCTCCTTTGCTTCCAAAGGTCAGCAATACGCCTTAAAAGCCATTTATTTTGAACGTAAGCTGGAACTGGCAATGGAAGGTCACCGTTTCTTCGACCTCGTACGCTGGGGCGTGGCAGACCAGGTGCTGAATGCGTTCTTCGCTTTCGAAGGTGCACTAACACTCGATATACAAGGGGCGCATTTTGTGAAGGGGACGAATGAATATTTTGCGATTCCTCAGCGGCAGATTGATCTTTCTATTAATGGAAGCACGCCTACGCTGAAACAGAATAACGGATACCATTGATAGGATATGGCTGGTAAGTACTCTCTCTTTACAGTTTGAGAAAAGGCTTTCAGGTGTATGCCTGGAGGCCTTTTAATTTTTCCACTATAAAGCGTAGAAGGGCTTTGAAGTTGTGCTTCAAAGCCCTTCTATTTGTCTTTAATAGGTTATCTTTTTATGCACCTCCCCTTTCTCATCATAAAACAGGATCTCCGGTTCGTTTTTCTCATTAACAATCATCTCAAGACGTATCTTTCCCTTATCATCACGTACAAAGACGCCAGTTCGCTGTCCCTGCTGACCTGCAAACATGCGTGTATATCCAAAAAATCCTTCTTCTTTTAGTTGTTCAATCATGCTGTTTTGCTGCTGAACATCCTTGACATTCTTACGAATAGAGTCGATCTTTTCCATTGTCAGATTGAGCGGAAATTCAGGTCGTTCGTAAACAGATAGTCCTTTTGTATGGTTTCCGTTCTCTCGTTGAATATAAGACAACTGTACCATCTGATCCTGTTTGTATTTGTCGAATGTCATGCTCAACTCATTCTCACCTTTACCATTTTTTCCTTTTCCGGAATATATCAGTCCACCGCATTCTTCTCCTTCGGTGTTATAAAACATCAGGCCTGATTCATCTCCTCCCTGGCGGCTTAGTTTCTTATCGTTGACAACAGCTAAAGGAAGATGCCTTTTGCTAAACAGCGAAAGTTTGACAGTGCCATCGGGTTCTACGATTTCGATTTTTTCAGCGCGCAGGCTTTTTAGAATATCATCCTGGGCAGATTTGCGGAAACCATAGCCGATGAGTGCGAAGAGCAGCACGGATATGGCGATGGCGTATAAACGAAAATAGTTCATCTGGCGGCGGAGGCGTGTTAGCTCATTTTGTATTTCCTGCATGGTGTTGGAGTGGGTTTGGTTGTTAATGTGTCTTGAGGGGGGGAAATTAATAAAAGTTGGTAAATGCTGATTAAGCAAAAGCTGGTAGGTAAGAAAGGAATTTTCAAGAGTGTTAAAGACGACCATTTCAATCATGCATTCCTAAAAAGAATAATGACCTGATAATTAAATAGTTATTAAACTTTTCTTCAAATTCATCCTTGCAAATCGAGCGCTGAGCGCTAGCATTGCAGGGACAATCGATACACGACGCTCAACCGTCCAACGTAATACGAAGATCATAACTTAATATATATAGTCAGACAAACTTTGAAATTATCAACATTCAACATGTTGATATTATTTACTCAATTACAGATAATATTTTATCTATTTAAATTAACTTGCCCTCTTATATGTGAGCTCCAAAAATGTTGAGAAATGGCAATTATCTACCGAACAGGTGAATATTATACGCAATTCCGGCAACGACTTACTGGCTATTCATTAAAACAGCTTATTTCCTTTACCGGAATAGATGCAATCCATGAAATCTCTGATATAATAAAAAATGCTGCAATTGAGATTGATTGGTTTGAAAAAAACGCTAAAATCGAGATTGAGACTGACGTAGTCTTTATTAGAATTATTGTTAACACAAAAGATAAAATAGTAGAAAATCAATATATCAGAATGAAAAATGGCAACGAAGGCCAGGGCGTAGGAATTCTGATTTTTGAGCAACAGCAAGAGACTCTCTTTAGAGCCGGATATAAAAAAATAACATGCCTAGCCTACGGAGACAAACTTACGTTGGAGCATGCCGACTCCACAAAACAATTTAACGGGTACATTACCTGGATAAAGGCTGGTTTCACTATGACCAGAAAAAGTGAAGATGCGTACTATATCAATTTAGATAAAAGAAAAATTCCCCGCATGCCATTAAATGATTTATTGGAACAACGTCAGTTGAATGTATATATACCTGGACAAGGAACAAAACCAATGAGTGGAGAGGTTTACTGGCAAGAATATGGAGAATCCTGGGAAGGAGAATTTGAATTGAACAGAAATTCAAAAAACGTGAAAATTCTACATGCATACCTTGTTAAGAAGTATGCAGGAAACTTCGAAAATCTAACACATACACCGAAATCAGTTAGATTTACATCATAGGACGAGCTGATTAGCCCATGTCCCTAAGCCTTTCCTGGAATTTCATTTTATAACTTCCAAACTGGGCCTCGTCCATAAGACGGAACTCTTTTAAAAGATTCGCTTCAACTTGCGTAGAAGGAACAACATTCGCAATTCCCTGATTTTCTATTTTTCTTAAAAACATTGCTTCTTCCAGTAAATCTGCCTGCAAAGAATATGTGGTAGTAAACTTCGCGTTACTCCAATTTCCAACAGGGAGTTTTCCCGCTAAACCGCTCACCGGTTTTTCAATTACATCGCACGCGGAGGCATTTCTGTCGTTCGGGAATAAACTATGTTTTTGTTGGATTTCTTTTCTACTCCACTTTGACACTTTGGAGTGGGCATTCCTGCTTCTCTCTATTTGTCTGCTATGCATGATGGAATCATTTTATTTCGGAAGTGTATACAAATTAACTCCATGAAATTAATATAAGCAAATTTTTTTGCTGCCTGTAGGCTTTTTGACTGTATTTAGTTTAACATTAGTAGAGAAGGGGCCATAAGCCCCCTCTTACCAATATCCTCCTACTTATTAAGATTCGGATTATTCTGCTCCTCCGCCTGCGGTACAACAAAAATATAATAAGGACTATTCGCCACAAAGTTACTCCCATCTGAAAAGCTGAGCGTTGTATGATATTTGGCATTTACTTGTTTAGTAGTACCATCCGGCGTCACTACCGTCACCTTTATATCTTTGCCATCAGTATCCACATAAGGTTTTCTCACAACCGCCAATTGATTACGGATAATGTCCGACAAGCCAAATCCTTCGCCCCACAGCTCTTTTCTCCTTTCTATCAATATCTCTTTTATCAGGCTTTCCTGTGTAGCCCCGGCCGGTTCAAACGTTTTCGCTCCTCTTGCAGTACGGAGCTGATTCAACGCATTAATACCTTCATTCAGATTGCCTGCACGTGCATAACCTTCTGCTTTGATCAATATCACTTCTGCACTTCTCATGAGCACGAGATCTGCCGTCTGATCTGCTCTGAACTTAAACTTCTTGTATTGCAGATAGCCTTCTCTGGCCGCGGTAGAACCATCCCATGAGAAAAGCGTTTTACGTATATCGCCTGCGTCAAACAGCTCTGCGAAAAAAGGATCGGCCATAAAGCTGTAGTAGTAGGAAGACGCAGAAGATACGTCGAGGAAATGAAAACTATAACTTCCATCGCTCTGACTGGGGATTTCAGGATGCCCCCAGATCCACTCTGAGTTACCCACATCATTGAACCCCTTGCTATATTCAACCGGCGCCATTAATGGATAATTCCGTTGTGCCTCATCTGCTGCAGCTGCAGCCAGGTCCCAACGGCCGGTATTTAAGTATGCACGTGCCAGCAGACCATTCACCACGTCGGCATTGATCTTGTATTTAGCGGGCCGCTCGTAGTTGGCCAGCAGGCCTTTTGCCTGCAGCAGGTCAGAGAAGATCAGTTCATAGATCTCTTTCAGCGAAGCTTTCGGATTGCCTTGTGTCGCTGCTGTTGTTGGCGTAGTATAAATAGGTGCCGTTTTAGCGAGAGAATCTTTCAGGAATGAGAACTGGTAAAAGGAAACAATAGTCAGGTAAGTATGCGCCCGTAATGCCAGCGCCTGTCCTTTGAGTTCCTTCTTCGCAGTGGCGTCGCCTTCTACCTTGTCGGCGTTGGCGATGATGATATTGCTATTATTGATGATCTTGTAGAGCTGCCCCCATATAGCACTTACACGCGCCTGCGTTTTATCATTCATCTGCGTAAAACGGTAAGCAGTGGGAAAACCGTATTTAGTAGTGATCAATGCTACATCATTTGCCATGGCATCACTGGTGAGCGCGATGGTCTTGAATCCGGGATTACTGAAGGTCCCTCCGTAAAAATCATCCATCATGGCCGCCCAGGTACCTTCTGAAATAGTACTGAGGTTATCCACATTCTTCAGCACAATATCTTCTGATACCGCATTGGAGGGAGCGGTATCCAACTGCTTGTTGCAGGCCGACAAACCAATGATCAGCGCTGCCGTATATGTATAAAATCTGTTTGCTTTCATTTCATTTGATATTAAATGTTACACATTAAAGTCCTATCTGTAAACCCAGTGAGAATGTCTTCATCGCCGGATACTGATAGTAAGTGGTACCATCTATAGACTGTTCCGGATCCATTCCCTGATGACCATAAAAAGTGAGCAGGTTTTCACCCAGGGCATACACTTTCAGGCTGCCAATACCGATGCGGGATAACAACTGTGCAGGCAGGGAATATCCAAGCGATACCGTTTTTAGACGCGCATAAGTGGCACTGTACAGGAATCGTGTAGAGGTGGAAGTCCAGTTCAGGTTATCAGTTGTAAGCCTTGGCACATCGGTGTTAGTGTGCTCGGGAGTCCAGCGTTCCAATAGTTCTGTAGACCAGTTACGACCAGGGCTTGTAGCACCGCTTAACAGTGATACATAGTCAAGATCCAGCACTTTACCACCGATGCTATAAGCTAGTAAGAATGACAATTCAAAGTTTTTATAATTAAGCGTATTGGTGAAACCACCCGTTACATCCGGCAAAGCAGAACCAGCATAGTACTGGGTAGCACTGGCATAATTGGTTGTAGTTATTTTCTTACCATCTGCACCGGTCTGATACCATAACGGATTACCGGTTTTTGTATCTACACCGGCCCATTCACGCAGGTAGAACTCATAAATAGAACTGCCTACCATAAGCTTTTTGGTACCGCTTATGATTTCCTTTTGTGGCAACTCTGTGATCTTATTCTTATTATGGGCTACATTTAGTGCTACCGTCCATTTGAAATCACGGGTTCTCACAGGTATCACATTCAATTCCAGTTCCACACCGGTATTACGCAAGGCCCCGATATTGGCGCTGATAGATCCGAAGCCCGTAGATGGCGCCATAGGCTTTGCATATAGCAGGTCCTTACTGGTCCTGTTATAATAGTTGATGGTACCATACAGGCGGTTGTCAAACAATCCGAAATCCAGCCCTATGTTCAGATTAAGATTGCTTTCCCATTTCAGGCCTGGTGTGGCAAGCCTGGAAGTTATAACACCGCCGTTGCCCAGGTTATTCTTAATATCAAAGAGCGCCAGGTAAGCATAGTAGCTGCTTAGATTGTCATTGCCGGAAGCACCATAACTACCTTTCAGTGTCAGGGCATTCAACCAGCTAATAGAACGAAGGAATGCTTCCTCCGAGATACGCCATGATGCACCGGTCGACCAGAAAGTACCCCAACGGGAATCGGGCGAGAAGCGGGAAGAACCATCTCTTCTTACTGAAGCGGTGAAATAATATCTGTTCAGGTAATTATACTGGCCCTGCCCAAAGAAGCTCAGTTTTGTATAGTTATCTGAAATGCCGGAAAAATCATTCAGCTGAGAAGCTGCCGCTGGTTCGTACAAATCGGGCAATGCAAACTTCTGCCGGCTTCCGCTCTGGGTGCTGGAATTGAAATAATAATATTCCTGACCAGCCAGCAGATTGAGATGATGACCACTTAGCAGGTCAATATCGTATGTGAAAATGTTATTCCAGGTATAGATCAGTTTTCTGCCATTGCCTTTACTGATAGTACCGCCGATTTCAGCATCACCTCCAACTAATGGATTGGTATAAACCAACGAATTATTGTTGACATAGTCGATATTATAGCTGGTTTTAAATTTCAGGGTTTTGATAAGAGTTGCTTCGAGGAATGTTCTCGCAGAAATGTTCTCATTGGTATACCTGTTTTTATCCAGCGGCAGGGAACCGATCAGGTTTTCACGGGCCAGCGCTGCTGAAGGACGGTAAGCACCATAGTCGAATTGCTTCTGTCCGCTGCCATCCAGCTTGTAGGAGCCATCCTCATTGCGTTGATAGATGGGATAAAAACCCGGCACTGTCCTGCCAAACAATACAACGTTGTCTGTACGGGAATCTGCAGACGTAGGGTAATCCTGTGCAGAGCTGGAACCGGTCACATTAAGCCCCACCTTCAGCCATGGTTTAGCCTGTAAGGTGATATTGCTTCTTACATTATAACGTTTGAAGCCGGAACCCATATAAGCGCCCTCATTGTTGACATAGCCACCGCTGACATAATAAGTGGACTTATCGCTGCCGCCACTGAAGCTGAGCTGTGCCTGTGTATATTTTCCGGACTGCTGTATACCTTTTTCCCAGTCATCATTCCACAGGGGCTTTGCGCCTGCCACGATCTTTCCATCTGTTCCAACGGGCTGCGGAAAGCCGGGACCATAGGGATTGATGCCCAGATCAGATACGACACGTGCGCTGGCTGTTGCGGCTGCCTGTGTAGGCGTTTGACCGTTAGTCAGCTGCTTATTACGCAATGCTTCCCAGTAAAGCTGGAAATACTGGTCTGTATTGATCTTGTCGTAGTCTTCCACAGCACGGCTGCTCCAACCCTGATTAAATACAGCGTTTACGGCCGACTCGCCTTTTTTACCCTGCCTGGTTGTGATGATAATAACGCCATTGGCTGCACGCGATCCATAAAGGTTAGCAGCTGTAGCATCTTTCAATACACTGATAGATGCAATGTCTGCTGCGTTGAGCGCGTTAATATCTCCGTCATACGGAGCACCATCCACAACGAACAGCGGAGCACTGGAGGCATTAATAGAGCCAACACCACGAATGCGTATGGTAGAGCTGTTGCCTGGTTGTCCGTTTGCAGATGTAGTTTGCAGACCTGTCACCAATCCCTGTAATGCATTGGTAACATTAGGCGTAAGCCGGTTATTGATCTTTTCTGCACTAACGGTAGATACAGCTCCCGGATACCCCGAGCGTTTTACATTCGTGTAAGCTACTGCTACTACTTCATCCAACGTTGTATTAGCAGGCTTCAGGAGAATAGTGATATTCGCATCTCCTTCGCGGACTTCTGTCTCTACGGTTTCCCTACCGATGAAGGAAACAGAAAGCACTGTCTTGCTGCCGGGAATATTCAGCTGAAAACGTCCGTTCTGGTCTGTTGCTGTGCCAAACGAAGTTCGGTTGATCTTGACTGTTACTCCTGGCAATGGCTGCCTGTTTTCTGCAGCGAGTACCTGTCCCTGTACTTGTCTTTGCTGCGCAAAAAGCCCTGTGCTTAATAGCAGCGTAAGCACAAGGGTTACATTTTTCTTGAACATGGGTGTTTAGATTATAAGAATAGAGAAATACATTACCTGTAGGCAATAGTATATTATTCAGCTGCCGGGTGGAAGCAGCTGGCAATAATTGCATTTATTATGTGTGTAAATTAAGAGGTGCTACAATAGCAACTGATGCTTACAGACAAAGATGTTGAATGGAGTAATGTTGATAAAAGTACAGCTGGTTTCATAAATCCTGGTTCTTGTCGTTTATCCCAGTCTATTGACTGCAATAACATATCGGGCACTGCAAAAATAATATAAATTAATAGTCTACCAAAATAGTGGGATAATATTTTAAGCCAATTTCAAACATCTTATCTTGAGTGATGGGGCATGATATGTAGTGACTAACTTACTTCCCGATAGCGCTTGTTAAAGAAATAAATGGACTATTTCTTTTACCCGGATATTTCAACGATGGTCACCTTAACTATTCCTAATGATCTCCCAAAACACAATCCCCCTCCTATCCCTAAACCCCAATCTCTCATACACCTTCCTCGCCCTTTCATTATTCGTCAGAAAATGCAGATACAGCGCATTCCCCTGGGTCACATTCTTATTCACAATATGCGCTACCAATTGGTGCGCATATCCCCGTCCTGTAAATGCAGGATGCGTGCACACCGCGCTCACCTCCACCATTCCTGTTATCTTCGTACGTTCGCCAGCGATAGCCACCAATTGCCCTTCCTGATAGATACCATAATAAGTACCCAGCAAAGGCGTGTTCCTGTAAAAGAATCCCGGCTGTACCAGGTTAGTGAGCGTCAGCATTTCCTCTACATTCTCTAAGGGAACAACATCCGGACCAGCTACTGACACAGCCTGATCACAGGTCATCTGTATACAATCCAACTGTCTTACCAGTGCCCAGTTAGGAGGTAGTACAGGTAGCTCACCGATCATGAGCATCTTTTCTCCCACAGATGTCCAGGGTAATATTTCGTTCAGATCAGCATGAAGCGGATCAGCACATCCCATGAATTGCAGAATGTCTGCGGGATATCGTTGCACACGTTCCGTTCCCTGTGCGAATGTCTTATGCGTTGTTTGTAAGGCGTGCCATACCGGGTTATCTAATGCAGCATAGTTTTGCATGGTACAGATTGATGCTTGTTTTGTAATAAGTCTTATGCAGTGAAGAGCGAGAGGAATGTTACATACTCCTCAAAGACCTCTTTGTTGATCTTATATTTTGTATTACGACCTTCTTTTTCAGCCAGCAGCAGATCAGCATCTACAAGCTGTTTAATGTGATGGGAAACAGTAGACTGCGCCAGGTCCAGCATATCGAGGATCAATGTACATGGAGTCCAGTCCTGTTCTTTACGAATGGCCTCCACGATTTTAATACGATATGGATCCCCAAGTGCCTTGGAAATCTTCTCAATTCTTTTAATGTCTAATTTCTTATTCATCGATGCAAATTTATCGATTATGCCTTTTGGAAGACGTACAGACCATCTCTCATAGTGTCATTAGAATGTCAAATATCGATATATTCTCAGCCATCAAATTGTGACATAACATTTTTTACTACTGTAAAAGATACACTTCTATAACCCGGTACATAATCAAGTATTTAAACAGCCCTTGTAAAGCTTTTACCATAGTGTATTCGGTGAGATAACCCATATATAACCCATATATAAGCCATATATGACCCATATATAACCCATATTTATAGAGATATGGGTTATATATGGGTTATATATGGTTTGAGGATGGTTTATCTATGGATTATAAAAGGGAACCGACCGATATAAAGCAGGCTTAGGAGTACGAACTGGTCGTACTCCTAAACTGATATTGCACTATAAGATCTTGCTTACTTAGCGGCTGCAGTTGCCGGCGAGAGGAGCTTACAATCCGTCATCCAGTTGGTCAGCAGCTGTGGCCACGCCCGGACAGACTGTAGATTGGAGCGGTAACCCATATTGAAGGCATGGTTACCATTAGCGAAAATATGTGCCTCCACTGGCACTTTTGCCTGCCTGTAACGCTCCAGGAGGCTAACGATAGGGGCAGAACAGCATTCATCGTCATTAGAAGCAATCAGAAAGGCCTTAGGCGCATCCGCAGGCACTTTTTCTGGTATACCCAGGGGACCAGGGTATACCAGTATCTGGAAATCCGGTTTCCCATTCAGCCGGTCAATAGGATCTTTGGCTTTAGGATCCCCATACCCCGGACCATAAGCCACCTGGGCCACCACTTCTCCACCGGCAGAAAAGCCCCAGATACCCACCCGGTTGGTGTCGATATTCCACTCTGCCGCATGGCTGCGTACAAAACGCATGGCGCGGTAAGCATCCTGTCTGATCTCCTTTTCCAGGGTGTAAGGGGAATTTTCCTCCCGGAACAGGCGGTATTTCAGGATGATGGCCGCTACGCCTATACTGTTCAGGAAACGGGCCGGATCACGTCCTTCAGAATTGTAGACAAGCAAACGGAAGCCACCTCCCGGACAGATCACTACCGCGGCGCCGGTCGCCTTTTCCTTAGGAGGAAGATAGATCGTGACAGAGGGATTGTGGATATTCTTTACGTAGTAATCTTTGGCCTCTTCCGGCTCGTTTTTCCGGTTTTCATACCCCGGAGCACCATCGGGCCACAAATAGAAAGTTTTGGCGGTATCCTGGGCTATAATCGTGGAAAATGGCAACAGGAGGAACAATGCCTGAAGAATATACCTGTATAGCATAGACTGAGTAGTTTTACTTACAAGATATACTTTACCAGCCGTATAAATTAGTAAATTAGTAAGCGCAACTGTCGACACATTTTTTCACCTCAAAAAGTTCCAACCCATGGCAAACTTCATCCTGCTGCCTGCCACCCAGACCCAGACCAACGCAGATACCAACCCGAAAGTAAAAGACTTCCTCACTACAGTACTCGAACCGGCTGTTAAAAGCGATTCCCTGAAACTAAGTGCCAGGATGCCTGCCAAACAAGAGAAAAAGATCCCGGTGAAGGTGCTGGACTCTATACAGGAAGACGGCGCCAAACTGATAGAGCTAAGCGACAATGAGCTGGCGGATTTCCGCTTCTCCTATCCCGGATTCAGGATCATCAAAGAGAAGTTTTATAAAAAGGCTATTATCTATCGCGAAGCAATAGAGAAAAAGGCGAAGAAAAGCCAGATCAATAACAAGCTGCAGATCACGGTCACAGACAAAGAAGGAAACCCGCTAAAAGACATTTATATCGTCGCATTTACTGATTTTGAGAACAGACTGGGCGATTCCGGTACCACCACAACCAAAGGCAAGATAACGCTCTCACTGAAGGGCAAACGTATACAACGGATCTACGTTTATCCGGAACACAGTTACTGGGGATATTACCGCGCCAGCTTTACCGCTACCGCTTCTCTTCATATCGCGCTGACATCTATAGACATCAACTACAAAGACGTACTACGATACTTTTATCCTACCGCCAGCTGGCCCTCAATACCCGCCAGTATCCGTGTGGGAGTGATCGATACAGGTGTTGGTCCTCATAAGGACCTGGTAGTATCCGGTGGAATGAACTGTGTAAAAGATGAAGATCCGAAAGATTATAAAGACAACGGCGAAGGGCACGGTACTCATGTGGCAGGTATTATCGGGGCTTCAGGAGGCATTCATGGCGTGGCTGCAGGTGTAGAGATCTTTAGTTACCGGGTATTCCCTGTCGGAAAATCAGCCTCTAATTTCTATATCATGAAGGCCATTAACCAGGCGATCCTCGATAAATGTGATCTCATCAACATGAGCCTGGGAGAGGCAGAACAGGATGAAGGCATTATCAGTTACATCAAACAGGCTTATAATGCCGGCGTGCTTTGTTTTTGTGCCAATGGCAATGACGACCGTGACAAAGTGAGCTTCCCGGCGTCTTACAGCCTTTCTGTAGCGGTATCGGCAATGGGCAGAAAGAAGACTTTTCCCTCCCGTACCGTACAAACTGCCAGTATAAAAGCGCCCTATGGGAAGGACAAGGCCAATTTCATTGCAGACTTCTCCAACATCGGACCGGAAACAGATCTGACAGCACCGGGTGTAGGTATTATTTCCACCTTCCCCGACGACCGTTACGCCATCATGGATGGCACCAGTATGGCCTGTCCGGCAGCTACCGGAATGGCAGCCCGTATATTGTCTGCAGCCCCGGAGATACTGGCTATGCAACGTACCCAGGCAAGGGCGGATGAAATGCTGAAATATTTATCGGCCAGGATCAAATCCCTGGGATTTAAGCCTACCTTTGAAGGGAAAGGTATACTCCTGAGTGAGTAAATGAAATGATAGGTATGGGCAACTATATTCTGCAATATATCGGAGATGGGACGCCTGATGCGCAACAGGTGCAGAAGATCATACATACCTGTAACCTGCGTATTGTAGACGACAGTCTCTTCCCCATGACAGTACTGCTGGAGCTGGCAGGAACCGACATTACGAAAGTGCGGCCTGAGTTAGGGAAAGAATGGTCACTTACCCCTGAAAAGGAATATCACGTGCCTGATACCAGGCGAAAAATAAAGAAAGGATAATATCAGGTGGAAGTATCTGTATCGTCCCAGTCCTGCACACTCATAAAGCGTCTCAGCCAGTTCAGCGCCAGATGCCGCTCAAATGAAGCGGGTACGTGTACGTCTGCCCTGCTTTTTCCGCCACTGAACAAGGTATCCCTGAAATGACTGGTGGTCAGTTCGTAGAAGATATTCTCGTCATAGATCTCTGTAGTATCTCTGAAAGTCAGCTGACTGAGAAAAGGTTCCAGTTGATCGCCCAGTGCCGGCAGCTGCTGGATCATATTGTTGATCTGCGCTTCTGTAGCTTCTTCTCCAGGCATTGGTTTATCGTCTACCAGGCCGAGTGCCCAGGCCAGTATATAGGCTGCTTCAATTTTCCAGGATAGGTCTACTATCTCGTCTTCCCCGGTTGTCCGGCTGTTCAGGTATGCTACTTCTTTCTCGCTCACATGCGACCAGATGTTCTCTTCCTTGAGCCATTTAACGATACCATATTTCTTTGTCTCATCCTGTATCGTATAGGCAATAGCAGTGAGGATCATCACTCTGCAACCCACCTCTCTTGGTGTCGCAAAATGCTCCTGATCAAAGTTTAGGTATTCCGGATAAGAGATCTGATAATTGTTGACGCCATGTAGTGAAAGCCGTTCCTCAATTCTTGTAATTCGTGTTGCCAGCATTTATTTTTAAACTTCTACTTTATTTATTCACAGGATTTTATGGCTTAAATATACAAATTATCCCGATATATGAAGCTTTATATAATGACAACACCATTTTAGTTTTGAAAATGACAGCAGGGCACGTTCTCCTCCCTGCTGCCATAACAGGCTAAAAATACCTACATTTCTCACATAGTATCTTTCTTCATTTTATCGATTTTCTTATCCACCTTTTGCATCTTTTTATCTATTTTCTTATCCGCTTTATCTTTCTTCTTGTCCACCTTTTCTATTTTCTTGTTCACCTTATCTACTTTTTGCTTCTTATCTGTTTCATGATAAAGTTGGGAAGTATCTTTCTTAATTGGCTCCTGTGCCTGTACATTCAAAGCCAGAAAAGCTGTGATTGCTGCCACAGTAAATCCTTTAGCAAAAACTGATTTGAAGTTCATAATACATTGCATTTATGGATTAATTAAATTTCATTCTTCTGTCAGTGGTCGATACAATCGTTACAACTTCTTTCCTTTTTTATTCAGCTTATCCTCAATTCGTTTTCGCAGGGATCTCTTAAATATATTATCCAGTTTTGTGCCATGTTGCTGATACTATCAGCTTTAACAGCCAGCACCCTCCGATTATGGGGCGTGAACAGGGATATGATCATTATTCTGGTTTATAGCCACTTGATCAGTTTAGTATAGGAAATCCCGCTCAAGTTCAGTATTTAACATCTTATTAAGAGGACATTCCAAAGTGCCGAACTATCTTGCGTACCTGATAGACATGCGATAAGCGTGTCTCTTCATAACGTGAGATATGAAAGCTGGATATTCTTATCCAGCTCTTTCTTCATCTCATTAGATACATCCCCACTGTCACAAAAACAAAAAAGCCAGAGATAATATCTCCGGCATCCTTGTTTCCGCTTACCCATCACAATTTCAATAATCACTTCGCAGCTGAAATGCTTATTCTATAAAACTCCATATTATTGATTCAGGATATTCCCAACAACATCCTAATACCCACACACTATATGACAACTGTTTTCTTAATCTGCTTTCAGACTATTGATTGGGTTCGCCACGGCAGCCCTGATAGCTTGTGAGCTAACCGCTACCAGCGCTATCGCCAGTGCCGCCACGCCTCCAAATACAAAGACGCTCCAGTTAATCTCTATCCGGTTCACGAAATTATTGAGCCAGTTATGCATGAAATACCATACTACCGGCGCTGCTATTACAAATGCGATACCTATGAGCAGAACAAACTCCTTAGAAAAAAGATATACAATATGAGCCGGCGTTGCCCCCAGCACTTTACGCACACCTACTTCCTTGACACGCTGCACCGCCATAAACGATGCCAGGCCGTATAAGCCCAGGCAACTGAGGAATATGGCTATGCCTGCAAAGATTTCGTACAAATGTGCCAACTGACGTTCTTCTTTATAATATTCTGCTATTTGCAGGTCCAGGAACTGGTATTCAAAGATCTGTTCAGGAAAGTTCTCGTTCCAAAGTTTCTCAATAGCTTTTAGCGAAGCCTGTACATCAGCACCGGTAGCGAGTCTTACGCCCACGCTGGAGAAACGCCGCTTTATGTTGCACATGAATACAGGCGCCACTGCCTCTTTCAGTGAACCGGCAGCAAAATCCTTCACCACGCCCACAATCAGGCCTTTGATTTGCCCGTTCCATACATCTATCTCTTTATTTAGCACATCGGCTGGTTTCAAACCTAATTTTTGTACCAGGGTTTCGTTGACCAGGAACTCGCGTACGGAATCTGCAATGGTGAGGTTACGGCCTGCAATGAGTTTGATATCGTAGGTATTGAGAAAGTTATAATCTACCCAGCGTGTAACGGAGGGGAATTTGGTTTCCTCAGTCTGATGATCAAATCTAAAGCCTGTCCACCAGTTACCATCTCTGGAAGGAGCAGCATTGGAAAAGCTCACCTCCCGTATGCCTTTGATATGTTGCAACTCAGCCCGGAGGTAAGCAATCTTTGCATTACCCGCGCTGTCGTTATTGAAAGCTACATTCACAATGGCATCCCGGGTAAAACCCATGGATTGCTTGTGAAAGTAATTCATCTGCTGCAGGATGATTAACGTACCAATGATCAATGCCTGCGTAATAATAAACTGGAAAACTACCAGGCCACGGCGCAAAGAAATGCCACCAGACTTTTTGCTGGCCGCTATCTTGCTCTTCAGTGCATTGATAGGATTGAAAGCCGATACAACGATGGAAGGATAGAAGCCTGCGAGCAAGGTGACAGCCAGGAAGATGACGAACAATAAAATGTATACGTTATAGGCAGCCAGCATACCTGCATCCAGCGGCAGGTCCATTACCCTGCTGATAAATGGAAGCACGCACAACGCTAATACCACGGACAGCAGAAGGGAAGCTAGCACCAGCATAGCAGTTTCAGACAGGAATTGTATTTTCAGCTGCCAGCGGTTACTACCCAGTACCTTACGCACGCCGATCTCACGCGCACGGTTTACAGCCTGTGCAGTGGCCAGATTGATGAAGTTCACGCAGGCAATGAGCAAAATAAAAGCAGCGATCATCCACAGCATCCTTATCCGTTCAGGTGATGCTACACGGCCAATAAAGTTTCCTGTGCGTTTATCTGAATGCACGTCGCCCAGCGACTGCAGCATATGCGTGACGTTGCTCTTCGGGTCTTTGTATTTTTTCGAGAAAGCGATCAATTCCCGGTTGATCTTTTCCACATCCTGCGATGGGCGTAACAACACATAGCAATTATGAATGTCATCTAGCGTTACCCAATCCTTTATCTCGTTTATTTTAAGCAAGGCATAAGTTGCCACCATATCAAACTGGAACTCTGTGTTCTTGGGAGGGTCATCCAGTATGCCTGTTACTGTCAGGTCAAATTGTTTGTCAAGTTTGATGACCTGCCCTATGGCCTTGTGCCAGTCGCCAAAATACTTCTCTGCAGTGGAACGTGCCAGCACTGTGGAATTAGGGTCATTCAACGCAGTGGCCTTATTGCCTGCCAGCCACCTGTAATCAAATATGTCGAAGAACGAGGGTTGCAGGAAATATACCAGTGGTTTGAATTTCTTCTGAATGTTGCCATGCCTGTCTTCCAGCGTTACCAGTCTTTTACCCATTTGTACAATGCCGGCTACCTTTTCGAACTCGGAAAAATCGTTTGGCAGCGCAGTGGGCACAGGGAAAGACACCGCCTGCGTATAATTGATCTTGCCACTTTCCTCCGGCGTTACCGTAAGCACCCTATAGATGCGATCTTTCTTCGTATGGAACATATCGAAGCTTTGCTCGTATTGAATGATCACATAGATCACCAGGCAAACGGTGATGCCCAGGGTAAGACCGGTGATGTTCAGAAATGCATAGCGCTTGTTGCGCCACAGGCTTCTTAACGCAGTTTTAAGATAGTTTTTAAGCATACGGGAGGGGATTATCGGGTGTATGGCGCAAAAACAATACAAAATATTTAATCGCTCATTTTCAACCATTTACAATACGAACACTAAGTAAAAATGTCCACTTCCGGCATTATTATGTCCGCTTCCGGACATGATTCATAAAGATAGGAGAGCACCGTCCCAATTGTTACTGAGACGGCCGTTCTCCTGATTGAAAGCTTGCATCAATTATTCCATTCGCAGGCTCTTTACAGCCTTCGTTATACTCCTCGTATTGTAGTTTCCTACTCTGTTCTCAGGCTTCTCACCGGATCCATCAGCGAAGCCCTGATACCCTGATAACTAACAATCACTAATGTGATCAGAATAGTGGCAACACCAGCTACTAAAAACACATCCGCCCCAATAGCAGTACGATAGGCAAAACCTGCCAGCCATTGATCCATCAGCCACCAGGCTAGCGGGAATGCAATGAAAACAGCGATCAGCACCAGCTTCAGGAAATCAGCAGACAGCATGACCACCACGCTTCTTTCTGATGCGCCCAATACTTTGCGGATGCCAATCTCTTTCTTTCTTCTCTGTGCGGTGAAAGCGGCCAGACCAAATAAACCCAGGCAGGATATCACGATGGCTAGTCCTGCTGCATAAGCAGATAAAGCGCCCAGGCGGTTTTCAGCAGTATATTGTGCCTGGTATTCACCATCTACAAATTTGTAAACAAACGGGAATCCCGGATCAAATTTCTCATAAGCCCTACGCAGCATGTCTATCGTTTCACGGTTCTTACCAGCTTTGATCCTGACCAGTATTCTATAGGTTGCTGCTGGTTCCAGCCGCATGGCAAAGGGTTTCACATGCTCGTGTATGGATTCAAAATTAAAGTCTTTTACTACTCCGGCTATTTTCCTCTTCACTCCCCACATCTTTACAATCTTGCCTACGGGGTTAGTAAGTCCCATGCTTTTAATAGCAGCTTCATTAAAGATAATTTCTGTACTATCTGAGCTCACATTGCTATTGAAACTCCTGCCCTCTTTCATCGTCATACCCAGCGTTTCGATAACACCATAGTATACACCAATGTTGGCAAAGCTGGTTTTATCATTTGGTTGCTTCCCTTCCCAGTAGATATCGGAAGTACTGCCATAGTCGGCCACTATACTTGCGTGATCTATACTGGATGCAGCTACGACTCCCGGCATGTTCCTGATAGCATTCACAAACACAGGCGTTTTTGTTATCACTTCTGATCCCATCTGGAAGCTGATAATATTGTCTACATTATAACCCGGATCCTTTGTTTGTATATACCTGATCTGTTTATATACCACCAGTACCGCGATAATGAATACCGCAGAAATAACGAACTGGAACATCACCAGTCCCTTTCTTACCCATATCTCCCCTAAAGAAGCCCGTAATTTGCCTTTCAGAATGGCAATGGGATTGAAGCCTGAGAGATAAAATGCGGGGTAAATTCCAGCCAGTATGCCCGTAAAAAGGGTAATACCCAAAACAGATGTCCACAATACCGGGTCAGCCTGCAGGGATATCTGCTTGCCGGTAATCTGGTTAAAGGCAGGCAACAGAAAAGGTAACAATACCAATGTAGCCAGCAGCGCCAAAAAAGTGATGAGGACTGATTCTCCCAGGTATTGAAAAACAAGCAGCTTCCTGTCTGCACCTACTACCTTCCGGATGCCTACTTCCTTCAATCGTTTAGAGGCTTTGGCAGTCGACAGGTTCATGAAGTTGATACTGGCAATGATGAGAATGAAAAGAGCGATAATAGAAAACATACGCACATATTCTATCCTTCCACCTGCCAGCACACCATTTTCAAACCGGTTGTATAAATACCCGGATGAGTACCGGCGGGCAAACAGCTTATAACCGGCATTCTTATCTTTAGTCCTCGTGTAGTCTGTAATCTTTTTATTGAAGCGGTCTATATCTGTCCCTTTCTTCAATACCAGGTAAGTAGAGGGGTCAATACTTCCCCAGGAATTCAGAAAGGAATATTGGTCCAGGTACACATCAAAAGGCAGGATATAATCATGCTTTACGGAGGAGTTGGCAGGAATGTCAAACACGCCTGATACCTGGTATTGCTTTTCATGCTGCCACTCAATAGTGCGACCCACTACATTTTCTGTGGTATGGAACAGTTTTAATGCCAGCTGTTTCGATATAACAATATTGTTCTTATCTGATAACACCTGGTCTTTATTTCCCTGTAAAAGTGGGTAAGAAAAGATGTTGAAATAGTCCTTTTCAGCATAATACCCCACTGCGTTCAAATTATCGTCTTTCACAGACAAGGTCGTCTCTCCCGCCCAGTACGGATAAATAACCGCAGCAGCATATTCCACTTCCGGCATATCATTTTTCATGGTCCTTGCCAGAATACCCGGTGTAGCCGCCATTGTCTGAACACCTTCCGAATTTTCTATATTGGTCATCACCTGGTACAGCTGATCATCCATTGCATGAAACCTGTCAACATGTACTTCATCATTGATCCATAGATAGATGAGTATTGCGCAGGTTAATCCAGTAGACAAACCAACCAGATTAAGCAATGTAAACTGACGATCCTTCAGGAGGTTGCGCCAGGCTATTTTAATGTAGTTTTTAAGCATCGGTGGGAGTATTAGGCTATTCAGCATGCTAATTAACCAAGCCAATGCCAATCTATATATTTCTATTATAAAAACAACTATACATTATATAAATTCCCATATGTTCACTTTTGAAACATTCCCTGTCCGGTATCGGCTTTTATACATTTCGATGCACCCACTGACTTCGCCAGGCTGGCGCGTCAAAGGCATCTGCAAAATACTGTGTCTCCTGCACTACTTTGCCATTGCGGAACTCCATAATACTTACCGTATAATACCGTTGCTCCTGGTAGGTAATGATATATTCTGTAATCCAGACATTGCCGCTGCCGATAATTCGCCTGATATCGAAGCCAGAGGGCTTGCCCGGATGATGACTCCGCAGCGCCTGCAAATTATGTCGTCCGAAGATTCGCTCTCCCGACTGAGGATAGTCACAGATGGTATCATCATCATAAATATCATGCTCCGCGTTCGCATCACCAGCTGCGGACGCACGCCAATGGGCATTCAGCGCCTCACGTATTTTTTCTTCATTATATGCCTCCATTTGTCAATGTTTTATCGTGTCTTACTTCTCCGCATCCTATTTCTTCAGTAGCTTTTCCCCTTTCTGTGCTATGACAGCAATCACTGCTCCATACCATGGATGAAAATTCAGAGATACATTATCGATAACATTGAAATTCAGGAGATGTTTAGAGGCATTTTCCGATGTTTCTCAGGTTATTTCCAAAGGCTGCAAACCGTAGTTTACAGCCTTTTCGCCATTCATCGTTCTTCGTACTGTTACAGAAACATTCCGCCGGATGCTTCTATACACTGTGCGGTGATCCACCTGGCCCTTTCACTACAGAGGAATGCCACAACACCGCCTATATCGTCCGGTACGCCAACACGTCCCAAAGCTATCTGGGTTGACAGGTACTCTTTCGCTCCGGGATGGTTTTCCAGCGCATCGCGGGTAAAATCAGTTTCAATGATACCGGGAGCTACCACATTGGCATTGATCCTTCTTGGGCCCAGTTCCTTTGCCAGGTATTTTGTGAAGTTGTATATGGCTGCTTTCATGGAAGAGTATGCAGCATAACCGGGCGTTACAAATCTTGCCAGACCGGTTGAAAGATTTACGATCCTTCCACCGTCAGCAATCACATTCAGCAATGTTTGTGTAAGGAAATAAGCGCCTTTGAAGTGGGTATTCATTAAATCATCGAAGTCTTCTTCCGTTGTGTCGGCAATCAGTGAGGCACGGTCAATACCGGCATTATTCACCAGGAAATCAATATTCTCAGTATCCCATTTTTCTTTCAATGCCTTTAGCAGACTGGCTTTAAAAGCGGGGAAAGATTTAGTCTCGCTTACATTTAACTGCAGGGCAACAGCTTCTACATTAAATTTCTCTACTTCAGCAATGACCTTCTGTGCTTCCTCTTTTTTGCTGTTATAAGTGAACACAATATGATGCCCGTTCTTTGCCAGTTCTATCACCATGTTCTTACCTAATCCGCGGCTACCGCCTGTTACAAGTGCTATTTTCTTCGTTGTTTTCATTTTGTACTGTGTTTTGATTTACAGTACAAAGTTGGCACATCCCAGCTCCGGAATGATGGTACCCTCTTCAGTAAAAATGGTACCTACTTCAGTATTTTTCATCCCTGCTGATGCAGGCGTCTGAATTGTGTGGGCGTTACTCCTTCAAATGATTTAAACCACTTGGTAAAGTTGGAAGGGTCGTAAGTAAGTAAATAGGCAACATCCGCCACGGAGCGTTTATTATCCAGCAATAACTCCTTGGCAAGCTTCAGCAGCTTTTCTTCGTAGAAAAAGCAGGGATGATACCCGGTATGCTCTTTGATGACATTGCTGAGATGTGTGGGATGAATGAACAGCGCTTCTGCAAATTCTCTGAGCTCATTCATTTTGTCTGTCCGTTCGGCTACTATATCGGCCAGGTGTTCGTCTACCAGCCTGAGAAACTCCTGGTAGATCTCTTCCTTACGGCTGATATATTTTCTGGGGATTTTGATCTGCGCTGCCTCTTCCTTTGAGATACCTTTTAAGATATGATTATTTCCGGCCGGAGTTGATATCGCTGTGATCATGACGTTTACGTTTGAGAGGCAAGTATAAGACAATCTACCGGCATAAAAATGGTACCCTTTTCAGTTTTTTTGTACAGATCAGGGTTTCTGTTGGCAGAATCCTTACCAAAGTATAACACATTGATTTTAAATGTAAATTTAAGCAAATAATACCTTGTTTTATGCCCAAAACGATCGCTGCACAAATAGTCGAACAACTGGTAGCCGCCGGCGTCAAAAGAGTACATGGCGTGGTGGGAGATTCCCTGAACAGTATAACTGACGAGATCCGTCAGCATGAAGCAATAGAATGGATACATTACCGCCATGAGGAAGCGGCGGCCTTTGCTGCGGGCGCGGAAGCACAACTGACCGGGAAACTGGCAGTATGTGCGGGTAGCTGCGGTCCCGGCAATATGCATCTCATTAACGGATTATACGATGCTCACAGGAGTATGGCGCCTGTACTGGCGATCGCGGCTCAGATTCCCAGTACAGAAATAGGCACTTCCTATTTCCAGGAAACCCGGCCTGAATCCCTTTTCCGGGAGTGCAGCCACTATTGCGAAACCATTGCTTCTGCCCGGCAGATGCCCAGGGTATTGCAGATCGCGATGCAAAATGCCGTCGGATTAGGTGGCGTAGCCGTTATTGCCCTATCGGGAGATGTAGCCATGCAAGCGATAGAAAGCAACGGTCTGGAACATCCCCTGATGATCAGTCGCCCCACTATCCGTCCTTCCGACACTGAGTTGAATAAACTGGCAGAGCTCATCAACCAGTCCGAAAAGATCACTCTCCTCTGTGGCAGCGGTTGCGCCGGTGCACATGATGAACTGATGGCTGCGGGCGAAAAACTGCTTACTCCTATGGTGCATGCCCTGCGGGGAAAAGAGCATGTAGAATATGACAATCCTTTTGATGTGGGTATGACCGGCCTGATAGGATTTTCCTCCGGTTATCACGCCATGGAAAACAGCGACCTGGTGATCATGCTGGGAACTGACTTCCCTTACAAAGACTGGTTCCCTTCCCGTGCACAGATCGCGCAGATAGATATCCGGGCGGAGCGCCTCGGCAGACGTTGTAATATAGCCCTGGGGCTGGTGGGAGATGTGAAGGAAACCCTTCATTGCCTGTTGCCATTGGTAAAGCGGAAAACGGACCGATCTTACCTGGACAAGTGTGTGGAGCACTACAAAAACGCCCGGGCAACACTCGATAGTCAGGCTACCGGTAAAGCTGACAAGACGCCCATACACCCGGAATACCTAGCGCATATGATTAATCAGCTGGCATCAGATAACGCCATCTTTACCACCGATGTGGGGGAACCTACCGTATGGGCAGCCCGTTATCTGCAAATGAAAAAGGGACAACGACTGCTGGGGTCTTTTAATCATGGTTCTATGGCCAGCGCAATGCCGCAGGCTATCGGGGCACAGCTGACTTATCCCGGCAGACAGGTAATCTCCCTGTCAGGAGATGGAGGTTTTGCTATGATGATGGGAGATATCCTCACCATAGCACAGTATAATCTGCCGGTGAAGATCATCGTGTTTAACAACAGTTCTCTGGGATTTGTGGCGATGGAAATGAAGGTTGCAGGACTCCCGCCTTATGGTACTGATCTGAAAAATCCTGACTTTGCCCGTATGGCCGAGGCCATAGGTATAAAAGGCATCCGCCTGGAAGATCCGGCCAATGTGGGTACCGCCCTGGAAAAGGCATTCGCGCATGATGGTCCGGTACTGATAGACGCTGTTGTGAATCCGTCCGTACTGGTAATGCCACCCAGGATAGAATTTTCCCAGGCGAAAGGATTTGGAATGTATGCGTTGAAACAGGTATTCAACGGTAATGGTAAGGAGGTGTGGGATACGTTGACCACCAATTTCCTGGACTAGGTCAGGCCATTACCGCAGCCTCTTTATTGTATTTGTTCCTGTAATCGATAGGCGATAATCCTGTAATCTTTTTGAAGACAGTTCTGAATGATTTGGTGTCATTATAGCCTACTTCATACATGACTTCATTCACATTCTTATGGCTGTTTTCCAGCCATTTCTTTGCGGCCTCAATCTTCACCCGTTGAATATATTCGGCGGGTGTATTGTTGGTCGCTTTCTTGAAACGGCGGTCGAAATGCCTTCTGCCTATGGCAAATTTGGAAGCCAGATCATCCACAGAGATCCTTTCTGTCAGGTTACATTCTATGAACTCCTGCGCCTTTTTGATAGGTTCATCTTCATGTTTCTTTTGTCCGTTAAACATGACAAAAGGCGACTGTGTTTTCCTGTCTATTTCAAGGGCAAACAGTTTGGCGATCCTGATAGTCAATGCACGATCCGTATATTTTTCAACGATGTGCAACAGCAGGTTCCAGTAGGAATTGGCGCCACCACTTGAGTACAGGCCTTGTTCCTCAGTAATGATCCTGCCATCTATCAGGTCTACATCGGGGAACATCGCCCTGAATTCGCCGGCAGAAGCCCAGTGACTGGAACATTCTTTCCCATCCAGCAATCCGGTCGCGGCCAGCATAAATGAGCCGATACACAGACTGGCTACTTCGGCACCGTTATGATAATGATCAATGATCCAGGGAATGAAGGCTTTATTCCTTTCCAGGGTTGCTTTCAGATTACCGCTTAGTGCGGGAATGACAATGAGGTCTGTTTTCTTTACATCCTGGATCAGTACATCGGGATGCACAGAGAAAAGACCCTGGTTCAAAGGAATATCGCGGGTCAGGCCGACCAGCTGCACTTTAAACATGGCCGGTTTACCATCTGATTCAAGGAACTCGTTCAGTGTGGTGAACATATAACGTGTATCAGAGATGGTGCCTAATACAGCCTCATCTGGCACTAGGATTGAAATGTGTTTCATCTGGGATCAGCGTTTAATAAACAGGTTGCTTGGCAAAAATAAGGAAAATTAGATGTCAGAAACAACCCCGCTACAAGTCCGGATTACGCCCCTTCCAACCTGTCATGTCATAGTATCTTTGAAATTGAGAAGTAACCTCTAACTGAATGAGAAAGATAATCGTATCTATGAATGTGACGCTTGATGGTTTCATGGCCGGGACCGATGGAGAGCTGGACTGGCACTTCCCCTTGTGGAACGACGAAATGTCAATCTATTTCTGCGATCAGTTGGGCAAAACAGATACCATCCTGCTGGGCCGCGTGAGCTACGAAAGAATGGCGCGCTACTGGCCCAACAAGACATTCACCGGAATAGAGCTGGAATATGCTGATATGATGAACAATCATAACAAGGTCGTATTCTCCCAGACATTGGAATCTGCTACCTGGAGCAATACCAGGCTGGTGAAGGAGAATATCAGTGAAGAAGTATTGAAGATGAAACGGTTGCCCGGGAAAGATATGATCATCTACGGCAGTGGCAGCATCGTAAGGTCCTTTATACAGGACGGTCTGATTGATGAATTCCAGATATGGGTACACCCCGTTTTTATACAACATGGCGTACCTATGTTCAGGGATATGGAAGAGAATATACACCTGCGGTTTGTAAAAGCCAGGACCTTCAGCTCAGGCGTGGTGATCCTGTATTACAAACCGTGGCAGCAATAAAGCAGGCGACTAGGGTATTTCCCAGAAACCTGCTGCACCCAGCAGGATGGCTTCTTCTCCCAGTTCCGAGACTACGAAACGGGTACCGTTCATATGATGTTCCAGGTTGGAACGGAACAGGTGAAATGCCTGGGTAATATTTCCTCCTAATACCACGAGAGAGGGAATGGGCTGCTGTTCCTGCAGGAACATGGCCAGGTTATAGCCAAACTCCTGGAATACCGTAAACGCATATGTGGATTGCTGTGCTACGGCAGCCAGCTCTTTCACGCTTTTGATCCTTTCGCCGCTCAGTTCTTCATAGCGGCGGAGGAACCAGCGGGTGGAAAAGTATTCTTCAGCTGTAGCATCCAGGAAAGGGGTTTTCCAGAAAGTACCTTCCTGTGCGACGCCATTATCTGCTACGGATGATCCGAAACCTGTACCGAGTGTCAATCCCAGTACTTCCTTCTCCCCTTTCGCCGCGCCATTGAATAGTTCCCCCTGCAGGAAACAGGAGGCATCATTCATGATCCTGATATACTTTTTATCGATGCCCAGTTGTTCCTGCAGCAGATCTTTCACATTCAGGCCGTACAGGGCTTCGTACTTGTGCAGTCCTTTGATCAGAGAGATCCCTTCTTCATAGTCAAAAGGCCCCGGCATAGCGATACCAATACGATGTACGTTATTACCGGCCAGCATACTCTTCTTCATCACGTAGCTCCATCGGCTGATGATATCCGCTGCACCGGCATGTGAATCAATGTGTTCACGATAGATGGAATCTGGCAGGAATGTCCTGCGTTCCATATCCACCAATGCAGTTGTGATATGAGAGCCCCCTATATCCACACTTAAGACCTGCGTATCCTTCATGCTGTTTGTTTCGATGTATTTTTCCAATATTGCTCTATCTGTTCAAAAGATTGTCCTTTCGTTTCCGGCAGCAGTCTGTAAACCGCAATGAAAGCACCCAGGCAGAATGCGGCAAAGAACCAGAAGGTCTGCGCGGTACCCAGGCTACGCAGGAGTACAGGCGTTAGTTGTCCCACGATAGTATCCGACACCCACATCACCATGATGCTTAAAGATAAGGCCCTTGCCCGGATATTGTCGGGAAAGATCTCTGCTGCGATCACAAATTTCAGTGGTCCGATCGAGAATGCAAAGAAAGCCAGGAAAGCCAGTACACAACAGAGCAGCGCAATACCGGTTGCGCCGGTATAAAAACAGATACCCGTCATGATCAGACTGATAGTAGCGCCTGCGGTGCCCCATAGATACAGTGGCCGTCTGCCGAGACTATCTACTTTCCAGATGGCGAAGATGGTAAAGAACACGTTGGCTGCTCCGAAGATGATCTGGCTAAGGAATGAATTGCTTAATGTAATGCCGGCATTGTTGAGGATAGTAGGTCCGTAATAGATGATGGCGTTAATACCGCTGAACTGGGAGAATAATGGTAATAGTATCCCTATCAGTAAAGCCCTGCGCATAGCGGGTTCAAATAAAGGGCCATAGCCTTCGTGCGCAACTGCACGCCCCCGTTGCATTAACCAGCGTGGGCTTTCAGGTACCCATAGTAGTCCGAAAAGGAATAGTGCTGCGGGCAACATACCGATGCCGAACATACCTCGCCATACTTCCTGTACAAACACGAACTGGATCAGCCCACCGCCTGTATCCTGTTTATGCGCCTCAGCATAGGACAATAACTGGGCATTGCTGCAATAGGCTACGAGTATGCCAATGGTAACTGCCAGCTGGTAATAAGTAACCAGGCGCCCTCTTTTATCATCCGGAGCAATTTCAGACAGATACAGGGGCACAATACTCGAAGCGATACCAACTGCCACTCCGCCACAAATACGGGCTGTAATAATCCAGGAAAGGTCATGAAAGAAAGCGCATCCCAATGCTGCCAGCAGGAAAAGCAAAGCAGCCAGATAGAGTAGTTTCTTTCTGCCCAGACGGTCGCTCAGGTTACCGGCAACGATCACGCCTGCAATACAACCTGCCAGTGCAGATGATACGAACCATCCTTCCTGGATAGCCGACAACGCGAATTGCTGTCTTACAAAAGGCAATATGCCGGATACAACCGCCATATCAAAGCCAAAGAGGAAACCTCCCAATGAGGCAACCACTGTGGTCATAACGAGGAGAAAATCAGATTGTGCTTTCATAACTGATGGTACTGAAGACCGGATGTTCGGCTTTGATAAAGGCTTTTACCACCTTTGCCCTTCCCGGTCCTTTATTAATAAGGGTATAGCTTTCGGCTGCTGCAGGAATTACGAAAGTCTCTGCATAATGGTACACTGTTTCCTTTCCATTTGCCGTTCTTACTGCGATAACCGTTCCTTCCACCAGCATCATCACCTCACAAATACCATTGGTTGTAAAGGTAATTGCATGATCCATTTCTACGCGGTGTACATCATAAAAGTGTTGCGCATGTGTAGGCAGGTGCCATAACTGCCAGTCAGTGCCTTCTTCTATCAGCGCCGGCGCAGAGATCAGTTCTTTCTTCACCAATGCACCCTGCCTGCTGAAGTCCAGGTTCTTAAATGCATGATCGATATTGATTGGTCTTGGCTTTCCATCCAATCCGGGACGCAGCCAGTCATACATCTTGAATGTAAAGATGTAGGGAGTGGCGCTGATCTCCAATACCAGGTTGTTTGCCCCTGCGCTGTGTACCGTGCTGTTGGGAATCAGGAACAGGTCATGTTTACTGGCTTTATGTTGTTGCACATAATCTGTGATCTGCACCGGCTTGTTCTGCTGCTGACTGTTCTCAAGCGCAGTCCTGAACTCCACCGGATCAATATTTTCTGCAAAACCTAGATATACGCTGGCATCTTCTTTACAATCGAGGATATAATATGTTTCATCCTGTGTAATGGTCTCGCCAAACTGTTCCCTGATATACGACAATGCAGGATGGCACTGGATAGACAAATTACCACCATCAAAGGTATCCAGGAAATCAAAACGGATGGGAAACTCATACCGGAAGATGTCTGCATGTTTTCCCAGCACGGCTTCATGTTGCAGGAACATCAGCCATTCGAAGGGAATCTCAAAGAGGTAGGTGTCACTTTCAAAGAGCACACCGTTCTCCGGTACGATCATTTCAAATGACCAGGCAAGATTTATCTCTTCCAGTGGCAGCTGCGGGATGTTCTTTTTCATCCACTGCCCTCCCCAGGCGCCGGCTTCAAACCAGGGACGTACCCGGAAAGTATCCTGGCAGATCTGTTCGATGCCAGCCTGCAGGTCCTGCGTTTTTATCCATGTCAGCGTAGCCCCCCACTGTGTATCTGCAAATATGGAGATCCTGTCTGCCAGGGATTGTTTATAATTATTCAGCACAACCCAATCTACAAAATAGGCGCGTTTATACATCTCAGTCGCTGCCGCCGTCTTACTGCTACCGAGGTTAGTGACAGCGCCTGCACGCATACGGTATTGCAGTTCATTCTTGGGCATATCCAGGTAGATCAGCGGAATATTCTTCCGTACCAGTGCAGCACCGGTACCGATCACAATATGCAGATCATATCCGGGCTCCGGTTGCATAGCAGCCAACTTTTCTCTATCAAAAAAATCGGCCAGCTGTAAGGAGGTACGCGTTCCCCATACGGCGCCTGGTTCGCCCAAAAAAGGACGAACCATTTGCTCAATGGTTTCTTCATCTTTCAAAGCATCTTCTGTCAAATGCCATTTTACCTTCAACGACTGCTGATGGAAGATCTCATTCAGTGAGTCCTGTATCGTGTCCCAGAGTATGCCTGTATAACCATCTATCTGCACCTGACCGTGCCTAATGATCCAGGCTGCCAGTGTTTCATAACCTTCACTGATCTTACCTGCGCCTAAAGCATGTGTTGGATAAATATTATATCCATCCGGAGCGGGTGTTTGCTGTAATGGCAGCAGGCGCTGTCCGGAAGTACGCCAGTTCTCTGATTCATGATTTGCCTTATTGATCACAGGATCTGTTTTTACATTATTCAACATGTCCAATCTTATTACTGTTATTTCTTTTCTACACGTAACATCATGATACCTTTTGCAGGCAGTGTTACTTTGTTATTCAACTGCTGTTTGTATTCTTCCAGCATGTTGCTCTCCCATATATTCAACCCGCCTGTTTTGTCTTTCGCTGTGAATGTAACAGGCGCTTCTGCTGCTGATGTATTTACCAGCCAGAGTACTACACCCTTTCCATCATCGGCAGGTTTGATACTCTCTATGTATACTGCTTTCGAGTCGATGTTAAAGAAGAGGGATTCACTGGCATCCCCCGTTGCAGGAGCAGCTATCAATGGCCGGTGAACAGCCAGTCCTGATTGATTTACGGCAAAGGCATCATAAGCATGGTGTACCTGCAGATAATAACGAAAAGTAGCAGGGCCTTCCTGTGCATGGCGGAAGTTCGTATGCCACAGATTATTCATTACCCAGGAGTATAGTGCAGGATGTTGTTCCGTGAAGTTGATCCATTTCGGAGAATCATACAGTCCGCCCAGCATATCAGCGCTTGTTTGCCTACCTACTTCAAATAGCGGTGCATCGGGCGTTGACCAGGTAATACCGTATTCTTTATTGGATACATCTACCCAGCGTTGCACTGTATACCAGTTCCTGTTGGCGTATTGCAATTGATCTGCCTCTACATTGATACTTCCCCAGGGAATGCTGTATCTCACCTGTGCATTTGCCACATTAAAAGGGAAAGCAAAGTGAATACCTTCTTTTGTGCTGATTGCTTTCTTATCGATCGTGTTGATGATCTCTACACGGTCCATACCTGCTGTCAGCCGTATTTCCCTGCTTAATGCATTCGCGCCTGGCGCTGAAGATTCTACCAGCAGGCTTACTACCAGTGGTCCTTTTTCCTTGATGCTGATCTTTGCCGGACCGGCATATTGTATCTTCTCAAGAGAGTCGCCCGGCAGATAGGAATACCGGTTCAATCCTCCTGAATCTGCTATATTAGGAGCAATGCCTGTTCTTTCCAGGCGAACGATGTCGCCTGTTTTTTCGTCCAGTACTACCTTGTATAAACCATTCTGTAAAGTAGTTGTAGTGACAGTGGCTTTTGTATTGGTAAATGCCTTACCAGCATGAATGGTGAAGCGCTGCTTAGAGAAAGGTGCAATCTGTTGTACCAGTACGGCCAGTTCGCCGGTGCTCAATCGTTGGGAAGGCACGTTTTTTCCATTGGCATCTTTTACCAGGTCGCCAGCTGTACTTTGTGCTGCAGACAGGATCACTAATCCGGAACGTGTGTCACCGATCGTATTGTATACATCCACTGCATTGGGTATCGCAGTTCCTTCTGCTGCTTTTTCCAGCAGCATGGTGGATTGTTCTTTTCCTTTTAATGCGAAGGAGCGTTTATATTCCCATTGGGAAATCGCTTTAGGATCTTCAGGATTGGAAGTACTGTTATAGGCACCCCAGGTATGTTCGTTGAACAATAAGATATTATTCCAGGTAGTGTCAAAGTCTTTTGCAGGATATCCTTGTTTATTACGCAGCGCCCAGACAGCATCTGCCTGTTGCAGTCTTTCAGAGGCGTTCCTGTTGTATCTTGTTTCCCGTGCAGCAGAAGCAATACCATCGGTCCAGAATTCTGTATAGTCGCCCGAAACAACAGGGATCTTATCCTTATAAGCAGCTTCAAAATCGCCGAAGAACTGTTTTACTGATGTGATGATCAATCTTGGTGAAGCAAATTTTTCATTCCATTCCTTCACAGCATCGGGCAACTCCGGATCTATCGGCGCATTATCACTCATGGCCCATGTCATGATGGTCATATTGTAAGGGAATTTCTTCCTGTCAAGTGCTGCGAGATAATCAAACAGATAAGGATTGAGGAAGTTGTCCGATGGTTTCCCTGTATAATAAGGCACAGGATCTTCTATGGTAAAGAAGTTTGGGATCTTACTGCCTTTCAGTGTATAACCGATGGAATAGGGTTCGCTTTGCCAGTAGAGCATTTTCTCACCTCCCGGCGACTGCCAGTAGAAGGGTCGGTCACGCCATTTAGGAGAGTTGCCTATACGGTCGCCAGCATTGGGAGCGCCCCAGAAATACCGGATACCGGTAATAGCTGACTGACTGGGGAGTCCCCAGGAAGCACCGGGAATATCACCCTGGAACATGGTGTTGATAGTCAGGCCATGCTCTTTGGCAGTCTTGACTGCTGTGTGAAACATCTGCATCAGCTGGCGGGAATCGGTCACGCTGGTGTTGATATTGGCATATGCACCATCGATATTGATCCATCCCTTCTTAACCGCTTCCCAGAAGGCTTGTTTCTTCGCTTCGTCTGCTGCAGCAAGATAGTGGTCAACTACCCAGAAAGCCTCCGTATTCCATTTATAACGGGCGTCTGCCGGATAGTCCTGCGTACGTTGTGCAATCTTGATAGCTTCATCTATATTGTTCATGTGCAGGCGCATAACCTTTTCCTGTACGTTGGTATAGCCTATATCTACATGGGAGTGTGGCAGCAGGTATACCTTCCATTCAGGTGCAGGCGCTACCATGCAGCGGGCAGTGTATTCTCTTCCGTCGGCAGCCAGCTTCACATATAACTGCGTTTCCTGTTGTACAGGCCCTCCTGGGAGAGGCAGTTCAAATACCTCCATTCCTTTTCCGCCGGCATTGATCCTGACGCTGTCTTTTAGTCCGTTGAAGCTGATAAAAGCCGTAGCAGCAGCATAATGCTTCCCTCCATGGAACAGGAGACGCACCATTCTGGCGGCTCGTCCTTCATACTTCAGGTAAGCGACGGTAGGTTTCAGTTCTATTGAAGTGAATACCTGTTCTTTGTCTTGCGCTTTTGCAGCGGTATAGATACTGCACCATAGCAGCAAAAGCAGGAAATACTTTGTCATATTCCAGGTCAATGGTTTATGGGTAAGTTATATGTACATACATAATGTCTATACAATTACCTTTCTTTTATCGGTATTTATGTATAAATAAGCGTAAATTTGGCACTTACACTGATTTCATATGTACAAACATATAGACAATGAACATAGAAAGCAAATATTTTTTGACGTCTTTATGGGTATAGTCTATTACTTTTGACATTTCTATTCGTTATATGAAGTTTTCTATTGACCATAACAGTGCTGTTCCCCTGCATATCCAGGCGGAGGAATTATTGCGGAAAATGATTGAAGATCCTCAGTTCAGGAATGGTAAATTCCTGCCGAATGAGGTGGAGTTATCCCAACAGTTGAAAATTTCCCGCACTACACTCAGGCAGGCCCTGAATAAACTGGTATATGAAGGATTGCTGATCCGTAAGAAAGGGATCGGTACCAAAGTATCGGAAAAGACTGTCAGTTCGAAATCCATGAATTGGAAAAGTTTCTCACAGGAGATGGCAGCCAGGGGTATTCCTATCCGGAGCTTTGAACTGCATATCAGCTGGGTGAAACCTACTGAGGAGCTTATTCACTTCTTTGATATTAAACCTGATGTAAAAGTCCTGAAACTTGAAAGGCTGAGAGGACGTCCGGAGGGACCGTTTGTATATTTCGTATCGTATTTTCATCCGGATATTGGTCTTAGCGGTGAAGAGGATTTTAAGCGTCCGTTGTATGAGATACTGGAACAGGATTATAATGTTATTGCGACGCTTTCAAAAGAAGAGATCAGTGCAAAGGCTGCAGATAATTTCATTGCAGGTAAGCTGGAAATAGATACGGGTAGTCCGATATTATTCCGTAAGCGTTTTGTGTATGATCAGTCGGATAAACCGATAGAACTAAACCTGGGGTATTATAAGTCTGATAGCTTTATTTATACGGTTGAAAGCAGGAGATAAATGATATTCTGTGACTACGTATTTTCTATGCGTAGTGATAAGCGATCTTTGAGTAGCATTATTGCAATTTAACCTCAAAGATTAGAACATGACATTTAGCAACGTCAGTGCATTGAAGACCCTCTCTGCAGTTCCCCAACCTAATGAAATTAGTACCCTCCTGGGATATTATGCGCCGGACGATAAGGGTGGTGGTGAGTTTTACTGGGACGCCACCTCGACAGAAACCGATAACCAGGGCACGATCTTCCAGGTAACCGTGGGAGGAACTCTCGTAGCAACCGGAAGATGGAAACGCATTTATACTTCTTCGTTGAATATTCGCTGGTTTGGTGCAAAAGGAGATGGTATCACGCCAGATGAGACGGCCTTTACCAAATGTATTCAAACAGCTGGCTCCGGGTCAGAGATCTTGCTGGGCCGTGGTAATTACAGATTAACAGCCGGCTTATCATTTATAGGATATTCGAATGTGAGATTTGTCGGAAACAGATGTACCCTCACAGCTGATTTTACCGGTGGTGCACTTTTCACTTTCACGTTGAATCAGCCAACGCAACAACGAGCAGAGGGAATTGAATTTGTAGAAGTTAATTTTCAGGCAACAGATGTCAATTCCGGCACTACCTGCCTTAGCTTCAGCGGTTACCCCAAAGTTGCGAATCCTGCCGGTCCTGCGGACTATAACTACTATGCAGCTATCCGGATCATTCAATGTAATATCGCAAATTTTGACACTGCCATCAAGTTTAACATCTGTCGCAATATACTGGTAGATAACTGTTGGATTTCCGGCAATAAGAACGGTATTTATTTTCTGGATAAACATGCCGAAAGCATGGTGAGGGATACCGTTATATATTGTGCCGGTTCTGCCAATGCGGGGACATATGGTATTAAGTCAGAATCCAGTTATAGCGGTGACTATAACACCAATGAGGGCCTTGTTATAGAAGGCTGCACTCTCGACCAGGCACAATATGGTATTTATGCCAGAAATGCCATTTTCTGGAAGATCATTGGCAACTATATCGGTACTCAGTTACCTTTTGACAACGCGTTGTATAACACCGGCTACAGGGCTTATTCAATTCTTCTGGAAAGAGATAATGCGCTGGCCACACCTGCCAATTCACGTACCAACACTATCACCAGTAACAATATCTTCCAGGGAGCTATTAAGATCAGTAATCTGACCACCGGTATATGGAGTCTGTTGACTGAAATAGCCGACAACGTCTTTACCGGCATGAATGACAACGCCATTCAGATAGGACCACGAATGGCTCACCTTAACATTACTGACGCATATGTAGAAAAGATCTCCCCTACCAGCATTAACGGCGCTGTTGTAGAGCTGGACAGCGATTCCACCGTGATCAATATTTCCAAGCTAACAAGCAATCAGAGTGTTGTAAACGCAGTGAATATAAAAGGAGCCAATGTTACATTCACCAATATCGAAGGTATTGTACATGCAGGAAGTGGTGCTATTATTAATAATCCGTCTAACAATAGCATTACTGTATCAAATCTGCGGGGTAATGGCTTATCTGTTCAGAAAGCCTTTGCAAACGTTGCCGTAAATACTTACAGCAGCAGTACCCCATTGTCTGTTAGCACGGCTTCTATTCCTGTGTATAATGGCATGAAAGGAAGGATCACACTTGTAGGGGCCTTTAATCCTTCTGTTGCCGGACAAGTACTTCAACTCGCCACAACGGGAGTGAGCGTGACTATTCCTAATGGTCCGGGCAGCAGCGCACAGTTCCATACGCTTTATGGCACTGGTATGCGTATGGTGTGTCATGTGATTCCATTTACTGCAAATGCTACCGGCAATTTAAGTGTGGGAATCGCTGTCCTGAATTATTTTGGTGGCACAACAGCCGTTGACTATCATACATTTCTGACAATAGAAACAGACGCATATTAATGGATTGATATCCGCATAAAGTAAGGGCCGTCAGCCTACGGTTGACTGCCCTTACTCCCTTCTTAAGTATATATACTCAACTGCGATATTTTAACATTTTCCATTCAATCATTCCTGTCTATTTTCACTGTGATAATATTTTATTTATTGTTTACCCAAAAATTCCCTTTACTATGAAAGGTTTATTGTTAGCCATTCTCTTCGCATTTGCAAGCATTGGCATGTACGCAAATACCACCACTCCATCAACTATCAGCACAACAATTTCAAAACCAGCTGCAGACACAGTACCGACACCGGACTTTTTTACCTTTATTCGTCCATATGGTTCAGTAAATCCTGGTGAATGGATCGCCACTTTCATACTGTCTGTACCAGGCCCCGCTGAACGTGATATTGTTGCTTCTGTAGACTGGGATTTCGGTGATGGTACAGCGCCTGTATTAAACAAAATCGGCGTCAATCACTCTTTCTATTATGCAGGCGCATACAATGTAACGATGACAGTAAGATATGTAACAGGTGAGACATTTGTGATCACAAAGACAATCAGTCTTTCCATGTAACCGTATTCTGTGTTGTTTTACATCAGGAGGAGGAGCATATCCTTCTCCTGATTTTTTTTGCACACTTATCGTGTATACCTCCGTGCTTAAACGAAACAAAAAGTTAAAATAGCATAAGCGGTCATACAAACTGTTCAGTTTAACTTTTCTTTTAGAGTGATTGGTTTATTTTCGATTCAACAAAACCTAAACGTTCATGAAAAATATTGTACTGTTAGCCTTGCTGGCCATCAGCATTGTACCTGCAACAACATGTAATCTCTATAACTAACCTTAACATTCATGAAAAGACTTCTACTATTATCCTTGCTGATCATCAGCATATTACCCGTTTTTGCCCAGACGTCCATAGGCGTTATTGGCGGATATAATCTGGCATGGCGCTATCCTAAGAATCCGCAGCAAGCCGGCAATCAGGATTATTCTTTGAAGCCCAGATGGCGTGCTGGCCTGGTATCAGATCATCATCTATGGAAGAAGTTATATCTGCAACCACAACTATTATTGAACACCAAAGGCTTCCATGAAAAAGCTTCCAGCATCGGCACTCCCGGAACATTTAACTACGCGACTGAACGTGATCTGCGGGTACTATATCTTGAAATACAAGCCAATTTTCTTTTAAAGGAGCGGCTGGGTAATGGCAAGTTATTTCTGGGTGCAGGTCCATACCTGGCTCGTGGGATTACAGGGAGGTCAAAAGCGAAAGGCTATTCAGAACTCGCTGGGGAAAGGACAGATTACGACACACAGGTACCTGTAAAGTTCAGCAATAACGTGGTATACAATACCCCAAACGTTTATGAAAAACATTATGATGCGGGCGTTAATTTCCTGGCAGGTTATGAATTGAAGAATGGCCTGTTTTTCAATGCAGTGTACAGCATTGGATTAACTAACCTGTATTACGATGATAGCTACAAATCTAAAAACACCTATGCTGGGTTGAGCGTAGGGTATTTCTTTAAAAGATTCAACTAAGTACCAATATCCTTTTCAGTCTGTAATACAGACGATGGTTATTATTATTAACTAATCCAAAAGACCATGAAAAAAATCATCCTGTTAGCTTTGCTGGCTGTTAGCATTATGCCAGCTTTTGCCCAGACATCCATAGGTGTTATCGGAGGGTATAACTTATCTTCGATTACTCCTAAATTATATGGTTATGATGTAACGTCCAGATCGGGATGGCGTGCCGGTCTGATTGCAGATCGCCGCTTATGGAGTAAATTCTATCTGCAACCACAGTTAGTATTAAACAAAAAGGGGTATAACTATGCTTTCTATAACTCAGAAACCGGCATCTCTGGCAAAACAGAAAGACAACTCCTCTATGCTGAACTACAAGCCATTATGTTATTTAAACAACAGTTCCACGGCGGAAAGTTATTTGCCGGCGCAGGCGCCTACATTGGCCGTGGCATTGATGGTAGTGAAAGATCAAAAAACCACTATGAATTAAACGGGAGCCCCGTTACAAGCACTACCCACTATGATGTAAAATACAGGAACAATGAGCCTGAGTATATTCCCGGTAGTGAGGTAAAAAGGTATGTAAAACCTTATGATGCAGGATTAAACTTCCTTGCAGGCTATGAACTAAAGAACGGATTGTTCTTCAATGCAACCTATAGCTTAGGCCTAACCGAATTGGGACATTGGGGTGGATGGAATAGCAGAAATACTTATTGGGGCCTGTCAGTAGGCTGCTTCCTCAAAAAATTCAGCTAACAAAAAAGGTGCCCGCCTGCCGGCGGAGCACCTTTTTATCTTTCGTTCAACAGGAACTTATTCGAAATAACTTTAAATGAGATCTTTCTGTCTGTTGAGCGGATCACTAATCCTTCTCTTTCCACTGCTTTACCCTGCGGACTTAACACCGACACGCCATCTGCAATGGTCAGCAACTCATCCAATGATGCAGGCAAGGTGTACTGCAGATCCAGGATAGGTACCGTCTGTAATCCCAATGAAGCGATCAGCGCTTTAAACTCATCCAATGCCAGGTACTCGTAACGATCGATATCAAAGGCATTAAAGAATCGTACCGTTTGTCCTCTCAGACCGTATGCATTACCCTGTATTCCCTCTCCGATCAGCTCTCCCTGTATCGCAATATTCTTTCCCAGGGCAGCCAGCTTCTCTTCAATGTTTTCTGCTCTTGCCACTTTCCAGAGGGTATTATCTGCTGTTTCCTCGAGGTCGAGGTTACGCGAACATACGCCAAACACGCCCTCGTTCAGGTAAAAAGTAACAGAAGAACCATCCAGCTTTTCCGTTACGTAAAAAGTATGCTGCCTGAAGGCTTCGTACTGACCACTCAGGTTCTGTATCCTTTCTTCATCCGTTTTAGGCATGAAAGAAGGGAATAAGCCTTTTGCAATGCCACCTAAGGCTGCTGGTATTGGAGGTTCATATTTGATGACGCCTAAGCGTGCAGATACATCTTCCCCGATCTCGTAAGCGTATCCTTCCAGCAGACTCACAGGCAGTAACAGACCCTGGGAGATCTGTCCCCTCAGCTTCATTGTTTTCAGCCTGAAACCTTCCAGCTCCCCCATTTTACGGTAAGAGCTTTTCCTTAAAAATTCGAATTCTTCCCTGACAGGCAGGAATGAATCTATTTCACAATACACCGCATGATCGCCGATGTTGAATTCATTTTTCTTGACCACCAGTTTCCACCCCTTAACGGTGGCAACTTCTATCAGGTCTGCCCCGTCAATAGGCTGTACGTCGTCTATGACAACCGGGGATACCAATTTCCTTTCCATTGTTGTACTTCTGAATGTGAAGTGTTTTTTGGGTTACAAATGTTGTTTATTCCATCTATAGAGGCCAGGTATATAGATAAGGGTCGCAAAGATATATATTTTATTCTACATACCAAATTCTGACCGATGTACACCTCCTGTATGCCTCATTCCCCTTCTTCCGGTCCGTTTATTGATGTTAACTTAGTATCACTCACCAAACCTTACCATTATGTTTAAAACCACCAAAGCATTCAGTGGATTTTCGGTTAATGACCTCAAAAAGGCAAAGGAATTTTACAGTAAAACACTTGGGCTTGATGTAGAGGAAGTAATGAATGGTAACGTGTTACAGCTGAATATCCACGGAGGAGGTACTATCATGATTTATCAAAAAGACAATCACACGCCTGCCACCTTTACAATCCTCAATTTTCCCGTAGAGAATATAGAAGAGGCTGTAGACGGCCTTACCGCAAGAGGTATCCGTTTTCTACAATACAATGAGCCGATCAAAACAGATGAGAAAGGTATCTGTCGGCGAAGTGGTGGCCCATTGATAGCCTGGTTTGAAGATCCTGCGGGGAATATCATCTCTGTGTTACAGACGACAGAAAAATAAAATATCAGCCCGCCACATTATTTTTTTCACTACTGAAAGGGTTATTAAACCTGTTTGAGTCGGTCGATATACGGCAACAACCAGCGAATATCTTACCTCATTATTACATTTATCGCTTATACCCGGATTTAAATATCTTTGCGGGAATTTTTACGACTATGTTGTGGTATCCGTATACGCAAATGAGACAGATCAATGAGTTGCCAAAGATGGTATCTGGAGAAGGTGTGATGATGCACCTGGAAGATGGCCGCTCGCTGATAGATGGGATCTCTTCATGGTGGGCAGTCATACATGGATATAATCATCCGGCACTCAATGCTGCGCTGCTTACACAGGCCAATAAATTCGCTCACGTGATGCTGGGCGGTATGACACATAACCCGGCCCTTGACCTGGCTGCGAAACTTGTCAGCATTACTCCCCAAGGCCTCAACCATGTCTTCTTTTCTGACAGTGGTTCTATTGGTGTGGAGGTAGCGCTGAAAATGAGTATTCAATACTGGAAAAACATCGGCTATAATGGCAAAAGCAAGATCATATCATTGAGGAATGGTTATCATGGCGACACTTTCAAAGCTATGGAAGTCAGCGATGACTCTGACTTTACACGCGCCTTTTCAGATGTACTGAGAAGAGGATATATATTAGATATTCCTGAAGGAGGATTTGATGCGGATGCGGCACTTGTAAAACAGGCTACTGATAAACTGGAGGCACTGTTACGACGTGAACATCATAACATTGCTGCGTTTATTGTCGAACCTATTGTACAATGTGCCGGCGGATTCAATATTTATTCACCTCTCTATCTGAAAGCAGCCCGCGAACTCTGTACAAAATATAATGTGCTGTTCGTCTTCGATGAAGTAGCCACAGGTTTTGGACGTACTGGTAAATTGTTTGCCGCAGAACATGCCGGTGTTACGCCCGATATTATGATACTTGGCAAAGCATTGACAGCAGGCTATATGGGCCATGCAGCCACATTGGCCACATCAGCGGTATTCGACAGCTTCCTTGGAGATAATTATGAAAAGGCGCTGATGCATGGTCCTACGTTTATGGCTAATCCGCTTGCCTGTGCAGTGGCACTGCGAAGCATCTCCATTATTGAAGATGAGCAGTATCTGCAGAAAATAGCAAAGATCCAATCCATCATACGCGAACAGTTTGATACTTTCTCCTCTCCTGCTATTGTTGCGAAAAGATCAATAGGTGCGATTGGTGCCCTTGAAATGAAAGATGCAGCCTGCCTGTCTGGCTTTAAGGAATTCTCCCAGCAACGCGGTGTATGGTTACGTCCTATCGGCAATGTGTTATACCTGATGCCTCCATATATCATCAGCGAAAAAGAACTACTGACGATCCTACAGGTAATAAAAGATTGGATTCAACAGATAAAATAACTATACTGGGCTGTCTGTCGACAGCCTTTTTTTATGCCTCCTTATAAGAATGTCCGGCAGGAAGCCTTCCCTGATCTGGCATTATTCTTGTCAATAGGATCATGCGCAAAAAAATATGCGCTTGTATATTTTCACTAGTGGGACAATACAAAAACAAAGACACAACATTACCTCTCCGATTAACATGCAAACCATTTATTAAAAACCTGGATTTTAATTAAAACACAACACAAAACCATGAGAAGACTACTTTTCAGCGTCGCTGCCGCTGTAGCATTGCTTACTGCCTGTAACAAAGACGACAACAACAACCAGACTCCTAAAAGCGCTTTTACCATTGAGGGACAAGACAAACAAACTACTGAAACGCCTTTCGGTTTCCGTGTGCAATGGAGTGTGGAAGAAGGTGGAAGAATGCTGATGTCTAATGTGAATATCAATGCTGCAGCCTTTAGTGGCAAGATCGATGGCGTTTCCTTTCAGGTGGATACTTTTGTGAACGGACAAACATATACGTTCAAAGAGGCAGGCGCCGCCGGATTTGATAAACGTGTGAACTTCAGTGCCGCTGATGTGGTGCTGGGCGCCAGTTTCGCCAACAACACCATCACGCCTGGTACCGGCAAACAGCTGACGGACCTGCAGGATGGCAGGATCACTATTCAGAAAGATCCGCCGAGTGAATCTTACCGCATATCATACATACTGGATTATGGCGATGCCAAAGTGTCCGGAGAATTCAACGGATTAATGCCAGTAGTGAATAAATAACAGGTGCAAGCCGTATCCCCAAATGTGGGGATATGGCATCCCCTTTTCCGGGTATAAGTAAGTGTTGCAATACCTATCTAAAACAATGTACCATACTCAAACCAAAGCTTCCCTGCTGATAGGTTGGTAATATTATATTGGCTACATCTGTTTTATTACTCTTGAATACTCTCTTCACTGAAGGATATAAGTAATACGCCAATTCTGTTGAAAGTATACCCACACCAGCTCCAGCCACGATATCTCCAAACCAGTGCCTGTTATTTGACATACGAAGATATCCCGTAGTAGCAGCCATTGCGTAACCCGCTACACCATACCATATCGATACATCCTGGTACTCCCGCATCATAAATTCAGCAGCAGCAAATGCGGTAGCAGTATGACCTGAAGGAAAGGACAAATAGTTAGATCCATCCGGCCTTTGCTCATGCGTAAGATGCTTGGTAACTGTTACCGTACTTCCCATGAAGATATTCGCCATCGCATAAATAGCCGTACGATCCACGAAATTATGTTTGCCTTTGATACCTGCGATGTTCAATCCATATACGAGCAGGCCCGGGGCATACTGCAGATAATTATCAAACTTATGTATCCTGCGACTCCCTTCCAGGTATACTTCTTCTTTCATTTCATGATTCAAGCCCTGCAGACCATTTACTTTAAGAGAAGCTACGCCGTATAAAATGAATGTAGTAGGTACCAACAACAACCCTTTGTAATGTCTTTTAATCTTTTCTGGCCGATACTGATAAAATGAATCTTGCTGGAACTGCGGTTCTGTAATGGCAGTATCTCGTTGTTGTCCGAATGACAAGTAAGGTAGCAGCATGACAATGAGCTGCAAAAGGCATAAGGTCTTTTTACACATGGTGTATAACAGTTGTAGGAATATCTAAATGTAATATATGCGATTTGGACAATATATATGCTATTCTCCGGAGAACTTTAGTTGGATCTTATTTTTGCTTCCATGTATGCGATGTTTGCTTTTTTCCCTTTATCCAGTTTATCACGGCAAAAGGAAGTGAAGAATCGATGGCTTTTTAATAACATCAAAGTATCATCACACCAGTGAGCGTAGTTTTTATGTGTCCGCAGCTGGAATTCTCTCTTTACCAACTCATCTGTTATTTCAAACTCTTTCGTTCCGAAATGATAGGTATCTGCATCACAGATAATTTCTTCCAGCAGTGTTTTAGGAGCTGTAGGCCATTTGGTAGCCATTATACATTCGGAGATGGTATCTATCAATGCTTCATCGGCATCTTTATCAATAAAGAAGGATCTCATCAGCCGGACGCTTGCCTGTTCATGTAATGCTATATCGGTAATAAGGTGACCTGTATCATGGAACCAGGCTGCCACACTTAAAATAAACCTGTCTCTTTCATTCAGTCTGTAATGATCTGCAATTTCCATGGCGTGGCCTACAACGCGCTCTGTATGCGAAAGGTTGTGATATACCAGATAAGTGGAAGCCAACCGGGTAAACAGATCAATAACATATTTTTCGGCGAGATACTCCGTTTGCGTTAGTTCCATAGTTTATCAATAATCTGATTACCGGAATGTATCCAAATATCGGGGCCAATTCTGTAATAATTCTGTAGTCTTTCCCGTCTGATGTAGCTACAGGGAGACATTTTTCTGGTTATACGAATATCTCATTTCGTGCGTTTATTATTGCTGTCAGCGACTGCCTTTATAGCATTTCCATCACCCTTTTTATGACTTTTAAATTATACACCTGCTGAAGGGCGGACAATCACCCATGCCGGTAATTGCTGATGCCTATATTTTACAGATTCATTTAACGCTAAATTTATCCGGTTACACATGAAACCCAAATTCTACATTATCGTAAAAACGTCCGCGTTGTTATTATGTTTGAGTACAATGCTCACCTTATCCAATTCCTGTAAGAAAGACAACAACAATCCACCGGGACCAGGTCCTGACACTACTCATCAGGAAGATACGTCCCCCTTTTATGGTAAGCCCCTCACTAAAAGACCCATTATGGTAGACTACTGGGGCGGCTGTTGCTACGACCGGTCAACGGTAGGCCCTTTGGATGCTATGCCGGATGGCGTGGACGTTGTCAACATTTTCACCCTGGGCATAGGCAGAACCACTGCCGGAGGCTGGGAATTTGAACACAGAGGTGTGTCCGGTCAGAATGAATGGAGCGATGTGCTGACCAAAGCACATGCCTTGCAAAAAAGGGGGATCAGGATAGTGGCGACCTCCTTTGCCGGCGCACTGGTAAAGTTATCCTCCGCTGCAGCTGATTCCATGGCGAAAGTTGTGAAAGATTCTCTGGACAAATGGAAATTTGACGGTATAGATCTTGACCTGGAATATGGTAATGTCAGAACAGCGAATATCGACAGCAGTATTATAGCCCTTAGCAAATACCTTGGTCCGGTTTCAAAGACAGGTAGAATATTGTCTGTAGTAGACTATAATAACTACAACCTGGAGCAGATCAAAAGGTCAAAACAGTACATTGATTACGTGATGACGATGTCCTATTGGAACAAGGCTACCGATGTAATGAAATGGATAAAATCGTATGGAGATGGCATCGGCAACCGTCAGAATGTGTTGATCGGTGTAGGCGCAGGCTGTGCCATCAATGCCGGACAGGCAACTGTGCCGGGCGAGGAACTGAAAATTGCGGATACGCTCAGAGCCTCCGCTCCCGGTAGCGGTATGATGGAATTCATCTTCGGTTGCAGCTATCACAATAAAGATCAGAGCGGTAATATCACGAAGGATATCAGTTATACCACTAATATTATTCAAAGGCTGAAGAAATAGTCAACGGACAGAGGAAGGCTCAACAGTAAATTAGGCGTTGAGAATTGTCTAAATGATTATCTGGCTCCATCAGGGATACGAATCGACACAGGGTGTATCATACTTTTGATACACCCCGTGTTTCCTCCATTCCCCCGAATATCTTCCATTCGTCTTACCTTTGCAAAATGGATTATTTCAAAAAGCTGCTTGAATTACTGAAAACAGAGCGGGAAGTAGACAGGAAAGCATATCTGGAAATGACAGCATCAACGTCTGTAGCCGAACGCAGGGCTAATGGACTTACCTGGTACCCTATCGCCATCAGAGGTTCAGAAATGAGCCGGGGAGACTATCTCACCGTGGAAGTGGAGCGTACCACTCACCAGGATGTCGTTCACCAGCTCCGTTTTGGCGTTTCAGCAGTCCTTTTTTCGAATCATGATCCTAAAACCGACCGTATAGAAGGCACGATCTCCTACCAGGGCGGTAACCGCCTGAAAATCACACTCCGTACGGATGAATTGCCGGAATGGGCTAATAATGGCAAACTGGGCATTGACCTGCTGTTTGACGACAACAGCTACGATGAGATGCAAAATGCCCTTAAACAGGCTGATACCCGCCTTAGCAAGGAAGAGAATGATCACCTCATCAGGATACTGACCGGAGAGAAATCGCCTACCTTCCGGGATGACCTGCCTCCGGTTACCGTCCCCCGACTGAATGAATCCCAGCAGGCGGCTGTGAACCGGATACTGGCAGCGAATGACGTGGCTATTGTACATGGTCCTCCCGGTACAGGAAAGACCACCACCCTGGTACAGGCCATCAAGGCGCTGATCAAACAGGATAACAAACAGATACTGGTAGTGGCCCCCAGCAATACCGCTGTAGACCTGCTGAGCGAAAAACTGTCTGACGAAGGCCTGAACGTACTGCGTGTAGGGAATCCTGCCCGTGTCTCCGAAAGACTCTCCGCCCTGACGCTGGATAGCCGGATGGCAGAACACAACAGCATGAAGGAGATCAAACGTCTGAAAAAACAGGCCAATGAATTCAGGGACATGGCCCACAAATACAAGCGGAACTTCGGGAAGGCAGAAAGGGAACAACGCAAGGCGCTGTTTGACGAGGCCCGCAGTATCATGAAATCCATCGAAAATACGGAACAATACATCATGGACGACCTGCTGGCAAAGGCCCAGGTGATCACGGCTACCCTGGTGGGCGCCAATCACTACACCGTACGCCAGCTGAAATACCATACTATCGTCATTGACGAAGCCGGACAGGCTCTGGAACCTGCCTGCTGGATCCCTGTCCTGAAGGCACAGAAAGTAGTGCTGGCCGGCGACCATTGCCAGCTGTCACCTACCGTTAAGTCAGATGAAGCCGCCAGGAACGGTCTGAGTACCACCCTGCTGGAAAAATGCACGTCCAGGCATCCCGAATCAGTTGTGCTGCTGGAGGAACAATACCGCATGCACCAGATGATCATGGGATATTCTTCTGCCATCTTCTATGAAGACAAGCTGAAGGCCCATGCTTCGGTAGCCGGACATACCCTCTTCCCCCAGGATATGCCCCTCTCCTTTGTGGATACCGCTGGCTGCGGATTTGACGAAAAATCCGAAGGTACCAGTACCACCAATCCGGAGGAAGCAGCCTTCCTGTTCAAACACCTGACACAGCTCGTATCAGGGCTCACTCCTCATTACCAGCAGGAAGATTTCCCTTCCATTGCCATCATTTCCCCCTATAAACAGCAGATCCATCTCCTGAAGGAACAACTGCAGTACTCTCCGGAGCTGCAATCCTACGGGGATAAGATCTCTGTGAATACGATCGATAGTTTCCAGGGACAGGAAAGGGATATTGTATACATCAGCATGACCAGGAGCAACAACGATAATAAGATCGGCTTCCTGTCGGATATCCGCCGTATGAACGTAGCCATGACAAGGGCGCGTAAGAAGCTGGTGATCATCGGCGACAGCGCTACATTGTCCCAATTGCCCTTCTATGCAGGATTCATCTCCTATGCAGAGCAGCAAAACGCCTACCAGAGCGCCTGGGAATTTATGGATAACTAGGCCGGAAATTTTGATATCTTTATCGCCAGTATTGTCATTATATCCATCCTAACAACCTGAACCTATGAAAAAGATCACCCTGATGTGCATGGTGACACTGTTACAGGCATTTGCCTATGCACAATTCAAGACTGTAGCTGAAACTCCCTTATTTGAGGAACCTGAAACCGGCTATGCAAAAATACTCCAGCTTAAAAACGGCAATACCGTTGTTGTACACCTGAGCGCCAGAAACGGTATAGATCTTACCATTTACAATCCCGAACACAAGCTGGCGGGTTTCAAACATCACGACCCTTCTTTCGGGAAACTGAAGGGAGCCCGCGTCAATGCTATTTTCGAAACCAATGGAACTATTGCACTCCTGATCAGTGAGGTACAGGAAAGAACACCTGTTCTCCACAAGTTATTGTTTGATGGAACCACCGGCAACCTGGAATGGGAGGAAAAGATTGCGGAAGCAGAAAAATACCTGTTCAAGGATGTACGCTGGATCCCTGAATTTGACCCTGTGAACTCTTTCTCTGTCAGTAAAGATCCTTACAGCGACAACTATGCGGTATTCATCCGTCGCGATAACAGCGGTCTGGCAGATAAAAATCAGATGGAGGTAGTCGTATATAATGGAAATCACCAGGAACTCAGCCGTGCCTTCTATCAACCGGCTTTTAAATATGCCTCTCTGAACTACCTGGATATGGCTGTATTGGGAGATGACAGGGTATGCATCCTGGGATTTGCGTACAATGAGATCGCCTCCGGTGACCGTGAAGGACAACTGGTAATGATGACGCTACCTAAAAACGGAAGGCGTATGACTTCTGAACTACTGGATCTGTCTGAGAACCGTATTGCTGATAGCGCCATTGTGCGGTTCAATCCTGTTACTAAAAAACTAATGCTGCTGGGCACTGCTCATATAGAAGATGCTAATCCACAGCCTTACCAAGGATTCCTGCTCATTATAGACCCTTTTAAAGCCAAAGTTGAGCAGGAGATCAATATATATCCGACAGAAGCTGATGTGCAGAAAAAGAAGCTGTATGGAGCAAAAGAAACATTCACAGGCATGCCGCAGGACCTCGTCATCAATGATGACGGCAGCTTTTCTATTATTTACGAAGAACTGATCAACGAAAAACATACGCCACGGGATGCTACGCCCTATACTTACTATATGCTGAATGACGTGGCAGTTGCCTCATTTGATGTAAATGGTAAAATGCTTTCTACCAGCTTCATTCCGAAAAAGCAATATCTCAAAAACACCTCCTACCCTTCTTTCTATATCGCACAAAGAAAAATGTCTGCCCAGCATCTGATCCAGGCGGAACAATACCGTTCGTTTGCCTATCTGCATACAAAGAACAAATTATACGTTCTTATGAATGATGCAGAACAGAACACACATCCCGAGAACGGAAATATTGTACAATTGCGTGCACTATCCGGCGGACAGGCATACTCCTATGTAACAGGAACGCCTGCACCGCAACGGAGTTTGTTCTTTGGTCCATTGAGGAAGGATGAGAAACATACACTGGCAGTATTCAATCTTTCAGATTATAACAAAGCCACCAATACTTATGTAACGCTCAAGTTAGAGATGACCAGTACGGCAAGAAAATCAAGGTTGGTGTGGCTGACGCCGGAAGAATAAAAAAAAGGCTAAAGTAGGAATACTCCAGCCATTGCTAAACCTACAACTGTTTACACTGTTCATGTAACATAAGTTCCTGTCACAGTTGTCATGACAGCGGGGCGTTACGCAGCGGCTATTTTAGGCGCTGCGTGACATTCTGTTATTATTTTTGCCCTGATGGCTGTTGATAATTACGCTGATCGGGTATGCAAAGCTCAAACTATCTGCGCTCATTAAAAATTACCAAACCTGGTTATATGCATCCCCTATTTTAGTGATCTGACATATTCTTTGCCAACAGTACGTTCTTTTTGAGAGCACAAAACTACGATCTGTCACATCAACAGAATTACACATAACAAAGTAAAAATGATAAAAATCAAACAATTAGGGGTGAGAAATAGGGTCCCGGAGATAATTATAACCAATTAATGTAACAGCTCACCACGGGCGAGCTGTATGTTTATAGCCCCGGGAAAAACAGGGATGAATAATTCAATTATCCGCACCAGGGAAAATATGTCAGCTATAACGGTCATTTCTCCATGGGTACGCGGTATTGGAGTAACCCCGCTCTTCCCAGAAGCCTAATTTATTCTGTGTAAGGAATTCAATCCTATGAATCCATTTCGATCCTTTCCAGGCATATAACTGCGGCGTGATCATTCTCACCGGGCCACCGTGTTCCTTTGGCAAAGGCAATCCTTCATAGGTATGCACCAATAGTACATCTGGCTTCAGGGCTTCCTCCAGGGAAACATTGGTAGTATAGTCGTCATATCCATAACACAGGATATGCGTGGCATTCTCCCTGGGCTGGGCCAGCGCTGCCAGGTCGAGCAGACGTACGCCTTTCCAGTTCATATTCAATTTAGACCAGGTAGTCACGCAATGGAAGTCGGAAGTATCTTCCGTTTGCGGCAAGGCCATAAAATCTTCCCAGCTCAGTTCCAGCGGATGCTCTACAGCCCCGTCGATGATCAGCTTCCACTCTTCCAGCGGCACATCGGGTTCGATCCCCAGATCCAGTACAGGCCACTTATGCGTAATAATCTGACCAACTGGCACTACCGGCATACCATGGCGGTTAGGATTACCAGATCCCATAGGCCTGCTGTCTGCCACAGAGGGCGTTTGCTGCATCTTGTCCTCAAAGCGGGCCTTGAGTTTCATGCGGGCTTCTACGACCCTTTTTAATTTTTCTGACTCTTCCATAGAATGAAGGTAGGAATTATTAAAAAACCAGTAAATATGAATATCAAACATTAAAATAGTCAATGGCTACACGGCCTGTACTGTTCCAATGTTAATTTCCCTAAGATAACACACTCAGTAACAATCTAATTGCAGTGAAAAAGGGTATACTTGTTTTAACGGAGAATCCGCATTGATGCTGATTCTCAGTGAGGCCCCGGCATGAGGTATCAGCGCATTGAACTCTGGTAATTTGACCGCTGGCAGATACCCATAAATAATATAAATTTGATATTGTACTTAACCATTGCTGATGCTTTTGACTTCCTCCTATGAACTGAAGACAGCATTTGCCTATGCCAGGACTTTTAGCCTGGAAAGGAAGCTTTTTTACATAGACAGTCAGATGATCCTCCTGGGTATTCTGGACTCCTACGCCAGTGATATCGCGATCGATGCATCTGACAGGGAAAAGCTTGTCCAGTGGCTGCATGCTCTTAACTGGGAACAACGCCCCGGTACGCCCATTCCTGCGGGTAACAGGCCCAAAGTACCCATCATGACCGAGGCCGAAAGAATGCTGGAAAATGCGGCTTACTACCAGAAAAAGCTGGGAGATGAACAGCTCCACCCGCAGCACATCATTCTCTCGCTGCTCAGCATAGAAAACCGCTGCCAGTACAAATTCCAGTCCCTTGGTATCATCTTCGACGGCTACCTGGAACAGATCCTGGCGCTCAGGAAGATCCAGGTCGATGTCCCTTTCCGTAGCCCCCGTATCAAAACTTCCCATGTCAGTTTCTTCCACCCGCTGATCCGGCTGTTTTACGGTCCCCGGCAAAAGAAACTTGCTGTGGAAAGATATTTCGGGGAGGCACAGGCCCTGCTGCAATATAATGATATACACAGGTGCCGGGCACTTTGCCACCTGGTGTTACAGATGCAGCCCGATCATGTGAACGCATTGTGGCTGTCGGGGGTGACCTGGAGAGTGGAAAGGAATTTTCAGAAGGCCCTCCCCTTTTATGAAAAGGTACACAAGAAACATCCGCAACATACAGGCGTGCTGGCAGAAGTAGCGCATTGTTACAGTGAGTTGGGCAACCATGCATGGGCACAACGCCTGTACGCACATGCCCTATCCCTGAATCCGGGATCTTCCGAATTGCTGAATAGCCTTGGGTTTGAGTGTATTAAGCTGGAGCTGTATGTGGAGGCGATCTCTTATTTCGATCAGGCTATAGCATATGATGAAGAATGTGCCTATGCCTACAACAATAAAGGGTATGTACTGATGCACCTGGGATTTCCGGTAGCTGCCAGGGAACTCATATTGAAATCACTGCAGTTCAATAAAGGCAATGCCTATGCCTACAGAAACCTGGCATTGCTCGCCCTGAAAGAACAAGACGAAGACACTGCCAGGGAAATGCTGCTAAAGGCGCAACGATTTCACTTTAAACGTAATTATGGCAATGAAGTGGAAGAATTGTTACGCCGCCTGGACAAACAAAAAGCTGCTACTTCGTAACAGCTGCATAATACTTGCTGATCCGCTCATTATAAGCCACACTTCTCATTAATACGAGCCGGTATAAGGCAATACCTACGGCCGCACAGGCAATACCTGCCAATACATCCAGCACATAGTGATGGCTGGTGTAAACTGCTGCAAACCAGATACCGAGGGCAATGATGCCGAAAATGGTTGTAAAGAACAAATTAGTGGTCTTCCTCGCATAAAAGAATACGATCAGCGGATATGCAGAATGCAATGATGGCATTGCCGCAAATACGTTTGATCCTTTTGCATATAATGATCCGAAGATATTAACGTTCAGCGCAGCGTCAAACCTGGCCAGTCCTGCTGTATTACCCGGTGTGCTCGCAATGAAATCAAAACCATGCATCTGTACATACCATGGTGGCGCAGCGGGATAGGTGTAATAAACGATATATCCCACCCAGTTAACCAGTATAAAGGTAAAGGCAAAATGCAGGAATGCCAGCCTATCCTTATAGAACAGGTATGTAGCAAATGCCAGCGGTACCGGCACCCAGCATAAATAGAATGATCCTGTCAGCACATCCAGCCATACGCGGGTATGATGCAGCCAGTATTCATTGGGAGTAACTCTCACTCCATCCATCATCACGCCAAACCATGCTTTTTCTGTCTCGTAGATGTCCTTAATATGTACAGGTCCCGTCAGGTAATTCGGGAAGGCCTTCATATAGTCGAACACGATCCAGTAAAAAATGAAGATCGAAAAACCCAGTATAAAACGCCGGGTCGGTCTTGATACGTAATAGCAAACATTGAAAATCGCTATCAGCCACAGCTGATCACTCTTAAAGCCAACCAGCCAGGTGGAAAGCAACAGATAAGCAATGCTGATCGCAGTAACGATCAGCATATTTCGCCTATCAAAAAAAGCAGTTGTAGGCCTGGCAGGAACCGGTGCATCCATCTTATCTCACTTTTGAAAATCTGATCCGAAGATCTTGTCCCAGAATGAAGAACTTACGCCATACCCTTTGGAAGCATCGGCATAGTGATGCATCATGTGGTGTTTCTTTAACTTCTTCCAGAACTTTGCCTTGAAATTGAAATGATGCAGGGCATAGTGGGAGATATCATAGAAAAGATATCCGCCGATGAAACCTGCATAAAATCCGTAAAAATATATTTCGGGTATAAAACTCCTATACAGGAACCAGAAGCCTAGTGCCAGCGGTATGCTCACAGATGGAGGCAATACCAGGCGCAGCCTGTCGTTGGGATAATCATGGTGCACACCATGAAAAATGAAGTGCAGCTTTAGACCCCAGGAAGACTTCGGTACAAAATGGAATACAAAGCGATGCATGATGTATTCTGTCAGCGACCAGATAAAGATACCTGCTGCTATACAGAGCAACCATAATCCAACGCCTGTTTTCACTGTTGCCAACGCCATCCAGCTACAATAAATGATCACAGGAACATATAAGAACAGCGGAACGCTGAAATGTACTTTAGATAAACTTTCCAGCAATCGGTTCTTGAACATAGGTACAGACTCCTGCGAGTTGGAAACGTACTGTCTATTACTCATTCGTTTGTAAATTTAACAATCAACCTTTTATGGCTTAAACTGCTCCTTTATTTCTTTGCCGGTAGCAGGATCTATCCCTTTCATTTCTACGTATACCACATTAGGAAACCAGAAAGTGCCACCTTCGATCTGCAGGTAGATCCTGTTCAGCTGAGCCATTACGCTACCAATCTGTGTGTAGATATGGTAGTCGCCCTGGGCCGACTTCATCAGGTACATCTTTTTCTTGTCATAGGCTACGGAACGTAATTCATACTTGTCTTTCGCCAGTTGCTTAACCTTCAGTCCGTACGCAAATTTACGTTGTATATAATTTAATCCCTTCTTTTCACCTTTTTCGGTGTACCTGATCCAGTAAATATTTACCGGTTCATCTTCATCCAGTGTACCATCCTGTTGTAGGTTCAGGTCGTAGATAATAGTGTTCGCATTGGGCGTACGCTGCATATAAAACAGCATATGCGGAATATTGGTCGGTACCGGGAATACCGGTTCTGCTTTCGTCGTTTGTGCGTTGGCTACTGCCATAAAAGGCAGTACCATAATCAGCAGGGCAACTACCGGAGTAGTGGTAGCGCTTCTGATCACGCGGGTTACCTGGTCCTGCTGGTCTATCGCTTTCTTTGCATCCTTCAGGCGGCCGATGGCAGTAATGTTTGTCATAATGGCCATGATGAACAGCGGGAAGGTGAAGATCGAAATGGTCTCGAATATATGGAAAGGAATACCTGGTACGAACAGTTTATAGTCCCCGCCGATGAAGTGTGAAGTGATACCGCAGGCGATAGCAGATACGGAAATGATCACGATCCTTTCCGGGCGTTGCATCAGCCCACCTTTACACTCAATACCGAGGCCTTCTGCACGCGCCCTGGTATAACTTACCATCATAGAGCCGATCAGTGCAATAAAGGCAAATATGGAACTAAGGAAATAGTGATGTCCGATCAGGTAATAACAGATCCCCAGGAACAGGACCATTTCACTATAACGGTCCAGTACGGAATCAAACAGGGCGCCAAATCGCGACCCCATATTCCCCAGGCGGGCTACCTGCCCGTCCAGCATATCAAATAATCCTGCAAAAAGGATCAGGGCGCCGGCCCATCCTACGTAAGACAGGTCTCCCCTGTGGCCTTCCTCAACTCCCGTCACAAATATTACTACCACACCCACGTTCAGCAGGAACCCTATCAGGGTCACGGCGTTAGGCGTCAGCCCCAGCTTTATTAAGCCCTTTACCAGAGGGTTGATCACCACGTAAATTGCTTGCTGCAGCTTATCTCTGAATCGTTTTTTCATGGCTTACGATTGAAAAACATTAAAAATCAAATCTAACCCTGCCTCTGATACCCCAATTGGCAATCAATGGGTTATCCAGGTATGTAAATCGCTTAACGAGATCTAACCTGAGCAGTTTAAATATATTGGCAACACCAACACTACCTTCCACATATGGCGTATTGCCCAGTGTATAAGTAATTGGTACTCCATCTGCATAATTTGAGAACTGTATCTTCGACGGATCCAGTCTTGGATCATTGCCCTTGCTCAATCCTCCGTACAATACCTTTATTGTTGCTACTTCACGGAGTTTCAGTTTTTTCAGCAAAGGTATCTTATTGAAGATAAATCCATTAAAGCTATGGTCAATATTTATACCAGCATAGCGGTCGCTCACAAATTCCAGGAAGTTCATCAGGTTATAAGACTGTAACTGGTAAGCATATGTCTGGTTCGCTCTGTGAATGGTCAACAACGGATAAGGTATGTGCCCGAAGATGTAACCACCCTCTACTACTACCTCACTATACCCCAGCTGAGAAAGGTATACCATCTTATAAATATTCAGAGTGATGTTCTGGTAGTTATAATCACCTCCTGCCAGCCCCTTCACTCCCGCGATTGCTCTAAGTGTGAAGATAGGATATTTGTTGGGGATAGGTATCCTGAAGTTCTTTCCCTGGTAGAACTGCTCATGAGGCGCCCAGCGGAGCTCCAGCGACAGTTCTGAGGTAGAGATCTTCTTCACACTATCTGGAACGCTGGTACCTTTGTAGTAAGATAGCGTACCGGCAGGCGTCTGCTCCCAGTGTTTGAAGCCCACCTGGAAAGAGGAGTGATTGTACAGCTCATGGAGATAATATATCCTGAAGATGTCATTATACAGCCATTTATCGTTGTTACCACGTTTGAATGACAGCAGGAAGTTGTCTTCCTGTACGAACTGCAGCTCCTGACCAGGAATCTTCGTATCGTGCTGGAAGCTGGCCTTAATGGCGCGTACTGGCCAGTCGTAAATGGACTTATGATTAAAGGCATAAGAACCTCCGAAGTAATATTTCCATTTCTCATCCTTGAAACCGTAAGCGCCATATCCTTCCAGGTAAATGCTCTTATTGAACTTAGGCGTGGTCCTTCCACCTAACCTCAGACGGAAACCTTCCACCGGGTTGAAGTTATAGAAGGTGTTCACCGGGCCTACTTCAAACTTGGGACCTACGCTCTTCCAGCCGGCCAACAGCAGGGTAGCGATATCCATGGTACGTTTGAAGGATTTCATGTGCTGCAGACTATCGATATTGGCATATACCTTCGATTCTGCAGTTGTCAGTGTATCATGTCTGTTCTGTTCCCAGAAGCTTTCCGGTTTCTCAACATTCTGCTCATTCTCCACATAGGAGCTTCCTTCGTAGAAACTGGCAGGCATCGGCTTATTGATCACCATGTTCTTCAGAGACACTGTACGTTCTCCGTAAAGACCGCTCTTACCCTTAAAGAGACCAAAATCGGCCATCAGGGTATTCTTGTTCATGAAGTAACGGCCGTCAGGCGTCTTCTCGAAGTCCATATAGAGGTGGAAATCACGGATAAAGTTCAGATTGATCTCCTTATTGGCGGTCATATCTGCCTTCTGTATCGCGTATTTCCCATCCAGCGTGATGTACAGTTTACCTTCCAGCAAACGGTCTGCTTTATTCCTGGGGTAGAATTCCAGGACAATCAGTTTTGTGCTGTCTGCTGTTTTAATGGTATCGGCAATGAAGTACTTGTAGAAAGTAGGACCCGCATCTGCAATAGGGCTCAGGAACTGGTTGGTGAACAACATCATGTTGTTGTCGTAGATGTCCACGTCCTGATAGATGTGGTTCAGATAAGCGCTCAGACCGCGGTTATCTATATAGTTCTCAAAGCTGACCTTCTTATCAGCAGTGACAATTGTTTTCTTCTTTTCAGGGTCCCTGCGGAAGTACACGTCTGCCAGTCTTTCTTCCAGGTACATTGGCAGGAGCGAGCGTCCTTCCATTTTGGTGGTATCCTGGTTGTCGAACACGAATTTATACTTCCGGGTGAACCGGTTGTTACGGATCTTATCTGAGAGATTGCTTAGTGCAAACTCCAGTTTCTCGTACTGGTTATAATTGGCATAGTCATAATGCTCCATTCTGTTCTTTGATTTGTTATCAATGACCAGTCGGATCAACTCTACAGCCGGGTTATCCTTGTTACGGTATCTTTCTTTCTTACGCCGAACTACAAACTCATTCAGGACCTTTGCGCCACTTTCCAGGGTCACATTCCTGACCTGTTCATTACCTCTCTGTACGCGTACTACAACGGTTTTATACCCCATCAGGGAAAACCGTACACTATCTTTTGGGCTATCAAACTGCAATTCGTACCGGCCTGCAGCATCAGTAGCGATGCCAAAGGAAGTACCGGGCACAAAGACACTCACAAAGGGCAAAGGTGCACCTGTTTTGTCTGTAACTACACCTTTCACCTTCGTTGTCTGTGCAAATACTGAACTAAAGCCGAGCGTAAGCAATAACAAAAGACCTAAACTAATATTTTTACTACCATTCATTCTATCTAACATCTTTAAAAACGAACCGCTTCTGCATTATATAACTATACGTAAAACCAATCAGTAATGATACTATCATTTTAACCATGGCTACTCTTTCTATAAGACTGTACCATCCTGTAAAATGTAGTATGAGCCACACGCCTGCTGCATTCAGCAGCATATTTCCCACCCAGGTGATACCATAGCGCAGTGCCTGTCCTCCTATCGCGCCTTTCTCCTTATTAAAGACCCACTGCCTGTTAATCATAAAATTGGCGGCTCCACCTGCAAAGGTACCAGCCATATTCGCACCGACGTACCAGGCTCCCGCCTGGGTTGACAGCAGGATCACCACAAGGAAATCCAAGCCTGTTGCTATCAGTGAGGAGGCCTGAGCCTTCAAAAATTTCATCATCCTCCAAAAACGTTACTGTGATACACAATCTGCAGTAACAAGTTGGTATATACTCCTGCTACCACGTCATCCATCATTACTCCCCATCCACCGGGCAGCGCCTCGGTGCGGCGGATCAGTAATGGTTTACGGATATCAAAGAATCTGAACAATACAAGTCCCGCCAGCACATAACCGGGGGTTACCGGCAGGAACAGCAGACTGAAGCACATACCAGACACTTCATCTATCACTACTTTCTTGTCGTCCTTCCCCCAATGAGGTTCAACTTCCGTACCGGACCAAATGCCTAACATTGTGATGGCAATGGTAATGGCTACCTGCCATAGGGCAGATATATTACCACCAGCCTGCGCAAGGTACCAGCAAAGAGCTGTCACGGCGGCAGCAACCGTGCCCCCTCCCTTGCCAATGTAGCCTATGCCCAGGCTGGTAGCGATTATTTTATGAATTCGGATCATCCTTCGTTTAAAATTCCTTCGTAATAATCCAGACCCAGGTGCGTGATCAAATCTTCGCCCATCAGGTAACGCAGGGTGTTCTGCAACTTGATCAGCTGTTTGAAGATGTCATGCTCAGGACGCAGGCCTGGTGCTGTTTGTGGTGATTTCAGATAGAAGGACAGCCACTCCTGGATACCGCTCATACCGGCACGCTTCGCAAAGTCGATGAACAGAGCGAGGTCGAGTACGATTGGCGCCGCCAGGATGGAATCACGGCAAAGGAAATTCACCTTGATCTGCATTTTATAGCCCATCCATCCGAAGATGTCGATGTTATCCCAACTTTCCTTGTTGTCCTTACGCGGAGGATAATAGTTGATCCTGATCTTATGGTACATATCGCCATATAACTCAGGATTTTCCTCCGGCATCAGGATATCTTCCAATACACCCAGTTTGGATACTTCTTTTGTCTTAAAGTTATCCGGATCGTCCAGTACCCAACCGTCGCGGTTACCCAGGATGTTAGTAGAGAACCAGCCTTCCATACCCAGCGCACGTGCCTGCAAACCTGGGGCCAGGATGGTCTTCATCAGGGTCTGACCGGTTTTGAAGTCTTTACCGGCGATCGGAGTTTTAGTTTTCTTGGACAATTCTACGAGTGCAGGAATGTCACAGGTCAGGTTTGGCGCACCGTTCGCAAAAGGAACGCCCAGGGTCAGCGCCGCATATGCATAGATCATGCTTGGAGCAATACGCGGATCGTTATCTTTCAGCCCCTGTTCAAATGCAGCCAGCGACTGGTGAACATCTGCAGCTTCGTGATATATTTCGGTAGAACCGCACCATACCATTACAACACGGTCACAACCTTTTTCTTTCTGGAAATTTTTAATGTCCTCTATTACGGCCTGTGCCAGGTCATAACGGGTCTTGTAGTCCTTAACGTGTGTACCATCCAGATTTTTAACAAAGTTTTTATCGAAAGCCGCCTTCATTGGAACGATGGATTCCAGTTCAGGCCTGATAGCTTCCAGCATAAACCTGTCAAGTACTTCAGCTTTTACTGCGGCGGTATACACATTGTCCTCATACACATCCCAACCACCAAATACCAGGTCATTCAGATTTGCTAAGGGAACGAAGTCCTTAATCAGCGGATTCCTGTTTTCAGTTCTTTTTCCCAGTCGGATATGGCCCATCTGTGCCACAGAGCCAATGGGCTTTGACAGCCCTTTCTTAATTGATTCTACTCCGGCAATGAATGTCGTGGCTACCGCGCCAAGGCCCGGCATCAGGACACCCAATTTCCCTTTTGCTTCTTTAATTTGATGTTTCATAAAAATGTGAGACTTTTATTTAACTGTTTTAATCAAAACCATTTATTGGCGGTGTACCAGTCCAGCGTTTCCCGCATACCCTTTTCGAGGTCATATACAGGGCGATAGCCCAGGTCCTGCCGTATCTTTTCAATATTACAATCCCAGTTCTCTGCCGTCAGCTCATTCAGTTTGTCCCTATTCAGCAAGGGAGCCCCACGACTCACCATTTCCATAATAGTGGCAACAGTTCTAATAACAGGCAGAGGTAGGTGAATACGAAAAGTGCGCAGCTTCAGATATTGCTTTATAACATCGGCCAGTGCGTAACGGTCATACCGTTTACCATCTGAAATGTTATACATAGTTCCCGATACAGGAGCTGTCAGTGCCAGCAATGCTGCTTGTGCGAGATCCTTTACGTAGACAAAACTCAGCCACTGGGCGCCTTTGCCCATATAAGGTTCCAAACCCCGTCTGTACGTCTTGAACAATACGAAAAGGTCCCGTTCTCTTGGCCCATACACTGCGGTGGGCCTTAATACTACCCAGGGGACATCTGAAATAACTCCCAGGTATTCTTCAGCCAGTAACTTACTTTTTCCGTAACTGGTCACCGGTTGGGGCTTATCCACATCCGGTACAGGCCAGCTGGCATCATATGCGATGGGGCCTACGGCCGCCAGACTGCTGATAAATACAAATTTCTTAATGGGGACCTTAGATTCCCCGGCTGCTACTGCCAGGTTCAGGGTATACCCTGCATTGATCCTGTTATATTCGTCCAAAGACTTTGCCTTTGTTGTACCTGCCCCATGAATGATGTAGTCGAATCCGTACTCCAAAATCAGATTCTTCAGATCATCTTTACTGCTGAAATCAGGATAAACAAAATTTATCGGCAAATGTTTCAGGTGGGAGACACTACTTGACGCACGCACGGCAGCATAAACTTCCATTCCTGCGTCAAGAGCTGCCTCTACCAGATGATATCCTACAAAACCGCTGGCACCTGTTATCAGTATCCGGGGTTTCATATCTCTTTTTCGTATATCCTATAAGTCCGGTATGGATCGGCATTGATGCCGCGCATAGCGGCATTCATCATGTCGTTGGTTTCCAGTATCCAGGACCCTTCTCCGTAAGCAACACCTTTTGCCCTGCCTACCTTCATTAATTCTCCATAAAAACAGGCATCGATGCCCAGTTTGCGGTGAGATTCCAATACGCCCAATGCCAGCACACGCACACCGTTTATTTTCTTTTTGCCCAGTAACAGTTTCAGTATTCCTGTTGGAAACAGGCGTCCTCTTTTGATCTTTATGAGGATCTGGTTAATATCCGGGATAGCCAGGGCAAACCCTATCATTTTCCCGTTCTCTTCTGCTACAATACCAAAATCAGGATCCAGGATCATTTTCAGATCTTTCGCCAGGTATTCGAACTCCTTCTCTGTCATTGGCACAAAACCAAGGTTCTTGTCCCAGGCGCTGTTATAGATAGCATGGATGGCTTTTACCTCCTCATCGAACTTCTTCATGTTCACCTTACGGAAGGTGATATTACGCCTTGTCAGTCGCTCCTTTATCACTTCCATCACACGGTAAGGACGGTCTTCCATGTACTCAGGAATGATCTTCCAGGCGAACATGGTGATCTTGGTGGCCAACCCCTGTTCTTCAATCAGTTTGACGTAGTAGGGATAATTATAGGTCATCATCACCACCGGCGGACCGTCAAATCCTTCTATCAGCAACCCGCAGGTTTCGTTGGTAGAGAAGTTAACAGGGCCGATCAGGGTACTCAGTCTGCGTTCTTTCAGCCATTTGATGGCTGCGTTGAACAAGGCCTGGCTTACTTCATTGTCGTTGATACAATCGAAGAAACCAAAGAAGCCATCGTTCGTTTTATTGAAAATATTGTGATTCTTATTGTCGATAGCTGCTATCCTGCCCACTAATTCATTACCGCGGAAGGCAAGGAATCCCTGCAACGCTGAATGTTCATGGAAAGGATGTTTTCCGGGAGTCAGAAGGTCACGTTGAGCAATAAACAACTCAGGTACATATTTTTCATCGTTCCTGTACAGGTCGTGCGGGAAATCGATGAACTGCGCCAACTGCTTCTTGGTAGTAACCGCTTGAACGATCACTTTTGGTAAACCGTTGGTTTGTTGCGGAGCATGTACCGTTTGCTGAGATGTCTGCAATGTTTCCATTTATATTTTTTGCTTTAAAGGTATACCCGCACGTGTAAATGTCTCCGCTATTTTATCTACAGCCATCTCAATCTGGCTGAAGGTGTGCGTTGCCATCAGGGAGAACCTGATCAGTGTCGCATCCGGTTGAACAGCCGGAGGTACTACCGGGTTCACGAAGATGCCTTCATCCTGCAGCATACGGGTGATGCGGAAAACACTTTCTTCATTCCTGATATAGATCGGTATAACAGGGGTTTCTGACACATCTCCGGTATCGAGACCTGCTTCTTTTAATAAGTTACGTGCATAGTTGGTATTGTCCCACAGGCGCTGGATATGCTCAGGCTCAGACTGGATGATATCCAGGGTAGCAATTACGCTGGCTGCGGCTGCAGGCGTCATACTCGCACTGAAGATCAGGGAGCGGGCGGCATGCTTCAGGTATTCGATCACATCTTTGTCGCCGGCAATAAAGCCACCCAGAGACGCAAAAGACTTACTGAAAGTACCCATGATGACGTCTACTTTGTCAGTAAGACCAAAATGAGACGCGGTACCGGCACCATTCACTCCAATTACTCCCAGTCCGTGCGCATCATCTACCATCACACTGGCGCCATAAGTATCTGCCAGTGCTACGATTTCCGGCAGGCGGGCAATATCACCTTCCATACTGAATACACCATCCACAACGATCAGACGGATGGAAGACTGCGGAAGTGCTGATAATTTAGCCTCCAGGTCCTCCATGTTGTTGTGGCGGTACTTGACAACTTTCGAAAAGGACAGACGGCTACCATCGATAATGGAAGCATGGTCCAGTTCATCCAGAATGATGTAGTCATTACGGCCGGTCAGGCTCGATAATGCACCCTGATTCGCCAGGAAACCTGTGCTGAAACACAGCGCGGCTTCCTTTCCCACATACTCCGCCAGACGACGCTCCAGTTCCAGGTGGAGATCAAGGGTACCATTGAGGAACCTTGAACCTGCACAACCCGTACCATACTTGTCAATGGCACGTTTGGCGGCCTCTTTCACCTTGGGATGGTTCGTCAATCCCAGGTAGGAGTTTGATCCGAACATTAACACTTTCTTACCGTCAATATCAACTTCAGTGTCCTGAGAAGAAGAGATCGGTCTAAAATAAGGGTAGATCCCTTTTTCCTTGGTAGTGTAAACTCTGGCCAATGAGGCTTCCTTTGCACGTAACAATTTGCTCATTCTGATATATCTTAAGCTGTTGTATAATCTTTCTACTTTATGCGAAAGTATAAGATTATCTGTTCTGAAAAAGTTTTCAGATCCAAATTTATATATTGAACACTAAAAATTTGCAGTGAATCGATGACGGTAAGCGATAAAGTCCCCGCAAACAAGCAGTGTTTAATAATTATGTCAATCAAATTACGTACTCCGGCATAAGACGGATTCCATAACTCTAACAGTATGCTAGTTGCGGTTTAAACATGTAGCTACGGGTTGTAACTAAACAATAGGTGATAAGAATCGAAGGTCTAACAGTATATCTAGTTGTGGTCTAAGGTAGATCATAAGCCGGTTTATAAATATCAAACCAGAATGACGGCACCAAATTAGGAAAAAATTTCAATTAAAACCTAAAAACATTAGGGTTTGACGTCAAAATATTACATATATACAACAAAGTGGTAATTTCATCATCTGTGTTAGCAACGGTCAATAATTACGACTATCCAATTGATTATTAGCTTTATTTACATAAAAACAAAGCAAAATTCATCCTTCCCCGGCCTTCTCTGCCCCTCCCGTTAAACTATACCCGTTTCCGGCAGTCTACCTATATATACTCACAGTAGTTACAGTAAAGATAACCGGGACCTATATTCCCCGGATTATCAGGTGCACCCGGGAGTATCCCAAAAAATCAAGTACATGAATATCCGACATTACTTTACCGCATGCATCGTATGCCTGGGCATGACCTTAACAGTATCAGCCCAGGATCAACCCGAACAGGATTCTACCGGTCTGCCGGGCGATAATTTCAGCCTCCAGGGGGCATTGGACCTGTTTAAACAATCGGCATCCCCTGAAGCATTTGAAAAGCTCCTGAACTCTGCCGACAACAAAGTTAACAACCTGGATCTCAATGAAGATGGCAACACTGATTATATCCGCGTTGTCAACAAAAAAGATAATGATGTACAGGTCTTTATCCTGCAGGCACTGGTTTCATCCACAGAAAGCCAGGATATAGCGGTGATCGAACTGGAAAAGACAGGCGACAATAACGCCATCGTCCAGATCGTAGGCGATGCAGACATTTATGGCGAATCTGTTATCGCCGAACCTGCAGAAGAAGGAGACAATGCATTTAACTATACCACCGCCAGCCATGGCCCTGCCGCCGCCTCTCCTGAGGGTATTGTGGTGAACGTATGGTTATGGCCCTGCGTACGTTTCGTATATGCACCAGCATATGCTGTATGGGTATCCCCGTGGACGTGGTACAGCCGCCCGGTATGGTATCGTCCCTGGCGCCCCCTGCCCTGGCATGTATACCGGCCAGTTCGTTATGCCTATGCCCGCAGATATGTTGTAGTACCGGTTCAAAGGATCCCTCCTGCCCGGGTCATTTATCGCCCCGTAAGAACCACTTCCGTGACTGTTATTAACCGTAACAGGGTGGTTGTGAACAATTACCGTACTACCAGGAATGTAAACCGATATACACCTAACAGGACCAATAGTGGCGGCAGACAATACCAGTCGTCCACACCAGTAAGGGCTGACAGGGGTAGCGCTATTAACAGGGGAGGCAGAGCTGACAGAGGGACAAGGGTAAGTGAAAACCGGGGAGGACGAAGCAGCGGGAACAGAACAAGAGGCAGCCGCAAAAGGGCTGAGAGAGGGAATTAAGTCCTCAGGCAGATCAGCAGAAAACTACTCATCATAGTAAGGGTCTTATAATATGTTGTCTTACAACGATATATTATAAGGCCCTTCTTCTTTTTAAACCCGCGCCCCTTCTAAATTACGGCACACATATTGCATTATTAAACTATTCGTACATTCAACTTCGTTTATTAGTTATATACTAAACATTTCTGCCATGAAGATTCGCCTATCCCTACCTGTGCTGCTCATATCCCTTTTACCGGTATTAGATGCCAATGCGCAGGATTACAATCCCCGGCAACAATTACAGGAACAACCAGATGAATGGGATAATGCCAGCTGGTCTCCTCCCGATCACGATTCTACCGGCTTACCAGGCGACAACTTCAGTCTGCAGGGGGCACTTACCCTTTTCAAACAGGCCAGTACTCCGGAAGAATTTGAAAGACTGCTGAATACAGAAGCGAACAAGGTCAACAACCTTGACCTGAACGGGGATGGCAATATCGACTACCTGCGGGTGATCAATAAAAAGCAAAACCAGGTACAACTCTTTATCATACAGGCACTGGTATCTAACCAGGAAAGCCAGGATGTGGCCGTTATCGAACTGGAAAAGACCGGCGAGAACACCGCCGTTATCCAGATAGCCGGCGATGAAGACATCTATGGCGAAACCACCCTGACTGAACCAGTGGAAACATCCGACAGCCTGTATTCCGCCGAAGATAATTCCTTCGATTATACGCCTTCCCGTGCACATGGCCCTGCGGCTGATGCCAACACAGCCAGGATTGCTCCTGCTGGGGTATTTGTGAACGTATGGTTCTGGCCCTGCGTACGCCGGGTATATGCCCCAGCCTATGTGGTATGGACCTCTCCCTGGTCCTGGATCAATCCCCCCGGATGGTGGAGGCCCTGGCGCCCGATGCCGGTATACGCCTATCGCCCTGTATGCCATCACTACATGTATGGATATGGATACGCTCCCGTAAGAAGGATCGTCCCTGCCCGTGGGATGTATTATCCCATAAGGACCTATTCCGGCTTTGTTTATAACCGTAATCGCGTAATAGTGACCAATTACCGCTCAGCAAGAGCCGACCGGGGTCATTTCCCCGGCAGGTATAATGGCGGCCGCTATAATGGCTATAATGGCTATAACGGGTATAACAGGAACAACTATTACGGCGGCAGGAATTACAACAACGGTTACCGCGACAATCGCTCCGGCCGGGATAATTATGGATGGAACGGCGGTCGCCAGGGATATTACAACGACAACAGGGGCTCACGCAACGATGGCAGCATCAGAGGCGGACGTCCTCAGGGCAGCTCAGGAAATTACCAGGGCGGTACATGGGGTGGTAACTCTCAGAATGGTGGAAGAAATGAAGGTGGTTCACGTGGTAATACCTGGGGAGGTAACTCGCAGGGTGGTGGAAGAACTGAAGGAGGCACCCGTGGTAATAACTGGGGAGGTAATTCACAAACCGGAGGAAGAACTGAAGGAGGCACCCGTGGTAACACCTGGGGAGGCGGCTCACAAAATGGCGGAAGAAGTGAGGGAAGCTATCAAGGTGGCGGAAGGAATAACAATTCCTCCGGAGGCAGAACCAATGGTTCTTCCAGCGGAAGAGCCGGTCGTACCAGAGGCTAGTAATACGTAATTGTATGCTTACAGATTGCTTGTGTGTAGCATGTTTCCTTCTTACTTCCATATCGCTTTACCGTCATTTCCATATCATTTTACCGGCATCTCTATATCGAATCGATATACATATGCCGGTGAAGTGATATGGAAATGACGGTAAAGCATAAAAGAGATATAGAAGATTGATGCAATCCTCATCTGACATTGGGTTTCCGCATGCTTTTAATGGCCAGGAAAATACTCACGAACACAAGCACTCCGCTAACGAAGAAAGGAGCGCCCGGGAAAAGGAAAGGCGCATCATTCCCGGTAAACCAGGCAAACAAACTACCCATCAGGGGCGGCGCGACGATCGTGGTAACGCTCATGAGACTGGTCAGTCCTCCCTGTAATGCTCCCTGTTCAGAAGAAGAGATCTGCCCTGTGATGATACTCTGTAAGGCCGGGCTCGCAATATTCCCCAACGAATAAGGCACCAGTATCACAAACATCATCCAGCCGCTGGTGGCAAATGCAAACAGCAGCAATCCCAGGCTGTAAAATGCCAGTCCGATATACAGGCTCTTTTTAGTCCCGATACGGGGAATGATCAGCCGGATCAGACCCAACTGTACAATGGCGACCAGCAAGCCGCTAAAGCCGAGTGAATATCCTACCCAGGCTTCATCCCAACTAAACTTCTGCATACCATAGAAGGCCCAGGTGGTCTGAACACCGTTATTGGCAATATAGATCAGCACCAGGGTGGCAATCAGCCCATATACGGCCGGATATTGCTTCATCTGTACCAGCGAGCCAACCGGATTGGCGCGTTTCCATTCAAAGGCCCGCCTATTCCCTGCAGGTAATGACTCCGGAAGTACCAGGTAGCCGTAGGCAACATTCAACAAGCTCAAAATGCCTGCCGCGATAAAGGGCGCCCTCGGACCAAACTGTCCTAAGCCACCTCCCATCAGCGGACCAAGTATAAAGCCCAGTCCAAAAGCGGCGCCGATGATACCGAAGTTCTGGGTACGCTTCTCAGGTGTGCTGACATCTGCTATATAGGCTGCTGCGGTGGTAAAACTGGCGCCCATCACACCGGATATGATACGGCCGGCAAACAGCCATATGATGGTTGGGGCAAATGCCATAAAGAAGTAGTCTAATCCGAAACCGAGCAAGGACAACAATAATACGGGACGCCGTCCATAACGGTCGCTCAGGTTACCCAGTACCGGCGCACAGACAAACTGCACCAGGGCATAGGCAAACGTCAGCCAGCCACCGATAGCAGCCGCTTCTCCCATATTGCCATGGATCAGCTGTTCTATCAGTTTCGGTAGCACAGGAATGATGATTCCCAATCCTGTTACATCAATCAGCAGTGTGATAAAGATGAAAATGAGCGCTGAACGCGATTGCGCCGGCGAGACTATTTTTTGCATATCAGATGCAGTATCGTTTGTATGAAAAGTAGGTTGCGGAAGATCAGGAGACACAGCGCCAACAGACGCCGTGCCTCCGTATTTCATTGACAATGTCCCGTGTACTTATTTATATAGCTGTAATAGCTGGTATGGATGCTTCTACCCCGAATTGCTGGAAAGCAATCCGCTTTTCTACATGGTAGATCTCCTCTCCTGCTATCGCATTGATGATACAGGAATTGCGATAAGCACCCATTCCCAGATCGGGCGTTACAAAACCATGTGTGTGCAGCTCTGCATTCTGCACAAAGATCTCATCCCCATGAAGGTCTATGGCGTAGTTACGCTGTACATCAAACAACTGATCTTCCCTTCTGATGATACGTTCGCTGATACCTTCCAGGAAAGCCGGCTCACGGTATTTATAACCAGTAGCAAGCACCACAAAATCCGTCTCCTGGGTAAATGACTGTTGCTGCTGCACCTGTGTCAGATAAAGCGTATGCCTGTTACCGTTATACGTTATATCATTGAGCTGTACATTGGGGCGTAACTGTATATGTGAAATATCCTGGTCAACACTCATCCCGTATAGGGTATCAAAGATCTGGTTAATGAGATCATAGTTAATACCCTTGAAGAGTGGATTCTGTTTCGATAACAGTTCCTGTCTGCTTTCTGCAGGCATACTGTAGAAATAATCCACATATTCAGGTGAGGTTAGTTCCAGTGTAAGTTTTGAGTACTCCATCGGAAAGAACCTGTCAGGACGGGTGAACCAGTTTAACTGCATACCATTTTCCGCCAGTGGCAGCAGGTCGGAAAACACTTCTGCTGCGCTCTGTCCTGAGCCTATAACTGTTACGGAACGCTTCCCTCCTATCTTGTCTTTATAGTTGAGATACTCCGATGTATGGATCACATCCGGCAGGATACCTTTCTTTGCAAATGCAGGCAGGTAAGGTTGTGTACCAGTGCCCAATACCAGTTTACGGGCATAGTGCAGTTCTGTTTTACCTGTGAGGGTATGTGTTGTATTCACTGCATACAATTGCCTGTCATTCTCATACTGCACGGCAGTCACCTTATGAGAGAAACGGCATGTGGACAGTCTTTCTGCTGCCCATTTGCAATAGGCATTGTATTCTTTTCTCAGGATAAAAAAATCTTCCCTGATATAGAACTTATACAATCGTCCTGACTGTTTCAGATAATTCAGGAAACTGTATTCACTGGTAGGATCAGCCATGGTCACAAGATCGGCCATGAAAGGTACCTGCAGGGTGGCATTGCTTAACATCAATCCGGGATGCCAGTCAAAGCCCGGCGCCTGATCAAAGAATACCGCATTGATCCTGCTCACAGGTTGTAATAAGGCTGCCAGCCCAAGATTGAAAGGACCTATGCCAATGCCGATAATATCGTATGTATGTGGAGTGCTCATGTTTATGCTATTTCTCTTGTGTGGTAAAGTGTTTCCCGGTGTTGTCTTATGTAAGCAGCTCCGTGGGATTTGATGATGGATAATAGTTTCGCTACATCGTCCGTAGTCGTAAGTGGATTCAGCAACGTAAACTTTAGATAAAAAGCACCGTTGATACGTGTACCGGCCAGTAATGCAGCACCGTCTTTCAGCATTTCTTTTTTGATATGCAGATTCACTTCTGTAACATCTGCTTCGTCAAGACTGGCAGGAAAATAACGGAATACCAGTGCACTGATATCGGAATAGCTTACCAGTTCCAGTTCTTCATCCCCACTGATCATGTCCGCTACTTTGGCAGTGGTATCAATGATTGTTTCCATGTAACTACCCAGTTTCTGTTTGCCCATCAGGCGCAGTGTGAACCAGAGCTTCAAGGCATCAAAACGGCGGGTGGTCTGGATAGATTTGTTTACCTGGTTAGGCAACCCATCTTCATCATGCTCCTTCGGATTCAGATAATCCGCATGATGCGTAAGCAGGTCGAGTGATCGTTTGTTCTTCACCAGGAAAGCGCTGCTGCTGACAGGCTGAAAAAATGACTTATGATAATCTGCCGTTACAGAGTTAGCCAGTTCTATACCTTTCAGCAGATGACGGTATTTAGAAGTGAGCAGTAATCCGCAGCCATAAGCTGCATCCACATGGAACCATAATTTATAGCGGGCAGCCAGTTGTCCTATTTCTTCCAATGGATCAACATTGCCAAAGTCAGTAGTACCAGCAGTACCTACTACAGCGATGGGAATGTTGCCTTCTTCTAATTCCTGCTGAATCGCTTCTTCCAGCAATACCACATCCATGCGGTAACCTTTCACTGGTATACTGACTACAGACTGTTCACCCAGTCCCAGCAAGGCAGCATTCTTCTGAATACTGAAATGTCCTGTGGCGGCTACGAATATCCTGAAGCGGGAAGACTCCGCCGGCAATCCTTTTTGTTTGATATTATAACGCAGGCGTTCCTTTGCATAATGATCTCTGGCCAGTAATAGACCCATCAGGTTACTCTGCGTACCTCCACTGGTGAACACACCGTCGCTGTTACTGTCGAAGCCAATCTCACTGCAGGTCCACTCTATCAGGCGTTGTTCTATCAATGTAGCGCCTGCGCTCTGATCCCAGGTGTCGAGGGAAGAGTTGATAGCAGAGATCAGCACCTCAGCTGCAATAGCAGGTATCACTACAGGGCAGTTCAGGTGAGCAATATATTGTGGCAGATGAAAGGTCACGGCATGATCCGAATAGAGGCGTTCTACTTCCGATAGCAGGCTGTCGTAATCAGGCAATGGTGTATTCAGATCTACCTGGTCGAATGCCGTTTTCAGTTGTGCAGGTGTAATACCGCTGAATGGTTTTCTGTTCTTCTCCAAGAACCGTACTACTGAGCCGCTGGCCAGTTGAATGGCTTTGCTATATTCATTGGCAGTGCCTTCATAAAAGAGGTCACTGTATTGATTCATGATCATCGTTAATAAATTGGGAATTTGGAATGCTTTGCAAATGATGCAACCGGGTTTTTCAGTGTTCCTACAAACTGGAGACTGCCCACTGGATCGGCCAGGTCTACCATGCGTTCATTGTTACAGATCTGCAAACGGTTCAGGCAGGAACGGATAAACTCAGGTGCGAAAAGATCATGTTGCCTGAATTTCTCTTTTAATTCAGGGAAGGATTCCTGGTAAGCCAGTATACAATCTGCCACCAGCTCCCAGAACTGCTCTTCCGGATACTGGCTATGTTCTACCAGAATATGCGCGATGTAACGGAAAATGTAATCAAAGACATCTGTAAAGATGGAGAGGATCTTCACTTCTTCCGGCATATCCACCGCCAGACGTTTTACTTCGTCAGGCAATACCTTCTCTTTGCTGATAACACATACTTCTTCTGTGATATCCTTCATGATTGCTCTTACCGGTACATTATTTTCCATAATGAGGATCAGGTTCTCGCCATGCGGCATGAATACCATGTCATGATAGTAGAAGCAATGCAGGATGGGGCTCAGGTAAGCATCCAGGTAGCATTGCAGCCAGGAAGCAGTATCCAGTCCGGAGGTACGGATCAGTTCAGGCAACAGGGCCTTGCCTTCACGATCGATGTGCAGCAGCGCCGCCATGGTCATCAAACCCTGTCCTTTCTTTAGCATAGGAACAGGGCTTTCTCTCCAGAGTGCTGCCAGCATCTTCTTATAAGGGCTGTCGTTCTTTTCTGCTTTTTCGTACAACAGATTGCGATAGCCTACCGTGGCTACTTCTCCCAACAGGATGAAACCTTTTTCCTGCAGGTATTTATCATCTCCCAATTCATCGCGTACCCATTGGGTAATACCAGGCGTTGTACGCATGTAATAAGGAGATAATCCCCGCATGAATCCCATGTTCAGGATAGACAATGCTACTTTCACATAGAAACGTTCCGGCCTGCTGATGTTAAAGAATGTACGGATAGATTGTTGCGCCAGATAGGTATCATCACTAACACCAAGGAAGACCATATTACGTGTGGCAATATCTGCTGCAAATATGTGATTCATCTTGTTGTACCACTGCCAGGGATGCACGGGAAAATATACATAGTCGGCTGGCTGTAGTCCCTGGTCGAGCATTATCTTGTTGAATCGCGTCAGTGTAGCAGTATCCAACTCCTGCGCCAGCAATGTATCATAAGGCAGTTCGGCTGTAGCGGTATAAGTAGCCCTGCTACGATGACCAGCGATCCACAGCAGGGAAACAGGTGCTGCTGCTTCCGGCGCATAGGCCCTGTAGTCTGCCGCATCAAAACCGATACGCCCATTGTTAGCCACAAAAGATGGATGTCCTTCCATCATGGCATGCTCTATTTCCTGGTAGTCGGCATGTGCCAGGGCTTCTACACCAGGTCCTTCCTGTGCACGCATATATGCGCTGCCATATAAGGTGCTGCAGATCTCTTCCAGGTACTTGGGAAGGATGTCGGGACGGATGCCAATCGCCTCACTGAATTCTGCAATGAAGCTGGCAGAATCCAGTGGAGCATTTTTACCATCTTCCCATTTTTCTATTGACCCGTTTTCGATGTACCAATGGTCAAGGCTCAGGATCTTCGCACGAAAGCGGTATTCAATACCTGGCGTATCTGCCGTGAGCATGTAATGCCCCCAGCCGTCTTTTACAAACAGCTCCTTTGGCTGTATTAAAAGTTCATGGGCAAATTCGCTGATAATCTTCCGTAAATGCAAAGCGTTGGCTTTGCTCCAGACTTCGGGGCGCAGGTGTGCGACTGCGCTCCCGGGAGACAGTGCTGATGAGGGATGCATTATAAAGTTTTTATTAGATCCTTAAATTGCGGTTAAATGGTACCGGCGGATTGTAATTGCCGTTCTCTTTCCAATGCAGAAGTATATTGCTCCCTGGTGCAAAAGGCCAGATGAGCGGTTTTCTCAGGAAGATTGATAAGGTGATGATATTCGAAGCCAGCGCGTTTATTGAGCAGGTGTATCTTTTCATTTCTGGCGTCAGGTTCCACAATTAGCCGTTCTACCTTTTCCTCGCTGAACATGAAATCGATCAATACAGTGAAGACATTCCAGGTAAAGTGCCTGACCGGCGTATCCGCAGGCGCCATGAGGATATGAAATCCATAGTCGCCTGTCTGCACATCATAATACTCTCCTATCCTGTCTTTGAATGCCCAGTAGAATTCTACCAGGAAGGCTGGCTTGTCATTATAGAATCCCATGAAAGGCTGTATATGTTCCGTGCAGATAAGTTCACTGTACATATTCCTTACTTTCTCTACTGTACTGTTCTGTAACTGCCAGTAAACGGCGTAAGGTTTATTCACCCATTCATGTATAAACGGAACATCTGTATCCAGCGCTAATGGCCGGAGATGAAAATGACCGCAGGAAGGAATCAAGCTATCGAAGGAGGTACCGCTTTCCGGGCATAGAAAGGCCGGTATGTGGTCACCACATTTATTACGCTTCTGTTGCATAATCAAAATAGTATCTATCGGTTTTTCCGCTATAGACGGTCACAGGAACTGACGGGCTGCGACCTGCTAAAATGGTTTTAAAACGGGTTAAATAGGTGTCTTTTATTTCATTAGATCATGGCGAATAGATCATGGCGAAGCTATTTCAAAAAGATAAGGGCGATTGATCAAAGCGGGAATTTCATTTACGCAAAAGGGAATAACAAATGTATGACTAAACTTAGCATTTTTATATGTATTCTCCTGCTGAAATGATTCAGCAGGAGAATGTCATTTTGTTACTCACTCAGATCCTTTATTAGCTGCCCCAGTTTCCACACCTCTTTTAGTGTCTTTGGTATTGAAGGGTCTTTATTCAGTTTTTCCGCTTCTTCGATCAACCTCTTTCGGTATTCGAGCACTTTCTCACGTTTCCCCTGTAAATCTCTCGCTGAACTATATGTCGAATGAATGGTATCCCATATCTCAAAATACTTTTCCGACTGCGGGTACTGTTCTTTAAGCTGATTCCGTGTACCCGCATCATACGTCACCTCAAAGATCTTCTGTAACATATCCATCATTTTCAAATACTGTTCCCATTTCTGTGCAGCGGTTAGTTCTCCGGCAACCGCCAGTTCTGCGGCAGCCGTCAGTTCTTTTGCACCAAGCACCAGTTCCCATGCAGTCTTGACCATTTCAGTAAGTGTTCTTGACGCCTGTTTTGTACGTTCATTCGTTAAAAAGAATAATTCCAACCCGGTCATTTTGACGCCCCCGAGATAATCGCCTGTCTTGTACCTTGTAGCCCCGAATACTTTATAATCCTCCTCTAACAAGAAAATCACCGTTTCATACAGATCGATTGTGATAGTGCCTCTGTATGCCTCTTCAGGGAAAGGTCTGGGTTTCGGTTTACCAGTACTATCCAGATCCGATATCTCACGATACACCATCTTTACCTGGTTACCCTTCATTGTTACCGGACTATTTGTATATTTCTGTTTATTATTAGTAAATATATATTCCTTATTAAAAGCCTGGTCTATCCATTCATCAGGATTCTGCTTGAGGTACGACAATATTGAATCTGTCACTTCATACCGGATGGCGTCATCAGATATATTTTTGACTATCGGTTCCAGCATTTTTTCGTCATGTAACATCCGGAGCAGGGCAGGAATGTCCCATCGTTTTATGTATTTCACCAGCTTAAGAATAGCCATTTGATGTTCGGTGATAAAATCGATATCAAAATCAATCCCATTCATAGAAACGCCTGCAAAGGTCCAGTCGGCCGTTAATACTTTCAGGAGTGTATCTCTTGCATTGATATTGATGTTTGTACATTCCGCATTTGCAGTAGGATTTACCACATCTATGATTTTCATAATATCGCAGCGGGTAGTTACAGTATCAAAGAAACTGGTCCTTTCTGCGCTGCCTCTCTCTGTGAATGTCAGCAGCTCACTTAACATCTGCCGGAAGAACAAAGGCTTTCCATCCTCCCGTTCATAGAGCCCTTTCAGCTGCCCAGCCGGATCAGCGTCGATCTTTTCTCCCCACCAGCCTACTGGTTCAAAAGCAGGTTCATGCGCATCGGATCGGGTTGAGGAATTATCCGCCTTCCTGGGGAATGCCCAGTCAGACCCGGTTGAAGTAAACCGGCAAAAGTCGGCCGGATAGGCTCTTCTTAACTGTGCAATTTTTGAAACATACAATATCTGCGGTTTCAGACTATGATCTGCAACCATCTTCCTGATAGTGTCATTGTAACACCACGCACACTCTGCTGTGACCTGCCCCATATTGTAAATAAGCGGTTGTCCCAAATCGCTGTTCAATAGCGGGTTAGCCTCCGAGAAAGGCAGTACCGGGAAGTCAAATTCATTCTTAACAGCAACAGGAGCATCGGGATTATACGGTTGTAAACCAGTTACACCCAGTTTAAAGGCATACAGCGAATACTTATAAGGCAATGCCATGATAACACCTTCCAGTGTCTTCCATGGAGGAGAGGAATTTTTGTAGATAGTACCATCTGCGGCTACATACCTGACCACACCACCATCCAGCGAGGCCTTGTATCCTTTATGATCAATCTCAAAGCCCTGCAGTACACCTGTTACCAGATTTTTCGTTGTCGCCACATCGGAAATACCAAAATGGAACACAAAATTATTTGCGTTATAAGGCAGGGTGATATACTGGCCTCCATATGTGATGAACGTAAATTTATTATCCTTGTCGAGGAACATACCGGGCAGGTATTCAGTACCCTGACTTTGCCCGTCAGCATCATCCTCAAAAATACCCCATACGTTGCCCGGGTCATGTACGATATCCCACTGGTATTTTAGCAACTCATACCCATGACCGGCATCCATGAGGTTATCAGTAGTATTCTGTGGTAAACCGATGCTTTCTGCGAAAGTATGCTCAAGCGTAAAGACGCCATGTCCGGCTTCGTGTGCCGCAGTACGTCCAATTACTTCATCAGTGGTATTTTTTATAAACAGGAATCCGAATTGTCCGCCTCTTGGCATCTTACCTCTCAGATCGCCGTCCAGCAGTGCCGCCTCATTAATAACAAACAGATAAACTGCATTGTCATCAATGTTATGCAGGCTGGTATATGCCTTCTTCATCCTCTTCTCTTCACCGGTATAAGCACTGCTAAGGAAACTGCTCTTCGTGTCCTGCAACTGCTGATCATGGTTAATATCCCAGGAGGTATCATTCCGGAAGCTTTCATCCACTTCCACCGTATAAGCAACTCCTATAGCCTCGTAGGCCTCTTGCAGGCTCTTTCTGATGGCATCTTCAGGTACGTTGGTATTAGCGCCCACGGGCACCAAAATCAGCTTCTTCTGCAACTGCGTATAACTTACCACTAACAACTTGCCGACGCTGATATAAGCGCTGTCCGGCCCCTTATACGCTGCGTATATTTCCTGGGCATCTCCACCGGGACCACCGGTTAAGGTAATCGTGAAGGTATTGCCGTTTCTCTCTGCCGGGTAAGTAATGCCCGTACCGCTGACGAAAACCAGCTTCTCAGGAGCAATACCATTGGCATCCTTCAATGTGGCTTTCACTTCATCCTGCCCACCGGGTACAATCGCTTTGACGCTGACGCGGTACTGTCCCTTGGCCAGTAACTCATAACTGCTATCCAGCTTTGCATGTCCTGCATAAGCATCTTTCCAGGCATCAAACGCATATTTGCTATCAGCACTGGCAGAGAAGGTGACCCTTCCATTTTCCAGCTGCAGATTATTCAATGCCGCTAAGGCTGCGCTGTTACCAGCCAGTGATGGATCACGTCTGCCGGCAGCTGTCACCTTTCCATTCTTATCTATGTTGTAAAGATTACCTCCCGCATCTTCCAGTACCAAAGGCAGTGTCTTAGTGCCCGTTCCGTAGTCGATCACTTCTTTTTCACCGTCACGACCCAGCAATGTGATAGTACTATCTTCCGTATTAACCACCACACTATCGGGACTGAAGATGTACAGCTTTGTGATAATGGATGGCTTCACATCTCCTGTTTTCACCTGTCCTACATCACCTCCACCATGCTGCTCGCTCAATGCATCACTGACAAACTTGTCAATGCCTTTTGTTACAGCCTGCATTTCTCCTTTGAGCACGACCTTGTCGGTGTTGATCGTAATCTTTTTAAACTCCACCAGCAAGCCGGAGCCGAATCCTTTCGTAATCACTTTCCCCTTCCCACTAAAGATGCCGTCACCTCCTGTTACCTCCAGTAGTCTGACCTCAAAATTGCCTGACTTTATAATGTCGCCTACGATAGCCGATGGCAGCACTTTTGTATTAGTTGACACAGGAGCCAGATTCTCATCACCACATTTGAAAGTTTTCGTACTATCTGTCATCACCTTTACCACATCACTGAATGGACCGTAGACACCGGTCACTTTCCACTGCAGGCGTGCTTCATATAAACGGGCAGGTTCAAGATTATCTGATGTAAAGGCAGTGTCCTCCAGTTTCTCTTCTGTCTGCCAGTCAAACTCCACACCGTCTTTTTCAGCAGCCCTGAATTGTAACCTATATGCTTCCACCTGGTAGCCGGCATTCGCTTGCGCCAAGGGCCAGGAATAACGGATACTTCTTGCACCTGTTGCCACAGCTGATAGTTTAGGCTTAGGAATGCCAAACTGTGTAAAAGGATTAGCGCCCAGGTAAGTGAAGGTGCAACTCTTACTCAGGCCCTGATTACTGAACATGTCACGGCCACTCTTATCACGCGCCTGTACGGCCCACACATATTGCATACTGTCTGTCAGGGCTGGCTCTGCCTGCGTATATATCAGGTTGGTCATTTCAGTAACTGTCGTGAAGATAGGCCGGGCACTGCGCAGGATATAATCCGGGTTGCTACCTGCAGGCTTTATTTCATACAGTGAAAAGACGTACTCTGTTCCGCTGCCAGGCAGAGGATTAGGCGTATTACGGCTGCTCCAGCTAAAAGACAGGAACTGCGGATCGCGCTTCTCCACACGACTGCCACACACGGGCAGGTTCAATAAGGGAGGATCGCTCTTCTGGAAGAAGAATACATTGGAACCGGTATTGCTCACCTGTACCTCAGGACGCCGATAGTCGAATGCTGCAAAGCTGATACGATAGGCTCCCTCAGGCAATGATTTGGTGCGCTCGTATTCGTCACGACTGAAGCCACCACTGAATTCAATATTGGCAGCACTCAGGTAGTCATATAATTCATTACCTCCGATGATAGTAGGTATACCAGGACTTAACAATAATGGCTTCGGCGTATATGTTGGCGCCGTACGCATGATCAGTGTTCCGTTACGCTCTACTGTCATTTGCAAACGTATGCTATAAGAAGGCTGTCCGAGGTCATTCTGAATAAGGATAACACGCAGCTTATCACTGCCGGGCACCGCATAATCAGGCAGGTAAACACTGTAGGGAGGTATTACCTGTGTACTAATAGCAATAGGGTACGTCTGTGCTTTAGACGCCTGCTGTAGTATTAATAACAGCAGGCATAACAGGTATCGGAATATCGGGAACGGGCCCGGTTTTGAAGTATCCATTATTGGAACGAATAGTAATAGTTAATAGTAATTTCAATGCACACGTTTCCTCACACGGTAAATGGCTTTATCTGGATATAATGAAGCGTACATCCCTGCTCTCACTTTCAGCAATCACCCGCAAAATAAAAGTGCCCGTTGCAGTGCCTCCCAGCGAGAAGCGATCGTCAATTAATAATGAAGCCGGGTACTGCCGTTTATCTGCTATGATGCCATTCATATCATAGACATATACCATCACTTGTTGATTTCTGTTCAGTTTCACTTTGAAGTTAAAATTGCCATCATTGGGATTAGGAGATAGCATGACGGTATCAATCACATGTACCGGCATACTATACCCCGGACCAGCCAGCGGATCATAAGGATTTATTGTTAGTTCTCTTCGCAGTGAATAAGTACAGGAACCGAAGGTGCCTGTCATCGTGACCCAATAGATACCCGGTTTGCCAAATTTGATAAGTGGAGCGCCTTTCTCATATCCAAGCAATGTTGCAGCCGGATCAAATGTCCAGCTTATTGCATCTGGTGCAGGGACACTGACATCCTTCACCGCCAGTGTATCGAGGGCATTCTTTCTTGTTGCGACCAGGAAGTTAATATCAGGTTTAATATTCACTTTCTCAATCACTGTCTCTTTACTGACATTACAACCATTACCATCTTTCACCTGCAAGCGGTAATTACCGGCGGCCAGCTCACTAAATGTGTTTGCTGCCGTCCATTCGCCTTCATTCAATGCATAGCTGTAAGGAAGTGTACCACCGGTAGCAGTTGCTTCGATGAGTCCTTCATTGAGCCCGTCGCAGATAGCAGGCGCTGTTACGCTCAGCTGGAGGGCATTAGGTTCTGTTACAGCATAGTTAAAGACCTGTTTACAACCTGTGCCATCTGTAACAGTCAATGTATAGCTGCCGGCAGGAAGATCCTGTACATGTGCACCAGACAGCTGTGGAGATGACCATTCGTAGCGGTAACTACCATCACCGCCTGTGACTGTGGTTGCAATGGCACCATTTGACTGTGCATTACAAAGTACAGGCGCTACAACAGCAGTAGCGTTGATAGCAGGATAAAGTGTCGTGACAGTAACCGTTTGCTGTGCCATACAACCATTCATGTCTTTTGCTGCCAGTGCATATTGTCCTGCGGTAAGACCACCAAAAGAGGGCGTCTGCTGCCATCCGCCGTCATTCAATGCATATGTATACGGCGTGGTACCACCGGTAGCTGACAACTCAATTTTACCGGTAGGATCTGCACCACATATAAGATGATCAATGTCACTTACACCCAACGACAATGCATCCGGCTGTTGTAAGCTGACCTGTTTTGACAGGATACAACCGCGGCCATCCTGTATACTAACAGCATAGACACCTGCCGACAGGTTATTGTAATTATTCCTGTCTGTATAGACGCCATTTCCTACGCTATATTTGTAAGCGCTATATGGTCCACCATTACCACCGGAAGGCGCTATGGAGAATGCACCATCTGTCAGACCAAAACAGGAGATTTGCCGACCGTTAAAATCGCTGGTGCTGATCACTGCATCCAATGGCGCCGCGGGTGCTGTGATGCTTACAGGCGCAGCGACCTCCGAATAACAACCGGCGCCGTCCAGTACTCGGAGTGTATAGGTACCCGCCTCCAATGGTGTTGCGTTATTAAATGTTTTGTATGCTGTTCCGTTATAAGCATATTCATGTGTCAGCGTGCCGGAACCTCCATGTGTAAACATCAGGATAGTTCCTTTCGCTCCATAACACACGATATCATTTCTACGGATACTGTCTATCAGAATAGCCGGATCATCAGAAAGGACATTCACTACTATTGAACTGGTGCAACTGTTGATATCCTTTACGGTAACGGTGTATGTTCCAGCCATCAGATTATCGAACACAGGACTGGTCTGCCATGATTTGTTATCGATAGTGTATTGCAATACGCCTACACCTCCATTACCAGACACCGTGATGCTACCAGCGGGCGTAGATGCACATTTCAGATTTTTTGTACTGACCAGGGTGATATTAATCGCAGTAGCAGAAGCTGTAAAAGTATAAGGCGTTTTTATTTCACATCCTCTTGCGTCCTTTACGCTAATCGTATGATTACCGGCGTTGATACCCTGAATGAGATTGTCGTCGCTATAGGCACCGTTGTCCAGTGCATATCGATAGCCTTTGTATTCCGCGTCATTACCACCGGCTGCTGTAATCAATGCGAAACCGTTATTACCACCTACACAGGAAATATTGTATCCATTGTAATCAGACAATTTAGCAGTGAAGCGCACTGGCGCTGCCGGAGTGGTAATAGTCAGATAGTCCGGATATGCGATGGTACAACCCTGTCCATCGGTCACACGCAGTGCATATTTACCGGCAGAAAGATCCGCACCGTTTGTATATGGTATTGCTGTAGCCCAGTTATCAAGACTGAGCGCATAGCTATATGCGCCATCGCCACCGGCAACATCTGCAGTGATATGTCCGAATGTACCATAACAGACGATGTCGCTTACTACTGCATTACGGATAATAAATTCCGGATTACTGTACACGATGCTGATAGTAGAATCTTTTGTACACTGATTAGCATCTGTGACATGCAGAAGATAATCTCCCGCTGGAAGATCGTTTAAGGTCGTATTAACGCCTACCTGCTTACCATTCAGCTGTAGTGTATATGGTGCGGCGCCACCGCTAATATTTGTCGTAATACTGCCTGTTGCTGCTCCGTAACATTTAATATCCTCTTTGGCTGCATTGATAGTGATGAATGGCTGGATCAGGGTAACAGGTGTTGTTATTTCACAACCGCGTCCATCTATTACTGTCAGTGTATATGTTCCCGCCTTCATATCTGTAAACTCAGGTGCAGACTGATATGCACCCTCATCCAGCTTGTATTGATAGCCAGTATAGGTACCGCCATTGCCACCTATAGCGTTGATCATGATCTTTCCATCACTGGCGTCATTACAGGAGATGTTGAAGCCATTGTAATCAGACAGGGTAGTCGTATATGCGAAAGCCTCTGCTGGCAAAATGATTGTATATGATGCAGCTGCATCGGTAATACATCCTTTGCCATCACTGACACGCAACTGGTACTGACCGGCACTATGGATGGCTGTTGTGGATGTGAATGGCTCGAAATTTGCACCGCCATCCAGGGACCACTGATAAGTATAATTGCCGTCTCCGCCTGTAGCAGTCATCTCAATGGAAGCTCCTTCCGCCAGACAGACAGCGTCATGTACGGTAATGTTATTTATTACAAGTGGTGCAACGTCATCCAATGTAACAGCCATTACTGTATCCGTGCAACCTGCTGATTTATTATCAGAGATGATCACCCGGTATGTGCCAGGTGACAGGTTTACGATCTGTATATCTGTACTGAACCAGAAAGGATTTTCTGACCAGGTATTGTTCTTCCATTCCTGCCACGTATAACTGTAACTACCAGAACCCCCACTGACAACGGCCTTCAGTTTACCATTATCTGCCTGATAACAGGTAACAGGAGTTACCTGCAATGTCGCATCAAGTTGTCCACGTTGATATACGTTGACAACTTGCACTACTTCATCACTACAAGCGGCATCCTCATTAGTTAGTTTAATAGTGTAAGCACCGGCCGACAGTCCCTCGAAGAGACCTGTATTATTTTTTAAAGACACCCCGTTACCGGAAAGTGTAAATGTGTATCTGCCTGAGCCACCTGTAGCACTGCATTGCAGGCGACCGTCACTGCCCCCGTAACAACTCACAGAATCAGGCGTTCCTGTTTGCAGGGCTAATGGGTTCAGCACGTCCAGCTGCACGGTATCTCTCCAGCCCGGACAGGAAAGGTATTGACCACTGCGGATCTCTACTATATAAGTACCGCCGCTTAATCCGTTAAAGGCATATGTGTTTGCGTTTACAGTGGCTGAATCTTTCCTCGCATTGTCTTTGAAAAGAATGAATTTATAGGAAGATGGCGCCGTTCCTCCTGTTACAGAGGCGACTACACCAATGCTACCATTCCCCTGTCCGAAGCAGGTAGGTTGCACTACTGTAAGTTCGCCTTTGGGTGCCGGAGGCCCTCCTACTGTTACATTAATCGAAGTACCGCCACAGCGTGTATCCCTGACAATGGCCTTATAGTCACCGGCAGGCAGGTCGGTCCACTTCATATTAACACCGGTACCTGCTGCTTCCGTCCGCACGACTACATTGTCTTTTGTTGTCAGTGTGAAGTAGTAACTGCTTTTAGGATATTCTCCACCTGCCGCAAATACGGCAATAGCACCATCACTGCCACCAGGACAGGTGACGCTCTTTGACTGGGTGGTATTCTGCGTGATCCTTAACTGGTTTAGCTGATCAATTGTCAGTACTACAGGTGTTAAACAGTTTCCTGCATCCTGTCCCGGGTTCAGTAACCATAAGGTATACTTACCAGCGGGCAACCTTGCATTAATATTTATACCGTCTGATACGGGCACTACCCCATCACTCCAGGCGATCATATCACCACAGTTGGACGAACCGCTGCTGAGGCCTGGGTCACAGGGTTGTGTGACATTACCCGGCCTGAGTATCCATCGCATAGTACTGAAGCTGGAATAAATACGGTTGCCAGGTATGTAGATAGATCCATTGGACATACCATAGCAGGCGGGTGTTTTTACTGCATCTAGGGAATCAAATGCCGGAGGCCCCGGACTGATCTCAATGGCTGCCGAAGCATCTGACATAGGCGAATAATAAGTAGCTGTTGCATACTGCGCCTTTGCTCTACAGCGGAACCTGACATTACATTTTACCGTCCGGATCTCCGGGATCAGTTTTGCCGGGATGAAAGACGCCCAGTAATCAATATTAGATGAATCAATCGCCCGCCAGTTGTTATTACCATTTATATCATACTCCCAAACAACGGAAGCGGCTACATAACTATCGGTAAACAAAGGCCAGTTATAATCCGAGTTAAGACCCAGACGCTGATTGCCACAGATCTGTGTGCTGTAATCCGAGACGTGGGGCCTTGCTGGTCGTGACATCTTGTATGCCCAACGTCCATAGAAATAATTTTGATACTTCGTATAGTTTCCGGAAAATGGCAATTCATAAACAAGCTCCCCACCGGGATATGCCTGACGGTAGCCCACAGAACCAATATTAGTATTAGCCGCTCCTATGCTTAGCGTGTAAGATCCTATAGGCAGCTTACTCTGGGTAACTTCATATACCCGACCCGGCCCATAACCCGTGAATGACAGCGACGCGCCATCCATTTTCAGTCCATTCACGTCGTACGCCCCCCTATCGTCGACCTGTAAGTAAAAGGTAACAGGATACGGGAAATTTATTTGTCCCGATACATCGTTATGACATAATAGAAAAATCCCAGACAGGATAACAAACCCAATAATATGTAAGCTTTGTTTCATCATTGATGAACCTTTAGAATGTGATTGCTGCGCAAATAGGGAACTAGTTCTCCCCGGTATGTGCAATACCGATAACAAACGGGTGTATAGGGCACGGTACATGCTGATATTAAAGTTTATAGTAAATGCTTCTTGTTACTGATGATGTAATATGATTCGTGCCCGGCAGGCGGTATTGAATGTCCACAGGGTAATAGATGTTACCCATCAGGTCAGGGAATGGCGTTGTCAGTATTGTCCTGATTGGGGCAGGCGCGTTACCTGCATTACTGTAAAGCCGGAATGCTTTAGCTGCCAGTTCCCTGTAATCAACATTTGCTGTAAAGGATACATAATACATGAAACGGCAATACCCAGGGTTACTCATAGCAAATCCATCTGCAACAGCAGTTTCTTCCAATTTATATAAACTATGATCATTGTTGTAAAGTCGCACTGCCTCCAGGGGGGGTATACCATCCGTCAGTAAAGGATCCCTGTCAAGTTTCATCGATGGCTCGAAAGGATAGCCGTTATACATGATTGGCAGTATCTTTTCCTGCAGCCATTTATTGTTCAGCCCTGCTTTCAATGCAATGAGCGGTTTTGTAGCGAAGGTGCCGTCACCTTCAATCTCGAACTTATCAAACGTCTCATCCATGCTGAATTGCTTACCAATTACGCTGATGTAATTAGTCGCCACGTCATACAGGTCAAGTTGATCAGTGGCCGCATTCATCTTTTCAGTAAATGTGCTATACCTGCTGGTACGGAAGCTGTACCGGATGATATCTTTAGTGGCGTCAGCGACAGCATTTCCTTTCAGACCTGTCTGCGTTACTGTGGTCGTGTCCCCATCATTCGTATCAGTCTGCTCATTTTTCACCGTGTTATTCACAGCGGCTTCTCCATCCAGGGAGGAGCGTACAATACCGAAAGTATGCACTGTCTCCTTCGGCATTGTAGCCGGAATATCAAAGTTCACCTGTGCCTGGGCAACATCATAGGTTACATTGATGGCGGTTGACTGTCTCTGAGCAGTATTGATAGTGGCATCTATCTTCCATTTCTTTCCTTTATCATCTACTGTCGCGAAGAGATAAGGCTGTCCACGTTTCAGCTTGATATATCCTTTTCCATATTCTTTAGGATAGAGGTTATACTGGCTTCTTACAGGATACGCATATGCTACGTTCTCCCATGGAATATTGTCTGGTGCTTCTCCTGTGGTAAAGGTGGTTGATTTGGTTTCGTAGTCAATTTCTTTCTTATCATTTTTCAGTGCATCCCATACAACACCATTCTGCCGCTCAATATATACCCTGGCAGCGGCTGTCAGCTTGCTGGAAGGAGGCAGAATATCTCTCAGTGTCAGCGCAGCAGACATACCATCAGGATTAATATCAACGTCACCGTTTATAGCCTGTGTACCATTGCTCAGTTTTAAGTCAGCCAGCCTCACACGGTAAGTAGCCACTTCATCATACTCATTCATCATAGAAAATGGCTTTGCAACGGCGATGTTGAACGCGACCTGTGGTGTGGCAAACACGCTGACATCTGTAGCCTGATCGTCTGGTTTTACATCACTGATCACCTGTATGTTCAGTTCTTTTGCACCGACTATTTCACACTGAGTACCCAACTCCACTCTTATCTTTGCGGTTCCTTTAACCATACCTCCCAATACCGAATACTTCACAGCTACGGTGCCCCTAAACCAGGATGGATTAGGCATTTTGGCCTGTAACAGCACGGCCGCAGCCAGTTTGGCAATAGAGAATGCCCGTTTCTTTCCAAACACTTTCACCCGTAGCCCCACATCTCCTTTCAGAAAAGCATAGGCTTGCCCGGACGCATACCAACCATTGAAACCGATCACACTATTACTTCCTTTACAGGTGGCATCTCCGTAATTACGCAGCAGTATGTCACTGCCCGCGCCGATGGCGAATTCACCATATACACCATAATCAAAGACGAATCCACTCCTGAAATGCGCGCCAAATCCCAATCCGGAACCACTACTCATGGCATTTTCAACCATCATAAAATTGTTATTGACGTCATCTATCACTTCGTTCACTTCCGGAGGCGGCGGTGGCATATCTTCTACATGGGAGCCCATCATAAAATAGCTTTTAATATCCGCCAGTCCCAATACCGTCAAGCCATACATTGCAGAAGGACGCCCCACATAGAACCACCAGTCGTCCGGCGCTATATGGAGAGCAGCTTCGCCTACCAGACCACGCTCATAACTTCCTCTCAGGGCACCTGCAATATTGATATATGTCTTCATATTCGCGTCAAAGGAGCTGTTGGTATTATCATATCGCATCTTAAACTGTGTCCATACAGGCGCAGAAGCATCTTCACGGGCGGCGTCTTCATTCGGGGCTTTCTCCGCTTTATGCAGTAAATAGCCAGCGCCATCAAATTGTGCATAGCGTAATCCTCCATTAGTTCCAAACTGCACTTCAAGGATAGCATTGGCGTTCATGATCATCTCTTCAAAGAGGGCAAGGGAAACGCCGCCCATAAATCCAAGTCCGGCTTCTTTAGAAGGCACATACTTAAAGATCTCATCCAACTCTTTCGGCAGTCCCCCTTTCTGATCAATGGCATTTCGCTGATCATAGGGGTCGAAGTCTGAAGGACGTTCCATATGATAGGACATTCCTCCCATCATTCCCGTGATCTGTAACATCGGGGGAATAGGTAGCCGTACACCTATATATACATCTGCATGCCAGTAACGATAATCATCTTTGGAGCCAAAATAGGCAGTGGCCTTTGCTTTGGGAATAGGGCCGGGTATTGCAAATTCAAGTGATCCGCGAAAACCGTTGCCATATACCGGGTGATCATCAAAAAGACTGAGTGAGCCTTTCATCTGGAAGGCCATTACTTTTACAGCGAGGTTAATATCGTTGATCTTAACTTTGTCCAGTTTCCAGTGTGTCCTTGTTTTCTGTACCGGTGTGTTATTGACCATTACTGTTTGTACCTCTTCTTCATTGGCCGCTGATACGATGAAGGAAGTGCTTCCACTGAAACCTTTATCACTGCTGTTCATAAAGTTCAGCCGTACGGTTGCACCAATGGCAATCTTACCTTCGGATATACCAATCTTAAGACTGTCAATTCCGATTGGGAACCCACCCATTCTTGAACTGTCCTCGTTGGATATCTGAAAAGTGCCGCTATGCACATAGGGCTTCTGTGTAGATATTGTCAGCTCCTGAAAGGTAATATCCTTCACATTGAGTACACTCTTATTCAATGTGACCTTGCCGTTTAATGTAGCTACCGGCAGAAAGTCCTTATCTGTTTTTGTAATAGCAATACCGGAGTTCTCATCCAGGATGATTTCACCACCAAAGAATTTATATTTCTTCTCTTTCGTTGTTTTTACCGCAAATGAGTAATAGGTATCATCGCCACGCATGTTTATACTGGCATCATACTTCAATGTATCTTCGCCCAGGAAGTCCATTTGCATCTTTCCGCCCAGTACTCCACCACTAAGCTTATTCTGATGGAAGGTCAGTCCTACCTTATCTACAGATAAGGGCCATCCTCCGGCGCTGGCATCGCCCAGTTTCACAATATTCTCTGCGGTAACCGTTCCGCTCACACCATGATCATCTATAATAAAATCATGCACACTCACTTCAGGACGCCCCTTTTTTGTAGCCAATTGAGAGGGCAGCCCGACTTCTATTTCCTGCAGATAAAATCCACGCCATAACAGCTTATCGGAGGGGTCCTCCAGCATGTCGCCGGTTACATTCAGTCCGGTAGGATTTTCTGTATCACTCATGTCCACCACAGCATTTTTCACCTTAAAACTGAAGTCCTTCATTTTGCTGATACGGAATGCGGGTATATCAATTGTAGCGAGGATATTATTCAGGTCATGCACGTTTACCTGCAGCTCTGCACGCAGTTTGTCTGACGCACTGTCCACCGGTTGCAGCCATGTAGTATCGAATTCAAAAACACCACTCAGGTTGGCGGCATTGAATCCATTACAGTTCCACTCTACGTAATTAGAACCATCACCTGGAAAAATCAGATCGAGGTGATCGTTGATACCGATCTTCTTTTCTTTCAGCAGTACCAGTTTGGTTGATGCTGTCATGGCGATACCGCCTGGCGTGAACCCGATATCCTTGCCTCCGAATATCAGTTCACTGTTGGTACCTGGAAACGGGAATCTGAAATAGGCACTGAAATACGCGCCCTCCGGTGTTATACGGGCGCTGTCAATCGCTATTACATAAACTTTGCCATTGATCTCCCGGACAAGTCCCACAGGCAGAGAGCCCATGTCTTCTTCGCTTACGTTGTTCACATAGTGATTACCTTCCTTAATTTTTTCAAAGACGCCTGTGACATACCCTTCTATATCAGGAGCCGAGGTGGTATCAGTTGTGTAAAATCTGTCTGCGTTATTGTTACGGGATCCTGCTATAGCCGTTTGCAGGGAAAATGACAGGAAAAACAAGACTACCAGTGATAGTACCGGGATAGGGTTGCGCTGATTATCAAACATTAGTTATAATGGATATAGGGATTTGTATTGTCCGGGTATTGCATTACTCAGCCATAAATATATAACAGAAATAATATATTTCAGGTTAAATTATCTTGTTCAAAGATGGCCTTCCGCTAATAGATTATCATTCAACAAATTGCTTCTACTCAATAAATACTCAATATTGGACATAAGAAAGCCGCCCCATATATAATGAGGCGGCCTTGTTACTATATAGTTACTTACGCTTTTTTAGCTTTTCCTAATCCGACTTTAAAATTATCAGGCGTACCTGTTACCTTGATATTCATAAAACGGACCTTTTTATCCTTATCACGGTATTCAATGGCATCCACCTGGTCAGGGTCCACTTCTTCCTTTTTCCGGCCAAAAAGCGACTGAAAACCTACCTGTGTGACCATCTTCAGTGGGATACGCATGTAATACTCCATTTTCATATCCAGCGACTGCTTACCTGAGATCTCCATGAAACCCAGGGAAGAGTTGATATTCATCTTCGGAATTTCCAGCACGCCATTCTTCAAGGTCAGTTTATTCTTCAACGTATCAAAGCGGATCATGTTCAGGTTCTTGTCTTTGAAGTAACCCGCCATTGCCTGCATCGGTGCAAAGTTCACCAGGCTGCCATTGCGAATATCCAGATCCAGCTGCGCCTCACAGTTATCGATGATCGGCGTGAGGTCAGGATGCATCTGTATACGGCTTCTCACCTGTCCGTTGAGGCGCCCCTTTACATTCTTGTTGATCACATAATCCTGTCCGAAGTGATCGAGCTTCAACATCAGTTTTTCGATGTTGACGTCGAATACCCTTATCCTGCTGCGGAAGTATATCTTTTTCGGATCAGTACCATTGAAATGACCTCTCATGCCTATCTGGCCTTCCGCTATACCCATTCCCAGCGTATCCAGGTAGAGGTGCTGATTGGCCTGCATACGGATGTTGCTGGTAACGTTCTTCAGCCACAGGCGGTGATATTTTACCCTGCCGATATTGACAGTAGCACGGAAGTCAATGAATGGTATATTGAAGATATTAAAGCCACTGGAATGAGTAGTGTCTTTGATCACTGTACGGCTTACAGCAGGTGCTGCCACAACAGTTTCATCGTCTTCATTTGCCGTTAATTTATAGTTGGTCAGCTGGTCAAGATCGAGGTTCCGGGAAGTGAATTGCAGGAAGTTTTCCTTCTTACGTCTCGTAGTATCTTTACCCATGTACAGGCGCATACTGATATCAAAATCAGTTTTACCGATACGACCTGTGAGGGTGTCGAGTTTCAGGAAATGATCAGATCCTATCTTCACCATTCCCTTGATACTATCTACCTTGATCTTGTGCTCCTGCAGCTCTCCAGATACATTCGCCAGTTTCACTTTGGCGAATTTAAATATGGAATCGTAACGCAGGTCTGCCTTCGCACGTAACCATATACCGGAAGCAACTTCCTTCTGGTAATCTTTCGGAACATAATTGCGGCTGATAGGTCCCAGTACATCTTTCATTGCCAGGTGCTGCGATTTCAGATCAAACGCCACCTGTGTCTTTCCGCGCATCACTTTATCAAACCAAAGCTGGTAATTAATCACACGACCGCTGAAACGTATATCGCTGCTATCTATCATACCTCCGAAGTTCCGCAGTAACAAGGCTGTATCATTGATAGTGAGTTCTGCGCCGAAATCATGGAAGGCGTGTGGGTATTCTTTAAAGCTGGCGTACAGTTTCTCCATTTTGAATTTACCTTTAGGCAATGGAGCAGGATGCTGCAGCTCTTTTACAGATGTTTCCAGTGACAAGCCAATATTAAACCCGTATATCTCTTCCTTTGCTTTCTTTGCCACGGTTGAATCGTATGACAAAAGCTCCTTCAGAATCATCTTCTTACTGCGTGCATTGAAGGTTACCTGTACCGGCTTTTCCTGTTGGTGAAACAGGGCAGGCAGGTCACTCAGAGAGCCATTCATGGCAAAGTCGGAGTTACCGAAGTAGAAGGACAGCGTATCCAGTTTCACGAAACCACCCTTCATATCTGCGTGCAGGTTCAGGTTATGGATGATATGCGGATAGTTGGGAATACGGAAGGTCAGGTTACTCACTCTCAGTTCACTCTGGATACCTTCTTTCAGCTTACCCATAGAAACTTCCGGTACAGTCATATCCACCAGCTCATTAAAGTCCATTTTCAGGTTGATATGCCCTGTTAAGCGCTGCATATCGGCAATACCGAGAAATGCCCCTATGAATTCCAGTTCCAACTCGGAATTGATCTGCATGATCATTTTCGGATCGGTAAAGTCCTTCATGACAAAATTGGCCTTGAAGATACCTTTCTCCGGACGGGCGCTTACGCTGAGCAGGTGTAGTTCTGAGGTTTTCAGGGAATGCTCTGCACCATTTGTATAGAAACCTTTGAAGCCCAGGGAGTCAATCTTTTTATTAGCGGTGGCGTTCAGTAACCAACCATTCTCACATCCGAAATTGATCTTTATCAGCGGCATCTGATCGCCGGAGAGTTTTCCCTTGATGATACCGTCAAAATAAAGACGGCCATCATAACGGAACTGCTTGAGTTGCTCTGCAACGGATGCCGGTGCAAAAGATAATAACTGGCCGATATCCGGCTTATCTCCCTTCACCTTGAAGTTAACATTATTGCCATGTTTCAGGTCTGCCGTTCCGGTAACGCTAAAGCTGGCATCTTGTAGTTTCAGCCCCCCTTCTGACAGGCTGACAAACTCATGATCCTGGTCATATGTCAGCTGAAGGTCCAGTTCTACCTTTTTATGCCGGAACAGGGAGGTATCTGTCGGGGTCGTATAATCGGCTATCATCCCTCCTTCCAGGTGGCCAAAGATGGTAGTGCTATCCATACGGAAAGCGGTTTTCACCTTCCCGATATGTGCGTTGACATGCTGACCACTTTGTTTATCAGAAAAGTCGATATCCAGGTCTCTCAGCACGATCTTTTTGATATCCAGGTCGAGGGATGCAGATTCCGCTGCGGTTGTCGTTATGGTATCCTGTTGTATCCTGTTTGCCTCAACGATGTTCAGTTTACCGTTCACATCCCTCACGAGATCGAGGTGACCCTTTTTGAGTAGTATTACCTTGACATTATATTTCTGCCTGAGTATATCGGGAAGGCTGAACCCGACATACAACTTTTCCAGCTGGTACATGGGCCTGCCGGTTTGCTGCTTGGTGGCGAAAAACCGGACGTTTTTAAGTCCTATAGAGATGTAGGGGAAATTCTGGAATGGGGAAATGGTACTACCCTCAATGACCAGCTCGCCGGGGAGCTGCTTATTCAACTCTTTGATTGCCAGATTAATAAGGCGCTGCTGTTGGGAATACAGTACGCCTATTGCGATACCGGCTAATATTATCAGGATAGCAATAGGTATTAAAACGATTCGGAGAATCCTCTTTCGCATCTTGCCCGTCATGGTGTTGAGACTTGTCTTAAGGTAATAATAACGACAAAAATAGAAAGCACCCCTATAAAATAAAAATATTTTATATGTACTACCTTTTTCCTGCGACGAATCAGTAAAAAATACCATAAACAAGATGAATACCACCACAGCGGGGGAACGGCCCTGGAGTACCTTTGGTGTAGCTAAAACAACTATTATATGTGTGCAGCGAAATTTGACAAAAAGCCTAACCTGATGGGCAGTATACTACAAAACAGGTGTCCTGCCTGCCGTAAGGGAAAAATATTTAAATCTGATAATGCTTATAACCTGAAGCACTTTACCGAGATGAATGAACATTGTCCGGTGTGTGGGGAGGATTTTGAAAGAGAGATAGGGTTTTATTTCGGGACGGGATATGTTAGCTATGCGTTGACTATTGCATTCAGTGTGGCCACATTTGTTGCGTGGTTTGTGTTGATTGGTTTCTCATTGTACGATAGCCGGATGTTCTGGTGGCTGGGAATTAATGCGGTGTTGCTGGTGTTCCTGCAACCACCTATTATGCGGATATCAAGGACCATATGGCTGGCGTTTTTTGTAAGGTACAGGCCGGAGACGCGTACGTTGGCATAGGTATGGTTTTGGAGCCTGCTATGCATGTTTAAAGAAGGACTGTGAAGCCATCCATTTCAGGAGGCTGGCAGTCCTTTTTTTATTTTATTTCATAACCCTCTTTCGTCATTCTACGACATACCGTAAGAAATTTTATTCCCTGCAGATGCGAACTTTCTCATAGATAAGCATTTAATAGAATGGTCCCTGGTTTGCCATGTATGATCGCGACAAACGGAATACCGGAAACAAATAACCATTTACGTAAACCAGTTTATCTTATGAAGAAAACCTGTCTTGCCTTAGGCTTGCTGATAGCCTTACTGTCTGCCTGTACCAAAAAAGAAAACAATACGGAAACTATACCAACCCCTTCGGGATTGACGGCTGATGCAGTTCCGAAAGGATCTCCTATTGGCGATGTAGTAGGAAAAGTAACCGTCGGTTACCAGGGATGGTTCACTGCTCCCGGAGATGGATCTGCTGTTGACCGCTGGACACACCAGAACCTGGAAATGTGGCCTGATACAAGAGAATATGCGGTGACGTATCAAACGCCTTTCCCTGCGCTGGGGAATGGGCAACCAGCGAAGATGTTCTCCTCTTATGACCAGTCTACCGTTGATGTTCATTTCAGATGGATGCAGGAGAACGGCATTGACTGCGCCGCCCTGCAACGGTTCACAGGTGAATTGTCTGATCCGCCTTTTAAATCACAAAGAGATGGTATGGCGCGGAAAGTAAGAGCTGCAGCGGAAGCTACCGGCAGAAAGTTCTATGTCATGTATGACATCTCCGGAGATGCGGAGATGCAGAGCCGTCTGAAAACAGACTGGATCAATACCATTAAAGGCAGCCTGGACCTGCTGTCTTCACCTGCTTATGCGAAACAGAATGGAAAACCAGTGGTGTGTATATTCGGCATGGGTTATAAGGGCGCAAAAGAACCAGGTGGTGGCGACTCTGCTGCCTGTATCGATGTTATCAACTGGTTCAAAAGCCAGGGATGCTATGTCATTGGTAGCGTTCCTATGGACTGGCGCACACCGAATGTATTTTCCCGCACCAACTTCATGAAAGTATATGAGTCATTCAACATGCTGGCTCCATGGGCAGTAGCCGCACAGGTGGTGGCATCCTACCAGCCATGGATACAGGGTGATTACGACTACTGTGAATCTCATGGTATCGATTACCAGCCGATTGCTTATCCCGGTTTCTCTTTTCACAATACTAACGCCGGCAGCCCGTTGAATGAAATTCCCAGAAACCATGGCGATTTCATGTGGGCGCAGGTTGCGGTGATGAAAAAGGTGGGCGTGAAAAGTCTATATATCGCCATGTTCGACGAAGTGAATGAAGGTACCGCCATTTTTAAAGTGGCAGAGAATGCTTCACAGAGTCCAGCAGGTACCACATTTGTCAATCTTGATCAGGATGGCGTGGCAGTATCATCAGATTTTTACCTGCGCCTTGTACATGATGCAGGAAGGATGATCAAGGGTGAGATTCCCTACCAGGCCACTCACCCCACGCCTCATATCATAGGTGGAAAAGGCCCGCTGGCTGATGGCACCTACCGGATCATCAACCGCAACAGCAATCTGGCACTGGATGCAAAAGGACAGGGTACTGTCAATCAGACGCCTGTACAACAATGGCCTTACAGTGGTGGCAGCAATCAGCAATGGGCAATCACCAGTCTCGGTGGTGATCATTACAGGATTATCGGAGTACAAAGCGGGAAAGCCCTTGATATAGCCGGACAAAGCCTTGATGATGGTGCTAAGGTGCAACTCTATGACTATAACAGCGGCGCTAATCAGCAATGGATAATATCGCCTACTGCAGGTGGATATTACACGATACAATGCGTGCAAAGCGGAAAAGTGATAGAAGTACCCGCATTATCCACCACATCAGGTACGCTGATTGAACAATATGGACTGAATAACGGTACGAATCAGCAGTGGATCATCAGTGCTCCATGAAGATTGTAATTGTTCTCAACACTGTAAAACAAGGAACATGTTAAATACTTTCCTTCCTGCTGAGTGCCTGTACAAAGAAGGATATCGACCAGGGTATCATGACCACTGTCTCCGATCATATTGCTTATGCCCTCGCGGCTGCCGGTAGCGGCGGCCTGCAAAGCGGTAAGGTACTGGAGATAGGAGCACAATCAACAGCACCCGGCGCCCGTGTAGTACAGTATACAGACAATGGAGGTGATCATCAGCTCCGGACATTCAGGCATATTTAATCCATATAGTGTTTAATAATTAACGGTGGAATGGATTCGTTCCACCGTTAGTTACAAACTGATTGTCAATGCACTTATTTCTGAAGCACCGAACTTTTATTCACGATATTTCGTGAATTTATGCAGGAACCTAAAAATTGCGGGCAAACGTAACATTTCTACCAGAGCTGTTTTATTGTAATTATGTTTGTCGGGGAACATAGTGAGCAAGTATGAAAAAATGTACACCCAAAGAACAGAGCGGGCCTTTTATTCCCGACAACCATTTCCTTATTGAAAGCCTTGAACAACAGAAAAAAGAACAGGCCATTCTGCTGGAACTGAGTAGCATCATTGCCGGAGCCAAGAACAGACAGGATCTCCGGACAGCTATCACAGACCAGTTACCAGGGCTTTTTGGCGGAAGATATTATACACTCTGCCTGATCAACGAAGACGGCGTGACACATTCACCATTTCTGTATACGGCAGAAAACAATATCCCCTATAGAGGAGAAACACCCATTATCGTATCCAGTCATCCTGTTAATGACGGCATTTTTGACAGGGCACTTGCGTCAGAAGAGCCGTTGCTGATAGACCTGCACACTGCCATGAAAGCAAGCACCGTTCCCAGGTATATTTACCGCTGGTTCAATGCCGGTATCAGGGAAATGCTGCTGGTGAAAATATCAGGGGGAGGCATACCTGTAGGCGTATTATATCTTTATGGGGAAAAGAATGGTTCTTTTCAGGCGGAAAAATTCAGATTGTTTAAATGTATAGCTGACATACTTGGAACAGGATTCCGCAATATCCTGCTCAATGAAACCATGGAGCGGCAACTCAGGGAAATAAGGAAGTACCGGAAACAGGAAGACAGCGATGCCGCCGGCTTGCAGGAAGGCACAAAACAGCATAGTGATATCAAAGACTTCATTGGCACTTCTCGGGGTATACAAAACATATTGACGATAATGGAACGGGTAGCGCCGTCTGATTCTACCGTATTGTTGCTGGGTGAAACAGGTACGGGTAAGGAAGTAATTGCCGGTGCTATACATGCGGCCTCTCCCCGGAGGCATAACAGGATGATAAAAGTAAACTGTGCCGCATTACCTCACAGCCTCTTTGAAAGCGAACTATTTGGCCATGAGAAAGGTGCATTTACAGGAGCTATTCAGCGAAGGATCGGCAAGTTTGAACTGGCAGAGAACAGTACGCTGTTCCTCGATGAAATAGGAGAAATACCGATGGAATTCCAGGCAAAACTATTAAGAGTACTCCAGGAAAAAGAAATAGAACGTATAGGGGGAAAAGGTGTTATTAAAGTGAATGTACGCATTATTGCTGCTACCAACCGCAATCTTGCAGAAGAAGTGAAAGCTGGTAATTTCAGGCATGACCTTTACTACCGCTTGAATGTCGTACCCATAACAATCCCCCCGCTGCGTAACAGAAAAGAAGACATTCCGGCGCTTGTCACACATTTCATCCGACGTTATACAAGTGTCAACGCGAAAAAAGCGCCGGTAATAACAGACAAGGTAATGGAAAGCCTGATGCAGTATGACTGGCCTGGGAACGTGAGAGAGCTGGAACATCTGCTGGAACGTTCCATGCTGCTTAGTAAAGAGGGCGCACTTCATATAGATATTCCCGGCACCGATCATAAAATTCTACTTCCTGACGAAGAAAGGTCATTCAGTATTGTACCCTTAGCAACAATGGAAAGGGATTATATCCTTAAAGTGGTCAGGCTTTGTAATGGAAGAATTGCTGGTCCTAACGGCGCCGCAGCGAAGTTGCGGATGCCTTCCACAACCCTTAATTCCAGGATGCAGAAACTGGGCATAAAAAAGGAGCATTTTAGCATCCGCGGCACTCTCAGGAAGGCGGATATTATCTGAATATCTGTTTTATTCCAAGTCTTTTTATTTTGGAATATAATGTCTGCGCAGGAAGTCCAAGTAACTCAGCGGCGCCACCGGGACCAGATACTTTACCTTTGCTGGCCTGCAGTGCAGTAAGAATATGATCACGTTCCATTTCATCCATTGTTTTAAGCCGGCCGGTTTGTTCAATACCGGGAGCCGCGGTAGATGCAGGTAAATCGAACGCAGGAATGTCTTTACCGGCGGCCAGCAATACATGACGTTCTATCAGATGTTCCAGCTCCCTGATATTGCCGGGCCAGTCGTACGACATTAGTTGCTCCATGGCCCTTTCCGTTATCTTTTCAACACCAACTCTGTTCTTCTCTGCATATTTCTTCAGAAAATGATTTGCCAGCACGGGAATATCCTGTTTCCGTTCACGCAGCGGCAACAGTTCGACAGGGAATACACTTAACCGGTAATACAGGTCCAAGCGAAACCGGCCTTCAGCTACTTCCTTTTCCAGTTGCCTGTTAGTTGCAGCGATAATACGCACGTCTACTTTAACTGAGGTGTCCCCACCTATACGGGTAATTTCCTTTTCCTGGAGTACTCTTAACAGCTTCACCTGTGCATCCGGAGATAACTCCCCCACTTCATCAAGAAATATCGTTCCGTGGTTCGCCTGCTCAAACTTTCCCACCCTGCGCTGTTCTGCGCCCGTAAAAGCACCTTTTTCATGGCCCAACAGTTCCGTTTCGATAACGGCAAGTGGCAGTGCAGCACAATCCACTACCACCATCGGCTGATCACGGCGAAGTGACAGATGATGAATACATCGTGCTACCAGTTCCTTTCCCGTGCCACTTTCTCCCATGATCAATACCGAGGTATCGGCAGGGGAAACAATTTTTATTTTTTCCAAAGTTTCCGCAGCATGGAATCCTGCTACAGTGATATCCGGCACTTCATTGTCTGGACTTTTAGGCGCTGGTGGCAATTGCCGCTCAGTTTCTGTCTGGAGCTTATACCTTGCTATATCAAGCATAATGAACAGGTCCTTCTCCCTGAAAGGTTTCACAAGGAATCCGTGCGGACGGGTAAGTTTGGCTGCTTCCAGTGTCCGCTGGTTTGTATTCGCAGAGATATACAGAAAAGGAATATGCTGTTGCATCAAATCATGACCGAGATCAATCCCCGAATAGTCGCCCTTTAGTATAATATCGATCAGCACCCAATCCGGGCGATGCTGTTCTATCAGTGTCCGCGCTTTATGAACAGAAGACGCAATGCCACAAACATCATATCCAGCCTTCTTCAACATATGTTGAAGATCATTGGCAACAATGAATTCGTCTTCAACGATTAATATTTTTCCCTTGTTTCTCATCAGTTCAGGATCGATTTTCTGATATCCGGTATAAATGCATGATATGGAAAATTTATTTCTATCAGTAATCCGGGGCAATTGTGATCAATAATAAATGAGCCGTCAAGTTGCTCACTTAGTCCCTTCATCAGGCTCATTCCAAGTGAATCTCCTTCAAGTACAACTTCGGGATGCTGTATACCGACACCGTCATCCGCAATACGAAGCCGGCAATTTTTATCATCTTCCATTTCTAAACGCACGGTAATAGCGCCTTTTCTTTTATCGGGGAATGCGTATTTCAACGAATTGCTGATAGCCTCATTGAGAATAAGACCCAGCGGTACGGCCTGCACAACTTCAAGTTCTATATTTTCACAATCAATAATAAATGCGATGTTATTCCCTGCTTCATGTCCGTCCTTCATATAGCTGATCAGTTCCGGGATATACCAGCGCATATCCAGCTTACCAAGGCTGTCTGTCTGGTAGAGGCGCTGGTGTATAAGTGACATAGAATACATCCGCTGCTGACTGTTACGAATGGCGTCAAGTGCATCTTTGTTATTAAGATACCTGGACTGTGTGTTCAGTAAGCTGATAATAACCTGGAGATTATTTTTTACACGATGGTGGATCTCTTTCAGCAGCCATTCTTTATCATCAACCAGTTTTCTCAGGGCCTCATTCTGTTTGTTGATCTCGTTCTGCTGGTTTTCCAATCTTATGTTCATTATTTTCTTATTCCGGTATCGGCTATAAATCAGCCCCAGAAAAACAACCAGTATGAAGATTCCTGCAATGACCAGATTCCTGATAACTTTTTCGTTTTGCAAAGAGGTTTCCTGCACCTGGTTCTTTTGCAGCAGCATTTTAATATCATTGTCTTTCTTTTCTGTCTCAAACCGGAGTTGTAGCTCTCCCAGCTGCTTCGACTGGAGCAAATTTTTAGAAGAATCAGATATCGATTTGAAGTTTCTGAAATGCGTAATGGCTGCCTGTAGGTTACCCGCCGCTGAATCGACCTGATAATAAAGATACTCTACCATCGCACGTCTGGTTATTATAACGGGATAGCTGCCGGCCTTATAAGAAAGGGCGTTGAGGTATTGACGACCTGCTTCGAAGTTACCGGATTTTACCAGGTAATTCGCCATTGTATACCGTAAAGACTGCATCATATTGTCGTCCTGGACATGCTCATCGTAGATCTTTTTCAGTTTCCTGAAATATAATTCTCCGTTGGGAAGATCGTTCATCATCGTATAAACATACAGATGAAACATATCAAACAGGCTTTGATCGTAAACATTACGTTCGCGTGTAAGGGCTATCGCTGCATCCATTGAATCCAGCGCTTCCTGATATGCTTTTTGCCTGGCCAGGAGCCGGGCAATATTTCCCAGTATATCCTGTAATGCCAATGAATCTTTGCCAGCCCGCGCAATCATAGCCGCCTTTCTGAAATAGGTCAATGCCTGTTGATCATTCTCTATATACCAATAGCTGCCACCAAGGCGGTTGTAAAGGGTTGCCATCAGCGCGCCACTGTCTTTGAGCTGCTCTCCGATTTTTATTGCAAGCATATTGTAACGAAGCGACACCGTAAAGTTGTCGCCCTGCATATAGACGGAACCAATAAGTCCGTATACTCCCTGTAACCGTGTAAAGCCCACTTCCTGATAGAGCGCCAGGGCTTTCCTCAGGTTACTCAGCGCGTGGGCAGTATCCTGAGTGATCTGGTACAGATCTCCCAGGAATTCCCGTAACTGGGCTTCTTTCAGCTTGTCGCCGAGATGGTTGTAGATCCCTATTCCCTGTTCATAGAGCGCTATTTTCCCCCGCATTTCATCCGCCTTCCTGATATCATAGCTACCTCCCAGCTCGATCAAAGCCTGGGCCTTATCGGTTTCAGTACCTGCGCGGCTCAGCATTTCCACCGCCTTTGCTGCGGGTTGCCTTGCCTGGCTACCCCGCCCCATTTCCCTGAATGTTTTTGCGCGTAATAAGTTGCTGAGCCCTATACCACGCATGTACTGCTGCCGGGCGCTTATCCGTTCCATTTCGGTCGCAATGTTCATTGCACTGTCCATGTCCTCCCGGAAAGATCCCGGCTTATCCAGACATCGTTCTGCCTGTTGCATAAGTTCGCCGACCAGCACTGTATCAGGAACGGTTTCCCGACGACTATTACCCTGCGGATTACATCCGGTGCCTGTCAAAAGGATTCCAATAAAGCTGGCAATAAAGAGATAGTTGTACATAGCCGATTCAGCGTTGTAAGCCTGCGCGAATTTAGCCTTAAATAACGGAAGAGTTTTCTATTGCCTTGTTCCACTATTGCTCATCCTGCACATACTGTGCAAAATCTGCTACAGGCTTATCAATTCAGAGAAGCCACTGCTGTATATAGCGGCAGCGGTATAGTGTTGGCAAGACAATATGAAAATTATCTACTTATGGCAAAAAATTCATCCATCAATCAGAAAGCGACCAGGTCTGCTGAAACGGCATCAACCGCCACAATGGACTCCCGCCTGCAGGAGTTCTTCTGTGAAGAAATCAAAGACATTTACTGGGCTGAAAATCACATCGCCAAGGCGCTGCCTAAAATGAAAAAATCAGCTACAACGCCTGAGTTACAGACCGCATTTGAAGATCATCTGCAGGCAACAATGGGGCATATCAACCGCCTTGAGCAGGTATTCGACCTGCTGGGTAAACCCGCGAGAGGTAAAAAATGTGATGCCATTGAAGGTATTGTGCTGGAAGGTGAGTCCATTATCGCCGATACAGAAGCAGGAACTGCCACCAGGGACGTAGGTCTGATCCTCGCAGCACAGAAAGTAGAGCATTATGAGATCGCTACTTATGGTGGACTCGCACAACTGGCCACTACCCTTGGTCTTACGGAGGTTGCCTCATTGCTCGAAGCTACACTGGCAGAAGAAAAAGAAACAGATGTACTGCTTACTCAAATCGCGGAAAACAACATCAATTACGAAGCTGCAGCAGAATAAACCCTTCCCATCTGATAACCATAAAAACTCAAAACAATGCCCGGTAAAAAGACCTCCAAAGTTCCTGACGAGAATAAAAAAATCGAGAAGCTCTCCCCTGATATAGAAGACAGCACAGGTGAAATAATTACGACAAATACCGGCGTAAAGATCAACGATGATCATAATTCGCTGAAGGCAGGCGATCGTGGTCCCACGCTGATGGAGGATTTTATCTTCAGAGAAAAGATCACTCACTTTGACCACGAGCGCATTCCGGAGCGGGTAGTACATGCCCGTGGTTCCGGTGCACATGGTGTATTCAGGGTATATGAATCCATGGAAAAGTACACGAAGGCAGGGTTCCTGACAGATCCTTCACGGGAGACGCCGGTATTTGTAAGATTCTCTACCGTAGCAGGTTCCAGGGGCTCTACAGACCTGGCCCGTGATGTAAGGGGATTTGCCACGAAGTTCTATACAGAAGAAGGCATCTTCGACCTGGTGGGCAATAATATGCCTGTATTTTTTATACAGGACGCTTTGAAATTTCCAGACCTTGTACATGCCGTAAAACCGGAACCACATAATGAAATACCACAGGCAGCATCTGCTCATGATACTTTCTGGGATTTCATTTCACTCATGCCTGAGTCCACTCATATGGTCATGTGGCTGATGAGCGACCGTGCTATTCCGCGCAGCTTCCGTATGATGGAAGGATTTGGCGTGCATACCTTCCGGTTGGTAAATGCAGCTAACGAAAGTGTTTTTGCGAAGTTTCACTGGAAGCCTCTGCTTGGCGTACACTCGGTAGCCTGGGACGAAGCACAGAAAATCTCCGGCAAGGATCCGGACTTCCACCGGCGCGACCTCTGGGAGGCTATTGAAAGTGGCAACTTTCCTGAATGGGAATTAGGCGTGCAGATCGTGGCTGAAGCAGATGAACATAAGTTTGATTTTGACCTGCTGGATGCCACCAAGATCATCCCGGAAGAGCTGGTTCCGGTGCAGCGAATCGGTAAACTGACACTGAACCGTAATCCTGATAACTTCTTTGCAGAGACAGAGCAGGCGGCATTCCATATCGGGCATATAGTGCCCGGCATAGATTTCACCAATGATCCCCTGTTACAGGGTCGCCTTTTCTCCTATACGGATACACAGCTGATACGGCTGGGAGGCCCCAATTTCCAGGAGATCCCTATCAATCGTCCGATCAATCCTGTACATAATAATCAGCGGGATGGATTCATGCGGCAAACTATCAACAGGGGCAGAAGCAGTTATAGTCCTAATTCCCTTGGCGGTGGAGATCCGGCCCAGGCGAAAGCTGCGGAAGGCGGATTCACCTCCTATACAGAAAAGATCAGCGCTGTTAAAATCAGGGAAAGAAGCCGCAGCTTCTTCGATCATTTCAGTCAGGCGACGCTTTTCTATAACAGTCAGTCAGACGCCGAGAAACAACACCTCATTGATGCGTTCCGGTTTGAACTGGGCAAAGTGGAGACAGTGGCTATCAGGCAACGCATGGTAGGCATCCTGACACAGGTAGATAAAGACCTGGCCGCACAAGTGGCACATGGCCTAGGACTGGAGGTGCCTGAAACGCCGGAAAAGCCCATTAATCATGGCGTACCTGCGGATGCCGACAGGGAAAGATATGAACCTTTTCCACCTAAAGCACCTGTTCCTGATATATCTCCGGCATTGAGTATGGCCAATACAGTGAAAAACAGTATCCGGACCCGGAAGATCGCACTGCTGGCAGCCGATGGCGTGGATGCGGCGTCGCTTACAACAGTGAAAGAGGCATTGGAGGCTGCAGGCGCCATTCCGGAAGTGATAGCACCGCATCTCGGCAATATCCTTGCAGAAGATAATACGCCCATACCGGTAGTCCGTAGTTTCCTGACGGCCGCTTCGGTACTGTATGATGCGGTATATGTAGCAGCGGGTGTCAACAGTGTCGCAACACTGGAAGCAGATGCAGATGCGGTACATTTCCTGAACGAGGCGTACAGACATTGTAAGGCTATTGCAGCACATACAGGTGCATTGCAGGTACTGGAGGCCACTTATTTCTTCAAAAAACTACCGGAGGATACATCTGTAGAATCGGCATTGATGGAAGGCGTTATTGTGAGTGAGGATATGGCTGAATTGTCAGCGACATTCATCAAAGCTATTGCGCAACATCGGTTCTGGGAGAGAGAGAAACCACGCAGAGTACCTGCCTGATCTTCGTTTTGATGGTGGATGGCAGCGGGTCCACACACCCGCTGCCCTTCATCAAGGTTCTTCAACAAAAATACAATCTGGGGCGTGACAAAAATGGCCACGATTTTCTTCGTGGTGATACTATGTTGATACTATAAAGACGGTTAAAATATTTCTGGTAATTTGCTTTGTGATATCTTCGGAGTATACATGCCGTCCACATAAGACATTGGTCTAAACAATCTTAAGGGACAATTAAAGCAGCTATATACCTGTAACAATCATCTTCAAGGGCTTTCAAAATCACAATGCAAAATTAATAACGAAGTCAGGGAAAAAAATCCCGGAAAACAGGGGTTTTCCCAGGGAGGACCTATTGATACTTTTACAAAGGAAAAATAATAAGAATATGTATCTCAAATAATTATATATTTCCGCCCTGATTTATGCCCATGAGAATACCTATACTTATCGTCCTATTTTGTATAACTGCCCGGTTATGCGCCCAGACTCATTCTACAGCGGGTACCAAACGCGGATCTGCCGACGAGGTATCTTCCGAACTATATATAAGGCTGGCCCGGAAACTCCCCTTAAGGGATACTGTGCAGGCGTTGAAATATTTCAAACAGGCCTTGCAGCTGGAAGAAGACCACGATAACAAAATCGGTATTGCACGTACTTACCTGGCAATAGGTGCCTGGTTCAATTCTATTAATAATTTCCAGGAGGCAGAAAAACACCTGCTCATTGCCAGAGAAGATATGCTGAAAGATACGAGCAGAGAAGGACGTATGCTGCTGGCGCAGATCAGGATTAACCTGGCAGAAGTATTGGGTAATAAGGGGCAGGCACAGTTTCAGATGGAAGAATACCTGCAGACCATTCCCTTACTGGAGAAACTACATGCCATTCCTGAGCTGAACGCTACCTATCAAAGCCTGGGGGATATCTTCTTCAGTAAATCACAATACAAGACCGCTATCTCCTATTATTATAAAAGCCTTGCCAGCTATGATGACCCTGCCCGGTATAACGATCTGATAGCCAGCAGGCATTTAAGCCTGGCCAGCTGCATGTATCACCTGGATAGTCTGCAGAAGATGGAAACCCATCTGATGGAAGCCAAAGAAAAACTGGACAAGACGGGAGTAGACTCCATTAATATATGGGCTGATTATTATTATCACCAGGGATTGCTGGATGTGAAACATCAGTTGTATCACCATGCAACAACTATGTTTTACAACGGTCTTACTATCGCCCGCAGGCTAAACTACAATGTGGCTATCTGCAATAACATGTACTCACTGGCCAGACTCTTTGAAAGACAGGGACAATACGACAAGGCCATGAAGCTGATGGATGAATACGGGCGTTTGTCCTTTACGCTGAAAGATTTCCCCTTCCGTTTAAATGCGCTGGACCTGATGGCAGAATTGTCATTTAAACAGCACTTCCCTGATGACGCCTATAAGTACCTTAGACAGTATATTATACTGGCCGACAGTCTGCAGGACTGGGAGATAACGGAAAAGATCCATGAGCTGGAAGCACATTATCAGTCTTCCGAAAAAGAGAACCGTATCCTCCAGCTACAGCACGAGAATGAACGCCAGGAATTTGCATTGCAGAAGAACCGGCTGTTGATTTCACTGATGGTGGTGATCATATTATCACTGTTGGTAGTCGCAGCGCTTAGTTACCTTTTTTACCGTAACGGCCGCAAACTGCTGGAACAACAACGGCAGCTGCATGAATTCGAAGTAGAACGCATCCGTCAGGAGCATAAGATATCCCTCCTCTCTGCTATGCTGGAAGGACAGGAGAAAGAGCGTACAAGACTGGCGCGCGACCTGCATGACGGATTGGGCGGACTCTTATCCGGTATTAAACTGGAACTGTCTACCGTGAATCCTTCCCAGACTACAGTACACCGGCAGTCAGTGGTACAGAATACCTTACAGCGACTGGATGGTGCAATGGATGAACTGCGTCGTATCGCCCGCAGCATGATGCCGGAGATACTGATTAAATATGGCCTCGGAGAGGCTACTGTAGAATATTGCAGGGGATTGAAAAAGACGGGTACCGACAACATTATCTGCCAGGTGTTCAATTTTCAGGCAGATACGATGGAGCATACACGACAGGTGGTATTATACAGAATTATGCAGGAGCTGGTGAACAATGCCGTCAAACATGCAGAAGCATCGCAGATACTCGTGTTATTACAGCAGACAGACAATACCCTGTTCCTCACTGTAGAAGATGACGGAAAGGGATTTGATACAACCGTGGGCAATAAGCTCAAGGGAGCCGGACTGGCAAATATAGAAGCCCGTGTGGAATTCCTGGGTGGAAAGATAGATATCCAGTCAGAACCTGGTACCGGCACGGCCATTACCATAGAATGCGCAACATCCATTAGTTAAACTTAATTGAAAGAAGTTATGATCAAAGTAGTAGTGGTAGAAGATCATCCTATCATGGTAGAAGGGTTGAAGAACATCCTGCGGAGTGATGCAGGAATAGAATTGAACGGCGATTACGGAGACGGTAAAAGTGTATTACAGGCGCTGGAAAAAGGACAGCCTGATGTGATACTGATGGACGTAAACCTTCCGGACATTAGTGGTGTAACCCTTTGCGGGGAAGTGAAAAAGAAGTATGAAGATGTAAAGATCATTGCGCTGAGCATCCATGACGAACAGCCTGTCATCCACAGCATGCTGCAGAACGGAGCAAGTGGTTATGTGCTGAAGAATGCACTGGGTAATGAAATCATCCGCGCTATTTACGCCATTATGGATGGAGAGGAGTACCTCTGCAGCAGCACCAAAGAAGCGCTGAAGAATGCAGATATGGAACTCCTGAAAGCCATACCACGTATTACCCGCAGGGAAAAGGAGATCCTACAGCTGATTGGTAAGGGTTTAACCACCATGCAGATAGCCGACCAGTTATTCATCAGTACCCATACGGTGGAAAGTCACCGTAAGAACCTGATGGAGAAGTTCGGTGTAAACAATACCACTTCTGTTGTGAAGCTGGCGTCAGAATATAAACTGCTCTAACCAGCTGCCGCTTCCAGGATCTCTAATCTGGCAGGATCTTTTACGGCGATACACTTACCGGTGATAGCGATAATGTCTTCCTGTATGAGCTCACTCATGATACGGAAGGCTGTTTCGTAGGTAGTACCGGTATAGGAGGCCAGGTCCTGCCGGCTGAGCGTCATATTAATACAACCTTCTTCGTTTGTACCGAACTTTTTCTGGAGCGCGAGGAGCGCATGTGCAATACGTCCCTTTACAGGCATATGCACCAGATTGCGCATATTCTTCTCGGACTCCTGCAACTCACTTGCATAGAACATCATCAATGCGTGCAGGAATTCATGGTTGACTCCGAGCGTAGCCTGAAAGAAGGCCAGGTCTATGAAACAGAGATCTACTGTCTCCAGGGCAGTTGCCGATACCGGATAGACCATTTCACTGCCCACACCTCTGTGTCCGACAATGTCGCCTTCTTTTGCAAAGCGGACGATCAGTTCTCTGTCATCGCCCCAATGCTTGTGTACTTTTACTTTGCCTGCATTCACGAAATAGATCCCATTCACCGGCTCTCCTTCCCGGAAGAGCATCTGACCTTTTTTTAATGTGAAACTTTGTCTGTGTGCTGCAATGGCTGGTTTCCATGCAGGGATACACAACGTACATAACATACAGGATTGCAGATCGCAACCATGTTTATCTTTCTTCATGCCTGTCGATTAATTGCTGCACTGTGCCGGTCATATCCTTCAGGTCCACCACTTTTCCTACCACAATTACTGCCGGATTCGACATGCCGGCATGCTGCGCTTTGAATACAATATCTTTAACTGTACCTGTAACCACCTTTTCCCGGTCAGTAGAACTGTTCTGGATGATGGCCACGGGCAGATTGCTTTTACCATACCCTGCAAATATATCCATAATAGCCTCCAGCTTGCTCATCGCCATTAATATAATAATAGTGGCGGAGGAACGGGCTGCCAGGTCTATATCTGCAGAGATCTCTCCTGTCAGGGTAGTACCGGTAGTTACCCAGAAGCTCTCTGTAATACCCCTGGAAGTAAGCGGTATCATCTGACCAGCAGGGCCTGCCAGCGCGCTTGAGATACCGGGAACAACCTGTACGGGGATACCGGCTCCTTTAGCGGCGGCTATCTCCTCTGTAGCCCTGCCAAATACAAAGGGATCTCCTCCCTTCAACCTTACCACATGTCCATGACTCCGGGCATAAGACACGATCAGGTGGTTGATCTCCTGCTGAGACAGTGAATGGCACCCGTAGCGCTTGCCTACAAACCGGACAACAGCTCCTGGTTTTGCATAACTTAATAAGCTCTCATTAACCAGGGCGTCATATAATATTACATCCGCCTGCCGGATAACGTTCACAGCCTTTAAAGTAATCAGCTCAGGATCCCCCGGTCCTGCACCCAGCAAAGATAAATATGCCATACGAGATATATTATAATAATATTTATATGAGTAAAATCAGACTAACCACTATAAAATTAGAACTCTTATTGCTAATTTCATGATGCAGATCATAAAAAACGGCTCTTTTTACAACTCGAACAGGAAAATAGTTATCATATTAAATAATTAAGCATATAAAGACCGTTTTAAATTTATCAACTCAAATCTTTGGCAATGAAAATTGTAATTATAGGCAATGGCATGGTTAGCTACAAGTTTTGCGAGAAAATACTCTCCAAATTGCCAGCCCAGGCTGCTGAGATCGTAGTTTTTGGAGAAGAGCCCCGCCCTGCCTACGACCGTGTACATTTAAGCGAGTTTTTTGCCGGCAAAACAGCAGATGACCTTTTAATGGCGCCTGCAGACTGGTACGCTTCCAACCATATCACCCTCCACCTGGGCGATCCTGTTCAGCAGATCGACCGCTCCAATAAAACAGTTCACTCATATAAAGGTATTACAGAAGCCTATGACTATCTCGTTATTGCCACGGGTTCTTCCGCTTTTGTACCTCCTATTCCTGGGGTGGATAAAAAAGGTGTATTTATTTACCGCACTATAGAAGACCTGGAGCTAATGCGCGATTATGCCCCTAAGGCGAAGAGAGGGGTAGTGATCGGTGGTGGTCTGCTGGGTCTGGAAGCAGCTAAGGCACTGCTGGACCTGGGCATTTCAGATACCCATGTAATAGAATTTGCTCCAAGGCTTATGCCCCGGCAGATTGATGAAAGTGGTTCCCGCATCCTGGAGCAGCAGTTAAAACAGCTTGGTTTACAGGTTCATACTAATAAAAATACCAGTGAAGTACTGGGCGATGAAACTATCACCGGCTTACAATTCGCCGATGAAAGCATACTGGAAGCAGATATGCTGGTGATTTCCGCCGGTATCAAACCACGGGACGAACTGGCTAAACTGAGCGGTCTGGAGACTGGTCACAGAGGCGGTATCGTGGTGAACGAACACTTACAAACTACTGATCCTGAGATATATGCCATCGGAGAATGCGCGCTCTATCATGGCATGATCTACGGTCTGGTGGCACCAGGATATGAAATGGCGGAAGTAGTAGCTTCTCATATCGCCGGCGAAGCACAGCAGAAAACCTTCACCGGTTTTGACATGAGCACCAAACTGAAACTGATAGGTGTGGACGTGGCCAGCTTCGGTGATCCTTTTGTGTCAGCAGAAACCAGCCGGAGTATCGTGTTTGAAGATACCATGAAAGGGGTTTATAAACGTATCAGCATCACCAACGACGGAAAATACCTCCTGGGTGGTATCCTGATCGGTGATGCAGACGCCTATAATATGCTGTTGCAGACATCCAAAAACAAAGTAGTCCTCCCTCCTAACCCTGAAGATGTGCTGCTGGGTTCCCGTGGTGGTAGCCAGGAGGCTGGTCCAGGCGTACTGGGTCTGCCGGACGATGCCATCATCTGCAGCTGCGAAAGCGTGAGCAAAGGCGCTATCTGTGGCGCTGTGGAAGCTGGCAACGAAACTCTGGACGCCGTTAAGAAATGTACCAAGGCAGGCACCTGCTGCGGAGGTTGTACGCCAATGGTGAAAGACCTCATTACCGGCACCATGAAAGCCCAGGGTAAATATATCCGCAACGTTATCTGCGAACACTTTGCTTACTCCCGTCAGGAACTCTATGACCTGATCCGTATTAAAGATGTCCGCTCCTTCGATGAAGCGCTGGACCACTATGGTCACGGTGATGGTTGTGAAGTATGTAAACCCGTTGTGGCTTCTATCATGGCCAGCCTCTGGAATGATATGATCCTGGATAAGGGTAATGATGTAGTGCAGGATTCCAATGACCGTTTCCTCGCCAATATCCAGAAAGGTGGTACCTACTCTGTAGTACCCCGCATCCCCGGAGGAGAAATCACTCCCGCTAAATTACTGGTCATCGCACAGGTGGCCCTGAAATATAACCTGTATACCAAGATCACCGGCGGACAACGTATCGATCTTTTCGGCGCTCACCTGAGCGACCTGCCAGATATCTGGGAAGAACTGATCGAAGCAGGTTTCGAAAGTGGTCATGCCTACGGAAAAGCCCTGCGTACAGTTAAAAGCTGCGTAGGCTCTACCTGGTGCCGTTTCGGATTGCATGACAGTGTGAGCTTTGCCATACAGATAGAGGAACGTTACCGCGGTCTTCGTGCTCCGCACAAGATCAAGTCCGCCGTATCCGGTTGTATCCGTGAATGTGCAGAAGCACAGTCGAAAGACTTTGGCATCATTGCTACAGAAAAGGGCTGGAACCTATATGTAGGTGGTAATGGCGGTTCCAAACCACAGCACGCTATTCTGCTGGCGGCAGACCTGGACAGCGAAACCTGTATCCGTTACATAGACCGCTTCCTGATGTTCTACATCAAGACAGCCGATCCGCTAACCCGTACTGCAACATGGCTGAATAAGCTGGATGGCGGCATTACCTACCTGCGTAACGTAGTGATAAATGACAGCCTGGGAATAGCAGAAGAGCTGGACAAAGAAATGCAGGCCCTTGTAGATAAATATAAATGCGAGTGGAAGGAAGTGGTAGAAAGTCCTGAACTGCGCAAGCGCTTCAATCACTTTGTGAATGCGCCTGGTGCAAAAGACCCGACGGTAAAATTTGACAACATGCGGGAACAGAAGAAAGCCGCAGAGTGGAAATAAAAGACCAGCCCATTAAAAGACATTCATCAATAAACAGATAACTTATGTCGACAGCCATTAGCACAAACACACAAACAACAGTAGAATGGTTCTATGCCTGTAACGTAATCGACGTTCCGCCTAACGGAGGCGTATGCGTAAAGTATGATGATGTACAAATTGCATTGTTCCGTTTCGCCAGACGCGATGCCTGGTATGCTACACAGAACCTGTGCCCTCACCGTCAGCAGATGGCTCTTAGCCGCGGTATGACAGGCACACATAATGGCGAGCCGAAAGTGGCCTGCCCGTTTCACAAAAAAACATTCTCTCTCGAAGACGGCCGTTGCCTGTCAGACGAGACAGAATGCTCCCTCACCACCTACCCTGTCAAGGTTGAAAACGACAAGGTGTACATAGGGATCATGCAGGAAGCATAATAACAGCAGCAGAGAGCGGGAATACTCTTATTGCTCACATTATCAACCAGAATGCATGAAACAATTGTTCTCAGCGGGTTTCTTTTACCTGCTCTGTATGTTTTTTTTGCGCACGTCAGCGCAGGCACAATTTACACTTGGCGCTCAACTCAGAACGCGCACAGAATTGAAGGACGGCCAGGGGGCCCCACTGCCGCAAGGCTCCTCCCCTGCCTTTTTTACCTCCCAGCGCAGCCGCCTCTTTGCAGGCTTTAGCGGCTACCGTTTTAAACTGGGATTGACAGTACAGGACGTCCGGATATGGGGACAGGACGGATCCACCATTAACAAGACCACTACACAGGAGAACAATGGACTGATGTTGCACGAGGCCTGGGCCGAAATTATGCTGCTGGACACAGTAGTAAAAAACAAGAACCTAAGCCTCAAGATCGGTCGACAGGAAATTATTTATGATGATCACCGCCTGCTGGGAAACCTGGACTGGGCGCAACAAGGCCGCCGCCACGATGCAGCGGTACTGAAGTATGAAACGGGACCATATACGCTACACCTGGGTGCTGCTTTCAATCAGAACAAAGAAAATGCAGCAGGTACAGTTTATAATCCCACCCCTCCGGGGAATTACACCGCTACGACAAATGGCGGTACCATGTATAAAAGCCTGGAATATCTGTATGGTGCAAGGAAACTATCTGCAGGAAGTATCTCTTTCTTATTCCTGGCTGACCAGTTCTCCAAATTCCATCCGGACAGCACAGGCGTTAAGATCTGGGATAAGGGCGTACATACGCGCATGACAACCGGACTGTATTTTAATAACAGGTTCAATAAGCTGACGCTCACTGCTGCAGGATATTACCAGTTCGGAACGAACGCCAATGCACAGGAGCTCAGCTCCGGATTACTATCTGCCGCTTTTCAATACCAGCTGTGCCAATCTTTCAGCGCAGGTCTGGGTGCAGATTACACTACCGGAGGTACCAATGCAGCAGGCAAGAGCCACGCCTTCGATCCGCTGTATGGAACACCGCATAAATTCTGGGGCTATATGGACTACTTCTATGTGGCCAGCGGATTCGGTAACCGGGGATTACAGGATTACTACCTGAAGACAAAATACAAAGCGGGATCAAAGTTTCTGCTGACAGGAGATGTACATGAATTCTATAGTGCGAGCAATGTGGTACAGAACGGTGTCTCTCTCAGCCGGAAGTTCGGTACTGAAGCTGACATGGTGGCCATGTATGCGCTGACAAAGGTGATATCATTTGAAGCGGGATACAGTCACTTCTGGAATACAGCTTCACTGACTTCAGCAGCAGTTAAGAACGTCTCCAACGCACAAAGCAACAGTAACTGGGCATATGTGTCGATCAATATCAGGCCGGAGATGATTTTTAACAAGTAAACAACATTATTCAACCAGATCTTTTTCAACATGAATACTCAACAACCTCTTAATAAACTTCCTCTCTTTTCACTGAACTCGGTGCAGATGCGTACGTTTCATACCACCTGGCTGATGTTCTTTGTCTGCTTCTTTGGCTGGTTTGGTCTGGCGCCGCTGATGCCTACCATCAGGGAAGACCTGGGACTGACGAAATCACAGGTAGGTAATATCATTATCGCGTCTGTATCCAGCACTATCATCGCACGACTGATCATCGGTAAACTGTGCGACACCTGGGGACCGCGCAAAACGGCTATACGCCTGTTAATAGCAGGTTCCCTGCCGGTATTTCTTGTAGGATTCGCCCATGATTATACAACGTTCCTGTTATTTCGCCTTGCTATCGGTGTGATAGGCGCTTCTTTCGTAATCACACAGTTCCATACATCCATGATGTTTGCTGCGAATATAAAAGGTACTGCCAATGCCGTTACGGGCGGATGGGGTAACCTCGGCGGTGGTGTAACCAATATGGTGATGCCACTCATCTTTGCTGCCATTGTAGGATTCGGATATACCAAACACGAAGCATGGCGTTTTGCGATGATCGTACCAGGTATCATGATGCTGATAGTAGCATGGATGTACCATCGGTTTACCAAGGACACTCCTGCCGGCAATTTCGATGAGATAGATCGTAGCAATACAGTGAAAGCAAAAACTGACTGGACCATACTGGGCGACTGGCGCATATGGGCACTGACAATGGCTTACGGTATGTGCTTCGGTATGGAGATCACATTTGATAACGTTGCCTCTTTGCACTTCGTGGATACATTCCATCTGTCACAGAGCAGCGCCGGTTTCTGGGCAGGCATCTTTGGCTTCATGAACATCTTTGCGAGAGCGATGGGTGGTATCATTTCAGATAAAGTAGGCGCTAAAGCGGGTATGAGAGGAAAAGGTATTCTGCTGGCAATTGTATTGCTGCTGGAAGGTATAGGACTGCTGCTGTTTGCACAGGCAGGTTCACTGGCGCTGGCTATCATATCTATGCTCAGCTTCGCACTGTTCCTGAAGATGGCTAATGGTGCTACCTATGGTATTGTGCCTTTTGTCAATGAAAAGAATGTGGGCCTGGTAAGTGGTATAGTAGGCGCCGGTGGTAACCTCGGAGGTATGCTGTTCGGCTTCCTTTTCAAGTCTGAGAGCATCACTTATGTACAGGCATTTACTTATATCGGTTATATCGTGATAGTTGTATCATTTATAGTAATGATTACAAAATTCATTAAGAAACCAGCTGCAGAAACGGCCACTGCCGGAAACGTAGCATTTGCTGAATAACAATGACAGGCAATCATCAACATAGTAAACTCCCTGCGGGCAGCTATCGAAGCACCTGCTGCTATTGCGGCGTAGGTTGCGGTATTGTTGTACACAGGGACAGGCAGGGAAAACTCAGCGTGGAAGGAGACAAAGACCATCCGGTGAACAAGGGCATGCTTTGTTCCAAAGGCATGAACCTGCATTACACCGTGATGGACACATCAGACAGGCTTTATTACCCAGAAATGCGCTACCACCGGCATATGCCAAGGCAGCGCGTTTCCTGGGATCAGGCGCTGGAGCGTACCGCAGCAGTGTTCAAACAGATGATAGCGCAATATGGCCCTGAATCTGTAGCCTTCTATGCTTCTGGTCAATGCCTGACGGAAGAATACTATGTGGTGAATAAACTGATCAAAGGATTCATCGGCAGTAATAACATAGACACCAACTCGCGACTGTGTATGAGCAGTGCAGTAGCTGCCTATAAGCTGTCGCTGGGTGAAGACAGTGTGCCTGGAAATTATGATGATATAGAACAGACAGATTGCATATTTGTAGCCGGCGCTAATCCTGCCTGGTGTCACCCGATACTCTGGCGCAGGATAGAAGCTGCAAAAGCGAAGAATCCTAACCTGAAGATCATTGTAAGTGACCCGCGTGTAACACAGAGTTGCGCAATAGCGGATATTCACCTGCAACTGATGCCGGGTACGGATATCGTATTGCACCACGCGATTGGCAGGCTGCTGATAGAAGCTGGTCATACCGACCATCACTTCATTCAGCAACATACAGAAGGTTTTGCGAAATACCGGGATACTGTCATGCAGCGCAGCATTAGCAGCGCGGCAGCAGTATGCGGTATTTCGGAAGATCTGATCTATGAAGCTGCTGCGACGCTTGGACAGGCGAAAGGTTTTATGACTATGTGGACAATGGGACTGAACCAGAGTGCAGTAGGCGTAAACAAAAACCTGAGCCTTATTAATCTCAACCTCATCACAGGAAAGATCGGAAAACCGGGCTGCGGGCCGTTCTCACTAACCGGGCAACCCAATGCCATGGGTGGTCGTGAAGTAGGTGGTTTGTCAAACATGTTGCCGGCACACCGTGTGCTCGACAATCCGGCGCACCGCAAAGAAGTAGAGGAGTTCTGGGGCGGTACTACGATCTCTGATAAGCCGGGGCTGACTGCGACTGAAATGTTTGAAGCATTGAATGACGGCCGGCTGAAAGCGATCTGGATCATGTGTACCAATCCGCTGGTGAGCCTTCCTGACGCACGTATGGCGGAAGCTGCTTTACAAAAGGCGAAGTTCGTTGTAGTACAGGAGATATCTTCCAAACCAGAAACATTACGCTACGCAGATGTGGTACTTCCTGCTGCCGCATGGACTGAAAAGGAAGGCACCATGACAAATGCGGAAAGACGTATCACCTATCTGCAAAAAGTAAATGATGCACCGGGAGAAGCATTACCGGATGCAGAGATCATCTGCCGCTTTGCCAACAAAATGGGATATCATGGGTTTGACTATGAAAACCCCGCGGCAATATATGCGGAACATTGCCGTCTTACCCAAGGCACCAATATCGACGTCAGCGGTGTTAGCTACGAGCTGCTGAAAGAAAAGAGGTCCGTGCAATGGCCATATCCCGCCGATGCTACAGATCATGGTACACCAAGACTGTTTACTGATCATAAATTTTATACAGCGTCCACCAAAGCAATTATTCATTCTTTTCCTGATGATAACCGGTCAACGCCGCCCGATCCTCAGTGGCCACTCATCCTTACCACAGGCCGTATCCGCGACCAGTGGCATACCATGAGCAAGACCGGTAAAGTCAGCAAACTGAAACAACATATTCCTGCGCCACTGCTGGAGATCCATCCGGAGGATGCTATGGACAGAGATATCCGTGAAGGAGATATTGTGGAGATCTTCAGTGAGAATGGCGTTGTGCGTGTAAAAGCGCAGTTAAGCAAATCCATCAAAAAGGGTGTGGTTTTCCTCCCTATGCACTGGGGTAAAATACTTGACAATGACCTGAACCGCGCCAACAATCTCACTAACCGGCTGCTTGACAAGATCTCCAAACAACCGGATCTGAAGTACACCGCAGTGCAGGTTAAACTGTACGAGAAGCCGGCGCAAAAGATTGTTATCATAGGTGCAGGTGCAGGCGCCTGTGGATTTGTAAAGGCTTACCGTGATATAAACACCACTGATACCATCACGGTATTCAGTAAAGAAGATCAGCCTTTTTATAACCGGGTGATGTTACCCGATTACATCAGCGGTACCCAGCAATGGGCACAGCTGGTGAAGATGACAGACGAAGAAGAAAATCTGCTGGATATTACCCTGCACAGAGGTGTTAGCGTGAATGAGATAGATCGTGAGCAGAAAACGGTAACTGACAGCAATGGCAATATACACACATATGACGTATTGATACTGGCCATGGGCAGTCGTGCGGCGACCCTCAGGGATACACCTCCGCTGGAAGGTATCTTTACTATGCGTAACCGGCGTGATGCAGATTCATTCGTCCGGCATATTGACCCGGCAGCTGGCAAAGTGATGATTGTTGGTGGTGGATTGCTGGGTATTGAATTAGCGGCTTCACTAAGAGAAATGGATATAGACGTGGCTGTTGTACAACGCACGTCTAAACTGATGGACCGACAGCTGGATGCCCTGGGCAGCCAGCTGTTGTATGAAGAGCTGACTGACCGTGGAATTGAGATCCTGTACAATGATGAGATAGAGAGATTTACCGGCCTGAATAAACTCGATGGTATAAGGTTGAAGAGCGGAAGACACGTACCTTGTCAGGCTGTTGTTATGTCGATAGGAACTGTGCCGAATATTGAACTGGCCCGTGCTGCTCACCTGCTTTGTAAAAGAGGCGTGGTGGTAAATGAATACCTGCAAACCAGTGATCCCAACATCTTTGCTATCGGGGAGATTGCTGAATTCAACGGAACACTGTTTGGTATTACTGCAGCCGCAGAGCAACAGGCAGCTGTTGTAGCCCATTACATGGCCGGCGATCTGACAGGTTATTACGAAGGATCATTGTTCATGAATATCCTGAAGATGCATGGCACTGATCTGTGCTCACTGGGCACCATAGAAACGCCAGATGATCCTGCATATGAAGAAGTGGTGTTCATTGACAAGTCTAAACGGTATTACAAGAAATGCGTTATCCATAACGACCGGCTGATAGGCGCTATCCTGATTGGCGACAAATCGGAGTTCCTGGAGTTCAGGGATCTGATCTCCAATAAAATAGAGTTATCCGAAAAACGACTGGAATTATTGCGTTCAGGCAAGAAAGCCACCCCGGTGATCGGCAAACTGGTATGCAGCTGCGGAGGTGTGGGAGAAGGCAATATCTGTGAGAAAATAAAAGAAGGCGCTCATACCCTGGAAAGCGTATGTCAGGCGTCAGGCGCAGGAATGGGATGCGGCAGTTGCCGTCCGGAGATCAAAGCCATTTTGGAGAAGGAACTGCCTTCCGGTAAGAAAGAGGAAGCAGTATTTATCATGCAAGCAGTTTAATATGATCAGACATACACAGACAGTGAGCATCAATTTTACGGGAGGGATCGTCTCTCCCGGACAACTGCTGACTATTCTGGATATAGCGGCAGCGGCCAGGGTAACCCAGGTAAAATTTGGCCTGCGACAACAACTGCTGATAGAAGTGCCCGGCAAATACCGGGATCAATTTGAAGAAGATTGTGCCCGCCAGCAGATCGTATTCCATGCTTACGGTATTGCACCCAATATCACCAGCTCCTATCCGGCAGCTGGTATTTTCATTAGTGACAGCTGGCTGAGTGAAGGTATCTATAAAGACGTATTTGCGTTATTTGACTATACGCCTGCCCTGAAGGTGAATATCTGCGACAGTAAACAGACATTCACTCCTTTCTTCTCAGGACATATTAACTGGATTGCAGCAGGGGCTGCGCATTACTGGCATTTGTTCATCCGGTTTCCGAAAAGCAGCCGTCTCTTTGCATGGCCAGAGCTGGTTTATACGAACAATATCGGACAGCTGAGTCAATGCATCGAGTCCATCGTATATCAGCGTCCATCTATCAGTAACGATGAGTTATATACACTTGTAAAGAGCAAACTGGAATATACCTGTCGCCCGGTAACCACCGAACTTGAGTTACCGCCTTTCCATCTGCCTTATTATGAAGGTTTTAACCGCCATGAGAACCATTACTGGCTGGGTATCTATCGCCGGGACGAAGAGTTTCCCCTTGCATTCCTGCAGAATGTCTGCAGGATCTGCCTGGAAACCCGGACCGGACAGTTATACGCCACTTCATGGAAATCACTCATCATCAGGAATATAGCGCCTGAACATAGGAGACTGTGGGATTACATTCTCGGTAAATACGGGATCAATGTAAGGCATGCGGCCAATGAGCTGAACTGGCATGTGGAAGACAACAGTGAAGATGCCCTGATCATCAAAAGGCATATCATCCGTCATTTTGATAATGCCGATGTCAGAACCTATGGTTTGTGTTTCAGCATCAGGATCAATCCCGGCAATAACTGCTTCGGCTCTATTGTGATCAACAGACAGGAAAGTGTCAATAAAAGCCGCCTGAAAGGTCACCAGCGCTTTGACATTCTTTATACACAGGATTTTAACCCGAATTCCGGCACTTTGCTGCCTTATCGGACAGGAGTGGCCAAAGAACACCTGGGGCCCTATATCACGTCCCTTTGCCGTGAATTCTACGAGAACAGCGCCGTTACTGATCCTCTTCAGAATTATGTAGCTGGTCAGCAGACAGTTATCAGCACGACACAACCGGAGAAAGAGGTGCATCAATGTAGCCGTTGCCTGACTGTTTACGATGAATCCATTGGCGATCCCAGCCAGGGCATTGTACCTGGCACATCCTTTCATGAACTGCCGGAACAATACTGCTGCTCACTCTGCGAGGCCCCACTGAGCGACTTCACACCTGTTACGGCAACATCACTGGGATGGCTGGCCGGCACACAGGATTAACAATATATTTGCATTTTTAGTATATGCACTACAGCAGGTAGTTACAGTGAAAAATGACAATATTTTATCGTAAAAAGGTGTAATACGAACACTAAAACGTTATAGAACTATTGTTTTTCGTATTACTTTTGCAGCGCAAATCGCGTAAATAGTTTAATATGTCTCCTAAATCGGCGCCTGACATCGTCTTAATCGGTGCGGGCATAATGAGTGCAACGCTTGGCGTACTGTTGAAAGAATTACAACCGGAACTGACCATTGAGATATTCGAAAGACTGGATATCATTGCAGGAGAAAGTTCGGATGCATGGAATAACGCAGGTACAGGGCATTCTGCCTTCTGCGAACTCAACTATACTCCCGAGAAGAATGGTAATATCGAGATCGGTAAAGCGATTAAGATTGCTGAATCCTTTGAAGTATCCAAGGAGTTCTGGTCTTTCCTGGTACAGGAAGGGTGCGTTAAATCCCCGGAGACATTTATACAGAGTGTTCCTCACATGAGCTTTGTATGGGGTGAAAACAACGTTCAATACCTGAAGAAACGCCAGCAATTGCTGGAAGCCAACAATTTATTCAAGGGTATGGAGTATTCAGAAGATCCTGCCGTCCTGAAACAATGGATCCCATTGGTGATGGAAGGAAGAGACGCTTCTGAAAAAGTAGCGGCTACCCGTATGGAAGCCGGTACTGATATCAACTTCGGCGCTCTCACACGTGCACTCATCGGCCATCTGCAGAAGCAGGAAGGCGTACAGGTACACCTGAAACATGAAGTACGCGACCTCGACAGAGAAGAAGATGGCAGGTGGTATCTGAAGGTAAAAAACCTGGAAACAGGCAAGAAAAGAAAACTACATACAAGATTTGTATTCATAGGCGCTGGTGGTGGTTCTCTGCCGCTGCTGGTAAAATCAGACATTCCTGAAGGTAAAGGCTTTGGCGGCTTCCCCGTAAGCGGTCAGTGGCTTGTCTGCAAGAATCCGGCAATTGTTGAAAAACACGCTGCAAAAGTATACGGTAAAGCTTCTGTAGGGGCTCCCCCTATGTCCGTGCCTCACCTGGATACACGTGTGATAGATGGTAAAAAGGCCCTGCTATTCGGACCTTATGCCGGCTTCTCTACTAAGTTCCTGAAGAATGGTTCCTGGCTCGATCTGCCTAAATCTATTAAGTTCAACAATATCCGTCCTATGCTGGCCGCTGGACTGGACAATCTGCCACTGACCAAATACCTGATCGATCAGGTACGTCAGTCGCCGGAAGAAAGACTGGAAGCCCTGCAGGCATTCCTGCCGGAAGCGAAGATGGAAGACTGGGAACTGGAGGTGGCAGGACAACGTGTACAGGTGATAAAAAAAGATCCTGAACATGTCGGCATCCTCGAATTTGGTACTGAAGTAGTGAGTGCCGCAGATGGCTCTATTGCAGCCCTTTTGGGCGCTTCTCCTGGCGCTTCCACTGCAGTATCCATTATGCTGGAATTACTGGAACGTTGCTTCCCTAAAATGCTGGCAACGCCGGCATGGCAGAACAAGCTGAGACAGATGATCCCATCTTACGGACAAAAGCTGGCGGAGAATCCTACTCTCCTGGAGCAGGTAAGAACCTGGTCAAATGCAGTATTACAGCTGAAGAAATAAGCAGAATTTACATACTGGTAATAAAAAAAATAGGGGATATGGAAATATCCCCTTTTGTTTTAACCTTATCTTATTGTTTCTAAGAGACGTGTTTCGGGCTGTAAGACCTAAGCCTTACAGGGTATTTTCACCAGCACCACTACATTCTTCTCCGGTTCCGCCAGTATTTCAAAAGTGCCGTCATGTAAGGCGGCGAAATACGACATCATATGACATATCGGCTGGTGAAATATTTCGCTATCCCCTTTCTCCGATGACTTGAAAGGAGACGAGAAGATATAATTTGCATAAAAGGTTCCCTTTATTTCAAAGTATCCAGGCTCAAAACTAAATACCATCTTCGGGATCTGATGGGTGGTTGAGTGCCGTTGCATCCAGAAAAAAAGGTTTAGGATCAACTGCCGCATCACGGTTTCGTCAATGTTCGCCTCCACAGGTATTTTACTATGCTGTAATTCAACGGCGGGAGACAGTAGATTGTTGTATGGCTCTTCACGTACCAGTTGTCCCAGAAAGAAATGCAAGTTGGTCATCTTTCGCTTCAGCTGGAAGGTTTTATCCAGCATATGCTGTATGATCCTTATATTCTGCAGCTGAAAATCAAGCTCTATCACCTGCGATTTGATTGATTCTGCCTGACGGGTAATCTTGTTTCCCATTGCTTTCCCGTCGTACAGTACTATGAGTTCAACACTTGAAAGAATGCTTGCTACAATAGATTTCAATTCGTGAAAGATGTCTTCTATTAGCCGGCTGTCGTCAAGGAAATTTTGTGCTGACACAGAACTTTTCATGTAACGCTGTTTACAGGCATCCCTGAAGTTGACCCCGGTGTACCCTGACTACCGGAGTGTAAAAATAACACTTAACGCGATTTCTTTTCCATTAACATTCCTACTAATACGAGTAAAATATGCTATAAAAAATGTTAAAATGCGTTCTTATCTCCTCTTATAGTGTTAAATACAGTTAAAAATATAATTCGCAGATCTAAATACACCGACCAGTTTTCCATGTACCAGATATCATGTTCAATACGTTTACGCAAATGCAGTTCATCAGTAACTTCACCGCGATACCCGTTTACCTGCGCCCAGCCTGTAATACCAGGTTTCAGGAAGTGACGGATCATATATTTCTGGATGATTGCTGAATATTCTTCTGTATGTTTCAACATATGCGGACGTGGGCCAACGATAGACATATCACCCAGGAACACATTGAGGAACTGTGGCATCTCATCCAGATTTGTCTTACGCAATATACGCCCGATCTTCGTAAAACGACGGTCATTCCTTGTTGCCTGTTTGGAATTAGCATCCTTGTTCACATACATACTCCTGAACTTCAGACAACGGAAGGTTTGATTGTTACGCCCAGTACGGTGCTGCACAAAGAATATCGGTCCTCTTGATTCCAGTCTTATCAGCAACGCCAGCAGTGGTATGAGCCAGCTCAGAATGAACAACATCACAGCACCACTGAATACAATATCAAAAATACGTTTCCTCAACCGGTTGGCAATATCATCCAGCGGCTCTGCTCTCAATGATATGATAGGTATATTATCCAGGTAGTCTACATATATCTGGCGGTTCACGAACATCCTGAAGTCAGGCACGAAGCGGAAACGGATAAAATGGCGTTCTGCTTCATGCGCGAGCGTATACAGATACGGGAACTGCTCAGGTGATAATGTAGAATAGATCTCCCTGATATTGTTTGACTGTGCATATGGGATGCAGTCTTTCAGTGTACCTATCACCGGATATAAAGACAGTTCATGTACATTGTTATATTCTTCAAAATACCCTTCAAAACGCAGGTTACTTTTACGGCCTACCAGGTTATCCACCAATTGCTTTGAAAGCTCGTTATAGCCCACAATTACCACCTTACGTTCGATCTCCTTACGATGAATGATATAGTTCGTGAGCATATAAAAGAAGAGCCTGTCCAGCAACACAACCAGTACGAACAATGTCATATAGGTTACAATGAAGATCCTGTTAAAAGCTTCCTTGTTCAGGAACACGAACGCCAGTAACAGCAGCAGGTACAACATAATACTCTGCAGCAGTTTTTTGATAATCCTCTCCACAGACATCTGCTGGCTCATAAAATAAATGCCTGTCGTATACAGGGCAACAATCCATGCGATATTTGAAGCCAGCAGGAAAGTATCTCTGTTAACGCTTACCGGCACGCCATACTGCTGCAGCCAGTAAAGTGTAAAAAAGAAGAATGCATTGAGGCAAATAAAATCCATTACAAGGATCTGGATGCTGCATATTTTAAGATATCGGTCTAACATATAAAATAAGGTTCAATGATGTTAACTAACTACGGCTTCCTCAAAACGAGACATTATTTTTCCTACAGACAAATGTGATTCTGCATACACACGTCCGTTCCTTGCTATTTCAGAAGCATTGTCCTCCATCGCCCTGATGATACCATCAGTAAGCGCCTGTTGATCTTCCGCCTTTACCAGTATACCCATATTATGTTTGTCTACCAGCTCATACAGGCTTGTTCCGCTATTCGCAGTGATCAGTGCCAATCCTCCTACTGCCAGGATAGTGGTCAGTTTGGACGGCATCACCAGGTCGCTCGCGTTACCTTTTTGTATCACCAGGTGCACATCTGCCATATTGAGGAACTGATTGAATTTTTCAAATGGCTGTAGCGGAAAGAATATCACATTATCAAGACCTCTTGCCTCCGCTTCTCCTTTCAATTTCTCTTTGTAAGGGCCAGAACCACAGATCAGGAACTTCAGTTGTTTATCACTCTTCAGCGTTTCAGCTGTATTCAAAATTGCTTCCAGTCCCTGCTTCTCTCCTATCGCACCTGAATACAGCACGATCTTGTCATTGCTGTCAAAGCCGTATTCTGTCTTTAGTTTGGCACGGTCTTCAATAGGATGGAACAAGGTAACATCCACCCAGTTCGGGAAGAAGAAAATATCCTTGCCTGCTTTCTCCTGGATTTTACGCATCATACCGTCTGATATACTGCTAACCATATCCGCATTCTTAAAGATATAGCGCTCCAATCCGAACAATGCTTTGATGAGTTTTGGAGATGAGATCATCTTGAGGTCGCGTGCCGCCTCTATCTGCATATCCTGTATGTGATAAAAGAACTTCGCGCCTTTGAATTTTTTATAGAGTACTGCCAGTAATCCCAGGTGAAACGGTGGTACCACCGTGATCACTACATCATACTTTTTACGGGGCAGCAATTGCAGTATTTTGAAAAAGGCAGATACTGCGAAAGAGAAGTCCAGCATGATACGCGTCTTGCCGGATGGCTTTGCCGGCACGTACTGCGGACAACGATATACAGTGATCTTTCCTCCCTGTCCGTTGTTCTCTATTACTTCCTTCTTATACCAGTTCTTGTTCCTGTCATATGGAGGCTGCACCTTCCACTCCGGATAATAAGGATAACTGGTAATGACAGTGCAATCGTATCCCTGCGCTGCCAGCCACTTGATCATTTCACCATTATACTTACCTATCCCGGTGGGTTCCGGAGAGAAATTACCTCCAATCAATAGTAATCGCTTGGACATACCGCTATATAGATTTCTGTTTTTTTTATTATCTCCATCTCTCTGACACAAACGCCAGTGGATTGCCTTTGAATATACCATTCTGTGCTACAGAAGCCGTCACTACAGAACCTGCTGTGATCACAGTGTCTGTTCCAATAGTAACACCTGGCCCGATGAATACACAGGCGCCTACCCAGCATCCATCCATCAACGTAATAGGCGCATTGCGATATGGCATGGCAGGATGCCTGAAATTGTGATTGCCTCCGCATAGAAACGCGCGTTGTGATATACACACGTTATTGCCTATCACCAATGGCTCGAAGTTGAGCAGGTAAGCTTCTTCCCCCAGCCACACATCATTACCTATTTCCAGTTTCCAGGGGAAATGAATGTTCACTCTGGGCTTGATCACTACACCACTCCCTACCTTCGCTCCGAACAGGCGCAGTAGTCTGGCCTTGATACCGGAGGGCACAGGAAAGGCTGTCAGGAAGAACAGCATCTTGACAATGTACCAGCAGGTTTCCTTTAATTTACCAGCGCCGCGGTCCAGGCCTTCAGCAGCGTTAAAGTCTTTTAAGCGGACCTGTGACAGATAAAAGTTATCCATTGCTATCAGGAATTATTATAAACAAGTACTACATCTTTTCTTACCAGGTAACGGTATATGCAAAGACCCAGGTAGGCACCGAGTGTGTTCAGCAGGATATCATCAGCATCAAACACACCGATCATAAAGGCCAGCTGCAACGATTCAATACACAGGCTGAAAAAGAATGCAGTGATTATTACTCTAAATTTATTGGCAGGTGTTCCTGACAATGCATCTCCAAGGGCGCCGAATGGCATGAACAATATGATATTGCCCAGTAAATTCAGCAGAAAGAAAAGCCAGTGTCTGATAGAATGACCGGCTTCAATAATGAAATCATAATTACTCTTCAGTGGCACCCATCTCGGTGGGGCATAGTGTTCGCCGGCACTCCTTGTTGGCTCGAGGAAAACGATATACAACAATGCTGCGATATAGATGATCATTGTCACTACGACCATACGCCTCTTTATTCTCAATATCATCCTTATCTTAACCTGTTATTGCGTTTTAATTCATACATTTTGGCATCTACCAGGAAGCGGTACCAGAATCCCTGCAGGAAATGCCATACAAGGCCCGCGCCGCCATCCAGAAAACCTAAACGTATAAAGTAGCGGTAAATAAAATAAATAAATGGACGTACGAACAAGGGTATCTTACTATATACTTTTTCTTTGATCCATCTCTTACGGGAAGACTGCTCTCCACTTAATGATACATCCACATTATTCGCTGATGTTGTACCTCTTTCTATATCCAGCAGATCCTTTACTTCACGTGAAGCATAGTTATTCTGTTTATGCGTCCACCAGGTAAGGTCATTCAGATTATGATCCACCATATCATGCAGGAACGTCTCGGTTTCCCCTTTTTCCAGTACCACATGTTCATCCATGGCACGCTCTTCCAGTCTGCCGGTGCCCGTACGCCAGATGCGCAGCAGGCGGTGCGGATAGAAGCCGCCACGTTTCATCCACTTTTCCATGAAGATCACACGACGTTTGATGATATAACCTCCTGTTTCAGGTTTTGCCTGTGGCAGTTTAGTATTGATCTCATCTATCAGTTCATCCAGCAGATATTCATCACAATCCATGCGCATGGTCCATGTCGTAGTGATATTGCAATTGTCGAGCGCCCAGTTAAACTGATCAGAGTGATTGCCCGGCCATGGTCTCTGAATAACCGTAGCACCCAGTGCAGTCGCTATTTCAACAGTGCGGTCAGTAGACATACTGTCAATAATGATAATATTGTCTGACACGCGCTTCAGGTTCTGAATACAACGGGTAATATGTTTTTCCTCGTTATAACTGAGGACGATAACTGTTAAAGAATTAGACACCCTGATTTATTTTGACTTATACAATTCGATATACTTGTTTACCAGCCGGCTTCTGTCGAAGTCACGCTGCATCAATACCGGTGCAGCTGCAGACATAGCTGGCAGTCTGTCACGTTCTGCATATACCTGCTCCAGTATTTCCCTAATATGCTGAGGGTCGATACCAGAGATCCAGCCCAATTGATTATCACTGATGTAAGTGCTTAATCCGACCATGTTACTGATCAGTACAGGCGTACCCATAGCCAGGGATTCTATAACGATGTTGGCGAAATTTTCATTGTGAGAAGTCAGCACCATCACATCATGATCACGCAGCAATTTGAACTTAGCATCTCCATATACTGGCCCTACCCAGGTAATATGCTGGTCTATGCCATATTCACGTGTCAGCGCTTTCAACTGCTCCAGGTAATCCTCTTTATAAGGACCCGCTATAGACAGTTCATAAGGGAAGCTGACCATACTAAGTGCTTTGAACAATAGCTCCAGTCCTTTCTTCGGATCTATCCTGCTCAGGAATACAAACCTGATCTTTGGCTGAACCGTCTTAGATACTACAGGCGCTTCAGGTACTGTCACGAAGTTGAATATCTCTGCCACTTGTGATGCCGGATACATCTTCTTTATCTCGTGTACTTCTGCGAGGGAAGTAGCATGAAATTTCACTTTAGATAATAGCGGATCTCCCACTACTTTCTGTATGATCTTCTTTTGGAAATTGTGATTAGTCTCAAGAATATAATCACTCAGCATACCCCTGGGAGAAACTACAGGACGTACTCTTCTCACATAACATACCAACAGCGTAAAGATGCTCACCAGGTTCCACCAGGAATGGATATGTACCGCATCATACTTTTTGATATTCCTGTACAGATAACTGATCAGCGCTGGTGAGAAATGTGTATGGTCTTTTGTTAAACGTTTAAAGTAGATCGTATCCACACCGTCTACCTGCTGTACTACACCTTGCTGCACATTCAGCTCCTCTTTTCCGTTGGCAGTCGTAGTTACTACAGTCACCTTATGTCCTTCTGCTACCAGTTGTTCGCACAGTGCCGAACTTGAATAGATAGGGCCGCCGTAAACGTAAGCAGGTTTATAAGAAGGGATTACATGAAGGATGTTCATTCTGTTACTTTCTTTTAACAATTTGTCGGTTAATGTTTTACAATACTGCTTAATAGACGAAGCCATCTACCCTGCTGAAGTATTTCGCATCTTTATCAATATCACTCACTGCTTTTGCAGGAACACCGGCATATAATTTCCATTCCTCATCGAATGGTTTATTCAGTAAAGATTTTGCGCCCAGCACAGAATAACCCGGTAATACTGCTCCACCAAGGATCACTACGTTCGTGCCTATAAATGCATAATCACCAATTACTATAGGCGCGCTGTCCTGGCGATTTTCATACACGTTGATAGAGTGTGTAAGTAATTGTGACTGATATCCGGCAATAGTGGTGAATTTTCCGATTGTGATGGAATTAGTACAGTCTATATGATGATTCTTGGTGATAGCTGCCCACTCCCCCATAATCAGCTCTGCCTTACGCTCTGGCTGATGACGGAAATGTTTAGAGTTAGTATTGGTGGCAAAACCTGTCACCCAGTTTCCCCTGCCTATTTTAGCATGCTCGCTCATCTGCATGAGGTCCAGATTCACAGCAACAGTAAGATGATCAATGCGGCTGTTCTTTTCCATAACCAGCTTCCCCGGGAATACCCATGCCAGTCCGATGCGTGCAGTAGGATGAATTTTATATTTAAACCAGCTTTGTAATGCCAGGCGTTTTAAGCGCCAGGGTAAACACACTGTAATCAGTTTTAGGATCATCTGCTGATATATTAGTTCTTTGAATACATGGATAAATACGCCTTGATCATGATATCAGGAGAGAAACGCTTTACATTGACAAAACCCTGGTTAATTATAGCGTCTTTAGTTGTTTGATCAAATAATTTCAGGAACTCTGTTGCGAATGCTTCCGGCTTGTGAGGATCTGCATGCAGACCAGCGCCTCCGCTTATTTCTGGCATTGGCTCAATATTGCTGGCTACGACAGCCGCTCCGCAGGCCTGTGCTTCTATTACCGGCCATCCAAAACCTTCAGAGAAAGAGGGGAAAATAAATGCATAACACCCGCTGTACAAAGCTTTCAGTGTAGCATGCGGTGGCTTCTTTACCGACACCAACCTGTCCTGCAATCCCAGTTTCACCGCATGTGCATGCAAGGACTCTTCTATTTCATTACCGGCATAACAGATCTTGCCTTTGTATTTATCACCCAGTACATGCACCATATCCAGCAGCATTTTCCTATTCTTCCGCTGCAGTTTGGAACCGATGTGCAGGATATAAGGTTCATCAGCACGCAGACCAGCATCTTTCAACAAGGCCTCACGTTCTGCGTTAGCTACAGGAGAAAAATCACCATTGAAACCATTATGAATTACCTGCCAGTTGGCTTCGTCCTTTCCTTTTCCCGCAGCCAGTTCTTTCAGCTGGTTCAGTGTAAGGTGAGATACGCAGGCAATCTTCTTTGCACTGATCAGGTTAGAGAGTATCCACTCCTGCATCACCTTACCAAAAGAAGAAGCAGGACAATAAGCATCTGCATGCCCACGTGCTCCTCTGATGGCTAATACATCATGACAGGTAATGATAGTACGCTGCTTTGGCAGATGTTTGAGATAAAAAGCGTTGGAATGATCACAGATATGATACTGTGTATCCTTTGGTCTGAAAACGTTTTTAAGACGAAGTACTAAAGGGAATAATATCCACTTGTCCACATATCCGAACCACTTACCGATCCCACCGTTAGTGGCTTTGAAAAAAGATCCGAAGAAAACTGTTGGCCGCCAGATCTCGGTTGTATGCCCGGCATCATTTAAACCACTTTCCACCATACGGGCGAAACGTTCCATACTTTCCTGCCTGTCCTTCGGATAATTTCCTATTAAAACAACTCGCATATATTGTCTGAATATTTATCTGCTATACCGTCGCTAACTTCTCCCGTCTAAAGACCTTCTTAAAGTCAGGTAGAGAGCCCATAAAAAGCGCACGGCCGATCGTAAAACTGTTCAGGAGATAATATCCTCCCATTGATACGGCCAGTGCTATAAAGAATCGTGCCAAAGGATTCGCGATAGAAAATTGTTCAAGTGCGATGAACTGTACCGGCTGATGCAGATACATAATAACCATAGATGCTGTACCCAATTCATTGAATGGCTTGCTGACACCAGGAGACTTCGCTATGAGCTTCGCTATTTCTATCAGGCATACTACAATCACCAAAGCGGAAAACAGTGTAACAAAAGGAATACCATAGCTACCTGTTTTCATATCGTATGTATTGGCCGGATAGTAGTAAGTGAACACCATCACTGCAGCCAGCAGTACGAAGAATACCCATTTATATTTTCCGGGATCGCCATGCATTCCCTTATACAGATAGCCCATATAAAAGATGGGTAGCGCTGCTAATACTACATCTGCATTCCACGGCAGTCCAGGGAAATGAGGTAAGACCGTATTGATCGCATAGCTAATCACAAGACTCACCAGCATCAACAATCCAATGATTTTCTTACTCACTTTGTTCACCAGGAAATTCATCACCTGCTGCACCAGGAAGAAACATGTCACATACCAGAACACTGCCACCCATCCTATCAGAAAGCGGCCTCCCAGTAAAGGCCTTACAAGACCTTTGACGATTGTTTCCTTGCCTGTCAGCATCTCTTTGATCTCATATGGTACGTAGATCAGGCACAGGAATGCCACATAAGGCACCAGTAAGTGAAATGATTTTTTTGTCAGATATTCTTTCCAGTCGGCAGAAGGTTTAAATAAAAAACCGCCTATAAAAAAGAATAAGGGCATATGGAAAAGAAACAGGTACCTGGCGATACTGTCAGGGAATATATGCCCCGCCACTACTGTTAAAATACCGATACCTTTCAGGGTATCTATCCATCCTATTCTGGAGGTATTTGTAGTATTACTCATGGTATAAAGTAGCATAGCGGCCTGTTAGCTGGCCATGTTAAACCTTCTGAAGAAAAGTGATGTATAATTCAGGCGCAGCATATTGAGCTTCCATCTGATGGTCTTTTCCTCTATTGTTGTGCATAAGATGACGAAAAGAAGGATCAATACTATCTGTACGATTATATTCACATGAAAATACCGCAGCATCAGCATCAGTGGGTAGTGTAATGCATAGGTAGCATAACTGCCCTTGCCCACGTAATTGAATATTTTATTTAGAACCCATACCGGCCATTTAAAAATAGTCTGTGCTGTTTCCGATTTACTAAAGAAGGTGATCAGGTAAAATACCGCGGCCATCATCAGTCCCTTACAAATGAAGACCAGCGTGTTGGAGGAGAGGAAATGCCTGCCTGCTACAAGGTACAGTACGCCAAACACAAAAGCGCCTGTAAACAATAAATGATAGGTCTCTCCCTTCAGATATGTTCTGGATGCCAGGTAGCCTGATAACCAGATAATGAATGAACTGAAGAAAGCAAAATATGGTACAAAAAAGATCTTGTTAACAGCAAATGCAGCAACGGATAGAACCAGCAGTACAGCATATTTCACCAGTATATTGATCTTGCTTAGATACTTCCTGTTGATAAGGTATACCAATGGGAAGAAGCAATAAAAGAAAAACTCGAACGACAATGACCATAGGGGGCCGTTAAATCCATAGGGGATGAACCAGGAACCTTCTATAATATCTGCTGTTTGCAGGAAAAGTATGTTCCCCAGCATATTCCAGGCACTATAGTTTGGCAGATGGACCTGATGCATGACAAAACCCGATACCAGTGTAAAAAGCAAGGCTAGTATATATACCGGCAATATCCTTTTGAAACGTCGGTAAATATATTCGTTGATCGTTTCAGGACTGTCAGGCGTCTTGTTTTTAAGGCTTAACCCGATGGAGAAGCCAGATAAAACAAAGAAGAAGAGCACTGCTTCTTTGTTATACTCAGAGATCCGGAATAATATATCATACCAGGTTTGCCCCTTATATACCTGGAAATAGCTGGTATTGATAAACAAAAAATGATGCAGGCAAACGATCATGGCGGCAAGTCCTCTCAGACTGTCCAGCACGACTATCCGGCTACTTCCGGGGTTGGCATCGTGTTTCATCAGGAATCCGGTTTTTGTTGTGGTTATGGTATGTATATGTGGAATGTATGCTAAACTGTCATCTCTTCCACTTCTTCTGTTTCCGGTACTTCCTCCTCTTCATCATCACGCAATGATGCCATCAAAATACCTCCTACCAGGGTTGCAAATCCAAGCGAGGTCGGTTGCCCCCATCCTCCCTGTGCCACCAGCAGGAATCCGTCACTCAGTAGTAACCAGGGGAGAATGTCTCCCGTGCGCAACTTTCTGAATGACTCAAACCCAAGACTAATAGCCAATCCTACACGGATGAATACCAGCCCTAATCCTAAAATAGGTCCCAGTTCACCTACTGCCCTGCCCCACTCACCTTCAGCGATCAGGAAGGTAAATCCACCTGTCAGTAACATAGCGCCTACGTTCGTTCCCATGCCTATCCCATACCCCCAAAGTGGCATATCCGAGGTAGCAGAGAAGGCACCCAGCATACCTCCAAGATAACGGTCGAGGAATACACCCTCCATACCGCCTTCACTCTCATTGGCGTTCTCGAAACGTGCCGTGAATGCCTCAATAGCTCCTCCGACAATACTTGTCTGACTGAGAAGTGCTACCAATACCAACAGGCCAAGCACCGCTCCAAACATTCTGCCGGCATATTTAGGATTGCTGGAGCCTGCATACAGGCAGAACATCAGCGTAATAATGATCTGGAAAAGCAATGCACGGCTGATGGAAAGTGGTATGGACATCAACAGGCCACAGGTGGCCCCGATTAATATCCAGCGATTGATCTTTTCATTACTCAGCCAGAAATAGAAGACAAAAGGCGCCAGAAAGCTGAAGAACAAAGTAGTTCCATTGGTAAATGAAAATGTTGCCGGTGGACGGAAAAAGCCTAAAGCCCCGCTAAACCCTGCACCTCCTTCAGCATCACCCACACCCTTGTTCACCCAGGCCGTCTGTGGACTATAAAACTGTACGGCAATCAATACCGCCATCGGTATGGCTATCATCACCATGACCCTTCCCAGTTGTACCACATCCTTGCGTGTAAAGATGCTCCTTATAACAAACATCATCGGGAAGTGTATCAGGAGGATACGTGCGCCGTAAGCTGCCACAAAAGGATTCCCATGCCCTACCGTGAGTGCGGCAATGAGGCCAAGTACCCCGATGATCGTCATGAGAGAAAGTGAATAGGCTGGGATGAGTATCTTCCGCTGCAAACAAACAATGATCAGCCATAATGCCACAGGGTCACGTACTACCAGCAGTGGCGTGGCCAGGAACGGTAATATCCAGCGGCGTAAAGCACCTTCAAACAACAACAGTAAAAAGTATGCCCATATCCCCTGCTTCAGCCGCAGCATCAATTTCTGTGAGTTGAGTGCCGTGAGCTGTTGATAACGCAGGGCTGCTATTTCAGCCAGGCGGTTTGCCGCCATCTGACTTTTATTGGGATACTGATTCATAATTACCGGAAACATTTATAACAGGTGTTGCGGGCGTTGCTGCTGCCTTTGGCGGCATGTTCAGGAAACGGCGTTCCACCAGTAAATAAAACACATGTGCCAACAATACAGACACCGGTACGGCTACCAAAAGCATAAATAGTAAACGCATGTTGTCTGTCATCTGTAAATTCAGTGTATACAGGTTGATCGCAGCCAGTATAGGGCTGTGGATCAGGTAAATGCTATAGGAGAAAGCACCGAGTCCCACAGCTACCTTTCCGTTCAGGAAACGTAACAACAAAGGGCGGCCCTGCATAGCATGCTCTTTCAGCGTATAGTATACTATCACGGCGCTCACTGCCAGTCCTACCATCACTTCTGTAAAGGTCAGCGACAGGCTCAGTGGCTTGCTTACAGCCAGTATAGCTATTACCAGCGCTACAAGACCACTTACGATCCAGCCATTTGAAAACAGGCGTTTCACCTTTTCTGTTGTCCCCTTTGTATCAAAAGCAACGATGGCGGCAGCCATTCCTATACCAAACAGTCCCAGGTACCAGGGATGTAACCACCAGAAACTGATACGGTGAGGCAATACCAGTTCGGGTAAGATGCCCACAATCACAGCTGCTGCTGTTGCTGCACCCAGGCCATAACGGCGCCATAGCAGCAATAACACCGGGAAGGTGAAATAGATCTGCCATTCAGTAGCCACACTCCACAGCGGACCGTTTATTTTAAAGATCCAGTGCGTATGGATATTATGCACCAGCAAAAGATGTGTCACGATACTTTCCAGCTTCACTGGTAATTTGGAATCCCAGGCAGTATCATGCGGGGTTTGCATTAAGGGCAGTGCCCATATCAGCAGTAATGAAAACAATAACGCGAAATAGTAAGGCGGCAATATTCTGTGCGCACGCCTTCTGATATAAGTTTTGAAGCCTCCGCGCAGGTCCCTGTTCTCTGATAATGCTACCGGTATAGTCAGGCAGAACCCTGACAATACGATGAACACTGCAACGGAATAATGACCAAACTCCAGCAGATATGTAAGCGGCTTAAACACACCGGTGAACTGTGTTTTCTCAATACCGTTGCCGGTAAAGAACACCGCGTGATAGAATGCCACGTAAAGGGCACAGAGCCCTCTTATACCATCCAGAAATTCAAGTCTTGGCCTTTTAGTCATCATTAGTGGGTCATTTATGCATGTATGATTGCTGTCGCCAGTTCCTGTCCATAAACCTGCCATGGTCTGCTGCGGGCTTTCTCCATTGCCGCCAGTCCTGCCACCGGTATATTGTCCGGCTGATCCAGCAGTGCTGCTATGGCATTGTATAAAGCATCAGTAGACCCGGCTTCTGCCAGCCAGCCGTTCTTTCCATGTGTGATAAGATCTGGTCCTGCCGTACGGTCTGTTGTGATCACCGGTGTGCCCTGCGACATCGCCTCTGTGATCACCAACCCGAATCCTTCAAACAAGGATGGGAACAACAGTACATCGTGTGCTCTCATTGTTTTAAGTATCTCAGCATGCGGCATACTGGGAATCCAGGTATGTTTAGCAAGGGCTGCATCCAGTGCCGGACAATCCTCTGTTACTTTCTTTCCTACTACTGTCAGCGTCACTGCATCTCCCAGTCTCTCTACCGCAGCAAAGAGGTCTGCGATGCCTTTACGTTGAGACAGTCCTCCTACAAACAATAACTTCAGCGGACGCCCGCTTATCTTCTCATAATCCCTGGTGCCTGTAACCGTAGGGAAACCATAAGGTATCACGGCTGCCGGCGCCAGTTTGCCAGGGTAATCGTTTAGTGTCTTTTTTGTAAAGCTGCTGGCTACAAAGATCCTGTTGGCCAGTTTCAGTTCTTCATCCTTTCTGTCCAGTTTTTCCTGCGAAGCGTTAAACCCTATCAGGGTATTCTTCCACTCCGGCCAACGTTCTCTTTCAATTCCCAGCAAATGCCTTGCAGAACGCCAGTAGCCAATAGGCAGGTCGTACAGGCATTTCAGCCCCAGGCGGGTTGCTTCGCGGAAAGTGAACATGGCGCCATCTTCGTAAGCATAAACAGCATTCACCTCACGCGCCACTTTATTCAGATGGCTGGTAAGGCGCCTGTCCATGTTATGGTACACAGCATCTACTGAGAACATGCCTTTCTCATGCCTTACCAGGCTTTTCAGCCCTGCTTTTGCTGCTAACAGGCGTCCCAGTTCAAACCAGGGCCAGGTTTTGGTAAAAGGCTGCAGACGTGCTTCAAAACCGCGACGCCTGATCTCTGACAGAGGCCCTATTCCGCCAAGGCGGTCCAGCGTACTCCCGGGAAATGAAGCAATTGCCGTATGAAACTCAGACAGGATATCTGCATCTGCCAGCCCCGCTACCGCAGCTCTGACATTCGCATTGCCTGTAGGATGAGATATGATGACCATTCTTAGTTTTGCTTATGTAATCCAAGTATATCGCCCCAGGCCGAACGTAATGCTGCCGCAGAGAACCTGTTCGCATACAATTCTTTCTGGGCCGTTTTTGTTACCAGGCCACTCCTGATATCTTTCGCAAACGCCATTACAGCCGCTTTTGACTCCTCATAGGAAGAACCAGCCGGTATCACGCGTGTTGCCTGCGGGTCGCAGGCGATATCCGGAATGCCTCCCCTGTCAGTTGCCAGCCAGGGAAGTCCTGCGCTCATTGCTTCCAGCAGACTTACAGGCAGCCCCTCCGGGTGAGTGGACAACAACAGGTATACATCCAGTTGCGCAATAGCCTTCTTTAAGCCTTCTTCACCTGCAAAAGGACCATGAAAGCGTACGTTAGGATAACGGTCAAAATATCCACCAGGATATTGTTTCCCCTCACCCCAGAGATGAAACTCTATATCTTTCAGATCAGCGTCCTCACTCATCCGGCAGATCAGATCGATCCCTTTTTCGGGGATCAGACGACCATAATAACCAAAGCGCAGTTTGCCTGCCGGACTTTGCGTGAAAGGCACTTCCACATTCCTGGAAAATACCGGAATAACGTCTATCTGGCGATTTAATACCACCTTCATATCACCAGCATTCCTGAAGGAGCAGGCAACGATGGTATTTGCCTCCTGTAGCGTCTTTCTGTATTTTGTACCCCAGGTAGCCTGATCTTTGGCGTCGCCGGAAGTATGGTGATGATGTACCCACTTATCGTAGGCAGGCAGCATACGGGAAAACATCCAGATACTTTCTCCCTGACCATTCGTGTATACAGCATCGTATTTACGGGTGCCGCGCAGCTTAATACCCAGCTGCAGCATCCACAGTAAACGTTTATAGGAACGTCCATGTTTGCCGAAGTATACCCAGCGGCATGTACGTTTGTAAAATTCTTCTGTTTCGGGCGTCATGGCGGCATTCAGCACCACCAGGTCTATTTCATTACCTGCTGCTGCCATCTGCCTGCAAAACTCCTGCAGGTGACTCTCTATCCCCCCTGTTTCCATCAACTGGGTGGTATAGACCAGTATCCTTTTTTTGTCAGAAGCCTGCGCCATATACTCTTTCAATCTTATCCTTTGCAAATCCAACACGGTAAGACAATACCACACCAAGGCGGTACAGCTTCGACATCAGGGCAGCTTTAGCCCTGATCAAACGGTATTTCATTTTGCCGGATGCCTGTACAGCATTAGCGCCTTCTTTTATAGAATCAGCTACCAGTTCCAGCAGGAATTGTCTTCTCTTTTCCAGCGCGGCTTTATTCACAGGAGAACTATCCATGTTAGTCCTTTCCAGGATCTCTTTGTAGGAAATGATATCGATGAACTCCGCTACTGTTGCCAGGCGGGGATCAGATGGATTCGGATGGATCAGCTTCACGTTAGCCCCCATACCCAGGCATGGCAATGCACAATGGATCTTGGTCGTCAGTACCAGTGAAGCCTTGCAGTAAGTAGCCAGCAGGTGGTTCATGTGCTCCTCAGAAACCTTTGCATACGATTCGATATCACCTGATGTATCAGGCGGGTCGTGGGAGATCCTTACGAGCTTCTTACCCAGTAAAGTTTCCAGCTTATTGAATACAGCATCAGGCACCGGATGGTCTACGTTATCTACCAGCAGCACATCTCCGTCAGGGTTGTTGGTAACCCGACCGCGAGCCTTTGCAGTGATGGTCAGACAGCTGGAATAATAAGCAGGAATGCCCCAGCCCAGCAGCAATTGCAATGTTTTGTTATCACGGCAACCGATAGGTGCGTGTTTCCTGAAATGCTCTCTTACGCCGGCATCTGCCAGCAGGGCAGAATTAGCGATGTGTACAGCTGCGTATACAGGTGTGATATTATCTGGTGCAGGAAACTTCTTAAAGGAATGCATGTACCAGCCATTGGCTATCAGCATTCCTTTTTCGTTACTTGCCAGGTCAGCCAGCGCTTCCCTGTCAGCTACCTTCGAACCTTCAGGCAACAGGTCTTTGGCGACCATTCCCTGAAGTACGTCTCCGATATTGTTCCGAAGTAATCCTTCTACCTGATAGTAATAATTCATATAATATCCTTATTAAATTTCTGTAGGTAATGTTGAGTTGTTCGTCCTGCGGATCTTGATCAGCGTATAAGTAACGTTCATCGTTACCTGGATCAGTTGTATCATGATGTTAAGTCCCAGTACCCCGCGCAGGGAAGAGATATCAATGAATGCAACACCCAACGCTATAGAAGCAATACTGACAGGAATTGAAATGAATGGATTAATAGCCCAGCTTCTGCTGGTAAAAAGAGAAAAAGTGGAAGTAGAGATAATCCCGAGACAACTGATAATGATCTTCAGTACCACCTCTTTCGTCAGCCCGGAATAATTGGGCCCAAGGATCATCAGGATCTGTGTAGAGAATAACCAGACAGTCAGAACGATACAGGCGCTCATGACAAGCAGCCCTGCCTGGATCTGTAAGAAACGCCGCAATAACAGACCTGAGTTATTCGGCAACCGGGAAAACCTCGGTAAGATAAGGGTACCAAATAATATCGTAATAAAGCTAAGCGCCATAGATAGCCTGTCCAGTGCACCCAGTTGGGCTACTCCCCTTGTTGTTCCGAAGATAGAGATCAGCCAGATGGTGATCTGTCCCGAAAGACATGTATAAATACCCATTGGCAGTAACCTTCTCACCATCTTCAGGATCTCTGTGCGGATCTGCGGGTCTGGCTTCTGATGCCAGTCTGCATAACCGGCAGAGATCTTCCGGAGATTGAAGTTACCCCATATCTGCGGAAGACCTGCAGCCAGGATGGCTACAAACGCCCATGGGAAAATAAAAATGGTCAGCGCAAGTAATAATAGCCTGCCAACATTCAGTATGACTGAGTTCCTTTGCAAGGGGCCGATGTCCTGTCGCAGCTTAGGCGCTATCTGCAGCAAAGTGCCGGACAACGCCATAAAGAAGGATGGAATAAGTGAGAGGATGATCAGCACCGACATCAGCCAACTGGCGTTGTGGTGCCGCATCAGGTACAGCAGTACCGGCACGGATACCAGTAAGCTGCCTACGGCGAATTTCCGTCTCAGGTCCATTCCCGTAGCCATCACAGTACCTAGTTTGGTACGGTCGAGCCAGACCTTTCCCCCCTGCGACATCACCCCTGTTGAAATCCCCCCGTCAGCCAGTACCGTCATCGTACCCAGCATGGTATTGCCAAGGGTATACAACGCGTACTCTTCGGGTTCCAGCATACGTATCACAAGGATACCACTTATAAGACTGATACCCTGTACAAAAACCTGGGCGAAACCGGTCATGGTAACCAGTTTAACCCACTCTAACGTTTTGGTGTACTTCGGATTGCTAGATAGCTGATTAAAAACTTTTACTCGCATAACGCATTTCGGCAAAGCAAGCCCTTATCCTGCCAGTTGTTCCCACTGTGTTTTATTGTCCTTTCTGAATAGTTCCACGTCGCAGGTTACCATCTCACTTACCAGCTCCTGCAGGTCATATTTCGGTTCCCAGCCTAATTTCGTCTTTGCTTTTGTTGGATCGCCTATCAGCAGTTCTACTTCAGTAGGACGGAAGTAAGCAGGATCCACGGCTAATACCTGTTTGCCGATTGGCAGAATATATTCCTTGTTGCGGCAGGCACTCACATATGCAACTTCCTCCACACCCTTGCCTTCAAATTTCAGTTCTATACCCAGCTCGTTAAAGGCCATACGTACAAATTCGCGTACCGGCGTAGTGATACCTGTTGCTATCACATAATCCTCCGGTGTATCCTGTTGCAGGATCCTCCACATTGCCTCAACATAATCTTTTGCATGTCCCCAGTCGCGGCGGGCATCCAGGTTACCCAGGTACAGCTTATCCTGTAAACCCAATGCGATGGCAGCAACAGCACGGGTGATCTTACGGGTTACGAAAGTCTCACCACGCAGCGGGCTTTCATGGTTGAACAGGATACCGTTGCAGGCAAACATACCATATGCCTCTCTGTAGTTCACTGTAATCCAGTATGCATATAACTTCGCTACGGCATAAGGGCTACGCGGATAGAAAGGAGTGGTTTCTCTCTGCGGTACTTCCTGCACCAAGCCATACAATTCTGAAGTACTTGCCTGATAGATTTTTGTCTTCTTCTCCAGCTTTAAAATACGCAATGCTTCCAGTAAACGGAGGGTACCGATACCGTCTGCATTGGCAGTATATTCCGGTGTATCAAAACTCACTTTTACATGGCTCATTGCTGCGAGGTTATAGATCTCGTCAGGTTGTGTTTCCTGGATGATACGAATCAGGTTAGTACTGTCGGTCATATCGCCGTAGTGCAGTTTGAAACGTACATTCTCAGCATGAGGATCCTGATAGAGGTGATCGATCCTGTCAGTGTTCAGCAATGAGGCACGGCGTTTTACACCGTGTACCATATACCCCTTTTCAAGCAGTAGTTCTGCCAGGTATGCGCCGTCCTGTCCATTTACACCGGTGATTAAAGCAACTTTCATACAAAATAATTTTTTTAAGATAAGTGGGGAATATGATTAACTTCCGGAGAGTACGCTTACTGCCGGTTGAGATACACCAATGCTGTAGCAGGTGAAACCATTCTTCTCAAGATATACGTTATCATATATATTCCTGCCGTCAAATACAACAGGGGCTTTCAATAATTGTTTTACACGTGTCCAGTCAGGCAAACGGAACTCATTCCATTCTGTTACCAGCAATACGGCATCTGCACCTTCTGCGGCAGCATACATGTCATTACACCATTTAACGCTATTGCCCAGTGTTTTCTTCGCTTCATGCATCGCTACAGGGTCGAACACCTGTACATTAGCGCCGGCTTCCAGGAGCGACTCTATCAGTACCAGGCTGGATGCTTCACGCATATCATCAGTAGCTGGTTTGAAAGACAGGCCCCATACAGCGAAAGTTTTACCTTTCAGCATACCATCGAAGTGCCTGCTGACCTTACCGAACAATACTTTTTTCTGATCATTGTTCACTGCTTCCACAGCTTCCAGGATACGTAATCCGTGACCATATTCTTTACCTGTCTGCACTAAGGCTTTTACATCTTTAGGGAAGCAGGAGCCACCATAACCGATACCCGGATAGATAAAGGCGTTACCGATCCTGGCATCACTACCAATACCTTTACGCACCTTATTCACATCAGCACCTACCAGTTCGCACAGGTTGGCGATATCGTTGATGAAGGAAATTTTTGTTGCCAGCATCGCGTTCGCCGCATACTTGGTCATTTCTGCGGAAGCAATGTCCATGAAGATAATAGGACGGCCATTCAGCAGGAATGGATGATACAGACGTTCCAGCATTTCTTTTGCCTTGTCAGTATTCACACCTACGACGATACGGTCAGGTTTCATGAAGTCCTGTACAGCAGCACCTTCTTTCAGGAACTCAGGATTGGATGCCACGTCGTAATCAATCAGTGCATTCCTGTTCAGCATCGCCTGTTTGATCTCCCTGTTCACCTTTACAGCAGTACCTACCGGAACAGTGCTCTTTGTTACCACTACCAGGTAGTCCGTCATATATGTACCGATCTCTTTCGCAACCTGCAATACATATTGCAGATCGGCGCTGCCATCTTCACCCGGAGGTGTGCCTACAGCAATGAAAGCGATATCTGCACCGGGAATCACTTCAGCAAGATTGGTGCTGAAAGCCAGACGCCCATTGTTATAGTTACGGGTAACGATCTCTTCGAGACCTGGTTCATAAATAGGTAAAATACCTTTCTGAAGGTTGTTGATCTTTTCTGCATTAACATCCACGCAAACCACCTGCGTACCTACTTCCGCGAGACAGGCGCCGGTAACCAGCCCTACATATCCTGTTCCAATTACAATTGCTTTCATGTGCATTAAGATTGAGACGCTGTTTTGAAATCTTATTTATAGTGCAACCATGTGCTTTTTATGAAGGAAGTCGGCATAAGCCTGTACCAGTCCTTCTTTCAGCTCCACGCTATGTTTCCATCCGAGTTTGTGCAGCTTTGATACATCCATCAGCTTACGGGGCGTACCATCAGGCTTTGAAGTATCAAAAACGATATCACCTTCATAACATACCACCTCTTTCACCGTCTCTGCCAGTTCGCGTATGGTCAGATCTTCTCCTGTTCCGATGTTCACCAGTTCTTTCTCATCATAATGTAACATCAGGAATACACAGGCAGCTGCCAGGTCGTCTGCAAAGAGGAATTCACGTTTAGGTGTACCACTTCCCCATACAGTTACACTGGGTTGTCTGGCTTCCTTCGCTTCATGAAAGCGACGGATCAATGCCGGTAACACGTGTGAATTTTCAGGGTGATAATTATCGCCGATGCCATAGAGGTTGGTTGGCATCACACTGATATAGTTGCAACCATACTGATCACGGTATGCTTCGCATAATTTGATACCCGCTATTTTAGCAATAGCATAAGGTTCGTTGGTTGGTTCCAGGGGGCCTGTCAGCAGGCTGCTTTCCTGTAATGGCTGGGGGGCCATTTTAGGATAAATACAAGAGCTACCAAGAAACATGAGCTTTTTAACGCCATGCTTCCAGGCAGCGTGGATGATGTTGGTTTCCATCATGAGGTTATCGTACAGGAATTCTGCACGATAAGTATTATTAGCATGGATGCCACCTACTTTGGCAGCAGCCAGGAACACATAGTCCGGTTTCTCTTTGCTGAAAAATTCATTCACGTCAGCCTGTGAACGGAGGTCCAGTTCTGCGGAGCTTCTCGTTATCAGGTTCTGATATCCCAGTGTTGTCAGTCTTCTGCTGATCGCACCGCCCACCATACCACGGTGTCCGGCTATATAGATCTTATCGTTAAGTTGCATACGGTTGAATATTGTTTATAGCAGTTCAGGCCTGTTCTCCTTTACCCACTGATGCAGTTGTTTTACTTCCTGTCCCTTTCCTTTCTGTAAGATCAGCAGCACTTCGGGAGTATTCACTACCACCACATTTTCGACGCCCACTAATGCTACCAGTTTATCTTTTCCTATCACCATGCTGTTTACAGGATCGCTCTCTATAAATACCGCCTGGTGATTGCTATAGCGGTAATGACTTGCCAGGGCTTCTGCCAGGGCTTCATAACCACCTACATCGCTCCATTGCATAGCGCTTGGCACCACCTTTACAATATTGCTTTTCTCCAGCACAGCGTAGTCAATACTGTCAGAAGGAATAGCTTCCATTGCTGTCAGCGGAATAGAACCGGTCTCTTTCCAGATCAGTGCCGCTTCTGCCGCTGCTGTATAGATCTCAGGAGCATGTTCCAGCAGTTGCTGTAACAATACGCCTGCTTTACCGCAGAAGATGCCGCTGTTCCATAAGTAGTCCCCGCTCTGCAGCATCGCTTCAGCAGTCACTTTATTTGGCTTTTCCGTGAAGCGCACTACATCGTAGCCCGTATACTGGATGTAACCATATCCTGTTTCAGGGTAGGCAGGCTGAAGTCCGATCGTTACCAGATGTCCTTCTGCAGCCAGTTCCTCTGCTTTCTTTATTGTTTCTGCGTACAGGTCAGGCGTACCTATAAGATGGTCTGCCGGCGTGATGAGGAGAATAGTTTCAGGTGTTGCGGAGAATGCAGCTAATGCGATTGCAGCTGCAGTATTACGCCCCACAGGCTCTTCCATCATCTGTACATGCTGAGCACCTGCTTCACCCAGTTGCTTCGACACCATTTCAGACTGCTGTTCATTTACGACAGCCATTACACTTTCACAGAAGGTACTGTTACGCACCCATGTGAGTTGTAATAAACTCTGTCCGTCAAATAACGGCAGCAGTTGCTTTGGCGTCTGTTTATTGGATAGCGGCCAGAGACGGGTTCCCGACCCTCCACATAATAATACGTGTAGCATAGTGTTCAGAGTTGATATTTTAAATAGGATTTCCAACGCCTAATTTCCCGGCGCCGGCATACTCTTTACCGTTATTACTGAGCACCATCAGATCACTTGTTTTCACGGTAGCGATCAGCGAGAATCCCATGCTGTACAATACAGCTTTAACAGTATTCTTGCCTGTTTCCACCACCCTTCCATGCTGGTGCATCAAAGGACCTGCGGTGATCCGGATCAGATCATCCTCGTGTATCGGGAAACGTTCAACTTCCACGTCCTGATATTCACGCAGGAAACGTTTGATCAGATCAATCTCATGATCAGGAATACTGGCAGGTTTACCCAGCCAGTAAACGAAGTTTACGATTCCACTTGTCTCACGTACAAGCGTTTTTTTGTCTTCCGGGATACGCACAAACACATACGATTTAAAAAGGGGCTCTTCCACAATCTTCTTTCTGTCACTCCACTGATGCGTTACCTTATTGATTGGGCAGTATGTTTCGATCTGCTTCCGAACAAGGGCATCCGCCACTTTTTTCTCCCATCTTGGTTTAGTGTAGACTGCATACCACGTGTGTGTCTTCTGTTCCATTTCAGAGGATTTAAAAGTTAATAAAGCATGACTTATTATCAAGTAAAGTGGAAAGTATAAAGGCGGGAGAAGAGGAGGATAAAAGTTGGCATAGCTTCGCCTCCTCAGTCACATGAGTAGTTTTCAATAGTAATAGTTTTCAATGAGTTCCGTCAGATTCAGTGACCCGCGGAATACATCTCGTTATTTAAAAATTTTAGTAAAACGTCCCTTTTTTACAGTGCCATTTTTGTGGTCGTCTGTGTACCCATATCCGTATCCCTGTCCGTTGCCATAACCATAGCCTCCGCCATAGCCATATGCATAACCGGGCAGTCCACGCATTTTAAGGCCATTGAATACAATATTCAACTTGCCGAGGTCCCCCTGTTCATACAGGTCTTCTACCATTTTCAGATTGAACTTCGGTGTCCTTTCATGACGTACCACATACAGCGTAGCGTCAGCATATGGCGCCAGCAAACGTGCGTCAGTAACAGGTCCCACCGGAGCTGTGTCAATAATGATATAGTCAAACGAAGCTCTTAAAGTGGCCAGCAGATGTTCAAGTCTGCCATTCAAAATCAACTCGGTTGGATTTGGTGGTATCACACCTGCAGAAAGCAGGTACATGTATTCGTTATTCTCTATTGGCTGTTTTAAAATATCGCTCAGTGAAGAATGGCCTGCCAGGTAGTTACTGATACCAGGATGATGTGGCACATTCAGGATCTTACTTACTTTCGGTTTACGGAGGTCAAACTCCAGCAACACTACTTTCTTCTTTGTCAGTGAAAGGCTCAGTCCAAGGTTTACAGCAATGAAACTCTTTCCTTCACCGGAGATGGAAGAAGTGACCAGGATGGTTTTATTATCCCCATTGATACCGATATAAGACAGGGTAGTACGAAGCGCCCTGAATTGCTCTGCAACAGGTGTACGTCTTCCTTCAGTGATGGCAATACCACCACTTTTGTCGAACATGATCTCGGCAATGATCGGTGCAGAAGTACCTTTTTCGATATCTGACCGGAACATTACTTTATTGTTCATCATATCTTTCACTGCAATGAAGCCCGCTACCGCAGCCAGACCTGCTATGATAGCCAAGGCCATCACCATGGATTTCTTCGGGCTGAAAGGGAAGGTATCTGCTTCAGCCAGATCAATGATACGGCTGTCGGAGATAGCAGCAGCATATTGTAATGCTGTCTCTTCACGTTTTTCCAGCAGGAAAGTATAGATATTGTTTTTGATAGCCTGTTGTCTGCTTACTTCCAGCAATGTCCTTTCTTTATTAGGTACACCTTTCAGCAGTGATCGGAAGCGTGCATTCTGAGCAGCCAGCTTTGCCCTTCCTGATTCCAGGTTGGAACGCAAGCTCCTGATATTGTCCATAATTGCCGGTCTCAGTCTCTCTTCCTGCGCATTCAGGCTTTCCAGCAGCGGACTGTTCTCACCGGTGGTCTTACGCAGCTTATCCTGCTGTAATTCCGTTTCCTGCAACCTGGTCAGCAGTCCCAGTAATGTCTGGTCTGCGATACCGATAGTAGCAGGTACCACGTTATCTTCGGAATGTTTATTTCTTACATATTGTTCAACAGCATCCAGTGTTGACAATTGCATATCAGCTTCACTCAGCTGAGCATCATTTTCCTTTACGGATGCGAGGAACATTTTACCCTGCTCGCCAATATCAACAATGCCTTCTTCTGTTTTATAACGCTCAATCTGACCCTCTACCTGGCTCAGTTCTGCGGTAATGATACGTAACCTGTCTTCCACAAATGACATTGTCTTTGACGCTGTCTTATTCTTATCCTCGATAGATTCCGCGTCATATGTCCTCATCAGTTCATTCAGCATATCCATACCTTTCTGAGGCACGGCATCAACATATTCCAGTCTGAGTACATTTGCCTGTTTATTCGCAGGCGCAATCTTGAGATTACCGAGGAATTGTCCGGCCAGGGCCTTTTCACCCGCAATACGTATATACAGATGTTTATCACGCAGGCTGGCAGGATTAAAACCCGGAGTGGGTGTTATTAATATACGTCCCCAGCGGGTAGTAGTTACTGTATCATTCAGCGGATAAGTTTTATCGCCCATGGTCAGCTTCTTACCTCTGTAATCATATGTCAGGTCCAGGAGGGCGCCTTCCATCGGATTGATCTGGTCAGGATCGAGAAAGGTAATCTGAACGGGCGCTCTTTTATACATAGATACATCCCGGATGGTACCTCTTTCGAAAATTTCTCCATAGAGATTGAGGTTCCTTACAACAGCCTTGGACAGACTACGGGACTTCAATATTTCTATTTCATTTTCTATTTTCTTACCTGATCCCAGGGGGTCCATCATTTCTATGATAGAGCTTTCCACAGCCCTGGCATCTTCTTTTATCAATAATGTAGAAGATATCTTATAGAGTGGAGTTGCGTATTTCAGATAAACATAGGCTATAGAGAAAGAAATTATTGACGCAATCACAAATAAAGGCCAGTAAGGCTGATATTTATGCCTGATCATTTCCAGGAGGCCCGTGTGTTCCTCTCGTTTTGTGCGCGTATTTAATACTTTCTGTTGCATGGCTCTCACACAAGTTTGTAGGATGAATTATTTGAATAGCATCAACTTAGTTTAATATCAACCGGTCCAGAATAATCACAAACAGTGAAATACTGCTTAGGATAATAGATATTGTCTGGCGGTTGCCACTTGCATTAGCCACTCTCGCTTTGGTTGGTTCAACATATACTACGTCATTGGACTGCAAGTAATAATAAGGAGATGATAAGATGTCATCATTATTCAGGTTGAGCCGTTTAATCACTCTTTGCCCTTCTACATCTCTGATTAACAGTACATTGTCTTTTTTACCATAAATAGTAATGTCGCCTGCTACACCCAAAGCTTCCATTATCGACATTCTTTCGTTATTGATGGCGAAAACACCGGGACGGCTTACTTCGCCGAGAACAGTTACACGGTAATTGAGGAACCGTACACTCACCACAGGATCTTTCATGAGTTTCCTGTTGTTCAACTCATCACGCAGATAGGTGGTCAGTTGGTCTTTTGTAAGTCCGGCAGCTTTTACATGTCCAAGCACCGGATATTCAATAAATCCCTGTTCACTAACCAGATAACCTGTTACCTGGGTACCTCCCGTAGCTCCGGTGGATGCAGTACTTGGGGTGTTAAACACAATAGCATCCTCGGGGTTCATGCTACTCACAATAATCTGTAAAACGTCATTTTTTTGAATTACCGGCTCGAAATTTCCTTTCACGGGGGCAATAACAGTATCAGGAAGATTTTTAAAATAAACTGATTTCTGTGTACTGACACAAGATGTAAAAAAGAAACAGCAGATAAGGACCGGAACAACAAAGATATAACGCAAATAATCCTTCTTTAGAATCATCTTACCGTTTTAAATATTTAAAGGTTTTTCTTCCGCGCTTTCCGTACTACAATATTAGCCTATCGAGGTCTTTACGAACACTACTCAATACAGTAAAAAACGCCCATATAACACAAACGTGCCTACTAATTAGAGTATACACTCTCACAAAAATAGCGTCATATCTTTAAACGAAAGCATTTGAAAAAAAATCCAAGAATTCGTAATTAAAAAGAAAGAATACAAACTATTTGACCAGATCTTCGAAATTAGTTCTGATTTTGTGGCAACATTAAGTTTTTGGTAAATTTTCTTCAGGTGTTGGTTTACTGTGAAAACAGTCACAAAAAGCTTCTCTGCCATCTCCTTATATGAGTAGCCTTCCTTTAACAGTGCGAGCAACTCATATTCTCTTTTAGTCAGCTTATGTTTTATATCCTCCAGGGGATCCTTGGCAATATAATTAATGAGTAAATGAGCTGCTTTAGGAGAAAGAGTGCCTCCTTCGCTGACAGCATCCATAATTGAATGATAGATCTCCATTAAACGGCTGGTCTTAATAATATAACCATTCGCCCCCTGGCGGATCGATTCAATTACATAATGTTTCCCATCATGTCCTGATAATACAATAAGCTTTGCTTCAGGGTAAACCCTTTTTATTTCCTGCATACCCTGTATGCCTGATTCCCCCGGCAATGAAATGTCCAGTAATATTACGTTTACCTCTGTCTCTTTAAATGGGAGTGCTCTGAACTCCTCCATCGACTTACAAGCAAATACGACCTTACACTCTTGAAAATCCTCTAGAAACTCCTTGTAATTGTTCAACTGGAAATAATTGTCTTCTATAATTCCAATATTGATCATAGGGGTAAAAAGTTAGCAAGGTTCATAATCGGTTCAATAAAAAAATATGGCATATAAAAGTTACTTACTGTTGCAAAAATAGTTCCAAAAACGAGAACTCATAAGGCAATTTTATAAGTCATTGACTATGAAAACAATAAAGATAAAGCCATGTTCACTCTCAGTCCCCACTATTTTATAATACTATTTTATATATGATGTTTTGGTTAACTTTTCCGAAAATTCAGCACAACTTTCAACGTTAACGTAAAAATACATTTTAAAATTAAATACTCACTAGATAATTACTCCTTTATTAAGTATTTTGCTTTTCAAATTGGCGGCAAACTGTGTAATTAACACCTGTGGAGATTCTCTACAGGTTGTTCATCAGACATTTATGATAAAGAAGCAGCCAATCATTAAAAGTTAGAACAATGGACTCCACGCATACTTCTAAGAGCAGCACATTACTGAGTAATGCCAGTAATATATTAGCCATTACTGCTCATGAATTCAAGACACCACTGACCACCATCGCTTCTATCGTTGATCTTCTCTCCATCAAGCTCCAGGCAGACCGTTATATGAATCCATTCTATGAAGAACAGCTGTCCAGGATCACTTCAGAGATCTTTTCCCTGAATAACATGCTTGACGAGATGCTGACTATCAACAACATCATGTCCGGCAACTTCGAAGCAAAGAAAGAACTACTTTATGTCGAAGAACAAATCCTGCCTTTAAAGGAGCAGTTTCGTTCTCTTACAGACGATCATAAAACATTGCAAATCACAATGTCGGGTACGCCCTGCAAAATACTGGCCAATTCTGGTCAGTTGACCAGAATATTTACAAATTTGTTTAGCAATGCTTTCAAATTCTCCCGTAAAAACGCTCCAACCGTTCATCTATCTTACCAGGAAAAAGCACTTGTAATTACTGTTAGCGATGATGGTATAGGCATCCCTCCCGAAGATCTGCCCCATTTGTTCCAGCCCTATTACAGGGGAAGTAATACAAATGGTATTGCCGGTACCGGATTAGGTCTTACTATTGTTAAAACATTTGTTACAGCCAACGATGGAGAAATTACCGTGAGCAGCGAGCCTGATAAAGGCACGGTTTTTACACTGGCTTTCAGGTACCCTGATACCTACCAGTAAAATATACACATGAATGCCAGAATTCTTTTAATTGAAGACAAAGCCGGTCTTCTGAATACACTTAAAAGTCTGCTTGAACTGCACGACTATTCAGTTATTACCGCCCGTAACGGAGAGGAAGGACTTGCAATGGCTATCCGGCATCTGCCTGATCTCGTGATCAGTGATATCTACATGCCTGTCATTAATGGCTATGAATTGCTGGACCGCTTCCGTGAACATCCAGCTCTCTGCAAAATTCCCGTGCTCATTACCAGCGCCAAAAAAGAAGATGACGAAATAGAACATGCTATGCGAAAAGGCGCCGCAGGATATCTTGTTAAACCGTTTGTATTTGTACACCTGCATGAGCAGATTAAAAAAGCCTTGAAAAAGAATCAGCAATCATGATTTTTAAAATTTTTCAGCATTAAAATCCGGGTCATTCATTAAATCCGGACCGGGCTGCTGACAGCGCCTCCTTTCTATGTAGCCAGGATTTTTTATTTCACCAGCATCACAGTTCCCCTGTACTCCTTTAGTTCATTACGACTGGTATTAAAAGAGCACACATACACAAATGCCTGTGAACTCTGCGGCATACCGCTATAATAACCATCCCATCCCCTCTTCGGATCATTTGTCTGAAAAACAAGACTCCCCCATCGGTTGAATATCTTCAGCTGATAATTTGTCACTGCATCATATACCTTCGGACGAAAGAGATCATTATTCCCGTCACCGTTTGGACTAAATGCAGACGGCATCACAACAAGACAGTTCTGCCAGGGAGAAGTAACCGTTGCTGATCCTGTCTCACCACATCCCTGAGCGTCTTCTATCTCATAATGGTAACTACCCGCTTTCAGATTACGATGAAGGCTGTCCGGCTGCCACATATCTCCATCCACACGATACTTATAAGGACGAGTCCCTCCTTCCACTACCCAACTGATACTACCGTCATTTACTTCGCTGCAGCTACAGGGCTCCACATTCACCTGCCTGATGACCAAAGGATCCGGCTCTTTTATCAACACATTGAATGTATCTGAGCACACCTGTTTATCTTTCAGGATGAAGACATAGTTACCGGGCACCAGGTTATCAAACTTATTCCCCTCTCTTTCAATACCATTTACCGACAGATCATATGGAGGTATGCCACCTGTAATATTCAGTGATATCGCGCTTTTATTATCACCTGCACAATTTGACAATGTAACATCCGTACTGGCAGCCAGGTCAGACTCACCCACCGTAACAGCGGCTTTTGTAGTGACGCCATCTGCAGAAGTGATCTGTACTTCGTAAAATCCTCCGGGCAGATTGGATACCTGTGGCGTACGATAATTCCCAGGTGTCCACAGATACGTATAAGGTTGTGCCCCTCCTGTTACCCGGACACTTACACTACCGGTGGGAGTGTTGTTGCAGGAAGAAGTAGCGGAGATCTCTGTTTTCAGTATCTGGTTAATGGCCGACAGGTTATCCAGGAACACCACTACACCATAACTGTTAAGCGCACATTTTTCTTCCGGATAAGCATAAAACGAAATGAATTTATGAGATGCACGGGGCCTCAGTTCTGCCGTCCACCGGTGCCACGCCGTATCTGTAAAACTACCAGACGTCCATAGTAATTCCGATGTATCGCCGGGCGTATCACCACCGAAAACAGCGAGGTTGCCATAACAGTGTTCATGACCATAGATCCGGCTGAAAGCAAGGTCAAAAGACAGGCTATAGATCTTCCCTTTTAACAAAGGAGAAGATAGTTCCTGTTCTATTCCTTCCCTGTAAACAGGTCCTGCCTGAAGACCAATAAAGGTCTTACCGGCTTTCGCTACTTTATGGCAACCATTGACGCCAGGCAATATGTCAGGCGTATTAGTAGCCACATGCCATCCAGGTGGTGCAACCTTCACTCCGGGTTTACCCTCAAGTGAAGAATTCTGTAAAGTAAGATGCTGTGCAGATGCTACATTAAACAAAAAAGAGCATGACAGCAGGATCGTTAGTAATACACATATCCTTGCGACAGAATATGTGAGATAACAACATGGTATTCCCCTGAGCCGTGTGTGGACGGCCTGGATAGTTAGCAACATAGGATTTAATAGTTAGGTCGTTCGGTCAATAAATTCGTTATTTCTGTTTTTTGTGATTAGCAATTCCAACGGACTTAAGTAGCCAGTCCAGCATTGTGTCTGGTTTAATTCACAGGTACGGTGAGGAGGACGTCGGGAATCCCCCGTATATTAAATTGGCTTGCTATTGCATTCCGGTTTCAATAAGATACATGCTAAAGATACAATATGTTTTTCATTAATATAACGCTCTCGATAGATTTTTATTACATCTAGTAAATTAATACTCAATATAGTAGCACACTCTACAACATCAATAAAGGCATAGACGGGTCTATGCCTTTATTGAGTACAGATGACTTGATTATGCATGTTTAAACTATCCTTTTTTATGGAACAAGCAGATCATAGTTTAACCCATTGTCACCTGTTTTCATTGTTGCGCCTTTCTGGTCCGCGCTTGTTTTTATCTTTTTTGACCGGATGTTTCTTGTCTTTTGGTAAGATCACTTTAATAGTGTCATCTCCGGTCTTTTCGCGGGTAATGTCACGACTATAGTCATTCCCCATATTAGGACCTCCCTGTTCTAAACCGGTACTACCGATCGATCTATCCCTGACTGCCATAACGCTGTTTTTGATGATTAAAAATAAAATGTACTTACATCCTAATCGGCCCCAAAACCATGCCAGCAAAAGCAGGCGCAGCTATAGTACTCAACGTTTTTTATATGTGAAAAATCTCTTAAAATTTACCACCAGATTGATCATTTCTGTTCGTTTAACTAATTTTCCCGGATTTTAGTGGTAAATTGTATCAACACAGATCGTTACGTTACCTATGCCTGAACTACTAATACAGCCAACATGAAACGCTGTTGTTAGTCAAAAAAGAAAAAACCTGTAAGTATGAAGGACAAGTTGCCTTATATCACTTCAACCTATTTCGTCTCCCTGATAAAAGCATATCTTCAGGGTCATAAAACAAAGCCCGAAATACTTGCGGAAACTGCCGATCTGCTTCCTCCCTCTGCCCATAACGAAGTCAGCCAACTGCTTACTGCTGCTGCACACCAGATGAATGATGCTTTCTATGCAGACATCGTAGATAGTATTCAACATACTTCAGGTACCGTTCCTACCCGTAAGGGACTGATCCACCATCTTGAAGCACTGCTGCAGGAAGAGATCACTGTACAGGAACTGCTCGACTGGGCTACCTGGTATACCTTTGAAGAAGATCAGCTCAGTGCCGGTATTATGGATGATTTTGCCGTAGAATATTTCTGCCTTGACTTCCTGCCGGTTTATCATGAAGAACTGACGGAAAACCAGTTTACAAAGGCACTACAGTTGTTTAAACAACAAGGAGGAAATCCACTAAAAGAAAAGATCGCATTGACATTGCTGATAGAAAAAGAACAACAGCATTTTCTATATTTCCTGCGTAGCTTTTTAGAACAACCGCAACATGTGGAAGCACTTGATTCGTATCTGATGAAGAAGTTTGGTATGGATCATTTTAGTTTTCCGTATATGCCGGAATTGATGGAGATGAGTGGGAAACCGGAGAGAATGGAAGAGTTGTTGAAGAAGGCGATGATGTAGTAAATGAATAAAATGAACAATTGGTTTTAAAGAGAACTCTCTTAAACTTGTAAATAATAAGGGCACTTCAAATGAAGTGCCCTTCTCTTTATTCAAGGAAGCAGCGAAGATGCGCGGTATTTCTCCAGAACCACATCCACCTAGTCTTCCCTTTTTATTCTTGAGTTTCTTTTTTCCGTTGTAAAGATATGATCATTAAGGGAGTATGCAAAAAATAAATCATAAAAATTCCACCTTATCAATTTGCCAGCGTTTTTTTATTGAGAAGTCAATAGAGTTGTTATTTCTGGGCAGTATGGATTCTTACAGAGTCAAACTCAATAATCCTAAAACCATTTTAAAAGAATTAAAATATTGTCTGCAGGAATATGAAACAGGTCGTATTAAACATTTCCATACACTTAAAGCCAAAGAAAAAGATAAGAAAGCCGCAGTTGATGAGGCTATCAGTTTATTAAGCAGCGATAACCCCAATTACCTGGTTTTTAAATCCATATCCCAGAAATACCTGGAACAATCGCTTAGAACAATTGACGAATTCAATTACAGAAAAGTGATCTCGAGTATTGAAATTCTTCTGAGCGAAAACGAACAATATTTAAGAACTGTTATTAACGAACTGGATTCACTTTTGGCCATCAATAACTCAAGCATTGCCACGCTGGAAAAACTGGATCACACATTAAATATCCTGTTCAGTGAATTGATCAATAACGGATTCTCAAAAGGATTTTTATATAAATTGGTATACGGAACATTTGTCAAATCATTAGGCCCTGAAAGTGTCTTTAATGATCATTTCCAAAGCTTCAAAACAAGAATATCAGATAGTGAGGTTGAACATACAGTAATATTCAGAGTTGATACAACCTATAAAGTTTATGACGCCATATCCACAATTTCAATTTCAGACCCAAAACTTTCACTATCTGATAACATCAACAATATTCAATTAGACGGCATGAGTAAAAAAGAAGAACTGGCATCTTTTAACGCTACTGGTAATACCAGAAAATTTATTCATTGTAAGGTCAAAACAACAGATTATTTAGCCGCCTTAAAAACAGCACGAAGTGTTTTATCTGAATACCTGGATGTAATCAACCTTGGACTGTCAGATGAATTTTTAGAGATACATAACCGGGTATTAGTTATAGACTCCCGATCACCACAAAGCGGAGATTTCCAACATCATGTAAATATTCTGGATGGAAAGTATCGTGTAACAAAAGATCGTTACTGGGAATTCACCACAAAGCTTCCAGCGATTCTAAATGATCCTCTCATCGCTAATGAAACAAAACAGAAAATAAAATCTGCGATTCGTTATTTGAGGCTAGGTAATCAATCGATCGAAGTCGAACACAAATTTATAAATTACTGGATCGGATTGGAATATTTATTTTCAAACTACGAAAGCCAGCATACAATCAACAGAATAAAAGAACACTTCATAAACGCACATTGTCTCGCCTATGTGAAAAGAAATGTGCACCATCTAAAAAAGAACTTTGCCCGACTAGATAATACATTGGTGCCTGCATATCATTCGCCGGATGATAGTTTTCTTAAAGAGGAATCATTTTATAATGAGTTTTCTAAACTCCTTCCGAAATTTCCCTTATTAGCATATAGAGGAATGAAACTTAAACAATGGTTCTTCAAAAAAGGAAAAACCGGTAATGCTAAAGACTATATAAGAGCCCATAAAGAACACCTGGAAATTCATTTCACCAGGATCTACAGGCTTAGAAATGAAATTATACACGATGCCGCAACCAATACCAATAATGAACAGATAACATCAAACTTAAGATACTATCTGACTTTTATCCTTAATGAATTGATCGATTGCCTTTCGAAACCGACCACAGAACGGAAAAGTATCGAAGATTACTTCATATTAAATGAGATCAGACTGGGCAATATCGAGCAGAACGGTTATTTACTGGAAGATTTACTAAATGTAGATTGCTCTCTGGAGTTCATTTCCTCCTAACTCACCATCAAACTACACCCTCTCAATGCCGAATTATCCAATCTTCCCAGCACTTCAAAACTTCCCTCTTCATGCAATCTCCCAATATCCTCCGTCGCAATAAATGCACAGGAATAAACATTGGCAAGGTCTACTACATTGATCACTCCGGAAGCATTCGCTGTCGACAATTGAAAAGGATCATTTTCATCCCTTACCAGCACTTTCATCCATGGTGGAGTGGTAAACAATCCATCTTTATGGGAATAGGCCTGGGATAATAACTCTGTCATCCCATATTCGGCATGAATATGCTCACAACCTAATTTTTCTTTGAGATAAGCATGCACCTGCTGCCGGGTCCATTCTTCGCGGCGCCCCTTCATACCCCCGGTTTCCATAACAATAGTATTTTTCAGTTGCAGGGAATGATGCTCTGCGAAATCCAGCAGGCCGAAAGTAACACCGATCAGCAGGGTTTTCTGTCCGCTGGCGTCCAGTTCCCCGAGCCGGTCTGCCAATTTATCATGTTCATACAGGTAAAACCCGCTAGCTGCATGCCCGCTTCTTTTCACCATGTCCTGCACCATGTATACCAGGGAGGAATGCTGGCGTTCCAGGTAGGAGGGCAGCAGTCCCAGTATCACAAAGTCGGATACAGGGCCGTAGGAACGTTCAAACCCTGCCAGGAAACTGCGTTCATAGAGGGAGGCTTCCTTTACCAGGTGGCGGCTGTTGATGGTCTGGGTAGTGCCGCTGCTTTCAAATATCAGCTCCGGCGTGAAGGTACCACAGGTAACGGTATGCGTTTTAAAGAACTGGATAGGCAGGAAAGGGATTTGTTGCAATGAGCGCACTTCGGACGGTTTTCTTCGCAGGGCATCCGTATAAGCCCGGTAAAGGTCATTTTCCCTGTACTGGTAATGGAACAGCTCCAGGGCCGCCGCTTCCATATCCTGCTCCTGCAATGTAAATAACGCTGCCGTATTAATGCCACTCATTGTCGCTTGCTTTAAACGCACAAATTTAGGGGATACGTAACAATCAAACCAGATTTTACGTTATACCGACAGTGGACCGGCGTACCTGTGCACATTAGCTATAGTTAAAAAAATAATGTAGGTTTGTTATATGAAGAAAATACTCGTTTTATCCCTGTTCGCATTGGCAGTTATATCCGGGTCTGGCTGCGGGAAGGACTCCATTGGTACCAAACCGATGATCAGTTTCCTCTCCTACTCTTCCGACCCCGTGATATCGTCCAACGGAATGGATGTTCACTTTCAGGTCAAAGACGGTGATGGAGATGTTGAAAATTCGTTCAACTTCGTGGCCATTTACGATATCCAGGTTGACACCGATACAGTATTTACCTCCCGTAAAATGCCCAATCTGGATGCCCATAACGGAACAAACCTGACGGCAGAAGTAATTCTGCATCAGGAGTCGATTGACTTCCCTAACACCGGCATTCCGAAGGATAGCGTGCATTATCTCGTATTTATTACTGACAATGCCGGCAATATCAGTGATACCATCGCTACACCCAAAATAGAGATCCTCTACCAATAAAATAAGTATCAGGGATCAGGAATGCTTACACAGACACGTTCAATTCCTGATTCCTGATTATATTTGTTCCATGGACAAATTCCACGAACTCCGGAACAAGATCGCTACAGCCATCCTTGGTGGCGGCGAAGCACGCATCTCCTCCCAACATAAAAAAGGAAAACTTACAGCAAGGGAAAGGTTACAACTCCTGATGGACGAAGGCTCCTTCGAAGAGCTTGACATGTTCGTACATAACCGTAACCGTGGTATGACCACCGACCAGGAACAATTTCCCGGCGATGGCGTCGTAACCGGCTATGGCACTATCAACGGCCGTCTGACTTACGTTTTTTCGCAGGACTTCACCGTCTACGGCGGTAGTCTTTCGGAGCCCCATGCCCGTAAGATCTGTAAGATTATGGACCTCGCCATGCAGAACGGCGCTCCCGTTATTGGTCTGAACGACAGTGGCGGCGCCCGTATACAGGAAGGCGTGGTAAGCCTAGGTGGTTATGCGGATATCTTTTACCGTAATACCCGCGCTTCCGGTGTCATCCCGCAGATCTCTGCTATTATGGGGCCCTGTGCCGGCGGCGCTGTATACTCCCCCGCTATTACCGACTTCATCCTGATGGTGGAAGAGACTTCCTATATGTTCGTAACCGGGCCTAACGTCGTTAAAACGGTTACCCATGAAGAAGTAACGGCAGAAGAACTGGGAGGTGCACACACCCATGCAGTGAAAAGCGGTGTAACCCATTTTTCCTGCACCAATGAGGTAGAATGCATCAACAATATCCGGCAGCTGCTTAGTTATGTGCCACAGAACTGTGAAGAAGATGCCCCTGTCTATCCATACGAACCGGCCGACGAAATCCGCACTGCACTGAACACCATCATACCAGCCAGCTCCAATCAGCCATATGACATGAAAGATGTGATCAGTGAGCTAACGGATAAGGAGAGCTTCTTTGAAGTACATAAAGACTTTGCTGAAAATCTCATTGTAGGCTTTGCCCGCATTGCCGGCAGAAGTATAGGCATTGTGGCTAATCAGCCAGCCCACCTGGCAGGGGTACTCGATATACATGCCTCTGTAAAAGGCGCCCGTTTTACCCGCTTCTGCGATGCCTTCAACATCCCGTTGCTGGTACTGGTAGATGTACCGGGCTTCCTTCCCGGCACTGACCAGGAATGGAATGGTATCATCACCAACGGAGCCAAACTGCTATTCGCACTGAGTGAAGCTACTGTTCCGAAGATCACCGTTACCACCCGTAAAGCCTACGGCGGCGCTTACTGTGTGATGAACTCAAAACACATAGGTGCAGACCTCAACTTTGCCTTCCCTCAGGCCGAGATAGCCGTAATGGGGCCTAAAGGCGCTGTAGAGATCATTTATAAGAAGGAAATAGATGCTGCCCCTGACCCGGAAGCACGTACCAACGAGCTGGTGGCAGAATATACTGAACGTTTTGCCAATCCTTACCTGGCGGCAGAAAAAGGATATATTGATGAAGTGATCGTACCCGACCAGGCCCGTATAAAATTGATTAAAGGATATGCCATGCTGGAAAACAAGATGGTGACAATGCCCCGGAAGAAACATGGAAATATTCCGCTTTAACTAAGCATAAGAATCAGGAATTAATGTAATCTTAGGATCTATAATTCCTAATTTCGCATTCCAATTTCTGATTCTTAATTTCCTAATGCCGATTGTTAATGCTTCGCGGTCTTTTTAATTTTATTATCTTCTCGTCTCTCTACGTAGCATGCTGCGCCATACTCATGATATGGCAGACAAATACGCTGCTGCAGGTCCGGGACATTAACGAGGCTTATTATTTCTTTGTTTTTTGCTCAACTATCTGCAGTTATAATTTCCACTGGTACCTGACTCCCGCAGATTATTCCACCTCTGAACGCATTCTCTGGGGCGCCCGTCATAAGACGTTACAGTTAGTGCTTTGTGCATTGGGGGCGCTTGGAGCAGCTTATGGTTTCTGGTTGTTGCGGGACCACTGGCTGCCACTGTCAGGCGCTGCCGTGCTTACTTTCCTGTATTCCGCCCCCAAACTGCCACACCGGGCTTTTGTATGGCTCAGAAAGATCGCCGTTGGCAAAACCCTGTTCCTGACTGCGGTCTGGATCTATGTCACCACCCTGTTGCCGGTATTTATAGAAAAGCAGCCTTATTCATCCACTATACTGTTCCTCACCTTACACCGCTTCTTCCTGGTGTATGCCATCTGCATCCTGTTTGATTACCGGGACCTGGAGTCGGACAAAAAAGAAGGGATCCGCTCCCTGATCACCATTCTGAGCGCACCCGGTCTTAAAAAACTATATATCAGTTCCCTGGTGCTTGCCACCATCTTTGCACTGGCACTTTTCCCCGCATATGGCTGGCAGCTGACGGCTATCCTGCTGGCCCCGGTAGTAATAACAGCACTGCTTACACGATATGCCATCAGTAACCGTTCAGATCATTTCTACTATTTTGTGCTGGATGGCATGGTAATGCTTTCTGCTCTGCTTCATTTTGTTATAACGGCATTATTGTAATCAATACCGGGCTTGCTGTAAGCTGGCAAACACTTACTTTTGCAGCACAATTAACTTAACAGCAATGTCTAAAAAGCAAAAATCTATACTCAGTAAAGAGGCGCTTACGTTCCTGCGTAAATATCTCAATAATCCCTCCCCTACCGGGTTTGAGAAAGAAGGACAGAAATTGTGGCTGGAATACCTACAGCCGTTTATAGACGAGTATTATGTAGACGCGTACGGCTCGGCAGTTGGTATCATCAACCCGAAGGCCCCGTTTAAAGTGGTGATTGAAGCACATGCTGATGAAATATCATGGTTTGTCAATTATGTTTCCCCTGAAGGACTGATATATGTGATCCGCAACGGTGGTTCTGATCAGCAGATCGCGCCTTCCAAACGCGTGAACATTCATACAGAGAATGGTATCGTAAAGGCCGTGTTCGGATGGCCTGCTATCCATACCCGCCTGCGCAGTACAGAAGGTAAAGATCCTCAACCCAAGGTGGAGAATATCTTCCTGGATTGTGGCGCCCGCAGCCGTAAGGAAGTAGAAGACCTCGGTATCCATGTAGGTTGTGTGGTAACGTTTGAAGATGGCTTTGAGGAACTGAACTATGACTACTACATCTGCCGCGCTTTCGATAACCGTATCGGTGGCTTTATGATTGCCGAAGTAGCCCGCATGCTGAAAGAGAAGAAACAGCAACTGCCTTTCGGCCTGTATATCGTCAATGCCGTACAGGAAGAAGTAGGTCTCCGCGGCGCAGAAATGATTGCTAAAAGGATCAAGCCTGATGTGGCCATTATCACTGACGTAACACATGATACCACAACCCCGATGATCAACAAGAATATTGAAGGGGAGATCCGTTGCGGCAATGGTCCGAGCATTACCTATGGCCCTGCGGTGCACAACATCCTCCGCGATCTGATCATCAACACCGCCAAAAAGAATGATATTCCTCACCAGCTGCATGCGGTAAGCCGCAGCACCGGTACTGATACGGATGCCTTTGCCTATTCCAATGACGGTACCCCATCTGCACTGATCAGCATCCCCCTGCGTTATATGCATACCACCGTGGAGATGATCAAGAAAGATGATGTCGAAAACACCATTCAGCTGATTTATCAGACACTCCTGAACATTACACCAAAAACCAATTTTAAATACCTGTAAACCATTTGAAAATCAGGATATAAGGATGTGCAATAAGTCACAATTGAGGATAATTCCTAATTCTTATTTCCTAATTTCTAATTCAATTTTAATTTGTAGGTTTGCTCTCAAATTAGATTATTATGCAAGATGTGCAGATCCGTCACGACTGGTCTATTGAAGAAATAAAAGAGATCTATAATACTCCCTTGCTGGAACTGGTTTTCCGTGCTGCTTCCATACACAGACAAACGCAGGATACTGCAGAAGTACAGGTTTGTACGCTGCTGTCCATTAAAACAGGCGGTTGCTCGGAAGACTGTTCTTATTGCCCTCAGGCTGCCCGCTATAATACCGATATCAAAGTACATGGCCTTCTGAAGAAGGAAGAAGTGCTGGCATACGCCCAGAAAGCAAAAGATGCTGGTTCTACCCGCTTCTGCATGGGTGCTGCATGGAGAGAAGTAAGGGATAACCGCGACTTCGACCGTGTTTTGGATATGGTAAAAGGCGTGAACGAGCTGGGCATGGAGGTTTGTACTACCCTGGGTATGCTGACCGAAGAACAGGCCCAGAAACTGGCGGATGCAGGTTTATATGCCTATAACCACAACCTGGACACTTCCAGCGAGTACTATGAATCTATCATCACCACCCGTACTTACGACGACCGTCTGCGTACCCTGGACAACGTCCGCAAAGCAGGTGTAAGCGTTTGCTGCGGTGGTATCATCGGCCTGGGAGAATCCCATGAAGACCGTATCGGTATGCTGCACACCCTGAGCAATATGCCGACCCATCCTGATTCCGTTCCTATCAACGCCTTGACCCGTGTAAAAGGAACTCCGCTGGAACATATGCCGAAGGTTGCGTTCTGGGATATGGTGCGTATGATCGCTACCACCCGTATCGTAATACCTAAGGCAATGGTACGTCTCAGCGCCGGCCGTGCTGAAATGAGCATTTCTGAGCAGGCACTCTGCTTCATGGCAGGCGCCAACTCCATCTTCACCGGTGAGAAATTGCTGACGACTGACAATCCTTCCTTCGAAGAAGATCACATGATGTTTGAACTGTTAGGTCTGAAACCAAGAGAGGCTTTCAAAGACCAGCCGGTTGAAACTGAAACATTGAACTAATATTCATCGAAATAAGAAAAAGGGTGTTCCGGCCATGGCTGGAACACCCTTTTTTTGGCTTCGATTTACGGGATAAGTAGCTGCTTTGATACCGAAAGCAGAGCCATTGATTCCTTAGGAGTTCGATCCGATAAACTTTGAGATAACTTTATGCTACGTTCATCCTGCGTCTTAAACGTAAGATGAACGTAGTATAAAGTTATCTCAAAGTTTATCGGAAGCTTATCGGATCGAACACAAAGTATAGCGCCCTGGTATATATTCCCGACCCCACGTTTTGGCGTCCAATGGACATGATTTTGCGTCCTGGGGACATTCCTCAAAACAGCATTTCCATCTTTCCTAATATTGCATTGCGCCTCAGTTCTTTGACATATGGACCTTTAACAACGGTGAGCACCCTGTTAAAGGAAATACGCTACCCCCAGTGCATATCCTTTCATGCCCAGGCCGCAGATGCTGCCTACGCAAACAGGAGCGATCATGCTTTTATGCCTGAATTCCTCCCTTGCATGAACGTTACTGATATGTATTTCCAGTACAGGGGTTTTGATGGCAGAAATAGCATCGCGCAGCGCCACGGAAGTATGGGTATAACCACCGGCGTTCAGGAGGATGCCATCATAGGAGAAACCAATTTCATGCAGATGATTGATCATTTCCCCTTCTACATTGCTCTGAAAATAGGTCAGCTGTACATTGGGATACTGTGCTTTCAGTTTCTCGAAATAAGACTCAAAAGACTCATTTCCATAGATACCTGGCTCCCGCTTTCCCAGGAGGTTTAAATTAGGGCCGTTGATGATCGCTATCTGCATATGATTCTTGGTATTATTGTGGCAATTCAGTGCTTATTTTTCCTCACTTCCCCAGCGGAATGTATCCTGCTCTATACCGGCAAGATCAAGCACCCGGTCTACAACAGTAGCAGCTACATCTTCCAGCGTTTTAGGGATGCTGTAGAAGGATGGCGTAGCAGGACAGATGATGCCCCCCGCTTCTGTTACAGCCAGCATATTTTTAATATGCATCAGGTTATAAGGCGTTTCCCTTACCACGCATATCAGTTTCCTTCTCTCTTTGAGCACTACATCTGCTGCGCGGGTGATGAGGTCATTGGAAATACCGGTAGCAATACGTCCCAGTGTACCCATTGAACAGGGGCAGATGATCATCGTGTCAAACCTGCCGGAACCGGAAGCAAAAGGTGCGTGAAAGTCTTGCTGTGTATATGTTTTGAATGGTAATTGCTTGTAATCATCAGTGCCCAGCTCTGTTTCCCATACGGTACGTGCATTGGTAGTCATCACCAGGGCTATCTGGTCTGTCTGTGCGGAAGCCGCCTGCAATTTATTCAGTAACTGCCTGGCATAAATGGAACCGCTGGCACCCGTAACCGCTACTACTATACGATGTTTCATTCACTCAATTCTTAGAGTACAAAGCTAGGGCAAAAAAAATACCGGCCATAGGCCGGTACTAAATTCTTTGGATAAATAGTCTGATTGCGTCCTCAGTTTGACTTGCTCACAAGGTCATCCATGGTGATCCCACTGTGGCTTTCATCATAAATGCATTCCCCGTTACGGATCAGCAAAACTTGTGGCGATTCATGCGGTACATCAAAATCCGCTGCAATCCTGTTCGAAATGTCCCTGAATCTTATCAGGTCCAGATAGTAAAATGAGATCTCCTGCGGAGCGGCTCCTCTTTCCAGCCTGGATTTGGCAACGGCGCTGATGGAACAACGCGTGCTGTGTTTGAAAATTACTACCGGCTTCGCTGCGGATGCCTCCCTGATCTCTGTTAACTGTTGTTCTGTAGTAAGTGGTATCCAGTTCATTAACAATCCTTCACGTTTACTCCGTGCGTTGCTTTACCAATTTTCATCGGACAACCTAATTTATTCTGTGACGCACAAGAGGTTAAGAAAGCTGCAAAGATAAGGATAAGACAGGCGCCGCCCAAAACTTTCAGATAAGATGACTGCATAAAGGGATGTTTATTTGAATAATGAAATTTCATAGGGAATGGTGATATCACTTTTTTAATCGTCAATTTTTGACGTTACTTTGCAAATATAAAATTTATATTAAAGATTTTAGATATAATATCGTTCCTTTTTCCCTAGGTATAAATATAACGATAAAACGCAGGTATCTGGTTTAAATTATATGGCAAAAGTACATTTTATTGCTGTGGGCGGCAGTGTGATGCATCAGCTAGCTATCGCATTGAAAAACAAGGGTTACCAGGTAACCGGCAGTGACGATGAGATTTATGAACCCGCACTGGGCAATTTGCGCCAGGCTGGGATTGCTCCGGCTACAATGGGTTGGGATGATAGCCGTATTACGGCCGACCTCGATGCAGTTATCTTGGGTATGCATGCCCGGGGAGACAATCCTGAGCTGATCAAAGCCAAAGAACTGGGCCTGAAGATCTACTCCTTCCCGGAATACATCTACCAGGAAAGCCAGCAGAAGAAAAGGGTTGTGGTAGGCGGCAGCCACGGCAAAACCACCACTACCGCTATGATCATGCATGTACTGCAGCAGTCAGGACAGGCTTTTGACTACCTGGTAGGCGCACGCCTCGCCGGCTTTGCACAGTCTGTCAATATTACCGATGCACCTGTCATCGTTTGTGAAGGAGACGAATACCCTGCTTCTGTCATTGAAAAGCGGCCTAAATTCCATTTCCTGCATCCACACATCGCTGTACTGACCGGCATTGCCTGGGATCATATCAATGTATTTCCCACATTTGATAACTACCTGGAACAGTTTGCCATCTTCATCCGTACCATGAAGGCCGGCAGTATCCTCATCTACAACAATACCGATCCGGAATTGGTAAAACTGGTGAAGACAGAAGGCCTGCACCTGAAACTGGTTCCTTACGATATACCACGGCACCAGATCGTCAATGGCACCACAACCGTGACTTTCGGCGGCGGACAAACCATACTCGAAGTATTCGGCGACCACAACCTGCTCAATATGCATGCTGCCCGCCTGGTTTGTAATGAACTGGGTATCAGCGACGAAACCTTCCTGAAAGCCATTTCCACCTTCAAAGGTGCTGCCAAAAGGCTGGAACTGGTAGGTAAAAATGACCATTGCGCTATTTACCGCGACTTTGCACATGCTCCGTCCAAGGTAATGGCTACCATCAATGCCCTGCAGTCGCAATACCCGCAGCGCAGGCTGATAGCCGTGCTGGAGTTGCATACCTACAGCAGCCTGAACGCCGATTTCATGGTGCAGTACCAGGGTGTGATGGACAAAGCAGACGTGCCTGTTGTATTCTACAGCAAACATGCGCTTGAGATCAAACGTATGCCCGACCTGGCCCCTGATCTGGTGGCACAGGGCTTTGGCCGTAATGACCTGCAGATATTCACCAACAGGGAGCATTTGGTGGCATTCCTCGACAAACAGGACTACCGCAATGCTAACCTGCTCATGATGAGTTCGGGTGATTATGAAGGATTGGATGTAAATTCGCTGAAAAAGTATCTATAAAAATCAGACATGCCCACTTTGCAACTAAAAAGGCCGCTGGCCGTAATTGATCTGGAGACGACCGGCACCAATGTGGCTACGGACCGTATAATTGAGATTGCTATCATCAAGGTATTCCCTGACAAGAGTACCCAATCCAAGGTGAAAAGAATTCACCCCGGCATGCCTATTCCTCCATCATCTACCGCTATTCACAATATCAGCGATGATGATGTGAAGGATTGTCCGACTTTCAAACAATGTGCGAATGAACTGCGCCAGTACCTGGATAACTGCGACCTGGCGGGTTATAATTCCAACCGTTTCGATATACCATTGCTGGTAGAAGAATTCCTGCGTGCAGGCCTTGATTTTGATGTGAAAGACCGCAAATTCATTGACGTACAGAAGATCTTCCACCTGATGGAAAAACGTACGCTCAGCGCCGCCTATAAGTTCTACTGCGACAAAAACCTGGAGAATGCACACAGCGCTGAAGCAGATGCCCTCGCTACCTATGAGATACTGGAAGCACAGCTGTCCCGTTACGAGCAGCTGCAGGCTGAAGTAGCCCCGCTGGCAGAATTTACGAAAGAAGATGATTACGTGGACTTTGCAAGACGTATGGTGATGCAGAATGGCCTGGAAGTATTCAATTTTGGTAAATATAAGGGAAGACCTGTACGGGAAGTGCTAAAAATAGAACCTCAGTACTATGATTGGATGATGAAAGCTGATTTTCCGCTGAATACCAAGCAGAAACTCACAGAAATTTACCATAGTATGATGTTAAAAAAGATTTAATATTTACAAAATCCTTCCATTATTTAGCGATTACACTAATTTCGCACTCCTAAAACAACACTTGCTAGATTGGAAAAGCTCGTCATCATTCCCACGTACAATGAGAAGGATAATATCCGTAACATCATTGACGCGGTGTTTGCCCTGCAACAAGATTTTCATGTACTGATCGTGGACGATGGTTCGCCCGACGGCACGGGTAATATTGTAAGGAATATGCAGCAGTCCCATTCCGGCGAATTGTTCCTGGTAGAAAGAAGTGGCAAACAGGGATTAGGTACAGCCTACATCTTCGGTTTCAAGTGGGCATTGGAAAAAGGATATCAGTACATCTTCGAAATGGATGCTGACTTTTCCCACAGTCCTGCCGACCTTGTGAGGTTGTATGATGCCTGTGCAAAGGAAGGAGGCGACGTTTCCGTTGGCTCCCGCTATGTAAAAGGCGGTAGAACGGAAAACTGGCCCTGGGATAGGGCTATCCTCTCCTACGGCGCTTCCATCTACGTACGCCTTGTTACCTGGATCAGGGTAAAAGATGCTACAGCTGGCTTTGTATGTTACAAAAGGCAGGTACTGGAAGCTATTAACCTGGATGCAATCCGTTTCGTAGGATATGCCTTCCAGATAGAAATGAAATTCACGGCCTGGAAACTGGGCTTCAAAATAAAAGAAGTTCCTATCACCTTCAAGGACCGTAAAGAAGGATATTCCAAAATGAGTAAGGGGATTATTAAGGAAGGGATACTGGGAGTACTCAAAATTCAATGGGAAAGCCTGTTCCGCAAGTATGAAAGACGCGTAAGAAATAGCGAATAAGCGGAAATGAAAAAAGCACTGATACAATTGCACCTGTCGGTATTCCTGGCGGGTTTTACGGGTATATTGGGAAAATTGATCACCCTCAACGAAGGAATGCTTGTCTGGTACAGGCTCCTCTTCACTATAGTTACACTATACATCCTTTTTCGTTGGAAAAAGATGCTGACAAAACTCTCCTTTAAACAGATTGTTCCTATCGGCCTCACAGGCATAGTAGTCGTGTTGCACTGGTTATTTTTCTATGCCAGTATCAAATACTCGAATGTGTCTATTGGCGTAGTCTGTTTCGCGCTCACCAGCCTGTTCACAGCAGCGCTCGACCCGCTGATCAACCGTTACAGGATGGATAAGATTGAGCTGTTGTTGAGTGGTATCACGCTTTGCGGCATTTTCCTCATTTTTCATTTCGACGTACAATACCGTACAGGCATCATCCTGGGCATTATCTCCGCTCTCTTTGCTGCTCTGTTTACCATCTTCAACAAACGCCTGATAGCGAAATACGACACGCCCACCATTACATTCTACGAACTGTCTGTCGGCTGGCTGGCGCTTACGCTCATCATGCCTTTGTACCTGCATTTCTTCCCGCTGCCTTTAAGCCTGCCTTCTTTTACAGATCTCAGTTACCTGCTGATCCTGGCCTGGGCCTGCACCGTGTGCATGTATATGCTGATAATGACGGCGCTGACAAAGATCTCTCCTTTCACGGTGAACCTGACCTTCAACCTGGAGCCGGTATACAGTATTGTGATGGCCTTCGCACTCTTTCATGAGAACCGGGAACTGACCTACGCGTTTTACCTGGGCCTTGCCTGCATTGTGTTGTCAGTAGTATTGCAGATGACAAGGGTAACGCGTACGCTGCGGCAAACTCATGCCTGATTTTGACCGTCTATCGCAAATCTTCATCTAAGTACTGCCGATTTTCCTATTTTAGGCCACATGAAGCAAATCATGTGTGCAGCCGCGTTGACCGGCCTCTCCTTACTCACCTATGCGCAGCAACCTGCGAAAAAGCCACTTGATCATTCAGTGTATGACAGCTGGCAAAACATTGGCAGTAAAGCCATCAGTAACAACGGTCAATGGACCGTCTATACCGTTACGCCACAGGAAGGCGATGCTACCCTCGTTATCTACAACAACCAAAACGGACAACGGCTGGAAGTGCCACGTGGCAGCAATCCCGTGATTACGGAAGATAACCGTTATGCGGTCTTTTTCATTAAAGCGCCTTTTGCTGTTGTGCGACAGGCAAAGATCAAAAAGAAGAAGCCGGCAGATATGCCGAAAGATTCCCTGGGAATCGTTACACTGGGCAGCAACGATGTCTATAAAGTGCCCGCGGTAAGGTCTTTCAAAACACCTGAAAAAGGTAGCGGTGTATTGGCCTATCTGAAGGAAAAGCCACAGACAGATACTGCCAGCGGCCACCTGGTGATCTACTATCCCGACAAAAAGAGTGCGGATACCATCCGGAACGTCCAGGATTATGTTTTCAGTAAGCCGGGCAACCGCCTGCTGGCGGAAGTAGTGACCGATAAAAAAGACTCCCTGTCAACAGCTGCGGTATTGCTCTGGAATGTAGCCACCCGCAAAGCGGATACTTTGAGCCGTGGCACAGCCCTCCGTACACAGTTTGCCTTCGATGAAACAGGCGAACAGGCTGCCTGGTGCAGTTCCCGCGACAGTGCCAAAGCTCTGCAACAGTTCTACGCCCTGTATTATTACCGTCCGGGACAGGACAGCGGTGTGATTACTGCCGACAGGAATACCCGTGCATTTCCGGCCAACTGGTCTGTAAGTCCTGATGGCAAGGTATGGTTCAGCCAGAATGGACAAAGGCTGTTCTTCGGCACAGCTCCCATCAGGCCTCCAAAAGATACCAATATCGTAGACTTTGAAGTGGCGAAAGTGGATATCTGGAATTACCAGGATGATTACCTGCAACCCATGCAGCTGAAGAATGCAGATAAAGAGTTGAAGAGAAGTTATCAGGCCGTGTATTATCCGGGCAATAACCAGGTGGTGCAACTGGCAGACATGGACATGGAAAGCATCGCCTTTGCCAGACGAGGTAACAGTCCGTATGCAGTGGGTTATACCGATAAGGGGCAGCGTATGGCCATGCAATGGACCGGTAATTCTCTGAAAACTGCGTACCTGGTGAACGTTGAAAACGGCAACCGTAAACTATTACAGCAAAACCTCGACAGTATTGCCCGCATATCTCCCGGTGGTCATTATATCACCTGGTACAACCTCCAGCAGAAACAATGGTTTGCCTTTGAAACCGCTACAGGCATTACCAGGAATATAACAGAGAAAATACCAGTTTCACTTTCTGAAGAAGATGATGATCATCCGGACTTGCCTGGTCCCTATGGTATGGCCGGATGGCTGGAAGATGACAAGGCTGTTTACATTTACGACAGGTATGACATCTGGCAGGTAGATCCCAGCGGGAAGGCTGCCCCACAGATGATCACCGCAGGTTACGGCCGTCAGCAGAAACTGCGTTTCAGATATACGAAGGTGGTGAAAGAAGAACTGTTCTTTAAACCAGGTCAGCAATTGCTGCTAGAAACCTTCAATGAAACTACTAAGGAGAATGGTTTCTATATGGCCCCTTGTACCTTCAAAAAGGCCCCTTTAAAGCCCGAACTTCTTGTGATGGGACCGTATACCTTCGGCGACCCTGTAAGGGCTGAAAACGCCGGAAATTACATTTTTACGAAAGCTAGTTATGTACAATCGCCGGATGTATATACCGGTACTTCACTGGCGAAGGCTACACAGGTCAGCCATATCAATCCGCAGCAACAACAATATAACTGGGGCACCGCAGAACTTTTCAAATGGACCGCTTATAATGGCAAACCGGCAGAAGGCATTCTGTATAAACCAGAGGATTTTGACAGTACAAAAAAATATCCTGTATTGCTGTATTTCTACGAGAAACTGACGGATGGTCTGTATAACTACCAGCCACCGACCCCCACTCCTTCCAGACTGAATATTCCGTTCTTTGTGAGCCGGGGTTACCTGGTACTGGCGCCGGATATCACCTATGAAAATGGTTATCCGGGACAGGGGGCTTACGACTATGTTGTGAGCGGCGCCCGAGCACTGGCAGCACATCCGTGGGCAGATAGCCTGAATATGGGCATCCAGGGACAGAGCTGGGGCGGTTACCAGGTAGCTTACCTGATCACCCGCACCTCGCTATTCAAGGCTGCCTGGGCAGGAGCGCCAGTGGCCAATATGACCAGCGCCTATGGTGGCATCCGCTGGGAAAGCGGCATGAACCGCCAGTTCCAGTACGAGCGTTCACAAAGCCGTATCGGCGCTACTTTATGGGATAAACCGGAACTCTACATCGAGAACTCTCCGCTGTTCCAGTTGCCTAAAGTGACCACGCCACTTGCTATTATGAGCAATGATGCCGATGGGGCAGTTCCCTGGTACCAGGGCATAGAATTGTTCACCGGTTTGCGCCGACTGGGCAAAAAAGCATGGTTGCTGAACTACAATAATGAAGCCCATAACCTGGTGCAGCGCCAGAACCGTAAGGACATTCAGCGCCGCGAACAGCAGTTCTTTGATCACTTCCTGAAAAATGCACCCGCTCCCGAGTGGATGGAAAAGGGTGTACCGGCAACAGAAAAAGGTAAGAACTGGGGCTGGGAAACTGTTGGTAACGCACAATAACATCAACTGAATAAAACCAGGACTGACTAAAAAGCAGAATGAAGTGTTCAGAATTGCGTAAAAGCAGTTTTGTCTCACCCCCACCCCAACGGTAGGATTCTTTTTAGTCAGTCCCAAATATAAAGAGAAGAAGTAGAGAGTAAGTAGAGAACAAGCAGAGAAGCTGGGGTGGACCTGATGCCCTAAGGTAACCGGATTCAAAACTTTTAGCTTTCATGTCCCCTATCAGCATATACTAATTTAAGTACTACATCTCAAACTAAGAATTTCCTGCCAATATTCCCCTGAAACCACTACGTAGCAGGCTTTCCTCTATTTTATCTACTGCAACCATTTGTCTTTCAAGCTACTCAAATTATATTTTTTTATATACTTATAAACCTATAAGTTTGTATAGAAGAAATTGAAGACCTGATTCAGATTTTGTGGATGTTTTGAATATCTGATAACCTTATACATGTTCCTATGAATTTCCGTATCTATCAACCGGCAACTTCGCTGGCACCGTATGTTAAGCAGTATTATCATTTACAAAGCTCTAATAGTGGATTGATCAATCTGCCGCAGAACCTGTTCTCTTTGGGAGATCTATACATGGTATTTCTGCAAGAAGGAGAAGTGATCTTCCAACCTACTCAGCATGCTTCCTTTACTTTACCGGAGGCTTCCGTTGTGGGTCATTTTACCTGTCATCATCAGATCATGGTAAAAGGTCCGGTAAAAATGACCGTGATCCAGCTGAACGCCTATGGCTGTTACAGACTGGCAGGTCTTGATATGTCTTCCTTCAACAATTACTTCCGTGACCTGCTGAAGCAGGACCGTGAATGCTGGAAGGACCTGGCCGATAAAATTGCTGCTGCTGCAGATGTTACCAAACTGGATGCCGTGCTGGACGATGCGTTGGCCAATATGATGTGTTCACATGTGCACAATCTGAAACAGGTTGATGAAATTGCAGATTACATCATTGACAACCAGGGCTATACGAATGTGGAAAGGCTGACGAGGAAGTTTAAAATTTCCCGTCATACGCTGGAAAGGAAGTTTATGGAAGTGGTGGGACTGACGCCGCAGTTGTTTGCCCGTATGCTCCGTTTCAGAGATGCTATGCGTCATATGCAGAAGATGAGTGTGGAAGAATGGCAGGCATTTATCACCAACAACGATTACTACAACCAGGCTTCATTCATACAGGATTTCCTCTTCTTCAAAGGAGAAGCACCGGTACTGAACCAGGAAACAGCTATTGCGCAAATGCCGGTAGCACGCCCTGTAGCCGTGGCGTAAATGATTTTAGACTAAAAAAATGAAAAATAAGAGAGCCGCCTCGTTCACGGGACGGCTTTTCCATTTTAATCAATTTTCCTTTCTTTTGTATTATCCATAAACCAGGACACAATCCATATCATGCATAAACCCAGACACAATGCCGCCTACTGGCGGGAACATCTCAACTTACAATCTCACGTAGAGGGAGGCTCATTCCGGGAAACCTATCGTTCTTCCTGGGAGTTTAAACAATCTGAATTGCCGCCAGCCATGAAGGGCAACCGTAATGCTTCCACTGCTATTTATTTCCTGCTGGAAGAAGGCCAGTTTTCTGCTTTTCACCGCATTGCATCTGATGAGGTATGGCATTTCTATGATGGCCATTCCCTGGCTATCTATGATATTGATCCTGATGGCGTACTGACGGCACACAAACTGGGTCTCAACATTGAAGAGGGCGAACAACCCCAGTTGGTGATCAAAGCAGGTCACTGGTTTGCTTCCCGTACAGAGGTGCCTGATGGTTTTGCCCTCGTAGGCTGTACAGTAGCGCCAGGCTTCGATTTCGCTGATTTTGAACTGGCCGGGAAAGATAGCCTGCAGGCTGTATATCCGCAGCATAGTGAACTGATTGCCTCTCTGGTGCACGGACATTGACAATGATAAGGATGAGTTATGGACTATCAGCCATAAATATTATATTCGCTGTAGTCGTCGGGATATTATAGGAGTTGTAACTTACAATTTCAAAGCACAACTACCTACCAACTGTATGTCGCGGGGCCATGGCCCAACGTTTGTAGACTTTTGCATACATTACTAACTAATAAAAAACATGATCACTATGGACCTTGTTCAGCTATGGACTGAGGTCCACAGCAACTATCTCTTCTGTTATGAAAAGATTCTTTCGCTTCGTTTTTTTTCTATCCCTGGCTGTTCTGCTGTTTTGGCTGGGCAAACAATTCGGCAGTAAAAGTGTAAATCAGAGCATTCTCTCCAATAGTCAAATCGTGCGGGAAATCGCCGAACTGGCCAGCCTTGAAGTACAGGGTAATGCTACGATCAAACGCAGTAATATTGCTGACGACGGAGAATGGACCACTAATCTGAAAAAGGCCTTCCTGGAGAACACGATCTGGGTATCTATCCCTTACCTGGCAAAATATGGCATCAATGCAGATGAGAAGAATTTCCGGATAACGGTTTCAGACAAGAAGATCACCATCAACCTGCCACAACCTAAACTGCTCAGCTATGAGCTGAAAGTGGATAAAATGGAGACTTCCAACAGGAAAGGCTGGTTACTGTTCCAGGACGATGAAACCTATACTGATGTGCAGAAAAAGCTGTACCAGACTTCACGCGAACAGCTGGAAAACAACAACCTGTACATTAATCAGTCAAAAGAAAAACTCACCAAGATCATCAGGCAATACTATGAGCCATTCCTTCATGATCATGAACTGGAGGTCATCTTTGGCAACAGTGCGCCGGTATTACTGAATTAATCATTTTAAAGGTTTTCCCGGGCAGATCCTGATGTGGTTGTACATTCGAATCTTCCCGGGAAACACCAATATTTGATCAGCTCCTGCAGATTGTACATCCTTTGAAGTATATCTGCTGTCAGTACCTATGCGGCATTGTGGGCAATATACTTCACCAGGGAGCGCTTGGCAACGGGCAGTAAGGTTTCAGTGACCGGAAATACAAGCTTCGTATCAATGCGATATACAGCAGGAGTAGGCAATTCCCTGCGTTGCCGGATCAGGCTGGTTTTAATATGCTCACACGTATTTACCAGGTCTTTTGTATAGGTATCAAGGTATTGCGTATGAATTCCACGATATTTCTCATCATGGCGTTCAAAAATACTCAACCTGTATTCATATACTATCACATCCTGATAACGGCCATCACACAGGAATAAATACCCTTCCTGTGAATCCAGCGGTATCAGTCCCACAGGTGAAATATTCAGGCTTTCTTCCACAAATTCATAGATTTCCGTGCCCTCGCGGATAGCGCCGTTCATCTTCTGAATGGCGTATTGGATAATGGTTTCCAGCTCCTGCATCAGTTCATCATCTGCGATCATCTGTTCATAAAGTAATTGCAGACGCTCCATATTCACGGCAGTCAGGCGTTTTGGGAACTGCTGCTGCAGGAACTGTTTGTTTTCCCGGAAGGCAACCAGGTTGTTGTAATGAAAGATAACATCCCCCAGCTGAGGGTACAGCTTGTTTTGATTGAAATAACGGTTTATTTGCTGCAGATAAGCCAATAAAGTATACTTTTTCTGCTCAAAATCGATATAACCGTCTGCAAACCACGTTTCGCTCAGGCTACTCATACCAAAATAATTTAATGGATTATGTCTATTAATTTACAAAAAATCAGCCAACTATCCATAAAACGGAAGTGGTAATTACAGCCAGTGTTACCGGTATATTTACTTTATGAAATTATTTCCTGACGCGGTGTATTTATTGAACTTATTTGTTTATCTTCAATATTATTTTTCATTTTTTTAATTTTTTAGTCATGAACATTTACGTAGCCAACCTGCACTACAGGTTGAACGATGAAGACCTTCACCAGATATTTAGCGAATTTGGAGAGGTTACTTCCGCTAAAATTATCAAGGACCACGAGACTGGCCGTTCACGCGGTTTCGGATTCGTGGAAATGCCCAACCAGGAAGAAGGTAGCAAGGCTATGGATAGTTTGAACGGTACTGAAATCGAAGGCAAGCAACTGATGGTAAACGAAGCAAGACCTAAACAACCGAATAATAACTCAAGAGGTGGTGGATTCAATCGCGGTGGCGGCGGCGGATACGGCGGCGGCGGCGGTCGTGGTCGTTATTAATTCTGTTGGCCCAAGCTTATCTCGGTCAAGAAATTGAAAAAGCTCCCTTAACGGGAGCTTTTTTTATGCGGATATATTTCCTTGTCTATTGCTATTCTAAATCATCCTTTGCTATTCTATTCCAATAAAAAAGGGATGATATGCCGTGTTTATCCCCTATGAATACAGACAGATTGTATCATCTCCTGCTATTCCAAAGCAATAAAAGGGATGATATGCCATGTTTATCCCCTATGAATACAGACAGATTATATTATCTCCTGCTATTCTAAAGCAATAAAAGCGATGATATGCCGTGTTTATCCCCTATGAATACAGACAGATTATATCATCTTCTGCTATTCTAAAGCAATAAAAGGGATGATATACCGTGTTTATCCCCTATGAATACAGACAGATTGTATCATCTCCTGCTATTCCAAAGCTATAAAAGGGATGATATGCTGCGGATATCCCCTAAAATACGAATGATGAATACAGACAGATTGTATCATCCCTGTATTCATCATCCATACTGAATATGCAGATTTAGTATCTCCTGTTCGGATCAAAATTCTCCAGTTCCTGCGCTACTGCACTCAGGAAAGTAGAGCCTAATGCACCATCCACGATACGGTGATCGTAAGACAGTGACAGGTACATCATATGGCGGATAGCAATCGTATCACCCTGAGGCGTTTCTATTACAACAGGGCGTTTTTTGATAGCGCCTACTGCCAGGATAGCCACCTGCGGCTGATTGATGATCGGTGTACCTGCCAGACTGCCAAAGGTACCAACGTTAGTCAGGGTGATAGTACCATTCTGTGTATCATCTGGTTTCAACCTGTTCTGACGGGCTGCATTGGCCAGCTGATTCACCTGACGGGTCAGGCCAACCAGGTTCAGCATGTCGGCGTTACGGATCACCGGAACGATCAGGTTACCCGTAGGCAAAGCGGTTGCCATACCGATATTGATGTCTTTCTTAATAATGATCTTATCACCGTCGAGTGAACTGTTTAACAGCGGATAGCGTTTGATACATTTCACCATTGCTTCGATGAAGAGCGGTGTAAAGGTGATCTTCTCTCCTTCCAGTTTCTCGAAATCCCCTTTCACCTTGTCGCGCCATTTCACCATATTGGTCACATCTGCCTCTGCGAAGCTGGTCACATGCGGGCTGGTATGTTTGCTGCGTACCATATGTTCAGCGATCAGCTTACGCATACGATCCATCTCAATGATCTCCACATTGTTACCATAGCTGCCGGTGCTAACCGGAGCAGATGCTGTCTGTGAGCCAACACCATTGGTAACCGGAGCTGCAGAAGGAGTTACCGCGGCAGCCGGACGACTTACCGGTTGTTCTGCAGGCGCAGGCGCCTCTGTTCTTTGTGGGGCAGGTGCAGATGTAAGCCCCTTGCTCTTCGCTTCCACAAAGGTTAATATATCTTTCTTGGTCACACGGCCTTCATTGCCGGTACCGGGTATTTTTTCCAGTTCAGCAAAGCTGATACCTTCCTGCTGGGCAATAGTCAGCACCAGCGGAGAATAAAAACGGGCGCCACTGGTCACGAACTGCGCTTCATGAGGAGCACTTGCCGTTTCATATTGCGGGACATACACCTCTTCTCTTACAGCGGCAGCAGGCGCTTCCTGTGCTGCTACAGGAGCAACAGGGGCAGCTGTCGCAAAATCAGCATCAACAGCGGTATTGATACGTGCAATGACAGTACCTACCGGTACTACATCATTTTCCGCGTAGAGTATCTCGGTAATTTCCCCATCGGCGATAGAAGGTACTTCGCTATCCACCTTATCCGTCGCAATTTCAAGCACGGTTTCATCAGTTTTTACATGATCCCCCGGCTTCTTATGCCAGCGTAATATGGTGGCTTCCATAATACTTTCCCCCATTTTGGGCATTACCAGTTCTACAATGGCCATAAAATTGTGTTTAGCGTTTTGGTACGGAAACAAAAGTAAGGTTTATACTATCAACTTCCTCAATTCATTCATAGCATAAGTTGCTGTCATCTGTATGTTATTCAAGCGGTCATAACGCAACTGGTGCTTCACCGTCACCAGTTCCCTGGCACTGCCAGCAGCTATCCATACAGTACCTACCGGCTTTTCGGGAGTACCGCCATCAGGGCCCATGATGCCCGATACCGCTATAATATAATCAGTTTTTAACTGCTGCAAGGCCCCTCTGGCCATTTCTCTTACCACTGCCTCGCTCACCGCACCGTTGGCCTGTAATGTTTCCTGTTTTACCCCCAGCAAACCGCTTTTAATTTCGTTGGCATAACTCACAATGCTGCCTTTATACCAGGCAGAACTTCCCGGCACCAGGGTAATATTGTGGGCAATGAACCCGCCCGTACAGCTCTCTGCCGTACCTACCGTTTTACCTTTTTCCTTCAGCAGCTTACCCAGCACTTCACCGATAGGAAGGTCATCGTCTGCAACGGCAATGTCCGTCAGCAGTTCTTTCATCTGGTGAAAATAGATGGACAATGCAGCTGCGGTGGATAACTTATCTGCACCAAAAGCAGTGAGCCGCAGCTTTAATAAGCCATAAGACGGCAGGTAGGCCAGCTTGATATGCGGAGGCAATCCAGCCTCAAAATGGGTTAATCTTTCTGCTATAAACGACTCTCCCATGCCCGAAGTCAGCAATGTCTGGTGCACAATTGCCGGCGTCCTGAAATATTCCTGTAAGCGTGACAACACATGATCGGACATCAGTCCTTTCATTTCATGCGGTACGCCTGGCATGGACACATAGATCTTTCCATCCTTTTCAAACCACATACCCGGTGCAGTGCCCCTGGTGTTGTGCAGCACTGTGGCTACATCGGGTACCAGCGCCTGGTCCACATTACGCTGTAAGGTGGGCAGGCCTCTGCTTTCAAAGAATTCCATTACCTGCAGATAGGTAGCTTCATCCCGTACCAGCTGTCCCCCAAAATATTCACACAATACGGGTTTGGTAATATCATCGGCCGTAGGCCCCAGTCCTCCGGTAATCAGTACGATATCCGAGACTGCGCCTTCCTTCTCCAATGCCTCCAGGATGGCTTCTCTTACATCCCCGATGGCTACACGGCGGTGTACCCATATCCCCATCGCATTCAGTTGCTGCGCCATCCAGGCTGAATTCGTGTCTATCGTCTGTCCTATCAGTAGTTCATCTCCGATCGTGATGATACTTGCTACTACCTTATCCGCTTGCATTGTCATGATTTACATGCTTTTCTCAAAAAAAGGAGCCAGGCGTTCCATCATCACCGGCGGCATCCCGTACCGTAGTTTGGTATCTGCATGCAGGAATACCAGGGTGGTGACGCCTACGTTCAACAGCTCGCCCTTTTCATTGTATAGTTCTGTATGGAACCGGATCTTATGATCGACCGGCAATTCCTTCAATATAGTCTTCACTGTTATAAGATCATCGTAATAGGCCGGGCGCAAGTATTTTGAATTTAACTCTGCCACCGGCATAATAATTCCCTGTTTTTCCAGTTCAGCATAGGTAAAACCCAGCGTCCGGATGGCTTCTGCACGTCCTACTTCGTAATATAACGCATAATTGCCGTAGTAAAGGTATCCCATCTGGTCCGTTTCTCCATAGCGTACGCGTATCTGTGTCGTCTGTGTGAACATATTATCAGTCTTAAGGCCTGGCGCCCGCATTTACCGCAAAATGCATTCCGCGTTTCCGGCAACGCACAGGCGCCCGGGTGTTTAATTATTTTCCAATCAGGTGGTCCAGGCTGTATTTGCCAGGTCCGGCGAATAATATCGCAGTGAAAGCAGCCAGGAACAGGATGCCCATTTCATTCTGTGATAACGGTGCATTCTTCATTACCACAAATACGACAATGATCATACAGAATACCAGCGGAACAGCAGCAAGACGGGTCAGTAATCCGACAGCAACCAGTGCCGCACAAAGGGTTTCTGCGAAAATGGTCAGGGACAGGGATATTGTTTGTCCCACATGCAGCGGATCAGGGAATTTACCCACCATCTGGGAAAAACCCTTCAGCTTTGACAAGCCATGTGTGAACATCAGTGCACCAAAAACCACGCGCAATATCAGCATAGCAAAGTTGACAGCGCCGGTATTCACGCGCGATGTAAATAGTTTACTCATAGAGAAAATGGTTTAGTCCTGCAGATCTGCGTTACCTCCTGTCTGGCCGACAGGAATCATGCAGGCGCGTTTTTAAATTTTAAATGAACTGGTTTACAGATTGCGCCAAAAATATGATTAATAATAAACAATTAAAACCCCGTTATAATCCTTTTATTACGAGATGGTTCGGGAGGGCAACTGCGTACCTGCTGAAAGGAACTGCATCCTGCAGAGACAATGTTTATCCAATTTATCCTGAATGATGGCTGTTGGCGTACTAATACATCCACTTGTTTCCTGTGCTCCTCTATTTGACCGAGGCAATTATTTTTTGCACACAAACAGTACTGAAAACCAGAACATCCCGGTAATGCAGGTACCGGATCACCCGCCGTTTATACAAGTTGGTTTAATTCTTGCAAGTCAACACCTTAATTTCAGATCAGCACAGGCAAATCCGAAAGCAGGTTCCGCGTACCAGGTGCCGGTCATCCGGTTCCCGCACTGTCCCCCGGGGACGGCGTATAGCTTAATTAAATCCAATAGCTATATTTGTTGCTGTTTTTGTCTCCCTCAAAGCAATATATTATTGATTCTGAATGGAAAATAATTTCTGTTTGGGATCCGTTTTAAACGCATATTTAAGATATAACAGGTTAAAAGCATGCAATTCATAAGAAAGTTTCTTGTTCCCGGACATTTGTACTTATTCCTGGTGTCTTTCTGTATACTGGCTGCGCCTGTGTCAAAAGCACAGCAAACGCGCGTCTATACCGAGCCGGATAAAGTTTTCAAGGATGCCCAGCAACTTTTCCAGCAGGAAAAATATGCAGTGGCCATGCAATTGTTCCGGCAAACGATTGATAATATCAGCTATTTCCAGGAAACCAGCCGTAGCCTGGTAAAAACAGACGCCCAATATTATTATACCGTTTGTGCACTGAAACTGGGACAGGCCAATGCGGAAAAACTGGCGCTGGACTTCCTGGCCTTCTATAACAACAGTGCGAGGGAGCAGCTTGTCAGCTACCAGCTGGCGAAGTACTACTTCCATCAGAATAAACTGAAAGAGGCCATCCCCCTGTACGAGAAAGCCGATATCGAGAACCTTTCCAACAGCGAAATTGCAGAAGCAAAGTTTGAACTGGCTTACTGCTATTTTAATGTAAAAGACTTCCAGAAGGCCCAGCCGCTGTTTGGTTCCATTAAGGAGGTACCCGGTAAATACTATCTGCCGGCTAACTATTACTATGGCTTCATCGCCTATTACAACCGGCAGTACAATGAGGCGCTCACCAGCTTCCAGCGTGTGGTGAACGATCCTAAATACAGCACCATCGTTCCTTATTACATCGCAGAGATCTATTACTTCCAGAATAAAAAGGACCAGTTAATCAGTTATGCAGAACCTCTCCTTAAAAAGGGTGGGCTCTATTATGAGGCAGAACTGAAACAATTACTTGGTCAGGCGTATTTCGAAAGGAAAGATTACCAGAAAGCACTGCCTTATCTGCAGGAATTCCAGGACAACGCCGAGGAAGTAAGGAAAGAAGATATCTACCAGTTGTCTTACAGCTACTACCAGACCGGTAACTATAATAAAGCCATCAACGGTTTCAAGCAGTTGAGCAGTGAGCAGGACTCCCTGGGGCAGAACTCCATGTACCTGCTGGGCGATTGCTACCTGCGCACTAACCAGAAAGCCAATGCCCGCAACGCATTTGCCTTCTGTGCCCGTAACAGCGCCAATGCACAGCAACAGGAGATTTCGAAGTTCAACTACGGTAAGCTGTCCTACGAGCTGGGTTATCAGGATGCCGCTATCACAGAGCTGACCAGCTTCGTGAGCAGCTATCCGCAGTCGGCTTACAATAAAGAAGCCCGTGAGATACTGGTGAACCTGTTCCTGAACACCAACAACTATAATGATGCGCTGACCATCATCGAGGCCATGCCTGATAAGTCGCCAACAGTCCTGAAAGCATATCAGAAGGTAGCTTACGGCCGCGCTACAGAACTGATCAACGACCAGCAACTGGCAGAAGCTGACCGCCTGCTGGACATTTCATTAAAGAATCCTTACGATAAGAACCTGACGCAGCTGGCTCATTTCTGGAAAGCGGAAATTGCTATGCGACAGAATAAAACAGATGCTGCCATTGGTCATCTGAACGCTTACCTTACCGGCGGTGTACCTGCCTCCGGCGAAGCCAATGCACAGACAGCCAGCTATAACATGGGTTACAGTCTGCTGAAAAAAGAAGACTACACCCGCGCCCTTCAGCACTTTGAAGCAGCTCAGCGTACTACCGGTCCGAATGCATCACGTATCATCGCAGATGCTGCCCTCCGTAGCGCAGATTGTTATTATATGCTGAAAGATTATGGCAAGGCAATGGCGATGTACGATAAGATCATTGCCAATAATCAGGCGGGATCTGACTACGCGACCTACCAGAAAAGTATCATCCTCGGTATCCAGGGTAAAACGAATGAAAAGGTAGCCCTCCTGAAACAGCTGGGCAGCAAATATCCTTCTTCAGGTTTCGGTAATGACGCCGACCTGGAAATCGCCAATACTTACCTGGCGGAAGAGAAATACAACGAGGCCATCCCTTACCTGGAAAACGTATTGCAGAAACAACCTAACGGCCCTAATGCACCGCGTGCATTGCTGAAACTGGGTCTCTGCTATTTCAACAAGGATAATGATGACAAGGCTATCTCCTACTACCGCCAGGTGGTAGAGAAATATCCTAACTCTCCCGAAGCAAACGAGGCACTGGCTGCTGTAAAAGACATCTATGTAAATCAGGGTAAGACTGATGCCTATATTGCCTTGCTGAGATCTACAGGTCAATCCATCAGTGCATCTGCAGAAGACTCACTGAGCTATTCAGCAGCAGAAACAAAGTTCAGCAACGGCGACTGTGCAGGCGCTACCATCGCTTTCAACAGCTACCTGCAGCGATTCCCGAACGGGGCATTCGTTTTGCCGGCTAATTTCTACAAATCAGAATGTGCTTACAACAATAAGGATTATACTGGTGCATTGCCGGGTTATGAATTTGTGCTGACAAAGAACAATAGCCTGTATGCCGAGCGTGCCGCTTTACAGGCCGCCAACATCAACTTCTACCAGGTAAAGAATTATGAGAAAGCCCGCACCTACTATCTGCAGCTGCAGGACCTTTCGACCACCAAAGAGAATACTTTCGCCGCTACCCGCGGATTACTGCGCAGCAACTATTTCCTGAAACACTGGGATGAAGTGAACAGTTACGCTGAGATCCTGCTGTCCAGCAGTAACATCAGTACTGATGACCAGATCATTGGTCACGCGTATCTGGGCCGTGCGGAGCAGGAACAGGGCAACTACGATGAAGCCATCAAGGAATATAAGATAGCTGCGGGGCTGACCAAGTCTGAAATAGGTGCTGAAGCCCGTTATAACCTGGCTTACTGTCTGCTACAGAAAAATGACCTTGCAGGTGCTGAGAAAGCCGGTTTTGATGTAATAAAGAATACACCGGGATACGAAGTGTGGGTAGCAAAAGCCTACATCCTCCTGGGTGATGTATATACCCGTCAGAAAGACTACTTCAATGCAAAAGCTACCTTCCAGAGTATTGCAGAGAACTGTCCGATACCTGAGCTGAAACAGGAAGCGAAGGACAAACTGGCGAAAGTAGAAGCAGAAGAAAAAGCTGCCTCTAAAATCAAATCCAATAAATAATTCCGAATTACGTTAGCATGAACGCTTATATCAAACATATTCACCGGTTCCTGGCAGTAGCAGGTTGCAGTGCAGCAGGTATATTGATGCATCAGCAGGCATACGCGCAGGAGAACCTGAAAGAGGAAACGATCGATATCATTTCCAATTACCGCCCAAAACTGCGGGATGCGGCCAAACTGAACCTGACAGCGTCCCTGCCCGGTTTTGATACTACCCGTCCGCGTTTGCAATACCAGGTACCGGCCCTGAACCTTTATTTCATGTATCAGCCCATTCCCCTTAAACCACTGGCGCTGGGTAAGGATTCACTGAGCCAGTTACAGAACAACTTTATTAAGGTAGGTTATGGTAATCTCAGTACGCCGCTGGTACAGGCAGGTTTCGGTACCGGCAGGCAGGAAAAATATAACTTCGGATTGTATGTGAACTATACAGGCTCCAAAGGGGATATCAAAAACCAGGACTACAGCGCGCTTAATATACTCGGTTCAGGTACCTACTTTACTCCTCTCTGGGAAGTAAACGGCAGCGTTGGTTATGATCGCAACCAGGTACATTATTACGGATATGATCATGCAACGCTGGAATTTGCTAAAAACGACATCAGACAAACATTCAACCAGTTCACTGCACAAGTGGGTGTAAAGAACAGAACACTGAATGACTGGGCGTTTAAATTCGAGCCTTCCGCTAAGTTCATCTACTTCAGCGATTCCTATAAACGTAAAGAGCCTACCGCTATCCTGAAGGTTCCGGTGTCCAAGCAGTTGTTTGAGGATATCTACCTGAGAGCTGAGGGTATCTTTGACCTATCTTCCTTCAAAGAAGACGATCATGAGCAGATCAATAACAACGTAGTAGCCATTCACCCGGCACTGGAGATCATCAAGCCACGCTTTGTATTACATGCAGGTGTGAACCCTACCTGGACCAACAGTAAGTTCTACCTGCTGCCAGACATCGTGAACGAGTCGCACATTATCTATAAGAAAGTGATCCTGAGCAGTGGATGGATCTCTTACGTGAACAAGAACAGTTACCGCAACCTGGCTAACCAGAATCCGTTCATTGGCAGCTACGGCGAAGGTATTCTGAATACAAGAGTGGAAGAGAAGTACACTGGTATCAAAGGAACGATCGGCAGTCACTTTAACTACAATACCAAGTTTGCCGCTGTTACCTGGCATAACATGCCGCTGTTCGTTAATGACAGCATTGACGGTAAAACCTTCTACACCAAAAACGAGGAGGAGCTGAAAGCCTTTAACCTGCATGCAGAAGTAGGTTATATACAGGAAGAAAAGTTCCAGATGAGATTAGCGTTCGACTGGTTCAACTATAACAAACAGAAGACTGAGATCAAGCCATGGGGCCTGATCCCTTTCCAGGCAGACGCTTTTGCGCAGTATACCCTTGCTAAAAAGCTGCACCTGAATGCGAACCTGTACTACCTGGGCGGTACTTATTACCAGGTATTTGCAACGCAGGATTTCAACAAAACCAAGGGTAAATGGGACCTGAGCGCCGGTGCGAACTACGATATTGGTAAGAATTTCAACATCTGGGTGAATGCCAATAACCTGTTTAATTCCAAATACCAGCGCTGGTATGGATACCCCACCTACGGTCTGAATGTACTGGGAGGTGTGATGATTAAATTTTAAAATCGTAAAATTGCAGTCATAATCAAGGATTAAGGATCAGGAATTAAGATAATATATTGCCCCATTCCTGATCCTTAGCTCCTGATTCCGTTCGAGAGAGTCATTTTATAATAAATAGGAATATCTACGTAATTGGTACTACAGCAATACATACAGGAAATTTTGTTCAGACAGCACACCTGCTGTCTGCCCCAACTAGGCGTGTTTAAACTGACGCATACCCCGGCACGTTACGATGTTACCAATAAAACAATATCCCCTCCGGGAGAGATCATCACATTTGAGGAAACATTGACAAACGACGGAGGTCTGGTGGAATGGATCTCCCAGAAAGAGCTGCTGGTGCCTGCCATCGCGCAGCTCAAGATGGAGAAGTATATAGATGATTTCAAACAGCTCCTGAAAAAGGGTGAGCCGGTTGTAATACCCGGTGTAGGAAAATTGCACGCCAACACGGTGGGCAGGATCTCTTTTGAACAGGAACCACCCGCCATTACCAGGGACGTACTGCATGTCAGCCCTGTGATCAGGCAGGATGCCAGCCATAAGGTAACTGTAGGTACGAAGGAAGTAGTGAATAAGCAGGTGGTGGATCACCTGACGGCGTCATCGTCATCATCATCATCATCTTCTTCTTCTTCCTCTTCTACCCCATCAACGCCACCGGTTCCACCAGCAACACCTTCCAATGAGGGCGTTAAACCGCCGCTGGCAACAGGAGCAACAGCTGCTCCTACTGCAACGGAGGATTACGAATATGAGGGATACACCAGGGAAATACCTTCCAAACTACGCTGGCTGTGGATTGCTATCCCGATAGCGTCTGTCGCAACAGCCGTTATTGTATGGTATTCTGTTAATAAGAACAGGCCAGAGATCACAAGAGCAGAGAGCGTCCAGAATCCCGCTCCTGTTGAAGCGACACCGGTACCTGCGGCGCAAACAGCGGATAGTAACTCTCAGGCAGCTGCGGCTGCACCAGCTACGCCAGCGATGTTGGAATATGACATTATTTTTCAGGTATTTCCAACAAGAAAAGCTGGAGAAAGTATGTACAAAAAGCAGAAAGGCTGGGGGGCAGCCAGTGGTGCTGAGAGCTAACCGGGATTCATCGTCATTCATGCTGGGCGAGCACTTCCGGACGCCGGCAGCAGATACTACCACTATGAAAGATTCTATGACAAAGAAGTATACACCTAAAATTAAAGTCTTTTTGGAGCTGACTAAGCCCTGAAAGTGATCTATACATTATAACAGGCGGGGTAGCATTTCCGGAATGGCGAAAGTGCTACCCCGCCTCTTTTACGCCTGTCCTATCTTTCATCAAAGTATCTCACAACAATGAGAAAGGTCACTTACTGATACCAGAAAGACACCATCCAGTGGAATAAACATCCCTGAGAAGGAACCTGCCTTCAACCACAGCCATCCCGTGGGACAATAGAAAATTCCCCTTGACAACAGGCAATAGGCCTCCCTGAGACAATCTGTCTCTTCATGAAAACTACAGTCAGCTCTGATCCTGAATTACATTGGGGAAAACGTGTACCTGGAGCTATAGATACACTAGATCTCTTTTGCAACGATCTCCAGCCCTTCTTCAAAACTATGGGGAGCAAAACCCAGCTCTTTCACGGCCTTGTCTATAACAAAACCTGTTTTAGCGGGGCGTTTCGCAGGCTGTGTAAAGCTTTTGGCGTCTACCTTTTCAAGAAGCTGTGTGTTCAGTTTAAAATAACCGGCAGTTTGTACTGCCATCTGATAAGGGGTCAGTGTTTCCTTGCCTGAGATATGGAATATACCGGTGGCTTTTTTATCTGCTACCAGTTTGCATCCTATCGCAAGATCCTGTACAAGCGTTGGGGTACGCCATTGGTCATCCACGACCTTCAGTTTCTTACCCTGCTCCAGGTTACTCTTTACCCAGGTGATAATATTGCTGCGTTTGGGGTCGGCCGCTACACCGTATACCAGTACTGTACGTACGATAGCCCACGGAAGTTTACTGTTACGGACCATACTTTCTGCCGCCACCTTGCTGGAACCATAATAGCTGATGGGGTTGACTGCATCCTCTTCTGCATAGGGCCCCTGTAAACCGTCAAATACAAAGTCGGTAGACAGGAATATGAAGAAGGTGTTGGTCTTTTCGGCAGCCTGCAGTAAATAACGCGTTGCAGCTACATTGGTATCCCAGCAGAGGTCTTTATTACGTTCACAGTCATCTACCTGTGTCATAGCAGCAGCGTGGATGAGTATATCCGGCTGGTGCTTTTCCAGCAGGTGCCGCACACTGGTGGCATCCCGCAGATTGGTAGCTTCGTAGGTATATCCCGTCTGCATGGGCAGGCGGTTAGGGCCTCTTCCGCTGGCTATTACCTGATACCGGCCATCCTCCAAAAAAACTGGAATAAGGTGCTGGCCCAATAATCCATTGCTTCCTGTGATTAATACCTTCATTTCTATGCCTTTTACTAAAATTACGAATTCAGTTTCAATTCCGAATTATCAATTACAGCGGAACAATGGGTTTATCCTTTCCTATCTGCAATGACGGGACGCTGAAGTGGAGGTAATTGCAGCCAGACAGGAAGGCTGCATACAGCATGGACTGCAGGTCCGAGAGCCCGGAAAGCATATAAATCAGCTCAAAACATGAAGATCGCTTACACGGACATACGATATTTGCTAACGCTCTCTGGCAAAAAATAAGGCTGACCAGCTGGTCAGCCTTATTTTTTGACTATCGATGGCTCAGATAAGCAGAAGTCTTATTCCCACCATAATTTTAATGGATGGTCAAGATCTGTGTCTAATTTGAATGGTCGTTTATCTGCCGGAGCGGTGATACCGGCCGGCCATTCTGCTACTTCCAGCGTACCTGCCTGCAGACCGAGTTCTGAGATAGTGGTGGCCATTCTTACGCCCGGTTCAGGGGTACCTGCCATTGCGAAACAATTGGTGATAACAGAAGTGCTGTTGGTTGACGTTGGCCCCACGGCACGGAACCGGGAGACATCCGCGTTGTAATCATGTGCAATAGCATAGCTGTTGGATATATGACCATCTCCTCCAGGCACACCGGCGAGTCCGCCAGCACCATAGGCTTCGAAGGAGAAATAAGAGTAACTCATGTTGATGTTGCACTCTCCGAAACTGCCCATCAGGCCCCCTACGTTACTTGCTTTCAGATGTCCACGGAAAGAACAACCTGTCATATTGGTCCTGTAGTTGAATCCGGAAATGCCACCTGCGTATGAAGATGCTTCCATTCCTGCCAGAATATTACCTTTCACCGAACAAGCAATAATATTTGCTTTCCAGGAAAAACCTACTATACCTCCAAATTGTCCCTCCAAGCCCACAAGGCCCTCGGGAGCAATTTCGAGCCTGATATTCTTTATTATGCTGCCACTGTCTGCATAGGAGAACAAGCCTATGTATGAAGCCTCGTTTTCTTTATGAGGCGCGTTGATCTTCAGGTTTGTGATCTTGTGTCCCTGTCCGTCATAACTGCCCTTCAGGCTGCGAAAGCAAGGAGCCCTGTTGAACAGCGTATCCGGGAAAGCGAAATCCTGTACCTGCACATAATGATCTGATACATCAGGATTACGGATGGTAAACATGTTGATGAAATCACGGTAGTCTCTGATCTTGTATTCGGCCTTTTCGGTTTTTGCCTGTATTGTTGTATCAGGGCCACTAAATGTTACCTTCAGGGTCATTTCACCATCACGGTAATGCATTAATCCATTTAATTGGAGTGTTGCGCCACCACTTGCATCCAGCTTACCACTGCCTTTCACCAATGTATCTGTTGCTTTTTTCAGGCCATTGCTGCCGGCCAGTTCATAAGTAAATGCCCTGCCGGATACGCCATTGCTGACTTTTGCATAAATGCCTGGTCCAGTAGGCATTGTGGAAAGCTCAAATGCTCCGATCTGGTTATAGTTAAAGGAAACCTGGGTTTTGTCAGGGGCCGGTTGGGGCGTTGGAGTTCCAGAATCGCCGTCTTTACTGCAGGCGGCCGCTAACAGCATGGCTACTGTTAAAGCAGATAGGTATAAGTGTCTCATGTATAGGAATTCTTGGTTTAGAATTGACGTAAAATTATTAAAAATACTCATATAAGTGCTGTATAGAAAAGCATTCGGGAAAACCGTATCTGCGTTTCCAGGCACCTGTACCGTTAGTAAAAGATGGCACTATAATGAGGTAAGAACTACATACAAGGAGTCAGGGTCATCCTAAATTACGATTGATCAAGGCTTCAGCCAGTAAGTGAACTGAAAAAAAAGGCCGTATCGGTGTGATACGGCCTTTGACGTTAATTAGTCTATATTTATTTAAAGCTCATACCCAGGTTATACATGGTAAACGCCCATACATCGGCTGATTCGTCGATCAGCTTGGAAGTCGGTTTACCAGCGCCATGGCCTGCCTGCGTTTCTATACGTATAAGCGTTGGGTTAGTACCGGCATTAGCCGCCTGCAGAGCAGCGGCAAATTTAAACGAGTGTGCCGGTACCACGCGGTCATCATGATCTGCGGTTGTGATCAGCGTAGCCGGATACTGCGTACCCGCTTTCAGGTTATGCAGCGGAGAGTACTTGTACAGATAAGGGAATTGATCCGCTTTAGCGCTTGTACCAAACTCGGTTACCCATGCCCAGCCAATGGTAAAGTTCTGGAAACGCAGCATATCCATCACTCCCACTGCAGGCAATGCCACCTTGAACAGGTCAGGGCGCTGTGTCATACATGCACCCACCAGCAATCCGCCATTGGAGCCTCCACGGATAGCCAGTTTCGAAGGACTGGTATATTTAGACTTTACCAGGAACTCTGCAGCCGAGATGAAATCATCAAATACATTCTGTTTTTTCTCCAGCATACCCGCCTTGTGCCATGCTTCACCATATTCATTTCCTCCCCTCAAAGACACTACAGCGTAAATCCCCCCCTGCTCCATGAAGAAGAGATTGGAAACGCTGAACCCAGGTGTCATAGGGATATTGAAACCACCATAACCGTAGAGCAGTACGGGATTCTGACCGTTCAGCTTAATACCTTTCTTATAAGACAGGAACACAGGCACTTTTGTACCGTCCTTGCTGGTAAAGAAAAGCTGTTTGGTCTCATAATCCTCCTGGCGGAACTTTACTTCTGTTTTAATGTAGAGGCTTGACTTACCCGTGGCAATGTCATATCTATATATAGTTGCCGGCGCTACAAAGGATGTAAAGGAATAGAATAACTCCTTATCCACAGCAGTCGCCGAAAAACCACCGGCAGTACCAATACCCGGAAGGGCGATCTGCCAGTCAAGCTTACCATCATAAGCATATTGGGCTACCCTTGAAGAGGCGTCTTTCAGATAGGTAGCGAATAGTCTTTTGCCACCAGTGCTCACTCCCTGCAATACTTCTTTTTGTTCAGGTATGATGAGCTTACGACTGGAAGGATTCTTCGGATCTACAAGCTCGACCTTATAGTTTGGCGCTCCCTCATTGGTAATGATCAGCAGTTTATCGCCGTCATTGTCGATCACATTGGGTTCGAACTCGAAGCCTTTTACCAGCAACCTGAATTCTTTCTGGTTAGGGTCCTGCAGGTCCCAGTAGGATAGCTGGTTGCCGGAAGTACCTTCAGATTCATGCAGGATCAGGAAGCGTTCATCTTCTGTAACATCTATACCAAGGGTGCGCAGCGGATGTTCCTTATCCTGGTAGATCAGCTCATCCTGATCCTGGGAAGTGCCCAGGCGATGGAAGTATACTTTATGGAATTCGTTCTTTTTGGATAGTTTGCTCTCTTCTGTGGGCTTGTCGTACCGACTGTAGTAAAAGCCATCCTTCCTCCAGGAGATGCCACTGAACTTGATCCAGTCGATCGAGTCTTTCAGCAGTTGTTTGCTTTCCACATCCATTATAAAGGCCTGTTGCCAGTCAGAACCTGCCTTGGCAATCTGGTAGGCCATATATTTCGCGTCCTTTGAAAAGGAGATGCTACCCAATGCTACAGTACCTGTTTCTGAGAACTTGTTAGGATCAATGAAAACCTCAGGCGTACCTGTCAGGGATTTCCGGCGGTACAGCACGGCCTGATTCTGCAATCCATCATTCTTAAAAAAATAGTAATACTCTCCTTTTTTAAATGGAGTGCCTACCTTCGGGTAGTTCCACAGCTCTTCAAGCCGCTTCTTAATAGCTCCGTGAAAGGGAATCTTATTAAGATAATCGTTGGTAACGGCGTTCTCTGCCTTTACCCACGCTTTGGTTTCGGGACTGTTATCATCTTCCAGCCAGCGATACGGATCGGCAACGATGGTACCATGGTAGTTGTCTGTAACGTCTGTTTTATTGGTCTGCGGATAAATAATTCCGTTCTGTTGTTGCGCCATTGCTGGTCCTGTTATCATAAATAAATACAAAAAAGTAAAGATAGGATGTCTGAGTGTACGTGTTTTCATTTGAACTATTTGGGTTTACATTTAAATTATATCTATGTATATTTTTTAAAAATTTTATCTGATTGGTTAATTAAAAATGAAAATTTCGTGTAATTCATCAGAATACTATTAGAAAGAATACGCAAAATGTTATTTTTGTGCGCCACTTAGATATTTTCCTGGCAATTTATGCATAAGCAGCGTGATTTACAGGAAAAAAGGTAAAAGCAGGGGGTTGGAAAACAGGGGATGCAATATCACACGTTAGGGGTATACAGGAGATATGGAAGCTGATGAGAAGACACAGGATTCCCTGAAATCCACCATAAAAACGAAGAGAGGGAAATAAACATAACTATGAAAAAAGTTTCTAACATCGCAGTTCTTACATCAGGCGGAGACGCGCCTGGCATGAATGCCGCCGTTCGTGCAGTTGTAAGGACCGGAATTTACCATCAGTTAAATGTGTATGGTGTTATGTATGGCTACAGGGGAATGCTGAAGAATGAAATATTTCCCTTGGAGTCCAAATCTGTGGCTAACATCATTCAGCGGGGGGGTACTATTCTAAAGACCGCACGTTGTAAAGAGTTTTATGAAGCAGAAGGCAGACAGAAAGCCTACGAAAATCTCAAGAAACACAATATTGATGGTATCGTAGTTATCGGAGGCGACGGTTCATTCAACGGAGCATATAAGATGAGCCAGGAGTTTGACATTCCATGTATCGGTTTACCTGGCACTATCGACAAGGATATTGCAGGTACTGATTTTACTATCGGTTTTGATACGGCAGTGAACACAGCTGTGGATGCAATTGACAAGATCCGCGATACAGCTGATGCGCACGACCGTTTATTTGTTATAGAAGTAATGGGACGTGATGCAGGTTATATTGCCCTGCACAGTGGTATTTCCACTGGTGCTGAGCACATCATGACCCCGGAACACCTGATCGATGTACAGGATATCATTGAAGACCTGCAGACGAACGAGCGCCGCAGGAAGCTGGTGAATATCATAGTAGTTGCTGAAGGTTCCATCGCCGGCGGTGCTGAAGAAGTAGCCCGTCAGGTAAAAGCCAGTTGTCCGCAGCTGGATACACGTGTATGTATCCTCGGGCACATACAGCGTGGTGGCTCTCCCTCCTGTCAGGACCGTATCCTGGCCAGCCGTATGGGTTATGCAGCAGTAGAAGCACTGTTAAACGGTACTTCTAATGTAATGGTAGGCATTGTAAACAACAAAATCCAATATACCCCTCTGGAACAGGCTATCAAAGCCAAAGAGCACCTTGATCCGGAATGGTTAAAGATGGTTAAAATACTTGCGAGTTAAAAAATAGAGCTATGAGTACAAAAGATTTATCAAAATACGTACACAAACAGATGGATCATGAAGCTTCCCGTGCACATTCCCAGCACAAAACCAAAATCGTAGCAACTGTCGGCCCAGCCTGCGATACCTATGAAGGCTTACTTGCATTAGTAAGAGCCGGCGTTAACGTGTTCCGTCTGAACTTCTCACATGGCTCGCACGAGGATAAACTGCGTATTATCCAGTATATCCGTCAGATCAACAAAACCGAGCCTTACAATGTAGCCATCCTGGCTGACCTGCAAGGCCCTAAACTGCGTGTTGGTGAGATCGAGAACAATGCATTGCCACTGGTGGCTGGTCAGATCCTGACCTTCGTGAATGAGAAAGTAGTGGGTAATGCCGTTAAGATCTACGTTTCCTACGCAGACCTGCACAAAGACGTTAAACCAGGTCAGAAAATCCTCCTGGATGACGGTAAAATTGAAACCGTAGTTAGAGAGATCACTGCCGAAGGCGAGATCAAAGCTGAAGTAACCCTGCCAGGTGTACTGTCTTCCAAAAAAGGCTTCAACCTGCCAGATACCAAAGTTTCCCTGCCGGCACTGACCGAAAAAGATATCGTGGATCTGGAATTCATCATCGATCACGAATGTGACTGGGTTGCCCTGTCCTTTGTTAGACACGTAGATGACCTCCAGCTGATCCGCAAACGCCTGAAAGAACGCAATTCCAAAATGAAGGTGATCTCCAAGATCGAGAAACCTGAAGCAATTGCGAACCTGAAGGAAATCATCTGGGAAAGCGATGGCGTAATGATCGCCCGTGGTGACCTGGGTGTGGAACTGCCTGTTGAGCAGATCCCAATGATCCAGAAAGATATCATCCGTAAATGTATCCACCGTGCTAAGCCTGTAATCGTGGCTACGCAGATGATGGAAAGCATGATAGACCGTACCCGTCCTAACCGTAGTGAAATCACTGACGTAGCGAACGCGGTACTGGAAGGTGCTGATGCCGTAATGCTGAGTGGTGAGACCGCAACAGGTCAGTTCCCTGAGCTGGTGATCCAGACCATGAGAAAGATCATCGGTGAAGTAGAGAAAGAAGACATCATCTACAACCGTAACCTGATCCCTCACCGTCACTCTCCTACCTTCCTGAGCGATGCCCTGTGTTACAACGCCTGTAAGATGGCAGAAGACCTGGATGCTGATGCGCTGATCGGTATGACCCAGAGCGGTTACACCGGCTTCATGCTGAGCAGCTACCGTCCACGTTCTCCGCTGTTCATCTTCACCAAGGAAAAAACACTGGTGAATCAGCTGAGCCTGAGCTGGGGTGTACGCGCCTTCTTCTATGATGGTGAAGAAAGCCTGGATGGAATCATCTCTGACCAGATCAATATCCTGAAAGAAAGAGGTTTCGTGAAACCAGCCGACATTGTAGTAAACACCGGCAGCACGCCAGTAGCAGAACACCTGCCTACCAACACGATCAAGATCTCCACAGTTGCTGAATAAGCAAAGAGTGGAACAACATTATATAAATAAAAAGGTCTCGTTTAATACGAGACCTTTTTATTTATACTTACATCATCCATTATAATGTCAGCACAAAACGTGTAAAGAGACGGATACCATTGAAACCCATCTGCACTGCATCCCATGCGCCACCGCTCTCGCTGTCATAAGCTGATAACCTGGCTCCGTTCACAACGCCCAATGAAGGGTGTACATTGAAGATATTATCAGCACCTACGAACCAGTTAAGTTGTTTGGTGATTTTATAATTTACAGCCAGGTCTGTTACGGCCTTGCCTTTATATTTGAATAGCTCAGGTACCAGTTTGTCAGGATCGCTATCCAGACCTACTACCGGATTAATACCTGTACCAGCCAGGTCTCCGCTCCAACCATAACCATACAGTTCCACTTTACCGAAGTAAGTCACGTGAGCGCTTACACCAAATTTGTTGATACCGTAGTCCAGGTTCAGGCCAATCTTCACCGGAGGTGCAGAAGCCAGTACAAAGCGTTCTTCGCGGTCGCTGAAGAAAGATTTTCTGTGCAGGTAAGAGTCATTCAGTCTTTCCGGTACATTGATCTTGTCGATCTTCATGTGCTGGAAGTTAGCTGCCAGTAATGCCCTGAAACGCTGGTTCGCCCAACGTTTGTTATAGTCGATCACTACGTCGATACCGGTATTGGTTGTATTTACCGCGTTGGCGAAGAACTGTGCGTTGTCTATATGCAATGAGTTTAAAGTGTTGTACAGTTCTTCAGACAGTGTGGTATCGCTGGCGCTGAACTGGCCGGACAATACGATCCTGTCTTTTACTTTTACGAGATAACCATCTACAGTTACCGACAGTGCGCTCAGCGGTTTCCAGGTGAAGCCCAGGCTCGCGTTCACTGACTTCTCCTGCTTCAGATCAGGGATGCCTGCAGCTCTTGTAATACTGTTCGTATTGGGAGCAATTTTCACTTCAGTAATTAGTCCTCCCTGTACGTTGGTATACTGGGAACTGAAGTTGATCTGCTGTAGTGAAGGAGCGCGGAAACCTGTGCTGACAGAACCGCGGATGTTAAAATTAGGTGTTACTTTATAGCGGGTAGCAAACTTATAATTGCTGGTGAAACCAAAATCACTATAGTTTTCAGCACGTACTGCGGCGCCTATCAACCACTTGCTTGTTACATCCAGTTCTGCGTCCACGAAACCGGCCACATTGGAACGGTTGGCATCCACTTCATCGGAAGGACGGTACCCGGGGAAACCTTGTGCACCTGTGGCCTTAAAGAAAGTAGGATCATAATTTCTGTAGGAAGCTTCTTCTCCCGCATAGATCTTATAATTCTCATACCTGTACTCAGCACCCAGCGCTAAGTGCAGGCCTGCGGCTACACCAGCGATATCCTTACCAACGGTTAGATTGGCTGTGTTCTGCAGGAAAGAGAATCCTCCATCATCAAAATGGGTAGGCGTGTTGGCGCCCATAGAGGCGTTGAAAGTTTTATCGCCATAGAAGTGAAAATTGTTACGGCCCAGGGCATTGCTCAGATCCCAGGTCCAGCCATTGCCAAACTCACCTTTGATACCGGCAGCTGCAGACCAGTCATCGATCTTGTTCTGAATATGCGGATCAAACACGGTATCGTTAGGTAGACCACCGGGAGAGGTAACCGGGTACATGATATCAGAATAGTAGATCAGGTTCCCGTTCGCGTCTGTAGGGAAACGATCGGGATGTCCGCTGGAACTGGGGTTATTCCCATTGAAATGCCTGGTATAGGCATAGGCATCGGAAAACTTATGGTTATATCCACCAAAGGCATAGAAAGTAGTGCGTCCGTCAGCAAAAGGCAGTTCCAGGTTCAGCATACCGCCACCGGTAGTTTTGGAAGCATCACCATAGGATCTTCTTACCACGTTAATCGGCAGGGCATCTGGATGAGCAAGATTGGTATCCAGCACCTGGCGGAAAGTTTTGCCCTGCTTCAGGAAGTTGCCAGAGAAGTTCAGGAAGCCGCCATGCTTACCCAGCGATACGCCGTAATTCAGTCCGACAGAAACGGCGTTACCGTCGATGGCGCCGTTATTCTTGTATTGGTTTAATTCCTTACCGAAGTAGGTATTGTATTTATGGTCATAATAACCGGCATAACCGGCATTCACATACAGGTGATTCACATCTTTCTTAAGAATGATATTGATCACACCTGCGATAGCATCAGAACCATATTGTGCAGAAGCGCCATCACGGAGTATTTCTACACGGTCAATAGCTGCTTCGGGAATAGCATTGAGGTCTGTACCTGAGTTACCACGGCCACGGGTACCATATACGGCCACGAAAGCTGTCTGGTGGCGGCGTTTACCATTTACCAGCACGAGGGTCTGATCTGGTCCCAGGCCACGAAGCGTAGCCAGGTCAATCTGGTCAGCGCCATCACTACCACTCTGCTTGTTATAGTTAAAGGAAGGCGCAGACACGTTGAGCAGGGCCGTCAGATCCATCTTGGCCGTAGGATAGGCGGCCTGGCTAAGGGAAATGACATCCACCGGAACAGGGGTCTCGATCTTTGCCCGTCCGCCGGAACGGGTACCCACCAGTACCACCTGTGTCAGCTCTGATACTGTGGAAGTGAGCTGTATATCCACCTGTGTACGGCCGTTTATAGGAACAGATAATTGCCTGAAACCAATTGCACTCAGTTCCAGCACATCATCTGTTTTTGCTTCAATGGAAAAGGTACCATCCTTGCCGGTCAAGGTACCGGCGTTGCCCTGTTTTACCCGCACGGTGATCCCTTCAAGTGGTACTCCTGTAGTGGCATCGGTGACTTTACCGGTTATTCTTTGCTTTTGGGCATATACCGTTACTAATGGTACATACAGAAATAGCATTAAGAATACAATACGAATTAGATTCCTGGTTGACTTCATTTGTGTTGTGTTTGGGTTATTGTTAAATATAACCTATTTCAAGCATATAGATAAAATAGTGTTATTGTACTCAAGTATTATCTGGTGAATGCAACAACATTTATATCTCATCTATTCATTATAAATTATCTCTCAGATATTAACATCCATCCATGTATACTTGTTTAAAACTGGAACAGATAGGAAGATTTCAGGCAGATCATTCAATCGTTAACGAGTTATTAACTATTGACAATAAACAAAAGGATAATTTTATTCTCAGATAGCTACTGAGAATGTAATCTGCATGCTATTGTTTGTCATTTGAATGCTTATTTAATAACAATATCCCTCTTGTTATCCGGTTAAGGTTGCCGCCGCCTTTTCACCACAAGATGGTTGTTAACTACAGCTGATACATGTTATGTAATATCCTGATGATATTCATGCCAGCATAATGCGGGGTGAATGTCAGACTACGTTATTCACCCTAAAACCAACCCAACATGTTTTTGTTTTCAGCAACGGCAGTTGAATTTTTTAAGGATATATTCTCTGTTTCAGATGTACCCCCGAGATTCGCCGGCGCCATCATCCAACATTCCACGATGACACTGCACGGCGATGCCCGGAAGACTGTTTTCCTGCAAAAAATGGAGGCCGGTTTATTTGAGGTATTTGAACACCAGGTAATATGCGAAGCCCTTGAAACAGAGGTATTACCTACTCCACTGAAGCCGTCCCTTCACCTGCATATTTCACTCGACAACAACGATGTGGATGCGTTTGTAAACGGTACAGACAGCGTGGAACTGAGAAAAGAAGAAGTGAACCTCTTTTACCTCGAAGCGATCAATGTTGCCATTATTCCGCAAGGCAAACATTGCTTTTTTCACACCAGCTTCAAAAATGACACCTTATTCCGCCTGTTAAAGCAACCCTCATTCAAACGGCTGTTTTACGATATTAAAAGGAAAGTACTGGAAGCAGAGAAAAACAAAGGTGGCATGATCAACGCTCCCCGCCAGGTAATGCTGGATGCTTATTTCATGATGCTGGTGCAGGATATCAGGCATTGCCGTTTCAATGAGGCAGCGACCGTCTTTTACCGGGAGAAAAAGTGTATGCTCATGCTTGAACATTTTATAGCGCAGCTCCTGCCTCAAAGGAACAACAAGATGGAACTGATAACGCATGATGTTATTGTACTGGACCGTGTGAAAGAATATATCAAATGGAATATACACAGACAACTTACACTGAAGTACCTGTGTCAGCGGTTCAGCATCGGTGCGAACTTTCTCGCGAAAGGATTCCACCAGCTGAACAGCATTTCCGTCAATCATTTCATACATCTTTACCGTATGGAAAGCGCCGCCAAAATGCTGGTTAATCAGGATATGCCATTAAACAGCATTGCACTATTAACCGGATACACCTCCTTCAAAACGCTTGCTATCGCTTTCACAAACTACTTCAATTGCAGTCCTTTACTGTTCCGTTATACCGAATAATTTCCACACATCATCCATTCCACCGGAGATGCTTTATAAACGTTACATTTACACTGTTGCAGGCAGTCATGTAAGTTGTTTGCAATAGTGTAAACTGTTTTATATGAGCACCTTCAGAAGTATCAATCCATACAATCAGGAAACAATAGCTGAATATGCCGCACATTCAGAGGCTGACATTGAACAACGGCTCGCATGGGGCTACCAGGCATACCGTCATTTATCGCATACCAGCCTGCAGGAACGCTGCGACTGGATGCTGAAGCTGGCGGGTTTACTGAAGACGAATGTAGAAGAGCATGCGGCTATCATTACCCGGGAAATGGGGAAAACCCTTAAGGAGGCAAAAGCCGAGGTATTGAAGTGCGCGACCTCCGCTGAATATTATGTAGAACATATTGCTGAAATGCTGCAACCCAAGCTCATCACCTCTGATGCGCAGCAAAGCTATGTATCATATGAGCCTAAAGGCATCATACTGGCTATTATGCCCTGGAACTTCCCCTACTGGCAGGTGTTCCGTTTCGCGATTCCTAACCTGCTGGCCGGCAATACTGCCCTGCTGAAACATGCCAGTAATGTAAGCGGCTGTGCCCTGGCCATGGAAGACCTGTTCCTGGAAGCAGGGTTCCCGGAAGGTGCTTTCCAGGCATTGCTGGTCAATTCAAAGAACATTGAACCTGTGATAGCTGATCCACGGGTACAGGGAGTTACCCTTACGGGCAGCACTGGCGCTGGTATGAGTGTTGGCGCACTCGCAGGGAAATACATAAAGAAGTCAGTACTGGAACTGGGTGGCAGTGATCCATTTATTGTGCTGAAGGATGCCAACCTGGACGAAGCAGCTAAAATAGCCGTGAAAGCCCGCATGCAAAACGCCGGACAGTCGTGTATCGCAGCCAAACGCTGGATCGTGGAGGAAGCCGTAGTGGGCGACTTTACCGACAAGGTGAGCAGTATTCTTGGACATATGCGCCAGGGAGATCCTTTCGATCCGGAGACGGACCTGGGTCCCATGGCGCGACCTGATCTGGCAGCAGAGCTGGCGCATCAACTAAAGCAAACTGTTGCCCAGGGCGCCAGTTTAGCAATAGGCGGGCAGCACCAGGAGGCTAACTTCGTTCCTACCCTACTCACCGGCGTACAACCCGGCATGACAGCTTTTGAAGAAGAGACCTTCGGTCCGCTGGCAGTGATCATCAAAGCAGCCAATGAAGACCATGCCATTCAGCTGGCCAACCAGACGCCTTTCGGGCTGGGTTCCTCCCTCTGGACCACCGACCTTGATAAAGCCAGACGGCTGGCCCGGCAGGTAGATAGCGGAAATGTATTCATCAATGCCATGGTACGTTCAGACGCCCGCCTGCCCTTCGGAGGGGTAAAACAGTCCGGTTACGGCAGGGAGCTCTCTCTTGAAGGCACACATGAATTTTTGAATGTTAAAACGGTTTACATAGCTTAGCAGCCTGAAAAAACAGGTAACAACACGTAAACTGGCAACAAAATCTTCATGACGAGGAATAATTATGCTCCCTATATTACAATCAGCAGGGAAGAATGGGCGAAAAGGAGTGACGATCCCATGTTACACTTACTCAATGACATCGATACGCTGCAGGGGCTGAACGAGCCGCTGACGATGGACGAGATCACCCAGATTTATGTACCGCTTTCCCGTTTGCTGAACCTGTATGTGAGCAGTGCGCAGCGACTCCATGCTGCCACCAACAGCTTTCTGGGCAGTCAGTTCCTGAAGGTGCCTTTTATAATCGGTATTGCCGGTAGCGTGGCTGTGGGCAAAAGCACAACAGCCCGCGTGCTGCAACGTTTGCTGTCAGCCTGGCCTAACCATCCCAAAGTAGACCTCGTCACCACGGATGGATTCCTTTACCCCAACCGGGTACTGGAACAGCGGGGTATTATGAACCGCAAAGGCTTTCCCGAGAGCTACGATATCCGCGGACTGATACAGTTCCTCGCCAATGTTAAGTCTGCCAGGGAAAGGGTAGCTGCCCCTGTGTACAGTCACCTGGAATACGACATCCTGCCAAACCAGCTACAATGGATAGAATCTCCTGATATTGTGATCGTTGAAGGCATCAATGTATTGCAGGTAAGACCAAGGCAACAGCAGCGTGAACCTACTATCTTCGTTTCTGATTTCTTTGACTTTTCCATCTATGTGGATGCGGAACTGGAAGACCTGCAACAATGGTATATCGCCAGGTTCAAGTCCCTGCGACAAACAGCTTTCCAGAACCCTGACTCCTATTTCCACAGGTATGCACATTTATCCGATGCGGAATCAGAAGAATTTGCAACCAACATCTGGAATGAGATCAACAAACCAAACCTGGAACTGAACATTATGCCTACCCGCTTCAGGGCCAGCCTGATACTGGAAAAGGGCAGCCATCACTTTGTACAGTCGCTGAAACTAAGAAGGATCTGATTTAAAATACCTGACATGCCAGATATCAACGAGGTAAAACAGGCCATATTACAGCTTGACAAACATTCGGGAGATAACTGGCATTTATTTGAGCCGTTACTGCAACCTGTGGAGTTCAGTAACGGCTCTTTTCTTGCTCATATGGGCAGGGTTTCTTCTGCGATCTATTTTATTTCGTCGGGTATTGTCAGGGTATTCACCGTACACCAGGACAAGGAAGTATCCCTCGATTTCGCATTTCCGGGCCAGTTTTCGACCGCCTACGCCTCTTTTATTACCCAGCAGCCCTCTATCGTATCTTTGCAGGCTATAACGCCTGTAAATGGCTTTGCTTTCTATTACGCCGATCTGCAGGAACTATACAGGAAAAGTCATGCGGCAGAACATACCGGCCGTTTGCTGGCAGAATACCAGTATGTCCGTAAGTATCAGCGGGAGCTGGCCTTTTTGCAATTCAGTGCCAAAGAACGGTACCTTCAGCTGCTGGAAGAACATCCGCAGGTAGTACAGCAGATACCCGTAAAATACGTTGCCTCTTACCTGGGCATAGCACCCGAAAGCCTGAGCCGTATCAGACGGGAGCTTTAACGCACGCACCACCACACCCACGCAATATAAACAGGTTGAAAGGCCAGTCTGCTCCAGGTATACCAGGCTTTTGCCGGTAAACCGCCTGGCGCAGGTAATTGCTTTACCGCTACGTAAATATTTGCAGGGAACATGAGGATCAGTAATATGATCAGTCCCCATGCAGCATAGTTCCTGACACCAGGGATCAATAATCCCAATCCCAATACTATTTCGAATATACCGCTGATCAATACCAGCTCCAGGGCATATGGCAGCCAGCCTTCAATCATATACGTCAGTTTCCGGGGTGTAACCAGGTGCATAACGCCTATCAGTACAAACATGACCGCAGCGGCCACCTGTGCATCGTGCTGCCACTGCTGCAACCAGGGAACATTGAATAAGTGGCCTGCCAGCAGTAATAATAATCCTATTGATAAAAGTCCGGAAAGGAATGCCATCGTCTTGATTTTGACACAAAGTTCCCATAAAACCTGTCCCGGCGGACTAACATTTGTTAGCTTTTATCTACCGCGGGGGCTAACTTATTAACATTTATTTATAGGTATCGTTTTTGCAGCAGAGTAATTATCCGATTACTTTTGAACCACACAATCACACTAATGAACACTACAATGAAAAAAGCATTTTATCCGTTTGCAGCTGCCATCATTCTGCTGGCATCTGCTTTCACCTTTGTATCTTCCCAGAACTGGAAGATTGCAGAGGGCCACTCTATTAAGTTTTCCGGCTCGGGCGCCAACGGTATCTTCAAAGATCTGAAAGGACAGGTGATATTTGACGAAAAGAACCTGGCCGCTTCCAGGTTTGACGTGACTATCGACGTAACGTCCATCAATACCGGCAATGGCTTAAAGAATACACATGCAAAAGGCAGCAAATGGTTTGATGCATCCAAATATCCCACCATCCACTTCGTTGCATCAAAAGTGAATAAAACTGCAGCGGGTTATGAAGCGCAGGGTGAACTGGAAATGCATGGTGTGAAGAAACCATTCACGGTTCCATTCACTTTCACAAGAAATGGTAACGGAGGCATTTTTAATGGTAACTTTAATGTAAACCGCGTCGACTTTGGTATTGGCGAAGCAGGAGGCAGGGTTGACGACGTGTTCAAATTAAATGTAAGTGTTCCGGTTACCCAATAAGCAATTACATGTTTAAAAAATACTTCCTCAACGGATTGGCAGCAGGCTCTTTTTCAGGGCTTGCTGCTTTTTTTTATTATCGCATCTACGTTGCTGCACTGGATATTTCCTTTAGTAGTATTGTATCAACAGCCAGTATATTCAGTGCTTCCCTGTTTGCCGGGATGCTGATTGCACTGTTCTGTTTTGGTATCGATAAACTATTCAAAAAGGATATGACAATTTTAACCAACCTCCTTCTCACCGGCGGCACATTTGTTAGCCTTATCATCCCTTTTATGATCAGTCTTCCCTTAGATGTAGATCACCCCGAATTATTTCCGGGCCTCGTTGTACCCATGCAGTTATTTCCGGTGCTCGGCTGGTTTGCCTTTAAGCCGATGTTCTGGAACTGATGCTATAAGAACCAAAAAGCCCCCGCGTTATCCGCGAGGGCCATGGCATAATTTCGTTTAGCTAACAAATCATACCACTCAAACCCATTCGTTGATATGGGTGCCACTGCCCATACTCAATTCCCGGGCAGAAATGGTGAATGCAACGGTCATCGGGCTCTTGTCGTCAGAATCAAAAGACTCTTCAAACTTTACCAGGTAACCTTCTTTAAAATTGAGTTTCTTCAACTCGGCATCAGAATCTCTCTTGAAGAATGTAACGGTGCCATCTTTTCTTTCAAAGTTGTTCACCATCCATTCAAAGAGATCTGTTTCACCAGTTGATTCGACAACGAGACGGATGCGACCACCGCGGGTTATTGATGAGGGGCGGCCGGTAGCGTCTACTTCCTGTGTGAGATCGTAGCTGCAATGTTTTACTACCATTTTTTTGCCAGCTACTTCAAAGACTGATTTGAAGGACATGATGGGTTAAATGTTTAAGGTTTGCAATAAAGAACTAATAAATGAAGCTAACTATTTATGTATTTATCTATGTTTCAAATTTAAATTAATCCTTTAATACGACCAAAAATTTAACTCATCTTGATCTCATAATCTGTCTGTTATAATCAAGTTCATTTCTCGTCGTTTCCAGTTCTCTATTGAGGTCCGCAATCTTCTCTTTCAGTTCTGCAATAGTCTGTTGTGCATTCTGTAAACCTCTCATTTGTTGTTTACTTTGCTGAATGGACAATAAATTCTGAATAATATTATTGTACAGCCCGTAGTGTGTTACTGATTCTTTAGGGATGGTATTACGCATATTTACGAGATCCTGTGCTATCACCTGATCCATGTAATTGGCATTCTGATTAGGCAGATTAATAGAATCAAGGTTGTTTTTCACCTTCTCCATCTTCTGCAGAAAATCTCCCTGAAAAGCCTGTTCCTGGCGGAAAGAGCTCAGTTGTTTACGGAGCGCAGTGTTCTCTCTTGAAGGTACCTGGTAGTTGAAAAATACGGCCAGTACAAAGAGCCCTACCGTGATAACGAAGAAAAGCAGGAACCATAAAAAGGCGACTGTTCTCTCCTGTTTGTTTAGTACACGCATGTATTATATTGTTTGAATGAAATTATTGTTTGAATGAAATTAATCTGTGAAGAACCATCTTTTTGTCTTGTGCTTACGCAGGTATTCCGCATCTTCGGCTGACTCCTCTTTCACAAAAATGCCGCTGTCTGTTTTGCGTCCGATATAATCCAGTCTGCTCAGACTTTCAAACAGTTTGCTGACTGCACGAACAAAGGGGATCATTGGTTGCAGGCATTCCCTGACGTCGATATGCCGGTAACGTATATTCGCACAATTTACCATGAGCGTTTCCAGTTCTCCCTGCCTTAATTCACACCATTCTGAGAAGTAATTCAGCAACTCTTCTTTACCGGTGCCAGCACGTAGATCAACTGCATTTTTGATAGTACGCGCCAGACCGGCTACTACTTCCAGCATTTCGGCGGGCGACTGATACAAACCTAACCAGCGGAACTGTGAGATACGTGTACCGAGGTATTGCACCAGCCTTTCTGTAATATATAGTACCACCTGTGCCAGATCATTATTCTGATTCCTGCCATAGATCTTCTGTACGATCTGGACACCATGCAATTCCAGGTGACCAAGGAACTGGTCCAGCTCCTGGTGCAGGTCTGCTAGTGCAGGATGCGCGGACACAATACTGGTGGGCGGTATATAATCATCATCCAACTGCGGCCGGCCATCTGTAACGGTGATACGGCCTAATACCATCTGGTAACTACCCAGCTGTCCGTTTGGTAATTGCGATACCGGTTGTACGAACAAGTGGTATTCAGGCGTAGCATATGGAAGGCGGGGTGGATCTTCATGCAGCAGCGGTTCTCCACTTGGCTGACGGTCAAAGGGATTCACCTGAATCATGATATAGTAAGCTCCTTCCGTATGTTGCGGGTCCCAGTTGAAAGTTGCTTCCGGGAACGTTGTTGCATATTTCAGTGAATGCACGGTATGTTCAGGGATCTCAATACGGGCGCCACCCGGAGTTACAGCGCGGCATTCTGTGAGTTTGATACGCCACTGATGCTGGTTGTCGGTTACGAACCAGCAACGGAGCGATTCCTTGTTCTCTGCTTTAGCCGGCAATAGTCCATAGTTCTGCGCATGCAAACTACTGGAGATAGCATCCCGGATCTGATCAAGCATGGCATTTTCAGTTTCTACAAAATGCTGCTTTTTTATTTTCATTCCATCCACCCAGTTAACGGGAAAATGTTTGAGCGGCTCTGCCATGGGATGATTGTTTACGTAAGAAATGATTGTTTACATACATATATGAGGGATCAACTGTGCAGGTCAACTACCACTATCAGTTATTCAATTATTATTCAACACAATCCTGTTACAAATGATCACACTATTTTCCTGCATACCATTCATGAATACAGGTTTCTCAGGATCCAGCGTACGGGCTATTCCCAGCCATCTTGATTTGAGATGGAATACCCATCCGTAAGGCTGTCCGTTCTGGTCCATCACGTCGATCGGTGTATTGGGATAACGGTCGTTGTAGTCATTTACAAAATGATAGAACAGGTCACCCAGGTCCATCTTAATAGGCGTTCGTGCCCTGAAATAAGTGCGGTCACTGTCCCTGCTGTTCTTCTCCAGTTCAAACCCAATTACGATCAGGTCTCTCATATCATCTTCATTCACTTCCGGTTGTTCATGATAAGCCGGATACTGCCACCACTTATGCACCTTGGCTGGTATAGCCATCATCTTTTCAAAGGTCTTGTATACAAAGGTCGGTAATGCAAATGCGAGGAAGCAGGTGAGCATCGGATAATACAGGAAATCTCCTTTGGTGAAAAGGAACTGCACTAACATAAAGCCTACGCCGCCAAACAAACAGATGGCTACAATAAAGGATAGTTCGGAGCCAAGTGTACGTTCATTTGCCCAGAACCGTGTATACATGATATGGCAATGGGCAATACCTAGACCGAGGAACCATACCTGGTAAAAGAGATACTGGCTGACCAGGTTCTGATGTGTGAAGAGGAAAGGAATAGAGCTGATAACTGCGAATACGAGCGTGAGCAAAAACAGATACCACAATGCCTTTTTCTTATATAGGGTAAAGTTTTTAATATAACGGCTCAGCAATCCAACTATCAGAGATCCGATAGCTAGTATGGCAGCTAATACAAGATAAATTTTCGCTTTAAGTATCATAGTTTTCCAATTGGGAAAAGGGTTAAAACAGTTTTACAGAGCCAACATTACATGCAAAAATAGTTCCATTTAAGGCTACAGGAAAAAATTATATCCCATAATTCCCTCTTTATATCTGCTATCGGCCACAACCACTTGTTTTTCATCTGGATGGGGTTCCAGCAACGTTTCTACTTCCACATCTGCGGGCATCAGGAAGCCCAGACAAGTCTCCAGCAATTTACCATAAGGTTGCCAGGAAAGGAAATCGTATACCCGGTGATGTTGCAGCGGTCCTACTTTAACGAGTACCCGCGGCATATCTGTATAAAACAGGTTGCCAGTCATTGTATCCACTCCCAGCCGGCAGTCGCCCAGGCCGGTCTGATTACCAGTAGATACAGCTACAGGTCCGTTCTCACGGGAGATCTCAACGGGTTCATCCAGTATAGCCTGTAAGTATAATTGTACCAGTTGCAGGTTACCTGCTATACGATGAATATACGGCATTAACCTGATAAGTTTATTAACCGGTCCTTTGGGAAGTCCCTGCGGGATGCCCCAGAAAGACAGGAACAGTGCATCGGCATCTTTCCCGAAAGCATCAAACAACAGGTGTTTCTCTCTTTGTTCCAGGAATACCCGTTGCAGGAAGAATTCATGTTCCAGCGGACGGAAGAATTTACGTGCTTCCTGTTCCTCCTGCTGATGTTTCTTATAGTTTGCCACCATTTCGCTTACCTCCTGATGTTTCTGCGGTGAGAAAGTATGAAACAGGCCTTCCGGTAAGCGATCGTACAGTCCGTCGCGCGAGAGTGTCAGCGTTACAAATGGATGATAAGGTTGTGAGTCATCCAATTGTGCATCTAAAATATCTTTATTAAAAGCTCTTGTAAAAACGTTCTTCATTTGTACTGCCACATCAGCCTCTTTCACATCATTGTCCAGCAGTTCACCTACTACTACTTCTGCACGCACGTCATAATGCAGACGATGAATATGATCAATGACTTCTTCGAGTACTGCGGCTTTTTGGGCATTATTTACCATCAACGGGTTAATTTAGGTTTTTCGATTAATCAGGGTCTGAATTCAGGCTTTCAACAACACAATAATTACTAAAATTTCAACTACGAATGTAGGTTGTTTAGTCATTTATCTAAAAAAATATTTAAAATTGCAGAAATTGAAAAACCCATGACCCCGCGCAAGACCCAAAATGAGCGAAGAGTGAATACGTACAGACCCTTCAGCAAAATTACAAGCCATATTGACCCGATGGTATTGTATACTTTTCTGTCATTACTGGCTATCAGCATAGTTTTGCTGGCATTCCAGGCATCTAACCGGGAAACCTGTAGTGAGGCGGCTATTGTATTAGCCAGTCAGCTGCATGCCAACAAAACCAATTCATTCACAGCCGGTGAAGTGATCACATTCAGAGCAGACCTGAAAGGCAGCAGCAATGATGGACTGAGCTGGGATTTCGGTGATTCTACCGCCACTGCACCAGGATTACAGGTATATCATGCTTTCAGCAAAGCAGGCAGCTACACCGTTACCCTGCGCAGGGGCAAATGCGACTGGCGCCAGGAAGTAATCATCCTGAATGCCCCTCCGGAAAAAGCGCCTGATACCCGCGGAGATATCTACCCTGTTATAGAAGGTCCGGAAGAAGTATTTGTAGGACGGTCTGTGACCTACTCCAATCACATGCCTAACGCCAGCAAATGGTCATGGCAGCTGTTACAGCCCAATGCAGAAACCCATGGTGGCAATTCGGTTAAGTATACTTTTGGCTCTCCGGGAGAGCGCATTCTGTCGCTGATCGTAAACGGGGACAGCAGTAAAATGGTGACAAAACGTATCACCGTGTTCCCAGCTCCTGCCCAGCGCCCTTCAAATGACCATTTTGAGCCCATTCCTTTCCCTGAAGAGACAAAACCAGCAGATCCGTCAGCCGGAGCTCCTGCAGCGCCAGAAAAGCCTAAAACACCTGCTATTTCGGATGACGAGTTTAAGTTCTTCCTGACACAGGTGATTGACAAGCAGAAAAATGCTTCCGACTTCTCCCAGTATCTCTGTGATAATCTTGGGGCACGGGTGCTACTGAATGATAAAGAGACCGATACTTTTTCGCATTTCTGCTCCAGGATCCGTGGCAAGAAACGGTTCAAAATAGAATTGGTGAACCTGATCAAAGATCAGAACGGCTGTGTGAAAGAGATCCGCGTAAGATATGACAAGAAATTCCTGGGTATATTCTGATCATTTACACTACCTGTATGAAAAGTCAGTATTATAAACTGCCACTGAACTTCTCCCACATCCTACAGAAGAAGGACCTTCCTGACTGCAGCCTGGAAGATTCCGTGGCGCAACATATACACCTGCTTATCACCACCGTACTTGGAGAGAACAAAGATGATCCGCAGTACGGCTGCAAGCTGTGGGATTCGGATTTTGATATCCGGGCATCCAACAATGAAGTGAAAGAGCAGGTAGAGATGGCCGTAAAAGCCTCCATCTCACGATACGAGCGCCGGTTAACACAGATCAGGGTGATGGCCGTAGTCAGCCAGGAAGAGCTGACCGGCTTCAATACCCGCAAGGTTAAAAAGAAGATCAAAGTGACCATTACCGGCACCTTGTCCCGCAATAAAACACCATTCCACTACAGCAGCTTCTTCTATGTGAGCCCGCTGTCTTACGATTAAAGTCATGCCATGCCCAGAGAACAAAAAGAACGGATCAAAGACCGCATGTTGAAAACAGCCGCCAGGCTTTGGGGTTACCCCGATGCAGAAGTAGAGTCATCTTTCGACCCCATTGTGCAGTTATTGCTGGAAGCCTGCGCCAGTGAACTCGAAAAGATCTCCGGCGAGGTAGATGTATCTCATGCACGCCTGGTAGAGCGGCTGGCCCAGATTATGATGCCGGAGCCGATCACGAGTAGTCAGCCGGCATACGGTATACTACATGCCTCCAGCACTGAGCCGGCTACCGTTATAACGGCAGAGCACCAGTTTTTCCACACATTGCGGAATGGCTTCAATTCAAAAGACCTTTTCTTCATGCCCCTGACCAGGCATCGCCTGTTCCGCGGACAGATCAAATACATGGCGATCGGCAGTAAACTGTTTGAGACCCGGGAACACTGGTTCAAGGAACAGGTATTACAGGGCGCCTTGCAAGCGGACACTCCCCCCAATCATTTATGGCTGGGTCTTTCCCTGGAAGGAAATCCGTCCTCGCTCGAAGAGCTATCCTTCTTCTTCGATCTCAGGAATGCCCATCAGCAGGAAATGTTCTACTACTACCTGCCACTCGCGCGTTTCTTCCTCGGTGATACTGAACTTACCGTAAAAAACGGTTACAGCAGCAGCCGTGATATTGCCTCCGAAGAACTGGACAGCATTATGCAACCTGCCTTCGATACAAATACGCAGTATAGTCAGCAGATATTAAAGCGGTTCCGGCAACATTTCCTCACTATCAGCAAACCGGCATATCTCCCTGTCCGATCAGCAGCACCTGCTGCCCTGCAACAGGTATTCGGACAGGGACTCACAAAGCTGCAACCGGATATTTATTGGATCAGGGTTGAATTCCCGGAAGCGATACGGCATACTTTACTGGAAGATCTGTTCTGTAATATCAACTGCTTCCCTGTTGTCAATAAACGTATCAACGAGCAATCGCAACGACTGAACCGTTATCTCAACATCATGCCCTTGCACACATCAGATATTTATTTCGACATCAAACGGGTACATGATGTTTCAGGGACAGACTATCACGTCCGCAACTTCACCACTACCGGCGAAATGCAGGAAGGAGAACTTGTGGTACGGAGCAGTGGTATCGGCAGATTTGATTCACGTGAAGCAAAGGAGATCATTGCTTACCTTATTGAAGTGATCAGGGACGAGAGCTCTCTCTTTGAAGAAGTGAGGAATGATTATGTTGCCAGCCGTATCAGAGAATTGCATCAGCTGATTGCTTCTCTTGAGGAACAATTACAACCGGGCGTTAACCGGGGTAATATTCCTTACTTGATGATCAAGCCAAGGGAAGATGCAGACTTTCTCTTCATTGAGTTTTATACTACTAATGGCAGTATTGCCAACAATATACGTATGGGCAGCCGTTTGCAGGAGTATGGCAGCGTGCAGTTGCAGCCTGCGTCCATTACATTACTATCCAATACCCAGGGAGGTAAAGACCGTCTCAGCATAGACGAAAAGGTCAATCTTTACCGTTATCATCTGCTCAGCCGTAACCGTATTGTGACGCCGGAAGATATTAAAGCGCTGTGCCGTTATGTGATTGGTAATGAGCTGCGGGAAGTGAGTGTGTCGAAGGGTGTGTCTGTATTGCCAGGCGCCAGTGAGGGTTATAGCCGTACGCTGGATATCAGGTTGATATTGGCTAAACCTTCCAGTACGTATGCAGCGGGAAGTCTCACTTATCTGAAAGATGAATTGTTGTCACAGTTGACGGAGCATTCGGCGAATAATTATCCTTACAGGATATTTATGAATGAGGTGTTGATGTGAGATCGGCAAGCGATTAACATCGACAGCAACGAACCAATTATTAAACAAAACTATCGGCTGATTAGCGCATTAAAGACATGTCACCATCATACAGCAAGCACAAGGCCTCTCAGGAGGATGTCTTCAACAACCTCACATCCTCCCCCGACTTCAATGACGCTGCCGGCACCCCCTTCTTCCCACCGGCATCGCACAACGTAATCATATTCCCAAACCCAAGATCCACATAAACACGATCACTCACAATCCAGCCCCTGCCCGACAGCTTAGTATTCTTCCGTATATACACCCCGTTCGCCTGCAGATCGTCCAGCAATAGAATACTCACCAGCTGCCCATCTTCAAAGGTGCTGTTCTGCTGTAACCTGGCAGCGAAAACAGCCGCTACTACCGGCGACTTACCCTTAGATTTCACATCTACTGTAATACGGATCGATTTAAAATCCCTATTCTTCTCTCCCGGTTGCACTATCCCTGACGAGGGTTTAGAAAACACCGAAACATTCGCATTCTCTTTATTAAACACATTGTATCCGAAACCTGGAATATATAATTCAGGACTTTCGAAGAGTTGTTTTATAGCGATGATCTTGTAAATGTATTGGGCAGTTTCATTATTCAGCATGAGCTGATAGTAATCATTACTTCCCTGCTTTCTGACGTTACGGGATATGTTGCCGGCACCGCAATTGTAGGCAGCAGCTGCAAGCGTCCAGGAATGCAACTGGCTGTAAAGTTGCTGCAGATAACGACAGGCGGCGTGTGTAGATTTCAGCAGGTGATTGCGTTCGTCATTATCGTATCGCACTTCCAGGCCCATAGCTGCGGCGGTAGCCGGCATAAACTGCCAGACGCCCTGTGCGCCTACTGCGGAAGTGGCATTGGTAAAACCACTTTCAACGACAGGCAGGTATTTAAAATCTTCAGGTATATTGTACTGATGTAAGATGGGAATAATGATCGGGAAGTAAATATCAGTCTTGGCTTTCAGCACCGGCAGGAAGTTGCGGTACTTCAGGTGTCCCTTGATGACATCCATCAATTTGTAGGAAACGAAGTCGCGTTCCATAGGCACAATCTCTCCGCAGAAATTCACCTGCTGTGCAGTTCCAGTCAATGCAAACAGGCAAAGACAGCCAACAAACAATATGTGAATAATGGTACGCACGTGAATGAATGACTATTTGCTGATCATATACTTTGGCAGGGCACTTACGGGCGTATACAGCACTACCTGGTTTTCACTGGCTTTATTGTACATCACCAGGATGATCTCATCCTCTTTTTTGAAATCCCGCGCAGCGGTAACAAATACAACATTTTCATCCGCCTTGCCAGCTATAGAAGAAGCACCTTTTCTGTATAATACCGGCATGGTGAACAGCGTGGCAGTATCTGCTTTCGTCTTGTGCATCAGTGTTACTTTTCTGATCACATAGGCTTTTCCTGAACGGTTCCTGATATGAAAACTGTAGTACACCAGGTTGTTGAGGCTCATAGCCTGTGAAAAGCTCAGCGTAATACCATCTGCGGTTGTTTCATACTGATGACCGCCCTTTCTCTGCTTCCGGAAATCTTCTGCGATATTACCAACTGTGACGGTGTCAATACCTGACGCAGCTATCGCGGCATCGTCATCTGCTGCGGAATTGTCCTCAGGTGTTGCGGTAGTGGTATTATCTCCTGAACTGGTATTTGTAGTACCCGTCTTGCCGGAACCACCTGCAGAAAGATTGTATTTCAACCGGGATAATTCTGCTTTATCACGGAATGCCAGTATGAGGTAATGTATGTTATTTCCTTCCCTGATCACCAGGTTAGTAGCTTTTGGATTCGCTACTGTTGGCCGTATAAACACTACGTTACCATCTACTATGCGATAATCATAATCTGAATTCTTTCCATCTCCTATCTGGAATGTAGTGATTGCTGATCCACAGGTAATAAGGGTGACAGCGCCTTTAGTTGTAATAATGCTATCTGTCTGCGATTGTCCGAGCGCATTGCACCATGACAATAAAAAACAGAAGACGCCTGCTAAGACATACTTCATCTGATAATCTTTTCCTTTCTTTTAATTTTTAAAATGATGAGGAATAGTGAAGCTGAAGACCATGCCATCTTTCAGCTTCACTATTTTCATATCAGGATTTATCCTGTTCATATTCGGTATCCCATTCTGTTGCATCTTCCCCTTTATGACCTTCCATTTTGATCATGAAGTTCTTAGCAGGGAAGTATGGTTTCAGATGTATATTGAGATGAATACGATCTTTCTGAATAGGGTCCTGTTCAAACTTGCGGACGTTAAAGTCTTCGATCAGTTTTTCAGGTCCCGTGATGCTGTCGAGGAAACGGATGATCTGTTTCATCAGATCCTTACGGGTGTTCGCATTGAAGTTTTCGAATGCACGACGGTTCAGGAAGTCCATCAGTACTTTGGTAACATAATCAAATACACGCACTACAGAGTATGTCTGTAAACCGATATTATCACCGTTGAACAATGTCTTGGCACTGAAGGCCATTACCTTACCGTATTCCTTCACCATGGGGATCAGGCCCATTTTTTCAAGGCTGGCTATTTCACTCTTCTTCAGTTCAAACCGCACACCATCCACTTCATTCATGCCACCGAATTTCTTACCAGCGGTTACCTGCGACATCAGTGTTCTGTAAACCTTACCAGCCAGTGCACCGGATGGAGGAACATAGAGATTATCCTGTTCATTGATCTCGTCGAACTTACCGCGGCCTACCAGCCAGTTACAGGTCATCATGACGTTGGAGCGATGTATTTCACCACCGGTCAGGTTAGCAATTTCAAACATCTCCATCACGTCGTCTGGCGCATCAAGATGAGAGAAGTCTGTTACCAGCATCACCTTATTTTCATAAGCGATCTTCGCCCATTTCTCCAGCACCTTGTTGGAACCGAGGTAACCTGGTAACACCAGCAGGCTGTAGTTATCACGCAGATCGAGACGGTCATAATTGCTGACCAGCTCCTGGTGAATAGCGTCGATAAAGCGGGTATTGTCCAGGTCTTTCAACTGGTCCAGTTCCACGTTGATGAAGGCAACGTTTTTCACTTTATCTGATTCCGTATTCTTGAAGAAGAGGGCAACATTACGGTACGACTGTTCAAGCTCACGGGTCACTTCTATTGCTTCACCCAGGTTATTGTTCAACACTCTTTCTGCCTGTTCAGAATGTTCTGTACAGAAGCTGACCATATCGGGCAGATCCTGTGCTTCGGTCAGCACTTTCTCCCAGAGTTCGAGTGTCTTTTTCAGTTTATCTCTTTCTCCTTTTTTGCTGCTTTCTGTTAAAAAGATATTGCGGCGCGCCTTACGTTCGGGGCTAAGATTCTGCACACCTTCTATCGTACCTTCCAGCAGGTCAAAGCCGCCGTACCTGGCCAGTATATCTAAATTTTCCTGCAGGGACGCGGGTTGCTGCTTCGCAGCTGCACCTTGCAGCGCTTCCGGCTGCTCCTGCTGTTTTTGTAATTCTGCCATAAGAACAAGTTGTCAAGTTGTCAATTACTTATTATTATTCAGGTCTGCTACCAACCCCCGGATAGTTTCCAGTAAGGCCTGCCTGGCAGCGGGATCAGCCAGAGCAGCCTTCAGTATTTTGTTTGTCTTCAGATGTTTCATGATCTTGAGATACTGTTCCTTTTCGGTCGCAAGATTATCTAAGAAAGTACTCTGGGCGGTAATACCCTTCACACCAAAGTCGCCGAGGTTGTGGAACTCCAGGTTTTCGGGAATAGTACGGCCTTCTGCATCGTGGAACAGCATGTTCACTGCAGGCTTGTAATGTTCGAATACTGCTTCTACAGTAGTTAGTCCCTGCACGATTTCCGGTTTAACAGGTGTTTGCTGGGTTAACTTTTCAGCAAACAGGGTCCGGTTATGAGAGATCTCAACAATGGCCTCATTGGCGTCGAGCTTCACCTCGTTACCACCAATACCGTAATTGTCATTCATATCAATTGGTTTTTACAACAATAAATGTTCTATGGTCCTTTCTTCTGATCCTGCCTAAACTTCCTGAGCGCCGGTATGCCATTGCAGCGTACCCTGAGCGTCTACATCCAGCTTAACAGTCATACGGGGTTGCAGGCTACCTTCTATAATCATGCGTGACAAGGGCTTCCGTAACCTGCTACGGATCACTTCTTTTAATGGACGGGCGCCATATAACGGCGAATATCCTTCTGCCGCCAGTTGTTCTCTTGCGGCAGCAGACACCTCCAGGTTGATCTGTTGCTGCGCGAGTAACTGCAGCAGATGTTTAAGATGAATATCAAATATCTTCACTACGTTCTCCTGCTGAATAGGACCGAATGGTACGATCTCCGTCAATCTGCCGAGGAATTCGGGTCTGAAATTCCGCGCCATGATCTCCATTAATTGCTGGGAAGATGGTATGACTCCCTGTCTGAAAGATTGAGCAATAACATCGCTTCCTATATTGGAGGTGAACAGGACCAGGGCGTTTGAAAAATCGCCGGTCTTACCCAGGCGGTCATGCAACTTACCTTCGTCCATTATCTGCAGGAAAATATCAAATACTGATGGATGCGCTTTTTCTATTTCATCAAATAAGACTACGGCATAGGGCTGCTGACGGATCTTATTTACCAGCAATCCCCCTTCTTCATATCCAACGTATCCCGGCGGAGCGCCATATAGTAATGCCGCCGAGTGTTCTTCTTTAAATTCGGACATGTCAAACCTGATCATGCACCGCTCATCCTGGAACAAGAAGTCTGCCAAAGATTTTGCCAGCTCCGTTTTACCGGTACCTGTTGGTCCCAGGAAAAAGAATGAACCTATCGGCTGACCGGGTCTGCTGAGACCGGAGCGGGATTCCAGGATAGCATCCGAAACTGTCTTCAATGCATGGTCCTGCCCTACTACCCGTTTCCGCAATTCGAGGTCCATATTCACCAGGCGTTCCCGTTCTCCCGACTGGATCTTACCCAAAGGGATACCCGTACTTTCTGCGATCATGGTAGCCAGGTCAGTGGCTGTAGCCTCTGTGTGCTGCATTTGCACCAGGGGTTCCAGTTGCGTGATGATATTGTTCAATGCAGCCTTTAATGCCGGCACCTCATCGATCTTATATACATCCTGTTCCATCTGTAAACGGGTGGTCAGTAATGCGCTGAAACGTCGCATACATTGCTGATACCACCACAGTAATTCTTCTTTGTTATCGCCCGCTGCATCCAGCTTTACCTTGAGATCATCCAGCGTTTGCACGCCGGTATCCTGTGTAGTACGTATAGCTGCGAGGGTGCGATCTAAGAGGTTAACCGCACTGTCCGGTAAGCTACGCTCCTTGAGATAACGACGCGACAGTTTAATGGCTTCTGCAATTACCTCGGGTGCTACCTTAAGATGGTAATAGCTTTCGTAATCCGGCATCACTGCCTGTATCATACGTGCAGTGGTTGACTCGTCCGGCTCGGATAGTTGTATGATCTCAAAGCAATGGCGCAGTAAGCCATCCGGTTCTATCAGCTTACGATAACCTTCTGGTGTACTGGTAGCGATCAGGGTAATATCACCCTTGTTCATGGCAGCCTTCAGCACGTTGCCAATGCCTCCCGCAGATCCCGGCTGTTTATCTAACAGGGTATGCAGGTTATCGATAAATAAGACATGTTTTCCGGCCTCCTGCAACTGAGCAATGATCTGTTGCAGGCGATCTTCCAGTTCATTCTTATAGGCAGCCCCGGCGATAAACGCACCATAATCCAGTGCATAGATATCCGTTTGCTGCAATTGCTGCGGCGCCTGTTTATTGACAATAGCGCGGGCCAGTGCATCTGCCAATGCTGTCTTGCCTACGCCCCCTTCACCTGTTACGAGGATACTGGAACGTCCTTTACGGGTCAGTATCTCAAACATAGAACGCACTTCGGCATCACGTCCGGCGAGTGCATGTTTTGTTTGCAGCCGCTGCGGGTCTGTAAGCCGATAAATATATTTATAAGCAGTTGTTTTACCTGTAACAACCGTTGTTTTAGGCGCAGTGTTATTATTATCTTTTTTATTACAGTGAGTAAGCAGTTGTGTTCTTTGTAGTGGGAATGTCTTTAACTGCTCAAATGAAAAACCGACTCCTGGTGTACTGAGTGCGACCAATAAGCACCAGGCATCTGCAGCATCAAGATCATATTCAATCCTTACTGCATCTGCTTCCTGCAACACGTTTGCAGCGTAATCATCTGCCTCTGGCTCCTCTGGTGAACGTCCTGCCTTGGGTATACTATCCAGGCGCACTTCTGCCCATTCTTCCAGGTAGTAAGTATCAACATCCATTGCCTGTAGCTGTGAAACAAGACCGGTTTCTTTATGCAGACATGCCAGTAGCAGATGAGCGGGCGTATAGTTCACGTGGTGATGTTCTTTTGCCAGCGCCTGTGCAATGCGTATTGCAGCCTGCACCTCGGGTGCATATATGGTATACGTAGTCAGGGTCATTTGGGTCGTCCAAGGTTTTTCAGTTAACTGTTTAAGGGTTACATAATATTACATAGATCTGTTACTCAAATGTAATATCGGGTTTTTATTAATTGAAGTAAAGATACAGCGAAAATGTATATGAAATATTTATTACGCACAGGAAAGAGGGATTAAGATATTATACCATTTGTAAGTATCGTGTATACATCGATTATACAGCTGTAACAGGGAATAATTATAGAAAAAGAGAGATGACAGATGATAAAATAATGTAGATGTCAGCTCATTGCGTACCTATGATCTCCCGTACAAATCCCGGTTCCATTCCGTTTTCGTGGGTTGCGCCCGTTCCGGGGGACATCCGTTCCCGGGGTTGCACCCGTTCCCGGGGTTGTCACCCGTTCCCGGGGTTGCACCCCGCGCTACAAACAATAAGACCCCTAACGGGGTCTATTGCCGCGAATGATGCCGTTTGGTTCCC